>DDPF01000012.1 GCA_002342065.1 Bacteroidetes bacterium UBA2475 | reverse complement strand
AATAATCCTACAACTACTTTAACAGCAGTTGCCCTTGGCACAAATGTATTGCAATGGAGTATCACCAATAATGGGGCTTGTCCTCAAACTGTTTCTACAGTAACTATTGTTGTGGATCCAGCGCCAAGTATTGCTTTAGCCGGACCAAATCAAACCTTATGTATTTTAAACCCAACTACAACTCTCGCCGGAAACACGCCAACAAGCGGTATAGGAACCTGGAGCGTAATAAGTGGTAGTGCAACAATCTCTAATCCAAATAATCCCTCAACTACTCTAACGGCCGTGGGCTTGGGTACAAATGTGCTGCAATGGAGTATTACGAATGGTGGAGCTTGCCCGTTGACAAGTGCCACTATGACTATCATTGTAGACCCGGCGCCAAGCATCGCTTTAGCAGGACCAAATCAAACCTTATGTATTTTAAATCCAACCACAACTTTAGCTGGGAATACTCCAACAAGTGGAGTGGGAACCTGGTCGGTGATCTCCGGTTCAGCAAATATTACCAGCGTAAATAGCCCAACAACAACACTAACGGCTGTGGGCTTGGGTACAAATGTATTGCAATGGAGTATTACAAATAACGGAACGTGTCCTTTAACCAGTGCAACAATGACGATCATTGTAGATCCTGCACCAAGTATTGCATTAGCGGGACCAAATCAAACGCTTTGTATCTTAAATCCAACAACAACTTTAGCTGGGAATACTCCAACAAGCGGAGTGGGAACCTGGTCGGTGATCTCCGGTTCAGCAAATATTACCAGCGTAAATAGCCCAACAACAACACTAACGGCTGTGGGCTTGGGTACAAATGTATTGCAATGGAGTATTACAAATAGCGGAGCGTGTCCTTTAACCAGTGCAACAATGACGATCATTGTAGATCCTGCACCAAGTATTGCATTAGCGGGACCAAATCAAACACTTTGTATTCAAAACCCAACAACAACACTTGCAGGAAATACACCAACAAGTGGAGTAGGAACATGGTCGGTAATTAGCGGCACAGCAACAATTTCAAATCCTAATAATCCTACAACTACTTTAACAGCAGTAGGACTTGGCACAAATGTATTGCAATGGAGTATCACTAATAATGGCGCTTGTCCATTAACCAGTGCAACTATGACGATAATTGTAGATCCTGCACCAAGTGTTGCAACAGCGGGATCAAACCAAACAGTTTGTATTAGTTCACCAACAACCACATTGGCTGGAAATACACCAACAACCGGTGCAGGAACCTGGTCTGTAATTTCAGGTTCAGGAAGTATAACAAGCCCAAACAATCCAAGTACAACGGTTACTGGCTTGGGTCTTGGAATAAATGTTCTCCAATGGAGTATTGCTAACGGCGTTTGCGCCACTACAAGTGCAACTATGAGTATCCAGGTTGATAATGTTCCTACAACAGCATCTGCCGGACCAAGTCAAACTTTATGTATTGCAAATCCGAGTTTAACTATGGCAGGAAATATTCCTGCAGTTGGCACAGGATCTTGGACAGTTATATTCGGATCTCCAACAATAACTACACCAACATTAGGAACAACAACAGCTACAAATTTAAGTTTGGGCCAAAATATTTTCTTATGGACCATATCGAACGGAGTTTGTAATTCGTCACAATCAAGTGTTATTATCACAATTGATCCTTTACCAAGTGCGGCTTTCGCAGGTTCGAACCAAACAGTTTGTATAACTTCCCCATCAGTAAATTTAAATGGAAACAATCCTGCAGTTGGAACAGGAACCTGGTCTGTAGCATCTGGTAGCGGAACAATAACAGCACCAAACTCTCCAACAACAACTGCAATTAATTTAGGTCTTGGTACAAATGTTTTACAATGGAGTATAGGTACAGTGGGTTGCGCTCCAACTATTTCTACACTAAGTGTTTTAGTTCAACAAGTTCCTACAATAGCAAATGCAGGCCCAAACCAAACACTTTGTATCAATAATCCAACAACAACATTAAATGCTAACAATCCAACTGTAGGTATTGGTACCTGGTCTCTTATTGCTGGTAGTGGTACAATAACCAACTCACTTTCTCCTGTAAGTTCTGTAACAGCACTTACAACAGGAACAAATGTATTGCAGTGGACGATCACGAATGGTGTGTGCGCGCCGAGTATTTCTACCATGAGTATACAGGTAGATGGTAATACGATCTTTGCGTCTGCGGGACCAAATCAGACATTATGTGCGGCCTCTCCGAGTACTACTTTAGCCGGCAATACGCCAACCGTTGGGGTCGGTACGTGGGTAGTATTGGTTGGTACAGGAAGTATTACTACTCCAACTTTATCTAATTCAACTGTAACCGGACTAGGAACCGGAACAAATATTTTACAATGGACGATCATTAATGGTGTATGTTCGTTTAACTCTTCTGTAGTGTATATGTATGTTGTTCCATCACCCGGAGTGCCTAATGCTGGTGCAAGCCAAACTTTATGTATAAATAGCCCAACTACTACTATCTCGGCAAATACTCCTAGTTTAGGTACAGCAAGTTGGTCGGTAGTTTCGGGTAGCGCAAATATTGTAACACCCACAACCAATACAAGTAATGTTTTAAGTATTGGCTTAGGAAATAATATTTTGGCATGGACGATGACATATAGCGTTTGTTCACTCACATCAACATTAAATCTTCATGTAGATAATATTCCGTCAATACCGGTGGCGGGACCAAATCAAACATTATGTATCACTAGCCCGACGACTGTTTTAGCTGCAAATACACCAACGAGTGGAGCAGGTACATGGTCGCTGATGTCTGGAACCGGAACCATTACAACACCTACTTTGGCAACCAGCACGGTTACAGGATTAGGTCTTGGAGTTAATGTTTTACAATGGACAATTAACGGTGGCGGTTGTGGTACAAGTTCTTCAACTATGAGTATCCAGGTTGATAATGTGCCAACCACAGCAGTTGCTGGGCCTAACCAAACAATATGTATTGCTAACCCAACAACTGCATTGACTGGAAATCCTCCAGTTACAGGAATAGGCACTTGGTCGGTAATTTTGGGTAGTGGAACTATCACGTCGCCTAATTTAGGAAACAGTACTATTACTGGTTTAGGCTTAGGAATGAATGTTCTTGAATGGACAATTACGAATGGTGCATGTTCAAGTACTTCAAGTTTAAGTATACAAGTTGATAATGTGCCAACTGTTTCAAGTGCAGGTCCAAGTCAATCTATATGTATTAGTTCTCCAACTACTGTTCTTGCCGGTAATACCGCTCTTGTTGGAATGGGTACCTGGTCGGTTATTGCAGGTAGCGGAAGTGTTACAACACCAACGCTTGAAACAAGTAATGTTACCGCTTTAGGTTTAGGTTTAAATGTTTTAGAGTGGACAATTGTTAATGGTGTTTGTGGGTCAAGTACTTCAACAATGAGTATCCAGATTGATCCTGTACCAACTGTTGCCACTGCCGGACCAAACCAAACACTATGTATTAGTTCACCTTCAACAACTTTAGCTGGCAATTCGGCAACCGTTGGTATAGGAACCTGGTCGGTAGTATCCGGAAGCGGAGCAATCACAAATACATTATTGGCAAATTCAACGATCACTAACGTTGCATTAGGTTTAAATATTTTAGAATGGAGCATTACAAGTGGTGCTTGTGGGGTAACTACTTCTACAATGAGCATCCAGGTAGATAATATACCAACTGTTTCAAGCGCTGGACCGAATCAAACATTATGCATCAGTTCACCAATTACTGTTCTTGCAGGTAACACCGCTCTTGTAGGAATGGGTACATGGTCTGTAATTGTAGGAAGTGGAAGTGTTGCAACTCCAACACTTGAAACAAGTAATGTGACTGGATTAGCTGTTGGATTAAATGTATTACAATGGACAATTGCTAATGGCTTTTGTGGATCAAGCACATCTACTATGAGTATTCAGGTTGATCAAGCTCCTACTACAGCTACTGCAAGCCCAAACCAAACTATCTGTATTACTACTAATTCTACAACTGTAATAGGCAATGTGCCAACCGTTGGAACTGGTATTTGGACACTTGTGTCAGGAAGTGGTACCATTACATCGGCTTCATCAGCAACAACAACACTCATAAATTTAGGTGCAGGAACTAATGTATTTGAATGGACGATCACCAACGGTAGCTGCGCACCATCCGTTTCGAGTGTTACGATAACTGTTGATCCTGCTCCAACAATTGCAGCCGCTGGACCAAATCAAACAATTTGTATAAGTAGTCCGGTTGCTACTATGGCTGGAAATATTCCTGCTATTGGTACAGGTTCTTGGACTGTTGTTTCGGGTAGCGGAACAATAACAAGTACTACATTAGCAAATACCGGAATAACCAATTTAGGATTAGGCGTAAACGTTTTTGCATGGACAATAACAAATAACTGTTCGTCATCAACCTCTACTGTTTCTATAACAGTTGACCAGGTTCCAACAACTGCAAGCGCAAGCGCAAATCAAACAATTTGTATTGGCAGTCCAACTGCAACTATAATAGGAAATGCTCCGACTGTAGGAACAGGAACGTGGACCTTAGTTTCTGGTAGCGCAACATTAACTTCTCCTGGAACAGCAGTAACAACCGTAACCAATTTAGCATTAGGAAATAATATATTTGAATGGACAATAACAAATGGTGTTTGTGCTGCATCAATTGCAAGTGTTCAGATTACAGTTGATCCACTGCCAACAATTGCTGCGGCCGGACCAAATCAAACTATTTGTATCGGCAGCCCTGTAGCAACCATGGGAGCGAACAATGCGGCTCTTGGAACAGGGTCTTGGTCTGTTGTTTCGGGAAGCGGAACAATTACATCAATAAATTCAGAAACTACAACTATAACAAATTTAGGTGTGGGAAATAATGTTTTTGCCTGGACAATTTTCAGCGGTTGTGGTTCATCAACTTCAAATGTTACTATAACTGTTGATCAGGTTCCAACTACCGCAGTTGCAGCCGCTGATCAAACAATTTGTATTGGTAGTCCAACCGCAACAATAAACGGAAACGTTCCAACTACAGGAGTTGGCGGATGGACATTGATATCAGGTACAGGAACAATAACTTCTCCAACTTCTGCAATAACAACTGTTACTGCTTTAGGCCTTGGTGTTAATGTATTTGAGTGGGCAATTACAAATGGCGTTTGTGCACCATCAACTTCAAGCGTCCAGATCACTGTTGATCCACCATCAACAATTGCGGCTGCCGGACCAAATCAAACGGTGTGTGTAACTACTGGTGTAACTATGGCTGCAAATAATGCAGCGGTTGGAACCGGATCATGGTCTGTTGTTTCAGGAAGCGGAACAATTACTTCAGTGAATTTAGAAACAACAACTATTTCAAACTTAGCTATAGGGAATAACGTTTTTGCCTGGACAATTTTCAGCAACTGTGGATCATCTACATCAAATGTTACGATCACAGTTCAACAAGCACCTACAACCGCTTCAGCAAGTCCTAGCCAAACACTTTGTTTTAGTACTCCCTCAACAACTATTAGCGGCAATGCACCGGCCGTTGGTACAGGTACCTGGACATTGGTTTCTGGTAGTGGAACAATAATATCTCCAGGCACAGCAGTTACAACGGTTACAAATTTAAGTGTTGGTATAAATATTTTTGAGTGGACAATAAGTAATGGGGTTTGCGCACCATCAACAGCAAGCGTGCAAATAACAGTTGAGCCAATGCCAACTTTACCGCTTGCCGGTCCAAATCAAACAGTTTGTAATGGAAGTCCTGTAACTATGGCTGCAAATGCACCTGTAATTGGCGCAGGCTCATGGTCGGTAGTTTCAGGTAGTGGAACAATTACTACACCTACATTAGCCGGTACAGGAATAACCGCATTAGGAGTTGGCACAAATGTATTTGCCTGGACGATAAGTCATGTATGCTCTTCTGCTACTTCAACAATTTCTATAACAGTTGACCAATCACCAAGTGCTGCTTTAGCTGGCCCTGATCAGAATTTATGTGCTGCCACATCGGTAAACTTAAATGGAAATAATCCTTCTGTAGGTACAGGTGTATGGACGGTTATTGCAGGTGGATCTTCTGTAAGTTCACCAAATTTAAATAACTCCCCTGTAACAGGCTTAACTACAGGAACAAATGTTCTTGTATGGACTGTAACTAACGGTTCGTGCCCTGCCTCTAGTGATACTGTGAGGATCGTTATTGATGCTATGCCAACAACTGCAAATGCTGGAGCAGATCAAACAAGTTGTTCAACCTCTACTATGTTAAGTGGTAATACACCTCTTGTTGGAACCGGTTTCTGGTCGGTAATTGGAGGAAGTTCTTCTGTAACAACACCAACACTTAATACTTCGGCAGTTACTGCCTTGTCAACACCTACAAATGCGTTAATGTGGACGATCACAAATGGCATTTGTCCTGCTTCAACAGATATTGTTGTAATTAATGTTTTACCTCCAACCACTCCGGCCTTTGCCGGAAATGACGTAACAATATTTGTGAACCAGATAAATTTAAACGCAAATAACCCTTCTACAGGATCAGGTGTATGGACAATAATTAATGGAGCCGGTAACATTATGAACCCTACTAGTTTTAACACTAGTGTAAATACAATTAAACCAGGTGTAAATACTTTTGTTTGGACAATTACAGATGTTTGCGGTACAACTACAGATGATATTAATGTTACGCTAATTGATATTGAACTTCCTAATGGTCTATCACCAAATGGTGATGGCGTGAATGATAATTTTGAGGTTCCTTACATTGGATCATACATAAATGTTGAGATCAAAATTGTGAACAGGTGGGGCAATCTAGTTTATGAAAATGCAAATTATAATAACAACTGGAATGGTGTGAACCAAAGCGGTAATCCGTTGGCGGAAGACACTTACTTCTATGTTTTAAAATTAGATGATCTAGTAAAAACCGGATATATAACAATTAAACGATGAGAAAAATATATGCCATATTGATTGGGATAATGTTCTCAAATAGTTTTTTTGGGCAGCATTCAACGCTGACATCAAATTATTTGTTGAATATTTTTTCAATTAACCCTGCTTACGCAGGCCAGAGAAGAGCGCTTGATATGACCTTGTTTTATAGAAAACAATGGTTGGGTGCCACCGGAACGCCGCAAACTGCCAGCATCTTAGGAAGCATGGAGATAAAACCAAAGAACCTTGCAATTGGTTTTCAGTATGACAATGATAATATAGGATTTACAAACATATCAAGTGTTAAAGTTGCAATATCGTATCGCGTAAAAATTGATAGAAAAAGAAAGATCGCGTTTGGTATCATGCCTGGCTACAGAAGAATGTTTTATGATTATAGAAAACTTAGAACAACAACCGCAGGCGATGGAACATTTGACATAAATACACCAACGGTAAACTCTTTTATTTCGAGTGCGGGCGCTTTTTATTACTCAAAAAAAATGTACATAGGAATTTCTTCTCCGGAATTATTAAATTTAAATGGCAATAATCCATCAGTTGAATTAAATTTTATTGCTGGTTATATTATAAAATTAAGCGATCAGGTAGTGCTTAAACCTTCTGTTTTAGTTCGCCAACTCAAAAACTCGCCAATACAAATAGATATAAATACTACTGCTTATTTTGATGAAATTATTGGTGTTGGTTTGGCCTATCGTAATCGCGATGCAATAGTTGCTTATTTTGACTGGGTGCTTGATAGCAATAAGAGATTTAAAGTTGGCTATGCATATGATTATTCTATTGGAGCGATCAGGAAATTTAATTCCGGCTCGCATGAGGTTATGTTAAATTACTTTTTTGGTAAACTTTCACACGCACCATCTCCAAGATTCTTCTAATGAGCCCTCTGTCCGGATTTTGGAGTTTTTTATTTTATATGCTTGCAACAGTAAGCGTGTTCTCTCAAAATAAATTTCTTTTTGATTCTGCCACCATTGAAATGAGGTCATTAAACATTAATACAAAAGAATCGGAGTTTAGCCCTTTTATTATTGGCGATAATTTTTATTTTACTTCTTCAAAAGAAAGAAAGGTAGGTGTTACGCATATGGAAAAATCTACTTACCATCAAATGTTGGATTTATACAAAGGCCGGCTTTCAGATTCTGTTACTGTGAAGGATATAAGCGCTCTAACCAACAAGATCAATAATTCAGTAAATCAAGGCTCGTGTTTTTTTGATACAGAGACGTCGCGCTTGTATTATTCGGGCGATGTGCCAGCACAAAGCCATTATAAAAAATATAAGTTGGCTATTTTTTCGAGTGAGTTTAAAGACAACCAATTTTTGTATCCTAAAATTGAATTGATCCTTGCCGATACTTTTTCGGCAGCGCACCCAATGTTATATAAGGGCCGACTTTATTTTTCTTCTAATCTTGCAGGCGGAAAAGGAAAAACAGATATTTATTATGCAGAGAAATTGAGTAATGAATGGGTAAATATAAAGAACTGTGCTTTTTTAAATACACCCGAGAACGAATATTTTCCATACGTAATTAACAACGAAGAAATTTATTTTTCGAGTAATAGGCCCGGAGGCTATGGTAAACTCGACGTTTATAAATGCACCACAATTGATTCGACCTATCTGATCCAAAACTTAGGCAACCCGGTAAATACAAAATTTGATGATTTTGGCGTTTACATTGACAGTTTACAGGAAGGTGGTTATTTTTCATCCAACCGAAAAAAAGATCAGGATGATATTTATTTTTTCAAACAAACCTGGCCGGTTTTTAAGAATTGTAAAGAGCCTATTGTAGAAGATTACTGTTATAATTTAACAGAAGAAAGTACTTTGGATTCAGATTCATTAAAAGGTTATTATTACCAATGGTCGTTTGGAGACGGCACAAAAGAAAAAGGTCTTACAGTAAGACACTGCTTTCCTGGTCCGGCAAGTTATTTAATTAATTTAAATATTATTGATTCAGTTACAAAAGCAGTTTTTATGAGTCAGGCAACTTTTGATCTGAAAGTAGATTCAATTGTTCAGTTAAAAATAAATTGTCTTGATACAGTTTTGCAAAATAAAAAATTTAATATCAATACAGATTGGACCTATTTACCTGATAATAAAATTAACGGTTATTATTTTGAAGTAGATGGTAAAAGAATGCGTGGCAGATCGCACGACCAGGTTTTTGCAGATAAGGGCAGGCATAAAGTATTGTTAGGTGTTTCTACATTTAATTCCGTTACCAAACAAAAAGAATTATTGTGTACAACCAAGGAAATAGTTTGTGTGGACTCAGCAACCTGGTTGGCAGTTGAGAAACGCTTGATAGAAAAAGAGCTTGAGAAATTTGCGTACAAAAAATTTCCGGGAGATTCAGCATTACTCTCGAATATGAATTATGCGGATGAGGAAATGAAGTTCAATAAAAAAGGAATTAATGGCGCATTAGCTGCCGCTGAAATAAAAAAAGTTGTTGATGAGAAGATTGCGGGTAAAGTTGGTAAAAATGACAGCATATTTGATAATGTAGCAACAAACGCTAAGAACAATAATACCGCAATTACAAATAATACAAAATCAACATCAGATTCGTTGGACAATGCATATAAAGGTGTTGTTGGAACAAAATTCATTAAGCCGGTTATGGATACGTTAATGAATATAAAAGAAGATGAAGATGTTAGCTTTAAAGTAAATTTAGGCACAAGTAAAACTGCGAAAGATACCACCTTATTAAATGCTAAAGGCATAACAGGTATAGAGGAAAAAAAGGTAGGCGATGAGTATCAATATACATACGGTAACGAGAAAAAAATAAAGGACATTGAAAAGTATTATGATAAAACGATAAAAGCGGGGATAGAAGATGCAGTTGTTGTTGCATATAAAAATGATTCTATTATCGGCACCCAGAAGAAAAACATTAACCCTGTTGATTTTGATAAGGTAAAAACAAAAACAGACAGTGCTCGAATTGCTAAGAATATAGAAGCTAAAAACGGTTTGCGAAATAACACTGCTAATTTAAATGCTATTCAATTAAGGGCAAAAGCAAATACATTAATTACTGAGGCCGGTGAAAAAGATATTAAATCTACAAGTATAAAAAATGATGCTTCCACAAAAACCGGAGCGGAAAAAGACAGCTTAATTACCATTGCAAATAAGTTGGATGCAAAAGCACAATCTCAAAAAATTGAAGCCTCCGCATTATTTCAAAAAGCCAATAATCTCGATTATCAGAACAATAACGCTACAATAAAAGAACAACTCACTAAACTGAAAAAAACCGACCCTGCACTGGCACAGGACCTAGTAGCTAAGAATACTGAAATAACTAATTTAAAAGCTGTTGCTGATCAACTAAAAAAAGATGCAAATCTGTTACCAAACAGTTTGGATAAAATTGCTGCTTTAAATAAGGTTGAACAAAAAGAAGCAGAAGTATTATTAAAACAAGATCAGTTAATAAGCGAATTGAAAGAAGCTAACACAAATAATATTGCATCAAACAATAAAAATAATACTACAAATTTAAATGCTAATCAATTAAGGGTAAATGCAAATACTTTATTAGCTGAAGCCGGCGAAAAAGATGTTAAGTCGACAGATATAAAAAATGATGCTTCTAAAAAAACAGGCACTGAAAAAGACAGTTTAATTTCAGTAGCAAATAAATTAGAAACAAAAGCGCAATCTCAAAAAATTGAAGCTTCTACATTATTTCAAAAAGCCAATAATCTCGATTATCAAAAAAATAACGCTACAATAAAAGAACAACTTACTAAATTGAAAAAAACCGATCCTTCACTGGCACAAGACCTTGTAGCTAAGAATACTGAAATAAGTAATTTAAAAGCTATTGCTGATCAACTAAAAAAAGATGCAAATCTCTTACCAAATAGTTTGGATAAAATCGCTGCTTTAAATAAGGTTGAACAAAAAGAAGAAGAAATATTATTAAAACAAGATCAGTTAATAGCCGAATTAAAAGAAGCTAACGCGAATAATATTGCATCAAACACAAAAAATGAGAATAATACAAGTATAGCTAACAATACAAAAAATTCAAGCAATAACACTTCAAATACTACTTCAACCAACAAGAACGAAAATAACACAAGTACTTCTTCAACAAAAAATAATAATTCTAAGAACGAAGATGAGTTTGATGAATATGGATTTATTCCAACCACCGATATTCAAAAAACCAACATGGAATTTTTAGAAGATTTTGGCGATGTGGAGGTAGAAGATCTTGAATTTAAGGTACAGGTTGGTGTATTTAAAAAACGCACAAGCTACCACTTTCCTAAATTAAGAGGTTTAGGTAAAGTAAGTAACGAGCGCTTAAAAGATGGAAGTACCCGCATGACCATGGGTGGTTCATATAAAACATTGCGCCAGGCATTCAGGCACAACAAAAAAATTGTGAGGGCCGGACAAAGAGACGCCTTTGTTTCGGTATATTATAAAGGCAAACGAATTGGTATCGAAAATTTAAAACGCAAAGGGGTTTTGGTTAAAACGCAAGTAGTAACAGACACTGTTTCTGAGAGCAAATTGACTATAAATTCCTCAAATCTTACCGAATATGCTGAAATGGAAAGCAATGATATCCCTGATTATACGCCAACCGAAACCGATCCGGTAGTAAATGAGGGTACTACAACTGCTGTCACAGTAAATGAAGCAGAAGAAAATTTTGTTTTTGTGCCAAGGACCAATATTCAGAAAAAAACCATGTTCTATGCCGAAAAATACGGAAATATTGCGGCTGATGGCCTTGAATTTAAAGTTCAAATAGCCATATTTAAGTACAGAAACAGTTATTCGTTCCCAAAACTTAAAAATTTAGGAAAAATTGAAACCGAAATTGCTGATGAAGGCGGCACCAGAATGACAATTGGCGGTGTGTTTAAAACTCTGAACGAGGCTTTTGAATTTAATAAAAAAGTAGTAAAAGCAGGCCAAACAGACTCTTTTGTTTCAGTTTATTATCAGGGCAAACGTATTTATATAGAAAATCTCGAGAAAAAAGGCATTTTTGCCACAACCGCCAAGGCCGAATAAGCCCTTTAATATTCGACTAAATACCCCCTACAGGGTACAAAGAAAAACGAAAAAATATTTTTTTTATTTAGTTATTTACGTTTCTTTGTTAAAGCTAAATTAATTGAATTTTATCATGAAACTATTCTTCCGCATTTTACTGTTATTGGTGGCATTTAACAATTCGTCCTTTGCCCAACAAATGCCATCGCCGGATGAGAATATCCCTTTTTTGGTAACTTTTAGCAAATCATCAGATAAGACTTGGGGAGATGATGATAATATCCAGATCTATTTCTTTTCTATTCCACAGGATATTAAAACCCCTTTTTATATCAGGATCTATGATGCCGATAATGGAGGAAAATATGATGAGAACAGAAATGGATTCAATTCAAAAACAAAATTCAGTGTTTATGGCGGTAAAGGTGCCCATAGTACTCCTGCTTCAAAAGAAAAAGATCCAAAAGGTAATTACAATAGTGGTATTTTATTAAACACAAAAACTTTTGGCGAAGATGCAGCTTACGATGATAAGTGGTTCAACTTTGGCCCCATCAATCCAACCGAAGGGGAGTTACAGCCGGAAATGGGTTATGTTTTTAAATTGGTTGTTGAAGGTGGTGAAGGCGATGATGGTAATTTATACAGGTTAAGTCTTTCAAGTTCAAAAGATGATAATGTAAAAGTAGAAGGGGGTAATATTTTAACTTACGAATATTGTTTCAGAACATCTGATAATGCGGGATCGGTTTCGCATTTATATCCTTTTGTAACAAAAGGTATCATATCGGTAACAATAGATGTTTTTGACTACGATGATGAAGGAATTATCAGGATAATCTCTGTTTCGAAAAAAGGCGAAGCTACAAAATTAGAAAAGTCTGAAAATCGCGAAAAATCTGTTCATAAAATAGTGAACGATGAAATAAATACCTCATTAGATGTTCAATTCATAAAAAATAAATTGTCAAAGAATAATAATATTACAGTATCTATAACAAATCAGGTTGGCGAGTCGCTGGCCTTTTATACTGTACCTATTGGGGGTGTGCCAAAATACAAGTATGTGATAAAGGTAAATAAGGATAAAAAATAATTAAGACATATTTTATTATACCAAATAGCAAAAATAAAAGTTTAATCCTTTTTTTTACTTCAAGATTTATTGGATCAATAGTTGGTTTAAAAGTAAATTCGTTTGCCAATAAAAAAATAATTATTCTTTTTATTTGTTTGTGTGGTCTTAAAACTTTTTCGCAGGTATATTCTTTTAAGACCTTTACCGAAGACGATGGACTTTCTCAATCTTTTATTTACGATATATGTCAAGATAGCAGAGGTTTTTTAATAGTTGCAACCGGAGACGGTCTGTCTGCTTTTGGTGGACATAGTTTCAAAGTTTTTAAAACAAACAGTGGTCTTGCGGAAATTGGCATTTCGGCATTATATAAGGACAGTAAAAATAAAATATGGCTTGGCCATTTTGAAGGCGGCGTAAGTTATGTAATGCCTTCCGGAAGGATCGGGAAAGTTAATTTTAAAGAGCCATTAAGCGCAAAACTGATTCAGGTATTAGAGATCAGTCCAAACAATTATATTTTTTTAAAAAAGAATATTGGCATTGTATTGTACAATTCTGCAACCGGTGTAGTGGATAATATCCAGGATGAAAATTTTATGGAAACCGTTTCTATCCAGGCAAATAAGGATGAATTACTTTTATTAAAACCTGATGGTGTTTATTCTATAAAAATTAAGAACCTTTTATCAAAAAAGTATCAAATAGAACAAAAAATAAAATTAAAAGAGGGTACCTGTATGCAATACAGTGTTGCAAAGGATAATCTTTTAATTGCCGATAATAGCCTTGGCTTGCTAACCTATAGGGCGGATGAAAAACTTTCCGCACTTGATACATTTAAACTAACACGTCCCAATGGGTCAATGTTTACAAAAATAATTTCAGATCGATTTTCTAATATTTATGTTGCTACAACCGATGATGGTTTTTTTAAAATAAATCCTTCTGCAAAATTAATTAAAACCTATACGGTAAAAAATGGTTTGAATTCTAATGCTATTCAAAGTTTATTTATAGATAGAGAAGATAATTTATGGGTAGGTACTTTCGGTTACGGTTTACAACAATTAAATAATGAGATGTATAGCTATCGTTTTATTAAAGATAGTGAAGGCATAAAGCTCCCTATAAATTCTATTGTGCGGATAAACCGTAGAAATGCTGTAGCAACCGATAAAGGAATGGGTTATATTAACGAGGACAAGGTTGATTTTGCTCCAAACCCTCAGTTGATCAATAAAAAATTCAAGAACTTAATGTTGTATAATAATAATTTTATTTTTTCGACTGTAGACGGCGAACTTTTTAAGAGCGATACATTATTTAAAACAATAATCAGGATCCCATTATTTACTACAAATCAAAAATTAGTAATCAACTCATTAAATTCAGATACAAAGAATATTTACGCTTGCACCTCTGCAGGTTTATATGTTATTGATCCAAATAATTTTACGTGCAATGTATTAAACACCGAAAGCGGGTTATTACACAATAATGTAAAATTTGTTTTTATAGATTCTAAAAAACACATGTGGGTTTGTTCTCAGGGCACGCCCATTTATTATGTAGATAATTTAAAGGATATTAAAATGTTTGATAATGTAGCAGGATTAAAGCTCTTTAACATTCAAACTGTTTGTGAAGATAAAAATAAAAATATCTGGATCTCTTCTTTGGGCGATGGTGTGTTTAAATTTAACGGCAGGAAGTTCGATAATTTTACAGTTGCCGATGGTTTAAAATCAGCTTATAGTTATGGCATTATTTCAGATTATAAAAATGGTATTTGGGTGGCGCATGCAAATGCCCTTTCATATAAAAATAATAACAAGAAGAATTTCAATAGGGTCGGTGGAAATTCTGACCTACTTCAAAATAATTTTATTGAAAACTCTACATTTTATGACAAGACAGAGAACGAGATCTTTTTTGGAACTACAGAGGGTATTGTAAGAATAAATACATCCAAACAACGCTTTAACGAAATAGAACCTGTTTTAAATATTTTGAACATTACAATTAATGGCGATAGAGTAGAAAGTTTAAAAGATACGGTCTTGAAATATAATTCATACGATTTTTCATTCGAATTCATTGGCGTTTGTTTATCCGAACCTTCAAACGTTAAGTATAGGTATAAACTTAAGTTGGAAGGAGCCGAGGATAATTGGGAGATAATTACCAGTGAAACAAGAAGACTTAATTTTCCTAAGCTAAAGAACGGTGACTATACGTTCATGATCTATGCTGCCAATAATGATGGTTTGTGGAATTCAGAACCTATTGAATATAAATTTAGAATAGATAAACCTTATTGGCAAAAATGGTGGTTCATTATCACAAGTGTATGTGTTACAGGCTTATTAATATTTATTGGTATAAAATGGCGTACAAAACAATTGATCCAAAATCAAAAAGAACTAGAGCATAAAATCCATTTGCAAACAATCGAGATCAGAAGCGAAAAAGAACACATCTCAAAAATTGCCGAAGAGTTAAAAGTTGTTCACGAGGATCTTAGGGATAGTATCAACTATGCAAAAAACATTCAAAGTAGTATTATACCAACTTTAAATGGTCGCCTTGGGCCGGTAGATGTTTTTGAACATTTTCAACCAAAAGATGTTGTGGGTGGCGACTTTTTTGGATTTTATATTTTGCCAGATAATAATAAAATTGTTTTTCTTGCAGATTGCACAGGACATGGTGTGCCGGGTGGATTCTTAACCGTTATTGCTAAAGCTTTATTAGATAAGATCGTTCTTGAAATGAAGATCTATCACCCAAAAGATATTATTTACAAATTAAATTCCGAGTTCAGGTTGTTCTTTGGTGGTAATTCAACTGATGAGAATGTAAGATACGAAGGATTAGTAATTTCGTTCATTCATATTGATTACACAAATAAAATGGTTGACATTTGTGTAGCCGGAAACCCATTCTATTATTCAACAGATAAGGGCGATGTTATAAGCTATAAAGGCAGTAGAAGTTCTGTTGGCTATGAAGAAAATATGGGTGAGCTTAATGTGCTTCAGATCCCCATCGAAAGCGGCCTTAGATTATATATGTTCTCTGATGGATTGCAAGATCAATTTGGTGGCACAGATGCAAAACGCTTTTCTTCTAAAAAGGTTGCTGCGGCATTAAACAGATCTAAATTATCATCCGTAAAAGAGCAAGGTTACCTTGTTTTAAATGAGTGGAGCGACTGGCGCAGAGGATCAGAGCAGGTTGATGACGTTTCCTTGATAATTATGAAATTCGAATAGCAAAAGAACATTGTGCCTATCATAAATTCCATAGCAAGCTGGCTTATGAAAAAGCGCATGCACCAGATCGACCTGTTCATCAAATACCCGGTAGATGTGCAGTATGAGTGGATGCTATCTTTACTCAATAATGGCGCAAATACAGAGTATGGAAAAACACATAAATTCTCAGACATAAAAAATTATAACCAGTTCAAAGAACAGATCCCTATTAGCGACTACGAATCCTTAAAGCCACTTATTGATCGCACACGCAGAGGTGAACAAAATGTTATTTGGAATTCGGAAATAAAATGGTTTGCAAAAAGTAGCGGCACTACCGATAAAAGTAAATTCTTACCTGTAAGTAAAGAAAGCCTGGATGGCTGTCACTATAATGCAGGCCGTGATATGATCACTTTGCATTGTTACAATAATCCGGAAACCCAATTGTTTACTGGAAAAAATTTAGCACTTGGAGGAAGTTTGAAAGAAGATGTTTTTGGTGAACACCATTCTTTTCATGGTGATGTTAGCGCCATCATCATTCAGAATTTACCTGCCTGGGCCGATTTTTTCAGGGCACCCGATATTAGTATTGCTTTAATGGATGAGTGGGAAAGCAAACTCGAAAAAATGGCATTAAGCATGATGAATGAAAATGTGGTAAGTTTAGCGGGGGTACCAAGTTGGATGATGGTATTATTGAAACGGATCTTAGAAAAAAAGAATGCAAAAACTATAAACGAAGTTTGGCCAAATCTGGAAGTTTACTTTCATGGTGGTGTTAGTTTTACACCTTACAAAGAACAATTTGTAAAATTATTTGATAACGATAAAGTAAATTTTTTGCAACTCTATAATGCTTCAGAAGGATTTTTTGGGATACAGGACCAATTAAAAAGTGACGAACTTTTATTGATGCTTGATTATGGTATCTATTATGAATTTATAGAATTAGGCGATTGGTTAAATAATAATTTTACCAAAGTAATAAACCTGGAAGATGTAAAATCGGATATTGATTACGCTATGATAATTACCACCAACGCCGGGTTATGGCGTTATCAGTTGGGCGATGTTATTAGGTTTACGAGTACCAATCCTTATCGTTTTAAGATCTCGGGAAGGACCAAACAATACATTAACGTTTTTGGCGAAGAATTAATGGTTCACAATACCGAACAAGCAATTGCCCTTGCCTGCGAAAAAACACATGCTTTGGTTAAAGACTATACAGTTGCCCCGGTTTTTATGCAAAAAAATTCAGGCGCGCACCAATGGTTAATAGAATTTGAGAAAGAGCCGAACAATTTTGAGTTCTTTGTTGCGTTATTAGATGAGTCGTTAAAAAAACAGAATAGCGATTACGAAGCCAAACGTTATAATAACTTTGTTTTACATTTTCCTGAGGTTAAAAAAATGCCCCATAATACTTTTTATAAATGGCTCAAGGCTAACAATAAATTGGGAGGGCAATACAAAGTTCCTCGTTTAAGTAACGATCGAAAATTAATAGAGGAAATATTAAAAATAAATGAATAAAAGAATAAATATAAAAGCTTTACTTTTTTCAGTGGCATTGTGTTTTTCTTTTTCATTTATGAAACAGGATGCTCCAAAAAAACTGGTTGTTAAAACAAAACTGGATTATTTTGCTACTGATAATTTAGGCAATTTATATGCGGTTAAAGAAAATGAACTAATTAAATATTTAATAAGCGGAAAACTATTTGCCCGCTACAGTAATTTAAAATTAGGCAATATTAGTACGGTAGATGCAACCAATCCTTTAAAACTACTTTTATATTACCGCGATTTTCAGCAAATAATTTTTTTAGATAACCAACTTACCAATAATAGTGAGCCGATCTCGTTAGAGAAATTAGGCTACGAGCAAACCGATCTTGTTTGTGCCAGCGCTAATAACAGTTTTTGGATCTATAATAAACAAAATAATGAGTTAGTGCGTTTTAACGAAGCTTCAAAAAAAATTAGTGCAACCGGTAATTTAAAACAGATTTTACAGGCTGAATTAAAACCCAATTTTATGATCGAGCACAATGGTTTTTTGTTTTTGAACTCTCCCGAAACTGGTATTTTTGTATTTGATATTTTTGGCACTTTTAATAAAATAATCTCGCTGAAGAACCTTAAGCGTTTTGATGTGAGTGATGAAATTATTTATTTTCAAAAAGACAGCCTTTTTTGTAGCTATAACTACCGTTTATTTGAAGAGGTTTGCAAAAATAATTGCAAAGCAGATCAAATAAATTATGCCAAGAACAGGCTTTACAAATCTTATGGCGATTCTATAATTATTGAGCCATTGACTCCAAATTAGTACCAATTTTAATGGGTGGATATGATAAATTAAAGTATATTTGATTTTCAAAATTCACAATGCGTTTTTCTTTAAAAGTATATAGTGTTTTTCTTTTTATTGTTAGTTTATTGGTGGGTTGCAAGCGAGCGGATTTTGACGTTACCAGCTTTAAACCATTAACCAATTATAATGTCAAAAAGAACGATTCCACTTACTTAATTTCTGCTGATCTTAATAATTCGGTTCTTTACGGCGTCGAAATTCCAACAGTAAAACAACTTCCAAACGGAAAATTTTCTTTTGAGTTCTCAATAAAAAATACGGGCAAGCCACAACAGTTCTTTTACAAGTTATATTACCAGAACGAATCCTATAAATGGCAAAATGGCGATTCGCTGGATGCAGAAAATTTTTATGGCAGTTGGGAATTAGCAGAAATGGAATACAAATCTACTCCGGTGATTGAAAAAGAATTAGCAGTTAAAGATAGTTTTAAAATAATTGGTAATCCACGCGATGAACAATTATACTATGGGGCTGATCCTGAAAGAACATTTATAAGTGATAGTTTGTTGACCAAATTTTACGCCAAAATTAACTCAGAAGCTGATTGGGTTGAAAGTGTAAAACAAAAAGCCGTTGCCAATAAGATCAGCATGCAAGAACAATCTTATTTAGAAGCATTATGGTCAATCGAAAATAGTTTTCAAACAGATTCTGTCTATAATAACCGTTACAAACGTAATCCGCGAATGGGTAACTACAAATTTTTGTTAGTAGTGTGTAATGGGGTAGGGCTATCTATAATTCCGGATGAAGTTAAAAATGTTGGAAAGAAAACCCCTGACGGAAAATTTGTAAATCCTTTTACTTATTTTTTGGTGAATGAAGGAAAAAATTTAGAGGGTACAAAAGTAATGCTTGCTAAAGAACAACTGGCAGTAAATGCTAGCCTTGATCTTGGCTCAGGTTTATTTGTAGATAAATTAAAGATCAACAGCTCAAAATTTAATACTAGCGAAATTAATTCAAATTGTAACGCATCCGAAACACTGCGCCATAAAGCGCATTTCTCACAATACTTTCATCACATCAATAAAACAATTGAGTTTGTAAATGTTAAAGAGATAAGGGATGTGATAGCAGAAAATTTTACCCGTGAGCAATACAAAGATCTTATTAGTTCTTATGGCCAAAGCAAAAATTTTGTTCACACCTATAGCAACGCAACAGATTGTCCCTGTAAAACGACTGTCTCAGATAGCGTTGCAAAAGCAATCACAATTTTTAATCCCGGCAATAAACCAAACGAATTTAAAAAAGAACATGTTGGCGTTATTTCGCGAATTGGTTTTACCTACGGCAAATGGTGTGCTAAAATTAAGTTCCCAAAAATAATCTCTCAGGATAACGTGTGGAATGGTTTGACAACAGCCTTTTGGCTTATCTTTCAATCGGATGCAAAATGGAATATGCGCCGTATTTGTAACTCCGATTATGGTTACATTCCAAAACAATTCCCCGACACCGAGGGATCGGTAAAAGAGGCAAGGCCACAGGTAACTTATTCTGAAATAGATTTTGAGATCTTAAAGGAATCTAAATACTGGACCCAATCTGCTTATAATACCGGCGATAATTATCCAAAAGAAGATGCGGCAAATAACAATGATCTTACCATTTGTTGTACTAACTGGGATATGGGATGCCAGCAACCTAAAAATTATGTAATAGGTGCAAAAAAAATAATGGTAGAAGGAAAAGAGATAGAATTTTGTAGGTGGAATTATTTTAATAAACTGGTTACTTCAAAAGTTGCTGCGCCACATGCAGAGGTTTTTAATGACGATTTTTATTATTTTGAAATTGACTGGCAACCACAACGCATTATATGGCGTATCGGAAAAGATAAAAATAATTTAAAAGAGATCTGTCGTATGGATAATACTATGACCACCATACCCAATAATCAAATGCTAATGGTGATGTCACAAGAGTTTCATTATCAGGAGTGGTGGCCTACGGCACCCTTTATGCAAAATTATACACCCTTTCCTAAGAACGATCTAATAGGTAAATTACTGGAGGTAGAGATTCGTTAATGGTATTTAGTAGCATCATATTTTTACTTTATTTTTTTCCTATTGTATTTATACTTTATTTTTTACTACACAATAAAGTA
Organism: Bacteroidetes bacterium UBA2475; assembly: GCA_002342065.1. Taxonomy (GTDB): domain Bacteria; phylum Bacteroidota; class Bacteroidia; order B-17B0; family Aurantibacillaceae; genus Aurantibacillus. The sequence continues at coordinate 868,000 of DDPF01000012.1, read as the reverse complement.
AAGAATGCTTTTCTTTTAATTGTAAGTATTTTGTTTTACATGTGGGGCGCGCCAAAATTTATTTTCGCCATTCTTCTAACAACCTGTATCGATTTCTTTTTAGTGAATACGATGCACAACTCCAGTTCAGAGAAAAAAAGAAAAGTGTTTTTAGTGCTTTCGTTAAGTTTAAATTTGGGCATGTTGTTCTACTTTAAATACTGTAACTTTTTTATTGATAATGTCAATTCGGTTTTAGGTATTGTTAATTCAGAGCCAATACAATGGACCAATATTATTTTACCGATCGGTATTTCGTTTTATACGTTTGAGAGTTTGACTTACGTTGTTGATGTATACAGGCGTGTGCACAAGCCACTTAATAATTTCTGGGATTACCAACTCTATATTATTTTATTCCCAAAATTAATTGCCGGACCAATTATTCGTTACCACGAACTGTCAGACCAAATACAAGGGCGTATAGGAAAAGAAACTATTGACGGTGTATTAACAGGTTTTTATCGTTTTATTATTGGCTTAAGTAAAAAAGTATTAATTGCCAATACCATGGCTGCTTTTGCTGATCAGATATTTTATGCGGAAATTTCGGAAATAAATACACCAATGGCCTGGCTGGGAATGCTGGCCTATACGTTTCAAATTTATTTTGACTTTAGCGGCTATAGCGACATGGCTATTGGTATGGGAAAAATGCTGGGCTTTAAATTTCCAGAGAACTTTAATAACCCGTACACATCTTTAAGCATGACCGAATTTTGGCGCAGATGGCATATAACATTAGGCGCATGGATGAAAAATTATCTTTACATTCCTTTAGGAGGCAACCAGGTAAATTCTAAAATGAAATTATTTTTCAATTTATGGCTGGTGTTCGTAATATCAGGTTTTTGGCATGGTGCAGCCTGGACCTTTATTTTTTGGGGCATTTACCATGGTATATTATTAGTTGCTGAACGTTTATTTTTATTAAAAGTGTATGCTAAACTTCCAAAATTCATTCCACTAATTATTACATTTTTATTAGTGGCAGTTGGCTGGGTATTTTTTAGGGCCGAAAGTTTTAAAGGCGCGGCTTTATTTGTGAAGAAATTGCTTTCGTTTAACTTTAGCTCTAATTATATTTATATTAACGGCGAGCTGATCTTTTATTTTATACTGGCAAGTATATTCTCTTTCATAACATTAAGTTCTTTTGGAAAAAAATTACAGGATCGTATTTATTTTTCTAACTATTCGCAATTTGGCTACGCTGTAGCAACACTTTGCAGCATTACTTTGTTTTATTATTGTGTAGCCTCAATTTCTTCAAGCACCTTTAACCCATTTATTTATTTTAGATTTTAATGCAGGCAGTATTTAAATATATTTTAGGTTTTATAATAGCCATAGCGTTATTACTGCCTGTACTGCAATCTAATTTTGGTTTTTTTGAAGAGCAACCGTTGGAGGGACTTACCATTGCACAAAAACCGGAATTTAATAAAGGGAATTATTGGAGCATTAACTGGCAGGAAAATTATACGAAGTATTTAAACGATAATTTTGGTTTCAGGCCATGGTTAATTCGTTTTTATAATCAGGTGCAGTTTGATGTATTTAAAACCACAAAAGCTCCCGGTGTGGTTATAGGTAAGAATGACGAACTATTTATTGAATCATATATTGATGATCACATCGGAAAAAATTTCCTGGGCTTATCAAAAATTAATGAACAGACCACTAAAATAAAATCGGTGCAGGATTCTTTAAAAACAAGAGGAAAAGATCTGATAGTGGTGTTTGCTCCCGGCAAAGCCTCGTTTTATCCTGAGCTTATCCCTGACAGATATATTGACAAGAAAAAAGACAGCACCAATTATAGATCCTTCGCGAATGCATTTGCGCAAAAGGGAATTAATTTTATTGATCTGAATAAATGGTTCTTTGAGAATAAAAATAAATTTAAGCACAAGGTGTATCCAAAATACGGCACGCATTGGAATCATTATGGCATGTGTGTGGGTATTGATACAATTTTAAGATACATTGAGAAAAAGCGGAATATTGATATACCTGATTTTGATTATTCTATTGTGAATTATAACACCAAATTAAAAGGAAATGATTTTGATATTGGGGTTTTAATGAATTTAATGATCCCTTTAGAAACTGATCCTAATCCATACCCTATTTATAAATACAAAACCAATGATAAAAAAGTAAAACCCGATGTGTTGGTGGTTGGTGATAGTTATTGGTGGTGCCAGGTGGGTGATGATCTGCCAATTCATTTTTTCAGAGAAGATGAATACTGGTTCTATAACAAAACACAATTGATCCGCAACGAAAAACGTAAAGAGATAAAATCATTAAATTTAAGTGCGGCTTTAGCTCAAAGAGATGTAGTGTTATTAATTGCTACTGAAGCTACTTATTATATGTTTCCATATGGTTTTACTGACGATGCCTACAAATTATATTGTAAAGATAATAGTAAACGGTTAACTGAAATAGTTACCGATATAAAAAAGAATCAAAGCTGGTTGCAAAGTTTAACTGATAAAGCAGCTGAAAACAATTTAACATTGGATGCGCAGCTTAAGTTGGACGCAGAGTATATTTTAGCTACCGAAATAATCAATCCAAAAGAGACTGTTGAACAAATTATTGAAAGAATAAATGCTGATGCTGGCTGGATGAAAACGATCCGGAAAAAGGCCGAAGAGAAGAACATTACTGTTGAGCAACAGGTTAAAGAAGATGCCCAATGGACCTTTGATAACAGTAAATAGAAATTCTGATTTTAACATCCTTCATGCCGCTTTACGAATTAAAAAGCTTATCTTCATTTTATGAAAAAGATAATATTATTATTACAATTTTTTTGTTCGATAGCAATTTTTGCAACTCATAATCGCTCCGCCGAAATTTTATACAAACGTATACCACCATACACTTCTTATACATATTCAATTACTGTAATACGTTACACAGATAATGGACCAGGTGTTGCTGACAGGTGCCAAGACACGGTACGTTTTGGTGACGGACAAAAAGCTGTTGCTTTAAGAATCAACGGTGGCACTGGTTTAGGTTGTGGTTGTGCCTCAAATAATTGTGGCGAAATAATTATAAATGAGCCGGGTTATGTCGTAAAGAAAAATGTTTACAGTATAATACATACATATGGCGTTCCCGGAACATTTATTGTTAGTTCGCTAGATGTAAACAGGAATGGTGGAATTTTAAATATCCCTAACTCAATTAACCAGCCTTTTTATATTGAAGCTGTTATTGTTATAAGTCCCTCTATTCCTTTAAACGCTTCTCCGCTATTGTCAAATTTACCGGTAGATAAAGGACGTTTTAATTACTGTTATTACCATAATCCCGGAGCATATGATGAAGATGGTGATAGTTTGTCGTACCATTTAACACCTTGCATGAGTGGTTCAAATCAAGCTATACCCGGTTATACTTATCCTCAAGTTGGTCCCGGTGGTTCATTTAGCATAAATCCAACAACCGGCTTGCTTACCTGGTGTATACCGCAAGCACAAGGAGAATATAATTTTGCTATTGTTGTTAAAGAATGGCGTAAAATAAATTGTAGTGGCTCATATCAATTTATCGGCTCTGTTATGCGCGATATGCAAGCGGTAGTAAATAATGGAACTTCAATGTTTATGTCTTTATCTTCAATTGTAGATACATGTGTAGTTGCCGGAACCGTTTTTAATAAAACTTTTACTGTAACTAATTCTAACCAAACTAATTTGACATTGATAGGTTCATCAGCAAACGCAAGTAATTTGCCATTGGCAACACTAAGTCCAACAACAGGTATTAATACTTTTAATAGCTCTGTGGTTTGGAATACAAACTGTGGTCACGTGCAAAACAATTCGCATCAAATAGTTTATTATGCAGAACAAGTAAATACACCACGACAAAAAACATACAACCAATTTAATTTAAAAGTAGTACCACCGGCACCGGTGATCGTAAATGTAAGTAACCCAACAAACCATATTATTTTAACCTGGAAAAAAATAAACGGTTGCGGCAATATAAAAGGATATAATGTGTATCGTAAGATCGGTGCAAATTCATGGTCGCATTCAGCTTGCGAAACCGGTGTCCCTCCGTATGCAGGTTTTACTTTAATAAACTTTAATAATCCAAATGATACCACTTACGATGATGGTTTTTTTACTCCTGTTGCAAATGGTTCAACAGGAAATTATATTGTAACCACAGTAATGAATGACTGTTTGGAGAGCTTTGCCGACTCAATTAAAACAGTTTCGTTTGTTGTAGGCTTAAAAGAAAATAAGTTAACTGATAGTGATATATCTGTATATCCCAATCCGTTTTTAAATAATTTACAGATCGATCTACACGCATTAACTTTTGAAAAAATAGAAAGTACGTTGTATTCTATTGATGGCAAACTAATTAAAAGTCAGGTTGATAAAAGCTGCAAAGGTTATTTGAACTTCAAAACCACCGATCTAAAAGCGGGAATCTACTTCTTATACCTCAAAACTGAATTGGGAACAGTTGTTAAAAAAGTGGTCAGGGAATAGGCCTTTGGCATTGACCTTCTTTAACAATTTTAACCTTTTAAAAACCCTCTACTTTGCTATATTTGTGTAACACATTAGGTGGTTTATTGTTATTACATAAATTTTATGGAAATAGCTAAAAAAAGCATCTCAATATAAATGCAGAACTCGGAGAACATACTTATTCAAAAACTAGACGAATTTATCCGTCGTTACTATAAAAACCAACTAATTAAAGGCACTTTATATTCAAGCGGTATTTTACTCACCGCATTTTTATCGGTAATTTTTTTAGAATATTTTGGTGAGTTCAATACCCTTGTTCGTGGTGTATTGTTTTTTGGTTTTTTATCATCCACACTTTTTGTATTGGCAAAATATATTGCTACGCCTTTACTTAAGTTAAATAAAATTGGCAACGTTATTTCTTACGACCAGGCAGCAGGTATTATTGGTAACCATTTTACCAATGTGCAGGATAAATTATTAAATGTTCTGCAATTGCAAAACAATAAACTTTTATCGGGCTCAGACGAATTGCTATTGGCGGGTATCAATCAAAAGATAAACGAGCTTAAACCTGTTCCTTTTACAACCGCAGTTGACATTAACGAAAACAAAAAGTATTTAAAATACGTATTACCTCTTTTAATTATAACTTCTGGCGTTTGTATCATCTGGCCGCAAATAATTTCAAAGAGCACGCAGCGTTTGGTTCACTATCAAACCTATTATGAAAAAGAAATGCCTTTTCAGTTTAATATTCTAAATAAAAACCTTCAGGCCTTACAAACGCAGGATTACGATCTTGAAGTAAAAGTTTCGGGCGAGCAATTACCCAACGAAGTTTTTATAAATATCAATGGCATCGAGTATAAACTCGAGAAACAAAATAACACTTCTTTTAAATATACTTTTTCAAATCTTCAGTCGAACACTACTTTCCAATTAGACGCGGCCGGTTTTACTTCTAAAGAATATGAACTAAAGGTTTTACCAAAACCAACTTTAATGCAATTTAACCTGCAGTTAATTTACCCGGCCTATTTAAATAAACCAAACGAGAATATTGCCAATACTGGCGATCTTCAAATTCCACAAGGCACAAAAGTTAACTGGGTTTTTAATACAAAAAATACAGATAAGCTGCAGATAAGGTTTAGCGATAGTTTAGCTTCGCCACAAAAAAATAATGCTAATCAATTCCAGTTCTCTCGCAAATTTATTCAGAGTAATAGTTACACCATTAAAGCTATTAATCAATTTGTACTAAACGCCTCCGATTCGGTTAATTATAGCGTTAATGTGGTGCCCGATCAATATCCAACAATTGATGTGAACGAAAAACTGGATTCATTAAATCCTAAGAACATATATTTTAGCGGACAAATAAAAGACGATTATGGTTTTAACCGCTTAACTTTTCATTATAAAAAATCAGGAACAGATACTGCGGGAAAAGCTACCGAAACAAATGGGAGTTATCCAATTAACTTAACTAAAGGACAAGTTGCCCAGCCTTATTTCTATTTTTTAGATGCAGCGCAATTCAATTTACAGCCCGGCGATAAAATTGAATACTTTTTTGAGGTATTTGATAATGACGGTGTAAATGGCGCCAAATCTGCTAAAACGCAGTTAATGGTTTTTAAAGCGCCAACCAAGGATGAGATAAACGAGAATACTGAAAAGAATAATACAGAGATAAAAAAAGATCTTGAAGAGAGTATTAAAAAAGCACAGCAGCTTCAAAAAGAAGTGAACGAACTTTCTAAAAAAATAAATGATAAAAAACAATTAGGTTACGAAGAGAAAAAGAAACTGGAAGATGTTTTGAAGAAACAACAGGAACTTCAAAATAAAATTGAAGAATTAAAACAAGAGAACCAACAAAATAATCAACAACAGAACGAGTTCTCAAAAACGGATGAATCCATCATGGAAAAACAAAAACAATTAGAACAATTGTTTGAAAACGTGATGACGCCCGAAATGAAAAAATTATTTGACGAACTAAATAAGATGTTAGAGAAGTTGGATAAAAATGAAGTGCAGCAAAAATTAGAGGAAATGAAACTCTCTAATAAAGATATTGAAAAAGAATTGGACCGTAATCTGGAAGCCTTTAAACAGCTTGAAGTTGAGAAAAAAATGCAGGATGTTATTGACAAACTGGATGAACTTAAAAAGAAAGAAGATGAGCTAAACAAAGAAACAGAGAATAAAAAGGACGATAAGAATCAAGACAACAAGAATCAAGACAAAAACGACAAGAGCCAAGACAAGAACAGCGATAAAAATAAAGATGATAAAAAAATTGATCCGAAAGAATTAGAGAAAAAGCAGGATGATATTGCCAAACAATTTGAAGAGCTTAAAAAAGATCTGAAAGAATTAGAGCAAAAAAATAAAGAGCTCGAGCAACCAAATGCTTTGCCTAAAACCGAAGAAAAACAAAACGAGATAAGTAAAGAAATGAAGAATAGTTCTGAGCAATTAAGCAAGAACAGTAAAAAAGATGCGGGCAAGTCTCAGAAAAAAGCGAGCGAAAAAATGGAGGAGATGAAAGAGGAGATGGAAAGTGCAATGATGGAAAGTGAAGAAAAACAAGAGTCTGAAAATGCTGAAGCGCTTCGTCAAATTTTAGAAAACCTCGTTAACTTATCGTTTGCGCAGGAAGAATTAATTAAACAATTACCAAAAACACGTATAGATAATCCGCAATATGTTGCTATTCCAAAACAACAAAATAAATTAAAGGATGATAGCAAGATCATTGAAGATAGTTTATTGGCATTAAGCAAACGTGCGCCACAAATAAGTGCAATAGTTAACCGCGAAATTAGTGCCATCAATCTTAATATGAATAAAACTGTGCAGGCCCTTGCCGATAGAAATACCGGCGAAGGAACTATGCGTATGCAAACCACTATGACCTCGGTAAATAATTTGGCCCTTTTGTTAAATGAATCGTTGGAGCAAATGCAAAAGCAAATGAAGGCGAAGCAACAACAAAAAGGCGGTAGCGGTAAATGTAAAAAACCGGGTTCGGGTCAGGGAGCAAAACCTTCAGATAAGCCAAGTATGCAAAGCATGAAAAAATTGCAGGAGCAATTGAACGAGCAAATGAAGGCAATGAAGGAAGCGATGGAAAAAGGCCAGAAGCCTGGAGAAAAGCCGGGAGATAAAAAAGGTCAGAAGCCGGGGCAGGGCCAAAATGGTAATAGCGGCATGATGATGCCCGGTAATAGCGAACAATTGGCTAAAATGGCTGCGCAACAGGAAGCTTTAAGAAGACAAATGCAGCAAATGATGGATAAATTAAAGAATAAGGGCAAAAATCCGGGGGGCGAGATAGCAGATATGATGGAACAAACCGAAAAAGACCTTGTAAATAAGCATCTTACGAACGAAACCATGAAACGCCAGCAGGATATCCTTAGCAAATTGCTCGAAAGTGAGAAAGCAGAGCGCGAAAGAGAGCAGGATGAGCAGAGGAAAAGTAATGAAGCAAAAAATCAAATTTTAAGCAACCCTAATCAATTTTTAGAGTATAAAAGACTAAAAGAAAAAGAAATGGAGTTGTTAAATACCGTTCCCCCTAGTTTAACGCCCTATTACAAGGAAAAAGTAAATAACTATTTTAATAGCGTAAACAAGTGATGATCCCAGCGAGGAACGAGACCTTGAAAATAAATTCGAGGCCGGAGCATTTAAGATTAGTAGAGCGTTTGATAGACGATGTGTGCCAGGTTTTTAACGTGCACGAAGACTGTTATGGTAATATCTTAATAGCTGTTACCGAAGCCGTAAACAATGCCATTTACCATGGCAACAAAAACAATCCCGATAAATTTGTCAATATAGCTTTTCAGAGTTCTGATAAACAATTAATTTTTTCGGTTACCGATGAAGGTCAGGGTTTTGATTTTCTTGGACTTCCAGATCCAACCGATCCAAAAAATATTGATAAACCAAGCGGCCGTGGTGTTTTTTTAATGAAAAATTTGGCCGATTCCATTCAATTTGAACAAAACGGCAAGACCGTAAAATTGGCTTTTAATAATTAGATCTTTTCGTCTATTACAATTTTTTTAAAGTAGATACGTTTACTTTAAAAATCCTGTCATTACCCAAAAAAGAATTTCATATTTAGTTTTTTTACAACTCCCGCTTATATTTTATAGCCAGGAAGATTCGATCGTAAAAATAGAATTTCACAAAACAAGAATTTCGGGATATTATTTTTCGGCCGGTCAGTTTGTAAATAGTCCTTGGGGATCTTTTTCTGAGAACATTGATGGTGTATGCAACAACTCTGCTTTTTTTAACCAGGTAAATACTGAAATAAATACCTTAAGATCAGAGCCTAATACCTATGACACAAGAACCCTTGCGCCTAACCAAAAGCACGACCGTAATAGTGTACACGCCGGCGTTTTAATACAACTTAAAACAGATTCATTAAAACCTCATAGGTCAACTTATTTTAAACTAGGTTTAAATTATTTTACAAATGAAAATTTATATACCTGGAATAATGGTGTGGCCTCTCGAAAAACTACATTAGGAGTTTATTTTAAAGATCTTGCACGAATAGACAGAGACTCTGTGTCTATTAAAGAATTATCCCTAATATCAAGATCTGAAAACATAAATTTAGAAAGTGAAATTCTGTTCACTACCAAACAGGATAATTTTATTTCGGGTTATTGCGGTTTTGGTGCGATCTTCGGGGTTAATTATAATGGACTATTAAACATAAGCTATCTACAAAGAGAAAGTATCTATGATCGTAATGCCTATACAACAATTTACAGCGAAACGCTTAATGCTACAATAAAAGAAGAAACTATAAAAAGTAAACCAACGATCTCATTAGGCACAACAATCTGTTTTGGCATTGAAATAAAAATTATCAAAGGTCTTCGTATTTATGCTGAAGCAAAACCCGGGTTTAGAGCCTGCCAGGTGATTAAAAATAAATTCGCCGGTTCAAATATCTACCAATTTAACTGCGGCCTAAAATTTAGTTCTAAATAAAGGTTAAAACCTATGTCACGGCTTGATCTCGGCGTGTAAAACCGTGACTTCTTAATTTTCTTTTTCCCTCAATCTCATTTTTAATAGACTGATAATCAAACGTTTTTTGCGAGTGCAAGATGACTGCATGTTTTCGCAAACTGGCTTAACGCGTTTTTTTGTACGGCGCTAACGTTTCTTCCTGTGCCAGCTCAAAGAATAATTTTTTAAAGTTTTATTCTATTAAAACACGGGATTTTTTGATTTCGTGTTTTTTTGTTCCTCTCATTTCGTGAAGTAAACACTTGTCCCTCTCTGGAGAGGGTGCCCGGAGGGCGGGAGAGGGAATCCTGAATCTTCATTTTCTATGTTGCAAAACCCTCCTCCGTCGCTACGCGCCACCTCCTCCAAAGGAGGACACTCACCTTGTTTGCTTGCGCGATAGAAGAAACGGCAATTTGTGAAAAAAACAGAAAAACCACTTTTTACCTTTATAAAACAGATCTTTGAGCGTATATTTATAGTACAAAACATGCGTTTTTTACCAAGGATAATTTTGATTTTTTTAGCTGTAATTTTTCTGCAGCCAAAAAGCTATGCCCAAAAACCAACCAATAATGCCGATAAATTAGCATTACAATATTTTGAACTAAAAGAGTACGAAAAAGCCAACGAATATTTTGAAGATCTCTACGACAGAAATTCTGAAGCCTGGTTTGTTTATTATTATAAAAGTTTAATGGGCGCTAAAGATCTTTCACGGGCAGAAAAGATAACCAAAAAACAATTAAAACAAAATAAGAATAATGTTTATCTCTACGTTTATTTAGGAAGGATCTACAAATTACAAAACGAAGAGAAGAAAGAAAAAGAAGCCTACGAAAAAGCGTTGAAAGAATTATTGGCAGTTCAGCCTTTTATTCAAACGTTGGCAAACGCGTTTGTAGAAGATGGTTTGTACGATTACGCTATTGAAACTTATAACAAAGGAAGAAAGATCACTCCCGACTATCCATACTTTTACGAGCGTGCCGATGTTTACAAACAAAAGAATGATCTTAAATCAATGATAAACGAATACCTTGATGCATTAGAGTTTAGGGATACAGAGATAGGAACGGTACAAGGCAATTTGCAGAATTCTTTAGGTTACGATGATGCCGAGGGTGGCATAAATAACCCGTTATTAAAACAGGAATTGCAAAAACGTATTCAAAAAAGTCCTGATAAAATTATTTTATCTGAGTTCTTAATTTTTATTCAGAAACAACAAAAAGATTTTGAAGGCGCATTTGTACAATCAAGAGCATTAGATAAACGTTTGAGAGAAGATGGTCACCGTATTTTTGAGCTGGCTAAAATTTGTACATCAAATCAACAATGGGAAACCGCCAAACGCTGTTACGATTACATTATAGAAAAAGGCACAAACAATTTATATTACGATGCTGCTGTTATTGATGGTATGAATGTAGAGTATTTGGCAGTTACTTTAAAGCAACAGCCCACACGAGAAGAATTATTAGCACTTGAACAAAAACTGGCTTCAGCAAACGAAAAATATAAGAACACTTCGTTGAATGCGCAAATAATAAAGAACCTGGCTTCTTTAAAAGCGTTTTATTTAAATAAAGGCGGCGATGCCATTTTATTATTACAGAATTTTATTGAGCAGCCCGGCATGGATAATATGGCCAAGGCAGATTTTAAAATTTTGTTGGGCGATATGTACATTCTTACCGGCGAGATCTGGGAAGCTTCGCTATTATACTCGCAGGTAGAAAAAGATTTTAAATACGAAGCTATTGGCCAGGAAGCAAAATTCCGCAACGCTAAATTAAGTTTTTATGCCGGCGATTTTGCCTGGGCAAAAACACAAGCTGATGTTTTGAAGGGTGCTACCACAAAATTAATAGCGAACGATGCGTTGAATTTATCATTGATCATTACAGATGCTATTGGTGTTGATACAAACGATGTGCCTTTACGATTGTTTGCCAGCGCCGAATTAATGTCGGTACAACATAAATACGCAGAAGCTATTGCGCGTATGGACAGCATTAATTTATTATTCAGCACCAATACATTAGGCGATGATATTAATTACAGTAAAGCACAAATTTATATGTCGTTAGGAAAGTTTGCTGAGGTAGAGGCTATGTATAAAAATATTTTAGAATATTATGGCACTGAATTATATGGCGATGACGCTCAATTTAAATTAGCCGAGCTGTACGAAAAAAATCTTAATGATAAAGAAAAAGCAAAAGCATCTTATCAGGATGTATTGACCAAATACCCCGGCAGTATATATACTGTAGAGGCCCGCAAGTGTTTTAGGGAACTAAGAGGGGATAATCTGAATAATTAGTTTTTACCACAGAGGCACAGAGGACGCGGAGAAGTTAAAGTGAGCCATGATAAAAACGAAGATATTTATTTTATTTTTTACCCTTCAAGCAATTTTCGGTTGTGGACAAAATAAATCGCTAAAAATGATTCCGCTTGAATTTTCTACGATTGATTATGGTACTGTTAGTAAAAAACTAAAGCGACCAATTACAATAGAGGATTCTCTTATAACTTATTCTAAGTCGAAACGTCTTACAATCGACCAGGTTAAGAAATTTGTTCAGGCATGGAATCAAGCAACTTATGAAGGCTCACGAAAATTAAAACCTAAATATACTATTGACTTGTATTTTAAAGATGGTTCCAAGCGTACTTTCAAAATAAATGGGAGTATAAATGAATCTAAAAATTATTGCTTTTCTATATCAGACAAAAAATTTCCGCAAGAGCTTTGGGAAAATTCAAATTGAAATCTACGTCATTTAATTCCCGCACTCAACGCCTCCAACAAAGCTTTCGCTTTTAACAAACACTCATCGTATTCTTTTTCTGGTTCGCATAAATACGTAATGGCGCTACCTACGGCAATAGATAAACGTTTTGTTTTTTGATTGTAAAAAATACTGCGGATGTTTACGGCTAAAGTAAAATCTTTTTTCTCATCAATAATACCCATAGCGCCGGAGTAATTCTTTCGTTCAAAATCTTCAAATTCATCTATCAGTTGCATGGCACGTAGTTTGGGTGCTCCCGTCATGCTGGCCATAGGGAAGTTAGCTTCTATTATTTTTTCGAATGATGTATTTTCTTTTAATTCGCAACTCACCGTGCTTACCATTTGGTGCACGGTCTCAAATGTTTCAATGTTGTATAATTTATTTACATGCACAGTTCCTTTTTTTGCTACCTGCGAAAGATCGTTGCGGGCCACATCAACCGCCATTACATTTTCGGTACGCTCTTTTAAATTGTTGTATAAATTATTTTTCAACTCTTCGTCCTCTTCCTTTGTCTGTCCACGTTTGGCAGTGCCTTTAATGGGTTTGGTGTAGAGTATGTTACCTTCTTTTTTTAAAAATAATTCAGGGCTTGCGCTGATGATAAAGTCATCATTTAATTTTACCAACGTAGCATAAGGCGCTTTGCTGATCTCATTCAATTTTATAAAAACAGAAAGCGGATCTATCTCTATTCCTTCTGAAGAAAATTCAATGCAATAATTTATTTCGTAAATATTGCCTTGTTGTATATGTTCTTTTAAAGCAATTAAATTCTGAATATATTTTTCTTTAGAAGTTTTTGAATTTAGTATAATTGGTTTTTGTTGCGCTTTATTTTCAAGCACTTCAACTTCCGTTTTTTTTAATATTTCGTAAAATAAAGGTTCAGGTTTTTTAACAAGTGGATTTTGGTAAGGCACTAAAACAAAAGTATTTACTTTAAAACCTTTAGTTGGCAACAATTCGTATATAGAAAAAGACCCCTTTTGTCCCTGACCTGGACTCAACAAAAAGCTGTTTAAATTGTTAAAAAGAGGGTTCACTTGGTAAAATTAGCAATTTATCAGTTTAAACTGGCTTAGAAATGAGTGGAGAAATTTGATTTTTGGACTTTATTTTGTAGATTAGTCATAATATGACAGTACAAAGAATAGACTGTTCTCAAAGGCGATTCGGTATCTATTCTTGTAAAATTATAACAGATAAATTGTAAATACATGAAAAAGATCTTACTATTTCTCTATGCAACCATCACTTCATTTTCAGTTGCGCAAAATGTTGGTATAAATGCAACAGGCGCTGCTCCAAATACAAGTGCAATGCTAGATGTGGCAGCAACCAATAAAGGTGTTTCTTTTCCCAATATTGCGCTTGTTTCTGAAACCGATGCAGTTACTATTCCAACACCAATGACAGGATTAATGGTATATAATACAAACGCCGCAATGCCTTGTGGGGCCGGATTATATTTTAATGATGGAACTGCCGCAGCACCAATATGGACATGTTTTTCAAAAACAACCAGAAATTTTCATGCTTTTGATAATGCAGGAAGAACAGGCGTTGTCTCTGGTGTAGCGACACAGCAGCCAAATGTAACTTTTACATTTGTTATACCCGCCGGACAAACAGCTGATCTAAAAATTGATGCATACGTTGGGGGCACTAATGTTAGTACAACCGCTGGTGATAGAAGTATTGTAGATGTAATAATATATCAGAATGGTACATTTTTACCACAAGGTGGTTGGGATAGAATTACGTGTGCGAATCCAGGTTCAGGAGGCAATGGTTTTTTTGGCGCTTCTATTACTACATGGTCACCTGGCTTAACTGCGGGAACGTATACAATATCCATGAGGACAGCCAGGTTTGCCGGTAATACCGGGGTAACAATTGGAGGTGACTGTGCGTTAACTACTAATTGTGGAGAATTGCATGGAACATTATATTATAAGTAATCATGAAAAAATATTCAAATTATTTTATTTTAGGTTTTCTTTTTTTCTGTGCGCTTAATATAAAAGCACAGTCAAAACAAGATATTGCAACTTCCAATAAAAAGCATGCTCTGGAAACAAATAGTGCAAATAAGTCATCAATAAGCACTTTTGAATCGAGCGAAAGAACAGCCACATCTACAAATACAATTATAACAACACCGTTAAATAACACCAATTCAGATCCTGTTTCAAAAACGGGCGTATCTAACAATGTAACAATTTTAGCACCTGATACAGCGGGTGCACTAAGTAATAAAAAACATAATTGAGTAGGAGGCAAAAAATAGCTACCATTATATAGGAGTATGCAAATTTTTAGTAATTTAGCTACACACAATTAAATCTTATGAAAAACAAATTATTAATATTATTCACTATAATTTCCGCATTTTCTTTCGCGCAAAATGTTGCAATAAATGCCACGGGAGCCGCTCCTGTAGCTTCAGCTATGTTAGATATCGCGTCAACATCAAGTGGTTTTTTAGCTCCCAGAATGACTACAGCTCAGCGTATTGCAATAGCAGCGCCGGCTACAGGCCTGTTGGTGTATGATACAACCTTAAGTGCTTTTTTATATTTTGATGGCGTTATCTGGCGCTTGATGGCTTATTCAGGTGGTTGGCTATTGGCTGGTAATGCTTTAACAGGCACCGAATTTATGGGTTCTACTAATGGACAGTCAGTTAGATTTTTTTCTAATAACCTGGAAAGAATGCGTCTGAACGCAACTACCGAAGAGATCATGATGAACACAACGGCTCCAACTGCCGGAAATATTTTAACTTCTCGCTCTACTAATACTCTATGGCCAATTAATGGATACGTTTCTGGGGCAGGTAATGTGGCGGCTGGTTATTTTGAAAACACGTCGACTTCAACGGCAGGTTTTGGTGTTCTAGGTACCGTAGCTGGAGGCTCAGGGGCTGCTGGTGTAAGAGGAACCGGAAATACTGCAAATGGCTCTGGTGTTACAGGGGTTGGACAATCTGCAACCGCTTTTGGTTTGCGGGCACATAACACAAATGCATCTGGAACTGGCGCACTCATTAGTAGTAATGGTATTGCCGCTACCTATTTAATTGCTGGTAGCGGAGCCGCAATTAACGGTTCAGTTACGGGCGTGTGGGGCAGAACTAGCGATGCTTCCGGAACAGGTGGTATATTTTCTGGAAACGCAGCCGGCGCTACCAATTTAATTGGCGGTTCTGGTGTATCAGCAGTTGGCACAAATATTGGTGTTGCAGGCTTTTCAAGTTCTGCAGCAAATGGTGTTTTACGCGCAGGTGGATATTTTGATACCAATGCAGGACAATCATTTGCTTATGTTGGCGCTAGAACAGCTGCAAATGTTATAAGAAAAATTGAAGGAAATGGTACGGTTAATACGGTTGTAAAAGATCTTAATGATAAACAAGTTGTTTTATCTGCACCCGAAGCGCCGGAAAATCTTTTCCAGGATTTTGGCCAGGGACAATTAGTAAATGGTAAAGTACATATTACAATAGATCCAATTTTTGCAAAAAATATTATTGTAAACGAAAAACATCCGTTAAGGGTTTTTGTTCAACTTAAAGGAGATTGTAATGGTGTTTACGTGAGTAACGAAACTGCAACCGGTTTTGATGTTGTAGAGTTAAAAGGTGGCACAACAAATACTAAGTTCACTTATTTTATTACTGCAAACAGGGCCGATGAAGTTTTGTCTGATGGTTCGGTTTCAAAATATTCTGATGAAAGATTTGCACCCTCAATGGGCGCGCAAAAAACAGAGACAAAAGCAACAAGGACACTTAATGATATTAATGAAACAGAAATAAATCCAAGGGCACAAAAATAATTAATGATCGTTTTTTAAAATGCGTACAATAATAAAATATTTTCTTTTAACTGCTATCAGCCTTCCCGCGTTTGCATTCGCTCAGGGCATAATAAATAATGGCGGAAGCATAGTTTTTTCCGGAGCTGCACATATTTATATTGACGGCGGAACTAACGGAGATTATTTAAGTCAGGCTGGTGGTATTGTCTATCCAAGCGCTACAGGTAATATCTGGATGGAAGGCGACTGGACAAATAACTCTGCAAACACAGGTTTTTTCTCTGATAACGGAACAGTAAATTTAAATGGCGCTAACCAAACAATTAACGGCACAAATTCTACTACATTTAATAATCTTACACTTTTAGGATCAGGTGTAAAAACACAAAACTTAAATACAAATGTTGGCGGTGTTGTAACTACTAATGGCGTATTATCGGTTGGCAATGTAATTTACGACCTTAATTCATTTTTACTTACCATTACAAACCCTCTTGCGGCTGCTGTAACATTTGGCACAGGTTATGTTTTAAGCGAAACAAACGCAGCGGTTAACCCAAGCATTATGCGTTGGAACATGGGCGCGAGTGTTGGCGCACATATTTATCCTTTTGGTGTTGCGGGAACACAAATTCCTTTTACATTTAATAAAACTACAGGGGGTATTTCAAACATTGATGTTTCAACGCGTGCTACCGGCGCCTCGGATAATTTACCATGGGCCGGCGCAAGTAATGTTGGCGCTGTAAGTTTTTTCTATTGTCCAAATAATACAATGGCCGGTAATCCTTGCGCAACCAATTCGGTAATAGACAGGTGGTGGGATATTACACCAAGTGCAGCTGTTACTGCTAATTGTACTTTTAGTTACAGAGGTATAGAGAATACATTAAACGCCCCATACAACGCACAAAATATTGGTGCGCAATGGTGGGACGGATCTGCCTGGAATTTAGACAACGCTACAACCGGAAGTGCAGCAGCAGTTGTAGCCGGCGTTGGCGCTGTTACAGCAAATGCCCTAACTCAATTTTGTCCGTATGTACTTTCATCTGTAACAATTCCTCTTCCAATAGATCTGATCGATTTTTCTGCGGTTTGTGATGGAGAAAATAATGTTGTTTTAAACTGGAGCTCCGCGTCTGAAAGAAATTCAGCTTACTTTGATATCATGAACAGTAAAGATGGATTTACTTTTACAAAGATAAATTCAGTTACAGCAAAAGGTAATTCGGCAGCTATAAATCATTATTCTTTTGTTGTTGAAAATAAAAAGAGTCTGGGAAATTATTTCCGTTTAAGAATGGTTGATAATGATCTTACATCAAGAAATTCAAAAACAGAATATGTAAGCGATGATTGCAATTTGGAAGAAGAAAAACCAAATTTATATTATAACCAAAACAATGGTATTGTTGTTACATCAACCAATAAAGACGCTACAAGTTATACGTTGAATATTATTGATGCGGCAGGACGTTTGATTCGAACAGAATCGCTGCCAATACACGCAGGTTATAACAACATTACCATAAGCACAGAACTTGCTACGGGCGTGTATCTTGTTAACCTGACCTACAACAATGGCCAGATGATCTCTAAAAAGATCCCTGTTTATTAATTCTTATTTCTTAATTTTTTAAATTTTCCCGATCCATTTATAGCTGAATAAACCTTTAGAGATACTATAATTTCTATTTAGTTTTTTAGAATTAAAATTCTCGTAAATTACTTTTAATTGGTTTTCGAGCAAAGACAATGCATTATTTAATTCTATCCCTGCTTTTTGAATGTACCAGCTTTGGCACATTAAATTGGTAGTTTTTTCCTGGTTGCTAATGCTTTGCTCTAAAATCGAAGCTTTGAGATTAACCGATTCAAAGGCTGCATTAGCGTGTGGATGTTCAAGTCCAAGTAAATGCCCTAATTCATGTGGGATTGTTCTTTTATTGTTTCCTGAAATAATAGACTCAATATGTTTTGGATTTAATTTGATCAGTAAACCTTTAAAATCTGCCTCTGCAGCATTATCATTAGTGATGTACGGGCTTACAGCAATTACCATTTTATTATAAAGCGAGCGAAGATGATATTTATATAAAGGCTTTACATCAACGGTTGTCACTAATTCAAGCTCACCAAATTTACCTTTATAAACAGTTTCTATTTGTTTTTTTATTGCAGCGGCAAGAATAAAAAGATTTAAATTTTGGTTCGATCTGTTAATGAGAAAGATCTCAAGATCGATCTGTATAAGATTCTCTTTTTTATTGACAGTAAGCATTTCGTATAAAATTAAAAAATAAGCAGTAATTTTATACTATGCATATTGGTTTATTTTTTGGTTCCTTTAATCCTGTTCATATAGGTCATTTGGCCATTGCAGATTATATGATCAATTATACAGATATGCAGCAGATCTGGTTTATGGTTAGTCCGCATAACCCTTTAAAGAATAAAAGTCAGTTGTTAGATCAAAACAACCGTTTGCATTTGGTTAACCTGGCGCTTGATTTTCATCCAACTATTAAAGCTAGTAATTTTGAATTCGATCTGCCGCAACCATCTTATACTATTAATACACTGGTTCGTTTAAAAGAAAAATATCCCGAGCATCAATTCAGTTTAATAATGGGGCAGGATAATTTACAGTCCTTTAATAAATGGAAAAATTATGAAGAGATCTTAAAGCGCAATCACATTTACGTCTATCCTCGTCCAGGTTGCACCGCAAGCGAATTCGATACTCATCCACATGTTCATTTTACAGAAGCGCCTGTGATGGACATCTCTTCTACATTTATTCGTAACGCTATAAAAGAAAAAAAAGACATACGCTTTTTTTTACATCCAAAAGTTTGGGAAGAAATTGATAGTATGGGTTTTTACAAGAAGTAAATCGGTTAATTTTTTAACCACATAGACACATAGATTTCAAATTAAACTAAATTCAGAAAAGGAAAACAATAGGGTTGAAGCTTCGCTTCAACAAAACTATATTTAACTACAATAGGCAAACAAAGAAACTATATAGACCTATGTGTCTATGTGGTTTAAATTTTAAAGTTTATCAGCAAACTCCGTTATCAATTTAAAAACATCAACATAATCTGTCAACGGTAATGTTTTTGCCACATCAAATACATCGTGGTAAGCTTTTATGCCACCCATTGTATAAATAAAAAAACAAGGCACACCTGCTTCTGAAAACCAATAATGATCACTGTTTGAAGCCTTACCGCGTTTTTTTATTTCTTTTACCAAGGTCTTTTCTTTATTTATTTTATCTAGTACATTAAATTGTTTTTCAAAAGTATGACCGTTTACTACCATAATTCCGTCATCGCCTGTACCTAAAAGATCGAGGTTAACTAAGAATTTTATTTTTGTAAGATCTAACACTTTACTGTCTACAAAATAATGTGAGCCTATTAATCCCGCTTCTTCACCTGCAAAGAAAATAAATACCGTTTTATGTTTTGGTGGACTTTTTTGGTAATATTTTACAAGGTTCAATAACACACTCACGCCACTGGC
The DNA here is from genome assembly GCA_002342065.1 of Bacteroidetes bacterium UBA2475. Classification (GTDB taxonomy): domain Bacteria; phylum Bacteroidota; class Bacteroidia; order B-17B0; family Aurantibacillaceae; genus Aurantibacillus. The sequence continues at coordinate 848,217 of DDPF01000012.1, read as the reverse complement.
ATTGTCATTAGCGCCGGGAAAATATGTTGCTTTGCCCATGCCACCCAAATGATCGTAATGTGCAGAAAAAACCATTACCGTATCGTTATTTATTTTACCGGGAATAAAAGCACAAATATTTTTATTGATGTATTTGGTCAACACCTTGCTTTCAATATTTACTTCAACATTTTTTATCTCTGCCGGGGCACTTTCATTTAACAAGTCAATACTACAGCCGGCAACAGAATTGGTTGCAACGCTATAGGTTAATTTTTTTTTGATCTTTATGCTTATAGGAAGTGCCATATTGTTGGCAACATAAGTAACGGAGTCTTTTTTAAACACTGTGTACTTGCCTTTTACAGTGCCGCTTTCGGGATTAATAATATAATCTATACCCGGCTTTAAAAGTTTGTTGTTGATCTTAACGATTACTTTATCCGGAAAAGTATTTACATTAAAATCAAACCATTGAAAATAACCGGTAGAAAAAAATGGCTCTGCTTTATTTGCTTTTAATTCTGCCGCAATATATTTTGCGGCTACATCTAAACCATTGTTTAAATAGCCGCGGCCAAAACATTTTTTAGAAGTTAAACATTTGATCACCTCTCTCGCATATAAGGTGTCCTGTGAGAAGGAAGAAGAGAAATGTATTAAAAAAACGAAAGTGAGAAATAAGGAACGCATTAATTAAAACGTTTTTTTATGAGAGAAAAAAAGTAGGAAGCAACTTCAGAGTTGTCTTTCCATTCGTATAAAGCTTTTAAACTATTCAGGTAAATTTCAGTATCATTCCAGGTTTTTAAAGCATTTAACTGCTCTACGGCAATATTATATTCTGAATTATTTTGTTTGAACAATTCATTAATAAAACGAAATTTATCATTTATCCCAACCGCAATATCCGTTAAATTTTTTTGACTTTCTTTTACTTCTTCTTCAACTTTTACCTTTGGCATAGAAAGATCGGGTCTTTCTTCGTGAATGGTAACTTTAATGTCATTTTTTATTTCTTCGATCTTCTCTTTCGGTAATTCTTTTTCACTCACTTTTGCATGAATGCTAAAACTCGGCGAGATCTCTTTGTTTACTTTGTTGTATTTATAAACTGCTAAATTTTCCTGGATAAGATTTAACTGTTGTTGCAATTTTTCGCAGCTTTCTACCGAAGGTTGTATCGTTTCATCAATAAATAACTCCAGCGTAGGGGCCAGGTCATTGATCTGTGACTGAATTTTATGTAATACCTTCTCTAACGACATCTTTTGTGAATAATTATATTATTAAATATAATTTGATTTTGTAACATCTTACTGTACTTTTAAGTTTTGTTTTTAACGCCTTTTAAACAATGTTTTTAGAAAATAATAATAACGAGCGCAAGCGGGGATGGATAGAGGTTATCGTTGGATCTATGTTCTCGGGTAAGACCGAAGAACTGATAAGGCGTTTAAAGCGGGCGCAGTTCGCCAAACAAAAAGTAGAGATCTTTAAACCCACTGTTGATACACGTTACGACGAGTTTAAAGTGGTAAGCCACCAGGGCATTGAGATCATGAGCACACCGGTTCCATCAAGTGCCAATATTTTATTACTTGCCACCGATGTAGATGTGGTGGGTATTGACGAGGCACAATTCTTTGATAATGAACTTCCTTATGTTTGCAACCAGTTGGCCGATAGAGGCATCAGGGTAATTGTTGCGGGTTTAGACCTTGATTATACAGGCAAACCTTTCGGTCCCATTCCAAATTTAATGTCAACAGCAGAATATGTTACAAAAGTACATGCCATTTGCATGCAATGTGGTAATTTAGCTTACGTAAGTCACCGCAAAACAAACGAAGAAAGTTTGGTGGTGTTAGGCGAGACCGATAGTTACGAACCTTTATGCAGGAATTGTTTCAACAAGAATTTTAAAAAATAAACGCGCTCTATGTACAACCTGCAACAAATAGCAGAGATCACAAATTCAAAATTTATTGGGGGCACTAATAATAAGATCAGTATTTTTTTGAATGATAGTCGCGCACTACAATCGCCGGCAGATACTTTATTTATTGCATTGAAGACCGGTCGTAATAACGGACATAATTATATTGCCGATCTTATTGAAAAAGGAGTTAAGTCGTTTCTTATACAAGAAAACGAATTTGATATTTCTAAATATAAGGATGCGGACGTCTCTTTTGTTGTTTCGGCAGATCCGTTAAAGGCTATTCAAAAACTGGCGGCTTTTCATCGCAAACAATTCACCATTCCTGTAATTGGTATTACTGGTAGCAATGGCAAAACGGTAGTAAAAGAATGGTTGTACCAACTTTTAAAAAATAATTTTTCTATTTGCAGAAGCCCAAAAAGTTATAACTCGCAAATTGGTGTGCCGCTAAGTGTATTAAATTTAAATCATACGCATACGTTGGCAATTTTTGAAGCAGGTATTTCTTTACCAAACGAAATGGATGCTTTGGTAGAAATTATACAGCCAACCATTGGTGTGTTTACTTCTATTGGCACGGCGCATGACGAAGGCTTTGAGAATCGCGAGCAAAAAATAAATGAAAAACTAAAATTAATTGCGCGTTGTGATAAAAAGATCATTAATGGTTTGCGTAAGGATCAGCTCCTGGCCGCTATTTTAAATAGATCTATTCTTGTTTCAGAATTTGATGACGCCGATCTTAAAATTTCTTTTAAAGATGGAGACTTGGAATTAAAAAGTGCAAGCGCAACTCATCAATTCAAAATTCCATTCTCTGATAAGGCTTCCGTATTAAACGCTTCTACCTGCGCGGCCACATTAATGCAATTAGGTTTTAAAGAGGCAGATATTGCTCAACGATTGACTTTATTGCAGCCTGTTGCGTTACGCTTGGAAATTAAAACAGGAATAAACAATGCATTAATTATTAATGATTATTATAATTCAGATATTGATTCTATAAAAATTGCTTTAAATTATTTGTCACAGCAAAACCGAAGAGTGCGTAAGGTCGTTATTGTGTCTGACCTTGAGCAATCAGGTATTTCCGCACATTCGCTTTACAAACAACTGGCAGAACTTTTCTTGCAAAACAAAATAGATCTTGTTGTTGGTATTGGTAAAGAGATCTCAAACCATAAACCTTTATTTAAAGCCAACTCTTTATTCTTTTTTGATACGCAGAGTTTTATTAACCAATTCAACTTAATTAATTACCAGTTTAGCGAAGCGAGTATACTTTTAAAAGGCGCGCGCAGTTTTGGTTTCGAGAATATCAGTCGCGTATTGCAACTTAAAAGTCACGATACGGTTTTTGAGATCAACTTAAATAAATTAATTAATAACCTTAATTATTACCGTTCGTTAATTGCACCCAACGTAAAACTAATGTGCATGGTAAAGGCCATGGGCTATGGCAGCGGTGGTGCAGAAATAGCAAAAACATTGCAACACATTGGTGTAAATTATTTGGCTGTGGCTTATGCAGATGAAGGGGTAGAGTTACGACAATCGCAAATTACCTTGCCAATAATGGTCATGAGCCCCGAGGATGATGCGCTGGAAGATATTATTAATTACCAGTTAGAACCGGAGATCTATAGTTTTAAAGTGTTACATGCATTTGTAAAAAAACTGGATGCGCTCGGAATAACCGACCCATATCCTGTGCATTTAAAAATAGACACCGGCATGCACCGTTTGGGTTTTGAAGAAAACGATCTTGAAAAATTAATATTAGAATTAAAAAATTTCCCGCAATTAAAAGTACGCTCTGTGTTTTCTCATTTGGTGGGTACTGATAACGCCAATTTAGACGAATTTACAAATGAGCAAACGCGCGTGTTCGAAAAAACATATTCTGCTATTGAATTAACTTTAGGATACACGGTTTTAAAACACCTCTGTAATTCCGGTGGCATTAGCCGTTTTAAAAATGCGCATTACGATATGGTACGCCTGGGTATTGGTATGTACGGTATTGGTGTTCATCCCGAAGAACAAGCAAAGCTGGAAAATGTAGGAAGTTTAATTACACGCATCAGCCAAATAAAAAATGTTCCCGCATCACAAACCGTTGGTTATAACCGAAATGGTAAATTAGATAAGGACACAAAAATTGCAACCATACCTATTGGTTATGCTGATGGTTTTAGCAGGGCCTTGGGTAATGGTAAACATGGTGTTTACGTTGCCGGTAAATTTTGCAAGACCATTGGTAATATTTGTATGGACATGTGTATGGTTGACGTTAGCGATATTAATTGCCAGGAAGGCGACGAGGTAATTATTTTTGAGAATGCCGAACAAATTAATGCAATGGCCACAGCGTTAAATTCTATTTCTTACGAAGTGCTGACGAATGTTTCTGCGAGAGTGAAGAGGGTTTATGTGCAGGAGTAAACTCTTTTTAACCAATATCAGGTTTATTTTACCACCTTTTTGTTAAGCAAAATAGATCAAACTACTTTTTCTTTTACTATCATTGATGGCAAAAGCCAAACTGTTCTTTAAATACGGCGGCAAATTTACTTGCATTTTCGTAACGCAATAAATTGGCAACCTCTGCTTTTGGTGATACCTGTAATAGTGTTATAAAATTTGATTGTGAATAATTTTTTAATTCGGCGAAGAAAATACGGATGCTAAATTCGGGACGATTTACTACTAAAATCTAAACGGGGTTTTACATACAAAGTTTTGCTTTTGATAACTAATAAGTGCAATCGATGTTTATTTTACTTAATTTTAAGTTCAATTATTGTGATTCTTAAAAAAATAGCTCTTATTATTTCCTTGTGCTTAGGTCTAATTTCACAAGGGCAAATTAGTCTATTACAAAAAGCAAAATCGCACAAAGTTATCGACTCTTGCATTTTTTATGCCGAACGGTTTATAGATAATTGTGAGGCAAGAAAAGATACACTTTCCTGGATCGACGGCAATATCTTTTTAGCAAATAGGTATGTTCTAAAATCTAAGTACACAAAGGCCGAAAAGTTGATTGAGAAATCTTTAGAATTAGCTAGAAAAAAAAACGATAAAAAACGCGAACGAATATTATATTTAGAATTGGCTGATAAATACAATTATGAAGATGATAATGTTAAGGCACTTGAGTTATATTTAAAAGCTTACAGTTTGTTTGAAAAGGCAAACGAAAACAAGGAATTTTTAAAATGTATAATTGATTTAGCGGAATTCAATCGAAAAATTCGTGTGTATAACGATGCGATAGCTTATATTAGAAAAGGGTTTAACTTATACCGTCAGGCAAAAATAATCGATACAATCTCGCTTATTCGGTTAAACAATCGTTTAGCAGCTATTATGATTGAAACAAGTAGGGTTGATTCTTCTATTCATTATTCAAACATAGCAATTTATTTAAGCAAAAAGACCAACAACAAATATTCCGAAGCTGTATCCTTAAACGAAAAAGGATATGCATTTAAAAATAGCGCAAGGCCTGATTCGGCAATTATTTGTTATCAGGAAGCAGAGAGAATATGGGGTGGGCTTGGCGCTGATAGGGAAATGCTAAGTGCCATGAATAATCTTGGCATGCTTTATTCAGATTATAATTATCCTAAAAAATTAATTTTTCAAATTTATTCAAAAATGATAGACACTGTTAGTCTAAAAAAAATTAATTACCCCCTACTAGATGTATATAGTACGTTGAATAAAGAATACCGGATTATTGGCGATACAAATAAAGCGTTTATGTATCAAAAAAAATATTATGAAGCCAAAATGGAGGTCTTAAAAAACATGTATGATGTAGGAATTACCGATATTAAAGAAAAATATGAAAATGATAAAATAAAAAAAGATTTTTCGCAAGTATCTTCGGACCTAAAAGAATCACGGATCATATTGGAACAGAAAAAACATGAAAACCTAATTATTTACACATCCATCACAATACTTTTATTTTTGATTCTTTTTGTAATTTATTTGCTTTATAAACTTTATAATTCTAATAAAACGTTAAAGCAAAAAAACACAGAAAAAGATATTTTAATTCAAGAAATACACCACAGGGTGAAAAATAATTTACAGTTTGTAAGCTCTTTAATGAATATGCAAATTAATTCAATTGATAACTCTAACGAAACACAATCGTTAAATGACGCATCGCGACGAATTAAAGCAATGGCTTTAGTGCATGAAATGCTTTATAATCAAAATGAAGTACAAGGTGTCAACATCAAACAATATTTAATAGAGTTGGTTGATTCTATTAACGAATTAGTAAACTCAACCTCCATCCCGATTAAATTTAATGTAAACGTTGATACTATTTATTTTGATGTCCAAAAAACTGTTGCAGTTGGAATGATAACTTCCGAGTTAATTTCAAACTCAATAAAATATGCATTCACAAAAACAGTTAATCCGGCAATAACAGTTTTACTTACTCATGATGCAAGCAAGGCTGTTTATTCTATTCATGATAATGGCGGTGGATATTTAGAAACTAACGAAGAGCGAAAGAAACTCGGAATGCGTTTAGTAAATATATTTTCGAGACAACTAAAAGGTGAATATACGTTTGAAAACTTAAATGGATATAAGTATACCATAACTTTTAAATTTTAATTATGGAAAGGAAAATTTTAATTGTAGATGACGAGGTGCTTATTGCAGAAGATTTAATGGACATATTAAATAAATATGGGATTAAAAACGTTAAGATGGCGCACGATAGAAAACATGCTATGGTAGTGCTAAATGAATTTAAGCCAAACATTGTTTTATTGGATATTAGAATGGAAAAAGAAATGGATGGCTTGGAGCTTGGGCAGTACATTAATGATCAAATAAAAATACCTTTTATATACATTACAGCCCACTCGGATATAGAAATGATAAAAAGAATTGTAAAAACAAAACCCGTAGCGTACATTACAAAACCATATAAAAATTCAGAAATTTATGCAGCCTTGCTGATGGCAGAAAATATTTTGAATAGTCTGACAGATATTTTTTTAATTTTTAAAGACGGGTACGCGACTGTTAAAGTTGTATTAGATGACATTAATTACGTGGAAGGCGACGGTAATTACATACATGTTTACACTAAACAAAAAAAATATACACTTCGCAATTCTTTAGAATGGTTTAAAGACCAGGTGCCGGAAGGTTTGTTTCATCAAACCCATCGTTCTTTTATTGTAAATATTACCAAAATCACAAAAACTACAAGTAAAAGTGTATTTATCGACACCATTGAAATTCCGGTATCTCGTGGAAACCAATTTAAATTAAGCTAGCTCTAACAAGATGGGATTTTTATCAAAAAAATAACCCATCTTATAGTATTTTTATTTCAATTTATTCAAATCACTTTACTTTTTTAATTTTATTATTCTAAAAGCATTTCAAATACAAAATCTTGCATTTCGCCACATTTTTTTTAAAATACAAATAAATTGAAATAGGTTTACTCAACCAAAAATTATTTATAATATGAAAAAAACAATTACAAAACTTAGTCTTCTAATAGCATCAGCGCTACTTTGGAACTTAAACACAAAGGCGCAGACGGGAGCGGCATTAAATATTTTAAGCACTGCACCAGCCGATAATGTAGTACTTGCGCAAGCAATTAGTACAAATTCTTTAGTAGGGAAAACAAAAATTACAGTTGAAGCTTGGGTTAGGCCAACCTCTTTGGCTGGCAATGGCTGCATTGTGGGTAACTATACCACACCAACCAACCAATTACAATTCCTATTGCGCCGAAATGGTAATGCGTATTTATTTTTAGTTGGACCTGGAAATGCTCCAACCTATAGCGGTCTTACTACCGCGGCAAACACAGCAACCATAAACATTTGGCAACATGTTGCTTGTGTTTATGACGGCACAACTGCCACTGTTTATATAAATGGTGTTTTTTCTGCAAGTAATACTACGGCCTCTAATTACACTTTTGCTACAACCACGAATTCAATTATTATTGGAACAAATTCTATTTCAGAGTCGTTTGATGGTGATGTAGATGAGTTAAGAATTTGGAATATCAATAGATCACGCTGCGAGATCAATACATTTATGAATTGTGAAATACCTACAAACGCGACAAACCTTGTGGCTAACTATCATTTTAACCAGGGCACTGCAGCTGCTAATAACACAACAGTTACTACTTTAAACGATGCTACTTCAAATGCGTTTAATGGAACTCTTAATTCATTTGCTTTAACTGGTGCAACATCTAACTGGGTTATTCCCGGCGGTGTGGTATCAGGTTCTGTAACACCATTGCCTCCACCAACTGTAACAGCAAATAGCGGCACTATCATTAGCGGACAATCATTTACAATTGTTCCAGGCGGTGCTTCAACGTATTCATTTGTTCCTGCCGGGCCTGTAGTAAGCCCAACCGTTAACAGTACTTATACTGTTATTGGTACTGCGGCAAATTCTTGTACTAACTCAGCGTCAAGCATAGTGTCTTTAGCCCCAGGCACAGCACTTAATTTTATAAGTACAGCTCCTGGCGATAATGTAGTTTTACCAACTGCAATTAGTAATTCATTATCTACATCAAATAAATTAACTGTAGAAGCTTGGGTTAGACCAACAAATGTTTCTGGACCAGCTCGCACTGTTATAGGAAATTATTCAACGCCTGGTAATCAAGCCCAATTTTTTGTTCGCGCTAATACATCTAATTATCAGTTTTGGATCGGAAACTCTGCTATAGGCGGTTATATGAACCTAAATTCTTCTGCAACACCAACACTTAATGCATGGCAACATATTGCAGGAGTATGGAACGGAACAGTAAGTTCAATATATATAAACGGAGTATTATCAGGTACTGCAAGTGTTACATATACCTCAATGGGTGTTTCAACAAATTCATTAGTAATTGGCGGTAATACAATTAATGAAAACTTTGATGGCAATATTGATGAGGTACGTATCTGGAACAGGGCACTATGCCAAAACGAAATTCAAAATAATATGACCGGCGAGATAGCAACAACGGCTAATGGTTTATTAGCTAATTACCATTTTAATCAAGGTATTGCAGCTGGCACAAACACTTCTGTTACAACTTTAACGGATGCTTCAGGCAATGCATATACTGGAACTTTAACAGGTATTGCTTTAACAGGATCAATTTCTAATTGGGTTACACCCGGTGGTGTTGTATCTGGTAGCAATGTTGCGGCATTTGTTAGTCCTACGCTTTCAATTGCAGGAACAAATACAATCTGTGCAGGTTCAACAACAACTTTAACTGCATCGGGTAATGTTTCAACATATGCATGGGTATCAGGACCAGCAACTGCATCTAATGTTGTTACGCCAAGTGTAACTACCACTTACTCTGTTATTGGTACAAATAGTTTAGGTTGTCAATCAAATGTTGTTACAAATATGGTAACGGTAAACACATTGCCAACCGTAACAGCTGTTAGTAACGCAAGTTTATTATGTGTGGGGCAAACCGCCAGTTTAACTGCAAATGGTGCTGCAACTTATTTATGGAATACAAGTGCAACAACAACAGTAATTGCTGTATCTCCAACAGTTAATACCAATTATACAGTTACAGGAACTACAAATGGTTGCAGTAATACATTTACTTTAGCTCAGGCTGTTTCACCATGTACTGGCATACAATCTTTAACTAATGGTACTTCATTAATTTCTATTTATCCAAATCCAAGTAATGGTATGTATACAATTGAAACTGAAAACGCAACCACTATTAACGTTGTGGATGTATTAGGTAAAGTTGTTTATACTCAAAAATTAGGAGAGGGTAAATACAACATTAATTTAACCAACTTAAACAATGGTTTGTATATATTAAAAGCCGACAGTGACGGACAAATTAAAACTGTAAGATTAATAAAAGAGTAAAATATTTTTTTTTCATGTGCAGAAAGATCCCGCAAGGCAATAGCTAAGCGGGATTTTTTTATTAAATACGAATTACTAAGTGAAACTAATGTTTCTGCAAAGGTGAAGAGAGTTTATGTGTAGGAGTCGTACTTAGTATTTCCCCTTTACAAAGGGGTGTAGGGGGATTTTGCGTTTTAGCAAAATGAGGTTCGAAACGTTCAATCCTCCTAACCTTCCCGAGGTAAACTCGGGACATGCCCTTCTCCAAGGAGGATTTTGAGCTTTAGCAAAAAAAGCTCAGAAATTCAATTCGCAATAACCGAGATCTCCACATGAGCGCCTTTTGGCAGCGCTTTAACTTCTACCGTTTCGCGGGCGGGTGGGTTTAATTTAAAAAAGGTTTTATATACGTCGTTTACTTTTGCAAAATTTTTAATGTCGGTCAAATATATTGTTGCTTTAGAAACATCGTCCATGGTCATGCCGGCTGCTTCTACAATAGCTTTAATATTATTCAATGCCTGCGCGCTTTCATTCTCTATAGATGTAGTATCAAATGTACCGTCAGGTTTTAAACCTACCTGACCTGATACATATAAAGTACCACCCGTTTTAATGGCCTGGCTGTATGGGCCAATAGGCGCAGGCGCCAGCTTGGTTAAAATAACTTCTTTCCTGTTTTTACTCGTAAATGCAAATACTAAAACAATTGCTGCACAAGCTATACTAATTTTTTTTACCATTTAAATTATTTTTGTGGCGTAGGGGCGTCCATTTTTGAGATCTCGGTTAACCCTTTTACCAAGACGTCAAGATCTTCGGTGTTTGTATAAACGTTTGGCGCTATCCGTATGCCGTTTACTTTTTCGAGGATCATGGATACAGAATGTACTTTATGTTTTTCAAATAACTTCGCTTCTATCTGTTGCGCTTGCCAGCCTTCAAAACCTATGGTTGCCACTGCACAAGAAAATTCGGGTTTCAAGGAAGTGTAAAAATTTGTTTTTGGTAATTTAATAGCTTTCTCTGCCCAATAATTTTTTAAATAACGCAAACGCGCTTCTTTACGTTTACCGCCAATTAAATTATGAAAATCAACCGCAGTACCAATTGCCATCTCTGATGCAAAAGAACGCGTGCCAAGACTTTCAAATTTTTTCATGTCACTACCATCCGGATCAACAGAAGATAATAATGCCCACACATTTTTTATCTTATCTTTTTTAATATACATTAATCCGCTGCCAAAAGGTGCGCATAACCACTTGTGTAAAGAAGTGGCTAAATAATCGGCACCAGTCTCTTCAAACTTCATATCTATTTGCCCGAACGAATGTGCGGCATCCACTATCACTTCGCAACCTTTACTGTGGGCCATATCAGCAATGGCTTTTACAGGAACAAAATTTCCTGTCCAGTTCATCATGTGCGTAATGTGAACGATCTTTGTTTTAGGGGTAATTGCTTTTTCGTATAATTTTACAATAGTCGCGGCGTCATCTGTTGGTTGAGGAATGTTTATCCAATTCAATTTTATCTTATCACGTTTTTCTCTTTGCTTCCAGGCATTCATCATGTTTGGATAATCAAAGGTGCTTAACACCACTTCGTCTCCTGCTTTTAAATTCAAACCAAAAATTACGTTGTTCAAACCTTCGGTTGCATTTCTGTTAATGGCAAGTTCTTCGGGTAGAACACCGCAAAGGGTTGCTAATTTTTCACGCAGGGCTTCTCTTCCCTGGTCTAAAATGCGCCACATATAGTAACTCGGCGCTTCGTTAGAGTATTGATAAAAACGAATGTGAGCATCCTGTACTATTTTTGGTTGCGGACTAACACCGCCGTTATTTAAATTAATTATGTTTGGTGAAACAGTATAGCTCTGGCGGATCCATCCCCAAAAATCTTCATTCTCTGCAGCGGCATCAAAACTCATATTCTCGAGTTTATTTAAATGTTTATCCAACTGTTTTGCAAAGGGTAGATCAATAGAAGAAAAAAGGTCGAGTGCAGTAACTGAACCTGCAGTGGCTAACAAAAAATTACGGCGATCCATCATGGAGATTATATTTTTATTAAAGGTAAAAAAGGAAAGTTAAAAAGCAATAGAATAATAGCCTAATTTAGTTTAGCTAGGATTTTAACAGCTTTGGGATCCTTAAATTGCAGGTTTTGTAGGTCCAGTAAATCAATACAAATTGCAGTGGTAGCCGCAGAATAGCAGTTATAAATTTAATGTTTAAAGAGAACCATGTATCCTGTATCATTTTTATATGTACCGGTATAAAAACGATCAGCATTAAAATAATTAACCAAGCTGCAGTCTTTTGAAATTTCTTAATTAACAGCGCTATTCCTAAAATAATTTCGATGGCGCCGCTTAAGTATATCATCATTAAAGACGAAGGAATATAATTTGGCATGATCTTTAAATAAAAGGCAGGATTTATAAAATGATAAATGCCTGCGGCAATGTAAAGAAGACTCATTAGAATAAGTGAGAGCTTTTTCATGCTAAAACCTGAAACCTAATTGCAAAGCCAAATGCATACTGCTGATGTTAAGAGAACTTGCAGCGTATTTTTCTTCAAAATAATATTGAGAAAAACCATAACGAAAATTAAACTCCGCGAAAAAATTGCTCTTTGAACCGGAGATGGCATTTTTCTGAAAGCCGAGTGTAGCACTAACGAAAGAATTTAAACGGCTATTAATAAAAGGCGTTTTAAATCTAAGATCAACAATATCTTCTTTTACTTTATTACCATTTTGTGAAACTGTTAAATTGCCCGGCAATAAATACCGGAAGTGATAACCGATCATAACATACGGACTAAACACAGAGTTATTCTCCCTCTTAAAAGAATATTTAACCTGTAACGGAAGTCCTATTTCGTTTATAATAAGTGAATAATTGTAAGGAAATGTTTTATCGTACAATTGTAAACTATCGGGTTTAAAATAATAAGATTTAAAATTTACACCATGAAAAAAATATTCAGCGCCAAAGAAGAAAAATGTTTTAAAAGTTTTATCCAGTTTTACTTCTTTTTTAAATGAGACCAGGGCACTCATTTTTTGCGTTGGGCTTTTTGCGTGGTTAGGATTAATGTTGTAAATACCCAACACAGGGCCAAAACCAAAACGGATACCTGCACCCGGATTACGCTTCTGGGCACAGCATAGGTTTGAGAACACTAAAAGAAAAAGAAGCGCTATCGAAAAAAAAACGTTTGTATTTGTTTTTTTTATCATTAATTAATTTCGAATTACATTAGTTGCTGTTGCCTGCACTGATGGCATTATTATAATATCATTTATGTTTACATGCGGCGGACGATGAGCTACCCAATAAATTGTTTCAGCAATATCTTCGGGTTTTAAAGGCTGTAAACCAGCGTACACTTTTTTCGCTTTATCTTCATCGCCATCAAAACGCACAATGCTAAATTCAGTCTCTACCATTCCGGGATTTATGGCAGTCACTTTTATGTTATGTGCCAATAGATCAATACGCATACTTTTACTTAAAGCATCTACAGCATGTTTTGTAGCGCAATAAACATTTCCGTTAGCGTAAACTTCTTTACCTGCAATAGAACCAATATTAATAATGTGTCCTTTTTTATTCTCTATCATTAAATTAGAAATCGAACGTGAAATATACAACAGCCCTTTTACGTTCGTGTCTATCATCCGTTCCCAATGATCGATGTTGCCATTTTGTATGGCGCTTAATCCTGCCGCTAAACCTGCATTATTTACAAGCACATCAATTTTTTTATTTTCGGCAGATAATTTTGTGATCGCATTTTCAACTTCACTTAATTGGCGAATGTCAAAACAAAGTGTGGTCACTTTTATTTTGTCGTTTGTTTCTAATTGCGCTTTTAATTCTTTTAACCGATCTTCTCTTCTTCCTGTAATAATAAGATCATGTCCATTCTTCGCGAACAGTTCTGCGGTACTTTTTCCTATGCCTGATGTGGCGCCTGTAATTAAAACTAACATATTATTTTTTTTCCTGTGCTAATTTACTTTTACGGTAACCGTATAAGAAATAAACGCCTAAACCAATTAATAACCAAACCGAGAACATCATCCAGTTTGTCCAGCCCATACCTGTAAGCAAGTAGCAACAAGACAATAACCCTAACACCGGGATCAATGAATAATTTTTAATGAAAGCTGCTATTGCAATAACAACCCATATCATGTAAAAAATGATCATTGGAAAATTAAGTGTTGTGTTCTCATCATTTGAATAAATAGAATTTGGATAGTATTTAAAGATTAACACAAATGAAAGAATAGTAATGGCAGGAACAATCCATTTAGAATTGATATAAGGCATTTTAAATTTCCCTTTTTCTTTAACCGCTTCGTTACGTGGCAACATTAAAACGCCACCACATACCAATACAAAAGCAAACAAAGTTCCTATGCTTGTAAAATCCAATACAAATTTTGGAGTCACAAAAAAGATAGGAATACCAACTACTAAGCCTGTAATAAGCGTTGAGAAAGCCGGTGTTTTATACTTTGGATGGATCTCTGCAAATTTTTTCGGTAACAATCCGTCTCTGCTCATTGCCATCCAAATACGGGGTTGTCCCATTTGAAATACAAGAATAACACTGGTCATAGCAACAACAGCTGCAATGGATACAATAAACAACATCCACTTAATGCCTTTAACAGCAAAAACTTCTGCTAATGGATCAGAAACATTTAAAGCAGTGTAAGAAACCATTCCGGTTAAAACCAAAGCCAGTATAATAAATACGATCGTACAAATAATTAAAGAATAGATCATACCGCGAGGTAAGTCGCGCTGCGGATTCTTGCACTCTTCAGCCAATGTGGAAACTGCATCGAAACCAATATAGGCAAAGAATACGCCTGATACACCAGCCATCACACCATTAAATTGATTAGGCATAAACGGTGTCCAGTTATCAATATCAATATACATGGCCCCAACAATAATTACCAACAGGATGATCGCCAGTTTGATGATCACCATAATGTTACTGGCATTACGGGATTCTTTAGTGCCAATATATACCAGCCAGGTGACTAAAATATTTATCATCACTGCCGGCAGATCAAAGATGATCTTTAGACCAAGCATTTCCGGTGCAGATGCCCATGCTGTACTTAATTTTCCGGTTGTTCCATTTAAAAAGGCCTGGTGAGAATCAGAATAATTTGTAGAAAGCCAGGCGGGTAAGTTTACTCCAAAACCTTCTAAAAGATTTACAAAATAACCACTCCACGAAAAGGCAACATAAATATTTCCAATAGAATATTCCATTAGTAAGGCCCAGCCAATTATCCAGGCTGCCAACTCTCCGAATGAAACATAAGCATAAGTATAGGCACTTCCTGATGCGGGAACGCGTGTTGCAAATTCCGCATAACACATAGCCGTAAAACCGCAGGCAACAGCACAAATAATAAATAAAAAGATAACTGCCGGTCCGCCGGTAAAACAAGCAGAACCTATGCTGCTAAAACTTCCGGCACCAATAATTGCTGCGATACCAAAAAAAGTTAAGTCTCTCACAGATAATACGCGACTTAATCCGGTACCATGACTTTCTGCATCTGTAATAGCTGAAACTGATTTTTTTCTGAATAAACTCATTATATGTTTTGAACTTTTAGTAACGCAAATAAAGATACAAAGTAAATTTTAATTTGAGATTGACTCTGGCTTGTTTTTCCCAACAGGCAGGTAATAAAGGGCTGCCAGCAGGATAAAAACCACGGCAGGACTGCGATATCTGAAAATCGCCCCACTATTTGGGGTTGTGAGTCCAATAAGCAAACATAACAGTAATGCAAAAAGAACAAAAGTTATGGCCGGGAAATTATCTTTTTTGTTTTTAATAATGCCCATTAATATAATAATGAAGGAAATTATAATAAATAAATTTTCTAAAGAGGCTAAATGTTGCATTAAACTTTTCGAATTAAAAAATAAAGGGTAAAACAAACTATAATAAAACGAAGAGATGCTTAGGCCGAATAAATTTTGTGAAGTGATGGAAATATTTGAACCGCTTTTTGGTAATTGGTAAACTAATTTATATTCTGTGATAGTATCAATGTTTGCAGAAGAAAATAAAGTATCCTCCTGGTGTGTATGTTCCCAATAAATATAAGGCACATTTTTTTTGATCGTAAAAAGACTGTCCTTGGCGCCAGCTTTATTTACAAGATTGGAATCAAATTCTAATCTTACAAATTTTTTGTCATCTAGTAAAAAGATACCACCTTTAGAAGCATCGGCAAATACGCGTTGATGCTTGATCGCAGCCTCCAATAAAGATCTGTTCTTTAACACTAAAGAGAAACAATTTAATAGAACCAGAAAAATGGTTAATGCAGAAATAAGGGCAATAGGTTTGTATTTAATTTTTTTTGAATTTGAGAACCAAAAGAATAAAGAAAACAAAGCTGCTGCAAAAAACAATAAATAAGGTTTTAATAATAACGAGATAAAAACGAGGAGCAATACAGAAAGGAGAATTTTTAATGTGTAACCGTCTAAAATTAATTTTTTTATTGAATAGATAAGAAAGCCAAAAATAAAAATGACCAAACCTTCTTTTAAGAGCGCACCGGTATAAAACCATAAGGCGGGCAACAAACAAAGTATGAGTAGAACAAAAATTTCTTTGCCTTTAAAATGGTCTTTAATGGCTTTGTATAAATACGTAATGCCAATAAAACTTAAAAAGCAGCTGAACAAAGCATGAACGTAATAGGAGTTAAAAGGAATAAAATGTAAGAGTGAATGGATGCGAATTACAACACGGTTATCATTATACAAATAGTCTTTTAAGCGGCCGTTATCCCATTGAAACGTATTTACAATGTATTTATCGTAAAGCACAGTTCCCGGACTTTCATCCTGCAAGCCAAACAATAATTTTATGTATTCAATTGGATCTGCTTTTGCAAAGTCATTCATTATTTTTGAATCGGTATAAAATTTACCGGCGTCAAATTTTTCGAGTCCGCCATATAATTTTTTGTAAACCAGGTAAAAAACAGGAATAGCAATTACTTTTAATATGAAAAGAAACCCAAAAATTTTGGAATTGATATTGTCGTCTTTAAATATCCCAAAAAGACTGTTCTTAGATATTAAAAACAGGATGATTAAAAGATATATGATAAAGACTATCAATTAATATTTTTCGAAGAATTTAATTTCCATAATTCTTTCCGGCATAGCGAGCGCAGTAAACCCGAATTGTTTGTATAAGCCCTGGGCATCTTTTGTTGCGAGCATCATGCGGCGCAAGCCTTGAAGATCAGGATGCGCCATAATAAACTGCATCAATTGTTTTGACAAACCTTTTCCTCTATGCGCTTCTAAAATAAATACATCGGCCAGGTAACCAAAAGTAGCATTGTCGGTTACAACACGCGCGTAGCCTATTTGTTTTTCTTTTAAATAAACGCCAAAACAAATGCTGCCTTCGATACTTTTTTTTATAATATCAAGCGGCATGTTTTGCGCCCAGTAACTTTCTTTACTTAAATAATCGTGAATTACATTTAACTGTAATTTAGTTTTATCGATACTAAATAAATGATCGTTTATAATTGTTTCGTACATGGTATTACAAATTATCTACAACAACTAAATATTTATTTTTGGGATCAAAAGTAAAGCGGGTTATTTTTTTAATACCAAAAGTTGCAAGATCAAAAAGTGTTACCCAGTTTTTTTTTTGTTCGTCGTATCGTAATAGTTTATTGCCTTCGGATTTTAAAAGGCCGTGTTGTTCGTCCCAGATGGCATCTTCGCTGGTTGTGGGATAGTCTGCATACTTTTCTGCTTTGTGAAAAATAAAATCGTATTTATAAAATGTAACTTTAACAGAATCTTTTACACCATAAATAAAAAGATGCCGGTTAATTTTTTTAAAGGCGCGAATGGGATCGTTGCCCAGCCATTTATCTTCACCTGTACTTTTTACATAATAGCGTAAGGAGTGTGGACTGGTTAATTTGTAATACAAAACTGTGTCTGAATTTAAAAAAGTATAATAACCAACTGAATCTACCTCAAATTTTTTCTCGCTTACACCCGTTAAAGAATTTATAAAATGAATGCGTTGAGCACTATCACTTTCTACAACAACCGAGTTTAAATGTTTGCCATCAGATGTTTGTACAGGCGAATATTCACTCTCTTTCGTTTTAGTAACTTGTATTATTTTTTCACTACCAAGATCGTAATAATAAAAATCGGATTGATTGTCTTCGCGAATACTAACGTAATATATTTTTTTGCCATCATTACTAAACGAAGGTTGATTATCATAACCGGTGCGATTAGTAATGTTTTTTGGAGCCGTAAGTTTTAATTCTGTTTTTGTTTTCTCTAATTTAAACAACCACACATCGGTATTTGGAAGCTGCGCTCTTAAAAGACAAGATGCAAGAACAAAAACAAGTATGTTAAACTTTTTGTTCATCCAGTTTTAAAAAATGTTTGTTCATGATGCGATAAACAAGCCAGCCAAAAAATATGCCAACAACCATTCCTGTGCCAACGTCGATAGGATAATGTACGCCCAGATACATTCTGCTATACACCACTATTAATGGATAAATAAAAATAAAGATCCTGTACTTTTTTGGGATCCAGTGTACACATAAAAAAATAAAAGTTATTAAACCAAAAGTATTGGCGGAGTGTCCGGAAAAGAAAGTGAACTTCCCGCCGCGATAATCATGCACTACATGAATTTGATCTTTAATTTCTAAATTGTGAGTAGGACGATAACGTTCTACCAAATGTTTTACGCTATTTGAAGAAAGATCTGCGCAGGCAAAAACAATGGCACAGCCAACTAAAAATTCAATTCCTTTTCTTAAATAATATTTTCTATAAAATGCATAACCAACGGCAAGACAAATAATAACGGTTGGCCAGGTGTAACTAAAAAACCACATTATTTCATCAAGTAGAGGATCGTGCATGGAGTTTATCTTTAACAACAAACGCCTGTCAAACATTTTTAACGATTCAAACATGCTTAAAAGTAAGAAAAATATTTATAATGATAGCCTGGTTAAATTTTATTTATTAGGAATGTTATATCTTATTTTTGAGGGAAAAGAGGCAAATTTTGCAGAGATAATTTGTTATTATCTCGAAAAATTTAACGAATTTGTAGCCAAAAAGTAAAAAAATAATTTAAAAGTTTACAAATAATGGTAGCGAGGTTTTTTAATTTCAAAATTATATTTTTTGCATGCTGTTTTTTTTCTTTTTTAGAAAGTCATGCTCAGTTGTATGAACCTATTATTGTAAATAATATCGCACAAAAAAAAACAGGATATTACTTTTTAACCCTATATAAAATAAATTTTATCGAAAAAAAATTAAATTCTTTAAACCAACAGTGTATTTTAAATACATTAGGAGAAATCGTTTTTTTTAGAAAAACACTATTTGGCTCAGATTTTAAGATACAGCCAAATGGATTAATAAGCTATTGGCATGGAAATGGATTTTATTTATTGAATAAAGAATTAAAAATCATTGATTCAGTTTCGTGTGTTAATGGTATTTCAACAGATTCGCATGATTTTAAAATATTACCTAATGGCCATTATTTGCTATGTGGAAAAGAAAGAGAAATAAAAGATTTAAGTAATTTACATTTATATAATGAAAAACATTTACCCGGAAGTAAAAGGTCTATTGTAGAATATGATGTAATACAAGAATTAGATAGAAATAAAAATTTGGTATTTGAATGGAAAACTAAACCTTATTTTGATATAGCCTACATTAACACAGTTTATTTAACAGATACAGCCAAAATAGATCTTACTCATTTTAACTCTATTGATGCAGATTCAAAGGGCAATATCTTAGTGTCTTTTAGACGCTTTGATGAATTAATAAAGATTGATAGAAAAACAGGAAATATCATTTGGCGTATGGGTGGAAAATATAATCAAATAAAAATTTTAAATGATAGTATTCCTTTTTTAGGGCAACATGACGCTCAATTTACAGGCGAGAATACTATTTCTCTTTTTGATAATGGTTATAGTTTAGATTCATTAAAACACAATGCAAGAGGATTAGAATATGAAATTGATGATGTAAATAAAACAGCAAAACTAATATGGAGCTATTCAAATAAAAATAAAATAGTAAGTATTGCAACAGGTAGTTTTAAAAAACATAAAAATGAAACCGCTTTAATTAGTTACGGTAAAACTAATAAAGAAGCTATTAATATTACTTGCGAACTGCTTAACAATAAATCTCAAATAATACAAACAATTAGCTTTAAAGATACTTTAGGAACTTATAGAGCATATTTTTACACTAAATTACCTTTTAAATTAAAACAAGAATCCATTGTAATTTCAAAAAAAGACAATTTATACTTATTAAGCACTAAACAAAAGTACAAATACTATTTATGGAGTACAGGAGAAACAACAGCAGAAATCTCTGTTTTTTCAATTAATAAAAATCACGTATTCGTTTCTAATGATGGAATTAATTATACTAGGTCGCAGACACTAAAATAGTATTTAAATAATATAGAAGCTGTTTAAAATTTATTTCGAAGAACTACAGGCTTGCGAAACTATTTCGGAATCTACTCCTCCAACTTTACTAATTGCTGCAAAGCCACCATTAACATTGGTTAAGTTGTTGTAACCATTGGCTTTTAAGATGGAAATAGCGATCATACTTCTATATCCGCCGGCGCAATGCACCATGTAAGGATGATTTTTATCTTTAGAATCTATCCAATCAAAAATAAAATCAAGCGGTTTGCTTTCGCCGTTAATTAAATGTGCCGAGTCAAACTCACCAGGTTTTCTAACATCAATAGTTTCAATTCCTTTTTTGTAACCTTTAGAGTAAAATTCTTCTGCATCAATAGTTGCAACTTTTTCTATTTTTTTGCCTGCCGCTTTCCAGGCACCCATCCCGCCTTTAAGGTAACCAATGCAATTATCGTAACCTACGCGCGATAAACGCATAACGGTTTCTTCTTCACGGCCTTTTGGAGCAACTAACAAAATTGGAAAATTAATATCGCTTATTAATGTACCAACCCATGGAGCGAACTGTCCATCAAGGCCAATAAATAAAGAGTTGGGAATGTTAGCTTCTGCATATTCATCTGCTTTTCTAACATCCAAAACAATTGGTTTTAAATTTTGCATGAACTCTTCAAACTCATCTACAGATAAGCCATGCGAACCATCTTTTAATACGTCAGAATAATTTTTGTATCCTTTTTTATTTAAGTAGGCATTTTTTTGAAAGTATTGTGGTGCAGGTAAAATGCCTGTAGTTAGTTCTTTAATAAAATCTTCTTTTGAAATATTTTGTAACGCGTAGTTTATTTTTTTCTGGCTGCCCAAAGTATCAAAAGTTTCTTTGCTCATGTTTTTTCCACAGGCTGAACCTGCGCCATGAGCTGGATACACAATTACATCATCCGGTAAAGGCATTATTTTATTTCTTAAACTTTCATAAAGCATACCAGCAAGATCTTCTTGTGTAAGATCAGATTTAATGGCAAGATCAGGTCTGCCCACATCGCCAATAAATAAAGTATCGCCGGTAAAAATGGCCACCGGTTTTTTATTTTCGTTCAATAATAAATAAGTTGTAGATTCTAAAGTATGTCCGGGTGTGTGCAACGTTTTTAAAGTTAGATCGCCAACCTTAAATTCTTCATTATCTTTTGCAATATGGCTTTTATAATCTGTTTGCGCATTGGGTCCAAATACAATGTTTGCGCCGGTAGCCTTTGCCAGATCAACATGTCCACTAACAAAATCCGCGTGAAAATGAGTTTCAAAAATATATTTTAAGGTATCTTTATTATGTTTTAAAAGATCGAGGTAAGGTTGTGTTTCACGCAGGGGGTCAATAATTACAGCTTCGCCCTTGTGCGAAATATAATATGCACCCTGTGCCAAACAATTAGTGTAAAGTTGTTCTACCTTCATGGTAACAAAATTACAATTAAATGCCTTTTAAAGGAAGATATTTTATATATAGAATATCGTTAAATTTGTAGAACAAGAAATAGAAAACATGTCAAACTCTGAGAAAATAGAATCGTCAAAGGCGCCCGAACCAGTTGGATTATACCCGCACGCACGCAAGATCGGTAATTTACTTTTTTTAAGTGGCGTTGGTCCGCGCGAAAAGGGAACAAAAAAAATTCCGGGGGTTGAGCTCGATGAGAATGGTTTAATTGTAAGTTATGATATTGAGGCGCAATGCCATAGCGTTTTTAGAAATATAAAATACATTTTAGAAGATTCTGGAAGCAGTTGGGATAAAATTGTTGACGTAACCGTTTTTTTAACCAATATGAAAGACGATTTCCCGATCTATAATCGCATTTGGGCCGAATATTTTAAAGAGAATCCTCCGTGCAGAACCACGATCGAGATTAACAAATTACCAACACCTATAGCTATAGAGTTAAAAGTGATAGCTATAACTAACTAAAATACAATTAGTTATAGAATATTTGAATTATTCATAAGATCAGGCTTTTCTAAACAATAGCTGTTAACATTTATTAGTGAGTAATATGACTAATTTGGTGACATAATTAGTCCGATTAATCGAATAATTTTCATAATTTAGATAAAAATTATATCAATGTTAATTCACTCCAATCAATCCATTTTAATTCCTGTAGACTTTTCCAAGCAATCTCTGGTTGCAGTTAAACAAGCCTACAATTTGGCTAAGTATACAAAGTCTAAAATAATTTTAATGCACGTTTCCGCAAAAAGTATTGACGAGAATAAAGCAGAATTAGAAGCATTGGCAGCCGCAACAAAAATTGATTCAGGATTGGAAGTAGAAACATTAAATTTAAAAGGTGACGTTTACGAATTAACAGATAAAAAAGCGGAAGAATTAAAATGCTCACTAATAGTTATTGGTCTCGACTCGCATGTGCGTTTCAGAAGTTTTATGGGTGGCAGCAACGTAACAAAATTCATAAAAAATGCACCTTGTCCGGTAATTACCATACGCTCTGCAGATAATCGCGATGGTTGCAGAAACATTATTATGCCATTTGATCTTAGTCCCGAAAGCCGCGAAAAAGTTTCAATTGCAGTTCAATTAGCACATTTTTACAATGGCGATATTCGTATCGTTTCTGTGTTCCATCCAAATGACGATAAATACGAAAACAAATTATTACCGTACTTACAACAAGTAAAAAAATTCATTAAAGAAAAAGGTATCAATTGTACCAATAAATCTATTCCAACTACTAAGCCTGCCGAAGCCATTGTTGAGTACGCTAACAAAAATGATGGTGACTTAATTGTTCAGATGAATCAAAAGGATCTGAGCATTGGCGATATGTTTAGCGGAACAGTAGGTGAAAAAATTGTTGAAATCAGTAACCTTCCGGTTATCACTATTCCACCTATGAAGCGTGAGAGTATGAGTCACTTTGGTAGTGGCATGTAATCTAACATTCCTAAAAAATCAAATTTTAAGAGTCGTTCTCCAATAAATATTATTGAGAATTTACAGTCTTTACAGGCCTTGCTGTTGGTTTCGCTTTTAAAGGTCTGAAGAAATAAGTTAACCTTAATCCTGCAAAATTTCCATTGGTCTTAAAGTCGTGCGAGTAGGTCATGCCATCAATAGTATAATTTACTGTTGAAGTAGCTAACTGCCTTAAACCCGCGTTAAACAATAAACTTGCGTTTAAAATACCCCCTCTTTTAAATGCTTTTTCACGTGCTAACGAAAAGCGTAACATCGCATAGCCACCGCCGCCGGTAGAAGACACGCTACTTAAAGAAGCTGGACAATTACTTAATACCGTTCCACAATCACTTGGTGGATAAAGACTTTTGTTAATGGTTTGTGCTCCAACAAAATTTTGCGAAAAACCGCCACCAATAAGCCATTTAGAGTTCTTACAGTTTGGATTGAATTTATAATAGATCATTAAAGGCAGGTCTAAAGCAGTAAACTCACTCTTTAAGCCTGAAAAATGAGATTTTGGACTGTATAAAGAGTAGTTCTCGGTTAAAGCATATTGAAAGCCAAACGTGTTAAAACCCAGGCCAAACGTACCCATCCAGTGTGGGTTAAGGTCGTAACGCACATTAAAATTAATAGCAGCCGCATCAAATTTATTTTGATGAAAACGGGCATTTGCATTCGACATGCCACCGGCAAATTCAGATCAAGTGCCCTGAAAGCCCCACTGGATGCCAAATCTCCAAGTATCTGTTTCTTGTGAAAAACCGGTTAAGGCTAAACAAGTTAATGCGGATAAGAGTAATTTTTTCATGCTGCTTATTTCAAATAAAGTTATAATTTTTAAAATACAAATAAAAATATTTGCCGCTTTTTGACTGTTTTTTAACGTTATGGTTTAACCCTAATCAGAGTTTTTTTGTTAAATTCGCTCTCCTTTTTAAAAAGGGACTTAGCCTCTAAAAATATAAATGAAAAAATATCCGGAATATAAAAAATTAGACCTCTCGCAGATCTCAAAAGATATTTTACAGTTTTGGGAAAAAGATAAAACCTTTGAAAAATCTATCTCTACCCGCGACGAAAATAAACCATGGGTTTTTTATGAAGGACCGCCAAGCGCAAATGGAATGCCCGGCATCCATCACGTTATGGCGCGCGCTATTAAAGATATTTTTTGTCGTTTTAAAACACTACAAGGTTACCAGGTTAAACGTAAAGCCGGTTGGGATACTCACGGTTTACCAATAGAATTAGGAGTAGAAAAATCTTTAGGTATTACTAAAGAAGATATTGGTAACGAAAAAAGTAAAAAATATATTTCGGTTGAAGATTACAACAAAGCTTGTCGTAAAGAGGTAATGAAGTATACCGATAAGTGGGAAGACGTTACAGCTAAGATGGGTTATTGGGTAGATATGAGCGATCCTTATATCACTTACGAAAATAAATACATTGAAAGTGTTTGGTGGTTATTACAAAATCTATCTAAAAAAGATCTGTTATACAAAGGTTTTACTATACAACCATACTCTCCCGCAGCGGGAACAGGATTAAGTTCACACGAATTAAATCAGCCCGGTTGTTACAGAGATGTGAAGGATAGAACGGCTACTGTTCAATTTAAAATTTTAAATGATAAATTAGAAATTAATAATTCAACATTTAACATCCAACATCCAACATTTTTTCTTGCTTGGACTACAACACCATGGACCTTACCATCTAATACAGCTTTAGCGGTTGGAAAAGATATAGAATACGTTTTTGTAAAGAGTTTTAATCCATTTAGCGGTACACCACAAACCGTTATATTGGCAAAAGATCTTTTAAATAAATATTTTTCCGAAAAGCATACCGATCTTAAATTTGAAGATTATAAACCCGGCGATAAAAACATGCCGTTTAAAATTGTTGGACACGCGAAAGGTTCTGATCTTGCAGGTATTTCTTACGAACAGCTTTTACCTTTTGCGCAGCCTACAGATGGTGATGCGTTTAAAGTATTGGTTGGTGATTTTGTTACTACTACAGATGGTACAGGCATTGTTCACATTGCGCCAAGTTTTGGTGCAGATGACTTTCGTGTTGCTAAACAAAACGGTGTTGGTTCATTAACACTAGTTGATAAACGCGGTAAATTTTTGCCAGAAGTTCAAGATGGTACATTTTTATACGGTGAAGAGTTTGTCAAAGAAGCCTATTTAAATGATGTTGAAAGACAAGCAGAATTTGAAAAGCAGAAAAAAATATTAGAGGCAGCCGGAAAAATAAAAGAACTTAAAATTTATTTAAGTGTTGACGAACGTATTGTTTTAAAATTACAGGAAGAAGGCAAACTCTTTAAAAAAGAAACCTACGAACACAGTTACCCGCATTGCTGGAGAACTGATAAACCTGTTCTGTATTATCCATTAGATAGTTGGTTCATTAAATCTACGGCCATGAAAGACCGTATGATAGAATTAAATAAAACCATCAACTGGAAACCTGAAGCAACCGGCACAGGTCGTTTTGGAAACTGGTTAGAAAATTTAAATGACTGGAATTTATCACGCTCTCGTTTTTGGGGCATTCCAATTCCAATATGGACAAGCGAAGATGGTACCGAACAAATTGTAATTGGCAGTGTCGAAGAATTAAAAAAAGAAATTGATAATGCTTTTGCAAAAGGGGTTATGCAAACTAATCCTTTAGCAAAATTTGTTCCCGGAAATTTTAGTAAAGAAAATTACGATACGTTTGATCTGCATAAACCTTATGCCGATACAATTTATTTAGAGAAGAATGGTAAAAAATTACAGCGCGAACCTGACCTTATTGATGTTTGGTTTGATAGTGGTGCTATGCCTTACGCGCAGGTGCATTATCCTTTCGAGAACAAAGCACTTATTGATAACAAAAAATATTTCCCGGCCGATTTTATTGCCGAAGGTGTTGATCAAACGCGTGGCTGGTTCTTTACCTTGCATGCTATTGCTGTAATGAATTTTGATTCGGTTGCATACAAAAATGTTGTATCTAACGGTTTGGTACTTGACAAGAATGGCAATAAAATGAGCAAGCGTTTAGGTAACGCTGTTGACCCCTTTGAAACTTTAGAAAAATACGGTGCCGATGCTACACGTTGGTATATGATAGCAAATGCTGCGCCATGGGATAATTTAAAATTCGATATTGAAGGTATTGGCGAAGTTCAACGTAAATTATTTGGCACACTTTATAATACTTACGGTTTCTTCTCTTTATATTCTAACGTAGATGGATTTGTTGTTGATGAAAAGAACCAAACGCCGATCGAAAGTAGAATAGAATTAGACAGGTGGATAATTTCAAAATTACAATCGTTGGTTGAAGATGTAACTTTGTATTATAACGAGTATGAGCCGCATCGTGCCGCCCGCGCCATTGAAGAATTTGTAGATGAGCACCTAAGCAATTGGTATGTACGTTTAAGTCGCCGTCGTTTTTGGCGTGGCGAAATGAGCACAGATAAAATTGCTGCTTACGAAACTTTGCATACCTGCATAACAACTGTAGCGCAATTAATGAGTCCTATTGCACCATTTTTTGCAGATTGGATGTATCAGAATTTAACCATCAACGATCAATCTGTACATCTTACACAACTAGTTGAGGTTAAAAAACAACACCAGGATAAATCGTTGGAAGAACGAATGGAATTAGCACAGAAGATCTCTTCGATGGTTTTATCTATCCGTAAAAAAGAAAATTTAAAAGTGCGTCAGCCTTTACAACGTATACAGATCCCTATTTTGGATAAAGCGTTTCAGGATAAAATCGAAGCAGTAAAAGATCTTATCTTAAGCGAAGTAAATGTAAAGGAAATTGATTTTGTAAATGAAAGCCAAACGCAGATCGTAAAAAATCTGAAGCTTAATTTTAAAACGCTTGGGAAAAAATGCGGCCAAAACATGAAAGCCGTTCAGGCATTTGCAAATGATAATGGCGCAAAAATTATTTCGGGTATTGAAAAAACTGGCACTTTTATAATTGAACTAAATGGCACAAACATTGTTATAGAGGCAGAAGATGTTGAAATTATACCGGTTGATATTCCGGGATGGAAAGTTGCTAATAATGGTCCTTTAACCGTGGCCCTTGATGTTAATTTATCGGAGGAATTAAAGAACGAAGGATTGGCCCGCGAGGTGGTTAATCGCATCCAGAATATGAGGAAAGACGCTGGTTTTGAAGTGACTGACAAGATTTTGGTCAAAATTCAGCAAAATTCCGAGTTAGATAATGCTATTAAAAACAATTTGAGTTATATTTGTTCTGAAACTTTAACGAATGACCTGCAATTGGTGCAAAATTTGTCTGCCGCCAATGCCAGTAAAATAGAAGTAGACGAGCTTATTACAACATTAATCTCCATTGAAAAGTTAAATTAAAATTAATTATTATGGCTAAAAAGAAAGACAGTAAAAAGGATAAAAAGGCCAAACCTGTTGCAAAACCAGCTAAAAAAGCAAGCAAACCTGCACCTAAAAAAGCAGCTAAGCCTGCTAAAAAAAATACGCCAAACCCTGCTAAAAAAGCAGCTAAACCCGTTGCAAAAAAGGTTGTAAAACCGGTTGCGAAAAAAGTTGTTGCGAAAAAAGTCGCAAAACCTGTTGAAAAGAAGAAAGAGATAATAAAACCCGTACTAAAAACAAAAACTGTGTTGAAAGAAGTGCCGAAAGAAAAAAAAGCAAGTGGAAAACCAATTGAAGCGATAGCGAAAAAAGGAAAAGATAAAAAAGCCGGAAAAGTTAAAGGCAAAAAGAAAGGTAAAGGAGGCGATGATGACGATGATGATATTCCGGATGAAGAAGAAGATGATTCTGATGTTGAAGTAAAAGACGATTACGAAAAGCCGGAAGATGATGATGCTGCAGTTCTTGAAGGAGGATTGGATGAAGCCGGATTAGTTGATCTTGAAGGTGGTCCTGCTGAGATCGATGAAGATGATGATGAGGTTCCTGAAAAACGCGGACGCGGTCGTAGAAAGAAAAACGACGGTCGCTCTAGCGGAAATAGCATGGAAGCATACATTCGTAACAGGCCTTTACAAATTGATATTAATAAACCATTAATAAAAAAAAGCAAAGAAGAAATTCCTAAGCCATTTGTAAATACAAAAGATAATCGCACGCGTTATTCTGATAAAGAATTAACTGAGTTTAAAGAATTGATCTTATCAAAATTAAAGGAAGCACAAACCGATTACGATCTTTTAAAACAAACATTAAGTAACGAAGATAATCATGGTACAGATGATACATCACCAACATTTAAATTGTTAGAAGATGGAAGTGATGTAATGAGCAAAGAAGAAACTGCGCAATTAGCATCCCGCCAGGAAAAATATATCGTTAACTTAAAAAATGCTTTAGTACGTATCGAAAACAAAACTTATGGTATTTGCAGGGTTACCGGCAAACTAATACCTAAGGAGCGTTTACGTTCGGTACCACACGCTACATTGGGCATTGATGCCAAGTTAAGTCAATAATCTAGATTCAATTTTTGAAAGGCTGCTCCATAAAAGCAGCCTTTTTATTTTATTAAAATTCACATTTTCCAACATTTATTCACAATGCTAAACAGTAAAAAAGAGTATCTTTATACCTTTAAAAATACTTCAGCTTAATGCTCAAAAAGTTTAAAATTCCTTTAATAACTATTCTTTCTGTTCTGTTCATCGATCAGTTCATTAAAATTTATATCAAATTAAATTATCCTTTAGGTGAAGTTGGAAAATTGGGTGATTGGTGCATCCTTCACTTTACCGAAAATCCCGGTATGGCTTTTGGTTTTGAATTTGGTGGCGATTTTGGAAAACTGGCTTTAAGTGTATTCAGGATCTTAGCTTGCATTGCCGGTGTTTTTTACATCAGGCACATTACAAAAAAGAAAGAACATTGGGGTTTTGTATTTTCGGTATCGTTAATATTAGCTGGCGCAATGGGTAATATTTTAGATAGTGCTTTTTACGGATTGATCTTTGATAAAGGTACTATGTTCAATGCAGAGTTCAATGAATATTTGCCTTACGACGGCATTGCAAATTTTACGAATAACGGTTATGCACCATCTATGTATGGTTGTGTAGTGGATATGTTCTATTTCCCAATAGTTAACGGACATTTTCCTTCATGGTTTCCGATATGGGGTGGAGAAGATTTTCAATTCTTTAGACCCATTTTTAATTTTGCAGATGCTGCTATTTCAGGCGGTGTAATTATTATTATTCTTTTCCAAAAAAGATTCTCAAAAACATCAGAAACTATTGAAGCAGAAAATGAAACTGTTCCTGATCAGGAAAATAATTCAGACGCAACACTTAATGCTAATTCAAATTAATTGCTTTACACTAGATGAAAGAAGCTATACTCCTTATTAATCTTGGAACGCCCGATGCGCCAACGCCCGGCAAGGTGGGTAAATATTTAACTCAATTTTTAAACGACAGGCGCGTCATCGATATTAATCCGATTGGCCGATTTATTTTAGTGAATTTAATAATCGTTCCTTTCAGAAGTTTTAAGTCTTCTAAATTGTATCAACAAATATGGACAAAAGAAGGCTCTCCTCTTTTAACCAATAGCATTGCTCTAAAAGAAAAAGTACAAAAAGAAGTTGGCGATAAATATATTGTAGAGTTAGCAATGCGCTATCAAACGCCTTCTATTAAAAATGCATTAGAAAATATCAGGCAACAACGACCTTCTAAGATCCATGTTTTGCCTTTGTATCCACAATACGCCAGTTCAAGCACCGGCAGTACAGTTGAAGAGGTGTTAAAACAAATTAAAGGTTGGGAAGTAATTCCAAGTTTAAACATTGTAAGTAAATTTTACGATCAGCAAGCATTTATTGATGCGCTTTTAGTAGAAGGAAAAAAACATAACGTTGCCGACTTCGATCATATTGTTTTTTCTTATCATGGTTTACCAGAAAGACAAATATTAAAAGCCT
This sequence comes from Bacteroidetes bacterium UBA2475, assembly GCA_002342065.1. Classification (GTDB taxonomy): domain Bacteria; phylum Bacteroidota; class Bacteroidia; order B-17B0; family Aurantibacillaceae; genus Aurantibacillus. The sequence goes on along the minus strand of DDPF01000012.1, from coordinate 817,846 downwards.
CGGCGCATTATGGTGGAAATACTTGTCAACTGGGAAGCTGTTGTAACAGTATCACAAAAAATAATCAATATTGTTATCGCGCCAATTGTTTTGAAACAACCCGGCAATTAGTAAAAGGATTAAATATTCCTGAAGGGAAATACACTAGCAGTTTTCAAAGCAGGTTAGATAAAAAATGGTTAAAGCCTTTTAGCGATAAAGTAATTGAAGAGCTTGCGAAAAAAGGAAATAAAAAGATCCTGGTTTTTTCACCCGCTTTTGTTGCCGATTGTTTAGAGACCATTTATGAAATAGGTGCCGAATACGATGAGATCTTTAAAGAACATGGCGGCGAAAAAGTGACCTTAGTTAACAGTTTAAATACGAATGACGCCTGGGTAAAAGCTATTAAAAAAATTGTCTCGAATTAGTTTCCGGCAATTGGTTTTTCGTCCATAGAGCGCGTATCTAAGGCGTCCCGCAAACCGTTACCAACCAACATAAAGGCAAGTACTAATATCATAATAGCAATACCTGGTATAAAAGCCAGGTATGCTTTATCCATTAAAATATAACCGTGATGTGCATTGGTCATTTCGCCCCATGAAGGTACAGGTGGTTGGGCGCCAATACCTAAAAAGCTTAAGCCGGCCTCGGTTAAAATAGCACTTGCAAAATTACTTGCCGCCATTACAACAACTGGTCCCATAACGTTAGGTAAAATATGTCGCAAAATAATACGCATATTTCTAAAGCCTAAAGCTCTTCCTGCTTCAACAAATTCTTTTTCGCGGATACTTAAAATTTGTCCGCGTACAATACGGGCAACATCTACCCACATCGTTAAACCAACGGCGATAAATACTTGCAAAATCCCTTTTCCTAAAACTAAAGTAATGGCAATAACCAATAATAGAGTTGGAATACTCCACACCACATTAATTAACCACATAATGGCCGAATCTGTTTTGCCTCTGTAGTAACCGGCAATAGCTCCTAATAAAATTCCAATAAAAATTGAGATGATCACCGAAACCAATCCAACACTTAAACTAATGCGTGTGCCAATTAATAATCTGCTTAAAAGATCGCGACCTAAAAGATCGGTACCTAACATGTAAGATTTTTTTACAATGTTATCTTTTTTGATGGTCTCTTGTAATTCAGTAATTGATTTTGTGATCGTGTTGGGATTATCAATTTCATGAAATGATAATTCGTTTTTTAAAGAATCGTATGAAATAGGATATTTAGTATCGATAGCATAAACAACATCGGCTAAATTAAAAGTTGAAAATGTGGCGCCCTTATTATCTTTATTACCCGTAAATTCTTCAACAACAATTTCTTCTCCTTTAAATTTATAATCGTGAATGGTGTAATGCGAGAACGTTTCGTTCTTCCCAAAGATCATGGTGTGAAAAATATTCTGATCCAACTTTTCTTCGTTCTTCAGAACAGCAAGCATTTCAACACTAAAGCCAGGTTCTTTTATATGAAGTTCTGGTTTTTGATCATTAGCGTAAGGAGTTTTATCCGGGGTAATTAAATATCCTAAAATAGAAATAAGGCAGGCGATTCCAATAACCCATAAACCAAGCAGAGATAGCTTGTTACGTTTAAATCTTCGCCAGGTTTGAACGCTTAACGATTCCGACTCAAAATTTATAGATTTCTTCTTGAAAAACACAAATTATAATTTCCATTTTGGTTTTATAAAAACCGAGGCTACTGCAACAACACAGGCATACAAGGGGTATACACAACCCACTGGTAAGCCAAACCAAGCCAAACCTTTGTTTTTAACAAAACGTGATGCTAAAAATAGCAACAAAAAGTCAATAATCAACTTAAAAAGCACGAAAAATAAGATAAATCCCCCGTTTTGCGGGACAAAAAAGCAATAAAACAGACAAAACAACCACAATAAGTTTATTGCGAAACTTAAGAGGGCAAGCACTAAATTAAGGGTATTTTTATTGTTTTTAAATTTTGAGGCCCACCTTATTTTTTGATTTATTAATTGTTTGAATGAAAATGATGGATATGTGTAAACAATTGCCTGCTCTGATTTTAAATAATTAATTTTCACGTCAGGAATTTTTTTCACGTCCTCTAAAAATAAAATGTCATCGCCTGATGCAATTTTTATGTGCGACTCATATCCATTTACCTTTTCGAAAATAGTTTTTGTAAAAATTATATTAGCGCCGTTGCATAAAAACGGTCGGTTAAAATAAGCGCTACCACAATTTAAAACCGCCAACACATTATTTTCTATTGCTTGTAGAGCCCATAAAATTCCAAAATTATTTGCAATTACAATTGGTGCAATTATAAGATCGGCAGAAGTTGTTTTGTAAAAATCGGAAATATTTTGCAACCATAATGTAGAGGTTGTAAATGTATCGGCATCACGCAAAACCAACAATTCTGAATTTGCTTGTGAAATTGCATAAGTGATACTTTGTTTTTTTCCTTTTTGATGTGGGTTGGTAATTATTTTATAATTAATGTTGGCGTTCTTTAAAACAGATTCGGCCTGGTACACCGTGCTATCGGCACTTGCATCATTAATTAAAATAAGCTGTACTTGCGCAAGATCATAATCCTGTTTAAGAATAGTGTTTAAACAACGGGCAATTGTTTTCTCTTCGTTACGCGCGCAAATAATAATTGTTAGCGGTGTAGTGCTTTCGTAAGTTGATCTGAAGTAATGTGTTTTTATAAAACCAAAAGCAAACCAGGCCATTACGCAGGCGTAAACAATCAAACAACTAAATACTATGTATGAAATCAAGATCACCTTTTACCGAATAATTTAAAATCAAAATTTTGTTTTAATAAAATACTGTAGCCGTAAATACTGGGTAAAATAATATTAATCAACCAGATCAATACCGAAGCTAATGCTAATGCCGAATCGGAGATTCCCGAACCATGAAAAACTATTAATGCAATGGCCGCTCTTATTGGGCCTTCTAATACACTGATCATAGGAATAGTTGTAATTACCAAATAATAAAGTGCTATACCCGTAAAGATAGAAAAATTAAAATTAGTTGGATGGAACAAATAAAGCAACAAAATAAATTGAAACGAGAACACAAGATATCTTATTAAAGAAAGACCAAACAATTGAAGTAATTTTTTTATTGTGAAACGGTATTTAAAATCATCTAATGCTTGTTGTTTGTTTAGTTTTTTGGTAATGAAGTTTAAGATCAGATCGATCTTAACAAGGCAAAAAATAAACAGAGCAAAGATCAAAATTGCAATGGTACTTGTGGTGTATGCTAACCAAATATTTTCATTATTAAATTGATTTAACTGAATTAATAAAGCTGTTAACCCAAACAAATAAGTGATACATAACTGAAACATACCATTAATAAAATGGAGCGCAGTAATTTTTGGACGATTCCCCATTTTAAAAAAAATAATTTTTGCTAAAAATTCTGTAGCGCGGCCAGGTGCTAAATTTCCTAAACAAACACCAGCGTAAACAGAATGCATGGCGGTTTTAAAACTTACTTTTTCTACAGGCTCTGTTATTAATTGCCATTTGTAAGATTCAATTCCCCAATTAATTGGAATTAACAATAAACAAAGACTAAAACATAAAACACCTTTTGATGAAAGTATTAAGTCGGCTAAGAGGTCTAATTTTTCGGGTGTGAGATCGCTTTTTAAACGCAGATAAATGATAAAAAAACTTCCAAGGCCTATCAGCACTTTAATAATGGTGGAAATTATTTTTTTTTGCTCTTGCAAATTACGCTAAATTTACATTTTTAATGCCAGTTAACGATAGAATTATATTAGGAATTGACCCCGGAACAGTAGTGATGGGCTATGGCCTTATTCACATACAAAATAATGTGGTAAAGCCTATTGGCATTGGTGTAATAAAGCTCGATAAATTTGATGATCATGCCGTTCGTTTAAAAATGATCTTTGAACGCACAGTTGCTATTATTGAAGAATACAAGCCCGATGAGTTGGCCATTGAAGCACCATTTTTTGGCAAGAACGTACAATCCATGTTAAAGCTGGGTAGGGCACAGGGTGTGGCTATTGCAGCGGCATTAAGTAAAAACATTCCTATAACAGAATACTCTCCCAAAAAAATAAAAATGAGTATTACCGGCAACGGTAATGCAAGTAAAGAACAGGTGGCTGCTATGCTTGTACAAATTTTAGGAATTAAAAAAGAACAGGAATTTTTAGATGCAACCGATGCTTTGGGCGCAGCACTCTGCCATTATTATCAAAATAAAAAAGCCGGTGCTGGAACTAAATCATACACCGGCTGGAAAGCTTTTCTTACTGATAATCCCAAGAGGAAAGTTTAATCTTTAAGCCACGAATTTCACAAATCATACTAATTAAGGTAACTGGGCTTGCATTATTAGTGAAATTATTTTCTTAGGGAATTAATTCCCTAAGAAAAATTAAATTAACACAAAGCAATATGCATAATCTTCTTTGTGAAATTGGTGCAATTAGTGGCAAAAAGAAAACACGAATTAAAACTCAAAAGTTATTTGCCCGTCTCCATCTAAAAAATCTTTATTGTTGGCTTTGCTTAATTTTTCCATAGCTCTGCGATGTAATTCTACTGGAGATAATCCTGTTTTTTCATCGTCAGATCCTTTCTTTAAAAATTTACGCGCCGCTTTTATTTCTTCGGGTTCTTTTAAATTTATTTCTTTTACTTTATAAGAGCTTAATTTTTTTCCTTTTGCTTTAATGTTTACTGTAGGACTAAATTCAACCATGTTGATCGTCTCTTCAGGAATTTCAACACCTTTTTCTTTCGCAAATTTTACTTCTATAACAGGATTGATCTGTGTAGTGATCAATTCAATACGCGATTGTTCATGCTCTGTAACGATCAACGTTTTGTTGGTTGTATTCTCGGGCGAAAAACGTTTTGTGAAATACGATTTGCTTTGTCCGTCAAAATAAATACAAGTAAGCGTTTGATTAGGGAAATATTTTTCTATGATAATTGTATCTTCATCAAAATGATTTAAGATATCATAGGTGTATAGTTTGTAAAAACCTGTACTTGTTACAGTAAGTATTTTATCATCGCCACTAAAATTGCCGAGGTAAGTTCCTTTTTCGTTCTTGTTTAAACGATGTGTTGTTTCATCAAACCAATAATCTTCGCCACCTAAAGTAGAAGCGCCTTTTTCTTTAAGCACTACTTTTTTAATAGCGTATTTGGTAACAATATTTCCTACCGATGTTCTTGCTTTAACCGGGATCTCCGTAAAATCAATATCCAGTTCTAATTTACGCACACCGCTTAAAGGTTTTAAAAGCACAATTACTTTTTCTGCCTCACCATTTGGATTAATAGTGAACCAGTGCACGGTTGAGTTGGGCGTTCCTTTTGTTAGATCGTATTCTTTCTCACGAGTAACGCCTGTAACATTAAAACGTTTAATAAAAGTTATACCTTTTGGTCCATCCGTATAGATCATATTATACGTTGTGCGCTCATCATTCTTTTTAAAGATGGCCAAATAAATAATATCCTTTCCAATAAATGATTTGTCTGCAACTTTTACCACTTTCATTTTACCATCTTTGGTAAAAGCAATAATATCGTCAAGCGCAGAACAATCAGTTACAAATTCATCTTTCTTTAAGCTGGTACCAATAAAACCTTCGGCACGGTTTACATATAATTTTTCGTTAGCCATTATTACCTCTGTGGCAATAATAGTTTCCAACTGTTTGGTCTCTGTTTTACGTTCGCGACCGGTACCGTATTTTTTCTTTAAATTTTTAAAGTATTCAACTGCATAATCCGTTAGGTGAGCTAAATGATTTTTTACGGTTGCAATTTTTTCTTCCAACTCCTTCATTTGTGCTTCGGCCTTAATGGTATCGAAACGCGTTATACGGATCATTGGAATTTGAGTTAAACGGTGAAGATCATCATCGTTTATATCGCGAATTAATTTTTTCTTGAATGGTTTAAAGGCGGCGTATAAATATTCAAATAAAGTTTCTTTGTTAGAATACTTTTTAAAGTCGATGTACATTTCTTCTTTAATGAATATTTTTTCTAAAGAAGCAAAGTGCCATTTTTCTTCAAGCTCAAGTTGTTCAATTTCTAACTCGCGTTTTAAAAGCGCAAGTGTTTGATGTGTAGAAATTTTAAGGATCTCGCTTACGCCTAAGAACCTTGGCTTCTCACTTTCAATGATACAGGCATTTGGCGAAATACTCATTTCACAATTAGTGAAAGCATATAAAGCGTCAATTGTTTTATCGGTAGAAATGCCGGGTTGTAAATGAATTAAGATCTCAACATTTTCTGCTGTATTATCTTCAACCTTTTTTACTTTAATTTTTCCTTTGTCGTTAGCTGCTAAAATAGAATCAATTAAAGAACCTGTTGTTGTACCAAAAGGAATTTCGGTAATGATAATTGTTTTTGCATTTAATTCTTTTACGCGCGCACGGATCTTAATTTTTCCGCCACGTAAACCATCTTTGTAATCGCTAAAATCGGCAATACCGCCGGTAATAAAATCAGGATAGATAGTTGCTTTTTTTCCTTTTAAGATCTGGATAGAAGCATCAATTAATTCATTAAAATTATGTGGTAATATCTTTGTAGCTAAACCAACCGCAATACCTTCCACGCCCTGTGCTAATACTAAAGGAAACTTAACCGGTAAAGTAATTGGCTCTTTGTTCCTGCCGTCGTAACTTAAACCCCAGTTGGTAGTTTTTGGATTAAAAATAACCTCCTGACCAAATTTAGATAGGCGGGCCTCAATATAACGGGGGGCTGCAGCGTAATCGCCAGTTAAAATATTACCCCAGTTTCCCTGGCAATCAATTAAAAGATCTTTTTGGCCAATAGCAACGAGTGCATCACCAATACTGGCGTCACCATGCGGGTGGTACTTCATAGTGTTACCAATAAGATTGGCCACCTTATTGTAACGACCGTCTTCCAACTCCCACATGCTATGTAAAATACGGCGTTGCACGGGTTTAAGCCCGTCTTCCATTGCCGGAACAGCGCGTTCAAGAATAACGTAGCTGGCATAATCAATAAACCAATTCTTAAACATCCCACTCACGTGGGTTATTTTATTAACCTCGTTGTGGTTCTCCTTATCCATTCCGTCAAAAATATCGCTCATCTAAAAAATAAAATAATTGCAAATATACATTACGAAATCACAAAAAACCTAGAAATAGTGGCTTTGATGGAAAAAAATAAGACGAAATATTCACAAATGGTGGCTAATAAACCAATATTTTCCTTTTTAAAAAGAAAAGCGCCTCAGAAAGCCTGGTGTTAAGCTTTGGGTTAGTGTAGGCGTTCATACCTGCTTTTTCGATGTTATTGGCATAACCATATACATCGCTTACCTGGGTTTTAAAAATTACTTCCTGGGTAACATTATTCTTTAATTGTAAAGAAATTATAAGTGCCGCTAATTTTATTTTATAGTTACTTTCTAAAATATCGCTGCTAATATCTTCCTGTGTTTCGGCAACCGACTCAATAATATAATCTGCATCGGCAGCTTTACTAACTACCTGAACTTCCTGACCATTAAATTTTTTACTGATAATTGATTCTACTAGATTTAAATTAGTGGGTTTACCAAAATTCTTTTCGCTGGAAGTAATAAAAATATTAATGTTGTTTACTCTTGCCTGTACTTTTAAAGATGGCGTTTGGATGAATTGTTTTAAAACCGTAATACCTGCGCGACCTAAAGAATCAGAGCCCATTAAGCTGGAGATATCCGGACTTAACGCAAATGCAGCGGTTTGATTGATGGGTTCAACATAATTTACTTTTAACTGCAACTCACCATTGTTATTGGTTGTTGTTTTTTCGTTGATCTTAATTTTCTCTTCATCACTTGTAATAATGAAAGGGAAATTTTGCAAAGGTGTTTTTGTTTTTAATTCTAAACCATAAACTATAGGCGCATAGGTTAATTGGTATGGTTTTAAAATTGGAAGATCTTTTTGCTGTACAAGAGCAATAGATTGTAATTGCTGCTGAATTATTGAAGTAAGGTCAAAAACGGTTTTAATGCCATTGGTTTGTGCTGCATCAAAACTAATTTCTTCACTTAAGTAGGGGGTTAACACGCCAAAAGCCTGGATGCGTTTTTTTAAGCAAGATGAAAAATCTTTATTTTTTTCATCATTAAAACTTAAATTAATTAAGTTGGAAGCTTTAGAAATTATCTGTTGTTTTTTTTGCGCTTTTTGATTGGCGTATTCCTGTTTATCTAATTGGTAATACACCCAATATTGTTTTTCATTCTCGTACGAATCAACCAATTGGTAACCTTCAATGTTATCGGTATTTGTAAGGTTAATTAATGAATTAAAATTCTCGTTAAAATTATTATTGTTTTGTACAGTATATAGAACTGAGTTACTCGAAATATTCACTTTTATTTCCGACGAAAGATCGTACAGCGCATTTTTTTTAGCATCAATTTGGTAATTGCTTCCTTTGCCTTTATCAGACACACCAATACCTACATATTTAAAACCGTTGTTTGGTCTACTGCTAACCCATAGCGGTACTTTTACTTCTACACCCGCAGTGGCAACCGTTGCTTCTTTTTTGCTTTTACAACCAACCAAAATGCCAAACAATAAAAATATGTAAATAATTTTTTTCAATTTTTATTTTATGTTATTGGTTACAGAGGTGGTGAAAAAATTAATTGCTTTTGCATTTGTTTCACCTTTCAGATCATCAAAAGATTTTAATGTGTTCTTTGCCTGGAACATACTGCGCCAGTTACGGGGATTGTATTGTGCGGCAGGAGCAGTTTGTTGCGGATTGTAAGGAAAAAGACTATTAATGTTGCCGTTAAAACTTTTTGCAAATTCGTTATACTCCATTGCATCCTGACTTACCATATTTTGCGTTTGCGAAGAAACTATCTGGTTTGAGAACGCGTTTATTATTTTGTATTTATATTCGTAAGAATACGTACGTGACCCCTTTACTAAACTGTAATTAACCGGTTTGTATTCTGTAATCACTAATGTATCATTCTTTCTTGTTTTAACTTCAAGATAAGCTGTGTATGCGCTTTTTGTTGGACCGGTATTCATTTCTTTTTTATTGGATACATCGTAAGTATAAAAATAATCCGCCCCTGTAGCCTTTCTTATCGCTTGTATAAGATCTACATTGCTATTGTTACTTAACATGTCGGCAGAGCCATTCGCTTCTTCAAAAGGTGTGTTATTAATAAGTTTGATGTTAGAAAATTTTTGAGTAGCAGTTTGTGTAAAGTTATTAAACAGGTATTCTTCAATTTCTTTTTCAGAATTGTCGGCCGAGTTTTTCGGCTGGATCAAAATAAACTCTTTTGTTTGTTCTGCCGAAGACAATTCATATAGTTCTGTGAAATCTTTATAGTTCTCTGTCTTGCTTTTTATTTTTGTAAGAGAAACTAATGCGCTCGCATAGTTCTTGTTTTCTAAACTACTAACCGCACTTTGATATAATGGTTCGCAATGAGAAACGATCTCTAAATGCGATGTTGTTTTATAATTAGGATTGTACTTTTTTACATTAGCGATGTAATTTAACGCATCGTTATATTTTTTTTGATTTACCATGCTGTAAGCCTGGTTGTAATTTTTTGAGCAGTAATTTTCTACTGTTTTTTGATAATCGTCTTCATAGCCTTTTGGATAATCCAATACAACGTTTAGCGCCGCTGTTTTGCCGGTAAAAGCTTTTAATTTTTCGAAGCTTTCTAACGAAGATTCTAATTGTTGTGTATTGTAATTCCTAAAAAAATCGGAGGCAAGGTTGGATGCGTATTTTTGTCCAACACTTTTTAATTTAACCCTTGCATCTACATTGGTTGGTTTTCTTTGCAGCGATTCTAAATAATATTCGGCAGCCTCGTTAACTAAACCTTGTTTTTCAAGTTTTTCGGCAGCTTTAAAATATTTTTTCGATCCATTGCAAGCGGAAATAAAAAGCAATAATGCTAACGCAAATATGGGATAATATTTTTTCAAAATTTTGGGTAAAAAAAGAGCATCCTTTTAGAGATGCTCTTTTTAGTTTTTACTTCCCTTCGTCTGCTAATTTTTTCATTTCAGCATCAAAGATCTGTTGAAATTTTTGTTTGTCGTAGTCTAATTTTAATTTAGCATCGCTAGAGATCTTAGCATCTACTTTATCAAAAATAGTTTTCTTGTTAGCTTCGATCGCGATCCAATAGCTATAAGTATTATCAGTTTCTTTAAAGATCTTCTCACCGATCTCTCTTACATTAGAGATCTCTAAGTTTACAACTTCGCGAGCTAATTCTTCAAATTTATTTTCGAATTCCTGAGTGTTACCAACAGTACGTTGATTTGTATACTGATCGGTTACTCTTTTAATGGTACTATTAATGTTAGCAGCCATTTCTGATTTAGCATTTTGGAATGCTATTTTTTTAGCTGTTGCAAGATCAGGAGATTTTCCTACTTGTTTTGCTCTAAAATTATCTTCGTCAGAACGGAATTCTTTAGTACTGAATGGCACAGAAATTTCTATGGCACCAGTTTCTTTTTGAATTGGTTTCTTTTTTGCTTTACAACCTGCCAGAGTTAAAACTGCAATAGCTGGTATTAAGAGTAAGTTAATTGTTTTCATTTTTATGGTTTTTTTTTGTGTATGTTAAAGTTAATTTCAAATCGCGTTCCAAATTTATCAAAATTTCCGAAATTAACGTTTGTTAACCTATTAATTCTTTTTCTGTGTCCTTTTCAATGCGCAAATTTTCAATAATAAAGTCCTGGCGACCCTGGGTGTTTTTACCCATATAATAGTTCAAAAGCTCCGTTATACTTGACTTTTGGTCAATTAACACCGGTTCTAAACGGATGTCTTTTCCTATAAAGTGCTTAAATTCGTCGGGCGATATCTCACCCAAACCCTTAAAACGGGTAATTTCGGGTTTTGGACCTAATTTTGCCACCGCAGCCTTTCTTTCTTCATCGCTATAACAATAAGCTGTCTCTTTTTTGTTCCTAACCCTAAATAAAGGTGTTTGCAAAATTTTAACGTGATTGTTCTTTACAAGATCAGGAAAGAACTGTAAAAAGAAGGTCAATAATAATAAACGTATGTGCATACCATCCACATCGGCATCGGTTGCAATAATTACATTATTATAACGTAGTTCTTCTAAGTTGTCTTCAATATTTAATGCGGCTTGTAATAAATTAAACTCTTCGTTCTCGTAGACCACTTTTTTTCCAAGACCAAAACAGTTCAAAGGTTTTCCTTTTAAACTAAATACGGCTTGTGTATTTACATCACGTGTTTTTGTGATTGATCCACTAGCCGAATCTCCCTCACAAATAAAGATAGAGGTATCTAAACGTCGCGCATCTTTTGTATCATCTAAGTGTACACGGCAATCGCGTAATTTTTTATTGTGTAACGAAGATTTTTTTGCGCGTTCTCTTGCTAATTTCTGAATACCTGAAAGTTCTTTACGTTCGCGTTCGTTAGCTACAATTTTGGCTTCAATTAATTTTGCGGTTTCCGGATTCTTATGAAGGTAATTGTCCAGTTGCTGCTTCATAAAATCAGTAATAAAGCTACGCACGCTTTGGCCGCCTGGTGCAATTTCTGAAGAGCCTAATTTTGTTTTTGTTTGCGATTCAAAAATTGGCTCCTGTACTTTTATAGAGATGGCCGCTACAATTGATTTTCTAATATCTGCCGGGTCAAATTCTTTTTTATAAAACTCACGAACGGTTTTCACTAAGGCCTCTCTAAAAGCAGCTTGGTGTGTACCACCTTGCGTGGTGTATTGTCCATTAACATAACTATAGTACTCTTCACTGTAATGTTCGTTACTATGTGTCATTGCTAATTCAATGTCTTCGGCTCTTAAGTGAATAATGGGATAGATAATTTCGCCGGTAATATTTTTTTCTAAAAGATCTTTTAAACCGTTATCCGATTTATATTCAGCGCCATTTAAATATAATTTTAAACCTGTATTTAAAAATGCATAGTTCCAAACCATTTTATCAATGTACTCATGTACAAAATGATATTTTTTAAAGATGGTGTCATCCGGTCTGAATTCAACAAGCGTTCCGTTCTTTTCAGTTGTAGAAACTAATTTATATTCTTTTACTAATTCACCTTTGCTAAACTCGGCTGTTTTTGCCTGGCCATCGCGATAGGCAGTTACTTTAAAATTAATTGATAATGCGTTTACCGCTTTTGTACCTACACCATTTAAACCAATAGATTTTTTAAAAGCTTCGCTGTCGTATTTACCGCCGGTATTCATTTTTGAAACTACTTCAACTACTTTTCCTAAAGGAATACCACGACCAAAATCGCGAATAGAAACAACACCTTCTTTTACAATGATATCTATTCTGTTTCCTTCACCCATCATAAATTCATCAATACAATTATCCATCACCTCTTTTAACAGAACATAAATTCCATCATCAAAAGCGCTGCCATCTCCTAATTTACCAATGTACATGCCGGGGCGCGTACGAATGTGTTCTTTCCAGTCTAACGACTTAATATTGTCTTCAGTATAATTTGATTTTGCCATTTGCTATTAAAAATATTTCGAGTTATTTATTTCGTGTTTGAAGTATTGAATTTTTTGCCTTTAAAAATTAATCTCCATCTATTAAATTTCCGAGACCTCCAAGTATAGATCCTTCTTCTTTTCTTGAGCCGCGACCATAAGATAAAATTCTTCCCGCAAGTCGACTAATAGGTAATGTTTGGATCCAAACTTTTCCGGGCCCTTTTAATACGGCATAAAATACGCCTTCGCCACCAAACAATGTGTTTTTTACACCACCAATAAATTGAATGTCGTAATTAATGGTGCTTGTAAAAGCAACAATACAACCAGTATCAATTTTAAGCATATCGCCTGCCTGTAAGTTTTTTTCAATAACGTGTCCGCCACTGTGTACAAAGGCCATACCATCACCTTCAAGCTTTTGCATAATAAATCCTTCGCCGCCAAATAAACCGGTACCTAATTTTTTCTGAAATTCGATACCAACGGCAACACCTTTAGCAGCGCATAAAAAACTATCTTTTTGGCAAATTATCTTACCGCCAAGTTGAGCTAAGTTCAAAGGAATGATCTTGCCGGCATACGGCGCAGCAAAAGTAACCTGGCGTTTTTGCGAAGAAATATTTGAGTACACAGTCATAAATAAATTCTCGCCCGTTAACAAACGTTTTCCAGCAGAAAATAATTTATCCATAAAACCTTTTTGATTTCCGTCGCCAAATAAAGTTTCCATTTGCACACCATCGGTCATCATCATAAAACTTCCGGGTTCGGCAATTACAGCTTCCTGTGGGTCAAGTTCAACTTCCACACACTGCATCTCTTCTCCAAATAATTTGTAATCTATCTCGTGATTGTTCATAATTTTGTCTCGTTATTAAAATTCAGTCCTCTATGTTTATTTTAATATTCCGCTTATGTAAAATGTAATATGGCAAATGTAAAATGGATCTTTACATCTTCCATCTTACCTTTTCCATTTTACATTGGTTTAAACGTTGAAGCGGAAATGCATCACATCTCCATCATTCACAATATATTCTTTTCCTTCAATTTTTAATTTTCCGGCATCGCGGCAAGCGGCTTCTGAACCTAGCGCTACAAAATCATTGTAAGCAATAACTTCAGCTTTAATAAACCCTTTTTCAAAATCGGTATGTATAACTCCGGCTGCCTGTGGGGCTTTCATGCCTTTTGTAATGGTCCATGCGCGCACTTCTTTTACACCTGCAGTAAAATAAGTTTCTAATTTTAAAAGTTTGTAGGCCGATTTAATTAATTTATTTACTCCCGGTTCATCCAATCCCATATCGCCTAAGAACATTTGTTTTTCTTCAAAAGTTTCTAAAGCAGCAATTTCACTTTCCATTTGCGCAGTGATAATTAAAATTTCAGAATTCTCATTTTTTACCGCTTCTTTTACTGCATCAACATGTTTGTTGCCTGTTTTTGCAGAAGCTTCATCCACATTACACACATACATTACCGGTTTAATGGTTAATAAATGCAGGTCGGCAATAAAAGGCAATTCATTTTCTTCTAAAACGCAAGCCCTTGCAGACTGGCCACTTTCAAGTGTAGTTTTTAATTTGGTTAAAGCGTTAAAAGTTTTTACTGCATCTTTATCAGTGCCAACTTTAGCCAACTTTTCGTATTTTTTCATTTTAGCGTCAACGCTTTCAAGGTCTTTCAACTGAAGTTCAGTATCAATGATCTCCTTATCTTTAACAGGATCAACCTTTCCATCCACATGCACCACGTTATCATCATCAAAACATCTTAAAACATGAAGTATAGCATCACATTCGCGGATATTTCCTAAAAACTTATTGCCCAACCCTTCACCTTTGCTGGCGCCTTTTACAAGCCCTGCAATATCAACTATTTCAACGGTGGTAGGTAAAATATTCTGTGGTTTTACAATATCGGCCAGTTTGGTTAAGCGCTCATCAGGCACAGTAGTGGTTCCAACATTAGGATCGATGGTGCAAAAAGGAAAATTTGCCGCCTGGGCCTTTGCGTTACTCAAACAATTAAACAAGGTCGATTTTCCAACATTAGGTAATCCAACAATTCCACATTTTAGGGCCATAATTCGTATAAATTAATAATAAATAAAACGTGCAAATATACTAATATCAGAGGCTTTTTGGCGAAAGCCCTAAAAACAATATTTTTTTAGTTTTTAACATCCTGTAATTATTATCAACATTAGACTTATAAGCTATAGGCAAATGCTAATTTTGCCGTCCGGAGGCGTGCTCCGGATAAACAAATCGTTATAAAAATGGCCAATATTGAAGCTTTAAAAAAATTATCAACCCAGGTTAGAAGGGATATCGTTAGAATGGTGCATGCCGTTAGCTCAGGGCATCCGGGAGGTTCTTTAGGCTGTGTAGAGTATTTTGTGGCTCTTTACAAGGTAGTAATGAAACACGACCCTAAGGCTTTTACCATGGATGGTAAGAACGATGACCTTTTCTTTTTAAGTAATGGTCATATTAGTCCGGTTTTTTACAGTGTTTTAGCGCGTTGTGGGTATTTTCCGGTAGAGGAACTAAAAACTTTTCGCAAGTTAAACTCACGTTTACAAGGCCACCCAACTACCCACGAAGGGTTACCGGGAGTACGAATTGCCAGCGGTTCTTTAGGGCAGGGCATGAGTGTAGCTATTGGCGCGGCTTTAGCAAAAAAATTGAATAAAGACAATTCCATCGTTTATACCTTACATGGTGATGGTGAATTGCAGGAAGGCCAGATCTGGGAAGCCGCTATGTATGCCGCTGCATATAAAGTAGATAATATTATTTGTACTGTTGATTATAACGGAAGACAAATTGATGGCGATGTTGAAAATGTTCTTTCGCTTGGAAATTTAAAAGCAAAATTTGAAGCGTTTGGCTGGACGGTTATAGAAAACCCAAAAGGAAATGATCTTGAAAGTGTTATTTCTCACCTTGAAAAAGCAAAAACATTTGTTGGAAAAGGTAAGCCGATCATGATCTTAATGAATACCGAAATGGGTATGGGGATTGATTATATGATGGGAACCCACAAATGGCACGGTTCTGCGCCTAACGATGATCAGTTGGCAAAAGCCCTATTGCAGATAGAAGAAACCGAAAAAGATTATTAGGGAATTATAAATTTTAAATGTTGAATTTTAAATGAAATTTTTATTGAATAAAAATAATTTAATAAAATATTTTATAATTTATAATCTAACATTTATAATTTCACATTCTGCGTCTTCGCAGGTCACCAACCGCATCCTTTTTATTTTTGATGATTCATACAGCATGTATGCGCCGTGGAATAGCAACATAAAAATTGAAGTGGCCAAAAAAGTAATGGGCGAATTTTTAGACAGCTTAAAAAATCTTCCAGATTTAGAATTAGCATTGCGTTGTTACGGACACACAACTTTTTTTAAAGAACGCAATTGTAAAGACACAAAACTGGAGGTGCCTTTTGCAGAAGCCACTGTAAATTCTTTAAAAATAAAACAACGCATTCTAAAGCTCGAACCTATGGGCACAACGCCAATAGCATATTCGCTTGGCGAGTGCGCTGCAGACTTTACTCCTAAAGCAAATTGCCGCAATATTGTTATTTTAATTACTGATGGTATTGAAGAATGCAATGGTTACCCTTGTGTAGTAAGCGCAGAATTACAAAAAAAAGGGATCTTCTTACGTCCTTTTGTTATTGGTGTTGGCCTTGATGCAAAATTTGCAGATGTGTTTGCCTGCATGGGAAAATTTTATGACGTAAGTAACGAAGCAAATTTTAAAGATGTATTAAAATTGGTTTTAACTGAAGCCATTACACAAACAACGGTGCAGGTCGATCTGCTGGACATTTTAAAAAAACCAACTGAAACAGATGTAGACATGACCTTTTATGAAGCCGGAACCACCAATATTAAATACAATTATCTACACACGATCAATCATAGAGGAAACCCTGATACTTTAGTTTTGGATCCTGATATGAAATACGACCTTGTAGTTCATACCATTCCGGTGCAGGAAAAGAAAAATATTTCTATTATAAAAGGCAAACATAACATTATAAAACTAGATGCGCCACAAGGTTATTTAAAATTAGAATTAGATGGTGCTATTAACAAATATTTTCCAACTACTTTGGTAAGAAAAGGCGGCGAGCTTCAAACACTTAACGTGCAGGATTTTGGTAAAATAGAAAAATACATTATTGGTAAATACGATCTGGAAGTGTTAACCCTGCCAAGGATTAATTTAAAGGATGTAGAAATAAAGCAAAGCAGCACCAACTCTATAAAGATCCCAACCAGCGGAAATATTTTGTTTAGCAAGCAAGGTACAGGTTATGGTAGTATTTATGTGGATGATGGAAAAGCCGTTATTTGGGTTTGTAACTTAAATCCTACTTTACAAAGCGAAATTATATATTTACAGCCGGGTAAATACAAAGTGGTATTCCGGTACGAATTTGCAAAAGAAACCATTAAGACCATTGAAAGAAACTTTGAAGTAAAATCCGGCATAGCACAAACCGTTAGGTTATTATAGATAAAACATACATGAAAAAATATACATTCACAGAAAAAAAAGATACGCGTTCGGGCTTTGGTGCCGGTTTATCTGAATTAGGAAAAACAAATCCAAATGTTGTAGCACTTTGTGCCGACCTTACAGGTTCTTTAAAAATGGATGCTTTTCAAAAAGATCATCCTGAACGTTTTTTCCAGATCGGAATTGCGGAAGCAAACATGATGGGCATAGCAGCCGGTTTAACTATTGGCGGTAAAATTCCTTTTACTGGTACATTCGCAAATTTTAGTACGGGCCGTGTTTACGATCAAATTCGTCAAAGTATTGCTTACTCAGGCAAAAATGTAAAGATCTGTGCTTCGCATGCAGGACTTACATTAGGAGAAGATGGCGCCACGCATCAAATATTAGAAGATATTGGTTTAATGAAAATGTTGCCTCATATGGTAGTTATTAATCCTTGCGATTATAATCAAACCAAAGCCGCAACCATTGCTATTGCTGCATACGATGGGCCAGTGTACTTACGTTTTGGTCGTCCAACTATTCCTAATTTTACATCAGCCGATCAAAAATTTGAAATAGGAAAAGCAGTAATGTTGAATGAAGGTACTGACGTTACAATTATTGCAACCGGACATTTAGTTTGGAAAGCAATTGAAGCAGGAGAAGCTTTAGCAGCAAAAGGAATAAGTGCGGAGATCATAAATATACATACCATTAAGCCATTAGATACAGACGCAATCTTAAAGTCAATTTTAAAAACGAAATGTGTTGTCACAGCCGAAGAGCATCAAATGAATGGTGGCCTGGGAGATAGTGTTGCGCAATTTTTGTCGCGCAATCATCCAACACCGCAGGAATTTGTTGCGGTGAATGATTCATTTGGAGAAAGCGGAACACCTGATGAGTTAATGAAAAAATATGGCTTGGACAGCGTTGATATTGTAAAAGCAGTTGAAAAAGTAATTTCACGTAAAAAATAAATAAGATGAAAAAAGTAGCAATGTTATTAATTTTTGCAGGAACATTTGTTGCCTGTAATGTGCCTAAAGATGGCGAACAAGAAAACATTCCAACAAGTAAATTAGAAGTTCTTACAAACCTTGGTGAAGATTCAACCAATGTTATAAAAGACACTACACATTCTGAGCAACATTAATAAAATGAAATGGTTATTGTGTTTTGTTGTTGCCGGAGCTCTTGTTTCCTGTAACGTTCCAAAAGATGGGAACGAAGAAACTATTCCAACTAACAAATTGGAGGCACTTACTAATTTGGAAAAGGAAGAAACCAAAAAGGAGGACACTGCTAAAATAGTTGAGAAAGTAGTGGAAGAAAAAACCGATGTTGAAAACAAGAATTTACGTGTTGCAAAAACAAACAAACCACTTTTAATAGCTAGAGGTAGTGAGCCGGGATGGTATGCCGAATTTTTTGCAGATCATTTGCGTATGTTAATTGATAATGGAACAGACAGCGTTATTGTAGAAAGAGATTTTTCGGGCATCAATTCTGATCCAATGTACAACACGCCCATTTCAAAAAGTGCTAACGGCAGCAGGGAGCGTTTAGCTTTTACTGTTTCTATCAGCAACAAAAAATGTATAGAAGAAGCTAGTGGTGAAAAAAGAGAAAAAGAAATCACAATACTTTACAGAAGTAAACAATATAAAGGCTGTGCAACCGCTAATATAAAATAACATGAGCATTCATAACGAACAATTATTAAGCAATGCCGATCAATTAATAAAAGATAATAAGATCGAAGAAGCGGTTTCAATTTTAGAAGGTATAATTTCAGCTGATCCAGCTTTTGGCAAAGCACACAATCATTTAGGTTTTATTTACGAAACCAAAATTAAAGATTACACCAAAGCCGAAGCACATTATAAGATCGCTTACCAAACAAGTCCTGATTATTGTGCCATTTATTACAACTACGCCATCTTACTTTCTAATCTAAAAAGATTTGATGAGCTGAAACAATTGCTTACAAAAGCAGAAACTGTTGTTGGCATTAACAGATCTACTATTAATAACGAATGGGCCATTATGTTTGAGGCAGAAGGAAATTTAGATAAAGCAATTGAACACTATAAACTTGTTGCCGCATCTACTTTTGATAATAAAACCCTTGAAATAGCAATTTCCAGCGTGGAGCGCTGCAATCGTAAAAGATCTTTTTTAAACGGCAGTAACACCACAAGCATCAACCCAAATAGTTTTGGCACGCCTCCAGGCACTTAGATAGCAATAAAATAACCATTAAATAATTTCAAAGCTGTCCATATTTTTTTAACTTAGATGTCGTTATTTTAAGCACTATTACTATGAGTCATTTTAACCGCACAAAAATTGTTGCTACCATGGGGCCTGCAACTTCTGATATTAATGTATTAGAAGGGATGTTTAACCAAGGATTGGATATTTGCCGTATCAATTTTTCACATGGTGATTACGAAGCTGTTTTACATACAGTAAAAAACATTCGCGAATTAAATAAAAAATTAAACCGTCACGTTGGTATCCTTGCAGATTTGCAGGGACCAAAATTGCGTATTGGCGTTATGAAGGATAATAGTGCCAATCTTATAACTGGAAATTTAATTTCTATAACAACAAAAGAATGTGAAGGAGACGAACATCAGATCTATATCACTTATCCTCAATTTCCACAAGACGTAAAAGTTGGTGAGACTGTTTTAATTGATGATGGAAAAATTCATTTAAAAGTAATTGATACAAACAGCAAAGATCTTGTACGTTGTGAGATCTTAGTAGGAGGGATCCTGTCTTCTAAAAAAGGAGTTAATTTACCAAACACAAAAATCTCTTTGCCTTGTTTAACTGTAAAAGATATTCGCGATCTAGACTTTGCTTTAGAGCAGGATTTTGACTGGATCGGTTTATCATTTGTAAGAAGCGTTACCGACATAGTTGAATTAAAAGACATCATTAAGCACAAAGGCAAACGTGCACGTGTGATCGCAAAAATAGAAAAGCCTGAAGCGATAAAAGAAATAGATAATATTATTGATGTAACGGATGGGATAATGGTTGCCCGTGGTGATCTTGGCGTTGAATTACCAATGGAGCAAGTGCCTTTATTACAAAAGATGATCGTACAAAAATGTGTTGAGATAGGTAAGCCCGTAATCATTGCTACACAAATGATGGAAAGTATGATAACCAGTTATACGCCAACACGTGCTGAGGTAAATGACGTTGCCAATGCTGTAATGGATGGTGCTGATGCTGTGATGCTAAGTGCAGAAACTTCTGTTGGAAAATACCCGGTTAAAGTAATTGAAATGATGCGTCGTATTATAACGCAGGTAGAAGAATTGGATAGTATCTACTACAAAGAACATACACCTCAAATTAAAACCATCACTTATATTACAGATAGTATTTGTTATAATGCTTGCTCACTGGCGCATCATGCCGGAGCCCAAGCTATTATTAGCATGACCAATAGCGGTTATACTGCTTTTAAATTATCTAGTCACCGCCCAAAAGCACATATTTTTATTTTTACAGATAACCAACCCTTGCTTACAACATTAAGTTTGGTATGGGGTATTCGTGGATTTTATTATAACAAGTACGAAAGTACAGATGATACAATTACCGATCTTAAAAATTTTGTAAAACAAAGGGGTTTTGTAAAGGATGATGATCTTGTTATCAATATTGCAAGTATGCCAATGAAAGAAAAAGGCAGAACTAATATGATGAAGCTTAGCTACATCAACTAGAATTCAGAGATCATTTTGTAAGTATTTAATGTGGTTAAAAGCACCTAACATCAGCTGTGTTCAAGGTTTTTCGACAAGAGAAGGCGGGATCTCGAAAGCACCATTTGCATCATTAAATTTAGGAGGTTCTGAAGATGAGCCGCAAAATATTAAAAGCAATAGAACATTAGCTTTAGAGAATTTAAATTTATCGATCGATAATTTATGTTATCTCAAACAAATTCATAGCAATAAAGTTTGCCATGCAAAAATCGGTCAGCAGGAAGGTGATGCGTTAGTTACTGATCAGAAGAATTTAGTGCTGGCTGTTAGTATTGCCGATTGTTATCCGTTATTATTTCATGATAAGATAAATAATATTATTGGCGCTGCTCATGCAGGTTGGCGTGGCACAGTAAATTATATAGCCCAAAATACAATTCAAGAAATGCTAAAGTTAGGAGCGGAAGAAAAAAATATTCAAGTGGCTATTGGACAAGGAATTTGCCAGGATAATTTTGAAGTAGGGAATGAAGTGGTTGAGCAGTTTGCAAACGCCGGTTTTCCATCATCCTGCTGGAAGGAAAATAAAATAGATCTTATTGCCTGTAATAAATTTGTGTTATTACAAAACAAAATTCCTGAAAAAAATATCTGGACCATGAACCGCTGCACCTTTGAAAACGATTTTTTTAGTTATCGTCAGGATAAAGGAAAAACTGGTAGAATGTGGGCTGCAATTGCCTTGTAGCCTGTGTAAGCGTTACTGTTCACGTCGCAATCGGCTAAAATTGTCTTAAACGATTTTTTTTGTTATCTTTAAAACATGAGATCAATTTTTTTATATACACTCGTTATAATTGGTTTGTTTGGTCACGGACAAACAGTTTTCTCTAAAGTAAGAGAATGTATACTTGTTAGTGCTTTTAAAACTTCTTTACATCAAATGGATTCGTGTATCGCGAAAAATTACCAAAAAGACAGCGCGCTGTATTACAAAGGTTTGATCTATTTAAAAATAAACAATTTAAAAGAGGCGCAAACCAATTGCAGTTTATTAATTAAAACATATCCTAAGTTTGTTGAGGCGCACTTTTTAAGCGGACTTATATTTTTGTCCGAAAAAAATTATGCAAAAAGTATTGATGAGTTCAATATTGTTTTAACAAAGTTCCCTAACCATGTGAATGCGTTATATAATCGTTCGCAGGCTTTTGGCGCATTAGCGAATTATAAAAAAGCTATTGAAGATCTTAATGCCTGTCTTTCAGCAAAGCCTATGTATTCACAGGCCTATTGTTATCGCGCGTCCTGCCATGAAAATATTGGTGATCATACAAAAGCTATAAAGGATTATGAAACAACAATAAATCTTGATCCGAAGAATTTTGACGCCTATATTGATCTTGCATATATTTATCACAAACAAAAAGATGACGCAAGATCTTGCGCTGTAATTAATGATGCTATTAAATCGGGCTCCCAAATGGCCGAAGAGATAAAGCAAACTTTTTGTAAATAGAATTTTATTTTTTCCCGGTACTGCCAAAACCTCCGGCACCCCTGTTAGATTCTTCTAAAACAGAAACCTGTTCCCATTTAACTTGTTCGTGTTTGGCAATTACCATTTGTGCAATACGCTCGCCATCGTTAACAGTAAATTCTTCGTTAGAAAGATTCACTAACAGAACTTTTATTTCTCCTCTGTAATCGGCATCAATTGTGCCGGGCGAGTTAAGAACTGTGATACCATTTTTAAATGCTAAACCGCTGCGGGGTCTTATTTGTGCTTCGTAAGAATTTGGTAATTCAATAAATAAGCCGGTTGGAATTAACTGACGTTGTAAAGGTTTTAAAACAATAGCTTCGGTGATGTTTGCTTTTAGGTCCAACCCGGCTGCCTGGATAGTTGCATACTCGGGTAAAGAATGTTTTGACTGGTTAACTACTTTCAGTATTAGTGGCGTTGACATTTTGTTTTAGTTTTTTAAGACTATTAAATTCTAACTTAAAAAGAATAAAAACAAAAAATGCTACAAACAAGTTATTCAATATTACTTTTAAGAACGTATTTTCCATTCCGCTATAAGTTAGGCTAATAGCATAAAAACCCAAAGCAAGCAGTGTATAAACCGTCATAGCCCTGATGTTATATTTTATAGGAAAATATTTTTGTCCCAGAACGTATGAAAGTATCATCATTCCTGCATAAGCAGCAAGGGTAGCCCAGGCTGAAGCTACGTAAGAGTATTTTGGCACAAAAATAACATTCACCACTATTGTAATGATCGCTCCCACAATTGCAATTATAGCGCCGAATTTTGTTTGTCCATTTAATTTATACCAAATGGCTAAATTATAAACTACGCCCAAACATAAATTTGCCATTAATAAAATGGGCACAACATTTAAACCGCTTCTAAAATTTGGCCCGATAAATAATTTTATCCATTCTAAGTTTAAAGTGGTTGCTAAAAAAAGGAACAAGCAAAAAATGACAAAGTATTTCATTACCAACGCATACGATTTTGTTGAATCTTTTTCCTTTGCCTTATTAAAAAAGAAAGGCTCAGCCGCAAAACGAAATGCCTGAATAAATATGGTCATTAAAATGGCTATCTTGTAACAGGCGCCGTAAACGCCTTGGGCTATCTGTGCTTCAGACTTGTCAACGATCAATTTTTTAAGGATGATCCTGTCTAAAGTTTCGTTGATCATGCCGGCAAAACCTAAAATAATTAATGGCCAGGCATAGTTAAGCATTTTTTTAAGTAACTCAATATTTAACGAAAATTTTAGAGTTGCAAATTGTTTTGATAAAAGAATAAGTGTAAAACAGTTTGCTAAAAGGTTGGCAAGAAATGCATAACCAATTCCAATTTCAGGATTGTAAAGCGATGCCATAAAATTTGTTTCGCCATTATCATAACTCGATTTGCAAACTTTTATAAAGAAAATGGTCAATCCAAAATTGATAATAACGTTACTTAATTTTAAAACAGAAAATCTCATCGCTTTATTTTCTGAACGCAATTGCGCAAAAGGTATGGCCGTGATTGCGTCACTGGCAACGATCAATACACTCCAAATAATAAATTGTGGTAAATAAACAGAGTTGGGTGTAGATAATCCTTCTGCTATTGATCCTGCAAAAACTAAAAACAACAAACTAAAAAATACCGAAGAAAGAATTAATGAAAGCAATGCAGTATTATAAACCTCTTGTTTGTTTTCAAATTTAGAACTGAAATTAAAAAAAGTGGTTTCCATACCATAAGTAAAAATTACATTCAGAAAAGAAATGTAAGCATAAAGTTCACTATTGATCCCGTATTCTGCAGCTGTAAACCCGTAAGTTAAAAGTGGAGTTAAAAGGTAATTTAAAAAACGGGGCACAATTGTACCTAAACCGTAAATTACGGTTTGCCCTGCCAGTTTTTTTATTCCGCTTGCCACTTTATTAATTCAAACTAATAAAGTTAAATAATATGAAAGGATACATTTTTTATTTAAACGTAAGATATCAACCAGAGATTGTAAACAGATTGTTTAATTAACCTATTTTGACATTTCCTTTATCTGGTCTTCAAGGATCTTGATGCCTTCTGTAAAACTATGCGGGTTGTAGCCGAGTTCTTTTTTGGCTTTATCAATTATAAAACCTGTAATTGGTGGGCGTTTGGCCGGCTGTTTAATATCTGCGCTTTTGCTCGGCTTAATCAAGCTTTTATCTAACTTATAATAATCTGCAACTACGTGCGCTAACTCTAAAATGCTGTAGTAATCTTTTCCGGAAATATTATAAATGCCTTTTGCTCTTTGTTGAGCAATTAAAATACAACCATCCGCCAGATCTTCGGCTAAAGTTGGAGTTCTGAACTGGTCATCTACCACATTAATGGTTTTACCTTGTTCTAAATTTGATTTTACCCAAAGCACAATATTACTCCTGCTCATATTATCTACAATGCCATAAACAAGAACGGTACGGGCAATGGCCCAATCTAATGAACTGCCTTGTACAATTATTTCTGCAGCCAACTTACTTTCGGCATAATAACTTAAAGGATTTGGTTTTTCATTCTCATCTAACGGGCCATGTGTTCCATCAAAAATAAAATCGGTACTTAAATGAATAAAGTGTGGTTTATAACCTGCGCTATCGGTTTTTAAAAGTTCAAGTGATTTTACCTGGTTGTGAACCGCAGTTACATTCATAGCCCAGCATGCTTCTTTTTCTGTTTCGCAAGCATCAACGTTTGTCATTGCCGCAGTATTAATTACAACATCGGGCATGTGTTTGGCAAAAACGTTTTCTACATCTTTTCCGCTGGTTATATCTAATGTTTCATAAATATATCCATCTTGTTTTATAAGTCTATTCTCACCACGGGCAGTAGCAATACAGGTAATATCCTTATGGTTTCTAAGTTTATAAACCAGTTTTTGGCCTAATAAACCGTTCGATCCTGTAATTAAAATCTTCATCTTTATTTATTTTTTCAAAAAAAGTTTTGCGCTCTTCTCTAATTCTTTGAACCACTCTTTACCATATTTGCGAATCAAAGGATCTTTTAGGAATTTATAAACCGGTACATCTAATTTTGTGCCACACTCGCAGGCAGGCTTGCAAACGTCCCATTTATCATAGTTTACAGCATCATAATCTTTATGTTTAGTAATACGTATAGGATATAAATGGCAACTAATTGGTTTTTTCCAGTTTATTTTTCCATCATAGTAAGCCTGTTCAATAGCGCATTTTGCAATTTTCTTTTCATCAAAAAAAACAAAAGCGCACTCAGCGCCCGGACTAACAAGGGTGGTAGTATAATCGCCATCGCCATCAATTACATAAGCACCATGTTTTTCCACAGCTTTAATTCCTTTTTTAACCATGTAGGGTTTTACTTTATCTACTACAGAGTTAAGCACTTTAAGTTCGTCTTTATCAAGAGGGGCACCACTATCACCGGCAACACAACAAGCGCCTTTGCACGCGTTAAGATCGCAGACAAATTTTTTGTCTAACAGGTCTTCGCTTATTAATGTTTTATCAATGGCTATCATATTTCGTTGGGTAAAGATACGGAAGTGCTGTCAATCTCATTTATTTTTTGAAGAAGTTTTAGTTCTTTAAGATCCTTTTTTCTCAACACAAATGTATTACTCCAGTTATCATGCCAACCCAAAGGTGATAAACAAGAGAAAGCCTCAAAAGGTACTACTCTGGATATAGAACGGATAAAGAACTGCCGGGCTGTTGGTTTGTTGCCATATTCATCTACAACTATTCTTCCCAATAAGGCTTTTGCAGGAGAGGCTTGCATGGCATATTCGAATAAAAAATAATAAAGAGGTTGAAAGATCAACCAGCTAAAGATCTTATTGTAAGTGTCGATAGAGGGATCGGATAAGAGGCCAAGGCTGCCGGTTAGCGCAAGAATAACTCCTAGAACAACACCAATTGCCAATTCAAAAATTAATCTGAACAGATAATCCAGCAACCAATGACCAAACCTTGCCCAACCATCAACATAATTTACTTCGCGATAACGATATAGTTTTTTGTCGACTAAGATCTCTTCGCCATTTACTCTTTCTTTGCGCTTTACAGTGTAAAACTCTTTGATCTCGGTAATTTTTTGCATGTAAAAAGAGGCCGTATAAAATGGTTAATTAACTGCCATTATTTGACCCATGTAAGAACCCAGATGCTTTTCAAGGATTAAATGATAATTTTTTGTTTTTTTAAAGCCTGTAAAAAACTCATTAAATAAAACTTTTTGATTACAGCCTTTTGGCAAAATAAAACCAAACTCTTCTTTTGTTTGAATAAGTGGTTTTTGAATTTTTACAAATTTACCAGGATTATTTTTTACGTAATACCAAAATGTAATAGCATCTACATAACCAAAGTATAAAACATTCCTTGCAATTTCATCCAATATTTTAGTGCCGCTTGGTTGTGCAATTAATTTAAGTTCGGGTAAATAACTTTTTTTTAACTCATTAACGTATTTGTTTAAAGTTGTATTGGTAACAGTTAGTGCGGTCATACTGCCAAAGGTCTTAATTATTTCCGGCTGTGTTTTTGCTTTTATATCTGTAGCATTACCATTTGAGATACAAAAAGCAACATTTTTTAAATAAGAAGTAGTAAATTCTATTTCTTTTGCTTTTTCGGGAATAATTGTAACAGCGCCAAGTCCAATAGTGTTGCGCGATGAGTTTTTTACACTTGCATAAAAAACATCAGCATCAGTAAAAGGAACATATTTTGGTGTGAAGTTTAATTTTTTTGTGGTTTTTTGCCAAAGTATATAATCGTTGATGATATCTATTTCAAGTCCTTTTGGAGCTGCATTTTCGGATGTAGAAAAAGGTGCGTGATCCAGGTAATGAACATATAAAGTATCGTTCGCTTGCGGGAAGTAAATAGCACTGCAAAAAACAGCAAAAATTATAAGGATGGTTCTTTTCAATTAATGTATGAAATTATTTAAAATTCTCAAGGCCAATTCGCTTAAACCAAAAGGTTTTAATCAATTGAGTGTTAATATAAAACAGACCTTTTTTATGCCAATATTTTGAAACTCAGGGATTTTCTGTTACAAAGCCGTTAAGCTTCTCTAATTTTTAGGTTTTATACTTGTAAAGATACCATTTTTATGGTATTTTTGTACTAATTTAGATTTAATCTAATTAAGAATAATTGTTAAATAATTTAAAATCATATAGTTATGATCACTGTAACAGAAAATGCTAAGAATCATGCCATCGATTTGATCAAGACAGAAAACCATCCTTTAGATACTTTTATCCGGGTTGGAGTTGATGGTGGTGGATGCTCTGGTTTATCTTATAAATTAGAGTTTGATAACCAGTTAAAAGAAGGCGACCAAATGTTTGAAGACAAGGGAATTAAGATAGTAGTTGACCGCAAGAGCTTTTTGTACCTGATTGGAACTGAATTAGAGTATACCGGGGGCCTTAACGGTAAAGGTTTTGTATTTAATAACCCAAACGCTAACCGCACCTGTGGTTGCGGAGAATCTTTCTCAGTTTAAATTAAAGATAATGGCTAACGAGATCTTACAGGAACATATTAATAAGGACTATGAATTTGGTTTTACAACCAATATTGATTCGGATACTTTTGCTCCAGGCTTAAATGAGCAGGTTGTAACCGCACTTAGTAAAAAGAAGAACGAACCGGAGTGGTTGCTTGAATTTAGGTTAAAGGCTTTTCGTCATTGGCAAACTTTACCTGAGCCAAGTAATTGGGCGCATTTACACTATCCGAAGATCGATTTCCAAAACATTAGTTATTATTCTGCGCCAAAAGTTAAACCTGAATTAAAAAGCTTGGATGAGGTGGATCCCGAACTTTTAAAAACATTTGCCAAACTGGGCATCTCTTTAGAAGAACAAAAACGTTTAAGCGGTGTGCAGTCAAACATAGCGGTTGATGCTGTTTTTGACAGTGTGTCGGTTAAAACAACCTTTAGAGAAACGCTATCTGAAAAAGGAATTATTTTTTGTTCTTTCAGCGAAGCTGTTCATGAATTTCCCGATCTGATAAAAAAATACATGGGAACCGTAGTTCCTTACACAGATAATTATTTTGCAGCATTAAACTCCGCGGTTTATAGCGATGGGTCTTTTTGCTACATACCCAAAGGCGTTAGATGCCCGATGGAACTTTCTACCTATTTCCGTATCAACGCAACAGGTACTGGTCAGTTTGAACGTACCTTAATTGTTGCCGACGAAGGAAGTTATGTTTCATACCTCGAAGGTTGCACAGCACCACAACGCGATGAGAACCAATTACACGCCGCAATTGTTGAAATTATTGCACATAAAAATGCAGAAGTAAAATACAGTACCGTACAAAACTGGTATCCTGGCGATAAAAATGGTAAAGGCGGTATTTTTAATTTTGTTACCAAGCGTGGTATTTGTTTAGAAGATAATTCAAAGATCAGCTGGACACAGGTTGAAACAGGCTCTGCAATTACCTGGAAATATCCTTCGGTAATTTTAAAAGGTAATAATAGTGTGGGCGAATTTTATTCGGTGGCTTTAACCAATAATATGCAGGAAGCTGATACCGGAACAAAAATGATCCACATCGGAAAAAACACCCGTAGTACTATTATTTCAAAAGGAATAAGTGCCGGTTTTAGCAATAACAGTTACCGTGGCCTAGTTCAAATTCGTAAAGGCGCAACCAACTCACGTAATTTTTCGCAATGCGATAGTTTATTAATGGGCGACAAATGTGGCGCACACACTTTTCCATATATAGAAATTAAAGATAAGACCGCGGTAGTCGAACACGAGGCCACAACAAGTAAAATTGGTGAAGATCAATTATTTTATTGCAAACAACGGGGCATTGATAACGAAAAAGCAATTGGTTTAATTGTAAATGGTTATTGCAAAGAGGTATTAAATAAACTTCCAATGGAGTTTGCTGTTGAAGCCCAAAAATTATTAGCTGTAAGTTTAGAAGGCAGCGTGGGATAGTATTTGTATTTTGAATTCATTCGTAAAAAATAATTATTTAAATCTTGTTATAGCATTTTGTGTTATTGTACTTTTTTTTGTAGTTCTTAGCTTCGAAAGAAAAATTGCAATTGATGGCGACGCACGTGATTATTATTCTTACCTCATATCACTTTTTATAGACAATAATTTTACACATCAAAGCGGAAATGATTGGTATTTGATAGAGACACCTACAGGCACAATTAATGTGCATACTATTGGAGTTTCAATACTTATTGCACCTTTCTTTTTTGCAGCTTTACTTTTTTCTAAGGTCTTTGGTTTTGCTGTAGATGGTTTTTCTTTACCATTTCAAATGGGGGTTTATTTTGCAGGGATCTTTTATTGCACATTAGGACTGATCTTTATTAAGAAACTATTATTGCAGCTGAATATAAAACAAAATTATGTTGCTGTCCTTATTTTTTTAACCTGTTTTGGCACACACCTTTTTAGCTATACGGTTAACGAACCTGGAATGCCACACGTTTACGCTTTTGCTTTAACAAGTATGTTCTTTTATTTCGCTTTAAACCTCCTTCAAAAAAGAAAAGCAAAGTATTCTTATTTAAGTGCCGCAGTATTAGGTTTAATTATTCTTGTGCGTCCTGTAAATGTTCTTCTGTTACTTTTTGTTCCTTTCTTTTTTCAAAATAAATACGATCTTATAAGTACTATAAAAGTTATTTTAAAGTCAAAATACTTTTACCTCTCGATCGTTATATTTCTTTTAATATGTTCTATCCAGAGTATAGCCTGGTATAATCAAAACGGAAAACTCATTCAGGATTCTTATGCAGGCAATGGTTTTTATTTTAATGATCCATCAGTATTTAAAATGTTGTTTGGATTTAATAATGGATTGTTTATTTATGTTCCGCTTTGTCTTTTATTGTTATTTGGTTTGATCCCAATGTTTAATATTAACAGGTATAAAGGCTTTGTTTTTGTTTTTTCTTTGGCTATAATCTTCTACGTATTTGGATCTTACTGGGCCTATAATTATTTTGATGGATTTGGTATCCGCACATTTGTAGATTTTATCCCCATGTTTATAATTGCAGGTGCGTACATGTTCCAGAATTTTCCGGTAAGGTTAAAATATGCTGTTAGCTCTATTGCTTTAATTTTGCTTTGCATGAATCTTTTATATATTTATCAGTACCGTCATGGCATCATTAAAGGCAACGGAATGAATTTTAATAAATACGCTTATGTCTTTTTAAAAACAAATAAAGCATGTGGTGATAGTTTGGGTGGCGCTAACGATCTGCCGTTGTATTCAAAAAAAGGAAGTGAATTATTATTTGAAAGTAAGAACGCTAAACATTCAAATGTTATTTTTGATAGCACATACAATTTTGCAAATATAGAATACGGCGCAGGTTACGATTATGACATTAAAAGAAGATCAAATAATTTTTATGTGGTTGCCGAATTCGAACGCAAAGAAGTTTCGCCAAATTCTTCTTATAATGCTTCGTTTAACCTGATCGGTTCTGGTCCTGATAAAAAAGAAAAAATTTATGAAGCTTTTAGAGTAAACGAAATTCCATCAACCGATTGTTGTGAGTGGAAAAAATGTATACTTTCAATGGGCGTTACAGGGAAATTTGAACAGAATGACAAACTAAGTTTTTTTATCTGGAACAAAAGTAAAGAAGCTTTTTATATAAAAAATTTAAACGTAAAAATATTCGATTATAGTTATAATATTTAAAACAAGAACATGATAACAATTAAAAATCTGCATGCCTCAATTGGCGACAAAGAAATATTAAAAGGGATTAATT
The DNA here is from genome assembly GCA_002342065.1 of Bacteroidetes bacterium UBA2475. Taxonomy (GTDB): domain Bacteria; phylum Bacteroidota; class Bacteroidia; order B-17B0; family Aurantibacillaceae; genus Aurantibacillus. The sequence goes on along the minus strand of DDPF01000012.1, from coordinate 786,635 downwards.
TAGAAATTAAAGCCGGAGAAATTCATGCCATCATGGGCCCAAATGGTTCTGGAAAATCTACCCTTGCAAGCGTTTTAGCCGGGCGCGAAGATTACGAAGTTACACAAGGCGAAGTAATTTTTAATGGTAAGAACTTGTTGGATCTTGCGGCAGAAGACAGGGCACGTGAAGGTTTGTTTTTAGCGTTTCAATATCCTGTAGAAATACCGGGAGTAAGCAATATTAATTTTTTAAAAACTGCTTTAAACGAAATTCGTGCTTACCACGGACAAGAAGAAATGCCGGCAAAAGATTTTTTAGCATTAGTAAAAGAAAAACAAAAGTTGGTTGAGCTTGATGGAAAATTAACCAATAGAAGTGTGAACGAAGGATTTAGTGGCGGTGAAAAAAAGAGGAATGAGATCTTCCAAATGGCAATGTTAAATCCGAAACTAGCCGTGTTAGACGAAACCGATAGTGGTTTGGATATTGATGCGTTAAGAATTGTTGCTACAGGAGTGAATGCATTAAAGAGTAAAGAAAACGCTTTTGTTGTAATTACACACTATCAACGTTTGTTGGATTATATCGTTCCCGATTTTGTACATATTTTATACAATGGTCAAATTGTAAGATCAGGTGGTAAAGAATTGGCGCTTGAATTAGAAGCAAAAGGATATGACGAGATCAAAAAACAGTTTGAAAGTTTAGAAAAGTAATATGATAGCGGAAAAATCAAATACTGCACAATTAATAATTGATAAGATCTCTTCTTCGGCAGAGAAGGTTAATTTTATTGATAATGATCAGCTTTCTAAAGCATTATTGTATTTAGAGAACAAAGGCATTCCAAATAATAAACACGAAGACTATAAGTACTGTAATATTGATGGGATCTTTAAAAAAGAATTTAGGAACATCGAACAAAAATTAAATTCTGTTACCGACGTTGCGCAATATAAATTAAAAGATGCTTTAACGCTTGTTGTTGTAAATGGAAATTACTCTGAAAGCTTAAGCGATAAATTAATTTTAAAAGGCTTACACTTAACGGCTTTTTCTAATTTGGATAAAGAAGAAAAAAAATTGATCGGTTGTTTAGCAAATGTAGAGTCCGACGCTTTTATAGCTCTAAACACAGCTTTTAGTGGAGCAGGCTTTCATTTAAAAATTGCTGATAACGAACAACTACAAATGCCGATCCATATTTTGTATGTGTCAAGCGCAAATTCAGAAGCATTGGTAAATCCAAGAAATGTAATTGAATTGGGAAAAAATGCGGAAGCAACAATTATTGAAGAACAAATTTGTATTGGTACCGGAAAAGTATTCACTAATTTTTTAAGCGAAAAATTTGTTGGCGAAAATGCAAAATTAACTTCTTATACTTTTCAAAACGAAGGCGCAAATGGATTTTCTGTAAATACTAACCAGGTTACAATTAATCGTTATGGTAAGTATGATAACACAACTGTTACTTTGAGTGGCGCATTAGTTCGTAATAACCACAATGTAGTTTTGGCAGCGCAAAATTGCCAAGCGCATTTAAACGGTTTATTTACAACCAGAAATAATCAGTTAGTTGATAACCATACGTTGATGGATCACCAAATGCCAAATTGCGAAAGCAATGAGCTGTATAAAGGTATCATAACTGATAAAAGTACAGGTGTTTTTAACGGCAAGATTTACGTTAGGAAAGATGCTCAAAAAACAAATGCTTACCAAAGCAGTAAAAATATTTTATTAAGCGATGATGCAACCATCAATACAAAACCACAATTAGAAATTTATGCTGACGATGTAAAATGTTCACATGGCACATCTACAGGCAAAATTGATGAGGTGGCTGTTTTTTATTTGAATGCAAGAGGTATTGGTCGCGAAAGTGCTAAAAAATTATTACTAAATGCCTTTGCACAAGAAGTAATTAATAAAATAGAAGTTGACGAACTAAAAGAGAAAATTTTGAATCTGTTTGAAAACGAATTATAATTGAAAGTCCAAAATAAAATACGCGAGCAATTCCCTATTCTTAACCAAAAAATAAATGGTTACGATCTTGTGTATTTTGATAACGGTGCAACCAGTCAAAAACCTCTTTCTGTTATCGAAAGTATTTCTGATTACTATAAAACTTCAAATTCAAATATTCACCGTGGCGTTCATACGCTTAGCAGAAAAGCAACTGAATTGTTTGAAAATGCACGTAAGACCATTGCTAAACATTTTAATGTAATTAACGATCAGCAAGTTATTTTTACGGCGGGCACCACCGATTCAATAAATTTAGTTGTACAGGGTTTAGCTAAAAATTATTTACAGGCAGGCGATGAAATTCTTTTGGCCACATACGAGCATCACTCTAATATATTGCCCTGGCAATTATGGGCAGAGGCCAACGGTGGCAAATTAAAAGTTATTCCGTTATTAGAAGATCAGACAATTGATTACGCTTCGATCCCTGCATTAATTTCTTCGAAAACAAAACTAATTGCCATTACGCAGGTTTCAAATACTTTGGGTTTGATAACTGACTTGGAAAAAATTAAAACAATAGCTCAAAAAAATAATATTCCTATTTTGGTGGACGGAGCACAATCTGCACCGCACATGCCCATCGATCTTCAAAAACTGAATGTTGATTTTTTTGTGTGCAGCGCGCATAAAATGTACGGACCAACGGGAATTGGTTTATTATATCTTTCTGAGAAATGGTTAAAAGATCTTGCTATTTCAAAACCGGGCGGTGGTACAATTAAAACTGTTTCATTCGAGAAAACTGAGTATGCAGAAGGAGCTTTGCGTTTTGAACCAGGTACTCCAAATATTTCAGGCGCTATTGGTTTTGCTGCTGCAATTGATTTCATAAATTCAGTTGGTATACAAACTATTTTTGCTCACGAGCATGAGCTAGTTCAATACGCTCAAAAAAAGATGAGCGAAATGCCGGAGGTAATTATTTATGGAAAGAGTGATCATAAAGCTGGCGTTATTTCTTTCAATATAAAAGGACAACATCCTTTTGATGTTGGAACTTTGTTGGATAAATACGGTATTGCCGTGAGAACAGGCCACCACTGCACACAACCTTTAATGAATTGTTTAAATGTGCAAGGTACCGTTAGAATTTCATTTGCAATTTATAATACAAAAGAAGAGATAGATATTTTTATTGAGAAGCTAGTGAAAGTGATTAAAATGTTGAGTTAAATTGACTAACGACTAATGACCATTAACGAAATAGAAAAAGAAATTGTAGAAGAGTTTGAGATCTTTGGTGACGATTGGGAAGGGAAATATGAACACCTTATTGATCTTGGAAAGTCGTTGCCTTTAATAAAAGAAGAATTTAAAACAGAAGACAGAATTATAAAAGGATGCCAAAGTAGGGTGTGGTTAAATTCTGAATTAAAAGAGGGAAATGTTGTTTATACCGCAGATGCAGATGCTATTATTACTAAAGGAATGGTAGCGTTAATGGTAAGAGTTTTGTCGAACCATAAAGCAGAAGAAATTGTAAAAGCTGACTTAAAATTTGTAGATACAATTGGTTTAAAAGAGCATTTGAGTCCAACAAGGGCAAATGGTTTGGTAAGTATGATAAATATGATGAAAACGGATGCTTTAAAGTTTATTAGTTAAAAGCGAATAGTTAATAGAAAAGAAGATTATGAGTGCGATTATTGTAACAAAAAATACAGAGTTAATGCAACGCATTATCGAAGAGATCAAAACTTGTTTTGATCCGGAGATTCCTGTTGATGTTTGGGAATTAGGTTTGATATACGAATTGCATTTGGATGACGAAAATAATTTAAAGATCGTAATGACCTTAACCTCGCCAAACTGCCCGGTGGCAGAGAGTTTACCGGCTGAGGTAGAAAATAAATGTAAATTAATAGCGGGTGTAAAGTCAGCTGAATTAAAATTAACTTTTGAACCCACCTGGGAAAAAGAAATGATGAGTGAAGTAGCGCAGTTGGAATTAGGGTTTATGTAATTCCCCCTTTGAAAAGGGGGGGATAGCTAGTGTGTTGCAGGGGGATTGAAATAAACAGAAACAAAATGGATGAGATAGTAAATAAGGTTTCAAACAGTGGTATCGTCACCATCGATCTGGAAGAATTTTATGTTCCGGGCGAACGTGTTTTATTTGATATTAAACCACATTTGTTCATGGAGCAAATTCTGAGGGAAAAAGATTTTAGGGAATTTATAAAAACAAACGATTGGAGTATTTACAAGAGTAAAGTTGTTGGATTAGTTTGTACAGCAGATGCAATTGTGCCAACCTGGGCTTATATGTTATTGACCCTAGCGTTAGAACCATACGCTAAAAGAATTATTTTTGGAAATTTAAAAGATATAGAAAATATTTTATTCGCTGAAAAATTAACCGCTTTAGATACTTCTCAATTTAAAGATGCGCGTGTAGTTATAAAAGGTTGCGGCGAAAAAGAACTACCAACAAATGCCTATGTGCAATTGACCACTTTATTAAAACCGCTTGCTAAAAGTATTATGTATGGAGAGCCTTGTAGTACAGTGCCTTTGTATAAGGCGAAAAATTAATTATCTCTTCTTTCGTATTGGCAGGCCTCAGGCAAATTAGAGTAGGCGTAATCGTTACCAAAAAACAATTCGTTATCGTAACCGGCGCTTGCAACCGATTTTAAAACGGCATCGGTGTTTAAGATAGCTGTATCAATTTTAAACTTTAAAAGTTTTGAATCCTGGTTCCAACTAGGATCTGATACACCATTTAATTTACAGGCTTTTTCAATAGTGTGTTTGCAAATTTCGTTATTACCCCACACGTGAAAAGTTTTTTCAACTACTGTATTAGAATTTGAACCGCATGAGATGAACAGTAAAAAAGCAAAAAAGAACGTAAACTGTAATACTCGCCTCATGGTTCTATAACATTAAATTTGTAGTGCAAATGTGCAAAATGTTTCAGATATAACGGCAAAGAATAGCGTAAATTTTTTTCAGCCTTGAAATTATCGTGAAACAGCACAATACTGCCGGGTTTGGTGTTGAGAATCACGTTATTAACACATGCTTTTTCGCTTATTTTCTCGTAATCGTAACTGATCACATCCCAAAAAATAATTTTAAAGCCTTTATCCAGCAAAGCCTTGTACTGTGCGCGTTTCAACTGTCCGTACGGCGGTCGGAAAAGATCATTTTTAACAATATTCCTGCACTCTTCAGCCTCACTTATATAATTTACAGTTTCTGTCTTAAACCCTTTTGGATGAAACATAGTGTGATTGGCAACCATATGACCCTCGGCTTTTATACGTTCAAAAATAGCTGGATTTTTAAGGATATTTGAGCCTACACAAAAAAAAGTAGCTTTAGCGTTAAATTTTTTTAGCTCGTCTAAAACCCAGTCTGTCAGCCCGGGAATAGGGCCATCATCAAATGTTAGGTAAATTATCTTTTCAATTGTATTAATTTTCCATACAGCTTTAGGATAAATCAGTTTTAAAAAGGATTTTGGCTGTATTAGTAAAATATTCTTCAATCTAAATATTTTTAGATGTAAAATTTAACCACAAAGGACACGAAGTTTACAAAGGAAAAAGAGCTTTGCCCCTTCTTAGCTCGCTTCGTGGTTAAACATTTATTGCATTTGAGGTATCGGTTGTTGTTCTTCCGGTGCCAATTCTTCAGGAGGAATAATTGCCGACATACGTTTAATAAATTCCTTCGACACTTCTTCCTGTTTAAATTGTTGCGCCATACCTGTTAATCGTTTCATTAATTCTTTACACTGGTTAACTTCTCTTCCAAAAGCAACTCTGTGTTTAGGTTTTTGTGCGTTATAAATTTTAAGGTCGCCTTCAAAAATATCAAATAATTTTTTTGCAAGGTCATTCGCCTTTTTCATTTCACCAATCTGGTAATATCCTGCACAAATTGTAAAGATGGTTGCATCATACGGAATGTTTTCATCAGGCATAACTTCCAAACACTTATCTAAAATAGCTTTTGCTTTTTTATTCTTGCCTTCGTTAATTAATGCGCCGGCTAGTACACCCATTTGCATGCGTAAATTACCCGTCATACGAATACAGTTCTCGTCTAAATTAATTCCTTTTTTATCCATTCCGCCCCACAAGAATTTATTCATGATGTTATCGTACATGGCATCTGTATTTACACGGCCACCTTGCGATTCTTCCATATCTGTTTGTTTAATTGGTACAAACCTATACGCTAAACCTTCAAGCTGAAAATATTTTTTTAATCCAACATAAGCTTCATCGCCGGTTGTTACAGCAAAATAAATTGGACGATCCCATTTAGTATTTGCAACAAGATCTAACACCATTAGATCATTTTTTGTAATGTAACTTCTGCCACCCAGATCCCAGCTAATTCTTTTTGCTAAACGCGCTGTATCTTTTACGCTTATTACTTTATTGCGCATTACTTTTAAGCTATCCACATTAATGTAAAAATTCTTTGTAGGAATAACGTCTATCAGTTCGCCGCCATTATCATACTTACTTGAAGGATCATCACTTATTGCCTGGTCAAGAGCATCTTTCATACTCATTGGTTTTGTGTTCTGGCTATTAATAACTAGGTATTCTAATTTAGATGCTTCCAATTTTTCTTCAGGAATAGTAAATGGCACCGGTTTGCTATCGTAAGCAGCTCTGCGCATTTGTTTAATGTACCAGTCTGTTTGCAATAAACTTAAATTACAGACACGCACGTCTGTTCTAATACCTTCTACTTCCTGCGCATACCAAAGCGGGAAAGTATCATTATCACCATTTGTAAATAAGATCGCGTTAGGCGCACAACTTTGTAGATAGTTAATAGCACAATCGCGCGACATAGTTCTTAACGAACGGTCGTGATCATTCCAGCCTTCTTTTGCCATAATACCCGGAATAACCATGCTTAAAGCAGTAGAGCCAATAGCAATACCAATAGTTGCAGCTTTACGACTTAAAAGATCGTAAATAAATAATACACCAAAGCCTATCCAAATAGCAAAAGCATAAAAACTTCCTGCATAAGCATAATCACGTTCACGCGGTTGGTAAGGATATTGATTAAGATAAATAACAATTGCAAAACCGGTTAGTAAAAAGAAACTTAATACGATCCAGGCATCAGGTTTATTACGTTTAAAATGAAAGAACATTCCTAACAAACCTAAAATAAATGGCAATGCGTAAAAATGATTTTGCGCGAAATTATTTTTATCGCGATAGATCTTTAGCGACGTATCAGTATCTAAAAGAAAATCATCAAAACCTTTTATACCTGTTACCCAGTTGCCTTCCATAGTGTTTCGCATTAATCCTTGCACATCATTTTGTCGACCAATAAAATTCCAAAAGAAATAACGCAAATACATAAACTTAACTTGGTATTCCACAAAAAAAGTTAAGTTGGCTGCCATGTTTGGTATCTCAACCGTTTGAGGTTCGCCGTCACGCCCTTCAATATTTTTTGTTTTGTGATGTTCTGCTATGTTACCCCAATATTTGTAAGCAGATTCGTGATGACTCTGTCCAGACCACATCCGAGGGAAAACAGTACAAAATTCTTTTTGATATTTCACAACTGTATTTTTCCTTGAATCAACTACTTTGTAATTTTTATTTTTTTCATCCCTAGCATATATTGGATCATTATTACCAAACTCGCTTTTTGGTAGAGTTGGCGCATTATAATATTGGCCATAAAGTAATGGCCATTCGCCATATTGATCACGTACCAAATAAGACAACATATTAGTTGCATTCTCCGGATCGTTCTCATCCATTGGTGTATTGGCCTGCGAACGTATTACCACTACGAAAAACGAAGAGTAGCCAATTAATAACGTAGCAAAACTTAAGAACACAGCGTGAAGTGTAACTGTTTTTGTTTTGAATTTATGAATGGCATATAAAATTCCACCAAGCACTAATAAACGTGTGAACATGCCACCACCACTTGGCGCTGTAACTATTGCAAACAAAGAAAGAATTGCGCCGGCATAAAAGCCAATTTTATAATGTTGCTCTTTTTTATTTAAAGTATACATTATTAAAAAAGTAAGCGATATAATTAAAAGTAAAAAGAAGAAAATTGTTCCGGTGCTAAAACCTAGACTCATTTTATTAGTGAAGAACACTTCGTAATCGCTCACAAATTTTACAAGTTTAGGAATAACCAAATTTTGTATAAAACCTAAAAGTAGAACCGATGAAATACCCGCAACAAAAAATCCTTTCCAGGTGAAAGTGTATTTTTTGAAATAGATAACAAAACCAATTGCAGGAATTACAAGTAAGTTTAGTAAATGGACACCAATTGAGATACCAATTAAATAACTGATCAATATTAACCAACGCAAGGCGCTTGTTGGATTAACAGAATCTTCCTCATCCCATTTTAAGATAGCCCAAAATACAATTGCAGTAAATAGGGCCGACATAGCGTAAACCTCACCTTCTACAGCGCTAAACCAAAACGAATCTGAAAATGTATAGGCTAATGCACCAACAATACCGGCTCCTAAAACCGCCCATTGTTGTGGTTTTGCAAGATCTGCAACCTTTTTACCATAAACTTTTATGGCTAAACGGGTAATTGTCCAAAATAAAAACAAGATGGTAAATGAGCTGGATAGGGCGCTCATGATGTTAACCATCATAGCTGCATGCGAAGGATCGCCGCCTCCTAATAAAGAGAAAAATCTGCCTAAAAGCAAGAAGAATGGGGCTCCCGGCGGGTGACCAACCTCTAATTTATAAGAACAGGCAATGTACTCGCCACAGTCCCAAAAGCTCGCTGTTGGCTCTATTGTGCAGCAATAGGTGTATGTAGCAATGGCCCAAACCAGCCAGCCAATGATATTATTTAGTTTTATAAACTCCTTTGTCATCATAGTTAAATAGTGTTGCGAAGATAGTATTTTACTTGGTTTGTTTTAGAACGTTTTTTTCGAAAAAATATTTGATAGAACTAAAAAAGTTGTATTTTTGCAGTCTTAAATTTAATTGCCCGATCGTCTAATGGCAGGACTTCGGTTTTTGGTACCGACTATGTTGGTTCGAATCCAGCTCGGGCAACAACAAAACCCTCGAAGTTTACTTTGGGGGTTTATTGTTTTATACCGAGGAGGGAAAGCTTGCTTTCACGACGAGATATAAAACAATAAACCACTTTTCGCATAAGCGAAAAGGGTTTTGTTGAGCATCAACCTCCATTGTGGATCAGCGCAGCTAATCCACAATAGGTTGCAACCAAAAAACAATTCTGTTAATTTTTATTAATCAGGAAATAAAATAGAGATCAAAGGTTAAAAACTACACCTTTTTACGCATACTCACCACAATAGGAACGCCGCTAAAATCATATTCTTCGCGGATCTTATTCTCTAAAAAACGCTTGTACGACTCAGTAACATACTGAGGTAAATTGCAATAGAAAATAAACAAAGGTTCGGTTTTTAGTTGTGTAATGTATTTTACTTTTATGTATTTGCCTTTAACGGCAGGCGGCGGGTAAGTTGCCATTACACCTTGTAAAAATTCGTTTAGCTGACGGGTAGGAATGTGTTTCATTTTGTTCTCATACACCATCATGGCCACTTCCACGGCTTTCATGATACGTTGTTTATCAAGAACAGAAATAAAAATAATAGGGATATCCTTAAACGGCTTAATACGTTCTCTTATTTTTTCTTCGTATTCCTTAGCGGTTTTAGTGTCTTTTTCTATTAAGTCCCACTTATTTACAATAATAGCAAGGCCTTTACGGTTCTTTTCAATAAGGCTTAAAATACTCAGATCCTGAGCTTCAACACCATCCTGAGCATCTATCATTAAAAGACAAACATCACAATCCTCAATTGCCTTGATGGTCCTTAATACACTATAAAACTCAAGATCTTCGTGTACTTTGGCCTTTTTACGCATCCCGGCAGTATCTACCAGGTAAAAATCGTGACCAAACTTTGTATAGCGCGAGTTAATGGTATCGCGGGTTGTGCCTGCTACATGTGTAACAATGTTACGTTCTTCGCCCAAAAGTGCATTGGTTAAAGAAGATTTTCCAACATTAGGGCGGCCAACAATGGCAATACGTGGAATATCAGCATCTTCAATGGCTCTTTCATCTTTTGGAAGTATCTTTATCAAGGCATCTAAAAGGTCGCCGGTGCCGCTGCCTGTAATAGCAGAAATAGGGAACACTTCGCCAAGACCAAACTGGTAAAATTCTGCAGAATAGGCTGCTTTATCGTGACTATCAACCTTATTGGCAATAACCAAAGCGGGTTTTTTGCTTTTTCGTATAATATTGGCAACCTCTGTATCAAATTGTGTAACGCCTTCTGTAACATCCGAAACAAACAAAATAGCCGAACACTCTTCAATAGCTATAACTACCTGTTTACGAATTTCTCCTTCAAAAATATCATCACTTCCTTTAATGTAACCGCCGGTATCTATCAAACTAAATTCAACGCCACCCCATTCAGATTTTCCGTAATGGCGATCGCGTGTAACGCCGGAAACCTCGTCAACAATGGCCTGGCGCGTTTCTGTTAAACGGTTGAACAGTGTCGATTTTCCAACATTCGGTCTTCCTACTATAGCAACAATATTTGGCATAAGGTTGCAAAAGTACTAAAAATCGAGCTATACTCCTCTTGTAAAATAAACTTGTTTAATGTATATTTGGTTAATGCTTAAAAAAAGCCTGATACTACTTTTTTTTATTGGAAGCTTTGTGGATATTTTTTCTCAAAAAGATTCTGTAAGGCATGCAATAACCCCGCACGTCAATCCTTCATTAAAATTCACCGAAAACCTTGGACAATGGAATGATTTCATCCGCTACAGGATGCAACTGGATGGGGGGCATTTGTATTTTGAAAATGACGGTTTGACTTATAGTTTTTATGATAAGAGAAAAGTAAGATCTATGCATCTTGGCGGTTTATTAAAGGGTTTAACTCCTGAAATAAAATGTCATACAGTGAAGGTTAAATTTTTAGGTGCTAATCCAAATTCAATAAATCAGGCCTTTGACAAAGGCAGTGATTATGAGAACTTTTTTTTAGGAAGCGATAAGAATAAATGGAAAAGCAATGTTAGAAATTACCACAGGATATTATATAAAAATATTTATGCAAATGTTGATTATGAGGCTATAACGAGCACTATAGGTTTAAAATATAATTTTTATTTACATCCAGGCGCAGATGCAACTCAAATTCAAATGAAATATGAAGGCGCGCAAAAATTAAAATTAAAAAACGGGCAATTGATCGTAGCTACTTCAATCGATTCAATAATAGAAAACAAGCCATATGCTTATCAAAGGATAAATGGAGAAATTAAAATAGTTAATTGTAAATATAATTTAAAAGATGATGTATTATCCTTTGTTTTCCCTAATGGATACAATAAGAATTTTGACTTGGTAATTGACCCTGTATTAATTTTCGCGGCGCAATCCGGCTCAACTGCCGATAATTTTGGAATGACAGCTACTTATGATGGAGCTGGGAATTTATACGCAGGAGGAACTGTATTTAATAATGGCTATCCGGTTACTGTTGGCGCTTATGATATAACATTTTCTGGACCCGCTGCCGCAGGTATTACAGATGTTGTACTAACAAAATATAATAGTATTGGTACTTCATTAATTTATTCAACTTACCTCGGCGGCTCGCAGGCTGAGATAGTAACGAGTTTAATTACTGATGCGGCCGGTAATTTATATTTATATGGCGCAACGGGTTCTGCAAACTTTCCTACCGCCTCACCTTATGATGCAACTTTTAATGGTGGAAATCTTATAAGTTTTGTTTTTAATGGAACTACTTTTAACAATGGATCTGACATTTACGTAAGCAAGTTTAATAGTACCGGAACAACCCTTATGGGTTCTACTTATATTGGTGGTACTAATAATGACGGAATAAATTATAATAATTACGCCCCCCCAAGCCATGTTGTATTCCCTTGCTTTCAGCCTGCTGGTTACACATTATTTAATGAGTATCCGGCTGATTCATTACAATATAATTATGGAGATCAGTACAGAGGCGAGATTCAATTAGATAAAAATAATGATGTTTATGTTGCAAGTTCAACTAAGTCAAGCGACTTTCCAACGGTTAGTGCTTTTCAAACAGCCTTGAATGGTAAACAAGATGCTATCGTTTTTAAATTGTCAAATAATTTGTCAACGTTACTTTACAGCACATATCTTGGGGGAAGTAAAAATGATGCAGGATATTCAATAATAGTAGACGATACATTACAAGCATATGTTACAGGTGGTACTTATAGTACAGATTTTCCTGCAAAACCGGGTTGTTATCAAACCACGCCGGGTGGAGGAAAAGCAGACGGTTATCTTGCAAAAATTAGCCCAACAGGAAATACACTTTTAAAAGCAACTTATGTTGGAACGCCGTCTTACGATCAAAGTTATTTTGTTCAAAGCGATAGAATAGGTAGAATATATATTTTCGGTCAGTCTTTAGGAAATATGCCGGTAAGTCCGGGAATTTATTCCAATCCAAATTCGCATCAATTCTTGATGCGGTTCAATAACCAATTAACCACATTAGATAAGTCAACTGTATTTGGGAGCGGACAACCCACAATTGATATTTCGCCTTCGGCATTTAGTGTGGATAAATGCAGTGGATCAATAAGTTTATCAGGTTGGGGCGGTAATTTTGTAAACTGCAACTACTTAAATAATATGCCTATAACAACTGGTGCTTTTCAAACTACAGTACCAAATGGACATGATTTCTATTTTATGTCATTACAACCCAATTTTGTAAGTTTAAAATACGGAACTTATTTTGGAGGTAATTTATCTGAAGAACATGTTGATGGCGGAACATCAAGAATAAGTGAAAGTGGTGCATTATATCAGTCAATGTGTGCAGGCTGCGGTGGGTATGATGACTTTCCAGTTACAACGGGCGCATGGCCAAATACCCCTGGCGATCCAAATCATGCTTCTAATTGCAATAATGGTGTTGTTAAGTTTGATTTTCAACCTAAAGTTACTGCTGCCATAGCTTCAAATACTATTGCGGGTTGTGGTTCGGTTACTGTAACCTATACTAATTTATCTTCGCCCGGATTAATATATTTATGGAATTTAGGCGGGGGACCAAATGATACAACATCTGTAATCCTTAACCCTTCGCATACTTATACAAATGTTGGCACTTATACTGTTACATTGTTAGTTATAGAAAACGTTTATTGTAACACGCGTGATAGCACACAAATAATTATTACTGTTCATCCACAGCCAACGGCAGCATTTACTTCAACTATTGTTCCGTGTCAAAATACATTTAGTATAACAAATAATTCAACTGGGCCCGGTAATTCATATTCCTGGAATTTTGGCGATGCTACATCAACAACAACTTTGTCAAATCCTGTGCACACATATTCTGCTTCGGGAAATTATACTGTTACATTAATTGCTACAAATTCTTTTGGTTGTAAAGATTCAATAAAACAACCCGTCAATGTATTTATTTTTAATCCAGGTGTGGCAAGTGGCTCAGTTATTTGTTCCGGCGAAAGCGCAAATATTTCTGCTAGCGGAGGAACAAGTTATACCTGGTCGCCTAGCGCGCAGGTAAGTAATACAAGTGTTGCAAATCCAAATGTAACACCAACAACAACTACAATTTATTCGGTCACTATTTTTAATAATACGGGCGGTAATAATTGTATCACAACCTTAACAACCAATGTTACAGTAAATCCAAAACCTACTGCAAGTTTTAATTTTAGTATGAATCCATGTGGTGGTGGCGTTTATTTTAATGATCTTTCTGCTGCAAATATCACAGCATGGCAATGGTCTTTATCTGCAACAGCTACAAGCACAGTTCAAAATCCTTATAATTTTTACAATAATGGCGGCACACACACAATTTCTTTAATTGCAACTAATAGCGATGGATGTAAGGATACAACGGCACAGGTAATTATAGTTCCTATACCACCCCCTGTTAGTGTAAACGCACCAAAAATAATTTGTAAAGGCAGCAGCGCGCAGCTAGCAGCTACCGGTGGAACTGCTTATGCATGGACCCCAACACTTACTTTAGACTACCCATCGATAGCCGATCCTAGCGCAACACCAACAGTAAGTACACAATACTCTGTAGTAATTACAACCACGGTTATGATAGGATCTGTTCCGTGCTCCTTTTTATTAACTACAAGTGTAAATGTCACTCAACTTTCTACAACACCTATTAGCGCTATGGCAAACCCGGTTATTGTTACAACCGGCGGCCCTACTATTTTAACGTACATTGGCGATCCTGGTGCAATAGTAGCCTGGTTACCACCTGGTAGCACCACACCGGCATTTGGCTACACTGTTACAGCTTATCCCGATAGACCAACAACCTATACCGCAGTTGCAACCGCGGGCGCTTGTAAAGGGCAGGCACAGGTTAGTGTAGAGGCGTTCTCAGCAGGATGTATTGATAATGATGTTTTTGTGCCTAATACATTTACACCTAACGGCGATGGGAAAAATGATATTTTATTTGTGAGGGGTTTAAAAGTTGATGAGATTTATTTTGCCGTATATAATCGCTGGGGCGAAAAGGTTTTTGAAACCAACGATAAAACAAAAGGCTGGGATGGCATCTATAAGAGCCGGCCGGCTGATGTTGGCGTTTTTGGCTGGTATTTGAAAGTAAAATGCATTAATGGCGAAGAGAACTTCAAAAAAGGAAACGTAACACTTATACGTTAAGCCAATAATTTCAAATTTATTAAAAGCTTATTTAAAATTATCTAAAAAATTATTACATTTGCCCTCCTAAATGGTAGATGTAGCTCAGTTGGTTAGAGCATCGGTTTGTGGTACCGAGGGTCGTGGGTTCGAATCCCATCATTTACCCAACAGTTTTAAACCTCGCTTTTAGCGAGGTTTTTTGTTTTATGAAGCGTCGATGAAAACTTGTTTTCGAGAGACAGGTCATAAAACAAAAATAAACTCTGGAAGAGTTTAAATTTGCTGGCAATCTCCTCCACCAGGATCAGCGTAGCTAACCCTTAATAAGAAAATTTATTTTCAAAAGATTGGTTGTAAAACAAAAAAGACCCTGATAGGGTTTAAAATTTTGAGGGACTCTCCGCAAAAGTGATCGGCGTAACTAATCCTTATTAAGAACTTTATTTTCAAAAGACAAGCCTTAAAACAAAAAACCTCCGAAAGAGCTTAAATTTGGTGTTTGTCACCTACGCAGGTATCAGCGCAGCTAATTCTTTGAATAATCAGTGATTTTGAGGCCTTCAAAAGATACAAATTAGCTAATTCTATAAAATATCCACTGGCACAAAATTTGCTGTTATTTATTATTAAATCTACACTATTGCAAAAATTTATCTACCTTTTATTTTCTGATCATTATAGTGCGGTATAAAAAATATATTAAACGTTTTTTTATAGGGCTTCTCGCCTTTATTCTTTTATTAGCAACATCTGTTTTTATTTTAATCACCTTTTATAAAAAAGAACTTACAGCTACTTTAATTGAAAGTTTAAAAGAGGATCATGGACTTATTTTAAAAGTGGAAGATCTGAATGTTTCATTTTTTAGTAACTGGCCTGATGCATCCATACAATTAAAGAACATAACCCTTTCCAGCAGTCTATCTCAAGATAAAAATCAAACAATTTTAAAAGCCGGCTCAATTGCTCTTTCGCTGGATATATTAAAACTTTCACAAAAACAATTTATTATCGGATCGGTATCTATTAAAGATGCCGAAATTAATTTAATAAAGAATAAAGATGGCTCTAATAATTTTGAGTTAAAACAAACAGCTGTTAACGCAAAGGCAAAACCTATAAAATTTGAAGTAAAAAAAGTGACGATATTAAATACGCAATTTAATTTTTTAGATAAAGAAAGAGGGCAGAATATTGATGTACATTTTGTAGATAATATAATTAAATTAAAAAATGAACAAGATGGTATTGAAGCAAAATTTATTGGTGAGGTTAATATTGGCGGCTTATTGTTTAAGCCTGAAAAAGGAGCATTCTTAAAGAACACGGTTGCCGACCTTAATTTAAGTATCAGCATTTTTACTAAAAGCAATTCTGTTTTTATTCATCAGCCTTCTATTGTAACGATAGGAAATCATCCCTATTACATTAGTTCATTTTTAGATCTTAGAGAAAAAAAGCAATTAGTATTGTCCATTCAAAGTGAAAATATTGATTATAAAAAAGGCATGAGCCTTCTTAATACTAATCTTCAAAAAAAGCTGGCAAATTTTAATGTTAATAAAAACATCGACGCTAAAATATTAGTAATAGCCAATCTTGGCATAAAACAAGATCCTGTTATTATTGCGCAATTAAGTGGTAAAAATAATGATGTAACAATTGGTCGTAGTAAAATACCATATTCTAATTTATCTTTTTATGGAACCATTGTAAGTTTAGATTCTTCAAAACAAAAGGGAGATACCGAACATGCAAGAGTTATATTTAAATCAATAACCGGTAACCTCTATGATTTTCCATTTACGGCATCTGTTACTGTGGTTAATTTTGATAACCCTCAAATTACTATTGATGCCAATTTATTTATAACAGCGGCAAAAGTTGATTTTAAACCAGGTAAAGATTTTATTTTAAAAGGCAACTGTGTAGCTAAAATTAAATACAGTGGCCCAACAAACAAATTAAATAAAGAGGAGTTTTTAGATGCCCCTATGAAATTGGATGCCGGCCTGTTTTTTAATAATTTAAGTTACCAGGAAAAAAATAAACCTTATGTATATACTATTGTAGGTAGCGCCAATCTAAAAAATAAAGACCTGCAGTTTGAAAATTTATTTTTAAAGACCGATGCCGGTAATGTTACTTTAAAAGGTGATGTTAAAGATTTTACTAGTTATGTGTTGGGTTATACCGAGGGATTTAAGGCTACATTATCAGCAAGATCAGAGAGCTTTAATTTAAATCCTTACTTATCAGTTAAAGCAAGTAAAAAAGATAGTGCTGTTAAAAAAACAGAAGCGCAAGCAACTGAAAAAGCTGTTAAAAAAACCATAAAAGCCGAACAAAGTAATTTTGAATTTAATGTTTCTTTATTGGCAAAAAAAATGTTCGTACGAAATGTTAAAGCTACAAATGCAAGTATTAATTTGGTGTATAAAAATAAATTACTCGATGTTAAGTCAGTAAACATGAATGCCTGTAGAGGTACATTATTCGCAAAAGGCACTATTTACGATCTTAATAAAATTACTGCTGAGGTAAAGATCGTAAATATGGATGTAAATGAAGTGTTTAGCGAGTTTGAGAATTTTGGGCAGAAAGCTATAGAGAGCGAACATTTGCAGGGAAATATTTTTGTTGACGCTAAGATAAAAACAGATCTTGATGAAAAAATGGAAGTTGTTGGTAACACTATGGATGGCGAAATAAAAGTAAAATTAGCCGAAGGCCATCTTTTAGACTTTCAACCTTTACAAAATATATCGGATTATATTTTCAAGAACCGTGATTTTAAAGATATTTCTTTTAGTGAGATCAACCAGACATGCAAAATAAAAGGTTTTGAAATGCAGATAGAGGAAATGGAAATAGCTTCAAATGTTTTAAATTTATTTGTAAGCGGCACCTATCATTTTAAAGAGAATTCTAATATTAATATTTTAGTGCCATGGAGTAACCTAAAGAAGCGTGGCAAAAATTATATTCCGGTGAGCAGCGGACAAACAGCCGAAAATTCTAAAGGATTAAAGCTTAATTATTCGGGTCCTCCGAAAAAATTAAAATTAAGTTTGGGACATAGATAATTATTTAAAAAAATTATTTAAAGGTTCTGCCACTGTAGAATTTGGCTGATTGATCTTTAATAATTCGCAAATGGTTGGAGCGATCTGTGTTATGGTGGTATAAGTATACGTTTCTCCCTTTTTTATTCCGTTTCCATAAAACAAAACTGGCACATGCGTATCATAATTATAACCTGCTCCATGCGTTGTTCCTTTTTCAGTATAATCCATCCATGCCGGATTGTATATGAAGCAAATGTTGCCACTTAATTTATGATTAAACCCATTTTGCAATAAAGCCCTGTAATCATTCTTATCAAATGCTTCATTTTTTAAAACCTTTGATGGGTAGGCTTCTGCAATACCATGAACGGTTATTAAAAAATCAGCCAGGTTTTTTTCTATCTCATCTAAATTTAATTTTTCTTCTTCTATTCTTTTATTATTTAAATATACCTGCTCATTAGTTACGTAGGTAAACAATAAAGTATCACAATATGTATGCTCAAAATAAGTTTTTATTTTTTTTGTCAACTTATTGTCTTTTAAATAACCAGCCGGAATTTTAAGATCTGTTAAATGATTCGGTACATCTGCACCGCCATGATCTGCTGTTAAAAAAGCGGTATAATTGTTTTTACCAACTTCTTTATCCAACTCGTTCAATAACTCTTCAATATCTTTGTCCAGCCTTAAATAAACATCTTCCACTTCAATAGCTCTGGGTCCATAAGAGTGGGCAACAATATCCGGACTTGAAAAACTAATACTGAAAAGATCGGTTTCGTTATCTTTACCTAATTGCTCGTTTTTTAAACAGGCAATTGCAATATCTTTTGTTAACGTGTTTCCGTAAGGAGTTGCTTTTATGATGCTGTATTTGTTTTTTTCTAGTTGGAATTTATAGTCGTAAGGAAAAACAGCCTTTTCTTTTTTGTTCGGCGAAACTTCATATCTATTTTCATCGGATATAGAATTACTGTAGGATTCAATTGGATATAAAGTAGACCAACCTTTTTCAAGGTAAGTTCTTACATTATGTTTAGCATTGAAATCATTTAACCATTCAGGTAAGGCTTTAAGATACCAACTTGAAGAAATAAAATTACCCGTCGAATCATCAAACCAAAATGCAGCATCAGCAGCGTGGCCTGCAGGTAAGATAGAACTCCTGTCTTTTAAGGCAACGGCAAAAACTTTTGCTTTTTGATTCGAGCTCATTTTTAATTCATCGCCAATTGTTGAGCTTAACTGTCTGCGTGGTGACATTAGTCCATTTTTACTAGATGAACCTATTGTTCTAACAGATGTATCTTCACAACAATAAACATTTACACCCGCTTTTCTTATATAAAATTCATTGGCTATAATACCATGCGTGCGCGGCGTTGCGCCTGTATAAATACTTGAATGTCCGGGGCCAGTATATGTTGGAATGTAATTGTAATGTGCGTTCTTAAAATAGTAACCATTGTTAACTAATCTTTTAAAGCCACCATTACCGTATCTGTTCCAGTAACGATAAATGTAATCGTTTCGCATTTGATCAACCACAATTCCAACTACCAGTTTTGGTTTTGTGTTTTCGGCAAGCGGTGATTTTGTTTGTGAATAAAATGATGAGATCTTTAAAATCAGAACAACAATAATGAGTTTAAAATAATACTTCATATTAATCTAATTTTTGAAATATAGAATTATTGCTTTTAAACTCCGGCACCAGATCTTTCATGCGCTGTACAATTAATTCGTTATTTTGTGTGTTAAACGTTTTTATTAATTCCTCAATAATGCCTTTTACTTCAGCGTAATCATATTCTCTAACTTTACCAATTAAGATCTGGTTGTGATGAGTTGGCAATGTATTTTCATTATCGGCCAATAATTCTTCAAATAATTTCTCTCCGGGTCTTAATCCTGTAAAAACAATTTTTATATCCCTGTTCTCTTTTAAACCCGAAAGCAGGATCATTTTCCTGGCAAGATCAACTATCTTAACAGAGTTGCCCATGTTAAACACAAAGATCTCTCCTCCTTTACCTATACTACCCGCTTCTAAGACTAATTGACTGGCCTCAGGTATTGTCATAAAATATCTTGTAATATCAGGATGCGTGATCGTTATTGGCCCACCAGACTCTATTTGTTTTTTAAATCTTGGAATTACCGAACCGTTTGAACCGAGAACGTTTCCAAAACGGGTAGTAATAAATTTTGTTTTAGATGTTTTGCCTAAACTCTGAATATATATTTCAGAAATACGCTTGCTGGCACCCATTACGTTAGTTGGGTTTACTGCCTTATCTGTACTTACAAAAACAAAACGCTCCACGTTAAATTCATTCGCAAGATCTGCAGTATTTTTTGTGCCGAGTATATTTGTAAAAATAGATTCGGATGGATTATTTTCCATCATAGGTACATGTTTGTATGCGGCAGCATGAAAAACAATTTGAGGTTTAAAAGAATCAAAAACATGTTTCATACGCTCGTTATTTCTAACATCTGCCATTACAACTTCAAAAGCGGTGTCCTTAAATTTTTCAGCAAACTCCAAGTCAAGTTCATGTAACGGACTTTCAGCCTGATCTAACAAATATATTTTCTTAGGAGAATAATTGGCACACTGCCTTGCTAACTCACTACCAATACTTCCTGCGGCGCCTGTAATTAAAATTACTTTATTTTTAAGTTGAGCATTAATAAGATCATCATCTAATTTAATTGGGTCGCGCTCTAAAAGGTCTTCGATCTTTATACTTTTAATTTGATTAAAGCTAAGTTGTCCGTTTATCCAGCTTGTAACCGGGGGTACATTCAATACCCTGATATTATTCTCTAAACAGATATCGGTGATATCGTTCTTCTTTTTTGGCGAGATCTTTTGAATGGAAATGATCACTAATTCTATTTCGTTCTCTTTTATCAGTTCGGGAAGTTTACTTTGAGGGTATACAAATATTCCTTCAAGGCTTCTGCCTAATTTATCTTCATCATCATCAATAAATGCAACCACTTTGTATTTTATGGCAGCATCGCGGTCAAGTGTACGTTTGGTAATTATCCCCGCTTCACCTGCTCCGTAAATAATTACATGCATTTTCTCTTTAGTAGGATTCTTTATTTCAAAATACAAAGCTTTAACTGCCAACCGCGAACTTATCATGATAAACAATGTAACCAAGCCATCAATAATTATAATTGAGTTTGGAATAAAATAATAGCCCAAAACAAAACGTAAAGACAATTGATTTAAAATAAAAAGTAAAGAACTCCCGGCGAGAACAACTAAAAATATCCTGGTAGTATCTCTTGTACTGGTATAGCGTACAACTCCTTTATAAGTTTTAGAAATAAAAAAAGAAATAAAACGAATACTAAGAACGATCAAAAAATCAAATGGTAAATTTTCTTTATCTATTGCCGACATGACAGAGTCGAAATAAAAGCGGATAAAAAAGGCTAATGATAAAGCAAATGCACAAACAAAGGTGTCAATAAAAAGTATTGACCAGCGTGGTAAATTATATTGCCAAAACAGCTTAAATAATCTGTACATAAGTAAGCATAAATTTACTTATTTTTTTTGAGTCGGAGTAGTAGAAGTTGAGGTTGCTTTTGGAACTATTGTGGTAGAAGTTTTTGTGGCCTCTATGGGCGGCATTAATTTCAAAACAGGCTTAAATGGCTTATCGGCAGCCATAATTTCGCAGGAAGTACAAATTTCCTTCCACTTCAATTCCATTTTACAAGCGGTTGGCTGAACATATATTTTTTTCATGGTGCTATCTGGCATCATAAATTCCATATCAGTTGCCATGGTCTTTGGGCCTTCAAAAGCAAAAGGTTCTTTAAAATAATCTTCTAAATGTATATCCTTAATGTGGATCTTTTTATCAAAGATCATAGTATAAAGTTCAAAAATAGCTCTGGAGATCTTAATGTAGATCAGGTTCTTTTCGTTATCATATGTAATTTTAACGTTGCCAACCACTTGTGTTTTGTAATTAAAAGGGCCAACATTTACCAAAGCGTCACAGGTAAAATCGCTGCTGTCAGGACGAATATTTATTTTTGGATTGTGTACTGTCCAATGATATTTACCGCTTATAAGTAATACTTCGTAATCATTGGTGCCTTTTATATCGCCAATAGCAGCAATAACTTTATTGATCGCTTCTTCATGCAGTACTACAGAAAAATCGTTTATTATATTTTTTTGTTTTTGACTATAAACTGTCAACGCAAAAAAACTAAAAAGAAAAACAATAAAAAAGCGGTTGATCATTATAACAAAAGTAATAATTAATATTCATCAATACCCTGCCTTGCCTTATCATAATCAGGGTGTTTTAAGAATTTTTCACGCTCCGGATTTTTAGTGATCCTAAAAAGAGCATCAAAGTATGCTTCTCTGGTCATGCTATCAAAATGTATAACATTCCACTTAGCCTGCATCGTTTGAAATATATTTAAAAGTAGAAATATGGGCATTACAATATAAATGACCGATCTTTTAAGCGCAGTGCAGTTTTGAATATGCGCAACAAAAGCTGCAAAAGGTATTGCAAGAAATGGATAAATATCTATTAAAGCTCTTTGTCCATATGAGCCGCCATACCACCAACACCACCATGAAAAAACAACATACAGATAAAGCGGAATAAAAATAAGGAGAGCAGTAAAAAATGGTTTATTATTCTTTTTTAAATAATAGAACCCGATCAGCGAAAAGATCATCATTGGCGAATAAACCAACCAGCCCTTCCTAAAACTAAATAAACCATCAATGATATGTGGATTATCAAAATAAAACCGTTCGCCAACATAAGAATTTATAAAAAAACTACCGGTGACACATTTCCAATAAATTAGTTGAGGTAGAAAAATAAGTATACCTAATAAAGCCATAATAACTATGTGCTGATAGTTTTTAAGTAGCAATTTTGTTTTTTCAATAAATTCTTTAAGGGAGTTAACATCATATAAAAGAAATATGGCAAATACCATAACGTTTATCGGGCGGATAAGTGTAATGATCCCTCCCAGAGCCCCGATAATAAATGCTAATCTGAATATTTGCGCCTGATGCCATTTAATTGTGTAATAGATAAAAGCAGAAACAAAGGCAAAAGTTACTGCGTGAGACATACCGGCTCCGTTGGTTAAATAATAAATAATGTTGGTGCCAAAGATCACTGCAAGAGAAGTAATAAATACCACTTTGCGATCAAAATAAAGTTTTAAGATCCTTAACAGAAAAACCAGCCCAATTAAAAAATAAAATAGAGATGAGAATTGGACCGCAAAATGGTAGGGATCGGAAAAACCATTCGTCTCTTCGTTAAATAACTTACAATAAACATGAGCTAAACCAAAAAAAGGTAGATAAGTAAATGCCATGCCCATGGTCATTTTAATTACTTTGGTTCCATGTGTATCTCGGTTTGGCCAATAGTATTTTTGTTCAACCTTGCCGTTAAGAGAGTCCTCCAAAAACGACAAAGTAAGATCGTGCTCATAGAAAGTGGCGGGCAGGTATGAATAATAACTATTAACATCGTGTATGATGATATTACCTTTTTGCCAGCGTACAATATTAAAATTAACCCAGGTTATAGCTATAAGGGTAATAAAAATTACGAGGTTGGTGTTTAATTGTTTTATGTTCCTTAATAAGTTCAAGCGCCTTTGTAAAATTAATTATTTTTTATAAGGTAATATACGTTGTAATTCTCTACTGTTACCATTGCATTATCAAAAGTAGCCAATTTTATAACTTTTAAACCGGACAAGCCGTCAATTGAATTATCGAGATCTCTTTCTAAATAGTATGTATTCAATACTAAAACAGATGTGTCATTTTTAACCTGTTCTTTTAGTTTTTTCTCAAAGCCAGTCTTAGTCAAAATAAAAGGCCAGGTGCTCCATTTACAGAAAGAATTTTTTTCACCTGTTTCAGGATATATTATTTTTTTATTTAAATAAGCGGCAACCGGTGGACCTGAACTTAAATTGGAAAGGAACACTTCCTTATTCTCTAAATTATTTTTTTCTAAATAAGCGGCAACAGCTTTTGAATTTGAAAATGGTTGTCTTAGATCTGTGATATATAAATAGCTACCCGATAAAACCTGAAGTGATAAAACTACAATAGCAATTTTTTGGTATAACTTATTTTTTTCAACTGCAATAGGATATAAAATTTTTCGCAACCAAAATGAGAATACAAGGATCACAAATATAAAACCACAATGCCTTGTAGATACCATAAAGGGAGAGAAATAAATGAAAGAGCAAATAAGTAAGGTGGAAAAATAAAAAAAGAAAAGAACAAGTTTTTCTTTTTTAAAGATAACGAATGGTGTAACTGCAAGAATAACAGATATAACGGCTCCAAAAGGTTTTGATAATGCAACGATCAGGTTCGAGTTCCAAACTTTTAGTGAGGTGAAGTCAGGCACAGGCAATATACCTTTTAAATAAATGGAGAGCGCTTTACCAATCCGTTTAAAACTTAATAAAGGATCGGTATCATATTTAAACAACATATGATCGGCAGGAACTTTTAATGTGAGTAGGATAAGCGAACTTGCGACTATAAGTGAAATATAAATATATTTTGTTTGTGTTTTTTGACTGTTGAATGCTAAAACTACACACAAGGTAATTACAACTATTATAGAATAAAGATGCGTAAATGACAAGCCTAATAAACAAGCGGCAATTAATAAATGCAGTTTAACCGGTTTATTTAACTGTATAAATACCAATGTCAGGAAGAAAATACTGATAGCATAATTCCTACCAATAATATGATATTCGTATATAAAAAAATACCCAAACACGATCAGAACCGAGATAACTTTTTTAAAAGGGGCATGTTTCAAAAATAAAAATACAGTGCCTGACATAATTGTAATATTAAGCAGTTGCATGTAAATTACAGAAGAACTAAAACTCGTAATTAAAAATAATAAGCTATCCCAAAGTAAAGGATGGCCATCATACGCAGCGTTCTTATATAATTCAGATAGAGTAGAGCTATCGCGGGCTAATAAAAAATGATGCGCCTCATCGGACCAAATCTCGTGATTAAGAATGCCAATAAGGCCTATGAAAAAATGAAAAAGTGTTACACTTGTACAAAAAAGAAAAGTAGGATTTTGTTTTTGAGAAATTATCAAAATCCTAGAACTTTAAATAAGGCATCAGACCGTGCAAGCCACCCTCTCTGCCAAAACCACTTTCTTTATAACCACCAAAAGGTGATGTTGGATCGAATTTATTATAAGTGTTGGCCCAAATAACACCGGCACGTAATTTTGAAGTAAGATTAAAGATCTTAGAACCTTTATCTGTCCAAACGCCGGCGCTAAGGCCGTAAGGAATATTATTTGCTTTTTCTATTACCTCTTCAATTGTCCTGAATGTTTGAATAGTTAATACCGGCCCAAATATTTCTTCCTGCACTACACGATTACTTTGCGCCGCGCCAATGAATAAAGTTGGCTTGCAATAGAAACCTTTTTTTGGAAGTGCAGCTGATGTTTGATATAATTCTAAACCTTCTTTTACTCCAATTTTTAAATACTCATTTATTTTATCTAATTGCTCTTTACTGTTAATAGCGCCTATGTCTGTATTCTTATCTAAAGGATCGCCAACAATCAACGTTTGCATTCGTGCTTTTAATTTTTGGATAACTTCTTCAGCAACATTTTCCTGAACAAATAAGCGTGAGCCGGCGCAACAAACATGCCCCTGGTTAAAAAATATCCCGTTCACAATTCCTTCAACGGCTTGGTTAATAGGTGCATCATCAAAAACAATGTTGGCGGCTTTTCCACCTAATTCTAATGTTGCTTTTTTATTTGTGCCGGCAATTGCTTTCTGAATGATCTTTCCAACATCTGTACTTCCTGTAAAAGCAATTTTATTAACTAAAGGATGTGCCACCATTGCAGCACCTGTATCGCCAAAACCTGTAATAATATTTACCACACCCGGAGGAAGATCACATTCCTGGATGATCTCTGCTAATTTTAATGCTGTTAAAGAAGTACTTTCGGCAGGTTTTAAAACTACAGTGTTACCGGTAGCTAATGCTGGTGCTATTTTCCACGCGGCCATTAACAATGGAAAATTCCAAGGAATAATTTGAGCCGCAACACCAAGCGATTCGGGTTTGCGGTTTGGAAAAGCGTATACTAATTTATCGGCCCAACCGGCGTAATAAAAAAAGTGGTTAGCTGCTGTTGGTATATCAAAATCCCTGCTTTCACGAATGGGTTTACCGCCATCCATACTTTCAATAACCGCTAATTCGCGCGCGCGTTCCTGAATTACTCTTGCAATTCTGAAAATATATTTTGCTCTTTCTTTCGCCGGCATTTTTTTCCAAACTTTATCGTAAGCATTTTTTGCAGCAATAACGGCCGTGTCTACGTCCTTGGCGTTGGCTTGCGCCACACTGGCTAATTTTTCTTCGCTACCCGGACTATATGAATCAAAATATTTTTTGCTATTTGGCTTTACAAATTTTCCATTTATAAAAAGATCGTATTGTGATTTAAGTTTAATGTGATCCTTTGCTTCCGGCGCCGGATCGTACTTCCAATCAAAACCTGTTATTGTATCTTCTGTTTTCATACTTAATTTCTTAACTCCTAAATCTTATATCTTAGATCAGTCTATGCTAATATAATCCTTACTATAATAAACGCCTTTGGCTTCTTTACCTAATTGTAAAACAATATCGTTGGCTAAACTACTGGCGCCAAACCTAAACCATTCGTTGCTCATCCATTTTGGCCCTAAAGTTTCATTCAGCATTACCAAATATTGTAAAGCATTTTTAGCGGTTGATATACCACCCGCAGGTTTCATGCCAATCATTACATTTGTTTCTAAATAATGATCTTTAATTGCTTCAAGCATAACTAAAGTAACCGGCATTGTTGCGGCAGGTTGAATTTTACCCGTAGAGGTCTTAATAAAATCTGCGCCCGCTAATATCGCTATATCACTTGCTTTTCTAACATTATCTAAAGTAGAAAGCTCTCCTGTTTCTAAAATAACTTTAAGTCGTGCTTTGCCACATGCATTTTTAATTGCAGCTATTTCGTCAAACACAAAATTGTAGTTGCCTTTTAGGAATTCACCACGGCTAATAACCATATCCACTTCATCAGCACCACTGTCTATAGCAAGTTTAGTATCATCTAATTTAATTGCTAAAGTAGAATTCCCGCTTGGAAAAGCAGTTGCCACCGAAGCGATCTTTACTTTACTATCTTTTAAAACCTGTTTAGCTGTTTTAACATGATTTGGGTAAACGCAAACGGCAGCCACAGTTGGCAACCCCGGCAGATCATCTGAAACATGCATGGCTTTAAAACACATTTGTTTTACCTTTCCCTCGGTATCCTTACCTTCAAGGGTAGTAAGGTCTATCATGTTCAAGGCCAGCTTCAAGCCACTTAACTTTGTTTCTTTTTTTATACTGCGCGCATTAAAACGAGCAACGCGTTCTTCAATTCCTACCTGGTCAATGGCGGGGCTATGTTTAAAATCAAACTTCATAATTGATGATTTAAATATACTCAATTTTAAAACCTGAGTTTAAAAATATTTAATGTTTTTAATAAACAGTTTAGCTTACAAAAACGAATTAAATTAGTAATTTTAACTAAATTATGTTCGCCTTTTGTAGACCGGTTTCATCCAAAAAAAGATTTTTGCCATTTAGAAGCCTGAATGAGGACTTTTCTTTTTCTCTTTACGAAAAAGCGGCTGCTTTACCTGTAAATGATTGGGAGGCCATTAGCAAAAAGAACACTATTTTTTTAGAGAAAGAGTATTTAAAGATAGTTGAGACCGGTGAGCACACTAAATTAATGTCACGTTATGTGATCGTTTATTTTAAAGGACAACCTTGTGGCATTATTTATTTCCAAATTGTAGATTTTAAAGCCGAAGTTTTTGGTGAGTTATTAGATCAGCAGGTTGAGACCATAAAATCAAAACGTTTAAACTTATTCGAAAAATACATTGATTCTAATAAAGACGAAGTATTATTACGCTTATTTACCTGTGGTAATAATTTAGTGAGTGGTGAATATGGTTTTTTGTTTGATAAAAAGATCAATAAGGAGGAGGCTCATACTATCTTACTTAAGATAATAGATCTTGTTTCGAAAGAAGAAAAATTAGCGCGCACTATTTCCGCTATTTTGCTTAAGGATTTTCATACACCATTAAAACCAAAAGAGTTATTTGAGGATGAAAATTATTCTGACTTTTTTGTAGAGCCGAATTTAATTGTTGAGATCCCGGCTAACATTGACTCTGTGAGCGCTTATGTTGGCCTGTTCTCAAAAAAATACCGAAACAGGGCAAAATCTATTTTTAAGAGTTTAGAAGGGGTTGAAGTAAAGTATTTAAATGCTAATGAAATTAAAGTGCACGAAAAACAAATGTATAAATTGTACGAAGGCATTTTCGCGAAAGCAAAATTTAAATTAATAAAATTACCAAAGAATTATTTTAGTAGTGTAAAAAATATTTTTGAAAATGATTTTACTGTTAAAGCATTTTTTTACGAAAACAAGATAATTGCCTTTGCAAGTAGTTTTTTAATGCCTGACGGATCATTGGAAGCGCATTATATAGGATTTGATTATGAATTGAACAATCAGTATAATTTGTATCAAAATATTTTATATGCGATGATAGATGAGGCTATTAAGAACAAACGTAATAAAGTAAATTTAGGAAGAACCGCTGCCGAAATTAAAACAACTGTTGGCGCTAAAGCAGAAAACTTGATTTGTTACATCAAACCTCAGAATACAATTTCAAAATTAATTCAAAAACCTTTCATCTCATTCTTACAACCTTCAGAATGGATCCCGCGGAATCCATTTAAAGAAGAAGGTGTAGAAAAACAATAGTCGTTTCGACAAGTTCAAACACCGGATGCTGAGCCTGCCGAAGTATTATCCCAGATCAAATTTAATACCTTGCGCTAGAGGCAACGTGTTACCCCAATTAATGGTATTTGTTTGTCTGCGCATATAAGCTTTCCAGGCATCCGATCCGCTTTCGCGACCGCCACCTGTTTCTTTTTCGCCACCAAAAGCACCGCCAATTTCAGCACCGCTGGTTCCAATATTTACATTGGCAATTCCACAATCGCTACCTGAAGCGCTTAAAAATAATTCTGCTTCACGCATATTTAAGGTCATGATTGCACTTGATAAACCTTGAGGCACACCATTTTGAATGGCGATCGCTTCATCTAAAGTTTTGTATTTCATTAAATATAATATCGGTGCAAAGGTTTCGTGCTGTACTATGGCCATTTCATTCCTTGCCTCTGCAATAGCAGGTTTTACATAACAACCGCTTTCGTAGCCTTTGCCTTCTAAAACACCACCGGGCACAATAATTTTTCCACCTTCAGTAATTACATGTTCTAACGCACTCATGTAACCTCTTACGGCATCTTTATCAATTAACGGACCTACATGATTTTTTTCGTCCAAAGGATCACCGATCTTTAATTGTGAATAAGCTTTTACTAAACTATCTTTTACTTTTTGATAAATATTTTCGTGAATAATTAATCTTCTTGTTGAAGTGCAACGCTGACCTGCCGTTCCAACTGCCCCAAACACAGCGCCTACAAGGGTTGTATCAAGGTCGGCATTTTCGGTAATGATGATGGCATTGTTACCGCCTAATTCTAAAATGCTTTTTCCAAAACGTTCTGCCACTTTAGCGCCAACAATTTTTCCCATTCGGGTAGAACCTGTTGCTGAGATCAATGCAACATGTGTATCTTCTGTTAAGTATTCTCCAATTTTATAATCACCATTTACTAAGCAGGAAATTCCTTCAGGTAAATTATTTTCTTTTGCTACTTCATTCCAAATGTGTTGGCAGGCAATAGAACATAATGGTGTTTTTTCGGATGGTTTCCAGATACAGACATCGCCACAGATCCATGCTAAAGTTGTATTCCACGCCCAAACAGCAACAGGGAAATTAAATGCACTAATAATTCCAACAATTCCTAAAGGATGCCATTGCTCCATCATACGGTGGTTAGGGCGTTCGCTATGTAATTGTAAACCGTATAGCTGACGAGATAAACCAACTGCAAAATCGCAAATATCTATCATCTCTTGTACTTCGCCCAAACCTTCCTGGAAAGATTTCCCCATTTCATAAGAAACCAATTTACCAAGCTCAATTTTTTTCGCACGCAATTTATCACCAAACTGACGCACGTATTCGCCACGCTTTGGTGCAGGAATAGTTTTCCAATATTTAAATGCATCCGATGCTGCAGAAATAGCTTTTTGATAATCTGCTTTGTTGGCTGTTTTTACTTTGCCAATTAATTTTCCATCAACGGGACTAAAAGATTCAAGAATATCGCCATTAGCGAACCAGTTTTTTCCTGTTGAACAACCGTCATTTATTTCTTTTAAGCCTAAGGCCTTTAATGTATTTTGCATAGAATTATTTTAAAGCCTTAAATATAATTATTATTTGTTGTAAAAAATGCACACATTTCACAAAGCTTCTTAAATATACTTGTATAATATTGCTATTTTCGTGCTTAGATGAAAAGGAAGTTGCTGTTCATTATCAATCCAAAGGCCGGTAAAAAACTCGGGCCGACATTATTGCCTTTAATTGAGCAAAAATTAAAGGGAAAAATTGACTACGAGATCTCTATCTGGCAAAATATTAACGAGTTTAATGCAATTGCCCAAAAACTTTTTTCTCAAAATTTTACCGATGCTGTTGCTGTTGGTGGCGATGGAACCGTGAATATGGTAGCAAAAACTATTCTTAACAAAGGCCTTACTTTAGGCATTATTCCGGCCGGTTCGGGAAATGGCCTGGCACGTAGCCTTGGCTTGCCCATGAAAACAGAACTAGCCCTTGATAAGATCATTGAAGGTAAAACACAGGTAATTGACAGTGGTGAAGTAAACAATATGCCTTTTTTTTGCACTAGTGGCGTAGGCTTTGACGCGCATATTGGAAATTTATTTGCCACAAGTGTTAAACGTGGTTTAAAGAGTTATGTAAAAATAATCTGGAAAGAATTTTCATCCTATAAACCTAAAACTTATAAACTAAAATATAATAATATTGAAATTGAGCGCAAAGCCTTTTTAATAACAGTAGGGAATGCGGGCCAATACGGTAATGATTTTTACATTGCCCCCGGCGCTGTAATGAATGATGGTCTTTTTCATGTTTCGATATTGAGGCCTTTTAAATTTTATGAAGTATTTGGTTTGCTCTCAAAAATAATAAGACGTAAAGCAGATACAAGTAAATTGATTGAAACATTTGCATGCAGCGAATTAAGTATTGAAAGACATGAAGAAGATTTTATACACATGGATGGTGAGCCGGCGTTAACAAATAAACATGTTGTTTTTACGTGTAGGCCTAATTCAATAAAAGCCATTATTGGCGATAATTTTAAAGCTGTTTAATATAGCTTAAAAATAATTCCAGTGCTTTTCGTTTCTCTGAATTTAAATTGTAATCAATTCTTTTAGTAAGATATTCGATAGTTTGAACTTTTGAAAGATCTTTCACGCTGGTATCTTCATCTATCGCATCCAAAATATTATCAATACCAAATTTTAAAATAGAATTAAATTCCTGAATAAATACTACAGGTAATTTTTCGGTGCTTACCCAGGCTGCAAAAACAAATGGCAAGCCCGTAAATTTTTTCCACTCTTCGGCAAGATCATATTCGTATTTATATTTGCCATTCAAACTAAAAGTTCTATCACCAATTACAACTGCTGCATTTGTATCTTTTATGTCACTTTCAAAGCCCGGTTTGGCGTCTATATAATTAACTCCTTCTTTCCAGAAAAACTTGAACAATACTTTTGTTAAAGTGATAGACGATTTTGATTGGTAATCCAATGTTACGGTCTTTATTTCGTTTAATGGAACTTGGCTGTATAGTTTTACGCTATCAACCTTGCCGTTGGCGCCAATACAAAAGTCGGTCTCAATAAAATAAGTATCTAATTCTGCTAAAAGTGCCACTGGCACCAAAGCCAGATCTACCTGTTTAAATTTCAGTTTTTGAGCGCAAATGCTTGGAATATCCTCATGCAGCTCTATCTTCCCGATAAGGTCACTGCGCTTTAGCGCCCATTTAAAGGGCAGAGTGTTGGTATAATTAACAATGGATATTTTTATCATTAGCTTATTAGGACTGTGCAAAAATAAACAATATATATAAATTCAAATATTTATCTTTGACATTGAATTATGAGTGACGATAAATATAATCTGCGCGGCGTTTCAGCCTCTAAAGAAGATGTACATGCTGCAATTGCCAAATTAGACAAGGGATTGTTCCCAAAAGCATTTTGCAAGATAGTACCCGATCATTTAGGTGGCAGCAAAGACCATTGTTTGGTGATGCATGCTGATGGAGCAGGCACTAAATCTGCCCTTGCTTATATGTATTGGAAAGAAACAGGTGATCTTGGTGTGTGGAAAGGAATTGCGCAAGATGCTGTGATCATGAATTTAGATGATCTTATTTGTGTTGGCGCTACTGATAATATTTTGCTATCATCAACTATTGGAAGAAATAAAAATCTGATCCCGGGCGAAGTTATTTCGGCAATTATAAACGGCACTGAAGAAGTTTTAAAGAATTTACAAGAGAACGGGATCTCTATTTCATCT
Source organism: Bacteroidetes bacterium UBA2475 (assembly GCA_002342065.1). Lineage (GTDB taxonomy): Bacteria > Bacteroidota > Bacteroidia > B-17B0 > Aurantibacillaceae > Aurantibacillus. The sequence continues at coordinate 754,056 of DDPF01000012.1, read as the reverse complement.
ACCGGTGGAGAAACTGCAGATGTTGGTGACCTTGTAAGAACATTAATTGTTGATAGTACTGTTATTTGTAGAATGGAACGTAGCAAAGTTATTTCTAACGATACTATAAAAGCTGGTAATGTTATAATAGGTTTGTGCAGTTACGGCAAAGCTACTTATGAAACTGAATACAATGGAGGAATGGGAAGTAATGGCTTAACCAGTGCAAGACATGATGTATTCAATAAAGACCTCGCAAAAAAATTCCCTGAGAGTTTTGATGCTGCGTTACCTGAAAGCGTTGTTTACACCGGTGGATTAAATCTTACAGATAAAATTGATGTGAGTTATAGTGATGGTGCCGGTAAACAAATAAAAGAAAAGATCGATGCCGGAAAATTGGTATTGTCTGCTACAAGAACCTACGCGCCTGTTATTAAAAAAGTTATTTCAGAACTTGGAAATAATATTAACGGACTCGTGCACTGCAGTGGTGGCGCACAAACCAAGGTTTTGCATTTTTTAAGTGAAGGCTTGCACGTGATAAAGGATAATTTATTTGATGTGCCGCCATTATTTAAAACTATTCAAGAACAAAGTCATACTGAGTACAAAGAAATGTACAAGGTCTTTAACATGGGCCATCGGATGGAAATATATGCTGACGAACAATTTGCTGAAAAAATTATTGCGATAAGTAAAAGCTTTAATGTTGATGCAAAAATAATTGGCAGAGTAGAGCCGGGCGAAGGTAAAAAAGTAACACTTAATACGGAGTTCGGCACTTTTATTTACTAAAGCGCCACGCAATTTAAATGCGCGCCATCGGTTACAATTAAATATTTTTTATTGTCGTTAAATAAATTGCTTATTAAAGGCTGCGCTGTAGCATGAATTGATTTTAATTTTTGTTTTAGCTGATCTAAAAAAATTAATTCTTGTTTTGTATTACTGAACGATAAAAACAATGAATGACTTTCGTCACTATAAAAATTAGTTTCATTCAGCTCACTTTCAACAGCTTTTTCAAACAACAAGTTGCCATTTAAGTTATATGCATAAATTGCATTAGGTTTTGTGATGATCACATCCATAGCTTTGTTATCATCTACATTACTGAATTTAACGCTGGCAAGCTGAATATCATTACTTAATTTTTCTATTACTTTTTTATCCGAGAAAGAGATCTTATTGATCAAATTATTTTTGTCATCAATATAAATTAAATAGGTTGAATTAATATTATTGGTTGCATCAACATAAAATGCTGAGCAGTTTTCTATTGTTTTGTTTTTTAAACCAATCCGCGCCTCGCCTTTGCGACTAAAAGTATAGATCTTTCCTTCTTTATCAGCAGTTATTAAATAATCACTTAAGCCAACCTTTGCGTATTGAACAGGCAGTGTAACTTCAGCATCGGTTTTAACCGTGGCGAACTTATCTACCTTTACACCAAAAATAGAATAGTTATAGATCATATTATTTTTGCAGGCAATGAACAAACGATAGTCTTTGTCGTTATCATAATCTAATACTGAAAGTTCAGAGCTTGCGGCTGCAGGTAATTTAACCGGGTAGCCTTGCACATAATTGCCGTTACGGTCAATTAAATGTAAGTAATTTTCAGAGCTGAATAATAACTGGTATTTATTATTCTTAAAAATATCTACTGTAAAGATCTTGGATGTTATTTTTTCGTTCAATTTTTTCTGCCACAGAACTGTTCCTTTTGCATTTATAAGGTAGAACATTTTTGTTTCGTCTTGTATGGCTAATTCGTTTTCTTTTGTAATGTGATTTACAAAACCATTGGCTTGCATAATGGATGGTGCATCAAGATTGAGTGTCCACAATACATTCTGTTCTTTATTTACCATTTCGGCTTCATTCATTAATTGCCAACGGAACTTGAAATTATTTTTATTGTTACTGATCGAAAAAGAAAAATGTTTAAAATTATCAAAGGGGTTTTTCCCATCGTTCAATTTAAAATTGAAGAAGTTGCTGATCTCGCGCTTATATTTATTCGGCGCATTATACATTAAATAATTAAAATCTTCAGAAAGATTTTGATTCTTATAAACAATAAAACTTTCGTTTTTGGTTACTGCAGTTTCGTTTTTAAGATCAATTAGTAATCTTATTAATTCTTCTTTATTTTCTGAAAAAATTAAATGTGATTGATAAATGGCTGCGTAATTTGTTGCTGCATTATAAAAAGTGTCGAATAATTTTAATGGTTGCTTTAAGCCTTTATTTTTTAATTTGTAAATAAAGGTTGAGTCGTCATCGATCAGCGAATCACTCATAAAGCCTAAATGTTCAATAGCCTTTGTTGTATCGGCAACTTTAAGAAGTACGAATTTTTCTCCAGGTATCTTTGATTCAAAATTAACAAGGTAGTTTTGCGCATTTTGGTAAAACTCATTTTCGATGTTAAAAAGAGCAGTATCAGTTACTAATTTCCAAAATTTACTATTTGTATTAACACTTATTTTACTTACATGTTTATTTAAGTTCTCGAACGAGCTAAAGCCATAAGCTTTGAAAGAAGAGGTGTTATTTGGCAGCAAATTTAAAAAATCAGGGCTTTGTGGATCTTGGTCATAAAAAGCTGAAATAATTTCAGCGCTATCGGGTTTTAAATAGCCGTTAAGCGTTAATCGTGAAGGTTCAATATTAAAACTTCCTGACGAAAATCCTGTTTTGCACGTAAGTGTTAAGTTTAATTTCGTAGCGGCTTTACTTTTTGCATAAAGTTTGTGGTCAATGTAAATTGAAAGAAGACTGTTTTCTTCGAATGTATTTTTAAAAGCTATAAAGGGTTTACTTTTCTCAAGTTTGGTATTTGTTTTATTTAATGCGAGATCAATAGCAGCAGTACTATTTGAAACAATGGCAACGCCTGAATTTAAAGTGAAATAAAATTTATCCCGTTTATTTAGAGTAAAGGTGTAAGTATCGTTTTCTACTTTTTGCGCATTTAAAAGTTTAGCGAGTTCACTTATTATTAATTCCTGATTACCAAGGCGTTTAATATTAAATGCTGCTATCCAATTTAGGTTTTCGTATAATGCAAAATGGATGCTGCCTTTTTTTACCATTTCTTCTAATAAACTGTTTACAGTAAAAACAGAATCAAAAGAATGAATTGTATTGCAAAATAAATTAACGTCGCCAAACAATTTTAGTTTATCGGCTATTAAGCTTTGTGAATTTATTTTTTTATTTAGTTCAAAAAAATCATTAGTATTTAAATACACCAAACAGTTATCGGGTAAAACCGAAAGTGCATTTACGGTTGGTTTTTTGCTATTTTTTAAATTAACGTAAGCCCAAACAGCAAATACTAATGCTGAAACAACGAATAAACCAAAAAGTATTTTTTTTAAAAGGGTCAAGAGTTAACTAAAATACAGGTTTTAGCATTTCAAAAATTTGCTAAAAGAAGGAGTTTTACATAAAACACTGTGGATTACTCTAGTTCTAGCTCCAGCTGAGCAGGTAATAACTGAAAAGTTAAGCGGTGAATTGGTGTGACGCCGTGCTGCCTTATGGCTTCGCGGTGTTTTTTTGTAGGATAACCCATATTACTTTCCCAACTATATTCCGGATGAGTTAAAGCAGCAGCTTTCATAAAATCATCGCGGTAAGTTTTTGCCAGTATACTTGCAGCAGCTATACTTAAAAATTTTGCATCGCCTTTAATAATGCATTGATGAGGAATGTTTTTGTAAACTTTAAATCGGTTACCATCTATCAATAACAATTCCGGTGATACCTTCAGCTGATCTACAGCGCGGTGCATTCCTAGAAAAGAAGCGTTTAAGATATTTATCTCGTCAATTTCTTTATGATCGACAACTCCTACAGCCCAGGCCAATGCTTTCTCTTCAATTTCAGGCCGCAACTCGTACCGATCGGCATCACTTAATTTTTTACTGTCGTTTAGCCATTTATTCTTGTATTTTTTTGGCAAAATAACCGCAGCTGCGTATACAGGGCCGGCTAAACAACCCCTGCCGGCTTCATCGCAACCGGCTTCTACTAAATTTTTATCAAAGTATGACTTAAGCAAGATCTATTGTAATTTTTCTAAACAAGCCTTTATAGCTTCAAAGTTAGGCAGATCACCGGCTTTTTCAAGTATTTCAGCATATTGAATTACTCCATTTTTATCGACTACAAACGAGGCGCGCTTGCTTACACCTTGCATTCCAAAAATAAATTCAGGATATAAACTATCATAAGCCGCCGAAACAGTTTTATTAAAATCACTTAAAAGGTCAAAATTTAACTTTTGTTCTTCTTTAAATTTGCCAAGTACAAATAGTGAGTCGTTTGAAATGCCGTAAACCACTGAATTTAAACTGTTATACATTTCGTAATTATCACGAATATTACACAATTCTGCCGTGCAAGTGCTGGTAAATGCCAATGGAAAAAAAAGGAGCAACACATTTTTCCCTTTATTTTCGCTTAAAGTCACCTCTTTTTTTAAAGTATTAAATAATTTAAAATCTGGCGCAGGCTTATTAATTTCTATACTCATACTAATAATTGTTAACTTGGTTAATTTTAAACAATAATACTTTAAATCCGTTTAAAAAGTAATTTATACTTTTACACAATATATTAAATCAATTAAAAATTATACATATGTCAAGTTTAGTAGGAAAAAAAGCGCCGTTCTTTAGAGCGGGTGCAGTTATCAAAGGTGGTGAGATCGTATCAGATTTCTCGTTAGACCAATATCTTGGAAAAAAACATGTAGTGTTCTTCTTTTACCCAAAAGATTTCACTTTTGTTTGTCCAACAGAGTTACATGCTTTTCAGGAAAAATTAAAAGAGTTTGAAAGCCGTAATTGTGCTGTAGTTGGTTGCAGTACAGATACAGAAGAAAGTCATTGGGGCTGGTTGCAAATGGCAAAAAAAGATGGCGGTATTAAAGGTGTTACATATCCAATTGTTGCCGATACTACAAAAACCATTGCGCTTAGTTATGGTACTTTGTTTGGTGATTATGATGTTAATGAGGACGGTGATTTGATCGCAACGGGACCGATGATCGCATTCAGGGGTTTATATTTGATCGATAAAGAAGGCACGGTTCGTCATCAATTGATCAATGATCTTCCTTTAGGACGAAATGTTGAAGAGACCTTACGTATGGTAGATGCTTTGCAGTTCTTTGAAGAAAATGGAGAGGTTTGCCCGGCCAACTGGACAAAAGGCGCAGAAGGATTAAAAGATACGCATGCAGGTGTAGCAGATTATTTAAGCAAACACTAATTATTAAAGCAAACGATTTAAAGCCAGGCAGAAATGTTTGGCTTTTTTTATTTTATGTAGTACATTCAATACATGAAATGGTTTTGTATTTTAATATTTCATTTCTTTTTTTCGGTTTGTTTCTCGCAAAGCCTTGAAGTATTAAAACAATCTACTTATAAGCATGATTATTTTGTAACAGAAATGCAGTATATAGAAGATGTTGGCGATACATCTAAATTGCAGTTTATGGCTACTGTAAAAATTTCAGGAGAACACCATAACACCTTGCTGGAGCATTGGTATAACCTTATTAAAGCAAAAGCAAAAACACTGGGGGCTAATTTATATTTTATCGAAAATTTTTCGGAAGATGAAAACACCTCGTCAATAACTGTAAAAATGTATTTTACAGGTGTTAATTACATGCATGAAAATAAAAAGAAAAATAATAAGAACCGGATATTTATTTTTAATCAAAGTCGCGCGCAAAATGATACGGCCTATTTTTATCTCAATCAAAAAAGGATCGAGTTTGATGCTAAAAAGTATTACTCGATAGCTACAGAGCCCTATAAACTTTATAATATTACACTTACAACAAAGCGTTCAAAACGGCAAAATCATAGTTTTCCTAAAGATGCTGCTTCGGTTTTTTATATATTGCCTTCCGGTAAAAAAAATGTAAATGATGTTACCAATACCCAAAGCGGAATAAACATTTCTATAGGTAAGAATAAGCCGATAGAGGTAAATTATGATCTTGGAAGATTTTTAATGGAGATCTATAAATAGACCTCCATTAAATTTATATTTCAATTTTTTTGTATTGAGAGCTCTATTTCAAAACGGTAACATGTCCAACATATTCATGCTCTTTATTCCACAGGTCGGTAACAATTGCTCTATATGTATACACATCTACTTTATCAACATCCTGTATGCCTTTTACGCTGCCATCCCAACCTTTATTAATGTCTTCTGTGTAATATAATTTCTCACCCCAACGGTCGTAGATCCACATTTTATATCCTTTAATGCCAATACCTGTACCTGTAAATGTTTCGTTGTTGCCATCATCATTTGGTGTAAATGTGTTTGGTATATAGAACGTGTATTCAGGCCCGATCTCAACATACCTGCTAATTGTATCTTTACAACCATATTGGTTCCTTACAGCAAGAAAAACATTAAAATCACGAGGAATATCAGTATTATAATAATGCAAAGGGTTTTGATTTACAGAGTCTGTTATATTAACTCCATCACTATAGTACCAATGGAAACTATTATAACCGATCGAAGTATTTTGGAAAGCAATGTAAGGAGTTAGGAGATCGCCGGTTTGACCTTTCCAATCAAAATCTGCGTGTGGTTTTGGATAAACCCTAACATATTTTTCTTTCTTCACAGAGTCAACGCAGCCACTATCCGTTCTTACAATTAGTTTTAAACTATAGTCCTTTACCATTGTATTGGAAGAGTTTGTAAAACAAGTAAATTGAGTATTTGATTGACTGCTAAAATTGGTCATGCCGTTTCCAAAACTCCATTCCCAATCTGAATTTTTTGCAGGCCCCGTTAAAACTGCAGTGCTATCCAAGATCGATATGCAAAGATCAGTACAACCTGCACGTTTAGGCGCATAAAAATTTGGTTTAGGGTTATAGTTAATATAGATATTTCCTGGTGTTATGTTTACACAACCTTTGTTTGAAGTAACGATCAAATTAACAGGCTGTAAACCACCGGCGTTAAAAGTATAAGTAACCTGTCCACCGGTTGATTCAACGGTAGCTAATGTATTATTAAAATCCCATTGATATGTAGAAATTGGAGCACTTGTTGCCAATTGATTTCCTTTTAAAACAGTTTGCTTTCCGGCGCATACTTTACTATAAGAAAAATTAGCGTAAGGCCTTTCCCAAACTTCAACAGTTTGCGTAGAAGTATTAGAACAGCCAACCAATGATGTTACGGTTAATGTTACAACATAATTGCCTGGAAGATTATAACTATACGACGTTGGTGAAATAGGGTTTAATAAATTTGAATTTCCATTACCGTAATTCCACGCATAATTTGTTATGGTACCAACTGCTAAATTAGAACTACCACCACTCATTAAATTTGGTTGAAGATCGATACACCTATTGGTAAAGGTTATTGCCGCCGCTGGTATTGGGTGCACCCAAATATTTTTGGTTATCTTATCACCACATTGTAACAAGCCACCATTAGGTGAGGTATAAACAGTGTAAGTAACAACGGTGTTACCCCAATTAGGGAATACATGTGTTGATGAGGTTAAGTTATTAGTTAGATCCGCTATGTTATCAGAATTAAAATCCCATGTAAATAAGAAGAAAGGGTTTCCGTTATTAGTGCTGGCGTCAGTTAATGTTGTTTGTGAGCCTAAGCAAACAGAATCAGCTGTAAAGTTAGGTGTTGGCAAACTGTAAACCGTTACCGGTAATGTTAAAGAATCTTTACAGCCATTTGCCGTTGTTGCAAATAAGGTAGTACTATAAGTTGTTGTATTGTTTATTGGTGTAGTATAGGTGAAGATAGGATTTTGTAAAGTAGAAGTGCCACCACCCGGTGCGCCAAAGTTCCAACTCCAACTGCTTACAGCAGCAGTGTTTGGGTTAACAGTTGTAGAAGTTGAATTGGTAAAAGCGGTAGGCGTATTAAAACAAACAGAGGTTGGAGCGAAATTTATAACTGCACGACCAAACACGGTAACTGTTTTAACGAGCGTATCTCTACAGCCGTTGTTAGATGTGACAATTAAGCTGGTGGTAAAATTACCTGATGAAGGAAATAAATTAGTTGGATGTTGTACTGTTGCATCAATGCTTCCGTTATTGGTAAAATCCCAATCCCAGTTTGTAATACTACCAGCAGGTGTAGAAACATCGGTATATGTTGTTATAAAACCAGAGCAAACAGGGTTTGCATTAAACGTGGCAGTTGGCGCAGCGTATACCTGAACAGTACGTGTTGCAGTAGCAGTACAACTATTATTACTCGTAAGGGCTAATGTAATTGTTTTTATACCTGGTGTGCTATAAGATAAACTTGGTGGAGAGCTCAGATTACTTGTAAGCGGTGTTGCATTGGCACCAAAACTCCATGCAAAAGTATTAATTGTTGATGGAGGGTTAATAGCAGATGTATTGTTCAATAAGATATTTGTGTTTGCGCAATTATTTATTGGGTTAAAGGCAACGGTTGGCGTTGCATGTACGGTAATATTAACGAGTAAAGAATCTCTGCAACCATTACCTGTTAATCCTTTTAACTCTACCAGAAAAACACCGTCTGTAGCAAATGTATTATTAGGTGCTATGGTTGTATTATCGGTGATATTATCATTATTAAAATCCCAGAACCAGTTAGTGATGGTACTTGGCGCGGCAACATTACTTGTATTTACAAATACGCTGGCAAAGCCTCTGCAAACAGGATTAGCTGTAAAGGAAATAGTTGGTTTTGGAAAAATGGTTACTGTTTTTGTTAATGTAGCGGTACAGTTTGCAGCAGAGGTAAGTAATAAGTTTACACTATAATTACCCGCGGCGCTATATGTAACTACCGGTGCAGGCGCGGTTGAAGTATTTGGGTTTGCGCCAACCATTGTCCACTGATAACCCATTGTTCCGAATTGGATATTTGAGCCATTTATTATTGAAACAGTTGGTGTATTAGCACATGTTGGTGTCAGCGTAAATGCCGGAACAGGAAAAGGGTTGACGGTCACTACCTGTGTGCTTGTACCAGGACAAGAGGCCGTACCGCTTGAGACAGTCAATGAAACGGTGTATGTTCCTGGTGCAGGATAAACATAGGTTGGATTTTGTAAATTAGATGTTGCAGCGTTTCCAAAATTCCATTGCCAGGTTGTTGAGTTTGGCGATGTGTTGTTAAAAGCAACAGCAGTGCCTAAGCAAACACCACCGGGACCCGAGTTATTGTTAAAGGTGGATACAATAGAGGGTAAAACGGTTAGAGTGGTGTTAGTAACACCGCAAGAGTTTGTATAAGAAATTACAGTGGTGGCAGGGCCAACTGCAGTAAATGGAGGAATAGGACCTGTTCCGCTGGCACCTAAACCAACGCCAGTGTTTGAGTTGGTCCAGTTTGAACCTGCGGGAACAGCAAATACAGGGGTTTGGGCTCCTGCGCAAACTGATACCGGGGCACCACTATTTAATCCAGGGGGAATTGTAAAGTTTACTGTTAAGGGGTACATGCCACAACCATCAGATGTAAATGAGTTATTACCACTTATAATTGTAAAAGAAATTGGCTGACCAGTCGGTAAACCTGTATAATCATAAATTACCCAATCGTTATATGTATTCATTGATCCTGGGCAACCGGCAACCGAGGTAATAGGAGTAACACAACCTGGTAATTGGCTAAACGGAACGTTAATTAAACCAAAGGCAGGGGATTGTGTTTGAGTAGTAACATTGTTGTTCACATTCAAACTGATCGTCATGTTTGTTGTGTTTGGGTTGGCAGTACCATGCCAATGCTCAACAAATATTCTTAAGTTACCATTACAATCAACACAATATGCAATTTGCACAGAGTGTGAGCTTAATTGATTATGCAAACTCATTAAAAAGAGGAAACATAAAAAAATAAATCGGGGGCGAGTAAAATATTTCATATTCATTAATTTTTATTTTTGATTAGCCAGCTATCCTTTAATTCTTGTATAAATTTGTTTTAACAAAAATTAGCCCTCAGAGCTTCCATAAAAATAACACAAACTTTCAAAAGAACCTTGTTTTTTCACTAAGTCAAAGTCGACTTTCACTCATTTGATCAAAGATTTAATTTTGGATTCTGAAAGCATAAAACGGTATTAACAAAGACTTTACGTTTTGTTAATAACACTTTGAATCTCTTTGTTTACAAGGCTTTCATAGATTGTGACCGTGAGAAAAAAATTTCCCATAAATATCCTAAATCAAATTAGATGCTAGCCAAAATCCGACTAAAAAATAAATTAATTTTCTTTGATGATCTTTTGGCTCAATAGAATATCCTGCCCGGAAATTATATTAATAAGGTATAATCCTGTAGATAATTCAGAGATATTAATTTCTTTTTTTAGTAGCTCCGTACGCACTTTTTTTCCTTGTGAATCAATAATTGTAACAATTAAATTTTCATAATTAGAACTCAATCCTTCTACATATAAAACATTTTTGCTTGGATTTGGATAGGTAAAAATAGAAGCAGAATTATTTATTTCATTTACTCCTGTACATAAATTTACCAATACATGAACCGAATCTTCTTTGTAACAGTTATTAGAATCATAACCTTTAACTACATAATAACCTGTATTGATAGTACTTGCATTGGGTATGGCAGGATTTTGTGTATTTGAAGTATAACTGTTTGGGCCTTGCCAGTAATATTGTTGTGCGCTGCCGGCCGATAAATTTATGGCGCTTCCTGCACAAATAGTTGCACCACCGGCAACCGTTACAGTTGCTTGAGGATTAACTGTTAACGTTACCAACGCCGAATTAGCACAGCCATTAGGAATATTTACGATCAATGAATAATTGCCGGAGTTAGCTGTTGTAACATTAGGTATTGTTGGACTTTGTAAAGAAGAATTAAAGCCCAAAGGTCCAAACCATTGGTAAGTAGCGCCGGAATAACCATTAACAGTAAAATTCAGAGGGTTTCCAGTACATGGAGCAGAGTTTGTTATGGTTAAACTTGGACTTGTGCAGTTCTTAAATGTTGTAATAAAACAATCTAAGCCAGTTGCATTTCCGGATTGATAATAACAACCAAAACCTGTATTTAGCGTTGGTAAAAGGAAAGACTGGGTATAACCCGTTGCAAATATCTTGCTCCCATTACAGGCCATTGCAAGTATATAATCATTAGAACCATGACCATAATAACTTGCCCATTTGCAGGCAGAGGCTGTATCGAATTTTAATAAAATGCCGTCATAAAACCCCGTACTAGCATTTTGGTAATAACCGCTTATACCGGGGTTTTGTGTAAATAAATTGGTTGAATTTGTATAACCACCAACAAAAACATTTTTTCCATCGCAGGCAATGCTGGTTAAAAAGTCATTAGAGTTACCACCATAATAAGTGGATGATTGTAATGTACCTCCTAAGCTAAATTTTGACACAAAACCATCACTAAAGCCATTATTAGTTATTTGATTAAAGCTCGGTCCGCCGGGATTAAAAAGTGGCATGTTAGTTGAGCTGGTAGTGCCCGTAAGCCACAAAGCATCATTGGTTAACGTTAATCCATTAAGCCTGTCATGCGCGTTTCCGCCAAAATAAGTAGACCAGTTTAAAGCACCATTTAATGTAAATTTAGAAACAAAGCAATCGTAGGTTCCTGCAACAGTACCCTGAAAATAAGTGCTTGCATTAAGTGTAACAAAATCGGTAGAGTTGGTATAACCCCCAATAAATAAACTGGTGCTGTTTGTTTGTATGCTGCTTATAAGATCATTTCCGCTACCGGCTAAAAAAGTTGACCAGATAAGATTATTTGTTGCGCCAAATTTCAAAATAAAACCATCGTTCAGGGCATTATAATTTTGAAAATAGTTTCCTGAATTCAGTACCGGAAAATTGGGCGAATTGCTTGTTCCGCCAACATATAATTCGTTATTATTTACATGTATAGCACTTATATTATCGTTAGTAATACCACCAAAATAGGTACTCCATAAAAGTGTGCCCGCAACATTAAATTTAGAAATAAAACAATCTGCCGTTCCTGCATTTGTTCCCGAAAAATATGCGCCGCTTCCTGGGTCTAATAGCGGAAAATCAACTGAGCCAGTGTAGCCGGCTACCCATAAATTGGTACCATTACTATATATAGCTGTTGCTTCTTCACTTGCAGTGCCGCCAAAATAAGTTGCCCAAATTAAATTACCAAGATTATTAAATTTTAAAATAAAGCAATCGCCAAAACCGCCGGCATTGCTGCCCTGAAAATAAGTTGGTAAACCGGGATCGTTTGTAGGAAAGTTGACAGAAAGGGTGTGTCCCGCAACCCAGGTATTGGTGCCATCATTATATATAGCGTGTCCGTCCTCATCATTGCCTCCACCATAAAAAGTAGACCAATCTAAAATTGGATCAATTACCAATGGTTTACTGTGATCAAAATCTGCGGTTTCTATTTTTACGCGATGCGTGTAAATTTTAGTTTCATTTATAGTTTTAATCTGTTTTGTTGAACTGTATTTTGCTTTTACACTATTATTCTTTGAGCCTTGATAACAATAAAGATCACCTTCGGTAAAAATACCCACCGGGTTTGAAAAAGAGATCTTTGTATCTTTAATATCAAGGCCTCCGGTAGTTTGATAATCAAGATCTATTTGGCTGGTATTGGCAAAAGGTTTTACAATAAACTCCTGTTTAATAAGGCCATTTTCAATATATAAATGCCAGTCAATGCCTTCATATACATTCGAAAAAATAATTTCTTCAAATAAATTTGTTTCAATAACTGCACTATTTGCTTTTTGATAATTATAATGAAAAGCTACTTGTTTTAACGACGTTAAGTTTTTTGAAGAGATACGCGCGTTCTTTAAATTCATTACGCTTCGGTACCAATCAACGCTTTCGGTTACAGGTTTTTTGCCTGGCTCATCACTTTTACTTTTATTTTCCTTATAAAAATTATAAACAATACCATTCTCTGTTATCCAGATACAGGCTCCCGGCAAATTTGCACGAAACAGCACATCGTTTAAAACAACACCATCAGCATTAACCACCTGGCCTTTGTTTTCTTCAAATAATGTTTTAGGTTTATCAAAAGCACCAAAGCTTTTTATGCCAACAAAAATAAATGCAGGCAGCAATAATTTTAATAATTTATTTTTCACGGTTGATAGAGATTAACTCTCCCAAGTTAAACAAATAAAATTAAATGAAAAAAAAAGTGATGTAATGTTTTAATTAAGCATCATAATCAATAACCACTTTTTCGGTTATTGGGTGCGATTGACAGGTTAAAATAAAACCTTCTTCTACTTCCGCATCAGTTAATGCAAAATTAGCATCCATTTTTACTTTACCTTCTAAAACTTTGGCGCGACAAGTGCAACAAACAGCGCCTTTACAGCTAAAAGGAGCGTCAACACCGGCTTCTATGGCTGCGTCCAAAATACTAATACTGCCGGTTTTTAATTCAAAATTAGTTTCAATGCCATATTGCATCACAGTTATCTTTGATTTTACATCAACGCCAAGTGCATTATTTTCTGCTTTATTTACAGCGTCAATCACTGCCGTAAAATATTCGATATGAATTTTTTCTTTTGCAATTTTTAAACTTTCTAATGAGGTTTTCACATTTTCCATCATCGGGCCTGGGCCACAGATAAAATACTCGTCAGCATTTGTTCCGCCATAATTCTCTATTAGAGCTTTTGCTTTTTCAGTTGTAATTAAGCCGGTTTGTAATTCGGAAATTTGAGTAACCGGCATATCAAAAACAAAAACCACTTTTAGATTTGGGTTAGCCCCAATTAAAGCATCTAACTCTGATCTGAAAATGGCACTTTCTTCATTCTTATTAGCATAAATTAAAGTAACTGTACTCTGCTTTTCAACATACAAAATACTTTTAATGATGCTCATCATAGGAGTGATCCCGCTTCCTCCTGCAAATAATAAATACTTCTTTTTGTTTGCACCAGAAAGGACCGAATAAAATGTGCCCATTGGTGTCATTACATCAATACTCGTACCTACTTTTAATTCACCGTTAATGTAAGTAGACATTTTACCACCTTTTACAGCTTTAATAGCAACACGTAATTCTTTTTCGTAGGGACTAGAGCATAAACTATAAGAACGACGGATCTCTTCTCCGCCAATGGTCATTTTTAAGGTAATATATTGTCCTTGCTTAAACTGGTATTCCGGTTGTTGTTGAGGCGGAACTTCAAAAGCTACTGAAACCGCATCAGAAGTTTCGCGCTTAATGTCTTTAACTTTTAGGGTATGAAAACGTGCCATAATTTGATAATAGTGTGCAAAAATAGGGCTTTAGGAGGGATAAAAAAATTTATTTGATAATATGACAAACGTCATGTTTAAATCGGCCAATTTTTTGGATTAAAACCGCATAAATCCTATCTTTGTAAGAACTATTACCTTATTAAATCATGGAAGTTATAAATTTTGAAGAGCTTTTTGAGTCTAAATTGGCCAAAAACGATATAATTGAACCAAAAGATTGGATGCCCGATAATTACCGTAAGCATTTGATTCGTCAAATATCGCAACATGCACACAGCGAAATTGTGGGGATGTTGCCGGAAGGTAATTGGATAACCCGTGCTCCAAGTTTACGCGCTAAATTGGTGCTTTTAGCAAAGGTACAGGACGAAGGCGGACATGGATTATATTTATATACAGCTGCCGAATCGCTTGGCACTAGCCGCGATGAGATGCTAGATGCCCTACTTACAGGAAAAGCAAAATATTCTTCTATATTTAATTATCCTACTTTGACATGGGCTGATGTTGGCGCTGTGGGCTGGTTGGTAGATGGCGCTGCCATTATGAATCAGGTAATGTTACAACGCACTTCATACGGACCTTATGCACGTGCTATGGTGCGTATTTGCAAAGAAGAAAGTTTTCACCAACGTCAGGGATATGAATTAATGACCCACTTGGCTTTTGGTACACCTGCTCAAAAAGAAATGGCGCAGGATGCTTTAAATCGTTGGTGGTTCCCAACTTTAATGATGTTTGGCCCGCCGGATATTGAAAGTCCGAATAGTGAAAATGCACTTAAATGGCGTATTAAGCGCGAAACAAATGATGAATTACGTCAGCGTTTTGTGAATCAAACAATGCCGCAAATAGAATATTTAGGTTTAACAGTTCCGGATAAGAATTTAAAATGGAATGAAGCAAAAAATGGATTTGATTTTAGTGAGCCGGATTGGACTGAATTTAAAGCAGTGATAAAAGGAAACGGACCTTGTAACAAAGAACGTTTAGCTTCACGAAACAAATCACACAGCGAAGGTGCATGGGTAAGAGAAGCTGCAACTGCTTACGCCAAAAAACAAAACGAAAATTACGAAGCGGCATAATTAAATTAAAAGGTTTAGATACCAGAAAAATAATATGAGTAAAGATTCTCAAGGCCCTATGTGGGAAGTATTTGTACAAAAAAAAGCGGGACAACCGTTCGTACATTGCGGCAATTTACATGCTTACGATAAAGAAATGGCTTTACAAAACGCACGCGATCTATACACGCGCCGTGGCGAAGGAATGGCCCTTTGGGTCGTGCCAAGCAGTGCTATTGTTTCAAGCAGCCCCGAAGATATGGGATCATTCTTTGAACCGTCAAACGATAAAATTTATCGTCACCCAACTTTTTATCAAATACCGGATGGCGTTGGCCACATGTAGCCATTGATTTAAGGTTAAAAGTTTAGAAAGTTAAAAAATTACTAAATGGCAAAGATTAGTTCTTTTGAAGAGTTGGAAGTTTGGAGAAAAGCAGTTGAACTATGCGAATTAGTTTATACACAAACTAATAATTCTTCTTTAAATAAAGATTTTGCTTTACGCGATCAACTTAGAAAATCGGCAATATCAATACCTTCTAATATTGCTGAAGGATTTGAAAGAGAAGGAAATAATCAGTTCATTTATTTTTTGGTAATTGCAAAAGGATCTTGTGGAGAATTAAGAACACAATTATACTTAACTAATAAAATTGGTTATATTGATGAGAAGACGCATGAACTTTTAAAAGAAAAATGTATTATCATTAGCAAGCAGCTTAGTAATTTTATAAAATATTTGAAATCGACACAACAAAATTCTTCAAAACCTTTAT
Source organism: Bacteroidetes bacterium UBA2475 (assembly GCA_002342065.1). Taxonomy (GTDB): domain Bacteria; phylum Bacteroidota; class Bacteroidia; order B-17B0; family Aurantibacillaceae; genus Aurantibacillus. The sequence goes on along the minus strand of DDPF01000012.1, from coordinate 737,901 downwards.
CCTTAAAACCTTCAATTAAATGAAAGATGAACTATTTAACTATACTTTAAGATTAGGCGATACAAGTGTAATTCTTGCACAACGTTTAAGCGAGTGGACTGGTCACGGTCCCTTTTTGGAAGAAGATCTTGCGCTCACAAATATTGCATTAGATATATTTGGCCGGGGAAAAGCGTTGTTAGAATATGCGGCAAAAACCGAAGGTAAAGGAAGAACAGAAGATGATCTTGCTTTTTTTAGGAACGACCGCGAATATTTTAATGCGTTAATTACCGAACAACCAAATGGCGATTATGCAAAAACAATTATCAGACAAGCATTAATTGATTGTTTTGATCTTGCATTTTATACTGAATTAGCAAAAAGTAAAGACGAGACGTTAGCTGGAATTGCCGCTAAATCAATGAAAGAAATTACCTATCACAAACGCCATAGTTTTAGTTGGGTAAACCGTTTTGGAAACGGCACCGAAGAAAGTTTTAACCGTTTGCAAAAAGGTTTAAATGAGATCTGGCCTTATGCCGGCGAATTATTTGAAATGAACGAGGTTGATGCTCTATTAATAAAGGAAGGCGTTGCGGTTGATCTAAGTACATTAAAAGCAAATTGGGAAAAAGAAATTAGCCAGTTGCTTGCAAAAGCAAATTTGGTAGCGCCTGAAGGAACCTATGTGCAAACCGGAAGCCGTAAAGGTTTACATGGCGAACACTTAAGTTATATTTTAGCAGAAATGCAATCATTACCGCGTATGCATCCAACTGCAAAGTGGTAAAATAATTTCAAGATAAAGATATGTGGAAAAAACTTTCACCCTATTTTGTTGACGTTTGGCAATATCTTGTAATTATAGTGATCATGATCATTGCGGCTATTTGGATACTCTAATTAACCACAGAGGCGCGGAGAACACAGAGTTTTTCCTTTTCGAAATTAGTAATAACACATTAATACAAATATTAAAATTTTTCTCAGTGCTCTCTGTTCCTCAGTGGTAAAAATATGCAAACAAAAGAAAATATCTATTCCCTTCTTTCAGAAATTCCCGATCCGGAAATTCCTGTAATTTCTATTGTGGAACTGGGAGTAATAAGAGATGTAAAATTTTCTGACAATAAAACTATTGAAGTTACAATTACGCCAACATACAGTGGTTGTCCCGCCATGAAACAAATGGAAGACGATGTCCGGAAAAAACTATTGGAAAACGGTTTTGAAACAGTAAAGATCAACCTGGTTTATAATCCCGCATGGACAACCGATTGGTTGAGCGAAGAAGCAAAATTAAAATTGCAAAAATATGGTATTGCTCCACCTGAAGAATCAACCAGCGATAAATCTTTTTTAACTGGTAAAACAAAAAGCATTACTTGCCCAAGATGTAAAAGCACCAAAACTCGTCTTGTGTCACAGTTTGGCAGCACAGCATGCAAAGCATTATATAAATGCGATGATTGTTTAGAGGCCTTTGATTATTTTAAGTGTATTTAACCGCCAGCGCCCTAAGCTTTGGTGGGGCTCCAAACCAACTCTTTATTTCATTTTAATTCTCTCTAAACAATTTCACCTTTAAACTGTTATGATAGCAACAGTTTAAAAACAATTATGGAAAAACGTGTACTAGGAATTATTTTAACTCTATTAGGTGTTGTTGGTCTCATTTATGCCGGAGTCTCTTTTATGACCGGAGGCGCTGATACAAGAAATATAAAAGCTATTATTTTTTCGGGAATTTTAGGAGCGGTCTTCTTTTTTTCGGGAATTAGTTTAATAAGAAATACAAAAGACAAAGCTACTTAGTAAACGCGAAATTAAGCGGTTATCAGCATTATTTCAAAATATAATTTCTATTCTCTCCAACTCTCCAACCAGTCAATTTCTCAACCCAGAATAAAAATTGGTATTTAAAATTGGTTTTTACTTTGGTTTTATCGTAAACAAATTTCCACGTTGCTTTTTTAATTCGTTCTTCAAACACTTTCGGATGCGTGCCTTTGTATTCTCCTAAAAGATCAATATTACTGTAATCAAATTCTTCTACTGTTGGAATGTTGCTTTTCATCCACTGATCATCATGCCACATTTTATGAAAGCTGGCTTGCTTGGCCTGTTGTGCCTGTGGTGGTTTTACCCAGCCATAATGATAAATAAAAGCTCCTGTTTTTTTAACGCGTAATTTTTTATCGTTAGCTGTTCTAAACCCCTGCGCATCTTTATATGAACGAATGTGTTTGTTGTTTTTAATTATTCTAATTTCATTTTTATACCATCTTCTGCCAATGCCAATATAATTATACTGACCATAAAAATGTTTGTATTCAAATAATAATCCATCAACAGCAATATCATCTTCATAAAGTTCCATCGCGTTTTTTATTTTAAGCAGATCTGTTTCATGTACACATTCATCACTCTGGATATAAAAACACCAATCAAATTCTTGTGGAATGGCATCAAAAACTTTGTTAGTTTCAATAGATAAAATTTTGCCTCCTTCACGTAAAGTATCATCCCAAACAGTATCAATAATTATTATTTTATCAGAGGCAATGTTCTCAATTAATTTCTTTGTTTCATCATCACTATTTCCAACACCGACAAAAAATTTATCGCATATGGGTAATATAGAAGTGATGGCTTCCACCACAGGGTAATCAAATTTTAAAGCGTTTCTAATTATGGTAAATCCTGCTACTTTCATATGTTAAGTTATCGTTTTTTTAATTGCCATATGGAATAGCCAGTTTAGTTATTATGTGTTTGCGTTTTGGTAAACATGGCCATTTCATTAAACTATATTAAAACGGGTATCCAATACCAAAGTTAGCAACAACTTGCTTGTAAGGTTTTTTATCATAGGTCCATCTATCGCCAACAGTATATTTAGGATCTTTTACAGGTGCAGCAAGATCAATACGTAATACAAAAAAGCCGAGGTCCCAGCGAATACCTACACCGCTACCAATGGCGATCTGATCGACAAATTTTTCAACCACAAATTCACCATCAGGTTTTGTTTCATCTTTTTTCAAGCGCCATATATTTCCTGCATCCACAAAAAACGCACCATTAAAAGATTTAATAATATGAAAGCGGTATTCAAAATTTCCTTCAATTAATATGTCTCCAATTTTATCAAATTTAGTGGAGCTATTTGTCGCATCGTATCCCCCTGGACCAAGGGTACGTGCACGCCAGGCTCTAACACTGTTTGGGCCACCGCTAAAATAACTTTGCTCGTATGGTAAACCGCTTAAATTCTTCAAAGGTTTTCCAATGCCACCGGCAACACGATAAACAATCCTGCTTTTGGTTCGTATAGGAATATAGATCCTGTAATCAATATCTGTTTTTAAAAATTGCGCAAACGGAATATTGAATAAAAGATAACGGCCCAACGAATCAGTTTTTTCACCACGTGCTATAAAATACTGGCGTAGGATGGAGCCAGAGGAAGCTATTGTCCATTTAATATAATGAACAGTTTTGCGGCTTGTGTTTGAATTTTCTTTTGAGGTGTAGGTTAAACTATATTTACTTAAAGTAGTGATGTGATCGAGAAACGAATTCAGTAAAAACGCGTCGTTAAGATTGCCTAGATCTTTTTCGAACGCAGCCGATAATTTTGCACGAACAAGATAAGCCTCAAACGGAATAAAATCATGCCTTAATCTTCCTTTATGGCTTCTAAAACTAAAACCATAATCTATGTTTGTTATTACCCTGCTAAATTCAGGCCTTGTTTGGTAATTAAGTGAGGTTTTAACGTAAGTACGCGGTAACATATCCTTTTTAAAGGGTAATAATGAAAAAGGAAAAAACGCACGGGGCACAGAGAATGTGAATTCAGGTCCAAATTGTATGGTATTAAATGTACGTTGTAAACGGTTAAAGTCAACCGCATCTTCAACCGAATTAACGGTGTTTGTTGTATTTGCAAATTGTTTTTGCGCCGAAATAGCCGCTTGTAATCTTAACTCTATTAGCTCGCCGCCTTTGAAAAAATTTTTATTCTGATATACAATACTTCCATCAATACCTAAATTGCCATTAGTGTTAGTTCCTTCAGTTTCTGCCGTTAAAGATTGTTTCAATAAAGGATTACAAATGATGTAACAATCTAAACGGTTAGAATGATCCTGGTTCTTTAAAAATTTTATAGTTACATTTTTAAAGATGCCTAGACCTAATAATTGTTTATAGGTTCGCTCGGAAGTATCTTTTCTAAACCACTGACCACGATAAATATCTGTATTGTTGATGATGATCGGCTGCCTGTAAGCCAGGCGCGAGTTCAATAAAAAAACGGTTCCTTCTCTTTTTGTTTTAAGGGTATCTTTAAATTGGGCTTCTTTTATATCTGTATACACCGGTTCTGTAATAATATATACATTTTCCACTTTCATTCTTGGATGATTAACGTATATTAAAGAATCGTTTGAAGAGCTGTATGACTTAGCATATTTTTTTAAATTAATAACCACCGATACAGAATGATTGCTGAAACTAGAGTCGATATCAAAATTTACATAAGCGTTCTCAAAATAAAAATAACCATTATTTGACGCGAATTCTGTAATACGTTGTCTTTCGGCTTGTAACTTTTCGGTATCATATTGCATACCTACTTTAAGCAAAGTATTTACGGTATCGTTTAATATCATAGCTCCCAGCTTTTCATCTTCCATTAAATAAGTTATCTTATTTACGATGTATGGGTCTTTGGGATAAAGAATATATTTTGTTGTTGCACGTTTATCTTTGCTAAACTCAATTGTGTCGGTAACCCTGTTATTAAAATACCCTTTACTGAATAAAAATTTAACCATTTGCAAACGGGTTTGCTCAGTTAAGAGCGAATCAAATACTACAGCAGGCTCACCAATATCACGGATGCTTTCTATAACGAGTTGACTTGATTTATCTTTTAATTTAGGGGTTTTAGGTTTTTTTCCTTTTTTTGCTCTTTCCTCGTTCTTTTTTTCGGCAGCCAAAACCCTGTCTGAGTTTATTTTGTCGTATTTTAAATTGCGGTCAATTTTTTTCTGTTTAATTTTTTCATCATCAAACAAATTATACCACCAAACAAAGAATTGCGCTTTTCTGAATAATTTACGGTTTGGTTTTTGCCTGAAAAAGGCCTCAAAATTTTCTTTTGGCTGGTTTGTTTCTTTAGTATTAATTACTTCTACCTTATCAAGCAAATACTCGTTGGGTAATAATTTTTTTGTTGGATTACACGAAATAAAAATTTGGGCAAACAAAAAAATTAAAAACGCAGGTATTATTTTTTTTAGATCGGGTCTGTTATATATTTTTGTAAATAATTTCAAATCTTTAAACAAGCTCTTAATAAAATATGCTAATTTAGGGTAAATTATGCTTAGTAAAAATCAAATAAAAGAAATACAATCATTACACCTGAAAAAACAAAGGGATAATCAAAAATTATTTATTGTGGAAGGCGTTAAATCAGTTTCGGAGGTTTTATTGCAAAAAAGCGATCTGGTTTCAAAAGCGTATGCTACCAAAGAATTTCTTTTAAATTATAAGAAGGAATTGCAACAATTTAAAATAGATTATTCGGAGATAAGTGAAGAGGAATTGCAAAAAATTTCTTTACAAAATAACCCAAACCAGGTATTAGCGCTTTGCAATTATTTTAGCAGTACCCCTAAGGTTTTTGATTTTAAGAAAGACTTTACACTATACATGGATGATATTCGCGATCCGGGAAATTTTGGTACAATAGTGCGTTTGGCCGATTGGTTTGGAATAAAAAATGTTTTTTGCTCACCGGCCAGCTGCGATTTTTATAATCCAAAAGTGATACAGGCCACAATGGGCGCCTTTTTACGGGTAAATGTTGTATACAGCGAATTGGAAGAACTTTTAAAACACCAAAATATTGATAATGTATATGGGGCTGTTTTAAACGGTGCAACTATCTACAATAATAAATTAAGCAACGGACTAATAATTATTGGTAATGAGGCTAATGGTATTAGCGATGCTAATTTAAAACTCATTAATAAACCAATTACTATTCCATCACACCAAAGTAATGGAACCGAATCTTTGAATGCGGCAATGGCAACGGCAATTATTGTTTCGGAGTTTTACAGGCAACTTAAAACCGGAGCCTGATCATTTTCTAAGCACACTACCTTTGTATCTTACCTTTGCTGGCGATTTAGGATCGTTGCTTTTTAATAATACAATCCTGTCCTGTCTGTCGTAAACGGTTTTGGTATCAAAACTCACCACAACTTTACCGCTTTGGTTAGGCGCAATAGGTTGTTTTGGGAAATCTACGGTGGTGCAGGAGCAACTTACTTCGGCTTCGGTAATAATTAAAGGCTCTGTGCCGGTATTTGTAAATTCATAATCCAGCTTTACAACCTCACCTTTTTTTACGGTACCAAAGTTTTGTTTAGCATCTTTTAGTTCGAGCTTAGCTTGCGAAAAGCTATTGGATACACTAAGGCACATTAAAAAGCACAGAACTTTCTTTAAACAAAAAATCCCCTCGGTTTTACCAAGAGGATCTTTTGAGAATGTATGAGTATTAATTTTCACCTGTTGCAGGTTTAGCTTTAATTTCACCTTTAATACGTATTTTTTTTGAAGAAAATTTAGCATTAGAAGCTACAGTAACGTTCTTTTCAAAACGACCTTCACGTTTGGTATCATACTTTACCTTAATTACACCGCTTTTTCCGGGTAAAATAGGCTCTGTAGGCCAACCTGGTTTACCATCAATAGTAGTAGCAGTACAGCCACATTCTCCAGTAACCGAAGTAATAGTTAAAGGGGTTTTTCCTGAATTAGTAAATTTAAATTCACGAATTCCATTAGCATCGTAATCAATAACACCATAATCTAACAATTCGTTCTCGAACTTAATGTCCGGAGCGTTAGGGTCTGGGTTTGGAATAGTAGATTCCTGTGCGCTTAAACCAAAGGTTAAGCCAAATACCATTACTAATAAAGAAAGTAGCTTTTTCATGTTATTTCAGTTTTAAATATTAACCTTTCTTTTCAACCGGAGCACCAGTAGGTGTTTGGTTTTCAGGAAAAGCAACATCAACTGGTTTTGCGTCAATATTACCTTTAATAGTTAAAGTTTGAGTACCGCTTTTTGCGTTTGAGTTAACAGTTACAGTTTTGTAAATGCCACCAACACGTTGGGTATCATATTTTACTTTAATTACACCGCTTTTACCAGGTAAAATTGGTTCTTTAGGGCATTGTGGTACAGTACAACCGCAACTTCCCATGCAATTAGTAATTACTAATGGCTCTTTACCGTTGTTTGTGAATTTAAACTCACATTCACCGTTATCACCTTGTTTAATGTTGCCATAATCATGGGTAGTTTTGTCTAATTTAATATCAGCTAAACTAGTAGGCTGTGTGTTCTCTGTTGCTGCACCATGGCCATGACCATCATTTGCATTGTGCACCTCTTGTGCAATAGTTAATGCAGATAAGCCTGCTACTAATCCTAATGTTAAAATTAATTTTTTCATAATAATGTTTTTTTGTTGTTGTAAATTTATACCATAAATCGTGCCATAAAGATATAACATCAACCCAATTGTTTGTGTATTTTTGCGATTTTTAACATAATAATTTTTGATTGTTTAACATGGACATAGCAAAAACATATAACCCCCAGGAAGCTGAAAGCAAGTGGTATCCGTACTGGACAGAGAAAAATTTTTTTAAATCAACTCCCGATCATCGCAAAGCATACACTATAGTTATTCCGCCACCAAACGTTACCGGCGTGCTTCACATGGGTCATATGCTTAATAATACTATCCAGGATGTATTAATTCGTCGTGCGCGAATGCTGGGATTCAACGCCTGCTGGGTACCGGGCACCGACCATGCAAGTATTGCTACCGAAGCTAAAGTTGTAAAATTATTAGCAGATCAGGGCATAAAAAAAACAGATCTTTCACGCAAAGAATTCCTTAAACATGCCTGGGACTGGAAAGAGAAGTACGGTGGCATTATTTTAGAACAGCTAAAATATTTAGGCGCCAGCTGCGATTGGAGCCGCACGCGCTTTACTATGGAACCCGAATTAAGCGATGCAGTTATTGATGTTTTTATTGATCTCTATAATAAGAAACAAATTTACCGTGGTGTGCGCATGGTTAATTGGGACCCTCAGGGCCTTACTGCCGTAAGCGATGAAGAAGTAATACATAAAGAGACCAATAGTAAATTGGTATATGTAAAATATAAAATTGAGAACTCAAATGAGTTTATTACAGTTGCAACTACTCGCCCCGAAACTATTATGGGCGATACCGCGGTGTGCGTTAATCCTCATGATGAGCGTTACACAAAATTAAAAGGCAAGAATATAATTGTACCAGTTGTTAATAGGGTAGTGCCAATTATTTTTGATGAATATGTTGATGCAAGCTTCGGTACTGGTGCACTGAAAGTAACGCCAGCACACGATATTAACGACTTTAACCTTGGCCAAAAATACAAATTGCCTGTTATTGATGCTTTAACACAGGATGGAAAAATAAGTGAAGCGGCCGGCGCATACGTTGGTATGGACAGGTTTGCCTGCCGTAAGCAAATTGTAAAAGATCTGCAGGAGCAAGGTTTGGTAGAAAAAATAGAAGAGATAAAAAATAAAGTTGGGTATAGCGAACGCACAGATGCTGTGATAGAGCCACGTTTGAGCATGCAGTGGTTCCTTAAAATGGAAGACATTAGCAAGCCTGCTTTAGAAGCTGTTTTAAATAATGACGTAAAATTAATTCCCGAAAAATTTGTAAATACCTACAAGCACTGGATGGAAAATGTACACGATTGGTGCATTAGCCGTCAGTTGTGGTGGGGACAACAAATTCCTGCGTGGTATTTTTATGGAGATACGGTTGTTGCTAAAACTAGAGAGGCAGCTGTTGAATTGTTTTTAAATAAAATTGATAAAGATCATCCTAAAAGAGGAGAATTATTAGGAGAAAAAACTGGAATTATAAGTGCTAGTCTTAAGCAGGATGAAGATGTATTGGATACCTGGTTCTCTTCATGGTTGTGGCCTTTAACGGTTTTTGATCCGGATATCATTAAAAAAGGATGGGAGAATGCAAATGCAGATCTAAAATATTATTATCCAACAAATGATCTTGTAACTGCACCCGAGATTTTATTTTTCTGGGTGGCGCGTATGATCATTGCAGGTAAAGAATACACAGGCTTAAAACCATTCAACAATGTTTATTTAACGGGTATTGTACGTGATAAACAAGGAAGGAAAATGAGTAAGAGTTTAGGCAACTCTCCCGATCCTTTAGAACTAATTACAAAGTATGGTGCTGATGGTGTGCGTGTAGGCATGTTATTAAGTTCTCCGGCAGGTAATGACCTTTTGTTTGATGAAAGTTATTGTGAGCAGGGTAGTAGGTTTGCTAACAAAGTTTGGAATTCTTTCCGTTTAATAAAAGGCTTTGAAATTGACACTAACGTTTCGCAACCTGAAGCAAGTAAAACAGCCATTGAATGGTTCGGCAACCGTTTATCAGAACAATTAGAGATCATAAACGATCATTATACAAAATACAGAATGAGTGATGCCTTAATGGCAACTTATAAATTAGTGTGGGATGATTTCTGTGCATATTATTTAGAAGCCATTAAGCCGGAGTTTATTGATGGCAAAGCACAACCAATTGATAAAACAACCTTTGATGCTACAATTAATTATTTGGAGTCGCTTTTAAAAATTATGCATCCATGGATGCCATTTATTACCGAAGAGATCTGGCATTTAATAAAAGAACGCGCCGAAATGGATTGTATTATTGTGGCCGAATGGCCTACGGTAAATACACAGAACAAGGACGTGTTGATAGGTTTTGAAGTAGTGAAAGAAGTAGTATCAAAAGTAAAAAACATTCGTCAGCAAAAAAATATTTCACCAAACGAAAAACTGGAAGTAAAAGAAAGATCAGATGTTGGCGAACAATTCTCACGCTTTGACAGTGTGATCATTAAACTCGCAAATCTTTCTTCGTATTCTTATACAAACGATAAAGTGGAAGGTGCTTTTGGTTTTATGGTTTTAAATGCAGAATTTTTTGTACCATTAACCGGTAATATTAATGTTGCTGAAGAAAAAGAACGTCTTGCAAAAGAGCTTGAATACAACAAAGGCTTCTTAAAATCGGTGCAAATAAAATTATCTAACGAACGTTTTGTTGCTAATGCAAAACCCGAAATTATTGAGGTAGAGCGTAAAAAAGAAAGCGATGCTTTAAATAAAATAAAATCTATTGAAGAGCAATTGGCTTCATTATAAAATTAAAAAAGCCGCTAATTTTTTAGCGGCTTTTTTTTGAGTAATTTTTTATTTTAGTTATTAGGCGCACCTTTATCCAACCAGCACTGTATACTGTCTAACTTTGCTTGTGGAAGTCTTCCGGAAGCAGGCATAGGTGATCCAGGACCTATTACTCTATTTTTAAATGAGCCATTACTTACTTTTGCAGATACCCCAGCATAAGTAGTAAAATCTCCATTTCCACCACCGCCCGGAACGTGGCAGCCTGGCGTAGCACAATTAGCATTGATAATAGGTTTAATATAAGCGTTGTACTTAACGCTATCACAAGCGTTTGGAGGAACGGGTGGCGCTTTTGGCTCGAGCTTACCAATTTTATTCTCGCAGGAAACTAACAATACTGCTATACAAAGGCCTTTAAATAAAAATGAGATCTTATTCATGTATGAAAAATTATTTTGTTTTTAGTAAAAATTTTGTGGCAACCTCATATTTTCTATGATTTTGCAAGATAAAGTTAAAAAAACTTTTCTATAAAATAACATCCTCCGTTAAAATTTTATTTGTATTTTAGATTTCGTTACAAAAGCATACATTATGAAGAAATTTTTATTGATATTCCTTGCACTATCTTTAGTGTCAACTGCTCAAACCACCGATCCGGAAAAAAAAGACAAAAAAGATAAAAAAACCAATGTCTTTACCGATGCCGGTGATGCTGCAAAAATTGTTATTGCCAAGCAAAAAATGTATGCCGGCGATTTTGTTGGCGCGCTTAATACGTATCGTGAAGTAGAGAAGAACAATCCAAAGAACGCTTCAGTTTTATATTACATAGGGTTTTGCCATTTTAATTTAAAACAAAACGATAAGGCAAAAGAGTATTTGTTAAAAAGCCTTGAAGCTAATGCTACTGAAAAACCGGAAGCACATATTACGCTTGGGCGAATTTACCACTCGGAAAGCAATTTTGATAAAGCTATTGAAGAGATCACTGCTTTTAAATCGGCTCCAAATCCTGAAAAAGAAAATACAGAAGATGCCGATCTTTATTTAAAACAAGCACAAAACGCAAAGGCTATGACAACCGCACCATTAGACGTTACGGTTGAAAATTTAGGAACAGAGATCAATAGTAAATTCAATGATAAAAACCCTTGTCTTACTGCCGACGGAACAAAACTAGTATTTACTACTAATCGTCCTGAAGGCACCAACGCTATTGTGGATGTTGAAGGTGATGGTAAATATTTTGAAGATATTTATATTGCCAGTTACGATTCTGCAACCAAGAATTTTGCTAAAGCAGCTGAGGTTCCGGGTTCTGTTAATACAAAGGCACACGATGCGGTAAGTAGCATTTCGCCTGACGGAAAACAAATCTTTATTTATAAGAACGATATCAAGGATAAAGAATCACGTGGTGGCGATGTTTTTATCAGTAAAATAAATAACGGTAAATGGAAAACTCCAGAGCCTATCGGAAAACCTGTGGCGTCAAGCTATTGGGAAGGCGGCGCTTGTGTTTCATCTGATGGTAAAAAATTATTTTTCTTTAGCGAGCGCGATGGCGGTATGGGACGAAGCGATATTTACCTGGTAGAAAAAATAAATAAAAAAGAATATGGCAAACCTGTAAATATTGGCCCAACAGTAAACACAGCCTATGATGAAGCCGGAATGTTTCTGGCACCGGATGGTAAAACTCTTTTCTTTTGCAGCGATGGGCCCGGAAGCATGGGTAGTTACGATGTATTTAAAACTGTTTTCGAAGGTGGTAAATGGAGCACACCTGTGAACGTTGGTTATCCCATTAATACTATTGGTAAAGAAGGTCAGTTAACCTTAAGTGCCGATGCTAAATATGCTTACATATCAAGCGACAGGCCAGGTGGATTGGGCGAGAGCGATATCTATAAAATAGATCTTAAAGATTATGCTATTCTAGAAAAAGATGGTAAAAAAATAAAAAGCAATGGCTTAAGTATCTTAAAAGGTACCGTGCGCGATGGTTACGAAGGTTACGGTTTACCGGATGTGGAGATCGTTCTAACGGATGGCGCAGGAGCACAGGTTTCTTCTACCACAACCAATGAAAATGGCGAATACTTTTTTACATTAAAGGGTGGTAATTATAAATTGACTATCAATAAAAAAGGTTTTAAAGAGATCACAGAAGATATAATACTAAAGACAAGCGATAAAGAAACTATCTCTCTCGAAAAAGGATATTTACTTAAGAAGTAAGCTGTACATTTTTTAGCCGCAGATTTCACGGATAACGCAGATAAAATAAAAAACGTCTGTGTGAATCAGCGAAATCTGTGGCTTTTTAATTATCACAACAATAACATCTACCCCTTACTTTCTTCATTCACCTTCGGTTTAATTCCGTTCACCGATTTGCTGTTTTGCAGCTCTTATTGTGTACTTACATTTGATAAAAATTAAGAATAATGACAACTTTAGAAGAACAATATAAGAACGACCCTGACTTTAACGATTGGCAAAAGAAAAAAAGAAGAGGTCAAGTGATGACGGGCATCTTTGTAATAATTGCAGGCCTTGTTTATATGTTCAAGCAAATGGGGTATTTAATTCCGGACTGGTTCTTTACCTGGCCAACTATTTTAATTGCCTTGGGTATTATTGCGTTAGTTAAAAATAATTTTCGCAGCGCAACAGGACTAATATTAATTTTAATTGGTAGTTTGTTTATAGCAAGTTATGCGTTTCCTGAATTCACAATTATACATTATAAGATTCCTATCATCTTATTTATTATTGGTATTATTTTAATTTTTAAACCAAAAAATAAGTGTCGCGATTACGGAAAATTTGGATATCAAAAACACCGTTTCGATCACAAAAATTACTCAGGAGGCGGTAAAGGTGAGTACAGTGATATGGTTGAAAACAGTAACGAAGATTATATTTTTGTGAACAATGTTTTTGCCGGTACCGAAAAAAATATATTTAGCAAAGATTTTAAGGGTGGTGAAATAAAAAACACGTTTAGCGGCTGTAAGTTAAATTTAATGCAGGCAGAAATTGTTACTGAAGCAGTTCTCACCATTAAACAACAGTTTGGTGGTGTTAAGTTGGTAATTCCTCCCAACTGGGTCATTAAATCTGATATTGAGTGCGTATTTGCAGGTGTTGAAGATAAACGTCAGCTACTTAATGTTAACGATGCCGCACAGAAAAAAACATTGATACTTACCGGGCATATTTTTATGTCGGGAATAGAAATAGTTTCTTATTAATATTTAAAAAATAAATTTATGAATTGGTATTTAGTAAAATTAATTTTCAGCATCGAAGTTAGCGAATCAACTGTAAAAGCAGAATTTGATGAGCAGTTTCGATTAATAAAAGCAACTAACGAAGAAGAGGCGTATTACAAAGCAAAAAACTTAGGAAAAAGTCTTCAGAGTTCATTTTATAACGCAAATAAAAAATTAGTTACCTGGCGCTTTATCGATGCCAGCGAATTAAATTTAATTAACGAACTTTCGGATGGTGTTGAAATATATTCAAACACCATTGAAACAAAAGAAAAAGAAAAATTTATAAATTCGGTATTACAAAAAGCAATGGGAATTCAGGCAAAGAATTTATCTTTTTATTAATTAGATGACCGCAGAAAAACTTCCATCAAGAATGCAGTTGATCATTGCACTTATTGCCTGGTTTATTATCTGGTGGGGTTTGCAGTGCTTTGTAATTTTTCAGATCTTTAATAATTTAAACTTTGCTTTTATTGACGCCTCGGTTTCTTTAGCGCTTATCTTAACAGGTGTTACGATCATATTTTTCGTACAGAAATACAGCGGTAGCTATTTTAATAATTTTGGAACCCGAACAATTTTTGTTTTTATTTTAATTGGGGGTATTGTTTTTTCTGAACGGTTGATCTTAAATGGTGTATACGAGGTTTCTGATTTTGAGGCCATGTTTACCAAAACTATTATTATACGTATTGTCGTTGCTTTTCTACAGATCAGTTTTTTTTCAGTTGTATTATGGTCTTTATATTTTATAAGGCAGCAAAGCGAAAGAAGCGATCTTAAATTTGACGCGGAACATACATTGCGCCAGGCCGAATTAATAAAGTTAAGACAACAATTACAACCACATTTTTTGTTCAACAGCTTAAATTCTATTAATGCTTTAGTTGTTTCGGAACCGCAACAGGCAAGAAAAATGATCCAGAACTTGTCTGATTTTTTAAGAGGCACTTTAAAAAAAGACGAGAATAAAAATGTGCCCTTCAGCGAGGAAATAAATCTTTTAAAGTTGTATTTAGAAATTGAAAAAGTAAGATTTGGTCACCGCTTAACCGTTAATTTTAATATAAACGAAGACACGTTAAGTTTAAAATTACCTGCTTTAATGCTTCAACCTGTAGTTGAGAACGCTGTAAAATTTGGTTTATATAATGTGTTAGATCAGGTTGAAATTTCTGTCACCGCACAAATAAAAAACAATTTGCTGGCAATTGTTATTACCAATCCTTTTGATGAAAGCACCTCACAATCCAGGAAGGGCGAAGGTTTTGGTCTATCTTTAATTCAAAAACGTTTGCAATTGATCTATCACCGCACAGATCTTTTAGTGATCGAAAAAAATAATTCAATTTTCACAACCATTATTTTAATCCCACAGTAATGATGAAAGTAATTTTAATAGATGATGAGCCATTGGCAAGACAAATTGTAAAAGAATATCTTTCTGCTTTTAAGCAATTAGAGATAGTTGCCGAATGCGGTGATGGCTTCGAGGCTGTAAAAGCAATTCAGCAACACGATCCTGCTTTGATATTTTTAGACATTCAAATGCCTAAAATAAATGGTTTCGAAACTTTAGAATTATTAGAAAAAAAACCCGCTGTAATTTTTACTACTGCATTTGACGAGTATGCTCTAAAAGCTTTTGAACAAAATGCGGTAGATTATTTATTAAAGCCCTTTAATCTCGAACGCTTCGAAAAAGCGGTAAAAAAATTCCTCGACACCAATTCCCCCTTCGAAAAAACAGGAATTGATTCCCCCTTGGAGAAGGGGGCTAGGGGGATTGAACAACTAGAATCAGTTTCAAAAAAACATATCGAAGAAGCGCACCGTGTGGTTGTAAAAAATGGAACAAGCATTCTTATTTTACCAACTTCACAAATTATTTATATCGAAGCTTACGACGATTACGTAAAAATATTCAATAGCGAGACCTTCTATTTAAAAAAGAAGACCATGAGTTATTATGAAGAGGTTTTAGATCCAAATCAATTTGTACGGGTACATCGTTCCTTTATTTTAAACCTCAATTACCTTACAAAAATAGTAGCGCTGGATAAAAACAACAATCTGGCCTTGCTAAAGAACGGAGAAAAAGTTCCTCTCAGTCGTGCCGGCTATTCTAAATTAAAAGAAATTTTAAATCTTTAAATTATTTGTTGCTTTAGCTTTTTTATTGTGTAACTTTATTAGTTAACCATGATAAAAAAATTAATCTCTTTTTGTTTAATAGTATTTGTAGCACAGTTTGTGTTTACTGACTGTATTAAAAAGAAAAAGAATATTCCTGCAGATATTAATTGCGATCAATCACAACTCTGCGTTGGAAATTTAACTAACGATACTATCTTTTTTGATTGGAATTCAAATACTACATATGATACTTTATTGCCTGGAGAGGTAACTTGTATGGAAACCGGCCCAATAACTATCACTTATGACAAAAGAACGGGCGAAGAGAAAGCGCATACAACGTATGTACACATGATAAATTCAACCGCAGGCGCCTGGTTTATCGAGGTCGCAAAATGTTACAAAAGATCGAATTTTGAGTATGATATTGACGATCCTTCTACGGGATTGATACGTCTTTACTCAGAAGATTAATTGGGGAGAAAACTCCCCTTGCCCGCGTGGAATATTGTAAATTATGAGGAACGCCTAAATTTTGATCGAATTACAACAAAATGGTAGAAAAAACGTTAAATTATATAAGTATTTAAGCAATTTACAGCTAGTCTTAACGTTAAATTTTTAATATTTTTTTATATTTGTATCAATGGAAATTGTAAAAGGTTCAGGCTTTATTCCGGGAGAATTGTTAGCCAAAATAAATTCACCGGACGATCTAAAAAAGCTAAACGAAGACCAACTCGAACAAATAAGCGCAGAACTTCGTCAGTATATTATTGATCTTGTTTCAGTAAAAGGCGGTCACTTTGGCGCCTCTTTAGGTGTTGTAGAATTAACCGTTGCCCTTCATTATATTTTTAATACGCCTTATGATCAGTTGGTTTGGGATGTAGGCCACCAGGCTTACGGACATAAAATTTTAACCGGACGTAGAGATATTTTTCACACAAACCGCATTTACAAAGGCCTTAGCGGCTTTCCAAAACGCAGCGAAAGCGAGTACGATACTTTTGGCGTTGGCCATTCATCCACCTCAATTAGTGCAGCACTTGGTATGGCTGTTGCCAGCAAGTACAATAATTTAAAAGATAAAAATCATATTGCTGTAATTGGCGATGGCTCTATGACTGCGGGTTTAGCTTTTGAGGGTTTAAATCATGCAGGCGTTACAAATGCAAATCTATTGGTTGTTTTAAACGATAATTGCATGAGTATCGATCCTAATGTTGGCGCTTTAAAAGAATATTTAACCGACATTACAACATCTCATACTTACAACAAAGCAAAAGATAAAGTGTGGGAATTGCTTGGTAAAATAAGCAAGTTTGGCCCCAATGCACAGGAAATTGCAAGTAAAGTAGAGAACGCCGTTAAAACGTCTTTACTAAAACAAAGTAATTTATTTGAATCGTTAAAGTTCCGTTATTTTGGCCCGGTTGATGGACACGATGTGGTGCGCTTAACAAAAGTATTGGCCGATCTTAAAGATATTCCCGGCCCAAAATTATTACATGTTCTTACCAAAAAAGGTAAGGGATATAAATTTAGCGAAGAAGGAAACGAAACAGTATGGCACTCTCCGGGTCTTTTCAATAAAGAGACTGGCGAGATCATTAAAGTAGTTCCAAAAACACCACAACCACCAAAATATCAGGATGTATTTGGTCACACTATGGTAGAGTTGGCAGAAAAGAATTTAAAAATTACAGGTATTACTCCGGCAATGCCATCAGGCTGTTCGTTGAACATTATGATGAAAGCTATGCCCGATCGTGCATTTGATGTGGGTATTGCAGAACAGCATGCCGTTACTTTTAGCGCCGGTTTAGCAACACAGGGTTTAATTCCTTATTGCAATATTTATTCATCGTTCATGCAACGTGCCTACGACCAGGTGTTGCATGATGTTGCTTTACAGAATTTAAAGGTTATTTTTTGTTTGGATAGAGGAGGTTTAGCAGGAGCTGATGGTCCTACACACCACGGAGCATTTGACCTCGCGTATTTCCGTTGCATTCCAAACATGATCGTGAGTGCACCCATGAACGAGGAAGAATTAAGAAATTTAATGTACACCGCGCAATTGGATGAAGTAAAAGGTCCGTTTAGTATTCGTTATCCACGCGGACAAGGTGTGATGGTAGATTGGAAAACACCATTCAAAAAAATTGAAGTTGGGCAAGGCAGAAAAATAAAGGATGGAACAAAAGTTGCTATCTTATCCATTGGTCACCCGGGTAATTTGGTTACCACGGCAATTGAAAAACTAAAAGAACAAGGAATTGAACCTGCACATTACGATATGCGTTTTGTAAAACCAATTGACGAAGCGTTGTTACACGAAGTATTTACCAAATATAAAAAGATAATTACAGTAGAAGATGGTTGCGTAATGGGTGGCATGGGAAGTGCAGTATTAGAGTTCATGGCAGATAATAATTACTCAGCTCAATTAGTAAGATTGGGAATTCCTGATAATTTTATTGAGCACGGCGAGCAGTTAGAATTGTATGAGGAGTGTGGATTTTCTCCAAACCAAATAGCAGCTTCTGTATTTGAAATTTTAAAAGAAAAAAAAGAAGACTTAAAAAATCACGCATAAAATTTAGATAGAAAAGTGGAAAAGATAAAAGTATCAGTAAAATTAAATTGTACTCCAAAAGAAGTGTTCTCGGGATGGTTGGATGATAAAACGCATGCGGCTTTTACCGGCGGCGCAGTAGCAAAAACAAGTACAAGTGAAGGTGGAAAATTCTCTGCATGGGATGGTTATATAACAGGAACAAATGTTGAGATCTTCCCACATAAAAGAATAATTCAAAAATGGCGCACTACCGATTTTGCAGAAACAGATGAGGATTCGATAATAGAATTATTTTTTACCTATAAAGATGATTTTACATTATTAACGATAACGCATACAAACATTCCTGATGAACAGGGAGAGAATTATAAGAAAGGATGGAAAGACCATTACTTTACTTACATGAAAAAATACTTTGATAAGTAAAAATACAAAAGTTCTCAACTAATTTACTACAATGGCAAAAGAAACAACTCTGCGCTGCTCAATGTGCGGAAGAGATAAAAAAGAGGCGAAAATTTTGATCGCAGGTATCAATGGTCACATTTGTGATAATTGCATTAACCAGGCTTTTAATTTAATTAAAGAAGAAGCTATGGGCGAGCAGAAGCAACAGCTTCAGCAGGCGCTTAATTTATTAAAGCCGGCAGCCATAAAAGAAAAACTGGATGAGTACGTTATCGGACAAGACGATGCTAAAAAAGTATTAGCTGTTGCCGTTTACAATCACTTTAAACGTATCTCGCACACGCAAAAAAATATTAAAGAAGAAGTTGAGATAGATAAATCAAATTTAATTTTAGTTGGCGAAACAGGAACCGGTAAAACTTTATTGGCCCGCACCATTGCTACTATGTTGAATGTACCTTTTTGTATTGCTGATGCAACCGTTCTTACAGAAGCAGGTTATGTGGGCGAAGATGTTGAAAGTATCTTAACGCGTTTGTTACAGGCGGCAGATTACGATGTAGCAGCAGCCGAAAAAGGAATTGTATTTATTGATGAATTAGATAAGATCGCGCGTAAAAGCGATAACCCTTCAATCACACGCGATGTGAGCGGTGAAGGTGTTCAACAAGCAATGTTGAAATTATTGGAAGGAACGATCGTGAATGTTCCGCCGCAGGGTGGACGAAAACATCCTGATGCAAAAATGATAGCGGTTAACACAAAAAATATTTTATTTATTTGTGGTGGCGCTTTTGATGGTATCGAGAAAAAGATCGCACAACGTTTAAATACACAAGCTGTAGGTTATGCTTCATCTGTTAACGATGAAGAATTTGATAAAGGAAATTTATTACAGTACGTTTCTCCGCAGGATCTTAAATCTTTTGGTTTGATCCCCGAACTAATTGGTCGTTTGCCGGTATTAACTTATTTAAAACCGTTAGACAGAAGCGCGCTTCGTCAAATTTTAACTGATCCAAAAAATGCATTGATCAAACAATACAAACAATTGTTTAAAATGGAAGGCACTAAGCTGGATATTGATGATGATGTTTTGAATTTAATTGTAGACAAAGCCCTTGAGTTTAAATTAGGCGCGCGTGGCTTAAGAGGCCTTTGCGAAGCCATTATGACTGATATTATGTACAGCTTGCCAAGCGAAGAAAAACCGGTAAAACAATTTACAGTTACTATGGATTACGCTTTGGATAAACTCAAAAAAGCAAAATTAAGTCAGCTAAAGGTTGCTTAATTATTTGCAACCAAAGTATCATTGTGATAATAAACAGTGTCCTTTAGTTTATGTGATATCCAAATTCCTTGCTTCAAACCATCGCAGTCTTTTCTATTTATTGTATCCATTTTGTTTGCAACATTAACTTCAAATGATCTGGCACATTTTTTCCGCGGTTCTTCATTATTGCAAGAAACAGATAACACCAGCAACAAAACAAAGGCGATTTGATTTAAAAGACTGAATTTATTCATGATCTTTTTTTATTAAAATTGTAAATTATTATCTGTAATTCATATTTTAAATTGTTAAATCATAGGGTTTTGCTCATTTTTAGTTTTGTCACGTCTAGTGAAGTCGAGACGCAATTCGTGACTAAATAATTCCAGCTCAGTCATTCCGGCCTTGAGCCGGAATCTCAGCACTAATGACTGTTTTAAGTGCTGAGATGCTGAATCAAGTTCAGCATGACGGTATTGTAAAACCTCCCAATATTTTGTATTTTTAAAGTCTAGCATTAAAAATCATGGACTTTAAAAATTACAAATTCACTGTAACCGATCGTTTCGTTAAATACGCAAAAATAGATACACAATCTGATCCAACGTCTTCAACTTGTCCGAGTACCGAAAAACAAAAGAACTTAGGAAAAGTTTTAGTGGAAGAATTAAAACAAATGGGCATTAAAGATGCAGAGATGGATGAGCATGGTTACATCTATGCAACCATCGAAAGTAACACTTCAAAAAAAGTTCCGGCAATTTGTTTTTGCTCGCACATGGATACATCTCCCGATTGCAGCGGGACAAATGTAAATCCTATAATTCATAAAAATTATAATGGTAAGGATATTGTTTTGCCTAACGATCAGTCGCAGATAATTAAATTTACTGAGCACCCAGCTTTGGCCGCTCAAGTTGGCAATGATATTGTAACTGCAGATGGAACTACTTTGCTAGGAGCAGATAATAAAGCGGGCCTAGCAGAAATTATGGACGCTGCTAATTATTTAATGCAGCATCCTGAAGTAAAACACGGTAAGATCAGAATTTTGTTTACGCCTGACGAAGAAATTGGCAGGGGCGCAGATAAAGTAAATATTAAAAAACTGGATGCCGAGTTTGGTTACACTATGGATGGTGAAACACTTGGACATGTAGAGAATGAAACGTTTAGCGCTGATGGTGTAAGTCTTAAGATCAAAGGCTTTCCAACGCACCCCGGTTTTGCAAAAGATAAAATGCAACACGCAATAAAAATTGCTGCGCAAATTGTAAATAAAATTCCGACAGATAAAACGCCGGAGACAACAGAAAAAAAACAACCCTTTATGCACCCGGTTGCAATTAATGGTGGACTTGAAGAAGTAGAGATTAAATTTATCATTCGTGCTTTTGATACTGCTACACTTTTAGCTTTAGAAGAAGAATTGCGCCAGATAGCAGTTGATGTATTATCACATTATGATAAATGCTCTTACGAATTTGTAGTGACACAACAATATCGTAACATGAAAGATGTATTGAATACCTGTCCGCAGGTAGTTGAATACGCTTTGGAAGCTATTAAAAGAACAGGCGTTGAGCCGGTTTTATCAAGCATCAGGGGAGGAACAGACGGTTCGCGTTTATCATTCATGGGTTTGCCTTGTCCTAATATTTATGCAGGGGAACATGCTTTTCACAGCAAGCAAGAATGGATAAGTGTTTCTGATATGCAAAAAGCAACAGAGACGATTGTTCACTTGGTAAGTATTTGGGAAGAGAAAGCTAAGTAGTATTCGTCATTGCGAGGAGTTTTGCGATTTAGCAAAATGAACGAAGCAATCTCTTATTGTAAAAGATTGCTTCGCTATCGCTCGCAATGACGTATATTTGTGTAGTTGAAGCTCATCCATTCAACAAATTGTAAATACTTCCATGATCAACTACGAACCAATTATTAATAAAATTCAGTACCAGGATTTTGAGATCGATGTTTTGCGTTTAGATCTTGTCGATCCTGAAGTTGGTGGCAATAAATGGTTCAAACTAAAAAAGAATATTAAAAAAGCCAGGCAAGACGAACAAAAAACCATTATCACTTTTGGCGGTGCTTACTCTAATCATATTGCGGCAACAGCCGCAGCCTGCAAAGCATTACGCTTAAATTGTATTGCTGTTGTTCGTGGTGAAGAAACAGAAATTCTAAATCCTACTTTGCAAACTGCTAAAGAAAAAGGCATGCAGTTTTATTTTGTTGATAGGGAAACCTATTCACAAAAAGATTCTGTTGATTTTAAAAAACATTTGAACCGAAAATTTGGTCCGCACTATTTAATACCCGAAGGTGGAAATAACCTTGAAGGTGTTTTAGGCTGCGCTGAAATTTTGCGACTGGAATGGGATCATAATTTTATATTCTGCGCTTGTGGTACAGCCACTACTTATGCCGGCCTTGTTGCTTCCTGCAAGCCTGATCAAAAAGTAATTGGCATTTCTGTTTTAAAAGGAGAAAATGTTTTGGTAAAAGAAACAAATGAAAAATTAAATATTGCTTTTCCGGATAAAAATATTCTGATCAACGGAAATGAAGAATTAGAAAAAGATCAAATAGAAAATAATTGCATCACCAACAATTATTGTTTTAATGGCTATGCTAAAATGGATAAAGATCTGATCGGGTTTAAAAACGATTTCGAAACGGAATATGAAATTCCTTTAGATCATGTGTACACCGCTAAATTATTTTATGCTGTGTTCGATCTTATTCGTTTGAAAAAAATAAAAGCCGGATCAAAACTACTTGTCGTTCATAGCGGCGGTTTGCAGGGGAATAAAGGCTTTGAGGAAAGATATAAATTGATGTAAAATGTAAGAGGTAAAAGGGAAGATGGAGTTAAGAAGTCACTACATTTTCCATCTTACATTTTCCCTTTTCCATTATTTTTACCACTTAGCCCCAATCCTGTAATTTAAACTAAACGCCGCGTAAGATTGTTTTGGACTAATTACTGCTCCTGCCGGTGATGATAAAATTCTTACCACACCAAAACCAAAAGATAAATGTTGTATGCCGGCCTTTTCAGGTTTACCATATTTCCAGCCAAATTGCGTTTGTATTGTATAAGCCTCAATGCCTTCTGCAAACATATCGGTGCCGTAACGTATTCTTGGACCAATAAAAAATTTAGAATTTGTTCTTCTTCCAACATAAAAATTTACATCTACGCCGCCAATAAAATTAACGCCGCTTAATCTTTGCGGTGCATTGTTACTTGTGTCTATTCGCGGATTGTAGATCTTACCAAGCGGGTCAAAGGTTAATATTATCGGAAAAGCAAAACCAATTTTATTGTCCTTTGTAAAACGTTCGTAAACAAAAGTTACGCGCCCCATCAAAATTCCCAGTGGTTGTATGCCAATAGCATTTCTTTTATAAACAAGCGTATCTGTGTTTTTCGCGACAATAGTTTTTTTCTCTCCGGAAAAAATAAACACTTCTCCTTTATAATTCTCCACTAAAAGCAATTCTGTTTTAGGGATCTGTTGGGTCTTGGTCGATGTATCAGAGTTCTTATAATATACAACATCGCTAGACATAGAAACAATAAAGCCTTTTTTTGATGTACCGTTCTTAAAGAAAAGTTTGTCCTGCGCATGTAAGCTCAACGAAAAAATAAATAATAGTATGTATATCTTTTTCATTATAGCTTAAATCCAAGATTTATTCCAAAATAAAATTTCGGTAAAAATTTAACGTTGAAAGGATCTGTTGGCTGATTAGAATTGTTGTTCTGATTTAAAACCATATTATATTGGTCTCTGTAATCGCCACGTAATTTAAAACCACCCAGGCCAAAAATAGTTTTAATAAAAAAATTCTTTGTCACATCGCTATGTGTGCCAATTGTAAAAATGGTAGCCAGCTGACTGCCTTTAGTATAGGTATAATTAACGGTAACCGCTACCGTATTGCCAACCTTTACTGAATCTTCTTTTACACTGCTGTAACTAAAAGAGGTGTATTTTACCATTACGCCAAAATGCATGTACGTTCTTTTTTCAATATTCCCCGGATAAAAATTAATAAAGCCTCCCAGGTCATAAAGTTTTTTAGCGTTGGTTAAAATGGCAAAAAATGCATTTGGAAATGTGGCATACAAATTAAAATTGTAAGCACCCATTACACCAAGTCCAACTTTTTTCGATGGTAAAATGCGCTCATAAAATGCAGAGATATCTGCGTTGCAAAGTGCGAGACTGTTTACCGAAACATGATTGTAACTATAGATCTCTTTTTCTTTTTGTTTAAAACGGAAATTCTCTTTTTTGTCAGGTGAGGCAATAACATTTTTTTCAGGATCATTAATTTTTTCAAAAGAACCGTCAGCAAACTGTATCAATAAAATTGTGGATCTTGCGAACTCATTATTCTCAAAATCTTTTTTAAGTATAATTTGCTCCGGACCAATTTCGGTAACCTTACCGGTTTTTGTGGTACCGTCTAAAAAGTACAGTTTATCCTGGCTTTTTACAGCAAATGCCACAAGAATAAACAGGTATAAAAATAAATGCCTCAACCGCTCAAAGATATGAAAAAAGCCAAAGACTTTACCCTCACAAAGGTCTAATACATAGGCTATTCCTCTCTTTTGGATTTAAGGGCTAAAATCTATATCTTTAGACATAAATTTTTGAACTATGGGATGTGGTAGTGGCGGATGCGGAACTGAAAAGAATGGGGTTCCGGCCGGCTGTAATAATAACGGTTCTTGTGGTACTGCCGATGGTTGTAACAAGCTAACTGTTTTTGACTGGTTGGGGAATATGAATTTACCCGAAGGCCAAAGTCAATTTGATATAGTAGAAGTACGTTTTAAGAATTCCAGGAAAGAATTTTTCAGGAACCTAAATAATTTGGCCTTAACTGTTGGCGAAGTAATTGCTGTTGAAGCATCTCCGGGACATGATATTGGAACCGTTTCTTTAACGGGCGAATTAGTAAAACTTCAACTTAAGAAAAGAAATGTAAATTTTGATAGCGAAGAAATTCGCAAAGTTTATCGTAAAGCAAAACAAAGCGATATTGATAAATGGAAAGAAGCGCAATCGTTGGAAGTAAATACCATGTTTCGCGCAAGAACCATTGCTTTAAAGCTTGGTTTAGAAATGAAATTAAGTGATGTAGAGTTTCAAGGAGATAAATCGAAAGCTATTTTTTATTATACAGCCGATGCGCGTGTGGATTTCAGAGAACTGATAAAAGTTTTAGCTGAAGAATTTAAAGTGCGTGTAGAAATGCGCCAGATAGGTGCAAGACAAGAAGCTGCCCGTTTAGGTGGAATTGGTGCTTGTGGCCGCGAATTATGCTGCAGTACCTGGTTAACCGATTTTAGAACAGTTAGCACATCTGCGGCAAGATACCAACAGTTATCATTAAATCCGTTAAAGTTAGCAGGCCAATGTGGTAAATTAAAATGTTGTTTAAATTACGAACTGGATAGTTATATAGATGCGCTAAAAGAATTTCCGGATATGGATGGTAAGAAATTACTGACAAAAAAAGGAGAGGCTTTTTTACAAAAGACAGATATTTTCCGTCGTATGATGTGGTTTAGTTACCGTCATGATCCAGGCGTTTTTATTCCTTTAAATGTAAAAACGGTTCATTCTGTTTTAGAAGCAAATGCAAAAGGCGATCTGCCGGATGATATTAAATCGGCTATCGTTACCGAAGCGCTTGCGAAAGCAGTTGATCAACCGATCTTTGAGAATGTTGTTGGTCAGGATAGTTTAACGCGTTTTGATAGAAAACCTAAAGCTAAACAACATAATAAACCAAACAGGAATAATAACAACAAGCCAAATAATAATCCTAACCAGAAGCCAAATAATAACCCGAACCAAAAGAATACTACGAACCCAAATCAAAAAACAAACCAAAACCCTAACCAAAAACCAAAAATTCAGGGTTCAGCAAACAATAATCCCAATAACAAACCAAATAATAATCCCAACAACAAGAACAACAATCCAAACAGGAATAACAATAACCCAAACAAAAAATTTAACAAGCCCAATAATGACAATAAGAATACTCCTAAGAACGATCCTCCAAAGACCGATACTTAAACAAGCTGCATTATTTTGCCTGGCAATTTTTTTATTGTCGTCCTGCAACAATAATGTAGTTTACTCTAAATATCAAAAGTTTAATGAGAACGAATGGTACGCCAAAGACAAGGCTGTGTTTGATCTTGAAATTACAGATACACTTACTTTAAATAATATTTCATTAATGGTGCGCCATGCTGATGCCTATCCTTACAGAAATTTATTTGTATTTGTAACCACAAAATACCCTGACGGAAAAGTATTGACAGATACCATGGAAGTTATTTTATCGGATGAAAAAGGAAAATGGCAGGGTAGTGGTGCCGGCGATATTTTTGACTTTAAAGTTCCCATAAAAAAAAATGTACGTTTTCCTTTAGCAGGAAAATATCAATTCTCTTTCGAACAGGGTATGCGTGTTGATCCATTGCCATTAATTATGGACTTTGGATTTGAAATAGAGAAAAGTAAGAAGTAAAACTTATTGATTTCGCTCGAAATTAGAGCCATTATTTTTTTATTAATTCTAGTTTTGTAATTGATGGTAAATATGCTTTAGCCTTACCATAATCGCCTTCACAGCAAAGAAATTCAGATAATTTCCAATCCCAAAACACTCTAAATTTCTTTCCTAAAAATTTCGGATTGTCATTATATTGCCCGGACAGTTCATGCAAGTTATACTGTCCATAATCGTTTTTTGCTTGTCCGAAATCATATCCTACTCCGTTTGCGTCTTTGAAAATGATGTGATGATAATCACCAAAGTCATTTCCCTGGTAGGTTGCAATTATTGGGTTGGGTACATTTTTCCAATCTTTTCTTAATTGCTCAATATGTTGTCTCAATCCGGCTTTTTGATCAGTGGGATATTGTTTAATATAATCATCAGTTTTCAAGTTGCTTCCATTTACAAATGATTGAGTATCTCTATCTGCTATCACAGAATTTAATGTATCATGTGTAAATTTCAATGGTGTAGAATCTTCCTGTTTTGAACTAAGCTCGGAAGTCTTTGGATCATAAGTAATATCATTTTTTGTATTGTTGTTTTCACAACTAACAAGGAAGAAAGTAGCTATTAAAAATAAAATGCTGTATTTGTTCATCGTTTTTTTCAAATCGGTTCTAATTATCGATCAGGTTTTTGTAACACTTTTTCATAAGCCCTTCGTGGCGAACCATTAAAAAATACTTCACCACAATAGGTATAGCCTAATCGGTCTACAATTTTTAGCATGGGAATGTTGTCAAAGTTAGTGTCTACTTTAATGCTATAAACTTTTTTCTCAATACTTAATTCTTCTATTTGTTTAAAGAGATAGGTGGCTACACCTTTTCCTTTTACTGCATTGGATGTTGCTACACGGTGCACCACTACATAATCACCATTGCTTAACCATTTTCCTTTAATGTCAGTATAGGCAGGTTCAATATCAAAAATAATTGCAGCGTAAGCCACTATCTCTTCTTTATCAACAAGCACGTAAGCGTAGCCATTAGTTATATCATTATGAATGCTTTGTTCATTTGGATAACCATTTTGCCATTGCGTACTCCCATCTTGTTTTCTCTGTGCTATCGCTTGTTGCAAGATCTGCCAGATAATAGGAGATTCCAAAAATATAGCTTTTCTTAAGATCATTGGTTATTTAATAAGTCCATCATAATGTTTTGTTACAGTTTCAACAATGTCCTTACTTACCGTCTCACTTATTATACCGCTTGCAACCATTTCGGTGAGCCTACCAATAAGCATCTGAGACCAATGTTTTTTGTTTAAGTAATAAAACTCTTTTAATTCGTTAAGTTCAGTCAATAAGTCATCGTAGGTTAGCTCTTGACCCATTTTAATTTTGTCTAAGTCGACGAGTATTAGTTGCAGGCTTTCATTGATGTTAGTTTTTTCTTGAATCGTAAAATCTGAAGAAGGCAAAATTTCGATTAGTTCTTCTCGTTCATTTTGAATAAAGAATAAAGTGTTTTCGTAATTTTTATTTACAAAACATTGACCTTTATCATTTGCATATTCGCACACTTTTAAATGCTTGTCGTAGTCTTGTTTCAACAATGTCATTATATGATCAATGAACTCAAGCTTGTGAGAGTCTTTTCGATACTCATAAAGTTGTGTCCGAACTTTTTCTATAAACTCTTGGTATTTTCCGCGCTCATTAAATTTTCGTTCGAAAAAATCTACTGCTTGTTGTTGAATTATATTCATTGTTTTATTATTTTTTTTGTCAGCAACATTTTTTCGCCTTGATAAAGCTGCAAATAATAAACGCCATTATTTATATCCTGTAATGGAAGATCTTGATTTTTACCTAACAACTTTAATGTTTTTACTTCACGATTAAATATGTCATAAATTTTAACGGTAGAATTTTGAATCAAAAAGTCTTTATTTGAAATTGAAAGATTAATTAAACCATTGTTAGGATTTGGACTAACAATCAAGTCAGAAGAGTTTATGGATTGTTCGACAATTCCAACATCATTTATAACAGTCACTTTTATGGTGTCCGCTCGTGGCACACCACATACAGTAAATTGAATGATGTATTGACTTGTAATTGTCGGTGTAACAGTGATGCCTGAATTGTTTGCTATAAAATTACCGGAATATGTATACCATACAGGATTAAAATTACCACCTATATAATTTCCAATATAAACGCTATTACCTAAAATAATAGTTGTATCAGTATAAGACCAAGGTAAAATACCTGCCGGGTTTAAACTGTATACTGCAACTGCGTCAAAAAGATAATAGCCACAACCAACGCCATTATTGTAAATTAAGTTGGCGGTCGTATTTGAGTCAGTTTGAAAATTACCTAAAGTAATATAACTCTCTCCGCCAACTGCTTTATAGAGACCTGCAATTTGAACCCAATTTGATGTATCCTTTATTACGGGATTGCCATACCTTGTAATATGCATTGGCACTTGCAGTGGAGCCGAAGGATTTGTGAAAGGCACCGTGGAAAGATTTGCTGCAATATTATTTATTGCCCAATCACATAAAATATATCTTCTGGTATAAAAATCGACATAATAGCAAGCGTTTGGTTTTAAGGTATCGGTCAGCTTAACCTGTGCATATTCGCGTCCGTTATAGTATGAATGCATACCAATAAGAGCATGTCCGTTTTTAGCGTAGGCTGTATCGTGATTAGGTCCTACAACATATGGTACATTTAAATTTGAAGAAATAGGCGCGCAGCTGTCAAATAAGTCCGTTGAAGGCCCTAAAAACCAAGGAATAGCCAAGTATAATTGCGAACTGGTTGTTGGACAACTCGACTGCATCTCAAAACTCCAATTAGGAACAAGATTTGTCTGCCCGAGAACTTGTCTTGAAAAAGAAAATAATATTATTATGTAAATAATTCTTTTCATAATTCTCTTCCAAGCAGTTTACTTCTTCAGCAAAGCATTCCAGCCCTGTGCTTTTAGGTCATGCACAGATCCCGCTCTTGCAACCATTAAACGGCCTTTGGCTTCGTTGGTAATGTGGCCAATGATGGTAAAGTCCGGTAAATTTTTTACTTTATCGTAATCGCCAATATCTATGGTAAACAATAATTCGTAATCTTCGCCGCCGCTTAAAACACAAAGTGTTGGGTCCAAATTAAATTCCATAGCGGTGTCATTCGTTAATGGATCTATAGGAATTTTTTCTTCGTATAATTCAACACCTACATTTGATTGTGTGCAAAGATGTAAGATCTCAGACGACAAACCATCGCTCACATCTATCATTGAGGTGGGCTGCAATTTTAATTTTTTAAATAATTCAAAAATATCTTTTCGCGCTTCGGGTTTTAACTGGCGCTCTAAAATATAATCTTTGCCTTCAAGGTCGGGTTGTAATTTTGGATTTTCAACATAAACGGCTTTTTCTCTTTCTAAAATTTGTAAACCCATGTAAGCGCCGCCAAGGTCACCGGTTACGCAAAGCAAATTACTTTCTTTAGCGCCGCTGCGGTAAACAATGTTCTCTTTTTTTGCAGCACCAATGGCGGTAATGCTAATAACCAAACCGGTGAGGCTTGATGTGGTATCTCCACCAACAAGATCAACATTATATTTTTTGCAGGCCAGTAACATACCGGCATATAATTCTTCTAAAGCCCCTAATTTAAAACGGTTAGAGATGGCAATGGAAACCACGATCTGGCGCGGCTCCGCGTTCATGGCGTAAATATCACTTAAATTAACCACTACACTTTTGTAACCCAAATGTTTTAAAGGCACATAGGTAAGATCAAAATGTACGCCTTCTACTAACATATCAGTAGAGACAACGGTTTCCATTTTGCCGTTATCAATTACAGCGGCATCATCGCCAACTCCTTTTATGGTTGAGTCGTGATATATTTCGATGTGTTGTGTTAAATGTTTAATTAAACCAAATTCTCCTAATTCAGAAAGTTCGGTATCTCCTGTGTTGTCAAAATCCATTCGCTAAAATTTTATCTATTTTTTTTGCCAGTTTAAAATCCAGTTCTGTTAAGCCACCGGCATCATGTGTGCTCAACGTTATAGAAACTTTATTGTAACCATTTTTCCAATCGGGATGATGGTCCAGTTTTTCGGCTTCTAAAGCCACCTGTGTCATAAAACCAAAAGCCTGCACAAAATTTTTAAATGTAATTTCTTTAGAAATGGTTTTGCCGTTAAGCGCCCAATCTTTTAAATTTAAAAATTCAGTTTTAATTTCTTCCGGTGTATATGCCTTCGGCCTCATGTGTTAAAGATACAAAGATATATTAAAGGTAAAAAGTCTAAATTAATGTGTGTAAAATGTCAAACAATTATAACGTTTTCCATTTTCCATCTTACCTTTTACATTCTACTAGTCTTTAATAACAACAGATACCCTCTCCACATCCCCATTCATAGGCGGTGACAGCTTGGTGACTTTAACTTCAAGTGTTTTAAGGCTGGGGAATGCAGTTTTTATTCTTTTAAAGATGCGGTCACAAACCTGTTCAATTAATTTGCTTCGGATGGCCATTTCCGCTTTGCTTATTTCGTACACCGTACAATAATCAAGTGTTTTTTTAAGATCATCTGTTATGGCTGCTTCGCTAAAATCGGTTGTCATGTACACATCTACAATATAATGCGCGCCAATTCTCGCTTCTTCTTCCAAACAACCATGGTAAGCGTACAATTTTATTCCTTCAATATTTATTTGATGTGTCATAATTATTTTCCAAAATCTAAGCCATCGCTGTTGCCCTGGTTTTGGTCGCCAAGACCTTTCATTTGTTTACCGCGTTTAAAGATAGATGCATCCATTTTTCCGAATAAATGGGTAATAGTAAATTTCAAAAAGCGACTTTCCCTTCTTCTCGAAAGGTCTTGTATGTAATAAGGCGTTTCGTAATGCGCGCCCATGCGGCGGGTATTAAAAGCATCGCTCAGTTGCAGGTTAAAGATCCATTTTGTACCTATCATTTTATTTAACGATACATCCATAGAATACACTTCGTTGCTGGCTCCTAATAATAAAATGCGGGGCGATTCATAATTTCCATTTACCTGCAGCGTTAATTGTTTTGGAAAACGATACGATAAAGTAGCCTTTGTATTATAAGCATAACCTTCTGCTTTTACATCAGGCTCGGTTGGCACAACTGTTCCGTATAAATAAATGTAAAAGATATTGCCATTTAAGGTAGCGTCTAAATTTTTAAAGAAAGTGTATTTTACAGTGTGCTCCATACCGTAACGTACGGAATTCTTACCATTAACTGTTGTGTTAACCAACACCGACGGATCAAATTGAGAAGGGTAGGCAACATCCGTTATTGGTTGCTCTTCGTAACGGAAATAACCGGAGCCTAAGTAACTACCTTTACTGTAAGTTTTGTTGTAATTAACTTCTGCAATATTTTTAAACTCAGGTTTTAACTGCGGATTCCCGATACGATAATTTTGTTTATCGGCAAACATCACAAATGGCATTAGCTGGAAAAAATTTGGGCGGCTGATCTTACGGCTAAAATTGACCTGTAACTCCTGGCTCTTTTTTAATTTCTTCGAAAAATAAATTCCCGGAAATAATGATTTTAAAATATCATCCGGCGAAGAAGGATAATTGTAAGAGAAACTTTGTTTTTTATCTGTAATATTTCCTTTGTAGTATGATTGTTCAAAACGCAGACCGGCCTGGTAAGAAATATCCCAGAAGATCTTGTCATTATAATTTACATAGGCTGCGTTTATCATATCATCAATAACATAACGGTTGCTCATAATGCTATCGCGGGTATAATTATCCTGGTTAGAAATAGCGTTGGATGTATTGTTCTCGCTTAACGAGTTTTTGTAAAAGAATTTTACACCGGCTTCAAATTTTCTTGTCTCGCTTAAAGGATTTACATAATCCAATTGAAAGTTGTATTGGCGCGCACTGCTTTTACCAAGATTTTTTTGATACTCGTTTGGTATATTAAATGTATCCGGATCTAAATGTGAATTGGTGGTAAATAAATAATGGTTATTTGAATTGGTCCAATTGTAACTACCATCCATAGTTAATTCTTTTCCTGCTTTTGGAAAAGTTTTTTTATAGACCATTTGCGCATTGTAATTTTGGAACTCAGCATACTGTTCATTCAAACGGTCGCCATAAAAGATCCTTGTAGAATTTTTATTCAACACGTTAAAGTTTTGGTAATCTTTTGTGTCAAATTGCCCGGCAACGATCATTCCATTCAACGAAATGGTGTTCCTATTATTAATGCCGTAATCAATTCCTAATCTTCCAAAATGAAATTGATTTTTAAAATTAGTATTGTTATCCTGATTAAAATAACCTGAGGGGTTTCCTGTACTATCTAATTGTGTTCTTTTAGTAAAACCAAGTGTTTTATTTATTGCCTGATTAAATGAATACATAGATGACATATTCCAACGGCCTTGCTTTACATTTAACATCAACATGCCACCGTATCGGTCACCCGTACCGGCGTTTGCCATTATCATACCATTGTAACCAGGCTTTAAATTCTTCTTCATGATAATGTTTAAGATACCACCTGTTGTGTTGGCATCGTATTTAACCGAAGGGTTGGTAATAATTTCAACACGGTCTATCTGGTCTGCAGGAATTTGAACTAAGGTTAAATTAGTAGGTCTGCCGTCCACAAAAATAGTTGGACTTTGATTTCTTAATTGTGCATTGCCATCAGCGTCCATTGTTACACCCGGAACGTTTTTCATAACGTCTGCCGCTGTGCCGCCTCTTACCGAAATATCTTTATCAACATTGTAAGTACGTTTGTCAATTGACATAACAACTGTATTTTTTTCAGCTGTTACTTCAACTTCATTCAGTAATTTTTGATCTACCTCAAATTTTATATCTCCAAGATCCTGTTCCAGTTTATTTGGCATTTGGATATAGATCTTGGTCTCGTAAGGTTTATAACCAATTTGTGTGGCCCTGAATCTAAAACCACCCATAGGGGGAAGATTTTCTATATTGAATTCACCATTTTCTTTTGTTAGAGACCCTCCTAATAAGCTGTCTTTATTAAACCATAATACTACTACCGAAGCAAACTCTACCGGCTTTTTTGTTTTAGCATCAATAATTTTTCCGTAAACACGCCCTTTAATATCCTTTAGTGCTTTCATCATATCTTTATTTCCACCGGCAGGAGGTCCCTGGGCGAAAAAGGAGAATGAAAGTAGAAGGGCAATAAAAAGTAAAAGTTTTTTCATGGTATTTACGATGCAAAATTACGAGATTTTCAGGTTTTATGGGCTTTATTTTATTAGTGGTAACTGTTAAGGATAGCAGGAGGTTTTATGGTATGTTAACTTTAACCCAGATTATTCATTTGCAATTCTATTCCGAGCCAAAAACCCCTTCAAAATATGAGGCTTTGCAACTTTTGCTCCTTCACCATAATGGTAACTATGACTCAGTCGCAAAAGTTCATATTTTATTGGGATTTCGCCTCTCATAACGAATTCCTAATGAATAACCTGGGTATAAATTAATGATTTTATGAAATCGGGCGATTTGTTTTATATTTGTGAATGCTTAAAGGCAAACTCATCATATTTTCGGCACCTTCTGGCTCGGGTAAAACTACTCTGGTGAGGCATATTTTAAAGACATTCCCCGACTTTATAGAATTCTCTATTTCTGCTACAAGCCGTCCAAAACGTGGGGTAGAAGAGAACGGAAAGGATTACCATTACCTGACGCCTGAGGAATTCAAGAAAAAAGTAAGCAATAACGAGTTTTTGGAGTGGGAAGAGGTGTATGCCGGAACCCATTATGGTACTTTAAGGATGGAGGTAGAGCGCATTTGGGAAAAAGGCAAGGCCGTTATTTTTGATATTGATGTAGAAGGCGGACTGAACCTTAAAAATCAATTTAAACACGATTCTTTAGGCATTTTTGTAATGCCGCCTAGCATTAAGATATTGGAAGAACGCCTGCATTCAAGAAGCACAGATAGTAAAGAAAGCATAGCCCGCCGCGTTGAAAAAGCGGAAAAAGAATTAAAGACCGCCGAATTGTTTGATGTTTTTATATTGAACGAGAATTTAGCCGAAGCTTGTGCTAAAGCAGAAGAATTGGTAAAAGATTTCTTACAAATAGAACCCTAAATTCCTAAAAACAAAAAGATCTCCCCGGTTAACGAAGAGATCTTTTAATGATAATTTAATATTTAATTACGCTTCTGCTTTTGTTTTATCAGTCTCGCGTAACTTATTCAACTCTTCAGTAATTAATTTACGTTTAGCAGTTAACTCAGCAATTTTAGCTTTTTCAGCTGCAATTTTATCTTCCACTTCTTTTAGAAAACTATTGTTGCCTTTTGAGGTTTTGAAGAAACCAAGATTATTATCGTAAGTGCGAATGCGCGCAGTAATTTCGTCGCTCATCTTTTTAAGAAAATCATTTTCTTTACGTAAAAGATCAAAACCATTTTCAGAAGCAACCATACGGTCTATTTTAGTTCTGAATTGTATAACGGCTATTTCCGTTTTATCAATATTCATTTGCTCATACAATTCATCCAAACGGTTATAAAAAGCATCGTTCAAACGTTTTTTATCTTTCATAGGAACCATTCCGGCTGCATTCCATTCATCAGAAATAATCTTTAGCTGTTCTTTATTAGCCTTGTTATCATCGCTTAATTTAAGTTCCATAAAACGCGCAAGAATTGCTTCTTTAGCAACCAAATTAGTTTCAAACGAAGCGTCTACATTTTCGAAATGTTTCTTTTTCGCATCAAAAAAATGATTGCAGGCTTTTCTGAAACGTGCAAATAATTTTGGCTCTTCTTTGTCGCCATTACTTGGATATTTTTTCCAGTTATCCTGTAAACGAATAAGGTCGGTACTTGTCTTTTGCCAATCGGTACTGTCTTTCAGCGCTTCCGCTTTTGCAATTAGATCAGATTTTATTTTTCTGTTGGCAGCAAATTTTTCGTTTTGCCCGGCAAAGAATTCTTTTTTCTTGTCAAAAAAGGTATCGCAAATTTCCCTGAACTCAGCCCAGATCTTTTCGTTATCTTTTTCAGTTGTTCTGCCAACTGTTTTCCATTCGTTCTGTAAAGCAATTAGCTGGTCGGTAGTTTCGTTCCATTTTACATTCCCTTCCGAAGCAGCGGTAACAAGGGCTTTGGCCTTTTCTATCAGCTCTAGTTTAGACTGTAAATTATTTCCTTTTTTCTCTTCAAGACCGTTGTAATGTGTTTTTATTTTAGAATAGGTTTCATCTAAAACAGCTTTATATTCCTGTTTAATGATCTCCCATTTACTGTTTGGAACCGGGCCTATTTCATCCCATTCGTTACGGTAAACTTTTATTAAACGCTCTGCTTCTTTAATATTTTCAACCGATTGAATGGCTTTTAATTTTACAAGCAATTCTGATTTTAATTCAAAGTTCTTTTTAAGATCGTGCTCTTGTAAGTCGCGGAAGATCTTTAAATTATAATAGAATTCTTCTACAGCTTTGCTATAATCTGCCTGAACTTCTTTGTATTTATGAGAAGATACAGAACCTGTATTTTTCCACTGGCTTTGTAATTCCTGCAGCATTTTAACGGCAGCGCCTACATTATCACTTAATTTACTAAGGTCTTTTATTTTAGAGATGATCTCAATTTTTATAGAAAGGTTCTTTGCCTGGTCGGCCGCAACTTTTGCTTCTCCCTCCTTTTTCATTTGAGCGTGTTTGTCTATTAAACTCTCAAATTGCAGATCTTCGGCCTGTTTTGGATATTCAAATTCTTTTGGCTTTCCGCCTTCATCAACAAAGGTTTGTCTTGCGGTTTCAAATTCAGTTGTCCAAAGTTTTTGATACTCTTTCTGCAGAGCACGCACATTAGCAGCAACTTCACCTGCTTCTTTCGATAGCAGTTCTTCCAGTTTAGCGATTAATTCAGTTTTCATTTATTATAAATAGGTACTATCAAAAATAGGATATAGAATTAATACAACAAAATTTTTAATTATTGATTTCGTTATATTATTCGTATTTAATTTGATATTTTACAGGCAAACACCAAAATATCATCAATTTGGACCTGTTGGGCAATTATATCATCAAAAACATTCTGCAAATCCTGTTTTTGTTCTTCTAAAGACTTGTTATTATTTTGCTTAATAAAATTTTCAAAACCTTTAAAACCGAATTTAGTTTTATTTGTTTTGTACTTGAATTGATCATTTAAACCGTCGGTGGTCATGTAAATTGTATCAATACTGGTTAGAGGTAAGATATGTTCTAAATATATTTTTTCGGGATGTAATTCCTTACCTAGAATTATTTTATTGCCGTTAGCGATATTTAAACCGGAGTGTTTGCTTGTGTAAAAAAGATCTATTTTCGCGCCACAAAAAGTGAGTTCATTTTTTTGTTTATCAATTACACAAATACCAATATCCATTCCTTCATCCAACGTTTTTATATTTTTTTGTTTGCGTTGAATGTAATTGTAGATCTCTTCATTTACTAATTGTAATATTTCTGCGGCCTTGGTTATTTTTTGCTGAATGATTATTTTATTTAAGAACTCGTTGGCAAACATAGTTAATAAAGATGCCGGAACCCCATGCCCAGTACAATCTCCAAGGATAACAAAAGTTCTTTGTTCAATTGTTTTTTGCCATAAAAAATCGCCACTTAAAATATTGCAGGGTTTAAAGAACATAAAATGTTGCGGAAATGTTTTTGTAAGTTCGGCCTCTGAAGGAAAAATAATGTATTGAATTTCTTTAGCTACCAAAATACTTTCGGTAATGTTCTTGTTCTTTAATTCAAGTTCGTTCTTTTGTTTTTCAGTGATCTCATTTTGTGTTTGAATAATATTCTTTTGTTGTGTTGTTATCCTGAAACGGTTATAAAAGAAAATTAAAAAAGCAGTGATCAAAACCAGACCGATAATAAGTGCGTAACGCAATATTTGTTGTTGTTTAAGTTCAGAGTTTTGAAGCGCGATCTTTGTTGTTGAAATATTTTTTTCTTCAAGATTTTTTATACTATCGGCAATTATTTTTTTATCAAACTCGTATTTGTATTGTTTTTTAATAGCTTCTTGTTTATAGTTATTATTTAATATGCTATCGCGCGTAGCATAAAAAATATTAGTCATTTCAAGAGCCTTTTGGTATTGACCTGTGCTTTGGTAAATATCTTTCAAAAGTTCGGCGGCATTACGTATATCTACAGGCGTGCCCAATTCATTGCTTAATTGGTAAGCTTTTAAAGCGTTTTGAAGCGCTTTTGTTTTATCGTTCAGTATAAGGTAAACCGATCCTAGTTTTGTGTAAGAATTGGCCTGCCCGTCCTTTGCAGCAATAGTAATGGCAATGCCCAGGGCTTTTTCAAAATATTTTATGGCTTCGCTGTAATTTTTTTTGTCCTTGTAAACAACACCCATATTATTATAAGCAGTAACAAGATTATTTTTATCACCTATCTCAAGACTTAGGTTTAAACTTAGATTTAAGTATTGTAACAACTTTGTTGTATCGCCACTTTTTTTATAGATGTAAGCTAAATTATTATAGGCGTTACTTAAAACACCTTTTAAATTATATTTTTTACCAAGCTCTAAACTTTTTTCACCAAACTCCTTTGCTTTTTGAAAGTCTTCCACGTCAAGATAATACACACATAAATTGCCATACTGGTTAGCAATTGCTTCTTTATTATCCATCTCTTCACTTAGCTTTAAACTCTTGAACATATAATCAATACCTTTTAAAACATTTCCCTGGCTGCGGTATACCATGCTAATGCCGTTATAGGTTTGTGCAAGGCCACTTTTATCTTTCATGGCATTAAAAAAGGTAAGGCTTTGTTGATATGCATCCATGGATTTTTGCATCTGCCCAATAAAGAACAGGTTAGCTCCAATGTTACCAAGGGTGGTAGCCATTTGAACGGTATCATTATTCTCGCTTTGTACCTTTAATGCTTTTTCAAAAATAGCAATGCCCTGTGGATTATTACCGTGGCTTATCTCATAAATTCCCTGACTGTTAAGGGCGCGGCCATAAGAGTTTAAAATATTTTTTTTTGCTTTGGGCGGAAGATCGGATAAATTAATATCTGAATTGTTTGTATTAAGGCTATTTTGCTTACCTATTTTAAAAGTATTTTCTGCTAATGAAATGGCTTGACTTGTATATAAAGGAATATCTTTTTCGTCACAAACTTCAGAAAGACGAGAATAAAGCCTCAGCTTTGTACTATCGGCCTTAGCCAGTTTTAAGCATTGTTTTAAAGAATCAATTTCTTTGGTTTGCGCACCAATTAAAATTGCTAAAAAGGAAAAAATAAATATATAAATTTGTCTCAAAAGAGTTTAGCTAAAACTAGTCAAAAAAACGCAAAGAATCAAAACAACAAAGTAACTTTTGCGTTATTAATATAAAGAATGGTAGATCAGAAAAATACAGAGTTACTTCAGTTCGATAAAATAAAAGAGCTTGTAAAACAAAAATGCTGCGGCAGGCAGGCAAAATTGTTGGCCGATGGAATTTCGCCCGGAATTTACTCTAAGGAAATGATCGTTGAGCTAAACCAAATAAACGAAATTAAAGTTTTACTGGCCGCAAATGGTTATTTCCCTGGAGTTGAGCATGAGGATGTTATAGAAGAATTGACCATATTGAATTTAGAGGGTTCCCTTCTGAGTGAAGCACCTTTGTTAAGAGTTTTAAAAACAACAGAAGTAATAAATACACTCATTCGTTTTTTAAAAGGTAAAAAAACTACGCAGCCGTATCTATATGAATTATCGGCCGATGTAAATGTTTGCGAAATTGTGGTAGATGAAATTAGCCGCATTATTGATGCTGAAGCCCAGGTAAAGAATACTGCATCAAGCGAACTTAATAGAATACGAAAACAGATCATTGAAAAAAGACGCGAGAGCGATAAACGTTTTTACAATCATGTTAATGATCTGCGTAAGCTAGGTTATTTGCGTGAGAACGAAGAGGGTTTTTTTAACGGCCGACGTACTTTGGCTGTTTTGGTAGAACACAAATCTGAAGTTTCGGGTTTTGTACACAGTAAAAGCGAAAGTGGTAAAACAATTTTTATTGAACCGGGTGTTACCATTTCTGTTAATAACGAGGTAGCTGAATTAGAGATAGACGAACGGCGTGAAGTGAACAGGATCTTGCGCGAACTTTGCGCTTTGATAAAACCATACGTTCCCGAATTAAAAAAAGGATTTCAAATTTTAGGTTTTGTAGATTTTTTAAAAGCAAAAGCTCTTTTTGCAGTTGACCTTAACGCAACCTTGCCGGAGATAAAAGAAGGTTTCGA
This sequence comes from Bacteroidetes bacterium UBA2475, assembly GCA_002342065.1. Lineage (GTDB taxonomy): Bacteria > Bacteroidota > Bacteroidia > B-17B0 > Aurantibacillaceae > Aurantibacillus. Next base: position 697,960 of record DDPF01000012.1, on the reverse strand, counting down.
TCTTCATATCATCTCCGCGTATCATCCTTTATTGTTTTTGCAGAATAAAAAAAGCGGCAGAAAAACTATTCCACTTACTGTTGAACTGAATGCGGAGAACAGGGTCCTCGTAATAAGTGGTCCAAACGCCGGCGGCAAGACCATTGCCTTAAAAACTATTGGCATTTTGCAAATGATGTTACAAAGCGGTTTGCTTATTCCCGTAAAAGAGAATAGTCAGTATTGTTTTTTTGATAAGATACTAATTGATATTGGCGATACACAAAGTATAGAAAATGAATTAAGCACCTATAGCGCAAAATTAAAATCAATGACCTCTATCTTAAATGAAATAAACGAAAGTACATTGGTTTTAATGGATGAGTTTGGTAGCGGCACCGATCCTGAGCTAGGGAGTGCTATTGCAGAAGCTGTTTTAGAAAGTATTGAGAATTCAAAAACGAAAGGCGTTATTACCTCGCATTTTAGTAATGTAAAATTATTGGCCGAAAAATTAGAAGGTACTTTTAATGGCTGTATGTTATTTGATATTGACCATTTAGAACCAAAATATATTTTAAGTATTGGCGAGCCGGGAAGCAGCTACACTTTTGAAGTTGCTGAGCGGGTTGGTTTCCCAAAATATATTATTGAACGTGCTAAACAAAAAGTTGATAAGGATAAATTAAAATTTAATCGCCTGCTGGCAGAAGTCCAAACTCAAAAAACAAAACTGGATGAACAAATAGAGAAAGCTGAACATGAAGAATTCTTAAAAAAGATGGCCAAAGAAAAGTATCATGTGTTGTTTGAGACCTGGCAGGAAAAAATAGAACGTGAACGTGAACGTAAAATTGAATTAGCACGTTTGGCCGATTATGGCCAAAAGTATTTGCGGTTGATGGATGACTGGAATAACAAGGGTGATCGCAAAATGGTCATCAAACGTTTTATTGATGGAATTACAGCAGAAACCAAAAAGCAAATCGAATTAAGGAAACGGAAAAAACTTGATAATTTCTCTGAAAAGAAGATTGCTAATATAAAACCCAAACTAAAAATTGGCAGCAAAGTAAAAATATTAAGCGGTACCGAAATTGGAATTGTGGAAGAGATAAAGAACGAAAAAGTGTTTATTAAATTCGGCTTAATGAAAATGACTGTTGGGATGGAAAATTTGGTTTTGGCGGAGAGTTGAGAAAAAAACAGTTACAATTTTTTAATTGGAAGATTCATCGCTAAAAATTTTAGCTAGTTATAACTTATTGAACTTTTTTTATATTTTAAAGGTATTTTGTAAAAAAATTTATTCCCAAAAAATGTATTTAAGTTTAAAAAATATTGCATTTTAATTCTCTTTGCATTTTTAAGTTTATTTAATTTATAACCTCAAGAGCTAAATGAATTAAAGTTAGGACTAAAAAATCTTGACGGTCAACGCCAAGTGGATCAGTACTTAAAAATAGCCCGACTTGACGCTGAAAAAATAGGGTAACCCGGATTCTGTTTTTTTATGCTCAAAAGACGGAAGAGCTATCAAGGAAATTAAATTACACGGCGGGAATTTTAAACGGTGCAATGTACAAAGGGATTGCGTATGAGCAAAAAAATAATTTTGATTCAGCGATAAGTTTATTAAAAAAATTAACCCCACAAATTGATGATAAAAGTAGGTTACATAGCGACTGGAATCTGCTCTTCTTTTTTAGCCTAATCGCATTAAAGTTATTTTATATGTATATTTGATTTTAAACATGTTAAAGGTAGGAGCATATAATTTTATTCATTTGCAAAATCAACCTCAGTTATTGTTAATCAAAAACTGTTAATGAGCTAATTTGTATGAGAAATTTTTATTTTTTATTTTTTATTTTTTTTTCCAACTCCTTTTCTTTTGCTTCTTTAAATATAGATAGTTTAAAGATTTGTGTTAATCAACAAAAAGATTCCATTCAAGGTAATACATTTCATTTAATTGCTATGCACTATCTACATGATGTTCGTCAAATTGATTCTGCTTTAAAATATGAAACCTTAGCTTTAAAAATAGCCAAAAAAATTCATTCCGTTTCAAGAATCATTAATTCAAAACTTAATATCGGCGATGCTTATGTTCAAATTCAAAAATACTATTTGGCAAAAAAAGAATTTGAAGAAGCAATAGAGATTGCAAAGAGCGAAAAATACCTAAAAGGAGTTATTGATGCGAATAATGCTCTTGGATATTTCTATGCGAATAAAAATGAATATGATAAATCTATTTTTTATTTTATAAGTACCGCTAAGGAATACGAACAATTACATGATTATAATAGATTAGCATACACTTATATAAATATTGCAAGGATATTTTGGGTTCAGGAACAAGAAGCTAAATCGTTGATGTTTATTGATAAATCTCTTTCTCTTATTCCAAAATTAAATTCGAAAAAGGATGTACGAACAATTATTCATATTTATTCGCAAGCCGGGGATCGATATTTACCCATTGCAAAAAAAAGAAAAGATAGTTTGTTAATGATGAAAGCATTACGGCTTGCTGATTCTTGTTTATCAATCTCGAAAAAAAATAATGTTAACATTGGATTAGCTGGAGTTTATTTTATAAAATGTAGCTACTTTAATAGTATAAAAAATCACCAAAAATGCATTGTGTTTGCTAAGAAAGGCTTAGAGTATAGACAGTCAATGCCTGATGAAAATATTTTAGATTTTCAAATAATTATGAGCTATGCTTTTATTGCATTAGGAGATTTAAAAAACGCCAAGCTGTATCTTGATTCTTGTGAATTAAAATCTAATACTAAAGCTATGGAAAACCAATTTGACATAGCAGAGTTACAATACTCTTTGTATAAAAAGATGGGAGATAAATCAAAGGCTTTGGCAGCTCTTGAAAAACTTTTGGAACAAAAAGAGAAAATTTTAAATTTAGAAAAAAACAAAATCCTAAATGAATTAGAAAGTAAATATCAAAACGAAATAAAGGAGGCTAAAATCACTAAACTAAATCAGCAAGCTGAATTCGACGCCTTAAATATTCGATTTTTATTTGCGTTTGTTGGGCTTACCATTTTGATGATTGTTATAATCGTGTTTTTTTACCGACAATCTATTTTTAAAAATAAATTTAAAATATTAGAAACCGAATTACGCTTAAATAGAGCAAGAATGGACCCTCATTTCTTTTTTAATGCATTAAGTTCACTTCAATCGTTAGTCTTAAAAGGCAAAAAACAAGAAGAGATTGCAGAGGACATACACCGATTTGCGAATATTATGCGAGAATCTTTGGAAAGTTCATATAATGAATTAAATACTTTAGAAAAAGAGATTAATTTTCTTACGAATTATCTTGACTTACAGAAATTAAGATCTGCAGGGAAATTTGAATATCATTTTCAAATTGATGAAAAAATAGAGCTACCAGAAGTATTAATCCCCGCTATGATTTTACAACCTTTTATTGAGAACGCCATTGAACATGGTTTTTCTGAAATTGCAGAAGGTGGTATAATAAATATTGTATTTAATATTTTGGGAGAAAATCTTGAAATAATGATAGTAGATAATGGTGTTGGATTTAGAGAGAAGGAATCGCACAAAGGCTATCCCTCAAGGGCTACCCAAATAGTTAGGGACCGGTTACTTTTATTAAATAACCAAACCAAAACAAATGCTAAATTTACAATAAGTAAACCGGCAATTGGTGTAGGTATACAAACAATAATTGTTTTACCCTTAATTTATAGAAGTTGAAAGTTGTAATAATTGATAATGATTCTGAAATTATTGACGGTTTAAAGTTAATGATTCTGAAATTTTGCCCTGAAATTAACGAATTGGCCACGGCAAATAGTATTAAAAGTGGTATTGATGTAATTGCAAAAAACAAGCCTGATTTAGTTTTTTTAGATGTGGAATTAGATGAAGGTACAGGGATGGATTTACTTTCAAAAATTGGAAATTATAATTTTGAAGTAGTGTTTATAACAGCGCATAATAAATACGCTATTGATGCCTTTAAATTTAGCGCAATCGATTTTATTCAAAAACCTATTGGTGTTCAGGAATTACATAGTGCTGTACAAAAAGCAAAATCTAGTTTATTAAATAGAGATTTAAAGCAGCAGCTTGCAATACTAAAAGAAAGTTTTAGCACCATTAAAAACGATGCAAAAAAAATAGTTTTAAAAGACAGCGAATCGTTGTATTTTTTAAATGTTTCTGATATCATCATGTGTAAAGCCGAAGGTTCTTATACTGAGTTTTATTTAAATTCAAATCAAAAAATTATTATCTCAAAAGGTTTAAAAGAATACGATGAGCTTTTAGAAAACTATGGATTTATTCGCACACACCATTCATACCTTGTTAATATTCATAAAATTAAACGATTTGATAAAGCAAATGGCGGCGTTTTGGTTTTAGAAAACAATCATGAAGTACCTGTCTCTCAACGCAAACGAGAACAAATATTAGTGTTTTTAGGTAGTATGTAGGGCTAATAATTTATTACTTTTTAAAGAATCACTTAACAATCTAAAGCCATCAGATAAAAATTTTCTCTAGGCAATTAACAATCTTTTTCATTCATTAATCTATTGTAGAGTAGTTTTGATGTAGTTAAATCTATATCTTATGAAAAAATTATTTACAAAATTAATGGTTGCGATTCCAATTTTTACTGTGGTTACAGTAAATTCACAAAATTCAAATGGAAAGCAAAGTGTAAATTTCAAAGAAAACAAAGGTCAGGTTTGCGATCAAAATTACAACCCACGACCAGATGTGCTTTTTAGCGGAAATGCTAATGGTTTAAATTTTCACTTAACCCAATCTGGTATTAGTTATCAATTAAGTCAAGTTCAATCCTGGAAAGAATTCACGGATGAAAAAACAAAAGAAACTGGAAAAGCCCCTGATTTAATAAGTATTTACAGAGTAGATATTAATTGGATAAACGCAAATAAAAATGCTGTTGTAGAAAAGGGTGAATCAATGAGAGGGTATGATAATTATTATTTACAACAATGCCTAAATGGCGCGTTAAATGTAAAGAGTTATAAAACCATCACTTACAGTAATTTATATTCAGGGATTGATTTAAAATGGTACGAAAAAAATGGGCAATTAGAATATGACTTTATTGTTAGGCCTTTTGCCGATTATACTAAGATTCAATTTGAAATTAATGGAGCCAAAAAACTATCAATAAATAGTTTAGGAGAATTAATTATTAAGACCCCTTTTGGAGAAATTATTGAAAAAGCCCCAAAAACGTTTCAAGGAAACAAGTTAATTGAATCAAGTTGGCGATTAAATAACAATATTTTGAGTTTTAATATTAACGAATACGATCATTCTTTACCATTAATTATTGATCCTGTGATTAGAAACTGGGGAACATATTATGGTGGTTCTGGAATAGAATATATTTACGGGAGTTCTACTAATAGCAGCGGAGATGTTTATGTAACGGGATACTCATCGAGCAGTAATGTCTTAGCAACCGTAGGGGCGCATCAAACAAATGTTGTGGGTGGCCCAACAAATGCAATTTTAACCAAGTTTAATTCGGCAGGAGTAAGACAATGGGGTACCTATTATGGTGCAGCTAGTGGAACTGAAGGAAGAGGTTGTGCAACATTTTCTACTACCGATATTTTCATGGTAGGCTACACATCAAGTACAATTGGAATTGCAACAGCTGGCGCTCATCAGGTAACTATTGCTGGAGGTGAAGATGCATTTATTGTAAAATTTAATGCCGCAGGTGTTCGTCAATGGGCAACGTATTATGGAGGGACTGGAAATGATAGAGGACTTGGATGTGCAACAGATTTGATTGGAAACATTATTATGTGTGGCAATACAATTTCTAGTACAGGAACGAGCATAGCAACAGCGGGTTCACATCAACAAACTATTGGGGGCAGTTTTGATGCATTTGTAGTGAAGTTTAATAATGCAGGCACGGTTCGCATTTGGGGTACTTATTATGGAGGAACAGGTGGCTCAGAACTTGCTTATTCTTGTGCAACCGATAATACTCACAACATTTATGTTTGTGGCGAATCTAATTCTAGCGGAACTGTTATAGCCACCGGCGGAAGCCATCAACCAAATAATTCGGGAGGTACAGACGGGTTTTTAGTTAAGTTCAATTTATCGGGTGTGCGCCAATGGGCTACATTTTATGGTTCTGTGGGTTATGAGGCAGCACACTCATGCGCGGTTGATGCAGTAAATTTTCATGTCTATATAGCAGGTGTAACCAGTTCTCCAACTTCTACCTTAATTGCTTCTGCGGGGAGTCATCAAACTGGTTTTGGAGGAGGATCATTTGATGGGTTTTTAGCAAGATTTACTGCAAGTGGGGTGAGGCATTGGGGTACTTATTATGGCGGTGCTTCTGACGATAGAGGATATGCGTGTGTTAAAGATGTTAATTCGGATGTGTACTTAGTTGGTAATACAAATTCAAGTAATGGAATATCTACTGTGGGTTCTTATCAAGCAATTCAAACAGGACTTTCTGATGAGTTAATGGCAGTAAAATTTAATTCAAGTGGTATAAGGCAATGGGGCACTTATTATGGCGGCGCTGGCTCTGACTATGGTTATACCGCTTGTGTCAACACTAACGGCTTGCATTTTGGTGGATTAACAACTACACCAACCGGTACAAATATAGCATCCGTTGGCAGTCATCAAGCAACGTACGGAGGGGCCCCAAACGATGCGTTTTTCGCTCAACTTTTTGAATGTAATGCTCCAGCATCTCCTCTAGATGTAACTCCAGTTAATAATTTAACCGTTTGTGCGAGTTATGGCACAACCACTTTATCAGTTACAGGCACAGGAACTATCAGTTGGTATTCTAGTCCTACCGGTGGGGTGAGTTTATCTTCCGGAACTTCATACTTGACCCCTACTTTAACTGCTGGAGTTTATACAATTTATGCAGAATCACAAACCTGCGCAGCAAGTGTAACTCGAACTCCAATTACACTTACTGTTAACGCGCTACCAATTATATCTATTGTTTCAAACTCAAGTTTAATTTGTATTGGACAAACCACAACTTTAACGGCTAACGGAGCAAATACTTATACATGGAGTACTGGCCCTAATTCTACATCAATCGCAATTTCTCCTACAGCAACCAGTACTTATACGGTAATAGGATTAGATGTTAATGGATGCCAGAGTGCGGCAATAATTACGCAAAGTGTAAGCGCATGTACAGGTTTAATAAATAAAGAAGTTATTAACGCTTCTGATATATTCATTTATCCAAATCCTACAAGTGATCATATACAAGTCAATATTCAAAACGGAGCGACTAAACTTGTAATAACAAACATTCTTGGGCAGACTATTATACAAAATGAGTTGAAAGAAGGCGAAAATACAATAAAAATGCAAGGATTGAGTGCAGGAATCTACTACTTTATTATAAATCATACTGGAAATTCAAAAACATTTAAAGTTATTAAGGAATAAATTTTATAAAAGTAAAACGAAAAATGAAAAAAATAATCTTAGCAACAGCAATTAGTCTAATAAGTATTGATCAAATCAATGCGAGCAAATCAATAATTAGCTATTACCAAACGCATACAAAGGAAGAAAAAGTGGCTAAAATGACAGCTCTTTTAAATTTATCTGCCGATCAACAAAAGAAATATAAAGATTTATTAGCTAGTTCTGAAAAAGAGTTAGATGCATTAAAAACAAAATCAAAAACAGCTTCCAAGGAAGAAAAAAACAAAATGCAACAAGCTTATAAAACCAATTACGAAACTCAATTAAAAAAAATACTTACAGTAGATCAGTTTAAAAAACTGCAAGATGAATCAGCTAAAAAGAAGAAAAAATAATTGTACATTCTCTGTCGGAACAACAATTGAATTAAATATTAATTCAGATTAATATTACTCAAATAAATAACTCGATTTTTCTTGAAATTATTTTTAAAACATTTACGAAATTCAAAAAAACCAAATATATACTGATGAAAAACATTAGAATAATTATCCTTTCCTTTTTATTTATTAATTCAATAAGTACTTTTGCACAAGACCCAGATTATACTGGCCCTGCAAAAATATACGTAAAAGCGTTCTGGAAAAATGTTGAGGCGTTCAAAAGTGGTAAAGGAGGCAGTGCTCAAAATCTTGAAAGAGGAATAAAAAATACAAAAGAGGCTGATCCTGCATACAACACATCTGCAATGGAAGCAGAGGCAAAAATATGGAAGGAAAAGTCGGACCAAACTCAATCTGAGAAAAAAGAAAAAGCAAATCAGGATGAAAAAATAATCGAAGAAAAGAACCAAGAACTTAAGAATTCCGTTGGTGCAAAAAATAATTTAGAGTATTTATTTAAAGATGCCAATTTACAAGTAGGCCATAACAACATCGAATTTGCGCAGAAACGTTTAGATGATTTTAAAGCTAAAACAGAAGGTGCGCTTAAAACAAGTAACCCTTCGCAAGATTACGTAAAATACATTAGTAAATTTAAAGGGACAATGCCCCAGTTTTACCAACGCAATAAAGCATTATTAGCCGATATTAATAATGTGGAAGAATATCAGCCGGCTTTTATGGAATTGCAGTTATACGAAGCTTATTGGGATGCCGCTCAAAAAATCTACCCAGCTGAAGCAGAATTTAAAACTGCATATAATGAACTTGTAAACTATAAGAAAAGCGTAGGCAGTTTAAACGATGTTAAAAATGTATCGGATAAAAATAGTGCTGAAAAAATTAAAAGCACAAAAATGGAAAGCCCAAAAATAAAAGATGCATCACTTGAAAAATACACTTCAGATGCCTTTAATACACGCTTTGGAAAAGTATACGGCATAGCCCTAAAAGTAGTTTTAACCCAAGATGGTTGGACAACTGAAAAAAATAGTTTAACAGGTATAACTACTGGGCATTATAGGTCTACTCAGCTTGCCTATAAAGGAAATGATGGGAAATGTTATTTACTTTCGGGTATACTTTATATACATGAAGATTATGTAGGAAATTCATTTACAAATAGAACACTTGTTTATGATGGATTAGGAGGAAAAGAAATGCTTTGCGAAAACGTAAAATAAGTGAACTGCGATTTAAGATATAGATTTTGCACTTTTTTAAAAATAGATATCAGAAATGGTGTCTTTTTTTTAAATTAGTTTACTGCTTTTAAGATTTGAAAATCAGTCTCATTAAAAAAGTATTCAATTTTTTAAAGACAAGTAACTCACATTTTATAAGTAGTTTATTTAATTGAATATCAAATTCTCTAGAATGATTATTGTTATTGAGTAAAATTTTAAACTAAAGAATAAAAATCTTTTGGTAATATTTTCAAAAACTTAAATTTTTCGCACCTTTTTTGTCACTTTTGACGCAATTTACTTTAATAAATGTATATTTATCCTATGTTTTTTTATAAATAGAAAAATGTTAGATAAAAATAAGGTTAGAATTGGGTTTATATACATTGTTATATTTTTTTTTAGTATTTCTCTCAAAGCAAAATCTACTCCTGATAGTTTAAAAAAAGTTTCACTCGTACAAAAAGATTCAATTTTAGTAGATACATACTTTAATTTATTTAAGTACTATTTTAAAAAAGAGCATCAACCAGATTCAATGCTGAAATATGCTCAATTGTCTTATTCCATTTCTGAAAAAAATCAACTAAAAGGTAGATTAGTAAAGTCAAAACGTGGTGTTGTACTCTCCTATATGGAGCTGCAACAGGTTGATATTGCTAAAAAAAATTTGAACGAAGGTTTAGATCTTGCAAAAAAATACAACAATGTGAGCGAGATTGTTGAGATGAATAATTTATTTGGTTTTATATATGGTAAAGAAAATGAATTAGATAAATCAGCATATTATTATCTAAATTCAGCTAAAGAGTATGAAAAAATTAAAGATTACCCTAATTTGGCATTTACATATAAAAATGTGATCGTTATTTTTACATTACTAGATCAATTTCCCAAAATTTTACGCTATACTAATAAAACACTTGAATTACTTCCAAAAATTAATCAAAAAGAAAATCCAGAGATCGTATCCGGAATTTATTCAAGCGCCGCTCAACACTATTTATATGTTGGTGAGAAAAAAAACAAAAAAAGTTTAATAGACAGTTCTTTAATTTTTGCGGATTCTTGTTTAAAAGTGGCTTTGCGATTTGATATTAAACAAGGACTATCCGATGCCTATTACATACTTGCTCTCGATTTACTGAAACGGAAGGAATATAAAAAATCAGAAAGTTATTTTTATAAAGCCTTAGAAGACAGATCAAATATTATGGAAAGAGCAGTTTTTAATATTTACAGTAGCTTGGTTAATTTAAAAATAAAGAAGGAAGAGTACTCTGAAGCGAAATTATTTATTGACACGTGTAAATCTTTACCAATTAGCAAGGAGTTAGATGGTCCCCTGATGATTGCGGAATTAGAATACTATTTATATAAAGGAATAGGCGATAGTGCAAAGGCATTAATTGCTCATGAAAATTTAATGAAAGAAACAAAGATTATTTTAGAAAACGCACAAAATAAATTAATTAATGATCTTGAGACAAAATATCAATCAGAATTAAAAGAAGAAAAAATTGCTAAACTAAATCAGCAGCAAGAAATAGATCGACTTCAGATCCGCTCATTATTTGGCTTTGCAGGCGTCACAATTTTAGCCATCATTGTAATTATTTTCTTTTACCGTCAGTCAACTATTAAAAGTAAATTGAAAGTTATTGAAACAGAGCAACGTTTAAATAGGGCCAGGATGGACCCTCACTTTTTCTTTAATGCCTTAAGTTCGCTTCAGGGTCTGGTAAACGATGATAAAAGGAAAAAAGAAGCGTCTGATTATGTTTCTAATTTTTCAAAAATAATGAGACAATCGTTAGAAAGTACATATATCGAGACCCTAAGTATTGAGGACGAAATTGATTTTTTAAAGAATTATCTTGAGTTACAAAAGTTACGTACCGGAAATAAATTTAATTACAATTTTGTGTACGATAAAGATCTTGAAATAAACGAGCTGTTAATTCCATCTATGATCCTACAGCCTTTTATTGAAAATTCCATCGAACATGGATTTGTTAACAAAGAACAGGGTGGATTCATCACGATCGGTTTTGCAACAAAAGAAAACAATATAGTAGTTAGTATTGTTGACAATGGAATTGGTTTGGGTTCAAATACAAAAAATAAAAACCATACGTCGAGAGCAATACAAATAATAAAAGACCGCTTATATTTATTGAATCAAAAACACAAAACAAATGCTACATTTGTTGTTGAAGAGAATTTGAGTGGCGGTACAAAAGTGGAGATCGTTTTACCAATTTTAAATTAATGAAAGTTTTAGTTATAGATAATGAGGTGAACGTTCGCGAGAGCTTTGTTGATCTTATTATAAAGAACTGTCCGCAAATAGATGCAGTAACACAGGCAAATGGTGTAAAAACAGGTATAGAGGCCATTCAAAAACATCAACCCGATCTTGTTTTTTTGGATGTTGAAATGGATGATGGAACGGGTATGGATCTAATGGCACAATTAAGAAGTTTTGATTTTCAGCTCGTTTTTATTACCGCTTTTAATAAGTATGCTATCGATGCTTTTAAATTTAGCGCTATTGATTTTTTATTAAAACCCGTAAACTCCAATGAATTAATTAGAAGTGTTGATCGTGCTCAAAAAAACATCAAATCAAAAGACCTCGCGCAACAAATAACAATTTTGCAGGAAAGTTTACAAACCATAAAATCAATCGATAAAAAAATTGTTTTGAATGATAGCGAATCCATTCATTTTATAAAAATAAGCGAGATCGTTAGATGTGAAGCCGATGGCGCTTATACAAAATTTATTTTCTCGCAGCGAAAAGAAATACTGGTGTCATCTACACTAAAAGAATATGAAGAGATGTTGGTTCCTTATGGATTCTCTCGAGTACATAATTCACACATTATTAATTTAAACAAGATCATTCGTTTTGACAGAAAAGACGGTGGTTTTTTAGTAATGGAAAATAATGATAATGTTCCGATCTCGAAACGCAAAAAAGATGAACTAGCCCAGATCATCAAACATATTTAATTTCCAGTATCTCTTTATTTTTAAGGTTTTTCTGATTTTTCTGAATTACATCTACAAACAATTCTTTCCCACTTACCAAATCAATCCTTTCGTTTACTAATCACTAAGGGAACAATTTGCTCATTTGCAATAATTTAGATGTATAAATCTATATCTTATGAAAAAATTATTTACAAAAACAGTTTCAAGTGTTTTATTATTTGCAGCCTTGGGCTTAGCAGCTCAAAATGAGAGAAAATCACAACGTATTACTTTTAAAGAAAATAAAGGTCAGGTATGTGACCAATTTTATAAACCCAGACCAGATGTTTTGTTTAGTGGCCTGAGCAAAAATTTAACATACCACTTATTGAGTAATGGAATTTCCTACCAAATTACAAAAATTGACACTTGGAAAATAGAGGAAGATCCTAAAACTCTTACAAAAAATAAGCTTATTGATCAATACTCCATTTATCGAACGGAGATTCGTTGGATAAATTCGAATGCTAATCCAATAATTGAAAAAGGCGAAGCGCTTGAAGGTCATGATAATTACTATTTGCAACAATGTCCCAACGGGGCAACAAATGTTTTAAATTATAAGGACATCACTTATAAAAATATTTATAATGGTATTGATTTAAAGTGGTACGAAAAAGATAGTGAATTAGAATATGATTTTATTGTTAGCCCTTATGCAGATGTAAATCAAATTAAACTTGAGATAAGTGGCGCTAAAAAACTTGACATTTCTAAAAACGGAGAACTGCAAATTGTTACTCCTTATGGAACAATTATTGAAAAAGCTCCTATTGCATTTCAATCCGGTAAAAAAATAGAAGCACAATGGGCCATTAAAAACAACACTGCTTATTTTATAATTGGAAATTATGATCATCACCTTCCTTTAATTATTGATCCTGCTGCTCGCCTATGGGGAACATATTATGGCAGCGCTGGAACAGTAGCCGAAGAATCAAATTTTTGCACATCCGATTTAAATGGTAATGTATTCATTGGTGGCAGAACAGGTTCTAATGCACAAATAGCAACAGTGGGAAGTCATCAAACTACAATGAGTGGAGCTAATGATGCCTTTATTGTTCTATTTAATAACAGTGGGGTAAGATTATGGGGAACTTACTATGGCGGGGCTACCACAGAGAATGGTTTAGCATGTGCAACTTTTTCCAACACCTTTGTTTATCTATCAGGACAAACAAATTCTACGGGAACTGTTTTGGCAACAGTTGGCAGTCATCAAACAAATCAAGGAGGTTCTTTTGATGCATTCTTAGTAAAACTAAATAGTGCAAATGGAACACGTGTTTGGGGAACTTATTATGGGGGAAGCGGAGTGGATAGAACATATGGCTGCACTACCGATGCTTCAGACAATATTTATATTTGTGGTGAAACAGTGAGCACTAACGGCACAGTGATAGCTACATCGGGTGCTCATCAACCAACTCTAACTGCGGCAGGAGCCTTTCTTGCTAAGTTCAACAGTACTGGTGTTCGTCAGTGGGGCACTTATTATGGAGATGCCGGCGATATTGGTACCGGTCTTACAATTGACAACGCTAGTAATGTTATTATGTGCGGATATAGTATTGCAAACAGTTCATTGATAAGCACACCAGGTAGTCATCAACCTACGTATGGTGGTTCAAATGATGGTTTCTTAGTAAAATTTAATAGTGCTGGTGTAAGACAATGGGCTACCTATTATGGCGGGGTTTTTGGTGATAGGGCATTAACGTGTGCATTTGGATCTGGAGGTATATACTTGGGGGGATTTGCAGATTCAAATACTGGTACCGTAATTGCTACTGCGGGCTCACATCAAAGTAATGGGAATACAAATAATGGATTTTTAGCGAAGTTTGACAATGCTGGTATACGCCAATGGGGAACATACTATAGCTCTACTTCCGGAGGTGACATTGTTTATGCAACAAGTATTGATGCAACGGGAAATATTTATATTGCCGGCAAAACTGGCGCACAATCTGGTACAAATATTGCTACTCCTTTTAGTCATCAGGACACTCCGGGCGGACCTTTTACTACTACTGATGCTTTTTTGGCAAAATTTAATTCGAGTGGTGTAAGACAGTGGGGCACGTATTACGGCGGGATTGATTCTGAAATAGGTTATGGTTGTGCGGTAGGTCTTAATTCGGAAATTTACTTGGCTGGTCAAACCAAAACACCTACGAGTACTTTAATTGCTACACCAGGTAGCCATCAACCTGCCTTTGGTGGTGGAACTGATGATGCTTTCGTAACAAAATTATATGATTGCCAAAATATTGCTTCGACAATAACTGGGTCAACTAATATTTGTGCAGGACAATCAACCACACTTACCTATAGTGGCTCTGGTTTTACAACCTACACTTGGACGGCGGGGCCAAATACAAATTCGATTGCAGTTTCACCAACCACTACAACTAATTATACTGTTACCGCAAGTACATCAACAGCGCAATGTAAATACCCATTTGTAGTTACAGTTTCTGTAAACCTTGTGCCTTCAACTACTATAGCTGCCAGCTCAAACAGTATCTGCTCTGGTAATACCGTTACATTAACAGCGAGTGGTGCAACCACTTATTCTTGGAGTAATTCTTCAACATTAGCGGCAATAAGCGTTTCTCCAAATACATCAACCACTTACACCGCTATAGGATATAATGGAATTTGTGCAAACTCTAAAACTATTTCCATTAACGTTACACCAACACCTACTGTTTTTATAAGTTCTACAAATTATACGCTTTGTTCCGGTAACACAGCTTCATTATTAGCATCAGGTGCGGCCACATACTCATGGGTTAATGGTCCTAATACTGCCAGTTATGCTGCAACGCCTACAGCTGCCACCGTTTATAGTGTAATAGGTACAACCTCGCTCTGCTCAACAACAAGTACTTTATCAATAGGCTATATTGTTACGCCAACTATTACTATTAACTCAAGTGCATTAGTTATATGTCCGGGTGGAAGCGTAACATTATCTATTGTTGGGGCTGCAAGTACTTATTCTTGGAATACCGGGCCAACAACAACCAGTATTGTTGTTTCGCCATCAAGTAATACAACGTATATAGCCGCGGGTTTTAATAGTATTTGTTATGGGTTAGCAACAACAACTATTGCCGTTTCAAATAGCATAACGGTTAGTGCATCGGTAAGCAATCCAACCATCTGTGCAGGAGAGTCAACTACTATTACTACTACGGGTGCTGCAACTTATACGTGGAGTACAGGGTCTAACTCAACCTCCATTGTGGTTAGTCCAACCACAACAACGAGTTATTCGGTTAGCGGTCAAAATGGTTCTTGTTCGGGTAATGCAAGTCTATCCATTGTTGTAGATCCTTGTACCGGAATAAAAGAAAACAATGGTGATGTATATTTTTTGATATACCCAAATCCATCAAACCAAATTGTAAACATTGAAGTTGAAAATATTTCTGGTTTACAAATAATAGATGTGCTGGGAAAAATAGTTTTTGAGGGTAAACTTCAAAAATTAAACAACACAATAAATATTTCTAATCTAAGCAACGGCGTTTATTATTTTAAAATAAAACAAGGAGACGCCAACTCAACTAGAAAAATCATAAAACAATAAATATCTACGTATGAAAAACACAAAATTTATTATCACTTTATTGTTTTCTGCAATCTTGGTTAGCTTTTCAAAAAAAGAAACTCTAACTAAAAAATTAGTTGACATTGCTGAAGTTAAAATAGGCACTCAAACATGGTCTTCATCTAATTTGGATGTAACAACGTTCAGAAATGGTGATTTAATTCAAGAGGCAAAATCAATGCAAGAATGGAAAAAGGCTTCCGAAGAAAGAACTCCAGCTTGGTGTTATTACGATATTGATTCTGAAAATGGAAAAACATATGGTAAACTTTATAATTGGTATGCAGTAAATGACCCTCGAAAACTTGCCCCAAAAGGTTGGCACATTCCAAACGAGGCTGATTGGAATTTACTAGTGGATTTTTTGGGCGGTAAAAAAATTGTAGCAACCAAATTGAAAAGTTCTAGCGGGTGGACTGATGAAAAAGGAAAGGCAACTAATGGAACTAATGAAAGTGGCTTTAATGCTTTGCCTGCAGGAAATCGCTCCTATTTTGGAGAATTTTTTGATAAGGGAAATGTAGCCTCATGGTGGAGTGCTGGCGAAGTTTCGAGTGAAAGTTCTTGGGCAAGAGAATTAAATAACAATAATAACAACTTAAATAAGGTTAATTATTTTAAACACACCATGGTCTCAATTCGTTGCATTAAAGATTAAAAAAAATGAAAAAAATAAACTTAATAATAGTAATTGGCATAATGTTTTTAGCATTAAAAATTAAAAGTCAGGCAACTTATGATTGGGCTCTTAACTTTGGAGGTACTGTAAATGTGAGCGCACAACAAGATGATGCAAGAACTGTGAAAACAGACAATAGTGGCAATGTTTACATTGGGGGAACTTTTTACGGGACAACAGATTTTGATCCAGGACCAGGAATTCAATCACGAACATCAGCTGGTTCCGGAGATGGATATATTGCAAAATACGATGCGAATGGAAATTTTTTAGCAGTTTATACATTTTCAAATAATTTAGATTGTCGACTTATTGCTATTGATATTGATAACCTTGGAAACATCGCAGCCACAGGGCATTTTGAAGGGACAGTTGATTTCGATCCTACAGCTGGGTTTTATGGGTTGAGTAGCCCCTCTGGTTACGATTTTTTTGTTTTTAAATTAAATGCAAATGGCACATTTGCTTGGGCGGTAAAAATTGGTGCCGCAAGTGTTAACGATTTAGGTTTAGCTATTTCAACCGATTTAAATAACAGCGTTTTAGTAACAGGGCAGTTTAATAGTTCTACAGATTTTGATCCAGGATTAGGAGTAACTACTTTAACAGCTACAACGGGTGGAGATGCATATATACTAAAGCTCAGTTCAAATGGCGTGTTTTCTTGGGCAATCAATATTGGTAATTCGCCAAGCTCTAACGATCGCGGAATATGCATTCACTGCGATGCTGCTGGTAATGCTATCGTTGGAGGTATTTTTCAAGGCACGTGCGATTTTGACCCTTCCGCTGCTACAAACACATTAGTCTCAACCGGTATTCAAAGTGGCTTTTTAGCACAATATGGTAGCGCACTTGGAGGCTTTATGTTTGCCAAAAAGTTTGACGGAACCGGTATTAGTACAATTAATGATTTTAATATAAATCCATCCGGAGAAATATATGTTGCAGGAACTTTTACAGGAAATATTGATGCCGATCCAGGAGCAGGGGTATCAATTGTTAGTACAGGCACACTTGTGAATACAGATTTATTTGTGATTAAACTTAATCCGTTGGGTAATTTTGTTTGGGCTAATAAGATTGGTGGTACTATTGATGATGGAGCTACTAGTATAACTAGCGATGCAAGTGGAGTGTATTTCAGTGGTTTTTATAGTGCTATCGTTGATTTTGATTCGGGTGCTGGAACTTATACACTGAACTCAAATTCTGCGAGAGATTTTTTTATTTCGAAAATTGATTTAAACGGTGGACACATTTACTCATATTCGGCTGGAGACGCCACATCAAATGACATAGCTTATGCCATAACAACGCCTTCGGTAAACACCATTTTTATTGCGGGGTCTTTTTTTGGCGCTACTGATTTCAATCCTAGTCCATACGCAATTAATACTTTAACGTCGTCTGGTGGGCATGATGCCTTTTTGCTAAAACTTAAAATGTGTACACAAACTCCAGTTGTTACGGCCAATACTCCAACTATTTGTACAGGCGCAAACGCAAGTTTAACTGCAACCGGGTCTAACACATTGTTGTGGAATACAAATTCAAACTCATCAGTAATAGTTGTTTCTCCAACTATTACAACTAATTATTCGGTAACTGCAAATTTCACAACAGGATGCGTTGGTACATCCACCATTGCTATTCAAGTAGCAAACTGTACAGGAATAAATGAAAATAGAAACAACCAACCCGAACTTTTAATCTACCCCAATCCAAGTAATGGAAGTTTTACTTTATGTACAGAAGAGTTTGGGATTTGTAAGATTATAAATGCATTAGGTGAGATTATAAAAACCATAGAGATTAGAGAAGTTACGACTAAACTAAACTTAATAGGTTTAAGCACAGGAATTTATTATTTAAACCACAAACAGACATCAAAAAAAATAATTATTAATTAAAAACAATATTAGATGCTGCTATAAAGATATAGATTTTCGCAGCATCTTTTAATGGAGGGAGGGTAAAACTTCCCTCTTATTTTCAAAAAAATTTAATACTTAAGCTTATGAAAGCGCTAAAATTTTTACTTATTATTTTAACACTAAATACAACTATGATAGCACAAGACAGCAATTACAATGGACCGGCTAAAATGCATGTAACAAATGCTACAAAGCAAATAAATGAAGCAAGTACAAATATTCAAAAAAAACTTTACACCAATGCTGAAAACAAATTAGAGATGGCAGAAAAATCCATTACCCAAATTAAAGCAAAAGATGCTTCATATAACACCGCCACAATGGAGGCAGAAATAAAAAAATTAAAGGCTAGTATGGAGGCTACTATAAATGAAGAGAAAAATGGTATTGAAGCAAAGAAAGAAAAATCAAAAGAGATGGTAAAATTAAAAAATGATATTCATGATTATTTTGATGAACCCATCTATTCAACCAAAATATTAAGTCTCGCGCAAAAACAACTAGATGAGTACAAAACTAAGGTTCAGTCCATTGTAGATAGAAAAGACCTTTTAGAGGATTTTAAAAAAGACAATGATTACCCATCATTAATTTCAAGATTAAAAGGCTATTCGGATTTATCTCTAAATATGGCCATCAATGACATTGTTATAGCTTGTGAAAACTCAGATGGTGTAAAAGGAAGCAATTGGGAAAACGCCTTTTACGATATGCGAGGTTTGAAGGCACATTGGGATGGAATAAGTCAATCGTTTTCTGAAGTGAAAGAATTTGCCGATGCTGCTAAAAAGTGCGGAGAGTTATGTGCAAAGTATCCAACCCTGCAAAAAATTGAAGCCATTGGTAAGGGCAATAAAACAGCGGCCATTAAAGCAAGAAAACTACCATCCCCCACAGTAAAAGATACAAAATTAGAACAAATACTAATAGTTGGTTTTGATAAAAAATATGGCCCTGCCTATAGAGCTAAGGCAGTAAAAGCGGTGCTTACACAAGATGGATGGACAACTGAACGAAACGTTATAACGGGAATTGTTACCGGTAGAAATAGAACAGGAAAAATAGCTTATAAAACAACTGAAGGTGATGGTAAATGTTATTTACTATCCAATAATATTTTTATTTATGAAGAATACATTGGTGGTTCATTTACAAATAGCCAAGTAATATATAATGGTTTAGGGGGTGAAGAAATGCTCTGTGAAAATATTAAGTAAACAATATGCTAAAGAAAATAGATAAAATACTCATTTACCTCACTTTTATCTTATTAATACTAAGCGCTTACCTAACGTTTACAAGTACTTGGTTGGCCAAGGATGTAAATACGTTACAAATGAAATGGATGGTCGAAAATAAATTTTATCCGATCTTAACAATGGGTATATTGTTTATTCCCCCAATGCTAATTCTATTGCCGTTAAAACTTTACATAAAAAAGAAATTAGAAAAACAAAAAAGAGCTTTTAATAAATAAAAATGAAAAAAAATAATCGTACTATCTTATTAGGAATTGGCTTTATACTAATATCCCTTTTTGTTGTTTTCTTAATCGATTATTTTCAAACACAAAATTTATTAAAAAAAGGCATTAGGGCTAAAGCAATAATAACCGGAAAATATTATGAAATTGATTTGGATAAAAAGGATACAACTGGATACTCCATGCGTTTTGATGTAATGTCTGATGCTTCGGGCGGAAAGTCCATACCAGATAGGTTACAATCTTTTGTAAAACAAAAATCATTTAATAAATATCACGAAGGTAATATTGTTAACGTAGTTTACTTTAAAGACGATTTAGACCACGCCAAATTAGTTGAAGAAATAGAGTAATTATATAACGTAAAATGACAAAGTATAAAGATTTACCAAAAAACAAAAAAATTGAACGGATAGCTTATATAAGCTTTGGAGTTTTAGTTGTTTTTATTGGGATAATAATTTTTATCGTTAAAGCAAAGGATAGAAAGATCCTCGAGGATGGTATACGTGTTGAGGCA
Organism: Bacteroidetes bacterium UBA2475; assembly: GCA_002342065.1. Lineage (GTDB taxonomy): Bacteria > Bacteroidota > Bacteroidia > B-17B0 > Aurantibacillaceae > Aurantibacillus. The sequence goes on along the minus strand of DDPF01000012.1, from coordinate 677,577 downwards.
ATGGTTAATAGCCTTTCAAAAAGTGGTACAACCAAAAACACCAACTATCACATGAACATTTCCATGTTTACAAAAGCAGAGGAAACTAAAAAACCAAAATCAGACACTACCAATAAAACGGAAAGTCAGAAGAAGTTTGACGAGATCTTAGATAATTTGACAATCAATCCAAAAATTGGAAAGTATATGGGTATTAGTATAAGTTGTAACAGCGATAGTTATAATAAATATAAACCAGGCGATAAAATTACCGTAGTGTATCTAAAAGAAGATTCTACAGATGTGAGAATATTAAGCGAATTAGAATAAATTATATGAAAAAAAATGCCATCATGGGTATTATGTTATTATTCAGCGTAATAATAGCAAATGCTCAATTTACTATAACTCTTAACGGTAAAAAAGTAACCGCTAATCAAGAATTTGATTATGCGGATATTAAAAACTTAACTGTGAGCTTTTCAAACCCCCAGAAACCACCAACCTATTCAGATGGGTATGTAATGTTGTCATGCAGTTTTTTTGATGAATCAGGTTTGAAGGAAAATATAAAGTACGTTGCCAAAAAAACAGAGGGAGCTGCAAGTATTAATTCATTTTTAAACCAAAAAATTCCAAAAACTTATTCTCTGTATCCTAATAGTGAAGAGCCTGAATTCATAAATTATTTATATGGTTATTTTGGTGGTTCTTATTCAAGTGATAGTAAGGCTCAATTTTCTGACATATGCGAAAGTTATAAATTTAATCGTTACGGAGGTAAAGTAAAACTTAAGTTTAAAATGGAGTATCATGAACTAACCGGTTCGCATTATGATCCAAATAATGGTCAAAAATATAACGATTACGGTAAAGCCATTGAATTAATTGAGCCATTTGAAATATTTGTAAAGATTGCAGATAAAAACGCTTTCATTAATTGCACTTCAATTAACTCAAAATTTAAACTTGCTGATATAGGTAATATAGGTTTTGTAAAAATTGATTCTTCCGGGAAATGGAGTAAAGTGAAAAATATATCCGCGAATAATTCACCAACTGACATCTGTTTCGTTTTTGAAAATACGAGAATTAATATTGCTAATTTAGTTTATAATAATAACAAAACTTCCGCCGAGAATTTAGCGGAATTTAAGTTACTATCTGATAGACTTAGTTATACTCAGGCTAACCTATGCAACAGAAACCTTGATGAAAAAGAATTGCAAAAGTTAGTAGATATGGGTATAACATCATTTTTTAATTTTTATAATAATACTATTTTAGAAAGATTTGATAAAAAGAATAATAAAAATGCCGAAAACGAAACGATTTGGGAAAGTTTTACATTAAATAATATATCAGGATTTAAAGCCGTAAACACATTAAAAACAAACAGATGTACTGAGCGAAAACCATTATATGGAGGCTATGGCCCTGCTGACCCAACAAAAAGAACACTAAATGGGTCAAGTGTGGTTTACGTTATGATTAATCCTTCAAATCCGAAGTCCTTACTTGTTTTTTCATATATACAAACCGAAGGTAATTTTGATGAAAACTTAGCAAAACAAAAATCAATTTTTATGGAGAAATTTATTTCAGTTTTAAATTTCGCTAAATAGTAAACTAAAAAAAAATCAATTACAAAATAAACCCTTGCAATTTAAAAAATGAAAAATAAATTAATAACATTATTGTTTATTACCTTTACTATAAAGGCAAATTTATTTGGTCAAGTAATTATCTCGCAAGATTTTGAAGGGCCATTAGCCGGTTGGATCAACCAGGGAAACCTTGTAAGTTCGCAAGGCACTGTTAATCCACATGCCGGCGGAGGCATGTTGGCAATTAATACCGGTAGTATGCTGGTTAGCCCCACTTTTAGTTTGCCCGGCGGAGCAAAAATCCTTACTTTTTGGGTGAATGAATATAATGCAAGTCCTTTTGGAGGTTATGGTATAAGTGCAAGTTTGTTGCAGAATAGCACCTCTGTCCTAAGCCTGGGAACTTGGAGTGACCTTACTACCTGGACACAAAAAGGTGTAAATATTCCTAACGGTTTTTCGGGAAGCAATTTCAGTATCAGTTTTGCGGTCCAACCTTTTATAGACCCTAACGTAAGATTTTATTTAGATGACATCTCTCTTTCAACTGGAACAACAGCAGTTGGAAGACAAGAAACCACTTATTTTTATTCTGATATCAATATCACTCAAGATCCCACAAATCATAAGAGAATAAAAATTTATGCAGATGCAACGATTGAGAACGCAGATCTGCAAATTAATTCATTAGATGGTCAAGTTATACTTTTAAAAAAAGGTAATGATTTTATAAAATCAACTCCATTTGAAATAGATCTTTCTGAAATAAAAGAAGGGATATATATCATAAAATTAAGCAATAAGGATGGAGTGATTACGAGCAAACTTATTTTGTAGAAAAATATAGTAATTTTATTTCACAGCAAAATTACAAATCGTATTATAAGGACAAAAAGCATGAATGTCTTCATCATCTGTTTGTGAGAACGGTTTATTAAGGGCAAAAATAGTTTCCACAAAGCGCTTTAATTCATTCTCAAAATCGGTTAAAAATTCATTCGTAAAGATCATTGGGGTCTTGTCTTTCAGAATATATTTTGGCGCTTCTAAAAAATTCTTAAACGGAATAATGCAGGGTTGCATTTGCTCGGGCGCACAAAAATTATTTTTATACAATAACCAGGCGTAGATCATCAATTGAAATTGTTTGTTGTAATCTGTATTCGAAAATAATTCTGTAAAAGATATAAAATCAAATTTATCAGAACCTTTTATAGAACTTTTATAATCGATGATGCGTGTTTTACCTGAATATGAATCTATACGGTCAATTTTACCTTTAATGTAAATGGTTGTTAAAGTCCCTTTAATTTCAACCTGTAAAGGCGCAGAGAATTCCTGCTCTAATTTTTGTAGCGTTAGAAATTGATTTTCTTTTTGTAATTTATTTACAAACGTAATATCGTTCTTAATTAATTTTTCAACGTAAACCTTAATGACTTCTTTTTGCAAAATTCCTTTTCCAACAATTTCAGGATTATCAAAAAAGGTCGTAAAGCTATTGTGAACAGTGCTTTCTGTCAGTTTTAATTTTTCTTTTAATTCTTCAGCATTTAAAATTTGACCAGTATTTTCTTTATACAAATTCTCTAAGCTCAAATGCAAAATAGAGCCAAATGTATTTGCCTCTGCACTTTCTTCTACTTCTTTTGTTTCTTTTAATTTTGCGCTGTACCTGAAATAAAATTTTAGTGGACATTCCTTAAATGTAATTAAACCCGATGGCGATAATGCGCCGAACTCATCATTACTAATTGCTTTTGAATAAACAGGGGCTAAGATCTCGTCATCTTTAATAATTGTAATTGTATTGTCAAGTGCTTTAGGAAATTCAGGATAAAGCGCAACTTCTTCTGTAATTTTAATATTTGGATTGGTCACATGCATTTCTAATTGCAGTTGCGTAACGAACCTGCTTTTTTCGCCCTTACCAAAAGTATCTGTTTCACTATCGTAAGTAATTACAATATCACTTGCCCTTTGTAGTAAACGGTAAAAGTGGTAAGCGTAAATAGCATCTTTTTCTAAATACAATGGTAAACCAAAAGCACGTTTAAGATCGTTTGGAATAAATGAGTTTACGGTTTTACCGGAAGGCAGCACACTTTCATTTACATTTACCAAAACAATATGATCAAAATCCAAAGTACGGGTCTCTAAAACACCCATAATTTGTAAACCGCGTAAAGGCTCGCCAATAAATGGTGCAGAGGCACTTCCCACAACCTGATTAAATAGTTGTTTCAGCGCTTGTATATCATTAAAGTGCGGATATTTTTGGATGATCTCGCTTAAACGATTAAAGTTCTTGATAATGATCTGTAAATATTCCAGCTCTAAACTCGATTGATTATTTTGTGGTTGTGCAATAAAAAGCTCCTTTATGTTTTGCAACAGATCTAAAAACTGCTGACATAAAACAGATACAGACAAAGCGGGCTGAAGCAATTTCATTACCTCATTATTTTCTGCATTAAATAATTGGAAAAGGATCTTTGAAGAAACAAATGAAATATTTCTTGCTGTTAACTGGTCAATTATTTTTGTGACAGACAGTTCTTTGTTCTTGCTGGTTAAATAACTTGCAAAAATTGGCTGGCGTAAAAGTGCAACAAGGTCTTTATGATAAATTGTTTTTTGCTGACGATTTTGTTTTGAAAAACTAATTTGTAATTGCAGTAATTGTTCTATTAAACTATAAGTAGATGTATAACGCAAAGAATATTCCATTGTTATATTCACGTATTCTACAGCGCTTGGTAATTGCTGTAATACAGGCCACAATAATTTTTCGTTGGCCAGCACAATAGCCACTTTATCCAACGGTACTTTATCATCAATATATTTTTGTATGGTTTGTTTAACCACCTGCGCCTGGCCAATTTGTTTTGGAACAGAGATAATTTTAATTTCTTTTTCTTCTTTAAAATGATCTCCGATAAAAGAAGGTTCTCGCTGTTGAAATAAATTAAAATTATTCCTTAAAAATAAACCTGCCTCCTGGTTATTGTCTTTTAAATAATAGTTATCTGCATCCCACAAAATATCTGCTTTTTTTTGCTGGTAGAGCTTATTAAAAATGTTTAGCTCAGCAGCATTTAAAGCATTAAAACCGCAAAAAATGAGTTTATGAAAACGATTTGGGTATTCGCTCTTATCAAAATTCAATACAGCGTATTTATAAGCTAAACCCTGGTAAGCCCAATTTTTTGTAACTAAAAAATTACTAAAGTGTTTATATATGGCGCCCAAACTATTCATAAATTTTAAATAGTTGGTTTGGTATTCACTTAACGTTTCTGCGCCCAGACTCCAGTTCTCAAGTACTTTAATATCCTTAAGATTTTCGTATAATTGTTCAGAGTCGGCTAAGTACCGATCAATCTCATTAAAATCCTGTAAAATTAATTGTCCCCATTTGGCAAAGCTGTCAAAATTTTCCGCCTCTGCACCGTAACATGTTTTGTAGCTGTCGTACAAATAGCAAATAAGATCAATTTCTTCAAGTGTTTTTAAACCGCTTAATTCTGCAATTAGTTCTTCGGCGCTAATAATGGTTGGTAACCAAATGGTTTTGCCATAGGTTTGGGCCAGATAGTTCTTTAAAAAAAGCGCGCCCCGTTTATTTGGCAAAATAATACACAATTGTTCTAAATTATCTTTGTAATTTTCGAACACATATTCTGCAATTAATTTTAAAAAGGGCCTGGCCATGGATTTTAAAGATATAAACTTTCCGGTTTACCGTAAGTATAAAAATAACAAGAGTTATTTTAAAATTATACAGGCTGATCTTTTTGAAGAAATTCAAATAATTGGCAGCAAAAAAATTGTCAAACAAACTAAAGCTACGCAGTATCCCGAGATGGTCTTTATTCGCGACCTGGTATTTAATTATACTGAAATGGCGCTGGAGATCACAGAGGAAGAGTATTTACAAAGTAAAAAGTAGCCACAGATTTCGCAGATTTCACAAATTAAAATATAATCTGCGTTATCAGTGAAATCTGTGGCAAAATTTATAGGGTAGATCACTAAATCTTCTTAAATTTACCGTCTCAATTAAAAATTATTATGACACGCGTTAGGATCAAAGACATTTTAAAAACAACACCCACCAACCAAACAATTACGGTTAAGGGTTGGGTGCGTACATTCAGGAACAATTCTTTTATTGCTTTAAACGACGGGTCTACAAATAATAATTTACAAATTGTAGTTGATTTTACAAATACACCCGAGGAGATCTTAAAACGAATCACTACCGGAGCCGCTATTAGTGCTACCGGAACTTTAATTGCTTCGCAGGGTAAAGGGCAAACAGTAGAAGTAAAAGCTACATCTGTTGAGATAATTGGTGATAGCGATGCTGAAAAATATCCTCTACAGCCAAAAAAACACAGCCTCGAATTTTTACGCGAGATAGCACATTTACGTTTTCGTACTAATACTTTTGGTGCCGTATTCCGTGTGCGTAACTCTTTAGCATTTGCTGTACATAAATTCTTTAACGAAAAAGGTTTTTTATATATACACACACCAATTATTTCTGCAAGTGATGCTGAAGGGGCTGGTGAAACTTTTCATGTTACCAATTTTGATCTGAACAACATTCCTAAAGATGAAGCAGGGAAGGTAGATCACAAACAGGATTTCTTTGGGAAGTCAGTAAACCTCACTGTTTCCGGTCAGTTGGAAGGTGAGTTAGCAGCGATGGCCTTTAGCGACATTTATACTTTTGGACCAACTTTTAGAGCGGAAAATAGTAATACAACACGTCACTTAGCTGAGTTCTGGATGATAGAGCCTGAAATGGCTTTTTATGAGTTGAAAGATAACATGGATCTTGCTGAAGAAATGTTGCAATATATTATTAAGCATGCTTTAGAAAATAATTTAGAGGACATTGAATTTTTATCGCAGCGCTTAGAAGAGGAAGAAAAACAAAAACCACAGAACGAACGCAGTGAATTATCATTATTGGATAAATTAAAATTCTGTATCGATAATAATTTTGAACGTGTTACATATACGCAAGCTATTGAGATATTAAGAGAGAGTAACCATAACAAGAAAAAGAAATTTACTTATTTGGTGGATAAATGGGGTGTTGATCTGCAAAGTGAACACGAGCGTTATTTAGTGGAGAAACATTTTAAGAAACCTGTTATCTTAACCGACTACCCAAAAGAGATCAAATCTTTTTATATGCGCCAGAATGATGATGGAAAAACCGTTGCCGCTATGGATATTTTATTTCCCGGTATTGGCGAAATAGTTGGCGGAAGTCAGCGTGAAGAACGTTTGGATAAATTGGAAACACGCATGAAAGAAATGGGTATCCCAGTTGAAGAATTATCATGGTATTTGGATACAAGACGTTTTGGTACTTGCCCGCACGCAGGCTTTGGTCTTGGGTTTGAGCGTTTGGTGTTATTTATAACCGGTATGACAAATATTCGTGATGTGATTCCTTTTCCCCGTACCCCTAAAAATTGTGAGTTTTAACCGGATATTTTTGCCACAGATTTCACAAATTTTCGCGGATTCCCACAATTTTTTATCTATAAAAAATTACTCTTATTAATGATTCTGTGAAATCTGCGTAATCTGTGGCTTTTTTTATTGGCATAGGTTTTGACGTTTACTTATAAAATGAGTAAACATGAAAAAATTAATTTACCTATCGCTTGTTGCCATTGTTGTATTAAGCGGCTGTAAAGGAAATTCCTTTATGACACAGCGTTATACAAAATTCGCACACGCTTCACATAAAACAAACCATACAGAAAAAGCAATTGTAAAAACACAAGCGCCGGTTAGCGCAGAGAATAATCCTGAAACAGAACTTGTAAAAAATGTTGAAACAGAACCTGTTTCAGCCAGTTCAAATTCTTCTATCAAAGAAAATATTTTAGAACGCATTGCTGTTCAAATCTATCCAACAGGTTTGAAGTTGACAAAGTCTGAAACATTAAATACAGAAGATTTAAAGCAAGTTAATAAGTCAAAAAAAACTTCCCAGGAAAAAAAGGAAGCAGCCCAAAAAGTAATAGGTACAGTTTTAAAAATAGTGCTTTGGATAGTTATACTAGCTGTTGTTGTGGGCGTTATACTTATAATAGCCGCACTGGCATAGCTTTTGAGGTCTTAATAGTAAAAATATAAAACTTAAAAACATGAAAACATTTATTTACTTACCATTAATTGCGTTAATTATTTTAACAGGTTGCAAAAGCAATAAGTTTACAACCCAACGTTATACCAATTACGGACATGCATCTCAAAAAAAATCTACGAACGAGCGAGTAGTTGCACAAAAAACAATTCCGGCTGAAAAAATACAACCAACAGCGCCAACGGAGATAGTAGAAGCTAAGGTTGAAAAAACACCAGTAACACCGGTAACATTGATCGCTTCAGGGTTCTCAACATTAAGAGAAACATTCTTAAAACCAGATCGTAAAGTTTACGATCTAAACAGCAATACAGCAGAATCTGTTACTGCAGAAGAAACAGTATATGCGGATGATTCTAAAACAACTGTAAGATCTCAAAAGGCTGTTAAAGAAAAGGTAAAAAGAGAAGGTTTTATTGGAAGCGCATTTGCCACGGCATTATGGATCATACTGGTAGTAATATTTATTGTCCTAATCATTTTTGTACTTTCAGCTGTATTTTAGGGGAATTAATTCTACGGACAATATTTTTTACACACATTGCAAAACAAAACGGGGTTTAATTATCCCGTTTTGTTTTATATCAGTTCATTCAGCTGGCATACAATTCCCATATTATCTCACAAAGATCAGGGCTATGAAAAAGATAATTTTACTTTCCTCAACTATAGCAGTATTCATTCTAAATTCATGTACTACTCAAATGTATGTTTCTAATGCGGTAAACGCACCTTTATTAAAAGAAAAAGGGGAGGTGCAAGTCAGTATTACACAAAATGATCTTCAGGCTGCTGTTGCCTTAGGAAAGAACTTTGGTATTATTGCCAATGGTTTTTATATGAATTATAAAGTCGGCAATGATTATCAGCACAGTGGTATCCTTGGTGAAGCGGGTATAGGATATTACCAACCGCTTAAAAACGATTTTATTTTTGAAGGTTTTGTTGGAGGCGGGGTGGGAAGGGTTTCTAAACAACAAACATTTACTGATAACAACAATAATTCTTACCTCGCTTATTTTGATGCTGACGCAACTAAAATGTTCATTCAACCGGATTTTGGTTATAAAACAAAATACTTTGATGCAATAATAAGTTCACGAATTTCTACGGTTAAGTATACCAGCTTTAGTCAACAAAATTATCCGGAGAATGAATTAAAGAATGATTACCTGGATAATAATAATTTAATAGGACCAATGTTTATGTTTGCCGAACCAGCAGTTACTATAAGAGGCGGTTATAAATTTGTAAAATTACAATTGCAATATGGTTTAACTCTCAACATGACTCCTCATGATATTAAACAAGCTAATAATTTTTCTTCTATAGGACTCGTAATAAATATTGCAAAATGGTATTATGATGCTGACGAGAAAAAAATTGAAGAAATGAAAAGGATCGATTAGGTCTCTATTAGTTTAGCGCTTCCCTGTCCAACAATAAAAATTTTATTTTCAATTTGTTTTTTGTTCAATAAATGTTCTATCCGTTCAGGATGTGTATCGGTAATAAACACCTGTCCAAAACTATCGCCGCTAACCATTTCTAATAATTTGGTGAAACGCTCTTCATCTAATTTATCATACACGTCATCCAATAACAATAAAGGCTTTGTATTTTTTTGTTCTTTAATAAATTCAAATTGCGCTAATTTTAATGCAAGCAAATAAGATTTTTGTTGTCCTTGTGAAGCGAATTTTTTTAAACTAAAACCATCCAATGTAAACTCAAGATCATCTTTATGCGGACCAACGGTTGTGTAATGTACAGCCCTGTCGCGCGCCAATGAAGTAATAATGGCAGTTTTAAAATCTTTTTCGCCTAAACTATTTTCGTAATGTAAAGCAACCTCTTCTTTACTCTCACTTATAAATTGATAATGTGAATTAAAAAGCGGAATAAAATGTTTTAAGAATTTTAAGCGTATCTCTAAAATTGATCTGCCATAATTAATTAACTGGTCATCCCAGATCTCAATTGTTTCAGAATCAAAGGTGCGACTTTCATAAAATTGTTTTAATAAAGCATTACGTTGTTTTAAAACATGCGTATAAGAAATCAATTTGTCTAAATAAACTTTATCATATTGCGAAATAATACCATCTAAAAATCTGCGGCGAATATCGCTGCTTCCGTTTATAAGATCAGCGTCACTTGGCGAGATCATTACCAAAGGAAATTGTCCGATGTGTTCACTTAAACGTTCGTATTCTTTTTTATTCTTTTTAAAGATCTTTTTTTGATTGCGTTTTAACCCGCAATAAACTTCGGTATGTTCGCCGTCTTTTTCAAAATTTCCCTGCAACACAAAGAAGCCTTCGTTATGCATAATATTCTGACTATCAATTGAATTAAAGAAGCTCTTACAAAACGAGAGGTAGTGAATTGCATCCAGCAAATTGGTTTTTCCCATGCCATTATTTCCAACAAAACAATTGATCTTTTGAGAGAACTGGCCTTCGAATTCAGCGTAATTTTTGAAATTTATTATGGAAAGTTGCTTTAAATACATGGATTTTAGCAAAAATACGCCTTTTTTAGGTGGTTTTTTGAATTACAAATTAGATTTTTAAGGAAAAAAAGCTATTTTTGCAGACTAATTTTACGCATAAATGGCTGATTTAAAAGACGAAACAACTGTAGACAATACTGAAAACACTGAGGTGAACGATACTACCGAAGAGACAGTAGAGGAAACACCCAAAACTATTGATCCTAGCTTAGAAGGCATTCAACTTTTTTACGAAACAAATAAAAAGATGATCACCTATGTAGGTGGTGGATTAGCCCTTATTATTGGTGCTTTTTGCTTTTTTAAATTGTACTACTTACCTGAAAAAGAGAACGAAGCTTCTAACGAAATTTTCTGGGCTCAAAATTATTTTGAAGCAGATAGTTTTAATATTGCATTAAAAGGTGGTGTTACTGTTATGTCCCCAGATGGTCAAAAAACTATAATGGGTTTTGAAGCAATTGCAGAGGAGTATAGTATGACAAAAACTGGTAGCCTAGCAAATTACTGTGCAGGTATTTGTTATTTACGTACCGGAAAATTTGAGCAAGCAATTGAGTTTTTACAAAAATACGATGGAGATGATGAAGTAATTGCACCTATTGCAATTGGAGCTACTGGCGATTGTCATATGGAATTAAATAAAGTTGATGAAGCAATTAAATTTTATTTAAAAGCAGCTGAAAAAAGCAACAATGGTTTTACTACTCCTTTCTACTTGAAAAAAGCAGGATTTGCTTACGAGCAAAAATCTAATTTTTCTGAAGCATTAGCTTTATATGAGCGTATTCAAAAAGAATATACTAAGAGCAATGAAGGGAAAGAAATTGAAAGAGATATTGCTAAAGTAAAAGCTTTAGGTAATTTATAATTCTTAAATACATTTAACTAAGAGTCTGCTTTCGGGCAGACTTTTTTATTTCAGAACCATGAGCAGTGTAAACAAAAATTTATCGGTAAGTGAAGGAAGTCAAATTCCAAATGCGGCAGCTTTTAAATTTGGTGTTGTTTATTCTGAATGGAATCATGAGATCACTAATGCATTAAAAGAAGGAGCCGTAAACACGCTGATTGCGAATGGCGCTAAAAAAGAGAATATAATCATACGCCAGGTGCCAGGAAGTTTTGAATTAACGTTAGGCGCGCAGTATATGGCAGAAGCTACAGATGTGGATGCTATTATTTGTTTAGGTTGTGTTATACAAGGTGAGACGCGTCACTTTGATTTTATTTGCGATGCAGTTGCTAAAGGAATTACCGATCTCAATATAGAATATAATATTCCCTTTATTTTTGGTGTGCTAACACCAGATACACAACAACAAGCCATTGACAGAGCGGGTGGTAAGCACGGTAACAAAGGCGATGAAGCCGCTGTTACCGCTATTAAAATGCTAGGCTTAAGAGATAGTTTTAAATAATTTAATTCTCTCCCTTATCAAAATTTAAATTCTGGTTCAATAAAGAACCAAAAAGATCTTTAAAAGTAACACCATCTACCAATTTATTTTTGCTTAATAAGGAATGCTCGGCCAAACCGTGTAAGGCAAATTCCATTAACACAAATTTATCGGAACCCTTTACGTTTGGATAGTATTTTTTGATCAGGTCTTCTAATCCATCAACAATAGTTAATGCAGAAGAATATACTTTATCATTTTCGTTATCCAAAAGATCTAAAATATTGTTTTGTGAAAACCAGTTGGTGATGGCAGAATAATCTGAGTTTTCTTTTTTACGTTTTAATTTTGCCGGATCGGGGAATAATTCTACAAAAGTATTTCTTATAGCAAGGCTAATTAAATTTTGGGCAATTACAGCCGGACCTTCTTGTTCGCCTTCATAAACTAATTCTATTTTTCCGTTAATGGCAGGAATGGCACCATAAAGATCACTTATTCTTGCATAGGAGTAGGGTTGGTTGTTTTTCAAGAAACGTAATTCTGCGGCACTTATTAAACTTTCGTAAGCGCTAATGGTTAAACGCGCGCTTACGCCACTTTTTGAATCTACAAATTCACTAGTACGCGCTTCAATAGCGATTTGCTCTACGAGATTTTTTAAGATCTCCGGAATTTCAATTTGTTTTTGTTGCGCATTTAATTTTGCCTGGTCTTGTGTTATTTGTTTTGAATGTTCTATCGACCTAGGATAGTGCGTTAAGATCTGGGAACCAATTCTGTCTTTTAAAGGCGTTACAATGCTTCCGCGATTCGTATAATCTTCGGGATTTGCTGTAAATACAAATTGAAGGTCTAAAGGGATGCGCAAATTAAATCCACGGATCTGCACATCGCCCTCTTGTAGAATATTAAATAATGCAACTTGTAAACGCGCTTGCAGATCCGGCAATTCGTTAATTACAAAAATAAAACGATTACTGCGTGGAATTAATCCGTAATGAATAACATTTTCATCAGCAAAGGATAATTTTAAATTAGCAGCTTTAATAGGATCAAGGTCACCAATAAGGTCGGCGACACTTACATCAGGCGTTGCTAATTTCTCCGCAAAACGATCGCTGCGATGGATCCAGTTAATAGGTGTTGCATCTCCTTTTTCTGAAATTAAATTTTTAGCAAAATTGGAGATAGGTTGTAAAGGATCATCATTTAAAGGACTTCCGGCCACAACTGGAATATACTCGTCTAATAAATTTACCAATTGCCTTGCCATTTTTGTTTTAGCCTGACCGCGCAAACCTAAAAATAAAATATTATGTCTGCTTAAAATCGCGCGTTCCAATTCAGGAATTACTGTTTCTTCATAACCAAAAATGCCATCGAATATGGGTTCTTTCTTTTTAAGTTTTTTAATTAAATTTTCGCGCAGTTCATCTTTAATACTTAAAAATTTATAACTGCTTTGTTTTAATTCGCCTAGTGTTTTTATTGTTGGTTGTGCCATAATGTTTCTTGTTTCGAGTTTTAAGTTTCTTGTTTTTTTGCTAACTGCCTTATCTCTTTTTTTCTTGCGTCTCTTTAGTCTTGTCTCTTGCTTCTGTTCTAAAGTTTTTTCCTCTTTTTATTTGTATAATCTCTAAAGATCATTTCGCCCAAACCTTTTAATCCTGTAAAATAGGCTTTACCCTGATTGGCTTCTGTAAATTCATCAATAAAACTTTGCAGGTAACTATCGCTTGCTACCATAAAAGTAGTAATATCTATTTTACTGCGTTTGCATGCTGCGGCTAATGTTAAACATTTATTAACGATGCGCCTGTCTAAACCATTGCTATTCATATAATACTCACCATTCTCTTTTAAACACGAAGGTTTACCATCGGTGATCATAAAAATTTGTTTGTTTGTTGCTTTCTTTTTACGAAGGATAGACATGGCTAATTCTAATCCGGCAACTGTGTTGGTATGATAAGGCCCAACCTGTAAATAAGGAAGATCTTTTACCTGTATTGGCCAGGCATCGTTTCCAAATACAATAATATCCAAACTATCTTTTGGGTAATTACGTTTTATCATTTCTGCTAAAGCCATAGCTACCATTTTTGCCGGCGTAATACGGTCTTCGCCATATAAGATCATGCTGTGGCTAATATCAATCATTAAAACCGTTGCAGTTTGCGTTTTAAATTCCTGTTCGCCCACCAAAAGATCGTTCTCGGTTAAAATAAACTCTTCGGCGCCATTATTTATTTGTGCTTGTTTAATAGAATCTATCATGGCAATGCTTTGAGGCGAATCGCCGAACTCATAGGCGCGAAGATCTGTACTTGTTTCTTCGCCATTTTTACCCGTAAATTTTGTTTTGTGATTGCCCGATGCACCCTTTTTTAATTTTCCGAAAATATATTCTAACGCGTTGTTGCGAATTGCCTGTTCTGTTTTTGGTGTAATGGACATACCACCTTGCCCGTCGTTCTTATCGCGTAAATAACCACGCTTTTTTAGATCGGCAATAAAATCATCAATCGTATAATCTTTATTGGTAAGCTCGTATTCTTTATCTAATTGTTTGAGCCAGTCGAGTGCTTCTTCCACATCACCACTGGTGTGCGTAATGAGTTGTTTAAAGATCTTAAACAATTCATCGAACTTCGACTGAGGGTCTGCCTTAAAATTTTGAAACCTGTATCCTAGCACTTTTAATAAACATATTTAAGTGGGATAAAGTTGTGAAAAAATAAAGGAAACTAATGTTAATTTATTGGAAAGCCGGAATATAATTAAGTTATTGTTTCTTGACAGGCAATTTATAACCAATAGATTTTCTTGGCTTTTGATCTTCTCTTTTTTCAAGGAGTTCATCTAAGTATTTAAATACAACTTCAATATTTTTAGAATTGTTATCCGTCTTTTTTCGTATTTCTTCAATGGCTAGGCGGAGTTCGGTGTTATCAAGAAGCATCTGCCTTATTTTTGTAAATACTCTTATGATTTGAATGTTTACTGCAATAGCTGGTTGACTATTTAAAACACTTGAAAGCATTGCAATTCCTTGTTCTGTAAAGACAATTGGTAAATAACGCGAACCTCCCCAACTTGAGGTGCCAATTTGGCTCCTCAAGTTTCCTACTTCTTGTTGAGTTAACTCAAACATAAAATCTTCAGGAAATCGTTCTATATTTCTTTTTACTTGCCTTTTTAATTGTTTTGTTTCTACTTTATAAAGTTCCGCTAAATCTGTATCCAGCATTACTTTATGATTTCTTATGTAGTAAATCTTATTCATTACTAAATCATCAGAAATTTTAATTAACTCTTTATTAGTTTTCATAATACAATTTATTTCAGAGGTGGCCGCAATTTGCGACCTCAAACCATTTAATTTTTGAAATCAGGCCAAGCCAGAACGACTCAGCAAAAAAGAGAATTAATGCCAACTACAAAAATTATCTAATCCAATCTGCTTATTCTTTTTTATTTATGCTTCTTCAAAAAAATCTTCCGTAGTTAAAAACTATGCAAGATTTTTTTTCATCGCCTAAACAAAAAATAACTTTGCATATTTGGTATACATAATATCTATAATTGGTATAATTAAAACAAACTTAACTGCACATCGTTTGCTTTATAATTAAAGCTATTGCAGTTAAATTCAAAACCGGAGGGTTTTATAAAACGTTGTTTTGAAAGTTTAAATAATTGACGGATAGATTCTGCTATTTTTCCTTCGCCACGCATGCGAACACCTTTACGACTATCGCTTACTTTGCCACCATGGCATTCGCAGATCTGATTCCAAACCTTATCGGCCCTGTCAGGAAAATTTTTAATTAACCAATCTTTAAAGATCTGTTCAATGGCACCGTTCAATCTTACAATGGTCATGCCTGCACTTGATGCGCCTGCGTTGCCGGCCAATTCCATAATATCGGGAATTTCGTGATTATTAATTCCTGGAATAATTGGTGCAACCATTATACCGCAAGGGATATCGTTTTTTGCTAATGTCTCAACTGTATTTATCCGGCTTTTGTAAGAGGCAGTTCTTGGCTCTAACAGCTGACGAACTTTTTCGTCAATACCCGTAATAGAAACCATTACATGTACTAAGTTATGTTTCGCCAGTTCTGTTAGAATATCAAGATCTCTAGTTACTAATGCATTTTTGGTTATTATGCCAACGGGGTGTTTATATTTTAAACATACCTGTAAAACTTTACGTGTTATTTCCAGCTGCCTTTCAAGAGGCTGGTAACAATCTGTATTGCCTGATAACATAATAGGAGCAGGCTTCCATTTTTTGTTGCTGAATGTTTTTTCCAGCAATTCAACTGTATTTTTTTTGACAATTATTTTCCGCTCAAAATCCAAACCGGCACTATAGCCCCAATACTCATGAGTATTACGCGCATAACAATAAATACAGCCATGCTCGCAACCCTGGTAGGGGTTTAATGAGTATTCAGCTCCAACATCTTCGCTCTCAACCTTGTTAATGATCGTTTTGGGATAAGTATATATGATCTCGGTCTTTTCTTTTTGAAGAAACTCTTGATCCAATCCTTCCACATGTTCTTGCGCATATTGTTGTTTATTAAATTTATTATTCGGGTTTACCTGAGCTCCGCGGCCTTTAAAGTAACTGGTTATTGGCGTTTCCATGTTTTTGCTTAAAGTAAAGGTAGCCCATATTATAGCAGTGTAATGCTACAATTTATAGTATTCTGAATATTTCATAAATACACTACGGAATTACTATCTTTAGTATATCTAAATACAAAAGCTGATGATGGTAAAGAGAATTGTTAGTTTAATTTTATGTTTTGCTTCCTATATAATTATTGCGCAAACAAAGCAAAAATTTACAATAAGCGGTAAGGTAAGGCACAGCTATGCATATTATGGCGGTGTAGAGCCTTCTGAAGAAATGCTGGCTAACCAAACTAAGCCAAGACCCTATGTAGGTAAAACATTTTATATCCGTAAAGGAAAAGTAAATAATGTAAAAGCAAAAATTATTTTAAGTTTTAAAGCAGATACTGCTGGTAATTTTTCATTTGAATTGCCACCGGGTATTTATTCTATTATTCAGGAACCACAAGTTAAAAAGCTAAATATTAAATTTTATAAAAATCAAAATATTGAGGCAGATAGTAACTGTTTAAAAAACTGGTGGGAAAAACCCTACTATATTTTAGAGATAAAAGATAAAAGTATAAGCGGTCTGGATTTTAAATTCCACCACCCTTGTTTTATATCAGATGATATCCCTTGTTTAAATTACATCGGACCAATGCCGCCTTAAATATTATTCAATAATAATATCATGCCTGTATAAAAGGTTGGGTAGGTCCTGCATCAAAAATTTTGCTTTTTTAATAGTATTCAGTTCAGGATCTATCAAAAAATTCTTACAGGTAGTAAGATCTACAGTACTTAAGTTTGTAGTATCAAAAAGAGATTCAAGAAAGTCGCAATTACTAAATGTTGTTTTTGAAAGATCGGCTTGTGTAAAGTTAGCATTATGAATTTTACAATTTTTAAATGAGCTTTTATTTATTTTTTTTCTGTCAAACGACGTGTAATCTAAAATGCAATTTTCAAAATGTAGTTCCAAAGCAAAATCAATGGCGCCCGAAAAATTAAGTCCCAACAATTTGCAATCGTAAAACGAAACATTTTGTAAACGACTGTTCAATGTTTTTAAATTGCTGAGGTCGCAATTTCTAAAGTCGCAATCCATAAAGCTAAGGTTAGACAGATCGGAAAATATACAATTGATAAATTCGCAATTATCAAAACGTTCTTTTTCTTCTTTTAAGGAAGAGATGTCAATATTTTTTAATTGTTCTTTACTTTTTAGTTTGCTCATATTATAAATTACTACTTGGCATATTTCCAATGCCATAAAAATTAATATTTAGATTTTAAACTCTCTAAAGTTAATTCATATTTTTTAAGATCTTCAGGACTCACATTAATGGCCGGAACATTATGATCTGTATTATTTTCCATAATAGGAGTAATATTAACCGAAACACGATAATAAATGGTTTTCATGTTTGGGTAAGATTTGGAAATGTCTGCAAGGGCCTTTTCAACAACTCCCGGTAGGTGAATTATATCCGTTGCATTTATTGCAATAACCTGCTCTTCAGTTGCAGAATTATTCTTATCAATTACATTTAAAATATCAAATTTTATTTTTTTGCCGTCAATTACTATCTCTTTTTCCATGCGCTACTTTATAAGATTAACTAAGTTAAATTATTTTATTAAGTTAAACAATAAATAGTAGAATTTGTTGCGCAAGAAGGTAAAAGAACTAATCAAATAGTGAAAGAAAAGTTACTCCTTTAATAATTTGATCAATTTTGTTGTTTTATCTGTAATAATATTTACAAAGTACAATCCGTTTGGTTGATCGGTAAGGTCAAAATTATAAGCACTTGTTCTTAAAATTTCTTTGCCAAAAATATTGTAAACCTTAATGGTTGCATCTTCGGTTGACAGAATAGACGTTTTGCCATTTGTAGGATTTGGGAAGAGGCTAAAATTATTGTCAATCGCATTTTTATGAATATCTGTTGTACCTGTTCTATATCTCAAATAGATTTTATGAAGACTACCATCCTTCCGGTGATAATACATTTTTGTTTTATCGGTTGATAAGGTTGGCGCTTCTGGAGCAATATATGGCGCACCAATTAGTAATGTACCTGCGCTAAATGGTGAAACCGTATTTGTTCTTGTAGCAACCATAATTTCGGTTTGTGTACTATTCTTTAATAAGCGTGTATAATATAATTCTAATCCGTCTTTTGTTATGGCAGGGGCGTAAATAATATAAGTTGATGTGTCGTTTACATTTGCCATTAAAATATCAGTATTAAGATCTTTATTAAAAGTTGAATCATTTACTTTGTTGGCTAAACCCATCGAAGCCTTGCACGGCAATCCATTGGCACAACCGTTAAATTGTGCATTGCAATAGATAAGCTGATCGCCATGAAAATTTATACCTGCATCCATAATTAACCAACCTGGCAATGGAATGTAAAAATTGCCATGTAATGGACCAAAATTGGTATAACCGCTTGTAAGAAATCGAACACGGTGAAGATTTTCAAAACTGGTTGAGTAATTTCTGGTAGAAACCCAATAAAAATTGTTTAAAGTATCAACAGACGCCACTCCATCTAAACGCGGCGTAACGGTTTGGTTTACTACCGGTACCGGACCAATATAATTAAATGTAACATCATTTACTTTAGAAGCATAATATAAACTGGTGGTAATACCATCATTTAAACTATTAAAAAAAAGAGCGTTACCATCGGTTGATAAAAATGGTTCCATAGCATCAAACGTTAAGCCGTTTATCGTTACGGGAAGCTCGCTTCCAAAAATAGGCGTTTGTGCATTTAAAGGATTAGCAACGTTTAAAAAAAGGAAAAGAGTAGGGTAGAGTAATTTTTTCATGGCTTATAAATATAATTTGCTTTTATACTTATAAGTCGTGCGTGATCGAAAATACCCTATAAGTGTAAATTGTTATATAAAAATACAACAATTTTTGGGCTAAAGTTCTTGGGTCAATGTTAAATTCGAAATTTCAGTTCCTCCCCATTCAACTACTGTAAAACCATTGCGTTTAAAGCTTTGTATCTTTTGTTCTTTAACTTGTATATCTTTTGCCTTAGACCATAACATATTCACACGAAACAATTGGTCGGGCTTTGGATCGATCGAGATAGTTGCATATTTGTTATATTCCTCATTAAACAAAAAATGAATAAAGTTCTTTTCGTTTGCCTGCATTATAGGACACCAATAGGTTATAAAATCTTCTATTTCATGAGAATTTAATCCCATTAATTGAAGTTTGTTCTCAAAAAAAGTGGTGAGGTCTTTTTTATCTACAACAAATCCTTCGTTTAAATTTAGCGAAGTTGTTTCTATATTTATTTTTCCGTCCCAAAACAGGTAGTGATATTTCTTATCATTCATTTGTATTGTGCCATCGGGATTGGCAATAAAATCCCAACCATTTTTATATTCAGGATATGTAAATAAAAAATCTCCTGTCAGATCAAGTTTAATAGAAACTTTTTCAGCTTGTTTTTTACTATAAACATAAATAACAGGTTTTTTCATTATCACTGGTTCTGTTGAAGATCTAAAGTCAACTTCTACCTCTGTGCGAAAGCCAGGTTTAATTAAAATAGAATCTGTATTTACTTCATCATGACCAATGTCATAAAAGAACTTTAGCGCATACTTTCCAGGTTTTACGTTAAACGAAATTTGTCCTTTATCATTGGTCTCTTGTTTATTGTTGGCCGTGTTATACGAAAACACGATCTGCTTATTTACCAGTTGTTTTTTGGAACCATAAAATGTAACAACAAAAAGTGCTTCCGTTTTTTTAAGCGTTTTGTCTTCAAACGACTTTGTTACAGAATAATCGGGTACATATTCTCTTTCTTTTGCTAGTAACGAAAAATTAAGCACGAGCAATAAATAAAAAATAAAATGTTTCATGTTTAGTTATTTAAATTTAACTGTTCATTAATTTCAGTACCTCCCCACTCAACAACGGTAAAACCGCTACGTTTAAAGTTTTCTAGTTTTTGTTCTTTAACCGGCGTATCTCCTGCCTTAGACCACAACATGTACACACGAAAGAGTTGATCGGGTTTTGGATCAATGGTGATAGAAGCATAATTGTTATATTCCTGATTGAACATAAAATGAACAAAGTTTTTTTCGTTCGCGATCATTCTAGGACACCAGTACGTAATAAAATCTTCAATTTCCTGTGAATTTAAACCCATTTGCGTTAATTTATCTTCAAAGAATTTTGTAAGATCTTTTTTATCCACTACAAATCCTTCGTTAAGGTTCAATTTTTTTGTTTCAATATTTAAATTACCATCCCAAAATAAATAATGATATTTTTTGTTGTTCATTTCAATTGTTCCATCCGGGTTAGATGTAAAACTCCAGCCGTTCTTATATTCAGGATAGGTAAAAGAAAAACTACCTTTCAGATCAAGTTTTATCGATACCTTTTCTTTTTCTTTATTGTAAACATATATAACCGGTTTTTCTGCCATCACCGGCGTTGTTGATGATCTGAACTCAACTCGCATTTCTGTTTTGTACCCTGGTTTTAGCGAGATAGAATCTGTAGTTATTTCAGTATGATCTTTATCACAGAAGAACATAAACAAATATTTTCCCGGTTTAACATTCAAAGAGATCTGGCCTTTATCATCCTGTTTTTGTTTTTTGTTAATGCCGTTGTAAGAAAACAGCATTTCCTTTTTTATCGGGTTTAAATTTGAATCGAAAAAGGTTACAATAAAAAGTGTTTCTGTCTTTTTAATTGTTTTGTCTTCTGCAACTTTCGTAATTCTATATTCGGGTACCCATTCTTTTGCCTGCAAACAAAAAGTTAAAACAGAAAATAAATAAATTGCTAAATGTTTCATATTCTTATTTTAATAAATTTAATTGATCGCTTATTTCTGTTCCGCCCCATTCAACAACTGTAAAGCCATCGCGTTTAAAGCTTTCTATCTTTTGTTCTTTAACGCTACAGCCGTTTGCTTTAGACCACAACATACACACACGGAAAAGATGATCAGGCTTTGGATCGATGGTGATCGAAGCATATTTATTACATTCTGCATTAAATATAAAATGAATATAATTTTTTTCGTTGGCGGCCATGCGTGGGCACCAATAGGTAATGTAATCTTCTATCTCTTCCGAGTTTAAACCCATTTGTGCTAATTTTTCTTCAAAGAATTTTACCTGGTCTTTTTTATCCACTATAAATCCTTCGCTGAGGTTTAATTTTTGAGATTCAATATTTAGTTTTCCATCCCAAAATAAATAATGATATTTTCTCTCACCCATTTCAATTGTTCCATCAGGGTTAGCAGTAAAATTCCATCCGTTTGAATATTGTGGGTAGGTAAATAAAAATTCTCCTTTAAGGTCAAGTTTAATATCCACTTTTTCTTTTTGTTTGCTGTAAACATAAATGACAGGTTTGTCAACTGTCATAACCTCATTTGCTTTACGGAAATAGACACTTATTTCTGTTACATGCGCCGGTTTTATTTGAATTGAATCGGTGTATATTTCGCCACAGGTAGCATTATAAAAAAACTGGAAGATATGTTTGCCGGGAGTTGTTTCAATAATGAATTTTCCTGCGACATCGCATTTAAGCATTTTGTTTACTTTGTTTTGGGAAGAACTTATATCCGTTTTTATAACCTGGCCTTTTGGATCTAAAAATGTAAATATAAACTTGGCTTCTTTGCGTGTAAGATCTTTACCCGGCCCAGATTTGGTTATGTGATAATCTGGGCCTAATTTTTCGGGTATATCACCGGCGCTTAAAAGAGTGCCTGCAAAGGTCAAAATACTTACAAAGAGTGTTTTCATAGTGAATTGGGTTTGTTAGTATATAGATGTAACAAAGAGACAAATTCCATAAAGAATTCATAATAAAAATACAAATAATTAGGACCTTTAAAAGCTTAAAACTTACTCTTTTATGAGTTTTTTGGTAATTGAGCCTTTGACGCCTCTTAGTTTGACAAAATAGATCCCTTTTGGCTGGTCCTTAAGATCGAGCTCAACGTTTTCCTGCTTTATTTGGGCAGAATATATTAACGAACCTAAAGAATTATAGATATGGATAAAAGAAAAATTCGCCTCATTTATTGTTAGAGTCACTTTATCAGAAAAAGGGTTTGGGAAAAGATTAATCATTTCATCAACCTGCTTTGCTGATGAGCTAAAACCCGTACAAATTGAAACATTCTGAGTATAACTTATTGTATTTTTACAACCCGTAGTGGCAGTGCCGGTAACTGAATAAGTTGTTGTAACCGTTGGAGAAACAGTAATTGATTGTCCGGTAACTGAAGTACTCCATGTATACGTATTAGCTCCCGAGACATTAATTGTTGCGGTTTGTCCGCTACACAATAGCGGTGTGCTTGTTGTTACATTTAAAATAATGGATGGCGTTAACGATGCTGCAAGATTAGCGCGGTAAAGCCTTCTGGTGCCACCACCGGTATCTTCATCTGTAACATAC
This sequence comes from Bacteroidetes bacterium UBA2475, assembly GCA_002342065.1. Lineage (GTDB taxonomy): Bacteria > Bacteroidota > Bacteroidia > B-17B0 > Aurantibacillaceae > Aurantibacillus. The sequence goes on along the minus strand of DDPF01000012.1, from coordinate 654,770 downwards.
ACTACAGAATCTCCCGAAAAAACAATAGCCTCTTTTTGGGTAAGTGCCATAGTTAAAACAGTACTTGTGCCGGTTGAAATAAATTTTGAACCTTTAAAGCAGGAGAACAACCAGATCTTATCGTTCGCAACTAAGGTCACGGTTTTTTTATTTGGACTTATGTCTGCGCCGGTTATCCTTACCCCTGCATTATTAAAGCTATCTACCACCATTGCTGTGTAAGTGCCCGGAGTACTCGGTAAAATATAGTGTTTAATTAAGCCGTTGGTAGGACTTGTACGGTTTTTTGTAAAGAGATGAAGAGAGTCATTAAAAAAGAAAAAGCCTTCCATATCAAAATTATGATTTGTTGCAGGCGCAGAAAAATTCCTGTCAGCGTATTCAAAATTAATAATGCCTGCTGTTGTGGTGTTACCTGCAATAAGATCTGGGTCGCTGACCCTGTAAATTTTTAACCCGTTACTGTTTGCAACAGAACGATTATTGTTATTGTTGCCAAAATCGCCCACATACATAGTTTTTAGCGTTTGATCCTGCGCAATGTCTTCCCAATCAATATTGGTAGCATTTGTAATTGTTAAGGTTTTAAGAAGCACACCGCTTGAATCAAATTTGTAGATAGCCGGTTGTCCGCCACTATCATTGTGCGACCAAAACGTATTTGGTCCGGTCTTTTCAATTCCCGATGATTCGTTTATTACGGAAGGTAACGAGCACACCGAATATATAGGTGCTGCTGCCTGAGAAAATATAAAAGAAGAAAGTAATACCAGTAAAGCAGAAAGTATAATTTTATTCATATTCTAAATGTACTAATTTATATTACTTTCAAAAGTAAACGGATGTTTAAATAATAGTGAACGAATTAACGTAAAGGCATAAAAAAAGGGGATCAGATTGAATCCCCTTATACATTAATGACCGGAACTGATCTGAACGATCAACATAAAGTTTTTTGGCGTTTGCATTTTTCTTTATGCGTTGATCAAACTGACTGCTTTTAGGTGTCCGGGGAAATTAATTTCTTAGTAAAATTTTATCATGTAACTAATATTTCTATAAAAATATTAAAAATAAAGCTTTAATCATTTTTTTTAAATAACCGGGAAAGCAGATTCACTCATTTATTTGAATCAAATAAACAAAGAGGGTGGAGGTATCGAAAAATTTTAAGGTAAAGATATAGTTATTGCACCTTAACCCACTTCATACGTATTTTAGGCCCGTTAAAGCGCTGCTTTGGTGTAAGTAAAAGTGTTTTGCCTTTAAACTCAAAATCCCTTTTTAAGATAGCTCCAATACTTTCGGGATTGGTAGAGGACAGAACCTCATGTTCTATTTCACCCCCTTCTACTTTATAATTAGCGAAGTAAATAAGGTTATTATTAAAATAATTAACCAGCACTTTAATACCAAGACTGTCTTTACTCTTTGTAAGATCAAATTCAGCATAGTCTGCCGGTGTTATCTGCAAAGCCATATGGCCATTGCCATCAAATAAAATATAACCATTGTAACCAATTCGGCCAGTTTCTGTAGACCATTTTTTGGTAATAGAGTCATATAGTTCGTATTTATCCAGGATCCATAACCCTTTAAATTGTTCAACGGATGTTGCTACTTTTTTTTGACTCTTTGCACTGATAAAAAGCGCTAAAAATAAAAAACAAAAAATGTTCCTTGATAGTTTCATAACGACTTAAAGATAAAAAAAATTTTTGATGAAACAAATCTTATCTAAATCGATGTGGGTCAAAAAAAAGCACGCGCCTAAGCGCGTGCCGGGACAAAACTACTATAAGTAGCTTATCAAGAAACAGCCTGATGGTTGATCGGGCCGTTTAATATTTATTATTTAGGTGTTACTGTAGAAGTAGCCTTTGCATCTTTCTTATCCTTTGCATTTCCTATTACAGCGCCTGCTCCTGCTCCTGCAGCAGCGCCAATTAAGCCGCCTACAATAGCACCTTCGCCTTTTTTACCATCAACGATAACACCTGTTGCCACACCTAATACTGCGCCTGTACCGGCCCCTATTAAGGCACCTTTGGTTTTATTGTTCATTTTTTTCTTTTCGGGTGTAGTAGAGGTATTAGCTGTACTGTTGTTATTTTCACCTGTTACATAGGTAACACGTTGCTGACGGGCTTTTTCAGCCGTAATTATCTGGTCCATGGAATCAATACTTTTTTGATGTTGCATATTTGCAATATTTGCATCATTAACGGCATTTACAGAATCTATCATTGCATTCGTATGCTCATCGTTGCTTTTTTGTGAATTCCCGCAGGCACCAAATAAAAGTGAAAATGCGGCTATTGTTATTAAATTTTTCATACTAATTAAGCGATTTTATTATTCGCCAAAAATAGTGTAGAAAAAACCATGCCAAGCCTGAATGTGTTATTATAATGTGTTTAATAGCATATCTTCTGACGTTCTAATAATAACTACCGCAATTTGGGTAAGGTTATACCCAAGCGCAAACTAAAATCCCACTTTAATTTAAAGAGGTGTTTTGTTTATAGATCTTTACTCCCTTGCGGATAAGCCATCTTGAGAAAGCAATGAGTAATAAAGGTCCGAATAAAGTTCCTAAAGAATAACCAATACCCTGACTGTTAAATTCGGTTGAAGAGAGTAAGGCAAAACAACCGGCTAATACGATCAGAGAATATATTACAAAACAGGAACCAAGTAAAATTAAAAATATAGCTAAAACTTTTTTCATTTAGTTAAGCATAACAAAAGTGAGCTTCTCTTTTTTTATGCCTTTAATTTTGTATTTATAGGCAACCTTATCTTTATCGTCTTTAATAGTAATTGTTTTTGTTTTTTTATCACAGCTCCATTTACCGTCAATATAGTAATGCAGATCGGCGGCCCCAACTTGCAAATATTTACAATTTCCGTTTGCAAAAAATTCGATCTCAAGTCTGAACATGCTAGGTCTAAAAGTATAAGTGCAGGGACGAAAGACATTTGTTTTTGCTTTTTCATTATTTTCTTCATAGGCTGCTTTCCAACAGGTATAAAACTCTTTTGGTGGATAAGTTGTTTTTTGCGCAAATAAACAACTTGAAATAAATAACAGGCAGGCAATACTAAAAGTTCGGGTCATGAAAAATGTAATTTATTTTATAATTCTTTTACCGGTTTTCCTTTTGGGAACTGGATAAGGTTTTCGGTTAATTTTTTGGCTTCGATTTTCTCGAGCTCAAATGTAATAGTATATTTTGTAAGCTCCATTACTAATTTGTAGAACGGCGCCTGCATTTTAAACACAACTTTATTATAAAAAAGGTCATTAAAATTTGCGTAAAGTTTCCAATCAATAAATTCTTTATCAGTAGGATAAAAATATTGTAAAGCTGTTGGCTGTCTGCTTTTTGCATCGCCGCCCGAAATGTAATATGATTTACAGGCAACGCCCTGTATGGTCTCTCCGGGCTTTTCGGTTTCTTCTTTTTGTATCAAAGTATTCTTCGAACAATCCGAGGCTTTTATGGTATCGTTGTTACGTGTCTTTGTGTAAAGACGGTTTAAAGATTGCATATAGATATTAAAATCAACACCAAAGATCAAACCACTTGATGGATATTCGCGTTTAAAATTGCCGTTTTTATATTGAGTAAGCGTTAAGGTTTTTCCATATTTTTGTGACTGATGCTTTGTATATTCTTCATTTCCTGGCTTTGATACAAATGTTATCTTGTAAGTAATAATACCCTCAAAATTTTCTTTTGGGGGATTAAAACTAGTGAACAGAAAAAAAGCAACAACAACGGTTATTAGTTTGGGCATGTCTAATATTATTTAAACGAAAATAAAGATAAGAAATTTTTTGAATTCGATCTTAAAAGGAGGAGATTTTGAAGAAGAGTTTGAGTTTTTTATTAATTAGAGCTTTAGTTATAACGCCATTTTTTTAAATGACTGCCCGAATTTTTTAATCCAACAATATCTATAAGCTGTTCAAAATAATGATAGATCCGGTCAAGATCTTCTGAGCTAAGCTCAGAATAATAAGCATTAAAGCGTTCCAGACCGGTTTTAATTTTGGCTTGATAGTTTTCATCTGATGAGCCGCTTGTTGTCACTTGTATAAAATCTTTCGCAGACTCGTTAATTAATTCGGTTAATTTAGCTTTAAGTGTTTTAGAGTTTATACCGGGATATAATAAGGCCTCGTCGGGTTGAAATTTTTTTTCTTTAATAAACAATTCAAGTTTACCGGTTATAATATTTTCTACCCCTTTGTTTTGTATATTATTTTTCTTACTGTTAATTGCAAAAGATCCAAGCGTAAATATGGAAATAAAAAAGAAAAGTAATTTTTTCATGTATCGGCTATTAATACTTTGTTAACATGAAAATAGCGCTTTTGTTTTAGTGAAAAAAAATATTTTATAAGGATTTATGCACATAAAGAGTGGAATTTAAATTATCACACTAAACACTGAATTTATATCTGTATATTTTACTGATAGTGCTAGCTATCTTTTTCTGATCGTTTCAAATTTCTCTCTATATACTTTTCGGTTGGCAGCAAGCTCTTCTGGATCCTTTTAGCGTAATGAATACTATCCAGGATCTCTTTTTGTTTTTCTTCAATAATTACTTTTTGATGCTTTGTGACCTTTAACGTGCGTAAAATAAAGATCATAAATGTTACAACCAACAACAAGCCCGCTACAACCGAAAAAATAACAATTTTTTGAAAACGATTTTTTTCTTCTGCAATTAATTTTTCTTTTTCCTGCTGTTCTTTTAATATGGCTTCCTTTTTTTCGAACTCGTAATTTAGCTGATTTTTTAGACTGGCTTTTCGGGTTCCTTCATTATTCAAACTGTCCCTGTATTTTATGAATTGTTTGTAGTGTGCAAATGCACCGCTATAATTTGCTCTTGCTGAATCTATTCTGGATAGTGTTAACTCAGCGTTCCTGATAATTTCGGGAAAACCAAGGGCCTTAGATACTACAAGAGAACTATCGGTAAAAGAAAAAGCAAGAGGGTATTTTTTTTGTTTTAAGTATACTGCGCCAATACTGTTATATGAATCGGCCATACCAACTTTATTATCAAGTTCTTTATTTAATCTTAAACATTTTTCGAAGTAAGTTAATGCTATAGGAAGTTGATCCTTGTAAGAATAAATTTCGCCAATATTATTAAGGGATAAAGCGACACCTTTTTTATCAAGTATCTCTTCACGAATTTTCAAACTTTTTTCAAAATACTCTAAGGCTTTAGCGATGTCTTTCTTGCTTTTATAGGCTACGCCAATATTATTAAGCGAGTATCCCATTCCTAATTTATCACCTGTTTTTTGTCGTATCACCAAACTCCTGTTAAAATAATCCAACGCTTTATCTACTTCACCTTGTTTAAAATAGATGAACCCAATATTGCTAAGGCAGGCAGAAATGCCAGCAGTATTTTTGGTCTCTTCCTGGATCTTTAAACTTCTGCTGAAATAAGTTAATGCTTTTTTAATATCGCCTTTAGAAGTATATACACCGGCAAGGTTATTTAGCGATAATCCAATTCCATTTTTGTTACCGATCTTTTCCTGCAAGCTTAAACTTTTTTCAAAACATTCTATTGCTTGTAGAACATTGCCTTCATCATAAAAAATATTACCGATATTGTTTAACAATAGCGCATTAAATTTAAGGTCACCTATCTCTTCCCATAATTTTAAACTTCTGTGATAGTATACCAAAGCGATAGAGTCTTCGCCCCGGTTGCTGTAAATTATACCTTTATAATTGAGGCTTTCGGCAAATGATCTTTTACCTTTTGCTTTTATCTGTTCATCATTACTTTTAAGTAGTTTTTCTGATAACAAAATTATTTCATCGTTATAGACATACCAGATCTGCTCATCGGCAATAAAATCCATCAGGCTAAATAAAATGTTGATCCTGTTTGTATCTGCTTTAGATGTTTTAAGAAGTGTTTTTAAAGAATCAATACTTTTGGCCTGCGCAGCAGTATTGGTTTGCGCATGAAGCAAATAACATGCAAACCACATGACTGAAAATAAAATATATTTAAAATAGTTTTTCATTTAATGTTTAAGGGCGGTTTAAGTATTTACGTAAATATTTTTCAGAAGGTAATAAACTTGTTTGAATGCGTTTGGCGTAACGAATACTGTCCAGGATCTCTTTTTGTTTCTCTTCAATGATCAGTTTTTGCTGTTTTGTAATTTTTAGAGAACGAAAAATAAAACCTGCAAAAATAAGTACTAATAGCAATCCTAAAATAACCGAAACAATTACTATCTTCTGAAAACGGTTCCTTTCTTCTACTATCACTCTTTCTTTTTCCTGTTTTTCTTTGACCACAGCTTCTTTTTTCTCGAACTCATATTTTAATTGACTTTTTATACTGGCTTTTCTTGTTCCTTCATTATTAATACTATCGCGGTAAATAATAAATTGTTTATAGTGCTCAAAAGCCTGGTCATAATTACCAAGCCCAGAATCTATTTGCGAGATAAGCCGCTCTGCATTTGCAATGTTGTATGGAAAACCAAGTTCTTTTGCTAATGTAAGCGAACTGTCTACATAGTTTCTGGCAAGTAAATATTTTTTTTGATTAAATAAAATGCCGCCAATATTATTGTATGAAGTTGATAAACTTTCTTTGTCGTTAAGTTCTTTTTTGATTTTTAAACTCTTATTAAAAAACCCAAGGGCTTTTGTCCAGTCCCCCTTTATATTATAAATTGAGCCGATGTTATTATATGAGATAGCGATACCTAATTTATCGCCTAACTCTTCGCGGATCTTTAAACTTTTGTTATAATATTCTAAGGCAAGATCTGTATTGCCTTTATTTTTGTATAAAATTCCTATACTATTAAAGGATTTGGCGATCCCTACCTTGTCACCAATTTCTTCCCTGATCTTTAAACTGCGAGAATAATAATCAAACGCTTTTGTAACATCTTTTTGTTGGTTAAAGACCGCGCCAATATTATTAAGCGATTCTGCTATTCCTTTTTTGTCACCAATTTCTTCCCGAATCTTTAAGCTCTGATCATAATAATTTAAACCGCCTTGAATATCGCCAGTGTAAATTTTTAAATCCCCGATTTTTTGTAAGAGTTTTGCAACGCCTTTTTTGTCACCCATCTTTTCAAGGATAGATAAACTTTCCTTTAGATCATCTATCCCTAAGAGCGTGTTTCCATCTCTATGATGAAAAATACCAATATTATTAAGGGCGATTGATTTTTGAAGATTAATCGATTTTTTTTGACTTACGTTATAAGGTTCGTTAAGTAATTTATCTGCAAATCGAACACTTTGAAGACCATATCTTAATCCTTCTTCAATATCGCTAGCTTCAGTTATTTTAACAAGCAAAGCAAGTTTGTCTGTATCATTTTTTGCTTTCTTTAAAAGTAACTTTAATGAATCAACGGTCCTAAACTCTTCGCGACTGATATCTTGCGCAATTATGACACGCGAAACAAGAAACGCGAAACAAACTAAAAAATATTTAAAAAGTAGTTGCAAACCGTTTAAAGATACAAATGTTTTTTGGGCCTGCAAACGAAGTTTAGATAACCTGCTATGCTTTGTTAAACTTATAAAATTATTAGTTTTTTAGCATTTTTTAAATTTGGTGATACCTGCTTTTATCTACCTTCGAAAAAAATCTGTTATGAAAAAAACTATCGCATTTTTATTGCTTTTTGCAGGCACTCTGGCCGCATACAGCCAAACACCGCTATGGACAAAGGAACAATTAATGCCAACCAAAGATCTGGCTGAAAAAATTAAGACAAACGCAAAGGATAAGCCCATTGTTTTAAATGTTGGTCCAATGGAATTGATAAAAACAGCTGTTGATGTAGGCAGGGCTACCAGCGTTACGGGTATTGAAAAAATAAAGTCTACCGTGGCAATGGAAAATAAGAACAGGGTAGTGGTGGTGTATTGTGGTTGCTGCTCGTATGCCAGTTGCCCCAACATTAAACCGGCTTACGACGCTTTAATTTCAGCGGGATTTAAGAATGCAAAAGTACTTGAATTGCCTGTGGGCATTAAACCCGATTGGGTGGCAAAAGGCTATCCTATGGAAGAATAAAAGGCAGAATTTGTAGGCGATTATACTTTGGGATGATTATTAACGTTAATTTATTTAACTTTAAGTATAAATTAATCCCTTGCTTCGCGTTACCTATAAAATATTACTCTTTGTTTTAACGGCGGCGTTATTTTCTTCCTGTGCTATTCATGCAGGTTTTCCTTTTATTTGTTTTAAAAAAGATTGTATTAAGGGGGCATGGAGCTTACCAAGGAAAGAAGCCGGTGGTAAAAGAGGGCTTAAACAAAAAATGAGTATTGCTTTAGCAAAAGCAAGTGCCAAAAGAAAAAAGAATCAAAATAAAAGTATAGATGTCGCTAAAGTTAAAGTAGATCATTCATTGCTCGAATCCTTGCTTTCGGACACTGCACAGGCCGAGAAATTCATTAAAGTAGCCTTTCATCATAAAGGGAAAACAAAAATAAGAACTATTGAGGTGGATAGCCTTTATATTAAATCTTCCTTTTTAACCCTTTCAAAGAACGACAGGATCTTAATAAATTATTATTTGAATAAATATCAGGTAAAGAATATCACCGACGTTTATATTTCTTTTATTATTGTTGGCGATGAAAAAGAAGAACAGGTTACGCGAGTTGCTATTATGAAAATGAAAAAAGTAGAGCACTATTTAATTAAGACCCGGGTAAAAAAATCACGTATAAAAATCATCAAAAAATAATAAGTTATCTAATATGTTTCTCTATATATTTTTCGCTTGGCAACAAACTTGTTTGAATACGTTTGGCGTAATAAATACTATCTAATATCTCTTGCTGTTTTGCCTCGATAATATTTTTTTGATGCTTTGTTTGTTTTAAAGCTCTGAATATTAATGCCGCAAATATCAATACTAATAACAAACCAATAATAACAGACCAGATAATTATTTTCTGAACAAAATCCTTTTGTTCAGAAATTGCCCGTTCCTTATCTTGTTCAGTTTTTATTAGTTTTATTTCCTTCTCTTTTTTGTCGTTCTCATAACTTGCATTCATTTCAGCAAATTTTTTATTGCTTTCTTGTGAGTACAACGTATCTTTTATATCTGAATACTTTTGATGAAACTGGTAGGCAAGTTTATATTCACTTTTAAAAGCATACACTGCGGCTAAGTTTTTATAGGCTAAGCGCATAATATCTTTAAGTCCAAATTCTTCGGCAATTGTTAGTGCTTTATTTATGTAATCAATGCCATTTTTATAGTCTTTCTTTTCAGAATATACTTCCCCGATGAAATTATAACAAAAGGCTAAACCTGGTTTATCGTTTACATCTTTATAAAATTTTTCAGAAATAAATAAATTCTCCAATGCTTCTTTATGCATATGCAGTATCGAATAGACAGAACCAATGTTAGCGTACGATTCGGCAAGTCCTTTTTTATCATCAAGTTCTTTTTTTATTTTGATAGACTTTTGATAATTTTCTAATGCCGGATCCATTTCTTTTCTATCAAAGTGAATAACGCCAATATTCATATACGACATGCCCATCCCGGATAGGTCTTTGATTTCCTGGTAATTTTTTAATGCAATCTGGTAGTGCTTTAAGGCGATATCTAATTTTCCAAGAATTCTGTAATTTGAGCCGATGTTGTTGTGCATGTCTGCAATTCCTTTTGAATAATTAATGGCTTCAAAAATTTTAGCCGCGTCTAAATAATGTTTAAGCGCTTTTTCATAGTTACCCTGGAAGTAATAAATGTTGCCGATGTTTTGTGCACACACTCCAACGCCTTTTGTCCAGCCACATTGGCGGTAATAGGGAATTGCTTTTGTGAAATATTCTTTTGCGTCTTCATATTTGCTCTCGTAATAATAAGCGCGTGCAGAGCTATTATAGAAATCACCAAAAGTTTTAATAATATATTTATAAGCCGGACTCTCTTTTTCTTTATTTTCTTTTGCCAGAGATGTCGCATATTCAAATAGAATATCCAGATAATAATGTGCTGTATCAAGCTGTCCTTTCGCGATTAGCTCAAAAGTGAGCGCGTTAATGTTTTTTAATTTGTTGGTATCTAGAATTGGGTTTTTTACTTTTTCGTAGAGCGAGTCTAGTTTTGTTTTTTGACCAAATAAAAGCGGTGTGCTCATGCCAAGCAGCAAGACAAAAGATAGTTTTAAGAAGAATTTCATAAATTAAAGATACACATGTTTTTTGTGCCTGCAAATGTGTTGTTTTAATAGCCGTGGAAGGCTTTATCAGTTATAGTTTCGGGATCTTTTGACAGGTAATTTATAACCAATTTGTTTTCTGGTTTTTGGAACACCTTTCTTCTCTAATAACTCATCCAGGTATTTAAAAACAACTTCGATATTTTTTGTATTATTTTCTGTTTTCCGTTTTATTTCTTCAATAGCTAATCGTAATTCTGTATTGTCCATTAAGGCTTGACGTATTTTTGTGAAAATACGCATGATCTGTATGTTTACAGATATTGCTCTATCGCTATTTAAGATACCCGAAAGCATTGCTACACCTTGTTCCGTAAAAACTAAGGGTGCTTTTCTTGTACCGCCCCAACTTGATGTTCCAATTTGGAATATCAAGTTTTTAAATTCCTCATTACTTAACTGGAACATAAAATCCTTGGGAAATCTTTTTATATTTCGGCTAACTGATTTATTCAGGTTGCCTGTTGTTACTCCATAAAGCTCCGCTAAGTCTCTGTCCAACATTACTTTTTGACCACGAATAAAATAGATCTTATTCATTACTATTTCATCAGGCACTGTTAATTCATTCTTTTTCATGAGAATGAATTTAAAAGAAAAAATAAAAACTGGTGGCTATGGATTATAGTATTTTAAACTTGAGGTACCAATTTGGCCCCTCAAATTTTGAGAATTATCCATTCTCATCCTTCTTCGCTTTTCTTTTTTCGAGCTGTAGCATAATAAAGAAAACAGCCGCGCCAATAAAACCAATGCACATTAACTCAATGGCAAATGGCCAGTGCATTATAATAAAAAGCAAACCAAAACCACCAACCCGTACTAAGAGCTTACACATAAAAAGTAAAGAGGGCTGGCGAAACATAGAGTGATTTATTTATCAATATCTTTTATCATTTTTTCGATCTCTTCTTTTGTTATTTCCTTTTTCTTATTAAAAAAAGAAACGCCTCGCCAAAATATCCAGGCAAAAAGACAACCAATAGATATGTCTGTTATTAAATAGCCGATATGATATCCAACCTCATATGAATCTTTGGCTTCAGTTAATCCGTTAAAACATTCAAATAATCTGACAAAACAATAAAGGATCATTATTGCACCAACCAAAATGGCAAATACGTTTAGTAGTATTTTAATGACCTTCATCTTTTAAATATACAAAAGGTTTTGGTTTAATAAGCGCACGGATTACAAATCCGCGCGAACTGGCGAACGGGTTTTTAAAAACCGGATTGTGATTTTTCAATTTTTTCAAGTGTTTTTTGAAAATCTTTATCAAAATCTGTCACAACATCTGGTGTTTTAATATTCTCATTACTTTTTACTTCTTTTGTGACGATCTTTTTTAATTTTTCTCCAGTTTGCTTTAAATTTAGAGGGGTATTATTTAAATCTTTATAAATTAAACTTATAACAAGGAACCTATTCTCTGTAATAATTTGTCCGTATTTAGGTACATCATCAGTTAGAATACTATTTGTATGATTTACGTAAATATGATTTGAGTTTTGAAGAAACAAATCTAATTCATTCAGTGCAGCATCCTCAATACTTAAGCTGTTTTTAATTTCTATTTTAAATATTTTGTGTTTAGTGATTGACATTTTTTATTAGGTTTTTAAAGTGTTCCAATATTCTATCTATTATTCCATTAATATCTTTTAATGCTTTTTTTTGATCGGTTTCACCTAATTTTTCAATTTCATCAAGAACTAGACTTATCACGTCTTGTTTAGTGATGGACTTTTTAGTCTTTTCTTCTAAAAAGGATTTAAAATGTATATTTATTTCATTTATAATGGGTGTATTGATTTCCTTTTTTAATTCAAAAGGAGTAAAAGGCTTAATAAAATAATCGAGTTTTTCAATTGATTGACAATATTGGTTATATGCTTTTATGTATAAATCTTGAGGAAATAAATCTTCAAATGTCCTTTGTTTTTTATCAGGATATATGTCATTAATTTCTATTAGCTCCCAATTTTTTTCTTTAATATTTTCACCAAATGACTTATTTAATTTGACATTATCACCTTCTGTATCGCTATCTAATAGAACAATTCCAGAAAGGTTTAGGTTCTTTTTTCCTAAATAATTTAATGCTTGTGGCATGTTTGTTACGCCGTCTGCATTATAAATATTTAACCATTCTAATTCCTTGTATTTATCTTGGCAAAATAACCGATGTAATGCTAACTTTTCAGTATTTCCCTCAACAAGTAAATTTAAATCGCCAATAATAAAACTGTCATTTAGAAGAATACCTAGTTCTTTTCTTAAAATTTGATACTTATTTAAAAAAGGTTTAATATTAATTTTAGTTCCTAGTTCCTTTTTTTCGACAAATAGTAAATTTTCTAAATTATTTCTTATAACTAAAAAAGGGTTATGTGTAGTATATAATATTTGAGATCTTTCAGATATTTCTTTAAATGTTTTTAATAGATCTTTTGTGCCATTCGGATGTAAATTTGAACCAGGCTCATCAAGTAATAGTATTACATTTCTATTACTATTCTTTGTTTTAGTATAAAGTTTATTTACTAAAAATGAGAAATAATAATTGAACCCAGGACTTCTTTCAGTAATAGAAAAACTTAATTTTGATTTATCCTTGATTATTAAACTTAATTTATTATTTCTAATAGTTTGAATTTTAATTTGAATACTTTCGTCTTGTTTATAATGCTTTCTAAAGGTTTCATTAAATTTATCTTCTATTTGTGATAAATAAGTAGATATAAAATCATCTGAATCATTCTTTAATACATCTAAATCTGTACAGCCGCCAATGTATAATAGTCTTCTAAATGATTCGTGTTTACTTTCATCTTCCAATAATTCTTCTATACTTGCTGGTTCAATAATAATTTCTTCTTTTTCAAAGTATTCGATAGATGGATAAATAGTCTCAAAAAAGTCATTAAAAAATTTTGCTACGTTTTCAATTTCTTTTCCAAAATCAATAGTGTATGTCTGCATATCAGTCATTGTTACCGAAATATTTGAAAGTCCATTACCCCATCTTTTGACCTGAATAAAGGATTTCTCCGATTTATGTGGAATAACTATACTAGTATGAGGATTGACATTGTCTTTAATTAGATCAATGATTTGTAAATACTTTTTTGAAGAAACTTCGAAAAGACCAATAATTATTGGTAGGCCTTTCGGATATGATTTAGAATGTTTATTAATTACATTATTTGGAATTTCTTTTTCTAAAAAATTTAAATAGCTAATTGCTTGTATTATACTTGATTTTCCACTTTCATTTTTTCCGACAAAACAAATCTTGTTTCCTTTTATATCAATTTTTTCATTAATAATAGATTTAAAATCTATTATTTCTACACTACATAACTTCATGATTCTTTTAAGTAATAAGTTAATTGTATAACTACTGAAACGCTATTCATATTTCCACTGTAGTAATTTATTTTTATATCTTCCGCCTCTACTGTAGCGATTAAATTCTCATTTTCTGAAAGAAATAAATCCCTCTTTTGTTCGCAATCTTTAATAGCATTCCCTAAATCATGCGCTTGGTGTCCAGGAGTTATAAAGTACTTTGTTTTTTTCATGATATGTATATCGGCTAAAAAGCCTCTCCAATTTTATCAGAGAGGCCTTTTATTATTTTGTATTATTTATTTCGTGTTCCTTTCGCCTATGCTTCGACAAGCTCAGCATGACGCGGCGACGGTTTACGATCCGCATGCTTCACAATCCTCTGGATTGTCAAGTGAGCAGCTTAGTTGTGCTTGTTGTTCTTCAAAGGTAAGGATGTGTCCTTGCCCTCTGTCTACTAACAATTGGTCTTCGTTACCTAGTATTAAAGATGGTTGTGTTAACGCATCCTGGTCTACTGTAAACTTAATTGCATCTGCTGCTGCTTTTGTACGTAAGTAATACATACCGGTTTTTAAACCTTTTTTCCAGCTGTAGAAATGTGCAGAGCTCATTTTTGCAAAGTTAGCGTCTTGTATAAACAAGTTCAACGATTGGCTTTGGTCAATATAAGCGCCGCGGTCTGCAGCCATATCAATTATGGTACGTTGTTTAATTTCCCAAACTGTTTTGTAAAGCTCTTTTATGTTTGCAGGAATCTCCGGAATGTTTTGTACCGAACCGTTTGCAGCAATAATTTTATTTTTAAGGCTATCGTTCCAGATACCAAGTTTCACTAAGTCGCGTAATAAATGTTTGTTAACTACTACAAACTCTCCGCTTAATACACGGCGGGTGTAAATGTTACTTGTGTATGGTTCAAAACATTCGTTATTACCTAAAATTTGCGAAGTAGATGCTGTTGGCATTGGCGCTAATAATAGTGAGTTACGCACACCGTATTTCATTACTTCTTCGCGTAATGTATCCCACTCCCAACGGGAGCTTGGTTTTACATTCCACATATCTTGCTGGAAAATTCCTTTAGAGATAGGTGAGCCTGCATAGGTTTCGTAAGGACCTTCAACTTTTGCAAGATCTTTACTTGCTGTTAAAGCAGCGTAATAAATAGTTTCAAAGATCTCTGAATTTAATTTCTTCGCTTCGTCACTTTCAAAAGGGTAACGCATTAAAATAAATGCATCGGCTAAACCTTGCACGCCTAAACCAATTGGACGGTGACGTAAATTAGATTTACGAGCTTCCGGAATTGGGTAGTAGTTACGATCGATGATCTTATTTAAGTTAATAGTAGCGTGGTAAGTAATTTCAAATAATTTATTGTGATCAAATGTATTTGCTTTTTCATCTACAAAACGCGGTAAAGCAATTGAAGCTAAATTACAAACAGCAACTTCGTCAGCACTTGTGTACTCAATAATTTCGGTACATAAGTTACTAGACTTAATGGTACCTAAATTTTGTTGGTTTGATTTTGAGTTAGCGGCATCTTTAAATAACATGTAAGGATTACCGGTCTCAATTTGTGCTTCAATAATTGCAGCCCACAATTCGCGTGCTTTAATTTGTTTGCGGAATTTTCCTTCAGATTCGTATTTAGTGTACAATGCTTCAAACTCTGCACTGTGGCAATCGCTTAAGCCCGGGCACTCGTTAGGGCACATTAAACTCCATTCGCCTTCAGCTTCTACACGTTTCATAAAAAGATCCGGGATCCAAAGAGCAGTAAAAAGATCGCGCGCACGCATTTCTTCTTTACCATGATTTTTACGGATGTCTAAGAAATCATAAATATCTGCATGCCATGGCTCTAAATAAACAGCAATAGAACCTTTGCGTTTTCCACCACCCTGATCAACGTAACGGGCAGTTTCGTTATATACTTTTAGCATCGGGATAATTCCGTTGCTGGTGCCGTTGGTGCCTTTAATATAAGAACCTGTTGCACGTACATTATGAATATTGATACCGATACCACCGGCACTTTGAGAAATTTTGGCGCACATTTTTAAGGTATCGTAAATACCATCAATGCTATCGTCTTTAACCTGTAATAAAAAGCAAGAGCTCATTTGCGGCTTTGGCGTACCCGCGTTGAATAAAGTTGGTGTGGCGTGTGTGAACCAACGTTCGCTCATTAAATTATAAGTACGTATTGCAGACTCGATATCGTTTTTGTGGATACCAACTGCTACACGCATGATCATGTGTTGCGGGCGTTCTGCAACCATGGCATTCATCTTTAATAAGTATGAGCGCTCTAATGTTTTAAAACCAAAATAATCGTAACCAAAATCGCGGTCGTATATAATAGACGAATCTAACGTGTGCGCGTTATTTACAACTATCTCGTAAACATCGTCTGCAATTAACGAAGCACGCAAACCCGTTTTAGGGTCTATATAATTATGTAATGCCTCTATCGTTTTAGAGAAAGACTTGATAGTGTTCTTATGCAGGTTGCTAACCGCAATGCGGGACGCTAACTGTGCATAATCGGGGTGACGGGAAGTTAAACCCGCTGCAGTTTCAGCTGCAAGGTTATCAAGTTCAATAGTGGTAACGCCATCGTACACACCATCAATTACTTTTTTAGCTACAAGGATCGGGTCAACATGAGCCGGTTCTAAGCCGTAGCTTAGCTTTTGAATGCGAGCGGTGATCTTGTCAAATTTTACCGACTCGCGAGTGCCATCTCTTTTAATTACAAACATACGCCAGGTTTTTTTATTAGTTTTTTGAGTTTATTGAAAAATTTCTTTTTGCATCATATATAGTATACACACCTAAAGGGCTGTGGAGATAGTATGTATAGGTAATATTTTGCATTTATTGTGATTTTTTGGTTCTAACAAGTTACAGTGTATTTTTTCGTTTAAGATTTTTATTTTTTCTATTCTATTAACAACACTTTGTTACTTGCTTTGAACTATATTTTTTTAATATCCTTTATTCTCTTTTCTTTATTTTAACACTGGGTTCACATTGCCAGCTATTTTTTTAATTTTTGGGGCTACAATTCCCATCCGGGGTGTAAGTCCGGTCCTGTCTAAAGTTACTAAGGTTTGGGGGGGATTTTTAGCTAATTAATACTAAACTAAAAATCTTCGTCCAGGTTAAAGTGGTTATTTTCCTCCTTATTATTCATAACACCGGCCTTTTGATATTCGGCCACGCGTTTTTCAAAGAAGTTGGTCTTGCCCTGTAACGAGATCATTTCCATAAAGTCAAACGGGTTTGATGCGTTATAGAATTTAGGACAGCCGAGGGAAACAAGTAAGCGATCGGCACAGAACTCAATGTATTGACACATCAGGTCTGAATTCATACCAATTAATTTTACAGGAATAGCATCTACCACAAATTTTTTCTCGATCAAAACAGCATCGGCAATAATTTGAGTTACTTTTTCCTTTGGTAATTGGTTCTTAAGATGGTGAGAGTAGATCATACAAGCGAAATCGCAATGCAAACCTTCGTCGCGGCTAATTAATTCGTTGCTAAAAGTTAAACCCGGCATTAAACCGCGTTTTTTTAACCAGAAAATAGAGCAGAAAGATCCTGAAAAGAAGATACCTTCAACGGCAGCAAAGGCAATTAAACGCTCGGCAAAAGAGCCATTGTTTATCCAACGCAATGCCCAGTCGGCTTTTTCGCCTACGCAAGGTACTGTATCTACAGCATGTAATAAATGCGTTTTTTCTGCAGGGTCTTTAATATATGTATCTATTAATAAAGAGTAAGTTTCTGAGTGGATATTCTCCATCATGATCTGGAAGCCATAAAAACAACGGGCTTCAGGGTATTGTACTTCGTTAAGGAAGTTAATAGCAAGGTTTTCGTTAACAATACCATCGCTGGCAGCAAAGAAAGCAAGTACATGTTTAATAAAGTGTCTCTCGTTATCGTTTAATTTGTTATTCCAATCAGCCGTGTCTGAAGAAAGATCTATTTCCTCTGCCGTCCAAAAGCTGGCTTCAGATTTTTTGTAATATTCCCAGATGTCTTTATACTTTATAGGGAAAAGTACAAATCTATCTTTATTCTCGACTAAAATGGGTTCTGTCATAACAAATACTTAATTAAGGGTTTTATATATTAATATTTTTTAAAATTCTCGAATTACAAACATCATCAAAAATTCGCCCAAAAGGAATATAAATGAATTAACATGAGGCCCTAGTTTTTAACATGTTCAATATCCTCTGAAAAAGTTGATAACCCTCAATTTGGCTGATTTACAGGTCTATAATAAAAACGTAAAAATTTCCAAAAAATTATTTGTGAGAGTGAAATATGTTTTAGTAGTAGGGGGGCAAAAAGGCCATAAAAAGACAAAAAAGGGGACAGCTATTGCATTGCACGCCAAAAAACAGTGATTTTTTACAGGAAATGTAAGTAGGGCTGTAACTTTTTTTATTAAATTTCGTAAAAGTAGCAAAACCCATTTCGTGTCCGGTAAAGAATTGATAACCTTGATCACTAAAAATGATAAAGCAGCCATTAGGGAGCTGTTTGAAAGGCACTATGGTAAAATGGGCTCAATAGCCGTTCGTTATTGCAAAAGCCAGACTCAGGCAGCCGAGGCCATTAACTTTGGTTTTAATACATACATCAGCAAACTTCAACAAAATCGTAATGCACAACTGGTAGACATTGATGCTACTTTTGAGCCCGATTTTATAAAAGCCTGTGCCTCTTTCGTAAAAGGAATAAGCAGCGAATATTATGTGGCCAGTACGGTTTATGCATCAGGGTCTGCCAACAAAAATTACGACCTCTTCGAGAGCAATGAGTTCATAGACTTTGCTTCAATTGACAATGATGTTTTAATAAGATCATTACAGCAGTTGGTTCCATCACAACGATTAGTTATTAATTTGCATGTGATAGATGGTTATACTTTAGAAGAAACAGCAAATATTATAGAAGCCAGTTTACAAACAGTAAAAAGCAGCTTAGAAAAAGCGCGTTATAACCTGCAAAAGAATGTAGAGAAGTGTTATAAAACCATGAAAAATGAGCAGTCACTTTAACTACGAAATAGAGGAACGCAACATGCGTAACCAGTTAAAAGAACTGGAGGTTTCTTTTAAAGAAGAGGCCTGGTTTAATTACGAAGCTTACGCCAAACAATTTCAAAGTGTACATAAAACACAATTACTACCCAATTTTAATTTTGCTTTGAACCGTACCTTAATATTACCTATAGTATTTGGTGGTATTATTATTCTATTCTCTTTTCTGTTATTTAATTTTATAAATATTAAGAATACAAAAACCAAGCAGGAAGTATCTGAAGTTACTCCGCCGGTTACCGCTGTAAAACCAAAGCCTGAACCTAAAAAACAAATTATAGTTCCGGTAAAAAAAGAAGAAGTTCTACCGCAAGGAAATGCCCTTGCAACTGCAAGTATTGTTGCAAGCAACACATTAGCCACTGTGCCTGTTGCCAATACAAATACCTTTGCCGCCAGAACAATGCCACAGGCAATACCAACCACAACTTATGCAGCCGCAGCTGTTACAAATACAGTAGCGCTGGATACCCAGTTAACCAATTCAGTTCCTACTTATACGGTTGCACCTAAAAAGAAAAGACGTAAAAAAGGCAGCGCTGAGGTACTTGAATCTATTGCAACGCCTGTTAGTTTACCAACGGTAACACAGGAAGAGGTAGAACCCGAGCTGAGATAAGTTTGTAAAATAAAAGCCGCAGGCTTTTCCCTATGTTTTCTTTTAATTTTCTCCTAATTAACCTCTATGTGTCTATGTGGTTTAATTTTTGTAGCTAACTTTGCTGTATGGATATTAAAAGCAGGGAAGATATAGAGCGTTTGATAAATGCTTTTTACACAAAATTATTAGAGGTAGAAGAAATACAACCTGTTTTTGCAGGTATTGATTTTCCGGCACACGTTCCACACATTGTTTCGTTCTGGAGCCTTGTGTTATTAGATGAGGAAGGTTACAAAACAAATGTATTTGATAAACACATTAACCTGCCTATTAAAGCGCACATGTTTGATATTTGGTTAAAGATCTTTACTGAAACGGTTGACGAATTATTTAGCGGTGAAATTGCAGAGTTGGCTAAACAACGCGCCACTTCATTAACGTATACGTTTAAAGCTAAGTGGGAAACGATGAAACATTAATGTAAAAGGGAAAATGTAAGATGGAAAATGTAATATAACACTTATCCATTTTCCATTTTACCTCTTACGTTTTACATACAAAGTACATTTTGTAAATCGTTGTTTTATTAATACTTTTAAATCCACATAAACACAATAATGGAAGTAACTAAAAGCATGCCCGTTTTTGAAAATACTTTAGCCTTTGCACAAAATGCAGATAAAGAAGATGCACTTAAAATGTATCGTGAAAAATTCTTTTTTCCGCAACACAATGGCCAGGATGTAGTCTATTTTACAGGCAACTCATTAGGACTTCAACCAAAAACAACACTAAGTTATTTGCAGCAGGAATTAAATGATTGGGCAAAATTTGGTGTAGAGGGACATTTTTTAGCTAAGAATCCATGGCTTTCTTATCATGAATTGCTTACTGATAAAATGGCAAAAGTAGTTGGCGCATTACCAAAAGAAACTGTAATGATGAACCAACTTACCGTTAATCTACATTTATTAATGGTGTCGTTTTACCGTCCTACAAAAACACGATTTAAAATTTTATGCGAAGCAAAAGCTTTTCCAAGTGATCAATATGCTTTACAATCGCAATTAAAATTTCATGGTTATACTGTTGAAGACGCTTTAATAGAAATTGAACCCCGCAAAGGAGAATACCATATTCGCCACGAAGATATTTACGAGGCTATTGAAAAAAATAAAGATTCGTTAGCGCTTATTATGATAGGTGGTGTGAATTATTTTTCGGGCCAGGTGTTTGATATGAAAGCTATTACAGAAGCTGGTCACAAAGCCGGTGCTATTGTAGGTTTCGATCTTGCTCATGCAGCCGGAAATTTAAAACTGGAACTGCATAACTGGAGTGTTGATTTTGCTGCCTGGTGCAGTTATAAATATCTTAATAGTGGTCCGGGTGCCGTTGCTGGCGCCTTTGTGCACGAAAAACATTTAAAAAATACCGATCTGCCACAGTTTGCAGGTTGGTGGGGACATGAAAAAGAAACGCGTTTTTTAATGGATAAAACATTTGTACCTATGCAAACTGCAGAGCGTTGGCAAATGAGCAACGCGCCGGTTTTAAGTATGGCTGCCTGCCGTGCCAGCCTTGATATTTTTGATGAGGTGGGGATGGATAAATTAAATGAGAAAAGCAAAAAGCTGACAGCTTATTTAGAATTTGTAGTAGAAGAAATAAACAAGAAGAAAAATAATTGCCTGCAAATAATTACACCAAAAGAGAACCGCGGTTGCCAGATCTCTATAGTTGCAAATGGTTATGGTAAAAACTTATATAATAATTTGATTGAGAACGGAGTTATACCCGATTGGCGCGAACCAAACGTTATTCGTTGCGCTCCCGTACCTCTTTATAACTCGTTTGAAGACGTTTATCGATTTGGGAGCATTTTAACTAATTTGCTCAAGTAAAAAGCAAGAAAATGGTTATATTTGATACCCACACGTATTAGATGTAAGATGTTTTTAAAACAGAAAATTTTTCTTGGATTTTTTTTATTTCTGTTTTTTACAAATCAGTCTCAAACAAATCAAAATGTTGTTTTCGATAAAGTAAAATCCAAAGGCTTAACCAACGCATTAATAAGCTGTATTTTCCAGGATCAAAAAGGTTATTTATGGATAGGCACAACTGCCGGCCTTAACCGTTACGACGGTTATAATTTTTTAAATTACCGATCTGATAAAAAAGACACTAACACGTTAGGTTATCCAACCATAAGTAACATTGTGCAATACGACGCCAATCAAATTATGATAGGTACGCGCCATGGCCTAAACATATTTAATTACAGCACCAATGCATTTAAGCGCGTAAAAATAGATACAACCGTTGCCAATTATCCCAAGCGTTATAACATACAATGTGTAAAAGAAAATAGCGCCGGTCAAAAAATTGTTGGTACAAGCGACGGTGTTTACCGATATGATCCTGCAAAAAATAGTTTAGAGCCTTATTTTAATGGCAAACAAAATCTATTTGAAGGTTATGTAATTCAAAGCATGTGTTTTGACAGGGTTGGAAATTTGTGGGCGGGTGTAAAAAAAGTTGAGAATGGAAAAATTGTTACAGGTGTTTTCAGATACAGCGAGGTCGGAAAAAAAATTGATGAAATAAAAATAAAGCAAGGTGTCAATTCAGAACATATTGGTATTTCAGAAGATTATTTAGGAAATATATGGGTAGCCGTTGATGATGGTCTTGTGAGTATTAATCCATCCAGCTACACGCAAAGTTATTACCAGGCTCCTGAAGGCTTTTATTCTAACATTTCGTATTACCAGTCAAAAGATAATATCATCTGGCAATGTTACTGGAGTTTTGGTTTAACTTCTTTTGATATTGATAAAAAAGAATTTAAAGTTTATAAAGTAGATTCTGAGAATCCAAAATCTTTAATGAGCAACAAATGCTGGAGTTTATTTAAAGATGATAATGATATTTTATGGGTGGGTACCGATGTGGGTTTACAAAAATTAACCAGCAGCAGGCCAAGCGTTGAGATCGTAAAAAGAAATTTTCAAAATACCGAGAACTCTTTTTTAAGTAATCGTATCTCAGCTGTATTGGCAAGCGAACATCATAATAACATTATAGTTGCAGGTATTGATGGTGAAGGTTTTTCCATTTACAATCGTATTACAAAAACGGCACAGAATTTTGGTCCAAATGCCATTAATAAAAACAACGAGCGTTTTGTGAACGATTTTTATGAAGATGAGAAAGGAGATATTTATGCCGCCGGAGGAAATAATTTAAACAAGATCTCTTTTGATGAGAATAATAAAGTCACGGTTAAAAGTTATTTTAAAACACCCGAGCATTATTCGTACAAAATCGAAAAAGATCCGCATGATCCCGAGAATTTATTTATTGGCGGTATTGGTGAGATAATTGTTTTTAATAAGGTTAGCGAAACATTTAATTTTATTAAAGAACCCGCAGGCATTTCTACTTCATTTATTTCGAGTTTTGTATTTAAGAACAAAGTTTATTTTACACACATCAACGGTGTATTAAGAGTAGATCCGGCTACATTGGAAGTGGATGATCTGCGTTTACCGGATGTAGGCAATATAAATACATCTGTAGTTTTTAACGACTCTACTATTTTATTATCCTCTCAATACATGGGCCTGATAAAAGTGTTCCCAAATTCGAGGAGATTTGAAACTGTGTTTAAAGGTAAGTCGGATTTTTTTCCTGAGATTGCCGACCTTTTGGTTTATAAAGATATTGTATGGATGGCTAGTCCAACCGGTTTATTAAAACATAATTTCCGCACCAACGAAACTTCTGAAATTACGATTGAAGATGGTTTACCAACAGAGATCATTCATCGTCTTGATATTTTAGATGGTTATTTATTTATCGCTTCACAAGATGGTTTGGTAATGTTCAATCCCGATTTTCAGGCATCGCATTTTAATATGCCAAAAGTAGAGATCACTTCGGTGCAAGGTATAAGTGATGATTTTACTATCAATTCCTTTTTTAATGGCGATAAAATTTCGCTTACGGAAAAACAAAGTTCGTTTAAAATTAATTTTACATTACTTGATTTTAATTTGCCTGAAAAAAATTCTTACAAGTATAGATTATTGCCTATAGAAAAGGAATGGCAAACCTTGCGTAACGAACACTCGGTAACTTACAATGCTTTAGCTGCGGGTTCTTATAGTTTTGAATTAAAAGGCGCTAATGGCGATCAGAACTGGAGCGGCGAACCAATAGTTTTAAGAATAGTAATTGTGCCGCCATTTTATAAAGCGCAATGGTTCCAGTTCTTAGTATTTGCGATCATTTTATTTATTACTATCCTTATTATTTATTTACGGATTAGATCGGACAGAAGAAAACAGATTTTGTTAGAGAAGATCATAAAAGAACGTACCGCAGAAATTCAGGCGCAAAGACTGGAATTGCTTGACAGTATAAATTATGCACGACGCATTCAAAAAGCGCTTTTTGTTGGCGAAGATGTTTTAATTGCCAGCACGCCAAAAAGTTTTATTTACAACAAACCAAAAGATAAATTAAGCGGCGATTTTTATTGGATAGGGAAGCATAAAGATATGCTTATTGTTTTTGTTGGAGACTGCACAGGGCATGGTGTGCCGGGGGCGATGTTGAGTGTTGTTGGAACTTCTATTTTAAGTAAAGTAGTGCATGAAGAAGGAATATATTTACCCGGCGAGATATTAACGCGTTTAAATTATTTATTCTTTAAACAATTGAATCTTAAAGAAGATTACACGCGTGATGGTATGGATGCAAGTATTGTAACCATTAACTTAGTGAACAAGAACGTTTATTTTTCTGCCGCGAATAATGATGCGGTGTATTTTGAAAAAGACGCGATGGTTGAATTAAAATCAAAAAGAGGATCCATTGGTTCGGCAGAGAATAGTGAATTCTCAACCATCACTGTTTCAAACAGCGAAGGCCGTTTCTTTTATTTATATAGTGATGGTGTGAAGGATCAGTTTGGCGGACCAAAACACAAAAAATTATCTTCAAAACGTTTTAAAGAAATACTTGCAGAAACTTCGCATTTACCAATTGGCGAGCAAAAAGAATTCTTACATCAACAGGTGTTAAGGTGGAAAGGCGATACGCCGCAAACCGATGATATGATGGTGATCGGGATCAAGCTATAATCTTGTATTTTAACTGCCGCAGATTATACAAATTCTACAAATTTTTAATTTATTTTAATGCCATAATTTTATTTTGAAAATAATCCGTGGTATCGGCGAAATCTGTGGCTAAAATTCCGAGTAATTAATCCACCTTACTTGTTGGATTAGCCAAATTCTTAGCGCTTGTAATATCCATTTTTATACTGCCAATTAAAACATCTGCTTTAACGCGCATGGGTAAATGGTTATCATCATCACTGATCCAAACATTAAGATCTTCTTCTTTTTTAAACACGCGACCTTTTTGAACTATCGGTCTGAATTTTAAACAACGGAATTTTCCAATATCTGTATCAATGGTTTCTTTACCAATAAATTTAATTTTTAAAGGCCAGATCTCTTTATCAACAAAACAGGTAATGCTAAATAGATCGCCCGCTTTTGCATTACTTAGATCCATGCTACGTGCCGAATAAAAAGCGCTCACCATATCCTGTATCCCGGCGGGGATATCAAATTTTTCGTTGTTACCAATATCTACTTTTTTTGTATAGTGGTTAAAAGCATAATCCTGGCTAAATTTATATCCGCCTTCATCAACCCTTCTAACAAATAACCAGGGAAGCATTGCATCTTTATCCATATAGGTCTCGTAACGGTCGCGCACTTTAAAGAACCAATCAGTACTTCCAATAGTGTAACCACTACCAACAATGTGATAAACTTTTCTTCCACTTACTTCAATAAGATCGGGTTTAACTTCTAAAACAGCCACACCCGCATTAAGCATACCATAATGCATGCGATAAGTTAAAACTTCGCCTTGTTTAAAAGCTTTGTTAACCGCAGTTGGTAATTGGTCGGCGTTTATCTGAGATTGTGTTTGAATTGCTTCAGAAATGTCAGAAGTCTTGTCAACTTTGTATCCAGCCGAAAACAAAGCAATTACCGCCAGTGTTATACCGCCTTTAATTGAAATATGTTTTATAGTTTGCATACAGGTTATAGTTCAAATGGCGTGCCAAAGCAACAGTTTAGGGGCTGCTAAAATTTGTTAATTAAAGATAGTAATTCTTTCCGTTTCTCAAAAAGTTCATTGTAAAGTTTTTTATTCCGGGTTATTTTATACAAGCCAAGTGTTTTCTTTTTAAAAGGATGGTAGTATAAACTTATCCATCCACATACAATTAAAATAGAGCAAATAAACAGTGGCGGAAAAATACTTTCTGAAAGTGAATAACTAACAATAAAACACAAAACATAGTTGAGCATAAAAAAAATCATACCAAGAGCGATAGCAAATGAAGAATAAAATTCTTTGTTCTTGACGATCTTACGGGCTAACTTTTCAGTTAATAAATAAGGTAAATAATTACCAATTAAAGCAGTAATAAAAACCGGCATACCAAGAATTAATAAAATCGTTCTGCAAAATAAGTGTAAGGAAGACTGTTTATATTTTTGTCGCGGACTAATTAACCAATCCCTTAAATTGTTTTTTTTAAGAAGGTCAAAATAATCTTTTGCCTTTGTTTTAAATTCAGAAAGTATTTCGGGGCGTTCAAATTCTGCTGTATTTACTTTTTCGGTAAGTTCTTTTAATACTGTAAAATCGTTGTACATATCCCTAAAAGTTAAGCCACGTTCTTTTAAAATATCTTTTTTACAAAGTATCTCTACCTGGTAAACCGCCTCATCATTTTGGGGATTATTAATATGGGTAATAAGTTCCTTCATTTTTGGAGCCAGCGTTTGAAGGAAGTTGTTATTGGCCTTGGCCGGGTTTTCCTTGTATTCGGCAATAAAATCCTTTACGAGAATAGGTTCGCCTACATTATAAAAAACAGTACTTCTAAACTTATCGGGTTGGCTGTAATTAATTCCTACCGGCAAAACTGTTAAATTGTTATTTTCACCCAAATACTCGTATGCACCAAAAATCATGCGGCTAACGCCTTTTTTAAGGGGTCTAAGACGCCGTTCCTGAACGCATAGCCCCTCGGCAAAAACAATAATTTTAGAATTCTTCTTTAAAAGGGCATTAACCATACTGTAGGCCTCATCATTTTTCTTAAGCCCTTCACGGCCTCCATCCTGTATCCTGAAAATGGGCACAACGCCCAGTGTGCTTAAGAACCAGGCCGCAAAGCCAGGCTTAAAAGCATCACCCCTAGCTAGGTATTTTACCTTAACGGGGAAACTAAGGTGGGTAATAAGAATAGGATCAGTAAAAGCGTTGGGGTGATTCATGGCAATTATAACCGGACCTTTGACCTGTATGTTTTTAATATTCCGGCCCTGAATTCTTTTATAGAAAACAACCAAAACAAAACTTATCCAATATCGTAAAATGTGCCAGATCATCTGCAAAAAATATTGCCTAAAAATACTCTAATTTTCGACACTAAATTCTTAATATGTTGTTAGTAAAATTAACACATTTTTGTAGCCTATAATCCGCATTTTTTCAGTATATTTAAAGGATAATTAAAAAATAATTCAGGAAGATATTTATGTCAGAAGTTACAACAGAAAAAGCGAATTACGGAGCCGATAATATTACGGTTTTAGAGGGTTTAGAGGCAGTAAGAAAACGTCCGTCGATGTATATCGGCGATACCGGTTTTAGAGGTTTGCACCATTTAGTTTATGAGGTTATAGATAATTCAATTGATGAGGCGTTGGCTGGTCATTGTAGAAATATTTTTGTGTCTATTTTAGAAGGTAATTCTATTCGTGTAAAAGATGATGGTCGTGGTATTCCAACTTCCATTCATCCTAAGTTAGGAGTAAGTGCTTTAGAGGTAGTTATGACGGTTTTACACGCCGGTGGAAAATTTGATAAAGATACTTACAAAGTTTCTGGTGGATTACATGGAGTAGGGGTAAGTTGTGTGAACGCTTTATCTACCCATTTAAAAGCGGAAGTTCATCGTGACGGAAAAATTACCACACAGGAATTTAATATTGGTAAACCATTATATCCTGCAAAAGAAACAGGAACAACAACAGATCGTGGTACCATTGTTACTTTTACGCCAGACGGAAGTATTTTTACAACACTTGAATACAATTACACCACACTTGCAAATCGTATCCGCGAACTTTCATTCTTAAATAAAGGAATTACGATCACTTTAATTGACGAACGTCAGAAAGATGAGAACGGTGTTCCGGTTACTGAAACATTTTTTAGCGAAGGCGGTTTACGCGAATTTGTTTTGTATTTAGATGATGCAAAAGAAAAATTAATTGAAGAGCCTATTTATATTGAGAATGATAAAGGTGCCATCCCTGTTGAGGTTGCTATGATGTACAATAATTCTTATAGCGAGAATATCCAGAGTTATGTGAACAACATTAACACACACGAAGGTGGAACTCACTTAGCAGGTTTTAGAAGAGGGTTAACCCGTACCTTAAAATCTTACGCAGATAAGAATGGTTTATTGAAAAATGTAAAATTCGAAATTAGTGGAGACGATTTTCGTGAAGGTTTAACTGCAGTAATTTCAGTTAAAGTTCAGGAGCCGCAATTTGAAGGACAAACAAAAGGAAAATTAGGAAATAACGAAGCTATTGGCGCCGTTGATCAAGCGATTAGCGAAGCGTTGAATAATTATTTAGAAGAACATCCAAAACAAGCGCGTACCATTGTAGATAAAGTTATTTTAGCTGCAACCGCGCGTCACGCTGCCCGCAAGGCCCGCGAGATGGTGCAACGTAAAAGTGTAATGAACGGTTCGGGCTTACCGGGTAAATTAGCAGATTGTGCAAGTGGCGATCCTTTAGCTTGCGAATTATTTTTAGTTGAGGGTGATTCGGCCGGTGGAACAGCTAAACAAGGCCGTAACCGCGATTTTCAGGCGATATTACCTTTGCGTGGAAAAATTTTAAATGTAGAAAAAGCATTAGAGTATAAAATTTACGAGAACGAAGAGATCAAAAATATCTTTACTGCTCTTGGCGTTTTTCGCGGGACAAAAGAAGACGATCGTGCTTTGAATATTGATAAGTTACGTTACCACAAAGTAGTCATCATGTGTGATGCTGACGTTGACGGTTCGCACATTACCACATTAATTTTAACTTTCTTTTTCCGCCACATGAAAGAGTTGGTAGAAAAAGGACATATTTATATTGCTGCCCCTCCTTTGTATTTAGTTAAAAAAGGAAAAGAACAAGCTTATTGCTGGAACGAAGCAGAACGTGATGTTAAGATAAAAGAATTTGGTGGCGAAAAAACGGATAGTGTACACGTACAACGTTACAAAGGTTTAGGAGAAATGAATGCGATCCAATTATGGGAAACAACATTAGATCCAAGTTCACGTACATTACGCCAAGTTACTATTGACAGTGCTGCTGAAGCAGACCGTGTTTTTAGTATGTTAATGGGTGATGAGGTTCCGCCTCGCAGAGATTTTATTGAGAAGAACGCTAAGTACGCGAAGATCGACGCTTAATTAATTTTTTTATGCAGTCAAAAGCAACTACTGTAGATCAATATTTAAAAGAGCTTCCTGAAGACAGAAAAGCGGCAATGACGGAATTACGAAAAGTAGTTTCAAAAAATCTGCCAAAGGGTTTTAAAGAAGGAATGGGTTACGGTATGATGGGATACGATGTGCCCCATTCTAAATATCCTGATGGTTATCATTGCGATCCTACACAACCATTGCCGTTTATGGGCATAGCCTCGCAAAAAAATTTTATTGCTGTTTACCATATGGGAATTTATGCTGATACAAAATTATTAAAATGGTTTACCGATGAGTATGCTAAACAGGTAAAAGGTAAATTGGATATGGGAAAAAGCTGTATCCGTTTTAAAAAACCAGATCAAATTCCATTTAAATTAATTGGTGAGTTGGCTTCTAAAATGACGCCAGATGACTGGATAAAATTGTACGAGAAGAATCTAAAAAGATGATATGAAAGTGTGGTTTTTTTTAATTTTATTTTCTCTTTCTTCAAAGTTATTTTGTCAAAGTGATGAGTTCATTAAAACGTGGAGTTTTATTGAAAAATACGTTGAAAAGGTTGATTCGGCATGCAATAAAGTGGTAAAACAGGAAATAAAATTGAAATCCGAAAGATCAAAAATATGTTTAAAAGGAACAGGTAAATCCCGCGCTTATCATAGAATTATTTCAAAATACAGATCAGGCCAAAATGTAGTTTCGCATTTATATATATACAGTCTTGGAAAAGAAATAAAAATAATTGAGATAAATGGAAAAAAAATGTCAATTAATTTAAACTGGGCAAATTCTGAGGATGAAAAAATTACAGAAGCACAATTTGTAAGAATAAACGATTCCACGTGGTTTTTTACATACAAAAGATTGTCTGATAAAATTTATATTAGTGAAAAAGTAAACAACTGGCATTAACGATTTATCGAATAATTTTAACTAATTAAAAATGCTTATCTTAGGGTAAGCTTTTTTTTTGATCTCAAACAAGACCATATTTATTTCTCCGCTCGATTGGGGCTTAGGCCACGCTACACGCTGCGTGCCGATCATTAAAGAATTAAGCGCGAACAACGAAGTAATTATAGGCACAAGTGCTTTGAACAGAATTTTTTTTGATAAACATTTTCCAAAGCTTCAAAAAATAAATTTGCCATCGTACAATATTAGCTACTCAAAAAATTTATCGGTTTGGGCAAAGATTTTGTTGCAATGGCCAAAAATAAACGCAGTAATTAACGCAGAAAAAAAATTATTGGAACAAATTATTATTGAAAATAAGATCGACCTGGTTATAAGTGATAACCGTTTTGGTTTGTACAATAAAAATGTAGAAAGTATTTTTATTACGCATCAACTAAATGTACAGTCGCCACTTTTTTTAGGCTTAGCGAACAAAAAAAACAAAGAATATATTCATCAGTTCAATAAAGTTTGGGTACCTGATCATAAAAATGAGAACGAGCGCTTGTCAGGCCAGTTAAGCAATGCGGAGGGAATAAAAATTCCTGTAGAATACATTGGACCAAAAAGTGCATTAAACGATATTAAAATAAATTCTTCCAATGACGAAAAATGTGATCTCTTAATCTTGCTTTCTGGTGTTGAACCTCAACGAACTATTTTAGAAAATAAATTGCTTGAAAAACTCAAAAATTCATCAAAAAAAATTGTTTTAGTGCGCGGAAGCAATAGCGAATTTAATGCGGTAAATAGAAACATCAACGTTTTTAATTTTGCATTTAACGGTGAATTAAAAAAATTGATCTTAGTCGCTGAAACAGTTATTTGTAGAAGTGGTTATAGTACATTAATGGATCTTCATCTTTTAAAAAAGCAAAAAATAATTTTAATTCCCACGCCCGGACAAACAGAACAGGAATATTTAGCAGAATACTGGAAAGAAAAATTTGGCGCCTTAACTTTTTCGCAAAATAATTTAAGCCAGTTGGTTGTTTAAATTAAAACTGATGAACACCTTGGACAGTGGTATATTTCATAGTATACTTAACGCCCGGGTTCATGTATTTATAAGCACTGTGGCTCATTAAGGCCGCTTCGTGAAAACCGCAAAGGATCAGTTTTAATTTATTTTTATAAGTATTAATATCGCCAATTGCGTAAATGCCGGGAACGTTAGTGCTGTAATCATCAGTATTAACTTCAATCGCATTTTTGTCAAGGTTTAAACCCCAATTTTCTATTGGTCCCAATTTAGGACTAAGCCCGAATAAAGGAATTAAATGATCAGTAACAATAGTATTCTTTTCCTGTGTTTTTGAGTTAATAAGTTCAACAGATTCAAGATGATCATTACCTGTAACAGATAAAATATTTGTGTTGAGTAGTAATTTTATTTTTCCTGAAGCACTTAAAGCCATAACTTTTGCAACACTGTCTGGCGCCCCTCTAAAACTTTCGCTGCGGTGCACCAAAGTTAACTCGCTGCAAACCTCACTTAAAAAAATGGCCCAATCTAAGGCACTATCGCCACCGCCGGCGATTATCATTTTTTTATTTCTGTATTTTTCAGGATCAAGGATCATATAATTAACCCCTTTTCCATTCTCAAATTTTTCTAATCCTGCAATTTCGGGTTTGCGGGGCTCAAAGCAACCTAATCCGCCTGCAATTACAACCACTTTTGCCTGAATTTGTGTACCCATATTGGTAGTAAGTAAAAAATCGCCTTCGCCTCGTTTCTCCAATGTTTCAATACGTTCGCCTAAAGTAAAACCGGGTTTAAACGGTTCGGCCTGTTTCATTAAGTTCTCAATTAATTCCTGCGCTAAAATTGTTGGAAAGCCCGGAATATCATAAATAGGTTTTTTTGGGTAAATTTCAGATAATTGACCACCTACCTGGGGCAAGTAATCCACTAAATGACAGCGCATTTTTAATAAACCTGCTTCAAAAATGGCGAATAACCCTACTGGTCCGGCCCCTACTATAACTAAATCTGTATTTATCATTTAAATCTGCGTAAAGGTATGATTTTTGCTTAAGTGTTAAAACCAAAATAATATTAAAAAAGTTTAATTTTTTTTACCTATCTTTAATCCTTAAATAAAAAATTAAAACATGAAAAAAACATTACTCTCAATTTTCGGAGCTCTTGCAGTAAGTTCCGTAATCGGTCAGTCTGCTGCTGTTTGGTCAACAACTTTAAATGCAGCTTGGCCAAAGGTTTCAACCGGTGTTAGATTGCTTAGTGCCGTTGATGCAAACGTGGTTTGGGCGCATGGCTATGATGGTACTGCTCCTAGCAGGAACTATAGCTGGTTTACTAGAACAATTAACGGTGGTACTTCTTTTGCCTCTGGTAACATTTATTCAAGTACGGTTACTCCTATCATTGGAGATACCAATTCATTTAAAATTGCAAGTTTAGAAGGTGTTGATGCTAACACATGCTGGGTTGCTTCTTATTTAAAAGCTGGTCAAAATAAAGGTGCTATTCACAGAACAACTAATGGTGGTGTTTCATGGCAAAATATGACTGCTGCGGGTATGTATACCAACGCTGCTTCTTTTTGTAATATCGTAACTTTTGTTACACCATTAATTGGTATAACAATGGGCGATCCGCATCCTGGAATTGCTAATGAGTATGAGATCTGGAGAACTACAGACGGTGGTAACACATGGTCTTTGATCCCGGGCGCTAATATTCCTAATCCATCATCGGCAAATGAATTTGGTTTAACAGGAGTGTATACAAAATTAGGTTCAAACAACATTTGGTTCGGTACTAACGAAGGCCGTATTTTCCGTTCAACGGACGGTGGTTTAACTTGGAATGTAAGTACATTAGATCCATCTTCGGTTGGAGTTAATGAGATCGCCTTTACTACGCCTTTAAATGGTTATGCTTGGTTATTTGATGCTTCACAAACTTTAGCGCAATACAATACAAATAATGGTGGTGCAACTTGGACATTAATTCCTGTTCAAGATCCAAGCTTAGGCGTAAATAACATGGGTGCAATTCCCGGAACTTCACATTACGTTTCTTGTGGTGCCGGTACTACTAATCAAATTATCTCTTTCTCTTCAAATGCTGGTGTAAACTGGACAGATTGGGGTTCAGTTGGTATTCAATACTTAACTGTTGATTTCGTAAACAATACAACCGGCTGGGCTGGCGGATTTAGCGATCCAACAACTGTTGGTATTGGCGGAATTTACAAATATTCTGGTCCTGCAATTACTAGTCCTGCAGCTCCAACAGCAGCATTCAGTGCTCCTGTTACATTATGTTTATCTGGTCCAACAGCAAGTACAACTTTAAATAACACTTCTACAGGAAGTCCGGCTCCAACTTATTCTTGGACATCGTCTCCTGCTGCTGTTTTTTCTAGTCCTACTGCTTCAAACCCTACTGTAACTTTTGCAGGCGCAGGAACTTACACACTTACCTTAACAGCTGTAAATGCTACAGGCACAAACGTTGCAACACAGGCCGTTGTAGTACAAGCTTGTACTGCTCCAACAGCAGCTTTTAATGGTAATCCAAATGCATGTAGAAATTACTCTTACACTGTAAATAATACATCTGCTGGCGCTCCTGCACCAACTTATAACTGGTCAACAAGCCCTTCTGCAAGTGTTACTATATCTTCTACTAGCGCAACTGCACCTATATTTACATTTGGCGCATCAGGTGTTTATTCTATTACTTTAGTTGCAACAAACGCTTCTGGAACAAATACTGCAGTACAAACTGTTACAGTTGGTCCTTGTCCTCCGGCTGTTTCATTTACTATACCTGCAAATACTTGCGTAACAACTAATAGTATTTCAGCTACAAACACTACTTCAACATCAATAACTTCAACAGTTAGTCATGCTTGGTCTGCGAGCCCTGCTGGTGCGCAATTCTCTAATCCATCAGCTCCTGGCCCTTCAATTTCATTTACTTCTACAGGAATATATACTATTACATTAAACTCTACTAATGTTTCTGGTTCAGCTTCTACAACTCAAACAGTAAATGTTGGAGCTTGTGCAGGTGTTTATGAAAACACCGGAGCTTTAGCATTTATTAGTGTTTATCCAAATCCTAGTACTGGTGTATTTAGTGTTTCTAATTCAGTAAATAACGATAACATTAATTATACAGTAACTAATATTTTGGGATCTAATGTAGTTTCAGGTAAATTCAACAACTCTAAAAACGTTGATCTATCTACTCAAGCAAAAGGTATTTATTTTATTACATTCGAAAGCAATGGAAATAAAATGACCAAGAAAATAATTATTGAGTAATTATAATTTAATTTTTTTTAGAAGGGACCTCATTACGAGGTCCCTTTTTTTATGTCTAAAAATTAAAAGCACAAAAGGAAGTAAATGTTTGTTATTTTTACATACATTATAAATGAAAATTAAACTACATTAAAATGAGTATGCGTATTGTTTTTATGGGAACGCCTGAGTTTGCTGTTGCGAGTTTGGATGCCTTAATTAAAAACAATTACAGAGTTGTTGGGGTTGTTACTGTACCAGACAAACCTGCCGGCAGAGGGCAACAGGTGCAGCAATCGGCCGTTAAAAAGTACGCCCTTGAGCACAATTTAAAATTGCTGCAACCTGAAAAATTAAAGGATGAACATTTTATTTCGGAATTAAAAGCACTTAAAGCCGATCTTCAATTTGTGGTTGCATTTAGAATGTTACCTGAAGTAGTTTGGACGATGCCAAAGTTGGGCACCTATAATTTACACGCGTCTTTACTGCCAAAATACAGAGGTGCAGCACCTATTAACTGGGCCATTATTAACGGCGAAAAAGAAAGTGGCGTTACAACCTTTAAATTAAAACATGAGATAGATACTGGCAATATTTTGTTCCAGGAAAAAGTAAAAATTGAAGCCACAACAACTGCAGGCGAGCTGCATGATATCTTAATGGTAGTTGGCGCAGGCCTGATATTAAAAACAGCTGAGGTATTGCAAAAAAGTTTTGAGAATGGAATAGAGCCTGATTTTTTACAACAGCAAGAAAGTTTAGTTTGTCATGCACCAAAAATATTTAAAGAAGATTGTTTGGTAGATTGGACAAAGTCTGCGGCTGATATAAGTAACCGTATCAGGGGTCTTTCACCTTATCCTACAGCATATACACGTTTAAAGAATGGAGATGAGACGGAGTTGACGATAAAATTATTTAATTCAAAATTTGAAATATGTGAACCTTTTCATCCTAACGGTTCGCTGCTTACCGATAATAAAACATTTTTAAAAGTTTATTGTGAAGATGGCTTGGTTGAAATTACAGACATTCAACTTCAGGGAAAAAAAAGAATAACGATAGCTGAATTTTTGAGAGGCTTTACTATAAAGGATAAGGCCATGTTTGTTTGATGAATCTATTATCTGGTATAAAACACAGGGCTTGTAGCCTTTTTAAGGCCTGTAAAACAACAAAAAGAGATTGCCGAATTTCAAAAACCCTTTAACAAAGCAGGTTTCAAGGCATATTTATTAACAAAATGCCGATTTATCAACAAAACAGACGCTTTTTATTATAAAACACTTGACAAATACGGTTTTACGTATAAATTTGTATTATAATTTTAATTAATTGTTTAACCCTAAAAACAAAAAAAATGAACAAAGCAGAATTAATTGATGCAATTGCATCAGGTTCAAAATTAACAAAAGCTGACGCTGGTCGTGCTTTAGATTCTACAATCGAAGCTATTCACAAAGCTTTAAAAAAAGGTGACCGTATTGGTTTAGTAGGTTTCGGTTCTTTTACAGTAGCAAAACGTGCTGCTCGTACTGGTCGTAATCCTCAAACTGGTAAAGAAATTAAAATTGCTGCTAAAAAAGTAGTAAAATTTAAAGCTGGTTCAGATCTTGCTGGTTCAGTTAACAAAGGAAAATAATTGCATTGCAATTAAATAAAAAAGCCGCTAAGCAATTAGCGGCTTTTTTTTGTTTAATAAATTTTGCAATTATCAGATCTTTTTTGTAAATTCGTTAACAGATCTCCAAATCTAAACAAAACCCCTAGTAATACGAGTGTTAAAATTAATGATTTAGTCAAATTAAATTTGGTTTAAATTGACGATTTTCCTATTTTAGCCCTTTAAATTAATTTATTAAAAATTTAAATTTTAAATACCTAAAACCAAATAACATGAAAAAACAATTACTACTTGGTTCGGCCTTATTAGCAGCAATAAGTGTCTACCCACAACTTAAACAAAAGCCAGTTAGCGTTGGAAACATTTCCAGCCAAATTGCGGCTAAGTTTGCAATGGAGCCAGCTAATGCTGTAACAACTTTAAAGCAAGTAACTGGTCCGGAGCTAAGCGCTGAGTC
Organism: Bacteroidetes bacterium UBA2475; assembly: GCA_002342065.1. Lineage (GTDB taxonomy): Bacteria > Bacteroidota > Bacteroidia > B-17B0 > Aurantibacillaceae > Aurantibacillus. The sequence continues at coordinate 618,444 of DDPF01000012.1, read as the reverse complement.
AGAAAAATCAGCAAGTTTACCACCATCAACTATTAACTGGAATTTATTGACCGGTTCAATGAATATTTATGGTATGTTGTTAAGTGAATCACAACCATTACAGTATAATGATAATGTAAACGCAATTTCATATATCCACAGAAAAAGCGCAAGTTATACGCCAAGTCCTGCTCTTCCTGCAACTGCAAATTCGGGAGTTATTGTAGCCATGATCAGTACTAACTGGGGTACAACCTTTGATAGTACTTGTTTGTATGCAAATGCTACAGATTGGGGTCGTTACCCACATGGCGCAGTTTATAGCCCGGCCGGAAATACTAACATCGCTAACGCGTATGTTGTTGGATCTGGTCCTACAGTAGCGGGTTCTAATTTTTCTGGAAATTTTTATGCAAGTAAACAATTAAATGTGTTTGATAACGTAGCAAGTGCTGCTCCAAACGCACAACAATTCTTTCCATTCGCTCAAACAGGTTCTGTTACTAACCACGGATGGTCTCGTTGTTCTTTTAGCTCAACAGATGATGGTGTTATGCGTTCGGCGGGTTTACTTCAGGCAGATAATACAACTCTTGCAGCTTTAAGAGGTTATGCAATAGCAAAAGGAATTTTCACAGGTGGTACTTTTACCTGGTCAACTGATACAATTATTCCACCAGCTGCAATCGAGCCAACTTCAGGTGATAAAGTTTTAGGCTTTGCTCCTCAAATGGCTTGGAATGAATCAGGAACTATTGGTTATTTTGTTACTATTGGTAGTTTAGCCAGTGCAACAAGCCAAAATATTGGTCAACATCCAATTATTTATAAAACTACAAACAGTGGAGCTTCATGGTCATTATTGTCAGGAATTGATTTTAATAGCCTTGCTATGAAACCAATTATTGATCATTTAGCTTCAACAAATGCTGATACAACAAAAGCATCTCCTTTCTTTTCTGATTGGGATATTACAGTTGATGCAAACGGAAAGTTACATTTAGGTGCGGTTATGTTTAGTCATTCTTCTATTAACCTTGACTCTTTAAATTTCTTACAACAATTCTCAAATGGTGGCGAGCTTTACCGTTGGGGTCACACTCCGGGTAACCGTCCGTATTTATATGATTTTATTGGTGATGGAACAGGTCCATGGAGTTTTGTAACTGTAGATTCTATTTCTTCTGAACAAGCTGGTGCTTCATCTGGAGATCCAGGTTTCAACGAAAATCCTTGGGATCCAACGGGAACTGGTGGTTCTAAAACAAATAACGTTGATCACCGTATTCAATTAGGCCGTACGCCTGATGGACAATATCTTACTTTTTCATGGGTAGAATCTGATACTAACTTTACAAACGCTGGAAGAAAATACAACTCTATTCCAAACATTAAAACACGTTGTATGGCAATTGGTTCTGGAACAAATATGTACCAGGTATCGCCAACTGAACTTAACGTAACTAAGGTTGCTGCGGGAACAGGAACAGCAAACACAAACGTTGCTAACCGCGCTACAATGAGTTATATGTCTCCTGTTACCGGTTCTGCTGCAGTATCTGGTAATACAGTAGATATTCATACGCCATTAGTAATTACTAACAGTAATCCATTCTCTCAATTAACTAACAATACCACATGGTATCAAAACGGTAAATTATCTTATGTATTCGCATCAATAACTACTACGGTTAATGGTGTTGCTGAAAACTCTAACAGTGCAAGCAACTCGGTTATTTATCCTAACCCTGCTTCTAACAATGCTGTTTTAGCAATTGATCTGAAAGATAATTCAACAGTTGATGTGGTTGTTTTAAATACAATCGGACAAGTTGTAAAAACTAATAAAGCGCAAGGACAAATTGGTTATAATAATATCAATATTGATCTTACAGGTTTATCAACCGGTATTTACATGGTAAATGTAAAAGTTGGTAATGCTACAAGTACTAAAAAGTTAGTGGTACAATAATTTAACTTTTCCATTAACAGGAAATTAAAAACCCGCACTATTAATAGTGTGGGTTTTTTTATTGCTTTTGTTAGAATTATTTTGTACCTTAGCATAAGTAATCTCCAATTACACAAAAACCCTATTTTATTTATTCAAATTTTGTTGAATTAATTCATTTTAATTTAATAAATTGCTTATTGAAATAAATTAAAAAACGAGTTAAATTTATAAAACATCTAAATCAAATACCATGAAAAAACAATTACTACTCGGTTCAGCATTATTAGCAGTAATAAGTGCTTTCCCTCAAAATGGCAAATTAAGGCCAAAACCCTCTGGTATACAAAATACCCAACTCATTGCTGAATTAAAATTTGCTGAAGAAGCTACAAGTTCGCGCAGTTCAATACAACAAATTACCGAAGCGCCGGTTGAATTAAATGGAACTTCAAAAACAAGTGCTATTAATACTTGGGCAAAGATCTCAGGATCTGGTAATATTTTAAATTCAACAATTTCATTTGGAAATCCTTTACAATACAACGATCAACTAAATACGGTTACATTCATTCACCGTATGAACAAAACTTACCCCGTAACGCCCACACCCGTTAGTACAGCAACAAGCGGTGTTATAGTTGGTATGATAACAACAGATTGGGGTACAACATGGGATAGTACCGTGCTGTGGTCTAACAATACAGAGTGGGGCCGTTACCCGCAAGGTGGTATGTATAACCCTCCGGGAAATACCAATATTAACAATGCATACATTATTGCGCAAGGGCCTACTACAGGCGCAGCTACAGGTTGGTTAGGTAATTACTATGCAAGCAGACAAATGGGTTCTGCAAATTATAGTAATACTATTACTACAACTCCAAACGAAATGCAATGGATGTCTAAATCAGGACCATTTACTCCAAATTTGAACAGGCACGATTTTGCAGCATATTGTTTTACTTCTACAGATGATGGAAAAGTAAGAACCATTGGTGGAATAACTGATGAGTCGGTTGCAGGAGACAGTGCAGTTATGCTAGTTACAGGAAGTTTTAATGCAGGTACATTTACCTGGGTAGGAACTCAATTTAATCCTCCAACACTTACAAATACAAATTCACTCGATGAAGAATGGTTATCAAGACCAATGACAGCATGGAATGAAACCGGCACAACCGGATACGTTATGGTTCTTGGAGCAAGAGCAGGTGCTACAGGTTCAAATAAAGGCTATCAACCAATTGTTTACAAAACCACAAACGGTGGTACTTCATGGAGCTTATTACCTGGCATTGATTTTAACAGCGGTGCATTTAATAATGTTTTAGCCCCACTTGATTCTGCAGATAGCTTTGGTGTAAAAACAAAAGTTATTCCTTTTTTTAACTGGTTAGAAGGAGTAGATCTTGCGGTAGATGCAAATAACAAATTACACATTTTTACTTCTATCATTCCAAGCTCTATCGATCACCCGGATTCTCTTGCTTATGTTGGCGCTTATTCTATCCAGGGCGAGAATTACAGATGGCCACATGTGCCTAGTCAACGCCCATATTTATATGATTTTAATGGTGATGGAACTGCTGCTTGGAACTGTATAACTGTAGATTCAATGTCAAGCGAGGGACCTGCAGGTCTTTCAACAGGTAATGGTTTTGCTGATAACCCTTGGGACACTGACGCATCCGGAAATAAATGTAGGGTAGATGCACGTTTACAATTAAGTCGTACACCTGATGGTCAGTTTTTAGTTTATACTTGGAGCGAATCAGATACTAACTTTACAACCGCTGCAAAAAAATGGAATGTTATTCCAAACGTAAAAGCACGTTGTTATTCAGTTGCAGGTAATTCAATACATCCGGTTGAGATCAATGTTACAAAACCGGCAACAGGATCTAATCCAAATATTAAAGACCGCGCCATGTATCATTTTGCTTCGCCAACAACCGGAACCGCTATTGTTGGAACTTATGGACCGAGAATTACAATGCCAATTACAGTAACTACCGGTCTTCCATATACACAAACAGCGCCACAACATTGGTATATGTCTGCCGATCTTAATTTTGGATCTGTAGGTGTTGCAGAGAATGCTTTAAACAGTGCAAGTAATAGTATTGTTTATCCTAATCCTGCGTCTGATAATGCAATATTAGCAATTGATCTGAAAGACAATTCAAGTGTTGACATCACTGTTTTAAATACAATTGGCCAGGTTGTAAAAACCAATAAGGCTCAAGGACAAGTAGGTGAGAACAACATTAATATTGATCTCGCGGGATTATCGACTGGTATTTACTTGGTAAATATTAAAGTTGGAAATGCTTCAAGCACTAAAAAAATAGTAATTCAATAACCCCGCTCCGAAGGAGCCCCTATGGGAAAGTGATGCTTTTGGCATAAATGAATTTTAAAAAAAGCCATGTTGTTTATTATACAACATGGTTTTTTTTATTGGATTTACTTTTGTTAAATGCCTTAAGTATTGCGGTTATATAAAATTTATTTTATACTTTAGTTAAGTTCTCCAAAACAAAATCCTATTCTAATTGTTCTTAAAAAAGATCATAATAATTAATAACGAATAACACCTAAAACCAAAAACATGAAAAAACAATTATTAATTGGTTCGGCCTTATTAGCAGCAATAAGCGCCTTTCCACAAAATGGTCACCTTAAACAAAGGCCCGTGGGCATAGAAAATATTGCAGGAAGAATAGCTGCAAAATTTGCTATTGAACCAACTAACGGAGCTTTTCAGGGTTTAAAACAAGTACCCGGCCCGATCTTAAACCCGGCTTCTGAGCCTGAACAATCATCTTCTGCAGCTTTGCCACCATCTACTATTGGTTGGAAATTATTAACTGGTTCTATGAACATTTATGGAATGTTAGTGAGTCAATCACAACCATTGCAATACAATGATAATGTAAATGCAGTTTCTTTTATCCATAGAAAAAGTGCTAGTTATACTGCGCTTCCTGCGCTTCCCGCAACCGCCCAAAGCGGAGCAATAGTAGCTATGATCAGTTCTAACGGTGGTGCAACTTTCGATAGTACTTGTATTTGGGCCGATGCTAATAACTGGGGACGTTACCCACAAGGCGGCATTTATAACCCTGTTGGAAATTCGAACATTGCAAACGCTTATGTTGTAGGTACAGGCCCTACAGTTGCCGGCTCTCTATTTTCGGGAAATTTTTATGCAAGTAAACAATTAAACGCGTTTAATAATACAGCTAGCGGCGCTCCAAACGCGCAACAATTTTTCAATTTCGCTTCTACAGCAAGTGTTACCAATCATGGTTGGTCGCGTTTTGGTTTTAGTTCTACTGATGATGGCGTTGTGCGTTCATTAGCTTTACTTCAGGCTGATAATACTACACTTGCAGCTTTAAGAGGTTATGCAGTTGTAAAAGGTGTTTTTAATGCAGGTGCTTTTACCTGGTCAACTGACACAATTATTCCACCTGCAATGGTTGAGCCGACATCAGGTGATAAAGTTTTAAGTTTTGCGCCGCAAATGGCATGGAATGAATCAGGAACTGTAGGTTATGTAGTTGCTTTAGGATGTTTAGGTACTGCGGTAAATTCAAATATTGGCCAGCACCCTATCATTTATAAAACAACTAACTCTGGTGTAAGCTGGTCGTTACTTCCTGTTATTGATTTTAACAGCCCTGCTATGACACCGATCTTAGATCATTTAGCTTCAACAAATGCTAACACAACAATTGCCTCTCCATTTTTTAGCGATTTTGATATTACTGTTGACGTAAATAACCGTTTGCACATTGCCGCAACTATGTTCAGTCATGCTTCTATTCATGCTGACTCATTGAACTATTTACAACAATGGTCAAATGGGGGCGAACTTTACAGATGGGGACACACGCCGGGTAATCGCCCGTATTTATACGATTTTATTGGTGATGGCACATCTGCTTGGACATATTTAACTGTAGATTCAATTAGTTCAGAAGAAGCAAGTCCTTCAACCGGTGGTAATGGGTTTAACGACAATCCATGGGACCCCACCGGAACGGGTGGTTCAAAAACCGACAATGTAGATACACGTATTCAGTTAGGCCGTACACCAAACGGACAGTACATTACTTTTACATGGTCAGAATCAGATACTAACTTTACAAATGCGGGAAGAAAATATAACTCTATACCAAACATTAAATCGCGTTGTATGGCAATAAGCTCAGGATATACCATTTCTCCAACAGAACTTAACGTAAGTAAAGTTGCTGTAGGAACTGGTACAGCCAATACAAATGTTGCAAACCGCGCTACATTACATTATGTGTCGCCTACAACAGGTGCAGCAGCTGTTTTCGGATCAACTGTGGATATTGTTACTCCAATTACAGTTACCAACAGTAATCCATTTTCGCAATTAACTAATAATACAACCTGGTATCAGTTTGGTAAATTATCGTATGCGTTCACTTCAGCAATTCCTACTGGTATAGCTGAAGCACAGAACAGTGCTTTTAATAGCATGATTTATCCAAACCCTGCATCAACAAATGCAACGCTGATCATTGACCTTAAAAGTAATACTAATGTTGATATTGTAGTTTTAAATACAATAGGACAAGTTGTTAAAACTAACAAAGCTCAAGGGCAAGTTGGAGAGAATAACATTAATGTTGATCTTAGTGGATTATCAACCGGTATTTACATGGTAAATATTAAAGTTGGAAATGCATCGAGTACTAAAAAATTAGTAGTTCAATAATAAAAAATAATTTCCTTAAGGATCCGCGTTGTGAATAACAGCGCGGATTTTTTTTTACACCATATATCCATATTAATAGGCAAATTTTTTTAGCCACCAATTGCACCAATTTCGCAAAATTATTTTATTTTCCCTTTGTAATATCACTCTTTAGTTGAATTTTCATTGTTCAAAATGATCTATCATTTGAACAATTTATTTCACCAATAAAATGCAGTATACGTTGTAAACTTTTGTGTGATTAGTGAAATTAGTGTAATTCGTGGCAAGGTAGAATTTAGCTTTTATAAACATTACTCTAACGAGGTATTTATAAGAACTTCCCTGTATTTTTCGAGGATCGAAGATTTAGAGATAAAACCTTCGTATTTTCCGTTAAATACAACCGGTATATTCCAAAGGTGCGATTCGTCAAAGCGTTTCATGGCTGAGGTAATATCGTCCTTTTCTGTAATAATGCAAGTTGGCTGGTGCATTAATTCTTTTACGGTTATTGCATCGTACAATTCTTGCTTGAACATAATTTCCCTAATATCATCTATGGTTATTAATCCTTTTAAATGCCCATCTTTATTTACTACCGGGAAGATATTGCGTTTAGAGGTGGAGATCAATTCTACCAGTTTTCTTAGATTAATATTAATTGGTATTTGAGAAAAATCATGTTCAACTAATTTAGATATTTCAATATTACTTAATAAATATGAATCGGTATTGGTTACAATTATTTTTTCTTTTCTGGATAGTTTGAGCATATCAATATTTAAAGGCATAAAATATTTTGATACAGCGTAACTTAAAGCAGATACGATCATGAGAGGAATAATTAATTCATAACCACCTGTAATTTCGGCAATAATAAAAATCCCCGTTAGGGGTGCGTGAAAAATACCGCTTAAAACCCCTGCCATTGCTACAATTGTAAAATTACTTACTGGCAATTTAAAACCCAGGTCGGTAAATACAGATGAAAAAAGAAAACCAACAAAGGCGCCTGTAAATAATGATGGAGCAAAATTACCGGCGTTGCCGCCACTTCCTACAGTAAGTGCAGTAGCAATTGGTTTTAATAATATAACTACAATTAAGCTAAGATAGATGAGCGGTTTTGACATGACGCCAAAATAAAGTGCTGAACGATTGAAAACTGCATCGGTATTGATATTAGAAAGGAATTTAATACTATTGTATCCTTCGCCAAATAATGGAGGCACCAGTAGGATCAAAACATATAAACCTATCCCACCAAAAAAGATCTTTAAAAGAGCATTGTCTTTAAATTTTTTAAAATAATCTTCTGTTGCCATAAATGTCTTTGAGTAATAATAAGAAACCACTCCGGTAAGGCAGCCAAGCAAAATATAAAATGGCACATTATAATAATTAAAAACCTCCTGTAGTTTAAACTGAAGTAACAGATCTTCTTGTAAAATTATTTTAGAACATAACGCCCCCGATGCTGACGCAATTAAGATGGGAATAAAAGCAGGAATGTTTGCCTCTACCAAAAGAACTTCAAGCGCAAATAAAACACCGGCAATAGGTGTGTTAAAAGCCCCGGCAATACCGGCAGCAGCACCACAAGCCAAAAGTAGTGTGCGTTCTTTATAAGTTAACTTGTACGTTCGCCCAAAATTAGAGCCAATTGCCGAACCCGTTGTAACAATTGGCGATTCCAATCCTCCTGATCCACCAAAACCAACGGTTAATCCGCTTGTTATAATATGACTGTAAGTTTGATCTTTTGGAAGTATGCTTGATTTTTTGGCAATAGCATAAATTATATTAGCTAAGCCCTTACCTAGTTTATTACCATTTAAATAATGAATAAATAAAGCACATAAAGCAATACCGATTATAGGAAAAGCAGCTATAATAAATTGATTATTTGAAGAAACTATTTCAATGCAACCTAATAGCCAATGTACAAACAGTTTTAAAAGCACCGCTGCTAAACCTGCCGTTAAACCAATTAAGATAGCGCCAAAAATAACAAATTGCTTAGGGCTAAGCCTTTGTTGGATAAGGATGATCAGCTTATTGCCTGTAAAAAGAATATTTAATAAGAATTTCATCGACTTTAAATTTAGGCAAAAGATTTAAAAGTGACCGGATTAAAGCATGGAGTTACACACATTTTACTTTAATTCCCCAATCTCTAACGTATTTTTGGTTAACATGATTTAATTTATAACGGTTCTCGGTATGACGCAATTTTATATAAACACGAGATTTTTTCAGAAAAATAAGCGCCAAAAAATGGATAAAAACACCTATTAATGATCATGAAAATAATTTCTTACATAATCATGTAAAAAAGTACCGAAAAACCAATTTTCTAAATTTTTTAGGCTTAATGTTATGCACTATTTTTTCTTAAAAAAACCATGTTTTGAGCGAAAATTACCCCCAAAACTTAGAGAAATTATGCTAATTTTAACGCTTTTGACGTTTTTAGCCTTTTTGGTCACCTTGTGACTGAAGAGGCGAAGCTATTTATTATGCAACTAATTGATTTTAAATAGTTTATAAATTTATTCGTTAAAAGAAAATTATTTTTAAAAATGTTTTGTATTACCATCACTGAAACCAGTAATTAATTTGATTTTAATATATCATATTCTAAAATAACTAATTCCAGGGTTTTGGTTACCGGTGGTGCCGGTTTTATTGGCTCCAATTTATGTGAGCATTTATTGCAACATTCAAATGAGGTAATTTGTTTAGATAATTTTTCAAATAAATGATGATGCGGAGCGGAGGATCAAAGTACGCGCAAGCACACAAAGTATATTGGCCTCAAAGAAATTCCGTAAGATTTGTGTTTTAATTTTTTATCATGACAAATTTTAAGAGCATAGATAAATTAACGTTTTTAGGCAGCAATGCTGCTCTTAAAATTATTTGAGCCTACGCTGTTTGAGCGAAGAATGAGCGAGTTCGTAGGCGACACAAAAAAATTAAAACATCAAATCAAGGAATTTGTTTGGAGCCTTGACTTTTTTGGTTACTTTTTGTGTCAAGGCAAAAAGTGACGGCAAAATTTAGACACAACATGAGTAATTATAACAAAATAACAAATACAAAAGTTCTCGTTACAGGCGGTGCCGGATTCATCGGTTCCAACCTTTGCGAAGATCTATTAAAAACAAATAACCAGGTTGTTTGTTTAGACAATTTTTCTACCGGAAGAATGGAGAACATCCAAAGCTTTTTGGATAATAAAAATTTCACCTTAATAACTGGCGATATCCGAAGTTTAGATGATTGTCATAAAGCCATGCAAGGTGTACAAATTGTTTTACAACAGGCAGCTTTAGGTTCGGTGCCAAGAAGTTTGAACGACCCCATTACAACCAATGAAGTAAATGTTGGAGGATTTTTAAATGTTTTGGTAGCAGCCCGTGATGCAAAAGTTAAACGGGTTGTATATGCGGCAAGCTCAAGCACGTATGGAGATTCAGAATCGTTGCCAAAGGTTGAAGATATTATTGGCAAACCATTATCGCCATACGCAGTAACAAAATATGTAAATGAATTGTATGCGCATGTGTTTGGTTTAAATTACGGTTTGGATTGTATTGGTCTGCGTTATTTTAATGTGTATGGTCGCAGGCAGGACCCTAATGGTGCTTACGCTGCGGTGATACCAAAATTCACTATGCAGTTAATGGCGCATGAAAGTCCGCAAATAAATGGTGATGGTACCAACTCGCGCGATTTTACTTATATTGATAATGTAATTCAAATGAATAATTTGGCGGCGCTTACGACAAATCCTGAAGCAACCGGGCAGATTTTTAATACAGCAGTAGGTGAGCGTGCAGATCTGAATTGGATGACACGTTTGCTAAAAAAATATTTGAGTGAGTACGATGCAGAAATTGCAAAAATACAAACCATACACGGTTCGGCGCGCCTCGGGGATATTCCGCACTCACTTGCCTCTATCGAAAAAGCAGAAACTCTGTTAGGGTATAAACCAACACATACTTTAGAAAACGGTTTAAAAGAAGCGGTGGATTGGTACTGGAAAAATTTGAAATAGGAACTCTTGTTAAAAGGAAAAAAATCAGATAATCTGTATAAAAGCATTAAAACGCTGTTGTTATTTGCAAAAGAACAAACTGTTCAAAGCATTAATACTACCATGCTACTTACCTATTTTCAAATCGGTAAATACATTGTTGAAGATGAACAGAAAAATAAAACGCGTGCTCAATATGCTTCGGCAACACTCACAGTATTAAGTAAAAAACTAACTAAAGATTTTGATAAGGGTTTTTCTGTTGATAACCTGGAACGCTTCAGGAAATTTTATCTTGCATATAAAAACAGAATTTCCGCAACAGCGTCGCGGAAATTATCTGGTAAAAGCAAGCCTGCAAAATCCGCAACACTGTTGCGGAAAACAGAAATTCCATTTACTCTAGCCTGGTCTCATTATGTATTGTTACTTAAAATAGAAAATTTAAATGAACGTAATTTTTATGAAATCGAGGCGAAGCAAAATAATTGGAGTGTGCGTGAATTACAACGGCAATATAACGCATCGCTTTATGAAAGGATATTGCTAAGTAAAAATAAAAGCAGAATAAAACAATTGGCACAAAAAGGCCAGATAATCCAAAACCCTACCGACTCCCTTAAAGATCATTTAGTTCTTGAATTTTTGGGTCTGGAAGAAAGGCCCAGCTATACAGAAAGGGAATTAGAGTCGGCAATTATAAATAAATTAGAGCATTTTATGCTCGAAATGGGCAAAGGCTTCTTATTTGCCGGCAGGCAAAAGCGATTTACGTTTGAAGGAGATAGTTTCTTTGTAGACCTGGTGTTTTATAACAGGTTACTGAATTGTTTTGTACTGCTCGATTTGAAAATAGGTAAATTAACCCATCAGGATATTGGTCAAATGCAAATGTATGTAAACTACTATGACAGGTATGTGAAGGAGAATAAAGAAAACCCTACAATTGGCATTGTTTTATGTAAGGAAGAAAACAAAACCGTAGTTGAAATTACTTTACCTGAAAGTAACAATCAAATATTTGCTAAAGAATATAAATTATACTTGCCAAGTAAAGAACAATTAAAAAAGCAAATCAATGCACTGTAATTTGCAATCTACTATACAAAACGGTTTAAAAGAAGCGGTGGATTGGTACTGGAAAAATTTGAAGTAATTAAATGAACATACTCAACTTAATAGGAAGAGATAAAGAGCTTTTTGATAGAGATATCACAAAGAATGAAAAAGAATTAGCAGGCTTTGTTTCTTCTGCATCATTCCTTGTTATTGGTGGTGCAGGATCGATCGGGCAGGCCGTTACAAAAGAAATATTTAAACGTAACCCAAAAAAATTGCACGTTGTTGATATTAGCGAAAACAACATGGTTGAGTTAGTTCGTGATATTAGAAGTTCGTTTGGTTATATATCGGGAGATTTTCAGACATTTGCCTTGGATATTAGTTCCGTTGAATATGATGCATTCATAAAAGCAGACGGTAAATTCGATTATATTCTGAATCTTTCTGCATTAAAACACGTCCGAAGTGAAAAGGATCCTTTTACACTTATGAGAATGATAGATGTAAATATTTTTAATACTGAAAAAACAATACAGCAAGCAATTGAAAAAGGGACTAAAAAATATTTCTGCGTTTCAACTGATAAAGCCGCCAATCCTGTTAACATGATGGGAGCATCAAAAAGAATTATGGAAATGTTTTTGATGCGCAAGAGCGAACAAATTCAAATTTCCACGGCACGGTTTGCCAACGTTGCATTTTCGGACGGTTCGTTGTTGCATGGTTTTAATCAACGTATCCAGAAACAACAACCAATTGTAGCGCCAAATGATATTAAACGTTATTTTGTAACCCCTCAAGAATCGGGAGAACTGTGTTTAATGTCATGCATTTTTGGTGACAATCGTGATATCTTTTTTCCAAAATTAAATAAGAGTTTGCATCTGATCACATTTGCAGATATTGCTGTTAGATATTTGAAGGCTCGGGATTATGAACCTTACATTTGCAAAAATGAGGATGAGGCTAGAGAACTTGCACAAACATTGCCTCAAAAAAAACAGTGGCCATGTTTATTTACTACAAGTGATACTACCGGCGAAAAAGATTTTGAAGAATTTTTTACAGAAAAAGAAACACTGGATTTGGATCGATTTGAAAATTTAGGAATTATAAAAAATGAATTATTTTTTGAGGAAAACAAATTAAATGACTTTTCCAGATCTATTGAAAAACTAAAAAAAGATAAGCAGTGGAATAAAGAACAATTGTTAGATCTTTTTAATCAAATGATACCAGGTTTCGGACACAAAGAAACCGGTAAATATCTTGACGCAAAAATGTAGGTATGCAAAATTTTAAAGATACCATAACATTCATAAAAAAATTATATCCAAAAGATTTTATTCCATTACACGAACCATTGTTTATTGGTAATGAACGAAAATACGTTCTGGATGCGATCGATTCAACTTTTGTTTCTTCAGTTGGTGAGTATGTTAATCGTTTTGAAAAAATGATGGCAGATGTAGCCGGAACTAAATACGCAATAGCCATAGTTAACGGAACAGCAGCTTTACACATTTCATTAGTGCTTGCAGAAGTGAAACAAGAGGATGAAGTGTTAACGCAAGCGCTTACGTTCATTGCTACAGCCAATGCCATTTCATATGTTGGCGCAAAACCTGTTTTTATTGATGTTGATAAAGAAACATTAGGTATGTCACCAAAAAAACTCCTGGCTTTTTTAGAAGAGTTTGGAGAAAAACGAAAAGATGGATTTACCTATAATAAATTTTCAGGGAAACGAATAAAAGCCTGTGTGCCAATGCATACATTTGGTTTTCCTTGCAAGATAGACGAGTTGGTTTTAATTTGCGAAAAATGGAATATTATTTTAATTGAAGACGCTGCTGAATCGATAGGAAGTTATTATAAAGGAAAACATACCGGTAGTTTTGGCTTAATGGGTACTTTTAGTTTTAATGGTAATAAAACAATAACATGTGGCGGCGGTGGAGCGGTAGTTACAAATGATGAAAACATTGCAAAGCTTGCTAAACATTTAACAACGCAAGCTAAAGTTCCTCATGCCTGGGAATTTGCGCATGACCATATCGGCTATAATTACCGTATGCCAAATTTAAATGCAGCGTTTGCATTTGCTCAACTAGAACAACTAAGAACTTTTACTGGTAAAAAAAGAAAACTTGCTAAAGACTATCAAAACTATTTTGAGAAAAATACTGAAATAGAATTTATAAAGGAACCGGAGAATTCAGAATCCAATTATTGGCTAAACTGTATTTTATTGAATAACAGAACTGAACGAGATGCGTTTTTAAGCATAACAAATGAGAATGGAGTAATGACCCGGCCTGTTTGGAAATTAATGAATAAGCTCCCAATGTTTATCAATTGCCAAAATGGTGGGTTAGCAGTAAGCGAATTTATAGAAGACAGATTAGTCAACATTCCAAGCAGTGTAATTATTTAAGTGAATAAGAAAGTAAATATTTTATTTTTAGGCGGGGCAAAACGCGTTTCGCTTGCCGAAAAATTTATTGGCTTGAGTAAAGAGACAAATTCAGAGATCAATGTACTTTCTTACGAATTAAATGATGAGGTGCCAATAGGTTTTGTAGCTAAGGTCGTTATTGGATTAAAATGGAACGACGAAAAACTTTATGATCACTTAAAAGAAACAATAAAAACTTACGAAATAAATATTGTTATCCCTTTTTTGGATACCGCAACTTTGATAGCAGCAAAATTAAGGACAATTATTTCGAATGATATTTTTATACCTGTATCTGAACTTGAGTTATCGGAACTATTCTTTAATAAAATTAAAGCAAATGAATGGTGCATTAAAAACAATATACCCGTTCCAAATGATATCACTACTTACCCCTTGATCGCAAAACCAATTACTGGTTCCGCTTCAAAAGGTTTAGTAATTATTCAGAATAATGAACAACTAGATAAACTAGAAAATAAAGGGAACTTTTTAATTCAAAAATTCATAAAGGGAAAAGAGTTTAGTGTTGATATATATGTTTCGCCGAACAGCAAAGAAATAATTTCTATGGTAGTGAGAGAAAGATTAGAAACACAAGGAGGAGAATCGATAAAATCTATTACAGTAAAAGATGCAAACTTAATTTCTTTTTGCGAAGATATCATTAATAAAAGTAAACTAATTGGACCATTGACATTACAGGTTTTAAAAGAAAATGAAAGTGGCAAACTCTATTTTATGGAGATCAATCCTCGTTTTGGTGGCGCTGTATTAAATTCCATTGAGGCCGGCGCTAATTCACCTTTATATTTAATAAACGATTACTTAGGAATTAAAAACGAACGTAATGATAACTGGCAGAATAATTTATTAATGATAAGAAGATTTACTGAATATTATAAGCTATGCAAATAATAATTGATCTAGATGGTACAATTTGTACCGAAGAAAAAACATATAGTCGCGCTTTGGCTAAACCAAAAAAGGGGTCAGCGCAGGCAATAAATAAATTGTATAAAGATGGTCATACTATCATAATTTATTCTGCCAGAACCTGGATGGAATTTGAAATGACAACCGACTGGCTAAAAAAGAATAAGATCTTATATCACCAGTTAGTTTTAGGAAAACCAATTGGGGATGTTTGGATCGATGATCGTGCAATAACATTTGATAATTGGGAAAACGTAATAAACAAATTAAAAAGTAAATAAGATCATGGAAAACAAATTAATTTTTGATGAAAATGCTTTAAACGATAAAGACATTACAAATCGTAAAAAAATTTATGATCTGTATAAACAATGTCCAATTCCTGAAAACGAAGTAATGCGCAACCTGGGATTGTTTATCAACCGACAAAGTATGTCAAGGATAATGTTCATGAATATGCTTTATCAAAAAATAATAAATACACAAGGGGTTATTATGGAGTTTGGTGTAAGATGGGGTCAAAACATGGCGCTCTTCGAATCCTTTAGGGGAATGTACGAACCTTTTAATTTTAAAAGAAAGATAATTGGCTTTGATACCTTTAGCGGTTTTGAAACAATTGATGAAAAAGATGGTAAATCAAATGTGGTTAAAGAAAAGGCCTATTCGGTAACAGATGGATACGAAAATTATTTAAAAGACATACTGGATTACCATGAGCAAGAAAGCCCTATTGCACACATTCAAAAATATCAACTTATAAAAGGTGATGCAAGTATCACCTGTAAAGAATATTTTAATCAGAATCCACAAACAATAGTTGCTTTTGCTTATTTTGATCTGGATGTGTACAAACCAACAAAGGATTGTCTTGAAATAATCAAAAAACATTTGGTAAAAGGAAGTGTTTTAGGTTTTGACCAGTTGAATGATTCTGTTTTTCCAGGCGAGACTCTGGCATTAAAAGAAGTGTTTAACCTTAATGAATTAAAAATTCAAAGAGATCCTTTAAACCCGGATCCATCTTTCATAGTAATAGAGTAATATGGAAAAAGTTTTGATCATAGCCGAAGCAGGCGTAAACCATAATGCTGATATGGCACTTGCAAAACAATTAATTGATATTGCTAAAGAAGCAGGTGCCGATATTGTAAAATTTCAAACAGCTGTTCCTGAATTGGTAATGACAGAACAGGCGGAAAAAGCAGTTTATCAGGTAGAAAATACCGGGGTAAAAAATGAAACGCAATTAGAGATGGCTAAGAAAATACATTTGCCTTTAACTGCTTATAAAGAACTATTGGATTATTCTAACAAAGTTGGAATCAAATTTCTTTCAACACCATTTGACCACGTCTCAATACAATTACTAAAAGATCTTGGCCTGGATATTTTTAAAATTCCTTCTGGTGAAATTACAAATCTTCCATATTTAAAAGCTATTGGCGAAATGAAAACCCAAGTTATCATTTCTACTGGCATGGCTAATTTGGAAGAAATTGAAAACGCTTTAAATATTTTAATTGAAGCAGGTACAAAAAAGGAAAATATTACCGTGTTGCATTGCAATACTGATTACCCAACAAAAATGACGGATGTAAATCTTAATGCAATGACCACCATCGCACGAAAGCTAAATGTTAAAGTTGGGTACTCTGACCACACATTAGGAATTGAAGTCCCTATTGCAGCAGTTGCAATGGGCGCAACAATTATTGAAAAACATTTTACAATAAGCAGAGCGTTAGATGGTCCTGACCACAAAGCCTCGTTAGAACCAGAAGAACTGAGGCTAATGGTTAAATCGATAAGAAATATTGAAAAGGCATTAGGAGATGGTGTAAAAATTCCGTCTGAATCTGAAAAGAAGAATATCATCATTGCCAGAAGGAGCATTCATTTAAAAACAGATCTAGAAAAAGGCCATGTTATTAATGAAAAAGATTTGATTATGAAAAGGCCCGGAGATGGTATTTCTCCAATGGATATAAACTTGGTATTAAATAAAAAATTAAAAGCAGGTTTTACCAAAGACCACAAATTATCTTTATCTGAAATTGGAGATTAGTTTTGTGAATAGTAAATCAAAAAATACAATTGCATTGCTTACTAGTTCGCGCGCGGATTATAGTATTTATTTTCCGTTGATAAAAGAATTAGAAAAAGATGCAGCACTTCATCTGGATATTATTGCCTTTGGAAGCCATAACTCTGAGGTTTTTGGAAATACAGTTCAAAAAATTCTTGAAGATGGATTTAAAATAGCTTATAAAATAGAAGCATTTTTAGAAGATGATTCTCCAAAAGCAATTTCAGTTTCAATGGGAAAAACAATTAATGCTTTTTCAACTATCTGGGCAAATGAAAAATATAACTTAATAATTTGTCTTGGCGATAGATACGAAATGTTTGCGGCAGTTACATCTGCTATCCCGTTTAATATTCCGATCGCACATATTTCAGGCGGAGAGGTTACTTTAGGCGCAATAGATAATGTATTCAGGAATGGTTTAACCGTTATGTCTTCATTACACTTTGCATCAACAGAGCAATATAAGAAGCGGATAGTGGAAATATTGGATACCGAAAAGAACGTATTTAATGTTGGCGCTTTAAGTATTGACAATCTAAAAAATTTAAAACTTTATACTAAAACAGAGTTCAAAGAAAAATTTGATATTGATATGGATTGTGAAACTGTTCTTATAACATTTCATCCTGAAACAGTTTCTTTCGAAAAAAACGAAGTCTATATTCATGAATTAATTTCGGCACTAAAAGAATTAAAAAAATATCAATTGGTAATTACTATGCCAAATGCTGATACGATGGGTAATATGATCCGCGAAAAGCTTCAGGCATTTATCAAAGAAAGCAGTAACGCAATTGGCATAGAATCCTTTGGCACGATAGGTTATTTGAGTTGTATGAAATATTGTAAAATGATGTTAGGTAATACATCAAGCGGCTTTGTTGAGGCCTCATTCTTTCCGAAGTATGTTATTAACCTCGGTAAAAGGCAAGAAGGAAGGATAGTTACACCAAATATTTTAAGCACAGAAATTAAAAAAGATAGTATCTTAGATTGCATAAATAAAGTAACAAAATTACCGGGATTAGAAACAATTGAAATTTACGGAAAAGGTAATACTGCAACAGAAATACATAAAAAAATAAAAGTTTACTTAAATA
This sequence comes from Bacteroidetes bacterium UBA2475, assembly GCA_002342065.1. Classification (GTDB taxonomy): domain Bacteria; phylum Bacteroidota; class Bacteroidia; order B-17B0; family Aurantibacillaceae; genus Aurantibacillus. Next base: position 600,080 of record DDPF01000012.1, on the reverse strand, counting down.
ATTAAAATAATAACTAAACAGTAAAATAAAATCGTATGAAGTATTGTAAAAGATGTGTAATGCCCGATACAAGACCAGGCATTGTTTTTTATGAAGATGGAATTTGTGCACCTTGTCATAACCAGGATCATAAAGATAAAACAGATTGGAAGCAGAGATGGAAAGAGCTTGAAGAGTTAGCTGACAAATACCGCGGATCGAATGGAGATGGTTATGATTGTATCATAACTGCAAGTGGCGGTAAAGACAGCCATTACCAGGTTCATATTTTTAAAGAGAGGTTAAAGATGAATCCTCTGATAGTATCTATCGATAATTTAGGTTGGACGAAGACCGGAAGAGATAATTGGGATAACATTAGAAGCGAGTTTGGGGTTGATGCACATATGATGTCTTTAAATCCGAAGGTTGCAAAAAACTTATTGCGTAAAGCTTTTTTTAAATTAGGTTCGCCTACCTGGTATTTTGATAAAGCTATTTATGCTTATCCTTTACAAATAGCAATTAAGCTTGGCATTCCATTAGTGGTTTATGGAGAGAATACAAATTTTGAAAGGGGGGGGGCGATCAATAAAGATATGCCAAGCGCATTAGATCAAATAAACAATGATGTGGTAAAACCTGTTGCATGGGAAGAGTTTTTGGATAATGATGTTACGATGAAAGATGTACAACCTGCAATTTATCCAACACCAGAAGATATTAAAAAGGCAAATTTAAATCCTGTATTTTTAAGTTACTTTGTTAAATGGAGTAGCCACGAAAATTATTTGTGGGCAAAAACACGCGGCTTTAAATCGCTTGAAGATACCGGTGAGTGGATACGAGAAGGCTTTGTTCAACAATACGATCAAATTGATACTGTTGGATACCTAACACATACATGGTTAAAATTCATAAAATTTGGCCATTGGGTTCAAACAGATTATTTATCAACCTATATCAGAGAAGGAAGAACAACACGCGAAGAGGCAATAAAATATATTAATGAGTATGAACATATTCTTGATAAAAGAATGTTAGCCGATTTTCTTTCTTATACGGGTATTACTGAAAAGGAATTTTGGGATACAGTAGACAAATTTGCAAATAAGAATCTGGTTGAAAAACGCGATGGCGTTTGGAAATTAATAAAACCGGCACACTAACTTTTTAAAATGAAATTGATCGCAGAAACGGCAATGCATCATCAGGGTGATTTTAATTACCTTATGAAAATGCTTGACGAAATAGTAAACAAATGCAATTGTGATTATGTAAAAGTTCACATGCTTTTAGATCTTGATGAGTACTTTGTAAATGACCATCCGGGTTATGAGACTACAAAGAACTGGATGTTCAATATCGAACAATGGAAAGAGATAATCGCTAAAATTAAGGGTAGTGGTAAAAAACCAATGATGTTGTTTAACGACCGTAAAGCAATAGATTTCGGCATGCAATATTCACCAGAACTGGTAGAAATACATTCGGTTGCTTTAAATGATACAGACCTTTTAACTCATTTAAAAAGTAAAATAACAAATAATACAAAAATTGTTTTAGGTGTTGGTGGTTGTACTTTATACGAAATAGAAAAAGCTGTAAATTTTTTAGATCATAAGAACATCGTACTTATGTTCGGTTTTCAAAACTATCCAACTCAATACAAAGATGTAAACTTTAATAAAGTAAAAAAAATAATGAAGCTCTTTCCGGAATTTGAGTTTGGTTATGCAGATCATACAGCATGGAATCATCCTGATAACATTTTGATTACTTTATTTGGTGCTGCACAAGGCATGAGTTATGTTGAAAAACATGTGGCTATTGAGCATGGGGTTGAGCGTGCAGATTGGTCGGCAACAATTTCAACAGAAATGTTCAATGAGCTCGAACAAAAAATAAAGATCTTAAATGAATGTAACGGGAACGGAAACCTGGAATTAAACGATGGAGAAAAAAAATATTCCGTTTATGGCCCAATGAAAAAGGCGGCTGTACTGAACCGAAGTATTAAAGAAGGGGATGTGTTTTCGATAAAAGATATTTCCTTTAAAAGAACCAAACAAGAAACGGATATTTCACAAATTGAAATAAACAAATTTGAAGGTCTAAAGATGACACAAAACCTTGAAAAGGGCGTAGCGCTTAAAACTAGTCATTTCAATAAATAAAAAAATGAAGATCGGGGTATTTATAACAGCGAGATTAAAAAGCTCAAGACTAAAACAAAAAATATTACTTGATCTTAATGGAAGATCGGTTTTAGACAGGGTTATTGATAGATGTAAAAGTGTTGCCGGCACCGATGGAGTTGTTTTATGCACCTCTGTAAATTCGCAGGATTCTATTTTGTACCAAAATGCTTTAAATAACAATATTCAATTTTTTGCAGGGTCAGAAGATGATGTGCTTGATAGATTGCTTTCAGCGGCGGACTATTATGGATATGATGGCTTTGTTAGTATAACGGCCGATAATCCACTATTCTCAGTTTATTATTCTCAATTAGCTGTTGATTTTTATAAAAGCTCAAATGCTGACTTTATTTTTATAAAAGGATTACCAATTGGATGCGCCACTTATTTTTTAAATACAAAAGCTTTGCGCGTTGCTAATTTTATGAAGAAGGAAAGTAATACTGAAATATGGGGCCCTTTTGTAAACCGCCCCGATTTTTTTAAGATCGGTGAACTTCTTGTTAATAATAGTCCTTTTGATGAGAAAACCAGATTAACCTGCGATTACTCTGAAGATTATGAATTATTGCGAAAGATCTATTCGTATTTTCCTGTAAATGCTTTACCTGAGGTGCATGAAGTGTTCGATATCCTTTTAAAAAATAAAGAACTTTTAATGATAAATGCCAAAAGAACTCAGATAGCTGTTGAAGAAAAAGTACTGAATATTATTCGCGAAAATTTTGATAAGCAAAACGCAAAAGGTAAAGAATTTGCGGCATCTATCGGCAAAACGTTAAATCCCGGATTGGAAACATTAAAAGTTGATTATTAAAATGAAATCTCTGATTATAACCGAAAATATCAACCTGAAAGATTCTTTAAAACTTATGGATAAAGGATCAAGCAAAATTCTTTTTGTAGTTGATGATAAAGAAATATTAATCGGAACCCTATCGGATGGAGATGTAAGGAGAGCGGTTTTAAATGGCCAGGATCTTTCAATCGCTGTAGACCAAGTAATGAATAGGAAACCGGTAAGTATAAAATTGGGAGAAGAAGATAAGTTACAGGACCTGATGATCGCTAAAGAAATTCAAACGATACCTGTAATTGATGCCTCCGGCAAAATAATTGATATTAAACACTGGCATAAACTTTTAACAAAACAACCAGTAAATTATACACAGGTAAATATACCATTGGTTATTATGGCCGGTGGGCAAGGATCAAGATTAGAACCATTTACAAAAGTACTGCCAAAACCTTTGATACCTATAAACGACAATACGATACTGGAAGTAATTTTAAATGAATATTTAAAATTTGGAATTAGCCAGGTTTATTTAACGGTAAACTATAAAGCTAATATGATCCGGTCGTATTTTGAATATTCTAAAATAAAATACAACATTGAATTCATTGAAGAAAATAAACCACTTGGTACAGCGGGTGCATTAAAACTTTTAAAAGGAAAAATTGATTCTCCGTTTTTTGTCTCTAATTGTGATATTATCATTCATGAAGATTATTCTAAAATATATGATTTTCATAAAGCCGGGCAATATGATCTTACGCTCGTTGCTTCTGTTCAACATCATACAATTCCTTATGGTGTTTGTACAATAAAAAATGGCGGCGAGTTAGAAGAAATAATTGAAAAACCGGAATACGATTTTTTTGTAAATACAGGTATGTACCTGCTTAATCCAGACGCATTAGATTTAATCCCTGAAGATACATTTTTCCATATCACACATTTAATTGCCTCTATGCAAGAGCAAGGAAAAAAAATTGGGGTTTATCCTGTTTCGGAAAAGTCCTGGACCGATGTTGGCCAGTGGCATGAATATCAAAAGGCAGTAAGCTTTTTCAAAGACTTAAGTTAAGAAATAGAGATCATGATATTTGATTCAATACAAAATGCTGAATATTATTTCGCAATTGACCCTAACATTAAAAAAGGCTTGGAGTTTTTAATGAATACAAAAAATTTAAAAGATTTACCGGTAGGTAAACATGAAATTGATGGCGAAAATGTTTTCGCTCTTGTACAGCATTATGAAACCAAAGATTTTGAATTGGATAAATGGGAAGCACATAAAAAATATCTCGATATTCAATTTATGCTTCAAGGAACAGAGAATATAGCTGTTGCAAGAATCGAAGATATGCAGCCAAATACGGAGTATAAACCGGAGAGTGATTATTGGTTGTTTACAGGGAGTGGATGTAATATAAAAATGACAGAAAATAAATTTCTCATTTTATCTCCCGAAGATATCCATCAGCCTGGATTGGTATGTAATGACGCAGCAAAAGGCGTTATTAAAATTGTTGTTAAAACAAAGATCTAATAATTATTTCTAGTCCAGAGCTAATAGATTTTAGTAATTCATTTGTTACCTGGTTAACAAAGGATAATAGTTATGGTCGGTTTAACATCGAATCTGTTTCTGCATTTGTAAATGAAACCGGTAAAGCTACTAACTGTAAATATCTTGCATCGCCAGTAATGGCTTGTAACGTTTATTCAAACCAAAATTTATTTAAAACCCCTGCTTACTCCTTTAATGTTATTTTTTCTAAAGATAAATTTAAAAGAATAAGATTGTCGGAGGGACAAAAGGAATTTAATAACGATAGTGGCAATATTAACGATGTATTTCTTTCAGTTTATCCTGATATATCATTATGTTCATACAAAAAATTAAATACAATAGATGATATTATTGAATCGATTGAAAAAAAATCAAATTTAATAACTACTATCTATAACGAGAAAGAACTACTGACATTTCCTGTGAAGCATATAAATTTTAAAAGAACCCTAAATAAAACTTTTCAAATAGAAACAGGCCCAATAGTTTTTAATTTGGAAAATTTTTTAAATATCGAAAGCGCAACTATTGGTTATGTGGCTTTTAATTCATTTAACACATATGAATTAATGGGTTTAGATAGCAGAACACCTTCAGGTTTTTACAATTCGATTGAAAAATTCCAAGGTGAAATTTCCGTGTATGCAAAAGAGTAAAACGGAATTAGTAATACCCTTGAAGCGTAATTATAATAGGTTACTACAATTATACAGCCAGTATAAAACTCCAATTCTTTTTTCTGGTGGATCGGTAGCAAAAGCTTTCGCTCAAATGATCGTTGGCTTTGTAATAGCCAAATTTGTCACACCAAAAGATTTCGGTTTATGGAATACTCTAAATTTAGCACTAACATACTCTCTTTTTGTACAAGCAGGTTTAATAAATGGTCTAAATCGCGAACTACCTTATCTTTTTGGTAAAGGTGAAGATAAAGAGGCAGTACAAATGGCAGGTACCGTGCAAACATTTACCTTAATATCCTCAATATTAGTATTGTTTATCGGCGCAGGCTACATTGTTTTTGCAGATATAAAGAATCCAAAAGTTTATTACGGCATAACTGGAGTTACTATTTTAATAGTTTTAAATTATTATCAAAGTTATTTATTCTCAACGTTTCGTTCAAAAAATTCTTTTTTAAATCTTTCAAAATTGCAATTTGCACATGCTTTCACAAATATTATTACACTAATACTGGTTTTTTATTATGCATATTACGGTTTAGTTTTAAAGGCAATAATTGTTTCTTTGGTGTATGTTTTACTCATGCATTTATCAAGGCCTATTAAAGTTGGTCTTTTGTGGGACAAAGAAGCTTTTTACAAATTAATTAAAGTAGGTCTTCCGATTTTTGCATTATCGTATCTTGAAGCAATTGCCGGAACCACAGATAAAATGTTATTATTAAAATATACTAATCTCGAAAATGTAGGCCTTTATTCTTTTGGGTTTTATGCACTTAGTTCTTTCTCTATTTTCCCATCTTCTATTGCCAGCTATATTTATCCTAAAATGACTTATAATTATGGAAAGACAAATGATAAACTGATCATGTGGCGGTATGCAAAAAAGATCACAATTATTTTATTAGCTGTTTTAACACCAATTGCAATTTTAGGGTATTTTATCTGTCCAATTCTGATTGAGAAATTTTTCCCTGCCTATCTAGCCAGCGCTCCAATAATGCAGATTTTGTTATTTGCCGGAGTTTTTAGCGGCTCCGTAATAGGAGTAAATGCTTTATGGAGTATGAAAAGCTGGAAATATTTAATTTCTTATCAGCTTATTTTTTGCATGCTTTTAGTGGGAATGCCATTATTAGGTTTGCAATTGTTCTCTAATAAGCTTGAAGGAATTTCTTATGGTTTATTGATAGCACATTTTATTAATTTATTTTCAGGCATTACTTTTACTTATATAGCTACCCATAAAGAGTAAATGAATATTTCTGTAAGCCATATTACCAAAAAAATACTTGAACTGGAAGAAAAGAACGATCTTATTAATTGGTGTATTAAAGACGTTTACGTTTGGCAATCTGCAAGGATTGTTATTTATTCAGCCATTCATGAGCTATTAAATTTTCAAAGTGGGTTACCAACACCAAAAAAAAAGTCAGATGTTTTTAAAATGATCTATCAACGGTTTATAGTTAATTCTATTTTGTATAACCCAATATTTGATTTAAAGAAGGATCATGCAATTGTCTTTGAAAGCTCAAGAAAGTATAATGTGGACGGCAAGTATATTGACATTTACACCAAATATCTTTGCGATGAATTAGCGAAGGATAACGTAAAATTTATAAGGTATCAGTCAAGTCATTTTTTTGATGCGCTATCATCAGAGCGCGCTGGAACTAAACATCTCGATTTTATCTTATTGGTATCAAGATTTAGATCAAAATTTATTAAAATAAATCACTCAACCGCAGATCTTGAAAAAATTAAAAAAATTGAAACCGAGCTTAATAATATTTTTAATGTAAGCGTTAATTTATTAAACATATTTGACCAAGAGATAAAAAAAATGCGCTCGCAGTACCATTTTTTCAACAAATTGTATCGAAGAAAAAATATAAAAGAAATTTATCTGGTAAATTTTTGTGATAAGGCGCCCCAGATACTTGCGGCAAAAAACAATAATATACGTGTAATTGAAATACAGCATGGCTTAATGGTTAAAGAGGATCTTGTTTTTCATTTTCCAAATTGTAAAGAAGCAAGCGTTCAGTATTTTCCTACAGATTTTTATATTTGGGGCAAAGATTTAAACAGTAGCGCATTACCAATTAGCGAAACGAATGTAAAAATTTATGGTAATAAATTCTTAGATAACAGGATCAATAAGTATAAAGCTATTCCTAAAATAGATAATCAGGTGTTGGTTGTTTCTCAACCCACTCTTACAAAAGAGATAGCTCAGTTTATTTTAGATAAGTGTAATGACCTTAAGGATCATAAAGTCTTGTACAAATTACATCCTGTAGAAGAAACCACTTTTTTTAAAACAGAAGAATTTAAATTGTTATCAAAAAAAGGAAATATTAAAATAATAGGTAACGAAGAATCAACTTATAAATTATTAGCACAATCAAAACATGTTATTGGCGTGTATTCTACAGCTATATACGAAGCAATTCACTTTAATTGTAATACTTTGTTAATAAATTTACCAGGCGTTGAAATGATGAAACCTTTTATAGATAGTGGTAAACTATCCTTTTTTAGTAATGAGGCTTTAAAACATCCAGCAGCTTTTATTGAATGTATACAGAGAAAGTAGATATTAAAAGGCAGGCCGGAAAAAAAAGGATAGATTATTTTTTGCTTTATCTTCTTGTGGGAATGGGAACAATGCCTTTTTACACAGGTAATGAATTTTTGTTCTTTTTTTTGCTTACAACGATGTTGATGTTTATTTATGAAAAGCATTCAATTGAAAAATTCATAATTTATTATAGCCTTTTTTTCTTTATAATTTTTATGACACAGGCGATTTATTACTCGGTTTTTGAACCTTGGAAGGTACTAGCATATATGAGTAGAATAATATATGCCTATTTTGTCTTTAGAATTTTAGGGAAGAACATAGGTAAATATTATGTAAATATTATTTATGTATTTACGATTATTAGTTTTCTGTTTTATTTTCCAACCTTATTTTTCCCAACTGCAGTAAATAGTTTTTTAGAAAGCATTGCCGAAATTGTAAATTATTTTCAATTAAATCCGCCTGGGCGCACTCATATTATTATTTATACATTTGGAGAAGAGTATAGCGAAACATCGGGTTTTGTTAGTTCTGCTATACCACGAAACTCTGGGCCTTTTTGGGAACCGGGTGGCTATGGTGTTTTTTTGATTCTAGCAATGATATTTGAATTAGTTGAAAAGAAAAAATTCTTTACTAAAAAAAACATTGTTTTTTTATTGGCACTTATAACAACTTTATCAACGGCCTCATTTGTCGCATTATTTGTACTTATTGCTTTTTATTTAATTATGTCAGATAATTCATTTAAAGCGTTGTATATAGGCAGCTTGATAATTATTGCTTTTGTTGTGTATGCAAATGCTTTTTTTCTTACCGGGAAAATTGAAAGGGATGTGAATGTTGGGAATTATAAATCATTAAAAGACATTCCGCGTAACAGATTTGTAAGCGCGCAGTTAGATCTCATGGATTTTATTGATTATCCAATTATTGGCAGGGGTAGATACGAAGCAACGCGTTTTGATACGAAAGAGTCCAAAAACGATCAGTTTTTAAATCACCGTAATAATGGTACAACAAATCTTTTAGTAGAGTTCGGCTTTTTTGGTTTCATAGTTTTTTTTGGAACAATGTATCAGTCATTTCGGAATTTCTGCATTATTAATAAGTGGAAGATCAGTTTCGCGGTTTTGCTTACAATTATTGTTTTAGTTCTTGGCTTTTCTCAAATGATCTTTAATAAGCCTTTATTTATTGGCCTTAGCTTTATGTTCCTGATTGGTGGGAGGCAAAAATTAGTTTCAATTACCAGAGCGAAGAGAATATGAGCGACTTCGGCAGAAAATTGTATTTAGTTAAAATGCACTTTATAGAAGCGTTCTCTACATTTTTTATGAAGGTCAAATTAATGATCTTTGGAATTGCTTATGGAAGTGGCTGTAAATTTTTTGGCCAAACCTATATATACAAGCAAAAGAATTCACAAATTAAACTAGGCAGCAATTTAACTTTTAGATCCTATCCAAATTCTAATTTAATTGGCCTTAATAGAAGCTGCTCTCTTTCAACAATTCAGCCGGGTGCTAAATTAATAATTGGTAACGGTTGTGGTTTTAGCGGTACCGTAATTGGCGCGTTTATATCCATAGAGCTTGGCGAAAATGTAAGATGCGGCGCCAATACATTAATAACAGATTCTGACTGGCATTTTGATGATTCAAGGGCAGGCGAACCTAAAGCTGTTAAGATAGAAGATAATGTATGGCTTGGAGAAGGTGTAAAAGTTTTAAAAGGCGTTACCATCGGTAAAAATTCCGTTATTGGTGCTGGTAGCGTAGTAGTTTCTGATATTCCTGAAAATGTAATTGCGGCAGGTAATCCCGCTAAGGTTATTAAAATTATTCCTGGAGTATGAATGTTGTTTTCGTGTCTTCACAGCATTATCCAAATGGTATGGCAGGAAGCAAGCGTATTAAATTGTTCGCAGAATTTTTAGCAAAGAATAACAAGGTTAAAGTAATTATAAATGGCATCTCAAACGGGGGCAATCAGATTAAAGGAAATAAAAATGATGTTGCTTTCGAGTTTAATGAATTTTCACGCATACAAACATTTACCTCCTCTGGAAGGATAAAAAAAATACTAAGCGAGAGTTTAAAACCGGGCGCTAAAAACATTTTGTTCTTATACGATGGTATAGGCCTTACTAATTTTTTATATGCAAAGCATGGTAAAAAGCTTGGATATAAAGTAATAGTAGACATTGTTGAGGATTATAGCAAGCATAGTGAAAAAACAGGATTCCTTTTAACCATACTTCATAAGGTAAATTATTATTTCGAAAGAAGAACATTTAAGTTTGCTGATGGTGTGATCGTTCTTTCTAATCGTCTGTTTTCAAAGTTCAGTACGATGAATCGAGAACAAAAACTCTTAACATTAATTCCGGTTAGCGCGGAAAATTTATTTATAGAACATCCAAAAGAAAAAGACGAAACCGTTTTTACTTTTATTTATAGCGGGAGCTACGGTGTTAAAGATGGTGTTAGTTATTTGGTTGAAGCCTTTGATAAGATAAGCGCGTTACACAGAAACACCCGTTTGATATTAGCAGGACAAGTTAGCGAAGAGATAAAAGAAAGTATAAAAACAAATCCTTCTATCATAAATAGAGGATTAATAAGTAACGAGGAGTATTATTCGTTTATCTCACAGGCGGATGTGTTATTAATGACAAGGATCAATTCTGAATATGCAAACACAGGTTTCCCTTTTAAACTAGGGGAATACCTTGCTACAGGTAATACTGTAATTGCCACGAAAGTAAGTGATGTTGAATTGTATTTGAAAGACAAAGAAGATATTATACTTGCAGAACCGTCAAGCGTAAATTCACTTGTTACCGCTATGCAGTATGCGGTCGATAACCAAAGCAACATTAAAACAATTGGATCAAACGGTCGGAAAAGATGCGCGCAATATTTTAACCCGCGTATTAACGGTGAAAAACTCACGTCTTTTTTAGAGAGATTGTAAATTAAGTATGCTTAAACTATCTCCAAATAAATTAAGTTATATAACACGCTCTTTTCCAAATTTTATGTGGGTGCTTAAGTGGTATATCATGAGAGCGTCTTTAAAAAAGGTTGGAAAGAATTTTAAGTTTGGTTATAACTCAGAGTTTGCCGATCACCGTTTAATAGAGGTTGGCGATAATGTATTCATGGGCCAGCATACATTAATTAATACAACTGTACCTGTAAAGATCGGTAATAACGTAATGTTTGGACCACAGGTTACAATTATGGGAGGCGATCATAATATTAGTTATGTTGGTAAGCCAATGCGGTTCGTAAAAACAGGCGGGAAAAATATTCCGATAATAATTGAAGATGATGCATGGATAGGAAGTAATGTCACAATTTTAAAAGGTGTGAATATCGGTGAAAGCGCAGTTGTTGGCGCAGGCTCGGTGGTAACAAGATCGCTGCCGCCATATTCTGTTTGTATTGGGAATCCATGCAGGCCCATAAAACTTCGCTTTTCGGATGCTGAATTAGGCGAGCATTTAAAGCAGGTAAACTCTAAGTATACACAAGAACAGGTGTTGGAGTTTTTTAATTTGGCCACTAAAAAATAATGTGCGGCATTACCGGAATATTTAATTTTGATCCTTCTAAGAACGTTGAGCAAAACGTTCTAAGAACGATGACGGACATTATAAATTACCGCGGTCCGGATGGTGATGGTTTTTATGTAGATACAAATGTTGGCCTCGGTCACAGGCGTTTATCGATCATCGATCTTTCTACCGGCGATCAGCCAATGTATAGTGATGATAAAAATTCAGTAATTGTTCTTAATGGCGAGATCTATAATTATATTGAAATAAAAGAAGAGCTTATAAAGAAAGGACATAAATTTAAAACAACCTCAGATACCGAAGTGGTTTTAAAGGCTTATGAAGAGTGGGGTTACGAATGCCAGAATAAATTTAACGGCATGTGGGCATTTGCTTTATGGGATAGGAATAAAGAAACTTTATTTCTGTCGCGCGACAGAATAGGAGAGAAGCCTTTACATTATGCTTCTTACAACAACAGTTTTATTTTTGGTTCCGAAATAAAATCTATATTTAAATACGGAGTTCCAAAAATTCCGCAATTAGAATTTATCGAGCTCTATTCTGTTTTTAAAAGTATACCTGCCCCTCATACTTTTTTTAAGGACATTAAAAAATTACAGCCTGGTCATTTTATACTTGTAGATAAGAATGGCTTTAAAGAACATAAATATTGGGACCTTCCAGCAATTGATGAGAACAATATGCTGGAGGATGCAAAACAGGTGCACGAAAGATTCACTTCATTATTTGAAGATTCCATTAAGATACGCATGCGCTGCGATGTGCCCTTTGGTGCATTTTTAAGTGGCGGTTTAGATTCAGCGTCTATCGTTGCCTTAATGAGCAATTATTCAGATCATCCAATCAATACATTTACGATAGGCTATAACGAATCAGAATTTGACGAAAGCAAGCTGGCAGAATTAGTGGCAAAAAAATTCAATACCAAACACCACCTTGGCATTGTTAGATCAGAAGATTTTGATGAAGTAGTAAAACGCATTGTTCATCATTACGATGAACCCTTTGGCGATTCTTCTGCAATACCAACGGGCTACGTTTCAAAATTTGCTTCCGAAAAAGTAAAAATGGTTTTAACCGGCGATGGTGGCGATGAGCTTTTATCAGGCTATCCTTCTTACCAGGGCGTAAAATTTGCACAACGTTATCAGCGTTTTCCGCGCGCGTTACAAAATGCGCTTCCGGGAGTATTGTCGGGTGCGGCAAAAGTATTTAAAGGCCGATCGCGTTATACACTTAACAGGTATACCGATCTTTTTACAACATCGTCAAAAGAATTTAATGAGCGCTTGTTAGATAAACAAGCCAAGCCGGGGATCGATATTTTAAGAGACCTTATTGATCCATCCATTAAAACATGGCATGCAAATGATTTCATAAATGAGTTTATGAAAGACTGTACTTACAAAGATGATTTTTATAAGCAGATGTATTTTAATTTTAAATTCGATCTGCCAAACGATTACCTCGTAAAGGTTGATCGTATGAGTATGGCCTATTCTATCGAAACACGTTTACCTTTTTTAGATCACCGCTTAATTGAGTTCATGGCAGGTGTACACAAAAAAATAAAAATGGTTGGCTGGGAAAGAAAAAGTATTTTAAGAAACACCATCGCAAAAAAATTACCCGAACAATTATTAACGGCTTCAAAAAAAGGTTTTAGAGTGCCGGTAAGAGAATGGCTAAAAGAAAACAAGAACGAACATTATTTAAATGAGTTGCAAAGCTCACCATTGTTCAATGGTAAGATCATGGAAGCAATTATAAAAGCAAATAAAGAAGGCAAGAATGATAATGGCAATTTATTATGGAGTCTTATTATTTTGAATAAAAGCATTAACTAAATTGGCAGCTGTAAAAAATAACGTTCTAATTTTGGTTCCAAACATAAATGCCCGTGGTGGAATAACAAATTATTATTATTCTATCCGTAAAAATTTTCCCGATAATATTCATTACATAACAAGAGGTGCCCGTAACTGGCCTCATAAAGCAAATAAATTTTCAGAAGGTATGCGTATGATCTCTGATTATGTGAATTTTACAATGTGTCTTTTTACAAAAGATATACAGGTGGTGCAAACCACAACTGCGTTTTATGGCAGCTGTGTAATAAGGGATGGTATCTTTCTTTTTATTGCAAGATTGTTCGGTAAAAAAACAATTGTGTTCTTCAGGGGCTGGGATAATAAATTTGTATATTCTATTTCAGGCATAAAAAAGAAAATAGTAGAGAAGATTTTTTTTAAAGCAAATGCTATCATCGATCTTTCGCAACAAAATATTGATCACATAAAAGAAATGGGTTTTAAGAATAAACTTATCCTTGAAACAACATTGGTAGATGAAGCTTTGGTAAAAGATATCAATATTGAGGAGCACATTCAGAAACGTTTTCATGCGCCAAAAAAAAAAATTCTCTTTTTATCCCGTATCGAAAAAACAAAAGGCATTTATGTATTGTTGGAGGCCTTTAAAAAAATAAATGCTGTAAACCCTGATGTGAATTTAATTTATGCCGGAGATGGTCTTGAATTAAATGACATTAAAAAATTAGTTGAAAAAGAAAAAAGAAGCAATGTTACATTTACAGGTTTTGTGGATGGAAAAGCAAAGCAGGATCTTTTTTTAAATGCCTCTGTATTTGTTTTTTTATCAGAATTTGAAGGCATGCCAAACGCTGTTTTAGAAGCCATGGCATTTGGCTTACCTGTTGTAACAACAAATGTGGGTGGCATTGCTTCGGTATTTATAAATGAAAAAAATGGTTTCTTGGTTAACGATACAAATACAAACGCCATTGCTGATAACATTACAGCTTTGTTGTACAACGAAGCTTTAAATAAAAATGTAAGTAATCTAAATTATAAAGAGGCCAGAGAAAAATTTTGGTCAAATGTAGTTGCTGAAAGAATGAAAATTATTTTTTCTTCGGTAATAAGCGGATCTTAAAAATATGTGCGGTATAGTTGGTTTTATAAATTGCGGTAGTAAACACGAATTGATAGAAGGGGTAAAAGCCCTTAAGCATCGTGGTCCTGATAGCGACGATGCGCAATGGTTTGATGCAAACAAAAGTGGGCTTGGTCACGCGCGTTTATCAATAATTGATCTTTCGCCGTCAGGAAGCCAGCCAATGATTGATAAGAACAGCGGCAACTGGATAGTTTTTAACGGCGAGATCTATAACTATAAGGATATTAGGGCTGAGCTTGAAAAAAGCGGTTACCAGTTCTCTTCCGGTTCTGATACAGAAGTGGTGTTGTACGCTTTTCATAAATGGAAAGAGGAATGTTTGAATAAATTTAATGGCATGTTTACTTTTTGCATTTATAATCCTGAAAAAAAAGAAACCTTCATAGCACGCGATAGATTGGGCATTAAGCCCTTGTATTATTTACATCAAAATAATGCTCTGGCTTTTTCATCAGAGATAAAAGCCATTTTAAAATTAAAAGAATATGTAAGAGAACCTGATATTGCAGCAATGCAAACACCGGTTCATTTTCAAATAACACCTTACACAGGATTTAAAAATATTTACAAATTACCGGCAGGCCATTTTATAAAAATGGATACTGAAAACAATATCACCATAAAAAAATACTGGGATATAATTATTTCGGAAGAATTAAGTGATGAAAAAGCTGCAGCCGAAGAGCTCGACTATTTAATTAACGATGCCGTTAAGCTGAATCTTATTTCTGATATCCCGGTTGGGGTTATGCTAAGTGGCGGATTGGATTCTTCTATACTGGCAGCCCTAATGCAAAAACAAATGGATCAGCCTTTGAATTCATTCACAATTAAATTCGAAAAAAAGGATCTTAAATTACAGGGCAACGTAGATGATTCGTATTACGCAAAATTAATGGCTGATAAATTTGGTTTTAAACATCATGAACTGCTTATAAAACCAAATATTACCGAATTGCTTCCAAAAATGGTGTATCATCTGGATGAACCTATTGCCGATCCTTCTGCTATTAATACATTTTTAATTGCAAAAGCGGCAAAAGAAAAGGGCATTAGTGTTTTATTAACAGGCATGGGTGCCGACGAGGTATTTGGAGGTTACCGTGCACACCTAGCCTGCTTAAAGGCTGAAACATATCAAAAATTTGTTCCAAAATTTGCGAGGGATCTTACACAGGGCCTTGTTTCTAAATTGCCTGAAACCAATTCAAAACGAAATTATAAATACATCCGTTGGATAAAACGTTTTTTAGAGGTGGCCTCGCTAGGTCAGTTCGAAAGGCATTTATCCATTATGAATACTGGCTTGCGCGAGGATACATTTAATAAGTACTTTGTAAACGCAATGTCTTTTAAAGAAAGTTATTATTACCAATTGCAAAAGAAAAAATTTGATGAGGCCAAGGGATCTTACTTAACTAAAATGTGTCTTTGCGATTCGAAGATCTATATGCCCGACCATAATTTAACTTACTCTGATAAATCAATGATGGCAGCCGGTGTTGAAGGCCGACCAACTTTAATCGATCATCGTATTGTGGAATTAATGTTTAAAGTAAAGCCTGAGCTTAGGATAAAAGGAAATACGCAGAAATATCTTTTAAAAAAAGTATCTGAAAAATATATTCCTCACGAGATCATCTATCGTCCAAAAGCACCGTTCAGCGCGCCAATGAGAGGTTGGTTAAAGAATGAGTTAAAAGAAATGGTGAACGATGTTTTGGCATATGACACCGTTAAAGCAAGAGGAGTATATGATGCAGATTATGTACAAAAACTAATAAAGAACAATCAAAGCGGGCTGGAAGATAATTCACAGCTTATCTGGCGTTTGATGGTAAATGAAATTTGGTTTAAAACATTTTTTAATAATTAAAAAAGGATGCAACAATTAACACAAGAATTAAAATCGGGCAAAATGGAAATATTAGAAGTTCCTTTTCCGGCTTTAAATAAAGGAGATGTTTTGGTTCGTAATTATTATTCGGTAATAAGTGCAGGTACCGAAGGTAAAACAGTAACCGATGCGCGCAAAGGATATATTGCCAAAGCAAGAAGCAGGCAAAAAGAAGTGAAGCAGGTAATGGATATGGTAAAGCGTACAGGTTTTTTAGCAACCTATCAATTGGTAATGAATAAATTGGATACACCCGCTGCACTAGGTTACAGTTGTGCGGGAGAAGTAATTGCTGTTGGATCGGAAGTAACGAATTTTAAAGTGGGCGATAAGGTTGCCTGCGGTGGCGCTTCTGCTTCGCATGCAGACGTGGTTTCGGTGCCTGTAAATTTATGCGTTAAAATTCCGGATAATGTGGATCTTAAACATGCCGCTTTTACAACAATTGCGGCCATTGCCATCCAGGGCATTCGCCAAGCAGAATTAAAAATGGGCGAGAATTGCCTGATCATTGGTATGGGCTTGTTAGGCCAGCTAACAGCTAAGATCCTTAAGGCCTCAGGCATAAAAGCAATTTGTGTGGATGTGTCTGATAAGCAGGTAGCTCAATCACAGGAAACCGGTGTTGAAAATGTTTATAATAGAAATACTGCTGCTATGGAAGATCTTATCCAGCAGTTCTCTAACGGTAATGGAGTTGACGCAGTGATTATCACAGCAGGGACCTCTTCATTGGATCCGATAGAATTTGCAGGAAGCTCGGCACGAAAAAAAGGAAAAGTAGTTATTGTTGGTGCAGTACCAACGGGTTTTGATAGGGTGAATTATTTTAAAAAAGAATTGGATCTAAGAATGTCAATGTCGTACGGCCCGGGACGTTATGATATAAATTATGAGGAAAAAGGAATTGATTACCCGATAGGTTATGTACGCTGGACAGAGAACCGGAACATGCAAAGTTATATTGATCTTTTATCTTCAAAGGCAATAGATGTTGAGCCGTTAATTTCTCATACATATAATATAGAAGATGCCCCAAGCGCTTATGATATGATACTTGAAAAGGTGGAAGCTTATAATGGTGTGGTAATAAAATACGATGAAGTAAAAAAACTGGCATCTACAATTGAATTAAATAAAAAAACAATTTCTAAAGAAGAAGCAAACATTGGTATGATAGGAGCAGGTAATTTTGCGCAAGGCACCTTACTTCCTAAAATGAAAAATCTTTGTAATTTTATTGGTGTTGCTACAGCCCGCGGTAATATTGCGCGTTATGTAGCCGATAAATATGGCTTTGGTTACTGCGCAGAAAATGCCGATCAATTAATTAATGATGAGAAAATAAATACAATTTTTATTACAACGCGCCATAATTCACACGCTGAGTATGTGATTAAAGCAATTAAAAATTCGAAGAATGTTTTTGTAGAAAAGCCATTGGCTTTAACCGAAGCAGAATTAGAAGAAATCAGGACAGAATACGAAACGGCGGCTAAAAATAATACAGCTAAAAAAGTAATGGTAGGTTTTAACCGCCGTTTTGCACCCGCTGTTATAGAAGTAAAAAAATTATTTGTTGCCAGTCAGCCAAAAACCATCAACATGCGCATTAATGCAGGAGTGGTGGCAGCCGATCATTGGGTGAACGATCCTGTTGTGGGTGGCGGAAGAATAATTGGCGAAGGTTGTCACTTTATTGATCTTGCTATGCATTTGGCGGGTGATAAAATTACTTCAGTTTCTGCAAATGCCATGCAGGACGCAAATAATTTAAATAATACGGTTGTTATTAATTTAAGTTTTGCAAATGGTTCGGTGGCATCTATAAATTATTTTTCTAATGGAAATAAAAATTTAAGCAAAGAGAGTATTGAAGTATTTTGCGGAGGAGTGGTAGCAAGTATTGATGATTTTAAAACAGTGACCGTTTATGATAAAACAACAAATACTATTTCTTATAAAGGCCAGGATAAAGGCCATGCGAATGAATTAAAATTATTCTTACGGGCTATTTCAGAAGGTAAAGCCTCCCCGGTTTCTTTTGAAGAGTGTTACATAAGCTCATTGGCCACTTTAAAAGTGCTGCAAAGTATTAAAGAAAATAGAAAGATAGATCTCTAAAAACAAAAATGAACTTTTTATTTTTCCTCGTACATCCTTCCAAGTACCACGTATTTAAAAACACAATTAACCGGTTAAAACAAAACGGTCATAATGTTGAAATTGTAATAACAAGTAAAGATGTATTAGAAGAGCTTGTTAAGAACGAAGGTTGGCAGTACACTAATATATTTCCGGAAGGCCGTAAAATGAAAGGCGTTAACCCCAAGATCAGCGCTGGCATAAATACCATCAGAACAATTTACCGTTTAAGAAAGTATTTAAAGAAAAGGAAGTACGATCTTTTTATTACAGATGATCTTATTGTAATAAACGGCAAATTAAGAAAAACACCTACCATTCATTTCCAGGATGATGATATTACGGCAGTTCCCGAATCTGCGCTCTTATTTCATTTTGCCACACATATGCTTTCTCCATCCGTATCAAATTTCGGAAAGTATCAGCATAAAAAAATTCCTTTTCTTGGATACAAAGAATTAGGAGGCTTGCATCCCCATGTATTTACACCGGATCACTCTATCGTACAAAAATTTAATAAGAACAATGATCCTTATTTTATTATTCGTTTAGTATCATTAAGGGCAACGCATGATATTGGAAAATCGGGGTTAAACAATACTGATGTATTGCGGTTAATCAATATGCTCGAACAGCATGGTAAAGTATATATAACAGCCGAAAGAGAATTGCCGGAAGAATTTGAAAAGTACAGGATCAATATCAGGCCAAATGATATTGCTCATGCTTTGTCATTTGCGCAGTTTTTAATAAGCGATAGTCAAACCATGTCGGCAGAGGCCGGTGTATTGGGAACACCGTATATTCGTTTTAACGATTTTGTAGATAAGATAAGCTACCTGGCTGAATTAGAAAATACTTACAAATTAGGTGTTGGCATTAAAACAAAAGACAAAGAGAAATTATTTACACAGGTAGAGAATTTTTTGAATAATAAAAATTTAAAAGAAGAGTGGGCGTTGAAAAGAAAAAAAATGCTGGATGATAAAATTGACCTGACCGCTTTTATGGTTTGGCTTTTTGAGAATTATCCTAAAAGTATTGATATGTTTAATGTGAATCCGCATTTACAAAACCAATTTAAAATTAAGAGCTGATGTGTGGGATATTTGGTGTGATCGTTAAAGAGAATTCGGCAATTGCAACAGGCTTTATTACAAAAGCTTTAGAAAATGTTGCGCGCTTGTCAATAGCACGTGGTAAAGATTCATCTGGCCTTGTTTTTAAAAATAATACTCAGGATAATTTTGATCTTGTAAAAGGAGATATACCTGTATATGAGATTTTAAAATCGGAAGCTTACAAAAACGCACTTAAAAATGCACTTCAGCAATTTGAAAAGGGAAATACGTTTCAGGCAATTGGGCACGCACGTTTGGTTACCAATGGTTCACAATTGCTTGAGGTAAACAATCAGCCCGTTATTAAAGATGGCATTATTGGTATTCATAACGGAATTATTGTGAACGCTGATGAGTTATGGAAACAACATTCAGCTTTAAAACGAGAGTATGAAATTGATACGGAAATTTTATTATCATTGGTCAGGAATAAGTTATCCGTTAATAATTCTTTAGATAAAGCAATTTGCGAAACACTTCAGCAAATAGAAGGTACCGTTTCAACAGCTTTAATGTTTAACGACAGGGATGAACTTGTTATTGCAACAAATAACGGTTCACTGTACTATATTTTAAATGATCAATATTTGATCTTTGCTTCAGAAGAGTTTTTCCTAAAGTCGTTGGTGAAAAAATTAAACATTAAAAATGCATCTGTAACGCCTCTTAAAGCTTTTACAGGCCTTATATTTAATACAAGAACATTTGTTAAACAAAATATTTTACAAAAGAGTCCAAATAAGCAATATGTTTCTCAGCTCCATCCAGAATTTAAGATAGGAAAGGTAAATTTAAAAGGAAACTTTGATAAAGAGGTGGTGATAGATCCTTCTGTTTTTATAAACAGGGCAAATGAAAAACATTTATACGATCTGCTGGAAAATAATGAAGATGCAATAAAAAAAGTAAAACGCTGCACAAAATGTTTATTGCCGGAAACGTTTCCATTTATTTATTATGATGTAAAAGGTGAGTGTAATTACTGCAAAAATTATAAACCAAAAGTTCAAATCCAGTCGTTTGATAAATTAAAAGAGTTGGTAGCGCCTTATAAAAGAAAGGACGGGCACCCTGATTGTATTGTGCCGTTTAGTGGAGGTAGAGACAGTACCTATTCATTACATATTATAAAAGAAGAGCTGGGCTTAAACCCAATTGCCTTTACTTACGATTGGGGCATGGTTACCGATCTTGCCCGGCGAAACATTGCCCGCGTTTGTGGTAAAATGGGAGTAGAGAATATTGTTGTTTCTGCAGATATAAACTGGAAACGTGAGAACATTCGTAAAAACATTATTGCCTGGTTAAAAACACCACACCTGGGGATGATACCTCTATTTATGGCCGGCGATAAATACTTTTTTTATTATTGCGACCGTGTAAAAAAACAAACAGGCATCGATCTTAATATCTGGGGAATTAATCATTTAGAAAATACCGATTTTAAAACAGGCTTTGCAGGGTTACCTCCAAAATTTGATAAAAAAAGGATTTATTCTTTAAGTATAAAAAATCAATTAAACCTTTTTGGTTTTGTTGGAAAAAATTTAATTCGTAATCCTGGTTATATCAACCAGTCTGTTTTTGATAGCCTTGGGTCGTTTGCAGTAAGATACCTTGCGCCTAAAAAAGATTATTTTCATTTATTTGATTATTATAAGTGGGATGAAAAAGAGTTGGAAGAATTGATCTTAAAAGAGTATAATTGGGAAAAAGCTATTGATACTAACTCCACTTGGAGAATTGGTGATGGTACAGTCAGTTTTTATAACTATATATATTACACAGTTGCCGGGTTTACAGAAAACGACACATTCAGAAGTAACCAGGTCAGGGAAGGAATCATAACACGGGAAGAAGCCCTGAAAAAAATTTACGAAGAGAATAAAGTTCGTTACGAAACCTTAAGGTGGTATATTGAAATAATTGGCTTGGATTTTAAAGAAGTAATAACTGCCATTAATAAGATCCCAAAATTGTATCCAAAAAATTAAAGCACTGAAAAATTTAGTTAAAGAACGTGTAAAACCTGAGGTTTATGAATACTTTGAAAAGTTCGTGGATCTCGATTCTAACGAGACATTAGTTGTTTTAACTTCAAGCGATTTTAACATCTTAAATCATCCGAATAAGGTTTCATGCATCATAAACATTTTAAGAATAAATGATATTCGTTATATAAATAAATTTTTTGAAAGCGTTAATTTGCGTTTAAAAAATAATGATGTGTTTATTGGTTGTCTTGAAACGTTTTCAGCGCGAAGAAATAGAAAGCCGATAGGTAAAGTACCATTAATAAGAACAATTTATTTTGGTATGGAGTATATTTTCATGAGGGTATTCCCAAAACTTTGGGGATTTAAAAAAGTATATTTTTTTGTCACACGTGGTAGAAATCGTTTATTGTCGAAAGCTGAAGCACTTGGAAGATTAGTGAGTTGCGGGTTTGAAATTGTTGATTACAAGAGTCTGAACGGGCTACTGTATTTTGTCGTAAAAAAAGTAAAGGAGCCGGAATTTAATATGAATCCTAGCTATGGCCCGTTTTACAAAATGCCTCGCGTTGGAAAGAATGGTAAAACAATTGGGGTTTATAAAGTGCGCACTATGTATTCATATGCGGAGTACTTGCAGAAATATATTTATGATAAGCATGGTAGTACTGATGGTGATAAAGCAAATGAAGATTATAGGGTAACCAGTTTCGGAAAAATAATCAGAAAATTTTGGTTAGATGAATTACCAATGTTGATAAATTTATTTAAAGGCGAGATCAAACTAGTAGGTGCAAGGCCGTTAAGTTTACCAAAATTTAATATGTATCCGAAAAATGTACAGGAACGGAGGTGTCAGTTTAAACCCGGGTTGATTCCCCCATTTTATTACGACTGCCCAAAAAATTTTGAAGAGCTTATTGCGTCTGAAATGAGATATTTTGATGCCTATGAAAAAAAGCCATTTAAAACCGATATTAAATATTTTTTTGTGGCAATGTTCAATATAATTTTTAAAGGAGCAAGAAGTAAATAACAATGAACAAAGTCGAAATAGCGTTTAAAAAGCTTGAAGAGTATGTAGAAAAAGAAGGGTATAAGGGTTATGATCCATACGATACTTTAAACTCATTTTGGCCATTTAAAGTGCTTGGTAAGTGGGGTCCAGTTCTTGCTACACAATTTCAAAAACGAAATCCAGTTAACATAAGGCCGTTACTGGGTATTAAAAAAGAAATTAATCCAAAAGGATATGCAATCTTTTTAATGGCTTTTTCAGAACTGTATTCAAAAACGAATAATAAAAAATATCTTGAAAAAGCCGAGTTTTTTTTTAATTGGCTTGGTAATAATTATTCAAAAGGGTATTCCGGAAAGTGTTGGGGCTATAATTTTCCGTGGGCAACACCGGTTAAGTATATGAAACCCTGGATCCCATCAGCAGTTGTTACAGGCCATGTTGTTAAGGGACTTTTTGAATTTTATAAGATTACCCAACGGAAAGATGTATTAGAACTAATGGAAAGTGCCGGGCTTTTTTTAGATAATGATCTTGAAAAGTATATCGATGAAACCGGATTAAGTATTAGTTATACACCTATAAAAAAAGATATATGTTATAATGCAAGTTTATTGGCTGCTGAGTCTTTAGCAAAAATAGCCTCTTTAAATAATAATGAAAAGTATAAAAAGAATGCAATTCGAGCTGTTGAATTTGTTTTAAAAAAACAAAAAGACGATGGGCGTTGGAATTACAGTTGGAGTATTGAAAAAGGAACTGAACAAAAGCAAGTTGATTTTCATCAGGGATATATACTTGAAAGTATCTTTGAAATAAAAAAATTGCTGAACGTTAAGAACGAAAATTGGGAAAACGCTGTTAAGAAGGGCATAGCGTTTTATACACAACAGCAATTTGATCAATCTGGTAGGGGATTTTGGCGCTTACCTAAAATTTACCCTGTAGAAATTCATAATCAGGCACAAGGAATAATTACATTGGTAAAACTAAAAGATTATGATAAAAATGCCATAAAATTTGCAACTACAATTGCTAACTATACAATTGATAATATGCAAGGAAAAGATGGTCATTTTTATTATCAAAAGTTTAGTACACATACAAATAAAATATCATACATGCGTTGGTCGCAGGCGTGGATGTTTTTGGCTCTTACAGAACTAATAAATTGCAGTAAATGAAAATTTTATTTTATTTGAATCATCCTGCCCATTTCCATTTATTTAAAAATGTGATCAGGAATTTCAAAGATAAAAAAATTGAGACACTTATAGTTATTAGAAAAAAAGATGTGTTAGAAGAGCTTTTAAAAAGTTCTGGATTTAAATATTCAAATATAACTTCCGCAGAAAGAAATGACTCTAAGTTTAGCGCAGCTTTTGGTTTGTTTAAGCAAATAATTAAGCTTAGTTATTTTTGTGTCAAGAATAAACCTACACTTATTGTTGGTACACCTGTGGCGGTTGGCCCTGTTGGAAAATTGACGGGCATTCCTTCAATAAATGTTGAGGAAGATGATGCGGAAGTAATACCTCTGCATACAAAGATCGCCTATCCATTATGTAAGTATATTTTAGCTCCTAATGTTTGCTCAGTTGGTAAATGGGAAAATAAGAAAATAGAATATGCAGGGTATCACGAGCTGGCTTATTTACATCCAAATAATTTTTTTCCTGATAAAAAAATAATTTCTAAATATTCACTTTCGGGTAATAAATATTTTATTATACGGTTTGTAAAATTAACCGCGCATCATGATGAAGGAATAAAGGGAATTAACATCGAAATTGCGCTGAAAATAATTTCACTTTTGCAGCCACACGGTAAGATATTAATAACCAGCGAAAGAAAATTGGAGCCTGAATTAGAGCCTTATAGAATAAATATTGATCCGGTAGATATACATCATGTAATGGCATACGCGTCATTATACATTGGTGATAGTCAAACAATGGCAGCAGAGGCCGGAGTGTTGGGTGTTCCATTTATCAGGTTTAACGATTTCGTTGGAAGGATTGGATATTTGAACGAATTGGAAAATAAGTATCAACTTGGTTATGGGATCAAAACTGAAAATATAGAAGATCTCTTTGATACTATTAATAAATTGCTGAATGAAAACAACACTTTTGATCAATTTCAAAATAGAAGAAGTGCCATGCTCTCTGAAAAGATAGATGTATCTTTATTTTTTACATGGTTATTTGAAAATTATCCACAAAGCATTTCAAAAATTAAAAATGACCCAAATTTCCTACTTGGTTTCAAATAATGATAATAATATTTTATCCGGAAAATGAAGAATATTATTATTGAAAAGGCTGGTCAAGAAGTTTGTGATTTTTTTTCAAAATTCATTGACCTAGACAGTCTTAATACTATTGTTGTATCTACTACCAATGAATTTAATATAATTAATAACCCAAATAAATATACTGCTATTGCAAACCTTAGCAGGGTAAATAATATTCGTTTTATAAATAAGTTTTTCGAAAAGGTTAATGGCAAATTGGATAACGGTGATTTTTTTATTGGGTGTTTCGAAACATTCTCAGCAAGAAGATCGAAAAAATGGATCAATAAAGTGCCGGTGTTACGAAGTTTTTATTTTGGATTTGAATTTATTTTTACAAGAGTTTTCCCAAAAGTTTGGGGCCTTAAAAAGATCTATTTCTTTTTTACTCAGGGCCGTAACCGATTACTTTCTAAGGCAGAAGTTTTAGGGCGATTGGTGTGTTGTGGTTTTGAAATTATAGAAACACAGAGTATTAACGGTCGTCTTTACTTTGTAACTAAAAAGCGAAAAGAACCAGAATTTAATATGTCACCGTCATACAGTTTACTTTTTGGTATGAAGCGTATAGGTAAGAATGGGAAAATAATAAAAGTTTATAAGCTCAGAACTATGCATCCTTTTTCAGAGTATTTGCAGCAATATATGATCAAAACAAATGGATACGATAAAGATGGTTTCGGAAAAATTAACAATGATTTTAGAACGACCAGTTATGGCAAGTTTTTAAGAAAGTATTGGCTTGACGAAATCCCGCAGATAATTAATGTTTTAAAAGGAGAAATGAAGATTGTTGGTGTTAGACCATTAAGTCAAACCCGCTTTGATCAATTTCCTGAAGATTTTAAGGAGGAACGGAAAAAGCACAAGCCTGGATGCATACCTCCATATGTTGCCCTTCTTATGTCAAGTGAAACGGAAAATATTGAAGCGGAAAGAATTTACATCAATGATAAAAAGAAAAAGCCATATACTACTGATATAAAGTACTTTTTTATGGCAGTTTATAATATACTCTCCGGTAAAATAAGGAGCGCATAATTATTAGTAAGAATCAAATAATAATTTGTAATTTCACAAAGCGAAATTGTAATTAAAACAATTTATGAATAGAATAAAAATCTCTTATGTCTGTAGCTCTTTTTTGATCGTAATGATCTTTTGTATAGTTAATGCATGTACTTCAAAAAAAAATATAATTTATTTCCAGGGAGTATCCGAATCTGGCTCAGAAGTGAATAAAAATTTTATACCAGTGTTAAAAACAGACGACCTTCTTTCTATTACAGTAATGGGTATTGATGCAGATGCAGTTAAGCCATTTAATTTACCTGTAAGTCTTTTGAATAATAACATCGTTGGCAGTTACACTCAGGGTAATCCTACTCCACCCGGTTATCTTATTGATGTGCTGGGAAATATTGATTTTCCTGTGATTGGAAAAATAAAAGTGGGAGGACTAACCCGGGATGCTGCGGTAGAATTGATCAAGCAAAAACTCGACAATAATAAAGATAGCATTTATGTGAAGAATCCAAACGTAAACATTAGAATATTAAATTATAAAGTAACAGTATTAGGCGAGGTCCGTAATCCCGGTACCTTTACAATTCCTAATGAACGAATTACTTTACCGGAAGCTCTGGGCATTGCCGGTGATCTTTTGATCACCGGCGTTAGAAAAAATGTATTAGTAGTTCGCGATATTGATGGAAAAAAAACGGAAACGAGAGTTGATCTGACATCAAAAAAATTGTTTTCTTCACCTGTATATTATTTAACACAAAATGATATCGTGTATGTAGAACCAAATAGAGCAAGGATCAATTCATCGGTGGTAAATACATCAAATATTAGCTTAGTTGTTTCAGTAATTTCGTTACTTGTAACTATGGCAGTTTTATTTACGCGTTAATAATTAATTAATGGAATTAGAACAGTATAATTTTTCTGTTGAAGAAAATCAGGAAAGCACTTTAAAAGATATTCTTTTAAAGTATCTCTATCATTGGAAATGGTTCATACTTAGTGTTGTCGTTGCTTTATTTTTAGGGTACTATTATCTGCGTTTTCAAACGCCGGTTTATGAAGTAAACGCAACCATTTTAATTAAGGATGATAAGAAAGGAGGATCTCTATCAGAACTCTCGGCTTTTGAGGATTTAGGCATTCTCAAAAATAACAGCAATATTGATAATGAAATTGAAATTTTAAAATCCCGCTCATTAATGACATTGGTTGTTAATGAGCTTAAATTAAATGTTTCTTATTTTGATAATGGTTCGCCTATTGAAAAGGAAATGTTTCGTACTTCACCGGTACTTTTAAATTTTATCGCAAAAGATTCTGCCATTGCAAAAGCAAGTGCTGAGTGGATCGTGAATATTATATCGCCTTCTAAATTTTTATTGCTTAATAAAGTTGGGGATGTAAAAGGCTCATACAATTTTGGTGACGCAATTGATGTTGGGTTTGGGAGAATGATCATTACAAAAACATCTTTATTTAACGAAAAATTTGTTGGGAAAGGCGTTCGCGTTATCATTACCCCGATGGATGCGGTTGCAGATAAATATATTGCTTATGTAAAGATAAACCCGGTTAATAAAACATCAAACGCAATAACAATAAGCTTAAGGGACCCATCAAAAGAAAAGGCAGCTTCCATAGTAGATAATTTAATTAAGCAACATAACCTGGACGCGATAGCTGATAAAAATCAGGTAAGTAAAAATACAGCAGATTTTATTAATGACAGAATTAAATTTATTACTTCAGAACTATCACAAGTAGAGGGGGAGGCAGAAGATTTTAAAATGAAGCATAAGTTAGTGGATGTTGAATCGGAGGCAGGTTTATTTTTAAAAACTGGTAGTGAGAACGAATTGAGTATTCTTGAAACTTCTACTCAAGTGCGAGTGGCAGATTTTATGTATGACTATATCCAAAAACAAAATAAACCTTCTGATCTTATTCCATCAAATTTAGGATTGAGTGATCCAACTATTGCCACAATGATCGGTGAGTACAACAAATTGGTTTTAGAAAGAAACCGTATTCTAAAGAACTCTAGCGAAAAAAATCCAATTGTTGTTAATATTGAAGCGCAGCTAAACGATATTAAAAATAATTTAAAAGAAAGTCTTAGCAACTTTAAAAGTTCGCTCGAAATCAAATTGAAAGAACTAAATAAGAAAGAAGGGGGGATCAACTCTAAAATTGCAACCGTACCAAAATACGAAAGAGAGTATCGTATTATTCAACGCCAACAACAAATAAAAGAAGCATTGTATTTATATCTTCTTCAAAAACGTGAGGAAACTAATATTGCTTTGGCTGTTACAGTTGCAAATGCTAAAATAATCGATAATGCTTATACGAATGGTCAAACAGTGGCACCAAAAAGACAAATTATTTTTTTAGCTGCATTTTTATTAGGCCTCGTTTTCCCAATATTGGTTTTATATATTCTCGATCTTTTAGACACTAAAGTACATGGCAAAAAGGATATAGATAAAGTTAATATTCCTTTTTTAGGCGATATCCCTCAGTCTTCATCAAAAGACAGGTTAGTTGTTGTTGCCAATAATCGTTCAAACATTGCAGAAGCTTTTAGGTTGTTGCGCACTAATGTGGAATTTATTAACAATAGCAATAAAAATAAAAGTAAAACTGTTTTCGTGACGTCCACAATTGGCAAAGAAGGTAAATCTTATATTGCTTTAAATCTTGCGGCAAGCTTCGCGCTTTCGGGAAAAAAAACTTTATTGATCGGAACTGATTTGCGAGCACCAAAAATATTAGCCTATCTTGGAATGCCTGATAGAAAAGGGTTAACAAATTATATTACTGATTCAGAAATGACATTAAGTGAGGTGATAATTAGCGTTCCTAATGTAAGTAATTTTGATGTTCTGCCTTCCGGTGCAATTCCACCAAATCCTGCAGAGTTGCTAATGCATATCCGAATAGCTGAAATGTTCGAAATCGTAAAAAACTCCTATGATTATGTAATTGTGGATACAGCGCCTGTAGGTTTAGTAGCCGATACATTATTGATAAACATGTATGCTGATTGTACTGTTTTTGTTGCAAGGGCTAACTACTTGGATAAACGTTTATTGCGTATTGCTGAATCACTAAATAAAGAAAAACGATTACCTAACATGGCAGTGCTCATTAACGGGTCTGATTTTAAGAGAGGCTATGGCTATGGCTATGGTTACGGCTATGGTTATGGTTACGGAGGTTATGGCTATGGTGAGGAAAAGAAAACACCAAGGTGGAAAAAAATATTACTAGGATAAGATTTATATATTTTATTTTTTAAAGGTTTACGGAAATAGCGTAAACCTTTTTCTTTTATACTATTTTAGATGAATAACCTCAAAATACCCATAGAAATGCTGGTTTTACGGACATTTTATTGATCAAAAATTACGTTTTTAAAGAAATTATTTATATATTTACTAAAACATCTTAATATGAGAATTGCTGTCCGTGTAGTTTATTTACTTGTTTTTTTAACTTCAGCTAAATTTTCTTATTGTCAGGAACCACTGATAACAGATAAAATTGAAGATAAGGTCGTTATTGGCTGCCCGGGAATTACAGTTGCTCAATTAAATCAAATTAAATTAGAATTTTTGAAGTATGATCAAATCATTGATTCAAAATTCATAATTGGTAATCATAATTGTTTGCTCATTATATTTGATCAAAATAAAAATGATTTTACGGTTTATGCTGAGTTATTAAAAATAATTTCAACAATTTATAATGTTGAACTTTGTTATTTTAAAGTCAAAGATGCTTATAACGAGATCACTGGAAATATTGGTACGGACACAATTTTTGAAGTAAAATAAATATCATGAATAGAGGATGTAAATTTTTATTGATTTTATTTTTATTGGTTCATTTAACTAAGTCTCAGACAACTTATTTAATGAATAATACGCCAGTTACAATTTCATGTGCAGCAACAAATTTATTTTATGATAGTGGTGGAAGTGCCGGCAATTATTTAAACAATGAGAATTTTACTAAAACCTTTTCTGCTCCTGTTGGATTTTGTTTAAATGTATTATTTAGCAGTACATTTAGCACCGAGGGATGTTGTGACCGGTTAAGAATATACGATGGACCAAATGGGGCCAGCCCATTAATAGGAAATTATGGAGGTGGGGTCAGCCCCGGGTCAATAAGTGCTTCGGGAACTTCTTTAACCTTTAGTTTTACTTCAGACTTTTCTGTTGTAAACCCTGGATGGACAGCTACTATTAGTTGTCAACCAGCTTGCGTAGGCACACCCATACCAGGAACCGCTTCTGGTGCTATAGCCCAATGTGTTCCAACAATAACTTTAACTACCACAGGCGGTAGCTCCGCGGGGTGCGGAATTAGTTATTATTGGCAAAACGCCCCTACTAATACGGGTCCATGGACTAATGTTTCTGGGGGTACCGTTAATCCTTTTGTAACTACATTTACAAATACTACATATTACAGAATGCGCACTCAATGTAATGGGATAAATTCTGTTTATACAAATACTATTAGCGCTACCCTCACCTCTGGTTCTCCTACAGTTGCATGCAGTTTATCTACATATAATGCGGCTGGCGTTGCTTATAGTTTTGATGCTTTTGTAGGAACAGTTTTGCCAACTACAGATGATGTTTTATTTAACACGATCATTAATTTTGGTTTTCCATTTTGTTTTGGCGGGTCGCAGTATTGGGGTGGTTACGTGGCCTCCAATAGCTCTTTTGTACTTGACGCGGTGCCTTGTTTTCCAAACATTCAAACTACTACTTATGCCGCCGGTGGTGTTGCTACGGGCTACACCATTCCTAACCCTGCCCCTGTAAATGGAACATCTATACCCCGTAACGCTATTTTGGCCCCATGGCACGATATTCATCCTGGTTTAGGAGGTACTATTAGATATGCTACTTTGGGTGTTGCACCAAATAGAAGATTTGTTGCTTCGTGGGAAAGTATTCCTATGTTCTCATGTGGAACTTCAAGCCCTGCCATATACTACACAGGTCAGGTAAAATTGTTTGAAACTAGTAATAATATCGAAATTCATGTTGGTAATAAAGGTGTTTGTCCTTTTAATAATGGTGAGGCAGTATTAGGTTTACATAGTTTCGATGGAACAGTTTATAGACCGCCTGTAAATGCAACAGCTCATAATGCTGTTGGCGGAGCTGGGCCATATAATCAATGGACAATGTCAAACACTGCATATCGTTTCACATCACCTTGCGCTTCATCTGTTGGCCCATGTGTTACCTTGCCAATTAATTTTAAAGCCTTTTATGGACAGCAAATTGCTGCAGCCAATAAATTAACCTGGGAAACTGCTTTAGAAGAAAGTATTAGCGAATTTATTGTTGAAAGAAGTGGTGATGCCGTTAATTTTACCGAGGTAGGCAAAGCTTTACCTAATAATCAACCTTCTAAATATGATTTTAATGATATAACGTTTAAGCCAGGTATTATTAATTATTATAAGATCACAGCGGTTGAAACAAATGGCAGAAGAAAAAGCACATTTGTATTACCTATAGGCGGTTCTTATGAAGATATAAATGTATCAGAAATTTATCCAAACCCGGTAAAGGATAATTTTACACTTTCTTACAACACCAGAATAGAATGCACCAGCCAGGTAGTAATTAAAGATATGTTTGGCAGTCTTCTAAAAATATCGGAACATGTATTAAGTGTGGGCAATACCCAAACACTTATTAATTGTGCCGAATTAAAAGCCGGCGTGTATATTGTTGAAGTTTTGGATAAAACTAGCAATAAAGTTATTTCGCAGCAAAAACTGATAGTGGTTCAATAAACACAATTTAAATTTTATAATAAAAGGCTTCCAAATCGGAGGCCTTTTTATTTTTAATCATTTTTGTAAAGGCGGCGCAGACAGTATAAAGAAAAATATTTTTTCTTTGCATTTGCGAGAATGTTTTCACGGGCTTAGAAATCTTTTCTCTATAAGGTTAGCCCAGATTTCTCACTATCGTTCGAAATGACAATGGTGGCATATCTCCCGCTCGCAATAGTGATCGAAAGAACAGATCTCTCTTGGAATATACCCTGAGCCTGTCGAACGGGTTGTATCGACATCCGTTGTTGTCTCCCGATAGCGATTGGTATCGAAACTCATAAAAAAAACCGCTTTGTGAAGAGCGGCTTTTTAATATTGAGTTGGTATAAAATTATTTTAACGCAGGCTTATTAGAAAGTGGCTTTAATTTATATACTACACCAATTGAATGGTGAAGATAATTTGACTTGGCGCCGCCTTTAAGAGCAAATTTGCCAACCGACTGTAAACTCAAACCAAAACCTTTATAGATCCAAAAATTCATACCTAAACCTAAGTTAGTTGTGCCCGTACTTGTATTTATAACAGCAGAACGATAAGTAAAACCATAACCGGTTGTTAAAAAGGGGTCAAAAAAACTTTGTTTAAGAAATAAAGTTTCAAAATGGTAACGGATATTAAAATCAGCAGAAAAAAATGTATGATCTTTTAACTGAAGTTTATTATCAACCGTTGAATTTGCTTTATAACCTGTATAAGCAAATTCAGTTTGCAGGCCCCAGCCTTTTTTTAAATATGCTTCCGCAGTAATTTTGCTTGGGAATGGTGTTAACTGCCAGTTTTTAGTGTCAAATTTAAATTGATATTCTTTGCCATTATCAATTACAATATGTTCGTGTAAACCAAACACAAATGTTGTGTTTTTGATTCTTTGCGCAAATGTTTGCGCATTTGCAGTATAAACAGTAGCTAAAGTTAATAGCGAGAGAGAAAGAGATTTTAATGCCTTCATTTTTTAATTTGTTTGAAAGAAATTATTTTATCGTTTTTAAGAAGGTGTAACGTCTTCCTAATTTGCCCGGACGGTTGCCCATTCCATACTCGAAACGGTAAACAATACCAACGGAGTGGTGTAAATAGTTTGAAGTACCTTGTTGCATTGCAAATTTAGCCATCGTATGCGCATTAAAACCAAGATTTTGATAAACCCAGATGTTAAAGCCTAAACCTAAGTTAGCCGTTCCGGTATTTGGATTTTTAGCTACAGTTCTCATGGTATAACCATAACCACCAGCTACATATGGATCGAACCAATGTGTATCGCCAATTAACTCGTTAAGGTCATATTTTACATGGCCATCAACTGAGAAAAAAGTATAATTAGAACCGATTTTTACATCGTTAATCTCTTTACTCGTTTTATACTGCGTATACGCAAATTCCATTTGGAAACTCCATCCTTTTTGAAAATAACCATCCACTGCTAAACGGGTAGGGTATGGCAAGAAATTCCATGAATTTGCAACATTGAACAATTGTGAAAATGGTTTTCCGTCATCATCAACAACATGCCCGCCTAAATTAAATGTAAAAGGGGTTTTTTTGAAAAAACGTTGTATCGGAGATGTCTTTTTTCCGCCACCCTGAGCGTTAACCGTAGTTGTAAACGATAACAAGAATAAACAAAGTAATGATGTTCTAAAAAATTTCATAATCTTAAATATTTAAAAATAAATTAAGTTGGGAAACATTCCCTTTTTAATTTTATTAACATGCAATGATACAAAAATTTTCCAGATTGACAATAGAATGGCTCGTTTTTATACTATTGAAAATCAGTCATTTAAGTTAAAAACCTTGATTTGATAAAAAATGAGCTGTATTTGCACAAATCGACTAAAAACAAGCTAAAACTGTGAAAAATAAATAAAGCAGAGAGTTTCGTCTGCTTTCCGGCATCTGTAAAAGGGAATTGCCAACAAGCTGGCGAGCCCCTCTTGGGTCAGTGTCAGAATGAAAAAGTGAAAATCTTCTTGCAGTCAGGCCGGGAATTGCCGCTGACGCTGCTAGCCCCTCTTGGGTCGTGTTGAGAATGAAAAAGACAAAATCCTGCGGATTTTTATTTTTCGTTTGTTCTAACTCCATTCAAGCAAAGGCTTGATGTCGTTTTCACAAACAAAAAAGCCCCGCTTCGCGGAGCCTTTTTCATTCATTTGTACCCTACGGGTTGGATTTATCGAACTTTATTGATGATTTCCAAGCACTTAGGATTCTAATGAATTCTCGTAGTTGGAAATCGCTCCTATAATTCAAAGAATCGCCTCTTAAATTTCTTTGAGCAAAGGTATTGAATAAAACCACTCGAATCAAAAAAGGGCGAAATTCGCCCTTAATTTTTTGCCTTTTTCCTGCCTTATTTTTCAATCCTATGTATTTTGGCTGCTTCATCAAAACCAACCCATTTCCCTTGGCTATTTTGCCCTCTGTTTGCCAATTCCCTGCGCACCAAGTAAATTAAATCAAAGTCACCTTCAATTGCTTCGGCAAGCAGTTTACTACTTGTTAAACTAAAGATAAACGCAGGATTGTCGTCATCCTTTCTATTTGCATAATAGCTAGCATCAAACTTTCCTTTTGATTTCTCAGCAGTTTTATCCCACACTTTTAAAGCCATCCCCATCTGCGTCATAAACGCAGTAAGGTTCGGATGCATTTCAGTTACAACATCGTAAAAATTTACGCTTTGTTCTTGAGCGATGTCCAAAATTTCAATGTACTCGCCATCCGTTAATTCAAGATCCCACTCACGCTCAATAACTCCTTTTAAAGCACGGATTGTAGAATTAAAAACGATTGTTTGTTTAGACTTTTCTGCTTTAACTGTTTCAGGAGAAGCTTTGCCGTGTTTTGCTTTTAGTCTTTCTTCTCCGGTTTTAGTTAACTGACCACCCATCTTTTTCCAAATGTCTCCGGGGATTTCCTCCCTAACAATAGTGTCAGTTTCCATTGCACGGCTCATCGCTTCTTTATATTTCTTTGCTTTATAAAGGCGATTAATTTCTTTTAGGACTGCATGGTCACTTTTGTTTAAGTGTTCCGGCTCAGTCCAGTCCTCGATTGTAGTTGCTTTCTTTTTCATAGTGTCTACGTTCGATACTTTCTTTGGAACTTCCAAGTTCTTTCCGCTTTTTCTGACACCATTTAACTCTTCCATATCTCCAATGGACGCATCATCGAATACTCCCATCTTTCCACCCTGATTAAAACGACCGTATTGAGATGCAATACCTTTTTCTGGTATTTCAATTACAACATCAACATCATGTTGAAACTCATTGTTTCCTTTGAACTGACCACCTTTTGTTGCCTGAAAAATAAAGACAAAAGATTTTCCTTTGTTTTGCGCTTTCAATTTTTCCAGGTCTTTGGCTGTAAGACCAAGTTTGTTTACAGAGTCAAGAAAAATAAAGTCGTAAGTAGATAGATCTATAGGTAGTGCATCTGATACAAATAAATTTTCATGAGCAACATCTTTATCTTTTAGTTTTTTCTGCAACGTAGCATCAAGCTTCTCTTCTTTGGCAACGTATAGCACCTTGCCATGATTTCTCGCTAAATAGCCGGCAAAATCAATGCACAAATAACTCTTACCCATCTTAGGCATTCCAAATACCATCGCAGTAAAACCCGGAGCAGGATCGCCAATAAAGTCAAGCCATTTTCCTTTGAACCCAATTGTATTAAAATGAAGATTTGTGAATTCCTTACTCGGCATGATGTTCACCAGAACATTCCCCAATCCGTTTAAGTACTTCTTTTGCTTTTTTTCTTTTGCATAAGACTCGTCAATATCATCGTAAGCATTCTCATACTTTTCAATGATACCTTTTAGCTTCTTAATTACTTCGGGACGCAACATAATATGCTTTGCGTTCCGCATGGAATTAAATGCTTTCAATGCAGACTCCTGCATCTCCATGATTTCCTTTGCAACAGGCGACTTTTTTGTAATCTTCTTTTCTGTGATTGCTTTTTGAAGATCATCTATAAACAAACCGATGGTGTTTTTATAAAGAACCTTGTCATGGAAATTCAGATACATGTGAATGAATTTTATTTCATTACTAATACCTGCGAATTTGTTTTTTGAGCTACCGGATACACCATTGCCTTTTCCCTCTTTTGCAGCAATAGCTTTTTCCAAAGCAGCCTTTCTAATTTTAATTTCAGGAGTTAATCCATCTTCCAATTCAGCATCAAGTTCCAAGCGATAAATCATTTTTAATTTATCGAGTGGCAAATCCTTGTATCCTGCGGCATCCTTCTTTGCCCTTTCAATGATTGGGTTGCCATCTAAGCCTGAAAGATCTTCTTTGCGGTCGATAAATTCCTCAAGTTTATCAAACGCTAAATCAAATACTTTTTTTGCTTCGGCATCATTTTCATAAATGCCCCAATCGCTGCCTTTGTTAGTTTTCTCTTCAATCACCAAGTGAGATTTTTTAAGCACCTCCGGCAGATTCTCAAAACCAACTTCACTAATGGCTTTAAAATAATTCTTGGTTGTTATTCTCATTTTGCTTTAAATTTTAATTGCGTTAATTGTTTCGTTAAACTTTGCAAGTCCTTTTTTTCCTTCAGACTCAAGGTGTGTATAAAAGATTTTGCTTTTGCAGGATCGTAATTCATAACGATCATTTCCGTTTTTACTTTATCGGTGTGTTTTGTTACTGCAACGCTTTTAGTAACCTTTTGAACTTTCCACTTGTACTTATTGATGTAAGTGGTTAGTATTTTTGAAGGATAAGAACTCAACAAAAACTTTCCTTTTACCTTGGAAAGCGCATTGAGAAGTTCTCGGTAATCGTCTTCCGAATAACCTTTATAATGACCTTGATCCGAACCAATGTACGGAGGGTCTGCATAGATAAATGTTTCTTTGTCATCGCATCTGTTTATTACTTTGATTGCACTATTATTTTCGACTTGCACTTTTGTAAGTCGTTGTTCATACTCTTTTGTAAAGGCATCTCTTTTGTTTGCAAGAGCAGCCTCTTTTGAATCATCCTTTCCAAACCCCCAAGAACCAATCATTCCTGCGAATCCTTGGTTGGTTGCTGTCCATAACGCCCATGCACGTTTCACATCTGAATACTTTGTGGGGTTATTATAAATCTCCATCGCTCTTTTATAAAGTTCACGACTGTGTAAGGTTGATTGAATTTCTTTTTGAAGTTCAGGGAACTTCGTTTTTATTACTTTGAAAAAATTAATGACTTCATTATTGATATCATTAATTACTTCTACTTCCGATTTCGGTTTAGCAAAAAATACTGCACCACCACCAAAGAACGGTTCGCAGTACAATCTGTGCTGCGGAATCAAAGGGAGTAGGTATTTTAATAGGGTTTGTTTCCCTCCGTAGTATGTTATTGGTGTTTTCATTTTAAAAAGAATAAAGAGCCTCCCGAAAGAGGCTCTTTGATTTTAGCTATAGATTAATGCTTTTCTGTTGTTCCAAATTTTGTCGAAGTTTCTGTTTCCTCCTGCCCATTGGTAGGAATAAACACCATTCGTTTTGGTTACTTTCTGAATTGCCCAAACAGGCGCATCAATAGCCGTACCCGGTACTGCAAATCCGTTATAAACTGCATTCGGATTACTCTCATCTACCAACTTAGGTTGGAAAAATGTTTTGTCATCCAATGAATTTACTTTCGCTTGCAAGTTCCCAACCACAGCCTGAAGATTTTTAATCTCATTAATCTCTTCAGTTTGTTTCGCTTCTGTTGCAGTTCCTGTTACATTGGTTTGTAACATTCCAATGATTTGATCTCTTAACTCTTCAACTGTTGCAGTTACAGGAGCAGTAACATCTGCCTGATCAACATAGATGTTGTTTAGCGCACCTTGTCCGATATCAATTTTGATAATGGTATCTCTTACGATTTCCACTTCACGAACTTGATACTTCAGAACAAAACGTGATGAACCATTCTCGGTAATCTTAATACTACCTCCGTTATTTTCAATAATAGTTGCCATACTTAGTCTTTTTTATTTTTGTTTATATATTCAACAATGCTCTCTCCGATAACCGCCCCCATAAAACCACCAATCATCACATAGGGAACTGCGTCTTTTTGTGCGGTTCTCGCATAGAAGTACATCAGTAGAGAGGCTGCAAGTGTGGTGGTTGAAACGATAGTTTTCTCTTTTATCATTATTGCTGTGATTTAATAAATAGTGTTGTAGTTATTCCCGACATTATCATTAGCCCATAGGTGAGCATTTTGTTTTCAAAACGCTTCTTTCTGTTTTGCTTGTAAGCTGTATTCAACTCTTCAGCTAATTGCATTTGTCTTTGCTGATTTTCTTTTTGTATGTCAAACATGGATTGATAACTCCTGTCGCACATTACAATTTGTGAATCCCTGACTGCAACCGCTTGATTGAGTGAACTAATGGAAACGCTGCATAAACTATCTTGAGCATTACATAAATCGTTCAGCACTATAACTTCCTTTCGTAATGTATCACAAGGAATGTTGCTTACAACTAATGTTTGCTGCTTCTTCAATAACGCCCTTGTTACTTGCAGTTTTACATTTAGCTTTTGGTTTTCAGTTTTTAAAGAATCGGCTACTTTGGAGAACGCTTGTTTCGCTTTCTGATAGTCTTGCTGAATTGTTTCTGCTAAGTTGCCGGAGGTTTTAATCTCCTTTTTGATTTCTTTTACATTTACCTGTTTTGGTTTGTCATCGCAACTTTTTACAGCGATGAAACAAACTATGATGCCTATGATAAAGGCAGAAAATAACTGTTTCATATTTATTAGTTTTTAAATTTTACACTTGTTTCTTTTCAATCGAGTACCCGAAGCAACCTGCTCCCACAAGGGTTATAAAACCATAAAACATGTGTTCGGGCATTTGTAATTCAAAGAACTGATCTGCAATCCAACTCACGAGCAACACAATCACAAACAAGACTGTGACTACTTCACGCAGACTGGTATTACCATTTTTGTCTTTTAGCAATTGTGCTAAAGCTGTTATGAATCGATTTTTCATTTTTGTTTTTTCTTTTTCCTTTTTAGAATTCCCCACAAGGCTGTTAAACCTAATGCTACTGTTACCGTTCCGATTGCCCAACGCTTAAAGGTTTGTCGCTTTACCGCTCTAAAATCAATCAGCGTATATGTAAAACTGTTACCGTATAAACTCATGTGCTTTTCACACAAACTCAAGAATTCCTTGAACTCATTGATGTTTGAAAACACTTGACATCCGGCAGAGTATTTATCTACTTGCTTTGTGATTCCATACAAACTTGCACGGTGGATATTAATCCCATACATCCCTTTGCTCTTTGTGCCATTTTTAAAATCAAGTTTTGCATCTCTGTCGTAATCTCGTATTACAGTAATTGGTTTTGATTGAACCAATGCTTTGTACTTCCCTTGATGCATTCCGATTCTATAAGCACCTTTGTATTGCCCTTGAGCTAAGATGGCTGTACCTTGAGGTTGCATTGGATTACGCAACCAAAATGTACCCGGATCGGTTGTTACCTTGTAAACATGGTAATGCCATTTTAATGGAGCTACTTTGTAAAAGACATGAATCTCATCATCGAAACGATTAGGGATTGTATTCGGTGATCTAATCCCAACTATGTTTAATTGATTCGGTTTTGTGTAGAGTTCATATCCTTTGCTTCGTAGAATTCCTTTGATCTTCGATAGCAACATTATGCAGCGTTTCCTAAATCGGGTTCATACTCACTTAACCACTTCTTCACATCGAAACAAGGACAGGCTTTTTTCACTCCTGCAAAATCACGATGTCCCAACACTTGTGCATTTGGATATTTCTCAGTTAGAGAAACAATCAAATCAAACATGGAATGCTTTTGTGCATCTGTTCTGTTGTCTTGTGGTTTACCATCTTTATCAATTCCACCGATGTAAGCAAGGCTAATGCAATTTGAATTGTGAGCATATACGCCATAACTGTTTTTACTTTCATCTAACAACTGAATTAAATTCCCTTGTCGTTGGATCAAGTAATGGTAGCCCGGTGTGTCACCCCAACCACGCTGCTCTTTCCAATAGCGTTTAATAGATTCAACTGTAGTTGTTGGTGGCGTTGCGGTACAATGCACCACGATATATTTAATGTTTCTAAGATTTTTCATTTTTAAATTCTTTAAAGGATTGTACTTGTTCTTTTTTAACCCTGAAAAGCTCTGTGCTATTCTTAGGAATAAAGTAAATCCAACCTTGATGTGTAAACTCCTTCTCGCCAAGCACAATGTGCTTTGGTACTTTTAATTTAAAGTTGCCTTTTGATTTATAGATTTCAGTTTCAACAATCGAAACGATCTCATCTCCATGTTTTATGATTCCGGCAAATCCGCTTGCACCAACAAAAGAGTTATAGGTGGATTCGTTAACTGATGTCGGCAACTTAGCCCTCACTAATGCTGCTTCAACCTCTTTCCCGAACATTCCATCTACTCCGTATTTTGGAAGTATGCTTGCTCCGAATTTTTTTACTAAGGCATTTTGAAGTTGTGTTACTCTGTTTCCTT
This sequence comes from Bacteroidetes bacterium UBA2475, assembly GCA_002342065.1. GTDB lineage: Bacteria > Bacteroidota > Bacteroidia > B-17B0 > Aurantibacillaceae > Aurantibacillus. The sequence continues at coordinate 559,783 of DDPF01000012.1, read as the reverse complement.
TGCTTCCTCTTTTTAATGGGAAGCTGTCGTTTTTTACAGGCGCAGTATTTACGCTTGCAGTTTCTGTAAAGGAGGTTGTATCTTCTTCCTGATTCGCTTTCTTCTTTTTCCAGTAGTTCCATCCCAAGAAGCCAGCGACACCTGTTCCTAATACACTCAGTCCGATCAGGATTATTTTTCTTTTATTTTGTGTTTTGCTTTCCATTATCCCTTTGGTTTTGATAGTATTATTTTTAAGTAATCGTTGTATTCCCACATCTCTAACTCACTTTTCAAATCGGTCATCATGTCGGTTGCGTATAGTTTCTTATAGAATACTCCGGTCATGATAAATGCTTTTTGAGTTGGCATTTCATTAAAAACTGCTTTGATCGCTTCTTCATCTGTTCCCGGTATAAAACCGTATTCTTTATCAAAGGCTGCTTTTAATCGCTTTGCCCACCCATCATACACTAAAGTTGGACTTGAAGGCTTACCGCCTGTTTTATCCGGCTTCTGTGCAATTATTTGAAGCATCTCATTGTACTCGGTTGTTTGCAACTCATCACTCATGTCGGTTATCATATTTGAGTTGTAGAGTTTTTTATAGGACTCCTGAACTTTGAGAAAAACTTGTTTGCTTGGGATCTCCCTTAACGTGCTTCTTAACTTCTCGGTATCTGTTCCCCACCATCCATCATTGTCAAATGCCATTTTAATTTGTTTGGCGAAGGTTGCAGGTGTACCATCTTCAAAAGATTTCTTCTCTTCACGATTAGCGACTCCTTTTAAAACAAGTTTTTTCCCAAAGAAAATACCACCGCCCACAATCCCAATTCCGATAAGGGAATAGAGAAGTTTCTCTTTCAAGGTTAAATCATCTTTGGTGGTATTCTTTTTCATTTTAAACTCCTAATGCTTTTTTTGCTAATGCGGTTTTTACAGGATCGTTTTGTACGATGTCGGCAAGCTTCACTATTTCTTTAGTGTTTAACTTCTTTGCAATCGTGGTTAACGCTTTCATTTTTGAATCGGCTTCTGCTTCAGTAGTCGCTTCAATGGTTATTTCATAACTAAACTTTTTCATTTTCTGTTTTTATTTCTAATAGTTCAAATACTGTTTCGATGTTCTTTGGCTCTTCAACAAAGGATTGTAGGATGAGCATTATTTTATCAAGTTGTTCTTGATTGAAGTGCGACTCCAATTGTTTTAAGAATCCAAGTTGCGCTTTCATCTCTTCCGACATTCCTTCTTCAACAGGTGTTTTCTTTTTAAACACCACTTCGTTTTCAACTACTTCTGCTGTGGTATCAATGGCTTCTTTTGCAATCAATCCGGCAAGCGCATCTCCACCCGGAAGTTTGGCTACCCAATGCGGATTTCTTTTAACCATTCCCTCTAAAACAATAGAGGCAACTTCGCCAAGGTTAACATCACCTAAATGCAGTTTTTTACTTTTGTACACATTGAGTTTTTCTTCTAACTCTTCGATGTAATCTTCTGCTTCGGTAAGTTTCTTTTGACAGGTTTCATAATCACGCTTCATCAAATCATTTTGCCAACGCTCTCGTTCTTGCGCTAAAGACTGATTAATTCTATTCTCTAACTCGATACCTGATAAGCCTTGCGTTTGCTGAATTTGCTGTGGTTGATTTTGAATAGGATGTTCAATCGGTTTTTTCTTTTCGATGTAAAAAGTAAACTGCTGATAGCGGTTTGAATTTTCAGTATTGTAAGTGAAAATCTTTATTGTTTCGGTGCTATCATCAAGATAAACTTTGTGGTCATCGATGGATTCAATTCTGTTAGTGCGAGGCACAACTTTTACATCATCAACGTACACTTCAATATATTTCCCTTCGCCTTTGTCGACCATGTCGTGAAGCCACATTTTAAATTGGGAAAGCTTCACATCATTATATGGATTGGTATGTTGCATTACTCTTACTTTTTAATTGTTGTTTTGTTTTTTGGTATTACTTGAATGAATCTTAAGTGATTGATTCCGGATAAATAATTAGTGATCTGTATTTTGCTTTGATGTTCGTACTGCATTTCATTGGTAGCACTTTCGCTCAAATCGAATATTCCTGTTTCACTTTCAACTCTTACATTCTGCGCCTCTTCAACGAGGTAATAGAATTGAGTATGGGCATCAATGGTTAGTTCTTCATTTGGCTGTAACACCAAGTGTCGGAAGCGGATAAAGTAATCTGACTTGTATCCTAATTCCTGCATCCTTCTTGGGATGTATTCTAAGGCAAGATTTATTGTCATTTTCTATTCCTCCACATTAATCCATACATATACTTTTATCTCGTAGTTGATGTCCAACTTTTGCGACTTCCCCAATGCATCTAAATACCATCCGTTAATAATTGTTGACTCGGCATCTACCTTCACAATTTCTTCTGTTCTTTTATTGCCATGAGTGAAATCATTTACCGGAAAACCTGTTTGAGAAAAATCTCCCCAATTCAAGTTGGCATCGTTTCCAAAAACATCTGCTGCATAAAACCAATTCGCCTCTTCACAACTTTGCAGTTTCAACTCTCCGATTAATTGGTTTCTCTTAAAGAACGCTTTGGGTTTATCATCTCTTACTGCGCCTGATTCAATAGCTGAATAAATAGCCTCAACTAATTTTGCATCCGCTTTGGCTTTTGGTGCAGGCACTTCAACTGTTCCTTCCGATCTGCTTATCAATCGTCCTCCATATTCAATTCCGATGATAAACTTTGTGTCCTTGGGAAGCCTGATTTGAAAGTGTTTCCGTTCGCCTTGTCGTTTAATACTTATCGCTTTAATTATCACTCCTTCTTTCATCATAACTCATCCTCCATTTCACAGTCTAAGTATAAACTCACTCGGTAAGGCGTGAAAACCGTTCTGCCATCATCCAAATCTTTGTAAGAGATTTGAACTCTGCCATTGCCGGGTGCAACACCACCCAAATCATAGTAGCGTTGTTTTGGTGCTACATTGATTCCTGACATTAACAATTTGCTTTCATAGTTATCAGGAAAGAACTCTTCTTTGTTTATTTCAATCTTCTGAGTTCCTCTGTAATACAATAGATCGTCCTTATCCGATGTAACCAACACCCCATGCACTTTCACAATGTTCTTCTCCAATTCAAAGGTTTCACTCACCGTTGAGTTCGCCACAAGAATTTTTATATCAAATCTTTTTTTTGTTGCTTTTAACATGGTATTGCTTTTTTAAAAGCCGGGAGATTGCTCTCCCGACTTATTAGTTTATTGATTAAGGAGTTGTAATAGTTCCGTGTAAACCAACATACAATTGGGTTTTTGGATCAAGTCCTTCCATTGAGCCTAACTCAACTGTGAACTCTAACAAGATGTCATCGTGAATCAAGCGTGGATTCGCCAATTTGTAATATCCCAATGGAACGCTGTGCATATTGGATGTTTTGAATGCAGCTACACTTGTTTCAGGGATGATGATTTTTTTGTTTGCTTTTAAGCTGAACTCTCCGTTTGCGATTGCAGGGAAATCTTCCAACTGAATAAACTTCGATCCCATTACTTTGTCGGCAGTTGCATTTTCAGGGATAGATGCCAACAACACGATTCCACTTACCAATAAGGCTTGGTTCTTTGGCAATTTTGCATTGCTGATATTTCTCAAACCAACTTCTTTCACATCCTGAGTTTCAAATAACTTGATGGTTTTTGAATTCACAGGTTTGATGGAATACACAATGGTATCTGCCAAACGCAATTCGCCTTTTGCTAATGCGCTTTTGATGTGTGCAGGTAACTCACGGAAATGTTTCTCCATTTCTGCACGAGAACCTTTGCTTCCTGCTCCAGGATTTGCCAACTTGTTAATGGTGCGTTGACGAGCAATTGGGTTCATTCTACGAAGCGCACCTAACAGTTCTTCGCTTTCCGCACCTTCTAATCCTAACAACGCACCTGCGTTATTGTACTCTTCTGTTCCGTCTAATAGTTCTAACATAATTTTTGTTTTTTAAAATTTAACTTTGATTTATTTTGTGTGATGGATGGTTGATTTTTCTTTAGTAGATTTTTTCTGATGGTTCTACTTCGCCCATGTCTTCTTCACCGCTTAAGAGATCTACTTCAATCCCATTAACCTGATTGTACTTCATTGCGCTCGCTTGAATTTGTTGTTGGATTTTATCTAACTCATTCATTTCAACTGCGCCCATTGAGTCCTCTGTGTTTGGGTAAGTGAAATATTGTACTTGACCGAGTCCGTTTGTACCTTCTTCAGTTTTCTCTTCTTTCTTTTCTTTTGCTTTCAAAACTTTGTCAAGAAAAATTCTCTTCTTCATGTCGTCTTTTAAAGCCATTAATCGCTCTTTCACACCATCTAATCCTGAAGTGGGTTTTCCACTCATGCCGGACATAGTTTGATAAGTGCCTGAAGCCATCATTCCTAAACCAAGTGCTGATGCAATTCGGTTTTTCGCAAAATGACCAACTCCTGTAACAGCTGCTCCAACAACGAAAGACAATCTTCCTAACACAGCTCCTGCAACTCCGCCTCCGATTACTCCGATCACGATGTCTTTTCCCAACTCAGTTGCAGCGTCTTTCACTTTCGCTCCTGTGCTTGCATCGCCAGTACCACTAAGTGATTTTTTGAGTGCTGCTTTCTGATAACTGTTTTTTCTCTTTGTCATTTTCTTTTTTGTTTAATCGTTTTTCTTTTTTTACATGTACGCTACTGCTTGCTTTTTCTTCTTGCCTTTATTTCCTCCTTTCTTTTTTCTTCGTGATTTTAATCCCTTGAGTTGACCTGATACAGCGGTTGTTTGTGCAGGAGGTTTTGGCTTGTTCATCATTTTGTAACCGAGAAATAATAAGCCTAATCCTGTTACTCCAATCGCTGTTGGTTTTAACCACTTTTTATTTTTCTCCCAAAATCCGGCAGGCTTATCTCCACCTGTGCCTGATCCCGAATCACCACCGCTGTCTGTCGTGCTTGCGCTTCGCATCATCGCTTTTGATCCATCGCCATTTCCTCCTCCATCTCCGCCTGAACCACCTGATTCTGATCCCGATTCTCCACCGCCTCCTGAACTACTTGTTGAACTTGTAGTTGTTGTTGATTCTCCTGTATCGCTGTTAGTGATTTTTACATTTGCTGCACCTTGCGATACTTCTTCTGCGGTTGTTCCATCTCCTGCTTGCGATTCGGTGTTTTCAAAGTCTTGTCCTTCTTTCTTTTTCTTAGGGAAGATGTTTCCGATTCCTTTTAGTAATCCTGCAATTGCACCGATGATTCCAGTTGCTGCTGTTATTGAAGCAGCTGTGGCTGTTGCTGAACCAAGTTCTCCTAATCCATTAAATCCTTCATCGTAGAAAACTTCAGTACCAAGCAAATCACTCATTGAAGAAGTTTCATCAAGACCACTCATGTCATCCACGATGTATCCTAAACCGCTTACTTCATGATTTTTATTTCCCTTACCCGTAAGAATTGCCTTCTTTAAGTTTTCAGGTTTACCTCCGGCATCATAAAAAATCTTCTCCAATTTTTCTTTTACTTTTTTTAATCGATCGAACTTGCTCATATCAACTTCTTTCTGTCTCGCTTGTTCATCTGTTAGATATGCGAACTTTAATCGTTGTGCTACTTTGAAGAGATTAAGTTTCATACTGATTAAAACTCCTGATCGGATTAAAGCAGTTGCAGGATTTACTCGGTTGGTCACATGAAGTGCTTTATGAATAAAGTTTTTGAGTTTACCGCCTTTCTTTCCGCCATCGCTTCCCGGAGGTTGACTCAGCTTTTTGAAAATTCCTTTTTTCGCACCGCCACCACCACCGCCTGATGCAGCCTTTCTTTTAAAGAGTTTACCTAAGTCGCCTCCTTCTAATTCTTCCCAACCCATTAGGTCTTGCACATCTACATTGTTAGTGCTGGGTACGCCATTTAAATATTCTAATTCCATAGTTGTATCTTGTTTTTCTGAGTATGGTTCTTCGTAATTGAATCGGTCTACCACACAATCGACCGTGATGTAATTTCCTCCTGTTGTTGGCACGATTGGATAGATGTGCTGAAAGTGATCTTGTTTGTATTTTGTTATTCGCAGTTTGTGCTTTATTTTTAAGTTACTCAATATGCTGCTGATAAACACCGTGTAACAATCGCAATCTATCCCATGAAACCTGTCGTGCCAGCCTCTTGCCGGACTTCTGATTTGTTCTTTACCATTTGCATCTTTTTTATAGGCGATGTGGTTGTATACAAAATCCCAAATGTTCTTGCAGGTTTCATACACGTTTTTTCCTTTTAGAAGTGGAGCTAACTTTGCAGTTTGAAACAATGTTTCTCTCACTACTTGTGGAATGAATCGCACCGTGTCATCTACTGTTGCACCTTTTTTAATTGTTGGATCAAGAAACAATGGCTTTGGAAACAAATGGTCGAACTCTTCTCCGCTTCTTATTTTTCTCTTTTTAGTTGCCTCCATTTTGCTCTCCGATTAATTGTACTTCATCTGTTTTTTCAAAAGGAATTTTCTTCCAACCCAAATCAATTGTTGTCATGGTAGTAACACCAATTTTAAATGCTTCGCCTTGTTGTACCGCTTGTAATAAGCCTTTGGCAGTAGAGAGGAGGCTGAACATTGGAATGCGAATCATTATCGCTTCGAATTTTGCCTCACCGAATGCAGGTATCGCAATGTCTTGATTGACCGCTTGCGAACTTCCGATGCTGCTTCCCTTAATCAGTAATTTGATAAAAGGGAATTTGAGTTTTAAACCCGTACGAGTTGGATTTTTCAACTGCACATCTATTCTCAACACCACTCCTTGCAAATCCAACTTGTGCAGCTTAACCGATGGAACTATCTCCAAGTTAATCGAGGTCTTATTCAATCTCCACAGATACATTCCACCTGCTACCATGCCTCCTCCTATGCCTAAGCCTAACAGTATTTTTTTAATGCTTGCCATTTACTTCTTTCTAATTTTGTCGCTGAAATATTCTCCGCCTACTTTAAATGCCATCCAAATTGCACCACCTACAATTGCTTTTATTGCATAGTCCAATAAACTGGAGTAGTCAATGTTTGCAAATAGGATGCTCGCTGTAAGTAGCATGTTTCCTGTTCCATCCGGTGTTCCGGCATTGTGTTTAATTTCTGACATTTCGTTTTCTTTTTTAGTTAGTAATTCATCCATCACGGTACAAAGTTGCAGCGGTTGTCTGAGTCGCTTTCTCGCTTTAGGCTTGTGTTCCCAAACTCTGCCGAGTATGGCACACAATGGAACTTTTTAGCGTTACAAATCGATTGTTTTTGGAGTTCCTAATTCTTGAAATATCAATTCAACTTGTTTGATATTGAAATATCTTCCAGTTCTTTTTCCCAACTTATCTTTGAATGCTACTAACCAACATCTAAATGTTTTTTCACTCACTTGATAATACTTCGCTAATTCGCCCGGCATATAAGGCTTTATAGGGAGTGCCTTTATTTCTTTGTTTCCCATTTTAATTATTGATTAGAAAATTGATAATACTGTTATTGAAAATTTGTAAGAGATCAAATTGCTTTTGAGCAATTAGTTTTTTGCGATACGCTACAATTGTTTTAATCGTAGGTTCTTGCAGATATTTTGTGATTGCTTTTGCAAGAAGTGTAATTCCTTTATTGTACTCAGGTACACTTATGCGTTGCAAACAAACTTCTTGATACCAACCTTCAGTACCTGCCAAACCTTTGTGGTAATTAAGGTTTAACCAATCAATTGGTTTTGATAAATAGCGACCACGTTTTCTATTTACATAGCGTTTCGCTAAACATACACGCTCAATAATCTCTTCAAATACTTTTGTTGGATTTTTAAATGTGTTGTAATGCTCTGCGATTAAATTTTGAAACTGAGTTTCTTCTTTATTAGTAAACTCGTTATTACACCATAATGCTGCGTGAATAAAAATCCAAGTATTCTCAATTGTGTTGTTGTTTGGATTTGATTTACCACCTTTTATTACTCTTAAATGTGGTGTTGCTGTTTTGATTTTTCTTACTGCTGACATATTATTTAGTTTTATAGATTACTTTTTTTGAGTCGTTTGTTATTGACGATACAAAGGTGCAGCAGTAGTAAAGAGTGCTTTCTCGGTTTGGGTTATAAGAGAAATATTCTGACGACAAAAGAGAAAATTTGCAGCTAAAAGAAAAATTCGGAACGTTTAAGCACCGATGAGAATGTTTGGTGAGCTAAAAGAATTTTTGGGAAGATTTGGGCAGTTTTGGGAAGAGAATTTTTATCGGGTTGATTACGGATTTATTCGGGGAGATTCCGGGGAGATTCCGGGAAGACGATTAAACTGCCGCATTTTATCGGGGATTACCGTGAAAGTAATCGGGGGCATTAGGGGATGAATTGCTGCAAATTAAAAAGGTGGTCATAAGACCACCTAACACTAATTTTTCAAGAAAATAAACGAGGATTAATTTACAGTACCCGGTACTCCTAATACCTCTAACATTGTTTTAACTTGGTTCACTGTGTAATAGCGACCTCTCTTCATACCAATTTTATCTTCAAAAGGCTTTAACCATGCGTTAAAGGTTTTTACTGATACTTGATACTTCTCTGCTAACTCCTTCTTGGAGTATGCTTTCAACTCAAACTTGTCTGTCGTGATGCTCATCTTTCTCTCTGTATATAATTGTGTCTAACTAAGAATATTTACTTAAAAACTCATCTTCGTTTGAATTAAAAAACAAAGCGAGTTGTTTAACATTTAATTTTTGTTTGTTTTTGTAATTGGTAATCATGTCTCTCAACCTCATTGGGTTTTCTCTTGGAATATCTAATTCCGCAGGTTCTCTTCTGCGTATATTCATTGAGTTAAATTGATTTATCAAATACCGTTTTTGATTATCGGTAATTACACCGATATCGTTTGCCCTGTATAACAAGGCTTGCATGGAAAGTTTCCATTTGCGTTTTAAATCAGCCAATACATTTAAGTTAACGCCATCTTTAAAATCTCCCTTTATATCTTTTTCCGGCATTAAAAACTCCGCAGCAAACTCATTTGCTTCGTGGCTAATGTCTCTTGTGAAAGATGGGTTGGTTTGTAGATGCATTACTAAATGCCCCAACTCATAAGCTAAAGTAAATCGTTGACGATCTCCTAAGCTTCTTTTGTTGGAAAATATAATCGGAAATTTTCCATTTGCTAAAATGCTCATACCATCTACACGGTCAGTATTAAAATCAAAGCTTATTACAAATAAACCGTTATCTTCTAATACCTGTGTAAGATTATTAATGACACCTTTTTCAATCATCCAGAGTTTACGAAGCTTTCGTGCAGCCTCCGCAGGAGATCCCAACTTCTCAATATCTAAAATTGGTAAATTAATATCGGGATGACTGATTGCTATCAGTAGCTTCTCAACATTAAGGCGATAGATGTTCACTTGTGCTTCGATAGGAACCATAATCTTCTGCGCTACAATATTGCGTTTCCGCAACGCAAGGGCAGATGGCAATGTTTCTCCTTCTTGATAAAAGAATCCTTCCGGGTAATTTAAAACTTCAACAATTGAATTAAAATTAGAAGGTGTTATTTCAATAAAATCTTGTTCCATCCGGCTAATATTAGAAGCCGATAGGTTCACTTTTTCTGCCAGTTCAGCTTGGTTTAAACCTCTGCTTTCACGAGCAACCGTTAACATTTTGGGATTCAATTTAGGAGTGTTCATCATTCTTATACTTTCTGTTCAACTGCATATCAAAAGTATAAACATTCTGCATATTTGCAAAATAAATTGCATATATTTTATTTTATAATTCATTAGGTGTTGATAATCAATACAATATAAAATCAATGGTTGAAAAGTAGTTTAAAAAAAGAATGTCATAAAAATTGTCCAAGATTTGAAAATTGATATATTTGACTAATTATGACAAGTCAATACAATTCAAATTGAACACGCTCGGAGATAAAATAAGACAAACTCGTGAAAGCCAAGGTTTGCTTTTGCGACAGGCTGCTGCATTTCTTGAAGTGGATACGGCATTGGTTAGCAAATTGGAACGCGGCGAACGCAGACCACAAAAAGAACAAGTAATTAAGTTGGCTGAGTTTCTTAAATTAAAGCCTGAAGAATTGCTTGTTTTATGGATGGCAGATAAGATCAGCGATTTTATAACACAAGATGAATTAGGAGTTAAAGCATTGGATTTAGTAAAAAAAGAATTTAGTAAAAAATGATACTACAGGAAATAAGTCTAAAAAAGTCACTTAACAAAGCGTATCGTTTAGTTAAGCCGAAGCGTGCCGATATTGAGTTGTTCAAAGGCAACTTAATAAAGCTATTAGGACAAATTGATGAGAAAGAAAGTGAAGAGAATGTGAAAATTCATTTAATGGATTTTCTAAAAGACACTTGGTATAAGCAAGATTATTTGGTAGCTACAAAAGGTCGTACCGATTTTGTTATTCATACAGGCAAAGAAGCAAAAACACCAAGTGGAGTTTTATTTGAAGTAAAACGTCCAACTAATAAAGGCGATATGGTTACAAGGCAAAATATAAATGCTAAAGCCATGCACGAATTGATACTTTATTATTTGCGTGAACGTGTAAACGAGAAGAATATCGATATCCGACATTTAGTTATTACAAATATTTACGAATGGTTTATTTTTGATGCTACAGTATTTGAAAAAGTAGTAGCTAAAAACACCAAGCTTGTAAAAGCCTTTAAAGATTGGGACAGCGGACAAAAGGTAAGTACCAATACCGATTTGTTTTACAAAGAAATTGCAAAACCATTTTTGGATGAGTTAAAAGAAGATGTATCATTCACTTGGTTTGACATTCGTGAATATGAAAAACCACTAAAGAATAACGACAAAGCAGATGATAATAAACTCATCGCTTTATTTAAAATCTTTAGCCCAATTCATTTGCTAAAAATTCAGTTTGCAAATGATAGTAACTCTTTAGATAAAGGTTTCTACTCAGAATTACTGCACATAATCGGATTAGAAGAAGTAAAAGACGGTAGCAAAAAATTAATTCGTAGAAAGCAAGCAGGAAAAAGAGATGCAGGATCGTTATTAGAAAATACAATTACAATTCTTGATTTAGAAGATAGCCTTCATAAAGTACCGGACATAAGCAGTTATGGCGAGAAGCGTGATGAGCGTTTATTTAATTTATCTCTTGAACTTTGTATTACTTGGATTAATCGGGTACTGTTTTTAAAGTTACTCGAAGCGCAATTAATTAAATATCATAAAGGCGATCAGTCTTACAAGTTTTTAAATTACACTAAAATTTCTCAGTACGATGAGTTGTATAAACTCTTCTTTCAGGTATTAGCTAAAAAACAAAGTGATAGATCTGAAGCCATTAATAAAAAGTTCGGCAACATTCCCTACCTCAATAGTTCTTTGTTTGAGATTAGCGAATTAGAAGACCAAACCATTAAAATAAATAGTTTAGATGACTCCCTTGAATTGGATTTACATAGCGGAACGGTTTTGCGTGATGCTAAAAATAAACCTCTCGCAAAAAGTTTAAATGGATTACAATATTTGTTTGACTTTTTAGAGGCTTACGATTTTGCTTCTGAAGGTTCAGAAGAAATACAGGAGGATAGTAAAACCTTAATTAACGCATCGGTATTAGGTTTGATTTTTGAAAAGATAAACGGTTACAAAGACGGTTCAATATTTACACCGGGCTTTATAACCATGTATATGTGCCGACAAGCTATTCGTTTAGCGGTGCTACAAAAATTTAAAGATGCGTATGGTTGGAAATGTGAGGTTTTTGATGATTTACGAAACTACATGGCTGACCGCAGAAGCAGTAAGGATGTGTTGGAGTTTAATGCGCTTATAAACGGAATGCATTTGTGTGATCCTGCTGTTGGTTCGGGTCACTTCTTGGTTTCATCTTTAAATGAGATTATTTCTATTAAGGCAGAACTTGGCATATTAGCAGATAACAAAGGTGGGCGGCTATCGGGTTACGATATAGAAATTGAAAACGATGAGTTAATTGTTACCTGTAATGAAGGGCAGGATATTTTTGAATACCATGTAAACAACGGTGTCATTAATAAAGAAACTCAGCGAGTTCAAAAATCACTATTTCACGAAAAGCAAACTATTATTGAAAACTGTTTGTTTGGCGTTGATATAAATCCCAACTCAGTAAAAATTTGCCGTTTACGATTGTGGATTGAATTATTAAAGAATGCTTACTATACTGAGGAAACCAAATTTAAAGAATTAGAAACACTACCGAACATTGACATCAATATTAAATGTGGAAATTCATTAATTAGTCGTTTTGCTTTAGATGCTGATTTAAGTAAAGCTTTAAAAAGCATTAAGTATAACATTAATCAATACAAAGGCTTTGTAAACGATTATAAAAATGCGCACGATAAAGAATTGAAACGTGGCTTAGAACAAATCATAAATTCAATTAAAAATGATTTTAGAATTGAGATAAGCAAAAATGGAAAAGAGTTTAAAGATTTAAGTAAATGGAAAGGCGAATTAATAAACCTTACTAAGCAAACAGGGTTGTTTGAAAAAACACCCAAAGAGAAAAAGGAATTTGATCTCGAAGTAAAAAAGCTAACTGAAAAAATAACTAAACAAGAAGAATTAATTGAAAGCATAAAAAGTAATGCTATTTACCGCAATGCTTTTGAATGGAGATTCGAGTTTCCGGAAGTATTAGATAACGATGGTAATTTTAAAGGTTTTGACGTAATAGTTGGGAATCCACCTTATGTTAGACAAGAAGAGATTAAACACTTAAAAGCAGCTCTTGAAGTCAATTTTAAAGTCTACAATAGTATTGCTGATTTATTCACTTATTTTATAGAATTAGGATTTAATCTAATGAAAGAGAATGGCGAGTTCTCATTTATTATTTCAAATAAATTTACTCAAGCAAATTATGGGAAGGTCTTAAGAGAGTTTATAACTGCAAATACAAGGATTCGAGAATACTTTGATTTTAGCGGTGTTCCTGTTTTTGACAATGCAACTGTTGACGCTTCTATTTTAAGTTTTGCAAAACGATCTTATTTGAATGATTCTGAAAAATTAGATTATTGTAATGTATCAAAGGAGATTATTAACACAACTATAGAAAGCTATTTGTCTGATAATTCAAAGCAATATTCTCAAAGCCGATTAAATAGTGAGAGATGGTCATTTGAAGAAGGAGAATCTTTTCTATTAAAAGTAAAAGTAAAAGGACAAGGTGTTGAGTTAAAAGATTGGGATATACAAATCAACTACGGTATCAAAACAGGTTTTAATGATGCATTTTTTATTGATGAGGAAACTAAAGAGAAATTAATAAAAGCAGATCCTAAGAGCAAAGATGTAATTAAATTATTGGTTAGAGGACGTGACATTGAGCCTTTCTATACCCCAATGGATAACCAATATTTACTTTTCATCCCTTGGCATTTTCCTTTACATAAAGACAAAACAATAGAAGGAGCATCTAAACAAGCAGAAGATGCATTTAAAAAAGGATATCCAGCAGTTTATTCACATTTATTAAAATATAAAGAAAGGCTTGAAAATAGAAATCAAGCGGAAACTGGAGTAAGATATGAGTGGTATGCTTTACAAAGATGTGCCAATACATATTATGATGAAATTGAAAAGCCTAAAATTGTTTATCCTAACATGACTAAATACTGGCCATTTGCGTTTGATGTAAATGGGGCTTTCATCAATGATAAAATATTTATAGTAACAGGTTCATGTTTGCATTATTTACTTGGAGTTCTAAATTCAAAACTTTTCAAATACACATATAAAGACCATTTCCCTGAACTTTTAGGAGGCACTCGTGAATTAAGAAAAGTTTTTATGGAAACGGTTGCAATTAAAAAACCAAGTAGTAAACAAGAAACTGATATTGAAAAAATAGTAAAGGAGATTATTGTATTAAAACAAAATGATAATAAAACAAGCATTGCTAAATATCAAGAGCAAATAGATAAACTTGTATACAAAATGTATGATTTATCCGAGGATGAAATTAAAACTGTGGAAGGGAAATAGGATGCAAATAAAAGTCATTGATCAGAATGATCCAATTTTAAAAGAAGTAGTCGCGCTTGGTAAAAAAAACGCAAAAACTTTAGGTATGTTTCCTGAAGGAGCATTTATTGACCATGCCAAAAAGAAAACCATTATAGCAGCTTTAGAAGGAGAGGTTTTGATTGGGTATATTCTTTTTAGAATAACTCAATCAAAGAGAATGATAAGCATTGCCCACTTATGCATTGATACAGAGCAAAGGAATAAAGGCGTTGCGAAAACATTATTAAATACGGTTCGTGAAAAATACCAACATTTATTTAAAGGCATAAAACTTAGCTGTCGAAAGGACTATATAGTAGCGTCAAAATTTTACGAAAAGTATGGTTTTAAGGCTGCTAATGAGGTACGGAGTCGTAGTAAGGAAGAAAACTACTTAGTTAAATGGTATTATGATTTTGGTAATGATGATTTGTTTTCGTCAACACTATTATCTTCAAGTAAAACAAATGCCTTACTCGATGCAAGTATTTTGATTAAGCTTCGAGATATGACGGAAGGAGAAAACATTGAAGTTATTTCACTAAACGCAGATTGGTTAATGGATGAAGTTGAATATTTCTACGCGCCTGAAATGTTTAATGAAATTAATAGGGATACTGATAAGCAAAGAGCCGGAGAAACACGTAAATTTTTAGGAAACTATAAAGAAGCAAGATTTACTCCTGAAGAAAGGGATGCAGTTTATGAAGATTTATCTTCAATATTCACAGGAACAAGCGACAATGATATTTCAGATCGTAAACAGTTGTCGGAATGCATTGCTTCAGGAATCGATTGTTTTGTAACTACCGATGAAGAATTAATAAATGGTTCTGATAAAGTTTATGAAAAACATTCGACTCGTGTTTTACACCCAAAAGAACTGATATTACTTATAGATCAAATAAAAAACAAATCAGACTACAATTCTGTGAGGTTGGCAGGTGCAAATTACGAAGCTAAAAATATAGAGGCTAATGATGTAAATACTTTATCTGATGTTTTTATATGCAAGGAGTTTGACGAGAAAAAACATGAATTCAAAAACCTTATCACAACAATAATAAGTGATTTAAAAAAATCTCATTTTAAAGTTGTTAAAGATTCGGCTGGGAGTTATATAGGAATTGTTGGCGGTAAAATTGATGAAGCCAATTTATCCGTTTCAATACTTAGAACGTATAAGAGTAAAATATCTGCCGTGTTATTTTATCAGCTTGTTAACGATATACTAAGTTTTGCTGTTGAAAATAATATAACAAAGGTTAGTATAGATGAAAAACATTTGAATGAAATTCAACATGAAATTTTGGATAATTATGGGTTTGAAAAAAAGGACAACGCTTGGCTTAAGCTTGTTATTAAAGGACAATTTCTTACAGAGGAGTTTTTAAATGAAAATACTTCGATAAATGATATATGGGATGTAGCCTCAATTAAAAACAAATTAAGTGTACTTAAAGACGAGGAAAAGAATCTTTTTAAATTCCAATTAGAACGAAAACTAAGTCCGCTAAAATTTCTTGATATTGATATACCAACCTACGTAATTCCAATTAGACCATATTGGGCAAGTCAACTTTTTGACTATCATCAAGCAAACCAATCTTTGTTTGGATCAAAACCTGAATTAGCATGGCATAGGGAAAATATTTATTATAGAAATGTTAAACCGGTATCTGAAAAATGTCCGGCTCGTATCCTTTGGTATATAAGTTCTGAATCAAAAAGTGCCACAGGCAGGCATATGGGCATTATTGCCTGTTCATATTTGGATGAAGTCAGCACAGGAACAGCGAAAAGTTTGTTTCAAAAATTCAAAAATTACGGCATTTATGAATGGAAGGATATCTACGATGCGGCAGGAAAAGATGCCTTTAAAGAAATGAAAGCGATTAAATTTAGTGACACCGAGGTGTTTAAAGATGTAATTACTATAAAACAGATTGCTGAAATATTTGAGCAAAACGGAAAACCCAAAAATACATTTACTTCTCCTGTAGAAGTTTCAAAGGAAATATTTAATCAGATTTATAAAATAGGAAAAGCATTATAAAAGTGGATAGAGCATTGTTTATTTCAGTTAAACCTGAATTTGTAGAAAAAATATTTAATGGTTCAAAAACCATTGAACTTCGTAAGTCAGCACCAAATGTTAAGAAAGATGACATAATAATAATTTATGCTACGAGTCCCGTTATGGCGGTAATTGGCGTGTGTAAGGTAAAGGATATCATTTCATATAAACCAACAAAACTATGGAATGAATATTCTGATAAGTTTGGAATTGACAGAAAACGCTACTTTGAATATTATGAAGGCAAAGATATAGCTGTTGGTATTTTTTTAAAAGACATAAAAAAAATAAATAAAGCTATTCCACTTTCAAAACTGAGATCAAAATTTTCGAACTTTCATCCGCCACAAACTTTTAGATATTTTGATAAAAAACAATTTAATCTTTTAATTCAGTAATGGACTTATTCGAACAACCCAGCAAAGAGCTATGGCTTCAACGAGATGAATGGCTTGATAAATTAATTGAGGAATCTGAGGTTGGTAGTTATTTAGTGAGCGACCAATCAACTGCACTATTTATGGATTTGCGTAGAGCGTATTGTGCTGGTGCATGGTTGTCGGTTGTTGTAATGTCTGTTTCGATTCTTGATGCTCATTTACGTGAGACGGAAGCAATGGATAATAAAATTGGAACTGCAAAATTGTTTAACGAATATTATACAGGAGAGAATGCGGATATCAATTGGTTAAGATTACTAAGAAATAAATACGTTCATTTAGACATAGATCAACCTGCTCTTACTATTGACAAGTGGTACGATAATCAAAGGGAGCTGGAAGAGAATGCGGTAAGAGCTATAAAAATCTGTATTAAAGCCTTTTTCCAAAGTCCGGGTACATAAAACTATAATTAAACACCTATAAACCAACTACTTGTACTGTATTTTTAAAATCTGTATATTTGTATCATTGAAAAAAATAGTAGCCATATTTTTATTATTACAAATCTTAACCAATAACGCCTTTGCGGAAGAGTTGATTAAGATGCCAAGGCTATTTACCCATTATTTTCATCATTCACACGAGCATAAGGATACCAAAGGATTTTTTGATTACCTGCACAAACATTATTCAGATCACCACGAAAGCGAAAAGCATTCAAAAAGTCATAGTGATGAGGATAATGATTGCAACTTGCCATTTAAACATTGTGGTGGTTGCTGCATAAACATTCACTCCCCTGCAATTGGCTTTGTTTCAAATTGCTTAAATGCAGATGCTGCTTATTTTCAAATCAAGAACACAGAGTTTTTGTCTGAGAACGACCGAATCGAAAGTCTCGATCTCCATACCATTTGGCAACCGCCAAAAATCAGCTAATGAATTTATGACTGTGTCTGCTTAGCGGACAAATAAACTGTTTGCGGTGTATTCGTACCGTAAACTTTCATTCATTTCATTAATTGATACACTATGCTCAATAAAATAATTGCGTTCTCTATAAAGAACAAACTCATCATAGGGCTTTTCATTTTAACCCTGATTGGTTATGGTAGTTACCAAGTTACAAAACTACCAATTGATGCTGTTCCCGATATTACCGATAACCAAGTGCAGGTAATTACATCCGCACCATCATTGGGTGCGCCCGATGTTGAAAGGCTTATCACTTTCCCAATTGAACAAGCAAACAGCAACATTCCAGGATTAAAAGAAATCCGAAGTTTTTCTCGGTTTGGTTTATCCTTAATCACCATTGTGTTTGAAGACGATGTGGATGTATATTGGGCAAGACAACAAGTAACCGAGCGATTAAAAATTGCTCAGGATCAAATCCCTAAAGGTCTTGGCTCACCTGAATTAGCTCCTGTTACAACAGGCTTGGGCGAGATTTATCAATATGTAATTAGAGCTAAACATGGTTACGAAACTAAATACAATGCAACCGAATTGCGCACCATTCAGGATTGGGTTGTTCGCAGACAATTGCTTGGTGTAAAAGGTGTAGCCGATGTAAGCAGCTTTGGTGGAAAATTGAAGCAGTACGAAATTGCGGTTGATGCCAACAAATTAAAATCATACAACATTACCATTAATGATGTATTTACCGCATTGGAAAAGAACAATGAAAACACAGGCGGCGCTTACATCGAAAAAAAATCAACCGTACTTTATATTCGTGCCGAAGGATTAATTGGAAGCGTTGACGATATAAAAAACATTGTTGTAAAAAGCACAAGCAATGGAACTCCACTTCTAATAAACGAAGTAGCCGATGTAAGAATAGGAAGTGCCGTTAGATACGGAGCGATGACTTATAATGATGAAGGCGAAGCAGCAGGAGCAGTTGTAATGATGCTGAAAGGCGATAACAGTAGTGCTGTAATTGAAAATGTAAAAGAGCGCATTAAACAAATTGAAAAAACATTACCGGAAGGTGTAGAAATTGAGCCGTTTTTAGATAGAACAAAAATGGTAAACAATGCCATTAGCACGGTTTCAAAAAATTTATTGGAAGGTGCTTTAATTGTAATTCTGATACTCGTTTTGTTTCTTGGAAATTTAAGAGCAGGAGTAATTGTTGCTTCAGTAATTCCCTTATCAATGCTGTTTGCAGTAATTATGATGAATATGTTTGGCGTTAGCGGAAACTTGATGAGTTTAGGAGCATTGGACTTTGGTTTAATTGTAGATGGCGCAGTTATTATAGTTGAAGCGTGTATGTTTCAAATACACATCTCTAATCAAAAGAAAATATCGCAGCTGCAAATGGATGATATTGTTTACGACACATCTACACGAATGCGAAATGCTGCTGTGTTTGGAGAGTTAATAATATTGGCGGTGTATTTACCCATTTTTACTTTAGAGGGCATTGAAGGCAAAATGTTTAAGCCAATGGCTCAAACCGTTGCCTTTGCTTTGCTAGGGGCGTTTATTCTTTCGCTTACTTATATTCCAATGATGACAGCTTTGTTTTTAAATAAAGAGGTTTCTCATAAAAATAATATTTCCGACAGAATGATGGATGTATTGGAACGCATACATCAAAAGTATTTACTCAAGGTATTGAACATACCAAAAACAATTATTGGATCGGTGATTGCACTTTTTGTAATTTCCATATTCGTATTTTCTACACTTGGGGGTGAATTTATACCCGAATTACCTGAAGGAGATTTTGCAGTAGAAACAAGAGTGCTAACAGGAAGTAACATTAATACTACCGTTGATGCTTGTTTAAAAGCGGCACACATTTTAAAGAAAAAATTTCCCGAAGTAGAAAAGGTAATTGGTAAAGTAGGAAGTGGAGAAATACCTACCGATCCAATGCCAATGGAAGCAGCCGATTTGATGATTATTTTAAAAGATAAGAGCGAATGGACATCGGCAGACACTTGGGACGAGCTTTCTGAAAAAATGAGTGAAGCATTACAAGATGTTCCGGGTGTTACATACAGTTTTCAGTTTCCGGTTGCTATGCGCTTTAATGAATTGATGACAGGTGCAAAGCAAGATGTGGTGTGTAAAATATTTGGTGAAAATTTAGATACGCTTTCCAAATATTCAAAACTGCTTGGCAATGTTGCAGAGAAGGTGGATGGTGCTGAAAATATTTATGTTGAGCCAATAGATGGACTTCCTCAACTTATTATTAACTACAAACGTAACCTTATTGCACAATATGGCTTAAACATTTCCGACATTAATAAAGTAGTAAACACAGCATTTGCAGGGCAAAGCAGCGGTTTGGTATTTGAAGATGAAAGGCGATTTGAATTAGTAGTTCGCCTTGCAGGAGAAAATAGAAAAGAATTGGAGGATGTTCAAAATCTTTTGATCCCTACGAATCAAGGAACGCAAATACCTTTATATCAAATAGCGGATGTTTCTATTCAGGAAAGTGTAAATCAAATTCAAAGAGATGATGCCAAGCGTAGAATTATTGTCGGATTCAATGTTGGTGGGCGTGATGTACAAAGTATTGTGAAAGAATTGCAAGAGAAAATTGACAAGCAAATAAAACTACCATCGGGTTACTATATAACTTACGGTGGTGCATTTGAGAACTTGGTAGCAGCACAAAATCGTTTGTCAATAGCTGTTCCTATCTCTTTACTACTGATTTTTTTCTTACTCTACTTTGCTTTCAATTCATTTAAACATGGATTACTAATTTATTCAGCCATTCCACTTTCGGCAATTGGGGGGATTTTATTTTTAGCGTTAAGAGGTATGCCGTTTAGTATTAGTGCCGGAATAGGCTTTATTGCTTTGTTTGGGGTGGCTGTTTTAAATGGTATTGTTTTGATCTCAGAATACAACAGAATTAAAAAAGCAGGCGAAACTGACACAAAGCAAATTGTATTACAAGGAACAAAACATCGTTTACGCCCAGTTTTAATGACGGCTTTGGTTGCTTCATTAGGCTTTTTACCAATGGCGTTAAGTAATGGCTCAGGATCGGAAGTTCAGCGACCATTAGCAACCGTTGTAATAGGTGGTTTACTTATTGCCACCTTCCTTACACTTTTTGTATTACCGGTGTTGTATATTTTGTTTGAGAAAATTGGCAGTAAAAAATCTGCCAATGGCAATGCAAAAATTATAACAACCATTTTAGTATTGTTCTTCTTTTCATTTCAAAATGTAAATGCTCAAACTGAAATTAGTTTGCAGGGTGCAATTGATACCGCTTTGAAAAACAATTTGATGGTAAAGAACGAAAAACTAAATGCTGAATACCAAAAGAAACTTAAAGCTGCTGCTGTAGATATTCCACAAACAAACCTTATAGGGGAATATGGACAGATGAATTCTATTTATAAAGACACAAAATTTGGAGTGAATCAGTCCATTAGTTTTCCAACGGTGTATGCAAAACAAAAATCACTACAAAACGAAGCTTATAAAAGTAGCGTGTTAAACATTGCGGTAAAAGAAGCGGAGTTGAAAAAGCAAGTCAGCGATGTTTTCTACTTATTGGTTTGCCTACAACAAAAGCAAAAAATATTGTTAAAGAATGATAGTATCTACGCATCGTTTTTAGAGAAGGCAACCCTTCGCTTCTCTAAGGGACAAAGTAATATACTTGAAAAAACTACTGCTGAAACGCAACGTGGTCAAATAGCCATACAGCTAAATCAATTAAAGAACGATATTGAGATTTTGCAATTGCAATTTCAGTTATTGCTTAACACAACAACTGCTTTTAAACCGTCAGTTGAAAATCCGAAAATGATTTTTAATGCAACACTTGATACCGCAACAATAAACAAACACCCTACAATACAAGTGTTGCAACAGCAGAAAAACATTTCACAGGTTACTACACAATTAGAAAGGTCGAGGCTATTACCCAATCTGAATTTAGGATACAGTAATATGAGCATTCAGGGAGTTGGGGCAGATAATGTTTTGTATCCAAAATCAGCACGGTTTAGCACATTTCAATTTGGCGTAGGTGTACCCTTATTTTTCGGTTCTCAGAGGGCAAAAATAAATTCATCAAAAACACTTGAGTTAATGAGCGAAAATAATTATCAATTGGGTTTACAAACTCTAAAAGCAGAATATCAGGCTGCCTTTAAACAGTATCAAACGCAGTTACAAACGGTAAAGTATTTTGAGGATAACGCTTTGAAAAATGCCGACCTAATTACCAAAACTGCCAACCAACAGTTTGCCAATGGCGATATCAATTACTTGGAATGGACGATGCTTATTAATAATGCCATCAGTATTCAAAGCGATTATGTTGACTCATTAAAAAACCTAAATCAATCTATTATTCAACTCACTTATTTAACTTCAAAATAGTTTCAATTATGAAAAAATATATCATCATAACAATAGCGTTTGCAATACTCACAGCGTGTGGAGGCAAACAAAAAGAGGCAGAAGCAACAGATGCTGTAGCTGACGAAACCACTGTTGAATTAACGGATGCTCAGCTTAAAAACTCTGAAATAAAAACAGGAAAGATTGAACAACGTAGTATCTCATCTCTTTTAAAAGTGAATGGAAAAATTGAAGTGCCACCACAAAATATGGTTTCTGTTAGTGTGCCAATGGGAGGTTATTTAAAATCAACCAAACTACTTGCCGGAATGCACATAACCAAAGGAGAGGTAATTGCGACAATGGAGGATCAACAATACATCCAATTGCAACAAGATTACTTAGTGGCTAAAGCACATTTAAGTTCTACTGAAAAAGAGTTCAATCGTCAAAAGGAACTAAATCAAAGTAAAGCAAGCAGCGATAAAGTTTTTGAAAATGCTCAAACAGAATATATTTCACAAAAAGTATTAGTAAAATCATTGTCAGAAAAGCTAAAGCTTATTGGTGTTAATCCTGACAATCTAAATGAAAATACTATTTCCCGAAGCATTAATATTTACTCCCCTATTGACGGTTTTGTTTCTCAGGTAAAAATGAATATTGGAAAGTATGTAATGCCTACAGATGTACTATTTGAATTAGTGAATCCCGAAGACATTCACTTGCAACTTACTATTTTTGAAAAAGATTTATTTAAAATTTCGATTGGGCAAAAAATATTTGCATATAACAATACCGAACCAAACAAAAAATACGATTGTGAAATTATTTTGATTGGTAAAGATGTGTCAGCCGAAAGAACTGTGCAGGTACAATGTCACTTTGAGCAGTATGACAAATCTTTAATACCGGGAATGTACATGAATGCAGAGGTTGAAGTTTCTACCAACAACGCTTTTGTAATTCCCAATGATGGCTTAGTTCGGTTTGAGGGTAAACAGTACGTTTTTACGCAAACGGATAATAATAAATATCAAATGCAAGAAGTAACTACGCAAAACAACGAAAACGGTTTTACACAAATTACTTTTTCCGATAGTACAGATATGCGGAACAAACTATTTGTAACAAAAGGAGCTTATACTTTACTAATGAAAATGAAGAATCAGGAAGAAGAGTAAAAATTTAGGGCGGAGACTTGGCTTCTTTTGGTTTTGATAAAAAACTTTTTTCAAAGCCAAGTTCTCTTGCCTCCTAAATTGAACAATAAATATAATATGTTAAACGAAGAAAAACTGGAATTTATCTTAAACTTTGGTTTGTTGTTTTGAAAAGAAGTAATTTATTATAATGCAACTATCGAAGGAAGATATTATTTTGTTTATAGTTAAACACGATCCCTCCGCAAAAAGTGAAGAATTAGTTCGCTTGAGTTTAACCGACTTGGTAATTATCAAAACAAGAATAGAAATTGAAATATATAAAAAATGAAATTTAATTTTAAAATACCTCATGGACTAAAGAAACATGTAAATGAAGAGTTGCAGAATGCAAAAGAAACTTTTAGTAAGGGTGAATTACAAACATCATGGAGACATCTTGAACGAGCGCACATTCTAGGGCAAGCTTATCCAATAGAACACTCACAAGCGCATTGGCACATGCTGTTGTTTGCTTTTAAAATTAAGAACACCAAAGAAATTATTGGGCAAATTCCACGGCTCTTAATTGGCGGAGTAAAATCGTTTGTAGGAGAAATACCCGTTGGGAACACAGGAGGCGCAAATGTACCTCCATTAAAACCTATGGAAATACCTGAAGATTTATCTATAATTTTGCAACGCTTTAAATAAAATAATATGATAGCAATTGCGAAATCAATATCAATATTTCTACTTGCAGGAATTTGTGAAATTGGAGGTGGATACCTTATTTGGCTTTGGCTAAAGGAAGGAAAACCTGTTTGGTATGGAATATTAGGCGGACTTATCCTCGCACTTTATGGAGTTGTTGCAACTTTGCAAACAGCAAATTTCGCAAGAGTGTATGCAACTTACGGAGGAGTTTTTATTGTACTTTCATTGATTTGGGCGTACAGAGTCGACAATTTTATTCCTGATAAATATGATATTATTGGAGCTTTAGTAGCCTTAATAGGTGTGTGCATTATTTTTTATGCTCCGAGGCAGTTAAATTAATTAATTCAAAATCAATTAATTAAGCTCTTTTTTGAAAGTTTTTCTTGACAATGGACTATACTCCACGGTGTATATTTACCAATATAAACTCTTAACAAATAGAAAATGAATAAAGTATTAATTATTAGCTCGGTTGCAGCACTTGTTGTAGGAGCATTTTTTTTAGGTGGGTATTGTAAAACATCTTGTAATGATGGAATATGCAAATCAGAAAATAATTCGGAAATGAAAACAGATAGTATTATAGATGAATCATCATGTGGAGGCTGCGGAAAAAATTCGTGCGATAAGTCTTGCTCAACAAATCCAAACGATTCTACAAAACTATTAGCGTCTTGCTCTTTCTCTAAAGATGAACAAACAGAAAGAATGAAAAAATTAAAAGGTGTTTTCTTTGATCGTATTAAAGAAATAAAAGAATTGGAAACTGGCTATGATTTAATTTTCAAAGAAGACATCGAATACTCAAAAGAACTAATTGAAATAATTAATGTGGAACGCCAATGTTGTAGTGGGATGACTTGGGCTTTGGTTTTTGATCCGAATAACTCTGCAACTCATGTGCAGGTATATGGCTCTAAGGAAATAAAAGAGGAGTGGCGTAATGCTTTAAAAGAAGTAAAATTGATTAAGTAAGTTAAGCTTTTCCGGGAGTAATTATTTGACAATTACTATCAGTTGATTTGACACTACAGTTTCCAGTTCTGCAACTCTTCAATCCATTTAAAAGTAAGGTTCTAACATTTATTAGTTCCTTGATTTTATCATCAAGTAGTTTTACTTTGAGTTCAATTTTATCTTCCAAATTATCGCAACTCGCAGTATTAATATCAATCATATCCAATAATTCTAATGTCTCATTAAGAGTAAAACCAAAGCTCTTAATGAGCTTTATTGTGTTTAATCGTTTCAGCGTTTCATCTGAATACTCCTTATAATTATTGAATCGCCTTTCTTTTTTGCCCACAGCAATTAAACCATGTTTTTCATAGAATCTAATTGTGTCTCTGGAAAGCCCACTCTTATTGGATAATTCGCCTATTAACATTTTTTTTAGTTTTTATTTTCAGTTTTTCCTTGACAGTGGACTATACTCCACGGTTTACTTTTACAAATATAAATTTTAAAATAATTCAAATGAAACAATTAATGTTAATGATTTCGGCAGGTGCAATAATTGCAATGTCGATGACTTCCTGCGAAGCAGTTGAAAGATGTTGCAAAGGCAAAGACAAAACTAAAACAACCGCAAATGCCGACAAAAAAGAAGGTTGCGGTGGCTGTGGGCAGAAATCTTGCACAGCAAAATGCGGATCGAATCCCGCAGTCCAGGATTCTACAAAAACAAGTAAATAACTAAAAGCAATTATCATGGAAACTAAACAAAAATCATGGTTTAAAAGATTAGGTTGGACAAGCATAGCCCTTTGTGGTCTATGCTGTTCATTACCTATTATTGGTATCGCATTGGGAATTGGTGGATTGTCTACAATAGCTTTTTATCTCGAAAAAACAGGACTTGTGCTATTAATAGCAGCAGTTGCATTTTTTGCATTTGCTTATTTGAAGAAGCGAAAAAAAACATCGTGTAACTCCGATGCGTCTTGTAGTGTAGATTGCTCATGTAAAACAACTTTATCCAAATAAAATGTGTATAGTAAAAATCATTCGAAGCCAAATGAGATCGTTTCTTTTACTTGTAGCTGTTCTGCTACTAAGTTGGAATGCGAACGCACAACAGAATAAAACATCTGAAGTATCATTTTACTCATCTACATGGGCTGATGTATTACAAAAAGCCAAGCGAGAGAATAAAATTATATTTTTAGATGGTTATACTACTTGGTGTGCGCCTTGCAAAAACCTAAAGAAAAAAACGTTTACAGATAAAACAGTAGCAGAATATTTCAATAAGAATTTTTTAAATGTAATGTTTGATATGGAAAAGGGAGAAGGATTAATGTTGGCTAAAAAATACAAAATTGAATCTTACCCTACATTACTATTCTTAAAGCCCGATGGTACTATTATAAAAACCTCAGTTGGTTTTTTAACTCCCAAGGAGTTGATGAATATTGCGAAATCTATTTAGCTAAAGGATAATCTACTTTATTTAGTACCTTTGGTAATAAGTATGGTAGCCCTATTTAAGTTCTTCAAAAAGTTTAATACGCTTTCAAAAGAAGCAGAGAAGGCTATTGCTGAAATTTCAAAAGAAGTTACAGTCAAAAGGAATTCGGATCTGCAAACGATCGGTCATACTTGTAAAACGATTTACTTTCTTAAAAAAGGCGTGGCAAGGATTTATTATTTTAAAGAGGATATTGATATAACGGAGAGTTTTTCTTTTGAGAACAGTATTGTGGTAAGATTTGAAAGTCTCTTTACAGGACGTCCTTCTAAAAAAGCAATTCAGGTACTTGAAGATTCAGATTTTATAGCAATTAATTCCCCTGAACTTTTTAAGCTATATGATAAACATCCTGATATAGAACGATTATTCAGAAAGATATTTGAAGCTTCATTGGTTGAAACTGTTAATCGAGTGGAAAGCATTCAATTTCATACTGCGGAAGAACGCTATAAAGTCTTAATAAAAGAAGCACCGAATGTACTTAAGCGTGTCCCTTTAAAATACATTGCATCTTACCTTGGCATTACTCCTGTTAGTCTGAGTCGCATTCGAGGACAAAAGTAATTTCTTATCATATGTAAAGTGTTTTCATTTTTATCAACGGTAATTTTGCAATAGAAAATTACTGTCAATGGAAGATGTAAAACTTGGTCTTAGGGAAAACTGGAAGCAGTTTACAT
Organism: Bacteroidetes bacterium UBA2475; assembly: GCA_002342065.1. Classification (GTDB taxonomy): domain Bacteria; phylum Bacteroidota; class Bacteroidia; order B-17B0; family Aurantibacillaceae; genus Aurantibacillus. Next base: position 532,880 of record DDPF01000012.1, on the reverse strand, counting down.
TGCTTGTTATTGTTAATTCTTTTGTTGGTGGTATGGTTGGCTTGGAAAGATCAATACTCCCAAAAATTGCAGAAGGAGAGTTTCATATTGCTGCAAAAACAGCAATCCTTTCTTTTATCATTGTTTTTGGAATTGTAAAAGCAATCACAAACTATTATACAGGAACACTTGCCAACAAAGTAGGCAGAAAGAATCTTCTTGTTCTTGGATGGCTAATAGGAATTCCTGTTCCGTTTATTTTAATGTACGCTCCTGATTGGAATTGGATTATAGCTGCGAATGTATTATTGGGAATTAATCAAGGCTTAACTTGGAGCAGCACGGTTGTGATGAAAATTGATTTGGTAGGAGAAAGGGAGCGTGGATTTGCAATGGGATTAAATGAATTTGCGGGATACTTAGCTGTTGCAGTAGTTGCATTTCTAACGGGATGGATCGCAGGACAATATGGTTTGAGGCCATATCCTTTTTATATAGGAATAGCACTTTCTGTTGCTGGATTACTCTCAAGTTGGTTATTCATAAAAGACACAAAGCACCATGTTGCGAAGGAAGCTGCGTCAAGCAATATCCCGAATCTTAAAAATGCATTTTGGGACACTACATTGTTTGATCGCAATCTCGGGTCAGTAACTCAAGCAGGCTTGATTAATAACTTAAATGATGGAATGGTATGGGGAATTTTTCCCATTCTACTTGCACAAAAAAACTTTAGTATTTCAGAGATTGGGATTGTAACGGCAATTTATCCTGCTGTTTGGGGAATTGGACAACTCTTCACAGGAAAGATGGCAGATTTCTTTTGCAAAAAGAGTATGTTGTTTTGGGGAATGTTCTTTCAGGGGATTGCACTCTTGTTCTTAATTTTCGCAAGTACATTCACGCATTTTATAATTCTATCCGTAATACTTGGTTGGGGAACAGCAATGGTCTATCCTACTTTTTTGGCAACCATTGCAGAAAACACTAATCCTCATGATAGGGCTAAGAGTTTGGGAACATTCAGACTATGGAGAGATTTAGGATATGCGATTGGAGCAATTCTAACGGGGATTATTGCTGATGTCTTTGGAATTGGTGCATCAATTTTGGTGATTGGTTTGCTTACATTAGCTTCTTCGTTTATTATTGAATTTAGAATGAAGTGCCTTACAAATTCAATTAAACTAACAGAATGGTTCTTTAAAAGAAATAACAAACACAAAAATGGAAAAGAAGAAATCTATAACTCTTGCAGAACTGAATCTATTGCTTAAAGGTTTTAAGGGCATTACGATTGTGGATGTCCGAACAGAAGAAGAATATAATGAGAGACATATTTCATTTGCAATTAATTTGCCCATCGAACAATTAGAAGCAAGGAATCATAAACTTGATTTGAGAAACGTTATCATAACCGTTTGCGGGAAGGGCGGTGGTCGTTCTGAAAAAGCAGCGAAATTTATAAAAGAAAATTATATTGCAGAAGTTTATTTCCTTGAAGGAGGAACTTTCGGGTGGTTTGATAAGGAATGAATACTGTTCTTACGAACGCAAGCCATCTGCCCAATGGTTCCTAACAATTAATCGTCTTCAGAATGTCTTAAGATTTATAGCCGTATATTTACTCTATGAAAATCCTTCTCATAGAAGATGAACCTGAATTAAGAAAGTCTATTAAGCTGTACCTGCATCAGGAGGGATATGTGGTTGAGTCGGCATCTGATTTTGTAAAGGCATCTGAGAAAGCAGGGGTTTACGATTACGATTGTATTTTAGTGGATATAACCCTACCCAAAGGAAGCGGATTAGACATTGTGAAGCAACTTAAAGAAAGTGGCTCTAAGGCGGGAATTATAATTATTTCTGCTAAAAACTCTTCAGGTGATAAAATTAAAGGGCTTGATTTGGGAGCTGATGATTATTTAGCAAAGCCCTTTGATTTAGCAGAATTAAATTCACGTATTAAAGCTCTTATCCGGAGACGGAATTTTGATGGCAACAAATCTATTGTTGTAAACGAGATTACCATCTTGCCGGAACAAAGACAGGTTAATGTGAATAATGAACCTGTTGCATTAACAGCTAAAGAATACGATCTCTTATTATTTTTCATTTCGAATAAAAATAGAGTTGTTTCAAAAAACACTATTGCGGAACATTTATGGGGCGATGATTCAGATCAAATGGACAGTCACGATTTTATTTATGTTCATTTAAGAAACCTTAGAAAAAAATTGATAGATAAAGGATGCACGGATTATGTGCAAACGATATATGGTATAGGTTATAATTTTAAAGTAAGCGGATGAAATTAATAAGTAAAACACTCATTTATTATCTCTTAGTTAGTTTGCCTTTGCTGATTATTGCAGGGCTGCTTTCCTATTTTCTTATTAATAGTGAATTGAAAGATGGTACTGATGAAACATTGATGAATGAAAAAGTTAATGCTGAAAGACTTATTCAATCGTTGAAAGAACCTAAAAGCATCTATTTGAGTTCTGATAGCCTTGAGAACATAATACCATGCACCGATTGCAAATTAAAGTCGGGATTCATTGACACCTCAATTTATAATAGTGTTGAAAAGGAAAATGTTGGAGCGAGAATGTTGCGCAGCTATTATACGTTTGAGCAAAACACATATCAAATTACCCTGATTAAAACCACAATGGAAGAGGAGGAGCTTTTGGAGGGTATACTTGCAACATTTGCATTAATTGTAGGGTTTTTAATAATGTCCTTTGTAATAGTTAATTGGTTGCTGTCAAAAACGCTATGGAAACCATTTTATAGTACGCTCTCTGAGTTAAATAAATACGAAATTCAGAACCATGAACAACACCATTTTAATGAAGTAAATACACTTGAATTTAATCAGTTGAACGTTGCTTTAAATAAAATGATGGATAAAATTTATTCTGATTATCAGGAGCAAAAAGAATTTACCGAAAATGCATCTCACGAAATGCAAACACCATTGGCAATTATTAAAGCTAATCTCAGTTTATTAATGCAATCAGATAATTTGAAAGAAGATGAAATGAATCGCCTTCAAATAATTGAAAACACCATTAAAAAATTAGCTTCGTTAAATAAGGCACTTATTCTCTTGTCTAAAATAGAAAACAATCAGTTTAAAGAGAATGAATCAATAAGTATTAAGCAGTTTACTTCAAAAATAACGGACAATTACATAGATCTGTTTCAATCAAAAGACATTACTTTGGAATTGAATTTATCAGAAGATGTTATAGTAAAGATGAATCCAACTTTAGCTGAAATTCTTCTAACAAACCTTATTCAAAATGCAATCAGACACAACAATGAAAAAGGAAAGATAATTATTGAATTAAAGCAAAATCAATTTACCATTTCTAATAGCGGTGAGCCATTAACTATTCCCCAGGAACATTTATTTATTCGTTTTAAAAAGAATGATGCCTCCAAAGACTCTCTCGGTCTTGGTTTATCGATTATTAAGGGAATTGTTAAAACCTACGGATTTAGAATCAATTATGATTATTCATCATCATTGCATCATTTTCAAGTAAATTTCAACTAAAGATTTACTTTAGAATTGTGCAGTAGGTTTGTTATATGAAAGTTAAAACGCCTTCCATTTTAAAAAGAGCAATTGAGTGCTTGGTTCTTCTATTGATAAGTATAAATGCGTATTCACAAACACAAAACATTTCTGTTTCAGGTTTAATAAAGGAAAAAAACACGGGAAATTCTTTACCTTATGTAAGTGTAATAATTAAAACGGAGAAAGATAGTTCCTTAGTTGTGGGGACTATCACCAATGAAGAAGGGCGTTTTACATTAAATGGGTTAAAACAAGGTAAATACTATATCGAAGTGTCATTCATTGGTTATAAGACCTCAAGGCAACCTTTTTTTATTGGTAGTTTGAGTTCGTTTTTAGATGCAGGTACAATTGAATTATCTGAAGATGCAAAAGTTTTAAATGAAGTTGAAGTAACTGCCAAGCAAGATGAAGTGTCAGGCAAAATGGATAAAAAATCATATACACTTGAAAATAACATTTCTCAAAGCGGTGGTTCGGTTTTGCAAGCTGTACAAAATTTACCCGGAGTTACTGTTCAAGAAGGGAAAGTTCAGATAAGAGGCAGCGATAAAGTGATTGTATTAATTGATGGGAAACAAACAGCATTAACAGGTTTTGGAAATCAAACAAGCCTTGATAATATTCCTGCATCCGCTATTGAAAAAATTGAAATCATAAATAATCCTTCAGCTAAATATGATGCGAATGGTAACGCAGGTGTAATTAATATCGTTTACAAAAAAAATAAACAAGAGGGATTTAATGGTAAGGTAGGCTTGGCAGCAGGCTTGGGTGCTTTATGGATAAAACAGGAAAACCTGCCAACCATTCGACCGCAATATCAAAATACACCTAAGTTTAATCCAACCCTCTCACTTAACTACAAAAAAAAGAAAATCAATTTATTCCTTCAAGGTGATTACTTGCTTACCAACACATTAAATAAAAATGAATTTGTAGATCGCTACTATGATAGCGGAGAGGTTATTCGTCAGCAAACGAAAAGAAATAGAAACACCACAGTTGCAACAGGAAGATTGGGGTTTGATTACAATCCAAATGAATACAATCAATTTAGTTTATCGGGCTTGTTTAGTTCTGAGCGAATTTTAGATCACGGAGATGAACCATTCTTTAACTCTGATTTATCAGATAGAAAACGTCTGTGGCAATTTTTAGAGGATGAACTAAAAACAACTGCTACAGCATCTTCTTCTTACTTACATAAATTCAAACAGGCTGGACACACTTTAAACATTGGATTAAATTATACATTTCACAGAGAGGATGAAAAGTATTACTTCACGAATGTGATGCCGACCTTTACAGGTTATGATGCCTTTAAGTTAATTTCTGATGAGCATGTAGCAGATTTCAATCTCGATTACATCAAACCTTTAAAGCACGGGAGAATTGAAATGGGAGGTAAATTCAGGTATAGGAATATTCCTACAAATATGTTGTTCTTTCCGGGAATTAATTCTCCTATCGATTCGGCAGCCGGTGGTTGGGCTACATATAAAGAAACGATTCCTGCTCTATATGGTAACTACGTTCTTGAAAATACAAAATATGAATTAGAGGCAGGTTTAAGAGTTGAGTATGTTAATGTGAATTACCAAGTCAATCCAAACCATCCAACGTATAAAAGTAATGGCTACAATTATACGCAGCCGTTTCCAAACGTAAGATTTGCATATAAGTTTAACGACAACAACAAGATTTCTTTATTTTACAATAGAAGAGTTGATAGACCAAACGAAGTGGATATTAGAATCTTCCCTAAGTATGATGATGCAGAAATTATTAAAGTTGGTAATCCTTCACTAAGTCCGCAATTCACTAACTTGTTTGAATTAGGCTATAAGGGTAACTGGAAAAATGGATATTTTTATTCAGCAGCATATCACAAAATAGCAGATGGTACAATCACTCGTATTGCGAGCGTTGTTCCGGGTAGTACACTGATTTATTCTATTATGCAAAATGCAGGAAGGAGTTATAATACAGGATTAGAATTAATAGTTTCTCAAGATGTAAAAAAATGGCTTTCTCTAAACATGAATTTTAACGGCTATCAAAGCACTATTGAGGCTTTTACTGCTTACAATAAATATCCTTATGCAAATACTTATTCTTCTGATAGGCAGTCACTAATATCTTGGAACTCCAAGCTAAATGCTACTTTCCACTTAAAGAAAAATACAGATTTTCAATTAACAGCAATTTACCTTGCTCCTGATTTAATTCCTCAAGGAACAATAGGTTCACGATTTTCTTTAGATATAGGGATGAAAAAACGAATTCAAAAAGGCAAGGGCGAATTATTCATAAATGCCACTGATCTTTTGAATACAATGCAGATTAAGAAATCTATTCAGGGTAATGGATTTAGATATGTAAGTACCGATTATTATGAAACACAAGTTGTGAGAATTGGATACAGTTATAAGTTCTAAATTGTGCCTAAAGATTTGCTTTAGAATTGTGTTGTTACTTTGAATTATAAATTTAAAACCAGATAAAAAAATGAAAACAACAATCGCAACAATCGCATTATGCTTCGGGCTTAGCTACGCAAATGCACAACACTTAAAAGAAGCAGAAGTTCCTGCTAATGTAAAAGACAGCTTTGCTAAGAAGTATCCCGGATCAAAAGTTAAGGTATGGGAAAAAGAAGGGGCTGACTTTGAAGCAGAATTTGATTTAAACAAAGTTGAATCTTCTGCTGTATTTGGCGCAGATGGAACATTTAAAGAATTAGAGCAAGAAATTAAGACTTCTGCATTACCAAAAGCGGTTACTGATTATTGCACTAAAAACTATGCTGGTCATAAGCTAACTGAAGCCGCTAAAATTACGGACGCTGATGGTAAAGTAATGTATGAAGCCGAAATGGAAAAAGATAAAATGCACTTTGACGCTTTATTTGATGCAAACGGAAACTTTATCAAAAAGACCGAAGCAACGAAAGAAGAAGAAGGAAAAGATTAATTTTATAGTTTGTTAGTTTAGCTTAAGCCTCCCTTATGGGGGGCTTTTTTTATTTCTGCCTTTCTCGGCAGTTGTGTTCCGATTCCAAACAGTAAGAATTATTTTGAGCTATTCTTCGGAGTAGAATCCTAAACCACGAAAGCACCACCAAGCATGGGCATAGTTTTGCCTTGTGTTTTGTTATACCCCATATCCCCGAAAAATAGACGATTCTTAGCGGTATTTGCCATTGAGTATGGCACTTATATTTTGAACGTGCAAGTTTATTCCCTTGATTTTTTCCCCTCAAAAAAAGAAAGTCGGAATCGCTACCACGTTCAAAAAAGTGTACCGTACTTCAAATAAAGCAAGCAAATAAACGGAGTATGAAAATTGAAATATACGTGAAGATGGAAAGTGTTAATGGAAATAAAAAACATAAAAGGTTGAGCGTTGCTGAATTGAGAAAATGTAAAGGCTTTGAAAATATTTCTGATGCGGAAGCAGAAGAAACAATAATTGCTTTGGAAAAATTATCAATCCTGTTTTATGAATTATACATGAAACAAAAACATAGCAAGCAAAAACTAACAATTATAAAAGGAGATGATCTTGATGGAGAACAACGAAACGCTGCTTAAGAAATTTGCAAAAGGAAAAGGAGCAGCATTGAAAGATGAGTCTATTCAAAATTGCGTTATTTACACAAGGGTGAGTTCTAAAGAACAAATGGACACCAATCAAAGTTTGGAGTGGCAAAAAAAGTATTGCATGGATTACGCCATTAAAAACAAGTTGGACATTAAAGGTTATTTTGGAGGAACTTATGAAAGTGCGAAAAGCGATGAACGGAAAGAGTTTACTCGAATGCTCAAATTTGTAAAAGCGAGTAAAGAAAAAATTTCTTTCATTTTAGTTTATAGTTTAGATCGATTCAGCAGGACTGGAGATAGCGCAATTTTCATTGCGAGTGAATTAAAAAAGACCGGAGTAAGTATCATGGCTGTTACACAACCAATCGATACAAACTCCCATGCAGGAGCATTGCAACAAAACATCCAATTCATCTTTGGTAAATACGATAACGATTTACGAAGACAGAAAACGATTGATGGGATGCGAGAAAAATTATTAAGAGGAGAGTGGATTGGTAATGCACCAACAGGTTATGCGTTTGTAAAAGGTGCGCCCACCCAAACTATTATTTTTAGCGATAAAGGAGAAGCCATTAAGCAAGCTTTTATTTGGCGAGCTAATGGAATGACCTACGATCAGATTATTGAAAAATTAAAATGCTTGGGTATTAATATGCCTAAGCAGACCCTTGGCGGCATATTTTCGAACCCATTTTATTGTGGGTTCATGTCGCACAACTTATTGAATGGCGAGGTTATTAAAGGAAAGCATCCCCCTTTAATTGATGAAGATTTATTTCTAAGGGCAAACGAACTCAAGAAGACCGATGGCTTTAAAGTCAACAAAGCCAATGATAATCTGCCATTGAAGGTATTTGTAAAAGATGCAGAAACTGGAGCCCCTTTCACCGGATATATCGTGAAGAAGAAGGGGCTTTATTATTATAAGGTAAATAGGATCGGAATTAAGGTAAATCGGAGCATTAAAATCATGCACGGCAAGTTTGAAGAATTGCTTTCAAATTATACGGTAAATTCTGCCTACGTGGAGCCTTTAGAAAAACAACTGCGCTATACTTGGGAGAACCTAACAGAAACCAGCACAAGCGAGAAAAAAGCCCTTTCTTTGAAACTTAACGAGGTTGAGGAGGAGTTCTATAATTTGCGTAAAAGACACGCTATTGGGGCTGTAAGTTTGGATATTTACGAAGAATTTTCGACTGAAATGAAGAAGCGTAAAGAGGGTATTATGGAGTCCCTTGAAAAGTTAGAACAAAAATTATCGAACCCTAAAGAATTGATAAATTTTGCCTGCCGACTATCGGCAAACCTCGCACCTGTGTGGGCTTCCGGGGACTATTACCAAAAGCAAACTTTCCAAAATGTAGTATTTCCTTCCGGTTTGGTATATGATACGAAAATCGAGCATTATCGAACCCCTGAAGTAAATCGGGTGATCTCCCAAATCGCCCTATTATCAAAGGGTTTGGGGGAAATAAAAAAACCGGACTTCTCTAAATTTGAAGAGAAGTCCGGCTTAGTACCCGGGACGGGACTTGAACCCGTACATCCGTGAAGATACAGGATTTTAAGTCCTGCGTGTCTACCAATTCCACCACCCAGGCATTTCCCTTGCGGGAGGTGATTAAAAAAAGAGCTTTTCAGCTCTTTTTGAGCGAAAGACGGGTCTCGAACCCGCGACCTTAACCTTGGCAAGGTTACGCTCTACCAACTGAGCTACTTTCGCTTTTTCCCTTTTGGGGAGTGCAAATGTACTGATAATTTTTATTTGGCAAAACTTTTTTTTGGCAATTCATACAATAAAATGAATTAATCATAAATGTATTTTGATTTATAATCGGGTTATCCGGCGTAAGCGCCCAGCCTGGTCTGGCCTTTTAAAATTTTGCGTAGTAAAACTCTCCTTGTTCAAAAGCGTTGAGCCTGGGCGAAGATGATTTTGGCTGCTCGCGAAGCGCTTAAATCATCGGCTTGAAGAAGGAGAGTTTTTAGCAAAATTTTAAGAAGCCTTGATTTTTTGCTTACTAACACACAGGCCCGCTCAACGCTTCGCGCTGCCGTTATCAAGAAAAAAGTGAGGACAAAAATTATTTTGGAAATAGTCGAGCTTGAATGTGGAGTGGTTCTCGTCAAAAATGAAAAAGAGTTTAACCGCCTACCAATTTCTTTATTTCATTTAATTTTAGAAGCGCCTCTACGGGTGTTAGGGTGTTAATGTCGATCCTTAAAATGTCTTCTTTTATTTGTTGCAGCAAAGGATCATTTAATTGAAAAAAACTTAACTGCATGTCATTTGATCTCTTTGGATCTGTTTTTTCTTTACCATTAACTACTAATTCATCACTGTCTGCAAACTCAAATTCATGTTCCTTCTCTAATTTTTTTAAGATCTCGTTCGCGCGCTCAATAACAAATTTAGGCATGCCGGCCATACGTGCCACATGGATCCCAAAACTGTGCTCGCTTCCACCTTCGGCTAATTTTCTTAAAAAGATTATTTTATTGCCACTCTCTTTTACCGAAACATTAAAGTTTTTTATGCGCGGAAAAAATGTGCACATATCATTCAATTCATGATAGTGAGTTGCAAATAAAGTTTTTGCTCTGTTCTTTGGTTGGTTATGAATGTATTCTGCAATGCTCCAGGCAATAGATATACCATCGTATGTAGAGGTTCCTCGCCCGATCTCATCCAACAAAATTAAACTTCTGTCACTTAAATTATTTAAGATGCTGGCCGTTTCATTCATCTCCACCATAAAGGTAGATTCGCCTGAGCTGATATTATCTGTTGCGCCAACACGGGTAAAAATTTTATCTATAATTCCCAATGTAGCTGCATCTGCGGGAACGAAACTTCCTATCTGCGCCAACAAAACAATTAATGCGGTTTGCCGTAACAACGCCGATTTACCACTCATGTTTGGCCCGGTAATCATCATTAACTGGCAGGTATCGTTATCTAAAAAAACATTGTTGGTAACATAATCAATGCCTACGGGCAATTGTTTTTCAATAACAGGGTGCCTGCCTTCAACTATATTTAAAGCGTGATCTTCTGTTATCTCAGGTTTGTTGTAATTGTTTTCTGAAGCTAATGTTGCAAAGCCACAAAGCACGTCCAGCTTGGCAAGTAAAGATGCATTTAATTGTATAGGCAAAAGATAATCACCAATATCGCGCACCAAAGCCTCAAATAATTGTAGCTCTAAAGACATAATTTTATCTTCAGCGCCTAATATTTTTTCTTCGTAAATTTTTAATTCAGGTGTAATATAACGTTCCGCATTTGTAAGTGTTTGTTTACGGATCCATTCTGCTGGTACTTTATCTTTATGCAAATGCGTTACTTCTAAATAATAACCAAACACAGAATTGTAAGCAACTTTTAAAGACGAAATTCCTGTTTTTTCAACTTCGCGTTGTTGTATCTGCAACAAATAATCTTTGCCGCTAAAAGCAATACTTCTTAACTCATCCAACTCTGCATTAATTCCTTTATTAATAGCATTGCCTTTTAAAATATTTACCGGTGCATCTTCATTCAATTCGTTTTGTAAACGTTCGCAAATGAGTTGACAAGGATTTAACTGGTCGGCAATTTTTTGAAGTGTTGGATTTTTTGAGGAAGCAATTTTTTCTTTGATCTCGCTGATGATCAGTAACGATTTTTTTAAATGAACCAACTCTCTTGGATTGGTGCGTAATGCAGCCACTTTGGAAATTAGCCTTTCAAGATCGCCAACTTCTTTTAAAAGTGCGGCAACTTCGTAACGGTTCTCAATATTTTTTACAAAATAATCTACGGCCTCTTGCCTTTCTTTAATAGCAGCAACATTTTTTAATGGCAAGGCCAGCCAGCGTTTTAATAAACGCGAGCCCATGGGACTAACTGTTTTATCAATAACATCAATTAAACTTTTTCCATTCTCGTTATTAGAAGAATATAATTCAAGATTACGAATGGTGAACTTATCTAACCAAACATATTGATCTTCATCAATACGACTGATCTTATTAATGTGTTTTAATTTATCATGTTTGGTCTCACCTAAATAATGCAGGATGGCGCCACAGGCACAAACAGCAAGGTTTTGACCTTCAATACCAAAACCTTTTAAAGAGTTGGTCTCAAAATGTTTTGTTAAACTTTCGTAACCAAAATCGTAAGTAAAGGCCCAATCATCCAAACCAAAAGAGTAAAAACGATCGCCCAGTAATTCGTTTAAATTATTGCGTTTATTTTTTTCGTAAAGTAATTCGTTGGGTTTAAAATTCTGAATTAATTTTTCAAGATAAGTTATAGAACCTTGCGCCACTAAAAACTCACCAGTTGAAACATCACAAAGGGCAAGCCCTCCCTGGTCTTTATCAAAATGAATAGAGGCTAAAAAATTATTTTGTTGGTGGTTTAAGATCTTATCATTAAAACTTACGCCCGGTGTTACTAACTCAGTAATACCACGTTTTACAATTCCTTTAACCGTTTTAGGATCTTCTAACTGGTCGCAGATTGCCACACGGTACCCGGCTCTGACTAATTTCGGTAAATATGAATCTACCGAGTGATGCGGAAAGCCCGCCAGCTCAATATGTGAGGCTTGTCCGTTAGCGCGCTTGGTTAAAGTAATTCCTAAGATCTTAGAAGCTTTAATGGCATCTTCTCCAAATGTCTCGTAAAAATCACCCACACGAAATAATAAAATAGCATCAGGGTATTTAGCCTTGATAGCATTGTATTGTTTCATTAAGGGAGTTTCTTTGTCTTCTGATTTTGCCATAGCGGACATCTAAGATACAATATCCATAAGCTATTTCCGGTACTTACTTTTTAACAGGATGGAATAAATTGTTAATAGAAAAGGTAAGAAACAGAGCAGATTTAACCACATAGACACATAGATAAGAAAACTTTAATTGTGAATTTATCGAAACGGATTAGTTAGCATAGAAGCCCATGGCTTACACAAAGATAAAACGACAAACAAAAAACCCCAACTGTTTAGATTGGGGTTCAAGTCCGATTTAGAATGAGGCTTTATAACGCTTGCGAAAATCCATCACGGATCTTATCTGCTTTATAAATGCCACCGTATAATTTATCTTTTATTTTACTGAAAGATTCAATAGTATATTTTACATCTTCTGTAGTATGCATTGCTGTTGGAATTAAACGTAAAATGATCATGCCTTTTGGAATTACAGGATACACCACCATCGAACAAAAGATCCCGAAATTCTCACGAAGATCGATCACCATATTAGTTGCTTCCGGAATTGAACCATTCATGTATACAGGCGTTACCATTGTATTTGTGTCACCAATATTAAATCCTGCATCAACCAAACCTTTTTGAAGACTATTAGCGATCTCCCATAATTTTGTGCGGTATTCAGGATGTTTATTTAATAATTCCAAACGTTTTAATAAACCATACACCAATGGCATTGGTAACGATTTAGCGAAAATTTGAGAACGCATATTGTAACGTAAAAATGTAATGATCTCTTTTGTTGAACTAATAAAGCCACCGATCAATGCAAAGGATTTTGCGAATGTTCCAAAATAAATATCAATGCCATCGTTGCAACCTTGAGCTTCGCCGGTACCACCACCTTTAGGACCCATTGTGCCAATGCCATGCGCATCATCAACAAATAAACGGAAAGAGAATTTCTTTTTCATTTCAATGATCTCTTTCAATTTCCCTTGGTCGCCACGCATACCAAAAACACCTTCGGTAATTACTAAAATAGCACCACCTGTAGTTTCGGCCAATTTAGTGGCACGCACCATTTGTTTTTCAAAATCTTCAATATCGTTGTGTTTAAAAACATAACGCTTGCCCATGTGTAAACGCACGCCATCTAAAATACAGGCATGACTTTCTGCATCGTAAACTATTACATCATGACGATCAACAATAGCATCAATAGCCGAAACCATTGCTTGATAACCAAAATTACAAAGTATGGTATCTTCTTTTTGAACTAATTTTGATAAACCTTTTTCTAATTCTTCATGGTAATCAGAATTTCCACTCATCATACGCGCACCCATTGGAGCCGCTAAACCAAATTTTGTTGCGCCTTCTATATCAGCTTGTCTAACTTCAGGATGATTTGCTAATCCTAAATAATTATTCAAACTCCAGTTCAATAATTTTTTACCGCGAAAATCCATGTGCGGGTTAATATCGCCTGTTAATTTTGGAAATGTAAAATAACCGTGTGACTCTTTTGCGTGTTCTCCGATCGGACCTAAATTCGCTTTAATTTTTTCGAAAATATCTTTCATTCTATTGTTTATTGATGGCGTAAAGTTAAGATTTTTTTAGCTCATTTTTAATTGAAGTTTCAATATCGGCTAACATGTTGCTGTAGTTGGCTTTAGCGAAGCTTTTGCCCGTTACTTTTTCATATAATTCAATATAACGGTTACTTATTTCCGTTACCCATTCATCACTCATGGCCGGTATTGTTTGCCCTTCTTTGCCCTGAAAACCATTTTCAATTAGCCACCTTCTTACGAATTCTTTGCTTAGTTGTTTTTGTTCTTCACCTTTTTGTTGACGATCATCATAACCTGCTTTGTAAAAATAACGTGATGAGTCTGGTGTATGAATTTCATCCATTAAAGTTATTTGGCCATTATATAAACCGAATTCATATTTTGTGTCCACTAATATCAATCCCATTTTATTGGCAATTTCTTGTCCGCGGGCATATAGTGCCAAAGTATATTTTTCTAATTGTTCGTAATGTTCTTTGCTAACGATACCTTGCTTAATTATTTCTTCGCGACTAATATCTTCATCATGTCCTTCGGAAGCCTTGGTAGTAGGGGTAATGATAGGTTGAGGTAATTTGTCGTTCTCTTTTAATCCTTCGGGTAAAGTAACGCCACACAATGTTCTTAAACCACTTGTGTAAGTTCTTGCGGCATGTCCTGCCAAATAACCACGCACAACCATCTCCACTTTAAATGGCTGGCACATTTTGCCAATACTCACATGCGAATGTGGCGAAGAAATTAACCAGTTAGGAATAATATCTTTTGTAGCATCTAAAAAATGCGCAGCAATTTGATTTAATACTTGACCTTTGTATGGAATACCTCTTGGTAACACCACATCAAATGCACTAATGCGATCACTGGCGATCATTACCAGTATTGAGTTTCCAATGGTGTAAACATCACGCACTTTACCTTTGTAATAAGCTGTTTGGTTATCGAATTTAAAGTTTGTTACATCTAATGTTTTAATACTGCTCATAGTTTCCATATTACTATTTTTAATTTTCTAATATTGTCCAGGTCACCAAACCTTCTTTTGTAAATTTAAATGATTGCACTTTTCCACCAAGTGCTTCAAGCGATTTTGCCACTTTTACTTTTGTAACACCCGGACATAAAAAGAACATAAAGCCGCCGCCGCCCGCACCGCTTATCTTTCCACCTGTTGCGCCGTTCTTTAATGCTGTATCGTAAATATTATCAATTAAAGGATTGCTGATAGAGTTGGCCATTGCCTTTTTATTTTTCCAACCAAAATTTAAGATCTCGCCAATTTTATTTATTTCGCCGCGCAATAAACTATCTTTCATTTGATGCGCCTGCTCTTTTAAATTGTGCATGGCATCAACCGATTTTTCATTTTTATCTTTTACATTTTGTACCTGCTCATTTATAATTGTGGCAGATAAACGTTGAGTGGCTGTAAAGTATAACAACAAATTAAATTCTAACTCATTTACAATTTTATCTTTTAAGTGTAATGGATTAACGATAACACGATCGTTACTTAAAAATTCCATATAATTAATTCCGCCAAATGTTGCTGCATATTGATCTTGTCTTCCGCCACTCATGCCAAGATCAATGCGCTCAATTTCATAGGCTAAATGTGCAATGTCGTATTTTGCGAGAGGTAATTTTAACCATTCAACAAAAGCACCTATCAATGAAACTACAATGGTAGAGGAGGTTCCAAGACCCGAACCTTGAGGCGCTTCAATATAGGATGTTAAACGAAAAGATAATTTTTCAAGGTTGAATTGTTTTACTAAACGATTATAAACGCCAATAAACAATTCAAATCCATCAACGAGTTCTAATTCTTTTTTGCTGTCTAAAATAATGCAACGATCAGTTCCATCATAACAAAACTCTATTTTACCATTACTTAAAGGTTCTAATGATGCGTAAGCATAAAGATCTATAGTGGCATTTAAAATGGCGCCACCATATATATCAGCATAAGGACTAACATCTGTTCCTCCGCCCGCTAATCCTATCCTTAATGGTGCTTTACTTCTAATTATCATTATTTATTTTTAATGAGCGTGCTGAAAAAATTGTCCTATCCATTTTTGGCGGATTATTCAATGAATAATTATATGCCACGCTCTGTAAATATGAAAAAACCTCTCCTATTTGCTGTAAATTAAGATTTTTATAATTACTAGATTCCTTCTTATGATCAGAAATTTTTCCAGAAGAGTGCGATGTCTTATCTAATTTTTTCATTTTTATTTGTGTTCTCTGTGCTTTCTTTGTGAACTCTGTGGTTAAATGATAACGAATTATTTCATATTTATAAATTGTAAAGGCACATCGTAATCACCTTTGCGACAAAGAGCAATTACAGCTTGGAGGTCATCAATTTTTTTAGCACTCACACGAATGATCTCATCCATTATTTGAGCAGTAACTTTTATCTTACTGTCTTTAATATCTTTCATTATTTTTTTTGACGCTTCTTTTTCCAAACCCTGTCTAACCTTAATATCTTTTTTTATCATTGGTCCGCTGGGATAATGATCTTTACTTTCATCAAGGCCACGTGGATCGAGACCTTGTTTGATCATGCGAGAATGAATAGCATCTAAAATGGCATCTAGTCGCATATCATTTTCGGTACTTACATTAATAAGCAGGTCTTTTTTATTTAATTCAATTGTGCTTTTACTGTCCTTAAAATCCCAACGGTTAAGTATGTCTTTTTTAGCTACATTTACTGCATTATCCAGTAGTTGGGCATCTAATTTGCTGGCTATATCAAACGAAGGCATAGATTTTAATTTGCTTATAAAATTAAGTATTTGCTTTGGAAATTAAAGTAAGAAAAAATTAATTTTTGAAAATTTATCAAGTATATTTTTTGTTGGGTCTTTTACTTCTTTTTGCCTGCAAACCAGATAAAGAGGGTAAAGGCGCTCAGATCGAAAAACGTCATGACTTTATAGCCAAAGACACTCTTAAAATTATCTTAAAGAATAAAATAAACGTTGATACTTCTTACCTTGAATATGTATTTAAGGGTTACGACCTTATTGATGTTCAAAGTATTGACAGCTCTATAAAAGTAGACCTTAAATATGCGAGTACAGATAATTTTTTAAAATTAAATGTGTATGATGGCCTCCGGAAGGCTTATTTTCCCTGCGAAGTAGCCATAAGAATTTATAATGCACAGTATTATTTAAAACAAATAAATCCCAATTACTCATTGATAATTTTTGATGCCACTCGTCCGTTACATGTGCAGCAAATGATGTGGGACAGTCTGGATATGCCGCCAGACATTAAGTACGCTTATTTGTCGCCACCATTTTCTATCTCGTTACATAATTATGGTTGCGCTGTAGATCTTTCTATCATAGATCTTAAAACCAATAAGGTATTGGATATGGGAACCGAATTTGATCATTTCGGAAAACTATCACAGCCAGTTTATGAATGGCAATATTTAAAAACCGGCGAATTAACGCAGGAAGCATTTGAGAACAGAAAATTGTTAAGAAAAGTTATGCAGCTGGCAAATTTTTTCCCAATAACCAGCGAATGGTGGCATTTTAATTTTTGTAATAAAGAATTTGCTGCGGTAAAATATAAATTGATTAAGTAACTTTGTACCGACACCTCAAAAAATTGCTTTTTTGGCGTTGAACTTCATTTTTTAAATGCTCATTTACACTAGTAAACTCCGCTTTTAAAAATTCGTTCGCCTAAAAAAATCTAATTTTTAAAGATGTCGGGAAAATAATTAAAAGAACATGAATTTTGAACTGACATCTGAATTTCAACCTACCGGCGATCAACCGGAAGCTATCAGGCAATTGGTAGAAGGTATTCGTTCGGGCACAGCTCACCAGGTTTTATTAGGTGTTACCGGTTCAGGAAAAACTTTTACTGCGGCCAACGTTATTCAACAGGTAAGTAAACCCACTTTAATTTTATGTCATAATAAAACTTTGGCCGCACAGTTATTCAGCGAGTTCAAACAATTTTTTCCGAACAATGCTGTAGAATATTTTGTAAGCTATTATGATTACTATCAACCCGAAGCCTTTTTACCAACTACAGGAACATACATTGAAAAAGATCTAGCCATTAACCAGGAAATAGAAAAATTACGTTTAAGCACTACTTCCTCTTTATTATCAGGAAGAAGAGATGTGATCGTTATAAGTTCTGTTAGCTGCATTTATGGTATGGGTAATCCTTCTGATTTTAAAAAGAATATTATTCCTATTCATGTTGGTCAATTGGTTTCTCGAAATAAATTATTACACCAATTTGTTGGTTCGCTTTATTCAAGAACAACAGGTGAGTTTGATCGTGGAACTTTTCGTGTTAAGGGAGATACGGTTGATGTAAATTTACCATACGCAGATTATTGTGTGCGCATTATGTTCTTTGGCGATGAAATAGAAAGTATTGAAACCTTTGACAGCGCTAACAACCACGTGATAGAAAAATTTGAATCCTTTAGCGTTTATCCTGCAAATATTTTTGTTACCGCGCCCGATACTTTGCAAAAAGCCATGCACTTTATTTATGAAGACATGCAAAAGCAAGTAGAATTTTTTAATAAACATGGAAGAACTTTAGAGGCAAAACGTTTAGAAGAGCGCGTGAATTTTGATCTCGAGATGATGCGCGAACTGGGTTATTGCAGCGGCATAGAAAATTACTCGAGGTATTTTGATGGGCGTTTACCGGGCACAAGACCTTTCTGTTTAATAGATTATTTTCCTGATGATTTTTTAATGTTGGTGGATGAGAGTCACGTATCCATACCGCAAGTAGGAGCAATGTATGGTGGCGACTTAAGTCGTAAAACAAATTTAGTGGAGTATGGTTTTCGTTTGCCTTCGGCATTGGATAATCGGCCGTTGAAGTTTGAAGAATTTTTTGCCATGCTTAAGCAGGTAATATATATAAGTGCCACGCCTGCAAATTTTGAGTTAGAACAAGCGGGTGGAGTTGTAGTCGAGCAATTGATCCGCCCAACAGGAATTTTAGATCCTTTAATAGAAGTAAGACCATGCTCTAACCAGGTAGATGATCTGTTGGATGAGATCCATAAAGTAGTTGAAAAAGATGAACGCGTTTTGGTAACTACTTTAACCAAACGTATGGCCGAGGAGTTGACAAAATATCTTACAAAATTAAATGTGCGTTGCCGTTACATACATAGCGAAGTGGATACTTTGGAGCGCGTTGAAATTTTACGCCAATTGCGTGTAGGTATGTTTGATGTGTTGATAGGAATTAATTTATTGCGTGAAGGATTGGATCTTCCGGAAGTAAGTTTAGTTGCTATTTTGGATGCTGACAAAGAAGGCTTTTTAAGAAATGTACGAAGCCTGGTACAAACTGTTGGACGTGCTGCGCGTAATGTGAATGGAAGAGTGATCATGTATGCAGACAGAATTACCGATAGTATGAAAGCTACAATGGAAGAAACGGAGCGTAGAAGAAAAAAACAGATAGAATATAATTTTAAACACAATATTACACCAATACAAGCCGGAAGAAAGCAATTATTACAACCAACCTTTAGTGGCACTGAAGTTACTATTGATGGCAAGCTGGTAAAGGTTTATGTTGAGCCGGAAGCCTATGATATTGCAGCAGATCCTGTGGTACAATACATGAGCTCTGATGATCTGAAAAAACAAATTGCAAAAGCAAAATCTGCCATGTTGCGCGCTGCAAAAGAAATGAATTTTAATGAAGCCGCACGTTTACGCGATGAAATGTATTCGTTAGAAAAAATGTTAGAAGGAAAAAATTCCTAGTTTCTTGTTAGGACTAACGACTATATTCTGGTGACTAACAACTAGCTTACATTCCAAACCATTATAAAATCATCCATCACAAAACCATTTCCAATATCAAAAACGGCATTTGATTCAATTTTAAATCCGTTCTTAAAATAAAAATTAATGGATTTATAATTTTTACGGTTAACTGTTAAACTTATTTTTTTTGGCTGAATGAGTTTTTTTAATTCTTCTAAGATAAGCGTACCAATTCCTTTTCCGGCCTTCTCTTCCAGAACATAAAATTTATTTAACATCCAATGATCTTCACCTTCAAGAGTGACTGATAAAAAGCCAATGTTCTCGTTAGTTGTGGTTATAAAATAAAACAGTTGTTTTTTTTCCTTCACCTGGTTTAAAAGGCTTTCGGTGTTGTACATGTTCTTTAACATATAGTCTACCTGTTCTTGTCCGATAATAGACGGGTAATGTTTTACCCAAATTATTTTAGCAAGGTCTGCCACTTTTTCAATGTCGTTTACCGGAACCGCTTTTAATAAAATGGCTGAATCTTGCATTTTTAATTGTAACTTTGTTAAGTGGCTAAATTAAGCAATACGATCAACATTGAGAACCGAAGGGCTAAATTTGATTATCAGTTTTTAGATACCTTAGTGGCGGGGTTGGTACTGAAAGGAACCGAGATAAAGTCTATCCGAGAAGGAAAGGCGGGGCTTTCAGACAGTTATTGTTATTTTAGAAATGAAGAATTATTCGTGAAAAATCTCCATATTTCCGAATATACCGATGCTTCTTTTTATCAACATGAGGCTTTACGGGAACGGAAATTGCTGTTAAGCAGACAGGAACTAAATAAATTATTAAGAAAAGTAAAAGACCAGGGTCTTACCGTTATACCAACACGCTTGTTTATAAATGATAAGGGTTTTGCGAAAATGGAAATTGCTTTAGCCAAAGGAAAAAAAGAATTTGATAAGCGCGATGATATTAAAAAGCGCGATATTGAAAGAGAAATGAATCGAAAGTTTTAATTATAAATTTTAAAAAATGGAAAAAATTAAATTTCTTTTTGTTACAGGTTTAATTTGCATGGGCATCTTGTTAACCTCATGTGGTAAAGGATACGAAGTAAGGGTTACCAATTACAATACTGAAATATTGGATACAGTAATTGTTGGCAAGGAACAACTCATTTTTGCAAATGTAGAACGCCAGTCAACAACGGAGTACAAAAAAATAGATTCAGGTGATCAGTTTATAAGGATCATTACCAAAACAAAAAAAGAATACACTTCAACTATCCCTGTCCCTAAAAAAGGTACCGGTAAACGCACCATTCAGATAGATGGGTTGAATAGGATAAGTGTACTCGAAGACTGAGTTTTAATGTAAGATGTAATTTGGCAAATGTAAAATGGAATTACGAAATACATTTTCCATCTTACCTTTTCCCTATTACATTTGGTTAATAAGCTCTCGTGTGATTGCCTTCCATGTAATTTACAAAGGCTTGATTACTTACTTTATTTCCACCGGGAGTAGGGTAGTTACCACTAAAATACCAGTCGCCTAAATTATCAGGACAAGCGCTGTGCAAGCCATCCAATTTTTGATAGATAAGAACTAATTCGGCTTTAAGATTTTTAGGTTTTATTAATTCTGCAATTTTATCTGAGATCTGTTCCGCAGAAAAATTCGCGTAAATTTCTTTTACCAAATTCGCTTGTTCTTCTTTTGGTTTTTCAACTTCTTTTTTGGCGCGTTCATAAACCTCTTTAATAAACGCTTCTTTACCTTGTTGTTTTAGTAAGGCTATGGCGGCTTCAAAGGCAACAAATTTGCTCATAACAGCCATATCAATACCATAACAATCAGGATATCTTATTTGCGGTGCAGAGCTGACAACAATTATTTTTTTAGGTTCAAGGCGATCTAAAATACTTAAGATACTTTGTTTTAAAGTAGTACCTCTTACAATACTGTCATCCAGAATAACCAAACTATCAACACCTTTTTTCACGGTGCCGTAAGTAATATCGTACACTAAATTCACAAGGCTATCACGGCCTTCATCGGCAGTAATAAACGTGCGTTGCTTGGCATCTTTTAAAACAACTTTATGAATACGCGGATGAGTAGCTAATATTTTTTTTAATTCAGGTCCCGATAAATTTCCGTTCAACTTTATGATCTCTTCGGCTTTCCATGTATTAGTGTGATCATCTAAACCTTCAATTAGCCCGCCAAATGCCACTTCTGCAGTATTTGGAATGTAACTGAAAACTGTATTTTCAAGATCGTAGTTAACCGATTTTAAAACACTTTGCGTTAAATTTCTTCCTAACTGATTACGCTCTTTATAAATATCAGCATCGTTACCGCGACTAAAATAAATACGCTCGAACGAGCAGGATAATTTTTTTTGTGGCTCAATTATTTCTTCTTCGGTAAGCGTACCGTCTTTTTTTATGATAATAGCATGTCCAGGCTTAATTTCTTTTACATTTTCAAATGGCACATTAAAAACAGTTTGTATTACGGGTCTTTCGCTGGCTACAACAATTACCTCATCATCCTGGTAAAAATAACCAGGCCTTATACCATTTGGATCGCGCAATACAAATGCATCACCATGACCTATCATACCGCACATAACATAACCGCCGTCCCAGCGTTTGCTGCTCTCTCTAAGGATACCGGCCACGTCAATATTAGCCTGTATCAGTTTGCTTATCTCGAAATTTTTATCGTTTTGTTCTTTAAATTTTTTAAATAAACGGTCGTTGTCTTTATCTAAAAAATGACCAATTTTTTCCATCACCGTTACCGTGTCGGCCTTCTCTACCGGGTGCTGGCCCAGTTCTACCAAATGTGTGTATAATTCATCTACATTGGTCAAATTAAAATTACCGGCAACAACAAGGTTACGGCTCATCCAGTTATTTTGGCGTTTAAAAGGGTGGCAGCTGTGCACGCTGTTCTTGCCAAATGTTCCGTAGCGCAGGTGACCCAGCATTAATTCGCCCAAAAATGGAATATTTTCTTTTTGCCAGTTGGCGCTTTTATATTCTTCAGGGTGGTTGATATTAGCGTTAACGAATAAATTATTTATTTGCCCAAAAATATCCTGTGTAGCCTTGGGTTCTATAGACCTTAAACGATCCAGATATGTAGTGCCGGGTTTAGCGTCAAATTTTATGGTTGCAATACCGGCCCCGTCCTGCCCGCGATTGATCATTTTTTCCATCACCTGATACAGTTTATGCAAACCATATCTTGCCGAACCATACTTAGTTTTGTAGTATTCAAGCGGCTTTAGCAACCTAATAAGTGCAACGCCGCATTCGTGATGTATTATATCGCTCATATCAGAACTGCAAAGTTAGCCTTTTGATTTGGTAATTAACAACAAGAATTTAATAATTATGGTACCCTACCCAACGTTTTTTTTAGTTTTTACGTACTTATGTGTATATTTGGAATTACTTATTTTTTGAACTAAAACGTTAATTTATTATGTTAAAAAGAAAACTTATTTTAGTTTTTAGTTTATTACTATTATTAAATGGTTTAACAGGGCTTAAGGCCCAAGTTGTTACATCAAGCATAGCTATTGTTTTAAATGAATATTCAGCCACTAATTATTCAGGTGTTATTGATAATTATGGGAACCAAAGTGACTGGGTTGAACTGAAAAACGCTCACACGGCAAGCGTTACGTTATCAGGTTATTGGTTAAGTAACGATAGATTTAACTTAAAAAAATGGGCCTTTCCTTCAACATTCACGATGGCTGTAGGCGCTCTTAGGTCGGTATGGTTAAGCGGTAAAAATATTAACACTGTCAACAACTTTCATGCAAATTTTACATTAGACCAGTGTAAGAACCAATGGTTAATATTATCAACCCCGCAAGGCGTTATCAGAGATTCGGTATTCGTTCAAAAAACAATGGCTAATCATACCAGGGGCCGCATAGATTATGCCAACATGGGAGTAGCTGCCTGGAGACTATACACTGCCAACTCTTTTACACTAGCAAATCCAATGCTTCCGGGCAGTTATTATAAGGATTATTGTCCAATACCTACCTTTACACCTTCTACGATAAATAACAATACAGTAAATGCAGGTGGGTTCTATCCGCCATCAGCACCCATAAACCAAGTTGATATTTTTTTAGGTGGAGGAGCTGATTCTGCTGGTAGTTGTTTCGAAGTCCATTATACAATGGATGGAAGCGTACCAACAATGACAGATGCGATCTATACTTTTTCTACTCCAATAATTATTGTAAACACAACTATTTTAAGGGCTACTGCGTTTCCAACTACATTAAGTGTTATATCTACGTGTACTGCAGATTATTTACCAAGTTTTTGTCAGACAAATACTTATTTTTTAGATCAAGAGCATAATGATTTTAGTACTGAGTTTGGAGTTGTCTCCGTTGCTTTGGATAAAGCC
This sequence comes from Bacteroidetes bacterium UBA2475, assembly GCA_002342065.1. Classification (GTDB taxonomy): domain Bacteria; phylum Bacteroidota; class Bacteroidia; order B-17B0; family Aurantibacillaceae; genus Aurantibacillus. The sequence continues at coordinate 509,156 of DDPF01000012.1, read as the reverse complement.
GATACTAATTGGTTCAGTTCCGGAGGTTTGTCGCCCGGCCCAGCCATACATGTTGAATATTACGATAAAAAAGCTCAGGTTTCAGAAGGATATGCGCAAATAAGCAGGCCTCCTAATGAGGCATGGCTTACAAAACAAAAAGGTTTTTTTATTACTATAGATGACCGACGTGGTTTTGGATGTAATTTTGAAGGAGATATCTTTAATGTGGCCGGTTTGGGCACCACCCCGCGACGATCGTTTTATACCTTGCATTTAAAAGGTGCGGATATTGAAAGTTTTTCACCAGTTCCATCACCTACAAACACGGGTATTGCATTTGGAACCGGGATCAGGGATGTATTTTACCAATCACTTGCCGCTAAAAATAATTTACATGTTAATCCATTACACATTAAACCAGTTGTAGCTTTTATAAATGGCAAATACCAGGGCGTTTATGACTTAAGGGAATGTTATGATGTTGAATATGAAAAATTCTACAATAAGCAATCACCAGATTCATTAGACATGCTTTTTTATCATAACATTGATGGTTCGGTTAAAACATTCTCAAATAATTTTAAAGTAAGTGTTTATGATTGGATAACTACACAACCAATGAATAACGTTTCGCGCTATAACACAGCGATGAGCCGTTTGGATAAAGAAAGTTTTATAGACTACATGGTGCTTAATAGCTATGCAATGAACAGCGACCTTTGGAATTATAATATAGCTTATGCCAGAGGCGGACAGGCAACTAAACCGGGTGCCAAATGGCACTATTATATGTGGAATATGCCTGCGACATTTAATTTTACTGCAGTCGCAACAAACACTTTAGTTCACAGCAATTATCTAACTTCTCCATGCGCTACACACAATGCAACTTACGCAGTAAGTCCTGGTGGTGGTAATGGCCATGGTATGATGTTAAGAGCTTTAATGAATTTAAATACAGGAAACTCGTCGTTCCAATTGGAATATAAAAACAGGTACCAGGATCTTTTAAACGGCCCGTTGAGATGTGATAATATTTTAGCGCATTATGATTATGTTAAAAGTCTTTTCTTGAAGGAAATGAAGTATCATGAAGATCCTGCAGCAACTCCACAACAAGGTTCATTTGTTAGTGCTATCGATCTTTGGGATACTTTAAGTGCAGATCTGAGACGAAATATATATAAAAGATGTGATTATTACAGATATGGATTTAATACAGTTGGTTGCTATGGCATGACAGGGCCTTACCCTATTACAGTTGATGTTGAGCCTGCTGGTTCTGGTAATGTAATACTTAATACACTTCCGCTTTCCAGCTATAAATGGAGTGGTAATTATTACGCTACAGCATTAATGTCTTTTAAAGCGATTCCAACTACTACAAATCATGTTTTTCATCATTGGGAATTTAAGAACCACACCACTTTAAATTCAAGGCCATTAAGTCTGGACTCGGTCTCTATTGCGTTTAATCAATCGGATGAAGTTATTGCGGTATTTACAGATAAAACTGCCGACGTTATAATGCCAACTGGCTTCTCACCAAATGGTGATGGAAATAATGATACATTTAGCCCAGTAGGTAGCGCTTTTTTTACAAGTGATTTTGATTTCCGTATTTGGAACAGGTGGGGACAGGAAGTATTCCGCAGCACAGATCCTTCTGTTGGATGGGATGGATATTATAGCGGACAACAAGCTATTACTGGCGTTTACGCGTACTTAATAACATATAAAAATATATATAACGAACCAAAAATTTTAAAAGGTAACGTTACATTGGTGAGGTAGCACTTAGTATAAAATTTTATGAAAAAAATAATATTTATTTTTAGCTTTTTAATGATTGTTTGTAGTGCCGATTTTAAAGCGCAGGACATACACTTTTCTAACGTTAACGAAGCGCCTTTATTTAATAGTCCTGCTAATACCGGTTTTTTTAACGGTTATTTCAGGGCAATTGCCAGCTACCGCAGCCAGTGGGCAGCTATGAACAAGGCTTTTCAAACTATTGCCATCTCGGTTGATGGTGGTTTATTCAAATCAAGAAGACGTAAAGCTTTTTTAGGAATTGGGTTAACTGTTTTTAATGACAAAGCAGGTTCTGCAAGTTTGCAAAAAACAAATGCTTTATTAAATGTGAGTGGTATTATTAAAACAGGAAAAAAAAGTGCATTTAGTGTTGGTATTGCCGGTGGTGTTTCTGCAAATAATGCCAATTACAGTAAGTTGACCTACAGTTCTCAGTTTGATGGAAATGAAATTGATAATACATTAGTGAGCGGTGAAACAGTAGTATACAGGCAGTTTACAACTACAGATATTGCAGCCGGAGCGGCATGGGAATACAGTAGCGTTAAGATCGATCAGGATCATGATGATGCCTCTTCAATAAAAGTTTCAGTTGGCGCATTTCATTTAAATAGACCTGTTCAGGATTTTGGTCCAGGCTCATCGTATCGTATTCCTGTTAAATTAACCGGTCAGATCATTACTCATTTTGACTTTGAAGACACTAAATTTTCTGTTACACCAACATTCTTATATAGTCGTCAGGGACAAGCATGGCAAATTATTGTTGGTTCTTACGTAAAATACCGTGTAAAATCCGGCACTAAAGTAACAGGGCAAAGAACTGAGAATGGAATTGGAATAGGATTATTTTACCGTTCAAAAGATTCTTTCATCCCATCATTAATATATGAAATAGGTGATATTGCTTTTTTTACTTCGTATGATGTAAATGTTTCAGGCTATCGTTATGCTACTAAGTATGCCGGTGGTTTTGAAGTTGGTTTCCGCTTTAATAATTTAGCAAGTTCTTTATTTGAATCACGAAGTGAATTTAAATAGAGCAGACCTTCCTTAATATTTGAAATGAAAAAAACGTCTTCAATTGTTATCATTACAATTTTACTGATTCTTGCTGTTGTCTCAATTTTCATTTACAAATCAAAACATAATTCAACAACCGTTGATGAAGATGCAAGGAATTTTAAATTCAAAGATACAGCCGCTATCACAAAAATTTTTATTGCCGATAAAGAGGGTGATAAGGCTATAATTACCCGCACACCAAAAGGCTGGGTGGTAAATGATAAATATAACTGTCGTAGCGACGCTATTATTAATTTAATGGAGGCTATAAAAAGGGTTGAAGTAAAAATGCCCGTTGAAAAAGCAGCTAAAGAAGGTGTGTTAAAAATCATGGCTTCTACAGCTTTAAAGATCGAGATATACACCGGCAACGAATTAGTGAAACAATACTATATCGGACACGAAACACCCGACTCGGAAGGCTCTTATTTGCTTTTAACCGATCCTGAGTCAGGAAAAAATTATCCCGATCCATATGTTTGCTTTATCCCGGGGTTTAAAGGCTACCTGCAGCCACGTTTTATTGCAAAAGAAAATGAGTGGCGCGACAGGATCGTTTTAAATTATATTCCACCACAATTAAAACAGATCAAAGTGCAACATTTTAATATGCCCGATTCGTCGTTTACCATTGATCTTAATAGTACAACATCATTCTCACTTAAAAATGCTAAGAACAGCGAAGTTGCTTTTGATGAGGTTAAAATGAAACAATATCTGGCCTATTATCAAAATATTTCATACGAAGCACTTATCACCGGTATGAATAAACACCTCACAGATTCGCTTTCTTCAAATAAGCCATTTTGCATCATTAGCATTACCACAACAGATTTTAAAACAAGTGAATATAAATTCTATCACAAACAGCCAAATGCCTTGATAACGCCAGAACATGGGGTTACATTTCAAAACGATCCTGATAGGTTATATCTGCGTTTTGCGAATGATAAAGAGTGGGCTTTAATTCAGTATTATGTGTTTGGTAAATTACTCATCACGCCAAACTATTTCTCGCCGCCCGTAAGTGTTAAAAAATAGTTTAAAACTAAAGGCGAGTTTAAGCTTTTATTAGGCTGCTAACTTTAATTTTGTTGATTAAATCTATCTATTATGAATTTTGTTGTATCAGCATCTACTTTATTAAAACATTTAAAATCAATTGGCGGTGTTTTAAATTCAAATAACACTATTCCAATTTTAGATTGTTTTTTATTCGAGATCAATAAAGACGAACTGGTGCTTTCTGCCAGTGATATGGAAACAACAATTACGACTTCATTAAAAGTTGAATCTAACGAAACAGGTAGCATTGCCATTCCCGCAAAAACATTGTTAGATTCTCTTGCGAATTTACCAGAGCAACCAATTTCTTTTATTTTAGATAAAACAAAACACTCTATAAAATTAAAAACAGAAACAGGTGATTATAATATTTCAGGACAGAACGGTGATGAATATCCAAAACTTCCTGCACTCGAATCACAATCATCTATTGTTATAAAAAGCGATGTGCTTGCAAATGCTATTAACAAAACAATTTTTGCTACAGGTAATGATGATCTTCGCCCAGTAATGAGTGGTGTATTTTGCCAGTTCACCGAAACAAATTCTATTTTTGTTGCAACCGATGCGCACAAATTAGTTCGTTACACACGTAACGATGCTAAGGCAGGTGCTTCTGCATCTTTTATTATGCCAAAAAAACCTTTGAATGTTTTAAAAAGTTTATTGGCAGGTGTTGATGATGCGGTAAAAGTTGATTTTAATAAAACGAATGCGTTATTCAGTTTTGGAAATGTAAATTTAGTTTGCCGTTTAATTGATGGTAAATATCCAAACTACGAAGCAGTTATTCCAAAACAAAACCCAAATAAATTAACGGTAGATAGGAGCGCATTTTTAGGCGCTTTAAAACGCGTTAGTGTATTCTCTAACAAAGCAACTCACCAAATACGTGTTAAGGTTGCAGGAAGTCAATTACGCGTTAGCGCCGAGGATCTTGATTTTGCGAACGAAGGCCATGAATTATTAACTTGTACTTACGTTGGTGAAGACATGGAAATTGGCTTTAACTCACGCTTTTTAATGGAAATGGTAAGTAATTTAGAGTGCGACGAAATTACCATCGAAATGAGCGCCCCTAACCGAGCAGGAATTATTTTACCAAACAATAAAGCTAATCCTGCAGAGGATATTTTAATGTTGGTAATGCCGGTTATGCTAAATAATTAATTTTTCATACCTTTAGTCTATGGGACTAAAAAAACTTATAATTACAAGCTTGTTTTTAATGACAGGCTTTTTTTATTTCGCGCAAAACGGCGTTACTATTGTAGATAGTATTAAATCAAACAACATCATGCGAAAATTTAGGCTCTATGTGCCTAATAGCTATACAGGACAAGCTGTTCCACTTATATTAAACTTGCATGGTTACACATCTAATTCTACACAGCAACAACAGTATTCTAATTTTATGCCTATTGCCGATACTGCTAAATTTTTAATGGTATTCCCCGATGGTAAAGCTCCTGCGGGTAACCAATACTGGAACGCAGGTTTTGGTGGAATAGAGAACGACGTTTTATTTATGAATGATCTGATTGATTCGTTAGATCTTTTTTATAATATCGATCTGCTCTCAGTATACAGTTGTGGTATGAGTAACGGGGGAATTATGAGTTATTACTTAGCTTGTAATTTGCCAAATCGTATTGCTGCTATTGCTTCTGTTACGGGTAGCAAATTAAATGTTTGGTCTAACTGTGCACCTGCGCGACCTTTTCCTGTAATGGAAATACATGGCACCAGCGATGCAACCGTTCCATACAATGGTAATGGCACTTTTGCACATATTGATAGTGTTGTAAAGAAATGGCGGGTGCATAATAACTGTAATGTTGCACCAATTACTTTCTCGGTACCAAATATTAGTACAACCGATAATTCAACAGCAGTAAATTATAAATACATAAATGGAAATAGTGGTGCGACAGTAGAATTGTATAAAGTTTTTAACGGCAGCCACTCATGGCCCGGCGCCTTTCCGGTTATTGCAAATACTAATCAGGATTTTAATGCCAGCGTTGAGATCTGGCGCTTTTTCAGGCAATACAAGCTTAACCAATTCATTCTGAACGTTGCTGTGCAGGAAAATTCTTTAAAAAATAATGTAAAGGTTTATCCAAATCCTGTTACTGAAAAATTATTTGTGGAAAGTGTTTCTGAAATAAAATTAAAAGTAACCGATCTTTTAGGAAAAGTAATTATTGCAGAAAGCACCACAAACACAATTGATGTAAGCGGTTTAACGGTAGGAATTTATTTTCTGAATATAACCAACGGTACAGAGCAAAACGTTGTAAAATTTATTAAAGATTAAAGCTCGTTGTAATCTGGTAAAATAACGGCCTGGTTCAAACTATTAAATGTAACATCACTTACGCCATTGCTTATCATTAAGTATTTTGCTTTTACGATAAGGTTGTAACGCAGAGCCTGTTCAACCACATTTTTGTCTAACTCAATATATGGCGCCTTACATTCAATTACTACAACGGGTATTAATTGCTTGTTATAAATAACAATATCGTAACGTTTTTTAAGGTCATTTAAAATAATTTCTTTTTCAATTGATATGAAAGAAATAGGATATTTTTTTTCAAGGATCAAATAGTGGATCAAATGCTGCCTTACCCATTCTTCTGGCGTTAAAAGCAGCCATTTCTTTCGTACTTCGTCAAAAATAAAGGTTTGGTTCTTTTGCTTTTTGAGTTTGGTATTAAATAATGGATATTTTAACGCTAAGTTCAACTATTGACAAATATTTTTTAAATATATTTACATTAATTGATTTTTAAGAGAGATTTACTCCACAAAATACAAGCATAGATGAAAACTAAAGAAGAAATTGTAAATAATTGGTTGCCGCGGTATACCGGTAAAAAATTAAGCGAATTTGGATCTTATATTTTACTCACCAATTTTGGTGGTTATGTAAGGCTGTTTGCCGAATGGAATAATGTTGAGGTGGAAGGTCTGGATAAGCCCATGCAAACCGCAACCTGTAATGGCATCACCATTATTAATTTTAGTATGGGCAGTGCTATGGCAGCAACTATAATGGATCTTTTAACAGCCATACATCCAAAAGCAGTTTTGTTTTTGGGTAAATGCGGGGGCTTAAAAAAGAAAAATAACATCGGCGATCTTATTTTACCTATTGCGGCAATACGAGGTGAGGGAACATCAAATGATTATTTGCCATTAGAAGTGCCTGCATTACCATCCTTTAGTTTGCAAAAAGCAATTTCCTATACTATTCGTTTAAAAGGATTAGATTATTGGACAGGTACTGTTTATACAACAAACAGAAGGGTTTGGGAGCATGACGACAGATTTAAAGAATATTTACGCGAGGTAAGAGCGATGGCAATTGATATGGAAACCGCAACTATTTTTAGTGTTGGCTTTCATAACGAGATACCGGTTGGCGCCCTGTTATTGGTGAGCGATCAGCCCATGATACCTGAAGGTGTGAAAACCGAAGACAGTGATAAAAAAGTAACAGTTGATTTTGTCACCAATCATTTACAAATTGGAATAGATTCATTAAAAGAACTTCAAAATAAAGGCATTTCAGTAAAACATTTAAGGTTCGAATAAAATTGACATCTCCTTTTCATAATCAACCGCCACAATTTTATATTGATGGCATCTTAAAAAGTGATATCGCTATTTTAAGTAAAGCCATAACCATTATCGAATCACAGAATGAAAATCATCATGCGCTTGCTGAAAAAATAATGGATGGTATTGTAACTAAAACAGGAAAGTCTTTCAGGTTGGGGATTACAGGCGTTCCCGGGGTTGGCAAAAGTACTTTCATTGAAAGTTTTGGTATTGAAGTTTTAAAACATGGGCATAAATTAGCAGTATTAGCTATTGATCCATCAAGTGATAAGACCAAGGGAAGTATTTTGGGCGATAAAACAAGGATGGAAGAATTATCTACCAAAAAAAATGTGTTCATTCGTCCTTCACCAAGCAGCGGAAATTTGGGCGGTGTAGCAAGATCAACTTACGAAACAATTTTATTGTGCGAAGCAGCAGGTTTTGATTTTATTATTATCGAAACAGTTGGAGTAGGGCAAAGCGAGATCTCTGTAAGTAAAATAACAGATTTCTTTTTATTATTGATGTTAGCTGGCGCAGGCGATGAACTGCAAGGTATTAAACGTGGCATTATGGAAATGGCTGATGCTCTTGTAATTACTAAAGCAGACGGAAGTAATTTAGAAAAAGCAAAAATGGCTAGATCGGAGTACGCTCACGCCATGCATTTGTTTCAGGCGTCAGATAGTGGCTGGATCCCGAAAACATTGATTTGTTCAAGTACCGAGAATAAAGGCATTGCTGAGGTATTTAAAATGATAGAAGAGTATAAAAATTTTACAAATACAAATGGCTTCTTCAACCAAAAAAGAAAAGAACAACAATTTGATCTTTTTTTAAATACTATTGACGAACAACTGAAACAAAAATTTTATTCCGATCCAAAAATACATTCTGCTATCGAAGAATTAAGATCAAAAGACAAACAGGTCATTCAACCTTTTTCTTTGGCAAAAAACATGCTCGATGATTTTTTAAAAAGTAACAAATAAAACCTAAAATCGATTTAGGCTATATCCCATAAGACTTTCAAAGGTTTTCAAGCTCAAAATCATTCTCATTTTTAACTATTTGGTAAAGATATCTGAACTTAAATTTTTTATCTTCACCTCACAAAAAAACAACAACATGAGAAGGATATTTACTGTACTAATTTCTTTTACTTTTTTAATTTCAAATGCCAGCGAGCTTTTAATTGAAAATCCATTTTCGCGATCATTTAAAAAAGCGTATTCATTATATCCTTCTGTTCCAAAAGGAATTTTAGAAGCTGTTTCGTTTACACAAACCCGTTTTCAGCATCTTACAAATAATGCAGAGCCAAGTTGTATTGGTTATCCTGCAACTTATGGTGTTATGGGTTTAGTGTTGGATGGTAAAAATTATTTCAGAAATAATCTATCGCGCATTTCTCAACTCTCAGGTTTTTCTGAAGAGGCAATTATTTCTTCTCCGGAAACATCTGTTCTTGCTTATGCAAAAGCATTTAGCATCTTGCAAACGCAACAGGATATTTTTTCTTCTGACCTTAGCAACTATCAATCAATTTTAATAGAACTAAGTGAGTTACCGGTTAGTGACGATCTTCAAAATAATTTTGCTTTGAACGCGCATTTATACCAACTGTATTGGTTCCTTGCTAATTCGCAGTTCCAGGATATGTATGATTTTCCTGACTATAAAATAGATCTTGAAAAGATCTTTGGGGATAATTACTCCGTTTTAAGTTCAAAAAATATTTCTATCACTAAAAATTCTGTAGTGAACGATAAAGGTGAAGCATTTAAACTTACTTCTAATGCAAACACTATGTCACCCGATTATCCGCCGGCAATTTATACACCAGCAGCGTCATGTAATTATAGCAGTCGTGCAGGAACTCAAATTTCTGCGGTAACTATCCATTTTGTTCAGGGATCTTACGCAGGTTGTATTTCCTGGTTTCAAAATTGTTCGGCCAGCGCTTCGGCACATTATGTGGTAAGAAGTTCTGACGGACAGGTAACACAAATGGTTTTAGAAAGCATTAAAGCGTGGCACGTTGGTTCCGAAAATCCTTACACAGTTGGTATTGAACACGAAGGCTATGTAAATAATATCTCGTGGTTTACAAACGCTATGTATAACTCTTCTGCTGCTTTAACAAAAGATATTTGTACAAGTAATACTATTAATCCTTTACGCACCTATTATGGACCGGGTTGTAGTGGAACAAGCTCACAATGCTTGCAAGGCAGTTGTGTAAAAGTTAAAGGCCATCAAATGAATCCTAACCAAACCCACACCGATCCGGGTCCGTTATGGAATTGGGCAAAATTTTATAAACTAATTAATAATACATATTCTATAACTGCAACTTATACAACTGCCACCGGTGCTTTTTACGATTCAGGCGGTTCAACCGCAAATTATACTAATGATGAGCGTAAGTTTTGGTTGTTCACAAAAGCCGGTACCACAAATATTACGTTAAGTTTTACCTCTTTTAATTTAGAAAGTGGTTATGATAATTTGTTCATTTATAATGGCGGTTCTATTAATTCGCCGCTTGTAGGGCAATACACAGGAACAGTAAATCCGGGTCCTGTTACTTCTGTTAACGATAGTGTATTGGTTGAATTTAGGAGTGATTGTGCAACAACTGCTTCGGGTTGGGTGGCTAATTTTATAATGAATGGTACAGTTACTCCAACACCAGTTGATAATATAGCGCCTACAACTACAGTAAACACACCTAACTCATGGGAGATTGCCGCATTTACTGCAACCGTTAGCGATGTTGATAACGTGGGAGGAAGTGGTGTTGAAAAAGGATATTACCAGGTAATTGATTTTAACGGAACAGAGTGGCGCGCCAATTACACAAAAGGATTTTTAGCCGATAATTTTGATAATTCTATTCACCCTGAGTGGACGCCAACAGTGGGTGTATGGGGTATTGCAGGAAACGCTCTGGTACAAACAGATGAGACCAGTCCCGCTGCAGGGAATACAAATATTTATGCGTCCTTAACACAATCGTTAAGTAACCGCTACGTGTACCACTTTTTAGCGAAGTTCGAAGGTACGGGTACAACACGTCGCGCGGGTTTACATTTTGCTTGCGACAATCCAACATTGCCAAATAGAAACAACTCTTATTTTGTGTGGTTCAGAATAGATGATCAAAAAGTTGAAATTTATAAAACAGTTAATGATGTTATTGGCGCACCTAAAGTATCTTTAACACATACATTTTCGGCAGGGCAATGGTACGATGTTAAAGTTATTTTTGACAGAATTACAGGAAAGATATCTGTGTATTGGAACAATGGCCTAATAGCAACGTGGACTGATACTGCACCGTATCAAAATGGAAGTTATGTTTCTTTTAGAAGTGGTAACAGTAAATTCAGCATCGATGAAATAAAAGTTTATCGTTCAAGAGCTGGTTCTGTAAATGTAAATGTGGGCAGTGGGCTTGCAAATGAAATGCGTTATTTAAATCCTAACCCAATTCAAAACGCCGGTAAAATAAAATCTATTTGCCAGGATACAGCAGGGAACTTATCTTCAATTTATTTTCATGATGTAAATGTTGATTGGACACCTCCATCAAATATTGCTTTTATAAATGATGGTCCCGCTGCCGATATAACAGTAGTTAACACTACAGATTCTTTAAGGGCAAACTGGGGAGTATCCAACGATTCAAATTCTTCGATAAGTAAATATTGGTATAGCATTGGCACAAGTCCCGGTGCAACCAATACACAAACATGGACAAGCAATTGGGCATCAACCGCAGTTACTGCGCATACCCTAAACCTCACACAAAACTCTGTATATTATTTTAATGTGAAGGCAGAAAATGGCGCCGGTTTATTTAGTAATGTTATAAGTAGCAACGGACAAAAAGTTGATACAACAACATCAAGCATCGGAATAAAAGAAAATTCAGATCTTATCAGTTTAGAAGTTTTTCCAAATCCATTTTCCGAACAAATAAATTTTAAATTAGCGAATCTGCAAAATTCAAAAATTAAAATTGCATTAATCGATGTTTTAGGAAGAGAGTTAAAAGCAACCGAATTGAAAGAAGAAGCGGGTATAATAGAACAAAAATTCTCGGTTTCTAATTTAGATTTAAAGCAGGGAACTTACTTTTTAAAAGTGGAAATAGATGGCAAAGCATTTTATAAAAAGCTGTTAAAAGAATAAGTTTCTGTCAAAAAAACCAAAATTCCCCATAAAAGCTAAAGTGTGCTATTTTTTAGTTTTCGTAAATATCTGATATACAGTTATTTATGTATTTAAAAGAAATACATATTTTTTTAAAAATAATCCTTTCATCTTACCAAAAAATTATTTTCTTTGCATGAAAATAAAAGGGTAAAAATTTAAAGAAAAAAGCATGTATTGGACATTAGAATTAGCGAGTTGGTTAGAAGACGCACCATGGCCTGCAACAAAAGATGAATTAATTGATTTTGCAATGCGAAGCGGTTCGCCAATGGAAGTGATAGAAAATTTACAAGAAATGGAAGACGAAGGTGAAAGCTACGAAACTATTGAAGAAATTTGGCCAGACTATCCAACAAAAGACGATTTCTTTTTTAACGAGGATGAGTTTTAAATATTCAAAAGCCGCTTAAGAGCGGCTTTTTTTTTGAAATAATTATAAAGTATATTTAAAGAGTTAAAATAATTAAACTTAAGTGTACAGTAAGCAATTCCCTTTTTTCCTAATTTCTATTTCACTTATACTGGGTTTAACTTTACCTGTATTAATTCAGGATGGTATGTTTATGGATGGCATGCTTTATACCTGTGTCTCAAAAAATTTAGCAAACGGTATTGGTAGTTTTTGGTTCCCGGTTTTTAGCAAATATGGTTTTGGAGGATTGCAAACTTTTCATGAGCATCCGCCTTTGGTTTTTGGTTTGCAGGCTGTTTTTTTTAAAGTGTTTGGTAATGGTATGTATACTGAAAGAATTTATGTTCTGTGTACACTTTTAACAACTTGCTATTTAATTATTTTAATCTGGAAGTACATTAATAAAGGCTTAAATGTTGCGCAGGTTGGTTGGTTGCCGCTTATTCTATGGATCTGCATTCCTGTTTGTTTTTGGTCGTTTACCAATAACATGCATGAAAACACCATGGGTATTTTTATTTTAGCAGCTGTTCTATTTTATTTAAGATCAGTTAAAGAGAATTCTTTTTTGTTTTTATTTTTTTCGGGATTTTTTATTTTTTTAGCCACTTTTTCAAAAGGTATTCCCGGTTTTTTTCCTATTGTAACTCCGTTTATTTATTGGCTTTGTTTAAAAAAGATCAATGTTAAACAAATCATTTTCCAATCTTTTATTTTATTACTCGTTCCGATTTTAATTTATGGAATACTTTTTTGTTTTGACGATGCTAAAGAAAGTCTTACAAATTATTTTATTAAACGTGTGTTGCACAGAATAGGGGAGGATCCAACAGTGGAATCTCATTTTTATATTTTAGGCCGGATCTTTGTTGAATTATTACCACCAATTGGAATTACAACAATTTTGTTTTTAGTATTCAGAAAAAAAATAACCCTTCAAAAAGAAAAGGCCATGTTAGCGTTATTTTTTATACTAATAGGTTTTGCAGGCGTTGTTCCATTAGCGCTTACTATGGTGCAAAAGGGTTTTTATTTTATCCCTTCATTGCCATTTTTTGCTATTGGTTTAGCTTTACTTATTTCTGAACCACTTTCTGGTTGGTCTGAAAAGGTTTTAAACCAATCTGGTACAAAAAAAGGAATTGCAATTTTTTCAGTATTACTTTTTGGTGCCGTTATTGTTTTTTCCGTTTTTAATATTGGAAAAAAAAGCAGGGATGCAGAAATGTTGAACGATGTAAGTGAGTTTGGAAAAGTTATTCCTGAATATTCTTCAGTTAGTATTTCAGAGCATCGTTGGAATGACTGGCCGCTACAATGCTATTTGATACGCTATCATAACATCAGCATTGATCCGCAACATCCCAACAATCAATACAGGATCATTGATAAAAATGCAGAAGACAGTACGGTTGTAAATTATAAAAAAGTAGAATTGCCTACTTTACAATTTGATCTTTATCGCAGGTTAAAAAATTAACCACATAGAATCATAGAATTAGAAACTAAACTTTGTGCTCAGAGAAAAACATAGACTTTTTTCGCGAAGCGAAAAAATCTATTGTGGAACTTTTCTGAGCGCGTGGTATAACTTTTCTATATGTGCCTATGTGGTTTAAAATTTCAATCGATCGACTTACGATTAAAAATAATATAACCGATGTGAAAAAAGAACGAGAATGAATTATCGTTCTGGTCATAATAATTTACGCCCACACTAATTGGTCCAATAGGGCTGTTATAAACCGCCGCAGCTAAGCCCGAGAAATAACGATAAAGAAAGGGCGTGCTATATTTTGAACCACCGTCACTTGTTTTTAAAATCGATTCGATAGGTTGAAATAAATACGCTTCAGCTCTTAAATCAAGGTTCTTTGCCGGTGTGCCAACAATTTTTAAACCCCCTGCTAAATATTTGTGCGCCCGGTATGCATCAATAAAAAATGTTTGGCTTTCGGGTGTTGGATTAAAAGCAGGAGTAGATAAAATGGTTGCCTGGTAATTACTAAAAAAACTTTGAGTAGAATAAACGGCTTCGCCAAAGAGGCCAATTTTAAAGGCCTTTGCTGTTTTAAAATATTTATCAATGGTTAATTTTAATTGTAGCCAGGCAGGTTGCATAATATTCCTGAACTCTAAAGTATCAATACTTGTATTGCCCGGTAGGTGGCTCTCCCTGCCTTGTAAATACCTTGCGCGTACATTTAAGAAGGTACCTTCTGTTGCATACATCTTACGGTTAAGTGTATTTATTGTATAATTGCTTTGTAAATAGGCATAATCAAAATACGTTTTGTCGGTTGTATCTAATCGCGTAAAATTATCAATTTGATAATACTGATTAGTCCACTCGGTATAACCCGCTGCAAAATTGGCCTGCGAAATATTTCCCACGGGCACACCAATTTTTACCTCACCAAATTTATCTTCCTGGATCAAAAATGCAGGTGTTAAGAAATCATAGAACAAAACACTGCTACTATAATAATCCCAACGCGAGTAAGTAAAAGAAGGTTCCACATAAAAAGGGTTTTTTCCAGGAAAATCAAAACGTATGTGCGAATGTGTTCCGGAATATAATTTCCCGAGATAGCCATTGGCGTAAAAACTTGTACCTATTTTGCCTAAGCGGTTATATTGTATCCCTATAAAAGCCTCGCTAATTGGCCTGTTAGAGAGTATTGCGCCTGCATCCACATAGAAAGGTTTTTCCTTTTTACCATTTAATTTCAATGTGTATTTTTTTGTTACCGAATCAATGGTTGAGATGGGAAAAATATTTTTTATCTTATCATCACCTGCCAATCTGAAATAACGTTTTTTTAATTGATCAATTGTAAAAGGTTTGTTCTTGTAAAAAAGACTGTTAGAAATAAATTTTGTTTGACTTTTTGTATAGCCATTAACCTCTAAATTATCGTAAGTAATATTTTCCAATTTTTGATACTCCTTAAATCTTGTCCGTTTCGCTTCAAGATCTTTTGCGTACACTTGCCGTTCAATTTGTTTTCTTATTTGCGGTATAGCCCTTAACGTGGCATAATAACCACTATCTATAAGCCTTGTGGCATCATCAAAATTAAAGATGCTTACATCGCTCCATGGTTGAATTAAAACGCCGTTTTCGCAAACAGGATCAAAATTTGTTTGGTTCATTAATAAATTCCTTAATTGCATGTATAAATTATCATCATCGGGTGGCAGATTTTTTTCGGCCACATTAGAACCAATAATAAAATCAGGATTAAAATCATTATACATTACATCGGTTGGAAAATTGTTATACAATCCTCCATCAAATAATAATTTACCATCAATTGAAATTGGACGTAAATAAAAAGGATAACTCATACTTGCTCTTACCCTACTTGGCAGATCTCCTTTTTTGAACGTTATTGATTTTTTGTGTTCAACATCAGAAGCAACACAACGATATGGAACAAATAAACTATCGAAATTATTATTTACCGAATTGGATACACCGGTAAATGTTTCCATTAAATAATAATCAATAGGAATTGAATTGATAACGTTTGTAGGTAAATTCTTAAGGTAGTGATCTCTGAAGTCTAATTTAAAAGTGAGCCATGATGCATAATCATCACGTTTCTTCACCATATATTCATATTTTGCGGGTAGATCGCCTTTGGTGATACTCTGAAAAAAGGTGGTTTTAACCAAAAATTCTATTTCTTTTGGCGAATATCCAATAGCATAATAAGCACCAATTAAACTGCCGATAGAAGTACCGGAAATATAATCAACCGGAATGCCATTTTCTTCTAAAGCTCTTAACACTCCAATATGAGAGAGGCCGCTGGCACCACCACCACTTAAAACCAAACCAACTTTTTGAGCTTTTAAAGGTCCATTAGTAAGCAAAAAGAGCAAAAAAATTACAGTATTTATGGTTTTTTTCAAGAAAAAATGGCAAAATCTTATGGGTACAAAAATAAACTTTATCTAAAACAGTTTCTATTCATAAATATAAATAATTATCTTAGCGCTTGTACTTTTTTAACTGTGGTAAAATTTATTCTTTCAAAATTTTTTTATGGCATTTTGGTGCTTTTTGGTGTAATCACCACCATATTCTTTTTGTTTAATGTTCTACCCGGCGACCCTGCCACAATTATGCTTGGCCAAAGGGCCAACAAAGAGGCTGTAGAGGCCATTCACCGTGACTTAGGGACCAACAGACCCATCATAGTACAATACAGTCATTACCTTAATGATCTCTCTCCAATTTCGGTTCATAATTACAAGAATAACAAGAGTTTGTGGTTCTTAAATCCTGAAAAATATTCGTGGCTTGCCCTGTTTACAGTAGGTACAGAGAAGGTTGTTGTTTTTAAGTGGCCTTATCTGCGCCGGAGTTACATTACCAAGCGAGATGTTACCGAGATAATTAAAGATACATTACCCGAAACCGCTGTATTGGCCTTTGCTGCCATCATTATTGCCTCTGTAGTTGGTATATTTTTTGGAATATTGACAGCTACCCGCAAAAACTCATTTTTTGACCGGATAGTGTTTGTTTTAGCCACTGTATTTGGTATGAGTGCACCCTCTTTTTTAGTAGGTTTAATTGTGGCCTGGCTTTTCGGCTATGTTTTGTCTAAGTACACAGGCCTCGATCCTTCGGGTAGTTTATACGATATTGACGTTTGGAACGGTGAAACTTTAAAATTAAAGAACCTTATATTGCCCGCAATTACACTGGGCATGCGCCCTTTAAGTATAATTATCCAGTTAACGAGGAGTTCTTTATTAGACGTATTATCGCAGGATTACATCAGAACAGCCAGGGCTAAGGGTTTAAGCTATAGAAAGATAATAGTAAAACACGCGCTCAAAAACGCCTTAAACCCCGTAGTTACAGCCATTTCTGGCTGGTTCGCAGGTTTAATGGCCGGTGCGGTTTTCGTAGAAAAGATCTTTAGCTGGAAAGGTATTGGCTATGAAGTAGTAGAAGCATTAAGCAAGAACGATCTGCCAGTTGTAATGGGCGCCACTTTAATTTTTGCCACCATATTTGTTGGAATTAATATTGTTGTGGATATTATTTACGGTATCCTTGATCCGCGTGTTAGAGTAAAATAAAATTTACATGGGCAGAAAAAAAATAGTAGCCGGTAATTGGAAAATGAACACCAATTTAAACGAGGCGCTTAGTTTGATCACTGAAATAAAAAAAGGATCGGAACAATTTTCTGCTATTGAAAAAATAATTTTCCCACCCTTTACTTTTTTAAAAAATGCAAGCGATAGTTTAGCAAACGAAAACACTTTTTTTGTTGGCGCACAAAATTGTAGCGAACATAGTAAAGGCGCTTTTACCGGCGAAGTTTCTGCTGAGATGTTAAGTTCGGTTGGTTGTAAATTTGTTTTGGTTGGACACAGCGAAAGAAGAACTTTTTTTAAAGAAAGTGATGAGCAATTAATTTCAAAAATTCAGAACGCATTAAAAAATAATTTACAGGTAATTTTTTGTTTTGGCGAACAACTTGAAGAAAGAAAAAGTGGTAAACATTTTGAAACAGTAAAAAAACAATTAGAAAATGTTCTTAAGAATTTTTCTGAAAGCGAATTAAATAAAGTGTATTTAGCCTACGAACCTGTTTGGGCCATTGGTACCGGCGAAACTGCTACACCGCAACAAGCGCAGGAAATGCACGCTTACATTCGTAAAATTATAGCTGAATTATTTTCACCTTCTTTAGCGCAAAACATTCCAATTTTATATGGGGGAAGCTGCAACGCGCAAAATGCAAAAGAATTATTTTCATGTGCTGATGTTGACGGCGGTTTAATTGGTGGCGCCAGTTTAAAGGCGGCAGATTTTTGTAAAATCATTTCTTCATTTTAATAATTGCCACAAAGACACAATGCCACAAAGAAACACAAAGAACTTAGTGAAGCTTTCTGCCTTAGGGACTTCGCGGCAAAAACCAAAATAAAAAATGAGTTATTTAAGTTACCAGTTCACGGTTAAACCAACCGAGCCCGGCTCCGAAATTTTAATGGCAGTTATCTCTGATCTTGGATTTGAGAGTTTTGATTTTAACGATACAGGATTTACTGCTTACATTAAAGAAGAACATGCTGCAGGTATCGACCTTAGCAATTTTGTATTTGATGATTTTACTTTTAGCTGTGAGATAAAAAAAATTCCGCTCACTAATTGGAATGCCGAATGGGAAAAGAATTTTGAGCCTGTAACAGTTGATGATCTTCTTTTTATTCGCGCACCATTCCATGGAAAAAACAAAAACTTTAAGCACGAAATTGTGATCATGCCAAAAATGAGTTTTGGTACTGGTCATCACCAAACAACACGTTTGGTTTGTAAGGCTATGTATGAAACTGATTTTAAAGATAAACGTGTTTTAGACATGGGTTGTGGAACCGGCATACTGGCCATTTTAGCGCAGTTCTTAGGAGCTAAAGATATTTTAGCAATTGATATAGATGAGTGGAGTGTAGAGAACAGTATTGAGAATTGCGCTACAAATAACTGTAAAGAGATAATCGTAAAAAAAGGAGATGTTGACCTGTTGGAAAAAGAACAACCTTTTGATATTATTATTGCCAACATTAATAAGAATATTTTAAAAATGCATTTGCCAGTTTATTCAAAAAAATTAAAAACCGGAGGCAAATTATTTTTAAGTGGTTTTTTTACTACCGATATGGACGAGTTAAAAGAAGTGGCAGCAAAACAAAATTTAAAATTCCAGTCTTATAAAAATGAAAACGAGTGGGCGATGATGTTGTTAGAGAAAGAATAAAATAACTAGCTTGACTTATAACGCGTCATATCACAAAATGAAAAATTTCTTTTATCTTCTAGTGACAATTCTTTTTGCTTCACTTTCTGTTTGTGGCCAAGATAGCGCCGGTGTAAGTATTACCAAACTGGATATAAGGATCAATATGTTAGATACAAGTATCCGTTTAAACGATGATTTTTTAATATCATATAAACTAAAAGATATTGAAGCGGTGTTAGGCAAGCCTGATCGTATAAAAACACACATATTCAATTCGTATTACGAAGAGTTTGGTACCGATAATATGCCAAAAACATCTACACCTATTGTAGTAAAGGATTACTATTATATTTATGATCAACTTGGCATAATGTTTTATACAAGTAATGGTTTATCAATCACGGAGGAACCTGAGCGCTTTAGTATTCATTTTAAAAATAAAAGAATGTTTACTAATACTCGAGCGACTCCTTTCTCTCCTGAAAATGCATTTAAAGGCATATTAAAAATAAACGGTGTTAATGTTTCTGCCGACAAAAAAATACTTCCCGAAGATGCTAATTATCAAAAACAGGAAATTAAATTGTTTAATATTGATTTCGGTCCAACATCTATTTCCACTGTTATTGATGGTTTGTATTCAATAAGTGAAGAGCCTTATATTTTCATGTACCTCGATAATGAAAAAGAGCAACGTATAAGTTATATTGTTGTTTACTAAAATAAATTTTGCATAAAAAAGCCTGCATGTTTTACGTGCAGGCTTTTTATTTTAATATCAATTCTATTTATAAAGTCCCATTTTAACAAGCTCCTCTAACATAATGCGTTTTCCTTGGTATAACACAGTTACAAAGGCATCGTCCTGGCCTGCTTTAATTACTTTTTTGTTATGGATCCAGGCAGCTTCTAAAGTTTTAAATGTGCCATTAATAGTTATCCTGGTAATGCCATCACCTAAAAGTAATTTATCAATTTTACCTAAACCTTTTAAGTGTTTGAATTTATAATTTTTAGGATTTTTAAATGCCGCAACCTGAACCTTATATTCTAATCCTTCTGCAGAGATCTTTCCGTATGCAGCAGAATATTTACTTATTTTTTTCTGCAATAAAGTAATTGCTTCTTTATCAAATTCATTCGGTAAAGCTTTACCAGGTACAATTGCCGCAACCGGAATTGTATCCTTTGGTGTTTCAAACTTAATGTCTACGATCTTTTCTGTATAAGCAGTAATTTGTGAAGCATCAAATTCAAATGTTTTTGGCTTTTCATCTTTATAAGAATAAATAATTTTATACGATTGTCCCGGAGGCATTGAGATCATATAATTACCACTGGAAGGAATTGTTTTAACGATATTAAACACTGCGTTATTTTTAGAAGTAACTTCTACTTTTACTGTAGACTCTATCGGTGCGCCATCAAAAGTAACTTTACCTTTTACAAATAACAATACAGGCTTTTTAGCTTCAAATCCCGTCTCAACTAAATAAATATCATTTAAACCTTCGCCACCGGCTCTTCCACTGCTGTAATAACCTCTTGTTCCATTTGCAGCAAGTACAAAATATTTATCATCATCAGGCGTATTGATCGGGAAACTTAAGTTCTCAACTTTTTTGAAAGATGAATCACTTGGTTCCATATAAGCTCTGAAAATATCATGGCCTCCGCTACTTTTTGGACCATTAGAACTAAAGAATAATGAAGCGCCATCAGGATGAATAAAAGGTGAATCTTCGTCGTACTTAGTGTTTACAGAGTCTCCAAGGTTAGTTACATTACCCCAGGTAGAATCTGCCTGTAGTTTTGCTTTGTAAATATCCCTGCCACCAAATCCACCCGGACGATCGCTTGTAAAATAAAGTGTTCTACCGTCTGGCGATAAAGAGCAATGTCCTTCTTGCGAAATAGTATTTATTTGTCCTTTAAGTTTTGTTGGAAAAGAAAAAACATCTCCAACTAAATTACTTTGATAAATATCGCCATGTCCTTCGGCATCATCTTTATAAATAAATAAAACCTGACCATCCTGGCTTAATGAGATAGCAGCATCATTTGTTTTAGAATTTATATTATCAAGAGAAACCGGAGCCTGCCATTGATCGTTTGCTTTAATTGACATGTAAACATCTTCTAAATAAATACCGTGAACAGAGTCAGGCGTCATTAAAACTTCATTTATTTTACCACCTTTACTTTTCACACCTGTGTAAGTAAAAACCATCATCGATTCATCAGCAGAAATTGTTGGCACATACTCTTCATCCTTACTGTTTATGGGCGTACCAACAGTTGTAATTTTTGCTTGTGTTGCATTTGCACTGTAATATTTAGCATTCTCAATGTATTTTTTCAAAAATTCAGCCTGTGGTTTTTCTTCCGGTTTGGTACGTTTGTTGGCAAGAAATCTGTCAACCATTAGCAAAGCCTCATCAAATTTGTAATTGTAGTGCATCGCACGTGCAAGATCATATTCAATAATATCTACTTTTGGATTTTTATCGTAAACTTCCTGTAGCAAACGTAATGCATCTGGATATTTATCACTGCGGTAAAGCGATGTTTTACCATAAACATATTTTACAAATTCTTCTTTTGGATGGCCTTTATGGATATTCTCAAAATAAGGCAATGCCATTTTGTAATTCTTTTCTTCGTAAAGTAGAAATGCGTTAGCCATTGAATCTTTTTCAGATTTTCTCCATCGGCTGGTATTTGTAGTTTGAGAATAAAGCGTAGTTACGCACAACACGAACAAGTATATAATAATACGTTTCATAAATTACAATTTAGAAGGTCTGGTTTTAGTTTTGTATTTGGGATTAAATATAGAAAAAATTTCCAATTAGACAAAAAGTATTCTCACGAGTTGTTTACATTAGTCTATTGAAAATGCTCGGTTTTCGCGAAATTCAGAACAATTAACCCCGAAAAACTATCAAAAACACTCAAATTAGAGGCAATTAGCTCTTTACCGAACAGCCAGTTATTGCCCAGTTTAAAATCGGAAACCTTGCCACCGGCCTCATTTACGATCAAAACACCGGCAGCAACATCCCACGAATTTAGGTTATATTCAAAAAAAGCATCCACTCTTCCGCAAGCTAAATAACAAAGATCTGCTGCAGCTGCTCCAATTCGTCTAACCCCATGAGTACTTCGCATTAACTGTTCCAAAGTTTTAAGATAAGGATCTATTCTTTCGAAATTATAAATAGGAAAACCCGTTGCTATTAAACAGTCCTTTAATTCTTTATTAGCAGAAACTTTAATTGGTTTTTCATTTAAAAAGGCACCACCATTTTTAATAGCGTAAAAACATTCGTTTCGACTAACCTCAAGCACAACACCTAAAATAATTTCACCTTTATGTTCTAGAGCAATACTAACTGCGTAACATAAAATACCGTGCACAAAATTAGTTGTACCATCTAAAGGATCTACTATCCAATTGTATTCTTTTTTTTCTGATAAAGTATTTTCTTCAACTATAAATCCGGCTTGCGGTAAAATTGTTTGAAGTTCTTTTACGATGATGGCTTCGGCTGTTTTGTCAACATAGCTCACCAGGTCGTTAAGACCTTTTATCTCAACTTTGTCTTGTGAAAAATTCTCTCTTTCTTTTTGAATGAAGGCGCCGGCTTTTTTTGCAGTTGAAATTACCGAAGGTAGAATAGAATTTAATCTTTCAAATTCCATCGCTTAATATTTAAACTCTAAACGGCTTCCATACTTGGTTTCGTTAACCTTTCCGTTATCATAAACCAAATGACCGTTTACAAAAGTTTTTTCGATACTGCTTTTAAATGTGTGTCCTTCGAAAGGACTCCAGCCACATTTATATAAAATATTTTGTTTGGTAACGGTTTGTGGCTTGTTTAAATTAACCAAAACAAGATCTGCAAAATAGCCTTCTTTGATGTAACCTCTTTTTTCTATCCTGAAAAGATCGGCGACGTTGTGGCTCATTTTCTCAACCATTTTAGGAAGAGTTATTTTTTTATCATGATAAAAATCGAGCATGGCTAAAATGCTGTGCTGTACTAAAGGCCCACCACTTGGAGCTTTTAAATAAGGTAAGTTTTTTTCATCAATGGTATGAGGCGCATGATCGGTAGCAATAACGTCAATAGTACCATTTAAAACAGCTTCAAAAATTTTATCACGGTCGTAACCGGTTTTTACCGAAGGATTCCATTTTATAAAATTGCCTTTTGTTTTATAATCTTCATCACTAAACCACAAATGATGGATGCAAGCTTCGGATGTAATGCGTTTTTGTTTTAAAGGAATTTTATTAGTGAACAATGCTAATTCTTTTGCGGTTGAAATATGTAAGATATGTAAACGCGTATTATGTTTTTTTGCTAACTCAACAGCCATAGAAGATGACTTATAGCATGCTTCTTCGTTACGAATGATAGGGTGGAAGTAAGGCTCAAGATCTTCGCCGTACTCTTCAATTATTCTTTTTTGATTTTCTTTTACCAGTGGGTCAAACTCACAATGCGTTGCTATAAGCGCATTTATTTTTGAGAAAAAACCTTCCAGTACTTCCTGATGATCAACCAACATATCGCCGGTAGATGAACCCATAAATATTTTTAGTCCACACACTTTTGAATAATCTACTTTTAATGCCTCTTCCAAATTGTGGTTTGTTCCACCCATAAAAAAAGAATAATTAGCAAGAGAACATTCTGATGCGCGTTTATATTTTTTTTCTAATTCAAGAATTGATGTTGCCTGAGGATTTGTATTGGGCATTTCCATATACGAAGTAACACCACCTGCTACAGCAGCTTTCGCCTCTGTATAAATTTCGCCCTTGTGCATTAAACCCGGTTCACGAAAATGCACCTGGTCATCTATTGCACCCGGTAATAAATATAAACCTTCGCCGTTAATTTCGGTATAAGTTCCTTCTACTTCAATATTCCTGTCTATTTTAGAAATGATTTGATCTTTAATAAGAACATCAAAAGAACCAATTTCTCCTTCGTTAACAAGCGTCGCGTTTTTTATAAGGTACTTCATAATACAAAGTTATAATTCTCCAAGCTCAACTAAAAATTTTTCGATCTTTACTTTTGCATCTTTTGCCGAGCAGGTATAGTTATTGAACAGAACCGAGAAGGCCAAATCTTTACCGGATTTAGACTTAACAAAGCCGCAATAACCTCTTGCGCGGTTAATATAACCGGTTTTAGCGCGCATATTGTTTTCAATTAATTTTCCTTTACCAATGTTACTCATGCTTCCGCTTCTGCCGGCTACAGGCAATGAGTTGTTAAACATTTTGTATAGCGAGCTGTCGTTATAGATCTTGCTTAAAAGACTTGCCTGGAAATTTGTTGTTACTGTATTTGCTCTTGATAAACCGCTTCCATCTACCATATAAAGTTCCGTAACATCTAACCCCTTTTTTTGCCAGTAATTTTTTACCGCATCAATTCCTAAATACATACTTCCGCGACCAACACTTCTTAAAATAGTTTCGCAATAATGGTTATTACTTTTTAGGTTGGTGTAAAAAACTATCCTTTCCAGTGAGGGCGAAAAATGAGTGTATAAAAGTTGTTTTGTAATTGTGCTATCCGGTCGTTTATAATTGGATTCGACCAGTTTGTGGTTATATTTAATTCCTGCTTTAGCTAATGAGACTGAAAATTTTTCAGCGCACAACAATGCCGGATCAGGTAGGGCGGCTTCTACTTCAAAATCTTTTTTATTTGGGGGGATCTTTCCGCTAACTTCTTTTGTGTAACTGAATGGATCTCCATAAACAAAAGCATCATCTTCTGTTCCTTTAGATATTACATTTGAATTAATGCAAATTGTATTATTACAATATGCAGGAATTGTTTTTTCAACTGTTGCTTTGCTGCCAACTTCTTTACTGGTGTAGATAATTTTAAACTTATTATCGTTATAAGATAAACCGCAGGGTGCAACACCAAAATAATTATTTATATCGGCCCAGATCCAGTTACCCGGAATTGTTCTGTCAAAAAAACTGGCATCGCCAATTATTTTTCCTTTTATTTCTTTAATGCCTTTTTCTTTTAGTGCAACGGCCCATTTGTCTGTAATTTGAATGGTGTCTTTTTCTTTTACAAAATTTTCTGATTGTAGAGTTGGATCGCCACTGCCATAAATAATTATGTCACCATTTACAACACCTGTTTCTTTACTAAAAGTACCCGTGTGATATATCCTGGTAGTATACCTGTAACCTGCACCTAATGTGCCTAATGCTGCACCTGTAGTAATTACTTTTTGCGTGCTTGCGGGTACAACAGATTGGTGTGAATTTAATTCAGAAATAATTTCTCCAGTCTTAGTATCTATTACACAAAAACTAAGGGTAGCACTTTTAAGATCTTTATCAGATTTCCAACCTTCAACTACAGAACTTATTTGAGCATTAAGACATAATGGCATCAAACAAATTAAGAATAATTTATAATAACGAACTACCAAATCTCTACCCTGTTACTTTCAGATGTGTACATTTTATCACCCTCTTTTACGCCAAATGCCTGGTGAAATTCTTTTAAATTAGTTAATGGCGCAAAGGCCCTGAAATATCCTGGCGAATGATAATCAACTGTTATTAATCTTTTTAGTTCTTGATCTCTGCACACATTTTTCCAGCCTTGTGCCCATGCAATAAAAAAACGTTGCTCACCCGTAAAGCCACCCATTTTTACTGAGGGTTTTCCGTTTAAAGATTTTTGATAAGCGTAATAGGCCATAGTTAAACCACCAAGATCGGCAATGTTCTCGCCTTGTGTCATACTTCCATTTACTCGCATGCTATCAATTGCAACATAATTATTAAACTGGTTTACAATAAGTAAAGTTTTGGTTTTAAAATTATCATAATCTTGTTTTGTCCACCACATTTTCATATTTCCGTCCGCATCAAATTGTGCGCCCTGATCATCAAAACCGTGAGTTAATTCGTGACCAATAATAGCGCCCATGGTTCCATAGTTTGCTGCATCTTCAGCTTCCGGATCAAAGAAAGGTGGTTGCATGATAGCAGCAGGAAAAGTTATTTCGTTAGTAGTTGGATCATAATATGCATTTACGGTTACTGGCGTCATTTGCCACTTACTTCTATCTGCTGGTTTTTTTAGATCACCAAGATTATCAACAACAGCATATTTTACACCACGGTTATAATTGGCCCAAAAATTATCGGTTGTAATAGTTAGTTTAGAATAATCCTTCCATTTTTCCGGGTAGCCTACTTTTCTTATTAAAAGATCTAATTTTCTGTTAGCTTGTTTTTTTGTTCCGTCATCCATCCATGTTCTTGAATTGATGCGTTCACGGTAAGCGAGAATTAAATTATCAATAAGTGAATTTACTTTTGCTTTTGCTTTTGGTGTAAAATGTTTTTTAACGAACTCTTCCGAAACAATATCCCCAATTACTCTATCCATAGCTGCCTGAACGCGTTCCCACCTTGGTTTCATTTTAGGCGCGCCACTAAGTATTTTTCCCCTAAAGGCAAAATTTACTTCTTCAAATTTGCTTGATAAATAAGGGGCTGCCTCCATTAATAATTGTGCTTTTGCGTATAGTTTTAAATTTTCAATTGGAACCGGCGTGGCATTTAATAACGAATTTAAGTTTCGAAAATATTCTAAAGAAGCAATAATCACGGTATCAGGATGCTTTATGTTTTTTTGTTTAAAATATATGTCCCAGTTAATTGCAGGTGTAAGATTTTTTAAACTTACCGGAGTTTGGATATTATATAATTTTTCAGGATCCCTCATTTCCAAACGAGTGAGAGCTTTATTGGCCATTTCTTTTTCAAAATAAAAAACATGTTTTGCATTATCATAAGATATTATATCATCTACTCCGGTAAGCTCAAATAAGGCGGCAAGATATTTAATGTATGCAGTTCTTATAGATTCAAATTGTGGATTGAAATAATAATCTCTTTCACCAAGACCCAGTCCTGCTTGCGAAAGACTGTACCTGTTCTTTTTACTGTTTTTTGCATCAATAGAAACACCTCCACCAAAAAATAAAGACACGCCGTCAAAATCCATGTTGGATTTTAAAGCAATAAGTTCATCTACTGATTTAACCGCGTCAATTTTAGCTAACTGATCTTTTATGGGGTCGAAGCCTAATTTATCTGCTTTTGCAGAGTCCATGGCATTGTTATAAAAATCTCGTAATTTTTGCGCGTTAGAATTCGGTGCAGCCGCTTTATTCTTTGAGGCGTTATCAAGAATAACTTTTATATTTTTTAAATTATTATTATTTATCTCGTTAAAACTTCCGTAACGGGCATCGCTTTCAGGTAGCACAAACGTTTTTTGCCATTTACCGTTGCAAAAGGTGTAAAAATCGTTACGCGGGTTAGCACTCGAATCAATATACGAGAAATTGATACCCGCCTTTTGTGATAATCCGTTAAGTGCTTGAAGAATTAAAAGGGATAAAATGGTTTTTTTCATTTCAATAAATAATTTGAATTTTTGTGATACGAATATAACTATTTTAGTTCAACAATTGCCAGGTCATCTATATAAACCAGTAAACTTTTTACTTCACCGTAGCCCATGTTTATCATGGCTTCCTGGTATTTTAATAATTGTTTAAAATATTTTTTGTTATTTTCCTTCCCGGTCT
This sequence comes from Bacteroidetes bacterium UBA2475, assembly GCA_002342065.1. Classification (GTDB taxonomy): domain Bacteria; phylum Bacteroidota; class Bacteroidia; order B-17B0; family Aurantibacillaceae; genus Aurantibacillus. The sequence goes on along the minus strand of DDPF01000012.1, from coordinate 481,538 downwards.
TATAATCAATTATAGTAGTTAAATTTTCTTCAAGAATGATCCTGTCGGGCCTAAACACCTCACCACTAAAAGTGGCTATCTCCATTTCTATTTTGTATTTTTTTTCGACCTCAAAATAGTTCTTTAATTCGGGATGATTTACGAGATTATTTAATTTCTCTTTAATAGGAGAAATTTGAGTGGCATTGATCATACCCTCTAGCAATGCCATGTTTATTGCTTCGTCTACTTGTTTATTATTATTGATCTTCGAGAGGATCCAGTGAACAATGATGCCCATTTCTTTTGCTTCCAAAGAATCTTCCGAATTAAGTAAATGCGCCGCTTTTATTTGCACTACATTGTTTGAAGAATCAAATTGTAAAGGACTTAAATTAAAATGATCAGGATTTTCTTTTGAATCTTGCAATTGTTTTTTATTGGCTTCTCCTATCTCAAAATAATTTATTTCTTTTGGCTGATGGTTACCTGTAAGATATTTTTCTATCCAATGACTTATAAGTGTTTTACTATTATTAGAGTAAGCCGAAATAATATGTAACCTTTCGGATGCTCGTGTAAACGCAACATAAAGCAAATTTAAATTCTCAAGGATCTGTTCCTGTTCTTCTACAGCAAATTCTTTTTCGAGACCTGCATTTTTTACTTTGGAGGAAAGATTAATGGCTGCAACAGGTAATTTTACTTTATCATTGTTTAATTCTACCCAATTATCGTTAGCCCTGTAATAATTGCTGTTGCAATAGGGCACGATCACAACGGGGAACTCGAGTCCTTTACTGGCATGAATGGTCATTATTTTTACCGCATTTGTATTAGCGGGAATAATTAGGGATGCTTTTTGACTTCGCGTTTTCCACCAATCGCAAAAGGAAGAAATGTTTGAATTTTTAGTGATAAGATATTCATTTACCTCATCCAGAAAAAAGCGGATGTATGGATAACCATTTTTGTTTAACGAAAGTGCATTAATAATTATTAAGCAATGATCGAAGAGATTATTTAAGGAGAGGTTTTGATCGGGCAGATTAACATTAAAACTCTTTAACACCTCAAATAAAGAAATGTTCTTTGCCAGCTTTTGCGCACCGCTTGCAAATTGTTTGTTGTTGATCTGTTGTGTTTGTTGTAAATAATTAATTACAGAAGTAGCACTAACTTTATCCTGGTTATTGGAAAGATAATTTAAATAACTGATAACTGTATTTATTTCAAGATTGTTTTTTAATAATAAAGAATCTGACGAAACAATTGGAATCTGACTATCCATTAAAAAGTCAGCAATGCTATTGCCATGTGTGTTCTTACGTACAATAATACAAATGTCTTTGTATTCAAATTTTGAATCTAAAGCATTTTGAATTTGTTTTTTAATGATTCTAAAATTAAGTTCATCTAGTTCCTCACGGTTCACTTTACCTGTATTTACTGTTATTAGGCCGGCACCTTTATGTTTTACTTCCTGGCGCTGATCTTTATATATTTTTTTATGTGCTTCGGTTAAAAGGTCATTACTTAATTTATTAAAAAGGTCGTTATTAAAAGTAATGATGGTTGAAAGACTCCTGAAATTGGTATTCAATAAATTCTCTTTAAAATTACGATTCAGGGTGTCGCCTCTTTCCTCAACCAAAAAATTATCTGATGTGTTCTCTATTTGTGGCAGGTCGATAAATTGTTTTACATTAGCATTTCGCCAGCGATAGATACTTTGTTTTCCATCGCCCACTATTAAATTAAACCAGCCGTTAGATAAAGAGTTATCAATAAGTGGTAATATATTATGCCACTGCAGGCTGCTTGTATCCTGAAACTCGTCCAATAAATAATGCTGATATTTTTCTCCTAACCGTTCGTAAATAAATGGAGTAGGTTCATTATTAATTAAATCGAATATATTTTTATTGAACTCGCTTATGAAAACCAAACGTTCTTCCTGTTTTTTATCGTTACTGATCTCTTCAATTTTCTTCAAAAGAAGAAGTGGATAAATTTGTGTACTTAATAATTTACATAAACTGTAATAGGAATGATTTTCTTTTATAAAATCAATTAAACTCTTTGCAATGGAAGTTAATTGGGAGCTAATTTCTTCTACTTTATTTTTATTAGGCGTTTCTTTATTAGCCCAGGCATTTTTTTCAATTGCATCAATGGTTCTGCCTTTAATGGTGGTTTCAATTTCTACACTTTGGCTAACACATTTTTTAAAAAAACTTTGCGGTCCGGCAGCTTTATATGTAAAATCATTATCACTTAATCCATTTTTAGAAATAAGATCAACTGCTTTTTGTCCGTTAGTTTTTAAATGAGCGTTGTAATAGCTTATGTAAGCAAATAATTCTTTTCTTATCTCTTCAAGTTCTTGCGGACTAAAGTGTTTTAGTTTTTGTAAATAACTGTCGGAGTTTTCTTTCTGTAAAAGTTTTGCAAACTCTTTAATTGCTTTTTCAGGATCCCAACTGCTATTTTCTTCTGCTTTATTTAAAACAAATTCTTTTAATAATTTGCTTACATATTCGTCTTCACCAATTTGATTGAAGAGTGTTGAAATTACTTTATCGTAAAAACCTTCAACATCCATTTCCAGATTAAAATTTACCGGAAGTTTAAGATCGTGCGCAAAGGTCTTTACAATTTTATGCGTAAAACTGTCAATAGTACCAATGGAAAAATCGGAGTAGTGATGTAAGATCTGACTTAAAACGATCTTCGATCTTTGTTTTAATTCTTCGGGCTTAATTTTTAATTCTTCGCATAATAGTTCGCCTACAAAAGGTAATTGAACTTTATTGGCGATCTGATCTAAAGCATCAAGGATGCGTTGCTTCATTTCTGCCGCGGCTTTATTGGTGAAGGTTACAGCGAGTATGCGTTTGTAATTACTGTTTAATTTTTTTGGATCTGATAAGGAGAGGCGTAAATATTCTTTTACAAGCGTAAATGTTTTTCCGCTTCCAGCACTTGATCTATATACTACAAAGTTTCCCAAGCTAATTGCTTATTATTTAAAGGTAAGGATAATGCAAAAAAAAAGGCTACAAATATTGCAGCCTTTTAATATGATTTAAGAACAAATACTATTCTTCGTCTTCATCTGGATCTTTAGTAGTATTGTTTCCACCACCTTTAACAGGTGTTTTAGGAGCATTAGGATCAACAAAATCCCAATTTAAGATACGGAAAGCAGTTCTACGGTTTAAAGCGTGTAACGCTTCTTTTTCTTGTTTCGTTTTTGCTTTAGCAATAACATCATCTCCAATTAATAATTGGGTTTTACCATAACCTTTAGCTTGCAAACGAGCAGGGTTAATACCTTTATCTTTTACTAAGTAATCAACACAAGATTGAGCACGACGTTGTGATAGATCCTGATTTTTAGCAGCATCACCACGGCTATCAGTGTGTGAGTTTAACTCAACAACTGTTGATGGATTATCTACTAAGGTTTGGTATAAGAACTGTAATGAATCTTTTGATTCAGGAAGTAACTCAGCGCTGCCTAAAGCATATAGAATTTGTGGCATACGGATGAATGGAACAACCGGAGCTAATTCAAAATCTGCAATAAAATCTTTTGATTTATCTAAACCAACAGTTGTAACAACACGTTGATCTTTAGAAGCTAAATAACCTTTTGTAAATGAAGCAGATTTAGTAGTTTTCTCAGTTGCAGTTGAAAGTGTATAAGTAGTTTTTTCTTTTAATTTAAAAGTGTAGTTACCATCTTTTGGAGTCGTGAATTCGTTTATAGAACCGTCGCTACCAACTATTTTAACTTTAACTAATTCAACAGCTTCACCTCTTCCTGCACCGGTTCTATCATCACCTTTGCTCATTGCCATACCTTTAATGTTATAATTTAAAGGAGGTAAGTTAAAGCTCCAGATATCATCACTTCCTTTTCCGCCTTCACGGTTAGAAGTTAAATAACCACGTTGTTTTTTTCCTTCGTAAATGATACCAAAATCATCATAAGAAGAGTTGATCGGGTATTTAAGATTTTCTACTGCTTTAGAGAATTTGCCATCAGCACCGGCTTCTGCAACAAAAATATCTAAACCTCCCATTCCTGGGTGATAGTTTGATGAGAAATATAATTTTTTACCGTCATCAGAAACTGTTGGATACATTTCGTCTCCTTCTGTATTAACTGCAGGACCAGCATTTGTTGGTTGTCCCCAAACGTTTGCTTTTGCATCGTAAGTACATCTCCAGATATCAATTCCACCATATCCGCCACCCATACGAGAAGCGAAATATAAAAATTTACCATCAGCAGATAATGTTGGATGACCGAATTGTACTGTATCATTATTAAATGGCAAACGTGTTGCAACACCCCATGTGCTACCTTGTTTTTTAGCCATGTATAAACCACATTTTACTTGTTTGTTCTTTTCTTCAGGACAACGTGTAAAGAAGATCATATCACCTTTTTTGCTTACCCAACCTTGTCCTTCGTTAACCGGAGAAGAGATTGCTGGAGGCAATAATACAGGAGTTGACCATTTACCGTTCTTATCAATTTTTGTTTCGTAAAGATCTGAGTGATTTGAACCTATGTTAATTTCTTGTGAACCTAAAGCTCCTTCTCTACGAGATGTAATAACTAAAGTTTGATTTTTTTTATCGGCGAAGCTTGGAGAGTAATCAGATTCTTTGGAGTTCATTAAAGACATGTTCTCTATTTTGTAACGTTGAGGAGCATCTTTCCATTGTTGTGCTAATTCGCAAGATTTTACACCAAGGTCAGCTTTTTTAGCGTTACCGCCTTTAGCTTTATAATTGTTAAACTCAACAATTGCTTCAGGGTATTTCATCTGGCTTTTTAAAACTTCAGCTAAACGTAAATAAACTGCAGGATCATCATAATTAGCTGCGATTGCTTTTTGGTAAAAGGTCTCTGCGCCTTTATAATCGTTGATCTCCTGAGCAGCATAGCCTGACTTAAACATTATCATTGGCTTTTTGTCCTTTGGAGCGCCTGCATATGCCTGTTTGTACATATTTATGGCGTTATAATACTGACGAGCTTCAAAAGCTGCATCGGCTTTTTTAAGCAATTTTTGCGAGAATCCGTTTGCAACAAAAATAACGAGAGCTGCTGCGGTTAAAGTAAACTTAGTAATGTTTTTCATACTTTAATTATGAGTTTATAGGGTGCTAATATAATAAATATTATACAAATCGTTAATAAATTTAAATTTTTTTGATCAAAAAGACCAAAATTGACCTTTTAATATAATAGATTTACCTTTTTATCTTATGGTAAACAACTTTCATCAATAAACTCAATAATAACAAGCGTTTGGCGGGCATTTACATACATATTCCTTATTGCAGGCAGGCTTGCAGCTATTGCGATTTTCATTTCAGCACTAGTTTAAAAGATAAAAATGCACTTGTTAACTCAATTGTTCGCGAGATCGAATTAAGGCGTAACTATTTACAAAACAATAAGTTAGAGAGTGTATATTTTGGTGGCGGAACACCAAGCTTATTAAATAGATCAGAATTTGAGACCATTTTTGAAGCCTTAAATAAGCGTTTTATTTATGATAACGCTTCCGAGATTACCATAGAAGCCAACCCTGATGATATTTCTAAAGAAAATCTTGAAATTTGGAAACATTTGGGAATCAATCGTTTAAGCATTGGATTACAGAGTTTTAATGATAAGGAACTAAAATGGATGAACCGGGCCCATAATGCAAAACAATCGGTAAATTCTGTAAAAATGGCGCAGGATGAAGGTTTTGATAACATAACCATCGATCTTATTTACGGCAGTAAATTCCAGGACCTTAAAAGCTGGGAAAACACACTACTGCAAACCGTTAGTTTAAACACTCAGCATATTTCTTCTTACAATCTTACAATAGAAAATAAAACTGTTTTAGGAATTCAAAATGCAAAAGGAAATGAACCTTCAATAAATGATGATCTAAGCAGCAAACAATTTTTAATGATGTCGGATGTTTTAAAACAGAACAATTTTATTCATTACGAAATCTCCAATTTTGGTAAGCCTGGTTTTTTTGCAAAACACAATAGTAATTACTGGCTGCAAAAAGAATATTTAGGTCTAGGTCCATCGGCTCATTCTTTTAACGGCACTTCCCGTCAATGGAATATCAAAAATAATTCGCTTTACATAAAAGCTATTGAGCAAAACACAAGTTATTTTGAGAAAGAAGAACTGAGTGTTAGCAATAGGTTTAACGAATATGTTTTAACTCGGCTTCGTACCATTTGGGGTTGCAATGCTCAAGAAATAAAACAACTTTTTGGAGAAAAGATCCACGCTCATTTTCTAAAAATGATAAATGATAAACAAAAAGATTTTGACGAAAATAATGGTGTTTATACTTTAACAACGCAAGCGCGTTTGTATGCCGATGGTATTGCTTCCGATTTTTTTATTTCGTAAAAGTAAGCCACAGATTTCGCGGATCGCACAGATTAAGATTCTTTGTTTGATTAAAGGGGGGAAATGAAAAAATAATCCGCGAAAATCGGTGTAATCTGCGGCTAAAAAATCACTCAGATTTATCCTTATAAAAATTCTCTATCAAGCCAACACTCGCATCAATACTATTTACCAACCAATCAAAATAGATATCAATTTTTTCATCTTCAGTTAGTAAATGATCCGGAACAGTTTCTCTTATCCTTGTAGTTAATTCATACAAACATAAAGCTGCACAAACACTCACGTTAAAACTTTCGGTAAAACCATACATGGGTATTTTTACAAACTCATCTGCATTATCAAATATCGTTTGTGAAATTCCTTCTATCTCTGTTCCAAAAAACAAAGCCATTTTTTTATCTACCGGTAATTTATCAATAGTGCAATCGTCTTTATGCGGTGTGGTTGCAACAATACGATAGCCTTTACTTTTTAATTCTTTTATAGCGTCGAGCGTATTATTCTCATGACCTTTGTGTTTATGTATATTAAGCCATTTGCTGCTTCCCATATCAACATCTGCGCTCATCTTCATAGAATTCCTTCCTTCAATGTAATGTATGTTTTGTATGCCAAAACAATCGCTGCTTCTTAAAATCGCTGCTGCATTGTGTCCCTGGTAAACATCTTCCAGAACAATTCTTAAATGATCGGTGCGCTGCGCCAATACTTCATCAAATCGTTTTTTGCGACTATCAGAAATAAACCCGGTTAGGTAATTTATTAATTCTATTTTTTGTGATTGTTCCATTATTTCGACTGCAAAGAAAAAATAAATTCTTTAATTAAAATACAATTTTTATCTTTGCTCCGCAATTGGTTCTTTTTTAAACAAAAGATTAATAGGGAATAGCGTGAAAATCGCTAATAGTACCCGCTGCTGTGAGTCCTTTTAGAACTTTAAACATTCAAGGCCACTGTCCGATAGTTATCGGTACGGGAAGGCGTTTAAAAGTAAGGATAAGTCAGAAGACCTGCCAAATGTACAATGTTTAAGGCTTTCGGGAGGTGGAGCCAAAGACGAGCAAAAAGCTATCAAAAAATTGAGAATAAATAAATATAAGCACTTTGCTTGTAGTTTTAATTTTATAATTAAAGCACTGTCCTGTTTGTATGTTTTTACAAACACGCATGTTCTTGCGCAGGATACAGTTTCGTTACAGGGCGTGGAAGTGATCGCAAAAAAAAATCAGCTTTCGCAAATAGGAAAAAAAACAGAGCAGATAGATTCAACAATAAAAGAACAATTTAAACTCAATTCTATTGCAGATGTGTTAAGCCTTAACACACCTATCTTTATAAAAAATTATGGTCCGGGTGCTTTAGCCACAACAGCTTTTAGAGGTGGTAATGCTTCGCAAACAGCTATTTTGTGGAACGGTTTTAATCTTCAAAATGCTATGCTTGGGCAATCAGATCTTTGTTTAATACCTTCTTTTCTTTTTGAAAATATTGATGTCGAATACGGCGGATCTTCTTCTTTGTGGGGAAGCGGTGCTGTTGGTGGAAGCATTCGTCTTAATAATAATACGCTGTTCGATCAGGGTTTAAAAGCCTCCAGCAATTTTGGCGCTGGTAGCTTTGGTTTAAAAAATATTTCTACCAATATATTATTTAGTAATCGCCGGTTTATTTCTTCTTCAAAGATCTACGACAGCAGATCAGTAAATAATTTTAATTATCTCGACACAACGGATAAAGAACGTCCTATCAAACAACAAAAAAATGCATCATACGATTTTTTGGGATTAATGCAGCAACTAAAATTTTTAATTAATTCAAAGAATATATTATCAGTTAATGCATGGTTAAATACAAACAAGCGACGTTTGCCTTCTTTTAGCCCGCTGGCTGAAAGTAAAACCTATCAACGCGACGATGCTACAAGAATAACAGCCAACTGGAGTTTTATAAATTCAAAATTCAGATCAGGAGTAAGGGCAGGTTTTTTTGAAGATAAAATAAATTATACCGATAGTTTAATTTCTCTTTTTTCTAAAAGCAAAACACAAACTATTATTGCAGAGAACGAAAATTATTTAACCTGGCGTCAACACCATCAGTTAAATTTTGGCGTTAATTTTTCTTCAAGCTCTGCCTTCACAAATAACTATGAATCTAAAAAAACATTAAGCAGGGCTTCAGTGCTAGTAGGAAATAAATTTTCTTTTTTAGGAGGTAAATGGCTTACGTATTTTTCGGCCCGCGCCGAATATTTTAGTGTTGGCACTTTGCCTGTAACCGGAAATGTTTCTACGGAATATAATCTCACTAAACATTTTGTATTAATGGCAAGCACGGCTAAAGTATACAGGCAACCTACGTTAAATGAATTGTATTGGTTACCCGGCGGCAACATAAATTTAAAACCCGAGCAAGGTTATACGTATGAAGGCAGCATTAATTATAAAACTCAAATTAGTAATGTTTCATTATTTATTTCCGGCGCAGCATATAGTCGTAAAATTGATAACTGGATCTTATGGGTTCCGGGAGTAAATGGAAATCCTTCGCCAATAAATGTGCAACAGGTTTGGAGCAGGGGAACAGAAACAACCTGGAAAATTCATTATTACAAAAACAAATTCTCTTACAAGGTAAATGTCGTAACCGGGTATGTGCTTTCAACCGTTGAAGCAAACGCTCAGGAAAATGATAACACTGTTCGCAAACAATTAATTTATACACCACGTTATACAGTGAATGCAAATTTTTTAGTGGGCTATAATAAAACTGCTTTAACTTTTTTCAACCAATACGTTGGTTATCGTTTTACAACAAGCGATAATTCGCAGTGGTTAAATCCATACCAGGTTTCATCATTACGTTTAAATTATTCTGTTGAAACAAAACTGGCAGATTTTATTGTATTTGCGGCTTGCAATAATTTATTAAATAAAAATTATACTATCCTTTCTGGCAGGCCAATGCCTTTGAGGAATTACGAATTTGGAATTACAATTCAAACAAAAAATAAAAACACATAAAAAAACAAATATGAAAAAAACAATTACAACTTTGACTTTAGCTTTGAGTCTTTTTACAACAAAAGCGCAAACAGTGGTTGAGAATTTTGAAAGCTTACCACTTGCAACAAACTCTGCTTATTCGAGCACAACAGGTGTGTCGTTTACAACTGGTGGAGCATCTTTCCAACACAAATATAGTGGTTATTGGAGCGGTGGATTTTCATACACCAACAAGTACGATTCTGCAACGGTAGGATTTACAAATTTGTATGGTGTAAAGCCCTTAAAAGGATATAACAATTCAAATATTTATGTTATAGGACAAGACAATGGCGTTATTAATTTAACCGCTCCTTCTAATACTGTAGGTGGTTTTTATATTACCAATACAACTTATGCATATAAGTCAATGAAACTTGGCGATTCATTCGCTAAAAAATTTGGTGGTGTAAGCGGTAACGATCCTGATTTTTTTAAAGTAACTGTTAGAGGTTACAAAGGCGGTGTTTTATTAGCCGATAGCGTTCCTTTTTATTTAGCAGATTTTCGTTTTACAAACAATTCATTGGATTATTTAGTTGATACATGGCAATGGGTAAATACTTCCACTTTAGGAAATGTAGACAGCCTTAAATTTTTTATGTTTACCAGCGACAATGGTTCTTTTGGACCAAACACGCCATTATTTTTTGGTATTGATAATTTCACAACTACACAATCTAGCGTTGGTTTGGCTGAAAATAAAACAAATTTTAATTTAAGTGTTTATCCAAACCCATTCAGTTCTGTAATAACAATTCAGTCAGATATTCTAACTGAAGGAACAATTTCAATAATGGATGTCGCGGGTAAAATTATTTATTCTCAACAATTAAACGAAATGCAAACAACATTGGATGTAAATGCATTACCAAACGGAATTTATTTTTTAGAGCTAAGTTCAGCAGGCCAAAAAACTGTAAAAAAATTAATTAAAAACTAAAATTTGAAGGCGCATAATTGTATGCGCCTTCTTTTTCTTCATGAAAAACATTCCATACATAATCATTCTTTTGTCTGTAATGATCTCCTGTGTTAAAGATAAACCGCAAGATATCGTTCAGCCACAGGTGCAATTAACTAATGCTAAAAAAGTTTACATTATCAACGAAGGAAATTTTGGTTCGGGCAATTCCTCTGTTTCTTTATACGATACCGGTAATGATGCGGTGATAGAGAATTTTTATCAAACGCAAAATACAGCTTCGCCAACTATTGGCGATGTAGCCCAAAGCCTAACTAAAATTAATGGTAAATTTTATTTGGTTGTAAATAACTCTGGTAAAATTATTGTGTGTGACGATCAATTTAAAAAATTATCCCAAATCACTAAACTTTCTTCGCCTCGTTATATTTTACCTATCACAAATCAAAAAGCTTATGTTAGCGATTACAATGGAAACGAAATTAGTATCATAGATCTTAACTCAAATACCAAGATAGATTCTATTCCCTGTCCGGGTTTTACAGAAGAAATGGCGCTAATTTATAACAAGGCTTTTGTAACTAATATTAAAAGAAATTACACTTACGTTATTAATACCATCAATAATGCAAAAACAGATAGTATTGATGTAGGAACAAATGCCGGAAGTATTGTAATTGACAAGAATGATAAAGTTTGGGTTTTAAGCGGCGGCGATCAAACAAATAATATTGCTGGAAAATTGTCAAGGATAAACCCTATAAACAATCAGGTAGAGGTTTCTTATTCTTTTAATGTAACCGAATCACCATTTCATTTGTGTTTAAATAGAACAAAAGACACGCTTTACTTTTTAAGTGGCGGTATTTACCGTATGGCAATTTCGGATAATAACCTTCCTTCATCTGCATTTATAGCAAAAGGCACAAAAACTTTTTATGGATTAGGTGTAAATCCTAACGATTATACTATTTACGCTTCTGATGCTTTAAATTTTAACCAAAAGTCAAATATCTATATCTATAATACCAATGGCAGCGAGAAAAAATACTTTAAAGCAGGTATAATTGCCAACGGTTTTTATTTTGAATAAAAATGGTCATCTTTGACCATTGACAAAAGCCATTAATATAATTTCTTTTGATGTTCCTTTTCCAGCAAATTATGGTGGGGTAATTGACGTTTATTATAAATTGGTCTGGCTCAAAAAAGTCGGAGTAAAAGTTCACCTGCATTGTTTTACATACGGGCGTGAAGCTTCGAAAGAATTAGAAGCACTGTGTGAAAAAGTATATTATTATCCTCGCAAGACCGGGACATTATCTTTTTTATCTTCTCTGCCTTATAATGTTAAGTCAAGACAATCGGTAGAATTAGAAAAAAATTTACTGTCAAACGATTTTCCAATACTGTTTGAAGTATTGCACACCTGTTATTTATTAAATGACAAACGTTTTAAAGACAGGAAGAAAATTTACAGGCATAGTAATATCGAACATGAGTATTACGCGGAGTTATCTAAATCTGAAAGAAATATTTTCAAAAAAGTCTATTTGCGAATAGAATCACGGAAATTGAAAAAGTTTGAACCTGTTATAGATTTTGCAGATGTGATCTTAGCGGTGAATGATAACGATGCAAATTATTTTAAACAACATTATCCAAAAGTAAAAACACTTTATTTGCCAAGTTTTCATGCAAACGAAGAGGTAAAAATAAAATCCGGTAAAGGAAATTATGTTCTGTATCATGGTAATCTTAGCATCTCCGAGAATTATGAATCTGCCGTATGGCTCATTCGCAATGTGTTTTGCGAAAGTAATCAAAAAATTATAATTGCAGGATTGAACGCGCCTGTATTTTTAAAAAATATTATTTCAGAATACAAGAATATTGAACTTGTAGAAAATCCTTCTCAACAAAAAATGGGTGAGTTAATTGAAAATGCCCACACGCATTGTTTACATACGTTTCAAGGTACAGGATTGAAATTAAAATTATTAAATGTACTTTTTACCGGAAGGTTTGTGATCTGTAATAAAGAAATGATAAAAGGCACGCAGCTTGGTAATGGCGACAAGGATGCTACTTACATTGCCGACAAACCTTTGTTCATAAAAGGATTGATCGAAGATCTTAGCCGGTCTGAAATAACAAATGAAATTAAAGAAGAAAGAAAGAAAAGTTTGGAGATCTATTTTAACCAGGTTAATATTGAAAAATTGCTTGAGGTTATTTAAACCAATACCAACGGAATTTTAATTTCGTGTCGTACACTTTCAATAGTGCTTCCTAACAAAATATCTTTTATTGTTCTGTGACCATGAGTTCCCATAATAATTATATCACAATTGTTTTTAATAAGAAGTTTTGGTATAGCAATTTTAGGAATTCCAAATCCTAATTGTATTTCAGTAGTAATATTTTGAGTCTCTAATTCTTGCTGGTATTTTTTTAATTTCTGATAATCTTCTTCGCGTTCAAAATCAAATGAGTCTTCGCCATACACCATAGCATTTGTACTTTCCAGAATATGAATTAAAATTAAAGTAGAATTTTTATCTCCTAGTTGCAAAGCTTTATTTATGGCCTTATTATCGCTAGGGCTAAAATCTACAGTAACTGCAATACGTTTAATACTAGTTTGAAAATCCAATTTTAATGGCTCTAATTCGTCATGAAAACCCTTCCGTTTATTTTCTTTTTCTTTTGTAATGAAAGGAACAACAGTGATATAGATCAACATCAAAAAGCAAAAGATGCAAATTGGCACAATTGTAAAACTTATTAAAATTGCAGAGTTGCTTGTATATAAAAGATCGGCTATTTCGCTAAAAACTAATTTTACATTTAACGAAATAATGATGAGCGCTGCTAACCATGATAATATTTTTTGCCACATTGGGATTACATATTCACCCATTTTCTTTTTATCACTTACAAAATGTATGAGTGGAATAACAGCAAAACCTAATTGTAAACTTAAAATAACCTGACTAAGAATTAATAGTTTTCCGGTTGCGCCATCACCCATAATTAAGATGGTTAAAAACGCAGGCACAATAGCTATTAAACGTGTTAACAATCTTCTTATCCAGGGTTGCAAACGTAAATTTAAATAACCTTCCATTACAACTTGTCCGGCCAAAGTGCCCGTTATAGTGGAGCTTTGTCCTGCCGCAATTAAGGCAACAGCAAATAATATAGGCGCTAATGTACTACCTAACATGGGCGCTAATAATTGGTGTGCATCTTGTATCTCTGTTACATCATTTTTCCCTGCCTTATGAAAAGTAGTGGCAGCCAAAATTAAAATGGCAGCGTTTACAAATAATGCTAAGTTCAATGCAACTGCGCTATCGATAGTATTAAAACGAATTGCTTTTTTTATGTCCTTAGGTGTTCGGTCAAACTTTCGTGTTTGAACCAATGAGCTGTGTAAGTATAAATTATGGGGCATAACGGTTGCGCCAATTATGCCAATGGCAATATAAAGTGCCTCGTCGTTTTGAATGAAAGGAAATAAGCCGCCTGCAATTTCCGAAACTTCAGGTTTTGCAATTAATAGTTGAATAAAAAATGAAACACCTATAAGTAGCACAAGACAAATAATAAAGGCTTCTAATTTGCGAATGCCTTTATTTAATAAGAATAATAAAATAAAACTATCTAACACCGTAATACACACTCCCGTTAAAATACCAATGCTTGGAAATAATAAATGGATGCCAATGGCCATACCAATTACTTCGGCCAGGTCGCAGGCCGCAATCGCTATTTCGGCAAGCCCGTATAAAAATAAATTAATAAATCTTGGATAGGTTTCTCGCGATGCCTGTGCAAGATCTTTACCACTTACAATTCCTAAACGTACACAATGGCTCTGCAGCAATAAAGCAATAATGTTACTCATTACTAAAACCCACAATAAACTAAAACCAAATTTACTACCGCCCGCAATGTCGGTTGCCCAGTTGCCTGGGTCCATATAACCAACACTGATCATATAAGCAGGACCTAAAAAAGCTAAGAGCCTTTTTACGCTTCCACCGGTGTGAGTGTTAACACTCGAATTTACTTCCTCTAACGACTTGCTCATTTTTTTATCTCCACTAAAATGTTAGACGCTACTTTATTGCTAAAGAACTGACTGTTATTTTTATTGATCTTAACTTTACATGAATTATCAAACTCATTTATCTCTTCTACTTTTAAAGTATCTCCAATTTTTAAACCAATAGAAGTAAGGTGTTGCAAAAATGTTTTTGAATGTTCGCAAACACCCACAAAAGTGAACATGCCTTTTATCTTATGTTGATTTAAAGGAATAGCTTTTACTATATTCAGTTGTCCGTTAGCATCAGGAATGGGATCACCATGCGGATCGAATTTTGGTTTACCCAAAAATTTATCGAGACGTTGAATTAATTCGTCGCTATTAATGTGCTCTAACTGTTCTGCTATTTCGTGCACTTCATCCCATTTAAACTGTAATTTATCAACCAAAAAAACTTCCCACAAACGGTGCTTGCGAACTACTTTAATAGCAGTCTGCCGTCCTTTCTCGGTAAGTTTTACGCCTTGATAAGGGATATAATGAATTAATTTTTTTTCCGCCAGGCGTTTAAGCATATCGGTAACAGTAGCCGCTTTATTATTAAGATGATCAGAAATTTGATTGGTACTAACTTCCGACTCATCAATTAGGTGACTTAAAGTATAAATGGCTTTAAGGTAATTTTCCTCTGTTAATGAAATTATCACGCACAAAAATAATAAATTTTATCACGCTAAACAAATTTTTAGAGCAGTCTAAATTTTGTAACCATCTGGTTTTCCATTTTCACAAAAATAAACCTCCCCCTTTTAGCGTGAATTTTGCAAATCTGATCAGTTCAAAAACCGATTTATCTAATTGTAAATCAATATTTTATATAAAATATTTGTTTTTAGAGCATTTGGCAGTGAAACTTAAAATACTAGCTTTGCTGACAATTAAATTATCCCATGAAAAATTTTAAATTTTTATTTGTAGCCCTTGTGCTCATATCTGCTAACTCCTTCGGCCAAAAAAAGGAAGAACCTAAAAAAGCTGACGAAGCGGCAAAGAAGCCAGAAAAAGCGCCTTTCTTAAAGTCGGAAACTTATTCGGCCTTAGCCTTTAGAAATATTGGCCCTGCAGTTACTTCTGGTCGTGTAATAGATCTGGCTGTAAATCCACATAATAAAAACGAATGGTATGTTGCAGCTGCAGCAGGCGGAGTTTTTAAAACAAAAAATGCCGGCGTAACCTTTGAACCAATTTTTGATGGGCAAGGCGCTTATTCTATCGGTTGTCTGGCTATTGATAAGAACAATACAAATATTATTTGGGTTGGTAGCGGCGAAAATAATAATCAACGTGCGGTAGGTTACGGCGATGGTGTTTATAAAAGTGAAGATGGTGGCAAATCGTTTAAAAATGTTGGTCTAAAGAAATCTGAACACATTGGTAATTTTGCCATCGATCCAAAAAACTCTAACGTAGTGTACGTTGCCGCATATGGTCCTGTTTGGAACAGCGGTGGCGAACGTGGTATCTATAAAACAACCGATGGTGGAAAAACATGGAAACAGGTTTTAAATGTTAGTGAGAATACCGGTTTTAATGAAGTACACATCGATCCTAATCATCCAAATATTTTATACGCTTGTGCGCACCAACGCCGCAGGCACGAGTGGACCTATATTAGCGGCGGACCGGAAAGTGCTATTTATAAAAGCACAGATGAAGGCGCTACCTGGGATAAATTAACAAATGGTTTGCCTACCGGCGATGTAGGAAGAATTGCTTTAGCGGTTTCACCGGCAAATACAGACATTATTTATGCAATGATAGAAGGTCGCGATAATAAAGGAACTTATAAAAGTACGGATAGAGGAGCGAGTTGGGAAAAACAAAGTGGCATTGCTACTGATGGAAATTATTACCAGGAAATTATTGCCGACCCAAAAAACCCCAGCAAATTTTATGTGATGGATACCTGGGCAAAAGTTACTACCGATGGTGGAAAAACATTTAAAGGCATTGGCGAAAAACATAAACACGTTGATAACCATACTATATGGATCGACCCAAAAAATACAGATCATTTTATAATGGGATGTGATGGCGGTCTTTATGAAACTTTTGATAACGCAGCTAACTGGGATTATAAATCTAACTTACCAATAACACAAATTTATCGGGTGTGTGTAGATAACGCCAAACCATTTTATAATGTATATGCCGGCACACAGGATAATAATACATTGGGCGGCCCAGCAAGAACAATTAGCGCAAGCGGTATAACCAACGCAGATTGGATCGTAACGGTTGGAGGCGATGGTTTTCAGAGTAGAGTAGATCCAAAAGAGCCAAATATTATTTATAGCGAATGGCAATATGGTGGCTTAATTCGTTTCGACAAAAAAACCGGTGAACAAGTAGATATTAAACCTATTGAAAAAGATGGCGAGCCTGCTTACCGTTTTAATTGGGATGCGCCTATCATCATCAGTAATTTTGATAACAAGCGAATTTATTTTGCTGCCAACAAAGTTTTTAGAAGTGACGAAAGAGGAAATTCATGGAAAGTAATAAGTCCGGATCTTAGCAGGGGAATTGACAGGAATAAATTAGCAATAATGGGCAAAGTGTGGAGCATGGATGCTGTTGCAAAGAATGCTTCAACTTCTCTTTTTGGAAATATTACAGCACTAACCGAATCACCAAAAAATGAAAATGTAATTTATGCGGGAACAGATGATGGTTTAATTCAGCTTACAACAAATGGCGGTGGCAACTGGACAAAGATCGATAACATTGCAGGCATTCCGCAAATTTCGGTGAGTAATGTAAAAATGCAACCATTGGTAAATTATTTGCTGGCATCGCAACATGATGAAAATGTAGTGTATGCTGTTTTTAATAATCACCGTCAGGGAGATTTTAAACCCTATTTAATTAAGAGTACTGATAAAGGTAAAACATGGACAAACATTAGCGCCACACTTCCTGAAAAAGGCTCTGTATATAGTATTGCAGAGGATCATAAAAATCCGGACCTTATTTTTTGCGGAACTGAATTTGGTTTTTATTTTAGTTTAGATGCAGGAAAAAATTGGGTAGAGTTAACTTCCGGTTTACCCGAAGCCGTTTGTATAAAAGACATTACCATTCAAAAAGAAGAAAATGATCTTATACTTGCTTCTTTTGGAAGAGGCATTTTTGTTTTGGATAATTATACTTTATTACAGAATATTAAAGCAGATGATCTTAATAAGACTGCTGCTATTTTTCCTATTAAGAATGGTTTGGTGTTTCTTCAGTCATCACCTTACGGACATAAAGGAAAATCATTTCAGGGCGAATCTTTTTTCACTGCACCGAATCCTGAAATTGGTGCAACCATTTATTATTATTTAAAAGATGATTTTAAAAGTATAAAAGATAAGCGTAGAGAAAATGAGAAAGAAAAAATAAAGAACAACAAAGATGTTTTTTATCCAAGCGCTGATAGTTTGCGTTTGGAAGATACAGAAGAAGCTGCATATATTTTAGCAACCATTAGCGATGAATTGGGAAATGATGTTCGCAAAATAAATTTACCGGCAAAAAAAGGTTTAGCACGTTTTGTTTGGAATGGCCGTTATGATATTACATCGCCAATAAATTTTAATGTAGTTGATGAATCCAATCCATATTATTCCGCAGATGAAGGACCAGTTGCTATTCCTGGAAAATATTTTGTTAAATTGGATAAAGTGTATAATGGAACAGTTCAAAATTTAGTCGAGAAAACAGCGTTCAACATTTCAACTTTAGATCAATCAACTTTGCCTTTACCTGACAGACAAAAATTAATGGTTTACAATAAAGAGTTAAGCGAATTTAGAAGAGTTGTTTTAGGAACCGCTGATTATTTTGGATTATTAAACGAAAAGATCAAGTATCTTAAAAAAGGTGTGTTAAATGGAAATGTAAAC
Source organism: Bacteroidetes bacterium UBA2475 (assembly GCA_002342065.1). Classification (GTDB taxonomy): domain Bacteria; phylum Bacteroidota; class Bacteroidia; order B-17B0; family Aurantibacillaceae; genus Aurantibacillus. The sequence goes on along the minus strand of DDPF01000012.1, from coordinate 463,123 downwards.
GCGGTAAGCCTTTTAGCTGACATTAATACTTACGATACGAAGAAAAAAGCAATAGAGATAGCCTTAAATGGCGATGAAAGTCTTGCTAAACGTGAGTTTGAAACGCTTCCCGGTTTTGTAGGGGCTTTGGAAGGTATTGTTAGTGGCAGTTGGAGCAGTTCGATGGGAGCAACGCAAACCATGACTGATAAATTTGTAAAATTAAAAGCAGAATTTAAACCAATCTATGCTTCTATTGTAGAGTTAAAAACATTAGTAGAATCTATTGAGCAAAAGGCCGAAAACCTTAAAATACCGTCAACTTATGGTAGGTTGCCGGTTTTAGAAAAATAGGGTTGGAATTGTGTTAAAAGAGCCTGTTTTTGTCTTTGGTTAATTAAAAGGAAGGATTTCCCCTTTTATTACCGGCAAAAAGAGGCTTTTTCTACAAAATAATGCACTAAATCTTTGCCTGAAAGGAATAAATACATATCTTTGCCATCCTTAAAAAAACGAAAAAATGCCAAAAATGAAAACTAATTCCAGCGCTAAAAAGCGTTTTAGCCTGACTGGAAGCGGTAAAATTAAAAGAAAGCATGCTTTCAAACGTCACATCTTAACTAAAAAAGAAAAAGACCGTAAACGCGGTCTAGCTAAGAGTGGATTAGTTAGCAAGCCAGATACAAATAACGTGAAATTCATGTTAAATATCTAAGCGAAAGTTCTTTAAAGATTATCGAGATCGGTTAATTAAACAAATGTTTAACCCGAATTTTAGTCAAAAAGACTCGTAAAAGAGCACTAAAATTCAAAATCAAAATTAAAAAAAATGCCAAGAAGTGTCAATCACGTAGCCAGCAGGGCTCGCAGAAAAAAGATCCTAAATTTAACCAAAGGTTATTGGGGTGCTAGAGGTAATGTTTGGACAATAGCCAAAAATACTCTAGAAAAAGGTTTAACTTATGCTTATCGCGATCGTAAAAACAAAAAACGTACTATGCGTGGTTTGTGGATACAGCGTATCAATGCAGGAGTTAGAGAACATGGAATGAGTTATTCTGAATTCATGGGTAAATTAAATGCTAAAGGTTTGCAATTAAACCGTAAAGTTTTAGCAGATCTTGCCATGAATCATCCTGAAGCTTTTACAGCGGTTATAAACCAGGTAAAATAAGGGATTTACAACATATTGTGTAAAAAACGCCCCATTTTTTGGGGCGTTTTTTTTGATAGATTATTTATAACATATATAGTCATAAATAGCTGCTAAGTCGAATTTTTTCGTATATTAGCTTAAATTAACGTTAATACCCAAACAAAATAGGTTTATTTGCGTTGTATATTAATAGAACTCGAGCATAAAAAAATGAGAACAATGAAAGCAAAGATAAAAAAAGCGGCAGAGGTGAAAGGAAGCACGTACTTAGTAAAACTTCGTATTGATGCCAGGACAGTTATTACGGTTAGAACAAAAGAAAGTTTAAAGAATTGGAAAACAAAATATCCAAACGCAGTAGAATTGTCATAAGATGAATGTAGGATCCTAAAAAAATTCTACATCCATTTCTTTCTCTTAAAATAAATTATTTGCCCTGTAATTATTGTCAACATCACCCCCCAAACTACATAGTAACCATAAGGTTCTCTTAACTCGGGCATTATATCAAAGTTCATCCCATAAACACCCACTATAAAAGTTACCGGAATAAAAATACTCGACACGATCGTGAGCATTTTCATTACCTCATTCATTCTGTTGGAGTTTGTACTTAAATAAATATCCATAATGCCGCTCAACAAGTCTCTGTATGTTTCTACGGTATCTATAATGCGTGTACTATGATCCTGTAAGTCGCGAAAGAATAACTGTGTACTTGGTGTAATAAATTCAGATTCTGAACGCAATAAATTACTTATCATATCGCGCAATGGCCAAACCTGTTTACGCAAAAAGATCACTTCGCGCTTTAACCTGTAAAGTTCTATCAATGATTCACGTTTTGGTTCGTTAATGATCTCTTCTTCGATATGCTCAACCTTGTCTCCTATTTTTTCAATAGCATCAAAATAACAATCCACTACAGCATCCATTAAGGCATAAAATAAATAATCTGCACCCAGTTTACGCACACGTCCTTTGGCTTGTCTTAATCTTGCGCGGATAATATCAAAAGCATCTCCACTATGTGGTTCCTGAAAAGAAATAACAGTATTATCCAATAGTATCAATGAAAGTTGTTCTGCATGCACTTCTTTATCGTACATGATCATTTTTAAAATAGAAAGTATATAATGATCGTAATCCTCAAATTTCGGACGTTGATCAATATGTACAATGTCTTCTAACGTTAAAGGATGAATGTTATATAATTTGCCAATTTTTTCTATCAGTTCAATGTTATGTACGCCTTCTACATTTATCCACTTCACCATGTTATCCTTTACATGCGAAAGACAATCTGAAAGATCATAAAAATCATCTTCAAAAAACTCGGTTTCATTAAACTCGATCAAAGTAATTTTTATGCGACTACCTTTTTCTTCCCCATTATAAATCATTGTGCCCGGAGGCAAACCAACATCATGGGATTTTGTAATTTTCCGTTTTTTCTTTTTACCCATCGGTTTCAGTGTCTAAGTTTTTATTTCCTTGTACAACAACAACAATCTCTCCTTTAATAGGTTTAGAAGAATAAAAAGTTATCAATTCATTAATAGTTCCTCTTTTTGTTTCTTCGAACATTTTTGTGATCTCGCGCGATACGCTTGCTTTTCTATCTTCACCCAAATAAGTTTTAAATTCTTCCAGCAATTTTAAAAGACGAAAAGGCGATTCGTAAACAATAAAAGTTTTTTCTTCCTGCGCTAATAATTTTAAGCGCGTTTGTCTTCCTTTTTTTTGTGGAAGAAACCCATAAAAACTAAATTCGTTGCATGGCAGGCCACTATTGACAAGCGCGGGCACAAAGGCGGTTGCGCCGGGCAAACTTACTACCGTTAAATTATTTGCAATGGCTTCACGGATCAATAAAAATCCGGGATCAGATATACCGGGAGTTCCTGCATCTGAGATCAGTGCAATATTTTTTCCGGAGTTTAATGATGAGATTAATTCTTCTAATATTTTATGTTCGTTATGCTGGTGATACGATTTTAAAGGCTTTTCTATTTTCAAATGCTTCAGCAAAAAAGAAGAGGTGCGGGTGTCTTCTGCCAAAATAAGATCGGCATTTTTGAGCGTATTAATAGCACGTAATGTAATATCCTCCAAATTACCAATGGGGGTTGGCACTATAAATAACTGTCCGCTCATTAAGCATTGAAGTTAAATTTTTGAGGCTTGATAAATAAAATGAAAATGAATAGTTATTGATAGGGGATTGTTAATGACAACCACTGAGACACAGAGAACACAGAGAAATACCAAAAAAAATATTTAGTTGGAAAAAGAGTTAAAACAACTAAAAGTTGTTTTAAAAATAAAACTTAGTGAATCTTTGTGACCTTAGTGTCTTAGTGGTTAATCATTTAAAACTCTGCATATCGCAAAGCTTCTTATATGTACCATTTAATGCCAGCAATTGCTCGTGGTTACCACGCTCAATGATCTCGCCACGGTTCATTACAACTATCTCATCGGCATTGGCAATGGTGGATAAGCGGTGGGCAATAACAACACTGGTACGGTTCTTCATTAAATTGGTCAAAGCTTCCTGCACTAATTTTTCGCTTTCGGTATCAAGGGCTGAGGTAGCCTCATCTAAAATTAAAATAGCCGGGTTCTTTAAAATGGCGCGCGCAATACTTAAGCGTTGGCGCTGGCCACCGCTTAATTTGCCACCTCTATCGCCAATAATGGTATTGTAACCATTTGGTAATTGCATAATGAATTCATGTGCATTGGCAATTTTTGCGGCCTCAATCACATCATTTTCAGAAACATTCTGCATGCCAAAAATAATGTTGTTCTTAACGGTATCGTTAAACAAAATGCTTTCTTGTGTAACCACACCAATATGTTTACGCACACTTTCTGTTGTAAGATCTTTTATATCTGTACCGTCAATCAACAAAGCACCTTTATCGCTTTCGTAAAAACGCGGCAACATATCTGCTAAAGTTGTCTTCCCACTTCCACTCTGGCCAACTAAAGCAATGGTCTTACCTTTTTGTATCTTTAAATTAATATTTCGTAACACATGCCCATCATCACCTTTGTGATAAGCGAACCATAGATCTTTATATTCTATTTCTTTAGTAAAACTTGAAATTGATTTTGCGTTTGGTTTATCTATGATCACATTATCTGCCAGTAAAATTTTATCAATACGTTCTTCGCTGGCAACTCCTTTTTGAATATTACTGTATGAAGTTGTCAATTGTTTAATTGGGGGGATTAGTTGCGAAGCCAAAATAAAATAGGTCATAAATAAAGGGCCTGTTAGTGCGCCGGTAAAGACCATACTACCCCCAATAAATAAAATAAACATTAAAATACCTGTTACTACAACTTCTGTTAAGGGTGAGCTAAGATCTGTTTTCCTGTAAACCTTTACCGATTGTTTGTAATAGGTTTGGTTAATATCTTCAAACTTTTTTTGCATTGGGTTCATGGCGCTAAAGGCTTTTATCACTTTTAAACTTCCTAATGTTTCTTCTATTACACTTATTAATCCACCAAGTGTTTCTTTACTTTTGCGCGAAGCATTTTTTAAACTTTTGCCAAGAATTACAATGAACAAAGCAGCGATGGGTAATAAAATTAAAATGTAAAGTGTCAACTTCGCACTTATTATAAGCATTAAACTAAATAAAATTATTACAGTTAATGGTTCTCTGAAGATCATTTCTAACGTTTGCATTATGCTCCATTCAATTTCCTGAACGTCAGATGTCATGCGGCTCATGAGATCACCTTTTTTTTCTTCGCTATAATAACTTAAAGGAAGATCCATAGACTTTTTGTACATTTTATTACGAAGATCGCGCACAACACCATTGCGAATTGGTGCAATAAAAAACATGGCCAGGTAACGGAACATGTTTTTGAAAAAGGTCATTACAAAAATGATGATACAAATAATAATAAGTGCTTTTATTTTGCCTCCTTGCGTAACCACTAAACCTGCTAAATAATAGTTTGAGACATCTTTAATATAATCTGCTGATAATGAAAATTCAGGTTTTCCTTTCATTAATGTCAAACCGGTTTCTATTAAATTCGTTTCCTCGAAAAGTAACTTTAAAAAAGGCATGGCCAATGTTAAACTTACCGCGTTAAAAACAGCAAATAAAATGTTAAAAGATACGTTTGCTGTAAGGTAACCCTTGTAGTTTTTAGTATATTTTAATACCGAAAAAAGCTTTTTCATTAAGGTAAAACGATAATTTATTTGAATTATTAGCGAAGATACTACAAAAAACTCAGTACATTTACAGTATGGAAAGCCTTAGGCAACAAAAAGTAAACAAATTATTGGCAAAAGAACTAGCCGAGATCTTTAGAAGTGAATCACGCTCACTTTTTGGCGGTGGTTTTATAACTGTAACTACTGTACGTGTTAGTCCTGACCTAAGCTCAGCAAAAACTTATTTAAGTATTATGGGCAATAAAGATAAAAAAGTTGTTTTTAAATTGATCCAGGACCAAACTTCTGTTATCCGTAAAAAACTGGGATTAATTGTGGGAAAACAATTACGTATCGTACCCGAATTAATGTTTTATATTGATGATTCTTTAGATTATGCGATGAAAATTGATGCACTTTTAAAGAAGTAGATCCTGGATTTTTCATTTTACATAGCCAAACGTTATTTAGTCTCAAAAAAATCTAATAATGCCATTAACATTATTAGTTGGATAAGCATTATTGCTATTGCCATTACAACCGCTGCTTTAATTATCATTCTTTCGGCCATGAACGGTTTAACCGGAACCGTTGCCAATTTGTATAATGTATTTGAGCCGGATCTAAAAATAACAGCCGCTAAAGGGAAATATTTTAATGCGGACGATAAATTAATTTCAGAGATCAAAAATATTAATGGTATTAAAGTTATCTCACGAACATTAAGCGATAAGGCTTTATTAAAAAATGGCGATAAACAAACATTGGTTACCATAAAAGGCGTTGATGAGAATTTTAGTAAAGTTGCTGAAATAGAAAATTCTGTTGAGGACGGTATTTATGGTTTGAATGATCCAAAAAAAAATAATATCCTTTTAGGAAGAGGAATTGCTAATCAGTTACAGGTAAATATTCGTGAATATGTAAACGAGCTAAGTATTTTTAGTCCGGTTAAAGGTAAGTCCGGCAGTCTTAATCCCGATGATAATTTTAACCAGGTGTATTGTACGCCAACGGGTATTTTTTCTTTGAACGATGAGTTTGATTTTCAATTTGCTTTTGTAAATATTGAAACGGCTAAAAAAGTATTTGATGAACCAAATAAAGTAAGCGCTATTGAAGTATTGTGCGAAGAAGGAAAATACGAAGATGTGCAAGTTGTTTTGCAAGAAAAACTCGGCGATAAATTTTTAGTAAAGAACCGCTACCAGTTAAACGATGTTTTATTTAAAACATTGGAAACGGAAAAATTGGCCACCTTTATTATTTTAGCTTTTATTTTAATAATCGCTACGTTCAATATTATTGGCGCACTTACCATGTTAATTATCGAAAAAAGAAAAGATATTAAAACCCTTCATAGTATGGGCGCTAACACAGCATTTATAAGAAATATCTTTATGAGGGAAGGCTTTTTAATTACGGGAATTGGTGCAGTAATTGGTTTATTGATTGGTTTATTGGTGTGTTGGTTGCAAATGCAGTTTCATTTGGTAAAGTTTGGCGACGAATTTATTATTCCTTATTACCCAATAGATATACAGATAAAAGATTTTGTCTGGATATTTGGATTAATAATGCTGATAGGTTTTTTTGCGGCACTTTACCCTGTAAGGATTTTTACGAAAATGGATCTCGTGCACTAATTAACCACATAGGCACATAGATTTCTTAAGCAAGAATTATTCAAGAATAAATTAAAAGGCACGCAAAGAATTGAAGCGTCGCTTCAATCTATGTTTACTCTTAATTATAGTTGAAAAGAAAAAAACTATGTGTCTTAAATTTTAAACCTTTTGCTTTATGATTCCCACCACTTAGCTTTAATGCCAACATAAACACCATTTTCTTTTATTTCTATTGGATACAAGTTGATGGCGAATGCGCCGCCCGATGTTGCTCTTCCTGTTTCAAGGTCAAATGAATAACGGTGTAACGGACAAACGATCTCATTTTTTTTTGTGCAAAAGCCTTTGCTTAAACTGGCGCCATTGTGTGGACATTTATCACCAAAAGCATAAAAACCTTTTGAAGTCCTGGTGACGCAAATTTTTTCACCTTTAAATTCAAAATTTATGAATGTATTTGGTTGAAGATAATCTTCAGCACGTTCTTCTTTCTCGAATATTTTAAACCAATGATAACTCAATAAAAAAATTATAAATTTTGAATTATAGATTATAAATTAATCAGATAATATCGCTCATCGTATAAATTCCTTTTTTACCATTTAAGAACTCTGCAGCAATTACAGCGCCTAGAGCAAATCCCTTACGGTTATGGGCTTTGTGCATTATTTCAATATCATCTACTTCTGATTGATATTTGATAATGTGTGTGCCCGGCACTTCACCTTCGCGGATATCATGAATAAATAAATTTTCAGGATCACTTTTTTCTATACTCCACTTTTTCTTTTTATCAATTTTACTAATGATCTGTTCTGCAAGTGTAATTGCCGTGCCGCTTGGTTTATCAAGTTTATGAATATGATGGATCTCTTCCATGCTTACTTCATAATCATTGTACTTATTCATTAACTCAGCTAAATAAGTATTTACTTTAAAAAATAAATTCACACCTAAACTAAAATTTGTTGCATGAAATAAAGAGCCGTTGTTTTCTGCACACAATTTTTTTATAGCTTCAAAACTATCATACCAACCGGTAGTGCCAACAACAATTGGCACTTGCGCATTGATGCATCTTTTAATATTTTCAAGAACGGTATGCGGTGTGCTGAATTCAATGATCACATCAGCTTTTTTAAGGTCTGCATCTGTGATCGTTTCAACATTATCTTTATCAATTTTAAGTACAACATAATGGCCTCTTTTTAAAGCAATGGCTTCAATTTCTTTTCCCATTTTGCCATAACCAAATAATGCAATGTTCATATAATTTTATTTAAAATATAGTTTAAAAGATAAGCCGGTTGCCATTCTGTAACCTGAACTTGTTTTGTAAGTGCTTTGCCATGGATCTATGTGTAGACTTACATCATCACTTACATCAAAGCTTCGTAAATGTGCATCTACATTCGCATCAATAATATTTATTAAATAAATTATTCCAAAACCAATAACTGCAAAATCTCTAAATTTTCTATAATATAATTTTTGTGTTTGCAACTGTTCACCGCTAAAGTTATTTAAACTTGGTATTGTAGTTGAATCTTCATCGTAATAAGCTCTCACATTGGTCCTGTATAAGTTGTATTGTTTGTTGTTGGTTAAAAACATGTAACCAAAGCCGCCGAGGCCTGCATATACAATAGGAATTTTCCAGTACTTTTTATTGTAAGCCTGGCCTAAGCCTGGTAATATAGCACTCATGATACTTGCTTTGCGGGCGTTTGAATAAATAGCTTTTTTTTCGCTTTTAGTTTGTGTGGTAGTATCCTTACCCAAAACTATCGTATCATTTTGCGCGGAAACAGAATGGATAAAAAATAAAAAAATAATTATGGTGATTGTTCTGATCAATTATTTTACAATGTCTTTAATAAAAGTATTTCCCAGTTCGTTATCCATTGATTTGTCAAGATCTTTCATTAATTGATTAATGTGGATAAGCTCATTTGTATCGTTGATCGGTAGAGTATTTACACCGTTTTTTTCTAGAGCCTCAATAACCTGTTTAACCGTAAGTTTGCTTTCTGTTATACCCGGCTGGTAAACAACTTCTTTATCCTTATCCGTTTTCATTTCAATAAAAATTCCGGCAGATACGAATTCATTAATAATATTGCGTGCCAAACGAACAGGAAGATCCAGTTTAAGAGCAATATCAATTGCGGTCATTGGTTTTTCACCATTATAAAATCCTTTTGCAACAAGATTTCCTATCATTAATGCAATTACTTTTTTGTAACGTACACTTAGTTTTGTTATCTCGTTTTCCAGTTCATAGTGATCTACATTTTGATTTGCAAATGCAATTTCTGCACCAAATAAAACTACATACCAACTATACTGTACCCAAATTAAAAATAATGGTAATGCTGCAAAACCGCCATAAATAGCACTTAAAGAGCTGGCACCTATTTGAAATTTTACATAGGCCCAACCAAGTAATTCAAATAAAATTGTAGCTATCACAGATGCAACAGCCGCAGATCTAAAATTTACTTTAGTGTTAGGTAAAACAAGGTATAAAAAAGTAAATACGCTTGTCATTAGTGAATACGCCAATAATTTTATAAAGATCGTTCCAACAAAGCCAAGCATTCCAATATTACCGATTTTAGTTTGAATAGCAACTATTAACCCGCCGGAAATTATCAATAACAAAGGGCTTACGAGCATTACGGTTAAATAGTCGGTTATTTTTCTCACCCAGCTTCTTCCTTTTTTTATCTCCCAGATCTCGTTAAAGTCGGCTTCCATATTTACCAACAATTTTAAAACACTCCATAATAATAAAACGATACCAAACCCTGCAATGATACCACCTTTAGCATTTGAAAGCATAGAGTTGGCATATACAAATGCATTTGTGAGAACGTCATGATACTCTGGATATTTTTGTAAGATCTGTGTTTGCAGGTCTTTTTCTAATCCAAATCCTTTTGAGACTGCAAAACCTAAAGCAAGAATAGGTACAATAGAAAATAAAGTATAAAAAGTTAGTGCTGTGGCTTTAGTTAAACATTTATCCTGGTTAAAGCCCTGAACGGCTAAAGAAAAAATGCGCAACTGTCTTATTAAAAAACCCTGTCTTTTATCGACTTTGTCAAGACGGATATGCCAGAGTTTTTCTGAAATAAAAAGCCTTGAGTTTTTAATAAGTGTAAGTATATTAGCCATATCAAACAAAATTAGCAAAATAATTAAAGACGAATGAATATTTAAATTATCTTCATGCTGAATTAACTTTTTATAGTATTTGAACTCCAATAAAAAATATTTTTTTCAGGCCCTGGGCCCTTTACTAGCCCTGGTTTTCTGGTTTTTTATTGATCTGGATAAGAACAACCATCAGGTTAGTTTAATGGCAGGTGTGGCCATCTGGATGGTTGTTTGGTGGTTCTCAGAAGCTGTAAATCTTGCCGTTACCGCTCTTGTTCCCGTTTTAATGTTGCCCGTGCTTGGCATTAGCGATTGTAAAACGGTTTCGCAGCAATATACAGATAGTATAGTATTTTTATTTATTGGTGGTTTTATGCTGGCATTTGCTATCGAAAAATGGCAGCTACATAAACGAATCGCTTTAAAAATTCTATCTGTGGTTGGCACAAAACCCTCTACCATTTTATTTGGGGTAATGATCTCTACTTATTTAATTAGTAATTGGATCAGTAATACAGCAACAACCATGATGCTATTTGGTGCTGTTTTTGCATTAGTGCATGAAACAAGAGAGTATATTGAAAAAAATTCCGGAAAATTTGCAGCAGCTTTATTATTAGGTCTTGCTTTTTCTGCAACTATTGGTGGCATGGCAACACCGGTTGGGACGCCTCCAAATATGTATTTTTTTAAAGCGTATAAAGAAGCTTTTCCATTGGCTAACGATCTTAATTTTTTAAAATGGAGTGCTATAGGTTATCCAATTTCCTTAATTTTTTTGGCGCTTACTTTTTTTGTTCTGAACTTTTATTTTATAAGAAAAAAAGTTGAATTAAAAATTCACAAAGAATTTTTTCAGGATGCGTACAAAAAATTAGGTAAATTTTCTTGGGAAGAAAAATGGGTCTTCGCTATTTTTATTTCTTGTATATTAATGTGGTTTACACGTGCCGACATTGATTTTGGCAACTTTAAATTTAAGGGCTGGAACCATATTTTTGTTGTGCCAAAATATGTTGATGACGCTTTTGTAGCCATTCTTGCTGCGCTTATTTTATTTTTAGTTCCATCAAAAGCAAATAAGGGCGAGGCTTTATTGATATGGGATGATGCGAAAAAATTACGCTACGATATTATTTTAATGTTTGGCTCCGGTTTTGCTTTAGCTTATGGTTTTGAGGTTACCGGCTTAAGTCATTGGTTGGCAGATAGCCTGACCGTATTAAAAGGCGTATCACCTGTATTAATTATTTTAGGGATCTGTATCATAGTTACAATTATAAGCGAATTTGCCTCTAACATAGCCAGTATTCAGTTAGCTATTCCTGTAATGATAGCTTTGCAAAAAGATCTGGACGTGGCGCCTTTATTGTTAATGATGCCTGCTACCTTCGCAGCATCCTTAGGCTTTATGTTACCGGTTGCAACTGCGGCAAACACTATTGTTTTTGGCACAAAAGAGATCGATATAAAAGATATGCTAAGAGTTGGTCTTGTTTTAGATGTAATTGGCATTTTACTTATTACCTTTATGTGCTACTTATATTTAGGTTAATATGCCACAAAGTCACCAAGACATAAAGTTTCACAAAGAAAAATTTGCTCTTTTGAGTGAAGAAGAAGAAGCTATTGGAAAAGCTGTCGTTAATGCCGCATACATTGTACACAAAAAGCTAGGCCCCGGATTATTAGAAAAGGTTTATGAAGTTTGTTTTTGTCATGTTTTAGCGAAGGAGGGATGTTTTGTTGAAAGACAAGTACCTGTACCAATAGTATTTGATGATATTACTTTTCCTGAAGGATTAAGACTGGATGTTTTAGTAAATGAAATTGTTATTTGTGAATTAAAAGCAGTGGACATAGTTAATCCGGTATGGGAAGCGCAACTTTTGAGTCATTTAAAACTCACTGGAAAGCGTTTGGGGTTTATAATTAATTTTAATGTGCCTTTAATAAAAGACGGAATTAAGCGCATGGTTCTATAACACTTTGTGTATCTTAGAGCCTTTGAGTCTTAGTGGCAAAAAATGATCATAGGAAAAAATATTCGAAAAAAATTTGGAGAACTTGAAATTCTAAAAGGAGTTGACCTTGAGATAAACCAGGGCGAGATCGTTTCTATTGTTGGTTCTTCGGGCGCCGGTAAAACAACGTTGCTAACTATTCTTGGTACTTTAGACAGAGCTTCAGAAGGCGAAGTGATCATTAATAACGAGTCTGTTTTTAAACTCAACGAAAAAAAATTAGCAGCTTTCCGCAATCAAAATATTGGATTTGTTTTTCAGTTCCATCAATTATTACCAGAGTTTACAGCAATTGAAAACGTTTGTTTTCCGGCTATGATCGCTAAAAAGAGCAAAAAAGAAGCTGAGACGCGTGCGCAGGAATTACTTGAATTATTTAATTTAAAAGATCGTGTAGATCATAAGCCATCAGAATTAAGTGGTGGTGAACAACAGCGTGTTGCGGTTGCCAGGGCACTTATTAATAACCCTAAAGTTATTTTTGCTGATGAGCCAAGCGGTAACCTGGATAGCGTTAATGCAAAAGAATTACACCAGTTGTTCTTTAAATTGCGCGATGAATTCAACCAAACCTTTGTAATTGTTACACACAATTCCGAGCTAGCTGCCATGGCCGATAGGACCTTGGTCATGCGCGATGGAAGGATCGTAATTTGATGAATAACTATTCAAATTAGCTTCTATTTTATTTTGAATTAATATTTATTTTTGTTTATATTTAGTGCTATGATTAAAGACTGGACCAAACAGGAAATTCTTGATATTTACAATACTCCTTTATTGGAATTAATTTCTAAAGCAGCCGAAGTTCACAAAACCTATCATAAAATTGGTGAGGTTCAGGTGAGTTCTCTTTTATCTATAAAAACCGGTGGTTGTCCCGAAGATTGTTCTTATTGTCCGCAAGCAGCACGTTATCATACCGAAGTAAAAGTTCATAAATTAATGGATGTGGCAGAGGTAAGCACTTGTGCTGATAATGCAAAAAAGGGTGGCGCCAGCCGAATGTGTTTGGGTGCTGCATGGCGCGAAGTACGCGATAATAAAGATTTTGATAAAGTGTTGGATATGGTGAAAACTATTAACAGCAAAGGTTTAGAAGTGTGTGCTACTTTAGGGATGGTAACAGAAGAACAAGCAAAAAAATTAGCAGAAGCAGGATTATACGCATACAACCACAACATTGATACATCTGAAGAAAATTACAATAATATTATTTCTACAAGAACATTTGACGATCGTTTAGATACTATTAAGAATGTACGTAAAGCAGGCTTAACAGTATGCTCTGGCGGTATTATTGGTATGGGCGAAAGTGCAGAAGACAGAATTGGAATGTTGTATACCTTAAGTATCCTTCGTCCGCAACCGGAAAGTGTTCCTATTAATGCATTAGTTGCAGTTGAAGGAACGCCTATGGAAGATCAACCACCCGTTCCAATTTGGGATATGGTGCGCATGATAGCCACTGCAAGAATTGTATTGCCGAAAACCGCAGTACGTTTAAGTGCCGGTCGCTTAACTATGAGTATGGAAGGACAAGCACTTTGTTTTATGGCAGGTGCTAATTCTATTTTTGCCGGAGATAAATTATTAACTACCCCAAATCCAAAATATAATGAGGATATGGAGATGTTTAAGATCTTAGGATTAAGTCCTAAAAAAGCATTTGCTGATAAAACCGTAGAAGAAGAAATTTCACATTAAACATGCCCGGTAAAAATATTCCAACCCATTTGTTCAAAGCACTTGCTGAGCGAGAACAAAAAGGAATGTTAAGAAAACTCACTGCCAATTATCCTTCAATAGATTTTTGTAGTAACGATTATTTGGGATTTTCTAAACTCGGATTACTTTCCAAAAAACTAGAAAATTCAAACCTTAAACAGGAAACAGTTTACGGCTCTACAGGTTCGCGTTTAATTAGCGGCAACTCGGCTTTTATAGAGGAAGCTGAAAAGCAGATCGCATTATTTCATCATGCTTCAAGCGCTTTAATTTTTAATTCGGGTTACGATGCTAATCTTGGTTTACTTTCAAGCGTGCCTCAGAAAGATGATCTTGTATTGTTTGATGAATTAATCCATGCTTCAATTTATGATGGCATAAGATTAGGTCACGCCACACATTACAAATTCAAACATAACGATCTTGAATCTTTAAAAGATCTTGTTCAAAGACATCAGCATAATTTTAAAAATATTTATGTGGTTGTTGAGAGCGTTTATTCTATGGATGGCGATCTTGCTCCCTTATTGGAAATAACAGAACTGATCAAAACTTTGGAAACCGTTTTTTTAATTGTGGACGAAGCCCATGCTATTGGAGTTTTTGGAAACCAGGGCAGGGGATTATGCAACGCATTAGGAATAGAAAAAAAATGTTTTGCAAGGATCTACACTTATGGCAAAGCAATGGGTTGCCATGGCGCTGCAATTGTTGGTGATGAGTTATTAAGGAATTATTTGATCAATTTTTCCCGTTCGTTTATTTATACAACAGCCCTTCCAAACCATAGTGTTAATGCAATATTAAATGCCTACCAATTATTAATTGAAACAGATCAGAAAGATGTTTTACAAAACAACATTTCTTATTTTTATTCAAAGACCAATAGTATTAAAGCGATGATAAAGAGTCAAAGCGCTATTCATAGCCTGGTTGTTGGTAGTAATGCGAAAGCAGATCTGATTGAAAAAAAATTAGCATTAAAAAATATTTACGCAAAAGCAATTAAAAGCCCAACTGTAAAAGAAGGTACAGAACGGGTCCGTTTTTGCATTCATGCGTTTAATACAAAACAAGAAACAGATCTTTTAATTCAAATCCTGTCAGGTTTTTAAAACCTGACAGGATTAAAAAATAAAAAAATGAATAAATATTTTATTACAGGCATTGGCACAGGCGTTGGAAAAACAGTTGTTGCGGCAATTTTAACCGAAGCTTTAAACGCAGATTACTGGAAACCCGTGCAATGCGGAACAGAGAACGGAACAGATAAAGATACGGTAGCTAATTTACTTACTAATCAGACCAGTACTATTCATATGGAACAGTATTGTTACGACCAGCCTGTATCGCCGCATTTAGCGGCATCATTAACAGGTGAAAAAATAATAATGGAGATAATGGAACCCCCTCTTACCAGCAATGATCTTGTTATTGAAGGTGCGGGTGGCATTCTTGTTCCATTGAATGAACAATATTTTGTAATTGATATGGCTACTTTTTTTGAAGCTGAAATTGTTTTGGTAATACGGAATTATTTAGGCTGCATTAATCATTCGTTATTAAGTATTGATTACCTCACAAAAAATGGTTTTGAAATTAAAGGTCTGGTGTTAATTGGAACTTTTGATAGTGCTGTGCGATCGACCATAATTAATTATGCTGAGTTGCCTATCATTGCCGAAATTCCTGAGGTAACAGAAATATCTAAAGAAAGTATCTTAGGTCTGGCGCAAAAAATAGATATGAGTTTATTTTCAAACTAAATGAGCATTTCCCAAAAAGATAAACAATTTGTTTGGCACCCATTTACTCACCAGCTAAATGCCAAACCTGTAATTAACATTGTAAAAGGCGAAGGCGTTTATTTTTTTGATGATAAAGGCAATAAATATATTGACGCGATCTCGAGTTGGTGGGTTAATTTACATGGCCATTGTAATCCATATATTTCAAAAAAAGTAAGTGAGCAATTATTACAATTAGAGCATTCTATTTTTTCTGATTTCACACATGCGCCGGCAGTTACTTTGGCAGAAAGACTTTTAGGACATCTCCCAAAGAATCAGTCAAAGATATTTTATTCCGACAATGGTTCAACAGCAGTTGAGGTGGCATTAAAAATGACGCTTCAATACTGGCACAATCAAAAAATGAATAAAATACTCTTTATCGCTTTTGAGAATGCGTACCATGGCGATACATTTGGCGGCATGAGTGTGGGGGCAAGAAATGTTTTTAATAATGCTTTCGAGAATTCCTTATTTAATGTTGCGCATATTCCGTTACCAACAAAAGAGAATTTAAATGAATTAAAAAATACAATTCAGCTGTGGTCGGAGCAACATGAAATTGCAGGATTTATTTTTGAACCACTCATACAAGGTGCTTCCGGAATGATAATGTATGAAGCGGAATTATTGGATGAATTAATAGGTGCCTGTAAAGAAAATAATATTGTTACCATTGCTGACGAAGTAATGACAGGTTTTGGAAGAACCGGTAAATTTTTCGCGAACGATCATTTAAAAAATAAAGCGGATATAATTTGTTTAAGCAAAGGGTTAACCGGTGGTTATATGCCGTTAGGCGTAACAAGCTGTGCGCAATTTATTTATGATGCATTTTTAAGTGACGACAAAACAAAAACTTTTTTTCACGGGCATAGTTATACTGCTAATCCTACAGCCTGTAGCGCAGCGTTAGCGAGTTTAGATCTTCTTGAAAAAGAAGAAACGCGGAAGCAAATAAAAATGATAGAAGAACAGCATCTTCAATTCAAAATAAAGATCGAAACTAATTCTAAATTAAAAGATGTTCGTGTAAAAGGAACCATTATTGCTTTTGAATTGCACACAGAAGAACAGACACATTATTTAAATAACGCTTCTCAAACTATCTCTGATTTCTTTTTGCAAAAAGGAATTTTGCTGCGGCCGCTCGGAAATATTTTTTATGTCCTGCCGCCTTACGTAATCACAAAAGAAGAGCTAGCTTATATTTATTCTTCGATAGAAGAATTTTTAAAATAAAAAATTACTTCTTATTAAACGATTTATCTAATTGCCAGGTTAATAAACCGCTGCCAATACCCAGGATAATTCCTCCTAAAACATCCGAACCATAGTGCATGCCTAAACGCATACGTGAATAACCAACAAAGCTCGCATAAGCAAATGCGGGCGCAGTGACATACCATTTTTTGTAACTTAAACTAACTGCCGTTGCCGTTGCAAAAGCAGCTGTTGTATGTCCGCTTGGAAAAGAGTAGGGGCCAGAATGATCTCTTTTTATAATGTCGTTTGGATATTCAGTATAAGGGCGCGTTCTGTTTATAGCGTATTTTAAACCAGTAGATGCAGCAATAGCAAAGCCAATTGTTATAGCACTTTTATAACCATTGCGCATCATTACTTCGTCTTTATTAATATAACCGTGTGTCCATATACCAATAACACTTACTGGCATAACAGGATACACAGAGAAGGAAACGCCTTTCATTGTTTTATCCCAACAAGGCATATCAGTTTGATTAACGGATTTTAAAATCCTATAATCAAGGTTTTGAGCATAAAAAGAACTAACAAAAAACAGAATACATATTACAAAATTTTTTGTCATCCATTTAATTTTAAAGAAGCATACCTGCAATTGTTGCAGAAAGATAACTTGCCAGTGTTCCACTAATTAATGCTCTTATTCCAAGCTTAGCAAGATCTGCCCGTCGTTCTGGCGCTAAAGCGCCAATACCGCCAATTTGCATGCCAACTGAACTGAAGTTTGCAAAGCCGCAAATAGCAAAGCTGGCAATGATCAATCCTTTTTCGCTTAAAGGTTTTGCCAAATGATGTGTCATGGTATCAAACGCTACAAATTCATTGATGGTTAATTTTTGTCCCATTAAAGTAGCAACCTGCTGCACGTCGTCAATCGGCACACCCATGCACCAAGCCAGTGGGTAAAATAATTTCCCAAAAATATAATCGAGCGATAAATGAACTGTTGTTAATTGTCCGTTAATGTATTCACTCCAGTGTATAAAACCAAGACAATAGTTAACTAAGGCTATTAAAGCAATAAAACCAATTAACATAGCAATTACGTTAATTGCAATTTTCATTCCGTCGCCGGCGCCATGAGATATGGCATCAATTAAATTAGTATGTTCTTTTTTTACTTCCAGTTTAACTTTGCCTTTTGTAACGGGCTCTTCGGTTTCTGGAAAAATAATTTTTGAAATAACAATAGCGGCTGGTGCTGCCATTAAACTGGCGGTTAAAAGATATTCTGCGCGTGCGCCCATGTTTACGTATACGATTAATATACCACCTGCTATGCAGGCCATGCTTCCTGCCATTGAAGAAAGCAATTCGCTTTTTGTCATGCTTGGTAAATAGGGGCGTATCATTACTTGCGCCTCAACTTGCCCAACAAAAGCACTGGCCACATTGCTTAATGCTTCTGCACCGCTTGCGCGCATTACAAAATTCATTACTCTTGCAATTAATGCTACCACACGCTGCATAATTCCAATATGATATAAGATAGCAACTAAAACACAAACTAAAATAATGGTAGCGGTTACGCTAAAAGCAAAAACAAATGTGTGTGGCGCGCCATAAGAAACAGATGTTCCATCGTGTTTATCAACCATTATGCCACCGTAAACAAAAGATGCACCCTGCACTGCAAACTGCTCTATCTTTCCCATGCCTCTTCCCAGCCATGAGAAAAAATTAGTGATGAAGGGCACCTTAAGAACCAACACAGCAATTAAAATTTGCAAAGCCAACCCGCTAAATACCAAACGCAAGTTGATCGCCTTCCTGTTGTTTGACATTAGAACGGCAATGCCAAAGATCACAATAATGCCTATAATACCTGTAAACCTATCCATGTTTAAAATCTAAGCCAAAATACTAAAATATATATTGTAACCAAAGTGAATGTTATTAGTTATTTATATAAAAGGAGGGAAAAATGGTTAACAAAATAATTTTCTGCGTTTTAATAATGAGTCTGCAAATGACCGCTACGCGCCAAAAAATGTATTTACAAAAAGCGCTTGATCTTAAAATGGTAAAGGCCCAGGTAAAAAGTTTAGGGGGTTACCAGGGTTATTGTATTAAAATGGACCTTAAAAATTTGAGTAACGATTCGTTAATTATTGTTGTAGAAGCCGGAAGGAGATTAAATTCTATTGACGAAAAGAACCAGGATATTTTAATAACCCGTGAAGAAATAATTGTGATGAAGAAAATGGAGAGTAAGTCTTTTGATGTAAAAGGATATTGTTGTCAGGCCTCTAATCATTCACCCGTGTCAGGCGCAAAATATGATATAAATAAACTGGCAGATAGTAATTTAGTGAGTCTTGCAAGATATTTAAGCGTTTCTAAATTTGACAAAGATATTGAGCAACAAGCTATATGGGCTATTAGCGATAAACAATCAACAGCTAATGTTGCTTCAGCAAAAGATTCTTCGTTTTTGCCTTTAAAACAATTGGTTGCTAATTTAAAAGGAGAGAAGCTGCCATGGTACTCCATGATAACCAAAACGGTTCTGTATGCCGGTGGTAGTATGCAAACTTTTCCTTTGTATTTAAGAGGAAAAATGAATTATTCAAATGATAAAGAAGATTATGTATCTCTATATGTTTTTAACGAGAAAGGATTAACGGTTTGTGAAATTAAAAGTCAGTGGTTAGTACCATGTTCAAATAAAGAGTATGAATTGAACTTACCGATGAACGGTTTGGCAAAAGGAAAATACACTATTGAATTAAAAACTCCTGAAAAGCAGTTGGCTAAACAGGAGTTCGAAATCTGATGAACCACTAAGGCACTGAGGACACTAAGACGCACTAAGATCTTTTTTTATTTTTCTTAGTGTTCCTTTGTGCTCTTTGTGTCTTAGTGGTTAAAAGTTAACTTTTAAAGAGAGGGTATTTTACCATCATGGTATTTACCTTCTTTTTAATTTTTGCAAGCTCTTTCGGATTGTCTTTATTTTTTAGAACCTCGTCAATAAGGCCAACGATCTTTAAACATTCTTTTTCTTTTAAGCCGCGGGTTGTAATAGCCGGTGAGCCAATACGAATGCCGGAAGTAACAAAAGCAGATTTATCGTCGAAAGGAACCATGTTCTTATTTACAGTAATATTAACTTGTTCTAAAGCAGCTAAAGCTTCTTTACCGGTTAAGTTTTTATTTCTAAGATCGATCAAGAACATATGATTGTCTGTACCTTTTGAAACAATATTATAACCAAGATCCATAAAACCTTTTGCCATTGCTTGCGAGTTTTTTACTAATTGTATACAGTAGTGCATATAATCGTCAGTTAACGCTTCGCCATATGCCACTGCTTTTGCGGCTATTACATGCTCAAGCGGACCACCTTGTATGCCAGGAAAAACAGCCATATCCAACATGGCGCTCATCATTTTTGTTTCGCCTTTTGGTGTTTTTTCGCCGAATGGATTTTCAAAATCTTTCCCCATCATGATCATGCCGCCACGCGGGCCACGTAATGTTTTGTGTGTGGTTGTAGTTACAATATGGCAATGCGGTAAAGGATCGTTTAAAATTCCTTTAGCAATTAATCCGCTTGGGTGAGAGATATCAGCTAATAAAATAGCGCCAACAGCATCTGCAATTTTGCGTAAACGTTCGTAATCCCAATCACGCGAATAAGCGCTGGCACCGCAAATGATCATTTTTGGTTTTTCTGCATTTGCAGTTGCTTCTAATTTATCGTAATTAATTAAACCTGTTTCGCGTTCAACACCGTAAAATGTTGGACGATATAATTTACCCGAATAATTAACAGCTGCGCCATGCGTTAAATGTCCACCATGTGAAAGATCTAAACCTAAAATAGTATCGCCGGGTTTTAAGCAGGCTAGCATAACTGCAGCGTTAGCCTGTGCCCCTGAGTGTGGTTGTACATTTACCCATGCAGCACCAAATAAT
Organism: Bacteroidetes bacterium UBA2475; assembly: GCA_002342065.1. Classification (GTDB taxonomy): domain Bacteria; phylum Bacteroidota; class Bacteroidia; order B-17B0; family Aurantibacillaceae; genus Aurantibacillus. The sequence goes on along the minus strand of DDPF01000012.1, from coordinate 442,277 downwards.
TCTTTTGCACGATCAATTGCCAGCTGTTCAACTTTATCTACTACTTCGCAACCGCCATAATAACGTTTAAAAGGTAAGCCTTCGGCATATTTGTTGGTTAACACACTGCCCATGGACTGCATTACCTGGTTGCTTACGTAATTTTCGCTGGCTATTAACTCAATGCCTTCGGTTTGGCGGTGTTGTTCTTCTTTAATTAATTTAAAGATGGCGGTATCTTTCTTTATCATGATGTTGTAGATTTTGGATATAGTTTTTCAGAGGCAATTAATATTAAACAAATTATTGGCGATTGCGCTATGCCAAGTAACCAACGGCTAAGGGTATATTCATCATCCTGCAAATGGCCGTTAATAAAATACCCGTAGATCATTGCTATTGCCGCTAAAGATAATAAAATGAGATAAGAATAGGTAAGAAATTTTAATAATATTTTTTTTTCAGTAAGATGTTTGAGTGCTATGTAATTGGTAAAAAAGAAAAGTGCTATCCAAAGCAATGATAAAAAGTATTTTGAATAGTATAAGGTCTTGTAAGAAAAAGAATTGAAGAATAACATTACAGAAGGTATTGGCAGATCGGTGTGGTTATAATATTTTTGGAACATGATGTTATTTAAGTTCACAAAAAAAAATTCGCGGAAATAGCCAAGGCAGCCGAAAATAATAAGGAAAAAAATTATTTTTTTGGCATTCATGCTATGGTAGAATTTTTAACGGAATATTTGTTTACCCAAATCATCCAAAGTAAAAAAATGAACGAATAGATCAAAAATGTGAACGTGTATGTATGATTAAAATTGAGGAACTGCGGGTAATAATTGGCAATTAACACAAGAGCAATAACCCTAAAAATATTTAAGACATGAATAGCTAAAATTCCTAATGGAATATACCAGAGCTTATCTTTGATCTTGCCGGGATAAGCGATTATAAAAACAGAAAATAATGAGAATAATGTAATGGCGTTACAGTTTGAGCCTATCCATACTCCATTAGAACCATCTATGCCAATTACCTGGTAATCTCGATCCTGTAAAACTGTAAATGTCTTATAGCCAATACCTTCCAGAAAAAAATTAACTGCGTGAATAATGGAGCCTATAAATTTTTGATCGTAAAAAGTGTAACGTTTTACAATAAATTGGTAAATAAGGTAAAGGAAAAGATAAAGAAAGCCGGCTGTAAAAACGAATTTAATAAAGGCATTTTGCTTTAATACAGCCCTCATGAAACCGGGAAACTTAGATTATTGATTTATTTTTTTTGCGGGCGTCAACTAATTTTTTTGCGCCATATGCAGCACCTGCCGCGATCAAAAATGTAATGCCGCCATCAATGGGAACACAGGGTGGAGGCCAGCAACCGGGAGAACCACCAGGAGGTGGGGGTGGGGCGGATAACAAAACCTGACTACCAAACAGGATAAGAGATAATATTAGAGTTCGCTTTAAAATCTTCATTTTCAGAGTATAAATGTATAAAAAAAAAATAAATCAAACAAGAATATCTTTTAAAACTTTATATTTGTTAACTAAAACCAATAGTGGCTACTACCCCATCAAATACTAAAAAGCAGGCGATTGTTTCCCAAAAAGATCTTAATCTCTTACTTCGGATAATAAAGAGCAATTGGTGGATACCTATAGTGGTTTTACCCATTTTTTATGTTATTGGTACTTTTTATGTATACCGCTTAACCAATATCTATCAGGCTTCCACTCAGTTTTTATTAAAAGTAAACGATACTTATTATCAAAATAACGTATTAAGCGATGCGAGCTTTTATTCTTATGGTTCCTATGTTGACAATCTAAACGAACAACGCATCATTCAATCGTACGATCTATCAAGTAAGGTGGTTGATAAATTGGTTGATAGGATCCAGGTTTCGTATTTTATTGTGGGGAAAGTTAGAACTACTGAGGAATTTAATGCTATTCCTATTTACATTACAATTAACTCAATAAATCCTGGCTTTTATGAACAAATATTTGACTTCAAAATTATTGATTATAATAATTATGAGATAAGCTTTGACCAGGGTGGAATTAAACAAATAAAAAAAGGAAAGTTTGAGCAAGATCTTATTGATACCGACCTGCGAATAAACGTTAAAAGAACAGAGATCTTTACTGAAAAAAAAGTAGAGTCGTTTAGAGAGATCTTTTACCAATTTAGCATTCATAGTAAAGATTATCTTATCTCAAGTATACAAGGGAATTTAACTATTGAAAACCCGGAATACACTAATATCTTAATAGTAAACTTAACGGATATAATTCCCGAAAGAGCTACATTAATACTTGATACTTTAAATAGTGTTTATGCAGCAGAGAAGCTTAGAACAAAATTTGAATTAAACGAAAGAACAATTACATACATAGACAGGCAATTAAATGAGATAACCTTTTCATTAAAGAGCATTGAAGATACAATGCAAAATTATAAAGAAAGAAAATCAATTATTGATCTTAATTGGGAGCAGGCCGATTTCCTAACTAAAATAAGTTCTTATGACGGTCAAAAATCACAAATGCAACTTCAACTTATTGCTTTAGCTGATCTGGAAAAATATATTATTGAAGATAAAGATCCACAGTTTTTACCACCTAATGTTTTCGTTTTCGAAAAAGCCGGCTTTATGTCAACAGCCGTTAATGATCTTTATACAAAGCAAATAGAATTAAACAGGGTTTACAATATTGCAAAAGAAACCAACCCGGTTATAACCGATCTAAAAGCAAGCATAAAAAAAACCAAACAAGATCTTTTAATTTACATTAACAATACCCGTAAGGCCACTAACCAACAAATCGATGGTTTAAATAAAGAAATTTTAACCTATATTAATGAAGCCAAATTAATACCAGGTAAGCAGCGCGATATCTTAAATATCCAACGCCGGTCAGCAGTAAGTGAGCAACTATATAACTTTTTATTAGAAAAGAAAGCAAATACAAAAATAGCCAAGGCAAGTATTATTCCTGATATAAAAATCGTTGAATCACCAAGGAATGTTGGTGTTGTGTCTCCAGATAAACCAGCAATACAAAAATCGTTCTTGTCATTTGGATTATTACTTTCAATCTTAATTATTTTTCTGCGCGCATTCTTCTATTCTAAGATCAAGTCAGTAGAGCACTTACGTGAATTATCTGACCTGCCGTTAATTGGTGTTTTACCCTATGTTAAAGAAGAGAATAACGATGGTTTAATTGTAGACTATAGCCCTAATTCTGTGATCTCGGAAGCATTTCGAAATTTGCGAACAAATTTATTGTATGCAAATATTGGTGTTGATGCTAAAACATACTTGGTCACTTCCTTTTTACCCGGCGAAGGAAAAACATTTACCAGTGCTAATCTTGCCTGTATTTTTGCTAAAAGTGGAAAAAGGACAGTTTTAATTGAACTCGATCTTCATAAACCAAGGATCTTTAAGCGTTTTGGCCTGCCCCCTCAAACAAAAGGTTTAACAACGTGTATCTCAGGAATTAACACTTATGAAGAGATCATTAATGAAACACATATTCCAAATCTATATTGTATTTATGCCGGGCCTGTTCCTCCTAATCCTTCCGAATTTGTGCTGTCCAATAGATTAAAAGAGCTACTTGACAGGGCCAAGCAGGATTTTGATTTTGTAATTATTGATACTCCACCTGCGGGTCTGTTATCAGATTCTATTTATTTAGTGCAACAAGTTGACGCCACAATTTTCGTTCTAAATACAAAAACCAGCACAAAGCGGGTAATTTCCTTTATGGAAAATATAATTGAGGCAAATAGCCTTAAAAATGTATTATTGGTACTTAACGGTTTATCACGCCTTGGAAAACGCTATTATTATCAGGGCTATGGTTATAGCTATGGCTATGGTTATGGCTACGGTTATGGCAAAGGCTATGGCTTTAAAAAGTAAAAGTCTACCGGATCTAATTTTATTAACATTCATTTTTTTGCAAGTTAAAGGTCTAATTTTAACATAATTAGCTCAGCCTTATTGTTATTTTAATAGATTTTTCCCATCTTTGTTTTATACTTATTGAGTAGTTTTAGTACTCATTTTATGATTGAAACATTAATATCTTCAAAAACCCGGATCAAGCTTTTGCTCAAGTTTTTCTTGAACAGCAAAAACACAGCGTATTTAAGAAGTTTAGAAGAGGAATTTGGCGAATCGACTAATGCCATTCGTCTGGAACTGAACAAATTCGAAAAATCAGGTTTCTTGCGATCTTTCGCCGAAGGCAATAAAAAAGTCTTTACAGTTAATACACAACATCCCTTATTTTCAGACCTTAATAAGATCATTTTAAAAATGGTTGGCCTGGAGTATGTCATCGATTATATTTTACAACGCATTGGCGATCTTGAAAAAGTATACCTCGTTGGCAATCTCTCAAAAGGCCAGTCAACAGATATTATAGATCTTGTTTTAGTTGGAAATCATTTAAACAAGAATTTTTTGATAGAACAAATTGAAAAAGCCGAAAAAAAGATCGATAAAAAAATAAGGTATATACATTTTACCGCAGATGAATTTGATCTTAATAAGATTAAAGAACCCGGTATGCATCCACTTCTTTTGTGGAGCAAATAATAATGATTAGTGTTTTATTTTTAAATAAAACTTAAAACGCTAAACAACAAAATTTAAAATTAAAAACTCAGTGTGACTGAGGAGGCGAAGCCGTATAAAAACCGAAATGATCGCAGATAAAGTAAAAAATTGGCGCGCGATATATGTCAGTTCGCGAACTGAAAAAAAAATTGGCGAAACCCTTATCGGTAAGGGCATAGAAGCCTATGTGCCACTAGTTAAAACAATGAGGCAATGGAGCGATAGAAAAAAAATGGTTGAATTGCCTTTATTAAATGGCTATGTTTTTGTAAAAACAGATCTTAACGAAAATGATAAAGTTATGCAAACTAAAGGCGTTGTAAATTTTGTTAGAAGTGAAGGGAAAATTGCGACAATAAGGGATATCGAAATTGACAGGCTAAAACAACTTGTCGAACTTGGTTATCATTTAGAAGCCAACGGAATAAATAAAATATATAAAGAAGGCGACAAAGTAAAAATAACTTCAGGTGTATTAAAAGGGATAGAAGGCTTTGTTGTGGATGTTGGCGAAAATAAACAAATTGAAGTTTTGCTTGAAAGTATTGGGCAATGCATTAGGGTTAAATTGCCTAACGAATTATTAATAAGTTTATAAACTTATGATGTATGCAGGATAAAGTTCAGGACGATAAGGATTGGGATATAATAGTAAGACCTAATTCTTCACCATTTCAGATAAACCTGAAAGAAGTATGGGCATACAAGGATCTTATTACTTTAATGGTAAAAAGGGATATCACTTCTGTATATAAACAAACAGTATTAGGGCCATTATGGATGTTTATTCAGCCTATTTTTATTACAGCAATTTATACCTTTACTTTTAGTGCCAGTGCCGGCCTTTCTACAGATGGAATTCCTCCCATTTTATTTTATTTGATCGGCCAAACTTTTTGGGTTTATTTTGCCGATTGTTTAAATAAAACTTCTAATACATTTATTTCAAACGCGGCCGTTTTCGGCAAAGTTTATTTTCCACGTCTGGTAATGCCTTTCTCTGTAATAATTTCAGGTTTGGTAAAATTAGGTTTACAGCTAAGTTTATTGATAATAGTATACATTTATTATTTTAATACAACAGATCAAATACATCCGCAGTGGCCTTATTTTATTCTCTTACCAGTGTTTGTTGTGATTATGGGTTTTTTTAGTTTAAGCCTGGGCATTATATTTTCATCATTTACTACTAAGTACCGCGATTTTACTTTTTTACTGGGCTTTGGTGTTCAGCTATTAATGTTTTTAAGTTTTGTAACATTTCCCGCCTCTATGTTTAGCCCGGCTAAACAACAACTTTTATTGTGCAATCCAATAGCCACATTAATGGAAGCTATAAAATTTATTTTAACCGGACATGGTACTTTTTCAATAAATTATATCATTACCGCAATAATAATAACAACATTGCTTTTCTTTTTTTCAGTGATCATTTTTAATAAAACAGAAAAATCTTTTATGGATACTGTATAATAGTATGAGCAAGGAAGTAATTAAAATATCTGATCTCGGAAAACAATATCGCCTTGGCCAGGTTGGAACAACCAGTATAAGTGATGATCTAAAAAGATGGTGGTATAAAATTAAAGGTAAAGAAGATCCTTTTTTAAAAATTGGCGATGAAAATGACCGTACAAAAAAAGGAAATTCAGAATATGTTTGGGCATTAAAAGATATTTCATTTTCAGTTGATCAAGGTGATGTATTAGGAATTGTAGGTAAGAACGGTGCCGGAAAATCTACTTTGTTAAAAATATTATCAAGAACAACTTCACCCACAGTTGGCGAATATAAGATCAAAGGAAGAGTTGCCAGTTTACTGGAAGTAGGAACGGGCTTCCATCCCGACTTGACCGGCCGCGAAAACGTTTTTTTGAATGGCGCAATACTTGGTATGACAAAGGCTGAAATAAGAAAGAACTTTGACGAAATATTGGATTTTAGTGGCGTTGAAAGATATATAGATACTCCGGTTAAACGTTATTCTTCTGGTATGTACGTACGATTGGCCTTTGCTGTGGCTGCACACTTAAAGCCGGAAATTTTGATCGTTGATGAGGTATTGTCTGTTGGTGATCAGGAATTTCAGGATAAATGCCTCGGTAAAATGCGCTCAGTTTCTGAAAGTGGCAGAACTGTTTTATTTGTTAGCCACAATCTATTGGCCGTTAAACAACTTTGTACCAAAGGCATATATTTAAAAAACGGCCGTTTATTAAAAATTGGAACTACAAAAGATATAGTTGAAGAATATTTAAATGATGATAAGCAATTACAATCAGATGGAACTATTCCACACGATTTTTATAGAGAGATCAGTACCGGCGAAGCTTTTTTCAGAAAGATAATATTAACCGATCTAAATGATAACTCGCTAACCAGGTTTGCATTTAATCAACCTTTTAAGGTAAAACTAATTTTAGAAGTTAATAAACAGATCAAAGATGCCGTTATTAATATTAGTGTTGCAACCTCTTTAGGCGAGCCAATAGTATTTTCTGTTGAAAGCAAAAATTCAAAATATGTAAGTCGTACTTTTGATGAAGGTTTACACGAAATAGAAGCGGTTTTTGATCTTAAATTTCTTCCAAATAATTACAAGGTAACAATAGGCTTGCATTATTTCAGTAATGGCGTTACGATAGATTGGTTAGAAAATATTTATCAGTTCAAAGTAGATAAAATAAGTTATAATACAAACGAAGATTATCCCTGGGAAGCCATGCATGGTTATATTGAACCAGAAACAAAATGGAACTATAAAAAAGTTTAATAAACAAATACGTTTTTACAATTTAAATATGGAGATAAAGAACAGTAAAATATTGGTAATAGGCGGCGCAGGCTTTATTGGAAGTTTTGTGGTTGCCGAGCTATTAAAAGAAGATGTAGCTGAAGTTATTGTTTACGACAATTTTGCGCGTGGAAAAAAAGAATACCTTATTGAATCATTAAAGGATAAACGATGCAAGGTCTTTCCAATTGGTGGAGATATCCGCGAAATTGATATTCTAAATACAGCAATGCAAGGTATGGATTACGTTATCTGTCTTTCTGCCATGTGGTTATTGCATTGTAAAGATTATCCGCGTACTGCTTTTGAAGTTAATATTGCAGGAACTTTTAATGTGCTTGAAGCTTGTGTAAATAATAAGATCAAAAAATTGATCTGGTCTTCTTCAGCTTCTGTTTATGGCGATGCTGTTCAACTGCCAATGACAGAGGAACATCCGTTCAACAATAAAAATTTTTATGGGGCCACAAAAATTGCCGGTGAAGCAATGGCAACAGCTTTTAACGATCGATATGGTTTAAAAGTTATTGGCTTGCGATATATGAATGTTTATGGTCCTCATCAGGATCAAACCGCCGCATACACAGGTGTTGTTCCTATTATGCTGAACAAGATCGATGCAAACGAAGCGCCGGTAATAAACGGTGATGGCAGTCAGGCATATGACTTTATTTATGTTGAAGACGTAGCGCGCTGTAACGTAGATGCATTAAAAAGTAATATCGATCATGGATTTTATAATGTTGGAACCGAAGTACAAACCTCAATAAAAAGTCTTTGCGACCTGATCTTACAACTCAAAAAATCAGAATTAAAAGTTACCTACAAACCCTACAGTGCTGATGACGCAAGGTCACTTGTTCAAAACAGGATAGGCAGTGCCGTGAAAGCGGAAAAGGAATTAGGGTTTAAATACAAATATAATTTAACCGAAGGACTTTTAAAGCTAATAGAATGGAGGAATAAAAATGCCTGAAAATTTATTATTATCTATTGTTATACCTGCGTATAACGAAGGAAAAACAATTCATCTTATTTTAGATAAGGTGAAGGAAACAATTTTAACACATAATATTTCAAAAGAAATAATTATTGTAAATGATTATTCTACAGATAATACCGAAGAAGCGATCATGGATTACATGAAAAAAAATGCTGAGCTAAATATCGCCTATTATAAACACGAAGTAAATAAAGGAAAAGGTGCAGCCTTACACACGGGTATCGAAAAAGCAAAAGGTAATTATTTGATCATACAGGATGCTGATCTTGAATATGACCCTGACGAATACAATATTCTTTTAGCGCCTGTATTAAAAGGTGATGCTGATGTAGTTTACGGCTCGCGTTTTATTGGAGGTAAACCGCATAGAGTTCTTTTTTTCTGGCACACTATTGGCAACAAAGTGCTTACCTTTTTATCTAATATGTTTACTAATTTAAATTTAACCGACATGGAAACATGTTATAAATTATTTAAAACAGAAATAATACAAGGCATTAAATTAAAAGAAAAAAGATTTGGTTTTGAACCTGAAGTAACTGCAAAAATGTCGCGCATACCAAACATTAGAGTTTATGAAGTGGGAATTTCATATTACGGCAGAACATTTGCGGATGGCAAAAAAATAGGTTGGAAAGATGGTTTCAGGGCTATTTACTGTATTTTAAAATATAATATTTTTTCACGATGACACAGAAATTTGATTATAAACCTGTTGACACAGAAGGAATGGACATTTTATCTGTTATTGAAAAAGCAGATAAATTTAATTTTTGGATGTACAGTACTATTAAACCTTTTTGTAAAGGTAAAATATTAGAAATAGGAAGCGGCATCGGAAATATTTCGCAATACTTTATACAAGAAAAATACAAGATCACTCTTTCAGATATAAGAGATAATTATTGCGACATTTTAAGGGATAAATTTAAAACTGCTCAAAGTAGTATTGAGGTAGTTAATATCGATCTGGTAGATCCTGATTTTGACACGAAATATAAAAACTACATAGGTACTTTTGATACCGTATTTGCTTTGAATGTGGTTGAGCACATCGAAAATGATATTCTTTCGCTTAAGAATATCAATAAACTTCTTGCTAAAGACGGTGTGGTAATTATACTTGTACCTGCCTATCAGGCGTTGTATAATGGAATTGATAAAGGTCTAGAGCATTACAGAAGATACACTCAAAAAATGACCAATAAAGTTATTATGGCCGCCAACTTTAAAATAATACACGAACAATATTTTAATGCTATGGGAATTTTAGGTTGGTACATTTCCGGCAAATTGCAAAAGAACGAAACTATTCCCGAAGGACAAATGGGTCTTTACAATAAGCTGGTCCCAATATTTAAGGTAATAGATAAAATAGTGTTCAATAAATTCGGCTTATCAAATATAGCGGTAGGTAAAAAAGAATAATTAAGAATTTTGTTCAAAGCGTTAATTAATAAATTAAAAGATCCTCTTAACATTAAACTAAAAATTATTTTATTTTTTAGTTTAGCTCTGTTCGCTAGGTTATTTTTCTATTTAAAACTTCATGTTGTTCTTTTTTGTGGCGATTCTTCCTCTTATTTGTCAAATACATATAATCTTTTAGAGGGTTCAGAGCTTATTTTCGACACGCGCCCTCCGGGTTCTTCTTTCTTTATGTTCTTTGTCTGGAAGATCTTTGGACAGGATTATTTTAATATCGTTATAGCACATTTAGTAGTTTCGGTGTTAGCATGGACAGTTTTATTCTATATGTTTAGCAGGTATTTTTCAAGAACAGGTTTGATCTTCTTTTTTTTACTTCTCTTAAATAGTCTTCCTGTATTTTGGTTCGAAGATTATATCATTTATTCCGAATCCCTGAGTTTGTCTTTATGTATATTTAGTATGGCATTTTTTGGTTTGGCACTTTACTCCAAAAAACGGTTACATGTTTTTTTATGCTCATTGTTTGTTACCTTCAGTATCCTTACTAAGTCATCCTTATTACCACTTTTGTGTTTTTTAGTGATCCTTTTCATTTTTAATTATAATAATTTTAAGATCTGGAATAATTTTGGATTGACATTTTTACCTTTTGTTCTTCTAATGACAATTTATTCCTTTCATAATTACAATACACTAAATACCTTCTCTTTATTTAAATTCGGAGACTTTGCACGCATGATGTCGGTTAATTTTATTATTAACGATTCATTCAGCGATGATAAAGACATTAAAAAAGCGCTAACTTATTATTCTGAAAAGATCGATCCTAGTGATCGCCAAACCATCACAAATATAAATTCTATTTTTGAGACAAGTCCTGGTATCCGCAAGATCTATTCAAATAATTGCGATAATATTTATTATTATTACAATTATCTAAGCGATTCTTTAAAAAAAACACCTATGCAAATTTTTTCATCAACAAAAGATTTTGTTTCAATAGGTAGAAAGAAGGATAGCAGGCTTTATTTTAATTTTATAGTCAATAACTTTATTTCTTTTTTAACCAACACAAAACAAGGCGTAAAATACCCCGTAAACACAATTAATCAAACACACTTAGTAAAAAACCTATCAGCGGATCTTATTGGCAAAGAGTATATTCAAAAAAAAGAATTTAGCAGGTATTTTACAAGTGTCGGTTTTTATGAACGTAACCTCCCTTCTTTTTTATTAAAAGTAATGTTTATAGTGAACCAGGTTTTTAGAAATATGTTTTGGTTAATCATATTTGTAATTTCTTTTATTTTAAATCTTATTTTGATAAAAAGGTCAAAATTAAAAGACCCATTCAGTATTTTTAATTTTACGCTTTCAGGCTTTGCGTTGGCTTATATTTTATTGATCGTAACAACCGGCTCGGCAAACGTAGATCGTTATGCTTTATTTAGTGATGTTGTATTGTACATGTCATTCATTTTTTTGTGTTATGCGGTGAATAAAATTTTTTATAATCATATCTCGAGGTTTAAAAACTCAATTGGCATTAAAAATTAATGGGCTCTTAAGCAAATGAAAGAAAAATTAAAAGCAATATTCCGAAATAAGTTTTTTATTTTTTGTTTGCCGATTTTATTTTACCTGATCATTTTTGGCGGCGAGTATTTATTTGATGTCATAGTAGGTGATGGCGATGGAAATATCACAGTTCCTGTTTTTGTAAAATTAAAACCATTTATTGGACTGGCTTTATTTTTATATCTGCTTTTCAATGTATTTACAATTTTGTTTAAAATGTCAATTGGGCAAACAATATTTAATTTTTGTTTTATTATTGTGGCTCTGTATAGCGTAGAATATTTTTTAAAGAAGAAAGATCCATTTTTAAAAGGAGCTTTTGATTCGGGCCACTACCATAATAATTTATCAAAGTATAAAAATTTTTACGATGCCCCTTTTGATTATAAAGAGAAATATATCACATGGGGACATAATACAAAAAAAAATAAATACAGTTTTCGAGATAACGAAATAATTTACCCTAAACCTAATGGAGTATTTAGAATAATGGTACTGGGCGATTCTTTTACGTGGGGTGCCGGATTAGCAGAATCGGAAATGTATTCCAATAGATTAGATTCTATGCTAAAAGAATATTTCAAAACTCAAGATATTGAAGTAGTAAATTGTGCATTGGCAGGATCGCCAACAGTTAAGGAGCGCGATATATTAAGGCAATTAAAAGATACAGTTCAGCCTGACCTGATCTTAATAGGTTTTTGTTTAAATGATCCTCAACCAAAAAGTGAAGACTACAGTTCGGAAAAAGAGAATTTTCAAAAAAAGTGGAAGAATGGTTTATTCAATATTCAAAACATTACCAGCCTTTTGGGGTTATATTATTTAGGTGAAGCGGCTGTAAGTTTTATTTATTTGATCCAGGAAAAATGGGGTAACATTCCTTCGTTTTACACAGCTTTGGGAAGAGTTTACAACAAAGAATCGAAAGAATGGAAAGAGTTTGAAAAGGCTCTTAATGATATAAAACAGATCTCAGACTCTTTACATTGCCCTACACCAATTGCAGGGGTATTTACACAAGGAAGAGCTTTTAATGCCGGCGAAAAATTAAATGAAAAAGAAATGGAGCAAATTAATATCTCCAGATCCTGGCTCAATCAAGCGCATAATGCATTTACAAATGCAGGATTTTCTTCAGTAAATTTTGTTCCTGTTTTTGAAGAATTGGCAAAACAAAATAAAATTAAGCCCGAAGAATTAAATGTAAATCCTTTGGATGGTCACCCAAGTGCAAAAATGAATAAAATTTTTGCTGATGAGCTATTAAAAAAAATAATACCCGAAATTTCAAATAAAATGGATTCAATAAAACAACAAAGTACAAAATGAATATATTAGGGATCTCAGCTTTTTATCACGATTCGGCAGCTTCTATAATTGTTGATGGTGAAATTATTGCAGCAGCGCAGGAAGAGCGTTTTACAAGAAAAAAACACGACGAAGGCTTTCCGGTTTTGGCTATTCAATTTTGCTTAAAACAATCGGGCCTTACTATTGATAAATTAGATGCAGTCGTTTTTTACGACAAACCTCTTTTAAAATTTGAACGTCTACTTGAAACTTATTACGCTTTCTCACCGAAGGGATTCAGATCTTTTTTAATGGCTATCCCGGTTTGGCTAAAGGATAAAATGTTCCTAAAAAAATTAATTCGCGATGAATTAAAAAAGGTTGAGGTCTACGATAAAAAGAAACTAAAATTATTATTTCCCGAGCATCACCTTTCGCATACGGCAAGCGCATTTTATCCTTCCCCATTCGAAGAGTCGGCTATTTTAACCATAGATGGAGTGGGCGAGTGGGCAACTGCATCTATTTGTCATGGTACTGGAAAAGATATTAAAATATTAAAAGAACTTCGTTTTCCTCACTCTTTAGGTTTATTATATTCTGCGGTAACTTATTATGCTGGATTTAAAGTAAACTCTGGCGAGTATAAATTAATGGGCCTTGCTCCTTATGGCGATCCTACCAGCACAAACATAAAAAAGTATGTTGATGTCATTAAAAACACATTGATAGAAATAAAGGAGGATGGAAGTATTTGGCTGAACCAGGATTATTTTAATTACGCTGTTGGTTTAAGAATGGCCAAGGATGATAAATGGAATGAATTGTTTGGTTTTCCCCGCCGTGAATCGGAATCAGAACTTCAACAACACCATTGCGATTTTGCTTTGGCTATTCAAATGGTAACAGAAGAAGTAGTTATTAAAATGGCAAAAGAAGCCAAACGCCTAACTGGTTCAAAAAATTTATGTATGGCCGGGGGTGTAGCTTTAAATTGTGTAGCAAACGGTAAACTGCAAAAAGAAAAAATATTTGAGAATATTTATATACAACCCGCTTCCGGTGATGCGGGTGGTGCACCGGGAGCCGCTTTGGCAGCTTATCATATTTATTTTAATAAAGAAAGAAAAGTTGCAAAAGGATTAGATGGAATGAGTGGTGCCTATCTTGGACCCGAATTTTCGGAGATCGATATTCGCCTGGATGCAAAAAAATATAACGCTACCTATACATATCATAAAAATTTTGATGATGTAGCTAAAGAAGTTGCAAAATTAATTGCAGATGGAAATGTAATTGGCTGGTTCCAGGATAGAATGGAATTTGGTCCACGCGCTTTAGGCAATCGAAGTATTATTGGTGATGCACGAAACGAGGAAATGCAAAAAAAACTGAATTTAAAAATAAAGTACCGCGAAAGTTTCAGGCCCTTTGCGCCATCAGTATTAGCAGAAGATGTAAAAGAATATTTTGATATTGATAGCAATTCACCATACATGCTTATCGTGCAACCTGTAAAAGAATCACGACGTCAACCTTTGCCTGCAAATTTCTCATCTCTTCCGCTAAAAGAAAAATTATATTATAAGCGTTCCGATCTGCCATCGATCACACATATTGATTTTTCTGCCCGTATTCAAACAATTCATAAAGAAACAAATCCAAAGTATTGGGATCTCATTAATGAATTTAAAAAACTAACAGGGTATGGCGTAATTGTAAATACAAGTTTTAACGTACGTGGCGAACCAATTGTTTGCACGCCTGAAGACGCTTACAAATGTTTAATGCGAACAGAAATGGATTATCTGGTAGTAGGCAACTTTATTTTCGATAAAAGAACACAGCCCGAATGGAAAGAAAAAACAAACTGGCGAGAGGAATATCAATTAGATTAATTTAAAAAAATAAACAACATGGATTTTTTAACAGACCTTTGGAAATTTTTAAAAGCCCGCAAAAAGTGGTGGCTTTTTCCTGTAATTTTTGTTTTATTACTTTTAGGAATTTTTATCGTATTAGGTGGCGCATCTGCTGTTGCACCATTTATTTACTCATTATTTTAAAATTAAAATATGAATAGGGAAAAGAAATTAGAATCGCTTTTAATTATAGCCGCAGGCTTTATAGTTTTATTCTTCATATTTAAGATAAAGTGGTTTTTGCTGGTTGCATTTTTAGTTGCATTCTTAGGCGCCATGTCTAAATTATTTGCCGATGCTGTTACCTGGCTTTGGTTTAAGATATCGGAGATATTAGGATGGATAAATGCCAGGATACTTCTATCTGTTGTTTTTTTTATTTTTCTTTTTCCAATGGCTTTGTTAATGAAGGCATTTGGGAAATCTAACATTCAGTTAAAAAAGAATAAAACTTCCTACTATTCCGAAAGGGATCATGTTTATAAATCTGAAGACCTGGAAAATGTTTGGTAAACTAACTAAACATATTATAAAATACCTTGTTTTTTTTACAATAAATATTGTAATAATAAATTTTGCCATTTACCTTTTTTTAAATACACATAAAACTAGTGATAAAGTAAAACCTAATAGTATAGGCCTTCTAAATGAAAAATTAGAATATTATAAATTAACTAAAGATTCTTTTGATTTTCTTTTTGTAGGCGATAGTCGTACTTACACAAATGTTCATAATTTAATGTTCGATACAATATTAAAAACGAGGTCATACAACCATTCAGTTTGGGCAAATTGGTTTCCTACACAATACGCTTTTTTTGTTGATCTTCTTCCAATAATACCCGACAGTACCACATTGGTGTTCTCAATGGGATATCAGAATTTTTTGTATGGCGAAATCCAAGAGACATACCCTATTAATAAAGAGTTATTACCATTGTATTATAACTGGGGCTTTAGTTTTAAGGATCTTAGGAATCCTGTATCACTTACAAATAGTTATTTGCACCCTATTATTTATTTAGAACAAAAACGCCACCGTAAGAATTTTAATAAGTTAATGCAAAAGTATATGGCAGTGCTCTTTACAGATCATCCTAAAAAACATGAGTTAAAGATCAATAAAAAACATTCTCAAAACGTCAGTATAAAAAGCGACGAGATCTCAAAAAAAGCGAAAGAACTTAATTCTTATTATAATTTACTGCCAGGTGTTAATTATTCATCCATCAACTACCAGAGCGATACAATTACTTCGTTGGTAGTGTATTGGCAAAAAGGAAATTACTGGAGGGTTGAACTTCTACCTGAATTTTTTAGAAATAAGCAACATGAAAATTATCTTCAGATCGAAAAAGAAATAAAAAAAAATGTTGGCTTTACTCCAGATGATAGATATTGGAACAATTTTAAAGCTATAGTAGAATTGCTTGGTAAACATAGTAAACGCCTTAAAATAATTGTAAATGAAATGGAAGAAGCTCCTTATTGTTATACATTTTCGGGTCGAACGGTGTATGATGAATTCGCAAAGAACAAAGTTATTCCTTTATTAAAAGAAAATGGCCTTAGTTATATTAAGGTAGATGTAAGTTCGTTCCCAAATAGTTATTATTTTGATTATAATCACCTTAATAGTGAAGGAAGTATTGTTTACACACAAAAGCTTGCGGAGAAACTTAGTAATAATAAAAAGTAATGTTATTTAATAGTATAGAATATCTTCTTTTTTTTATTGGCGTTTTGATATTTTCATGGTCAACTATTAAGTTGCCAATATTCAGGATATGCATTTTACTCTTAGCCAATTATTATTTTTACGCTAGTAATAATTATTGGTTGATCATTGTATTTTTTGTTACAACTCAAATTGATTACTGGTGCGCTATACTTATTGAAGATTCAAATTCCGAAAAAAGACGAAAGATACTTTTATATGTATCAGTAATTACAAACCTGCTCATATTAGGTTTTTTTAAATACTGTAATTTCTTCGCACAAACCTTCGTTGATATTGCAGGTGTCTTTGGTTATAAATTAGATTGGATAGATCTTAATATTATTCTCCCTTTAGGTATTTCGTTTTATACATTTCAAAGTCTGGCATATACAATAGATGTGTATCGTGGCCAGATCAAAGCTGTTCGGTTCTGGCCAAAATTTTCATTTTTCATTTCCTATTTTCCACACATTATTGCAGGCCCAATTATAAGACCTCATTATTTTTTACCACAGCTTGATATAAAACCTACATTAACTACACAAAAAATAGATTCGGCGTTGATGTATATTTTTAGAGGCTTAATTAAAAAAATTGTTTTTGGAGATTTTCTGGCAAATTATGCCGATAGTGCTTTTAATCATCCGGAAACTTCAGACATGCTCAATTCCTGGATAGGCGTTTACGCTTTTGCTTTTCAGATCTATTTTGATTTTAGTGGTTACAGCGATATTGCAATTGGTTGCGCGCGTTTAATGGGTTACGAGATTCCCGAGAATTTTAATAAACCTTATATGGCACGCAGCGTTACCGAATTTTGGCGCCGTTGGCATATGTCGCTTTCTTTTTGGTTGCGCGATTACCTTTATATTCCTTTAGGTGGAAGTAGGGTTGACAAAAATTATAAGGTGTATCGTAATTTAATGCTAACCATGCTTATCGGCGGCTTATGGCATGGGGCAGCCTGGCACTTTGTTATTTGGGGAGGATTGCAGGGATTATTTCTTTGTATTGAAAAATATTTTAATGTTGGAAATTATCAAGCCGGGGATACTAAACTTACTTTTAAAAGGGTACTGCAAATTTTTTTGGTATTTCACTTTGCCGTTTTCTCATGGATCATTTTTAGAGCAGAGAATACAGAAATATTGATGGAGCTATTTAGGAGTTTGTTCAGATTTGATGCGAATATTATAATAAAATATGGCACCATACTTGCAGTTGTAATAATGATAATCGGCATAGTAAATCAATATATAGATGAATACCGGTCATTTAAGAATTGGTTCCTTACAAGAAGTCTTTATTTTAAAACACTTTATTATTCAAGTGTAGCTTTTGCAATATTATTTTTTAGTTCTGAAGAGAACAAACAATTTATTTATTTTCAATTTTAAAAACTATGGAATTAACAAAACGGATCATTCAAATATCGCAACCCATGATGGGGCAAGAAGAATGGGAGGCATTAAAAGAACCTATCTTTAGCGGTTGGTTAACGCAAGGGCCAAAAGTAGCGGAGTTGCAAAAACTATTTGCAGACCGTCACAACGTAAAACATGCTTTAGCGGTAAGCAACTGTACAACGGCTTTGCATTTGGCACTATTAGCTGTTGGTGTAAAACCCGGAGACGAAGTTATTGTGCCTGCTTTTACCTGGGTAAGTACGGCTAACGCAGTTATATATTGCAATGCCATACCGGTTTTTGCGGATGTTGATCCGGTTACATTTAATATTGATGTAAAAAAAATAAAAGAAAAAGTTACTTCAAAAACAAAAGCAATAATTCCGGTTCATTTATTTGGTTTGTGTACTGATATAGATGCTATAAAAGCTGAGTTCCCGAATTTAAAAATTGTTGAGGATGCAGCTTGTGCAGCGGGCTCAGGTTATATGGATAGGCCTGCAGGAAGTTTGGGCGATATTGGTTGTTTCTCTCTTCACCCCCGTAAATCTGTTACAACAGGCGAGGGTGGAATGTTAACTACCAATAACGAAGAAGCAGCTAATTATATGGATATGCTACGAAATCACGGCGCATCTATGAGCGAAGAGCAACGTCACAAAGGCCCTAAGCCATATATTTTACCGGAGTTTAATTTATCCGGATTTAATTACCGCATGACAGATCTTCAAGGTGCGGTTGGTGTAGTTCAAATTAAAAAATTAGATAAATTTATTGATGAGCGCCAAAAATGGGCAGATTTTTATTCGAAAGAATTAGGTAATATTTCATGGTTACGTACGCCCCAGGTTGCAAAGGGTTATAAACATGGCTGGCAAAGTTATGTGCTATTCATTGATGAAACAAAATCACCAATGAAACGGAATGATATAATGGAATATTTGCAACAAAATGGCATTAGCACGAGGCCTGGCACTCACGCGGTGCATATGCTGGGTTATTATGCAACAAATTATAATTTAAAACCGCAAGATTTTCCTGGAGCCTTTGCGTGTAACGAGTATTCAATGTCAATACCATTACACAATAAAATGGTAGAGGAAGATTTTCATTACATAGTTGAAAAAATTAAAGCTATTAAATAAAACATGTGCGGCATAACCGGCATAATTAACCTTGATCTGAACAAAGCTGAAGAATTGGTCATCACCAACATGACCAATGCTATGGCTCATCGTGGCCCCGATGGTAAAGGTATTTTTATGGATGGTAATATTGCTTTAGGGCATCGTCGTTTATCCATAATAGATGTTTCGGAAAAAGGTGCGCAGCCAATGCACTCTAAAACAAAGAACTGGACAATTGTTTTTAATGGTTGCATTTATAATTTTAAAGAACTAAGACAAGAGCTTATAAATAAAGGACACACATTTACTTCTACAACTGATACCGAAGTTATTGTTGAAGGACTGGAAGCTTATGGCCCGGTATTTTTTCAACGATTAAATGGCATGTTTGCTATTGGCGCTTTTAATCATAGCAACCGAAAGATATATTTAAGCCGCGATAAATTTGGCATTAAACCTCTTTATTACTGGCATAACGAAAATACCTTTTTATTCGCATCAGAAATAAAAGCCTTTATGAAACACCCTGCTTTTAAAGTAGAAGTTGATCTAAGCGCTTTGAACGAATATTTTACGTTTCAGAATTTATTTTCTTTCAGGACTTTATTTAAAGGTGTGGCCATGATCCCGCCTGCTAATACAATCGAAATAGGAAACGATTTTAAACAATTGGTGCATAATAGTTGGTGGGATTATGATTTTTCAAAAACAGACGAATCGATGTCGTTTGAGGATGCGAAAAATGAAACATTACGTTTATTTCAACAAGCAGTAAAACGACAAATGGTGGCCGATGTACCAGTTGGGGCTTATCTTTCAGGAGGTATGGATAGTGGGGCAATAACGGCGGTAGGATCAAGCATGATACCACGCATGTCTACATTTACATGCGGCTTTGATATGAGCAGTGTTACTGGTGTTGAAGCAAATTATGATGAAAGGCGAGACGCGGAATTAATGGCAAATGCTTTTAAAACAGAACATTTTGAACAGGTTATAAATGCCGGTGACTTGGCCTGGAGCCTGCCTAAAGTTGTTTATCATTTAGAAGACCTGAAAGTTGGAATGAGTTATCCCAACTATTACATTTCACGTTTAGCTTCAAAGTTTGTAAAAGTTTGTTTGCAGGGTACCGGTGGCGATGAATTATATGGTGGTTATCCATGGCGCTATTACCGCGTATTTAATGCTTTAAACCAACAACAATTTTTTGATCAGTATTATGGTTTCTGGCAACGATTAGTTCCTGATAACGATAAGTCTGAGCTTTTTTCTAAGCAGCATTTTAAAAAAATAGATATTCAAGAGCCTAGAGAGATCTTTGAACGTGTTTTTACTTTCAATAATAACCTAAGTTACGATACGCCGGAACAACACATAAATAATTCGCTTTACTTTGAAATAAAAACTTTTTTGCCAAGCCTGTTTCTTGTCGGAGATAAATTATCTATGGCAAATGGTCTCGAAGAACGATTTCCATTTATGGATAACGACCTTGTAGCTTTTGCACAAAAAATTCCGGTCAAACATAAACTGGGCAATCTTACAAAAGAAATTAAAAAGATAAACGAGAACGAGTTTAAAGACAAAAAAAATATTTACAAAGAGTATGACGATGGTAAAAATGTATTGCGTAAGGCAATGACAGATTTTTTACCTGAAAATATAATTAACCGTAAAAAGCAAGGATTCTCAGCACCTGACGAAAGTTGGTATCGCGGCGAGAATGCAGAGTATATTAAAGAGCTGCTTTTAAATAAGAACAATGCTTCTTACGAATATATTAATTACGCGTATGTTCAAAAAGTAGTAGATGAACATCTTAATCACAGGATCAACCACCGTTTATTGATATGGAGCTTTATGAATTTTGAATGGTGGTGCAGGATCTTTTTAAAGAACGAATTAATTTAAAAACATATAACATATAAAAAACAGAATACATGGAAAGTAAATTCGAAAAAATAAAGAACTTTTGGCTTGATGCCGGAAAAACTGAATTAGATGGTGATGGTTTAAAACCAACCGCACGCGACCCTTTTATGCAATTGATAAATGAATACCATATCGAGAATAGATTGGATTCAAACGACAACGTTTTAGATGTTGGATGTGGAGAAGGTACTTCTACCATTCGTTTTGCATCATCGTGTAAAAAAATAACAGGAGTAGATTATTCACCAACATTAATTGAACAGGCTGTTGCAAAAAAATCGGGCATTGATTTTAAAGTAAACGATGTTTTGGAGTTGGATAAATTATTTCCAACTGCACAATTTGATGCTGTTGTGAGCATTCGCTGCCTCATAAATCTTCCTGAGAAAGAAATGCAGTATAAAGCTCTAGACAACCTTTTCAAGGTTTTAAAACCGGGAGGTTTGTTATTTTTTAGCGAAGGTTACCAGTTAGGATGGGACATGCTGAACGTTTATCGTCAAAGAAATAATCTTTCAATTATTAATGTGGTTGAATATAATAGATTATTTGAGAACGTAGAATTGGAAACATACTTAAGGTCAAAAGGAACTATTCGTGAATACGTTGGTTTTGGCGATTATTTATTTGGATCAAGAGTAACGCACCCAATGCTTACGAATGGTAAAGTTGTGCACGATAGTCCAATTAACGAATTGTTCTATAAACAACATATAAGTACAGGAGTTTATCAAAAATTTGATGAGTGTAGTTATGCGGGTATTTATGTAGTTCAAAAAAGCAAATAAATAGTATAAAGATGAGCGATCAAAAAAAAGTATTGGAAAACCTTTTCTCACAGGAAATAGATCTAAAAGAGAATGTAGCCGCTTTTAAAAAAAATGGCCAGGCTGTAGAAAATAACCAGGAACAAACCAAGGATATTTTCAGTGATAAATGGGGAGAGGTAGACGAATACAAAGACATTGATAAAATGTACGCGTTTCAATGCGACTGGTTCTTAAAATTATATGGCTTTGAGACTGAAGAAAACTTAAAGAAATTTCTTGCCGATAAAAGAACTATTTTAGATTCGGGTTGTGGCCTTGGTTACAAAGCATCCTGGTTTGCAAAGTTAGCCCCTCATGCTACAGTTATCGGGATCGATATTTCTGATGCGCTCGATATTGCAGCAAAAAAATTTACCGAACAGAAAAATCTTTTTTTTATTAAAGGAGATATTGCCAATACCGGACTAAAACAAAATGTAATTGATTTTACTGTTTGCGACCAGGTGATCATGCATACCGAAGATCCTCAAAAAACATTTGATCATCTTTCAGATATCACGTCAAAGAATGGGGAATTTGCCTGTTATGTGTATTCAAAAAAAGCTCTTCCCCGCGAGTTGGTTGACGATTATTTCAGAAATGCTACGCATACGATAAGTAAAGAAGAAATGTGGAAATTTTCAGAACAACTAGTTATACTGGGTAAGACCCTTTCTGAATTAAAAGTAAGTTTTGAAAGTCCAGACATTCCTTTGCTTGGCATTAAAGGCGGGACTTATGATATCCAACGATTTATTTATTGGAATTTTTTAAAATGTTTCTGGAAAGAAGATTGGAGCTTTGATCTTAATAAAGCTACTAACTTTGATTGGTATGCACCCAGCAATGCAAAAAGATTTTCTAAAGAAGAATTTTTAGAAATGGGCAAAAAAAATAATTTGCAAGTTGAATTTCTTCACCAAGAAGAAGCCTGTTATTCGGGCAGGTTTAAAAAATAATTGAAAGCTTTATAATGGAACCAACAAAAAAAAGAAGCTTAGAAGAAGGATATAAAATATGTTCAAAATGTATTTATGACTCAAGTATTCCCCAGATTACTTTTGATGAAAAGGGAGTGTGTAATTATTGTAAAATGATAGATACTCTTACCAAAGAATACAAAACAGGGCAAGCAGGAGGGCAGGCGATATTAGATTCAATTGTACTAGAAATTAAAAAATCTGGAAAAAATAAAAAATATGATTGTGTCATCGGAGTTAGCGGTGGTACTGATTCATCTTACCTTATGTATTGGGCAATACAAAATCAGTTGCGTCCATTGGCGGTTCATTATGATAATACTTATAACACAGCAATAGCTACCGAAAATATCTTAAAGTTGACTGAAAAACTCAATATCGACCTTTTCACACACGTTCTGGATAATAAAGAAATGGATGATATTTATAGGTCTTTTTTTGCTGCGAACGTACCTGAGATAGACGCTGCAACTGATTTGGGTGTTGCTGAAATTTTATACAGAGCTGCATCAAAATTTGGAGTAAGTTATATTATTGAAGGACATTCATTTAATGAAGAAGGAATAACACCTTTAGGAAAAAACTATTTTGACGGCAAATATATTTCGTCCATTCATAAGAAGTTTGGTAAATTGAAGATGAAAACATATCCGTTAATGACATTCGCCAAATTTATAAAATGGATCGCTTTTAAAAGGATCAAAAAAATAAGACCTTTTTGGTATATGGAGTATTCTAAAGAAGAAGCAAAAAAACTTCTTGAAAAAGAATTTAATTGGAAGTATTACGGAGGTCATCACCTTGAGAACAGGATGGCAGCATTTAGTCATAGCGTTTACTTTCCCCAAAAATTTGACATAGACTATCGGAACAATACTTTGTCGGCTCAAGTAAGAACCGGAAAAAAAGACAGAGATGAAGCCATCAAAGAGTATTACGAAACGAAACCATATGTAGAGCCAGATCTAGTTGAGTATGTAAAAAAAAGAATGGGTTATAATGATAGTGAGTTTGAAGCTGTATTAAAAGCCAAACCAAAATATTGGTATGAATATCCAACTTATAAAAAACGTTTCGAAAGATTAAGGCCATTCTTTTATTTAATGTATAAATCCAACCTTGTTCCAAAAAGTTTTTATATGAAGTATTGTTTTCCTGTTAATTTTAACGATTAAAAGAATGAATTTATTTACAAGTGATATTGATTGGGCCCCTGAAGCGGTAATTGCGGATACAATAGAATTATTTAATAAATACAATGTAAAATGCACTTTTTTTTGTACGCATCAATCAGCAGTTATTGATTCAATTAAACAAGATAAGAATTTTGAGTTGGCGGTTCACCCTAACTTTATACCATTAATGAATCAGCAAAAAGGAACTATTAATGAAGTTATAGAAAAAGTTTTAGAGATTGTTCCTAATGCTAAAGGTGTTCGTTCACATTCTTTAGTTCAAAGCACTCCATTATTCCAGGTCTTTAAAGATTTTGGTTTTCAGTATGAGGCTAATACCAATTTACCTTATAAGAACGAGATCACGCCCTACAAGCTATGGAATGGGTTGGTTAAAGTATTACATAATTTTGAAGATGATGTTCATTTCATGTATAAATATCCTTTTAACGATACTAAGATAAATACTTTTACAAATCCGTTAAATGTATTTTCAATGCACCCAATACACATTTATTTAAATACGGATACTGAACAGACCTATAATAATGCAAGGACACATTATCAAAATGCTGAAGAATTATTAAAACATAGAAATACGAAAACGCCAGGTACAAGAGATATGCTTATTAATTTGCTTGAGAATCATCATTCAACTTTTAAAGCCTCTCAGACGGTGTTTGAATATTTGAAAGCAGAAAATTTTATATAAGAATGGAAAAAATCGACAAGATTTCATTAAAAAAGCATACAGGTTTAAATTCCGAAAAAGAGTTTGAGTGTGATTATTTTGGAATGTCCAACACATTAAATCCAAAAAGTATTTCTTTTGTAGATAATCCGGTTTTTGTTGATCAAATTAACGCTAACAACAATATTACTGTTGTTGTTTGTAATAAGGAACTTGCATCAAATATTAAGGGAAAAATTAATATAATATGCGACGAACCACGATATTATTTCTATGTTTACTTAAACAAAATAAGCGAATTAAATTATTCAACTTTCCCTTCAAGGATCCATCCGACTGCAAAAATTCATCCAAAAGCTTACGTTAGTGATGTTAATGTTGTAATTGGGGAAAATACGATTATTCATCCTAATGCGACAATCCTTGCTGATGTTGAGATAGGAAATAATTGCATCATTGATCCTGCAGTAGTTATTGGAGCTACTGGCTATGAATACAAAAGAACAAGCAAAGGAATTTTGCCTGTTTTTCATGGGGGAAAAGTAATCATCAAAAATAATGTAGAAATTGGTGCCGGAACAACTGTTGATAGAGGCTTCTCATTTAGGGATACTATAATAGATGATGAAACAAAGATTGACAATAATGTTTATGTTGCTCATGCAAGTCATGTTGGAAAAAGAGTTCTAATAGTTGGAAATGCCATGTTATCAGGTAGTGTTACAATTGGTGATGATGTGTGGATCGGTCCAAGTGTTACACTTTCTCATGGTATAAAAATAGGTAATAATGCATTTTTAACGATAGGAAGTGTAATAACAAAGGATGTTGCTGCCAGTGAAAGAGTAACGGGAAATTTTGCCGTCCCTCACGACATATTTATGAAAAATTTAAAGAAAAAATTTGATAACAATAATTAACTACGGTTTGGGTAATTTGGGTTCGGTGCAAAATATGCTTAAGCGTATTAATGTGCCAAGTAAAATTACCTCCGACATAAAAGAAATTGAAGCGGCAGAAAAAATTCTGTTACCCGGTGTTGGTGCATTTGACTCAGCGATCCAAAAAATTGACGAATTAAATTTACGTTCCATATTAGTACACAAAGCTAAAGTAGATAAGATCCCTTTTTTGGGTATTTGTTTGGGCATGCAGTTGTTAACGAGAGGCAGTGAAGAAGGTGTATTAAATGGATTAGACCTTGTACCGGCAAAAACAATAAAATTTAAATTCGACGAAACATCTGATCTAAAAATTCCGCACATGGGCTGGAATTTTGTAAAAGTTAATACAGCAAGTAAATTAACCGAAGGCTTTACACCCGAGCACAGATTTTATTTTGTTCACTCTTATAAAGTTGTTTGCGATAATAGCACCAACTCAATTCTAAGAACAGGTTATGGTAGCGATTTCGACGCCGCCATTCAAAACGAAAATGTGTATGGCACCCAGTTTCATCCCGAAAAAAGCCATAAATATGGGATGCAGTTACTAACTAATTTTTCTAAACTATAATGCTTCTTGTTCGCTATATACCATGTTTGTTGTTAAAAGATAACGGGTTGGTTAAAACTGTTAATTTTAAAAATCCAAAATATGTTGGTGATCCTATAAACACCGTTAGGATCTTTAATGAAAAAGAAGTGGATGAATTAATTTTTTTGGATATTGAAGCAACGCCTAAGAACAGGGAGCCTAATTATAAACTGCTCGGTGAAATTGCTAATGAATGCTTTATGCCATTGGCATATGGTGGTGGCATAAAAACATTTGAGCAAGCTCAAAAAATATACAATATTGGTATCGAAAAGGTTGCCATTAATAGCGCACTACATTCTAACTTAAATTTAATTACTCAAATTTCAGAAGTATATGGGTCGCAGGCGGTGATAGGTGTAATTGATGTAAAAAAGAATTTTTTTGGTAAAAGCCAGGTGGTTTCAAATTCAGCAAATGATAAACATAAATATACTATTGAAGAATGGGTTAAAAAATTAGAAGAGGCAGGTGTTGGCGAAATACTTATTACTAGTGTGGATAACGAAGGCACCTGGAGTGGATTAGATATTGAATTAATAAAACAAGTAACATCAATTTCAAAAGTTCCAGTGATCGCTCACGGTGGAGCAGGCAATGTACAACATTTAATTTCGGGAATTAAAGAAGGTGGTGCAAATGCTATTGCTATGGGAAGCATGGTTGTTTACCAGAAAAAAGATTTCGGGGTTTTAATAAATTTTCCTGATAAAAAATTATTAGTGTAAGGTGAATAAAAGCGAATTAAAAATTGCTTGTGTTGGTAATATGAATAATAGTATGTTTGCTATTGTAAGGCATTTAAGACACCGCGGATACAATGCTCATTTAATCCTTTCGGAAGAGTTTAGTCATTTTCAACCTGAAGCAGATACCTTTGAGAAAGATCAAAGTAATTTTACTTTTGAATTTGATTTTCTAAGATCAGATATACTTTTTACAGATAAATTATCTGTCAATAAATTTTTTTCAAAATATAATTTTATTATAGCCTGTGGTTATTCAGTTGCGTATTTAACTTTTTCTAAAGTAAAAATTGATATTGTTATACCTTATGGTTCAGATCTGTATGACCTGCCTTTTTTTGTGCCAAAAAGTACTGATAGTGTAAACTTTAATAAACAAATGTCAGCCGTTGCAAAGTATCAAAAGATAGGGATCGAGAATGCTTCAGCTGTTATATTTGATCATACAAATGACGATTTCGAAAAAATAATTGCTCAGTTCAATTTTAAAGGTACCCGCTATAAATATCCTTTTCCTTTTATTTTTACACCGGAGTTTAGTTGGGAGAACAGTTCTTATTTACAAAGTAAAAGCGTTTTCACAAACAGAATGACCGAAATAAGAAAAGAATTTGATTTTATTGCTTTTAATCATATCAGGCAATCATGGAAAAATCCGCAGGATCTTTGGAGTTATAAAGGGAATGAGCGTATTTTTAGGGCATTTAAAAAATTTATTGATTCTACAAAGGCCAAAGCCTGTTTAGTAGTTTTCGAATATGGTATAGATGTAGAAGATTCAAAACGTTTGGTCAATGAACTTGGAATTCAAAAAAATATCGTTTGGTTCCCGATCACAAAAAGAAGAGAGATCTTAAGCATGATAAGTTTTGCTGATGTTGGAATTGGTGAAATAGGAGATTACAGCTGGTTCTCTTACGGAGCAATTTTTGAGTTCATGTGCATGAAAAAGCCGATCATCCATCACAGAAATGATGCTATTTACAAAGGAAAAGTGGAAAGTCTTTACCCAATGTATTGTGCAACTTCAGAAGATGAATTGGTAAAAGCGCTGATAGATTGTTATAAAGATAAAAATAAGGCAACGGTTATAGCCAATGAAGCTTATGATTGGTACATAAAAAATGCAATTAATAAGCCCATTGAAATTTTGACTTCAGTAATGGATTCAAAAAAACCACTTATTGACAAGGTGAGAAACATATTAAATAAATTCTTGTTATCAGCCGAAGCACTTGTATTTTATATTAAATTAAAATTTGCTTGAACATTGCTATCGCTACAACAGAATTTGTTTCAGAAACAGCATTTGATGGTGGTTTGGCAAATTATACCTATAAACTGGCAAAATGGCTGATAAATAATGATCATAAAGTTACTGTTTTTTTAACCGCGCAAAAAAACGAAAAAATAAATTTTGATGGTATAGATGTAATTAAGGTGGCAATCCCCGATTTACGCTGGCAATACAAATACAAATTTCAAAGATTTAAACTTGGTTTTTTGATGAGTAAAAAAAAGTATCACAAGTTAGAGTTTGAAGCTAATGCTAAATTTATAAATAAAGCAATTGAAGAAGAAAATAAGAAACAAAAATTTGATATTGTGCATTATCCCCATATCAGTGGTTTAGCGTTGTATTGTCCTGCAGATCTCCCTGGCATTGTTCGTTTATCCAGTTCTACAAAATTATGCCAGCAATTTGGCGGCTATGGCTACTCTGATCTGGCTATACAAATGCAGGAAGAGATAGAAACAGAAGCGATGAAAAAAACTAATGTGGTCTTCGGACCAAGCAAAATGATCACGTCTTTAACCGAGCCTATAATTAATAAAAAAATTGAAGTGATCGAAACGCCTTATATAAAACCCGCAGTTGGGTTTGATGATAGTTTGTATTCACAACAACTCGGCAACAAAAAATATATTTTGTTCTTTGGTAGTATTGGATTGGTAAAAGGCGTTGGTACTATTGCAGAAATGATCTTCGACCTTTTTGAACAACATAATGACCTGTATTTTGTTTTTGTAGGTAAAAAAGTAAATAATCAAATAAATAATTTACCTCTATGGGATCATTTGATAGAAAAAGCCGGCAAACATAAAAGTAAGATCATTCATTTTGATGCCGTAAAGCACGATAAATTATTTCCTATCATTCAAAATTCACAATGTGTTGTTTTACCCTCCTTGATAGATAACTTTCCCAATACTTGTATAGAAGCTATGGCCAATAGTAAAATTGTTATTGGCACAGTTGGCAACGGTTTTGATCAATTGATAGAGAATGGTAAAAATGGATTTTTAATAAATACAGACGACCATAAAGCGCTTCTTAAAAAAATAAATAAAGTATTAAGCCTTACCGCTATTGAAAAGGAGAAAATTGAACTTGCGGCAAAAAAACGTATAGATAAACTTGATCCGGATATTGTTTTAAAGCAATTAGTTGAACTTTATAAAGAGACCATTAAAAATTTTAAAAATTAATGTGCGGCATTGGTGGTTATATAAATTTAAAAGCTAAAGCCGATGAGTCTGTTATTAAGCAGATGACCGATAGTATTGCGCACAGGGGTCCGGATGGTTTTGGGCACAAAATTTTTGAGAACGCTGCTATTGGTCACCGTAGATTGTCTATAATAGATCTTGCTTCAGGGGCTCAACCCATGAGTAACGTTAATGAAACTCTATGGATAACCTTTAACGGAGAAATTTATAATTATCTTGAATTAAAAACAGAATTAAAAAAACTAGACGTGGTCTTTAAAACTAATTCTGATACTGAAGTTATTATTTATGCATACGAAAAGTGGGGCGCAAATTGTGTAAATAAATTAAGGGGAATGTTTGCATTTGCTATTTTAGACACAACAAAAAAAGAAATATTTATTGCCCGCGATCATTTTGGAATAAAACCTGTTTACATTTATACTGATAAAAACAGCATAGCTTTTGGCAGCGAGATACAACAGTTTAAATTTATACCGGGGTTTGATAGTTCAATAAATAACATAGCACTTGATAATTTTTTATGGCTGCAGTATATTCCGGCACCCTTAACTATTTTTAATTCCGTGCAAAAATTAAAACCCGCACATCATATAACTATTTCTCTCAATGGTAAGATCTCTGAGCAAAAGCAATACTGGGATATTTCGTATTCGAAAAAACAAGTTAAAACAAAAGAAGAGTGGTTAGAAGCTACTAACGATGTTATAAAAAAGTCAGTTGAAGCTCACCTTTTATCAGATGTACCTTTTGGCGCTTTTTTATCAGGAGGTATAGATTCTACATTGGTAGTTAAGTACATGAGCGAGATCTTACCTAAAAAAGTAAAAACATTTAGTATAGGCTTTGAAGAAGAGGCTTATAATGAACTCAAATATTCAGAATTAGCTGCAAAAGAATTTAATACTGAACATTACACCCAGATCGTAAAACCAAACGCGCTTGACCTGTTACCAAAATTAGTAAAACACTATGGCGAACCTTTTGGTGATAGTTCTGCTCTACCAACTTATTATGTTTGCGAGTTGGCAAAAAAGCACGTCACCATGGTATTAAGTGGTGATGGAGGCGACGAATGTTTTGCAGGTTATGGATCTTACCTTCACTGGATGAAATATATGCCGGTAAATCACAGAAGTGGATTAAAAAAAACACTTTACCCTCATCTCGAAAAAATATTGCCTGCTAGATATCCAAAAAAAGATACGCTTAATTATTGGTTAGGCCATATCGAATACCTTGATAACAACTGGCGATCAAAATTATGGAAAGATGAGTTCAGGGCTGCTCAAAAAAATAAACCGGAAGGTTTTGAGAGTTTCTTTGATCATACCAAAAAATATTCTATGGCAAATAAGGTGCAATATATGGATGCAAAAACGTATATGCCATACGATATATTAACTAAAGTTGATATAGCAAGTATGTGTCATAGCCTTGAAGTGCGCACTCCTCTTATTGATAAGGAAGTGTGGGAGTTTGCAGCTACTATACCCGAAGAATTCAATATTAATAAAGATGGCAAAAATAATTGGGAAGGAAAGCTACTTCTGAAACAACTTTTAGCAAAACATTTTCCACACGAATTTATTTATCGAAAAAAACAAGGCTTCGCTATTCCTTTAGAGAAATGGTTCTCGAATGAAGGTCAGTTAAGAGAAAAATTGAACGATAGTGTACTTGCGAAAAATTCAAATATTTCAAGTTTCTTCGACCACAATGCTATTAATGAATTAGTGCATTCAAAAAACACAGGCGGCATGTGGCTCATGTTGTTTTTAGAAGAGTGGTTAAGTCAGTTTAAAAATTAAAAGATAAAACTGTCGGGTGGAAAAAATAAAAATTTGTTTTGTTGTTACAAATGCATATTCTTTATTTGATACTTCAACAAATTTTGAATTCGGCGGGGCAGAGTTGCGGGCAAGTATCTTTGCAAAAGAAATAGCAAAAAATAATAAGTATAAAGTGTATTTTGTTACCAATAACTGTAACCAGCTTCCTTCTCAAACTATTGATAACGTTGTGCTTTTGGCTGACAGGTTTAACAACGCTTCCTATAAAATAAATTCGTTTGTAAATTCTTTGGTAAACAATGTATATAATTATTGGAGCAAGCTGGCGTTTAATTTTAAAAAAGTCAATTCAGACTTTAACAGGTATGTTAAAGATCATTGGCTGATAAAAACCAATGCCGACTATTATTTTATATTCAGTATGACCAGCGAGAGTAGGAATGTTATTGATTTTTGTGTTAAAAACAACAAAAAATATTTTCAATATATTGCTTCAAACGAAGAATTAAACATTTATAATCAAAACAAATTGGGTCTTGAAAAAGAAGTTATTTCTAATACAATACAAAATGCAGAAAAAATTATCGTTCAAAATAATTACCAGAAAAATTTAATTAAACAGGTATTCTTAAGAGATAGTTCATTAATTAGAAATCCCGTTGTGCTTAGGAAGGAAAAATCGCAGCTTTCTAAAACGATAGATGCAATATGGGTTGGAAAATCAAACGATATAAAAAGACCTGAATTTTTTATTCAATTGGCAAAGCTTAATCCGGATCTTTCTTTTACGATGATCTGCGCTATAAATAATAGTGAAATTCACAATAGAATAAAAAATAGTTTACCGGCTAATTTAAAATTTATTGAAGGTCTAAGTCTTAGTGAAACCGAAACTTTAATTCAAAGATCGCGTATTTTAGTTTCAACCTCATTATTCGAAGGTTTTCCAAATACTTTTTTACAAGCTGCAAATTATAGTATTCCGGTTTTAAGCCTGCTTGTTGATCCTGACAATTATATTTCAAAAAACAATTGTGGTTTTGTTTGTAGTGATGATATAGATCAGTTATCAGATAAATTGAATATCTTGATGAGGGATGAAAAATTGTATAAGGAATTTTGTAAAAACCATAATGAATATGTACAGTCAAACCACAACTCAGTTAAAATAGTACAACAGTTATTAAGCCTGGTCGAAAATAAAGCAAATGCTATTTAATTCTTTACAATTCATACTTTTCTTTTTAATCGTAACACCCGTGTATTATTTGTTGCCACATAAGTTCAGGTGGTTTCACCTACTGGCAAGTAGTTGCGTATTTTACATGGCATTTGTACCTGTTTACATTTTAATACTTTTTGGAACCATCATCATCGATTATTTTGCAGGACTTTTAATAGCTAAAACTGAAGGAAGGAAAAGGAAATACTATTTGATAATTAGTTTAATAGCTAACATCGGTGTTCTTTTTGTTTTTAAATATTATAATTTTTTTATTGATAATATAAATGATATTGGCGGAGCCAATTTACCTTTTCTTAAGATCTTGTTACCAATTGGCTTGTCCTTTCACACTTTCCAGGCAATGAGTTATACAATTGAGGTATACCGCGGGAATCAAAAAGCAGAAAAACATTTTGGGATATATGCTCTATACGTTATGTTCTACCCCCAATTGGTTGCTGGCCCAATTGAAAGACCACAAAATATTTTGCACCAGTTTCATGAAAAAAAGCAATTTTCTTACGCCAACATTGTTAATGGCATGAAGCTGATAACATGGGGAATGTTTAAGAAAGTTGTTGTGGCCGATAGGTTAGCTATTTATGTAAATGAAGTGTTTGATCATCAATTAAATTACGAAGGAATACCTGTAATTATTGCTTGTGTTTTCTTTTCATTGCAGATCTATTTCGATTTCTCGGCATATTCAGATATTGCAATTGGAACAGCAAAAACATTAGGTTTCGATCTCATGATCAATTTCAGGATGCCCTATTTTTCGAGAACTATTACTGAATTTTGGAGTAGATGGCACATCTCTTTATCAACATGGTTCAGAGATTATTTATATATACCTTTGGGTGGGAATAGGATATCAAAAACACGAACAAAAATAAACCAATTTATAGTTTTTGTTATCAGTGGTTTTTGGCATGGGGCTAACTGGACCTTTTTATTTTGGGGTTTTTTGCATGGCTTATATGTTATCGTCGAAAATCAACTTAAAGCAGTGGTTGGTACCTTTAAACTTTATCTTCCTTTAAAAAGAGTTTTAATATTTGGCTTAATAACATTTGCATGGATCTTTTTTAGGGCAGAAAATATTAAACAGGCTTTTAATATTGTAGGGTCTTTAGAGAATAATTTATTCCAACAAATAAGTAATATTATTAGCAATGCAGACCTTGCCAGATTAAAACTACTTTATGCTAACAAAGGGGCCGGTGTGTTTTTATTGTCACTTCTTTTCGTATCAACAGTAATGCTAATAGAGTGGAAGCAAAAAGACAAAAGTATTATTCATTACTTTCATTCGTTGAGCAAACCTGTGCGTTATTCAATGTATTTTTTTCTGATCTATGGAAGTATTTTCTTCGGTATTTTTGAAAAGAACCAGTTTATTTATTTCCAGTTTTGAAAAAGTTAATTGCGAATACATTTATTTTTGGCAGCCCTTTAATATTTTTTCTGCTATTCTTTGCTATCGATGACCCATTTGGAATATTATACAAAAGTAATTGCCTTGCTGCCACCAGCGAAGATATGATCGTTATAAGAAAGTATTTAAACGAATATGAAGCGAAAGCCCCTTCGGCCTTTATTTTTGGTAACTCACGAACACATGCGTTTAAGAAATACAAATGCGGAACAACGACGGAAGATTTTTTTGATTTTGGCTGTCCGGGCGAAAGCGTTTTAAATATTAAAAAGAAATTGCAGCTGATAATAGATAAACAAAAAGAAGTAAAAAACGTTGTGATCCTGGTGGACGATGGTATCCTTGAAAATACCGACAATGCACATAGATTTTACCAGGGCCCTGTATACAACCACACGCCCATAAGTTCTAATGTTTCTTATATAACTTTTTATTCAAATTACATCAAGTATTATTTTAGCGATTATTTTTTTATAAAGCATATTTATTATAAGTTAACCGGTGATTATAAAGAGGCTTGGATGAAAGACGCTTTTGCAAAACCCGGAATAGATATGAATTATGTATGTAAGAATTATCCTACCCTTGCGGATAGTTTATTGGAAACAAATTTTAAAGAATATAAACAGGTTTTTAAACCGGATTATATGAGCTATACTAAAAAAAGTATGGTAATCGATGCTCGGGATGCTAAGCATTTGAATGAGATCGCACAAACACTTAAAGAAAATAAGATCAACTATAAAGTTATTTACCCCCCTAATTTCCATAAACGTAAAATTGAATCTGAATTGGAAAAACTGTTATCAGGCACGTTTAAAAATAATTTTTACGATTTTTCCGGGGTTAATAAGATCACAACGGATAGCACTTTAAATTACGAAAATTTGCATTTTACATACCGAGCAGCAAATATGATGATGGATAGTATGTGCGCAAAAAACAATGAGTAACAAAGTGCTTAATATTTTTACAATAGACTTTCCATATGGCAGCGGAGAGTCTTTTTTAAAACATGAAATTGATATCCTTTCAAAAGAATTTGATAAGATCGTTGTTTTCCCTATGAATTTTAAGGATACAACTATTAAATACGATCTCCCAAATAATATCGAAATAAAACACGAAAACATTTTTGAACCTTATAATCGTTTGTCTGTTTTAAGTAAAAATATTTTTTTGATCGCCGGTATTTTTTTAAACGAAGTATTTAATTCAGGCTATAGCAAATATTATATCTTTTATTTTAAAAAGCAGTTAAACATTTTGCTTCATAGAATTAATGCAGCAAATAAATTAGGTTTGCAATTTAATAGCTCACAAAACCATTTAGTGTATACTTATTGGTTCACACAATGGACGCTGATATTTTCTCTAATAAACCATAAACAAAAAAATGTCGCCTTATATACGCGTATCCATGGAATGGATGTATATGAAGATCAGCATACCGAAAAGAATTTTTTTTTTCCTTTCAGGATCCTTCAATCAAAACAAATTAAACAGGTATTAGCAATAAGCGAAAATGGTAAACAACATTTAGTAAAAATGTCGCCGCAATTTAAAGATAAGGTCATTGTAAATCGTTTGGGTGTATTGCATACTGCATTAAATCCGGTTAATAGGTCAAATGAGTTTGTTTTGGTTTCCTGCTCGTCATTTCAAAAGTACAAACGGGTTGAGCTTATTGTTGAAGCCCTAAAAAAAGTAGATCTTAAAATAAAATGGATCCATTTTGGAGATAGTGAAGAAAGAGCTATTGTTGAAAGTGCCATTAAAGATATTCCTTCAAATGTTTTAATCGAGCTTAGAGGTTATGTAACAAACCAGCAATTAATGGATTTTTATAAGAACGATCCTGTCGATCTTTTTATTAACGTTTCTGAAACCGAAGGTATCCCCGTTTCCATAATGGAAGCAATGAGTTTTGGTATCCCTTGTATAGCAACAAATGTGGGGGGTGTAAACGAGATCGTAAATTATAAGAATGGTTTTTTAATTGAAAAGAATTTTGCAAACAACATTATAGCTGATACTATTAAGATCCATAATGGATCTAGCGCTTCCACAAAGGAAGCTTTTCGTACAGAAGCATTTAATACATGGGCATCTAAATTTGATCAGAAAAAGAATTGTAAAGAACTTATTGAAGTTTTAAAATAATGAAGATAGATTTTTCTAAATATTCTAATGATCTTGAACTAAAAGAAAACGGAATATGGTTCTCAAAAAATACAGAAACTATTTCTTATCCCGAAGACGGGAACGATCTGTGTTTGGAATTAGAGGATTTTAGTTTTTGGTTTAAACACCGTAATAATTGTATCATTGAGTTAGTAAAAAGATTCTCTGCAAAAGAAAATTTTTTTGATGTTGGTGGCGGAAATGGTTTTGTATCATTAGGTCTCCAAAATGCTGGAATAAATGTTGCCTTATTAGAGCCCGGAATAAGCGGCGTACTAAACGCAAAAAAAAGAGATATAGAGAACGTTGTTTGTGCAACAACACAAAATTGCGGCTTAGCAAGCGAATTTGTTGCGAATATTGGTGTTTTTGATGTGGTTGAGCATATAAAAGATGAACAAGATTTTTTAAGATCT
Source organism: Bacteroidetes bacterium UBA2475 (assembly GCA_002342065.1). Taxonomy (GTDB): domain Bacteria; phylum Bacteroidota; class Bacteroidia; order B-17B0; family Aurantibacillaceae; genus Aurantibacillus. The sequence continues at coordinate 405,938 of DDPF01000012.1, read as the reverse complement.
TGCCACGCCATGTTAAAATCTAAAGGAAAAATATTTGTTACAGTACCTGCCTTTAATTTTTTGTGGAGCAATGAAGATGATTATTCAGGACATTTTCGTCGATACACTACAAAAACATTAAAAGCATCTTTAGGAAAAGCCGGTTTTAAATTAGTGTATAATTCCTATTTGTTTTCTCCTTTACCGTTGCCAATTTATTTAATGCGAACAATTCCTTCAAAATTAAATATGCATAAGAATTTTAGCGATAAGGATAAATTTGTGAAAGAACATAAAAGCAGTAAATCATCAGGGGTATTGGAAAAAATTTGGCAGTGGGAATTAAATAAAGTTAAATCCCTTTCAAAAATACCATTTGGCAGTACAGTAATTGCAGTGGCGCAAAAAATTTAAGTTGGATCATTCAAAAACATATTTGGTCGTTGGCGCCAATAGTCCACTATCGCTGCGACTAACAGAAAATTTACCGGCAAAAAATACATTTGTGTTATATCATTCGGAGCCTAGTCATAAATATGTGAATGTAACATATTTAGGAATTAGCGAATTAAGTAAACTTCCAAAAATAGATGTAGTATTTATTATAAGTGCCTTTATTCCCGAAAAAATAAATTCGTTTAATGATAATAATGAGTTATTTAAAGTGAATGTAGAATTTATTAAAAAAATTGCCGATCATTTTAAGGATTCAAAATTGATCTATGCTTCCAGCGTTTCGGTTTACAATAATTTACCTGGACTTACAATTAATGAGGATTCTGAAATTGGACCGCTAACTCCTTATGCAATTTCAAAATTATGGGGCGAAGTAATTATAAAACAAGCTGCAAATTATTCTATTTTCAGGATATCCTCTCTAATGGGTAGAGGAGTTAAGGAAAAAACTTTTTTGCCAATAATAATTAACGAAGCTTTAAAAAGCAACACAATTACATTGTATGGTAATGGCGAAAGAAAACAGAACTACATTAATTATACAGATGTGAGTAAATTATTTATGAATGCTTCCGAGATAATTGGTAATTCAACCTATTTAGCTGTAAGCCCTTTGTCTGTTTCTAATAAAGAGGTTGCCGAAGTAATAGAAAATATTTTACCAAATGTTAGTATACAATTAAATGGGGTTGATGGATCTTTATCATTTAATTATGATGCAAAAAAAACATATACAGAACTAAATTATACTCCTTCAATAACAGTTAAGGATTCTATTCATGAAATAATTAAATGGAAAAAAGAACAGTTTTAGTTACGGGTATTGGCGGTAATGTTGGCCAGGGAATTATACGGAATATTATTTCTATGATTAGACCTGTTAGAATTATTGGTACCGGTGTAGAAGATTTTTCCGGAGGCAATCATCTTTGCGATAAATATTATAAGCTTCCATATTCATATCTCGAAAATTACATTAGTGAAATTCTACACGTTGTAAAAAAAGAAAAAGTTGAACTGATCATTCCTTCAACCGATTACGAAACATATTTTTTATCTAAAAACAAAGCGCTTTTTAATTGTGCATTAGCGGTTTCGGAGGTAAGTACCTGCGAAATTTATTTAGATAAGTATTTAACTTATTTACATCATCATAAACATAATATTCCATTTGCTAAATGTATTTTGCCATCAGTTTATAAAAACGAATTTGATAATTGTATTGCCAAGCCTCGTAAAGGCAGAGGTTCTAGAGGTTTAATAATAAACCCAAAAGATGTCCGCAATTTAAACGATGAAGAATATTTGATCCAGGAACTTTTTGAGGGTGATGAAATTACAACTGCATTTTACGTAACTAAAACAAAGAAGATCCTTGGGCAAATAACATTAAATAGAACCCTTGTTGCAGGAACAACCAATAATTGTTTTGTTGAGAAAAAGTACGATCAAACTTTGCTTCCAATGATCACGGCTATGGTAAATTCGGCCGACATTTTCGGTTCAGCAAATCTTCAATCCATAGTAGATAAAAACGGAAACATCCATCCTTTTGAGGTTAATTGTCGCATTTCGGGTACAAATTCTATTCGCTCGCATTTTGGATTTAAAGATGTTGAGTATACGTTACAAGAACATCTTTTTAATGAAACGCCTAAAACACCTGATATAATTGCAGGCTCAGCTACTCGAATTTTAATGGATGTAATTTATCCGAAACAAAATTTAGATTCAATAAATGATAATTCTGCAAATTTTCGTATTTTTTAATGAGCAAAATTAAGTTCATATATTTTGATGCCGCTAACACACTTATTCACAAGCCTGAGCTTTGGATAAAATTTAATGAAGTTTTGAAAAAATACGGCCATAGTATTGATAATCGCATTTTAAAAAAACAACATAAACTTACTTCAGAGAGCATAAAATTTCCTGATAATACCTCAAGAGAGTTTTATACTTCTTTTAATAAAGAAGTATTATTATCGCTGGGCATTGATCCAAGCGAAGAAATGCTAAATGACATTTTTAATGCCTGTACCTATTTGCCGTGGCAAAAATTTGACGATGTTAAATATTTAAAAGAATTAGAAATTCCTTTAGGCATCATTTCTAACTTTAATTCGTCGTTAAAACAAAAAATAACGGCTATTCTTGATATTCCATTTAAAGAATTTATTATTTCTGAGGATCTTGCTTTTGCTAAGCCTGATAGAAGGATGTTTGAGCATGCTATTAAAAAAGTAAATATTGATCCTGCAGAAATTTTATTTATTGGCGACTCCATTAAATTAGATATTGAGCCTGCTAAAGAAATAGGAATGAAAGCGTGTTTAATTGACAGAGATTCTGTTTATCCTGAATTTAAAGATAGAATTACCGGTTTTAATGAACTTAAACATTTGATATAGAAATGGAATCTAAAAGCGCATTACAAAAAAAATTATCCTTCGTTGTTCCGGTATTTTATGAAGAAGAATGTATCCTTCAATTTATAAAAGAGGTTGAGCGGGAAATGAACGAGATAGATTTAGATTTTGAATTTGTGTTTGTTGATGATGGAAGTACAGATAAAACGGTGCAACTAATTAAACAAGAGGCGTATTCTAAAAAGCATATTAAATTAATTGAGTTGTCTTACAACCATGGAAAGCAGGCTGCAGTGAGTGCAGGTATCAAATATGCAACCGGCGATTATTTAATGTATATGGATCCGGATCTTCAGGATCCTCCAAAAGAAATTTCTAAATTTTTGGAAGAAATTGAAAAAGGCTACGATCTTGTGTTTGGAGTTAGAGAGGAAAAAAAGGATAGCTTTATTAATGTTATTTTCTCAAAAATATTTTGGTCAACACTAGAAAGATTTACGGGTTTAAAAATTCCTAAGGGATTAGCCGTAATGCGTTTATTTAATAGAAAGTTTGCCGATAGGTTTTTATTGTATGCAGAACAAAACAGGTTTATAGAAGGAATTTTTATGCACATTGGTTTAAATCGAAGCGTTATAAAGATCAGTCAGCGCGAACGTTTTGCCGGTAAAAGCAAATTTAATTTTAAACGAAAAATGGCATTAGCTTTTGATGCTATTTTCGACTTTTCTGAAAAACCTTTAAAAGCAGCTGTTAAATTGGGGGTTCTTTTATCTGTTATGGGGTTTGTTTTTTTAATTGCTTTGGTATTTATTAAAATGTTTGCCATCAGTTTTCAAATTGGTTGGCTCTCAACAATTAGTACAATTATTTTATGCAGCGGTATTCAGTTATTTTTTATGGGTATTATTGCCATATATATTGGTCGCATTTATAAGGAAACAAAAGGAAGGCCTTTATTCTCAATTAAAGAATTTACAAATATAAATGAGTGATCAAAAAAAATTAGGAATTATTGGTTCCGGCGACCTGGGGCAGTTAATAGCCCACCACGCCTTACATTATTGTGGCTTTAACAGCGTGTTGTTTTTTGACGATCACAAAAAGCCGGGCGAAGTTGTAAACAATAATTTAGTTTTTGGAAGTATTAATGATATTAATGCCGCTTACGAAAAAAAAGAGATTACACATATAATAGTTGGGATAGGGTATAAACATATCGAGTTCAGAAAAAATGTATTTGAAAGATTTGAAGGAATAATACCTTTTGCTTCTGTTATTCATCCTTCAGCCTATATAGATAAAACCTGCAAAATTGGTAATGGTGTGGTAGTACTTCCGGGCTGTGTTTTAGATATGAATGTTGAGTTGCAAAATAATGTACTTTTAAATACCGGTTGCGTGATTGCGCACGATTCGGTTATTATGGCTCATTCTTTTTTATCGCCAAAAGTAACTGTTGCCGGCTTTGTTAAGATTGGCCAATGTTGTAACATTGGAATTAATACAACTATTATTGATAATATTAAAATAGCCGATCATGTACAAACCGGCGGTGCTACCGTGGTTATTGAGGACCTTAGCAAAAAAGGTTTGTATGTTGGCAATCCCTCACGCTTTATAAGATAAAATTATATGATCACATTTAATAAACCATATTTAACCGGTAACGAAACAGAGTATATCAAACAAGCTGTTCAAAATTTAAAAATATCCGGCGACGGCCTTTTTACAAAAAAGTGCCATAGCTTTTTTGAAAACAAATACAATTTTAAAAAAGTTTTACTAACTACAAGTTGTACTGATGCTCTTGAAATGGCCGCAATATTGCTGGATATTAAACCCGGTGACGAGGTAATTGCGCCTGCCTATACTTTCGTATCAACCGTAAATGCTTTTGTATTAAGAGGAGCAAAGATCGTTTTTGTAGATAGCAACACGAACAATCCAAATATGGATGTGGATAAAATCGAAGCATTAATAACTCCAAAAACAAAAGTTATTGTACCAGTACATTACGCCGGTATTTCTTGTGATATGGATAAATTAATGTTGTTAGCAAAGAAATATAATTTATTTGTAGTAGAAGACGCGGCGCAGGCAATAGATAGCTTTTATAAAGATAAACCCTTAGGAAGTATCGGACACCTATCTGCATTCTCATTTCATGAAACAAAAAATATTATTTCGGGAGAGGGCGGCATGCTTGTTATAAATGATGGTGCCTTGATCGATCGTGCAGAAATAATCCGAGAAAAAGGGACAAATCGGACGGCCTTTTTTAGAGGCGAAGTTGATAAATATGGATGGGTAGATATAGGATCGTCGTTTCTTCCATCAGATATTATTGCGGCTTTTTTATTTTCGCAATTAGAAAATCTCGATAATATTCAAAAAAAACGTTTAGCTATTTGGAACGAATATTATAAAGGACTAAAAGATCTGGGAACGAGCAATAAATTAGGCCTTCCACAGATCCCCGACTACGCCTCTAATAACGCGCATATGTTTTATGTTACCTGTAATTCTTTAAGTGAAAGAACTGAGCTTATCGCGCATTTAAAGAAGGATAATATTCATGCTGTGTTTCATTATTTATCATTAAATAAAAGCCCATACTATTTATCTACTATCGAAAATGGTTTAAGTGAAGATCTAATTAACGCCGATAAATATACCGACACTTTAGTGCGTTTGCCAATGTATTATGAGCTAACCGAACAAGACATCCAAAAAATTGTGTCATCTATCAATAATTTTTACAGCAATAAATAATGTTAAGCCTTAAAAAGAATATTTATTTTTATGCTTCGCTAACTTTATTACTTTGTTTTTGTATTTGTCATTTTACATTTTCTTATTTCAGTACTTTAGAATCGGATGATTATAATCTTATTGCTTATATAAGAGATAAAGGTTTTTTTGGCACCATTAAATTTATTTATATGGAGTGGGAAGGAGCATTTGGTGTACTACTCATAAGCCTTTTAAAAATTAAGTTTACGTTGCTTACAAGTTCACTGTTTTTACACAATGTGCTTTCTTGCATTATTACAGTTTATTGTTTTTATTATTTTATTAAATCTTGCTTTGTTAAACTATTTAATTTACACCAAAGTCAGTACCCTATTATTTTGACTATTATAATTTATGCAAATATTTATTATAATAATTTAGCTTTAAACGATACTTGGTATTGGTTGTGTGGAAGCATTTACTTTTTTATGCCCGCACTTTTATTGTTTTTTACCGGTGTTATATTAAATAGCTCAAATAAATATTTGCTTTATGGAGCCTATACTTACTTTTTTATTTATGGCGCGAGTAGGTTTAATTATTCTGTTATCACACTTTCTATTTTAGGGTTGTTGTTCTTATATTTTTGGTTTAAGCATAAAACTATTAATAAAACTGTTCTATTATTAATAGTATTTGTAATTGCTGCTTTAATAATATATGTAATAGCGCCGGGCAATTATATAAGGCGTAACGACGAATTAAAACAAGTTTTAACAATTTCTGATTATTTAATTGGACCGTTAAAAATGGTAGTGGCTTTTATTTTAAAATATATAGTATTAAAATTTCCTTTTCATTTAATTTTTTTAATACCCGCTCTTTATATTGGTTATTGTATAAAAGACAAGATCAAACTAATTATTCCTACACAACAAAAGTTGCTAAAAACATTAGTTTACTTTATGGGTTTTATGCTTTTTTGTATTTATGTTCAATGCTTTAGTATGTTCCTGGCAAAGGGTTCCCAAGTTGGTAGAACTCTAGAAATGCTTTGTATCATCTGTAGTTTTGTATTTCTTATATATTTTTTATTGATCGGCGCCTTCATCGAATGGCAAAAAGTATTTTTTGGATTAGGATTAGTTTGTATGTTCATTTCGTCATTTCTTTTAATAAGGCGCATCCAAATTTGTTACCCAATAGTTACAAAGTATGCTGTGGCTACAAATGAAAGGCATAATATCATCAAAAAAGCTTTGCTTGAATTTAAGGGGGACACACTTAAGCTTAAAAAATTACCACCATCATCTTGGTTGCACAGTGGAGAATTGAAAAAGCGTGCGGGTAGTGATCCAATGAATAATCTTTTTCTTGAAGAATATTATAAACCAAAATTTGCCTTAGATATAGAAGATTAAAAATGTGTGGAATTGCCGGCATATATAAATTAGATAAGAGTACTGTTAATAAAAATGCTTTATCTGCAATGACAGATGTTATTGAGCATCGTGGACCAGATGGATTTGGATATTGGTTCAATAATAATGAAACATTAGGTCTTGGCCATCGCAGGTTATCTATTATCGACCTTAGTATTGCAGGCAAACAACCTATGGTCTATATGGGGCTTACTATTACTTTTAATGGTGAGATCTATAATTATATTGAAATAAAAAAAGACCTTGAAAAAAAAGGATATAAATTTTCTACTGAAACAGATACAGAGGTTTTACTGGCACTTTATCACCTTAAGGGGAAGGATTGTTTGAAAGATCTTGATGGTATGTTCTCTTTTGCAATTTGGGATGAAAAGAAGGAAGAATTATTTTGTGCACGTGATAGGTTCGGAGAAAAACCATTTTATTATTATAATGATACTTCACAATTTATTTTTGGATCAGAAATAAAACAGGTCTTTGCTGCGGGAGTAAATAAAGAAGTAAACCCTTCAATGTTATATAACTATTGCGCGACCGATAGATATAATAATTCACACGACCTAAAAGAAACATTCTATAAAAATGTTTATCAACTCCCGCATAGTCAGTCTTTAGTCATTAAACAAAATGGATTAATACAAATTGAGAAATACTGGGATATTGACCTTAAGAAAAGCAATAAAATTAGCATTAATGATGCGATTGAAGGATTCAATGAATTATTATATGAATCAATAAGCAGAAGGTTAAGGTCAGATGTGCCCATCGGTACAAGCTTAAGTGGAGGCCTTGATTCTACAACTATTGCAGGGTTTATTTGCAGGAAGGATCAAAATGCAAAGTTAAATACCTTTACAGCAAGTTTTGAGGGATTCGAAAAAGATGAAACAAAGTTTGTTAAGATATTTAAATCGAAATATTCTAATATTAATGATCACTATGTTTCGCCAACCAGTGATGAACTGGTAAAAGATCTTGAAAAACTTTTGTTTCACCAGGACGAACCGATTGGCTCCACAAGTATTTACGCACAATACCGGGTAATGCAACTGGCAAAGCAGAATAATGTTACCGTACTTTTGGATGGGCAGGGAGCGGATGAATATTTAAGTGGTTACGATCAGTTTTGGCCGGTTCGGTTAAGGGAAATGTATGCAAAGGGTGATAGTAAATATTTATCTGAAAAGAAAAATGTAAAGGAGTTAACGGGATTCGAACAAAATATTGATCTGAATCTTGCTATGATGATCAAAAGGCCCGGACTTCATAAAAAAATAGCAACGATCAAGAAAACATTAGTAAAAGGAAAAGCCATGGAAACTAAAAATCCTTTAGCTAAAAGTTTTTATTCTAATGACCTTCAGAAAAAAGTTGATGATGTTAATTGGTCAGACCTAAATTCAGTATTATACAATTCTTTACTTTTTGATGGGTTGCAAAATTTATTGAGGTATGCCGACAGAAATTCAATGGCCCATTCGAGGGAAGTACGTTTGCCTTTTTTATATCATAAGTTGGTGGAATTTGTATTTTCTTTGCCATCTGAATACAAAATGGTAAATGGTTGGTCAAAATTTTTATTAAGAAAGTCTCAGGATAATTTTTTACCAAAAGAGATATGTTGGCGTAAGGAAAAAGTGGGTTATGCAACACCTCAAACTTATTGGATGCAAAATAAGATCATTAATGAAATTCAAGTTGAAAAAAGACAACAGTTGGAGAATTTAAAAATTTTTGATAGAGATTTTATTGAAACAGTTGATAATTGGAAAATTTTTAATCTTTCCCGTTTACTTTCGTGAGCTTAAATATTCTAATAATTTCTTTTTATTTCCCACCTTATGATAAAGTTGGTGGAAGACGATGGGCTAAGCATGCAAAGTATTTTGAAAGGTTAAATATTAAATTAAATGTTTTGGCGGGTGGCTTTGAAGGTGTATCGCCCTGGGATAAGGATATTAAAAGTTATGAGTCTAAGATAACAAGGGTAAACATTGAAAAGCAACAACAATTATATCACAAAAGAAAACTTCCAAATAATATTTTTCAGAAAGTGTTATGGAAGTTGTCTCTCCTTTTTTGGGAGATAAAAAAAAATAAGCTAAAAGGTAATTATAATGATCCTTCTATTGGTTACGAAGCAAAGTTCTATAATAAAGCAAAAGAGATCATTCAAAAAGAAAAAAGTACTGTTGTTATTGTGAGTGTAGGACCTTTTAACTATGCGGGAATGATACCCAGATTAAAAACAGATTTTCCCGATATAAAATTTGTTATAGATTATCGTGACTATTGGGAAGATGTATTTGTTTGGTTAAATAAAAGGCAAATTCAAACGGAAGTGAAAATCCAACAAAATATTCTTAGTAACATTGATCTGGTACTTTCTCCTAACAGTGAGATGAAAAATTATTACAGTAAAAAATTCAATAGACCTTCTTATTTATTGCCTCATTGCATTGATGCCGATGATATTCTTGAAATAAGTGTAAATAATAATTCAGGTAAAATAAAATTACTGTACGGAGGTGCATTTTATGACGATATAGAAGAAAATATTGAACTCATCAAATCATACATCGATAAGATAAAAGAACAAAATCCTGTTGATGTAGAATTTTATGTATCCGTTAAAGGTTATGAAAAAGAATTGGTGCACCCCAATATTAAAAGGTTTGATTTTATTGGATCTCAGGATTATTTTAAAAAGGTGTTAGAAGCGGATTACGTTATTCTTATTCTGCCACCAAACAGGGTAAATGCAATGTCATCTAAGTTTTACGAACTTGTAGCCTTTAGAAAACCAATTCTTTATTTTGGGAATGAAGGAGATGTGAGTGATTTTATCATTAAGAATAAACTTGGTTTTCATATTACTAAGGATAATATTGAAGGGCAAGTAAAGTCAAGTATTCAGAATAAGAAAGACCTTCTTGTTCCCGATCTAAACTACGATATAAGCAAACATACTTTTGAGTATCAAACAAAAGAATTAATAAAAGAACTCGAAAAACTGTGACACAACCTGCAATAAAAGATCTTATTAAGAACGATGCCACTACAATTTTGTATGGGCAAAGAACATTAAATATATTTGGTAAAGTTCATTATTCTAAAATTGTATTAAAAGCCTATTACGATATTATAAAATTTTATAATAAAGCTTTAAATGATAAAGAATGTTATTATGGTCCTTTTAAAGGAGAGTTTGGCCATTTATTGTTACATACTGTTCCTTTTTTAATGCATTTACATAAGCAGGGAGTTAGGATCCATTTTTGTGGAGTAGAAATTGGTAAACCCTTTTTGATAGATGAGAACGGAAATTCGATCATTTATAAATTTTATCCTTTACGGGATTTTTATGCAGAAGTGCCACCCGATTCTAATGTTACAATTCCGCCGGCAGATGTGCAGGTTGAAATTAAAAAATTCCATGATCTGGCGATCGCATCAAAAAAAGGGTTTTTGAATATAGCCGATCATGATATGTATTGGTTTGTTTTCAGGAATTGGCAATTGAATGGAAGACAGCATTTGTATCAACTTCAAAAAGTGTATAAAACTGCAAATGAAAATTCATGCGTTATTTTCCCGAGAAAAAAAGGAAATGCACACACATTAAATAATGGTGGCCCCTGGGATTATATGCAAATAGCAAGAATAGTTGCTCCGTATTTTGATAAGGTCTATATCACAGGTCACCCAAGTATGAGTGCTGAATTAAGCTCAGAAGGAAATATTGAAGTATGTGTTTCTTCAGATAATAAAGTAGGATTGGAGAAATGCAGTAACGCAAATTTGATCATTACTCAACATTCTGGTGCTGTTCACATGGGTTCTTATACTAACACAAAAGTATTGCTTATCTTTAATGGCAAGTTACCAATAGAAGGTCTGGCGGATACTTTAAGGTATAGAGAAAATTTGTCAACCGATCCTATTAATTTCGCTTTTTCGTATGAAGAAATAGAAAAACATGTAAAATCATTAAACAAAAATTGAGTATGTTAAAAGATCTTGAGTTATTTTTTGAATCAGTAAAGAACTTAAATGTTTTGGTTGTTGGCGAAACTATCGTTGATGAGTTTGTTGATGTTTCGTATGAAGGGCAATCAATGAAATCGATCTGTCCGGTGTTTAAGCTTGAAGGTAATAAAGTAATTCAGCAAGGTGGCGCCCAGGCAATAGCAAATCATATTTACGATTTTGTAAAAACTGTAAATGTAATTACAAACACTAATAATGAAATTGTAAAAACACGTTATGTGGATGTGAGTGATAAAAAGAAGCACGTAGAGATAAATAAATTTGAAACAGAAACATTTAAAGATATTAGTATTGATACAACTAAGTATGATATAGTAATTGTAGCTGATTTTGGACACGGTTTTTGCGATAAGCTTAATATAAATGATGGATTTCATTTGATGTGCCAGACCAATTCAAATAATTTTGGCTTTAACCGAATCTCAAAATGGAAAGGTCATAAAAAGAAAAGCGCATGTATCGATCTGCGTGAAGCCAGTTTGCAAGTGAATAAACGTATTAATAACCCGCAGGAAAAGGACATTCAAAATATATTTGATTATGAGTTGAACGCTCAGCATTTATTTGTTACAACAGGTAAACAAGGCTCAACCTATACAAATGGTAAAGAGTTTAATACAAGACTTTCCTTTAAAACCGAGATCGTTGATACTATTGGTGCAGGAGACACCTTTTTTGCCTTTGCATCTTTATGTGCGTCTCAGGATAATAAAATACATGACAAATTATTAATACCTTCACTTGCTGCCAGTTTATCAACTACCTGGCTTTGTAATGAAAGATCTGTAACTAAAGAATTATTATTAAAACATGCCGCTAAATTTATATAAAACAAAGTTTCAGGAATTTTTAAATTCAGAAACGATCAACAAACAGATCTTTGAATCTATTAAGTTGGTAAAAGATTGCAAACGTATTTTCTTTATTGGTAACGGCGGTTCAAATGCCATATGTTCTCATATGATGGAGGATTATGCGAAAATTGCGGGATACCCAACTTTTGCATTTAGTGATGCAGCTTTGATCACTTGCTTTGCAAATGATTATGGCTTCGAAAATGCTATGGTAGAATGGTTGAAGATCCATTTCACAGAAGGCGATCTATTAGTAGCTATAAGTAGTTCAGGAAATTCTCTCAATATCAATAATTCAGTTGATTTTGTAAATTCTAAAAAGGGTAAAGTAATTACACTATCGGGTTTTGAAAATAATAATAAACTTGTAAATAAAGGAAATATCAATTTTTGGTTAGATGCTAAAAGCTATGGTATTGTTGAGTGTTATCATCAAACTATACTTCACATAATTTTAGATGAGCTCCATGAAAATAAGTAGTGTTTTAATAACCGGGGCTGCCGGCTTCATTGGTTCTAATTTGGTAGATTACCTTTTAGAAAAAACAGATTGGAAAATAACAGCTATCGATAATTTAAGTACAGGTAATAAAAAAAATATTGAACAACATTTAAATAACCCCAGGTTTAAGTTTATTGAGGATAACATTAAAAATATCACATCTTTAAAAACCTACGGTTGTGTTTTTCATTTGGCAGCACTTCCACGCATACAACCAAGTTTTGAATTTGTAACAGAACATATTTCCGAAAATCTTACTAATTCTATGCATCTTATTGAGGTGATGATAAAAGAAAGTCATTTTCCAAAATTTGTGTTCAGTAGCTCTAGTGCAATTTATGGTACGCCAAAAACTATTCCTACACCAGAAACGGAAGCAATAGATTGTTTAAGTCCGTATGCTTTTCAAAAATACGAAGTCGAAAGGTACCTTGAGTTATTAAGTACACGTTATCCATTGAACTATGTAAACTTAAGATATTTTAATCCGTACGGTCCGCGCAGTTATAATCCTGATAATAAATTTAATGCCTATAGTAGTGTGGTTGGTATATTTTTATACAGGCACAATAATGGTCAGGTTCCTTTAGTAACAGGTGATGGTTCTCAAAAGCGTGATTTTATTCACGTATACGATCTTGCAAAAGCAAATTACTTAGCGGCAATAAATGCCAACATATTAAACACTGCCTTTAATATTGGTAATGGCGATACTTTAAGTGTTTTAGATCTTGCTAAATTGATCTCGGCTAAGTATGAGTTTATTCCAAAGCGTGAGGGAGAATCAGACATTACCTTTGCAGATGTTGCCAAGGCTAAAAAATTATTAAACTGGTTTCCTGAGCATAACATTAAAGATTTCATTAAAAGCAATATTTAAATGAAAATTGGATTTACTTGTGGTGTTTTTGATCTTTTTCATGCCGGCCATGTTTTAATGTTGCAGGAATGTAAGCTGCATTGCGATCATTTGATAGTTGCCTTAAATAAAGCAGAGAATATTTCGGGAGAAATAAACCCAGGCAAAAAAAAGCCGGTATTTACTATTGAAGAACGTGTAATGATCATGAAAGCCTGTAGATATGTTGATGAAGTGTTGATCTATAATTCAGAAGAGGAGCTTTTAGAGATATTAAAAACGAAAAACATTGATGTTCGCTTCCTTGGTGAAGATTATAAAGATAAAAGGATCACCGGGGCCGAACTTAATATTAAAATTTATTATACAGACAGAAGTCATGGCTTGTCCACCTCTTTGTACCGCTCCCGCACTGGCTTGTAAGCTTTCCAAATAATTTTTAAAAATTTTGTTATTTAACACTTTCGATTTTCTTTTTTTATTTTTTCCAGTTGTAACGCTGGTGTATTTTTTATTGCCCCATCAATTCAGGTGGATCTGGTTATTAGGAGCAAGTGTTTATTTTTACTCTTATTTTATTCCTTATTATCTCTTTATTCTTATCCTAGCTATAGTTATTGATTATGGCGCCGGCATACTCATCGAAAATTCGAATAATAAAAAGCATAAAAAGTATTATTTAATAGCAAGTATATTATCTACCATACTTTTACTTTTTATTTTTAAATATTACAATTTCGCAGTAGCAAATATCAATCATTTAACTGGCTATGTTCAAAATGGTTGGAAAATTGATCTCCTTGCCCTTGCTTTACCTGTTGGCCTTTCTTTTCATACTTTCCAAAGCTTAAGTTATGTTATTGAAGTTTATCGGGGAAAGCAGAAGGCAGAACGGCACTTTGGTATCTATAGTTTGTACGTAATGTTCTATCCGCAATTAGTTGCCGGTCCAATTGAAAGACCACAAAATATGCTGCATCAATTTTATGAGAAACATAATTTTGATCCAAAGCAGTTTACTATGGGCCTTCGTTTAATTGTTTGGGGTTTATTTAAAAAGGTGGTAATAGCCGATAATATTAATGTGATCACAAATAGTATTTTTGATAACTATGGCCAATTAAACAGTTTATACCTTTATTTCGGAGCGTTACTTTTTAGTATCCAGATCTATTGCGATTTTTCCGGATATTCTGATATGGCTCTGGGATCAGCAAAATGTATGGGTTTTAAATTGATGGAGAATTTTAATTTGCCCTATATTTCGCAATCAATTAAAGAATTTTGGAGCAGGTGGCACATTTCGTTAAGTACCTGGTTTAAAGATTACGTCTATTTACCACTTGGAGGTAATCGCGATGGCAAAAAAAAGATGGTGCTAAACCAGGTTTACGTTTTTTTAATTAGTGGAATATGGCATGGGGCTAACTGGACATTTTTAATATGGGGAGCATTGCACGCTTTATATAATACGGTTGGAAATTTATTGCCTAAACGGATCCTGAACTTTGAATTTATAAAAAATGATTTTTTGAGGAAAAAATTAAATCAATTTATAGTATTTAATTTGGTTTTATTTGCCTGGATATTTTTTCGTGCAGCCACTGTAACGGGTGCTTTCGATTACATAAGCAATATGTTTGTAAGATATAATTTTGTGATCGATCCTTCAGACTCCGGAATTAGAAAGATCTCGTTTTATGCATTGATAGGCTTAGCAATATTCTTTTTAATGTTTGATCGTAATGTGCATCAATTTATAAGAAAGGAAAACAATTTGTTTCAACTAAAATCTGTTGCGCTGTTTTCTGTATTAGTTGCATTGGTAATTACTATTGGTTTTTGGGGGAAGGTACAATTTATTTATTTTCAGTTTTGATGCTTAAGAACATTAGCTTATATATTTTTATTCAGATCGTTGTAATTATTTTATTAGTGGTTGCCCTATCCTCAATAAAATTAAAAGGTGTAAGGTTATGGAGTTATTTTAACGAGAACGTTATTTCTGAGGGTGGTCAGGCAAAATTAATGTTCAATGATCTTAAAAATTTTGTACCTGATAATAATTCAATTTTTGTTATTGGTTCTTCTCACGCCTATAGAGGGTACGATCCAAGGGTATTTGACAAGGCTGGGATGAAATTATTTAATATGGGTACTTCGGGCCAAAACATGAAAGACTCCTACACTTTATTGGAAACAAATGCTGATAAAATAGAAAATCTAATAGTTGATGTTTATCCCGGAGTTTTGCAAGAGGTAACAGAAGAGTCAACATTAATGCTAATACAAAATTCAGATAAAAATAATACTGCCTTTGCTATCTTAAAAAATAATGTAACAATTAACAGTATCAATAATGTTGCAGCAAGATTATGTGATCTATATCCAAAAGCTTTGGCGTATTCAGAAAAATACATAGCAAATGGTTATGTTCAAAAGGATAATATACTTATAAGTGATAGCAGCGCTGTTTACGATGCTTTTAAGCCCGGCCAAAATTTCCAATACCTCGATTCTGTTTTAGCATTTTCGCTTAAAAATAAAATTAATGTTTGTGTTGCCAGCCACCCTTTAAAGTGGAATACAGCTTACAAGCAATACTATAATACTACTTATCTACCGGTACTAAGAACGATACTAGATAAGTATCCAACGATCAGTTTTTTTGATCATACATTTTTACATTCTAATAGCGATTCTCTTTTCTCAGATGCAAATCATTTGAACCAAAGTGGCGTTAATTTGTATAACGATCACCTTATCGAAAATATAAAATCAAAGAACTAAACAGTATGAAAAAATCCTGCAGCAGATGTATAATGGATAATGTTAACGATCCTGATCTGCTTATTGATCAAAGTGGCATTTGTAACCATTGTCATAATTTTGATAAAGCCTTTTCTAAATTGCATTCCAAAGAGAAAGCTCAAGAAGAATTTGAAAAGCTCACTGCTACAATGAAGACTGAGGGGAATGGCAAGAAGTATGATTGCATGATAGGCGTAAGTGGTGGAGTGGATAGTACATATCTCGCGTATGTTGCAAAACAAGCGGGTTTAAAGGCACTGTTGGTGCATTGTGATAACGGCTGGAATTCGGAACTTGCTGTGCAAAATATCCAAAATATTTGTAATTATACCGGTTTTGATCTCTACACGCTTGTATTAGATTGGGAAGAATTTAAAGATATCCAGCTTTCTTTTTTTAAAGCACATGTTGTAGATGTTGAATTGCCTTATGATTACGCATTAATTATTTCTATATATAAGGCCGCCCTTAAATTTAATGTTAACTATGTTTTAACTGGTCATAATGTTGTTACCGAGGGTACATATTTACCAAAAAGCTGGCGACACGAAAAAATGGATATTGTAAATATTAAAGATATTCATAAAAGATATGGAAAATTAAAAATGAAATCCTTTCCATACTTCTCTTTTTTTAGGCAACGTTTTATAGATAGAAAGCTAAAATATGTTTCCTTGTTAAATTTTGTTGGATACAATAAGGCCGAAGTAAAAGAGTTGATCACAACAAAAATGAGTTGGCGCGATTATGGTGGCAAACATTATGAGAACGTTTTTACAAGATTTTATCAGGGCTACATATTAAATGAAAAATTTAAAGTTGATAAACGCCAGTTTCATTTATCAGTTTTGGTGCAATCAGGTCAGATAAGCCGGGAACAAGCTCTTGCAGAATACGCTCTGCCTGCATACGCTCAAACTCAATTAAATGCGGATAAAGAGTTTGTGATCAAAAAATTAGGATTCTCAGAAAAAGAATTCGCTGATTATATTGCAGCACCGGCAAAAAGCCATTATGATTACAAAAGTATAGATGCCTATTGGCAGCGTTATTTTAAACTGGTTAAACGATTCAAATTTTTAAAATTTTGGTAAAAGACAGATCCAATATTTTAATTGTTTGTCATGGTTTTCCACCTAATCCCGGTGTTTCTGGCAGACGTTGGGCAAAATTTGCAAAATACCTAAAACGAAACGATCATAACGTTTTTGTATTAGCGTCAGAGAATGTTAAGCCAACGGAATCAGAATGGAATAAGGATATTGAAAACATCAATGTAGAATATTTACCATATCGCTTCCCAAAAGTAATAAGTTTAAATAAACCGGGTTTTTTTAACAAAATCAAATATCGTTTTTGGCTTTTTATTTTAAAAAACCTAAACAGGGGTAACTTTTACGATAGAAGTTTTTTTTGGAAGAAACAAATAACAAAAAAGGTCTCTCATTACATAGAAACAAAAAAGATTAATACAGTTATTGTTACAGCCGGTCCTTTTTTTCTTTCTTATTATGTTACGGTTTTAAAGAACAAATACCCACATGTTAAATTTATTGTTGATTTCAGAGATCTGTGGACAGGGGATTCAGAGATAACCTCCTTTTCTTCACTTAATGCAAAGAGAGTTGAGCACGAGAAATTTTTCGAAAGAAGAACTATTATGCAATCTGATTATATTCTTACCGTTGGTGAGAAAATGAGCGATTATTTTAATAGCCTTGCTATAAATAAAGAAGTTTATACTTTGCCAAACGGGTATGATGAAGATGATTTTAAAGACCTTGATATTGAAACCGAAAACAATCAAGAAGGGTTAATAAAATTAGTATTTGCAGGAACTTTATATATAAATCTGGATTATATACTGATTCCCTTCTTTGAAGCCTTATATAAAGTAAAGCGTGAAGATCCCGAATTATTTAAAAGATTAAGATTTGAGTTTTATGGCACTTTTCCGGAATCATACAAAGGGTTAATAGACTATTATAAACTAAATGAGATAATTTATTCTAATGCCAGACTTCCATTAAATGAAGTATATTCAAAAATAAAAAATGCTACTGCATGCATGTTATTTTTAAATGATGTCTACAATTTTGCTTTAAGTACAAAATTTTGTGAGTACATAAGTCAAAATAAAAAGATCATTGTAGTTTCAAATAAAGGACAAACGGCTGAGTTTATTACCTCAAACCAACTTGGATATTGGATCTCACCACAAAATGCATATTCCGACCTGCTTAAATGCTTGAATGAAATGTTGTCAGGCCCAAAGGGAATTACAAATTCAAAATTCGACATTTCATATTACTCTTTAAATAATCTTACGAAAAGTTTAATTGAAATTATTGATAAACAAAACTTTAGCAAAGTGCCGTGTTACAGGAACAAAAGCCTTTTAATGACCTTTGACTATGAACTATTTCTTGGTGCACGATCGGGGACAGTAATAAATTCAATAATTATTCCAACAGATAAAATTCTTAAGCTCCTAAGAAATTTTAAACTTAAAAATGCCATCTTTTTTGTTGATACTACTTATATTAAAAGACTTGAAGAGAATCTGGATAATACCGCAATAAAAATAGATTATGATCTGATAATTGGGCAATTAACCGAAATGGTAAAAGATGGGCATTTTATTTTTCCTCATATCCATCCTCATTGGGTAGATGCGGAATATGACCCAAAAATTAATCAATGGAGGTTGAATGATCTTTCAAAATATAGATTTGCTGCAATTTCTGATACATTAAAAGTAGAACTATTTGAGTTCTCGATAAATTTTATAAAAAAAATGCAGGCAATTAGCCATGTTAGTTACGAAATAGATTCTTTCAGGGCAGGCGGTTGGTGTATCCAGCCATTTTCAGATTTTAGGAATTTATTTGAAAAGTATAATATAAAAAATGATTTTTCTGTTTTAAGGGGTTTTTCAATGGATGCCGAAAGGTTCTTTTATAATTTTGAAAATGTACCCGAGAGACCAATATATTATTTTGACGGAGCAATAGAATCTGCTGAAGTTACAGGGAAATATAAAGAATATGCAATAAGTTATATAAATACTTCAAATTTTAAAAAAATATTATCAAGGATAATAAACAGGGTTTTTATTTATTCCGGTGTTAAATCCTTAGGTGATGGCGTTTCGGTTGATAAAACTGAGGAGAGTATTATAATGGACGCCAGTTTTAATTTGTCCTTAAAAAAGAATATTAAAGAAATGGTTTCAATTGATTTTCTGAACAGGATCAAAGTTAATGATTATAAGAATTTCTTGAAATCAAATAATTATATTCATTTTATATCACATCCTAAAATGGTTTCTGAAAATAGCTTAATGAATTTTTCAAATTTTTTGCGTGATGTGAAGAAGAAGTATGATATTGAAACGGATTATAAAAAAATGTTTTAATTAATGATCAATTTAGTACTTGTTGTACAGCGGTTTAGTCCATTTGATAAAGTTGGAGCCCGCAGATGGTCAAAATTTGTACACTATTTACAAAAAAAGGAAGATCTAAACATACACATTATAACTCAAAACTATTATTATCCTGCGTCAAACCCCTGGAATATTGAAATTGATAAAGCAAAAGTCAGGATAACGTATCTTAATACTTTATCAGGCACTATTAACAAGTATTTTCCTTTATTTAAACGACCTCTTGATTTTTTGCAGTATAGGATCTTTAATCATACTGATGAAGGATACGCTTTCTCTAAAAAAGCTTTTGATCATTTAAAAAAAGAAAGACAAAATATTTTACCCGATGTTATCATTGCCTCCAGTCCGGCATATTCAACCTGTTATTTTGCTGCTAAGTATAAAGCTATGTTCCCACAGGTAAAATTAATAAACGATTACAGGGATGCATGGATCGATGGTTATTTTTCCTGGAATAAAGCAATAGATGACACAAATCCAAGTTATAAAAAACAAATGGAAATGGAATTGTTTTCAGTTAATAACTGTGATGTTGTAGTATCCGTAACACCCGAGTTAACAGATAAATTCAAAAATAAGATCAAGAATAAGAACACTACGGCTGTTTTAATTACAAATGGTTATGATAAAAGAGACCATAAGGCCAAAGAACTTAATTATCCCTCCCAATTTGTTAAGAATAAAATTAATATTTGTCATTTTGGTACATTAGATTTTGGCAGAGATGATGAATTTATAAAGTTCCTTGAAACAGTTATCCCTGATAATATAGTTTTTCATTTAATTGGTACTGTTAGCGAAAAATTAAAGATTAAATGCCAAAATAATAAAAGTGTTATTTTAACGCAACAAATAAAACCTGATCTTTTAAGTTCATTTTTATTTTATGCCGATTTCCATTTAATAATAAACGATCTGGAGTTTTATTATGCTTATGGATCTAAAGTATTTGATGCAATGCTTTATTCAAAACCAATAGTCTTTATTTCAAAAGAAAACTCATTAGTTAAAAAGTATAAGAATAGTTCTGGTTTTTTTTATTCAGATAACTCTGCAGTTTCTAATAAATCTCTTATCGAAAAAATCGGGCAATATGAACATGTTCCAACTAAATTATCTACATATCCTGAGTTTGACATCGAAACATTGAGTAACGAATATTATGACCTGATAAAGAGCCAGGCGAATAAAACATGAAGCAGTTGATCTTTAGAATATTTGTAAATAATTTTATTTCAAACTTTTTTATAAGAATGTTTGGGTTAGAAAAGATCATTTATCATAAAGCAAATCCTTATTTGTTGTTTAAACCCGCTCAAGCAAAGTCAACACAAGAAAATGCGGGTTATTCTATCCGCCCTGAGATAAATGAGGTCCTTGAGAAATCTAAATCGGATCTGGAACAGGCGGTGAACGAACTTTCTATAAAAGAAAGTAAAATTTTGGATATTGGCTGTGGGCCGGGGATGTATCTACAACTCTTTAAAGATAGTTCTTTTGAATTGTATGCAACAGATATAAACCGCTCAATGCTGGAGGAAGCGCAAAAGATCGTGCCACGAGCTAATTTTATTCCGGGAGATTTTATGGAATTACCTTTAAACCTGAAGTTTAATTTTATTTATTGTATTGGTGTTTTAATATACATACCAAAACAAAGTATTGAAGACTTTTTTCAAAAGGTAGCTGATAAATTAGAGCCAAACGGAATTTTATACCTTAACTATCCACATGCCACTAGTTGGCTGGATACAGTGTATAACGACCTTACTTATATACAATACTCGCCTAAAGCGATAGAAAAATTCATTCAACCTTATTTTACTATCATAAAGCATGAACATGCATTTGATGGAAGAAAAATTGGGTCTTACGACAACAAGCCTTATAAAAGTTTAAACCCTAATACAGACCGTACTTATAAAAATTCTTATTTATTAATTGCTCAAAAAAAATAATATGGGATTATATTCACTTTTAACAAATAATATTTTCATCAACAATATTTTGATCGCTACCGGTATGGATGCAAAAAAAGAATTGGCAGTTGGACAATGGAAAGCTTTTAAATATGATGAGAATAAGTCTATTCAACAAAACGCAGGGTTTTCTCATTCGCCAGAAGTGGAAGAATCATTAAGTAAAGTAAAAACAAAGTTGATAGAGCAGCTTAAACTAAATGTCCCTGTGAAAGGTAACGTGCTTGACTTTGGCTGTGGCCCGGGAATTTATATGAAAATGCTTGCAAATGATTATACCGTTTTTGGTGTTGATGTAAGTGAAGGGATGTTACAGTCGGCTCATAAATTATTACCCACAAATAAATTTTATTTAGGAAACTTTTTAAGTATTTCGTTTGAAGAAAAATACCAGGCAATTTATTCAATAAGCGTATTAGAATATATTCCTGTAAGTAAGATCGATACATTTTTTAAGAAATGTGCTGAAGTAATGAGTGATAAAGGTTTATTGTTCATTCAATATCCTCACGCTTTAACTAGTTTGGATCTTTTGTATCCAGATAGGAATTATATTAATTATTCACCCGAATTCATCACTAAAATAGCTTCGCGTTACTTTGCAATTGTTGAAAATAAACAAAGTTATGATGGAAGAGAAACCTGTAAATATGATAAAGTACCATATCCCACAAGCTCCAAGTCATTTAAGAATGGATATTTGCTTATTGCTATTAAAAAATAAAACGTGAAAGTTTTACCAATAAAAGAATTCTTAGCACTTTCAACAGGTAATACGGAGTTGTTTCCTTTTTGTTTTCATCCAGATTATCTAAAAGCAAACCCTGATATCGAGATACTGCAGTATGATAAGATGTTTGCACCTATAAAAATTTACAAAAATAAATTCCTGAAAGTAATTCAATTTCAGTTTCCACCGATTGATATAAATGGTGAACGATTGAAAAATATTGAGGAAAAATTGTTTTGTGAAACCGCAATAAAATTTATAACAGAAAATAAGTTGGCTCATCGCATTGTACAGCCAAAAAATTATGCATTGTTTAATGTTTTACCTGCAAAAACAGTTTCGGCTCCATTTGGCACATATGTTATTAAGCTCCAGAATAAGACCGGTGAGCAGATATTAGAGAGCATGCAGGCCAGGTACCGTTCAGCTATAAGGCAGACGGAAAAATTAAACGTTGAAATAAAATATGGTGCTTCAGAATTAAAAGCATTTCAAAAGTTACATGCCAAAACTATGGAACGCACAGGGGCCTATGTTGAAGAGTACGAATCACTGAAAGATGAATTATTGGCTTTACCAAACAATGCCTTGTTAGCAACAGTTTATATTGACGGAAAAATTCAGGGCGGTGTATATTTAACATATTCTGCATTTTCCGCCTACTATTTTCATGGCGCATCGGCCGATACAACCGAAGCTTCAGGCGCCATTAAATACTTGCATTATAAATTAATGTGTTTAATGCAGGATAAAGGTGTGAAACAATATGATTTTGTTGGCGCACGGCTAAGTGATATTGCCGGAACAAAATTAGAAGGCATTCAAAATTTTAAAAAGCGTTTTGGATCTGAATTGGTTAAGGGCTACTTATGGAAGATAGATCTTGATAGAACAAAATGCAAAACTTATGATAATTTGCTTAAAATTAAATGTAAATTAAAAGGAACAAAATTTCCGGTTGATATTATTGACCAGGAAAAAAATAAAAAAATAGTATTATGAAGGTTTATATTCTTATTGGTACACGACCAAATTTTATTAAGGTAACACAATTTAAAAGATGCGCTAAAGAGTTATATCCAGGAATGGAGATCTCTGTTATTCATACAGGGCAACATTACGACGCAAAGATGGCGGATGTTTTTTTTGAGCAGTTCAATCTTGTTCCGGATCATTATTTAAATATTAGCCCTGCTTCTGCAAACAAACAAATTGCAGAGATAATGGTAAAGCTGGAAGATCTTGTGAACACAATTGGCAAACCAGATCTGTTGCTTGTGCCGGGTGATGTTAATTCAACCATGGCGGGCGCTTTGTTTGCCAATAAAAGTGGTATTAAGTTAGGGCACATAGAAGCTGGTTTACGCAGTTTTGACAGGACAATGCCGGAAGAATACAATCGTATTGTTACAGATGAATTGACCGATCTTTTTTTTATAACTGAACCAAGCGGACTCGAACATTTAAAGAACGAAAAGCGTGACGAGTCAAAGATACATTTTGTTGGTAATACGATGATAGATACAATGGTTGCTTATGAAAAAGAAATTGAAGCATCACCTGTTCTATCAGATCTAAATATCAATTCTGATAAATTTGTTTTAATGACGATGCATCGTCCCGCAACAGTTGATAATAAAGCGGAGTTTGAAAAATTAATTCAGCTGATCGATCATGTTTCTGCAAATTATAAAGTGGTATTTGCCATACATCCACGCACTATAAAAAATGCAAAGGAATTTGGTTTGCATGATAAGATCACAAACAACAAAAATTTAATTTGTACTGAGCCTTTGGACTATTTCGCTTTCCAAAAACTGGTAAAAAATTGTGCATTTATTTTAACGGATAGTGGAGGCATACAGGAAGAATCTACTTTCCGCCAAAAACCCTGCCTTACTTTACGTCCGAATACAGAGCGACCTGTTACGGTGACAGAAGGCTCCAACACATTATTATCATTTGATATTGAAACGGTTAAAAGTTACATTGCTAAAATAGAGAACGGTTCTTATAAAAAAGGTAAGGTGCCCCAAATGTGGGATGGCAAAGCAACAGAACGTATTTTAAAAGTAATCTCAAATAACAAGTGATCTTTTATTTAACGGTAAACGAAGCACCTTCAGGAATTTTTTCTTCGCAAGTAATTGATGTTGTGAAATTCCTGAACAAAAATCTTGAAACAGAGGCCAGGTTACTGGCCTTTATTTCTATACGGGGTTATTTTGCTAATAGAAAAAAGATTAAAGGTGAATTGCCGGATGCTATTGTTCTGCCCATGTATCCAAAAATGCAGAATTGGAAAAAGAATAAATTTTCACTTGGCGTATTTTGCTCTATCTATAAACCTAAAAAAATTATTGCCAGAAGTGTTATTGCAACTAAACTGGCCCTATGCATGCGCGATAAAAATAAATGTGTAGAAGTTGTATACGATGGAAGAGGGGCCATTGAGGCAGAGTGGAAAGAGTATAAAGTAGTTAATGATGATGAGTTATTAAGATCAATTGCTGTTTACGAAAAAGAAGTGATCTTAAAATCAGACAATAGAATTGCTGTTTCAAATGCCTTGGTAGATCACTGGAAAACAAATTTTTCATACAAAGAAGCAAAACACGTTATCATTCCTTGCACACTTAATAAGGATTTTGAAGGAATAAAAATTTCTGAAGAGACAATTCTTAATAGAAGAAAGGAAATTGGTTTAAATGCTGAGGATAATGTGTTTGTTTATTCTGGTTCTGTTGCTGGCTGGCAATCGTTTAATTTATTGCATTCATTCATAGAGCCTCTTCTAAAAATGAATGTTTTAAATAAGATCGTTTTTTTTTCGCCGGCAGATCCAAACATTGAAAAATTACAAAAAGCATTTCCAACACAAGTTATTTGCAAGCATTTAAGATCCAATGAAGTTGCGCAGTATTTATTGGTTGGCGACTATGGTTTACTGATAAGAGAGAACTCTATTACCAATAAAGTTGCGTCGCCGGTAAAGTATGCTGAGTATCTTGCAAGTGGATTAAAAGTAATTATCTCAAAAGAACTTGGCGATTATACTCAATTGTCTTCCGAAAAAAAATGGGGTTATTTATATACAGAGTTTAATGATGCTATAATAAAACCAAGTATTTTAGAAAAACAGAAAATTTCAACTGAAGCCATTCAGTTCTTCTCAAAACAAAATTATAAAGAGCAGTATAAGCAATTGATCTCAACCTAACGTTCTGTTAGGCGCTTCTTTATATTCCCAGATCCTTCTTACGTTTAACAGCTTTTTCTTTCATGTTAAACATCTCTATCAGTAAAGCAAATGCTAAAGCTATATAAGCGTAATTTTTATTCAGTTCTAAATGTTTTTCTTTTGGAACAGAAAAATTATAGCTGTCTATTAGTCCTTCGGCAAGGAGTATCCCACCAATTATCAATAAAAAAACAAGGGCTATCATTTTAATTCCTTGATTCTTGTTAATGAACTGCGCCACGTAGCCGCTAAATAAGATCATTAATATCATGCTTATAATAACTGCACTTATCATAATAAGCACTATGCCGCTCACACCAACAGCTGCCAATATACTATCAAAACTAAATACAAAATCAATAATTACAATTTGCAGTATAATAGCATTAAAGGATGTTTTTTTTGCCTTACCAATATGTTCTATCTCGTCCTCGTCGGTATAGATCTTCTCCATAATTTCCTGCCAGGTTTTTATAAGCAGAAAAATACCACCACTCACAAGGATCAAACTTTTACCACTAACACCCCAATCGCCTATATGAAAAAGAGCTGCTTTTAAACCAGCTATCCATCCAATAAATAATAATAATACAGAGCGCACTACCAGTGCCAGAGTAAGCCCTATAGTACGGGCTTTTTTTTGTTGAGTTGCAGGGAGTTTGTTTACTGCGATCGAAATAAAGATAATATTATCAATACCTAGTATTATCTCTAAAATCGAAAGGGTAATTAAACCAATAAGACCTTGTAATGAAAATAAGGCGGCAAAATCCGCAGACCAATCGTGCATTTTTATAAATTTCACACAAAGATATTTAAATTTCGGCTAACTACGGATTAAATTTTAGTGTTGATAATCAATATGTTAGTAAATTTTAACAAAGTATTTAGTACTATGTAACACAAGGTACTAAAATAATACTGTATGTTTGTATCACCAAATAGCTATGGTTTAAAAGTACTGAATGTAAATTATATAAAAATTAAAAAATGAAAACAAGAAATAAAATAACAACGCTAATGTTAATGGGAGGATTGTTAATGATCTCATTAACTGTTAAACCGAATTCAAAAACAGGAATAAGTCCTGAAGCAACCGAAACAGAAAAAACAATTAAGGATTATTTTAAATTTCCACAAATTGTAATTCCTGCAAATGAATCACAAAAAGTAGAAGTGCTTTTTACAACCGATCAAAACGGACATGTAGATTTTGTTTTAGCAAAAACGATCGATCAGAATTTAAAAGCCGAGATCGAAAAACAGTTCTTAAAATTAAATCTTACAAAATTAAAGAACAATGTTGTGCATAGTGTTATACTTAACATTAAAACAGTTTAATAAAGTATTAATAAAAAATTAAAAAAGAATATGGGAAACTCAGAGAATACAGAAAAACCCGATGGGGGAGTTGAGAGGGCTGCCACTGCGCAAGCCCAAATGAGAAAAGGTGTTCTTGAACTCTGCATACTTTCTATCCTCTCTCAAGGAGATGCTTATCCAACAGAAATAATTGATAAACTAAAGGATACAAAGTTAGTAGTAGTTGAAGGAACATTATATCCGTTACTCACAAGATTAAAAAATACCGGCTTACTCGGTTACAGGTGGGAAGAAAGTACCAGCGGCCCACCTCGAAAATATTATAAGCTTACAGAAATAGGCGCACAATATTTAAAAGAACTCCAGCTTTCATGGGGCGAACTGGTAGAAGCAGTAAACAAAACAATTGAAAAAGGAAAAAATAACATTTAAAATATTACAAAATGAATAAAACAGTAACCATAAACATTAGCGGGATCATTTTTCATATTGAAGAAGATGCCTACGATAGCTTAAGCAAATATCTTGCAACCATTAAAGGTTATTTTAGTAAGACCGATGGTGGAAACGAGATCATGAGCGATATTGAAGCCAGGATAGCCGAATTATTGCAGGAAAAAATTAATGCAGTAAAACAAGTTGTATTAATGGTCGACGTAGATCATGTAAAAGGTATAATGGGTAAGCCAGAAGATTTTGGCGAGAACCAAAGTAAAGAAGAACATAAAAAAGAGGAAGAACAAAACAATACTTCCGGAGAAAAAATTAAACGTCGTTTATTCAGAAACCCAGATGAAAAAGCAATTGGTGGTGTTTGTAGCGGTTTAGCTGCTTACTTTGATATTGATATTGTTTGGGTGCGTTTAGCCATGTTCTTATTAATATTTTTTGGCGGAATAAGTTTATGGGTATATATTATTTTATGGATAATTATTCCAGAAGCTAAAACTACAGCTGATAAATTTGCTATGCGTGGTGAGTCAGCTAACATTAATAATATCGTTCAAAATTTTAAGGATGAAGCGCAGGACGTAAAAAATCGTTTTAAAAATAACGATATAGGTAATGGCTTACGAGGCAATGTTTCGACACTGCTTAATGGGTTCTTTAATATTGTTGGTCGTTTAATAGGATTATTCCTTGTATTTGTGGGTTGCGCGTTTTTATTTGCGTACGTAACTTCTTTATTTGGAATTTCAGTTGCCGATTCTAACTCTGATATCTCTAACTGGAAAGCGGTGTTATTTAGTTCATCTGCAAATTACGCAATGGCCGTTCTAGCATTTATTATTGTGGCTGGCGTTCCTGTGTTCATGTTATTATATGGTGGTATAAAATTGTTGTTCAAGATAAAATACAGTAACCGTTGGTTAAACCTAAGTATGGGTATTGTTTGGGTTGTTGGTCTCATTATTGGTTTTTGTGTAACAGTTTCAACCGTAAAACAATTTAACGAAGGTTCTAAAGTAAAAGAAACAGTTGAGTTACATGGCTTAGGCAACGATACCTTAGTTGTAAAATTAAATCCAGCAATGGCAACCTTAAAATCGTTGAATTTTGAAAATGCCGATGATCTTGATACTTATTTTGGCAGGAACAACAGTGGTTATCAATTTGGTGAATCAAACAGAAAACTAACAATTATCGGACATGCAGATCTTGATGTGGTAGAAAGTAGTTCGGATAGTATTGAGTTGGTTATTAATTATTCTGCAAGAGGCTACAATAAAAAAGAAGCTAACGAAAATGCAAAAACAATTAAGTATAGCTATACACAGGCCAGTAATGTATTGATCTTTGATGAAGTTTTCTCTGTTTTGGAAGGTTCAAAATTCAGAGCACAGGAAGTTGACATTAAAATTAAATTACCAAAAGGCAAAGTTATTTTCTTTGATAAAAGCGTTAAATATCTTTTAAACGATATTGAAAATACAACCAACACATGGGATGGACATATGGTAGGACGTAGATGGCAAATGACCGACAGGGGTTTAAAATGCATTGACTGTGATGGTTTGGATGAATTGGAAGAAGAAGATTTTCACCATGTAAATAACATTCATGCAAAAAATATTACCATAAACGAAGACGGTATTAAAGTGAACGGAACAGATGCTGAGATCAAGATTGATGAGAATGGTATTAAAATAAAAACTCCTAAAGAACCTGTAGAGCCTAAAGAACCCGTTGAACCTGAAGAGCCCGATACAAAGGGATCTAAAGGCAACAAGGGTGACAAAGGCACTAAAGGAGAAAAATAGATCTTTTCAAAAGACTGTAACTTTTAAATAAGTTAAACCGTCTTAGTATTAAAATTAAAAAAAACTTAAAATGAAAAAATATTTATTCATCCTGCTATTGCTATGCGTAATTTTTAGCAACGCACAAACGGATATAGAAAAAGCTGCACGCATCGATCTAATGTTGAGGGTACACGCAAAAAAGAACATGTTCAGCGGTTCAGTACTTATTGCTAAAAAAGGAAAAATACTTTTAAGCAAAGGGTATGGTATGGCAAATACTACGTCTACTATCTCAAATTCGCCAACCACAAAATTTAAGCTGGCATCTGTTTCCAAACAATTTACAGCAATGGCCATTATGATATTACAGGAAAATGGAAAATTAAGTACGGAAGATAAACTCATAAAATATATTCCCGATTATCCTGATGGCGATAAAATTACAATACATCATTTGCTTACACATACTTCGGGCATTCCAAATTTAACAGCTTTACCGGTATTTGATAGTATTAAAGGTAAACCACACACTTTAGAGCAGGTAATTGCTATAACAAAAAGCAAAGCACTTGAATTTGAGCCCGGCTCTAAATTCAATTACAGCAATTCAGGATATATTTTATTGACCTATATCATAGAAAAGGCTTCTGGAAAAAAGTATGGAGATTATCTTAAGGAAACAATTTTTGATCCTTTACAAATGAAGAACTCCGGTTTATATCCACCAAATGGTATTTTAAAAAACGCCGCAATAGGATATACAGAGGCCAATGAAGGTTTGATACCGGCGCCTTATGTAGATATGACCATACCTGCAGGTGCAGGCGCTTTGTACTCAACAGTTGAAGATCTTTTTTTGTGGGACCAGGCTTTATACACTGAAAAACTTGTAAAAAAAGAAACTATGGAAAAGATGATGACCGTTTTTAAAGATAACTACGCTTACGGTTGGATGGTTACCAAATATAAAGATCATAAAAAGTTTTTTCATGGTGGAGGTATTGAAGGATTTAATACGGTGATCAATCGTTTTACGGATGATGAGTTATGTATTATTATTTTAAAGAACGTAGATAATTATCAATTATTTAACGCGAATAAAATTGCCACTGCAATTATGTTTGGAGAGAAATTTGATCTGCCAAGCGAGCATAAAATGATAGCAGTCGATAAACGCATTTATAAAACACTGATTGGCGATTACGAAATAGAGCCTGGATTTATTTTAAGTATAACAACCGATGGCAGTAGTGTTTTTGCGCAGGCAACAGGACAGGATAAGAATGAGATCTATCCTGAGAAAGAGAACTTCTATTTTTTAAAAATTGTAGATGCCCAAGTGGAATTTAATAAAGATGACAAAGGAAATATCAATGCCTTAACCCTTTACCAAGGTGGCGCAAAAATGCCGGCAAAAAAAATAAAATAAATAATACTATTTAATAACGCTCTCTTCATGTATCGCAAATTAAATAGAAGTAATATTGTAAAAAATTAATAGTCAGTTTTTTTTCATGTGAACTAAACCGCAATTCCTAGCTGCAAATTAGGGTTGCGGTTTTTTTACTCTGGGTAAATTTCAAATGTGAAAGCTAATTAAATGAAAAGTTGCACATTTTGTTTTGCTAATTTTATTGAAGAACCAAATGCTTAAAATTAGTTTTGGTATTTTGGCTTTTTAACTCTACTAAATATACTCCAATAGGTATTGCAACGTTCTTTAAAGTTTGTCTGTAATCAACTGTATTACAAGTGTAAATTAACTGTCCAGTGGTAGAATAAATATTCAAGGTCGCTTCTCCAGTTTCCTCACCATGATTGCAAGCAATTAAATTAAATATTTTTTCGTTGCCAACATTATCTGTTTGCGATAACCTGTAGTAATTTATACCATTTGTAGGATCCTTATCAATAAAATTATAATAGTGAGTTGAAAAGGAATTAAGTGCGCCATTTATTGTAGTTATCTTTTCATATTTCTCGCCATCACGTGTTCTTTCAATTGTAAAATGATGATTGTTTTTTTCGTTTGCAGTTGTCCATCTTATCTGAATGCCAAGTGTTGAAGGCTCACAGCTAAAACTAAGTAATTCAACAGGTAAAACAGTAGGAATAATATCATTATTAAACTTGGCTATAAAACCATCCTGACCGCCGTTGGCGCTATTATCAAAATAAGCACCTAAACCCGGATTGAGCATTGGTAGGTCTGTTGAATTTGTTTCGCCAGTAACAAAAATATCACTATGCGCGCTCACTCCAATACACGCACCTACTGCCCCCAAAAGATGATCGTGGCCTGAACCTCCCCAAATTGTTCCCCACAGCATAACACCCGTTGGACTAAATTGCACTAAACAATAAGAGCCTTGAGCATCTTTAACCCCGTTATAATAACTTCCACCGCCTGGATTAAAAGTTGGGGGAGCTGCCGTACCATCTGAAACGCCACACATAATAATATTACCATTGGCATCCATAGTGATGTTGTGCTGACAGTGTTCGTTATTTGATGTGCCATAATAAGTACTCCAACTCATAATACCTGTTTGTTCGAAACGACATAAATACATATCCCATGATCCGCCATTGTGACTATTATCAAAAAAAGCTGTTCCTCCCGGATTAACACATGGCATATTTGTAGAGCCGGTTAGAGTTATCATCCCTACATCTCCATCAGGAGCAGTAATGATTGACATCGATAGCCACTCGTCACCTGAGCCTCCAATATAGGTGGCCCATTGCATTACACCTGCAAAAGAAAACCGCGCAAGATACATATCTGTGCCGCCATTATTTGTATTATCAAAATAAAAGGAGCCTCCCGGATTTACTGTTGGAAGGTCGGTGGAGCTTGTACATGTTCCTAAATATAATCTACTATTAATTCGGTCAACATGTAGATCCATTGAATAGTTCATGTCATCAAGGCTACCGCCTAAAATGGTGGACCATAACATTTGGCAACCCTGTGAAAATTTCACGATGCAAAGATCATCACTACCATTTTGCGTGTTGTCAAAGTAGGCACCGCCTCCCGGATTTAGTAATGGGAAATTTGTAGATAGCATCCTCCCCGAAAAATAAAGATTTCCGGCGGGGTCACAGTCAGCACCTGCGCCATGGTTTAATCCTGCATCATCTCCGGAGCCACCAACGTAGGTAGCATGTTGGCGCACGCCGGCGTAATTGAATTTAACCACAAAAAAATCATAAGCCCCGCCATTTGCGGCCTGATAATAAGCACTTCCGCCTGCATTTTGCAAAGGCAAATTAGTAGAGTTGGTTGTTCCTACAAGCCAAAGGTCGGTCCCAGCGCCACAAGCGATTGAGATACCTGTATAGCTGGTTGAACCTTCGCTACCGGACCCACCATAATAAGTAGACCAAATGTGTACACCGTTAGTATCAAACTTCGTAATAAACGCATCGAAATTTCCACCAAAAACGCCTTGGTAATAAGTACCTGAACCAGGATTAGTTGTAGGAAATGTAGTGCTACTAGTATATCCTGCAATAAAAACATACTCTCCAACACCCGAGGTAACAAGCGCCTGTGTTTGTTCAGAGCCAGCACTTCCCCAGTAGGTAGACCAATACAAGGGCGGATCGATAATTAATGTTTTACCTGCCGGAGCTTGTGTATTAATACTTACTTTATTTCCATTTTGCACATAGTTTGCGGGAACTGTATCACCTGTTTCTTTTACATACACAAAAAGATCTTGCTCTTGGATCTTCCCCATTGGTGAGGATAGAGTGATCGAATTTTGAGTAACGTTTACATCCGCCCACTTATATTCCATTTCTATTTGAGAGGGATTGCCTCCAGGATGAACAATAAATTCATATTTCAAATGTTTTTTATTGTCACTATAAATTACCCAGTCGATATTTGGATAAACATTTTTATATGTAAGTTTATGATAACCATTTAAAGCTAAAGCGCCTGTTGGACATTGCGCGTAATAATAATTGTATTGAGCTTCAGTAGAAAATTCTTTAACAACGTTGTTCTTGTTAATATTTGCGTTTTTCAAATTCATATCAATTCTACCGTACTCTGTAGTTGGCTGGAAGTTAGGATTTGGCGAACCACCTAACCCCGCATCATAAAGATCACGGTTATGTTTCACAAAAACATAACTTATTCCATTATCCGTTAAATAAAACTCTAGTCCGCTAACACTTGCTTTAAAGTGAACCATGCTTGCAGGTGTATTTACATCTGTAATAATTTGACCCATGTTAGGAATAAAAGCCAGGTTGGTAGAATTATTAAATGAAGGCTTTCGAGCCAATATGCCTAATGAAATTAAAACCAAAAGAGTCAAATAGAAATTCTTCATTTTAATATTATTTTAAGGTTAACAAATAAGTTTTTCTTAACTAGACCAGTCTTTAAACGTGAATGTTAAGTTAAGATAAATCGATTACAAATCAAAATCTTTATGCAGAATATTATTAATGTTAAATAATTATAATTGTAAAGGTCTTTATATAAAGGAAAGTTTAGTTACAACTGCACTAATTATAAACCAAAACACAGTGTAGTCCGCATATTGACCCTAAAATCCGTTTTTCAAATGTATAGTTATATAAAAGCTTTTCGCAAGGTACATATCAGAAGTCGCTACTATAATTGACCGTGATGACCTAGAATTATTTCAAAAACATCAAATTCCTTTTTAAGCCTTTGTATTTTGTTCGTTTAACCGCCGAGTTCTTAAAAATAGTATTAAACGTTTCTTCGGTAATATCATTCCATTCGGCTTCTGTATAATTGAGCAAACCGTTAGTATTTTTGAATTTTGTTTCTGAATGTGGTGCACTAAAACTATTCCATGGACAAACATCCTGGCATACATCGCAGCCAAAAGCCCATCCATCCATTTTGTCTTTAAATTCGGTTGGAATATTTTCTTTTAGCTCAATAGTTAAATAACTAATGCATTTGCTTCCGTCTACAACATAAGGTGCAACAATAGCATCGGTAGGGCAGGCATCAATACATTTGGTGCAGGTGCCGCAATAATCTTTTATTGGCCCATCGTATTCCAGTTCCACATCTATAATTAATTCGGCAATAAAAAAGAAAGAGCCATTTTCTTTATTAATTAAATTACTATTCTTTCCTATCCATCCTAAACCACTTTTTGCAGCCCACACTTTATCCATTACCGGAGCACTATCTACAAATGCGCGTCCTGAAATATTTCCTATCTCTTGTTTTAAGGAAAATAAAAACTCATTTAATTTATCTTTTATTACTTCATGATAGTCTGTTCCAAAAGCATACTTACTTATTTTTGGTGCAGTCTCATTTTGTTTTTGTTCAGGATAATAATTGTATAATAAAGAGACAACCGACTTTGCACCATCAACCAATAAACGCGGATCTAAACGTTTATCAAAATAATTTTGCATGTAGGCCATTTGGCCATGTTTATTTTCTTTCAGCCATTTTTCAAGGCGTGGCGCTTCTTCAACTAAAAATTCAGCCTTACTTATTCCACAAAAATCAAAACCAAGTCGTTTTGCCTCCTTTTTTATGAAACCTGAATAGTTATTTACCGTTAAACTCAATAGCGCAAAGGTATTATATTTAAAAATCTGGGTTAAATAGCTTAATCTAAATCGTTAAACATGCCTTTTTATTATTTTAACAATTATTTAATCGACAAAGTTTGGTTTTTGACCGATTAATTGCCGATATTTGCACCGGATTAGAAAAACACGTGTAAAAAACTGAATTTCAATTGATTACATACAAATAACTGATTAACAATATAATAACAATATAATAATAGAAAACAATGAAAACAACAAACCCGTTTATCGACAACATGGTTGAGACCCAAACACAGTATTTAAATACCTGGATGGACTCTGCAAAAAAAATGCAAGCTGCAATTACTAACGGTAATATTACTAACGAAGGACAAACTATTTATAAAGAATGGTTAGAGAAACAAATGTCAATTTTAAACGGAATGCAACAATCATCTGCAAACATGTTTAATTCAGGTGAAAATAATCCTCAGGAATTTTTCAAGAATTGGTTTAACCAACAATCTGCTGCTGCAAAGCAAATGGCTGATTTTAATCAGAGCATTAATAACAGTTTCCAAAGCTTTGGTAAAACGCCACAAGATTATATGAGCAATTTTGGTCAAACAAATACTGCTTTTACAAACATTTATAATTCATGGATGAATACTTTAAATTCATCTTACGACTCAATGTCAAAAAACATGAATGGCGGTTTTAACAAAGACGTTTTTTCAAACTTTGTTCAAGGCACTCAAAATTATGCTAAAATGCAAGAGTTTTTTCAGCCAATGTCTGAAGCAATGAAAAAAGGCCAATTTAACATGGAGGCTTTTAAAAATTATTTCACTGCTGATAGTTATAGCAATTTAACTAAACAAATGTTTGGTAATTTTTATAACGGTGCTTCTTTAAAAGAAGTTTATGATAACGGTATGAAACAAGTACAAGGCTTTTTTACAAACAACAATAATTTAGCTAAAGAATATTATGCGCAAGTGCAAAATATGTCTAAAGAATTTCCAAATGCATTTGCAGGTGATTCTTCAAACTTAGCTAACTTAAAAGAGTTTTATAACAAAGCACAAAATGTATTTGGTAAAACTTTTGAGCCGCTATTAAAATTAGCTAATCCTGGAAAAGAAAAAGAAAACGTTGAAGCTACTATTGCTTTAATGGATAAAATGACTGAGTACAGCATTAAACAATCAGAATTGCAAATGCAATTACAAGCTACCACTCAAAAAAGTGTAGAAAAAATAGCTCAACAATATGCTGAGAAATTTAAAAATCCTGCAGATCTTTCTAAAGTGCCTAACGCACAAGAAATGTATAATGAGTGGGTAAAAGTAAACGAGCAATTATTTACTGAGTTATTCGCTACTGACGAATTTAGCAAAGTAAAAGCAGAGGCTTTAAACTTAAGCATGGACGTTAAAAAACATTTCGAAACTCAATTTGAGCAAGTGTTTGAAAATTACCCTGTAGTTTTTAAATCAGAAGTTGAAGAAATGCAAAAAGCTGTTTATGATCTAAAGAAACAAGTTAAAGATCTTCAAACAAAGTTAGCAATACAAAATGCCGCTAGTGTTGAAGTGTTTGACGAAGAAAAAAACTCTAAAAACAAGAAAAAATAGTCCTTATAGCTAAGAACCCTAAAAGCCGTCCGTTTGTGTGTTTGCAGGGCGGCTTTTTTTGTTTATATTAGTCATACAAAATTTAAATTATGGAAACAGATATCATAAAAGAAATGGCCGATATGAGCCAGAAAATTTTGAAGAGTTACGATACTTTAAAACATATTGATACCGTAGAAATTGCGACCTCTCCAAAAACTGCAGTTTATAACGAAGATAAATTAACCTTATACCGTTATAACCGCGATACTGATCCAACATTTAAAACCCCCATCTTAATAGTGTATGCTTTGGTAAACACGTATAAGATGTTGGATATACAACCAGACCGCAGTTATATTAAAAATTTAATAAACGCGGGTTTTGATGTGTATTTAATTGATTGGGGATACCCAACTAAGGGCGACAGGTATTTAAGCATGGATGATTATGTAAATGGTTACATAAATAATTGTGTTGATTTTATCCGCAAAAAAAATCGTCTCGATAAAATAAATATTTTAAGTATTTGTCAGGGTGGAACATTAAGTGTTATTTATTCTTCTCTTTTCCCTAACAAAGTAAAAAATCTTGTTACGCATGTAACTCCAATAGACTTTAGTACTAACGATGGTTTATTATTTAAGTGGAGTAGGGATATGGATTTTGACAAATTGGTGGATGCCAATCATGGCCTTGTTCCCGGCGATTTTTTAAACCAGGGTTTTGATATGTTGAAACCTATGATGAAAGTTCAGAAACAACAAACATTGAACAATAGTTTGGATGACAAAGATAAACTGATGAACTTTTTACGCATGGAAAAATGGATCAGCGAAAGTCCTGATCAGGCAGGCGAATGTTTCCGTCAGTTTATGAAAGAACTCTACCAGCAAAACAAACTAGCTAAAGGCGAATTAGAAGTTGGCGGTAAAAAAGTGAATTTAAAAAATCTTACTTCTCCATTATTAAATATTTATGCTACCGAAGATCATTTGGTTCCTCCTGCAGCTACAATTCCTTTAAACGATCTTGTGGGTAGCAAAGACAAAGAACTATACAGTTTTAAAGGCGGCCATATTGGCGTATTTGTTGGTGGTAAATCTCAAAAAGAATTAGCGCCTACAGTTACTGAGTGGCTAAAGAAAAGAGATAAATAGATCTTAATTAAGAAATAAAAAAAGGCCACATAAATTAATTTATGTGGCCTTTCAATTTAATAGTATTTATTAATAAGCGTAATCGCTTAAGTATTCATAATTTTCCATCAGCTTTCCGTCTTTACAAATTGTTGCGCGTTCAATTACTTTGTCAGGATCTTCACCAATTATATGCGGCAATACTCTTTCCGTTAGGTCCTTTCCAAAATCATCGCTGGCATCGCGTGGTAATTCGCAAGGCAAATTATCAACTGCCATAATACAAATGGTATCTTTATTAAAAGGAAGATCTTCTTTTCCACTTACAATATTGTAACCATAAAAAGGTTGGCTGATGGTACTAGAACGCAATGTAGTAGGTACCGAGCCTTCCAGATCGCAGGTAATATCGGCAATTACCGAAACGTGAAAATCCGCTTCTTTCATATCGGCGTGTGTAAACATCTTTGGCGAACGTGGGTCCCAATAATGTGATGAGATATAAAGATCGGTCACTTTTGTAAACGCCGGGAATTTAGAAACAAAATGTTCAGGGTGTTTAAAAAAATCGTTCAGGTCAAAGTTATGATCGTTTGGTCTTTCAACATAATCTCTTGGATTCAATTGACAATAAACCGGTTCACGAAAAGAGGCCATTAAAAATTCTTCAGGCGTAACCTTTCTTATTCTTAAAGCACTTAAGGTTTCAATTACACCGTTGGCAACACGGCCACCACCCGTTAAGGCAATTTTTATATTGGGCAATTTTACACGTTTTAATTCTTCTTCCATTTCTGCCCTGTCGCGACAAAGATTAGCAGGTTTTAAACGGAACAGATCGTATTTTAAACCATAGCCTAAAATACCGTTATACGCACCTACAACACCGGCATAGCGGCCAAAGCCAATAATACGGTTATGGTTCTTATCAGCTAAGGTTTCATAATCTATCATCTCTATCTTCTTCGCAAGCAAAGCTTTCATCAATTTTTGGTTGTGGCTTTGTTTTTTAATAGTATGCGAAAAGAAAAAGTATTTTTTACCGGGGATGATCAACTCAAGAGGCACCTCTTTAACGCCCATTAAGATGTCACAGTCCTTAAGGTCTTCCTGTAAGGTTATCCCAAAAGAAATGTACTCTTCATCGCTGTAGCACCTTATTTTACTTGGCTGTACTACAATTTCAATATTCGGGTATTTTCGGGTAAGATCTGCACAAATGAGTGGTGTAAGGGGTACGCGCTTGTCTGGCGGACTTTTTTCTTCGCGTAACACGCCAATTTTAATTTTTTGCATTCTATTTTGTATTTTTACAAAGATAACATTTATGCCATTTTTGAGACCAGTTTTACTTATTATTTTTTTAGTTTTTTTTTACGGTCTGCATAGTTTTTCGCAGTCTAAAAAAGAAT
This sequence comes from Bacteroidetes bacterium UBA2475, assembly GCA_002342065.1. Lineage (GTDB taxonomy): Bacteria > Bacteroidota > Bacteroidia > B-17B0 > Aurantibacillaceae > Aurantibacillus. The sequence goes on along the minus strand of DDPF01000012.1, from coordinate 367,193 downwards.
CCATACTGGTTAAAAAATATTCACCTTTACAATTAAAAGCGGATGCGGAGGTACTGAAAAAGGTAACACTTGCCATGCATCCTGCAATTGGCATTTATAACAGCAGAAATTTTTACACTAAGTTGTTTGATGATCTTATAAATGAGTTGAATGATAGTGTTAACCAAAAAGAATTCAGGATAAAGATAAAACTTTTGATAGATGAGATCCACTGCGGCCATACAGAAGCACTACAATCGAAGGCATACTATAAAGAAATTGTAAAGCATAAGCACAATTATTCACCCTACTTTTTTATTCCAATTAAAAATAAGGTATTTGTATTGGCCTCATTTAATAAGAAAAAAGATACACTTTTAAAAAAAGGTACAGAAATAATTGAGATAAATGGAATTACAGTTGATTCTATGTTGCGTTACTGTAAACGCTTTATTAGTACAGACGGCTTTAATCAAACAGGTAAGGATCATTATATCCAGTCAGGATTTAATTCATTTTATCATTCGTTGTTTGGTCGGCCCGATACCTTTACCGTTAAGTACATAGCGGGCAAAACAATAAAGACTCTAAAGTATGCCGCATTTAAAACCAAAAGTATCCCAAATATTCCATTTGGATCAAAAACAGATAGTTTATTTACGCGGTACCGTAAGGCAAAAATGCAGTACAAATATTTAGATGACCAAAATAAAACGCTGCATTTAAAAATAGCAGCTTTCTCGAGAAAACGTACAAATAAAGCTTATCGAAGAATATTCAGAAAATTAAAAAAGAATAAAACAGAGAACCTGATCATTGACCTTCGTAATAATGGTGGCGGCAGTTTAGAGAACAGTTATAATTTATTAAGTTATTTGATCGATACTACACAAACGCAGACATTACGAACACCATTAAAAAGTTATCCTTACAAAAAATATACCAGAGGAAACGTATTCTTTAAGTTAATGCGTTTTGGTTTTGCTATTATATCCAAGAAGAGAGCCATTAACGATACCGATAACTTTATTTACACCATAAAACCACGTAAAAAATACCATTATGATAAAAAGATCTTTGTGCTTATAAATGGAGGTTCTTTTTCAGCATCCTGCCTTGTTGCCGCGTATTTAAAAGTAAATAAACAGACAGTTTTTATTGGCGAAGAAACTTCAGGAGCCTTGGAAGGTTGTAACGCGGGTATTACACCTTACTATACATTACCAAACACAAAGATAAAGATACGCATGCCTGCGTTTAGAATTGTGCATGATGTGTCTCCTAAAATTACCGGGCGTGGTATTATGCCGGATCACGTAACAGAATATACCATGAAAGATATCTTAAATAAAAAGGATCTTGATATTCTTAAAGTGAAGGAATTAATAGATGCCAAAAAATAATTATGTCAACTAAATTTTTTTTTAATTTAATTATCAATGTAGGGATCAAAAAAAATTACCAGCCCTGGGAATCTCATCTTACCAGGAAACTCAACTTATCAGCTTTACTTGGAATTTTTAATGTTATTGCTGTACTGATTATTTTTACCTCTATTGGATATTACAATTCTGTTTTTGAATGTGCAGTTGTATTGGCATTAGCACCACTTGTTTTCTTTTTAAATAGTAAGTATGGGTATATACCTGCCATGTATCTGTTTACATTTATTGGTTGTTTTCTTTTTTATTTTCTATCAGTAAAAATGGGGGTGCAGTCATTTGCTTTTCTTTATTATTTTCCTTTAATACTTGGCATAATACAAATGGTTGGCAGAAAAGAAATGTACATTCATTTAGTTGTTCTTTTGATATTGTGTATGTTATCAGTCATCAGCATGCTTGTATCTTATAAACTTAATTTAGTCCACGTAAATGTTAGCCCACAGATAATTGAATCTGTTAAATACATTAATATATTTTTTGCTTTTTTTACTTCGATAGGATTTATGTGTATTATTTCGGTGGAAGCAATAAAGCAGGAAGAGCAATTAAAAAGTGCTTTGCAACAAAAAGAGATATTACTGGCGGAACTATTTCACAGGGTAAAAAATAACCTAAATATTGTGACCAGCCTTTTAAACCTTAAAAAAAATTCAACTACATCCATAGAAGCTCAGAATGCACTTGAGGAATGCAGAAACCTCGTTTTTTCGATGGCGTTGGTACACACTAAAATATACAATAGCAATAACGTAGATAATCTAAATTTTAAAGAGTACCTAGAAGATCTTGTTCAGGAATTGGTTAACTCGATAGGTGGAAAAGAAAAAGTTGAGTTTGAGATGAAAGCACCAGCTGTTAGTTTAAATATAACCCAAGCCATTCCATGTGGTTTAATAGTGAACGAATTAATTACAAATTCATTTAAGCATGCGCAAAGGCCAGGAATAAAATTAAACGTTAATATAGATCTTAAAGAAATTAATGAATCACTTGTTCTTGAATTTAAAGATAACGGTCCGGGAAAAATAAATACTGAAACAAATGGCTCACTAGGGATGGAGCTAATACGATCGCTTGCCGGGCAATTAGATGCAGAATATTTGTTTAAGAATAATGGCGGACTGCATTTTGCATTGAAGTTTAAAAAATAAATGCTATAGGGGCTCTATAGCATTTATCATTTCGAATAATTCTTTTTCGGTTTGCGGACTCATTAATTGTTTATTTTCCTGCCATGCATAAATAATGTAGAAGTGATCTTCAATTTTTGTTTGGTAACGGATCACGTCAAACGATTTTTCATTCGATTTTTTGGCATCAGCAAAATTTGATTTTTTCTTTTCAAAAGAAAAGAATTTGTTTTTTGTTTTATCAAATTTTTGGACATCGGTAAAAACCAAAGAACCAACAAAATTCCGTTTAGTAGAATCCAGTCCGGCTTGCGTACTTGGATAAACCAAAACATTCATTTTTCCATCCTTATGTTGTTTGCTGAATTTTACCCCGGCGCAATGACATAGGGAATTGCCTGCTCCCTCCCAGTTTAATTTGTCTCCAAACTCTTCGGCTACCCATCCTGCAGGCGGAGTGTATTTAAGTTTTAGAGGTTTTGATTTAATAGTTTGCGCAATAATGGCACTAGATGCAGCTATAAAAAGAAATAAAAATAGTTTTTTCATGGTTTCTTATTTTCGTTAAATATAAATAAAAACTTAGTTTTTAGAAACAAATTATACTAACTTTACGCTAGCCCTGAGTTTACCGAAGGGTTATAGTTCTTTGAACAATTTAATGTTTTTGAATACAGGTTTAAACTTTAAATCTGAAATCTTGAATCTTAAATTATTATGGGCCCGACCGGTTTTGACAGTAAGCGCATCAGATAGGTAAGCATGTAGAGCGTTGTAAGACGAGCTCTTTAAACTGAACTTTCAAAACTTTTATTTGGCGAAGATAACTCTTACGCTATGGCTGCTTAATTTAGAATTAAGTGTCCTTTGCTTTCCAGGGAGCTAAGTTGCTCTGCGCTTTGGGTAAAGCATCATAAATGTGCAATTTGTTTTACAAATGTTACTATGTAAAACAATATTAGTAACTAAGTTAAAGATTGGTTTGATATAACGCCTGCCTTTAGCCTACAATCAAGTTATAACTAAACGTGTAGAAAGCTTATTTTTTCCTTATTTGGACGAGAGTTCGAATCTCTCCGGGTCCACTAATAAATGCAAAAGTCCCGCCGCAAGGCGGGACTTTTTGTTTTTCCGCCAGCGTTGAAAGCTTGCTTTCAAAAGCGGAAGGAAAAACAAAGAGCATTTTGCGAAGCAAAATGACTTTTGCATTTTGACTTATGGTTAGGGGAGATCAGCTTAGCTAATCTCTCTTATAGCTTTGCTTTCAAAAGCGGATGCGAAAAACAAAAAGCGTTGCAAAGCAACGATTTTTGAATTTTGACTTATGTTTAGGAGAGATCAGCGTAGCTAATCTCTTTGAAACTAGTTACAAAAGATCATTGCGCAGCAATAATCTTAAACGAAATCTCACTATCTAAAATTCCTTCCTTCATGAAAAACATCGTACTGAAAGGATTGCCCATTATTTGATTTAATCATTTCTTTTGTGGCTTTTGCTACTCCCGGCGCGCTGCTTCCGTAATCCTGCGAATGATCTTCCGAACCATTAGCTTCCGTATTACTAAGAGGCATCAATAATCCTGTAAGATCAAAGCAACGTTTCACGATCACATGTATCACTTCACCTTCTTTTTGTACAGTACCTTCCACCATTAAAAACTTGCTTCGCACAATTTCATTTCTGTATTGCGTAAATAGTTTTTCAAACACAACCAGATTAGCAATACCCGTTTCATCTTCAATAGTGATAAAACAAATTCCGCTCGCTGTTCCTGGTCGTTGTCTTACCAATACAAGTCCTGCTACTTTTATATAAGAACCATCCGTACGGTTAATTATTTCTTCATTCGCAGTAACCTGCAACTCCGAAAGCTTATTGCGAATAAAACTAACAGGATGCGCTTTTAGTGAAAGACCGATAGATTTATAATCCTCCAAAACGTGTTGAGATAAATTCATTTCAGGAAGCACAATATCTTTTTCTGCTGAAGCATCAATTGGTTGTCCTGCAAATAAACCTGTATTGTGATCCTTCAATGCAGAAATTTCCCAAAGCGCTTTACGACGGTCTAAGCCTATAGAACGAAAAGCATCTGCATTAGCAAGCAATTCCAAAGATGATATGGAAATACCGGCATCTAATAATTTAGCGATTCGGTGTCCCGGTGTTTTTGTTTTGTTGTTTGATGCCTTGTCTTCTGCCTTTTGGCTCTTTAATGTTTCACGAACAGCTATAAGTAGCTGCATATCTTCTTCACGTAATCCTTTCACTTCTCTAAAACCCAAACGTAAAGCAAAATAATTGCCGGTTTTTTCTTCCAGTATATTATTCCAATTACTGTAATTAATATCAACAGGTCTTACAGTCACACCGTGCTTTTTTGCGCATGAAATAATTTGTGCAGGTTGGTAAAAACCCATTGGCTGACTGTTCAATAACCCAGCGGCAAATACATCGGGGTAATGGCATTTCAGCCATGCGGACACATATGCAAGTAATGCAAAGCTTGCAGAATGACTTTCTGGAAATCCATAACCGCTAAAACCTCTCAATTGCTTAAAAGTGCTTTTAGAATACTCTTCAGTATATCCTTTTGCCATCATACCTTTTACAAGTTTTTCTTCAAACATGCCAACACGGCCATCAGCTTTAAAAGAAGCCATACTCCTCCGCAATTGATCGGCTTCTGCATCTGTAAATCCTCCGGCAATAATAGCTACTTCCATTGCTTGTTCCTGAAACAAAACAACACCCATTGTTCTACCCAAAATTTCTTCCAGTTCTTTTGATGGATACACTATTGGTTCTTCGCCATTACGACGGCGTAAAAGTGGGTTTACAGCGCCTCCCTGAATTGGTCCAGGCCTTACCATCGCTATTTGCATCACAAGGTCATAAAAACATCTTGCTTTCATTCGTGGCGACATGCTCATTTGAGCGCGGCTTTCTATTTGGAAAACACCGATCGTATCAGCCTTGCATATCATGTCATAAACTACGGAATCATCCTGCGGTATATTGGCAAGCGTTAGGTCAATATCGTAATGGAGTTTCGCAAGATCAAAACAAATTCGTATGCAAGTTAGCATACCAAGTGCTAACACATCTACTTTTAAAATACCCAGGCTTTCTATATCGTCTTTATTCCATTCGATGTTAGTGCGGTTTTCCATCCGCGCGTTTAGCGTAGGACACAAATCCGATATTTTATTTTCAGTTAGTACAAAGCCGCCGGTGTGCTGTCCTAACTGACGAGGAAACCCTCTGTACTGATTAGTGAGTTCTAATACTTTAAGTAGATGCGGATCTTTTGCATTAAATCCTTTGGAAGAGGATTCTTTTCCTTCAAGCCATTCTTCAGTAAATTCCCAGCCCGAAGACGCAAGACTGTCAATCGCATCCAATGAGAGTCCCATAGCTTTTCCTACATCACGCACAGCGCCTTTAAAATGTACCTGCGTAACGGTAGCAACAATAGCGGCGTGTTCGCGCCCATACTTTCCATAAATGTATTGTATAATTTCTTCTCTTCGGTCATGCTCAAAATCAACATCTATATCCGGCGGCTCGTCACGCGCATCACTCATAAAACGGCTGAATAAAAGTCGATGCTTAGTTGGGTTTACCGGTGTAATACCCAGACAATAACAGATTACAGAGTTAGCAGCGGAGCCACGCCCTTGACACAATATGCCAAGCCTGCGCGCTTCCCAAACATAATCATGTACAGTTAAAAAATAATAGGCAAGATCTTTTCTTTCTATAAATGCTAATTCAAATTCAATATTCTTTTTTACTTTATCCGGTATCTGTTCACCAAACATTTTGTAAGCGCCGATCCATGTATGATGCGCTAACTCTTCCTGGTGTGTTCGGCCTTCAGTTGTAAGTCCTTTAGGATAAGTGTATTTTAATTCGCTCAAACTAAACTGGCAGGCATCAGCTATTTTTTTTGTATTGGCAATGGCTTCAGGATATTGTGCAAACAAACGTTTCATTTCTTCTGCTGTTTTTAAATAACGTTCTGCATTTTGATACAGCTTAAATCCTGCATTGGTGATAGTGCATTTTTCACGAATACAAGTAAGTATATCCTGTAATTCCCTTCGCTTAGGTGCGTGGTAATGCACATCATTCATGGCAACCAATGGCACGTTATAAATTTTGGAGAGTTCTCCTAAACGGAATAATTTTTTATTATCATTGGCATGATAAGAGCGTGTAGCCCCTAAATAAAAACTGCTTCCTAACTTCTGATTATATTCCTGTAACGATTTTTTAAAAGGTTCTTCTATTTCAAAAGCTGAATTTAAAGACATGGGTGGTACCATAATAAATAACAGATCCTTTGAAAATTCATACACATCTTTTTTATACAAAAAGCATTTACCTTTTTCAGCACGCAAATTTCCTTCAGATAATAATCCTGATAAATTAGCATAACCCTGTTTTGTTTTAGGATAAGCAAGCAACGAATGCCCGTCTAATAATTCTAATCTGCATGCAGGAATGATACGGATGTTTTTTTCTTTCGCCGCTGAGTATGCTCTTACAATTCCAGCAAGTGTATTAAGATCAGTAATAGCAATTTCTGTATAACCCAAAAGCAAAGCTTGCTCAACTAATTCTTCAGGATGAGAACCGCCCCGTAAAAAAGTAAAGTTGCTTGTTATTTGTAACTCCGTATATTCCATTGTTCTTGTCTAATTACTTATAACTATTCCCTAATCACTATGTGAAGAATCCATGTATAAACCATTTCACATTGCCGCTGTCATAATCTCCTGAACGAAACAACCAGTAACGTGAGCCCTGTTCATCTTCCACACAATAATAATCCCGATATAAACCATTTTGCAGCCACCACTCCTGTTCTATACGTTCAGGTCCATCTGCTTTTTTTACATTGTGTATTGTGCCTTTATAACGAAACAGCAAAGGAGGATAATCGGGAATTGGAACCGATACTTCAATTAATTCCGGTACCGGTAAAATATGCAAAGGCCTTGGAAGATCAGTTCGCCATTCTGTACTTGGTTTTTCACTTAACGAAGTTGCATTTTTAAAAGAACGTTCAGGCCAGTAATGCTCAGAAGGCAAATAACGATGAATACCTTGTACACCTGTTTTACCCGATATCCTGTCCAGTAATTCAGCAATAACGGATTCGTCTTTGCCGCTTACTGTCCATAAAGCATCCTGCGAACTATGCAAGTCTTCAACTGACAGCGCATCCATCACAAACAAGTCAATCCCGAGATCAGGCTCTATGTTGGCAATTTTATTTTCAAAAAGTTTAAATAAATGTAAAGTGTTTCGGGATGGTTTGCTTGTACCTATTTCAATTTTCTCAATCAATCCGTCAATCCGATAACAGGTTAATACACATTTACGCAAGCCTTTCATTTCTTTTTGTAAACGCTCACACAGCATTTGTAACAAAGTCTTAATAGCTACTTCAATTCCTTCTGCTGTACGTATCGGTTCCATGCTTGGCAAACGTTCCTGGAAAGGTATTAGCGGTTGTACAGGCTCTGTAATTTCCATTTCTTCGCCAAAGGCTTGTGCCAATCGCTTCAATATGTTTTGCCCAAATCGTCTTCTCAAGGCTGTATTGGGCATAGTCATAAAGCTCCCAATAGTTTTTAATCCAAGCTTATCCAGTTTCTCTAAAATTGGTTGGTCTAATCTCAAAGCGGCAGGAGGGAGAGCAGATAAAACAGGAACTTCTTTTCCTGTTTCTATAATGCTCGCATTAGTTCCAAAATGACAAACAGCCCAGGCTGTTCCGAGTGTGTCTGCCATAGCGCTTCTGATGGTATAACCAAAGACATTAAATTTTTTATGAATGTCGTTTAAATAATTTTCTTCGCCATCCCACAAGTGTGTACAACCGCTCACATCCAGGATCAAAACATCAGGTAGCTCAATTGAAATAAAAGGAGAATAGCGTATGCACCATTCGGCCAAGGAATTTAGTAATTTCTTTGGTTCGGCTGCATCATAATCCAACACCATTAATTCAGGAACTAACGCCTTACAGTCTGCCAACATCATATTTTCATAAATACCTTTTTCTTGTGCTAGTACATTTACTGCTTTAACAATTCGTCTGCCTCTTTCTGTTATTACTAAAACAAAAGGCAGATCTTTTAATTCAGGTTGTTTTCGCAACAATCTGTCAGTTACCAAATGAGGAAACCATATCACCACAATTCTTCTGCTCATCTTTAACCAATTTGTCGTTCATCAATTTCTTGTATACTCACATCGTCCCCTGTCACCCTGAGCGGAGTCGAAGGGTATTCTAATCCTTTGGGCGACCATTGCACTTCCCAATTTCCGATTTTGCCGTTTCTTACTTTTAGTAGGTCTATATGCCATCTCGAAAATCCAACGCCTGGTGTTTCACCTGCTGCACTTGTAATAGGTTTTATTTTCCACCTGGTTACACAAGCAACGGCGTTTTCTGTCTTTGGTCTAAACCGGTGTATAAATCCGGTAACATGACTTTTTTCAACTGCTAATTGTAATCTTCTGGAATCATTAAAAGTCAGTTCTGTAATTTCTCCAACAACGGCAATAAGTGCATCACATTTTAGTGCTTCTTCAATGGCCCATAAAGTATCTTTGGTTTTACCGGCATCTACAAATAAAATCCGTTCAGGATCAATGCCAAATCCTTTTAGGGCGTTAGGAAAAATGCTACGTCTTGGTACAGTACTTATCCAAAGGCAATAGCCAGTGTTTGGCATTAATTTTCCAAGAACTACAGAAATAAAACCACTGGTGCAGGTAGCTTCCTCAGCACTATTGCTTATCAGTTCGTGAACAGCACCTTTTGCAAATACATTTCCAGGAAAAGAATCTTCGATAGTTCCCAAACCGATGGATAAGGGTTGTTCGGCAGAAAGTGTTTCATTCTTTTGCAACTTTATTATTTGTTGTTGCAATTGTTCAATTATCGATCTATCCGCTACCTTTCTCATCTTCCACGTTTGGGATAATAAATGTAACTACAATTAATAGTAAATTTATGCTATAAATTATAGCAAATGATTTTTTTAACAGCTGAAACTTAGTATTTTGTATTTTGACTTGCTGTTAGGAGAGATCAATAGAGTTAATCTTTTTTCTTGTACAGATCAATGGTTGAGCTTAATCCAATTTGTAAAGTGTGGTTATTTTCAACTTTTATCCCATCACTTTTAAAAATTAATTGATTTAAATAACCTATTTCAATTCTTCCAACTTTTGGAATTTTATATCCGAGTGCAATATAAGCCCTGTTTTGATCAAAGATATTTTTTGCAAGGTTATGCCCAAAATTTATAAAAACTTCATCATAAAAAGAAATATAAAAAGACTTGTCGAGAATTTCTTTTCCTTTTAGCGGAATTGAAAAACGATTTAATAACCTGAAACGATCTGTATAAACAGCCGGACCGTTCACAAAACCTGAATCTTTTGCTATAGGCGAGTTCACAAAACGTTGTTCTAATCTAAATCTGTTAACCAGTTCTAATTTACCTATTTGATTTTTTAACTGAATCTGCTCCCAAATTCTATTTTCAGGAAAAACGGTTTTAGAAGGAAATTCACCATAAGGGTATGTGATTACATAACAATATCCTACGGTTGCAAATAATTTTTTATTAAAATGATAATTGATGCCAGTTCTTAGTAAAAGTTGTTGTGGTTTTGTTATTATTTCGTTTCTTCGCAATTGAGCCTCAAGATGTATGCCCCATTTTCCGGATAATTTATGGCTGCCAAAATACATATACCAGCCATTTGAGTTATCAGTATACTGTTTTTTATTTTGGGCTAAAAAATTAAGTTGATGAAGAAATAATAATAAGATCAGAATTTTTCTCATAGAACAAAATTACTTTTTGTGAAGATATTTTGCAATATAAGCAAAATGTAAAAGGCGTGAAATTTCCTCCACACCTTTTTTTGCTTCATGCAATAATCTTGGTTGTCATCAAAATCCCTAATGAAGCCGACTTTACTTTATTTTTCAATAAAAATGTGCCCTACAAATTCATGATGTTTGGAAAATACATCTGTTAAGCTCACTTTCCAAATATAGATATCGTTTTGCACACTACTTTCGCTTCCGCGCACCTTTCCGTTCCAGCCTTCGTTGTATTGTTTGGTTCCAAATATTTTTTCGCCCCAACGATCATAAACAGTTAATTCATATTTATCAATATTCCAACCCAAGCCCTTAGGCAAAAAAATATCGTTTAAATTATCCTCATTTGGAGTGAAAGTGTTTGGAGCAAAAAAAGTAAACTCCGGCTTGTAGTCTATTTTTAGCATAAACATATTTGTACATCCAAAATTATTTTTTGCCGTTAAATAAACATATTGATCTTGCTCATTTAAAAATGTAAAAGAGGGATTCGTTTCATACAAAGTAATTCCATCGCCAAAGTACCAACTATAATTTGTTGCATTTGTAGATTGATTCGTGAAATTAATAACTGTTCCATAACTATCTATCTCTGTTTTATCAGTAATAAAATGAGCAATTGGTGTTGGATAGATCTGAATAGAGTTGGTTAACGTCTGTGAACCAATACATCCGTTTATAGTTACGTAATTTAAAATAACCGGGTAATTGCCGGCTTGAGTAAAGCAATTTTGTGGTGACGATAAATTTGATGTGTTATTGTTTCCAAAATTCCATTGGTAAGATTGAACCAACCCTGATGAAAATAAAACTGCATTTGAAAAAGTAACACATAACGGCGCACAACCTGCCGTTTGAGAAGAAATTATATTGGAAGGAGGAAGAGGGGAACTGCTAATGGATATAGTTTTTGATATTGCAGAGGAACAACCGTCAGTTACACTAACCGTATAGATCTGAGAACCTGTAACCGAAATATTTTGTACCGGGCCATTCAACGATCCGGGTTGCCAGACATAAGTATAACTACCATTTCCTCCACTTACACTTGTGCTCATAGTTGCAATAGCTCCACTGCAAACACTTACGTTAGGGCTTACAGATAAATTTAAAAAGCTTGCCACATTTACCGATGCATTTTGAATATTAGAAACGCATCCATTTGCATCGGTAGCGCTTACGGTATAAATTGTTGTTGCTGTCGTCGTAACACTTATTGTATTAGATGGCGAAGATGAACCATTCCAACTATAAGTTACCGGCAGAGCCCCTCCGACAATTGTTGCCGATAAAATACCCGGCTGGTTATTACATAAGGTAATTGAATTTACACTTAACCCAAATTGTTGAGGCTGACCAATTAAAACTGTTGAAGTACCGTTACAATTATTAGCATCTTTAATAAATACTGTATAATTACCTGCCGGTAAACCGTTTGCAACAGAAGAATTGCCGCCCGATGGACTCCAGGTATATGAATAAACAGGTGTGCCGCCATTTGGTAAAACATTTGCTATGCCATTCGAACCACCAAAACACAAAACATTTGTTGAAGAAACAGCAGCAATAATTCCTGATGCGGGTTGTGTGATTGAAACCGTTGAGTTAAATGTACAATTATTCAGATCTTTAATTAATACAGTATATATTCCAACCGACAATCCACTTGCCGCAGAAGCATTACCACCGGTAGGGCTCCACGTATATGAATAGGCCGGTGTGCCACCATTTGGTGTAACACTGGCAGCACCGTTTACTCCGCCAAAACATAAAATATTTGTTGAAGATATTGTAGCTGTTATGCCGGCAGTAGGTTGAGTAATTGAAACTGTTGTAATAAATATACAGTTGTTTGCATCATTTACAGTAATACTAAATATTCCTGCAGCCAAACCATTTGCATTAGCTGCATTTCCACCTGAAGGACTCCATGTATAAGAATAAACAGGTGTGCCACCACTCGGTGTTACATTTGCGGCTCCGCTTGAAGCACCAAAACATAGATTATTTGTTGATGAAACTATTGCACTCAGAGCTGCGGTTGGCTGAGCAATAGATGTTGTTGCGGTTGAAGTGCAATTATTAGCATCCTTAACTGTAACTGTATAAACACCGGGCGCTAATCCGCTTGCTGATTGTGCATTTCCTCCAACCGGCGTCCATGTATAGGAATATGGTAACGTTCCGCCTATTGCCGTAACAGTTGCACTGCCGTTTGATAAACCATTGCATGTTACACTATTATTGGTAATAGATAAAGTTAGATTGCTAACGGTACCAATAGTAACCGTATGGCTTTGTGTACACCCATTTGAAGAAGTTGAGTTAACGGTGTACGTGCCACCACACAAACCAGTTGCTATATTTGCATTTCCTCCGGAGGGAAGCCATGTGTAAGTGTATGGCGAAATAGCACCACTTGCATTTAATGTTGCCGATCCGTTACAAATGCAGCCTGAATTAGAAAAGGAAACTGTGGCAGATAAAGGTAGAAGAGGCACGCACGAATTATTCATAGAGTGGATCCAATTATTATTGGCAACATTATTTGGACTTCCGGGTGTTTCATTCCCAGGTACATTCATAAATGTCCAATTGGCTTGATTAGCAGGATTATTATCAACAGAATTATTCATTACCGCAACTTTACCAGCAGCCGATCCTGCAAAATAAATAACTGTTGAAAGATTATTATTTCCCCAACTTACGCTATGAACAATTCCTCCTGTAGCATTTACCGTTTGAAAAGAATCGTCGCCATTGGCCATTGATACCGGCGTCCAGTTACCGCAATTGGTATAACCTGTTGTTGGGTATGCCGGTGTACCAACGGCAGGCAATGTAGTGTGACGCTCCAATAACGTGCAATCGCTAATGGGAATAACTAATTTGCAATTGCCATCTGCCATAGAAAGATCTATAGCAGGCACGAGTGCATTTATATCCGCATCGTTGTATATTAAGATCATTGTTCCGATAGGGATGCACGACCAGAATGGAATGTTTTTAAATCGTACACATCCCGATGCAATACCTGTTCCACCTCCGGTTGCATGGCTGCCGTTGTTATCATCAATAATAAAATCTCTGATGTCTATACACGGTATAGCATTACATGTTGGTGTTCCAACTACAACAAGTTCAACATATTCTTTAGATCCGGATGGTCCTTGTGAAACTTCATTAATTACCAGTTGCTGTGAAAATGATGTATTGCAAACTAAAACAACCGCAAAAATCCAAAAAAATAAATTTGTTCTCATTTTATTTAAAAAAATTACAAAATTTTTGTGGTTTAGGAGTTATACAGAACTGTATAAAACTTCAAGGATTTTCACTAAACAAAATTATTTATTTTAACAAAAGAGTAGGGTAAAGTAATGTTATTTTTTTGTGAAAAAATTGCCGTTTTAAAATTTACTTAATAACATTAGAAATAGATCTAAACTAGTTGTTTAAGCTATTTTGATTCATATTAAAATAGGTGGCATTAATTTTTAAATAGCCGTGTTTTTCAAGATTTAATTGTTGTCTTTGAAGTAATTCAAAATTGATGAACTCCAGAAGCTGGTTAGTCGGCTTGCCATTAGTATATTGAATGAGCGGCCTCACCAAAGGATATTCGCCATATTTTATTCTTTGATTCTCGTATGGCGAACATGCTAAATTGTTATCTATATATAAATTCATAGCCCATATTTTATTTGTTGGTTTACCTTCTTCATTAACAATTGAGCCAACATTTACATAACCAATAGAGCCTCTCTGTTTATGCACTGTTTCAATGATCTTGGAATTTCCTTCTAATTCAACATAATTTTTAGGAAATTTTTTAATGCCTAGTTTATCCTGTAAATAATAACGCGTACCCGAATGTTTGTCGCGCCCATATATGGTTATAGATAGATCTATTCCGCCTAATTCTTTCCAATTAAGAATTTTGCCTTCCATGATTTTTGAAAGTTGAGCTAAAGATAAACTATCAACACCGGTTTCAGGATGTGTTATTATTGCAACTATATCCTGCGCAATAATAAATGGAACAGGGTTAACGCCTTTTTCTTTCGCAGAAGCAGCCTCTTCATCAGTTATTACCCTTGAGGCAATGGCAATATCTGTTTCGTTGTTTATTAAAGCTTTTATGCCATGTGAAGTTCCTCCACCTGAAATATTCATAACCAAGCTCGGACGGTTGGCTTTGTATTCATCCGCAAAGAATTTTAATAAGTTCAATTCAGAATCAGAACCCTTAATTGTAATAACTTTTTTTTCTTTTTCAATTTTTTCTTTTTCGGCAATTGAAGAAGAGTTAGTACAATTTACAAGCACAAAAGAAAAAAGAAAATAAACAGAAGATCTTGTGATCAGAGAAAACGTTTTCATTTCACAAATAAAACATACATATCTTAACCTTTTGTTAAGGTTAGTGTATCAAAATGAAATTTTTTAGTATTCACCACCAATTTTCCTTTCATTAAGAATTGGATCTTTAATTTTTGGCAGTTTTTTTGGAGCTATATTCTTGTGGGCATTATCAGACAAGCTTAATAAGAAATATTTTATATCCTGTTTTTCTTTAACTGAAAGTTGCAAAGAATCGAAAGGTAAAGTTTGATGTTCTATCTTTTGTTTAATAACAGAACTGCCACCTTTATTGTAAAATTCAATCACCTGTTCTAAAGTTCGGTATGCACCATTATGCATATAAGGAAAAGTGCTTTCAACATTTCGAATACTGGGCGTTTTAAATGAAAAGGCATGTATGTTCTTTTTGGTAATTAATATCCTGCCACTATCGGGGTCAAGTTCATTAGAGTTAGGATCTTTTAGAGTTCCAATAACTTCAAATTCATTGTCATTATAAATAGGCGGAACAAGCCCGTTGAATAAGGGCAAAAAATGACAAGAGCCACATAAAGCTTTTCCTGCAAAAATATTATAGCCGTTTATTTCATTTTGGTTTAATGCTTTTTTATCTCCCTTAATGTATTTATCAAATTTTGAATTTAATGATACTAGCGTTTTTTCAAATTCAGATATAGATTTTAAAACCGCATAAAATGTTATGGCAGTGTCTGCCTTGCCCTTGAAAGCTTTTTTGAACAAAATTTTATACTCATCACTTTGCCTTAACTTATCTACTATTTCCGCGGGGATAGAATTCATTTCGTTTTTTGCATGTAGTACATCACTTACCTGGTCTTCTAACTGTAATGATCTTCCATCATAGAAAAAACTCTTCTGATACATAACATTTAATAAAGCGGGCGTATTTCTCTTAACAAAACCTGATCGGTTGTATTCAAAATTTTTATTGATAGTGTCTGAAAAGGCAAACTCAGGTTTATGACAAGAGGCACAGGCTCGCTTATTATTACCCGATAAGATAGGATCGAAAAATAAATTCTTTCCAAGTTCTGCTTGCGCTAATATATTTGTAGAATCGGAGATATTAATCGAAAAAAAATACCTGTTAAAAAAAGTTTCATCAAATAAATTATTTTCGTTGAAGTTGATAGCATAATTTACCGGCGTGCTTGATAACTGTAATTCATCTCTCAATTTTTGCACGAATGAATAAAGCGGCTTAACGTAATTAGTAATAAAGTACAACCGGTTAAATGTATCATACTCCTTGTTTAAGGATAGATATTTTTTGGAGTCTGTAATTAGATTTTTTATTTTGGGAAGCGACCGCCCTTTCGCTCTAACCTCCTCAATACCTTCAAGAACCCCTAATAAGCCATCAAAAATAAAAGTAGTTTCTTGAATATTTTCTTTGGTGATAGCGCAATCGTAGCCATTGATGTTTAAACTGATAATGCGTACCAGTTCCATTTGTATCATATCAAAATACTGCTCAGTTCTTGGAATTACACTTTTGTATTTTTTTCGTGTTTGAACGATCGTTTCCCTAAGGATACGGATCTCGTAAATCATTTCTTCTTTGGACAAACTGCTGTTGTCGGTAAAAAAAAAAGTTTCCAATAATTGAAAGCCGTGTGGTTCAATAACTTTATTGCCACTCTCAATATCGTGTTTCCTGATGGGTGGCCCATTGATATAATACTTGGCAAAAAAGGGCGAAACATATTCAATAACCGTTTCAAGATATTTGTAATTCTTGCGCGACAGCGTGTAATAAAATTGTTTTTGCGCGATGGGCCTGTTTTCTACCACGCTCTTTTCAAGGCTATCAATATTTTCGATGAGCTTGCCAAAATGGGTGTCAATAATTACATTGGCATTCTGAGGTTGAATTCCAATAAACGAAAAACTCAGTAATATGCCTTCAATGGCAATAAAATGAATTCCGGCAATACACAGTAAGCGTTTATTTTTACTGCTTAATGAACTTAATAGTTTCTGAATTCCCAACTGTTTCAATTTTTATAAAATAAATCCCTTCACTAAAAGATGTAGAATTAATATAGTGCTTATTAACTCCCTGATCAATGACATCTGTATGATCATAAACAATTTTTCCGGAAGCATCGCAAACAGATATTTTTACTTTTCCCTGGTTGCTGTTATTAAATTGTATGGTAACATAATCCATGGATGGATTTGGATAAACAGAAAGGAAAATACTTTCTTTATAAGACTCGTTCAAAGAAGTTGTTAATGGAGGCCTTGGACATAAAGGCGCAAGGATGTGATAAATACTTTGTCTTGGTAAAGAAGCCGAACCAGCAGGTATTAAATGTCTTTGAAAATTATTTACTTTAAAAGAAGTTGCATACGTGTATGCTGTACTTGGATTATCAATAGTTGTAACATGGTACCAATCTGCCTGTGTGCGGTTTTGGTTTATATCCATAATTACATAACCATGCGCCGTAAGATTAGTATACTTAATATGGCCGTTTGCAGCCATAATAGCTGATGCGCCTAATGGAATGCTCATTCCTGGGGAGGTTACACTTGGTGTAACAAATTCAACACCGGCAGATCCCGCCCCTGTACTACTGTTATACGTTGCAGTTGGCAGGTCGTTGGCCCACGAAGAATGTATATCTCCTGTTACCACAATCATGTTTGAAATGTTGTTGCTTAGAACGTGGTTATAAATATTAGTCCGTTGTGCAGGATATCCATCCCACTGATCGCCGTTAACCGCATTACCAAATACAGTTAATGGAGCCATCATTACTTGTTGCCCTAATACTTTCCATTGTGCAGTACTAGAATCCATTTTGTTTTTCCACCAATTGTATTGTGTAGATCCTAATAACTGTCTTGTAGGGCTTGTAACAGTAGCGCCTGTTGTTCCAGCTTGCAGATCACGGCCTTCAACCCTTGTGTCTAACATTAAAAGTTCTACTAAATTGCCGTATTTTATTTTTCTGTATATCTGGTAAGGGTTAATAGTTCCTGTTACTCTAACCGGTAGCCATTCAAAAAAGGCTTTTTGTGCACATTGTTTTCTTGCGTTCCATGGACCTTCGCCGGCCTGGTGATTGCCTGCACCATTGATCCATGCGTCGTTTGAAAATTCATGATCATCGTAAACACACACAAAAGGAAATTGTTGATGTAACCTTTGAAGATCAAGATCTAATCTATACGACGAATAACGCATGCGGTAATCCGCTATAGATATAATTTCATTTGCGGGAGACCAGGTCCTGGTTGGTGTGGCAGGGTTAGGCGAATAACCGCCGGTATTATATTCATATATATAATCACCAAGAGAAAGTACGGCATCAAAATCTTTACGCGCCAATAAACTTGCGTACGAATTAAAAAGCCCGGCTTCAAAATTGGCACATGATACAAGTGCAAATCGTAAACTATCTGCAGCGGCTAAAGGCGTTGTTCTTGTTCTTCCGCGAGGAGAATATTTTCCGTTGGCTTTAAATTCATAAAAATAAAATGTGTTAGGCGTTAACCCTGTTGCATCTACTTTTACGGTAAAATCTTTTGTTGAATCGGTCAATAAGGTTCCCTGGTTTATAACATTTACCATTCCGGTATCGGTTGCAATTTTCCAGTCTACAATAATAGATTGGTTTATCTGGTTAGTATCAGGAGTTACCCGCGTCCAAATAATTACCCTGTCGGTCATTGGGTCGCCGGAAGCAACGCCATGATAAAAAGGTTTTAAGCAGGGTTGTAAAGTTATTTTATGATTGCTTTGTTGGTAAAGATCTTTCACCAAAAAAACACACAATAGGATCAAAAGCTTTTTCATTTTTTATTGTTTTATAAATTTTTGATTAATTAAATGATCACGCGTATTCAATCTTAAAAAATACATGCCGCTGTTTAATTCGCTCACATCTATTGTTTGTTCTGCATTTAAATGCAAAAGCGATGACGTTTCCATTACTTTTTTGCCATTAAGGTCAATAATTTCAATAGAACAATTTTCATCCTTGAACGAATCAAAATATTTAAATTTTAAAATGATCTGGTTTGTTGCAGGATTTGGGAAAATATTTAACTGGTGATAAACATAATTTTCGATCACACTTGTAACATTACAAATAACATTATAAGAACCCGGTAAACCTGCATTAACTGCTGTTCCACCGGATACATTACTTACAGGTGAAATTGTACTTTGAGTACAACTTGGAACAAATATTTTTATTCTTCCGCCGCCACCGCCACCACCGGTAGTTCCATCAGAGCCATTACCGCTTATGAGCGCTTGTGTTCCACAAAAAGTTGCGCTATAATTACAACTAGTACCGGTTCCTTTTTGACCACCGTTTCCGCCATTTCCACCATTGGCAACTAACGTTCCGGTGATTACCGCTTTATTTTGTGATTCTAAATAAATTCCACCACCTGAGCCACCGCCTGCACCAGAACCACCACCCGAACCACACGATAAAGTAGCTTCTCCGCAATCATCACAACCATCCGAACAACATTTTGCAGTTACGCCACCGTCTCCTCCTTTTCCACCGTTCAAGCCATTTTCACCTGTTGCAGTAATAGTCCCTGAGATCAATAACGTATCGGAGGCTACCAGCATTATCATGCCGCCACCGTTTCCACCTTTGCTACCTTGCAAACCTGCGATGAACGACCGTCCGCCACCACCTGAACCGGCACCACCTGAACCAAGATCAATATCATTTCCTGTAGAAGAACCAACATTATTAAGTGCAATACCACCTGAGCCTCCATTCCCTGGAATAACTGCATAGCCTGTTGATACATTAACACCGGTTGCAGTATAAGAATTTGTTCCATTACCACCATTAGAACCGTTACCACCTTTACCACCATATGTTCCGCCTGAGCCACCACCGGCACCTCCGCCAGAACCAATCATTCCGCACTCATCATTATTACTTAAGCACTGTTGTTTAGGGCCCGAACCGTTTACACCGTTTGAGCCCGGAACACCACCACCCAGGCCTAAGCCGGCAACACCTTGTTTTCCGCCTTCTACAGTTACATGCCCGGTATTATCTTTATTATTACAACCTGTTAAAGAAACAGCATCACCTGTTATACTTGTTACACTTGTTCCGCCCACACCACCCAAACCGCCGGGATAACCTGAATTATTAGCATTGATAGTTCCATAAACAAAAACCTTTTGTGCATTTATAACTAATTTTCCGCAGGTATTAGAAGAATAGCCTTGAACAAAAACTGTTATGCCTGCCGGAATCACAAATTTGCCTGTAACATTATATGTACCTGTCATGATAATGTTTGAAGAAATAATCAGATCTCCTGTAACATTATTAATAGTGCATTGTGAATACAACAAATGCGAACACAATAGTGAAATAGAAAAAATAGCTCGGTGTAGTAATGTTTTCATATTTATTTATTAAAGATTATTTTTTTGTGGATTGGTTTATTATCAATTATTAATTCAAGAAAATAAACGCCATTTGGAGTTTCGTTTTTAAAATTTACTTTTAATTCGGTATCGGATATTTCATCTACAAAGGCTTCAATTATTTTTCCCTGTATATCAAGAATTTTTGTCGACTCAATTTTTGTTCTGGATAGTGTTCTGATAACAAACGCTTCGTTCTTACTTTTAATGAGGGTTGGATAAACACTTACTTCTAATGCCGGTTCGTAGGCTGGAAGTGAAGTTATATTGCAAGGTGGAATAGTGTTTGGTGTAACGTTTACTACAAACGTATCTTTAATGCAGGAGTTAGGATCGTAGGCATAATAAATAGTTGAGAAGGCAGGAGTTACAATTGCCGAATCTAATGTTGTTCCAAGTGGGAACCAATAAACCGGCTCAGGCCAGGATGGTTTTAAAATGGCGTTTTGGCCCTGACAAATATTTAGTGTGACCTTTTTACCAGCATTTTTTACGATCGTAAAACCGTCGTAAACAGAATTTGTGCTTGTAATAAATTTTGCATCTAAACGGTTATCGTTTACTTCTATTAACATACTTCCTAATAAAGTATTGTTGTAGCTGTAAAATACAGGGTGCGGCCAACCGCTTGATGTGCCACTGGTTTTTCCGGAACAACCAACAACAGAATATACAGTGCCTTTATGTGCTTTATTAATTAATGTTTGTTTTTGGTACGGACAAACAGAAGGATAAGATCCGCTTGTATTATTTTTTATCATCGATGCGTTAAATTGACCGGACGAACCATAATGACTGTCGATTAAAAAAGAACGTTCGTAACAATGACTATGACCATTCAATACAAGATCAACACCACCATTTTCTAGTATTGGAAGAATGTTTTGTCTCATATCTACTAATTCTCCGTCAAGGAAATTCGAATTGTCAGAATTATGACTTCCTTTAGTATAAGGTGGATGATGCCAATAGGCAATAACCCATGGCAAGGCGTTAGCCGTAAGGTCGTTTTGCAGCCAAGTGGCCATTGGATCATTGGTGTTGCGGCCAACGCTGTAAGAATCTAAAACAATAAAATGAATATTTCCATAATTGTAGGAATAATATTTTTCAGTTCCGGATGCAAGGCCACCGGCTTCACCTAAAGTAGGCAAAGTAAAAATATCAAGATAAGCCGGTGAGGGTGAAAACGGAATATTGTTATTATAATCATGATTTCCCGGTGCCGGCCACACAACTATTTTTTTTAATTCAGAAGCATAAATACCATTTGCAAATACGTTTGTTTGGTATTCGCTGTCGTAGCCGCCATCGTAAGCATTATCGCCTAACCATAACCATCCGTCAACATGAGTGTTACCTATGTAATTTAAGAAACCTGTTTTTGCACTTGTCTGGCTGCTACTGCCCGTTCCGGCATCGCCAACAACCCAAAATTTATATTTGCCTTTTGTTCCTGCAACAGGGCTGGTTTTAAAAAACTGGTTAGTACTTGCAGGAGTAAGGGTTGCAGAACTGGTACCGATCATATAGTAATAAACAGTAGCCGGATTTAAACCCAGAATTTTTATTTCATGATCTGTAACAAACGATGGGCTTGACGCCTGGTTGGTTAATGAAGTAATTGATGTTCCGTACCAGATCTTTGAATCACATAAAATATCAGTACGCCATTTTACGATCATACTGTTTGAAGTTCCTAAATTAAGGTAAGGGCCACGCGTAACATTTACATTGGGGATGCTTAGGTTTCCGCTCATTTTAAGGTCCATGGTAATATCGCTGCTTGAATTATTTTCCTGGTGAATTTCAACAGCGATAGTATTTAGTCCGTTATTTAAATAAAGCGGGCTGATCAAAACCTGATTCCATGCACTTTCCGCGCTAAAAGCGATTGTTGAAACAGCAACAGTATTAAAAGCGATGTTACCCGCCGGCATATTGTCACGCCAAACTTCAACACCGTTTATATAAACAACAATTCCATCATCACGCCTCGCCTGAAGATCGATCGAAAAAAATTGTGAGGGATTTGTAACCGAAAATTGTTTTCTAAAATAAGTTGTGATGTATTTATTTGAAGAGCTTGGCCCGTAACTAACAACAGTAGCTTCATCGCCATCACCGTAACCTAATTCGGCATTGCCCGACGCCCATGATGCATCGTTAAAGCTTGTTCCATACCATGCGGTGCCTTGGTTAGAACCATTGTCAAGGTATTTCCAGTTGGAGCCCTGAGAAATTAACGGTGTGGTTTGCGATATCGAATTGCAAACACAGCCAAAAATTATAAAAACAAGAAGGTAAATTTTACTCATAAACACAATGCGAATCTAAAAAACAATTTTTAGGTATCTGCCAATGAAACGTTACCATTGCGTTACCTATTGAAAGCGTTTTTGTAGCAAAAGATTTACTTTAATTATTCGGAGTGTAAATTTTTTTCTCCGATCTATGTGAGTAAGTAAATAAATCTTAATCGGTTTAGTTAAATAGTTCACATTAGTATAACTATAGCATAATTGACTTGTCTCATTCTCCTTTTTAAAAAAGAATAGCTTTGACTCAAATAAAGTTTAGATCCTATTAATGAAAAATAATTTATTTATTTTATTGGTGCTTTTTTTTGTAAGTATTAATAAAATAATATCTCAAACTTCTTTGTCGCCAGGAGATATTGCTGTAATTGCATTTAAAACCAATAGCAACACTGATGGGGGAAATGACGCGATAAAACTAGTCACTTTAGTGGACATGCAATGCAATACCAAATTTATTGTTACAGATAATAATTGGAATAATGCCACTCCCGGCTGGTCCTGTAATAGCGATGAATTTGGAGTAGAGATCACCTGTAATTCTATCATTGCCGCAGGTAGTGTATTTTATATTGACGCAGGCGGCAGCGGAAATGCGGCAACATGCTCTGGCGGTATAATTACCCGATTGGATTTGGGAGGACTATGGGGAACAAATTATGGTTTAAGCAGTACCGGAGATAATATTTATGTATTACAGGGAACTAGGGCTGCACCGCAATTTATTTATGCTTTAAAGCATAATGGTGTCTTTAGTAATACCACTTGTTCTGATAAAGACCAGACAGGCTTACCTACACATGCATCATTAGGCGCTTATACATTAGCTATTGGTGCCACTGCAATTGTTATGAGCTCAACTAAAGATCAATGGAATTATAATTGTGTTACTAACAACGGTTCAAGGGCGACCATTCTTTCGGCAATTAGTAATTCTGCTAATTGGATTAATAATACTACGCATGTTTGGGATAACACTAACTGTATTTTCAGTTTAACAACCGGCATTTTTCCTTATGGAGTTCTGGCTGTTTCAGGAGCAGGTTGTGGCTGCCTGGCAAATTGCGAGTTAGCATATTCTGGTGGTATTAATTGCGGTTCAGGGGGTGTTGGAGGGGATTGTGGCGCCGGTTATCAAAGTATGTCGGCTAACATAACAGTGCCTGCTGGTTGCACCTATCAGGTATTTGCGCAAATGAAAAGTCGTACCTATGGCTGTGGATCATCTGGCGCAGATGGAAATTGCCAGGGCTGTGATAATGTTAAAGTAGGTGTTTTAGCAGGAGCTAAAATATTTCAGCAGGGAGCATCTAATTCATCATTATCAGATAACTATACTTTGGCAGGACCGGGAACTATTCGTGTTTCAGGTTCTGCAAATCGTGCCGATGAAATAATTACTTATAGCGTTCAGGTAACTCCATGCAGCTGTTTAACAATGATCTTGCCAATTGAACTTTCTGAATTTAACGCGAAGCTAATTGATGGCTCTGTTGAATTAAACTGGATCACAATGTCTGAAAAGAAAAACAAATATTTCTCAATTGAAAGATCTTCTGATGCCAATTTATGGGAAACTATTTATGTTATAGCCGGTCAGGGAACTTCTTTAAATAAACACAATTATAAAATTTACGACTCGTCTCCCCTTTCACGAACTTCATATTATCGGTTAAAACAAACAGATAACGAAGGAAGTTTTACTTATTCAGATATAGTTTCGGTTGATAATAACATTAGTAATGTAGATAAAAAAATAATCAAACGTGTTAATATCTACGGACAGGAATTAGAGAATGATGCATCCGGCCTTATTATTTTAATATACAATAACGGCGAGGCAAAAAAGATCTTTAAATGATCTTATTATTTTGGTAGATCTTTAATCTTATTCAACACTTCAAAGAAATAGCTTTATCAGGTTTTTTTTATCATTTAGCGTTGGATAGAATGACTTAAGCGATTTTAATATTAAAGATAACTTAATTTA
Source organism: Bacteroidetes bacterium UBA2475 (assembly GCA_002342065.1). Lineage (GTDB taxonomy): Bacteria > Bacteroidota > Bacteroidia > B-17B0 > Aurantibacillaceae > Aurantibacillus. The sequence continues at coordinate 342,598 of DDPF01000012.1, read as the reverse complement.
TCTTTTTGATAATAAAGCACGGGTAATTTGGTAGTATAAAATTAAGTTATGTTCACTACTATCCGCACAAAATTATTGGCAATATTTTTATTATTTGTATTAATAACAGTAATTACCTCGGTAATAATTTTTAATTATTTCGAAAAGAATAAAGACTCCCTTTCAAATATTACCCAAAATGCAGAGAGTACGCATGTATTACTTTTAAAGGATATTAAAGTAACACATGAATTTTTTGAGAATGAGACAATTAACCCTGTCTTTTTTGAATCACGGAAAAGCAATTTGATCAATACACATAATAAGATATGTAATAATATTGAACAGGCATTGAACGATCTAAACACCATTCAGGAACAAAATAATTTCGGATTGAATGATTCAATTGTTGATCTTAAAATAACCTTTTCCAAATATAAAGTGTTAACCGCTGAAATGTTCAGGCAGATCCTGATAAGGGGATTTAAAGATTATGGTATTGAAGGTAATATGAGAAATTATGCGCATGATCTTGAAAATTTCCAGGCAGAGATCGGTTTAGTAAATATCTTACAACTTCGCAGGCATGAAAAAGATTTTATCATTCGTCAGGAAGAACCATATATAGATAAACATAACAAATTAATAAATAAGATAAAGGATGATCTGGCAATTAAAAATAATATTAGTTCAGACAAAAAAAGTAAGATCATAAAGATGCTGAATAATTATTCTATTGAATTTAACAATCTTACTGTATATGAGAAAAGACTTGGTTTAAAGAGTGGATTAGGCCTTAAAAAGCAAATAGATGATATTTCAAATAAGATCGAAATTTCTTTAGCTACGCTGGTTGAATTTTCGGCGCAAAAGGAAAAACTTGCCCTTGCTCATATTAAATTGGTATTTCTTACTATTGGTTTTATTTTTATTTCGATCGGCATTTTTTCGGCATTAACAATTTCCAAAAGAGTCTCAAGATCAATAACCCATTTAAAACAAAAAATAGATGAGTTTGTAAAAAGTGATTTTACTACAAGAACAATACTTCCAATTAATAATTCTTCATATGAAATAGATGTTTTGGCAACAAATTTTAGTATTATGGAACAACACATCGTTAATCAAATGACATCTCTTAAGTTATCAAACAAAGACTTGGAAATGCTTTTTTATGCTACCTCGCATGATATCCGAAATCCATTAATAAAAGTGAAAGAGCTTACTAATGTTGCCTTAGCAAAAACATCTGATCTTGAGATGAAAGAGTGCCTTTTGCAAATAAATAAGTCATGGGAAAAATTGATCACAACAACCGATGAACTTGGAATAATAACCAACGTAAGAGGTGAGGAGATAAAACCCGAATTAATAAACCTCGATGAATTAATACGATCTGTTTATTCTGAATTAAGATCCTTAAAGGATTTTGATAATATTATTTTTTCACTGGAAATTAAAACTAAGAACCAATTTTTTTCTTCACCAGGACTGGTAAAAGCGATATTTAGGAATTTAATGGAAAATAGCATTAAGTATGCGGTAAAAAGATCAAGTTTCAGTTTCTTGAAAATTTCAGTTGTTGACCAGAATGATGACATGTTAAGAATTGAAGTGTTGGATAATGGTATTGGAATAAATAAACAATACCACGATAGAGTTTTTGATATGTTCTTTAGAGGTACTAGCCATGTTAATGGAACAGGCCTTGGCCTTTATATTGTAAAGTGTTCGGTTGAAAAACTTCACGGCGCAATTGGTCTTGAAAGTGATGAAAGTATGGGAACAACTTTTACAGTGTTATTGCCAACAAATTACAAAAAGAAAAATATTAAAGAACAAATACTACATAACCGAGAGATCTCGGAGCTAACCAACTTAACTTTAAACTAAGAAATTTTCCTATAAAAATATATTGATTAGTTAACGATAGATTAACACAAATGACTACGCTCTTTTTTACTTTCATACATATAATTTATTTATGTCTTTAATACTTATAGTTGTAATAATATTTGCCGCTATTCTATTGTTCCTTTATAAACTAAATATGAATAGACGTGTTTTACCAAAACACATAGCAAAAGTACAAGAACTGGCCCAGTACTTTAATTCTACTACAATTCAGATAATTTTTTCCGTTCACGATCTTGATGATGGAATTTCAAAAACTTCGGATCCCATAACATGCAGTATTTTTGGAATATCCGCATTTAATGATAAAATTCAAAATGAAAGATATGAAGATGCCATAATTCTGTTTGATACAGATTCAAACCAGTTATTTAATGTTGAAGAATTTATCAATAGTGGCCTGCTTCCTGAAATTATTGTTAACGAATTATCTGATTTTTATAATTTAAAGCCAGGCACATTTGAGTTTAGCGATAATAATGATCTGGCAACAGATTTCGTTTTGCTAAAAACAGGAGTGTGGACCGGTGATAAAATTAATGGAAATGTTGAATTGATGCAAGGCCATGCAACTGCTTTTGAATCCTGGTCAAACTTAAGGGATTGTGTTGAACAATTAGAATTTGTTATCGCACAATGGCTAAAGAATGAAGCCAACCAGGAAAATTTTACGATAGAAAAATGGAAAATGTATCAGGAATAATTTCATAATGTAAATAAATTTCCAAAATTCAGGTTCTATTTCTTAATACTAAATTAAACTTGTGGCTATTAATTTTACTTATACATAATGTTTAGAATATTTTGAAATAAGTTCAGTAACTGTTCTTTGCTAAAAATATAAAACAAATGAATAGAAAATTATTTATCACTTTAATTACATTCTTAGTAATTAAAATCAGTGCTCAAAATCCCGGATTAGTTATCAGCGAATTTTTTCCAAATCCTGCGGGTACCGACAGTTGTCATGAATTCGTAGAATTAATTGCTACTAAACCAATTAACTTTGGATTAACCCCATATACTATAATCGTTAACAATAATGGTAACGCAACGGCTTCAGGATGGATCGCAGGTGGAGCAATTAGCTATGCTTTTGCAATAACCTCCGGAACAGTGGCAGCAGGAAATGTTGTATATGTTGGAGGAAGTTGCATGGTGCCTGCAGGACAAAAACTAAGAGTTATAAATGTAAAAAACACAAATGGTGATGGAGGAATAGGAACGGCAGCTACTGCAGGTGTTTTTGGAAATGGTGGCGCAAATGCTGATGGTGTTGCTGTTTTTGATCTGCCAATTGGCGCAATAACAAGTTCGTCAGTTCCAAGAGATGCTCTATTCTTTGGTACAGGTTTAGGAACCGCGATCGTAAATGCAGGTGTTGACGGTTATCAAATGCCAATAAATGATCTTTATTCAGGTGGTAAATTAAATACTGGAAACTTTTTCACAGCAGATCCCGGTCCGGATGTTATAACGGCAACAGGAATTTTTAATACAACTAATAATTCTTGGACACAGTCGAGAACTTTTTCTATAACACCTTTTGCATCGCAAACAAACGCAATTAGTTCTGTATCACTTACTACAAGCGCCGCTCCGGCAACTATTTCTTTTGTAAGCAACGATACTTCAGTTGTTGAAACAACCCCGTCGGCAACGATCTATTTAAAGCAAACCGTTTCAAGTACTTCAGTAAGTGCTGTTAGTGTTGTTGCTTCAGCTTGGTCAAATGCAACAAGTAGTGATTACACTATTGCAGTTGCAACTGTTACATTTGCTGCCAACGCACCGGTAAATACAACCGCATCAGTTTCTATAAATCTTGCTAACGATGCAATTCTTGAAAGCGCAGAATATGCAATATTAAAATTAGTGCCTCAAATGAATGCTACCATTGGTGCAACAAACCAGTGTACATTTTATATTTTAGATGATGATAAAGTTGCACCGGCTGCTGCAAATACAATTAGCTTAAATTTACTGGGAAGCTATCAGAATTTTGTATCCGGTACTAATTCAGCTGAGATCGTTGTGCATGATCCAACTACCCAACGTTTATATATTGCAAATAGTATTGCAGGTAAATTGGATATTATTGATTTTATTAATCCATCAACACCAACTTTAATTGCAAGTGTCAACATCACTACTTATGGAAATATTAATTCTGTAGCTGTAAAAAATGGAACTGTTGCCTGTGCAATAGAAAATAGTTCGGTAGCTATTGGCGGAACAAACCCACAAGACAGTGGAAAAGTTGTTTTCTTTGATAAGAATGGAATTTTTCTTAAGCAGGTAAAGGTTGGAATGATGCCTGATATGATAACCTATAATAATGCGGGAACAAAAGTGTTTACCGCTAATGAAGGTGAGCCAAATGATGCGTATACGAATGATCCGGATGGCTCCGTAAGCATTATAGATGTTTCCGGAGGTATTGCTGCGTTATCTCAAACCAATGTAGCACACGTAACATTTACTGTTTACAACGGACAAGAAACTGCGCTTAAAGCGCAAGGAATAAGAATTTATGGGCTCGGTGCATCTGCTTCAAAAGATTTTGAACCGGAATATGTTACTATCGCAAAAGATGATTCAAAAGCCTGGGTAGTTTTGCAGGAAAATAATGCTATAGTAGAAATAAATTTAACCAATAACGCTATAAATTATCTTAAACCCTTAGGTGCAAAAAATCATAACTTATTGAATAAAGGCATGGATGCTTCAAATGTTACCAAAGGAGTTAACATTGCTAATTTTCCAGTAAAAGGTTTGTTTTTACCAGATGCAATTGCAAGTTACTCAATTAGTGGTGTAAATTATTTGGTTACTGCTAACGAAGGAGACTCTAGAGCGTATTCAGGATTTTCAGAAGAAAAAAGAATAAGTGCCTTATTGCTTGATGCATCAAAATTTCCAAATGCTGCCGACTTACAAAACAACTCAGTACTGGGCCGCTTAAATGCAACCGATAAACTAGGGGATACAGATAATGATGGAGATATTGATTCTATCTATTGTTATGGAGGCCGTTCTTTTTCTATTTGGAATGCCAATACCGGAAATTTAGTTTATGATAGCGGAGACCAAATGGAGTTAATAACTTCCACTAACTCTTTTTCTGTAATGTTTAATGCAAGTAATACATCAATAACTAAAAAAGACAGAAGTGATGATAAAGGTCCAGAGCCGGAAGGTATTGCTATTGGCGCTATTGGTACAAACACATTTGCTTTTATAGCTGTTGAGCGTATTGGTGGCATTATGGTTTATGATATTACTAACCCTGCAGCGCCAGTATATGTAACGTATGTAAATAACAGATCTTTTATAGGTAATGGTCCTGATAGAGGTGCAGAAGGAATTATTTTTATTCCTCAATCACAAAGTCCTAACGGCATGCATCTTGTTATCGCAGCTAACGAGATCAGTAGCTCACTTTCGATCTACGGCATCCCGGGTTGCGCTTCTCCTGTTTCAAGTTCATTAAGTGTTGCAGGTAACACAACAGGTTTGTGCTCTACTAACGGGCCAATAATTAGTGTGCCGTTTACTTCCGGTTTAAATTATCAATGGAGTAATAATGGAACACCAATTACCGGAGCAACTTCAAACACAGTAATGGCAAATGCAAGCGGCAATTATTCGGTTGCAATAACAGGTGGCACAAACTGTTCGGTTAGTTCATTATCTCAAAGTGTAAGTGTAATTCCTTCACCAACAATTAATGTTTCTACTTCTGGAACATTAATTTGCGTAGGTCAATCTGCAACTTTAACCGCTAGCGGAGCTTCAACTTATAGCTGGACAAGCGGACCAAATACAGCTGTTAATGTTGTTAGCCCAAGTGTTACAACTACCTATACCATTGCTGCAACAGGCTCTAATTCTTGCACAAATACAAATACATTTGTTCAAAACGTTTCTTTATGCACAGATATTAATGAAGTAGCTATATCGAACGATTTCAATATCTATCCTAACCCGGCTGTGAGCGAAGTTAAAATTCAATTTAATGATGCTGACAAGAAGTTGGTAGAGATCTTTAATGTTTTAGGTAAAAAGGTTTATTCAGAAAATATAAATACTAACGAAGTGTTAATTGACCTTACAAATTTCAGCAAAGGAGTATATATCATTTCAATTAATAATTCCTCAACTAAAAAGATCATTGTAGAATAAGTTAAAATTCTTCTCTTTGTTATTAACCCGCGTGGAATTTTCCATGCGGGTTTTTTATTTTTTTTGAGAAACAGAATTAAATTTTGGTACGCCCATTGCAGATATTATTGTTTTAAAACTGGTACCTGTTAAATTAATGCGTCTTTATGTTATTTAAATTTTAAGAATATGTTAACCTGTCAAGAACAATCGTTTTATTTTATAAAGAATATAATTTTTTTATAACTTAAACCACTACTAATCCCTACATACCTGACTTAGCTTTATCAAAAAAACAGGAATGAAACAATTATTTTTTTCTTTATTACTTTCTTTTATAATTTGTAATGTTACTTCTCAGGTAACGCTTGTAAAAGGACCTTATCTTCAAATAGGCACTCAAACATCTATGGTTGTAAGATGGGAAACGAACGTTGCGTCAAATAGCAGGGTTACTTATGGAACAAGCTCTTTAGCCCTTACATCAACAGTTAATGCTGCGGCTTCTGTAACTTCTCACAGCATATTAATAACGGGTTTAAGTGCTTTCACAAAATATTACTATAGTGTTGGAAATTCAACTGCGGTAATTCAACAAGGTGCCGATAATTATTTTGTTACTTCTCCTGTTCCGGGAACTGCCGGTAATTACAGGTTTTGGGTTACAGGCGACTGCGGTAACGGTTCAACAAATCAAACCAATTGTAAAAATCAATATTTAGCTTATACCGGAACAACTACAACAAATGGTTGGTTACTATTGGGAGATAATGCGTATAGTAGTGGTACAAATTCTGAATTTGATACAAAATTTTTCGACTATTACGAAACTGATATCATGAAAAAAGCAGTACTATGGCCTGCACCGGGTAATCACGATTACAATAATGCCGCTTCAACTGCTACAACTGTTCCTTATTACAGTATTTTTTCAACACCCGTGTCTGGCCAAGCCGGTGGGGTAGCTTCAGGTAACCCTGCTTACTATTCCTACGATTATGGTAATATTCATTTTATTTCCTTAGACTCTTACGGTACAGTTGGAGGCAATAAAATGTATGATACTCTCGGAGCACAAGCTGTATGGCTAAAAGCAGATCTGGCAGCAAACACAAAAAGATGGACCGTTGCGTATTGGCATCATCCACCATATACAATGGGCTCTCACAATTCAGACTTTGAGTTTTTTGATCTGGGCGAAGTGCGTTCTAAATTCATTCGCATTTTAGAAACACGTAAAGTAGATCTGATCCTTTGCGGACATAGCCATGACTATGAACGTTCAAAATTAATGAAAGGACATTATGGACTTGAATCTTCGTTTAATGCGAGTAATCATAATTTAAGTACGCAATCGGGAGTTTATGATGGTACTACAAATTCTTGTCCTTATCTAAAAGATTCTATCAACGCCAAAAACGGCACCGTTTATGTTGTATCGGGATCAGCCGGTCAATTAGGTAGTACCCAATCTCAATTTCCACACAACGCTATGCATTATTCAAGTGCAACTTATGGAGGTTCTCTTATCTTAGATATTCAAAACAATCGTTTGGATGCGAAATGGCTTTGCGCGGATGGTGTTGTGCGTGATAAGTTTACAATTTATAAAGATGTTAACTCGGTTAAAATTTACACAGTTACTCCAACCGCTTCAACAAACATTTCTGCATCGTGGCCCGGCACTTACGTATGGAGCAATGCCGCAACAACTAATTCCATTTCAGTAACAACTTCAGTTAATACAACCTATTGGGTAAAAGATCCGAATAACTGTGTTGCCGATACTTTTAAGTTTGTGGTTAACATTCCAACAGGTATAGAAGCAATTTCAAAAGGCAATAATAATACTATTGCAATTTATCCGAATCCAAATAACGGCACATTTACTATTGATATTAAAAGCAATGAAGCTCATACAATTGAAGTTTTTGATATTACTTCAAAATTAATTTACAAAGGCCAGCTTCAAACAGGAAGCAATCTTTTACAATTAAAAACTGCTACAGGAATGTATTACTATAGTATAAAAAAAGATAAACAGATCGTTAATACGGGGAAAATAATTATTGAGTAATGTATAAATAATTTGGTCCGGTGCTAAATAAATTAATTAAAAAATCAGCAAACAAACCCATGAAAAAACTATTTACACTATTGCTTATTGGAACATTTTTTCAATTATCATCACAGGTTACACTATTTCCTTATAGTACTCCATGGAAGTATTTAGATAATGGCACAGACCAAGGAACCGCTTGGTATGGCACAGGTTTTAATGATGCAGCCTGGGCTTCAGGAAACGCAGAGTTGGGTTACGGCGATGGTGATGAAGCTACTGTTGTAAGTTTTGGGCCCAGTTCAACAAATAAATATCCAACTACTTATTTTCGTAAAACGATCAGTGTGCCATCTGTAGCTACATATACTTCATACACTATTAATTTTAGAAGAGATGATGGTATTATTATATATATAAATGGAGTAGAAGTGTTAAGGAATAATATGCCGCTTTCAGGTGTTAACTATTTAACTTATGCAAGCACAAATTGTATTGATGATGGTGGGACTGTAATTAGCGCAACATTACCGGCAAGTGTAATTGTTGCTGGTACAAATGTTATAGCAGCCGAAGTTCATCAAACCAATGCAACAAGTTCAGATCTTACATTTACGAGTGAATTTATAGCCAACACAAATTTCGTTATACCTCAATTAGTTAAAGGCCCTTATTTGCAAGTAGGCACGCAAAATTCAATGAGGGTAAGATGGGAAACAAATACGCCGGTTAATAGTCAGGTGACCTACGGTACAAATTCCTTATCCCTTAGTTCAACTGTTACCGTTGCGGGTTCTGTAACTTCCCATAATGTATTAATAACGGGCTTAATTCCTTTTACAAAATACTATTATAGTGTAGGAACATCTACCTCTGTAATTCAACAAGGCGCGGATAATTATTTTGTTACATCTCCTGTTCCTGGCACACCGGGTAATTACAGGTTTTGGGTAACAGGTGATTGTGGCAATCAATCAACCAATCAAGCCAACGTAAAAAATCAATATTTAGCTTATACCGGAACTACTACTACACATGGTTGGTTGTTATTAGGAGACAATGCCTATAGCAGTGGTACCAATTCTGAGTATGATAATAAATTTTTTAATTATTATGAAACTGATATCATGAAGAAAGCGGTTTTATGGCCTGCACCAGGAAATCATGATTACAATAATGGTTCTGCAACAGCCACTACGGTTCCTTACTACAGCATTTTTTCAACGCCAACTGCTGCGCAGGCTGGTGGCGTAGCTTCAAACAACCCGGCATACTATTCTTACGATTATGGTAACATACATTTTATTTCTTTAGATTCTTATGGAACTGTATCTGGAAATAAAATGTATGATACTTTAGGAGCGCAAGCTGTTTGGTTAAAAGCAGATCTTGCTGCAAATACAAAAAGGTGGACAGTTGCTTATTGGCATCATCCACCTTACACAATGGGTTCTCATAATTCAGATTCCGAAGGCGACCTTGCTAATATTCGTTTAAGATTTATACGAATTTTAGAGCGCAATAAAGTAGATCTTATTTTAGTTGGTCATAGTCATGATTACGAACGTTCTAAATTAATAAAAGGTCATTATGGTAATGAAGCGTCTTTCAACGCTACAACACATAATTTAAGCACACAATCGGGTATCTATGATGGTACTGCAAATTCTTGTCCTTATTTAAAAGATTCTATTAATGCAAAGAACGGAACCGTTTATGTTGTATCCGGTTCAGCCGGACAACTTGGAGGTACACAAGGCTCTTTTCCACATAACGCTATGCATTATTCAAATGCAACAAACGGCGGTTCCCTTATAATGGATATTCAAAATAACAGATTGGATGCAAAATGGCTATGTGCTGATGGCGTTATCCGTGATAAATTTACCATATTCAAAGATGTTAACTCTGTAAAATCTTATACAGTTCTTCCTGCTTCAAACAATGCAATTTCAGCTTCATGGCCTGGTAATTATGTTTGGAGTAACGCTGCAATATCTTCAAGTATTTCTGTTAGTCCAACATCAAACACAACTTATTGGGTTAAAGATCCTAATAACTGCGTTGCAGATACTTTTGCTTTTAAAGTATTACCTGCAGTTAATTTTAATTCATCAGCGCCATACTGTTCAGGTAATGCAATTTCTTTCAATGATCTTTCAACTAACAGTCCGGTTTCATGGAACTGGTCTGTGAATCCTACTACCGGTGTAACAATAAGCAGTCCAACTGCACAAAATCCTACATTTACTTTTGCAAACACAGGAACATATTCTGTTACATTGATCTCCAATAATGCTTACGGTCCCGGCCTTGCAGTAACTAACACAATAACGGTAAACGCATCGCCTAATTTAACAGCAAATGCAAGTTCAAGTGCTGTATGTTCGGGCCAAACAGCTACTTTATCTATTAGTGGTGCATCTACGTATACATGGAATACAAGTTCTAATGCATCAAGTATTTTGGTTTCTCCAACTTCACACACTACATATACAGTAAATGGAACTGATGTTAATGGTTGTATGTCAACCAAAACAATTTCGGTGATCTCAAATCCAAATCCAACAGTAAGTTTAGGTGTATTAAACGCGGTTATTTGTTCCGGACAAAATACAACGTTAACCGCAAGCGGTGCAAATAATTATACCTGGAATCCGGGTTCGTCAAATGCAACTTCTATTTCAGTTTCTCCAACTGCAAGTCAAACTTATACACTAACAGGTAAAGATCTGAATGGTTGCTCAAATTTTTCTACAACAACAATTACTGTAAACACAACGCCAACTATTAATGCTGTATCTACTACAAGTTTATTATGTATAGGACAAAATGCAACTTTAACCGTTACAGGTGCAAATACATATACCTGGAATCCGGGTGGCGCGGGAAGCAGTATTGTGGTTAATCCAGGGTCAACAACTAATTACACAGTAACCGGAACAGCGAGCAATGGCTGTACAAATGTTACAAATCTTACGCAAAATGTAAGTATATGTACAGGTATTGAAGCCATTAAATTCGGAAATAGTTCAATGACCATCTATCCGAATCCAAACAATGGAACATTTACTATTGATCTAAACGGAAACGAAGCATATACAATCGAAGTATTTAATATTGCAGGCCAGTTAATTCACCATAGCGAATTGCAACCGGGTAATAACCTTATTCAATTAAAAACAATTGCCGGAATGTACCAATATAATATCCTTAAAAATGCAAACACATTAAGTAAGGGTAAAATTATAGTACAGTAAGTACACTTAAAACATGCCTGGTTTTTTTGTTTCTTTTCGGAAAACAACATGGGTATCTCTATTTTTAATAATAGGGATACCTTTTGTAGTTTCATTTAAGCAATATGTAAAGGAACGATCGCCTGAAGAATTTTGTCGGGAAATGGTTTTAGAGAATATAACAGAGATCATTTTTTCTCTTAAAACGTCAGAAAATATTATAAGTATTAAAACTGCGCATGCAGACTCGCTATTGATCTTAGAGTACAGGCAGGCTAGAAAATACTATAAGGAGATAGAATTTTTTATTGAGTATTATTCGGTGTTTGATGCGAAGTATTTTATTAATGGCCCCCTTGTTCCTAAGAACGAGATCGAGTTTGGTCCTATCATCTATGAGCCACAGGGTTTTCAGGTGATAGAAGACCAGCTGTTCACTAAAGATAAATTTAATTCTGAAGAATTACTAAAGCAGTACAAATTATTATCACAAAAATTTGCTTCTTTATTTGAATATTATTCTACCGTTACACTTGAACAAGCAAATTTAAATGAAGCATTACAACTTGAGGTAATTAGAATAATGTGCCTTACACTTAACGGTTATGATTGCACAATTAATAAGGAAAGTTTAACTGAATGCGCTTCTTCTGTTTCGGGAATATTAAAAGTTCTTGGAGCTTATAAAAACGTTCCAGTGGATGGCAAGGTTTACAAAAAAGCAAAAGACGATCTGAATAACTGCATAAAACAATTATTAAAAGATACCGATTCAGATAAATTCGACAGGCTTCTTTTTATCACAAGATATTTAAATCCTGCATATATTAACCTAACTGCTTTTTTAGTAAGTATGAATGTGCCGTCGTCGCAGGTAAATTATGCGGTTAAACTAAAACAAGTATCGCTTTTTAATATTTCAAATTTAAACAAGCAACATTTTTCTATATACAGGTATGATACTTTAAATAATAAAGCACAAGCGTCGCTGGGAAAATTACTTTTTTTTGATCCACTACTTTCTAATAATAATAAACGTGCATGCGCCTCTTGCCACAAACCAAACATGGCATTTACGGATGGTTTGGATAAGAGCATTGCTTTTGATAATAAAAACAAAGTTTCCAGAAATGCTCCTACCTTATTGAATTCGTCTTTGCAGAAATTATTTTTTTATGATGGCAGGGCATTTAATTTGGAAGAACAGGCAGATAATGTTTTTCACAACGAACAGGAAATGAAGATGTCGAAAGAGGATATTATTTCAAAATTAAAGCAGAGCTCCGAATACAAACAACTTTTTAAAAAAGCGTTCATTAATTCGCCGGATACGATCGTAACGTTTTATGCAGTAATAAAATCTATTGCAGAATACATTAAGACCTTAGAATCTATAAACAGTAGATTTGATAAATATATTGCAGGAAATTATTCTAAGCTTAATAAGAACGAGATAAATGGCTTTAATTTATTTAATGGTAAAGCTTTGTGTGGTTCCTGTCATTTTTTTCCGGTCTTTAATGGTACTGCTCCACCAATGTTTAACGACAGCGAATTTGAAGTAATAGGAACACCAACTGACTCTACTAATAAAGTGATGGATGATGATGTAGGACGAGAAGCCGTTTCCAAAAAAAGTATTCACAAATTTGCATTTAAGACCCCAACATTAAGAAACATAGCTTTAACTGCACCATATATGCACAATGGTGCATATTCAAATTTAGACCAGGTTCTTGAATTTTATAATAAAGGCGGTGGCGTAGGTTTTAAATTTAAAGTGGATAATCAAACATTACCTTTTGATTCATTGGGGTTAACAAAAGCCGAATTAAAAGACATTAAATCGTTTCTGTTGACCTTAACCGATACAACAAATTTAACTTCAAAGCCTAAACAATTACCAAAAATAAATAATTCAAAATATAATAACAGGAAGATAGGTGGAGAGTATTAGGGTCAATTTTGATGGTTAAGTAAAACGTCGGGTTCTAACAATTAAAACACATTCTATTAACCTGCTCTGTTTATTCGGAGCAGATTTTTAATTTTTTAATAATTTATACAAAATATTAAAGTAATGTAAGATAACCAAATTTGTAAAACTGTTTTAATGAAGACATTCTACAAAACCATCGTTCTATCCGACATTCACTTAGGTATCAAAGCCAGCAAAGCAAAAGAAGTTGTTAACTTTTTAAAGCACCACAAATGCGAAACACTTATTTTAAATGGTGACATCGTTGATGGTTGGCAGTTAAGAAAATCCGGGAAATGGACAAAGCAGCACAGTAATTTTTTTAAGCACATCATTAGCCTTACAGGTAAAAAGAAATGCAAGATAATATACCTGCGCGGTAACCATGATGATTTCCTGGAACAAATAATGCCTTTACGCATCGGGAATTTCTCAATTCGTAAGTATTACATTCATCACGGAGTGGAAAAAAAATATTTTGTAACGCATGGAGACCTCTTTGATAACATCACAACTAAATTAAAATGGATCGCTAAGCTTGGAGATGTTGGCTATACTTTTTTATTATGGTTAAACCGTCATTACAATACTTACAGAGAAAAGCGCGGCTTGCCATACTATTCATTATCACAGGTTGTAAAGGCCAAAGTAAAATCGGCTGTTTCTTTCATTTCAGATTTTGAAAATGAATTGGCAAAAGTTGCAAAGTCACGCAGATGCCACGGCATTATTTGTGGGCACATACATCAGCCAGCTATTAAAACAATTGATGGAATAGAATATCTTAATTCAGGTGATTGGGTGGAAAGTATGACGGCTTTGGTGGAAGACAATGAAGGTAACTGGAAAATTATTTATTACCAGGAGTGGTTAGCGCAACTGGCACCCAAAATAAAGAAGAGTAGAAAAGAATCTATTAAAGAAATCCTGCCGCAAGGCGTAACCATAAATAAACATGCAGAGCAAGCCTAAAAAATATATTTTAGCCGTTCAGGGCGAAGGCCGCGGCCATATGACACAAGCAATGAGTATGTATGACCTTCTTATAGAGCAAGGGCATGTTGTTAGTGCGGTATTACTTGGTTCAAGTGGAAAAAGAGATATACCACAATTCTTTTTTGAAAAAATAAAAGCGCCTATTATTCAACTGCAGAGCCCAAATTTTGTCACCGATAAAAATAATAAAAGTATAAATGTTACAAAGTCTGTAATTCATAATTTCAGGAAGATCAAAACATTCAAACAAAGTTTAAAGACCATTGATCAGTTAATGAAAGAGCATGAACCTGATGTTGTCATTAATTTTTTCGATCTTTTAATTGGCTTATATTATCGTTTTTATAAACCAAAAATAAAAATGATCTGCGTGGCACATCAGTATATTTATTTTCATCCCGATTTTGAATTCCCTGAGAAACGCTGGCTTGATAAAGCATCTATAAAATTTTTTACCAAACTTACAGCTACAGGGTCAAGTAAAAATCTAGCTCTTTCCTTTTATAAGATCCATACTAACAATAATGATGTAATTGTTGTGCCGCCGCTTTTAAGAAAAGAGATCTTTGAATTAGAGACAAAACATAATGATTTTTATTTGGTATACCTTGTAAACAATGGTTATTTTGAAGAATTGCTCGAATGGCATAAAGCAAATCCTGAGATAGAATTACATTGTTTTACAGATCAGCCGGCTAAAATATATAGCAACTACACTTTTGATAATAAAAAATTATTCGTTCACGCAATTAATGATACTTTATTTTTAGAGATGATGAGCAAAGCTAAGGGATTAGCAAGCAGTGCGGGCTTTGAAAGTGTTTGCGAAGCTATGTATTTAGGCAAGCCAGTGTTAATGGTTCCTATACAAGGACATTACGAACAGTTTTGTAATTCAAGAGATGCCTTTAAAGCAGGCGCAGGTATTTTTTCTGATAAATTTGATCTAAGCAAGTTGGCTAATTTTTCGCTTACCTATGATAGAAATAACCCATGGTTCAAGAACTGGGTGGCCAACGCCAAGCACAGGATCTACAGCGAAATTATAAGTATTTAATATGCCAAGAAAACTATTGTTTATTGTTAACCCTAACGCGGGCAAAAAAATTTCTGAACGCTTAATAAACACTATCCGGAAAGAATTTCCACAAAATATTTATTACCAGATAGTAGTGTGGAAGGATAAAGATCATTTTAAGGAGGTGTTGGATATTTTACATTCGCAAGATTATACCGATGCTATTGCAGTGGGTGGAGATGGAACTGTTAATCAGGTAGCGAAAAGTTTGTTGGGTACAAATATTTCTTTAGGAATAATTCCCGCAGGGTCGGGCAATGGTTTAGCCAGAACACTTGGTATTTCTATGGAAGTAGAAGAGGCAATAAAACAAATAGCAAAGGGTAATACAGTAAAGATCGATCATGGAACAGTTAATGGAATTCCATTTTTTTGTACCAGCGGAATAGGTTTTGATGCGCATATCGGAAATTTATTTACTAAGTCGGTTAAACGTGGTTTACAAAGTTATATCAAGATAACTATTGCGGAATTATTTAGATATCGTGCAAAAGAATATTCTTTGACATTTAATGGACAAACAATTGTACGAAAAGCCTTTTTAATTACCGTTGGTAATGCAGGCCAGTATGGAAACGATTTTTATATAGCTCCTGAGGCAAAAATAAATGATGGCTTATTTCATGTTGTGATATTAAAGCCTTTTAATGTTTTTCATTTACCGGGATTAATGATAAAGATCCTGAGTAAAAAAGCACATTTAAGTGGTAGGATAGAAACGTATGTGACAGATAGTATAACAATTAAGCGTGAATTAAAAGATACTATTCATTTTGACGGCGAACCAACCGTAGAAGAAAAAAAAGTTGTTTATGAAAACAATACCTTATCTATTACTGCAATTAAGGGTGATAATTTCAAACAGTAATTCCGGATGTGGAAGGTTAAATTAATCTTATCAAATTAATTAATCATTATTAGTCTCCAACTAAACTTAATGATTTGGTCAATTATAAATAATGATATCCATTTGAACACAGAAGTATTTTTGTATCAAACTCAAAACAAATTTTAACATGAAAAACACTTTACAAACTTTATTATTAGGTGTGCTAACTGCGGGATCAGCATTAGCGCAAACCTCTGTTACCGGGCCAAGCAGCTCACAAACACCGTACCTTAATCCAACTATTGCTAATTCAACGATCACTTCAATTTTTACGGCTACACAAACAAGCGGTACATATACATGTTCAGGTTTAATGGACGGTGCGGGTGCATGGGATAATGGCAATGGTACTTTCTCGATGTTAATTAATCATGAAGCCGGTAATACTGCCGGTGCGGTTCGCGCACACGGTTCAGTAGGAGCTTTTGTATCAAAATGGATCATTAATAAATCTACACTTGCTGTTGTAAGTGGCGTAGATCTTATACAAAATGTTAATATTTGGAATGGAACTGCATATACAACATATAATGCTACAACTCCTTCAACATTGGCAGCATTTGGACGTTTTTGTTCTGCAGATCTTCCTGCTGCTTCTGCTTTTTGGAATGTATTTACAGGAAACGGAACACCGGAGCGTATTTTTATGAATGGTGAAGAGAGTGGATCTTCAGGTCGTGGCTTTGCGCATATTGCTACTGGTCCAAACGCAGGTGTTTCATACGAATTACCCCGTCTTGGCAAATTTTCATGGGAAAATGCAGTTGCTAGTCCTTACGCTACAGATAAAACTATTGTTGCAGGATTGGATGATGCCACACCTGGGCAAGTTTATTTTTATATTGGCACTAAAACAAATACAGGAACTGAAATTGCCCGTGCAGGTTTAACCAATGGTAAATTATTTGGCGTGGCTGTTACGGGTTTGGTTTTAGAAAGTAATGCAAGTGTACCTGCTGCTGGAACAACTTTTTCTTTAGTTGATCTGGGCGACGTTACAGCTGTTAGTGGATCTTCCTTGCAAACAATGAGTACCAACTCTGGTGTAACTCAATTTTTACGTCCAGAAGATGGTGTATGGGATCCTAGTAACCCAAAAGATTTTTATTTTGTAACTACAAATGGTTTTACAGCTAATAGCCGCTTATGGAAATTAAGTTTTACTAATATATCTAATCCTGAATTAGGCGGAACAATTACCGCGGTGTTAGACGGAACAGAAGGACAGATCATGATGGACAATATCGGCATTGATAATTCAGGACACATTCTTATACAAGAAGATGTAGGTAACCAGGCTCATAATGGTAAAATGTGGCAATATACTATTGCAAATGATAATCTTACTTTGATAGCACAACACGATCCGGCACGATTTGTAACAGCAGGGCCAAATTTTTTAACACAAGATGAAGAATCTTCAGGAATATTTGATGCACAATCTATATTGGGCGCGGGTATGTTTTTGTTTGTGGATCAGGGACATTATGCAATTCCTTCTCCTGTTTTGGAAGGTGGACAAATTCTTGCTATGTATAATCCAACAACTGCAACATCAAACCCTGAAATAAACTTACAAGGTAATGCTACAAACATTATTGATGGTGCTATTACAACATCAGTTGGCGATAATACAAATTTTGGTACAGTTGGTATTAGTTTTCCACAAACTAAAACTTACGTAATTCAAAATACAGGTACTGGTACTTTAGCAATTACACAAATTGGTTTTTCAGGCGCTAACGCAAGCGAGTTTACTTTAATTGGTGCTCCTGCTTACCCATGGAATATTGCTCCTGCGGCTTCACAAACTATTACAGTTCAATTTGCTCCTTTAGCAGCAGGCACAAGAAGTGCTATGATTCAAATTGTTAATACTGATTATAGCGAAACATGGTATGATTACAAATTAGAAGGTAATGCTGTTGTTACTACAGGTATCAATGCTTATAAATCATTTGCAGAATCTGTTAGTTTGTTTCCAAACCCAACAAAAGATGAAGCTACAATTAAGATCGTAAATGAAAATGATCAAAAAGTAACTATCAACGTTTACGATATTCAGGGTAGATTGGTAAAATCACCAATTGAAAAAGATGTTGAAAAAGGTGAAAGTTTAATTTCAATCAACACAGCTGATCTAAAGAACGGTTTGTATTTTGTAGAAGTAACCGCAGGAAGCAAAACATCAAAAATTGAAATGGTTGTAAGCCATTAATTGTTTAAATACTTAAAATGTTATAGGCTGGGTGTGCAAGAGCATGCCTGGCCTTTACCGTAAAATAGAGTTCTGATCAATGAAAAAAAAGATAATAACAATAGTTCTTTTTCTGTTTATAATTTGTGTTACTTTTTCTTTCAAAAAGACGACAACTAACAACGATTATTCAAATGATTACCAAACTAAATTAGCTGTCTTCAAAAGCAGCCAGTCACTTTTGTTGGAATGTATTGAGAAGAGTGATCTTTCTTCATCGAAAGATATTGAAAAAATAAGGTCACAAATAAACCATACGCGCCTTGCTTTAAAAAGTATGGATATTTGGTTACGATACCTTGAACCCATCTCTTATAAAAAAATAAATGGACCATTACCTGTTGAATGGGAAACAGAAGTGTTTGAAAAATTTGAAAAACCATATAAACGTGAAGGTGCCGGTTTAACATTGGCGGCACTTTATCTCGAAGAAAAAAATATTAAGAAAGATATTTTGTTAGATCTTATTCGTTCATCTATTAATGCTACGAATGTTTATAGTGCCGATTCTATTACCGGTCATTTAAAGGAACACAATCACTTTTTTTTATGTAACCGTTTATTTTTATTGAACCTTGCGGCTATTTATACCACAGGTTTTGAATGTCCGGAATCGGAAAAAGTTATTCCCGAGTTGCGCGCCATGTTAGAAGCTGTAAATAGAACATACGTTTCATTTAACTCAAGCTTTGAAGGAACAATATTATCAACCAAATATATTGAATTATATAAAGGAACTATAGATTTCGTAAATAAACAACCATTAGATCCTGAACAATTTGATCACTTTACTTTTATAAAAGACTATGTTAATCCATTATTTGCCATTAACCAGCAATTAATAAAAGAATATAACGTAAGCACAAAAAGTAACGTTGATTATTCGTTGAATAAAAACAGTACTTCAATTTTTAGTAAGAACTTATATAATGGACAAAATTCTAAAGGGATTTTTTTACGTGTAAGTGACCCAAAAGTATTAGCTGAAATAGAAAAAGTAGGAAAATTATTGTTTTATGATCCGATATTATCTGGTAATAATTTACGAAGTTGTGCATCCTGCCATAAGCCTGAACAATATTTTACTGACACATTAAACAGCACGTCTTTACAGTTTGATGCTAAGAGTTTTTTGCCGCGTAATTCGCCATCGCTTATTAATGCGCCATATAATCATTTGATCTTATTAGATGGAAAACATATTTCTTTGCAGCATCAAACAAAAGATGTTATAACAAACCCAATAGAGTTAGGCAGTAACGAACAGGAAGTGTTAAAAAAAGTTTTAAGCTGTAACGATTACAAAGCTGCGTTTAAAGAATTTTTAAAATATACGCCTGCTGAAAAAGAAATAACTATTGAACATGTTTCGTCAGCCATTACTTTTTATTACGGTAAGTTCAGTAAATATTATTCGCCTTTTGATATGACCATGAATAACAATGTTGCACTTGAAGAACCTGTAAAAAAGGGTTTTAATGTTTTTATGAGTAAAGCACAATGTGCTACTTGTCATTTTGCACCGCAGTTTAACGGTGTAAAACCTCCGTATGTTGGTTCTGAGTTTGAAGTTTTAGGAGTTCCAAAAGATACAACTTACAAAGAGTTAAGCTTGGATAAGGGTAGGTTTGGTATAAATCCTGCTTCCGAAATGGCAAATGCGTTTAGAACAGGCACGATCAGGAATGCTGCAAAAACCGCGCCTTACATGCACAATGGTGTATTTAATACATTAGATCAGGTAATAGATTTTTATGATGCCGGCGGAGGTCTTGGAAAAGGATTACATGTGCCAAATCAAACTTTATCATCCGATTCATTGCACTTAAGTAAAGAAGATAAAAGCAATTTGCTTGCTTTTATTAGATCATTGAATGAAAAGATCGAATTTGAATCTATCCCTCAAAAATTACCGGTATCAAAAACTAAAAGTTTAAATAAACGAAAAGTAAGTGGTGAATATTAATTTACAAAAATGAAGTACTCAAAAATATTTATCTTATCTATTATTGCATTTGTATTAATTAAATGTCATTCGCAAAAAAAAGCGCAATACGAATTGCCCGAAGCAATGCTTCCGCATGTAAAAGTAATGTACAGGGTTCAGTGCGATAAAGGCCAGATCTTATATGATCTTAACTGTGCAAAATGCCATAATACAAAAGTAAAGGGCAAAGAAGTGATCCCTGATTTTAAGCCGGAACAACTAACAGGTTATACATTACGGGTTGCAAATGCCCAACACGAAAAAAACATGCCTGATACTTTGGTAACTGAAGAAGAGCTGAGCATTATAATGACCTTTTTAGGCTATAAGAAAAAAAATAACCCCTTGCTTCCTTGCTGTAAAGGCAAATAATTTTTTTAGAATAAGAGTGTATAAATTTCTATATTTATATATTCATGAAAAAAATTATTCTGTTTTTTGTTCTACTATTTTCCGTTTTAACAATTTCGGCGCAGGAAGAAGATGTTCTGCTCAGGCTAGCACTGGATTCTGTTTTTTCTAAAGTGAAAGACACCGAGCCTGGTGGCTCCGTTTTCATTCAAAAAGGCAACCAATCACTTTATTCAAGAAATTTTGGTTTGGCCAATTTAAAAACAAAAGAAAAATTTACCGAGAGTACAATTTCTAATATTACTTCAGTTACAAAAACATTTATTGCATATGGTATTTTAATACTTCAAAAGCAGAGTAAATTATTGTTGGATGACAGTCTGGTAAAATATTTTCCAAATATAAAAAACAAAGCCACGGCGGGTAAAATAAAGATTAGACATTTACTCACTCACAGTTCCGGTCTTCCTGTTATTGCTACAAAAACAAACGATACAATTATTTTTATTGATAAGCCCGATTTTGAACCGGGAAGTAATTTCAGGTACTCAGGGGTTGACTATACAATTTTGTGTTTAATTATAGAAAAAATAACAGGTGAAAAATGGAAAACATTCATTCAAAAAAATATTTTAGAACCCACCGGTATGATCAGCTCTAAAATAGTAAGCGAAAATTATAACGACAAACAAAGAACCCAAGGATATAAAAAAATACAAGGTAAATATACGGCATACCTTACTCAAAGCTGCAACGAAAAGTACACTTTATGCAATAGTGTATGGACGTCGCCAGGTGATTTACGTAAATATGTTTACGCTATTAAAGAATGTGTTTTTTTAGATTGTGAAACTACAAAGTCAGCAACTCAAATTTATAAGCCTGATAACTGGAGATCTTTAAGAACTCCAACGCAGGGATTTTCATGGACAATACACGAAGAAAATGATAAATATACCTATGTTGAATGTTCAGGAACGAGTGCGGGCCTTGCAACACAAATAATCCTTTATCCCAAACAGGATATCATAGTCATCTGGATGAGTAATAATGATGTATCCTACTCAAACCTTCTATTACAAAAACTAAGACAAAGAGCTTATGTAAAATAAAAAGAACCGCTCGTTAAAGCGGTTCTTTGATTTTGAATTTAAGCTTAAAACTAAAATTAACCCATAAGCTTAAGATCAATTTAATTTGTTATGACCAAATATTTTGATGCGCTCCAGAATTTTTCAGGATCAGTGATCATTAAACTATTGATCATTTTACCTGTTTTATCCCAAGTGTATGAATCAGCAGGATGCGTTGTAATTAATTTAGCATCTTTACTGTTAACAGGAATGCTTGTTGTTTCTGTGTAATCAATTTTAGTAAACAAACTGTTGTCAATATTAGAATTTAACTCAGAAGTTCTTCCAATTCCTAATAAACCACCTTTTTTATCGATCAGATCAACTCTTTGAAGATCTTTTGATTTGCCTACAACATAATATGCTGTGTGTAACTGAGTTGTTTTTTCGTTGATGGTTTGCGATTGCGCCATGTTTTGATTCGAAAGCGTATCAACCGAAGTTTGTAACTGTGCTACTTGTGCATTAAGTTCATTTAACCTTTGGTTTAGGTCATTTAACTCAGCGTATTTTTGATTTAACTGATCATTTAATAATTGAATTGTTTTTTCCAATTGCGCATTTTTTTTGTCGGAACGGTTTAACTTGCGACTTAATTGTGCTAATTTTTTGTTGTTAGCATCCATCAACTCATTAATTGCCTTTATTTCAGCATTGATACGCGCTTTTTGATCTGCTTTAAGATCTCCTTTATTGGAATTCATTAAGATAATATGCTGTCTTGTGCTTACTGAATCTAAATTTCTTTCCACTTCATTAAATGATGTCATAAATTCATTTACAGATGCTTCGCGTTCGTCGATCACCGCTAAAAGTGAATCTCTCTGACGTACTACCGTTTCATCTTTTTGTGGGTCTTTACATGCTGTCATCATAATTAACGAAGCTGCTGCAATACAAATGTAATTTTTCATAATAATTTATTTTTTAATTTTTGTTTTAAGTAATATATCATGCTATTTTTTATACCATGTATACCATTTACTGAAAACTTAATGCCAAAGTATCCAATACTGGATAGCTTATTCCCACTGGGAAGCGAATAAACCCCACGAGCCAAAAAGGGGAAACAATTCTACAATCTGTATATACAGATGGGATATGTACACAATCCTGAATTTTAAAATGCCTGTAAATCAATAAAAAAAGATGGCACAATATTTTCATTTTATAGGTCAAATAATTTGAAATTATGAATGTTCTCGAGATCAAAACCATGAAAGGGCCAAACTTCTGGTCAAATTACCGACACAACCTTATTGTAATAAAATTAGACCTTCAGGAATTGGAGGACAAACCTACAAATAAGATAAACGGTTTTTCCGAACGTATTGAGAAAATGATCCCTTCACTTGTCGTGCATCGTTGTTCGCAGGATTATGAGGGCGGTTTTTTTGAGCGGATAAAAGAGGTACCTGGATGGGACATGTTATTGAGCACATCGCTTTAGAGATACAATGTCTTGCGGGTATGGAATGCGGTTTTGGAAGGACCCGTTCTACAGGAGAACACGGCGTATATAATGTTGTATTTTCTTACGAAATAGATACTGCCGGAACTTATGCTGCGCAAGCCGCTGTGAGAATAGCAGAAAAATTAGTGAGCGGTGAAGAGTATGATATTAACGAAGATATAGCCCAATTAAAAAAGATCAAATTAAAAAAAGGATTTGGGCCAAGTACATTTTCTATAATTACAGAAGCAAAAAAGCGTAACATTCCTTTCCGAGGCATGGAAAACGGATCGTTGATATTATTCGGCCAGGGTGTTAATCAAAAAATGATAAGAGCATCAATGACATCTGATACAAGTAGTTTAGGTGCTGATACTGCGGGTGATAAAGAAGAAACAAAACGGATACTTTCAAAAGCATACATTCCTGTTCCTAAAGGCGATGTTGCTCATACAGAGGATGGATTAAAGGAAATTATTAAAGATATGGGTTTCCCTATTGTCATAAAACCTATTAATGGTAATCATGGCAGAGGCATAACCACCAACATACAAACAATTGAACGCGCCGTAAAAGCATTTCAGATAGCTAAAACTGTTTCGGACGAAATAATAATAGAAAAATATATTGAAGGAGAGGATTACCGTTTTTTATTGGTTAATTATAAATTAGTTGCTGTTGCAAAACGTACACCGGCAATGATCATGGGTGATGGTATTTCAACTATCCAGCAATTGATCGATCAAACAAACGCTGATCCTAATAGAGGAGAAGGGCATGAAAAAGTAATGACCACCATAAAAATTGATAAAATAACAATTGCAATTTTAACCGGAAAGAATTTAACACTCGATAATATATTACCTCTTGGCGAAATTTTATTTTTAAAAGATACTGCTAACATGAGTACCGGTGGAACTTCCACCGATGTTACCGATAACGTTCATTCTGGTAATGTATTAATGGCAGAACGAATTGCAAAATTAATGCATCTTGATATTTGTGGTATTGATGTAGTTGCAAAAGATATTAGCAAACCTATTCATTTAAATAATAATGGAAGTATTATAGAAGTAAATGCTTGTCCCGGTTTTAGAATGCATCTTAATCCCTCAAAAGGTCTTGCGCGCAATGTTGCCGAGCCTGTAATAGAAATGCTTTTTCCTGAGGGTAAAACATCACGCATTCCTGTAATAGCTGTTACAGGCACAAACGGAAAAACAACTACAACACGTTTAACAGCACACATTGCAAAAACTGCCGGACATAAAGTTGGCTATACAACAACCGATGGTATTTATATTCAAGATCAGGCTATTCATTTTGGAGATTGCACAGGATATCAAAGTGCTACTACAATTTTAAGCGATCCTACAGTTGACTTTGCAGTACTTGAATGTGCGCGTGGCGGACTTCTAAGATCAGGTTTGGGTTTCGATCATTGTGACATAAGCATTGTTACAAATATTTCTGAAGATCATTTAGGATTGAAAGGAATTAAAACACTTTCAGAAATGGCAAGAGTAAAATCTGTTGTTGCAAAAAGTACTTTTGATCATGGTTACTCAATATTAAATGCTGATGATGACCTGGTATATAAAATGGCCGAAGAGCTTGATTGTAATATTGCTTTGTTTAGCATGGACATAAATAACGAACGCATTAAAAAGCATTGTGAAAATGGCGGACTTGCTGCTGTTATTGAAAAAGGTTATTTAACTATTTGTAAAGGCGAATGGAAAATCCGAGTAAATAAGATCGAAAATATACCATTGGCCTTTGGAGGAAAATCCGAATGCATGATAAAAAATATCTTAGCATCAGTACTTGCTGCTGTTATTCAAAATTTTAAAATTGAAGATATACGTAATGCGTTGCAAACATTTATTCCATCGCCCGAACTAACACCGGGACGCATGAATATTTTTAAATTCAAAAATTTTGAATTAATGGTAGATTATGCTCACAATACAGGAGGTTTTATGGAATTAAAAACTTTTTTGGATAGAACGACGGCCTCGGTGAAAATTGGAATTGTAACCGGCGTAGGTGATAGAAGGGACGAAGATATCAGGAACCTCGGTATCTTTTCAGGAAAAATGTTTGATGAGATAATAATACGACATGATAAGGATACGCGCGGAAGACCGCAAACTGAGATCACCGATCTTTTAGTGCAAGGCATTAAACAGGAAAACAGTAACGCACCCATCACGGTTATATCCGATGAATTAGAGGCCATACAACACGCCATAGATCACGCCCAAAAAGGTGCCTTTATTGTTTTGTGCACAGATCTCATTCAAGAGAGCATTGATTATATTACAAATAGGGTAAAGGAAGAGCTGGAAGAAAATATGTTTCTTTACAAAGCGTTTAGTAAGACGAAGTTTTAGACCAATACTGTATCGTACTTTCAGGTTGAAATTTATATTTAAAAGCAAAAGATTTTTTTTATAAAAGTGTAGCGAATCTTTTTGCTACTCAAGAATAATTAAGTACATTAAAAAAAACGCGGTAAATAATACCGCGTTTTATGTTATAAAACTAGAATTGCTAATAAATTACGTATGTTTAAAAATGGAATCCAAGTCCTAAAGTTGATAATCCAGTAGAAAGATCTAAGAACAAACCTACTTTTGAACTTAAGTGCGCTTCAGCACCTATATGAAGATCGCCGTATAATGGACTTGAGTAACTTCTAACTACTCTGTCGCCATAATAATCACTTTCCCATGTGGTTGTTCTGTATGCTACACCTAACGATGCGGCAGCATAAAAGTCCCATTTTTCTCCAGCGTTCAATAACTCGTCAAAATAATAAGTTGCTTTTACACCAATAGGGATGATGGTTTCTCTGTAATAATAATTTCTGTATGGGTAATTCTTGTTATTATCGCCCCAATACCTGTAATGTCTGTGACTCATAACTGTAACGAATGGTGCTAATGTAAAATTCTTGAAAACATCAAATTCGTAATTTAAACTCAAAGCAGGTGCGTAACCGTAATACCCGATTCCAGCTCCCAGATTTAATGTTCTTCCGAACTTTTCTTGCGACCTTAGGCCATTTGTAAAGAGGGTTACTAAGATCAGTGATAGGATAATTTTTTTCATGGTTTTTATTTTATTTGTTTTTATTTTATTTGTTTTTATTTTATTTTTTTAATTTATTTAATGGATGATTTTTTGTCTAAGAATTGAGATAACATCCAACTTGTTTTTTGTTGTTCTCCCAAATATTGAGTCATTAAGTCGGTTGTAACAATATCATTTTGGTCATCGGCTATTTTTGCTATTTCATTTTCAATAGAACCCAATTCTTTTAGATCATGTAACATTCCTGTAACACATTTTTCCTGGTCGCCGCTACCGGCCTTTTCTTTAATAGAGGAAGCCTTTAGCGTTTCTGATGCTGTTAGTAAAGGAACACCACCAAGCGTTAAAATGCGCTCGGCAATTGCGTCAATTTTTTCAGTCGCATCATTATAAGCAACTTCAAATACTTTGTGTAATTCAAAAAAATTCTCTCCTTTTACCATCCAGTGTGATGACCGTATATTAAAATAAGCTATTTGATAAGTTGCTAAAAGATCATTTAACTTTTTTAGCAATTTAGAATTAGCATTTTCTTTTGTTTTCATAAATGTGATTTAAAAGAAGGTATGAAAACGTTATGCCAGCCAATAAATCACACTTGAGCAACCAAAATGGGGAATATATTTAAAAGTGTAGAAAGTATGGGTCTAATTTTCCCCATATTTTTTTTATTTGTGGATCAAAAATTTTATAAACGACCGTATATACTGGCAAATTACCAGATCGTATTTAATTTAACGACAGGAACAAAAATTGTGATATAAAGTATATGCCTGACAAAAAGCGAGTAATTAAAGCCTTATTTTTGATCTTATTAATGTGTACTACTTGTTTATTTTCTCAAAAGAAAATGAGTCGGAAAGAGTTTATTAAGGATTCTACACACATTGTTCGGGTAAAATTAGTACGGCCACAATTTAGGTTTGATAACAGAACTATTTTTATAAAAGGACAAACACTTAACATCAATGGTTTTGACGCTGGTGTATTATTAAAAGAAAAACTCCGTCTTACACTTGGATATTACACCTCTGTCAAAAATATAAACAAAGAGCGCGAAACTATTGATAATATTGAATTTGAGCGGGAAGCCAATCTAAATTATGGAAGCATTAATGTAGAGTTTATTTATAAGAATACGCGTTACATATCTTTAGGGATGCCTCTGGATTTTAATTTTGGTAAAAACACGCTTGCATATACCAACGTAATTTCGGGCGAGCAACAAATGGCTTCGGGCTTTGCCTTTATGACTGATTTTGGTTTATCGGCAATTCTTAAACCCATACGGTGGATAGGTATTAAAGGAATTCTTGGTTATAGAAAAACGGTCATTAATCAGGTTAAGGGCGCGCGAAACGATGGATTTTTTACCTCTATTGGTATTTACGTTGATATTAACGAAGTAGCGAAGGATATTCGGATGTTTAAGCTGAAGAAAAAATACAGAAAGAATAAAAACAATCTTGAAACAGCCGTTGACCTGATATCAGATTAACCGTCGTTATAGCATCAATATAATTTTGGATTACGCTGCCGCGGCTCTTCTAAAGTTCTTGCTTGGGATATTTAATTCTTCCCTGTATTTAGCAACAGTTCTTCTGGCAATTGAATAGGTTTTTTGCATTAACAAATGAGCTATTTGTTCATCGCTTAACGGATTATTTTTGTCTTCCATATTCACACATTCCATTAAAACTTTTTTAACCTCTTTCGTGCTAACAATTTCACCGTTTGTAGTACTTAAACCTTCGGTAAATAAATGTTTCATGAGTAAGGTGCCATATGATGTTTGAATGTATTTGCTGATGACGATACGTGATACAGTTGAGATATCAGAATCGATCTCTTCGGCAATTGTTTTTAAGATCAATGGTTTAAGATCAGCTTCATCGCCTGTAATAAAAAATTTCTTTTGATGTTTTACAATTGCTTTAGCCACAGTGATCATTACTTTTTCGCGTTGTTGTAAGGCTTCAATGAACCATTTTGCACCTTCTACTTTACTTTTAATAAAATTTGAAGCTTCACGTAAACTTTTATCTTTTGATTTTGCATAATTATTTAACATTTCGGTATAATCATCACTTATTTTAAGTGGAGGATGTTTTGCCGAATTTAAAAATAACTCTACTTTATCTCCTTCTACCATTACAGTAAAATCGGGTTCTATTGTAATAGCTTTTCCTGAAGTTTCTTTTGAGCTACCGGCGGGGCAAGGATTCAATCTTTTTATTTCCAATAAAGCATCTTGTAATTCTTCGTTATTTATTTTTAACGTCTTTTTAATAAAATCAAAATTCTTTACAGATAGCTCATCCATATGTTTATCTAAAATATAGATGGCGTTGTAAGTATCTTTTGTTTTTTCCTTCTTAGCATTTAATTGTTGGAGTAAACATTCTTTTAAATTCTTTGCACCAATGCCAATTGGATCAAGCGTTTTTATTTTATTTATAACGGTTTCAAATTCTTCTACACTTGCCGGTTGACTGACAAATGAAAATTCATCTGCAACATCCTCAAGTTCTCTTCTTAAATAACCGTCATTATCTAAAGTGTTTATTAAATAAATGCCAATTTCTTTTTCTTTCTCTGTAATTGGTAATAAATTTAATTGTGAAATTAATGGTGCGGTAAAATCATGGCTTTCTAAAAAAACCTGTTCTCTTTTCTCATCATCCTTTACATGATTGTTGGCTTCATACTTATAATCATCTAATGAATCTCTGTCCATGTAATCTTTATAATCATAATCCTCACCTAATTTACCTTCAGAAATGCGATCTTCGTTCACGATCTCAGTTTCATTATTTTCCTGAGGATCTTCGTCAGTAGTTTCTTTTTCAAGGGTATCAAATTCAAGAGCCGGATTAATGGCCATTTCGTTTGCAATATGCTGTTCGAGCGCAATTGTTGGTAAACCCAAAATGTTAATTAACTGAATTTGCTGATGCGTTAACTTTTGAGTTAGTTTTTGCGTTTGTGATTGGATAATAGCCATAATTCTAGTTTTTTAGATTAAAGATCACACACATTTATTACTAGGTCTTGCATGTTTATACCGATACATTAGAAATAATAGTGCCGAATTTTTTCTACCAGTAATTAAATGAAAATCAAGCTATTATAAAATATGTTAATTGCCTGAAATTTGGGGAAGCGAGAAACATATTCCCCAAAATATTTAAATGTGGGGAATTACCTCTAGGGGCTTAGTGCAGTGGGGCCTCAAAGTGGGAATTATTTTGTGAATACCGCTGTTAGTGAGCTGGCACCGGAGTTGCAATGGTTTATAATTCCAAATTTACTGTATGAGTTGAAAAATCCTCACAAAATTTTTGATTGTGGAGATATTACCTCTGTGTTAAAAAATGAAACCCAGTGGTGGCAAGGCTTTCAATTTGGTACAATTTTAGAATGTATAATATCGGAATTTGGGTAATTTGTCACTGCCTTTTAAAACACAACTTATACATATATACATATTCCAAACTAACCTCCTTAAAACGGACCAATTACCCCAATAAAAAAAATCCTTCAAACAGAAGGATTTTTTTTATTTAATAAAGTAACCAAAGAGCAAAAAAAAGGGTAAACATTACGTTTACCCTTTCTTCGTTTTTATTTAATTATTATAAGATCCTTAATAACCATAAGATCAATAATACTACAATAACTAATGCAAGTAAATGGATCAGTCCGCCAAGACCAAAGCCATCAAATAATATCCCTAATAAATAAAGGATCAAGATTACTACGATAATTACCCAAAGAAAACTAAGTGCGTCATGACTGTGATCGTGATCCGCAGATAATTTTTTTCTAACTTCTGTAGTATATAACTGCGATGGTAATATTTTTTCTAATTGTTTTACCTGGTAAAACTTTTTAGCGAACTTATTACCAGATACATCAGTTTTAGAAGCAGGTGTTGGGTTGTTTTGTGTTTCTAGTGGTTTTGAAACAGCAGCTGTTAAAATAATTTCTTCTTCAGCATGCTTTGTTGGCGCATCCAATTTTACCGCAACAGCTTGTAAATGCTCTGGTTTTTCATGCTTAACGGCTGCTGTAGCCGGTTGACTTTTTACATCTCCTCTTTTATGAGAATGACTTACATAATAACCTTTATTATATTTTCGTTTCGTTATAGACATTTGTTTGCCGCATGACGAAAAGATGAAAATTGTAATAATTGTAAGAATAATGATTCGTAATAAATTTTTCATAGTGTTTGGGATTATTTGGTTTATATTTTATTTGATTATTTTTTTTCGAATAATAATTGGCAGTTCACACAAAACACGCATATCCTTGAATTTTTGGCGGTATTGCTTAAAAGTATGAGTGATCTGCATCTTGGACATTTAGCTTTTTTATTTAATAATATATGTTGTTTGATCTGAAAGATCTTTTGCTCTTGTTGTTTTATGAGCAGGGTTAGTGGATATGGCATGTTGTTTTGTTAATATACGTAGGATACATTTAATGGTGTGCAAAACACGTGCCATGAAATGGTAATGAGTTTTTAGAAGAAAGATCAAAAAGGAAGGAGGAGATGGATTTATCAAAATAGTTGCATTATCCCGAGCAAGTTCTTTTTTTAAATTCCGTCCCCTCCCTATATGATGAGTGAAAGATACTATACAGTTGTAAACCCTGTGCCAACCATTTATTGTGGCTTTTAAGGCTTATTATTATAAAAATGTGAAATATATTTCCCCGATATGAGGTTTTATGTTCACGTTCAAACAAGTTGTTACTGATTTTTTATTGGTGGCAATCGCTTTGCAGGTATACTTTTATTAAAACATGAAATGATGAAAAAAATATTATTTATACCAATAGCACTATCTGCACTAATAATAGTGTCATGCTCTGAAGAAAAAAAATTGATGCGTAAAGCCAGTAGTGCAGTAGAAGTTTACGATTATGATAAAGCAATATCCTATTACGATAAGATACTGGCAAAGGATAGCAACAATTTTCACGCGAATGCAGGAAAAGGTGTTGTATTGTCAGAATATATAGGAAAATACGATAAAGCAATTCCTTACTTGGAAAAAGCATTAAAGAAAAGTCCTGATAAAACTTCAATGAAAATTACTAACGACCTGGGGAAAAGTTATCACTATATCGGGAATTATCCTCGCGCATTATACTTTTATGGGAAATCAACGAAAGAAAATAATGAAGACAACCCGGATTATGATATTTTTTTAGCGAAACGCATCGCTGATTGTAAATATGCTTTAGAACATCCTGAAGTTGCTTCGCCGGAGTATCAATCTACGAAAAATGTTGGGTCGGTAATTAATACCGAAATGCCGGAGTACGGCCCTGTTCACACACACGGTGAATTGATCTTTACTTCTAAACGAAAAGATACTAAAAACGAAAAGAAGAACGGTTTAGACAGACGTTACTTTGAAAGTATGTATACTTCTACATATAGTAATGGTGTTTTTTCTACGCCAAGAAGATTTACGATCCCTGATCGTGGTGAAGATTCAAAATTCAAAAAAGGCGGTGAATCTGTAGTATCAGCTTCTGCTGATGGTAATACCTTGTATATTTTCAGAGGTGGAAAATTATACGAAGCAAATATAAATGATTCAACAAAAAGCGAACACAAATTATCAAACACCATTAATTTCTCTCACCTGCAAGGTCACGCCTTTGTTTCGAATGATGGAAAGATGTTGTTATTTACAAGCGAATCTGAAAAGGGTAGAGGTGGAACTGATATTTACAAATCAATCAAAGATGAAAATGGTAATTGGTCAGATCCGCAATTATTGCCATACTTTATTAATACAGATTATAATGAAGATGCTCCTTTCTTAACAGCTGATGGTACTTTATTCTTTGCATCTAACGGATTACCAGGTTACGGTGGTTATGATGTGTATAAAACGCATTATGAGAATGGAGAGTGGACACCACCTGAAAATTTAGGACAGCCTATTAATACACCGGGTGATGATATTTATTTTGCACTTAACCCAAACAGTTCAAAAGGTTTTTATTCTTCTAGTAAAGCAGGAGGATATGGCGATATGGACATTTACCATGTACATTATGTATCTAATGAAGTTCCTAAGTGTAAAGTAATAGAACCAATGTTTGTAATTAATTCTACGCCCGATCCGGCCAGCGAATTATCTTACACTTTTGCTTTATCTATTCCTGAACAATACAAAAGCAATGTAAGATCTATTAGCTGGAAAGTGAATGATGAGTTATTGACTGCAACTACCGATAATATATCTTATGCTTTTCCGGGAGCTAATACTTATAAAGTATATGCTAAGGTAATAGTGTATTGCGATACCTGTCCAACCTTGGTAGCTATGTGTGCCGAGAAGGAAATGATAATTGGACAAACCATTCTTGTTAATAATACAGAACCTGCAAAAGAAACAAAAACCGAGGAACCTAAAAAAGTAAAAACTATTGCTGCATCTGTTGGAGAACTGAGTAACGAGCAATTAGGACTTTTGGGTTGGAACAGAACTCCAGGTTACTTTAATTATAACGAATCGGTTTTACGTGAAGATGCTAAGAAAATGCTTGATCAAAATATAAGCGTATTAAATAGCAACCGAGATCTTACTTTAGTAATAAATGGTTTTGCTGATTCAAGAGGAACAGAAGCATATAATAAGAATTTATCTCTTAAACGTGCAAATTCAGTAAAACAATATCTTATTGAGAAAGGTATCTCAAATCGTAGAATAACTGCCACGGTGGGATATGGGGAATCAATGATTAATAATGGGTGTACGGATGATGTAGTGTGCAGCGAGGAACAACACCAGGAGAATCGTAAGGTTGAATTTAAGGTTTCAGGAAATAACAAATTAATTACGAGTATTTCTAAAAACTAATCACTGGTATAAAGTTTGACATATTAGAATAGCAAATAAATAAAAAATAGAAATTATGGAACTAACAAATAATACAAAAAAAGCTTTAAGCGCTTTAGCAATACTTATTGCGGGTTTAAATCAGGGTTTTGCACAAAACCTTGTAACTAATGCCGGAATGGATGCAAAGTGTATTCCCACAGGTTATGGACAAATAATTAAAACAGAAACATGGAGTAACGCTAACGGCGGGACAGTAGATCTTTTTGATAAAACAAAATCATCAAAATGTCATAAAGCAAACGCTATTCCTGAAAATTATATGGGGTACCAGCCTGTAACAAGCAGCGGACAAAATTATGCAGGTATTATTGCCTATTATGATGATGGAAGTAATAATAGTACAGATAGTTTAAATAATGCGATCTTGCATTTAAAGGACGGGTATAAACAATACTCAGAATATTTACAGGGCGAATTAGCTGAACCATTAGTTGCTGGTAAAGTTTACCAGGTTTCGTTTAAAGTAAGTTTGGCTGAGAAGAGTGGGCGAGCAGTTTCATGTTTAGGCGCTTTATTAACTACAAATAAGATCGAACAAGCATCTAATTCTTTTATAAATCAGAAACCTCAGTTTATTTCGCACAGGATAATTTCCAATTCAACAGATTGGGTAACAATGTACGGTGCTTATATAGCAACAGGTGGTGAAAAATTTATCACAATTGGTTGCTTTAAAGACGGTGAGAATTTTCAGGTGCAAAACTGTGTAAATCCATTACAAAACGATTCGCGTAAAGCATATTATTATGTAGCAGATGCATCTGTTACACCTTACATTGCAAAACCAGATCTTGATGCAATTGTATTAGGAGTAGATTATGTTGAATTAATGGACCTTAATTTTGCTAGCGCAAGTGCCGAAATTGAACCAAAATTTTATAATGAATTAGATGAAGTTGCCGCATGGATGAACAAACATCCTGAAATGAATTTTTTTGTTGCAGGTTACACTGATAAGACCGGAACCCATTCGATAAATGATCCATTATCGGTAAGCAGAGCTAACGCAGTTAAAAAATATTTAGTGAGCAAAGGTGTGAAAGAAAGTAATCTTGTTACAGAAGGTTTTGGAAGTAGTAATCCCATAGAGTATAAAATAAAAAGTCGCCAGAATAGACGAGTTGAAATATATCTTTATTCAGTAAATACGATATCAAAATTATAATAACGAGTTATAGTAAAAATAAAAGGCGTGTAAGTTCTACTTATACGCCTTTTTAATGGAGCTTACTCAGCTAAAACAAGCTTGTTAGTAAGCGGTAGAGAAATAATAAATGTAGAGCCCTCGTCTACCTTACTAAGAGCGGAAATATAACCATTATGCTCTTCAATTATTTTTTTACAGATCGCTAAGCCAATACCGGTACCTTCAAATTCATTGTTAAAATGTAGGCGTTTAAATATGCTAAAGATCTTCTCAGAATCTTTTTGATCGAAACCAATACCATTATCTGTTACTTGGATCCTGCAATATTTTTCTTTGCTGTTTTTTTCACTTTTGGTCTTTTCAAAACTTATCTCAGAACTTATCCTAATAATGGGTTTAATGTTATTTTTAGAATATTTTAATGAATTACTTATAAGGTTATGGAATAGCGAATGCATTAAACCCGGGTTAACAATTAATACAGGCAACTTCTCGACTAAAATTTTGGCCCCTTTTTCTTTTATACTGCCGTCCATCTCAGTAATTACTTCATTTAAGATCGTGTTTAAGTTCGTCTCAACAAAAGAACTTTTATCAGCAACAATTTTAGATAAAGCTAAAATGTCTTTAATAAGCACCCTCATACGTTCAGCGGCGCTTTGAATGCGGTTAATGTACATATCCGCTTCCTCATCCAGCTTTCCATTATATTTAGAAGACAAGCGATCGCTAAAAGTAATGATCTTGCGTAAAGGCTCCTGCAGATCATGAGATGCCATGAAGGCAAAACGGTCCAGCTCTTTGTTAGCCGATTCAAGACGTTCTATATTTTGCAATAATTGATGGTTAAGGTCTTTTACTTTTTCTTCAGAAGCTTTTCGTTCATTGATCTCTGACTCCAAATTTTTATTAATGGATTTTAAGGTCTGTTCTTGTAGTAAAAGTTTGTGATTTTTTTTATAGAGGTCAACAAACACGCTTACTTTTGCTCTTAATAAGTCTGAGTTTATGGGCTTGTAAATATAATCAACAGCACCACTTCGGTAACCTTTAAAAATATTTTCATCACCAAAATTATTTGCGGTAATAAATATTATTGGTATATGTTTTAGCTTTTCGCGTTCGTAAATGAGTTCAGCTGTTTCAAAACCGTTCAGGTTCGGCATCTTAACATCCATTAATATTAGCGCGAAATCAAATTCAGACAATAGGATCTTTAGCGCCTGCCTTCCGGAATTCGCCTTAACAAACTGGTATCCATCTGTGCCAAGGATCGCTTCAATAGACATTAAATTGTCCTCACGATCATCGACTAATAGTATTTTAGGAGGCATAATTTCTATTTATAAAACCAAATACGCATTAACGAAAGTAACTGATCAATTTTTAAAGGCTTTGTAATATAATCAGATGCTCCCGCTTCAATACATTTTTGCCTGTCACCCTTCATCGCTTTCGCAGTAACGGCAATTATAGGCAAGGTACTATTTTTATGCTCTCTCCTTATCTTTTGGGTAGTTTCATAACCATCCATTTCCGGCATCATAATATCCATTAAAACCATGTCTATTTTTGGGTTTTCATTTAAGATATTAATAGCTTCCTTACCAGATTCTGCAGTAATAGCATTAATATTCAAACGTTCAAATACAGTTGTTAAAGCAAACAAATTTCTCACATCGTCATCCACTACAAGAATATTTTTTCCGGTAAGGATATCTTCTTTCATTCGGATATTCTCAATGATTTTTTTCTTTTCGGGAGCTAATTCCTTATGATTGATGTGTAAGTGCAATACAGTTTCTTCCAATAAATATTCTATCGAATTTACACCTTTTGCAACAATAGTGTTTGAGTTATTATTTATCTGTTGCATTTCAGGTTGCGTAAAGTCTTTTGCAGAATAAACAATAACCGGCGTTATTTTTTTCTTGATCTCTGTAACCTTTGAAAGTAATTCAGGGCCTGAGATATCGGGCAGAGTGTAATCAAGGATGATGCAATCAAATTCTTTACTGCCAATTAATTTTAAGGCTTTTTTACCTGTGTTGGCAATGGTTATCTCAATTTTATCTCCCTGTAAGACTTTAGCGATCTGAGAAGAATCTATCTCATTATCTTCAACCACTAATACGTGTTTTGTGTCTTTTTCGTTGAACGAAATAATGTCTTTGAAAAGTTCGTTCAAAGATTCGTTCTCTAAAGGTTTTAATAAGAAACTTCTTGCGCCACGTTTTAAAGCAAGATTTTTATTTTCTTCGCCCGAAATTAAGTGAATAGGAATGTGTCTGTAGCTTAGATCGTTCCTTAAAAGGTCAAGCACTTTCCATCCACTGGTATCTGGCAACTTCACATCAAGCGTAATTGCTACCGGCATAAAGCGGTTAATAAAATCAAACACTTCAATGTAACTTATTGCAATTATAGCTTTCATGCCATTAGCATGCGCTTTCTCGATCAAAATTTTCCCGAAACGAAGATCATCTTCAACGATAAGGATAACTTTATCGCTTGGTTGGATATTGCTTCTGTCATCACCGGTTTCGTTGATCATCTCATTTATAATATTCAGTTTTTTTGAATCCTCAGTAGCAATATTCAATGAGCTTAAAAGTTTATCAAGGTTTTGATTCTCATCTGCCAACTGAAGTTGTTTGTATGCCGGGTTAGAAGATGTTTCAAGCGTTACAAGACCCTGAACATTTTCAACAGGTAAGTATAAAGTAAATGTACTTCCTCTTCCCGGTAAACTTTCCAGTTCAATAGTTCCACCTAATAATTCTGCCAAACCACGACTAATTGATAAACCTAAACCTGTTCCACCATATTTACGCGATGTAGAACCTTCTGCTTGCTGGAAGGCTTCGAAAATAATATTTTGTTTTTCCTGCGGTATACCAATACCTGTATCTAAAATCGAAAATGCTACAACTTTTTTGGCATTATCTAAACTTGCCATCATGCCTTGTTTCCAACCTTTACCTTCACTGATACGAAGTTTAACTTCACCTTTTTCGGTAAATTTAAATGAGTTAGATAATAAGTTCTTCAGGATCTGATTTAAACGTTGTAAGTCAGTTTCCATAAAATCAGGCAGATCGCTTTCTGTTTCAATAGAGAACTTAAGTTGTTTTGCTTCAGAAATAGGTTTAAATGTTGTTTCAACAAACGAAGCAATTTCGCTAAAGCGAACAGTAGAAAAGTTGGCTGAAATAAACCCTGATTCGATCTTTGATAGATCGAGAATGTCATTAATTAACTGGATCAAGTCATCACCACAAGAGTGAATTGTTTTCGCGTAACGTACTTGTTTATCATTTAAATTTCCTTCCGCATTTTCATATAACTGTTGTGCAAGGATCAATAATGAATTTAATGGTGTACGCAACTCATGCGACATATTTGCTAAGAACTCAGATTTGTATTTAGAAGTAAGTGTTAATTGTTCTGCTTTTTCTTCTAATGAACGACGGGCTTCTTCCACCTCTTTGTTCTTGGCTTCCACTTCATCTTTTTGTTTTACGAGTAGTAAAGCTTTATCCTGTAACTCATCATTTGTTCTGCGTAACTCTTCTTGCTGAATTTTTAACTCACCGGCTAACGATTGCGATTGTGCTAATAATTCTTCTGTTCTTGAGTTAGTTTCGATCGTATTTAATACGATACCAATCGACTCTGTTAACTGGCTTAAGAAGTCTAAGTGAGTTACACTAAATGTATCAAGCGATGCTAATTCGATAACGGCTTTTACATCGTTCTCAAATAATACCGGTAAAATAATTAAGTTAAGTGGTTTTGTTTTTCCTAGCGACGAATTAATTTTAATATAATCACCCGGAACGTTATTTAATAATATCCTTTCTTTCTCAAAGGCACATTGTCCAACTAAACCTTCGCCAATTGAGAATTCGGTTGGAATAGTTTTAGTTGGTTTGTATGCGTAAGAAGCAAATAATTTAAGTTTTGCTGTTTGCGATTCTTCGTCTCCTTTTAAAATATAGAAGGCACCGTAATGTGCATTTACAACCTGCGCTAACTCAGACAGGATACGTTGTGTTACTGTATTAAGATCTTTTTGACCTTGTAACATTTGTGTGAACTTAGCAAGATTTGATTTTAACCAATCTTGTTCCTGGTTACGTAAAGTTGTTTCGCGTAAGTTAGCGATCATTTGATTGATCGTATCTTTCAACGCTTCCACCTCTCCTTTAGCATCCACGCGAATGTTACGCGTTAAGTCACCTTTTGTTACAGCAGACGCCACTTCAGAAATTGAACGTACTTGTGTTGTTAAGTTCTCTGCTAATTGATTTACGTTCTCTGTTAAGTTTTTCCAGATA
Organism: Bacteroidetes bacterium UBA2475; assembly: GCA_002342065.1. Lineage (GTDB taxonomy): Bacteria > Bacteroidota > Bacteroidia > B-17B0 > Aurantibacillaceae > Aurantibacillus. Next base: position 303,603 of record DDPF01000012.1, on the reverse strand, counting down.
CCTGATGCGCCAGGCACAGATGCTTGTCCTCCCAATCTTCCTTCAACACCTACCTCACGGGCAACGTTAGTTACCTGATCAGCAAATACCGCTAATGTATCGATCATCTCATTGATCGTTTCTGTTAACTGAGCCACTTCACCTTTCGCGTCAATAGATAATTTTTGACGTAAGTTTCCGGTTGCAACCGATGTTACAACCTTTGCAATACCGCGTACTTGTGATGTTAAGTTAGAGCCCATCATGTTTACCGAATCTGTAAGATCTTTCCAGGTTCCGGCAACACCTTTTACTTCTGCTTGTCCACCTAGTTTACCTTCTGTACCAACTTCTCTTGCCACACGCGTTACCTCGAAGGCGAATGAGTTTAGTTGTTCCACCATTGTATTGATGGTGTTTTTAAGATCAAGAATTTCTCCTTTCACATCAATAGCAACAGTTTTAGATAAATTACCTGATGCCACTGCTTTTGTTACCTCTGCAATATTACGTACTTGTGCAGTAAGGTTAGATGTCATTTGATTTACTGAATCTGTAAGATCTTTCCATGTTCCGGCAACACCAGGTACGAAGGCTTGTCCGCCAAGTTTACCATCTGTACCAACTTCACGTGCAACACGTGTTACTTCAGATGCGAAGGCACGTAACTGGTCCACCATCGTATTTAAAGTTTCTTTTAATTGTAAGATCTCACCACGTACGTCAACCGTAATTTTTTTAGACATGTCACCATTTGCAACGGCAATTGCTACTTCTGCAATATTACGTACTTGCGATGTTAAGTTACCGGCCATTTGATTTACTGAGTCGGTAAGATCTTTCCATGTTCCGGCAACTCCGGGAACGTTAGCTTGCCCACCCAATTTTCCTTCAGTACCAACTTCACGTGCGACACGTGTTACTTCAGACGCGAAACCACGCAGCTGATCCACCATTGTATTGATGGTATTTTTTAATTCTAATATTTCACCTTTTACGTCAACACCAATTTTACGACTTAAGTCACCATTAGCAACTGCAGTTGTTACCTCTGCAATGTTACGTACCTGTGATGTTAAGTTAGATGCCATTTTATTTACCGAATCAGTAAGATCTTTCCATGTTCCGCCCACACCCGGCACATCGGCTTGCCCACCTAATTTTCCTTCCGATCCAACTTCTCTTGCAACACGTGTTACCTCTGAACCAAAAGAGTTCAGTTGATCTACCATTGTGTTAATTGTATTTTTTAATTCTAATATTTCTCCTTTTACGTCAACCGTAATTTTACGGGACAAATCTCCTTTAGCTACCGCAGTTGTTACTTCAGCAATGTTACGCACCTGCGCAGTTAGGTTGGAGCCCATTTGGTTTACCGAATCGGTAAGATCTTTCCATACACCACCAACACCTTCCACGGTTGCTTGTCCGCCTAACTTTCCTTCGCTACCAACTTCACGAGCCACACGTGTTACCTCTGAACCAAATGAGTTCAGCTGATCCACCATTGTATTGATTGTATTTTTTAATTCAAGAATTTCTCCTTTAACATCCACAGTAATTTTACGACTTAAGTCACCATTTGCAACTGCCGTTGTTACTTCTGCAATGTTACGTACCTGTGACGTTAAGTTAGAACCCATTTGATTTACAGAATCTGTAAGATCTTTCCATGTTCCACCTACACCGGTTACTTTTGCTTGTCCGCCAAGTTTTCCTTCTGTTCCTACTTCTAAGGCCACACGTGTTACTTCAGATGCAAATGAGTTTAATTGATCCACCATCGTATTGATAGTTTTTTTCAATTCTAAGATCTCACCTTTCACATCCACAGTAATTTTACGCGATAAGTCACCACGTGCAACCGCTGTTGTTACTTCTGCAATATTACGTACCTGCGCTGTTAAGTTAGATCCCATTTGATTCACCGAATCGGTAAGATCTTTCCACACACCACCAACACCTTTTACAGTTGCTTGTCCACCTAATTTCCCTTCACTACCAACTTCTCTTGCAACACGTGTTACTTCAGACGCGAATGAATTTAATTGATCCACCATTGTATTGATGGTATTTTTTAACTCAAGAATTTCTCCTTTAACGTCAACAGTAATTTTACGTGATAAGTCACCTTTAGCAACTGCAGTTGTTACCTCTGCAATGTTACGAACCTGGCCTGTTAAGTTAGAACCCATTTGATTCACAGAATCGGTAAGATCTTTCCAAACACCACCAACACCCTCAACTGTAGCTTGCCCGCCTAATTTCCCTTCGCTACCAACTTCACGCGCAACACGAGTTACCTCTGAACCGAATGAGTTCAGCTGATCTACCATGGTGTTAATTGTATTTTTTAATTCTAAGATTTCACCTTTAACATCAACAGTAATTTTACGAGACAAATCACCTTTAGCAACGGCAGTTGTTACCTCTGCAATGTTACGCACTTGCGCAGTAAGGTTAGAACCCATTTGATTTACTGAGTCGGTAAGATCTTTCCATGTTCCTGCAACACCTTTTACCTGTGCTTGTCCACCCAATTTTCCTTCTGTTCCTACCTCAAGTGCCACACGTGTTACTTCAGAAGAGAAAGAGTTCAATTGATCCACCATTGTATTGATGGTATTTTTTAATTCAAGAATTTCTCCTTTAACGTCAACCGTAATTTTTTTAGATAAATCGCCTTTAGCAACCGCTGTAGTTACTTCAGCAATGTTACGTACCTGCGCTGTTAAGTTAGAACCCATTTGATTTACAGAATCAGTAAGATCTTTCCATACACCGGCAACACCTTTTACTTTTGCCTGGCCTCCTAATTTTCCTTCAGAACCTACCTCACGGGCCACACGTGTAACCTCCATAGAGAAGAGGTTAAGCTGCTTCACCATGTCGTTTACCTCTTTAGCAATACGGGCAAACTCACCCTGCAAGGCGTGATCTCCAATTTTTTCAGACATCTGTTGCGACAAATTTCCTTTTGCCACCGAACTAATTACGTGAGCGATCTCAATAGTTGGATGTACGAGATCGGAAATAAGCGTGTTCAATGAATCAATACCTGTATGCCATGACCCGCGAGCAACGGGGACTTCAATACGTTGTGTTAATTTACCTTGTTTACCAATGGTGTTACCTGCTTTGGTAAATTCTAACATCATTTTTTCATTCAACCCGATTATATCGTTCAGTGTATCGCATATCTTTCCGCTTAAACCAACATGGTCTATTGGCATACGCGCTGTAAAATTTCCATTCTTTACTTCGGTTAAAACCCGCAGTAGTTCTTTTTTATCCAGGTTGCCGGACAGTTGATCGATTGGATCTATTTGAAGTGTTGCGATCTTCGATTTACTTTTTAAAGTTTTTGGTTTCTCTAAAACCATAAGATCTTTTTCATGGTATCCATTACCATTTGCCGAACCATTTCGAGTAGTAGATTTACCATTAGATGGCTTTACTACTTTTTCTTTTTTGCTACTCATAAATTTTAATTAGAGATATTTGATTTATTTGGATAACCCACTCTTTGCTTAATTTCAACACTTTTTTTATTCCAAAATAAAGGAAGAGAAATATATCTTATTTGACAAATAAAAGTCAATAAAAATAGGCCTTCAGACCAAAATTGTAGAATATATTACACACAAATTTGTGGCGTAATTTTTGTGTTAGGGTCATTTGTAAGAAACGATAATTTTTACACGTTTTTTTTAATGTATCATTTCGGGGAAATTCCTCCTTAATTAGCCCAAATAAAATAGAAAAATCAAACTGATATTAAGCTAATATCATCTGGCATGATTCTTTCAGTTATTAAAATAGAATTAAAAAATAAAATTATGGAACCTTATAAAAAAGAAGAAATGACCACCATGACATCGTGTATGAATAAACTTCACAAAGATGGTTATACCGAAAATTTTATAGCCAAAGAAAAAGGTCTTGAGGCGCCTACCTCAAATAAAATTTATAACCCACAAAGTGTAAAAATAGTTAGTTTTTATAGATTTGAAGGAGATTCTGATCCGGGCGATAACGCGATTATATATGCTATTGAAACAAATGATGATGTAAAAGGAATTTTAGTAGATTCTTACGGTGGACCATATGCCAATCGTAAGGTATCTCAATTTATTACCGAAGTGGAAGATATTAAGAAAAAAGAACCGCACACCTAGTTCTTAATTTTCAATTAAAAAAAACCGAAGTTTATAGCTTCGGTTTTTTTTGGTTAAGAATGTACATGTAAGACTATTTCTCTTTGTCTTTTTTTGCTCTTTTTAGAGCGCCACGTAATAAAAAGCTGTGTTTGGCGGCGTCCATATTTTCTTCAAGACCTTTTGTGCCTTTCTTTAAATTGGTAATTGTTTGATCCAATGTATTTGCCATCACTGTATCCATAAATAATTTTCCGATGGTTCCTTTACCCTGACTAACATTATTCATAATAACAGCAAGGTCACCTGTAATTGAGACAGCGTTATCTGAAGTTGTTTTTAATTTGGCAAATATTTCATCGGTATCAATAGGTTGAGAAGTTTTTATTACACCGTTCTCGCTTATTTCTGTTTGACCCGGCGAGCCGTGCGTAATATTAATTGTTTTATTGCCCATTAAACCCTCAGAGCCAATAACGGCCATAGCATCTTTTTTAATGAAGCGATGCGTGCTTTCTTCAATTATCATATCTACTCTTACCGATGTGTCGTTAATTATTTGAATGTCTTCAACAGTTCCAACATTAATGCCGGAAAACCGAACGTTATTTCCTACCAATAAACCACTAACATTTTTAAACTCACCGGTAATTTTAAACACCTTGCTAAACATATGTTGTTTTTGTCCAATAAAATAAATGCCTATTATCAAAAATAAAACTCCTAGGGTTACAAATACGCCTAGCTTTATTGTATTTCCTGTTTTTTTTTCCATTGTTTTAATTTTAATTATTTAAAAAACGAACTTACAAGCGGATCTTTAGAGTCTTTAAGTTCATCATAAGTTCCTTCCGCAATAAACCCGCCACCATCTATTACCATAATTCGATTAGATGTTATTCTGGCGCACTTAATATCATGTGTAATAATGATAGAACTTGTTTTGTATTTTTCTTGAACTTCTAATATCAACTCACTTATTTCTTGTGATGTAATTGGGTCAAGTCCCGTTGTTGGTTCATCATACAACATAAGTTCAGGTTTTAAAATAAGTGTTCGCGCAAGACTTATCCTTTTTCGCATACCTCCAGAAAGTTCAGATGGCATTTTATCGATCGTATCTTCGAGTCCAACATTTGCTAATACTTCATTTACTGAATCATCAAGTTCTTGCTGCGTAACCGTTTTTGACCTTCTTCGTATTGGAAATTCAAGATTTTCGCGAACGGTCATAGAATCATATAAGGCGCCACTCTGAAAAAGGAACCCGATCTTTCCTCTCATTTCGTTCAATTCTTTTTCTTTTAGTGTAAGGATATCTTCATTAAAGACCGTAAGGCTTCCACTATCAACTTCAATTAATTTTACAATACATTTTATAAGGACTGATTTACCGGTGCCCGATTTCCCAAGTACAACAAGATTTTCGCCTTTATTAAGTTTAAAATTTACGTCTTGTAGAACATGATTTTGGTTAAATGATTTTTTAACGTTTTTCATTTCAACAATTATTTCATTGTCGTTAATAGCTTTATTTTCTGTTTCTTTCTTTTCCATAATTGTGATCAAGAAAATAAGGTGGTGATCTGAACTGCGATCATATCAATAATAAATACCATAAGAGATGCAATTACCACCGCAGAGTTTGCAGCCTGGCCAACACCTTCGGTACCTTTATTTGAATTGTAGCCTTTAAAACATCCGATGAGCCCAATAATAAAGCCAAAGAAAAAAGTTTTTATAAAAGCGGGGATCAGATCAATAAAATCAAGTGATTCGAATACTTTAGAGAAAAAAAGTGCATAACTAACTTTACCGGTGAGGTTAACTCCAACATACGATCCATAAAGTGATATTACATCCGAAAAAATAACTAATACTGGTATCATTAATGTTGTAGCCATGATCCGTGTAACCACCAAATATTTAAAAGGGTTGGCACCGGAAACTTCCATAGAATCTATTTGTTCGGTTACTTTCATAGAACCTAATTCGGCGCCTATTCCTGAACCAATTTTTCCCGCACAAATAAGTGCCGTAATTACAGGGCCGATCTCTCTGATAATAGAAACCGCAACCATTCCCGGAACCCAGGCTTCTGCGCCAAATTCAGCCATTGTTGGCGTAGATTGAATGGTTAATACCAGACCCATAATAAAACCGGTAATGCCAACTAAAGCAAGCGATTTATACCCAGTTAAATAGCATTGTTTTAAAAATTCCTTGAATTCAAAAGGAGGTTTTAATACTTCTTTAAAATAGCGTGCAGCAAATTGTGAGATCATTGCTACCTCAATAAATACATTCTTTAAAGAAGCAAATGATGGTTTTGTTTGTTCGACAACTGGTATTGTTTTTTTCTCCTCTTTTTGATCAGCGAGCTGATTAAGGTCTTGTTTCATAAATAGATTTCATAAAAAGTAATGCCCGCAAAATATGTCCCGGTATAGTTACCGGGACATATTCCGGAAAGAATTAGATCACCTCTTTCCCTCTTATCACTCTTAAAATAACAGCGATCAAAGCGATTACAAGTAAAATATGAATTAAACTTCCTGCGCTATACGCAAAAAAACCAATTGCCCAAGAAATAATAAGGATTACTGCTAATATGTAAAGTAAGTTGCTCATAATATTTATTTTTTAAATTATTAATTATATATTTTCTGTTGTATTATTTCCGTCATCATGTAAAACATTAATAAGAATCAGTACCAACCCACCTATAAGAAGGAAATGGATAGGGTAACCAATAGAATGTGTGAAAAAACCAACTACCCATAGAACGATGAAGATGAGTGCTAGTATGTAGTTTATGTTTTTCATTATTATTTTATTAAATACATATTTGTACTTGCTAAAACAATGCCTAAGAAAAATCAGACTAAAATATGTTTGAAAGCCCTGATATTGGACTGTAAGAGAGTGTTATGCTAGAGCCAGAAATACACAGTTGGGTATAAATTACCCCTATGTGAGGCGCGACTTTGAAGTTAGATTTTATACTGGCAAATAAATATCAAATTGGGCACCTTGGTTTAATTTACCTTGCGCGGTGATAAAACCATTATGGTTATTAACAATTTTTTGTACGATAGACAGGCCAATGCCGGTGCCAGTGTATTCGTCTTTGCCATGCAAGCGTTGAAATACTTCAAATATTTTTTCGCTATAGTTTTGTTCGAAACCAATGCCATTATCTGAAATACTGATGTGATAATAGTTTGTATTTGGATCGAGTTTTTTATTATTGAGTGTTTGTCCTAATGCTTTTTTACTTTTTATTTTTATTTGAAGCGGTCGGTTCTCAGACGCGAATTTAAGCGAGTTACTCAAAATATTACATATTAACTGGCGAAATTGAAAGGAGATAACTTTTATTTTCGCCATCTTATCCACTTCCATGGTGGCATTTTTTAGAATTAACTCTTCACTTAGATCTTCTTTTATTTCATCTATTATTGTATTAAGGTCGGTGAGTTCAAATTTTCTTTCTGATGTATTGGCTCTTGAATATGCTAAAAGATCTTCAATAAGTGCTTGCATTCTCTTTGCCGCATTTTGCATTCTTTCAAAATTATCCCTGCCACTTTCGGATAAATGTTGGTGATCTTTTTCAAGAATGCGAGATGCGAAGGTTTGTATTTTTCTCAGGGGTTCTTGTAAATCGTGACTTGATATGTAGGCGAATGATTCAAGTTCCTTATTCATTTTTTCAAGTTGATCGTTTTGGATTCTAAGTTTTTCTTCTGCTTTTTTTCTCGAGGTAATATCCTGGTAAGACGTTACCGTAAAGCTTTCAGTGCCTATTCTTATTACTTCATATGAAACAATGACAGGAAATTTTTCTCCATTTTTGCGGGTGTAAAGAATTTCAAAATCTTTCATATTTTCCGATTGGTTTAACTTCACCAGAAGTTCTTCTGTCTCTTCTTTTGAAAGGGCCTGAAGTTCAGCAAGAGAACGGCTTTCTTGAAGGTACCCGAATATCAAAGTAATTACTCTTTTGTATTCTTCAGGATCCATCAAATTCAATTCCTCGGATGTTCGGCCAATTACTTCCTCCGCATTGTAACCAAATAACTGGTAAAAAAGGTTATTGGCATATTTTATTTTATTGGTTTTAATTTCGGTAAGCGACATAGAAACTGGGTTGCTGTCGAAAACTTTAAAAAAACGTTCTTCACTAATTTTCAATTCTTCCTCATATTTTTTCTGCTCTGTTACATCCTGTGCTGTACCAGACATTCTAATAACATTCCCATCCCCATCAGTAAATACTTTTCCTGTTGCACTTAAAATTCGAACCTTTCCATCAGCACCTGCTACTTTATGGAAAAAACTATATGACTGATGGTCTTTAAGCGCCTGTTGTATTATGGAATTTACATACTCTCTGTCATCAGCATGAATATACTTGACGTAATTCTCATAGTCGGCATTAAATTCTTGAGGCGTTAATCCGAATATTCTAAAGAGTTCATCAGACCATTCAATTTTATTTGCCGCCACATCCCAATCCCAACTGCCTATATGTGCCAGTTGTTGAGCTTCTTCTAGCTGGATGGTTTTATTTTCAAGCTCAATATTTTTGTGTTCTAATTCTTTTGTCCTTTCTATTACCTGTTTTTCTAATTCATTCGAAAATTGTTTTCTTTCTTCAATATCAGTGCTCGTGCCCACCCACATTTGAATATGACCGTTTTCATCTTTTTGTGCCACCGCCCGGCTTAACTGCCACCTGTATGCGCCATCATATCTACGAAAACGGTGCTCGAAACTAAAATCGTTACCTGTTGTAACGGCAGCTATCCAAAGCCTAATGTTTTCATCTCTATCGTCGGGATGAACTATTTGCAACCAACCTTCTTCGTTAATTTGTTCAAGTGTTAGGCCCGAGTAATCAAAAACAGATTGATTGTAATAATTTAAATTACCTTCTGTGTCGGCGGTCCAAATATGTTGCGGCATTGAATCGGCAAGTAACCGGAATTTTTTTTCGCGAGATAATAACTCATTTTCATAATTTTTTTCGTCTGTAATATCTCTAATAGTACCAATAGAATGCGTTGGATTATTTTCCTTATCATAAAAAACTTTACCACGACCTTCCATCCAGTGAATTGAATTATCGCACCATATTACACGTGCAGAATAATTCATTATACCTGTTTCTATTGCTACTTTAAAAGCGTTTTCTCTTATTTCTAAATCGTCAGGATGTAAATGCGCTAAAAGTTGTTTATGGGTTAATTTAACTTCTTCTTTATAACCGCCCATTATAGCAAGGTATCTTTTAGAATACTTTACTTCTTTTGTAATCATATTTAATTCCCAAGTACCTAATTCACTTGCTTCAATAATTATATTTAATCTTTCTTCATTTTCTTTTATAATTTCTGATTGATTTTTTTGGTCATGTATGTCCATAAATGCACCAATCCATTTTATAATTTGGTTATGTTCGTTATAAATAGGCTCACCAATTACGCTATGCCAGCGGTATTCGCCTGTTTTGCGTTTTAATCTAACATTATGTTTGTAAATTTGCCCTGTAGCTATACTATTAGCCCAAACGTTATTAATATTTTCTAAATCGTTAGGATGCACGATGGCTTCCCATTCTTTTGCGCCATCAGGTTCGATACCGGTAAATTCTTTCCATCTTGATGAAGTAAATTCGGAGATGCCTTTTTCATCCGTTACCCAAACCAATTGTGGTAAGGCGTCGGCAATGTTGCGAAAGCGCTGTTCGCTTTCTTCCAGCTTTTTTTTGGCTTCTACTTTTTCAGTAACGTCAATAGCTGTCATTTTTATTCCAGCTATTTTATCATATTCAAATAGCGGGGCATATTCAAAATCTAAATAATACTTCTTTAATTCTCCGTTATCGTTCTTAAAATTTATGATTGATTCTGTTTCTGAATGTATTTTGCCAGTCTCAAAAACCTTGTTCAACAAATCAATGTGTTTTTGTTGTTTTAATTCCGGAAAAATATCCGCAATCTTTTTACCAATAATGTCACTTTCGGTTTTTTGCCAAATATTTTTTAATAAAGAAGCGTTTGCAACCTCAATAACATGATCTTTTCCTTTTAAAATTGCTTTTGGTATTGGTGATAGCATTACTAAATTGCGAAACCGATTTTCATTTTCTTTTATTTCCTTTGTTGCCAGTCTTAAATCTGTAATATCAATGCAGGAGCTAATATAACCCTCAAAGTTCCCATCAGGACCGAAGCGGGGCTGACCTTTAGCAAGTATATATCTATATTTACCTTCTTTATTTAAGGCTCTGAATTCGCCATCAAAAGAAATTCTGTTCTCAAAAGCCGAAAGATAAATATTTACATAACTGTCTCTATCTTCCGGATGCACCAAATCAACCCAACCAAACTTTAATAGATCACCCATGGGGCGTCCTGTAAAATCAACCAAGGCTTTATTAAAATAGGTTGCATTACTCGTTTCATCTCCAACAGCAATCAATACATCGGTACTTTCTGCCATAGTTCTAAAACGCTCTTCACTCTCTTTTAGCGATTGTTCGATATTTTTTTGCTCGGTAATATCTGTATTTGTACCAAGCCATTGATAAATTTTACCTTCGTTGTTTTTTAGTGGTATAATGCGTGTAAGAAATTGTTTAAACTTGCCATCAGCGCCTTTAAGAGGAAATACCATTTCAAACTCTTCACCACTTTCTATTGCTTTTTTCCATTTATCCAAAACGTAAGGTAATATGTTTTGATCATGCACTGTTTGCCATCCCCAGCCTTCCATGTTCTGTGGGGTAGTGCCAGTATACTCATACCATTTATCATTATACCAATAAATATAACCATCTGCATTTGCCATCCAGGCTAAATTGGGTATATTGTTAGCAAGTGATTTAAAGCGCTGTTCGCTTTCTTTTAAATTTTTAAGTATGTTTTTTTTATCGGTAGTTTCTATAACTGTAACTAAAACACCGCCTACGGCACCATTTTCCAATCTAATTGGGCTGTAAGAAAAATCGAAAAAACATTCTTCAAAATAACCGTTGCGGTTTAAGGGCAGCATAAAGTCTGGGAAACCTACTGCTTCGCCCTGCATTACGTTATCAAACATAGAGCCAATTATAGTATCCCAAATTTCGGCAAAGGTTATTCGTGTACTTATACCTAAGGCGCTAGGGTGTTTGGTAGCGCCAAGTATTGGGCGGTAGCCATCGTTATACAATTGTATAAAATCATTGCCCCAGGCGATGTACATGCCGAAAGGATTATCAAGCATAACGCCAACTATTGTACGAAGGCTTTGAGGCCATGATTCCGGCGAGCCCAGAGGGGTTTTGCTCCAATCTTTTTCGCGTATAAGTTGGCCCATTTGCCCACCGCCTTTAAGAAATTGCAACTCGTTTGCTGAAGGATTTATCATGAATTTTTTTTTAATATTGAAGAATAAAATTCTCGAAGTGAGGTTGTGTAAAATTATTTTTGGAAATAATAGCAAGTACCTTACCGATGACATTTTTTAATTTTGAAAAATCAGAAGGTTTGCGAATGTAATAATTAGCACCTTTTTCGTAAAGCAACTTTACGGATGCCATCTCCAATGAGGTAGAGAAAATAATTACTGGGAGCTGCATTAATTTTTGCTGCAATCTGATTTCGGATAAACATTCAAAGCCATTCTTACGCGGCATATTTAGATCCAAAAATAGCGCACTGGGCAGCATGTTATATGTTGATAAGGCCTCCATAAGCCTTACACCATCATTTACTATTTTTAGATCTGTCAAAACCTGCAGGTCTTTTAATGCATCTTTAAATAGATAACAATCATCATCATCATCGTCAGCAAGTATAAGGCGCAATGGATTCATAAGATAAAACTAATGGTTTAAATTTAATATTCAAAAAAAGAGTAATTATTGTAAAGAAACTAAATTTATAAATCACGATTTATTTAACCAATTCCAAAACACCCGTTGCTCGTACTTCCGCAGCACTTGATAACGATTTATCTGATACATTTTCTTTAATGGTACAGGTAACATGTAAAGAATAATTAAGCCTGTCTTTATCAATAGTAATTAACCAGGCAGTTTTTAAAGGATGATCAATTTTTATTTCAATGGGGATATCTAGAATAATACTCGATTGTGGTTTTATATTTACCGGTTTTGTAATAGCACCTTCAGAACGTAGCGTATTTTTTACGATCATATCATAATGAATGTTTGTTATTTTAAGATCAAGATTTTTTCCGCCATTAATTATTTCGATCGTTGCATTTGCTTTTAAAGTTTTTTCGCGAATGCGATATCCTTTTCTTTCTACTTTTAATACTTTTACTTTTGGTGGAATAGGCACTTCTATTTTTGTATTTTTATCAAAGTCTAATTTTTTTCTGCCGATAAACGTTTGATAAACCACATAGCCTTTTACATTAATAGTTGTTGAATCTTTGCCTTGCATATTTCTTATTAAGTTCATCACTTGTTTAATACTTAGGTTTAACGGGACCATAACAGTATCTACATCAAATCGTTTTTGTTCGATATTTATAGGCACTCTTTGATGCGCTATAATTGTGTCATTTAATTTTAAGTCAAAATCTATTGTATCAATTGTGAGCTTATAGGGATTTTTATTTTGCAGGATTATAGAGATCTTTGTAAAGGCAGAATCATTCTTTATTAATGTAGTGATGTAACTTATTTTGTTTAATTCCGGAAAGATCAACTTTAGCGCTTTCCCTGGATTATAGACATAAAAAATCACCACGGCTGCAATCGTGAGAACAGTTACTATGAAGAATAACCACAAGCCCGGCCTTCTTTTTTTTGTTTGCATTCGTGTCAGTTATTTTTCCGGTCGTCTTTTCGTTTTTTTCGCTCTCTTTTTCTTTTATCTCGTTTACTTTCTTTTCCAGCGCTTTTTTTATCACCAAATACCTTTTCCAAAAATGTTTTGTTTTTTGAATCATCGAGCTTATTAATATTAATTGTATTGTCAACAGCAGGTTTAAGTGCATTTACAAAAGCATTACGCAAAACATAACTAATAGCGCGCCATAAATTTATATCCGGCTTTTCAAATTTGCCTTTTATCTCAACTTTAGTAGCGAGTTGATCTTTCTTTTTGTTTTCTAGTAATGCTGCTGCACTTCCTATTAACGTTTCCCATAATATTTGTTTAAAATTTCCTTCCTCTTTATTCCATTGCACAATATCCAAATCTTTTAAAACAGGTTTTACATAACCGCCAAAGCCACCGTCTTTTCCGGCAAATTCAGTATATACACTCAGATTTCCTTTTTTAACATCAAAATTTCCATAAGCCTTTAAAAAATCGTTTAGTAATACTAAATTTAAATTAGTGAACTCAGCGGCCATGTCAAAGGTGGGTGTTTTTTGCAGTGCGTCAAAATCAACCCTTAGTTTAAAATTCCCCTCATAAGCTTTTGCTGTTGCATCGGCGTGTGCCGGTAGAACTTTGGTGCTGTCGTTAGCGTTGGTAAGATTAACAGCTACTACATTTAATTCTCTTAAAGCAATGTCTAACTTTGGAGCCGAGAATTGATCGATGTAATGGATCTCACCATTTGAAATTTCAAAATGATTAATTGTCAACGGCATCAGGTCTTTAATTAATTTTCTGAAGTCTGCTGTATCGGCTTTTGCATCTTCGTTCTTGTGTTTTCCTTTCACAAAATTCAAAACAGGATCTTCAACATAGATCTCGCCAACAATAGATCCTTTAAATATAGCTTTCCATTCAACGGAAAGGTCGATTGCAGTGGACCTAAAAAAAGGAATAGTATCTTTTGCGCCTTGCTCATTTCCTATTTTAACAAGTTCAATATCTTTAATTACATATGCCCCGCGAATAAGTGCAATGTCAATGTCTTCAACATGACCATAGTATTCTTTTAGTTCACCTAATTTTTTATTTACGTAGCGTAATACTATATAAGGAAGAAATAACCTGAATATTATTAAAAAAGCAACTATTGATACTAAAATTATCCTGATCTTTTTTTTACGTCGTGGATTAGGCTTTTTAGCATTTAAATTTCGTGCGCTTGTTTCTTCATTTCTCTGATTATCCATAAACCAATTGTTTTAATTAAGTATTCCGTCAATTTCATGCCACTTGGAACAGCTTTTGAAAGGGTATTGGTGATATTATGAAAATAAATAAGGAATTATTCAAAAATGGTTGGGGCATTCTTAAAGAATCTTTTACTGAATTTAGTAATGATAGAGTACTTAAGCTTAGTGCCGCCCTGGCTTATTACACCATTTTCTCACTCCCCTCTATGCTTATTGTAGTTATTGGTTTATGTAGCATTTTTTTTGGTAGAGATGCAATACAGGGTCAGGTGTTTGGTGAAATAAGCGGGTATATTGGCAGCGATGCTGCGATACAGGTACAGGAAATACTAAAAAAGACCGCCTTGCATCGCGATAGCATTACAGCTACTATTATTGGTTTAGTTACATTATTATTAACTGCCACCGGCATGTTTGGCGAGATACAGGATTCAATTAATTCGATATGGGGTTTACAGACAAAACCAAAGAAAGGATTCATTAAACTGTTGTTTAACCGTTTAATGTCTTTTTCAATGTTGGTTGTTCTGGGTTTTATTCTCGTAGTTTCATTAGTTGTAAATGCTTTGCTCGCAGCATTAATGCACCGCCTCGAACATTATTTTTCTAAGACAGTGATCAGTTATCTTTATATAGTTGATTATGGCGTTATGATCGCTGTAACAACTATTTTATTTGCCGCAATACTTAAGGTTCTGCCTGATGCCAAGATACTTTGGAAGGATGTGTGGGTAGGGGCATTTGCAACATCAATATTATTTTTACTTGGTAAATTTTTGATCGGATACTATTTAAAGCACAACGCAAGCATTAGCGCTTATGGGGCAGCAGGCTCCATGATCCTTATCCTATTATGGGTATATTATTCTGCGATCATATTATACTTTGGGGCGGAATTTACCCAGGTTTACGTAAAATTTAAAAAGCGTAAGATCGAACCCAACAAATATGCGGTATGGGTAGAAAAAAATGTCGTGGAGAAAAAATTGAATACGGATATAAATGAACATGTAACAACCATCGATAAAAAAACAGAATCTATTAATGAATCAACCAATAAATAATAAAAATGACAAGCTCACAATTAAATATTCAGTATATAAATAAATTTTTTGCTGTCTTTATAAAATTTGTTTTAGCCATTGCAATGATATCTACAATAGTACTTCTTTTTTTTGTCGGAAGTGGTGTCATTAAACCATCAAAATCGTGGTCTTTAATTACACAGGAAGAAAGTATTAATTAATCGTTCTTTATCGGAAGCGTAATTATAAAGGAGGTGCCTTTATCAACCTCACTTAGCACTTTAATATTTCCATCATGTTTTGAAATGATGGTATGTGCAGCAGTTAAACCTAACCCGGTGCCACCATGTTTAGAAGTAAAAAATGGTTCAAATAATTTATTTAGGTCCTGCGAAGGAATGCCTTTACCATTATCTGTAATAGTTAAGCTTACTTTTTCGCCAACAGCTGAAGCGCCAACTTTTAATATTCCATTGCTACCACTTATTGCCTCAATAGAATTCACTAAAATATTCAATATGGCGATCATTAATTTTTCTTTATCACCTTTAATGAGAATGTTGTCTTGTATATCTTTCTCGATCTTAATTTCTTTTAGTTTTGCCCTGTCCTGGATGTGAGCGAATGTGTCGTTTAAAAGATCGTGTAGGTAGAGATCGCCAATATTAATAGTATCAAATCTTGTAGCATTTAAAAGATCCTCAATAAGAATATTTATTCGTTTTCCATTGCGCTCAATAATATCTATAAACTCTCCCGGATCTTCCTTCGAATCTTTTTCACTTAATATCTGCCTTAATTCCGCAATTGAAAGATGAATATTTGTAAGTGGATTTTTTATCTCGTGCGCAATTACGCGTGCTACTTTTCCGGTTAGTGTTTGTTTTTCCAGTAGTTTTTCTTTTTGTTCGTTCTGTTTTCTTTCTGTAATATCGTGTAATACCAATTGATAGATCTTTTTATCTGCATCAACTACAGAAAGATTTAAGATACAAAAACATTTTTTGTTTTGAACAGGTAAGGTAAGTTCTACTTCTAATGATGGGTTAGATGGTCTTTGTGTTTCAAAGATCTTCGGAAAAAAATAATCAGCAATGTTCTCACCAATGATCTGGTCCTTAGCTTCATATTCAAAAAATTTCAAAGCCGCTTTATTGGCATCTAGTACATTAAGGTCAAGATCAACAATAAAAACATATTCGATCGCGTTCTCAAATAAGTTCTTGAATTTATTCTCACTTTCTTTTAATGATCTTAGAACATTTGATTTTTCAATGGCATATCTGATACTTCTGTCAATATCTTCAGAAGTATACTGGCTTTTTACCAAATAATCGTAAGCGCCCGATTTCAAAGCCTGTTCATCAATTGCTAAGGCCTGCAAGCCGGTCATTAAAATAGTTGGGGTAAAAGGATGTTTCTCGTTTATATAAGAAACCAATTCAATACCGGTGTGTACACCTAAACGATAATCTACAATTACAATATCAATTGCTTGTGTCCGTAAAATATCTTTTGCTTTACTATAAGTATCAGCCCATACTATTGTTTTATCAAAGGAGGTCCCCTTCAAACTACTTTCTAAAAGAAAATAATCATCTTCGTCATCTTCTACAACTAATAATCTTATTGTTTTAGAATTACTCATAAATTAGTACGTGAGGTTTTTACAATATCAAACCAGTATTGTTTAAAAACCTCCATGATCTTTACAAGCTCTTGGTAAGAGTATGGTTTGGTAATGTAACTGCTTGCGCCAAGTTCATACGCGTATGTGATATCATCGGGGTTGCTGCTGGTGCTGTATATAACAATAGGGATGCGGTTAAACTTGGAATTTGCTTTAATTTCTTTAAGGCAATCACGTCCATCTTTTTTTGGCATATTTAAGTCGAGTAAAATTATTTTAGGACAAAGCGTTTCAATATTTTTATATTTTCCTTTCTTATGAAGATAGTCTAATAATTCAACACCATCGTTAACCGTTTGAACATTTTCTGTAAGATTAATACTTGCAAACGCCTGTTTGATCATATACTGATCATCTATGTCATCATCCGCAATTAAGATACAATAATCCGGCTCTTGTTTTTCAATATTCATATAATTGTATTTACGGGTAATCCTACTATAAACGTGGTGCCTTTACCAACTTCGCTTTCGGCAGTTATAAAACCTTCGTGGTTCTCAACTATCCGTTTACATATTGCAAGTCCTATGCCAGTTCCTTCATACTCAGAACGACCGTGCAATCTCTGAAAAATAATAAATATTTGTCGTAAATATTGCAATTCAAAACCAATGCCGTTATCTTTCACGAAAATACAATAATATTTTTTTTGTTTGGTGTTAAAATCTTTTATCCAGTTAGTTTTTCTTAATTCATCATCCGTATAATATTTTCCTATAACCTCAATTTTAGGAAGGGCTTTATCACTGAATTTTAAAGCGTTACTTATAAGGTTTTGAAATAACTGCCTTAGTTGTGTGTTATTGCCGGTAACGTTGTCTAAAGGCATAACATCAATTGCTACTTTCTTTGATGCCAGGGCAACACCAAGATCTTCAATAATTAATTTAAAGATAGTATCCAGATTAACAGTTTCATTAATATCCAATAGACGTGTAACCCGAGAATAATTTAAGAGGTCGCTAATGAGCACACGCATTCGCGCTACAGAGTTGTTCAGTCTTTTTAAGCAATCAACAACTTCCTCATCGGGATAATCCTTTAATTTTAAATGTATCTTTTCGCTAAAAGAGCTAATTTTTCTTAATGGCTCTTCAAGATCATGCGAGGCTACATAGGCAAACTGCTCCAATTCTTTGTTTGACAAGTTAAGCATGTGTACCTGTAGTTGTAATTGTTTTTCGGATGCGATCAGCTTCTCTTCTATCCTTGTTTTAGAAGTATGTTCTCGCCGCAGAGCAATTAAAATACTTACTAATAATAGTATCGAAATACCGGATGTTAAAGCAATTATAAAAATAGAAAGCTCTGATTTTGTAAAAGTATTTTCGCGTAAAAGAGAGAAACGTTTGTACTCCGTCTTTTTCATTTTATTAACGGTCTCTTTTGTTTTATCCATAATAAAATCACCGCGAGTTATTATCTTACGTAAAGAATCATTTTTAAGGCTACCGGATTCAAAATATTTTTTTCCTAATTCAAGTATCATCAATTTCATCTCTATCTCAATTCTAAGAGCTATAAGGTTATCAAGTTGTTCCTTCTCGTTTTTTAGAATATTATATAAACCTGAGTATTCAATCTTTACATCTCTTTCAACATAGTTATTCGCACGTAAAAAACTTGGTTTGTTTGTTATTAAATAGGCACGCTGTTGATTTTCTGCGTCTTTCAAAATAGAATAGACTTTGTCTATTCTTCCATTAATACTGTAAGCTTTATCTAAATATGATAATGACCTGTAATTATTGGTAATTGTATAAAGTGCCAATAAAATGGATGAGAGGATAATGATGATAGAGAACCCCGCAATTAAATAAAAATAATTTTTATTTGATATTTTAAGGTCAACAATGGGCATATAACAACTACAAAATTATAATTTTTAATAGAACATCAATTTATTGATAAAATAAACTTAACTATAAAGTAGTGCAGTAATCATGCCATTTGGATTTTTCAGGTGAGGTATTTTTTCCCCATAATTCTACATAATTTATTTTTTTCATTAAAAATTTTAAAGATGGATTTTTAATGATTGATATTTTTTTAAGCAATGGCATATAATTAGCTGAATAATGAGCAGTTAAAACGCTTATAACTATATGCAAAAATCAAGCCCAAAAAAGAAGTTAAGAAAAGCCCAGCATCAAAACCGGCCGGGTAAGGAGTTTAAGATGGTACCCGCACCTGTTTACGATAATAAAAAAATAAAAGCAAGTGGAAAATTAAATGGTAAAGTTGCCTTAATAACTGGTGGTGATAGTGGAATTGGAAGAGCGGTAGCCATACTTTATGCAAAGGAAGGAGCGGATATTGCCATAGTTTATTTAAATGAGCATAAAGATGCGGAGGATACAAAAAAAGCGATAGAAGAGTATGGGCAAAAATGTTTGCTTATACCTGCGGACGTGAGCAAAGAAACAAAATGTATTGCCACAGTAAAAAAAGCATTTAAAATGTATAAGCGTATAGATATTTTAGTAAATAATGCAGCCATACACTATGAAAGCAAAGGATTGGAAGATATAACGACGAAACATTTATTAAAAACATTTCAAACTAATTTGTTTTCTTTTTTCTGGATCACAAAAAATGCCTTGCCGCACATGAAGAAAGGGGCTGCTATAATTAACACAAGTTCTGTTACAGCTTATCGTGGTAGTGGTGGTTTGATCGATTATGCTTCAACCAAAGGTGCTATTGTATCCTTTACAAGAAGTTTGTCTGCTAACCTTGTAGATAAAGGAATACGCGTAAACGCAGTTGCACCAGGACCAATTTGGACCCCATTGGTTGTTTCGAGTTTTAAACCCGATAAGGTGGCGAAATTTGGAAGCGAAGTGCCAATGAAACGTGCCGGTGAACCAGCTGAGGTAGCTTCCTGTTATTTGTTCCTTGCTTGCGACGATTCTTCTTATATAACAGGACAAGTATTACACCCAAATGGAGGTGAAATTGTAAACGCTTAAATATTATAAGACTTAAAAGATTTATATGTATATTATCAATATTAACTTTACTGATGACCGGGTCTCAATTGAGAACTATAAAAACTTTTTTCTACTCTTTTTTCTTTTACATTTAAATAACCACTCTCCATCATTTTTTTGATCATGGCATTATGTGCACGCTTCTCAGCAATTTGCTCTTTTTTAGCTAACCATTTTTTACCAAATAAAAAACTCAACATTTTATCTAACGGCAGATAAACTGATAATGAGAATGCCCCTAATAATTTCATTTTAAAACTTTGAGCTATCTTACGGTAACTTACCGCGAAGCCCCCATCAAGATAAGTAATGTAATGCCAGTAGCCACTTGGCATAAAAAGGGCGTCGCCCGGTTCTAGAATATATTCATTGGCTTCTACATAAGCTAAACCAGGATATTTATTATAATCCGGCTCATCAAGATCTACAAGTGAATAAGTATTGAAAGGAAGACGGTATAGAAGATCTGAATAGGCCGGCGAAATTAAAATCACCCGCTTTCTTCCATGAAATTGCGTCAACAAAACATTCGACATATCGATATCCTGGTGAATGCGAACTTTAGTATTTTTACTACCAAAGAACATATAGCCCATTTTGCCAAGAATACCTTTGAACATATAAGGGCAAGGAAAATCTTTTCTTAACTCAGGTTTACGCTTGAACATATTAAAAAGGAACATTCGTAAATTAGAAGGTTCATCCTTCGAAATAAGACCCACATAGTCATTGAATTTCATTTTAAGGTCGGGTGTGGTAAAAGCAGTTAACGAAGTTTTTTTGTTATTATTGTCAAATAGTTCAACCTCTACATTCCCACAAACATCCTTTAGGTAATCAACTGTCCATTTTTTTCCTGAAGGGTAATGATTTGCAAGCCCTTTGATCAAAAGAGGTTTTTGCGGCTTAAGATACTGCTCTGTAAAATCTTTTATATTAATTACATCAACACTATCTATATCTTTATTTATTTTCATAACAATAATTTTATATTTATATTATATAAAAAATCTTGCCAATAATTTAATTGCCTTAAAACATTTAAATGGGTATGTTTTTTTGAATTTTAAGTGAAAATGAATACTCAAAATTAATAATGGTAGAAATATTTCTACAAAAAAATTAAGTTAAAATTTTTTAAATTTTTCTAAATAGAAAACGGCTTCCTGTTTTGGAAACCGTTTTGCATTATATGAAAAGGCTGTTTATAAATTCTTGCCCAAATCTTTTAAGGCTTTTACCCTATCATGATCGAGTTGAATTTCTTGTTTTTGTATTTGTATTAATTTCCTTAGATCATCTGTAAGAACATTATCTTCATCTGCGATAACAGTTTTGTAAGTGTCTAATGCAGCATCTTCTCCAAACTCGCATGAACTTAATATCTCTTTCCTGTTCTTGCCAGTAAGCGCTGCTTTAATATCCATCCAAACGCGAAATATTTTTCCAGAATTTTTTGTACCTTCTGTAGGTTCTCCACCCATCGAAGAGATCTCTCTGCTCAAATCACTTTTATAAGACCTGCTATGAGCAGCCATGTTAGTGAAAAGGTAGGTAAGATCTTCATCATCGGTTTCTGCGATCGCTCTCTCATATCCTTGAATACGGTCGTTGTTTATTTCCACAAGAGAATTAAGTTGTGTTACGATTTTTTCGTTTTTTTCTTTGGTTATATTTTCCATGATTAGTACTGGGTTTTAATGGTCAATATTTTCATTAAAATATCATGCCATTGTACGAGTGCATAAAAAAATAATTAACGGGGTGTATAAATAAGATTTAATCCCAGTTTGGGAAATTAAAAGCACACACCGGCCTTTTCGCATACACTGCAACTAGGTTTCATGTAAAATCACAATTAAGAGTCATAATCCCCAAATTGGGGAATTTTTTACTCTTTATGTAATTTGAGTAAGTGTTTTAATTGATGTAATATGTTGATAATTAAACTATTGAAGTAAATTTTTAACAATGGCACAATGTTGGTCTTATGAGAGTTATAAAAAATATAAACGTAAAAACTAATATTATGGAAAATTCAGGAAAACTCATTGGCGCCTTATTATTAGGTGCGGCCGTTGGTGCAGCTTTAGGAATATTGCTAGCTCCGGATAAAGGCAGTGAAACTCGTAAAAAATTATTTAACGGTGCAAAGGATCTTGCAGACGATCTTAAAGAAAAAGTGAAAGGTGGTGCTGACAGATTAAAAGATATGGCTGATGAGAAGATCCACAAAATGGATGGCCAATATAAATCAGCATCTGATAAAGCAAAATCTGGTTTAGCTTAATTATACAAATTAACCGTATAAATTTATGGAAGAGCAAAGTAAAATTGAAGAAACAGTAGATAGTATTAAAGACTATGTGAACACCCGTTATGAACTAGCGGTATTAAAAGCTTCCGACAAGGTTGCTCACATTGGCTCGAATGCGATTTCTTTTGTGCCTATAATTTTTCTTAGTGTATTAACAGCATTTATGCTAAGTTTTGCGCTGGCTTTTTATTTAAATACGGTGTTTGTTAGTGAATATTGCGGTTTTCTTGTTGTTGGAGGGGGATATTTTGTTATTGCATTTTTTCTGATTTGTGTGCGGAAAAAATTGATCGCAAAACCCTTCCGCAATAAGATAATTAAAGAATTGTTTAAAAATAATAACCTGTAAAAATTAATTGCAATGAATAACTCCGGCATAACGATCACAAACGATACTGAGTTGCACCACCGCATAATGAAACTTAATAACCTTAAAGAAGAGCAAGAATTGGTTATTAAAAGAAATGTTCGTGAGGTGGTATATTCATTGCATCCATCTATGATATTTAAAAATATCGTAAATAAATTTTCGGAGGATAAAGAAGCAACTAACGATTTAAAATCGATAGGATTAGGTTTGGGAAAGGATTTCTTATTAGCTAAATTATTTGGAAAAGGAGTATCAATAAAAAGTTTTATTTCTTCTTTATTAATAAGAAAAGCAACAGATTATGTTATGAACAATCATTCTGACCTTATTACAACCGGTATTAGCAAAATAGAAAATTACTTTAAAGATTTAAAGGCGGAGAAGCCGGCATAAAGAATAAAAAATTAATAACATATAAAAAAAAAGAAACCATGAAAAAATTAATCGTATTAGTAGCAGCCCTAGGATTAGGAATAGCTACAACATCTTGTAAAAAAGATTATGTATGTAAATGTACTAAAACTTATACAGGATCAACTTCAAGTTATACAACTGAGGATGGACAATATACATATAAAGATACTCGTCCGAAAGCGGATGACAGATGTAATGCAAACGAAAAAACTGGTTCTGACCTAGGAGGAACTTACACGAGAAATTGTGACATACAATAAAGAATAATTATCATCAACACGGTAGAATAATATAAATTTGTATCGTGTTGATGTTTTTTGCCGAATTTTAGTATCTTAGCTGTACTACCTTTATGTTTATTATGATGAATAAAAAAATTCTGATTGTTGATGATGAAGCTGATATACGGTTTCTTTTGAAAAGGGCCCTTACATCTCAGAACTATTCTGTGTTCGAAGCCGGAAATTTAAAACAAGGATTAGAGGTATTTAATGAATCAAATCCTGACATTGTTATTTTAGATGTAAATCTTCCTGATGGAAGTGGTATATATTACGCGAGAAAATTTAAGAACGATAAAAACATTGTTATATTCATTAGTGCCGATCACGATAAACTGGCAGAGGGGTATAAAGAGTTAGGCGCAAATGGATTTTTAAAAAAACCATTTGTAATTAGCGAATTAATTGATACAATAAATAAAATACAAATTAAAACACCAACTATTAACTAAAAAAAATATCATGGCTAAAATTCTTATTATTGACGACGACACCGATATTTGTCAATTACTTGACAGGTTCCTTAAAAGAAAGGGTCATGATACGAGCTATGTTACCAGTGGTAAAAAGGCGTTAACTTATTTAAAAGAGAATGATGTTGATATTGTTTTCTGCGATTTTAGGTTACCTGATACTGATGGTAAAGAGCTTTTAATAAGTATTAAGGAGTTAAATCAAAAAACACAGGTAATTATTATTACCGGTTATTCTGATGTAAAAGTTGCTGTAGACGTGATCAAGAACGGTGCATTTGACTATATTACAAAACCTCTTTTACCCGAAGAAGTGTTAATGTTGGTAGATAAAGCTTTAGCTCAAAAAAATGCAGTAGTGCAATCAAATAGTTATTCGGAAGGGAATGAAGATAATAAAGTAGAAGCAATTCCAAATAAAAGACATGTAGTTGGCGATCCAAAAAATTTGGTAGTTGGTAAAAGTAAAGAAGCAGAAAAACTGCATACCCAAATTAAATTAGTGGCCCCAACAAATTATTCGGTAATTATTTATGGCGAAAGTGGAACAGGTAAAGAATCTGTAGCTTATAGCATACATGCACAAAGTACGCGAAAAGACAAACCATTTATTGCAGTGGATTGTGGCTCTCTTACAAAAGAATTGGCAGGTAGCGAATTATTCGGTCACGAAAAAGGATCTTTTACTGGCGCAATGCAAACTAAAGTTGGCCAATTTGAACTTGCTAACGGCGGAACAATTTTTTTAGATGAGATCGGAAATTTGACCTACGATATCCAGGTATCCTTATTACGTGTTATTCAGGAAAGAAAGATCAGAAGAATTGGTTCACAAAAAGAAACTAATATTGATGTTAGGATTATTGTAGCAGCAAATGAGAAATTAAGTGATGTTACTGCTAAAGGAAAATTCAGAGAAGATCTATATCACCGTTTCAACGAATTCTCTATTGATCTTCCGCCATTGCGCGAAAGAAATGAAGATATTATGCTTTTTGCCGATTTCTTTTTAAGAAATGCGAATGCAGAATTAGGAAAACATATTGAAGGTTTTGTACCTGAAGTTGAAAAGATCTTCTTAGACTATAACTGGCCGGGCAATTTAAGGGAAATGAACAACATCATTAAACGCGCGGCCTTATTAACGAGCAAAGATATTATAACACTTGAAACATTGCCACAAGAAATTATTTTCCAATCTAAATTTAATTTGATAGACGAAAATAAAGAACATACCATAAGCTCTAAAGATATGCCTGATCTTAAATCAGCAGCCTTACATGCAGAGTACGAAAAGATCCTGGAAGTGTTGCGTAAAGTTAATTTTAATAAATCAAAAGCTGCGTTAATACTTAATATTGATAGGAAAACATTGTATAATAAAATGAAGACCTTTAATTTATTAGTTAACGGCTAATGGCGAAGCCGGCAAATAAATATCAAATTTAGCACCTTCGTTAAGTTTGCCAATTGCGGTAATAAAACCTCCATGGTTCTCTACTATCTTTTTACAGATCGATAGTCCAATGCCGGTTCCACTGTATTCATTTTTACCATGTAATCTTTGAAAGATCTCAAATATTTTTTCAGAATATTTTTGATCAAAACCAATACCGTTGTCGGCAAAAGTAATATTTATATAATCCTCTTTTTTGTTTGAGTTGTTTACTGGTATAATATCCAGTTTTTCTCCATTAATTATTTTAGAGTTTATTTCTATTATGATTTTTTTATCAGGTTGACTATATTTAATTGAATTGCTTATAATATTTTCGAACAACTGTTGGATCTGAAACGGAACAACATACATTGCCGGCAACTTACTATACGTTATTTTTAAATTACCTTCCATAATTGCTTCCTGATAGTTTGCTTTAATTTCACCCAATAGAATATTAAGATCAGTAAGTTTTAAAGTATTCTCATAAACCTGTGTGCGAGAGAAGGAGAGAAGGTCCTCTATTAGTTTTTGCATTCGCCCTGCACTGGTCATAATTCGCTCGAAGCATTCTTTACCTTCTTCTGAAAGATTTGCTTCCTTTTCTAAAATAAGATTAATAAAGGTTTTAATTTTACGTAATGGTTCCTGTAAGTCATGACTGGCAACGTAACTAAATGAGGTTAATTCTTTATTACTTCTTTCGAGTGCCATGTTTTTTTGTTCAAGCGAAAGATTGAGTTCTGCTAGTTTTTCTTCTCTTTCTTTTATTTCATTATTTAATAAAACCTCTTTAGTAATATCCTGACCCGTTCCCGAAACTTTATATGGTTCTCCTTTTTCATCTAGTAGGACCTCGGCATGCCTTCTAATAATGCGCAAAGTTCCATCATCCCTAATAATCTTGAAATCGATCATGTGTGGCTTGTGGGTTTTTATCGAGTACTCAAGTTGTTCTGTAACTTTTGTCATATCGTCCGGATGAACAAATGATAAAAATCGTTCAAGATTAATTTCTTCATTTGGTTTTAAGTTATAGATCCTGTAAAGTTCATCCGAGAATTTAACTTTGTTAGTTCCTATCTCCCAGGTCCAGTTGCCAATGTGCGTTAGTTTTTGGGCTTGTTTATATAATTCTTCATTCCTTTCTAAACGTTGTAAAATATAATGACGTTCGGTAATATCCATTACGGTTCCTTTCATCACCACCGGCTTGTTATCCTTAAAAGTAACAATACCTTTCGACCAGAGTATTTTTTCTTTACCGTTCTTTTGATAACGGTACTCACATTCATAATCTTCTTCGCCATTTATGGCCTTGTTAATAGCATTCTGTAATTTTTGGCGATCGCCTGGGTGAACAAAGGGTAAAAAATCCGGAAGGCTAGTAGTTCTTTCCATCTCAAATATTTTAAATACCTGTGGCGTGAAGCTTGATTTCCCTCCGTCCAGGCTCCATTCAAAGCTACCAAAACTTGCTATTTCCTGCGCCTCTAAAAGTTCGGCCTCATGCTTTTTTAAAGCTTCATTTACTTCAATTAGTTTTTCGTTATTTATATTTAAATAAGTTTCAAAGGAAATAGACATAGCCTCATGCGTGTAATCATCAATTTCTTTTATTAGTTCAATAGCAGTGTTAACATCCGATGTGTAAGTTGGAATAAATAAAAGGAAAGCTTTTTTACGAACATAAGCCGCAAGTTTTATGTCATTAACAACAAGTTGATCTCGGGTAATATTTGGTAATTGGTTAGCGACCCATTTCTTTACTGCATCGTCAATAAATTCCTTGAGTTTGTTATTAATTGCAGCGTTAAGAAAATCTGTATAAGAAGGTATGGAAAGATCGATCAGTTGCTCTTTTGTATAGATACTTAGATCATAATATTTAAGAATAGGAAAATCTACTTCAAACATCATGTCTAATTGTTTTTCAGTAAACTCCCTTAATTTATTTTTTAATAAGTGATCAGCAAATAAGGGCAATAATTTAAATTGTAGCTTTCTAATGCTGGTTATGTTTTCTGCATTTCGCATAATTGCTATATTTAAAATTTTAAAGGATCAACTACTAATTTAACGATTTAATTTTAATTATAGTCTAACTAAAAACGATGTAGAATTATTTCTACATAGAGGTTAATTATTATACAAAAAGACGAGGTTTTAAGCTATAAATGTATGGCATAAAATTTTTATGTTCTTAGTTATTATTAACAATTAAAAAAATAAATTATGTTACGCTGGTCTGTTATATTTTTAGTGATTGCTTTAATTGCGGCGCTATTCGGGTTAACAGGTATTGCGGCAGGTGCCGCAAGTATCGCAAAGATCTTATTTTTTGTTTTTCTGGTATTATTTGTTCTTGCCTTAATTGGAGGAGCCTTTCTGGTAAAAAAGAAATAGATCTGCTTTTTTAATTTTGCATAAAACGTTCTTGCATTTAATGTAAGAACGTTTTGCTTTTTATTTCTTTTCATTTTTTGTCTTTACCTTATATCTTTTTAGTCTTATGCAATTCCTCTGCTTCTTCGATCGAATGAGATACTTGTAAATTTTCTTCTTTACTTGTTAAGGCTGCAAGTTTGCTATAATACTTTTGAAGCGTTTTTAACTCATCTTCGGTCATTTCTTCAACACTTACAAGCCGGTTACTTGCTTGTTTATGGGCTGCTACTAATTCATTTAATTTCAATTGAATGGCTATTGCATCTTTATTCTGAGATTTTTGTATTAAAAAAACCATTAAAAAGGTAATAATTGTTGTGCCGGTATTAATTACTAACTGCCAGGTGTCTGAATAATCAAAAACTGGCCCCGTTATAAGCCAGATGATCACCACGGTAAACGCAATTAAAAAAGCTGGAGTACTGCCTGTTGCTACAGTTACTTTTTGCGCGATCTTTTCAAAGATAGAATGATAATCCGTTTCTTCTTTTTTCATTTTATATTAATAAAAAAACCTCCCTAGATTGTTATATGTGGAATAGTTTAAAATTTCGTGCCAGCGCTATAAAGCTTGCAGATACTGTATTAGCGGCTCTTACTGAGTATTCATGAGTACTTTTTTACACATCGTTACTCAACAATTAAACCAAATAAAAAAGGCCGCTAAAATTAACGGCCTTTTTTTTGAATTTAAATTTTACAAAAATTACTTTTTATTTGCATTTGTTTTAAGGCCCCATATTTCTACGTGTGCTTTTACATCTTTACGGTTTGGAAGCGTTTTATAAACAAAAACAATTTTCTTTATACTGCGCTCACCACCATTCAAGTCAATTTCTTTGCTTTGTCCGGCTGCTTTAATA
The DNA here is from genome assembly GCA_002342065.1 of Bacteroidetes bacterium UBA2475. Taxonomy (GTDB): domain Bacteria; phylum Bacteroidota; class Bacteroidia; order B-17B0; family Aurantibacillaceae; genus Aurantibacillus. The sequence goes on along the minus strand of DDPF01000012.1, from coordinate 275,053 downwards.
GGAAAGTTGACGTTTACTTTTTGATTGTCGCCACTTTCATAAAAAACTTCTATATCGGTCAGATCAATAGGTGCATCTGTAACTTTAAAAATTAAAGCTGCAAATCTATCCGCACCCATTACTAAAACTTCATCACGATCTTTAGAAAAATCGACAGTTGTTTCTCCTATTTTATGCCAGCCTTTTTTATCGCTTGCTACTACTTTTGGGTTTTGTGCTATGGCTGAATAATTCATTCCCACGATAGCAAGAAGAGCAATAATTATTATTTTTTTCATTTTGTTTTTTTTAGTTTGTGAATATACTTTCTTTTAAGAAAATCACGTGCCAGTTTGTATCTTGGTTTATAAACCGTCTAATTATATGGGATGGTTAAAAGATTACACAACCTGCGTAAATAACTTTCTCGTAAAGCGCAATAAATGTCACAATTTCTCAAATTGTAGTATTATAAAGTAATGGCATAATATTTCGAATAATAAATTTCAATTAGATTTTCTGTTAAGGGAAGATTTCAAGTAGAGAGATCTATGAAATAGAACCAAACAACTTTAACCAGGTAAGACCTGCAAAAGAAAAACAGAAGATCAACAAACAAAGCCCCTTTAACCGGGGGCTTTGTTATATTAAAAAGCAAATGAAAAAAACCCTAACTAGCACAAAAAGCATGCCCATAGTTCTAAGATCAATAAAAGCCAAGATAATTTTTTTAGCTTTTTTGTATTGCTTAACCATTGCTTTAGTTTCGTGGAGTAAATCAAGTCCAAACGGACCTCATGGAGGCAGCTTAAAAAAATCTGGCAATTATTTTATTGAAATGAAAAATCCGGACAAACTTTTTTACGCATATTTATTGGACAAAAAATTAAATACTATAAATAACAAAAATATTTCCGGCGAAGTAAAATTCTTTATGCCGGATAGTACAAGTTTTAATGTTCCTCTTAAAGCAGCTACCGATGATGGTTTTACCTGTGAAAGCCTCCCTGGTTCTTACGCGAGCATGGTTACATTTATTATTTTTGGAAAGTCTATATCAGCCAGATTCGAAAATCCAGCCTTGCTGGTAGAAAAAAAATAACCCATTGATCAGGGGACTAAAAATAAAAAACATCTAACAGTTTGTAAAAAAACGCCGGTCAAAAGGGTATCTCAGGCTAAACAAGTGTTCATTAACCGTTAAATACCAATTTATAACACAAAGTTTGGCTCTAATAACTAAAATTATTAGCTTTATACCATGCCGGCAGCCTCCAAACAATTTTCACAGGAAGAATTATTGCTCTCCATCCGAAAGGGTAATACGGCCGCTTTTAGCATTTTATACGACACTTATTCACCGGTTATTTTTGCTGTGATCAACAAAAGTGTTGCAGATATTAAGGTTTCTGAAGATCTACTTCAAAGAACTTTCATTAAGATATGGCAAAACATCTCAAATTTTGACCCCTCAAAACAACGTTTTTTAGCCTGGATGCTGGTAATTGCCAGAAGTATGACCAATGAGACCATTCAGGGCCAAAACCTTAACAAAAATTCAGAAATCCAAACCTCAGCCAATAACGTATCTAAGAATATTGAGGCATTGACCTTAATATATTTTAAAGGATATTCATTAAAAAAAGCGGCTGAAATATTACAGGTAACTGAAACTGAATTAAAAATAAAATTAAAAAGAGAAATAGACCAGGTAAGAGCCCCTAAAATTAAATGAAGAATATAAATGAATATATAAATTCCGGTATACTTGAAATGTATGTTTTAGGTTTAACTTCTGCTGAAGAAAGTAGCGAGGTCGAAAAACTGGCTGTTTCTCATTCTGAGATAAACAAAGAAATAGAAGCTATTTCAAAAGCCTTAATGATATATTCTGAAACTTCTTCTACTGTTATTGACCCAACAGTTAAGCCAATGATAATGGCTACTATTGATTATACCGAGCGTATTAAGGCCGGCGAAATACCAACTGCACCACCTATTTTAAATGATAACGCTAAAATTTCTGATTTTGCTGAATGGCTAAACCGAAAAGACATGATTACACCTGAAGAAGCTGAAGACATTGAAATAAAAATAATTGGTCACCAACCTAAGGCCATGACGGCAATTGTGTGGATAAAAAAGGAAACGCCTTATGAAGTGCATGATCATGAATATGAAAAATTCCTGATCCTGGAAGGAACTTGCGATATTATTACTGATACCAAAATTTATTCTATGGTTCCGGGAGATTATTTTTCTATTCCATTACACTTAGGGCATACCATAAAAGTTACTTCTAAAATTCCTTGTAAGGTAATATTACAACGTATTGCTGCATAACAAAATAACTTCACGAAATTTAAAAGCAGGTTTACAAAAAATTCCATTAGTTTTGAAGAATAGAACTGAATTTAATTTTGTAAATTTTTGATCCTCCTTCGTAAAATAATCAAGATCTTATTTTGGGCATTCATCATCTGGCTATTTGTACGCACTTTCCTTTTTCAAACTTTTCGTATTCCTTCGGCATCTATGCATGGTACTTTGTTTGAAGGTGATTATGTTGTCATAAATAAATTAGCTTACGGCGCGCGTTTACCAATTACCCCTCTTTCGTTACAACTAGGTGGAGAAAAAAGATATTTAGACTGGATTCAAATACCTTACCTCCGTTTTTTTGGTTTTAGTGATATTAAAAGAAATGATGTTGTTGCTTTTAATTATGCTTTAACAGATGACATGCCAATCGATCTGCGTGAAGAATATATTAAACGCTGCGTTGCCCTGCCCGGCGACACGCTACAAATAACCGGCAGTAAAGTGTATGTAAATTCTGTTATGGATGAACCGCCGTTTATCTATAAGAATTATTCTATAAAAAGTGAACACTCTATTGATACATTATTATTAAAACGTTTACATATTTTGCCGGGCTCTTCTGCAGATCAATTAAATTATAATTTTTTTATGAGTGCCGCTCAGGCCGATTCTCTTTATAAATTAAAATACATTTCGTCTATTACTCTTCATCCTTATTCTAAAGAATATTATCATCCGGCCGTGTTTCCAAATTACGGTGCGTTACATTGGAATTATGATTTTTTTGGCCCACTTTATATTCCACGCGAAGGAGATAGTATACGTCTGGATAAAATAAATATTTCTATTTACCAGCGAATAATTGAACGCTTTGAAAAAGAAAAATTCTCATTCAAGAACGATACAGCATTTATAAATGATAAAGCCACCCTGTATTACATATTTAAAAACAATTATTATTTTGTAATTGGCGATAACCGTTATAATTCAACCGATTCAAGAAACTGGGGATTTATTCCTGAAAACCATATTATAGGCAGAGCCGATCTTATCCTGTACTCTTCTCAAACCTCAAACAGAAGTTTTTTAAGAATAAAATAATAAACTACTGATTTTCAGTAGAATAAAATCCAAACTAAAAAATCTAAACCTTCTTTATAAACGTATGTTCTTATAATAACTAATCCTGTTAAAAATATGAAAAAATCTACAAAAACGATACTTGGTATAAGCTGTGTGGTTGCTGCGGCAATTACATTTTATGCCTGGGATTCACAAAAATCACTCCAGGCATCCAGCCATAGGGAGGCGCCGCTGATCGCGAACGATCCACTGGCCGACAATACGGATCTATACGCATTCCGTAGTCCTGATGACACTAACAAAATTACCATTGTGGCAAATTATGTTCCTTTGCAATTACCACAAGGCGGACCAAATTATGCTTCTTTTGGAACGAACATCCGTTACGAGATCCATATCGAAAATGGAAGTACTTTAACTCCCACTGCAGGTGATGATATCACGTACCGTTTTACTTTTTCAAAAGTAAACGAGGATACAAGTACTTTTTTTAATATCCGTTTAAATAAAGAGAATTTAAAGACTACTTACACGGCAGAGAAAAGTGTAAATGGTGGTGCATTTACGACAATAGTTTCAAACGGAGTTGTTCCTCCTGCTAATATCGGACCACGTTCAATCGGTGGCGCTGCAGGTTTAACATTAACGTCAAACTATTCTACTTTAGTAACCAATGCAATTGCAAACGCATCTGGTGCTGGAGGAGAAAAAATATTCTGTGGTCCTGCTGATGATCCTTTCTTTGTTGATCTTGGTGGAATTTTCGACCTTGGTCAAACACGCGCAGGTGGCACAGGTACTGCAGCACCAAGAGATGGTGTTGGACATAAAAATGTTCACAGTATCGTTATGCAAATTCCTATTTCTACTTTGCAACAAACAGGTTTATCTGTTAGCTCTGCTACAAATATTTTAGATAGCCGTTTTATTATAGGTGTTTGGGCTTCTGCAAGCCGTCCAACTACTCGTACTTTAAGTTCAACAGGTGGCAATCCTAACGATGCAGGCACTTATGTACAAGTATCACGTATAGGTATGCCGTTAACTAACGAAGCAATTATTCCAATTGGTTCAAAAGACGTTTGGAATTCTCGTACACCATACAACGAAATTGCATGGCAAGAAAATTATTTCTGTAATCCGGAGCTAGCATTATATATGGATGATTCGCAATTTGGCGGAGCAGTTCCTGCGTTTACAGCATTGCGTACTCAAAGTGCATCATTACAAGCATATGATTTCAGAAATACAAAAGCCGGTTTATCGGGTATTCCAAATTCTGCTCTAGTTGGCACTGCATTGCACTCTTCAGCATTTGGTGGATATTTGTTACGTCCGGGTAAACCACGTTCAGTAGATATATTACCTATTTTTCACACAGGTGTTCCAAATTTACCTCCATACCAATTGGCTACAGGTAAAGCTGGTGGCAATCCTTTAGCTGCTGGGAAACCTTTTATTAATAATTTTATACCAACTTTTGGTGATATGTTACGTTTAAATATGGCCGTGCCGGTTACGCCACGTAACCATCCTGATTTCAGTTCAGAAGGTTTAGTTGCTGCAGCTGTATTGGGATTAACTAATCCAACTTACAACGGAAGTTCTGCTTTACAGTGGATCCCTAATATGGATGGTTTTCCTAACGGAAGAAGGTTAGAGGATGATGTAACACGTATTGAATTACAAGCTGTGGGTGGTGTAGTATTAGCTGCTATTGGTTTGTGGTACGATGATTACACCGCAGGCGGACCAAATCCTGTTACTGCCAAATTAGGTGGTGTACTTGGTTACGAAGCCGGTGTAAAAAATAACGATACACTTTTCAAAGCTAACTTTCCTTATGTACAAAGTCCTTGGAGTGGTTACGCAAATCATAGTGGACAATAAACGTATTAACAACATTAAAAAACAAAATCATGAATAAGAAATTAATAACAAAAATTCTTGGTGCATCGTGTGTTGTTGCTACGGCAATTACAATGTACACCTGGGATTCACAGAAATCTACCCTACAGGCTTCAAGTCACAGGGAAGCGCCATTGATCGCAAACGATCCATTGGCAGATAACACGGATCTTTATGCGTTTCGTAGTCCGGATGATACAAATAAAATTACCATCATCGCTAATTATGTTCCTTTGCAATTACCGCAAGGCGGACCTAACTACGCATCTTTTGGTGAGAATGTTCGTTACGAAATACATATTGAGAATGGAAGTACTTTAACGCCAACAGCTGGCGATGATATTACTTATCGCTTTACATTTGCTAAAGTGAATGAGGATACAACTACATTCTTTAATATTCGTTTAAATAAACAAAATGCAAAAACTACTTATACTGTAGAAAAAAGCATAAATGGTTCACCTTTTACGCCTATTGTTTTAGGTGGTGTTGTACCTCCTCCAAACATTGGGCCTCGCTCAATTGGTGGCGCGGCAGGGTTAACTACCAGCTCAAGTTATTCAACGTTAGTTGCAAACTCTATTGTAAATGCAACTGGTTTGGGTGGCGAAAAAATTTACGCTGGTCCTTCTGATGATCCTTTCTTTGTTGATCTTGGTGGTATTTTCGATCTTGGTCAAACACGTGCCGGTGGTACTGGTATAAACAAGCCTGAAGATGGCGTTGCATGTAAAAATGTACACAGCATTGCTTTACAAATACCTATTAGCACGTTACAACAAACAGGTTTATCTGTTAGCTCGGCTACAAATATCTTAGACGGTCGTTTTATTATTGGTGTTTGGGCTTCTGCTAGCAGACCACAAGTTAGAACTTTAAACACTAACGGTTCTCAAACATACTCAGGTACTTGGGTTCAGGTATCACGTGTAGGTATGCCGTTAACAAACGAAGCAATTATTCCCATCGGATCAAAGGACGTTTGGAATTCACGTACTCCATATAATGAGATTGCTTGGCAAGAAAATTATTTCTGTAATCCAGAGCTTGCTTTGTATTATGGTAATAATCCGTTTGCATCTGCAGTGCCTGCATTATCAACTTCATTACGTACACAAACTGCTTCATTAGGTACTTATAATTTCGCTAATGGTCAGCAAGGTTTGTTCCCATTATTATCTAATACACTTGCAACAGCAGGTACAGCACTCGCGCCTACTGCATTTGGTAACTATTTACTAAGAGCTAACAAGCCGCGTTCAGTAGATTTATTACCAATCTTCCATACAGGTGTTCCTAATTTACGTCCTTACCAATTAGCTACAGGAAAACCGGCAGGTAATCCATTAGCAGCTGGTAAACCGTTTATCAATAACTTTATTCCAACCTTTGGCGATATGTTACGTTTAAACATGGCTGTGCCTGTTACACCGCGTAACCATCCTGATTTTAGTTCAGAAGGTTTAATTGCCGCTGCAGTATTAGGTTTAACAAATCCTACTTATAGTTCGGTAGCAATGCAATGGATTCCTAACATGGATGGTTTCCCTAACGGCAGAAGGTTAGAAGATGATGTAACGCGTATCGAATTACAAGCTGTAGGTGGTGTAGTATTAGCTGCTATTGGTTTATGGTACGATGACGTTCCTACTCCTTTTACAGCAGTGGTTTCTCCACATCTATTAGCTAATTTATCTTATAGCACTGGTATCCAAAATAACGATACAACTTTCAGAGCTAACTTTCCATATGTGCAAACACCATGGAGTGGTTATGGAAAATGTGGTGGACCAACTGCTATAAATAATACGGTAGGTTTCCAGGAATTTGGTGTTGGTATTAGCGCTCCTAAACTAGCGTTAATGCAAAACTTCCCAAATCCTTTCAGGGGACAAACAACATTTAAATATCATGTAACTGAAACTTCACCTGTATCAATTTCTATTTTTGATCTTGCAGGTAAAAAAGTAGGTACTGCTATTAATGAAACAAAACAACCGGGTACTTATGAAGTGACTTATAACGCTGATAATTTAGCAAGTGGTATTTATATCGCTACTTTATCTTCAGGTTACAGAACAGTTCAATCTATTAAAATATCGGTTGTTAAATAATTAAACAATTTATTTTATTTAAAAAGGAATCGGATAGTAATTATCCGATTCTTTTTTTTATTTTGCTTCATCAAAATTTATGCGTAAAAATCTTTATATAATTTTAGTTGTTTTTACCGGTGTACTTTTGGCTTGCATTTTTTTATTCGCAAAAAAAGCACCTGAAGAAAAGATACCACCGTTTAAAGACAGGCAGGGAACAATTGCCTTATCGGGTGAATGGTTAAATTCCAAAAAAGCAATGGAGGGTCTATTGGCAGCCATTGAAATAAACCCAAACGATTATAAATCCATGCTTTCTTTATCGCAAGCCTATATACAGGAAGGCAGGGAAACTGGTGACCATGGTTATTACGATAAAGCAGCTTTAGAATTACTTGATAAAATCTTAAAATCCCAACCCAGTAATTTTGATGCCATGTGTTGTAAGGCCACCGTGCTTTTGTCGCAGCATCATTTTGCCGAAGGATTGGATCTTGCACAAAAAGCATTACCATTAAACCCGAACAGCGCATTTATTTATGGTATTTTATGCGATGCCAATTTAGAATTAGGAAGTTATGATAACGCCGTGAAGATGGCGGATAAAATGATATCATTACGGCCCGACATTCGTTCATACTCACGCGTATCTTATTTGAGAGAAATATACGGTGATATGCCAGGTGCAATTAGCGTTATGAAATTAGCTGTATCTGCAGGTTATCCGGGGTTAGAGCAAACTGAATGGACACGCTGCGTATTAGCACACTTATATGAGAATACAGGAAGTCTTGACAGCGCTGAGGTACAATATAAAATTGCTTTGCAGGAAAGAGCCGATTACGCATTTGCCATTGCTGGTTTAGGTCGTGTTGCTAAAGCAAAAGGAAATTACAAAGAAGCCATTGGTTATTATGAAAAAGCAAAAAGTATGATCGTAGAATTTTCTTTTTCGGACGAGTTAACAGATCTTTATAGATTGAATGGCGAAAACGCAAAGGCAAACGAAAATGCAAAAGAAGTAATTGCTATGCTTGGTCCAAATGCAAATGTGGAAGGCGAAACAGGTCACGGACATTATGCCGATAAAGAACTGGCTTATGCATATTTAAAAATAAACGATGTAACTAATGCTTTAAAACATGCTATGGTAGAATTTGAACGCCGCCCCGAAAATATTGATGTTGCAGAAACTTTAGCCTGGGTTGAATATAAAAAAGGCGAATTTGCAGAAGCAAATAAACACATTAACACAGCGCTAAAAACAAATTCAAAAAATCCTGTATTGTTATGTCGTGCAGCTTTAATAAAAATTAAAGCGGGCGAAGCTGAGAAAGGTAAAGCTATGGTCAAAAAAGCATTAGAATCAAATCCATTTATAGATCCTGAATTAAAGAAAGAAGTAAGTACTTATCTTTAGTAGTATATGTTTAAAAAATTTACTCATAAAAATTTAGCATTTGTAATTGTTCTTATATGCTTTTTTATGCCATTCATTTCTCAAGCTCATCCTAACGATGAAGCTATGGAAAAACTCTCGCGTACAGATGTTTTTTTTGTGTATTTGCAATTGGGTTTTACCCATATCATTCCTTTAGGCTTTGATCATATTTTATTTATAATCTCTCTTTTTTTACTAAGTCCAAAACTTAAAACAATTTTATGGCAGGCAACTGCATTTACAATTGCACACTCCATTACTTTAGGTTTGGCGATGAACGATATAATATCCGCGCCTCCACATATTATCGAACCAATTATTGCTTTATCTATTATGTTTGTTGCCTTAGAAAATGTAATCACCGATAAGTTGAAACCTACACGTATTTTAATTGTGTTTGCTTTTGGCTTAATTCACGGTTTGGGTTTTGCGGGGGTATTAAACGAATTGGGTTTACCAAAAAAAGAATTTTATAATGCGCTCATTAGTTTTAATGTGGGGGTAGAGTTAGGCCAAATTGCCGTTATTTTAGGTGCCTGGTTCTTATTTGGCAAGTGGTTCAACCAAAAACCTTGGTACAGGGCCCGTATTGTTTACCCTTTATCTATTTTAATAGCCATTATTGCGCTATACTGGACCATAGAAAGAGCATTTTTCCCATAATTTTTAAAACCAAAGGCTTTTTTATTACGTAAATTAATAGAGTGAAAAGAGCAGTCATTTATATATTATTGTCGTTTTACGTATTTGCGCAGGTTAAACCTCTTGCTGTCATCGTAGAAGATGTTTTGGCTCACACTTTATGGAGAGCGCAACATATGGCAACTGTACATTTTGAGAATGGCCATTATCATATTCATAATGAGCTGAGCGATGTTTCTGAAAAGGAAAATAAAAGTGCACAGAATAAAGCTCCTTCTTCAGAAAAAATGAACGAGAATACTTTTCAAAATATTCACGAACTAAATTTTAATTTCCAAACCAATAGTATCCTAACTCCTGTTACGATCTTTCAAACGCAGGATGTTCTCGCAGGATTTACAACTATCAATTCCCCTCCTCCAAAAAAAGCGTAACCCTTCCGGATTAGTTTTTTAAATTAATTGTTGTAAGGAAAATATCTTCGTAAAAAGTACGTCGAATTATTATTTCAGAAATATAATCTCATGTTTTATATTTTTGTTTTAATAAGCTTTTTATAAACCTATTTCACCTTACAACTTTAATTAGTTATCAATTAAAGTTGAGGTTATGATCTTAAAAAAATGCATATTAATATATTGCTGTGGCTTACAGCTAATTTCTTTTGCGCAAAACACTAGTGGTGAGCTTGGTCGAACCAAAGACTCAGTATCTACAAAAGTTATTGATCTTAAGGAAGTAATTATTACCGATTCAAAAAACAATTCGCATGGTAGCGAGATCATCTCGCAGATAGATCAGCAATTGCGTCCAAACAATTCGGCACAAGATCTTTTAAGATTGGTGCCGGGTTTATTTATTGCACAGCATGCCGGTGGCGGTAAAGCAGAACAAATTTTTTTACGTGGTTTTGATTGTGATCATGGTACAGACTTTTCTGTAAATATTGATGGTATGCCTGTGAATATGGTATCGCATGCGCATGGTCAGGGTTATGCCGATTTTCATTTTGTGATCCCCGAAACAATAGACAAATTAAAAGTATATAAAGGAACTTATAATGCTGCTTATGGCGATTTTGCCACTTCAGGTGCGGGTGAATTTTCTACCAAAAATAACATTGGTAAAAGCATGATAAAATTAGAGGGCGGGCAATTTGAAACTTATAGGGCCATGGCTATGATAGACCTTTTACGAGGTAATCATTTATTTACAAAACAGAACGAGAATTTTTATGTGGCTGCAGAATATAATTATGCCAACTCTTTTTTAGAGAACAAACAACATTTTAAACGTTATAATATTTTTAGTAAATACACCGCGCAATTAGGTTCAAATAATTTTTTATCTTTTTCGGGCTCAACATTTAATTCAGGCTGGAATGCTTCAGGACAAATTCCATCAAGAGCAGTTAGCGATGGTGTAATCACGCGTTTTGGTAGTTTGGATGCCACAGAAGGTGGGCAAACAAGCAGAACCAATGCTAACTTGTCTTTAACTACTTCTTTAATAAATGGAGGCTTAATTAAGAACCAGGCTTATTACAGTTTTTACGATTTTAATCTGTATTCAAATTTTACTTTCTTTTTACACGATAGCGTTAATGGCGACCAGATAAATCAAACTGAAAGCGGAAGAAATATTTACGGTTATAAATTCTCTTACGAAAAAACTGCTTCTGTCTTTGGTAAAAATCTTAAAACAGTTATCGGCGCCACAACACGTATAGATGATGGTACTGTTATGTTAAGACATTCTGTAAAACGTGTAATATTAGATACAATTTCTGCAGGTCATTTAACGCAACAAAATGCAAGTGCGTATATTGACGAAACATTATACTTAACAGAAAAATTTTCGGTGAATACAAGTTTACGCTTTGATTATTTTGATTTTAAATTTCAAAATTTTCAGTATGATAGTTTAAGTGGCCGCAAACAAGTGCCTAAATTAAGTCCGAAATTAAATTTGTATTACGATGCATCTGCCAATGTGCAGCTCTTTGTTCACGCAGGAAATGGCTTTCACTCAAACGACGCCCGCTCGGTGGTTTTAAAAAGTGTTGAGAATAATTTGCCAACCGCATTGGGTTACGAAGTTGGCTCTACTTTTAAATTAGGAAAACGTATTCTAGTTAATACCGCTTTGTGGGGCTTAGATCTGCAAAACGAATTAGTGTATGTGGGCGATGAAGCCATTGTAGAAATTACCGGAGCAACAAGAAGAGTGGGCGTAGATCTATCCACGCGTGTTCAATTAACTGATCATTTGTTTGCAGACGCTGACATTAATTATAATCATGGCAGATATATTAATTTACCAAAAGGCGAAAATTTTATTCCATTGGCGCCATCTTTAACAAGTACGGGCGGTTTTTCTTACAAACGCGAAAAAGGATTTAATGCCAGTATCCGTTATAGGTATTTAAATACACGTCCGGCTAACGAAGATAATTCGGTGCAGGCCCTTGGTTATTTTTTATTGGATGCTGTTATTAATTACACGACGCCAAAATATCAAATTGGTCTATCGGCCGAAAATCTTTTAAATACAAACTGGAATCAGGCGCAATTTGACACCGAAAGCAGGTTAAGGAACGAAAGTACTTCGGTAAGTGAATTACATTACACGCCTGGCACACCATTTTATTTAAAAGGTAGTCTGACGTTTTTCTTTTAGGATCTTATTTTTCTATCACAACTTTCTGTGTAAAACGTTTTCCGTATTTGGTAAGGTTAACAATATAAACACCGGTTGGCAGGTTGTTTAAGTTTACAGGTATTTGGTATTTGCCTTCGAATTGTTGGTTTACATTAACAACAGTTTTTAATAAAGCACCGGCCATGTTGTAAATCTCAACGCGCACATCCGCTCTTTTTAAAACATCATATTTAACGGTAAACTCACCTGTACTTGGGTTAGGGTAAACTTCAAGCTCGGTTTGTTTATTTGTAATTATAGGTTCTTCTATTATTTTTCTTTCTCCAATTGTAGAATCTATTTGAGGAACAACAGTTTCTAAAGTATCAGGGATATACACCATCATTCCCAACGTATGTACTTCTTCTATTTTTGGTAAATCCACTGTTACTTCTTCAACACTAATACCACCGTCAACGGTTGATTCAGAATAACACTTTGAAAGGGGTAATTTTTCCAGTTTAAGAGTATCTTTTGTTTCCATACTTACCTTCATTTCACCTTCAACATATTCTCCTTTCGAATTATTTACTACTTCAATTGTATCTACTTTTTTACCGTCAAGTGTTGTGCAACTGAATAAAAATGTACCGAATACAAAAAATAATGCAATGGCAAAAGCTTTTGTAGTACTTACATTTTTAGGCAGGTTATTAAAGTCAATTCTTATATTTAATGGCCTATCAATTTGGGTTTTCTTAAAATGCCCACAAACTTTCTGACCTTTATGCTCCGATAAAATATCTTTTATCTCCAGGTCTGTCTTGTTTGAGAAGTCTATTACCGATTTACTGCAAGAGTTGCAGAATTTACCTTTTGTATCAGGCTCCATTTTATTCCAGTCCTCGTGACAAGGCTCCGGGATGCGTATTATTAAGTTTGTAGTTTGCATATATCGGGATATTTAATATTTAGATGCAGAATTTTAAGATTTCCATAAATTATTTAAAAAATAAAGGCTTTTATGGGATAAATGTCGGAATTAGCCTTTTTAGAAGTCATACCGGTCTTTTAAGTGTAGGGTATTTTTTAACAACTGGCTTAATTATGTTAGAAATTAAACTTTTAGTGAAAGATCGCATCTAAAACCCGAAATAATTGGCCTAACCTTTTATTTTTGAAACGCCGGGCAGGGGAAAGATAGTTTTGATAAAGTATTTTTTTCTGAGCTTTCCCTTACCGGTTGTTTTTCTCATTATTGCATCCTTTTTATTTTTGACTTAAATTTTGTACCTTTCATTTCAAAATTTACTAGCTTATGAAGCACTTTTTTACAAAACTTTCATTCAGCCTTTTTACTCTATTATACAGCACCCAATTATTTTCAAATAATAACGACGAACTTTTTAGCTTATCTAAAAAATTAGCCGCTTCTAAAGCCAAAGCACAAATTTCTTTCCAGGAAAATTTAGGTCAGATCTCAGATCAAAATACTAACCCACGTCCTGATATTTTATATTATGGCACAGATGGCCAATTGGCATTTCATTTAAAGACTAACGGCATCAGCTACCAGCAATCACGTGTAGATAGCTGGAAAGATGAAGTTGATCCTATTACCAATAAAAAAACAAAGACCCCTAAACAAAAAACCATTTACCGCGTAGATGTGAACTGGTTAAACTGCAATCCAAATGCAACTACCTATAAAATAAAAGCTTTGCCAGGCTACAATACCTATTATTTGCCGGTTTGTCCAAATGGTGTTACGGGTGTTAGATCTTACGAAGAAATTATTTACAAAAATATTTACTCAGGCATTGATCTTAAATGGTATCAAAAGGATGGACATCTAAAATACGATTATATTGTTGCTGCAGGCGCTGACTATAAACAAATACAATTGCAATTTGCCGGCGCAAAAAAAATAACACTTACCAACACCGGCGAATTAATTATTACAACTCCATTAGGAAAAATAGTTGAAGAAGCACCGCTTGTAACACAGAATGGAAAAAAATTACAAGCTTCGTGGCAGATCGAAAGTAATGTGGTTAGTTTTAAAATAGCAAATCACAATTCCACATTACCTTTATTGATCGATCCGGGTGTGCGCGTTTGGGGAACTTATTATGGCGGCAACGGTTCAGGAGAAGTAAGCACAGGCTGTGCAAATGATGGAACAGGCCATGTTTTTTTAACAGGATACACAGATACTAATAACGGCACGAGCATTGCCACAGTAGGCGGTCACCAAACCACCTATAGCGGTGGTGTTAACGACGCCTACCTTGCAAAATTTGATAGTTTGGGTGTACGCCAATGGGGAACCTATTATGGAGGTGGTGTTCGCGATGCAGCCAGTTGTGTTGCTACCGATGCATCGGGAAATATTTTTATGGGTGGTTTTTCTTTAGGTGGTTCGCCAAATACTATTGCAACAGTTGGAGGTCATCAATTAGCACATGGCGGGAATTGGGATGGTTTCCTCGCAAAATTTAACACTGCTGGTGTTCGCCAATGGGGAACTTTTTATGGTGGCACTGCCGCTGAGTTCGCTCAAGGTTGCGCTACCGATCCTGCAGGAAATATTTATCTCGTTGGAAAAACAGATAGTAATTTTGGAACCGTTATTGCAACTGCAGGCGCTCATCAAACTACTTTTGGTGGTAATTCAGACGCATTCATTGTAAAATTTAATACATCCGGTGTACGCCAATGGGGAACATATTACGGTGGTGTTGGGGTAGATAACGGTTTTGGCTGTGCCACTAATGCTAATAATGATGTTTATTTAACAGGTACAACAGATTGTAATATCATAAATGTTATTTCAACAGCGGGTAGTCACCAGGTTACACATGGTGGTTTTGCAGAGGATGCTTATTTGGTAAAATTCAATAGTGCAGGTGTTCGCCAATGGGGAACTTATTATGGTGGTAACGGCAACGAGATCGGTTATAGTTGTGTTTCAGATGCTGCGTCAAATGTTTATTTAGTTGGCAAAACAGAAAGTACTAACGGTACGAGTATTGCCACAGTGGGTAGTCACCAACCCACACATAATGGCGGACCAACCGACGCATTTATTGCTAAATTTAATAACGCAGGCATTAGGCAATGGGGTTCATACTACGGTGGGGCAGGCGATGAGACAGCTTATGGTTGCACAGTTCATTCTTCGGGAGATATTTATATGGTTGGGCACACATCAAGTATTGCGGCAAACACAGCCGTAGCTACACTTAATGGGCATCAAAATGGTTTTGGTGGCGGTTTAACCGATGGTTTTATTGTGCAGTTCACAAATGCCGGTGTTCGACAATGGGGAACTTTTTACGGGCAGGCCGGTGACGATTTTATTTACGGTTGTTCTACAGATGGCTCCTATAATTTATATTTTGCAGGAGCTACTGATACAAATTTCGGTTTTGGTATAGCTACTTTTTTCGGTCACCAATCGTCATTTGGTGGCGGTGCAGCAGATGGATATTTGGTTAGGTTCTATGATTGCGCTACACCGCCTGACCCGGTAAATACTACACCGGCAGCTAATTTAAGTGCCTGCGCCAATAATACAACCATGCTAACGGCTTCGGGTTCAGGTACACTTACATGGTACCCAACACCAACAACAACAACCAGTATTGGTACCGGTACAAATTATGTAACTTCTATTTTAGCCGCAGGTATTTATACTTATTACGTAGAAGCAATGACCTGCGCCACAAGTGCAAGCAGAACAGCTGTTACAGTAACGGTTAACACAGCACCAACACTTACTTTAAATTCGGTAACAGCTACATCAACTATTTGTCCGGGCCAATCTGCAACAGTTATAGCTTCGGGTGCAACCAACTATACCTGGAGTACCGGATCGAACAGTAACATTGCAGTGGTTAATCCTACAACCACAGCAGTTTACACCGCATTCGGCACAGGTTCTACAAATTGTGTAGGAAGTAACACAATTGCCATCTCTGTTTACTCAACAACACCTGTTACTTTAACATCACCTCAATATACAAGTTGCCTCACCATATTTGGCGGAACCGCTTTTCAATTGGTGGGTAATCCTCCGGGTGGCTATTATTCAGGCCCCAGTGTAAATGGTTCCGGTATGTTTACGCCAATGGCTATTGGTAATTTTACAGCCGTGTATACTTATACTGATTCAGCAACAGGCTGTAAAAGTTCAGATAGCATTACTGTTTTTGTTGCTTCCTGTTTGGGTATTGGAGAAAATAAAAATAATTCAGTAATTAAAGTAAGTGTTGACCCAAATCCAAATAATGGTATCTGCAAAATAAGTTCGGCAACCGATCTTGATATAAATATTGTAAACCAATTCGGGCAAATTGTAACCACTGCTTCTCTGAATGAAACAAACGGAAGACAACTAACGCTTACAAGTTTAGCAAACGGTGTTTATTTTATTGTGAATAAAAATTCACAGCAAAAAATAAATCAGAAAATTGTTGTGATAAAGTAGGGGGAATTCTAAAATCTTAATTCTGAAATATTAATACCCGTGCAGATCAAAGTCCTTACTATCTATCATGGTAACCCATTTACCCATTTTTTTTTGGATGATCTTAAAATGATGTTGGTCTTCGGGAACAATTAAAGAAATGGCTTCGCCCGGAGATTCAGCCCTGCCGGTACGTCCAATACGGTGAATGTAATCTTTTGGTGAACGTGGTAACTCATAATTAATAACATGAGGTAAAAATTTAATATCAATACCACGCGCCATTAGATCGGTTGCAACTAACACCCTCAGCTTGCCGCTTTTAAATTTATTCAACGCTTCTTCGCGTGCGCCCTGGCTTTTTTTACTGTGAATGGCCGAAGCTTTTATATCGTTGATGCGTAGTTTATCTGCAACAAGATCGGCCTGAAAAACAGATGAAGTAAAAACCAAAACCTGCTTCATGCCATTGTGTTTAATTAAATAGCGTAATAGCGGACCTTTTCTTTCATCAGAAACAAAATAAGCAAGTTGCGAAATAAGATCGATCGTATTTGTTTCTTCTTCAATTTTAATTACAGTTGGTTCTCGTAATAAGATTTCGTTAATGTTATTTACATCTTCACTTAAGGTAGCAGAGAATAATAAGTTTTGTCTTTTCTTTGGAAGTAAAGCAAAGATCTTATCCATCTCTTCTTTAAAACCAAGGTTCAACATTTTATCCGCTTCATCTAACACTAAAATTTTAACGTCAGATAAATGCACGGCTTTAGAATCAATTAATTCTAACAGCCTTCCAGGTGTTGCCACTAAAATTTCAACACCTTGTAATTTTATCATTTGCGGATTGATAGATACGCCACCATAAACCGCTATTGTTTTTATTTTTTCGGGTAAAGCATGTGTAAATAAATTAAAGACCTCGTTTACCTGTATTGCCAACTCTCTTGTAGGAACTAAAATAAGCGCTGAAATATGTCGGTTCTTTGATTCCGCCTGTTTTTGTAAACGTTGTAAAATCGGTAATACAAAACTGGCTGTTTTTCCCGAGCCTGTTTGTGCAATACCCAACACATCTTCTCCCTTTAAAATTGCAGGAATAGCTTGCTGCTGTATAGGGTAAGCCTGCTCGTATTTTTGCTCAGAAAGCGCTTTTAATAAATGGGCAGATAGACCGAGCGTTGAAAAAGGCATTTTTGTCGTTTTTTTAAGGTGTTTCAAAGATACGGTATAAAGCGTGTAGTTTGATTTTTATTTAAAAATTAAAACTAAATTCTAAGTAAAAACGTATCTTTTATAATGTAGATTTTTTTTATATCTTTAGGTGGAACATGTATATGCATTCTATAAAAAATAATTTTCACTTTGTTTTCTTTCTTATTGTTTTTTGTGCCTGTAATAACAATAATAAGCAGTCTGAACATTCTCCCTCGTCAAAAAATAAAAAAGAAGATTCTTTAAAAGCCACCAAAAATAATTTGGTAACTGTAAGGCGCGCGGTTGTTATGTCAGTTCCCGCAGGCAAGCCACAAATATTAAATATTACATCGCCTTTTGTTTTACCAACAAATACAAATGTGCATATGGTTGGAGAACCTGATGTAGTTCCAATTCCTGAAAAACTAACAATTATTACGCCGGGTACTGATACTTTTGGTCTTCCAAAAAAAATACCTGCTGCCGGCAAAGATATTTTTTGCAAACAACCTGTGCCGGTAATTGCAGTGCCACCAAGGTTTAAAGACGCTACCATTTGTAATTTGCAATACCTGGATGTTGACCAGGGCATGAACTCACCTTATGTAAATTGTATCTTAAGCGATAAAAGCGGCAACATTTGGTTCGGTACTAAAGCGGGAGTGAGTAAATATGACGGACGTTCTTTTGTTCATTATACTGAGAAGGAAGGTTTAAGCAATAACATTGTTCTGTCAATGCTGCAAGATAAAGATGGTAATTTATGGTTTGGTACCGAAGGTGGCGGGGCTTGTCGTTACGATGGAAAAAAATTTACACGTTTTTCAGAAAAAGAAGGTTTTAGCAGTAACACAGTGCTTTCTATTATACAAGATAAAAAAGGAAATATCTGGTTTGGTACGAATGGCGGTGGCGCTTGTAGCTACGATGGCAAAACATTTACGAATTATACCGAGAAAGAAGGCCTGTGTAATAATTCTGTTCGCGGAGTTTTGGAAGACAAAGATGGTAACATTTGGTTTGGTACTAACGGCAGTGGACTGAGTCGCTATGATGGAAAATCATTTACTGCTTTTTCAGAGAACGAAGGTTTAAGTAATAATATTGTTCTTTCGATGTTATCAGACAAAGATGGAAATTTATGGTTTGGAGTAGATGAAGGCGGGGTAAATTTATTTGACGGAAAATCTTTCAAGCACTATAAGGAAGCACAGGGATTGAGTAACAATTCTGTATTATCAATTCTGCAGGACAAGTCGGGCGCTATTTGGTTTGGTACTTATAGTGGTGGTGCAAATCGCTATGACGGAAAAACGTTTACATACTTTGCAGAGAAAGAAGGGTTAAGTAATAACTATGTAAAATCGATGTTAGAAGACAAGGCCGGCAATTTATGGATGGGTACTTATGGCGGTGGAGCAAACCGTTACGACGGAAAATTATTTACTCATTACACCGGTAAAGAAGGTTTAGGAAGTAACACTGTAAGATCTATTCTTGATGCAAAAGACGGTACCATTTGGTTTGGTACATACGGTGATGGTGTAATAAGTTATGATGGAAAAAGTTTTACGCACTTAAGCGAGAAAGAAGGTTTAAGCAGCAATTATGTAAAAGCGATCTTAACAGATAAGGCAGGAAATTTGTGGTTTGGTACAGATGGTGGTGGTGCAATAAAATTTGATGGAAAAACATTTTCAAATTATACAGAGCAAGAGGGCTTATGCAGCGATTATATTTTATCTTTATTAGAAGACGCTAATGGAAATATCTGGTTTGGTTCTGATGGAAATGGTGCATCGCGTTTTGATGGAACCTCTTTTACTACTTTTTCAGAGAGCGAAGGTTTAAGTAATAACACCGTGCTATGTATGCGTGCGGATGGTTGTGGTAATATTTGGTTTGGAACGGATGGCGGTGGTGCTTGTAAATTTGACGGTGAATTTTTTAAATACTATACAAGAAAACAAGGTCTTGGCAACGATTACATAAAAACAATTTTTGAAGATCATGATGGAAACATTTGGTTTGGTACAGATGGACAGGGATTATTTTGGTCAAGCAAAAATTCGTTATGCGGCCGCCAGGTTGATTTCTCAAAGATCACAGAGAAAGATGGTTTAAGTAATAATATTGTTACATCCATACTTGAAGATGATAAAAATAATTTATGGGTAGCAACCGAAAATGGACTAAATTATATTGTAAAGACCACAAACAAAACATTTGATCCTGATTCAAAAGATTCCGTAAAAACACATTCTTACAAAATACAAGTTTATACAACTTCAAGTGGATTAAAAGCAAATAATTTTTTCCAGAACTCTGCTTTACTCGATAGTAAAAAACATGCCTGGTGGGGCAATGGAAAAGCATTAACGATGCTGGACCTTAATACATTTAAACTTTCTGCAGATATTCCATTCATACAATTAAATAGCATTGAACTGGAACAAACCTTTATTGATTTTTACGCGCTGCAGGATTCTTTAAAGTCTGGTCGCCCAATGATCGTTGGTACCGAAACAAAAAAGAGTTTAGAAAAAGTAAAGTTCGATGGCCTTGCAGATTTTTATAATTATCCAAAAAATTTAGAACTACCATATAATATAAATCATGTTACATTTCACTTTAGTGGTATAGATTGGTCGTCGCCAGATAAAATTCAATATCAATATATTTTGGAAGGGATAGATAAGGATTGGAGTCCTGCATCACCGGACAATAAAGCACTGTATAGCAATTTACCCTGCGGTGATTATACTTTTAAAGTAAAAGCAATTGGTCTGTCGCAAAAATGGAGTAACGTTCTTGAATATAAATTTGTAATAAACCCACCATGGTGGAAAACCTGGGCAGCTTATTTTTTATATATAATAATTGTTATTAGTTTAATATACGCAGTTATAAACTGGCGTACAGCGCAATTAAGGGCGCAGCAAAAACAACTGGAAAAGATCGTTGCAGAAAGAACTGCTGAGGTGGTAGAACAAAAAGAATTAATAGAAGAAAAACAAAAAGAAATTGTTGACAGTATCAATTACGCACAACGTATTCAAAAAGCGTTATTAGCAAGCGATCAGTTATTAAATACAAATCTTAAAAATTATTTTTTATTCTTTAAACCAAAAGATATTGTAAGTGGCGATTTTTACTGGGCTTCACCTTTGGTTAATGGTAATTTTGCATTGTTAACCGCAGATAGCACGGGTCATGGTGTGCCGGGTGCAATGATGAGTATGCTTAACATCTCGTGCATTAATGAAGCTATTAATGAGCGTAAATTAATAAGTCCTGCCGAAATTTTAAATCACGCGCGCCAGCGTATCATTCAATCGTTATCGCAGGATGGAAGTTTAGAAGGAGGAAAAGACGGTATGGATTGCAGTTTAGTGACCTTTGATCTTAAGAGTAAAAAGTTAACCTATGCATCTGCGAATAATCCTGTTTGGATCATACGACAAGGCGCGAACGGTTCGGAACTAATGGATCTTAAATCAGACAGGATGCCGGTTGGTAAACATGAAAAGGATAGCATACCTTTTAAAGAACATACTATTGACCTTAAAGCCGGTGATGTTATTTATGCTTTAACCGACGGTTTTGCTGATCAATTTGGTGGCGAAAAAGGAAAGAAATTCAAGTATAAACCACTACAGGACTTTTTAATTTCTCATGTAAATGAAAGCATGGAAGATCAAAAGCAGCATCTTGATAAAGTATTTAATAATTGGAGAGGTTCGCTGGAACAAGTTGATGATGTGTGCATTATAGGAATACGTATTTAACCGGTATTCGACGAATTGCTAAACGACTTGTATGTTTTAATGTATTTTTGTATATTAAATCCCTACATGCAAAGCTTTTTTCCTAAACCTGCCCTGGTTATCATTATGCTATTTTTTTTAAGTAGTATTTTTTCTTCAATTCATGCTCAAAGTAAAAAAGAAGATAGCTTGCTTACTGTTCTTAAAACACAAAAAGATACTGCGCAAATTAAAACACTTTTAAAACTAGCCTCGATACACGCAAGGGATACTAACAAGATCTCAATAAACTATTTGAATAAAGTTTATGCTTTAGCTAAATCTTCTGGTGAAAAAAAGTATTTGGGCGATTATTATATTGGTTTAGGAGGCTATAAAGAAAAACAAGGCGATCCCGATGGCGCTGTTGATAACTACAAAAATGCATTGATCATGTATAGAGCTGCTCATTATTTTCCAGGGCAGGTAACTGCTTTATATAAAAATGCGCTTTGTCATGCTATGAGTGGTAAGGTTCGTATATCAATTCCTTTATTTGAAGAGGCCGCTAAAAAAGCAAAAGAAGGAAATATTTTAAAAGATGAAGCCAGTAACATTTATAATGTAGGCTATGCTTATCAAAGCCTGGGCGAAAATAAGGAATCTATAAAGTATTTTCAAAAGGCGCTTGAGATTTATATTCAATTAAATGATACTGCCGGAATAGCCAGGCAGTACAATGCTTTGGGAAGCGCTTATCATAATATGAGTGATTATACGAATGGCATTTCTGCTTTTATTTCGGCAAAAAAAATGTTTGAAAAAATGGGCCAACAAAAAGATTATGCCGGCTGTCTTGTAAATATGGGACTTATTTATCAATCAATGCATGACGAAAATAAAGCTCTAACTAATTTTTATGAAGCAGAAAAAATTCTCGAATCAATTGGTAATAAAGATTATCTGGCGAATGTAAGACATGGAATAGGTACAATTCTTTTAAAAAATAAACAATATGATAAAGCCCTTGAAAAATTTAATCAAGCCAAGGAAGTTTTTTTAGAAATGGATAATCAAGATCATTATGCTTTTTGTTTGATCTCCTCTAGCGAAATTTATTTTCGTAAAGGACAAATTGCAAAGGCGATCGAATCTGTTGAAGCCGGACTTAAAATTAAAAAAGATCTTGAAGAACAAGAAGGAGTTTGTGATGGCTTAAACCAATTAGCTGAGATATATTCGGAAACTGGTAAAATACAACTTGCTATTACCAACTTTGAAGAAGCGCTGTTGCTTTCAAAAAAAATAGGTTACAAGAGTTCAGAGCTAAGTGCATTAAAGAATTTAGCCAATCTTAATAGCCAAAACGGAAATCATAAACTGGCCAACAAATATTATATAGATTACTCTAATCTAAAAGATTCTATTTTTAAAACAGAAAGCACTGAAAAGATAGCTGAGATGGAAGCGCTTTATAAAACGGAAAAACAAGCAAATGAAATAACAGTTTTGAATGAACAAAAAAAAGCGCAGGAAAATAAATTAAAAATAAATGGCATGCAGCGCAACATGTTATTGGGTGGGGTTATCGTTCTTTTAGTATTCGCTTTCCTTTTATTTAATCGTTACCGTTTAAAGCAACGTTCAAATTTGCAGTTACAATCTGCTTATAACGAGATTCAGGTTAACCGTGATGAGATCGCACTACAGCGAAAAGAAATAATGGATAGTATTCGTTATGCAAAACGTATACAAGAAGCTATCTTACCGCCGGAAGGACAATTGAATAATTATTTTCCGGAACATTTTATTTTTTATCTGCCAAAAGATATTGTAAGTGGTGATCTTTACTGGTTCTCTAAAGTAAAAGATACACTTATGTTGGCAGCTGTTGATTGCACAGGACATGGTGTGCCGGGTGCGTTTATGAGTGTAATTGGCGTAGATCATTTAAATCATATTGTTAACGAAAAATATGTTACAGATCCGGCGCTTGTATTAACAGAGTTGGATAAAACTATTTTTTCTTCGTTTGCAAAGAACGAAGCTAATCAAAGTATTCAGGATGGTATGGATGTGGCGCTGTGTTCTATTCATTTAGAAAGTAAGATCTTAAATTTTGCAGGTGCTCACAGGCCTTTGATACATATTAGAAATAATGTTGTTACAGAACTTAAAGCTACAAAGGCCAGTATTGGTGGTTATTTAGGAGAAGGAAAAACATTTACAAACGATAGTATGCAACTACAAAACGGCGATTGTATTTATATGTTCACAGATGGTTATGCTGATCAATTTGGCGGACCAAGAGGTAAAAAATTCAAATACAAACAACTCCTTGAGATCATAATGGCCAACGTAAACGAACCTATGGCAATTCAAAAGAAAAAAATAGTAGATGCCTTTGAGAATTGGAAAGCCTGGCCAGGAAGCATAGAGGGTGGGCTGGAGCAGGTTGATGACGTATGTGTAATTGGAATACGTGTTTAAATAGTTTAAATAAAATGAACTATCTTTGTTTTTAATATGATGATCATGAAAAAAATTCTCTTTTTATTATTTATTGTTTTAAGTTTTGTTTCTTGTAAAAAGCGTAAAACTGCAACGCAGGCCGAACTAGATGAAAAGATCATTACCAATTATATTACAGATAATAAATTAAATGCAACAGCAACCGGCAGCGGTTTGTATTATGTTATTATTTCTCAGGGTACAGGAGCACAGCCAAATGCTAACTCAAATGTTACCGTAAATTATAAAGGCAGTTTAAAGGATGGTACCGTTTTTGATCAAAGCGCACCTGTGGGCATTACTTTTAATTTAAATTCGGTTATAAAAGGCTGGCAAGAAGGCATTCCTTATTTTAAAAAAGGAGGTAAAGGTGTTTTGTTAATTCCATCCGCTTTAGGTTATGGTGCTAATGCAACGGGTAAAATCCCGGCTAATTCGGTTTTAATATTTGATATCGAATTATTAAATGTAAATTAAATTTAGTTTTTTACAATAGGATCATAAAACACTTCCAGCGCACCACTTTTTTTAAGAGTAGAAACCAGCGTCAATAATTTTGCACGTTTTGAACCGTCGTTAATACTTAAGGCTGCTGTGTTTGGTGGAATTAAACCCAGATTCAAAGCATGCATCACAATTATATTTTTTCCGGGATCTAAATTCAAGATAATTTCTTTTTTTGTTTTTGTTACAGTAAAATTTTCTACAACCAACTCTCCGTTCAAATACAATGATACCTGATCGCCATCGGCCCTGTTCTTATCCCAAACCATTATTTTAATAGAACTGCTTGCAACTGTTACCGCTTCTTGCACAATAAATTTCCTGCCATTCACTCTATGTTTGCCAAATAATTTTTTGTGATGCTTTTTAATATCTGTTTTTACAACTTCTTTTTCTTTAATTATCTCTTCAACAATAACTGTGTCACTATTTTTTTCTACAAAGCGGTTAATTATATTTAATGAAACAGTTGCCGTTAAAACAGGACAACCTTTTTGTTCGCTGCTAACTGTATAAATAATATTTGAGCGTGGTATTGCAGTAACAACACTTCCGGTCAATGCACTTAATGTTCCGTCTGCTGCCCAGGTATAATTATTTCCACCTTGTGCTGTAAAAGTAACTGAGCTTCCTAACTCAACTGAATTGGCAGAAGCAAGAATAGTTAACGGTCCACCACATTTTGTCTTATTAAAAACAAAATTATCTATGTTGATCCAATGTTGTATATCGCCACTTTGCATTTGTACAGTAATATACTGACCATTATTTGGCGCTGTAAAAGTAAACGTGTGTTGTGACCATACATTTAATTTAGCGAGCTCAGTACAGGTATAAACATTAGTTCCGGCGCTATTATTTGTGGTTGATAAGCCTATTTGAATTGGAGACACAACATAGCCGCTCGTCTTCCTGTCGTAAAAAGAAATAGTATAAACTTTCCCCTGTGTTAAAGGTTCATTTAGAGTTAAAGCAATTATATCAGTACCGCCACCGGTTAAACCTAAATACCAGGCACCGTCTTGCGCACCGCTGCCGCCATAAGAAGATGACTTAATAATATCCACATCGCCATAAGTTCCAAATGAATTTACATCTCTTAATTTTGAATTACAATCGGCATTTGATAGATTAATAAGGTCACCGCTTGCTGAATTATTTTCAAAATTTCCATTTAAAAAAACTTGTCCAACTGACGTTTTTATCAAAAGACTAAAAATTAAGAGTATAAGATTTTTCATGGGCTTTCTTTTAAATTAAGATGCCACCCTTTCTTTTTTTCCATAAAAAATCGAGTTTAATTACACAAATACCCTTATCGGGTAAATTATTTCGCTCAATTTTATCAATGTAAATTTATAACTCACTGTTTTACAACAATGTTAATTTTGTGGCACAGAGTTTGCAATGTTAAGTATGTAATTAGCTTTTAAAACCTGAAGTTGAAAAATACAAAGGAAAAGGATGACGGTCCTGAAAATTTTAAAAGCGCTGAATATACTACCATTAGCCGACACCAGCGCAAAAGCACAGGTGGGATACGGTGAACGAAATAGGATGTTTATGCAAATAACCATTCTTAATTTAAGGCCGCTACTTTCATAGGTAGAGGCCTTTTATTTTGTGTTTTAGGTAGTTTTTAATTTGTAAAAGCCAAAAGCTGTTAAAATTAATACCGTTCCTAAAGTGATAAACATTATCGAAAAATTAGTGGCTTCAACTAATTTTGAGCAGAGGAATGGGCCTAATGTTTGACCTGTACCCCATGCAATTGTATAAAGTGCTGCATATTGTCCGCGATTCTTTTCGTTAGAACGTTTTATCCAGAACGAATTCATAAATGGCATAGATGTGATCTCACCCAGTGTAATAAATAAGATCATAATAAGCGTTATTAGTTTTGCATTGCCGGGTAATAATAAAGAGAAGAAAGCGAGTGAACACATTATTAAACCAAAACGTATATAGAACATGTTCCTGTTTTTCTTTTCTAAAATATAGATCAACACCATTTCAATAGCAACTATAATAAGTCCGTTAAAGGCCATTATAAAACCAATAAATCGTTCGCTTAAATGTAAATTATCTCTAAAGTATTTTGGTACAGTGGTAAACAGTTGAAAAAAACAAAAAGCAAACATCGTCACTAAAACAATGAACCATAAATAAGTCTTGTCATTATAAGCAGATTGCGCAACCGGCACTTCTTCTTTTTTAATTTCTGTTTTAGCTGCAACCGGCATTGGTTTTAAAAAGCAAAATAAAAATATTGCACCGCCAATATTTGTAATACCATCTATCCAAAATAATAATTCATAGTTGTATGCAGCTACGAGCCCGCCAATAGAAACACCAACAGCCCAGCCTAAATTAATAGATAAGCGGTTAAGCGAATAAGAGCGCGTTCTGTTCTCTGGGTTACTATAAAATGCAATTGCCGAAGAGTTGGCAGGTCGGAAACCTTCGTTCACAAAACTTAATAAAAAAGTAAAAACACAAATAAGCGGGAAGGAATGGATCTGGCCAAGAACAATAAACAGAACGCCGCCAAAAAAAAGAGTAATTAATTGCACTTTACGAAAACCGATCTTATCTGAAAATTTCCCGCCAAAATAAGCGCCAATAATTGCACCAAGACCAAACAAACCCATCACAGTTCCGGCATCGCTTAGGCTGTGGTTCATTTCTTTACTTGTCAAATAAAGTGTCATGAAGGGAACTACCATTGTGCCGCTTCGGTTAATTAGCATGATAAAAGAAAGCAGCCAGGTTTCTTTTGACAGACCGGTAAAGGAGGTTTTATATAAAGAGATCGTGCGGCCTATCATACGCTGTAAGAAATGTGTTTCAAAGCTAATAAAAAGATCTGTTTTAGATTTTATTTTTCATTTTAAAATGCCATTATGACTTTTGTTTTGCACAGCAACTGAAATTTTTTCATTGTACATTTCTAAAAAAATGTGAAAATATGCATGTTTTGTCACGTTTTATTTAGTGGAATACAATTTGTTGATGGTATGTAGGCGCCTAAACTAATAATGTAAAACAAAAAGTTTAACCTAAAAAAATAAAAGCTATGACACTGATAAAATTTAAGAACGGAAACGGGGTAAATAATTTCCCGGCATTTTTTAACGACACTTTAGATCGTTTATGGAAAGATGAAGTGGTGCAATGGATGCCATCGGTAAATATTAAAGAAAGGGCAGAAGATTTTAAAATAGATCTAGCTGTGCCGGGCATGGATAAAAAAGATTTTAAGATAGAAGTAGAGAACGACATTTTAACTGTGAGCGGTGAACGTAAAGAAGAAAAACGTGAGGAGAACGAAAATGTTACCCGCAGAGAATTTCATTACGGCTCATTCAAACGCACATTTACATTACCAGAAACTGCGGATGCGGAAAAAATAAATGCAAATTACAAGGATGGTTTGTTATCCTTAACAGTTGGAAAACGTGAAGACTCGAGGCTAAAGCCAAAAAAACAAATCACTATTGAATAAAGCCAAACACACAAACGGGTGATATTCAGAAAAAAAGGCCGGTAGTGTATGCCGGCCTTTTGTGTTTTTATTATTTTCGTGTCATGTCGAGCGCAGTCGAGACACGTATACGCTTCTCGACTGCGCTCGAAGTGACAATTATTTTAAAGTAAGGAATAATTAATGATTTTC
Organism: Bacteroidetes bacterium UBA2475; assembly: GCA_002342065.1. Classification (GTDB taxonomy): domain Bacteria; phylum Bacteroidota; class Bacteroidia; order B-17B0; family Aurantibacillaceae; genus Aurantibacillus. The sequence goes on along the minus strand of DDPF01000012.1, from coordinate 246,837 downwards.
TTTAAAGTAAGAACAATGTTTGCTTACAGGGCAATCCTGATGATGCGGATGAGTGGGCCTGCATATCTCTCTTCCTAAAAAAGAAATGGCCATTCCAATTTCGCCCCAATCTTTTTCGGGGATAACATCCATTATTTGTTTCTCAATTTTTTTAGGATCTGTTCCGCTTGCAATACCAATACGTGGTGCAACACGCACAACATGAAGGTCAACAATAACACCTTCAGCTTTTACACCGGCACCGCGCATAATAACGTTGGCAGATTTTCGTCCAATACCCGGAAGCTCGATAAGCTCTTCCATAGTTAAAGGAATATTTTTATCTTCTTTAAGAGTTTTTGCTAATGTCATTAGCCACTTGGTCTTATTTCCAAAGTTGCGCACCTTGCTTATAAATTCAAACAATTCTTTTTCAGAAGCAGTTGCCAATGCTTTCATATTTGGAAATGCTTTGAACAGGGCAGGAGCAAGGTTATTGATATTCTTATCTGAATCCTGCGCAGATAAAATTACCATTACTACTAATTGATATAAATTTTTATACTCTAAAGGATGAGCTTTGCCTTTGTATTTATCCAATAAAGGTTTTAATGCTTTTGACCAATCTGTGTTTGCCATACAATTATGTTTATGCTTAAAATTAAATAATTTCTGCTACTCTCACAATTTTAATGAAGCGTAATTTATAATAAGGTTCGTTCTTAAAACCAGAGATCTTTACACCTGAACATTTTTTGCTGGATGAACTGTGAATGAATGTAATATCTTCTCCCGGATTAGATAGAATTATGCCAACATGCCCTGGTTTGCGGTTCTTTGGATTGGTACCCGTAAACACGATCACGTCGCCAATTTTACAGGAATCAGGATCAACCCTTCTGCCATAATTTGCATAATCAATAGAAGATCGTGGAACCTTTACTTTAAAATGCTCAAAGGTATAATATACAAAGCCGGAGCAATCAAAGCCGGCGCTCGGACTACAATTGGCATAACAGTATTTTGTTCCCATTTGCTTTTTAGTGAAAGCCACTAAACTATCAGCATTTATTTTATTCTTTTGAAAGTTAAGTTCAAAACGATCTATTGTAAATCCAAAAATGGAAAAGATAAGAGCAAAGAAAATAATATGAATGAAGTTTCGCATTAATACAAAGGTACGAAACTATATGTAAATGGAGTTAGATCGTTGAGATGCCGTTTACATCAGTAGTTAACACATCGCTCATATAATCTAAGAACGGACGCATCTGTTTAAATGTGGCATTAAGTGTTTTTACAAAATCAGCGCTCATGACTTCTTTATCAGTAAATTTTTTGATAAGTAAGAATTGTTTGTAACGTAAAAGATCAATGGCTTTATCATCAGCCTCAAAACCTTTTGGAGTGGTCTTTATCTGTTCGCCTTTTAAGGCGCCGAAAGTATTTACAAAATTTTTATTCTTTAAAATAGCACGAAAACTTTTAGCATCATAAGCAAATTCATCACGAATGCGCTTTAGGTCAGCCGGCTCAGGACCCCAAAAACCGCCGGCGACGAAAGAGTTGCCGGGTTCTAAATGAAAATAATAAGAACCCCTGCGCGCTTTTGTAGCGCGTTTAAATCCGCCACCCCAGTGCGAGTTGTAAGGCGTTTTATCTTTTGAAAAACGCACATCGCGATAAATGCGGTGAAGACTTTTTTTGCCGCTTACTGTTTCGATCACATCATGTTTATTCATTTCAATTAATAATGCATCGGCAACCACTTCTATATTTTTTAGTTCGGTTAAATAACGTTCTTTATTTGCATTGAACCAATCTCGGTCGTTATTTTTTTTGATAAGCTTTAAAAATTCAAAATTGCTGGGCTTTATAGCTGCTTTACTCATAAATTCATTTAATTTTTTAAAATAGATCTTTTGTGATCTTTGCCAACGTTTCTTTTACTTCAGCTAATTCCTGTTCAACGGCAGCGAGGCGGGCTTCAAGATCACTTACATTTTTGCGGACAGGTTCTTCGTGTGTTTCATCTTCTTCATAATTTGCGGTTTCGCCTAACAAATGTATAAAGCGTGTTTCTTTTTGTCCGGCGCGTCTTGGCAATTCTTTTATATAAGGCGAGGCACAGTTCATTAATTTATTTAACGCATCGTGTACACCTTCTAAAGATCTGAATTCATGCAATCTTGCTGAATTAGTATTTAATTCGCCGGGAGTTTGTGGTCCGCGTAAAAATAATAAGCATAGTATTGCTAATTCACCATCAGTGAGCGGATAGACAGTTGTGAAATTATGTTTGTATTTTACTGCGCGAATACTTCCACCAACAGCGGTGCTAACGATGCTTTGGCTTTTTAAACTGTTCAACGCAGAAATAACGGTTTCCTCATCATAATCAACTACAGGCTTACGTGATGTTTTTTGGTTGCAGGCGGCAGTTAATGCATTTACAGTCATTGGATAGTAATCGGGTGTGGTTTTGCTTTTTTCTATCAGTGAGCCAAGTACACGAAGCTCGACAGCATTTAATATAGGTAGAGTAGTTGATGATTCCATTTTTAGAAATAATTTTATGATTTTAATGAAGAAACCCGAAACGAGAAACCCGAAATAAATTTATTTAGGAGCTGTCAGTTTTTCAATGTCTGCTAACTTACCTGTTGCGTAAGGATCGTTGGCTTTAAATTGTAGTGCTTCCTGGTAGGCTGTTTTTGCCTCTTCATAACGTTTCATTTTAAATAATTCGTCGGCCGCTTTAACTTTTGTTTTATATTTTTCAGCAGTACCACCTAATACTTGTGGTAGACTATGATCAGAATTTCCTTTATCCATTTCGCCTTCACCATCTTTTGTTTTTGTTTCGTAAGCGAGACGTTTTTTTTCTTTTTCATCCGCTTCGCGTTGAGCCCTTGCTTTTTCTTTTTTCTCAAGATCTGCTTTTATAGCCGCTTCATCTTCAGCTTTTGACTTAGCCATACCTTCTTTTTGTTTTTGCTCTCTTTCTTTTTGTTTGGCGATTTTTTTTGCTTCAGCATCTTTCATGGCAGCTTCGTCTTCCGCTTTTGATTTTGCCATACCTTCTTTTTGTTTTTGTTCTCTTTCTTTTGCAGCTTTTTGGTTTTCCTCGTATTTAGCTTTTGCCTTTTCAGCATCTTTAGCCATTGCTTCCTTATCTTCGGCTTGCGATTTATACTGACCTTCTTTTTGTTTTGCTAATTTCGCTTCTGCTTCTATTTCTTCTGGCGTTTTTTGTTTTACGATCAACGCACCGCTTTTTTCTTTTGCTCTTTTTTCTTCATAAAATTTTTGCTTCGCTAATCTATCTGCGGCCTCTTTATCTTTCTTCTCTTTTTCCGCTTTTTCTTTAGCTAATTTTTCATTTTCAGCATCTTCTTTCGCGGCTTTTTCTTTTGAAGCTTTAGCTAATTTCGCTTCTTCTTCTTTTATCAAGGCTGCTTTATCGGCGTTTGCTTTTGCTATAGCGTCAGCAATTGCTTTTTTATCAGCAGCATCTTTATTTTCTTTTTCTTTATTGGCATTAGCAGCTGCTTTGGCTGCAGCCTCTTCAGCAGCTTTCTTTTCAGCTAACTCTTTATCTTTTAAACACAGACCAACTTTTGCTAGTTGCACAACCGGATATTGTTCGCCCGGGATCATAGCTATTGCTTTTTCGTACAATGATTTTGCAAGAGGACAATCAGGCTTAGCTAAAGCAACATCGCCGGCTTTATTAGTAGAACAAAAACGACTGAATAATTCGTCTTCTGAAGCATAGATCTTTGAAACAATTCCCAAACCTCTCTCTGTTCCTGCATCAGTATCATCAAAAGCTTTTTTATTTGGAAGATATTCAACTCTAATAAGGTCCTGGCTTAATTCGGAATAATTAATTCCCGGATAAGGTTTTACCATTATAAAACCACCGGTAATTTCAAAAGATGGTTTATAACCGTCTTTGGTCATATTTTCAGGAACGTTTTGCGTATTGATGGCCATACGTTTGGTATTGCAGCCCGGATAAGAAACAGTAAGGTAAAACTCCCCATCCTTGGGTACCATTACAGTAAATTCTCCACCATTACTGGTTGTTACCTGGCTTATTTGTTTTCCGCCCTGGAAAAGCGTTACGGTTGCCCCATCAATTTCTTTTTCTTCTTTATTGGCTTTCGTGTCGAGTTTCCATGTTCGCAAATAAACATTACTGTTTAGTTTAAGCGACCATTGAGCATTAACTGTAACAACAAAAAAAACTAATACGGTAATTATTTTTAAGGATCTTTTCACGATATAAAACTGTGTAATAAAAGTAAGGAATTATATGTGATATTGCAATAATTTGCCATGAAGAGCTATTTCCAGTCGCTGGCAAGGTTAAGGAAGGCAAGGGTAGTGCTATCCAGAGAAAGTTCTGCTGCCTTTAATATTATATTTAATTGCTCATGGCTGGTAGCACTTGCTATTGGCGCTGTTATGCCTGGCTGTGCTATTAACCATGCAACGGAAATAGCAGCCAGACTGGTTTTTTTCTCAGCAGCCACTTCATCCATAGCTTTTAAGATCTTAAAACCTCTTTCGTTCATATACCGGTGCGCACCTGCTCCGCGAACACTTTTAGAAATATCATTTTCTGAGCGGTATTTTCCTGTTAAAAAGCCTGCGGCCAAAGCATAATAATTTATCACACCAATATTATTCTCAATACAAATTTCCTGCAACTCTTTTTCAAATTCTTCACGGTTATATAAATTATAAATCGGTTGCAATGTTTCGTAACGTGGTAAATTATATTTTTTACTTGCAGCAAGAGAATCTTTTAAACGGGCAGGAGTAAAGTTGGAAGCGCCTATCCAACGTACTTTACCTTCTTTTATCAATTGTGCGTAGGCATCTAATGTTTCTTCTACAGGAGTTGTTTCATCATCTTTATGAGATTGGTACAGATCGATATGATCGGTCTGCAATCTTTTTAAAGAATCTTCAACGGCTTTTAAAATATATTTTTTAGAAAGATCTATTTTTCCCTGGCCCATATCCATCCCAACTTTTGTAGCAATGGTTACTTTATTACGGTTCTTGCGTAATTTCATCCAGTTACCGATAATGGTTTCCGATTCGCCTCCTACGCCAGATGCCCAACGTGAATAAACGTCAGCTGTATCAATAAAAGTAAAGCCTGCGGCAACAAAATTATCCAGTAATTCGAAAGAAGTTTTTTCGTTGATTGTCCAGCCAAACACATTGCCACCAAAAGCAAGTGGTAATGTTGTAATATCAGTATTGCCTAATTTTCTTTTTTGCATGCAATAAATTTACACACAAAAATAAACTAAATAGCTATAAATTTTTTTTAGTTTTTCAGTCCTTCGGCCTTGTCTTTATAAAGATCACCGTTCTTTTTATCACTTTGTAAGTAATACACATCGCTGAGGTTCTTATAATATTTTGAAAGCTCTTTATGGCCCTGGCCTAATTGCAATATTTTATTTTCGAGGGCCTTATTAAAATACTCCGAAGAGTTTTTATAATCTTTCTTTTCACGGTATAAATTTCCAAGACATATAAACGATTGTGCGATCTCAACACTCGTTTTTCCATAAATTTTTTCCCTGATGGCCATTGCTTTTAAATGCGCATCAAGTGACCTGTCATAATCTTGTGTGCGCAGGTATACGTTACCAATATTCCCATAACTTGTCGCAACGTCAGAACTATTTTCTCCCAATTTTAAAACTCGAATGGCTAATGCTTTATTATGATAGAAGAGCGACCGTTCTATATTATCCTGCGCGCCATACATTACTCCTAAACTAATATAGGTCGTAGCAAGTGTTAAATTGTTTGTGTCTGATAGAAAAGGCCGTTTAGCCAAAGCTCTCTTTAAATATACAGCGGAGCTATCGTACTCATCTTTTCTAGTGTAGATAACTCCGATCTGGTTATAGGCATTCATCAATTTTTCAACAGATTTCAGATCCTGGAATTCTAAAGATGCTTTTTTGTAAAAAATAAGTGCGCTATCAGTTTTTGAGTTTTTCTTATAGTTATCTGCAAGGCGAATGTATTCGTCACCTTGTTGCGCAGATAGTTTATTTAAAAACATTAACAAAAATAAACTATATATGAAAAATTTCCCGGGCATATTAATTAACATCCTGTCCTTTTTGTAATTTGTCGATCATACTTTGTACCGACTTTTTATTAAGGTCATCCGGCGCTAATGCCAAAGCTGCCTTTGCATTAACCAATGCATTTTTGTAATCACCGGTAGCAGAGTAACCCCTTGTTAAGCCGGCGTATGTTGTAAATTGTTTCGGATTTTTTTTAGCATTTAATTGAAAGATCTCCAAAGCTTCTTTCCCCTTTTTTTGGTTCACCAGCATTCTGCCGTATTGGTGAAGTTCAACCATTGAGCCCATTGCCATTGCGGCTTTTAAAGTAGAATCGGCTTTTTCTTTTTTTCCTAATTTTTCAAGTAAACCTGCGTTTGTTCTTAAGGTTGTAAAATTCTTTTCAAAACTTATAGCGTCGCTTGACCATTGCAGACCTTCTTCTAAGTTAGTATTGTTTTGCAGACATAAACTTGCAGCCTGTTCAGAAACTTCCCACTTAAAACCATCTTTATTTCTTAAAGCCAAACGTAAATTATCTAATTGTGTTTTTACAAGATCAACCTCTACTTTAAAAGGAAAACTTAGTTTTTCCCACTGTAAAGCAATAACTGCCGAGTTATCGGTTTGATTCATGAATTCATATTTCAATCTTTCAATACTTTTGTCTAATGCAACCGGTTTTATTTTTACACGTAAAGCATCTTCTTTATCACTATAAAAATAACTTCCCCAGGATGTGCTATTGGTTGAAAATATAAGTGTACTCTCATTAGGATCGTAAGCAACAAAAAAACCATATTTTCCTGCAGGAAGATCTTTGCCTTCTATTTTAACATCGGTGCTAAACTCAATGGTTGTATTCTCGTTAGCGCCCGCACGCCAAGGCGCAGCTTTGCTGGTACCAAAACCAAGGTTAACAAAACCTACATGTACAATATCTGTTCCATAAATTTTTCCTTCGCGGCCTTTAACTCCGGGACGATCATATGTAATTGTAACGTCAGTAATACCAATTTGCTCAATAGTTGTTGCTTTTTTATTTCCACCTGGAGGCAGCGATTTTAAAATTTGTGCTGAAGAAAAAATACTTGTAAAAAGTAATGCTACAAAAATGTGAAATGTTTTCATGGATCTGTTATTAAGATTAATACCTATTGTTTTGGTGTATTAAAATTAATTAAATGGCGAATAAAAATAATCCCCCGTTTTGGGGGATAATGTTTGTCAGATCCTGATGCCAAGAATGGTTACATCATCCACCTGTTCGTGCCCTAACTTCCAATCGTTAAAGCCGGCAATGAGTGTTTCTTTTTGTTTCTCAAGTTCCAAAGCACAATTGGCAACTAAAATATCTTCGAGTTGTTTGTATTTAAATTTTTTGCCCTTTGGTCCGCCAAACTGGTCGGCGTAACCATCCGTCATTAAATAAAAGATAGTACCTTGTTCATAAGGTATCTCATGCGTGACAAAATTCTTCCGGTATTCGTTCTTGCCAACCGGTTGTTTGTCTGCTTTTATTTCTTTCATTTCGCGAAAAACGCCGTGCGCAGGAGCGATGACTAATTCCGGACTAACATACCATAACTGATTATTGGCGCCGGCCCAAAATACTTTCTTATTTTTTTTGTCAATACAAAGTAACGAAATGTCCATACCATCTTTTATTTCTTCCCCCATTTCTCCGGTGGTTATCTGGCCATTCTTTACAAAAGCTTCAATTACAAGGTCGGTGGTTTTGTCAAGTATTTCACCTGGTTTGGTTAAGCCAAAATCTTTTACTGCTTTGTCTAATGCATTACTACAAACAATACTTACCATAGCTCCCGGCACGCCATGCCCTGTTGAATCGGCAGCGGCAATAAAAACATATTCGTCGGAAGTGTGCATCCAGTAAAAATCACCTGCTACAATATCTTTTGGTTGGTAATACACAAAATTATTTGGAAAATGTTTTTTAATATCTGCTACAGAAGGTAAAATTGCATCCTGTATGCGTTTGGCATAATTAATACTATCGGTAATTTCTTTACTCTTCTCTTCAATTAATTCGTTCTTGTGTTTTAATTCGTCACGTTGAGATTCTACTTTTTCTTTTTGTTCAGTAATAACAGCATTAGCCTTTTGTTTTAAGCGATAACTTCTAAATACAGCAAATACCAATAATATTGAAAGACCCAAGCCAATTGTAACGGCAAGAATAGTTGTATTTCTTTTTTTAATTTGTGTGGCCTGTAATGTTTTATCTTTTTCAAGATTTTGAATCGTAAGATCTTGTTTCTCTGTTTCAAACAAGGTTTGAAGGCGTGCCATTGAATTAGCGTTCTCTTGTGAAAAGATAGAATCTTTCAGTTCTGTATATCTATCAAGATATTTTTCCGCCTCGTTGGGTTTGTTTAAATATGGCGAAATGGTGGCCAGTAAACGGTATGTTAATAGTAGTTGTGCAACGTTGTCGGGCGTTGTTAAAGACAACACTTCTTTACTTGTGCGTTCGGCATCCAGGTAATTTTTTTCGGCACAATAAATTGAACTTAAATTATGTGTGTACAAAAGCAGACTCTGTACATTATTTATTCTTTTACAAATTACAATGGCTTTTAAATAACAAGCCTTTGCTTCTTTTTTATTTCCAATAAGCCGGTTCATATAGCCAAGATTGTTGTAAGCAGATGATAGACTTAAAGAGTCGCCATGTTTTACATAAACATCAACCACTCTATCCATAAGCTGGAAGGCTGCTTGTGTTTTGCCTTTTCTCAAATAAGATTCGGCCAGGTTGGCACAACAATTTGCCTCTCCATACTCATCCCCCAGTTTTCTACAAAGCTCCAAAGATTTTTCTATATAATAAACGTGTTTGTCCTGGCGATTTAATTTTTCGTAGAGTTGCCCAACATTATTATAGATGAGTGATAATTTTTGCTCATCTTTTTTTTGCTCGTAAATATTTAATGCTTCTAAGTTTGCAATTAAAGCTTGTTGGTAATTTCCCTGGTCGGTATAAATAACACCTATCTTGCTTAAAGATGACGCCATAAGATCTTTACGGCCACTCACTTTTCTTATTTCGTAAGCCTTTTTATTATAGAATAAAGCAGAATCGATAACGGTTAATTTGTAGAATGAAATTGCCAGATCATTAAATGCTTGTGCTTTTAATAAAGGCGAAGCGTTTGCGGAAATTTGAATTTCTTTTAATGCGTATTCTTTAGATCTTTTTGGATTAGAAACCGCGAATATCCAGTTCAGGTCGGAAAGTGCAGTGATGCGAATACTATCGGATGCATTGCTGTTGGCGATCTTGGTTAGGGAGTCGACCTCTTTTTGATCAACCTGTGCCAGGGTAATAGAACAAACCATTAAGAGTAATAAAACTAATTTCATATAAATTATTTTAATACTCAATTAACGGCCAGGGCAGATAATTGAGTTTTTAAGCTCTGTGTTCTATCATTTCGATGGGGAATTTAATGCTTTCCTGGATAATTTCTCCCTGTTCGCAAATATCATCATCATCAAAATCGTAAACCCACGTAATTTTAAGTTTAACATTTTCTTTTGACATTGCCACCAGGTTTTGTAAGAACTTTAAGATGATACGAACACTTGATGTATTCATATATTCCAGCTTAAGTGTAAGATTTATTGCCGTTGGCGATGTTTTTTTAAATTCTTCCAACCATGCAAAAAGAGGTTTATAATAATTGTTTGAATCTTCAGGAATTGATTTGCCTGCAATTAAAAGATCGCCGTTGGTATTAAAAGTTACCCCGGGAGATTTTAATGTTGATGCAATAATTAAATTTTCCATTCTTTTATTTTTTTAATATTTCTAATTTGTATTTGCCTTTTTCTTGTTAGTCAAATCTTCTCTAAAAATATTAAAATATTTGGTTAGAATTGCTTTTTCAAGTGTAGGCACTTTAAATTTAAAAGAATATACCCACAGATGGGTATTTTTTAGATAATAATGTGCTTTTGCTCGTCTAATTCGCTGAAAACTGGCTACTTACAATTCATCAACCAAATTCAACAGTTCATCGGGTTTGTGGTTTACCCTCATTAATAGACTCATTAGTTTTGTCGTCATAAACTAAAGAAAAATGAAAAAAAATTATCTCCTGTTGTTATTAATGTTTTTAATTACAATTGTATTTGAAACTCGGGCGCAGAGCCCAAGTCAAACTATTCGCGGAACGGTTATCGATAAACAATCCCAGTCCACCATTCCTGGTGCCAACATAATTATTATAGGAACAGAACCTATTAAGGGCACTGTTACCGATATGGATGGCCGTTTTAAAATTTCAGAAGTTGGCCCCGGCCGCTATGACCTAAAAATATCTTATTTAGGATACAAAGAAATTGTAATGCCAAATGTAGTTGTTACTTCCGGTAAAGAAGTTGTGTTAGATATTGGATTAGAAGAAAATATAAATGCATTAAGTGAAGTTGAAGTTTCGGGAATTAAAAAAAATGAAACCAATAATGAAATGACAAGCGTTAGCGGGCGTTCATTTTCTATGGAAGAAGTAAACCGATATGCGGGTGGACGTTCAGACCCTGCGCGTTTAGCTGCAAATTTTGCTGGTGTAAATTCACCTGATGATTCACGAAACGATATTGTTATTCGCGGGAATTCTCCCAGCGGCGTTTTATGGCGTATTGAAGGATTAAATATTCCTAACCCAAATCATTTTTCAACTGTTGGTAGTACAGGTGGTCCGGTAAGTGCTATTAACACAAACGTTTTAAAAAATTCAGATTTTTTTACCTCTGCTTTCCCTTCAGAATATGGTAATGCAAATGCCGGTGTTTTTGATCTTGGTTTTAGAAACGGTAATGCCAATAAGCGTGAACACACTGTTCAATTAGGCGCTTTAACCGGCTTAGAGGCTATGACAGAAGGCCCAATCAATAAAGAAAAAGGTTCATCATATTTAATTGCTTATCGTTATTCGTTTACCGGTTTTGCACAAGCATTGGGTTTAAATATTGGTACAACTGCCACACCTTTTTATCAGGATCTTTCGTTTAAACTTAATAGCGGTACTTCTAAATTAGGAAAGTTTACCTTATTTGGTTTAGGAGCAAAAAGTAAAATAGATTTTTCTCACGATAAAATTGATAGTACCGATCTGTTTGCCGACCCAACTGCCGATATTTATTTTACAAGCGACGTTGCATTGATTGGATTAAAACATTTTATAAGAGTTAATAGTAGGTCGTATTTTAATACAGTTATAGGCGCTACTTACTCTGCTTCTGATTTTAATCAGGATTCAATTTCAAAAACCGATTTAAAACCAAAGCGCGTTATAGAAAATAAAGCTACCCGCTATAATTATTCGGTTAATACTTCTTTTAACTCTAAAATTAACTCTAAGTTATTTTTTAAAGTTGGAGCGATCGGAGAAATGATCAACTTAAATTTAGATTACAGAGATAGATCTTATTCGCCCGACTGGTTGCAAATTTGGGATTTTAAAGATAATACCACTTTGCTTCAAGGCTACATGCATGCAAAGTATAATTTTACCGATAAGTTAAATTTAAACATTGGCGTTCACTCTCAATTTTTAACTTTAAATAATTCGTGGAGCGCTGAACCACGCCTAGGTTTAAAATATCAACTCAATCAAAAAAACACAATAAGCGCTGGCTATGGCTTACACAGCCAAATGCAGGCGGTTGATGTGTATTTTTACCGTCAAATAAAAACAGATGGCACGTACGACCAAACAAATAAAAATTTAGATTTTACACGCAGTCAGCATTTTGTTTTAGGCTACGATCTTTTACCGGCACAAAATTGGCGTATAAAAACCGAGGTGTATTATCAATATTTGTTTAATGTTCCTGTAAATAATTATGCAAGCAGTTATTCTATTTTAAATTCAGGTTCAAGTTTTAATCCTTTCGATCAAAGTAATTTGGTTAATAAGGGAACCGGTGATAATTACGGTTTAGAATTAACCATTGAGAAATTTTTTAGCAAAGGGTATTATGGTTTAATAACCGGTAGCCTATATGAAAGTAAATACAAAGGCAGTAATGGTAAGGAATATAATACTGCATTTAACGGTAAGTACGTATATAATGTTTTAATTGGAAAAGAATTTAAATTAGGCAAAGCAAAACGTAATACATTTACTGTGGATTTAAAAATGACACAAGCCGGCGGCCGACATTATACACCAATAGATTTAGAAGCTTCGAAACTAGTAAAGCAAGAGGTTTTAAAGGGCGATGATTTTGCATATAGTGCCCGTAATCCAGATTTTTTTAGATTAGATTTTAAATCTGGTTTTACTTTTAATAGTAAAAGATCTAAGTTATCACAGTCTATCTATTTCGATATTCAAAACGTAACTAATAATAAAAATGTGTTTGCGCAACGTTATAACTCTATTACAAACAATATAAACACCGCTTATCAAATTGGATTGTTTCCCAACTTTGTTTATAAAATTCAGTTTTAATTAATCCTAAGACTCTTAGTTTTTTAAGGAATGATATAAATGCTAACGCAAAATTAAATGAAAAAGATATTGATCATAAATGGGCATCCAAAAAAAGATAGTTTTTGTAATTCTTTATGCGAGGCCTATAAAACAAGTGCAAAAACGTCAGGCAATGAGGTTATTTTATTAAATCTTTACGAACTGGAGTTTAATTTAAATTTGCAAATGGGTTATTCCATATCAGGGCCAAACGAACCCGATATACAATTTGCGCAAGAAAAAATAAAATGGGCTCAACACATTGTTATTGTGCATCCTGTTTGGTGGGGTTCCGTTCCTGCTTTATTAAAAGGTTTTTTTGATACTACATTGTTACCTGGCTTTGCTTTTAAATACAAAGAGAAAGGAGTTTTATGGGATAAGCTTTTAGCAGGAAGGACGGCGAGGATAATTTATACAACAGATACACCAATTTGGATATACCGTTATTTTTTTAATTCACCTTCAGTAAACCAGGTTAAAAAAAGAACTTTAGAGTTTTGTGGGATAGATCCAGTAAAAGTTACAGCTATTGGCCCTATCCGAAAGTCAAAAATGGAGTTCAGGACAAAGTGGATAGAAAAAATAGAAACACTTGGAAGAAATGCTGCGTAAATTAATTAAAATATTATTTCTTTTTCACCTGATTAAATTCGTAGTGAAAAAAAGAAATCGCGAGATGCTAAGAGCGAAAAGCTAAAAAAATTCTTACATTTAAGCAATGAGAAAAAATAAAATAAGGTTTTTGTTTATGGTATTAGTTGGGGTCATTATTTCCCTGCTATTAGACTCTATGAAAATTGCCGGTTCCCATGTGCATAACAGGGTAATAGATTTTCTTATTTCTATTGCCATTACCATTTTTGTTTGGGAAGGGAATTTGAGAATTGACAATTTCCTGAATCATAAATTTCCGTGGGAAAAGGATCCTGCAAAGCGCATATTAGTTCATTTACCTGTAAGTATCATTTATAGTACAGTGGTTATTTATTTGTCTATGTTGGCATTTAATAAATATGCATGCCCACTTCCGCCGGCTACTAAAGATGCATTTATGTTTACGGCAATGATCTTAGGTGTATTAATAACAATTATTATTTTATCAATTGAAATAGGCTCTCAATTCTTTCTGAATTGGAAAAGGTCGTTAGTTGAAATTGAAAAGTATAAATCCGAAAATCTACAAGCTCAATTGCAAAATTTAAAGAACCAGCTAAATCCCCATTTTTTATTTAATAATTTAAGTGTATTATCCTCTTTGGTTTATATCAACCAGGATAAGGCGGTAGATTTTATCAACCAACTTTCTAAAGTTTATCGGTATTTGCTGGATAACCGAGATAGTGAATTAGTTGCCCTTGAGACTGAATTAACTTTTATTCAATCATATACCTACTTAATAAAGATACGTTTTGATAAAAATATTATTTTTAATATTGATATTCCGAAAGATAAAACTCATTTAATGTTGCCGCCATTATCACTTCAAATGCTAATAGAAAACGCCATTAAACATAACGAGATCTCGAATGAGCTACCTTTAACTGTTCAGATAAAGATCTCAAATGATATGCTGGAGATCTCTAATAATCTGCAATTGCGAAAATCAACAGAGATCAGTTCTAAAACAGGTTTACAGAATATAAAAGATCGTTACAGATTTTTTACCGAACAAAATATAGAGGTTGTTTCAACTGATAAAGTATTTACAGTAAAAATTCCATTATTAAGATCTAAATGAAAGCAATAATAATAGAAGACGAAAAATTATCGGCCGAGCATTTAGCAATGCTTTTAAAAAAGGTGGATAGCTCCATCGATATTATTGCCACATTTGATTCAGTAAAAAAAAGTATAGAAGAATTTACCAAAGGGCTTAAAGCCGACTTGTTGTTTGTAGATATTCATTTGGCTGATGGTTTAAGTTTTGATATTTTTTCGAAAATATCTATTGAAACGCCTGTCATATTTACTACGGCTTACAACGAGTATGCAATAAAAGCCTTTAAGATAAACAGTGTAGATTATCTTTTAAAACCAATTGGTATAGAAGACCTGAGGAATGCGGTTGATAAATACAAAAAATTAAACAATGTAAACCAAGCAGTTATTCTAGAGAACATTACCAACGCGTATCAAAGCATAAATAAACAATTTAAAAATCGTTTTATGGTAAAAATGGGAGATTCCATTTCGTCTATAAAAACCGAAGAGATCTCGCATTTTATTTCCGAGGATGGTATGGTCTTAATCGCTACTGAAAATGGAAAACGTTTTGTGATAGATTACACATTAGATAACCTGGAAACATTGATATCACCCGATGTTTTTTTTAGGATCAACCGTAAAGTTATTGTGAATATAAGCAGTATTCAAAAAATTGGTTCATATTTTAATAGCAGGCTAAAAATAAATTCATCTACTTTAAATGATGAAGACTGCATTGTGAGCCGTGAGCGGGTTAATGAGTTTAAGGCTTGGCTTGATAAATAGCTACATTTTGTAGCATTTTTTTATTGTCGTCAAATAAAGCCGTTACTTTGTAGAAGCGTGTTTGCAATTATTGACATAGAGACCTGCGGAGGAAAATTTAATTACCTAAAAGGAAGGATCACTGAGATCTGTATTATTGTACACGATGGTTTAGTGGTGGTAGATAAATTTACAACGCTTATTAATCCTGAATGTTACATTTCGCCTTATTACACAAGCCTTACAAGTATCACCAACGATATGGTAAGCGATGCTCCAAAATTTCATGAAGTTGCCAAAAAAATAATTGAGATGACAGAAAATTGTGTGTTTGTTGCGCACAACGTTGGCTTTGACTATAATTTTATCAAAGATGAATTTGCATCACTCGGTTACAAATATCAACGCGAAACTTTGTGCACTGTTCGCTTGAGCAGAAAATTAATTCCAGGAAGAATATCATATAGCCTTGGTCATTTATGCGCTTCTTTGGGAATAGAGATCTTTGGTCGCCACCGTGCAGAAGGTGATGCTGTTGCTACAGCACAACTGTTTGATCTATTAATACAGTTAAAAAATAACAATCCTTTATACAGAAATAAAGGTGTTGTTGAAATAATGACGCGCCGCGTTGATAATATAAAAAAATATATTTTAGATAAATTACCTGAAAGTTGCGGTGTATATTATTTTTTAAATAAAGAAGGTGGCATTATATATATTGGTAAAAGTGTGAACATGTATAACCGCGCGCAAAGTCATTTTGGCACAGAAGACCGTAAAGGCAAAAAAATGTTGAACGATCTTTATAATGTTGATTTTGTAGAGACGGGAAGCGAATTAATAGCATTATTACTGGAGGCCGAAGAAATAAAAAAACATAAACCACTTTATAACCGTAAAAGCAAAGCAGATGTATTTACACATAGTATAGATTGGTTTAAAAATAAAGAAGGCATTATAGGTTTTAAAATTGTGCCGTATGAAGAATCTGAAAATTCTTTGGTTGCATTTACAAATTACTCTTCTACCCGCGAAAGATTGGAAAACTGGATAGAAGAAAAGGTGTTGTGTTTGCAATATTGCTCTTTAACAAGCGAAGGAAGTTTTTGTTTTAACCACCAGATAAAAAAGTGTAACGGTATTTGTGCCGGTGAAGAAGAAATAGAAGAATATAATAAACGTGCTACCGAAATTTTAACGCAATATAGTTTTCATCATCCCAATTTTATGATCATAGAAAAGGGTAGGAGGGCAGATGAGAACGCCATAGTGCTTGTAGAGAAAGGGCATTACGTTGGTTATGGTTATTTTGACAGTTCTGATAATTTTAGTTTGCCCGAAGAAGTTGGAGGATTAATTAAGCGTAGCATTTATTATCCGGATGCCGATGGCTTAGTGCAAACCTGGTTAAGAAAAAGCAGGAGAAGAGTGATCGACCTTTAATTATCCGGAAATTTTAACCACCTTTACCTTAAAATTTATTTTGAACGACACTTTAATTATAGAACAAACTCAAAAGTGGATCAAGTCGGTTGTTATTGATCTTAATTTTTGTCCATTTGCAGCTAAAGCACTCCTTAAAAAAAGCATTCATTATTCTGTTCTATCAAATGCTCATCTTAAGATCAGTCTTGAAACGTTAATTAAGGAATTACATTATTTAGATAATAATGAAGAGATAGAAACAACCTTTATTATTTTTCCAAACGAATACACAGATTTTAAGGAGTATTTAGATCTTGTAGATATGGCCCAGGAATTATTGGAGGATGAAGGTTATGAAGGCGTTTATCAATTAGCAAGTTTTCATCCTGATTATTGTTTTGAAGGTGCGGAAAAAAATGACCCAGCCAATTATACAAATCGTTCTGTTTATCCTATGCTACATTTATTGCGCGAAGAGAGTATTACAAAAGCCCTGGCATTATATAAAAACCCTGAATTAATTCCTGAACATAATATTAAACTGGCAAGAGAAAAAGGATTACATTATATGCAAATGCTTCGTGCTGCTTGTTTAAATGCTTAACCACGAAGCGCGCTAAGAAGGCACTAAGTGCACAAAGATTTTTTTTGCGGCCTTTGTACAATCCCTTTGCGTTCTTTGTGGTTAGATATTCTGAAAATTATTTATTTTCTCGCAATTGTTTGTCAAAAACAAAAGTACCAAAGGGTAATAAAGAAGCAATAAAAGCGAATAACACTTTTTTAAAGGCCCACTTGTATTGTTTCCATACTATTAAAAGCAAAACAATATAGGCTATAAATAAGATGCCGTGAACCCAACCTGTATATTTTACTGCCGCTTCAAAACCAAATTTATATTTTAATGGCATAGCAATACATAAAAGCACGAGGTAAGAAACTCCTTCCAGTAACGCTATTAACCTGAACCGGCCTAAATTTGTATTTGTAAATTGTGAGAACATAATTTCTTAAAGATACAACTATTGATCAGCTAAATCGGCTTTTTTAATAGGTGTATTAAAATGCAAAGTAAAGGCACTGCCTTTTTTTCTGTCAATAGTTAATTTTGAATCTATCTGGTCGGCTAATAAATGTATCAATTGTATGCCAAAACTTTCACTTTCATGCTTATCAAAGTTTTTCGGCAATCCTTGTCCATCATCTGCAATAATTAAAGAATTTTTTTTAAGAGAAATAGAGATCTTTCCTTTATTTCCCTTAAAAGCATATTTAAATGAGTTGCTTATTACCTCATTCATTATTAATCCTATGGGGATCATTTTATCTATTTCAAACGAAAAATCTTTTGGTACAGAAAGAGCGAGCTTCACCTGTTTAGCGTTGTATGTGCTTTTTAACTGGCTAAAAATTGAGGTAGAGTATTCTGCTAAATTGATATTGCTAAAATTTGAGTTAGCATATAACATCTCGTGGATTAAAGCCATAGACGTTATGCGGTTCTGACTTTCGGCAACCAGCTCAGAAAAATGTTGGTTGTTCTCTTTATCAGCATGCAGTCTTAATAAACTTGTAATGATCTGTAAATTATTTTTTACACGGTGATGTACTTCTTTTAGAAGGGTTTCTTTTTCTTTTACGGCGTTGTTTAATTTTTCCTCTACCTTTTTTCTTTCAAAAAATAATGGAACATCGTATTTTCTTACCCTTTTATATTTTATAGATTCTTTTTGGAGGTATACATTTATTTTATCCGGTGGTGCCATAATAAATGTACAGTTCTTATCGCCTTTTGCGCGACAGGTAATTTCTACGGCTGTTAAATTAATGCCATAACTTTCTTCACACCAACCCGATGAGTAACCAGCATTCATTGTACATACAGGGAAGTCAGCTTTCTCTTTTGATCTTATCCACGAATCGGCTTCAAAAGAAAAAGGATGGTTATACTTAATATAAAAATTCTCGTCCGGACTTGGTCTGCTTTCATCTAATATATCAACAAAGGCCCAGCCCGTATATGCAAAATGCACAGGACCGGCAGATAACTTTGAAAGCGGATCTTTTAATTTCATTTTAGTGTGAAAATTTTTAGCATCTTCCATTCCAATTAAATGGGCCATGTCAAATAGTAAATTCCTGCCAATTTTTATTGCTTCAGGTAAAGGCCTGTCGGCATACAATTTAATGATATTCTTAAAAAAATCGTTGGCTAAAGATTCCGCGCGCATTAAAATATAACGCTGCCCGTTAACTTCTATTTTAGATAAGCTTGGGTTGGCGGTAAAGGATTCAAAATATTTTTTAACCGTTAAAGAGGCTGTATCAAAAAGTGGTTTTATTTCTTTTGGGACTTTTACAGTGGGTTTATCTGTAAAAAAAATATCTTTCTTTTTCTTTAATACCTTATTCTCTTTCTCAAGTTCTTTTATCCTTTTTTTTAATTTTAATATGGGATCGTTAGACTTCAAATTGATAATTTAGCATATCAAAAGTATGAAAATTTCTGACATTCCATTGTACTAAAAACAAAAAAAGCGAATGGTTTAGATTCGCTTTTTTAATTGAATTAAAGTTAAAATTACAATGCAAAACCATAATAGGCGCGGGCGCCATTAGGGTAGAAGCCTTCGATCAACACGGTACCCGACTTATTTTCTAATAAGTTAGTTATATCCTGCGTGCTGCTTACTTTTTTCTTATCGATACTTGTAATAATAAAACCTTCCTTTATTCCTACCTGTGATAATTTTCCTACTGAAAGTTTTTTGATCTTCACACCACTATTGATTCTGAATTTCGCAAGATCATCTGCGTTCATTTCTTCAAAATCAGCCCCTAGAGCCGAAAGTGATTTTTTAGTGATCTCGCTTTTTTTGATCAGACTGGTTGTATTGTCTAAACTTTTTAATACTACTGCCATATTCATTTCTTTATTATTTCTTGTTGTAACAACATTAATTTTATCACCCGGTCTGTATTTGCTTAACTGTTCTTGTAATTCGCTTACACTTCCCACATTGGCATTTTCAATTTTAGTGATCACGTCACCTTCCTGAATACCGGCATCTTCTGCACTTCCACCAAGAGTTACGCCATTTACATAAATACCTTTTAATAGTTTTATGTTCTTATCGGCTGCAAATTTAGAATCAAGGTCACGGATGCTTACGCCAAAGTAGGCTCTCTGAACTACTCCAAACTCTACAAGGTCGCTCACAATTTTTTTAACAATATTTACAGGTACTGCAAATGAGTACCCTTGGTAAGCACCATTGTTAGAGGCAATGGCTGTATTAATACCAATTAATTCGCCACTTACATTAACCAGCGCACCACCGCTATTACCCGGGTTTACCGCTGCGTCTGTCTGGATGAACGATTCTATCGGACGTTTATTCACATCCAGAATATTACTTCTTCCTTTGGCGCTAATGATACCTGCTGTTACGGTGCTTTCTAGGTTAAAGGGATTTCCCACTGCTAGCGCCCATTCGCCAACCTTTACAGCTTCGCTATTACCGTAGGTTAAGAACGGAAGACCTTTTTCTTTGATCCTTATTAACGCCACATCCGTACTTGCGTCGGCACCAACAATTTCGCCAACATAAGTTCTTTTGTCGTTTAGAACTACTTCAATTTTATCGGCTCCACTTACTACATGGTTATTAGTTACAATATAGCCATCATCGCTAATGATCACGCCACTACCGCTTCCTTCCATACTGTAATTCTGTTGCCTTTTTTGCGGACCATAGAACCATTCGGCAAATGGATCGTAGTTTAAATTATTTACCTGTTCGCTGGTGGTCTTTATGTGTACCACCGCATTAACCGATCTTTCGGCAGCGTTTGTGAAATCTGTAGTAAGCGCAGATCCCTGGCTTTCTATATAGTTAGCCAGCTTAATGTTCTCCTGCTGAAAAGGCTTTGTTATTTGACTAATATTATTTTTATCCTCTGAATAAAAATAGCGGGCGCCGCCTAGTGATATTAATCCACCTAAACAGGCCACAAACATGGTTGACAACAACTTTTTCATCTTCTTTATTTGGTTTTAAGATTAATAACGCAAAGTTAATATCGTTGTTACGTTTTTGTATTCTTTTTAACAATCCTTAACCGGCGCAACAAAAAAATTGCTAAATTTACTCTTGAAAATTAAATGAGATTCAGTCGTAAAATACCCACTTTTGTTTTTGGATTATCAATAGGTCTTTTAGTGGGCGTTGGTTTTTTTGTTTTTAAAATAAACGATCTTTTTAATAAAATGAAAGATTCGGCTAAATCGCAAATTACAGTTGTTCAACAACAGGTAAAAAATGCTGATGGTGAGGACGAAGAAAAAAAGAAAGACAAAGAGCGTTTCAAAATTAATCTTGGGAAAACTAACAAAGTAAATTATTCAGAAGTAGATAGCCTTATCCGAGATAATTCTGAGATCAACATTGCGACAGATGAAATGTTATCTATTAAGAACGTAAAGATCATTCGCATTACTCCTACAACTTCCGCAAATGATTCGTTGGCTGCAGATGTTGCAGGTGTTAAAGACAATACATCCGATCTTTATTTTATAGAGTTCTGGAAAACGCCTTTAAATACTAAAGGTTACCGTTTCTCAAAGAACAAAGTAATGCTTTATGGTTTTATGGATTACAACAGTGTATCTCTTTACGAATTAGATAAATCGTATTACATTAAAAGTTCCGACCAGGTTTACAAACTTTTTTATGGTTCCGATTTTAGATCTCTTGAAAGAGTTGTGGATTCAGATCTATTAGCAAAAATTAACTAAATTTTATTTATGCAACTTTCGTTCTATAAATACCAGGGCACAGGTAACGATTTTATTTTGATAGACAACCGTCAGAATAATATTACGCTAACCAACGAGCAGGTAAAATTATTATGTGATCGTAGGTTTGGTATTGGAGCCGATGGATTAATGTTGCTGGAGTTGGAACCGGGCTCTGATTTTAAAATGGTGTATTATAACAGCGATGGTAACCCAAGCAGCATGTGTGGTAATGGCGGGCGTTGCATTACCGCTTTTGCAAAACAGTTAGGAGTAATAAAAAACTCTGCAAAATTTTTAGCCATTGATGGTTTGCATGAAGCAACAATTGACGAGGACGAAATTGTGTCGTTAAAAATGCAGGATGTAAAGACTGTGGAGATGGGAGACGATCATTTTTATTTAAATACAGGTTCGCCGCATTTTGTAAAAATGGTTGATGAAGTAGAAAGTTATGATGTAAAAAAGAATGGCGCTTTAATAAGATATAATGACCGGTTTAAAGAAGAGGGTACAAACGTAAATTTTATTGAAAGACAGGATGATGCTTTATTTGTGCGTACTTACGAAAGAGGGGTAGAGGATGAAACTTATTCGTGCGGAACCGGTGTTACGGCTGCTGCATTAGTTGCTGCCATAAAAGGAATCTCTAATGGAAAAAACAATTGTTTGATAAAAACCCTTGGTGGAAATTTAGAAGTAACATTTGAAAGAGTGTTAGAACAGAATTTTTATAACATTTGGTTAATTGGCCCTGCGGTAAAAGTATTTAACGGCACAATAGAAATAGAGTGATAAGCGAAACAGTTAATATAGAGATAAATACAGTTGCCTTAAACGACAAAGTCTTAAGCAAAGACTCCTGGCTTGTAGTGATGCACGCTAACCGTATTCCACCACACGTTGGTGTTTTAATTAACGGCAACTATAACTCGCTTACTATTAAAGGACACGAATTAAATGTAACGATCGAAGCATTGCTAAAAACCATCTCTCAAAAAAAGATAGAAAGTGTTTTTATTAAATTAAAAAAGCATCCTGTTTTTAGTTTAGATCATCAAACAGAAATGTTCAAAGAGACAATTAAAAAATTTGGCCCTGTAAGACAACATGAAGCAACTTGTCTTTCGCCTATTAAATTATTTTTTGAAGAATTTTATGCGGTTCAATTAATTGAAACAGAATTATATTATGATCTTATGAAACGCCTTAATGATAATTCTTATTTAGAATTTGCAGGCGCTTTAAATTTTGAGATGCCTAAAGATACAATGGAATTGCCATTTTATACTCTTGACGAATTAAATGAAACAATAAAAGCGCAACGTTTACCTTATTATAAAGATTGATGTTTTTAAAAGGAGAAAATATTTCTGTAAGAGCTTTAGAGCCATCAGATGCCGACATTTTATATCGTTGGGAGAATAACCATAGCTTGTGGGAAGTGAGTTACACACAAACACCTTTCTCAAAAGCGGTGCTGGATGAATTTGTAAATACAGCTTACCAGGATATTTACACCAATAAACAATTACGTTTAATGATCTGTAAAGCAGATACTAATGAGACAATTGGCATCATCGACCTTTTTGAATTTGAACCGCAACATGCACGTTGTGGCTTAGGAATTTATATTCACGATAAATTTCGCGGCAACGGTTTTGCGTTGGAGTGTATTGAGTTAATTAAATTCTATGCTTTCACAACATTACACTTAAAACAAATTTATGTCAATGTTAACCAGTCTAACACCGCAAGCCTTGCTCTGTTTGAAAAGGCGGGCTTTGAAAAATGCGGTTTAAAAAAGGCATGGCACAAAAAAGGGATCAATTCTTTTGAAGATGTTTGGTTCCTGCAACATATAAATACAGGTGCCTAAAAAAATCCATATATTTTTATCTGTTGCTATTGCATTAATTGGTTTATTAAAATTTTGCGATGTTCCTCATTCAAAGATCGCAGAAGAAATTCCAAAAAAAGCTTCTTCACTTTATTTAAATCATTCCGATTCTGCTAAGTATGTTGGCATGAATAACTGTAAACTTTGTCACCAGGATATTTACAACAGCTTTATTAAAACCGGTATGGGCAAATCGTTAGGGCTGGCTAATAAAGAAAAGTCTTCTGCCGATTTTTCAAAAGCAACTATCTATGATAAATATTCGAACATGCATTACAATGCATTTTGGAATAAGGATAGTTTATATTTTAAAGAATACCGTTTAGAAAAACGCGATACGATCTTTTCAAGAACAGAAAAGGTTAATTATATTATTGGTTCAGGTCAACATACCAATTCGCATTTGCAATCGGTTAATGGTTATATCAACCAAATGCCAATGACCTATTACACACAAAAAAAACACTGGGATATGCCACCGGGTTTTGAAAATGGTTTTAATACACATTTCACAAGAAAGATAGGTTTAGAATGTATGAGTTGCCATAACGGTTATCCTGATTTTGTTCTGGGCTCAGAAAATAAATTCACAAGTATTCCAACCGGGATCGATTGTGAGCGTTGTCATGGTCCGGGTTCTATACATGTTGCGGAAAGAGGAACGGGAACAAAAGTAGATACTTCTAAATTAATTGATTACTCTATTGTAAATCCTGCAAAGTTATCTATCGACAGGCAATTTGATCTTTGCCAGCGTTGTCATTTGCAAGGTAATGCTGTTTTAAAAGAAGGCAAATCGTTTTACGATTTTAAACCGGGTCAAAAATTAAGCGATTACATTTCTGTTTTCTTGCCAAAATATAAAAATGCAGATGAAGATTTTATTATGGCTTCCCATGCTGATCGTTTAAAACAAAGTGCTTGTTTTATAAAGTCGTATGAAAAAGTGACTTCTACTGGCTCGGCCAACTCTGCTTTGAAACCATATAAAGGCGCAATGACTTGCGTTACCTGTCACAACCCGCATGTAAGCGTTAAGGAAACAAATAATGACATTTTTAATGACGCCTGCAATGGTTGCCACAATTCAAATGGAAAATCTGATCTTTTGTGTACGGATAAAAATGTTGTATTGGCACGAAACGCAAAACAAGGTCAGTCGCCTTCCAAATTTTTGAATTGCGTAAGCTGCCATATGCCTGCAACAGGTTCTACAGATATTCCACACGTTTCGGTGCACGATCATTATATTCGTAAACCAATTTCTAAAGTAGAAAAAGATAAAATTAAAACCTTTGTGGGTTTATATTCTATCAACGAAAAAGACCCAAGTGCATTAACAAAAGCACAAGCGTACATTAATCAGTACGATAAATTCGATCAGGATAATCCTTATTTGGATTCTGCAACTGCTTTATTAAAGGATAGAACAGCTAATGACCTGTTCACTAACCTTCGTGCTTTGATACAGTTAAATTTTATTAAACAGGATTTTCAAAAAGTAATCGGGTATGTGAACCAGGCAGGCGAACAAAAATGTTTTAATATTCTATTTACCAAAGTTTCTTATGATAATATAGACGCATGGACCTGTTACCGAATTGCAGAATCGTATTATAATACCAATAATGTTCCGGGTTCTGTTAAATGGTTCAAGCAAGCTGTTAAGTTGGCGCCATATAATTTGGATTTCAGAAATAAATTGGGCAGTACTTTGGCGAGTTTAAATAATTTTAACGATGCTATCGAGCAATTTTCTTTTATCCTGAAAGAAAACCCGAAACATGTTTCGGCGATGACGAATTTAGGATATATACGATTGAGCCAGGGTCAGCAGGCAGAGGCATTTAGACTTTATAAAAATGCTGAAAAGATTGATCCGGATTATGAACCTTTATTATTAAATTTAACAGGTTATTATGCTTTTATGAAAGATAAGAATTCTGCAAAAAAGTATTTAGGAATTATCTTAAAGAAAAATCCTAAAAACCAAAAAGCAAAAATGGCTTTAGAACAAATTGAACGTTTGTTATGAGTAAAAAAGGAAGGGGTAAAATAATTAGTTTGATCTTAATTCTTGCATTAGGAGCGGGCGGTTACTTTATTTACCAAAAATACATTGCAGGCGCTATACATTTAAAAGATAAGAATTACACTTACGTTTATATTGAAAGCAATGATACGTTTGAAGATGTGATCAACGATATTAATTCAGAGAATATTATTGACGACCTTGAAGCATTTGAATTCCTGGCAAAAAAAATGGACCTGGATAAAAATATACATCCTGGTAAATACCGCATCACCAATGGTATGACCAAGCGCCAGATAATTAACTTAATTAAATATAATAAACAAGAAAAAGTAAAACTTACTTTCAACTCACAAATTCATAACCTGGAAGAGTTTGTAGCTTATGTTGACGATAAACTGGAATTGAACGAAGAAGATCTTGAAAATTATTTAACTGATGAGAAAAAACTTTACGACGATTTTAGATTAGATCCGGACAATGCTTTTGCTTTGATACGGCCGGGCGTTTACGAAATTGGCTGGGCGAGTAGTATAGATGAATTTATTGCCGCGTTAAAACAAACTTATAACAATGTTTGGAACGAAAAGCGCAAAGCAATAGCGAAAAAAATTGGTTTCTCAGTTCCTGAAATAATTACATTGGCCTCTATTGCACAATCTGAAAGTGCGATAGAAAGTGAACAGGAAAAAATTGCAGGAGTGTATATTAATCGCATTCGCAAGGATATGTTGTTGCAAGCAGACCCAACTTTAAAATTCGCAAATAAGAATTTTGATGTTCAACGGGTTTTGGATGCTGACAAAGAGATCAATTCGCCATACAATACTTACAAAAATAAGGGTTTGCCTCCGGGGCCAATTTGTCTTGTTTCGTTACAATCTATTGATGCGGTTTTAAATCATATAAAACATAAATACATTTTCTTTTGCGCTAAACCCGAATTGAACGGTTACTCTGACTTTTCATGCACTTACGAGGAGCATTTAAAGTATGCCAACGCTTATCAAAAGGCCATGAATAAAAGAGGTATTAACCGATAGTGCATCTCAATAAATTGCTTTTTTGGCGTCGAACTGCATTTTTAAATGCTCATTTACCTTAGTAAACTCCGCTTTTAAAAATTTGTTCGTCTAAAAAAATCTAATTTTTAGAGATGCCCATAAAAATTTGTATTTTTGAGAGGCTTACAAAACCATTTTATAGTATCAACAGAGCGTAAACAAATTCTTATGGCAATAGATATCAAAACGGAAGAGAAAATAAAATTACTGGAAGATAAGTATGGCCAAATGGGTCAGGATATAAACAGTTATTTGGATGGCTTATTATTATCTAATTATTTAACTTATTGGGATTATATCCAGGTTGAAACATTGTTGACACTTCAAAATCCAAAAACAGATTTCCCGGATGAGCAGATCTTTATCATGTATCATCAAATTACCGAGCTGTATTTTAAATTAGCCTTAAATGAATTTGAGCAAATAGGAAATAATGGTCCAAATATTTTACCGAATGGAAAAATGGTTGGCTGGAAAGAAAAACTGGATCCTAAATTTTTTGCAGAGAGAGTAGGGCGTATTAACCGTTATTTTGAAGCGCTTACAAAATCGTTTGAAATTATGGTAGATGGCATGGAGAAAGAACAATTCCTGCGTTATCGGATGGCATTGCTTCCCGCAAGTGGCTTCCAGAGTGCTCAATACAGAAAAATAGAAATTTGCGCTACCGATTTTTTTAATTTAGTTGACAAAGATGTTCGTCCCACTTACCAAAATCAAAGACCGCCCATTGAAGAAATGTTCAAGAACATTTATTGGAATAAAGGTGCTACAGAATTAAGTAGCGGTAAAAAAACATTAACACTTTTACAGTTCGAAAAAAAATATGGCGAAGAATTTGTGAGGTTGGCAAACGAATACAAAACAAAAAATCTTTGGGCAAAATATAAATCGTTATCAGAAGCCGACCAACAAGATATAAAAGTAATTAATGCTTTAAAAGAAATTGATGTGAATGTAAATATTAATTGGCCTTTGATGCATTACAAATCTGCTGTTCAGTATCTTCAACAAAATACTGAAGATATTGCTGCAACAGGCGGCACTAACTGGCAAAAGTATTTACCACCGCGTTTCCAAAAAAGAATTTTTTTTCCTGAACTTTGGTCGGCAGCAGAAATTGAAGACTGGGGTAAAGGTTGGGTAGTGACAAACGTGTTCAGAGAAAATAAATAGATATAACAAGAAACGCGAAACCAGGAACTAGAAATAGTATGTCAATTCAAGTAAATAATATAAGTAAACTTTACGGTGCTCAAAAAGCACTGAACAATATTTCTTTTGAAGTTGGAAGTAATGAGATCGTTGGTTTTTTAGGTCCGAATGGTGCCGGAAAAAGTACCATGATGAAAATATTGACCTGCTATATTCCGCCAACGGAAGGCCACGCCAAGGTTTGTGGTTTTGATATTACGCAACAAAGTTTAGAAGTTAGAAAACAAATTGGTTATTTACCTGAGCACAATCCATTGTATTTGGATATGTATGTGAAGGAGTTTTTAGAATTTGTTGGCGGCATTTATAAAATAAAAAATTTAAAAGGTCGTGTGAAGGACATGATCGACATGACCGGCTTGCAAGTTGAACAAAATAAAAAAATTGGTGCTTTAAGTAAAGGGTATCGGCAGCGTGTTGGTTTGGCGCAGGCTATTATTCACGACCCAAAAGTGTTGATCATGGATGAGCCAACAACAGGGTTGGATCCAAACCAATTGGAAGAAATTCGCGGACTTATAAAAGCCTTGGGAAAAGAAAAAACGGTAATGTTAAGCACACACATTATGCAGGAAGTAGAAGCTATTTGCGACCGTGTAATTATCATTAATAAAGGAGAAATTGTTGCGAACGACGAAACAAAGAACCTTCAAAAAAATACAACCCAACAAATTATTACTGTAGAGTTTGATAAAGAAGTATCAGAAAAATTACTTCATAAAATAACCAATATCGAAAAGGTAAGTCATTTACAAGGCAACACCTGGCAACTATCTTCTACCTCTAAAGAAGACGTGCGTAAAGACATTTTTAATTTTGCTGTAGCCAATAATTTAAGTGTGTTAACCTTAAATAAAGAAGAGCAGAAGATGGAAGATGTGTTTAAGGAACTGACTAAAAAATAACCACGAATTACGAATTTAATACGAATTTACGAATCGTAGTTCAAGGTTTAGATTCGTATATTCGTAGAAAACTTATGGCCTGTATAAGATCTTATAAGGAAACAATCCTTTTGTAGTTGGATTTATAGAGAAATTAAACTTGCATAAGGTCTTTAAAATTTTAGTTAGCTCTTCTTTTTGTTTTGCAGTAAGTTCGTAAGAATTTATATACTCTACTTTTTCAACTGTTTTCTTTTCGTTCAAAAAAAGTGTAGCATCAAATTTTTGGTCAATATCTTTGCCTTTTAATTTATCTCTAAGATCAGTTGTAGCTGCTGTTTCGCCACCAGTATAATAACAATTTATTGCAGGTTCTTTTTGAGCTTCAGTGGCTGCAGTATTAGCAACTGTGGTTTCAAGTACAACAGCATCTTTTGTTGTAGTAGTGGTTTTTGGTGAGCCAGATTTATAGTCGTCATTTTCGCTTACTGCGCCAGGGCTTTGTTTGTTGTTTGCTCTTTTTGCTTTTTTTCCTGCTTTTTCTTCTCTGTTAACAGAAGCATTCTTATCCATGTTAACAGCCACGGGTTGATTTAAATCTTCTTCTGCATCATTATCTTTCCTGTCTTCTTTTTTTGCTTTTTCTTTTGGTGTACCAAATGCAACTTCATTTTTAGGTGTTGATTCTGTTTCAGCTGATTTTATTTTTTGATCAGGAGTTTTAGCAGGGATAGATTTAAAAGCTTCACCTTCTTTATCTTTTGAACCTTTTGAAAGATCACCTAAGCCACCAGTATTGTTATTACTTTTTGAATTTGAACCGGAACCGGTAGCAACCATCTCATCAGCAACTTCTTCTTTTTTTCTTTCCGATTGTTCTTTTTCAACCTGTTTAATATCTACAGGTCCCTTTGTAGAAGCCCCTACTATCATTCTTGGTTTTGCTTCTTGCTCATCTTTTGCAACTTTAGTTGTTGCAGCCATATCTTTTCCGTCGGTTTGGTCTTGCAGATCCAACTTGCCGGTTTTTAATTTTTCTCCAAATATTTTTGCAGGACTTTCTTCGTCCGTAACAGTTACTGCTTCAGTTGGCGGAGTAACTGCTTGTTCTTTTAACTCTGCTTTACTATCAGGTAAAACATTTTTTTCACTTTCCTGAGCATTATTTATTATAGCAACATCATGACTGTTAGAAAGTGAATCGTTATTATTTAAAACAAATAATACACTTAAACCAACAACTAAAATTAAACCTGCAGCGGCAAACCAATAAACTTTTGGATTTCTTTCTTCTTCTTTAGCAAATAATTCTTTTTGAATAAGCGTATCTAATGAAGCTTTAAGATCAGCTGCTTCCTTCTCAGATTCCAACATATCAAAACCCTCAATAGCATCTTTCTCAAAGTCATCCAAACCTTGTTTATCCGCTTTTGCTTTATTAAAAAGTTGATCTAAATTATCTTTATTTATTGGGGTCTTCATTAATTAGTATTTCCATTTTTAATTTTAAATTTCTTTTGCCATTTTGTATATGGCTTTTTACTTCGTTGGCTGTGTAACCTGTAATGTCAACAATTTCGATGTAAGATTTGTTCTTTAAATAGAAGAGATCTATACATTTCTTTTGTTCAATATTTAAGAGTTCCATAGCTTTTTCCATTATCACAATTTGCTTCTCCTTTTCATTGAGATGCTCAGGATTTGAAAAATCCATAATTAAGTGCACATTTTCTTTCAATTCGAGCTCTTTTTTAAGCATACTCTGCCTTTTACGCAGTTCCATAAGGCAAAAATTCTTGCTATAAACGTATAACCAGCTTTTAAAGAACTCAATTTTATGCTTTTTGAGGTCTTTCATGAGGCCCGTAAATATTTGAATTACTGCATCTTGCGCTTCATCTTTGTTTTTAAGGTACTTTATGCATAAACCTAAAACCAGATGGCCATAGCGCTCATAAAGGATCCCAACGATATTATTATCATCTTTTTCTAAAAAAACGTTAATTAGATCGTTATCAGAGTAACTGCTGTATTTGTTAGTGGCACTCAATTGTGATACGATTTTAAGACTAAAATATGAAAATAACAATAAAAGCTATTAAAAAGCAAACATTATATTTGTAAATTAGATAAATTTTTTAAAAAACTGGTCAAAAATTTTAAATATTGGGTACTATTATTTTGTGTTATCTCACTTAGATTTCAGCAACCATCTAATTATGATACCAACGCAAAGATCAAGGCCGTATTCCTTTACAATTTTACGCGTTATTTTGAATGGTCGGACAAAAAAAAGGCCGGCAATTTTGTAATCTACGTGGTAGGCAAGAACGAAAATCTAATTACCGAATTAAAGACGTTAGCCAGCAAAAAAAAGGTAGGTAACCAGGATATTGAAGTAAAAAATTCTTACGTATTTGATGCTGCTATTTCTGCACAAATAGTTTATCTGTTGCCCGATGTTTCAAAAGTAGTAGCAGATGTTTCTTCTAAAAGTAAATCAAAAAGCACATTGGTTGTTGCGGAAAGCCCTAACGCCTGCAAAACAGGATCGAGTATAAATTTTGTAGTAATTGATAACAAATTAAAATTTGAGTATAATAAAAATAACGCTGTAAAAGCCGGCCTAAAAACAAATGATGATTTTAAATCACTAGCAATTAATGTTGAGTAATATTAAAACAAATTAAAATGAGCAAATGGCGCAACATATTAAAAACCTTTACATATAGCATTTTAATGCTGTGTGTTGTAAATGGTTTTGCGCAGAATGATAAGCTTAACCGAGCCCAACAATTACTGCAATCAAAAAATGCTGACATGGCTAGATTGGCCATTGATAGTGTTATTGTTCATCCTGAAACAAAAGGCGATTTTGTTGCCTGGACTACTCGTGCTTATATTTATTTTGAAATATACAAGCGAAATGATAAACTTAAATTAAATTCTTCTTTACGCGATACCATTCTTTCTTCACTTAAAACTTCAGGCACACTAAAACCGGATGAGACCTTTGCCACTAATAATAAAAAACTACTTTCAAATATTGCGGCCGGTTATTTTAACCTGTCTAAATTGTTGTTAATGGACTCTGTGAATTACAGTCGTAGTATTGTTGCTTACAATAAGTTTAAAGAAAATTTTGCGATAGCAGAACCGGGAACAAATTTTACCGCCAGGGATATTGAATATTATTTAGCGGTTGGAAGTGTATACTCAGATATTTTTAATAAGGATAATAAAAATTCAGGAGCTCAGGATATAGCGAAAATCGCTTTGCTAAAAGTTCTGGATATTCAACCTGAGAATCCTTCTGCAAACATTAACCTTGGCATCATGTATTACAACCAGGCGGTGAACTTAGGTAAAGGATTGGATTACGGTGCCGACTTTTCGCAGATAGATGTTGTGCAGGAAAATATTATCAAACTTGCGAAACAAGCTGAGCAGTTTATTATTAAAGTTTATAAGGTTGATAATAAAAATGTAAAAGCAGTTGAAGCACTTCATAGCATCTACAAAATGCTGAACGATAAACCGAAGGAAGAAGAGTTTAAGAAGAAATGTAAGGAGTTAAATATTAAAATAGACTAATGGCAATTAGATTCACGATAGGAAGAAAAATTGGATTAGGATTTGGCTCATTTATTGTTTTAACAATGGTGGCCTTTATTTTAACTGTTTTTACTTTAAACGACAGCAAAAGACAAACCGAAACAGTGGTAGGACAAGTAACGCCAAGCGTTGCCGAGTTAAAAGAATTAAATCTTTTATTACAACGCTCGCACACAAACGTTTCGAAATGGTTTTACAACAGGAGTTTTAATGATATCGAGTTCAGGGATGAACTAAAGAATATCATTCGTGTAG
Source organism: Bacteroidetes bacterium UBA2475 (assembly GCA_002342065.1). GTDB lineage: Bacteria > Bacteroidota > Bacteroidia > B-17B0 > Aurantibacillaceae > Aurantibacillus. The sequence goes on along the minus strand of DDPF01000012.1, from coordinate 214,579 downwards.
AATATCCTGAAAAGAAAAAATTGTTACAGGCTTTATCGCAAACATGGTCGGCCGATGAAAAAACACAATTGCGTGTAATTTTTGGCAGGGTTGAAACTTTATTTAAAGTTTATCAGAACGAGATCATTGGTCAGTTAAATTCTGCAGAGGCCTACGAAGATCCAAACATTTACATGATGGCGCGTTTGCCTTATGAAGATTCTGAGGTGAACATCAAAACCATTTATCGTAACCTTAATTCATTAATTGCATTTAAACAGGAAGCAGCAGAAAAAGTAAAAGACGAGATGTTTGATTCTTTTAAATTCTTAAAAGGATTTGTTCAGTTGTTGGGTATCACCCTTGTAATTGGAGGAATTTTTATTGCATTGTACACTACACGCTCTATTACAAAACCTATTCAGGTTTTAAAGAAAATGTTACTCTCAATGGGGCTTGGTATTTTACCAAAAGAGCGTATTCAAACAAGAAATGATGAGGTTGGTGAAATGGGCGTTGCGCTAACAGATCTTATCCAGTCGATGGAGCAAACAACCAAGTTTGCAAAAGAAACAGGTGCGGGAAAATTTGATGCTAATTACAAACCATTAAGTAAAGATGATACACTTGGCCACGCGTTACTAAAAATGAGGGATGATCTTGCAGAGAACGAACGTAGTTTGGAACGTAAAGTAATGGAGCGTACCGAAGAGGTTGTGCGTCAAAAATCGGAGATCGAAAATAAAAATGAAGAGTTAGAGATACTTTACAAGCAAGTAACAGACAGTATTCATTACGCAAAAAGGATCCAGGAAGCGATCTTGCCACCGAAAACTATCATTGATCAAATTCTTCCAAACTCATTTGTATTATTTAAGCCAAAAGATATTGTTAGTGGTGATTTTTATTGGGTAGAGAAGAAAAATAATCTCACCTACTTTGCGGCGGTTGATTGTACTGGCCATGGTGTGCCGGGAGCATTTATGAGTTTGGTAGGACATAATATTTTAAAGGACATTATTAGCAATACTAATATAATTAAGCCGTCGGAGATATTGGATAAATTAAGAGAAGGTGTAATTAATACATTGCACGTAAGCAATAAAGGCACACAATCTAAGGATGGTATGGACATAACTCTGTGTTGTATAAATTATGATACACTGGAGTTGCAATACGCCGCAGCTTATAATCCATTATATATTGTAAGGAATGGAGAATTAATTCAATATGGTGCAAACAAATTCCCTATTGGAGCGTTTATAGGAGAGAAGGAAAATTTTGATAACGTTACCATTCAACTACAAAAGAACGATCAATTGTATGTTTTTAGTGATGGTTATGCAGACCAGTTTGGTGGACCAAAAGGTAAAAAATTCATGGTGGGCAACTTTAGGAAATTGTTGACACAGATCTCTCAAAAACCTGTGAAAGAACAAATGGATTTTCTGGATAAGATACTTGCTGATTGGCAGGGCGACTTAGAGCAGGTTGATGATGTGCTGATAATTGGATTAAAAGTTTAATTTTTTAAAATATTTTTATGAGATACGTTTTTAGTTTTCTTTTTTTTGTTTGCCTAACCTTTTCGGGTTTTGGGCAAACACAAATGAACTATTATAAATCCTTTACAAAGGATGTTGGTATTTCAGCAACAAGTATAAAAACAATTACTGCTAGAACATTTAGCTTAAGCGCACCTTTATACGATTACCAGTCAGATACAGCTTCTAACCAACTGATATTTTCAACCCGTAAAAAAGATCCCTCTGGCAGACTATATGTGAACAAAGGATTTATTGCAGGTTTAAATTGCGATACCGATTCAATTAATTGGTTATATGAAAGTTTACGTTTTGATCTGAATTTGACCGGTGATTTTTTACTTTTTTCTAACGAAGTAAAAACCAGTCGTTATGATAAAAAACATGGTTTTGAAGTTTATGATTTCAAAGACAGGATCGTTTACGCAATTCCGGCAAACAATTCGGGTTTAACTTATGATGATCCAAAAAAACCTGATGAGTTGAATTGTATTAGTTTATTGAATGGAACTGTATATTGGAAGGCAAATCTATCTCATAAAGAAGACTGGATGGATGTAAAATATTTAAATGATACAATCATTATTATTGCTGCAAATGGTTTGCATGCCATTAATATTCATACTGGCTTACTTTGGTCGCACCCGCTTGTTACCGCTGAGAAAAATCAAAAAACACTTGTGTTCTCTGTAGTACATAAAGAAAATGTTCAAAAAATAAATTCGTCGCAAAAAACAACTAAAGAAGATAATTTATTAACGCATTTGGGATCTAATATTCTTATAGATGGAGATGTGGTTTATTTTGCGGGGAAAGAAAAAATAATAGCGGTAAAAACTAATGGTGAGTTAATGTGGGAATTAGATCTGAAAGAGCTACCAATTTCTAAAATGATAATCACTAAAAGTGGCTCGGCAATTACTTTAATTAATTTAGGTTTAAGCCAGTTTAAAGATAATTATGTTTTATACGGCAAACCTTTTGTAATGAATATTGACGCAGCTACAGGAAAAATTAATTCACAAAGTAAATTTACTTCATCAGAGAACTTAATTGATTTTTTACCACAAAAACAATCGTATTTGCTGGCCGATAAAAAAAATATCATACAAACAAATTCTAATAACGAATCTTTTGAAAACCTTATCCCACTTGATGATCACAAGTATGGTCGTTTTGTTGAATTTATTAATGGTGACGAATATTTTGTTGAAAAAGAAGGTTATTATGTGCCATTAAATTTTATTAATGATAACGTTGTTTATTTTAAGGCCGAGAATAATAAAGTTTATGGTGTAGATAAAGTTGATGTGCAATACGAGTATCATTTCACCGAATTATTTAAACGTGATAAGGTTTATAAAGATAAAACGGTGATCTTTAATTTTAAGAACACTTACGTTATTAATAAGAACTTTGAATTACTGGCTACGTTTAATTTGGTGGAGCAAAGTATTGTAATGAAAAATAAGATCTATTTTTTTGGCGGAAGATTACTGAACATTGTTGATCTTGAGGATCTGTAAAAATTATTTTTCGAAATCCTCAATCAGTTTTCGCCAGTCGACAGGAATATCAATACTTGTTTTCTTTAAATAATTCATTGCTACTAAAATGCCAATGCCTTTAGCAGCTTCAATTAATTGGCCATCTACTTTTTTAAGGATCACGTTGTCTATTGTCATGCTTTTTGTGCCAAGCTTTTTTATTTTAGTGCAGCAATACACTTCATCTAACAAATAAAGCGGTGTAATGTGATCTATTTCCGTTCTGGCAGTAATAAAACCTTTCTCGTTCCAGTTAATAGCCTTGCTTAAAACCTGATCAAAATATTTTACGCGCCCTAATTCAAAAAAACTTAAGTAACAGGCATTGTTTACATGATCAAGTCTGTCAACATCATTAAAACGTAACTGAATTGGTATTATGTGTTTATAGTCCTGGTAAGTCATTAAGCTTGGCGGTTTAAAAGTTCTTTGGCATAGCTTTTTAATGCTTCTTTTTTTGTAGGATTTGCGTTCACCTTATTTAAAAGATCTATTGCTTGTAGGGTGTGCGTATCGGCTTCCTGCTGGCATAATTTTTTTATATTAAGATCATTGTAAATTGCCAGAACGCCTTCCACTTTTTTTGCCGGATCCTTTTCTTTCAATAATTTTTTAAGATCTTTTTTTTGTTTTTCGTTGGCGAGCTCAAGTGTTTTTAAATATAAAAATGTTTTTTTGTTTGCTAAAATATCTCCGCCAATTTGTTTTCCAAATTTTTTTGGATCTATAGCAAATGCATCTAAAAGATCGTCCATTAATTGAAAAGCAACACCTAAATGTTTTCCGAAAGCGTATAAATTATTTTGATCCTCATCTTTTGCATTAGCGTTAATGGCGCCCATTTTTAAGCTACAACCCAATAATACCGCAGTTTTATTAGTTATCATATCAATGTAATTTGTAACATGAACACTCTCATTGTTCTCAAAATTCATGTCGTGTTGTTGTCCTTCACAAACTTCAATAGCTGTTTTATTTAGAAGCACATTTAATTTTTTAAACTCCTTAAGATCATAATGTTCTAAAACCTGTTTTGCTTTTATCAACATTACATCGCCACTTAAAATGGCAATGTTGGTATTCCATTTAACATGAACGGTTTCTTTATTTCTGCGCAAAGGAGCGGCATCTAAAATATCATCATGTATCAATGAAAAATTATGAAAGAGTTCAACCGAAAGTGCAGAATTTAAAGCAAGGTGAGGATCTTTATCAAAAAGATCGCATGCAATTAAAGCGAGTAGAGGGCGTAATCTTTTTCCGCCAAGAGATAAAATATAATTTTCGGGTTCGTAAAGTTCTTTTGGCGATCTTGAATTTAAACCTGATCGATGATCTTCTAAATGTTTTAAGAAAAGATCGAAGAATGCTTGATAATTATTCACGAAAAAAAATTAAGAGTTCTTTGCAACATCTAACAAATAAGTACCGTATCCACTTTTAGTTAATGGCGTGGCAACTTTTATTAATTGTTCTTTATTTATGTAACCCATTTTAAAAGCTACTTCTTCAATACAACCAATTTTTAAACCCTGACGTTCTTCAATTACCTGCACAAATTGTCCGGCTTGCATTAGCGAAGGAAAAGTTCCGGTATCTAACCAGGCAGTTCCGCGATCCATAATAGAAACTTTTAATTTACCCTGTTTTAAATATTCTTTATTTACATCAGTAATTTCATATTCACCACGCGGGCTAGGTTTAAGATCTTTTGCAATTTGTACAACAGTATTATCGTAAAAATATAAACCCGGCACAGCATAATTTGATTTTGGTTCTTTTGGTTTTTCTTCAATCGAAATTACTTTGTGGTTCTTATCAAACTCAACAACACCATAACGTTCAGGATCACTTACGTGATAAGCAAAAACAACACCGCCAACCGGGTTATTTATTTGTTGTAAAGCACTTCCTAATCCAACGCCATAAAAAATATTATCTCCTAAAATTAACGCAACTTTTTCTTTGCCAATAAATTTTTCGCCTAAAACAAAAGCTTGAGCTAAACCATTTGGCACTTCCTGTACAACGTAAGAAAATTTGCAACCAATACTTTCTCCATTTCCTAAAAGTCTTTCAAAATGTGGAAGATCGTGAGGAGTAGAAATTATTAAGATCTCGTTTATACCTGCCATCATTAAAACAGACAGGGGATAGTAGATCATTGGTTTATCGTAAATTGGCATCATTTGTTTACTCATTGCTAAAGTAAGCGGGTGTAAACGTGTGCCTGAGCCTCCTGCTAAAATAATTCCCTTCATAGTTTTAAATTATATGGTTTGGAAAGGTACAAAATTTTTAAAATCAATGAAGTTTAAATTTAGCAATAAAATAAAATCATATTTTCGCTAAAAATTGCTATTTTTATACCAAAATGATGCCAAAATACTATAAAATTGTTCTTTTTTGCCTGTTTTTTACTCTTTTTTCGTTTAACCAGGATTCAGGTTTTTTCCAAAAACTGGTTGTTCAGGCAATAAATCAAACCAAAATAAAAGTAACTTATGTGCCGGCCTATGTTCAGATAAAATATCCGAATGGAGACGTTCCGTCAAACACCGGCGTGTGCACAGATCTGGTTATCAGGGCCTACAGAGGCGTAGGTATTGATCTTCAGAAAGAAGTACATGAGGATATGGTAAAACATTTTAAAGATTACCCAAAATTATGGAAGTTAAAAGCCCCGGATACCAATATCGATCACAGAAGGGTGCCTAATCTTATGACCTATTTTAAGAATAAAAAAGCTGAATTGGTGGTAACTGACAAGGCTGAGGACTATAAACCCGGCGACCTTGTTACCTGGAACCTTCAGAACAAGAAGGTAGTGAGCGGTATTACTCACATTGGCATTGTTGTCGATCAGCGTTCGCCCGACGGTAAACGTTACCTCATTGCTCATAACATTGGAGGGGGTAATAACATTGAGGATATGCTATTTTCTTACACCATTATCGGGCACTATCGCTTTAAATGCCAGTAAAACCTATTTGTTAAAATTCAAAACCTAAACTTCAGGTCTGATTTGATTGAGTAAAGCCCCCTTTTGACTTACTGAAAAAAGCAATGATTAGAGCCTTAATGTCTAACTTTGTATATCAATGATAAGTTAATTTTTAGAACAGTTAAGTATCCAAAAAAATGAAAAAAAGTGAACTTAAATATAAATTCGTTGAAAGAGATCTTATGAAAAAGTTTATCATATCTTTAATATTATTAGCATTTACCAGTGTTCGTGGGCAAGTTTTAGCACCAATTGCGCCAACTGCGACAGTTGTAAATTTCGGCTTTACAGGTGGAATTCAAACATTTACTGTTCCAAGTACTCTATGTGTATCAACCGTTACATTTGTTATTAGGGGTGCAAAAGGTGGCGGACCTGGCGGTGGTTTAGGGGCTGCAATACAAGCAACTTATGCGGTAACACCTGGTCAGGTATTTCAGATTATGGTAGGCGGTCTTGGAGCTCAAGGAGCTGCTTCTGGCGGTTTTAATGGCGGCGGTACAGGACAAGCTTCAACTGGAAGTGCAGCGTATGCCTCATATGGCGGTGGAGGTGCTTCAGATGTTAGAGTAGCACCTTTCGCTTTAGCTAATAGAATATTAGTAGCTGGCGGTGGCGGTGGTGCAGGTGGCGGTTCAGGTTCAGTATGTGGTGGTGCAGCAAATTGCAATAACGGCGCAGCAGGATGTAATACTTATGGTTCTGGTGGCGGCGGAGGAACACAAGTTGCCGGTGGTGCTGGTGGAATACCTTGGGCTGGAACCCCTCCCGGAGGTTCTCCCGGAGTACTAGGTATTGGCGGACAAGGTGGTCCATGGCAAACCGCATCTGGCGGCGGCGGCGGCGGCGGTTATTATGGCGGCGGCGGCGGCGGTAATGATGGTTGTTGTACTGGTGCAAACGGCGGCGGCGGTGGCGGCGGCGGATCAAGTTTTTATCCCGCAGGTGCATTATGTGCGCCGGCAGCTCAAAACGGAGCTGGAAGTGTAGCTGTTTATTATACTCCGGGAATAAATACAATTGTTAACGAAAGCTATGCAATGTGTTCGCGTTCAGCACCTGCGGTAAATTCACTTAGTTTAACAGCTCAAGTAACAACAAGTGCAACAGGTGTTTTAACTTTTTCTTGGACGGGACCAGGAGGCTTTACTAGTGTTGTAAATTCAACAGCGGTACCTGTTAACCCATCTGCTCCAACACCAACAACTGGCAGTTATATGAACCAAACAACCCCGGGCCCGGGTACTGTAATAACTACTCAATTTTTATTTTCTCCTAACCCAACCCCTTTAGCTAGTGGAATCTACACTGTTTATGCTGGTACAAATGGTACAGTTGGCGCTTGTGCAAGTACGGTACAAGTTATGGTAAAACCAACACCTACAATTTCGGTATTTGGTGTAAATGCACCTGCTTGTCAGGGTACAACTTTAAATTTTTCATTAACACCAATAAACCCTACAGTTGCTGCTGCTGGTCAAACTGTAAGTTCTTTATACTCTTGGTTAGGTCCAAACAGTTTTTCTTCAAACACACAAACACCTTCCATCGTAAATTCCAGCTCGTTAAATTCCGGAACATATAGCGGAACTGCTGTTTATAATTACACACAAAGTTTGGCAAGTACAGCTTTTACTACTGCACCAAATACGCCTTTAATATTTACATCAACATTAACTTGTAAAAAAGATACAAGTTTAGTGGCAGTAATTATTAATACAGCCGTTCCAACAAGTGCAAATTATACACTTTGCCCTGGATCAAACTTAACATTAAATACTAGTATTGCTGCGCAGCCTAATGCTTTTTCTTGGTCTGGTCCTGCAAGTTTTACTTCAAATGTTCAAAGCCCATCTATTAGCAATGTAATGCCAATAAATTCGGGTGATTATAGTGTAACGGCTTTCTTTACGAACCCTACGACCACATTAGTTTGTTCGCGAACAGCTGTAAGTAACTTATCGGTAGTAGTTACAAGCCCTGTAGTAGTTAATGTTACAAATAACGTATGTCAATATTCAACAGCAAATCTAAGCGCATTAGCGCCTGGTGCTATTGGATATTCATGGGTTGGTCCAAACAACTTTACTTCTAACTTACAAGCAACTACAATTAATAACATTCAACCAGCTTCTTCGGGAGTTTATTTTTCAACGGCTACTTTTGCGATTGGATCTGTAAGTTGCACTACTACCGGATCTAATCAAATAAACGTGGTTCCTGTTAATCCAATTATTGTAACGCCTAGTATCAGTATTTGTGAGCCAAACAACACGCAATTAACTGCTAGCTCAAGTGGTGCATCATCTTATACTTGGACTGGGCCAAATAGTTATACAGCTTTGTCTGCTAATCCTACTATCTATTTTGCTACACCATCTCTTACAGGTGTTTATATGGTTACTGCATCTTACAATAACGGTTCGTTGATATGTTATAATACAAATACTACTCAGTTAACTGTTTATTCAAAACTGACATTTTCATTGGTTCCATATCAACAAATATGTTATAACTCTTTATTGAATGTAAATGGTCCTGTAGGTGCAACTTCTTATACTTGGACAAGTTCGAACGGATTTACATCAAATACACAAAACTTAACTATACCTGGTGTTCAACCTAACCAATCAGGTACGTATACATTAAGCGCTTCTTTGGGGCCATGTGTTACTACCCAAAAAGTTGATATTGATGTACTAACACCACTTGCATTTACTTTAACACCACAAGATAGAACTATCTGTAGAGGCGATAGCGTTAAATTAGTTGCCGGATCAACCGGTGGCAGTCAGAATTATGCTTACGTTTGGTCTCCGGGAGTATTCTTAGGATCGCCCACAGGAAGTGTACAATACGGTCATCCGCTAGGAACAACAATTTATAACCTTGCCGGTTATGATATTGCTTGTCCAAACTATACAGTTTTCCATACGTTTACAGTTACAGTTAATCAACCTCCAATGGTAGATCTTCAACTTGACAAACAACAAGGCTGCGAACCGTTATGTTTATTTTATAATACCAAAACACAAAACAGCGCAGCTATTACAACTTACGATTTTGGTGGAACAAAGATCATGCAAGCTGATAGCTTTACCTATTGCCTTGATGAGCCTGGCACTTACAATTTAAGAGTTACATCAATGGGTAAAAATGGTTGTAAAGGTGTTTACGATCATCCAATGCCAATTGTTGTGTGGCCAAAACCACACTCAGATTTTAACTGGACACCCGATGTAGTAACTACAAGTAATAATCAGGTAACATTTAATCCTATGTCTAAATACGGTCCTATCGCCAGTATTAACTGGTTGTTCTCAGGAACCGGGATTGATGGATACGATTCTTCTAATGTTAAACATCCTGAACGTGTTTTTGAAAATGCAGGTCACTACCCAATTATGTTGATCCAAAGAACTGACAAGGGTTGTGTTGATTCAGTGATCAGAAATATAGAAGTTGTTGAAGATTTTAATGTGTATATTCCAAATACATTTACACCAAATGGTGATGGATTAAATGATATGTTCATTATAAAAGGTTTAGGATTTAAAGTGGAAGGATTTAGCATGGAAGTATTCGATCGTTGGGGTAATGCATTATTCTTTAGCAAAGATTACACTAAAGGATGGGATGGAACTGTAAAAGGAATCCAGTCACAAGATGGCGTTTATATTTACAAGATCAGAGCAGTTGGAGCTAATGGCGAAGGACGCAAGGAATACGTTGGCCATGTAACTTTAATGAAGTAAATAAATTAAAATTTGACAAAGATCCCTCTCGTTAAAACGGGAGGGATCTTTTATTTTTAACAGGTCGCATTCATTTCTTTTGAATTGTTAAAAAGTTGATTTTTCTTAACTTTTTGTTAATTAAAACGGTTTAAGTTGAAAACGCGCTTTGCATACTTCGTGAACCACCCCTAAAAATGAGGGAATAATTTGTTAAACCTTCTCTGAAACAATATCTTTATATAAACATATACCCTAATGAAAAACTTCTTAAAATTTCTCTTTGTTTGTTTGTTGTTAAATGTTTCTGTATCCGCACAAACATACAATAATCCATTACCAGGTACACCTTGCCCAACTTGCTATGTTGCACCAACACCTGGCGGACCTAAAGGAGGAAATTCGAACAATAGTGTGATGAATGGAAATGGCTCAATTGCTACAACATATACGCAAACTGCTTGTGGATTAGGGTATACACAGGTTTCAGCAAGACTTCATAAAAGGGTTTTTGGTGGAGTTCCTCCAGGAACTGGCACAACTCAGCCATGTCCAATAGTTGTTGCAGGTATTCCTGCCGGCGCTATTATTCAGGCTGCATTTTTGTATGCTGGTGGCTCTGGCGCAACGGGTTCTGGTAATTTTAATGCTACTATAGTAAATCCATCTGCAACAAGTCAGGTTTTTGCAATGACACAAATAGGTTTTCATACTGATAAATGTTGGGGTTATGGCGGTACGTGGACTGCACGCGCTAATGTTACTTCAATTATTACAGGAAATGGTACTTACTCACTTTCGGGTTGTCCCGTAATGCCTCAAACTCCTTCAAAAGATACCGATGGCGCAACTTTATTTATTGTTTATGTGGATCCTGCTTTGAATATTACCGGAAGTATTGTTATTGCCGACGGTTGCCAGGTTGGTGTTGGTGGAACTATCAATAGTGTTATTGCCGGTTTTAATGTTTGCGGAAATCCTACAAGTACTACAAACTTTATGGTTGTTGGTGATCTTCAAAAAATTTCGTCTCCTAATTTAAGAATGAACAGTTTAGTTAACAATGCAGGTTATCCTGTAGCCAATCAGCAATGTTGGGATTATATAACTGCTCCGGGTGGCCCCGCTGTTAACGGACAAACAACTGCTAACTATGGAATAACCAGTACGGGCGATTGTTACTCATTAAATATGGCTGGTATGTTTTGGCAAACAGGCCCTTGTTTAACAGTAACTGCAATGAGTACACCTTCGTGCCCAACATCAAACGCAACGGTAACTGTTTTAGGTGGTAACCCTGCCTATACTTACACTTGGACGCCTACAGCTCAAAGTACTTCGGTTGCTACAAATCTTTTATCAGGTACATATACTGTAAACGTTGCCGATAATCTTGGTTGCAAAACCGGAAGCGCAGTCGTTTCGGTAACAACAACTCCTTTAAATCCAATAACAATTACAAGTGGTACGATTTGTAGTGGTAATTCTGTAAACTTAACTGCTAACGGTGCGCCTACATATACATGGGCTCCGGGAGCTTCACTAAGTACTATCAGTGGTCCAAACGTCACAGCCAATCCAATGGCTACAACGGTTTACTCTGTGTCGTTTACAAATACTGCCGGTTGTGTTGGCACACAAACCGCGCAGGTAACGGTTAATCCAACACCAACAATAGCCACGGTAACCAATAACGGCCCTGTTTGCCAGGGTGTTCCTGTAACACTTTCTGTTAATAGCACTGTGGCAGGTGTAACAACCTACGCATGGGTTGGACCTAATGGCTATAATTCAAATTCACAAAATCCGCAAATCGCAAGCCCTGTGCCAAATGATTCAGGAACTTTTTCTGTTACGGTAATAAATACATTTACTAATGGTGGTGTCTGTCAGGCTTCAGGCTCAACAAATATGGCTGTTGTGCCTGTAGCCCAAGTGTTAGTTACCCCTAGTTTCACACTTTGTCAGGGTGCAAATTTAAATCTGGTTTCAAGTGCACCGGGAGCAACTTCATTTTCATGGACTGGCCCTGCACCGTTTACATCTGTAATTCAAAATCCAAGTATTCCTAATTTAATGCCTGCCAACTCAGGTAACTATAACGTAACTGCATTTTTTACAAGTCCGGTAACAACTTTAGTTTGTACTTCAAACGCTGTAACAAATGTATCGGTAGTTGCAACATCGCCGGTTGTTGTTACAGTTCCCAATAATATTTGTCAGTTTGCAACCGCTAATATTAGTGCTTTAGCACCTGGTGCTGTTGGTTATTCATGGATAGGACCAAACAACTTTAGTTCTAATTTACAGGCCGCATCAATTCCTAATATTCAACCAGCCAATGCAGGAACATATTTCTCAACAGCAACTTTTGCCATTGGCAGTGTTAGTTGTACAATTACCGGCTCAAACCAAATATCGGTTGTTCCTGTTAATGCTGTTAATGTAACACCCACTGTAAGTGTTTGCGAACCTAATAATGCTTCATTAAATTCAGCTTCACAAGGTGCTGCAACTTATTCGTGGAGTGGCCCTAACGGTTACAATGCACAAGGAGCTAACGTAACTATGTATTTGCCAACGCCGGCAGCTACGGGTATCTATACTGTATTTACTTCGTACAATAACGGTTCGCTAATTTGTTATAATCAAAACACGGTTCAGTTAACTGTAAATCCAAGAATAACATTTACGTTAGATGCATACAGACAAATGTGTTATAATTCTTTATTGAATGTTGCCGGCCCGGGTGGTGCAACCACTTACACGTGGGTTGGTTCAACAGGATTTACCTCTAACTCTCAAAACCTTACTATACCTGCAATTCAACCAAACCAGGCAGGAACATATACATTAAATGTTCAGTTAGGTCCTTGTATCACAACTCAAAAAATACAAATAGATGTATTAACGCCACTTGCTTACACGTTAACGCCGCCGAACCAAACAATTTGTAGAGGAGATAGTGTTAAGTTAATTGTTGGATCTACTGGTGGTAGTCAGAATTACGCTTATGTTTGGACACCCGGTGTATTCTTAGGATCACCAACAGGCAGCGTGCAATACGGACATCCTTTAGGAACAACAGTTTATAACCTCGCCGGTTACGATATTGCTTGTCCGAACTACACGGTTTTTTACACGTTTACAGTTACAGTTGGTCAACCTCCTATGCCTGATCTTCAATTAGATAAAGCACAAGGTTGCGAACCGTTATGTTTATTTTATAATACAAAAACACAAAACCAAGCCGCTGTTACAGCTTTCGATTTTGGTGGTGGGCAAATACTTCAAACAGATAGTTTCTACCACTGCCTTACAGAGCCCGGCATTTATAATTTAAAAATATCATCAGTAGGTATAAATGGTTGTAAAGGTGTTTATGATTACCCATATCCAATTGTTGTTTGGCCAAAACCACGTTCTGATTTTCATTGGGATCCTGAAGTTATTACTACCAGCAATAACCAGGTTACTTTTAATCCAACTCACCAATATGGTCCAATAGCTAGCATAAACTGGATGTTCTCAGGAACCGGTATTGATGGATATGATACAGCTAATGTGGAGCATCCACAACGTATTTTTGAAACTCCGGGTAAATATCCAGTGATGTTGATTCAAAGAACAGATAAAGGCTGTGTGGATAGCGTAGTTAAATTCCTTGATATAGTTGAAGACTTTAACGTGTTCATTCCAAACACATTTACACCAAATGGTGACGGAAATAATGAGGTGTTTAATGTAAAAGGATTAGGTCTTAAATCAACAGGTTATAGTATGGAAATATTTGATCGTTGGGGACATTTAATATATCAGTCTAAAGACGTTACCAAAGGTTGGGATGGTACAGCTAAAGGTATCCCTGCTCAAGATGGTGTTTATATTTACAAGATCTTTGCAACTGGAGCTAATGGCGAAGGTAAAAAAGAATACAGAGGTCACGTTACATTAATGAAATAATAAAAAGAAAATTTTATTAAGATCCCTTCCGTTTTAACGGGAGGGATTTTTTTATACCCTTCCGTGGGTATTTTTTAAGATTACGTTATCTTATTGAGCAAAACCGCGGTTTTGCTTAGGGAGAAGCTGTCCCTTCTCAATAAATTTCATAACTTTGTATGGTCAAATTTTGTGTTTTTTAAAACCTTTTAGGAGAAAAATGCACTTTCTTTTTAATGAATAAAATTTTCTTTAAAATATTTATCATTTGTATTTTGATCGTTGGATCAAAGAATAATTTTTATTCTCAAAATCCAGCCGCATGTGCCAATACACAAAATCTTTGCACCAATTCTCTTTTTAGTTTTTCAGCAAGTGCAGGTACTGGTTTAACACCAGGTTTAAATGTTAGTAATCCATTTGGTAATCCACAAGCTGTAAATGCAGGTTGTATGTTTACAAATGTTGCTAATCCTCAATGGTTAATGTTAAACATTACTTCTTCCGGAAACTTAGGTTTTTCTTTTGGCGCGTTTGGTTCAGCATTTCCTCAGGCAGGAAATTATGATTGGATCATGTGGCTATATTCGCCAACGGCCTGTAACGATATTTTTAGTAACACTTTACCTCCTGTTGCATGTAACTGGAATTGTACCGGATCTGGTGGTACCGGTATGGGAACAGTTCCTGCGGGCGGATCATTTTGTAATTTTCAACCTTCCATTCCGGTTGTGCAAGGACAACAATATATTATTTTAATAACAAACCCAAGTGGGGTAAATACACCTGTTTCATTTGCTAATACAGGTAGCGCAGGCGTTTCGTGTAATCCACTATTATTCCCAAACCTTACGGCATGCCCGGGGCAGTTAGCGGTTTTTACAGGTACATGGGTTAATGCAAGTAGCGGAACGTATACCCTTTATCCCGGTGCAGTGGTACAAACAAATCCTTCGTTCACCGTTAGCTCTTTGGTTAATCAGGTTTATACAGTTCAGGCGCAAGGTTTAAATACTTCTGCAGCAGCTATCGCAGATCAAACAACATTTACTTTAACTATCAATCCTGTTATTCCAATTTCAGTTACAACGCCAACTAACTTCTGTTATGGAAGTAACGCAAATTTTACGATTAATCCAACAGGTAGCGGCTCATTCAGTGTCGCAGGGCCAGCTTCTCCAACTTCTACTTTTGCAACAACATCCATCTCTATTCCAAATATTACAACACCAAATATTGGTACCTTCTCGATAACTGCGAGTTACACGAATGGTTGCACTGGTGCACAAACCACGCAGGTTAACGTGGCACCCAATCATTCAATAACAGTAAGTACAAGCAGTAATGCTTGTCAGGGTGGTACGGTAAACTTAACATCGTCAATGCCAACTGCCACTGCTTATGCGTGGGCAGGGCCGGGCGCCTATGCTTCAGGATTACAAAATCCAACTATCAATACCATTCAACCCGCTTCATCAGGAATTTATACGGTGAGTTCAAATATTAATTTTAACGGGATCGCTTGTCCAATAACAAACACCATGCAAATAGATGTAGTTGCAACTAACACCGTTGCTATTACACAAAATTTTACATTGTGTGAGGGCTCGAATTTAAATTTAACTTCCAGTGCAGGTGGTGCAGTTTCTTATTCATGGGCCGGGCCTGGAACTTATACTTCCGGTTTACAAAATCCAACACGAACATCAATTTCACCTACAGAAGCAGGCAATTATTTTGTGACTGCTCTTTTTACTAATGGCTCCATAACCTGTACAACAGGAGCTGTTTCAAACGTGTCGGTTGTTGCAACATCGCCGGTAACGGTTACTGTTCCAAATAACATTTGTCAAAATGTAACAGCTAACATGACTGCCAGCGCAACTGGTGCCCTGGGTTACACATGGGCCGGGCCAAACACTTTTACTTCAAATATTGCATCGCCTTCGATCGTAAATATTCAACCGGTCGGTTCAGGTGTATACACTGCAACTGCAACTTTCGCAATTGGCACTGTAAGCTGCACAACAACCGGCACTAATCAAATAAGTGTTGTTGTTACAAATCCTGTAACAGTAACACCAACATTTACGCTATGCGAAGGCGCTAATTTAAATTTACTTTCAAGCGCTACATCTGCGGTTTCTTATTCGTGGAATGGCCCTGGTGTATTTACTTCTGCTTTACAAAACCCAACGGTCGTTGCCATACAGCCTTCCAGCTCAGGTAACTATACAGCAACAGCTTTTTTCACAAATGGTTTTTTAACCTGTAACACTTCTGCAGTCTCCAATGTATCGGTAGTTGCAACACCAACTATAACTGTTACTTATCCTGCTAACATTTGTCAGAATACAACGCTTAACTTATCTGCCGCTGCGCCGGGCGCATTGTCTTATGCATGGGCCGGGCCAAACGGATTTATTTCAAATATTGCTGCGCCTAATATTCCAAACATTCAAACAGTTGGCGCAGGCGTATATTCAACTACAGCCTTATTTTCAATTGGCACGTTGACCTGCTCTAATACTTCCACAAATCAAATAAATGTAGTTGGTACCAGTACAATTACCGTTACACCAACATTTACATTATGCGAAGGAGCCAATTTAAATTTATTGGCCAATGCTGCTTCAGCAATATCTTATTCATGGTCTGGGCCGGCCGCTTATACTTCGCCAATTCAAAACGCTACTATAATAAGTATTTTGCCAACAGGTGCAGGTAACTATACTGCAACTGCTCTTTTTGCCAACGGAAGCTTAACCTGCGCAACAACTGGCGTATCTAACGTTTCGGTGGTTGCCACACCCGCGGTTAATGTTCTTCTTCCTAATAATATTTGTCAAAATGCAACAGCAACCCTTTCTACAAATGCGCCAGGCGCCGTGTCGTATTCATGGAATGGACCAAATAGTTTCTCTTCTAATTTAGCTTCAACTTCAATTGTAAATATCCAGCAAAATGGTGCAGGTGTATATACATCTACTGCGGTATTCGCCATTGGTTCTGTGAGTTGTACCAATACGGGCACAAATCAAATAGCTGTTGTAGCAATTAATTCTATAACCGTAAATTCAATCATGAATGGTTGTGCTTTACAAACAAATGTTTTACAAGCCAACTCCCTTGGTGCCGTATCTTATTTCTGGAATGGGCCGAGCAGTTACACGGCAGCAGTTGCAAACGCAACCATATATAATACTCCAGTTACAGCTGCAGGTATATATACAATTACAACTCAATACACAAATGGCTTCTTAACCTGTACCAACTCAAACACATTAAACTTAATTGTTAACCCGGTAATTTCATTTACATTACCAGCATCACAATTTGCCTGTTATAATTCTATGTTAACTATTCCGGGTCCTGCCGGTGCATCGTCTTACACATGGCAAAATGCAAGTGGTGTTATTTCAAATGCACAAAATTTAAACATTTCAAATATTAATTTAACTCATGCGGGTACGTATAGTTTAACAGCGTCAATTGGTTTTTGTGCTACAACCGAAACTGTACAGCTAGATGTATCCACACCGATTCAATATACTTTAGTGCCAACCAATACAACAATTTGCAGAGGCGACAGTGTTAAACTTAAAGTTGGTTCTCATGGCGGCTCAGCAAACTATGCCTATACATGGAATCCCGAAAGTTTCTTAAGTTCTCCAACTGGCAGCCTTCAAACCTCTACACCATTTGGAACTGTGATCTATAATATTTATGCTTATGATATTGCTTGTCCAACCTATACAATAGCTTACACATTTACCATTAATGTAAAACAACCACCGTTACCGGATCTGCGCATGGAAAATGCAATTGGTTGCGAACCTTTTTGCGCATTCTATAATGCTAAGATCGGTACAGATGCTTTGTCTGTAACTTACGATTTTGGAAATGGTGTTTCACCGTTAGAGGCCGATAGTTTTTATTATTGCCTCCCTGATGCAGGAACTTACACACTTAATATTTTAACCAAGGGCACAAACGGTTGTTCTGGTAAATTCCAATACTTAGATCCGATCGTAGTAAATCCAAGCCCTAAGGCAGATTTTACTTATATACCCGAACTGCCTACTATTAGCGGCAACCAGGTTGTCTTTTTTCCAAGTGCACAAAACGGACCAATAGTTTCACAAACCTGGATGTTTAATAGGCCTGGACAAACTGGTTATGATTCTACATCAACAGCATACCCTATCCGTTATTATTCTGAAGTAGGAAAATACCCTGTAATGCTTATTTCTATTACCGACCTTGGTTGTGCAGATACCGTATTTAAAGTGCTTGAGGTGGTAGACGATTTTGCAGTATACATTCCTAATTCATTCACGCCAAATGGAGATGGAAAAAATGATCTTTTTATTGCACAGGGTATTGGTTTTTCTAAAGACGATTTTATAATGGAATTATTTGCACATAACGGTAACCAGGTGTATTTCTCGAGAGATTACAGTAAGGGCTGGGATGGTACTATTAAAGGCAAAGATGCTGAGGTTGCTACCTATATTTACAAGATAAAAGTGCTGGGAGTGCATGGCGAGGGCTATAAGGAGTATATTGGCTATGTTAACCTCATACGGTAAAGCTAGTTAAAATCTAAAAACTTTTTATAAATCCCCCTGTTAATAAACCGGGGGATTTTTATTTTTGTATAGATTACAGAATTATGAAACAATATCACGATCTAATGCAACATGTTTTAAATGTTGGCGCCACCAAAACCGACCGTACCGGAACAGGAACAGTTAGCGTTTTTGGTTATCAAATGCGTTTTAATTTACAAGACGGTTTTCCATTATGCACCACAAAAAAATTACATACAAAAAGTATCATTCATGAATTGCTTTGGTTCTTAAAAGGAGATACAAATATTAAATATTTAAAAGATAACGGCGTAAGTATTTGGGATGATTGGGCGGATGAAAACGGCAACCTTGGCCCTGTATACGGCTACCAATGGCGCAACTGGCCAACACCAAATGGCGGACATATTGATCAGATCACGCAGGTAATCGACATGATCAAAAAAAATCCGGATTCAAGACGCTTAATTGTTAGTGCTTGGAATGTGGCTGATATTAATACAATGAAGTTACCGCCTTGCCACGCCTTCTTTCAATTTTATGTAGCTGACGGAAAATTAAGTTGCCAGTTGTATCAACGCAGTGCCGATATTTTTTTAGGTGTGCCTTTTAATATTGCTTCGTATGCATTATTAACCATGATGGTTGCACAAGTGTGTAATTTAAAAGTAGGTGAGTTCATTCATACTTTGGGCGATGCGCATTTGTATTCTAATCATATCGATCAGGCTAAACTTCAGTTGTCGCGCGACTTACGACCTTTACCACTTATGAAAATAAACCCGGATGTGAAGTCTATTTTTGATTTTAAATTCGAAGATTTTTCTTTAGAGAATTACGACCCACATCCACACATCAAAGCTGCAGTAGCAGTATAATGAATTAGTGAAATTATCAAACATGCCGCAGGCAGGTTTAGCTATAAAATAATTAGTGAATAAACGGTGAGTATAAATTTGTGCAATTAGTGAAATTAGTGGCTCAAAATTGTAAATAATTAAATTGTCAATTGTAAATCAAAAAAATGATAGCGACCATTTTCCATCTAGGCAGAGAGTTCAGAATTGATTTTTTTAAACCTATAGATATTTCTATTCCACTACACACGGGCAAAGATTGCACGAGCGCCTGGTATGTAGAACCTATGAAATTAGAACCCGTAGTAATGGGCGATTGGGTAGGGGACGTGAACAAAGGCGGAAGCGTCAACTTCCGGAACGTTACCTTTAATCCTCATGGCAATGGTACACACACAGAATGCGTTGGTCATATCAGCAAAGAGTTTTATACCATCAATAAAAATTTAGATCGCTTTATGTTCATTGCTGAGGTAGTTACTGTTTTGCCTGAGCAATTAGATAACGGCGATTTTGTTATTACGCGTAAAGCTTTAGAAACTTTATTAAAAGACAGCGGCAAGTTTGAAGCCATTGTTATCAGGACCTTAAGCAATGGTTTGAATAAACTAAGTATGCACTATAGTAACACCAACCCACCTTATGTTTTAAAAGAAGCTATTGACTATTTAAATGAGATTGGTGTAATACATTTATTAATTGATATGCCAAGCATTGATAAAGAGCAGGACGGTGGTAAATTAGAAGGACATCATACTTTTTGGAATTACCCAAACAATACACAACTACATAAAACCATTACCGAATTTATTTACGTGCCCAACGAAGTTTATGATGGAACCTACATTTTAAATTTACAAATTGCTCCCTTTGAAAACGACGCCAGTCCGAGTAAGCCGGTATTATATAAAGTGGTGTAATAAAAAGTTTTGCGTTAAAAAATAATTATCTTATTCTAAACCTGTTCGCGTGAATCTGTGGTCTATCCGCATAACTATTTCTTCTTCAAAAATCGTTCGTCACTCAAACTCAGCATAAAATTTTCAATATCTTTTTTCTCGGTTTCTGTTAAGCCTAAAGGCTTATTCATAATGGTGTCGCGGTTAATAGCGCCTTTTACAAATTTATCGGGTTGATCGTAATGCTCAATAACTTCCATTAATGTTTTAAACATACCGTTATGCATGTAAGGGGCGGTTTGTGCAATGTTACGCAGGCCGGGTGTTTTAAAAGCGCCAAGGTCTTTCGGGTTCTTTGTAATTTCAAAACGTCCTTTATCGTTTAGTTCTTTTCCGTTGTACAAGCCAATGTTCTTAAATTTATCGTTGCCGCTAAAGTCAACACCAAAGTGGCAATCAAAACATCTGCCTTTGCCATTAAATAAATTTAAACCACGCTTGGCGCTTTCTGTAAATAAAGTAGTGTCGCTTTCGTTCATGTATTTATCAAAAGCAGTATTATTTGTTTCCAAAGTTTTTTCAAATCCAGATAAGGCTTGTGCCAGTAATTTAGCGTCGGGCATTTTACCGTAAATACTTACAAAAGCATTTTTGTATCTTTCGTGCCGTATCAAACGCCTCACAGCTATCGATATTGGTAGGTCCATTTCTATTGGATTCTCTATCGGGCCAAGGGCCTGGTCTTCGAGGCTTTCGGCACGGCCATCCCAAAAGTAGGCGTTGCGCTCTGTCTGGTTCATTGATGAAGGCGTGTTGCGTGTGCCTTTTTTGTGATAAATGCCAATGCTCACCGGTTTATTATCTGCAAAAGCAAACTCGGGCTTATGGCAACTGGCACAGCTTACAGTGCTATCGCGCGAAAGTATGGGATCAAAATATAACGCTTCGCCCAGTTCAGCTTCTGTTGAAAGAAGGCTTTCTTTTTTTAGCTCAGTACATGAAATAACAAGGAAAAGAGGAAGTATTAAAATGTGTGAATATTTCATGTTATTTAGGCTTCTTAATTATTAGGTTGGCTAAATTTTAGATATATTTATACGATATAAGTAAACCAATTCTACCACAAATTTATTTAAAAATTGCCTCTTTCTACATTTAATGGATAATATAGTACAAGATACGCCCAAAAAGGAACTTCCATTTAATAATTTGTATTTATTGTCGGGCCTGGTTACCGGTAATAATGCATTTTGGATGTATGCTTTTACAATTATCTTAATGATAGTTGGTTATCTTGGATTTGGCTCAATTTTAACCATTCCTTTGCTTTCACGGGCACTTGAGAATGGATCAACCATGACGCAAATAACCGAAAATTCTAACATGTTATTTAATAGCGATGTGGTAAAACTTGATCGCAATATTATTTTATTCATACAATTTGGCCTATTTGTTTTTGGAGCCATTGGATTTTATGCCGGTATAAAATTTTTACATAAAAAAACACTTACCAGTGTTTTAACAGGATTTCAAAAATTCAGGTTCAAACGTTTTTGGTTTGCTTTTGCTCTTTGGGGAATACTGGTTTCAGTAGCAGTGGCAATAAAGTATTTTTCCAATCCGGGCAACATGACCTTTGATCTAAATATGCCGGGCTTTTTATTTTCTTTATTGCTGATGGTAATATTTATGCCAATACAAACCGGCATCGAAGAAGTAATTTTCAGAGGTTATTTGATCCAGGGTTTATCACAAATATTTAAGAGTGGTATAATTCCCCTGGTTATAACATCTTTATTGTTTGGCCTGGCGCACATGAGCAATCCCGAGGTACAGGCGTATGGCTGGCCCATTATGCTTACCTATTTTGTTTTCTTTGCTTTATTCATGGGCGCTTTAACGCTTTTGGATGAAGGCCTTGAACTGGCGTTCGGGATACATTTTGCTAATAACATAGTTAGCTCTGTTTTAGTAAACTCACAGGATTCTGTTATAAAACCCTATTCTGTTTTTGAAGAAAAAACAAGTAACCCTTACATCGAAATTGTATTATGGTTTTGTATGGCTTTAATAACTTTTGGCATTTTTTGGAAACGGTATCGCTGGACTAATTTTAAATTAATATTAAAATAATTTTTATGAGAAATTTAATTCTTGTTATTTCTTTTTTGTTGAGCAGTGTAATAATTGCCGACGATAATTACCGTTATTACATTAACCTCACTAAGGTTGTGAACGATAAAGTTTCGGTGACTTTAACGCCGCCAACCATTGCGCAAAACGAAATTGAATTCTCATTCGCTGCCATGGTGCCAGGCACTTACGAGGTTTATAATTTTGGAAGGTTCATCTCTAACTTTAAAGTAACAGGTATAAATGGTGCAGCTATTAAAGTAACAAAAGTAGACGTTAACACGTATAAGATCTCTCCTGCAGCTTCTATTGAAAAAATTACTTATGATGTAGATGATACATGGGACAAAACAGACTTGCCTGATACAAAAGATAAAGTTGTTTTTGAACCCGGTGGAACTAACTTTGAGGACGGAAAGAACTTTGCCATCAACACGCACAGCATGTTTGGTTTTATTAAAGGAATGCTTAACAAAAATTTTATTTTAGAATTCGAAAAACCAAAAGGTTTTTATCCTGCAACGGGTTTGTCGGATATAAAATTAGGTGACACCAAAGATGTTATTTCTGTATTTGATTATCATGATCTGGTTGATTCGCCAATTATGTATTCGTTACCGGATACAGCAACTATTATGGTGGCGAACACAAAAGTACTTGTTGCTAATTATTCACCCAACAAAAAAATTAACTCCCGTTTTATTGCTTCAACTTTAAAAGAATTATTAAATGCTCAAAAAGATTATTTATTTGGAGAATTGCCAGTGAGCAAATACGCTTTTTTGTTTTATTTTATTGATAGGGCTACGCAATCCGGGTCCAACGGCGCTTTAGAACATTCGTATTCTTCCTTTTATGTGCTGCAGGAGTTTGACAGTCTTTCTTTACAACAAGAGATAAGGGATGTAGCGGCGCACGAATTTTTTCATATTGTAACGCCTTTAAATATTCATTCAAAAGAAATTGGCGATTTTGATTTTTCTAAACCGCAAATGAGTGAGCATTTATGGCTTTACGAAGGCATGACGGAATATGCAGCGCATCACGCACAAACAAAAGGCGGCATTACCGATATTGATAAACTTATTGGTACAATGATGCAAAAATACGAGACCAGCATTACAGCTTTCAATGATACAATGAGTTTTACTTATATGAGTAAACATGTTTTGGAAGAAAAGATCCACACACAATATTCAAACGTTTACGAAAAGGGAGCAGTAATTGGGATGTGCCTGGATATTTTATTACGCCATTATAGCGACGGAAAATATGGCACACAAAATTTAATGAAAGACCTTGCAACTAAATATGGCAAAAATAAATCATTTAATGACGAAGACCTTTTTAATGATATTGAAAAATTTACCTACCCGCAAATTGGCGACTTCCTAAGAAAACACGTTTCGGGTAAAATCCCTTTGCCAATGCAGGAAGTATTGGATAAGATAGGTATTGATTTCTCGAAAGAACTGGTTACTTACGAATTTTCTTTAGGAAGCACCGATCTAAACTTTAACGAAAAAACCAACCGTTTGTACGTTGCAGGTATTGCCGAGATGGATGAATTTGGTAAAGAAATGGGTTTTAAAATGAATGATGAGTTAAGTAAACTGAATGGTATAGAGTTAAAAATGGATAACATTAAAGAGACCATTACCAACTATTACGAAACTGTAAAAGAAGGTGATAAAGTTACTATTGAAATTTACCGTCCAAAGGGAAAAGGTGATAAGTACAAAATTAAAACCTTGAATGCAGTTGCCAAAAAAATTAAGATCGTCCGCAAAAATCAAATTGGTTTAAAGCAGGAATTAAGCGAAAAGCAAAAACAAACTTTAAGAGCCTGGGTTGGATTGTAAAATTTATAATTTCAAATTAAAAATGAAAAAGTACAGAACGTTTTATAAAAAAGTAATTTTTATTTGCCTTTGTTTATTAGTTGGCTTTAATTATACGCAGGCTCAAATGGCACCCGGCCAATATACCAGCACCAACAAAAAAGCTATCAAGTACCTTGAAGAAGGTAAACAGGCTTACGAAATGAAGAAGGATGATGATGCTGAAAAATATTTTAAGAAAGCTTTAGACGAAGACAAAAATTTTATTGAAGCGGCTTTAGGTTTGGCAAATTTGTACCAGGTAACTAACAGGCATACCGAAGCAATAACTTATTTTAAACGTGCTATAGAAATTAATCCAAAATTTTTCGCGAATAGTTTTTATTTTTTATCGTTATCGCAATTAGCAATTGGTCAGTATCAAGACGCTAAAACAAGTCTGGAAACATTTTTAAAGTTCGAGCGCATTAATCCAAATACAAAAGAGAGCGCACAAAAATATTTAGCTAATGCAAATTTTGGAGCTGATGCCGTTAAAAATCCAAAACCATTTAATCCTGTTAATGCGGGTCCTGGAATTAATACACAGTATGGCGAATATTTCCCTGCTATTACCGGCGATGGAAAACAATTTTTATTTACACGTGGATTACCGCGCGAAGGTATGCCGGGGTTTTTTAACGAAGATTTTTTTACAAGTAATAATATTACTAATGTTTGGCAAACGGCTACACCAATAACTATCATTAATAGCTGGGGTAACGAGGGAGCGCCTTCGCTTTCAGCGGATGGTAACATCATGTTTTTTGCATCTTGTAGTGATGAAACAGGAGATTACGGTTCGCCTGATAGAAAAGGTTATGGTAGTTGCGATATTTTTTATTCGCAAAAAGTAAATGGTAAATGGACAAAGCCACGCAATGCAGGTCCCGCAATTAACACAGCCAACTTCGAATCACAACCAAGTTTTAGCAGCGATGGCAGAGAATTGTATTTTGTGCGAGGAATTCTTCACCGCGGTGCTGCAAAAGAATATGATATTTATATGAGTAAAATTTCTGATGACGGGAAGTTTACACCGCCGGTTAAACTCGGTCCAAATATAAATACTACCGAAATGGAAGAATCTGTTTTTATTCATCCGGATAATATGACCTTATACTTTAGTAGTGCCGGGCATCCTGGCATGGGCGGCCTCGATATTTTTATGAGTAAGCGTCAGCCAAATGGGGAATGGGGAAAAGCAATTAATTTAGGTTACCCCATCAATTCATTTGTGGATGATAATAGTTTACTCGTAAACCCGGGTGGAAAGATCGCTTATTTTGCAAGCAACAGATCTGGCGGTTATGGCGATCTGGATATTTATCAATTCGATCTACCGGAAGATCTTAGACCTGAGAAGATCACTTATGTGAAAGGAAAAGTATATAATTCAAAAACAAAAGAAACTTTAGAGGCCAGTTTTGAATTAGTAGATCTTGAAACACAATCATCAGTCACAAAATCTTACACGCAAAAGAATGGCGAATTTTTTGTAACACTTACTGCTAATAAAAATTATTTGGTGAATGTAAATAAAGATGGTTTTTTATTTTACAGCGATAACTTTAGTTTAAAAGGAAAAGAAACCGATTTCTCGAAACCATTTTTACTGGACATTCCTTTAGATCCAATTGATACCGGAAGTGTTGTAGAGTTACGGAATGTATTCTTTGACGTTGGCAAATGGGACCTGAAACCTGAAAGTAAAGCTGAGTTGGATAAACTGGGCGCTTTTCTTACAAAAAATGCCAGCTTAAAGATCGAATTAGGAGGCCATACCGATAGCGATGGTATAAGAAAAAGTAATATAACTTTATCTGAGAACAGGGCTAAGGCGGTTTATAACTATTTGATCACCACCAGCAAGATCTCTGAAGCCCGCTTAAAATATAAGGGTTATGCCGATCTTAAGCCTAAGGTGAAGAACGATACCCCTGAAAATAAGGCTAAGAACAGGCGCACAGAGTTTAAGATCCTGGCAAAATAAATTGTTTTTAGGATAGGGTATTTGTTTTTAAGAACGACATATTAGTATAAAACCCACATTTGAAAAAATATACCATGAAAAAAGTATACTTAAGCAGCCTCTTTATTATCGTCTCAATTGTTTTAAACGCCCAATCCTTCTATAAAGGCGCTTTGGTAACCGAAGTAAATACCGGTTTTGAGATCTATAATACCACTTTAAAAGTTAAAATAAAAGACCCAAATCGTACAAGAGACACGTCTTATACTGATAAAGCCGGTAATACAAATTTTGGTTTAGCAGCAGAGTATGGTCTGCACAAAAATTTTGGAGTTGGCGTTCGTTATAAGAACAATAAATACATTACCGATCGCGATTCGGCAACAAATCGTAAACCCGAGGTTAGAACAAATGATATTTTGGTGATGCTAAATTATCACCCCATTTCAACAAAACACTTCGATCTTGTTTTGGGTGCAGATGTGGGCTACTCTACATTTAAATACAAAGCTAACGATAGTTTAGGTATTATTCTTTCTGGGGGCGGAAGCTATGTTTCATTATACCTTAACCCGAGGATATATTTTGGAAGGTTCGGCATCAATTTTAAAATTTATGCCCCGTTTACCAATTACAATAAGCTAACTACCAACAACGAAGATTTTAATAAATACATTGCCATTACCAAATGGAAAGGACAAGGTTTTGGAATGGGCTTTGGTATCCAATATTGTTTCTTAGAGAATAAAGGCGGTGATGCGAAGCCAATGCATAACTAATAGCTAAAAATTTTAACCACATAGGAAATATAGAGATCCGATGTCTCTATGTGTTTTATTTTTTTTTGTTTAAAACTTAAACAGTTTTTGCCAACGACTTAGTACAAATAATTTAAACAATAATTTATTGTGGAAAGTACTGTTGCTGTCAGTTTTCTCAAGGTCAGTATAATTTACAAATTCAAAATTAGCGGCTTTAATTTCTGAGAGTATTTGTGGTCTTAATTTTTGCATCCATTGTTGCATTGGTGTTTCAAAACCTTTTTTATCGTAACGTGTGTAGATCTCTTTTGGTAATTTATTTTTTACGGCTTCGCGCAATAAATATTTTGAAACACCATTCTTTATTTTTTTGTTGCCGTTAAAAGAGAATAACAAATTAATAAGTTCCACATCATCTGCAAAAGGTGTGCGGCTTTCTACGTTGTGCCACATACCACAACGGTCCTCACACTTTAAAAAAGATTTTAAACGTGTGTGGTAAATATCATGGGCTAACTGATCGTTAACAGAATTAAAATAAACAGATGGGTTCTTTATTTCACTCGAATTTAAAAAATTCGTTTTAAAGAATAAAGAAAAATGTTTTTTACTAAAATAGTTTTTTTGTTTTGCTTTTTCTTTTAAATAAAACTGAAGAGGGTTAGCGATTGTTTTTTTGCTGGCAACAACCTCGTTCATGCCTGACATATAATTTCCTTGTGAAAAGAGATTATTCCACTTGGCTAAAAAATGGTGATGGTAACCGGCAAATAATTCATCAGCGCCTTGTCCATCTAAAACCACTTTAATATTATTTTGTTTGGCAAGCTGCATTACCTTGTATTGAGCGTAGGTACTGGTATCCCAAATAGGCACATCCTGCGAATAGATCAGATCGTCCACCTCTTCTAAAAAACCGTTAAGTGTAGGCTCAACTTTAAAATGTTTTGCTTTAATTTTTTTTGCAACAACATCCGCAAAATGTTCCTCGCTTATTTCGTTGTTTTTAAATACAGATGTAAAACAGAATAAAGGTTGTTTGGTTATTTCTGAAATTGTAACCGCTAAGGCGCTACTGTCAATGCCACCACTTAAACAGGTACCCACTTCCACGTCGCTGCGAAGCCTTAATTTTACAGAGTTTTCAAAGGTGTATGTAATTTTCTCGATAAGTTCATTTTCACTTAAACCATCATTCTTTAAAGTAATGTGTTCGGTTAAATTATAATATGTGTGTATGGTAAGTTCCTGCGATTTTAAATTGTACACTAAATTATTTCCGGGCATTAATTCAGTTATACCTTCAAAAAAATTGGCAGGGCCGGTTTCCAACAAACCGTTTATTAAATAATTGTGTAAAGCCTTTTGATCTATTTTAAGAGTAATTAAACCTGCTTTTACAAAGGCTTTTTGTTCGCTTGCAAACGAAAAAAGAGTTTTATCATTAATAAAATAAAAAGGCTTCACGCCAAACCTGTCGCGCGATGCAAAGCAAAGTTGTTTTTCGCTATCGTAAATACAAAAGGCCCACATGCCATTAAAATGTTCCGCACATTTAAAACCCCATTCTTTATACGCTGCTAAAATAACTTCCGTATCACTTTCTGAAATAAATTTATGTCCAAGGTTTTTTAATTCGGTTCTTATCTCTAAATAATTATAGATCTCGCCGTTATAAACTATCCAGGTCTTTGCAGACTGCTCACACATAGGTTGGTGACCGGTTTCACTGAGATCAATAATGGATAACCTTCTATGACCAAAAGCTAAAAAAGAATTAGAATTTGCACTTTCTAAATTTGTTTTGGGAATATAGTTTAGGTCTGTACGTTGGTAATTTTGTTGCTGTACATTAAAATGCGGTGTAATATTTTGCTCGCTTGCTAAAACAAAACCTTCGCCATCGGGTCCGCGATGGCTAATAGCGTTGGTCATTGACGAAATTTTTTTATTCAGATCAAAACCTGCTTTTTGTTTTAGAATTATTCCGGCAATACCGCACATAATTGTTTGTGGTTAATTTACCCACATAAATACTTTTTTGTTATTAATGTATCTCGATTCGTCTTTGTCTAATAACAACACACAAAAATCAATAAAGGGTAACACGCCAAATACGCCACCTAAACTCCCAATATATGCAACCGGTACATAAGGCGCGGTTCCTAAATAAATTCTATGCAAACCAACAATACCAAATGGAAAAGGGAAAGCTAAAAGGGCGGCGGTTATTCTTTTATTTTTTTTCTGCCTGTTCTTAAAGAAACTTAATAACGGGTTTGGTCGCTTTTTATTTTCTATAACAGAGTATATTTCAGAACTACTTACAGAATCTACTATTTCAAAATTAGCGTCAACCAAATAGTATTTTTGTTCGGCTATTTCATGGCCAAAACTCATCTTTTGCAAAAAAAGAAGACAAATTACTATAAAGAGGCTTTTACTGCTCATTCCCGCGGATTATGGCTAAAATTCGTAATAATAACGCTTGTAATGGCAGTATTTTAAACAAAAAATGAACAAATTTTGTTAACTATCAGCCTCTAAATTCATTTTATAGATGCAGCTTTTTCTTATCTTTACAACTCAAAATTTTATTTATTGTGACTCTTATAAAAAGCATTTCAGGGATCAGGGGTACTATTGGTGGCAAACCGGATGACGGTTTAACGCCTTTAGATGTTGTAAAATTCACATCTGCCTATGGAACCTGGGTTATAAATAACCATCCTAAAAAAACAAAAATTACCGTTATCATTGGCCGCGATGCCAGGCTTAGCGGGCAAATGGTGTCAAATATTGTTTCAGGAACCCTTATCGGACTTGGCATTAATGTAGTGGATCTTGAACTAAGTACTACGCCAACCGTTGAAATGGCTGTAACAGAATTTAAAGCCCATGGCGGTATTATTTTAACGGCCAGTCATAATCCAAAACAATGGAACGCCTTGAAATTACTGAACGAAAAAGGCGAATTCATAAGTGAAGCAAACGGACAAGATATTTTAAAATTAGCCGAAAAAGCTGATTTTAATTATGCAGAAGTTGGAGATCTGGGTACCTATGAGACTAATTTAGATTTTATAAATACGCATTTCAAAAAAATAATTGATCTGCCTTATGTAGATGTTGCTGCAATTAAAAAGGCAGATTTTACAATTGTGGTAGATGCGATTAACTCAAGTGGTGGAATTGTTGTGCCGGCATTATTAGAAAAATTGGGCGTTAAGAATATTACAGTTATTCATGGCGAACCAACAGGAAATTTTGCGCATAACCCCGAACCGTTACCTGAACATTTAGCTGATCTTAGTAAAGCTGTTAAAAAACAAAAAGCACATTTAGGAATTTCTGTTGATCCCGATGTTGATCGTTTAGCATTTGTTTGCGAAGATGGAGAAATGTTTGGCGAGGAGTATACTTTGGTTGCTGTTGCAGATTATGTTTTAAAGAAAAATAAAAAAGGAAATACAGTTAGTAATTTATCGAGTACACGTGCATTACGCGATGTTACCGAAGCACAAGGGGGGATTTATTCTGCCTCTGCTGTTGGTGAAGTAAATGTGGTGAAGATGATGAAGGATACTAAAGCCGTTATTGGCGGCGAAGGTAATGGCGGAATTATTTTACCGGAGTTACATTATGGCAGAGATGCTTTAGTGGGAATTGCAATTTTTTTAACGCATCTGGCAAAATATGGCAAAACAGTTTCTATGTTGCGTGGATCTTATCCCGGCTATTTTATTTCTAAGAACAAAATAGAATTAACACCGCAAATAGATGTAGATAAGGTATTAGCCAAAGTAAAAGAAAAATATAAAAAACAACCTATCAACAATATTGATGGTGTGAAAATAGAATTCGATAAAGAGTGGGTGCACTTACGTAAAAGCAATACAGAACCGATCATTAGAATTTATAGCGAAAGTAAATCGGCATCAACCGCTGATAGTTTAGCGAATAAAATTATTTCCGATATCAAAGAAATTATTAAGAATTAAGAGCATAATTAATGAAAGTATATTTAGATAACGCTGCCACTACCAAATTAGATGAGAATGTATTAAAGGCCATGATGCCTTTGATGCTGGAAGATTTTGGAAATCCATCTTCTATTCATGCCTTTGGGCGTAAGACACGCGCGGCAATAGAAACTGCACGTAAAACGGTTGCTAAATTACTGAACGTTACACCTGCTGAAATATTTTTTACATCAGGTGGTACTGAAGCCGATAATATGGCTATTAACCAATGCATTACTACATTCGATATTAAACATGTTATCTCAAGTATAATTGAGCATCATGCGGTAGAACATACTTTAAAAATGCTTGAAAAAGCAGGAAAAGTAAAAGTAAGTTGGGTAAAATTAGATAAGAAAGGAAATGTTGATCTTGCTGATCTTGAAGAACTATTAAAGAATAATTCGCGTAGCCTGGTTTCGTTAATGCATGCCAATAACGAATTAGGAACTTTATTACCGTTAAAAGAAGTAGGTGAGCTTTGTGAAAAATACAAAGCTATTTTCCATAGTGATACGGTACAAACTATGGGTCATTATAAAATGGATCTTCGCGATACAAAAGTTCATTTTGTTACCTGCGCTGCTCATAAATTTCACGGACCAAAAGGCGTTGGTTTTTTATACATCAATCATTTACATAAAATTTCACCATTTATTCATGGTGGCGCACAAGAGCGCAATATGCGTGGTGGAACAGAAAATGTTTATGGTATTGTTGGACTTGCAAAAGCATTAGAAATTTGTTTTGATGAAATGGAAGAACATCAAAAACATATAATGGGATTAAAAAATTATATGCGCGAGCAACTAGAAAAAAATATTCCCGGTATGGCTTTTAATGGAGAGATCTCTGATGAAAAGTCGTTGTACACTGTTTTAAATTGTTGTTTCCCAAAACATGCTGATGCAGAAATGTTATTATTTAATTTGGATATTTTGGGGATTGCAGCCAGCGGCGGTAGCGCCTGTAGCAGTGGCAGTAACCAGGGAAGCCATGTGTTGAGGGGAATTGGAAGTGATATGGAAAGACCATCGGTACGTTTTAGTTTTAGTAAATATACTACTAAGGAAGAAATTGATTTTACTGTAAAACATTTGATAGAACTTTTTAAAGTAGAGACCAAAGAAGCAATAAAAAATTAATTTTGTAAAAATAAAGTTATGAGCGATATAAATTCGGTATTAGAAAATGCAAAAATAGCAATGGAAAAAGCCATTAGCCATTTGGAAGCTGAGCTTCAAAAAGTAAGGGCGGGCAAAGCCAGTCCTGCTATGTTAGAAAATATTCAGGTAGATTATTATGGAAGTATGGTACCGTTAAGTAATACGGCAAGTGTAAACACCCAGGATTCGCGTACGCTTATAATTCAGCCATGGGAAAAATCAATGTTAACGCCAATTGAAAAAGCAATACAGGCTGCGAATCTTGGTTTTAATCCACAAAACGATGGTATCATAATTCGTATCATGGTTCCGCCATTAACTGAAGAGCGTCGTAAACAATTAAGCAAAACAGCAAAAGGTTTTGGCGAAGATGCGAAGGTTGGAATTCGTACAGTTCGTAAAGATTGCATCGATCAGATCAAAAAATTGCAAAAAGATGGATTACCTGAAGATGAAGCTAAGGGCGGCGAAACAAAGATCCAAACCTTGACCGATGCATCTGTTGCAAAAGTTGATAAGCATATTGAACAAAAAGAAAAAGAGATAATGACGGTTTAATCCCTCTCATCCCCTTTTAAAAAGGGGGAATGAAAAATACAAACACAAAAAAACCCTCTCAGCAATGAGAGGGTTTTTTGTTAATTAAAATTGTGAAATGATATTATATATTTATAAATGTTGTAATCGCAATTATTTAATTAACTAAAAAAGAATTATGCTAACTTAACGTTAACAGCGTTCAATCCTTTTTTACCATCTTGGATTTCAAACACAACTTCGTCGTTCTCGCGAATTTCTTCTTTAATGCCAGATACGTGCACGAATACTTCTTTTCCAGATCCTTCAACTTTAATGAATCCGAATCCTTTTGTTTGGTTGAAAAACTTTACTGTTCCTTTTTCCATTTTTTTTATTTTTTATTTTTTCCCTTTTTATTTTATTTAATTAAACAGTTTTGAGAAAAAGGGTATGACCCAAACCTGCTTATTTCTTTATTTAATTTTAAATTTTTCAAAACATACAAGTTTTCCAAACGTATTTGCAATTTTAAGAATCCTATAAATTTTAAAAAATTAAACGAATTGCAAATGGTGAAGGGATTGTTGAGCGTATTGAAGAATTTAAATAATATTCGTTTTAAAGATTTAAACAAATATATTGCAAAATGGATTAATTTGCAAAAAGTTATATAACATATTGATTGTCAAATAGTTGTATTAAAAAATAATTTCAGAACTGTATTTCAAATTGTTTAACTACTTTCGATTAAACTAAAAATCATTAAATGAAGATCCGCTTAAGCCTTCTCCTTCTTGTTTTTACAAGTGCGTTTTTTTTATCAAATTGTAAAAAAGGTGAGGAGGATCCAAGGATCTCTTTCAGAACACGTAAAGCCAGACTAACAGGAGAGTGGCCAATGAAATCAGGGAAAGCTTCCATTACTTTTTTATCTAGTACCGAGCCCCCTTTTAATCAAAATTTAGCATTTGATGGTTCAAAAGTTGAATTGAACCAAACGGAGGCAAGCGGTCCTGCAATAATATATACAGGCTCGTATAGTCTGGTACTAACTATTAAAAAAGATGGTACTTTTAGTTTTAGAGAAAATTTTGCAGGCGATGTATTGGAAGCAAATGGCCAGTGGAATTTTGAATACGGCTCGGGTGAAACTAAAAATAAAGAAGAAGTAACATTTACAATTGAATCAGTTACAAAAGGTGGTACAACTGGGCATGTTTTTAATGAGCAACGTACAATTTTTAGTTACAAGCTTATTCAATTAAGAAATAAAGATTTAAAAATGGAATCTTTAATTAAAACATACATTCATGCAAATGGGGATAAAACCTCTTATACAAATTTCTATATTTTCGCTCAACATTAAATGCTCCTTTCCTTTTTAAATAAACCTTTTCCCCGGTCTGATCAGGATAGTCGGTCGGTAAGAAATAATTTTTTTGTTGGCTGTTTTGTTGCTTTATTTTTAATTGTATTTGAACCTTTTGATATTGCAAGATGGCAAACAGATAACAAAGAATTAAAATTAATTGGCTTTGGTGTTGTATCTTTTGTAATACCAATTTTTGTGAGCACTATTATCGCACACTTTATTCAGAAAAAACCTGTAGAAGATAACTGGACAATTGGCAAAGAAATAGTTGTAATACTTATTATACTAGTATGCATTGCAGCAGGTAATATGTTCTATGGAAGATTTTTGTACATAATGCCATTTACCTGGAATGGTTTTTTATTTGCTTTTATGTCTGTAGTATTGATCGGCATTTTTCCGGTAACATTACATGTTTTAAGAAAGCACAATAAACTTTTAAAAATTAATTTGGAAAAAGCAACGGTTGTTAATGAACATTTACATCCTGAAGAAATAAAAAATAGGATAGATGATCATATCCCGGAAGAAGAGCCACTACCAAATATGCCGGATAATATTGCCGATGAAATAAAAGTTGTTTCGAAAATTATATTTATTGCTGAAAATGAAAAGGATAAAGTAGAACTTCTTCCCGAACAACTTTTGTATATTGAGGCTGCGGATAATTATTCAAATATTGTTTTTATTGAAGAAGAAAAGATAAAAAAGCAACTTATCCGTAGCAGCCTTAAAAGAATAGAATCCCAGGTAAATTTCGAACTCATACTGCGTTGCCATCGCACTTTTATTGTTAATCTTAAAAACGTGAAAAAAGTAGAAGGTAATGCCGCGGGCTATAAATTGTACTTTAATAAGGATAATTATTTTGTACCAGTATCCAGAAATTACGGGAATTCTATCCTCGAAAAACTTAAAATCTTAAAATAATTACCCCTTTTTGCCCCTGAAGCTCTTCATTTGCTTTGTTATTCGTCCCAAACGTTTACCATTGTCCCAAAGTATTGCATTTCAACCCTTTAATTTGGCAGTAGGTGTTAACTGAAACTACATTTGTAAAAAAAGAAAACACCATGACATTTAAAATTATTCTGATCATTCACATTATTGCCGGTTCGATGGCATTATTAAGCGGACTTTTTGCTATTATTTTTCGTAACAAAGTAAAGATCCATAAGCCAATAGGCAAGATCTATTTTTGGGCAATGACGGTGATATTTGTAAGTGCCATTTATATGTCGATAGTCCACATTAACCCTTTTTTATTTTGCGTGGCTTTTTTTACTTATTATTCCTGCTTAACGGCTTACCGTTCTTTAAAATTAAAAAAACTGCATTTAGATCAGCAGCCAACAAAATTTGATTGGGCTATTGAAATATTTTTTGGGCTCATGCACATTGCCTTTATAGTAGTTGGTATAGTTTTATTTTTTAAAGGAAATTCAGCCTTTGCTATTATTAGTTTGGTATTTGGTATTACTGGGGTTCGGGGAAATTATATTACTATAAAGCGTTTCAGAAAGAAACTTGTGTATCGTAATTACTGGCTGCTTGCACATATTGGAGGAATGATGGGAAGTTATATTGGCGCTATTACAGCTTTTGTAGTTAACAATTCTGCAATTATTCCTGCACCACCAATTGTTTTATGGTTAGGACCCGCAGCTTTTATCGTTCCTCTTATTATTTTTGAAGTAAAGAAACATGAGAAGAAGGCGGGGAAGTTCAAAACTGAAAATGATAGCTTAAGCTTTCAAAAAATCACCATCAACGATCAATAATTTTACGCCATTTTTTGAGAAAGAACGATGAGAACTTAATTCGTCAGACACCACATAACTTTTTCCTTTAGAGAGTGATAATTTTTCTCCCGTTTTTAGTTCGGTAATAAATTCTCCTTCCAGGCAATGCACCACATGTCCTTTTTCGCACCAATGGTCGGCAAGATAACCTTCTGTATATTCAACTATGCGAATACGTAAACCGCCAAACTGTAATGTTTGCCAATAGGAAGTGCCGGTTTCGCCCTTGTGTTCAACTTTTTCAATAGCTGCCCAATCAATAGTTGTAAAAGGTATTTTCATTTTTGTTTTCGTATTTAAATAAATGTAATAAAAAAGGCTATACCAAAAGAGGGTATAGCCTTAAATAAGTTGAATTGTTTTTAATTACTTTGAAATAACAATTTTTTTATAAATTCTTTCAGAACCTGAAACAACTTCCAGAAAATAAACACCGGTTATCATAGGCGAGAAATTTAAAGAAAAAGAATTTGTTGAGTTTGAAAGGTCTTTTTCTGCAACAACATCAAGTTCCTGGCCATTTAAAGCAAATAATTTAAGAGTAACATTTTCAAGTTCGGATGGCACAGTGATATTAACTTTATCTGTTGCTGGATTAGGAAATAAACTGATATTTTGTAGGATAGAGTAATTAGTAGTTAAGCCCGCTGGCGAAGCTAATTGTACGATGCCTTTTGTGCCGTTACTGGCTACTTTTGTTGTACAAACAAAGTAAACTGTTCCTGTGGTAGCAGTAACTGTAAACTGGTATGATGAAGTTTGAACACCAAAACCTCCGGCTAAAGTTGTAGTTCCGTTTGCCAACCAGGTTGCCTGGCTCACTTGTGCGCATGGGTAAGTAGTTGAATTGCCGAATTGAACAACGTCTCCTACGACAACGCTAACAAAGCTTGGTGTATAAGCCGCACCGCCTACAGACGGTACAATAATGTATAATGTTGCGTTTGCGCCTGAGATAACAAATACTAATAAAAGTAATAAGTAGATTTTTTTCATTTTTATAATTTTATGGATTTAAAACAAATATATATTAAATATATATATCTAACAAACCCTTAATGTTATTCAATATTCTCATCAATATCAATAAGGGGGACTTCTGTAATCTCCTTTTTGGTTTTTTTGGTGTGGATGGAGAGTAAAATGGCTGGTAACAAAATTAAATTGGTGAACATGCTCATCAATAAAGTTAACGATACTAAAACACCTAAAGCAACAGTACCGCCAAAACTTGAAGCAGCAAAGATCGCGAAGCCGCAAAATAAAATAATAGAAGTATAAACCATACTTAATCCTGTATCGTGTATGGCGGCAGAAATAGCTTCTGCAGCGCCTTTGAATTTTTTCAATTCCTGCCTGTACTTGGTTAAAAAATAAATAGTGCCGTCGGAAGAAATACCAAAGGCTATACTAAAAATTAAAATGGTTGATGGTTTAAAACGTATATCTAAAAAGCCCATAATACCTGCTGTAATAACTAAAGGAATTAAGCATGGAATTTTTGATAGTACAATAATTCTAACCGAACGGAAAAGAGCAATACCTACAATAGCAATTAAAATAATTTCAATTAATAAACTCTCTAATAAATTAGAAAGTAAATAATCGTTGTTCTTTAAAAATACCAAACTGTGCCCGGTGGTACTTACTTTATATTCTTTAGGGTCAAATATTGAATCGATCTTGGGACGCAACTCCTTCATCAATTCCTTCATTTTTTTAGAACCTACATCTGCCACCTGGTAACTCACCCTTGTAACCTGTTTGCTCGTATCCATAAAGGTTTGAAGGCGGTTGCCCTGTCCTTTTAATGAACCCGAGTATGCTGTAAGTGTTTTAAGGTCACCAATACTTGGTAACGAATAAAATTTAGGATCGCCATCGTTATAAGCCTGGTAAGAAAACTTCAGGCCTTCAACAACTGATAATGGTTTTGAAAAGATCGGATACTCTGCCAGCATTTTTTGCAAACGCTTTATTTTGTAAATGGCTCTTGCATTATTTTCAACTAAACCATTTGGGTGTTTTGCATCAATACTTATCTCAAATGGTAATACGCCTTTAAAATTTGTTTCAAAAAAAGTAAGGTCAGTATAAACAGGATCTTTTTCCGGCAGATCGTCTACAACGTAACCATTCATATTTATCGACATCATTCCCCAAAGAGAAACAAGAGTAATAATGGTAGTAATAATATAAATAGCAGGGCGACGTTTTTGTACCAAAAGATCAATGATATCTAATATTTTATTAATGCGTTTGCCTTCCTGGTGTTTGGTATGTTTTGGTTTTGGGGTAGGCAAATAATTTAAAATAACCGGTATAAGAATTAAAGTAATTACATAAGTTGCCATAACGCTTATAGCTGCAACAACACCAAATTCAACAAGCATAGAACTTTTTGTAAAATACAATACACCAAAACCAATGGCCGTTGTAATGTTGGCTAAAAATAAAGTAACACCAATCGTTTCAATACTTCTTGCTAGCGCTTTTATTTTATTACCATGTGCTAAAAATTCGCTTTGGTATTTATTAATGAGGAAGATACAATTGGGCAAACCAATTACCATTATCAGCGGTGCAATTAAACCTGAAAGTACTGTGATTTTGTAACCAAACATATACATGATACCAATAGACCAAACTACGCCCATTATTACAACTATCAATGAAAAGATAACTGTAGAAAAAGATCTGAAGAACAACCACAAAATAATAGCTGTAACAATTACAGCAAGAATTAAGAATAATGTCATCTCCGCCCTTACCTTTGTCATTAGCTGCGAACGGATATATGGCATGCCCGAGTAATGCACATCTACATTGTATTTTTTGGAATAAGCGTCGCCTAATGCTTTTATCTCCTTCACCATATCTAAACGGCGTTTCGAATCAAGATCTTTTTTGGTGAATGTAATTGCAACTAAATTAGCGCCGGTTTCTTTATTGTAAATAATACCTTCGTAAAAAGGCATATTTAAAATTTCATTCTTAAAGCTGTCAACTTCCTGCTGTGTTGTAATTGGGTTTTGAATGAGGGGAACGAAATTGAATTTTTCTAAACTATCATCTTTTACAAGCCTAAAACAGGTTGGTAACGACATTATGGCCTTAACGCCTTGTATATTCTTAAGATCATCGTTTAAT
The DNA here is from genome assembly GCA_002342065.1 of Bacteroidetes bacterium UBA2475. Classification (GTDB taxonomy): domain Bacteria; phylum Bacteroidota; class Bacteroidia; order B-17B0; family Aurantibacillaceae; genus Aurantibacillus. Next base: position 175,704 of record DDPF01000012.1, on the reverse strand, counting down.
TTTGTCCAGTCTTTAAATTTTTCTAATTGAAACAGGTTCTTATCTGCAAAACCCATTACCATTACATTGCCATCTTCGCCAAATCGTTTTTTAAAGGTTTGGTATTCTATAAAAGTGCTATCGCTATCTGGTAAAATTTTGGCGAACTCATAGGAAAGTTCCATTTTTGATGCTTCATAACCCATAAAGGCGGTTAAGAGTACAACACTTATTGTAAACGCTAATTTATTTCTTAATAAGATCCCAGAGAAATATTTCCACATAAATTACTTTCTATTCAATAAGTTTAGAGGGCTAAGATACATTAATATTGGAATTTTTTTCAGGAAATTCCTTATTAATTCTCACTGTTTTTGCCTCTAGATACTGTTAATTTATATAAAATATTTATTATCGATTAGCCAAACAGGATTTTCACCTCAAAAGGGGGATAAATTGCCTCTATGTAATACTTAATTTAGTGCAGGTAATATGAAAAAGGCCTTTTTTATACTTTTAATTTTTGTTTCATTTTCCTGTGCTTTTGCTCAGCAAAAATCTGTAAACGCTATGCGCACAACTGCAAATCCAAAAATTGATGGTGTGTTAGACGATACCTGTTGGACCAAAGCTGAAATTGCCGATGGTTTTATCCAGCGCGATCTCCATCCCGGCCTTCCTACGGAACAAAAAACTGAAGTAAAGATCTTGTATGATGATGTAGCTATCTATGTTGGCGCTACATTATATGATACATCACCCGATAGTATTTTAAGAGAACTTAGTACACGTGATAATGAGGCTAACGCGGAATTATTTGGTGTTTTTTTTGATACATATAATGATGATATCAATGCCTATGGTTTTTTTGTAACCTCTGCCGGAACACAAATAGATGCGCGTTACAGCACCGACAGCCAGGATTTTGACTGGAATTCTGTTTGGATGAGTTCGGTGAAGATCAACGATCATGGCTGGGTGGTTGAAATGCGTATTCCATATTCTGCTTTGCGTTTTGCAGAAAAAGAAATTCAAACCTGGGGTTTAAATATTATTCGTAAAGTGCGCCGATTACGTGAAAATTCTTTTTGGAATCCCGTTGATCCTAAGATAAGTGCTTTGGTAAGACAATTTGGCGACCTCACAGGTTTAAAAAATATTAAACCACCGGTGCGTTTATCTTTCTCGCCTTATATAGCGAGTATCATCAATCATTATCCTTATAATGACGTTGCAGTAAAAGATCTTACCTATAATTTAAGCGGTGGAATGGATCTGAAGTATGGTTTGTCTGATGCCTTTACTTTGGATATGACATTAGTACCGGATTTTAGTCAGGTACAATCCGATAACCAGGTGTTAAATCTCTCGCCTTTTGAAGTGCAGTTCCAGGAGCGGCGGCCTTTTTTTACTGAGGGTACAGAATTATTTAATAAAGGTGGTTTATTTTACTCACGACGCGTTGGCGGTACGCCAATAAATTACGGGGCAGTGTATTCAGAATTAAAAGATGGTGAAAAAATAATTAAAAACCCTTCGCAAACACAACTATTAAATGCTACAAAATTATCTGGCCGCACCAGTAATAAACTAGGGATTGGTATTTTTAATTCGCTGGCAAATAGCACTTATGCTACAGCACACGATACATTAGAAAATACGCGTACGATATTAACCTCACCACTTACTAATTACAATATTGTTGTATTAGACCAGGCTTTAAAAAATAATTCCTTCGTAAATTTTATAAATACAAATGTTACTCGTGAAGGACATTTTTATGACGCCAATGTTACAGGTGCCGGTTTCAGATTTAACGATAGATCAAATATTTATACAATAGGAGGAAGTGCAGTGACGAGTAATCTTTTATTTCCGGATAGCGCTAAGCCTCATACGGGTTATAGTGCTAAACTGGATTTTGGAAAAAGCGGTGGTAATTTTAAATGGAACCTTTATAATTCTATTAATACAGATAAATACGATCCCAATGATCTTGGTATTTTATTACTTACAAATAATATGGAAACAGGTTTGGAACTTACCTACAATATTTATAAGCCTTTTTGGAAGGTGAATAATAGCTTTAATAACATTTATATTACCTACCAGCGTATGTACGTGCCTGACGCTTTTTGGAATTTTGGGATCTATGGAAATCACGTAACTACTTTTACAAAACAATTCTTTACCTGCGGTTTAAATTATGGCCTCGAGCCTGTAATAACATACGATTATTACGAGCCGCGTATCTTTGGAAGGTTTTATACTTTCCCCATAAATTACAATATGGGTGGCTTTATTTCGAGCGATTATCGTAAACCTTTTGCTTTGGATATATCTACAAACTATCGCGTATTTAATGAGAATAACAGGAATTATTTAAATGTGTCCGTAACACCACGTTACAGGGCAAGTAATCAACTTTCTTTTGTTTACGAAGCTGCGAATAATTTAAGAACGGATGATATAGGTTTTGTAAATTATGATACCTATAGCGATACAATAACTTTTGGTCGTCGTAATATGCAAACCGTTAGTAACACTTTTACGAGCGTGTATAAATTCTCCAATAAAATGTCTTTATCATTTCGTTTAAGACATTACTGGTCAAAAGCAAAGTATAGTGAGTATTACCAGTTGGGTAACGATGGTTATCTTAATTCATATGCTTATCAAAACGATCACAACGTAAACTTCAACGCCTTTAATATTGATATGGTTTATTTCTGGCAGTTTGCACCCGGCAGCGAATTGAATATTGTGTGGAAGAACTCAGTATTAAAGCGCGAAAACCTTATCAACAACGATTATTACGATAATTTTAGAGGCTCATTTAATACCGCGCAAAACAATATGATCTCGGTAAAAGTATTGTATTATATTGATTATTTATACATCAAAAAGGCTTTCACTAAAACAGCCAGGGCTTAAAATTCAAATAAAAAATTATTTTTTTTAGGACTAGGGGTAGCCTTTCTTCCAATTGTCTTATAGTTGTTAGGGCATATTGTTTTTTTGCAAAAGCCCCGTAAACACAAAGCTTTTAGCTAATTAGTAGCTTTCATTTTTGTGATTAGGGTTAAAATGTATCTTTGTAGGGAATTTTTTCCGAAAAAGTGGAGCAAAGCGAAAAACAATATTGGCAATTAATAAGCGAAGGTGATAAGAATGCGTTTGAACAGATGTTTAAGGCATATTATAAACCTTTATGCAATTATGCCTGCTCTATAATTAAAGATATTGACGAATCGGAAGAAGCTGTGCAAAACATGTTTTATAATCTTTGGAATAAAAGAGAGACCATACAGATAAATAGTTCTGTTAAATCTTATTTATACCGTGCAGTACACAACGATTGTTTAAATAAGATTAAACATAGCAAGATAAAAAGTGTATACGCGGAGGATTATAAAAAAACAGCAGACGCAAGTTTTGAGGATGCTTCAAAAATAGTTCAGACAAAAGAGTTAGGCAAACAAATAAATGAGGCTATTGCTTCTTTACCGGAGCAGTGTGGTATTGTTTTTAAATTGAGTCGTTTTGAAAATTTAAAATATTCAGAGATAGCTGAGCAGTTGAACATTTCGGTTAAAACCGTAGAGAATCACATGGGCAAGGCCTTGAAGATCATGAGAGAAAGATTGAAAGATCATTTGCACTTATTAATTTGGTTATTATTCATTAATTAATTTGTTGATATGGTGAACATGGAAAATAGAGACGATTTAATTGCAAAAGTGCTTTCAGGAGATGCATCAAAGGAAGAAATTGCTTTAGTAGAAGCATGGAAAAATGAATCAGCAGAGAACAATGAGTATTTTGAACTTAGTAAAAAATTATTTTCTGTTATTAACGATGTAAAAATTGAATACAATGTAAATACCGCCGCCGCCTGGAATAAATTAGATGAACGTATTTCGGGGGAAGCAAAAGTTATTCCTTTGTTTAAACGCACAACATTAATGCGTGTAGCCGCCTCTCTATTATTGCTAGTAGCTTTGGGTTTTTTAATAAAATTCATAATTAATCCAAAAGAAGTTCAGTCTATACAATATGCTGCTTTAAATAAAACTGTTTTGGATACCTTGCCCGATGGTAGTAAAGTATTCATAAACAAAAATTCAGAAATAAGTTATGTTGCTGATAAAAATGTGCGACGTGTAAAATTAAAAGGCGAAGCTTTTTTTGAGGTAGTTCATAACGAAAAACAACCTTTTGAGATTGTTATTAATGATGTAGTGATAAAAGATATTGGTACAGCCTTTAACGTAAAAGCCCTGCCTGGAAACAATACCATTGAGGTTGTAGTTGAGAGTGGTGAAGTGCAATTTTATACAACTACAGATTCGGGTTTGAATTTAACCAAAGGACAAAAAGCTATTTACAACATTACCACTAAACAATTTGTGAAAGGTGTGCTGGAGCCTGCTGAAAACGTAGCAAGTTATCGTTCAAGAATTTTTAGTTTTAGCGATACACCTCTCGGTGAAGTGATCAAACAAATTAATAATGTGTACGATGTAAATATCGATCTTGATAATGAACAGTTGGCTAATAAAGAATTATCGGTTGAATTTAATAACGAGCCGGTAGATGTTGTGATCAGTATTATTGCCGAAACACTCGATCTGGAGATCGAGAAGCGGGATAGTTCTGTCATTCTTAAAAGCAAAACCAAGGCGCAATAAAAAATTCATGCAAAGGTTTATTTTTCTTTTTAGTTTTTTGCTGAGCTCTGCATGTTGTTTCTCAGTTATTCCTCCGCTGGAAAGGGAAGTTACTTTGTCGCTTAGCAACGAACGCGTGAGCGTTGCTTTAAATAAAATGGCAGAGCAAACCGGTTTGGTGTTTTCGTATTCATCAAATATCATTAACGATCTTCCACCTGTAACAATAAACATAAAGTATAAAACTGTGCGTGAGGCTTTAGCTTTATTGCTTCCAAATTCTATTTCTTACAAGGCAAAAAATAATTATGTAATTCTTAAAGAAAGAAGCGCTGAGAAAAATCCAAAGAAAGCAGAATTAAGCGGTTACGTATATGATAAGGCAACCGATAAAAAACTGGCCAATGTTACTATTTACGATAAAACTACTTTGCAATCGGTAACAACCGATGATTATGGATATTATTCGATGTCTATTCCTATTAAAAATCAAAGTATTATCATTAATAAAGAGAATTATAAAGATACTTCTATTATTCTTGCAGATATAAATACAAACGGCATGACCTTCATTAATCTCAGTCCTGTTGATTCAACAAAAAAAGATTCTGTATTATGGAAACAAAAGTTGCGCGAAATTGAAAATTACACAACCAGGATCGCAAATAAATTTTCATCATATATAAATACGCTAAACGTAAAAGATACTTTATCAAAAGAGTTTCAGGTATCGTTTTTGCCTTACATTGGCACCAATCACAAATTATCGGGTAACGTTTACAATAATTACTCTTTTAATATTTTTGGCGGTTACGCCAGGGGAGTAAATATTTTAGAGATAGGTGGTTTTTTTAATATTGATAAAGAGAATGTAAAAGGCGCACAGTTTTCCGGTTTTTTTAACCTTGTAGGCGATAGCGTGAAAGGTATACAAGCGGCAGGTTTTTTTAACGTTACAGGCAAAAGTATGGAAGGCGTGCAGTTAGCAGGTTTTATGAATATTAACAGGGGTAGTTTAGAAGGAATAAGTGGCGCAGGCTTTTTAAATAGCAATAATTCTAAAGTAAATGGTTTACAATTGGCAGGCTTTATGAACACCGCCAACGATAGTTTAAAAGGCTTGCAGGGTGCGGGTTTTGTGAACCAGGCTAAAAATGTTAACGGTTTGCAGCTAGCAGGTTTTCTGAATTTATGTGACAATATTAAAGGTTTGCAAGGCGCAGGTTTTTTAAATAAAGCTGCAAATGTTGAAGGAATACAGGTAAGTGGTTTTTTAAACCGTGCTAAACATGTAAAGGGCTCGCAGCTTGCATTCATAAATATTTCCGATTCCTGTGATGGAATTCCAATTGGTTTTTTAAGTTTTGTAAAAAGTGGTGTTCATCAACTGGAAATTTCAGGCGACGAATTATTTAAAGCAAATATTGGCTTCAGAACAGGTGTTCCTGAATTTTATAATATTTTAAATGTAGGTATTGATGGCAGTGCAGGTGAGCCTTTATGGTCTTTTGGTTATGGATTAGGTACTTCTTTTCCAGTTAGAAATAAATTAAGAAGCGATATTACTTTAACATCAAATCATGTAAGTCGTGGCGCTTTTAAACCTGCTGAAAGTGAATTGTATAAATTGTATTGGGGCGTAGAGTATAAATTCAAAAAGAAATTCTCTATAGCTGCGGGACCAATTCTTAATTTATATGTTTCGGATACTTATTCTGCAGATTATCTTTCTAAGTATAGCAATATTGCGCCTTACTCCATTTATGACCACACGACCGATAATGGTTATAATTTAAAAGGCTGGGTTGGTGGAAAAGTTTCTATTCGTTTTTTCTAAAAAAAATTCTATTAAAGTAGGGGTAGTGTTTTAAATGATTGTCTTTAGATATATAAAGACAGATAATTTATGAAACTCACCATCTTTTTTCTTTTAGCAGTAACTGTTTATGTTTTATCTAACCTGGCTGTAAAAGAAATATCTGAAGACCAGGATTATATTTAATATGAAAAGTGTAAAAAATATATTTCTAAGCTTAAGCTTTCTTCTTGTTCTGCACATGAATATGCATGCACAGGAAAATCCCCTGCTGGTATTAAAAACTTCGTCAGATAAGGCACTTCTCGCTTCAAACAAAAAGCACGAGTTGTTACAGATCTCTAAAGTTCCCGGCTCAATAAAGCTAAACCCCTTTCTAAAAGAAAAAAATGTTAAACAAAGGGCCGTAGCCCAGATATTTAGCTGGGATATGAAATTTAAATTTCGTTTATCACATAATTTAAATATCATTTTTAGCTATAATTAATTTTCAATAAAAAGTAGGGGTAAGATTTAGGTCAGTTGTCTCTATAATATGGCAGTAAAAACAAAAAAAATGAAAACAATTAAAATTTTTATCCCCGCAATACTTATCCTATTAAGTTTACAGGCTTGTAACAAAGGCAGGATCTGGGGAATTCAGGGAAGAGGAAGTGATATTAGTGAAACCAGGAATGCCGGTGCATTTATAGGTGTTGATCTGCGTTGCGATGCAGATGTAGAATTGGTTCGCGATTCTACGTTTAGCATTGAGATCACCGGACAAGAGAATATCTTAAAAGTATTAGATACAAAAGTAGAGAATGGAAATTTAATTATCGATTACAGGAAGCGTGTTTGGCATCATAATAAAATAAAGATAATTGTTCATACCGCTAACATGCAATCGGTCTTTATAAGTGGTAGCGGAAATATTACTATTCAAAATGAAAATAATGCAAATACGCTTGATATTAAAATAAGTGGCTCAGGAAACATTAATACGGCCTCATTAAATGCGCAAACTTTAACCGCACACATTAGCGGGAGCGGAAATATAAATATTCCCGGGGGTACAATTCAAAGTGCAAAGTTTAGTATCAGTGGTTCGGGCAATATAGATTCTGAGTTTGCCGTATCGTCTTCTATGGATGCAAAGATCAGCGGATCGGGAAATATTACTGTAAATGTAAGCGAAACTTTAAATGCCTCCATATCCGGCAGTGGCGACATAAAATACCGGGGCAGCCCAACGGTGACTGTAAATATTAGTGGCTCAGGTAAAGTAACTCACATTTAAAATATAATACATTATGAAGTTAAAATTAGTTTTAGCATTCGTGCTGAGTGGCATCGTATGCACATTAAACTCGCAAACACTTTTTCAAACTGTAAGAGGAACTGTGGTTGATAAGATATCGCAAACACCCATACCCGGAGCCGTTATACAGGTAATGAATATCGATCCTGCAATGGTTACTACTACGGATGAGAACGGTAAATTTACCTTTACCAAAGTGCCTGTTGGTAAACAAAGTTTAAACATCACATACCTGGGATACAAACCTTCTGCACTTCAAAACCTATCGGTAAATTCGGGTAAAGAGTTAGTGATGAATGTTAGTCTTGAAGAAGATATAAAACAAATGAGCGAAGTTGAGGTAACAGCAAAGGTTGAAAAAAATAAACCTTTAAATGAAATGTCTACTGTAAGCACGCGTGCTTTCTCGGTTGAAGAAACACAAAAATTTGCAGCCGCCGCCAATGATCCTGCCCGTATGGCCCTGGCCTTTGCGGGTGTTGTTTCAGGCCCCGATGGAAACAATATGATCTCGATTCGTGGGAATTCACCTAACGGTTTATTATGGCGCATGGAAGGTGTTGAAATTCCAAATCCAAATCATTTTTCAAATGTAGGCACATCGGGCGGGGGAATCTCTATTTTAAGTTCACAGCTTTTAAATAATTCTGATTTTTCTACCGGTGCTTTTGCGGCAGAATATGGTAATGCACTTTCGGGTGTATTTGATCTTAAATTACGTAAAGGCAACAATCAAAAAAGAGAATATACCATTCAGTTAGGTGTATTGGGCGCAGATGTTGCGGTAGAAGGTCCGTTTAAAAAGGGATACGATGGTTCGTATTTAATAAATTACCGTTATTCTACTTTGTCTGTTTTAGGAAAGATAGGCGTCCCTTTAGGAGATGCGATCACTAACTTCCAGGATCTTTCGTTCAATATTTATTTACCTACAAAAAAAGTCGGTTCTTTTAGTGTGTTTGGTTTTGGCGGAATTAGTTATCAAACCACCTATGCCAAACCTGATTCTTTAAAATGGGCCGAAGATGAATGGTTCAGATACAGTTCTAAATTTTCTGCCAATACCGGTGCCGTTGGGCTTACCAACACAAAATTATTCAGTAACCAGTCTTACTTAAAAACCGCTCTAGTATTTTCGGGAACGGAGAACGGTTATGATGAAAATAAAATGCATGATGATTATACAACCTTTACTAAACAGTATTTGCAACGTTTTTTACAATCAAAAATCACTTTATCATCTGTTTATACGCAAAAAATAAATGCAAAGAGCAACATACGAAGTGGTTTCATTTTAAATCAACTGGGTTATAACCTTTCTCAAAAGGATCTAGGCGATTCGACTGTTTTAATAGAGCGCATTAATGTAAAAGGTAGTACGCAAACAGCCCAGGCGTTTTTTCAGTGGAATTATAAAGTTACGCCAAAATTAACAACCAATGTTGGTTTGCATTATTTTCATTTGCTTTTAAATAATTCAAATTCGGTAGAGCCGCGCGCTTCTTTAAAATATGAGCTCACGCAGAAAAATATTTTCACAATGGGTTATGGTATGCATAGCCAGCTCCAGCCAATAGGTGTGTATTTTGCAAAAAAACAGAATGACGATAATACTTTCTCAACGCCAAATAGAAATTTACAATTAAGCAAAGCGCAACATTTGGTTTTGGGATACGACAGGATAATAAATGATTTCTCGCATATAAAAACAGAAGTGTATTATCAGCATTTGTTTAATGTGCCCGTGAGTGTTGATAAAACAAGCACTTATTCTATGCTGAATGAAGTAGATGGTTACAATACCAATCAGCTTACCAACAAAGGACTTGGAAGGAATTATGGATTGGAATTAACTTACGAACGTTTCCTTCATAAAAACCTGTATTATATTTTATCAACCTCATTATACAATTCAGAATACAAAGCAGCCAATGATGTTTGGTACAACACACGTTTTAATACTAATTACGCTGTAACATTTACGGCGGGTAAGGAATGGACCTTATCTGAAAAAAGAAAGAACCGTGTTATAGGTTTTAATATTAAATCTATTTATGTAGGTGGCTACCGCTATACACCAATTGATCTTCCGGCTTCGATAGCCGCAGGCGATGCAAAATTTCAGACAGAAAAAACATTTGAAAATAAAAATCCCGATTATTATAGATTGGATATACGTATAAGTGTAAAGCGTAATTATAAACACGTAACAAGTACGTTAGCGTTAGATATTCAAAATACAACCAACCGTAAAAATGTCGGCGGACAATATTTTGATTTGAAAACAGGAAGTGTTAAGTATTGGTATCAAACACCATTATTACCTTTATTGAGCTATCGTATAGAGTTTTAGGTCTACAGGACAAAATTCCTCATAAGACGAAAGGGGGCATTTAATCCACACTATGTAGAAGTGGTTCCCAAATCGGTTTATGGGGAACTGAGTATTTTCACGGTTTTTCGGATACTTTGCGCAGGAATAACAATTGCCATGATACAATTAAAAATTGTTTATGAAAAAAGTTATTATCCTCTTAATTTTTGTATTACCCTTCTTTATTAGTTCTCAAACCGTTCAATGGGCGTATAAAGTTGTTGATCATTCATCACAGGTTGGCACAAGAGAATATTCTTCCAAACAAGCTTTAGGCAGACCAAACGTTTTACCTCGTAGCGGCAAAAATGCTAATGCCTGGGAACCAAAAGGTAGCGGCGAAAAAGCAGAATTTATTAAAGTAAATTTTCTAACGCCAATGAAAGCAAAATATATTTTAGTGGCCGAATCAAATTATCCCGGTTATCTTAGTAGGGTTATCGCATATGATTCATTAGATCACGAAAAAGAAGTTATTACTTATGCCTTTAAAAAAGGATTAAGCGGAAGTCGTTTATTAAATATAGATGCCTCTGCTATTGATTTTAAAATTGCAGCTGTGAAAATTATTTTTCAATCCATTAAAGATATTCCCGTTGCTATTGATGCAATTGGTTTATTAGAATCTGATAAACCAATGGAAATAAAATTAAGTGAATCCGATATTGTAAAATCGGGAATGGTAGCTACTAAATTAACCGGTGGCGTAAATAGTGCTTATCCTGAAATGGGTCCATTGGTTTCGCCTGATGGTAACACGCTTTATTTTAGCCGTTTCCGTGATCCTGGAAATGTTGGTGGAAAAGATGATGATGAGGATATCTGGTATGCGGAGTGGGATGCTAAAGCAAACACATGGGGCGAAGCAAAAAATATTGGCGCACCTTTAAATAATAAATTCCCCAATTTTATTAATTCTATTTCACCGGATGGTAATACCATACTTTTGGGTAATGCTTATAGTGTTGATGGATCGATGCGCCAGGGTGTTTCTATGAGCCACCGCACAGCAACTGGTTGGAGCTTTCCGCGAACAATACAAATAGAGGACGATTTTAATAACAGCGAATTTGTTGCTTATTATCTTTCTAACAGTCAGAAATATTTATTGATGGCTAAAGAAATTAAAAAAGATACCTATGGTAAACTTGATATTTACGTAAGTACAATGAAAGAAGATAGTACATGGACAAAACCAATTAACCTTGGCCATCAGGTAAACAGTCGTGGAACAGAGAGTGCCCCGTTCTTAGCTGCCGATGACCGTACTTTATATTATACATCAGATGGTTTAACAGGGTATGGCGGAAGTGACGTGTATATGACAAGAAGATTAGATGAGACTTGGACAAACTGGTCTATCCCTGAAAATTTAGGCCCTAAAGTAAATACATCACACGATGAATCTTTTTTTACTGTGTCTGCTTCAGGTAACAAAGTTTATTTTACCACCGAAAGCGAAACTGCAGGTGATTATGATCTGTATTCATTGAACCTTGTAAAAACTTTAAAACCTACGCCGGTTGTTTTATTAAAAGGAAAAGTAATTAACAGTAAAACCAACCAACCTGTTTCTGATGTAAGAATTTTCTTTGAAAATTTAACAGACGGTAAAGAATCAGGTATAGCGGTTTCTAATCCAATAACTGGCGAATACGCCATTGTATTGCCTTCGGGAACAACCTATGGTTACCTTGCAGAGAAAAAAGGTTTTATTTCGGTGAACTCAAACGTTGACTTAAATAAATTACCGGAGTATAAAGAAATGACTCAGGATCTTTATATCACACCAATTGAAGCCGGACAATCGATATTAATCAACAATGTCTTTTTTGATTTTGATAAATCTGAATTAAAAAAGGAATCGAATTACGAATTAGACCGTTTAGTAAAATTATTTAAAGAGTATCCGGCTATGACAGTTGAGATCTCCGGACATACCGATAATGTTGGTGAAAAAGCATATAATGATCAGTTAGCCTATAAACGTGCTGAAGCTGTTTCGAAATATTTAAAAACTAAATTAGGAGTAAGCGAAGCGCAGGTAACTTTAAAAAGTTTTGGCGAAACGCAACCGGTTGCAAGTAACGCAACATCAAAAGGACGCCAGTTAAACCGTAGGGTAGAGTTTAAAGTTTTGACGAAATAAAATTTTTTTGAGTTTTAGGAAATGGAAAGTTATACGTTAGCTATAATTTTCCATTTTTTATGAATTTAATTTTTCGACCTGATAGATAAAATTTAATTTTTCGGGTTCGCCGTAATATTCCATTTCTATTTGTCCAATTTTTTTAGCACCAAGTTTTTCGATGGCTTTTTGTGAACGGATATTATTGGCGCCAATATGAAAATTTACTTTATTAACAAATTTAAAAGCATGGTTAATCATTAATTTTTTTAGATTCGGATTATAGCGCGAACCCCAATGATCTCTAGCTAAAAAAGTATATCCAATAGCAACCGAATTTTTTTCTTGGTTAAATTCGTAAAATCGCGAACTGCCAATTGGTTGATTTGTTTTAGCGTTAAAAACAAGAAAGGCACCACCCGATTCCATAGCGCCTTTAAAAAATGTTTCGAAGACTTCTTTTTTATAACGGTCCTTATTTGGGTGTTGTTCCCATATCAAAGGATCGGATGCAATATTATAGAGTGTATCAAAGTCGCAATCTTTAAGAGGTTGTATCTTTACAATATCGTTTTCAAGCTTTGGTTGTAATTCAAAGGTCATTACCGGTGTTTTTAATTGAGGCGTTACTAATTCCTTTTTTCTAATTCTTTAATTATTCCTTTCAACATGGTAGGCACAATTAATTTATGGAAAGGCCTTACGGGTAAAAAATACAATCGTCCTAACCAATTATTAAATTCTACGGTTGTTGAAATTGTTATAGCTTTTTTTTGCGGGTTAGTTGGTTGTTGTTCTATAAATAATGAAACTCTAAAATTTAAATGTTTATCGTCCTCTCCCAGTATAACTTCGTTTGCAGTTTTACCAAACACTTTAAAAAGCCCAAGTTGCTCACCCGCTTCGCACTTAAAGCTGTCAAGTTGCGCTTGCCTGTTGTTAATTTTACCCGATGTTTTTAATCCAAAAACCGAAACGATCTTATTTCTTACAGTAAATAATTTTTCAACCCACTTGGGACCACTTAAAAAAAAAGCTTTACCAATATCGGTTGAATTGAATTTGTTTTCTTGGTCAATAAGTACATCTTTATAACTGTCAACGTAATCGTATTTTTTATGATCAGCGTTTAGGATCGATCTTTTAGGAAGTGCAGTTTTTATTGATGCCATTTTTGGTTCTGTTGTATTATGTTTTCACTCTCCTTATCATGGATTACAAAGATACCTTTTACTTTATTTCCTTTAACGTTTCTAAGTGACTATTTTAATATACAGCCTTTAATAGGGTATCAAATATTTTTTTGATTGCTTATTTTGATTACTTATGATTGAAATTATTAGTTTATTGTTACATTTTTAACCAAAGTCTCAGATTTTTTCTTATTTGTGGTAGTAAGTTTTACCGCATAAGTTGCTGCAGTTGTATATTTGTGCTTAACAGGATTTCCTGAAGTTGATGTCCCGTCGCCAAAGTCCCAAGTGAATGAAGTTGAATTTGTTGAGCAGCCACCATCAAATTGAACTTCTTCATTCACTTTTGCGACACCGCCTTTGTCAACAGAAAAACACGGAGTAGGTGTTTTTGTACAGCTAGAAATGAAAAATACTCCAATAGAGAATAGACCGATCATAATTGTTATTGCTTTCTTTTTCATAGTTGATAATTTTAGGTTTTTCACGTTAATTTTGAGTAAAGGTAACGTATTAGGTGAAGAGATTTCTTACAAATTTTTTCACGCATGTTAATTTATGCCAATTAAAAAATTAACATGTTGACTCTCAGTAAAAGGATACTATGTTTAATTTTGCTTTGTGGAATTTATTCTACAACCAATTTTTTAGAATAAGAATTTATTCCATCATTTATTAAAACAGAATAAAGGCCTTTGTTAAAACCTTTGGTATTAATTTTAAGCGCTGCGTTATTATTAATACTTTCTGTAAAAATGCTTTTCCCTAATATATCTAAAATAGTAATACTTGCGTCGTTTTTTAAATTAGAAGTAGTAATTGTTAGGTCTCCGCTTGTTGGATTTGGAAATATATTAAACCACAATTGATCGTTATTAGTTTTTGATAATCCTGTAGAAAGATTAGTAGAGAATAAATTGGCCATGTATACTTCTTTTGTGTTTTTATTTTGAACAAAGGCAACAACCCTCACTTCTGCATTATTTTTAATTTTTTGCATGGCCCAGTTCAATGTAATGGTATCTTTTCCGTTTAAGCCGCGATTAATTAAGAACGAACCATTTTGGTTTGGTAGCATTTTACGCATTACATATTCATAATTGGTTTCCGAATTTGCACCTGGCGAAGCTGCGTACGAACTTTTAAGCACATTTTTTTCTATCACAACAATGTGGGCGCGCAATGTATCGTTTACATTTGAAGCACTTAACGATTCGAAAGCGATCTTAGTATTAAGATTATTTGTGTTTATGGTTGTGCTTACATTGCTAATATTATATTTGTTTGCAATGGCTTTCCTGGTATTGATAGTGTTTGCCATAACGGGAATAAAATTAGAAGAAGAGTTGCTGTAATAATTTCCATCAACAAAAGATTGTGGTACGCCAAACGAACCATAATAGGAAACGCGGGCGCTTGACTCTACCGGGTTCTCAAAATACATGCTATCACTATAAGGATAGGAAGTGTGATAACCAATAGCAACAACATCGGCCGGGTTATTATTTACATAATTAAATACAGGTGGTGTAGATGCAGCGCAAGGCGGACAGCCCGAATTAGTGAATTGTTCTATCAAAACTATTCTTTGCGAAAAAGAATTTTGGACAATAAAAACCAGACTAAAAATTAAAAAACTAAGCTCTTTTTTCATAAATAAAATGTTATTTAAGATTTAGTCGATCTTTTGAACTGTTCCTTACAATAATAATGTTAAATTTTTAAGATAAACTGCTAGTGAGGTCTTTATGATCTTTAAACTTCTGAATTTTGAATATTCTCGAGTAAATAATTACTCGCAGGTACATATAGGACTTATAAACTAAATAGTTATAATATACCTATAGAAACCCACTTAATAGCGGTCTTTATCTCTTTGTGCGAAAACGCCCTAAACTCACCCGGAATAAGTAAACTGAAAATTTTGGTGAATAATTTAATGATCTTAGAGTCACTCACAATAGCAGCCCGGTTCCATTTAGTAATATGCCTTAACCCAATTAAAGCATCTTTTATCCATGCAAAAAAGGTAAAATTCTTAACTGAGGTTTTTAAAACTAACAGGTAGTTTATTTGTCCCATTTTTTCCACATGTTTCTCAACGCAAGGAATTACTACTTCTTCAAAATCTTTTTTTGTAATCTTCCATTCTGCTTTAAAGCCAATCATATTGGGTGGAAGATCTAGTATCTGGTACATCATATCGGCGAGTTTTAGACCTATAGAACAGCAAAACAAATGCCAGTAATTTAACTTGTTTTTAGCCACTGATAAAAGGTTTTCATGACTAAATATTTTAAGGTTTAGCCTGCTTCACATTTTTTTTAATTTTACTATAATAATGGTTTGAAACCGCCTTCTTCAATTGTTTTCCAAGACCTTTGCTTTGTCTTTTCTTACTAAATTTCTTGCAAGTATTAAAATCAAGATCTATCGTTTTTATTTTGTAGGATGGTAAATGGGTTGGATAAAAATTATAAACACCGTAATGATATTTCGTTATAGAACTATTTAGAATAAAAAGCATAATTTCTTAAAATTAATATCACATACTGTCAAACAACTTTATTTGTTCATTTCTTTACAATATTTCTTCTTCCTCTACTTTTGGTTCGGGAGTAATTTCTTCTACAAGCGATCTGGTATCATCTAATAATCTTAAGTGTGTTTTAAGATCATCACCTTTTACATATTTTGCTGATAAAACAAGACATTCCTGTGCCTTATTGATATCTTCTAAAGCGTTAAAAATTTTCCGGCCTTTTATTTCTTGTTTTGATTTTCGGATAAAACCGTAAGCAATGAACAATTCTGAGCTTTCAAATACTTTATTCATGTTTACCGGCGCAGAATTTTCGCGAGCAAGGTTAATATAACAAAAGCTAAGGTTCTTTAAGATAGCATTTAAAGTTGCATTGTCATTATCGCCAGATGATGTGGTGTGTTTTGCCAATAACATTATTGCGTTATATACTTCTGAGGCAGCTAATTGTTTCTCATCCATTTTATCAAATACAATGGCGTTATCAAAACATTGTGCAAGTATTTTAGCTTTACTTATCTTATACTCTGAAGCCGAAACAGTAACATCTTCTAATAAACCGTTACCCGAATTTTCGATACCTTCGTTACGATTACCAATGTAGATAATAAGACTACAAAACATAAAGATGCAAACGGAATAAAAAATGATGATTGGTTTCATGGTGATAAAGTTTTTAGTTCATAATAATTCTACTTTTCGTGCCAAAATTCGTGCCGTAATTATATCTCTACTCTTTTTTAATCTATTATAATACGATAGTTTCAAAAGCCTTAAAAACCTTGTGCGACTGGGGTATGATCTATGGGTAACTATTTTTCTTTTTGAGTATATTTTTCTACTGTGATATTAATCCTGTTCTTAATTGTATACTTAATTATACTAATGAAGATATATGTATTTTGTGATGCGTCTGAAAAATCGGTAGGAACGAGTATTGTTTTCATGACTACAATTTTAAGTTTAGCAATCGTGGTAGCTAATATGTTCTAAAAAAATATGTTAATTATTTTCGTTTAAAAAATGGCATTATTACATAAGTTAAAACAAAGCCAGAAACTATACCTTCAATAGCAACAATACCTGCAACACTAGGTATCAAAGGGGTCAAAAATTTCCCAAAACTGGTGTGAGTTTGAATAAAAGCCGCAAAGTCCGGATTCATTTTTAAATAAAGTACCATAAAAATTACATAAGGAATAGTAGCTGCAAGGGTTACCTGCATACCAACGCGAATCCCCTTTAAATAGTCAACTTTATGGGCTATTTTGCTACTGCAAAAATATTCGGCAACAAGTATTCCGCCTAAAAGTAAAAATATATTTAGCAGTCGTAAATAAAAGATGTGCTCAAGTGCGAAATTCCTTAAGAGTAAAAAATACCCCATTAATAGTACAGACACCACTGCGCCAGTGCTGATTGAAATTAATGAGATCGATGAATCACTTTTTTTAAAGTGTTTATCTTTTGAATATACCTGTGTAGTTTCCATAATAACAGTTTTTTGAAGTTGATTACAATTAGTTTATTACTTATTATACGTTCAAGTTTAGTGCCAGCAAAAAATTGCATGTAAATTGTTAAGTATTAGCACTGAACTGCGCATAATGAGTAGCGAAATACTAATTATCTTTCCCCAGCGTCTCAAATTTCATTGATAAGGCAATACCGTTCTCATCAATAAGCATTAATTTATGTTTGCCAATAGATGGGTTTAATGCCAATTGATGGATTTCTCTCGTCTCGCCAATAAATTCATCATCTAAATGCCAAAATACCTTTGTGTTAATATTACGGTGGGCTGCTTCAAAAACAGTACGACCCGTTTTTCCGTCTATTTCAATGGGCACATATATTTTGCTGTTTGGTTTTGGATATAACACAGCAATGGCCTTATCTGATATTTTTGCCAGGCACTCCGGTTTAAAATCCGGAAGCACCTTGTAATTGGGATGATTGAATTTATAGTATCGTTCTACCAAAGGCGGTAATATGAACCAGGTAACATGTTTCATATTATAAACGTTCTCGCATTCGCTGTCAACCCTGTACAAATTATTTTTGGTAAGGTGTATAGTTTGGTGGTAAGGGCAAGCTGTTGTGTTCAAACAATTTTTTGGCATCCAAACCAATTCTGTTCTTTCGCATAATTCAGATGCTCGATGCCCGCTTTCGCTACAGATATTTATTTTGCTCATGTCTTCACGTGGCTCAACAAACCACAAAGAAGATCTGGGTAATTGTGCAAACACATCAAATAATAATGGTGCAGCCGCTTTAATACCTGTTAATCCCGGACGACCCTCTCCATCAGCGTTGCCTATCCAAACGGCTACGACATAATCGGGTGTAACGCCAATTGCCCACGCATCTCTAAAGCCAAAGCTCGTTCCTGTTTTCCATGCAATTTTTTGTGCTGAAGCAAAAGCACGCCAATTGCCGTCTTCATCAGGGCGGTTAACATCTACCATTGCCTGGAAAGTGCTATAGATAGATGCCTTATCGGTCTTTAATTTTAAATTATTTTTTTCTTTATTTTTCTTTTCTTGTTTTTTATTTTTTTCAGCTACTAATAAAATATTTTTGCTCTTACCAAATTTTAATTCCTGTGCCATTTGTGTGTAGGCTTTACTTAATTCATCCAGTCTTGCTTCTGCGCCACCGAGTATCAATGACAGACCATAATGTTTTGCAGGTTTATGTAAAGAGGTTAATCCATAATTTTTAAGATCGCGGTGAAATTTTTCGAGGCCATATTCATTAAGCAGGCGCACCATGGGAATATTTAAACTTCTTGCAAGGGCTTTGTTAGCAGCTACTGCGCCATCATATTGTTTTGTAAAATTTTTTGGCGAAAAACTTCCAAATTGTGTTGGGATATCGGGAATCAACATGTTTGGTGTGATCAATCCATCTTCCAAACACTTGGCATATAAAAAAGGTTTTAAGATACTACCGGTACTTCTTGGCGCACTAATACAATCTACATCACTACTATATTCTTTATTTGCAGATCGTGTATTTCCAACATACGCTAAAACCTTTCCTGTTTTTACAGAAGTAATAATAACAGCACCGTTATAAATTTTATTTTCCTGCAAACGCTCGCTGTGGATTTGTAAAAGCTGTGCTGTTTTTTGCTGCAGGTTATTATCGAGAGTGCTTTGTATGGTTTTTCCTTTGTAACCTTCCTTAATTAATTTGGCCAATAAATGCGGTGCTAATTGTGGCAGTGGCAAAGGCTTATCCGGCAATGGTTCTGAAAGGGCTAACTGATAAGTTGTTTCATCTATTTTTTTTATGTCGTACAAACGTTTTAATAAACGGTTGCGTTTATCTAATAAACGTTTATGATTTTTGCCCGGGTAAATTAAACCCGGAGCATTTGGTAAAACTGCTAAAGTAGCACTCTCGGCCCAGCTTAAAGAGTTAGAGTTCCTTCCAAAATAACGCCAGGATGCAGCTTCAAGCCCAACCACATTATTACCAAAGGGCGCATTGGCAGCATAATAATTTAAGATCTCTTTTTTATCAAAACGAATTTCCATTCGGGTAGCCAGCAGCATCTCTAATATTTTTTCACAAAGGGTACGTGCCGGATTTTTTTTCATAATGCGGGCCAATTGCATGGTAAGCGTACTGCCGCCACTAACCACCCGTTTATGTTTTATGTTTTGAGAAATTGCCCTGCCAATACCTCTTGCGCTAATTCCGTAATGCGAGTAAAAATTTCTGTCCTCAAATTCTAAAAGACAGGTTTCAAATTTTGCCGGAATGGTTTTGCCCGGACTAAAACGCCATTGTCCGTCAGCCGCTATTTTGGCGCCCAGTAGATTACCATCTTTATCTAGCAAAACGGTAGAAGTACTGTTATTAAAGAGTTCATCGGGCAGGCAGTTAATGTACCATATAGTAAAAATGATAGTGAAAACTAGCAATAGCCTGTTTCTCCACTTTTTTATGACAGTTTTATTGTGTTTATAGCTATTAAAGGCTTTCCTCAGCATTATAGGTCAAAAGTAAAGGGTATAAACCGTAAATTTTGAGGCTTTTATTATTCGCTGCCCTTTTAGTGGAAAGTGTTTTTTATCTTTGATTAATTGTATGAATAAGTTTTCGCATATAAAATGGTACGAGTGGATCGTTTTTGGATTGCTGTTTTTGCAATTTTCGCATCAGGTTTGTCAAATTGGATGGGAATTTATAAATGCAGATAGTGATTTTTCAAGTCCTTTCATCCCTATTTACAGCAAATGGTTTTGGCGATTACAAGAGTTTACACTTTTTATTCCTTCTATTATCGGTTGCATAGGGTTGATCTGTATTTTAGCAAAAAGAAAGGTCGGTTGGGTTTTTGCTTTGGCGGCTTGTTTGGTGTATGAAGGATTATTCTTTGTTCCGTTTTTACGGGGTCTTTTTTCTGGAAATTTTTGGAGTAGTTTTTTCTTTTTATCTTTAATTCCTACAGTTTCTTTAGTATTAATTTTTTTAAGCCAAATAAGAAATGCGATGCATTCGAATTATAAAATATACATTCTAGCCTTTCTATTTTCTTTTTTGTTTTTATACGTACATCATAACGCTTTGACTCTGTCCGGTAAAATGGCTTTTATTTTTAATGCATAAAAAATTTGTTCTATATTTTCTTTTTGCTTTAACGGTTTTTAACCTTGTTGGCCAACAATACAATTTCCATAATTATTCGGTAAAAGATGGAGTTGCTCAATCGCAGGTTTATGCTTTGTTACAGGATTCGCGCGGCTATTTATGGATGGGAACGCAGGGTGGGGGAATTACTTCTTTTGATGGTATTAATTTTAAAACGTATACAGTAAAGGATGGGTTGATCAATAATTATATTTCATGTATTAAAGAAGATGCAAAACATAATTTGTGGATAGGCACCATGAATGGCGTTTGTATGTATAACGGACTCGAATTTAAAAAATATAAGCTGGTTGGTGATTCTGCTCAGGTAAGTATAAAAGCAATTGATTTTGACAGTAAAGGAAAAAAGTGGCTGGCAACAAATGTGGGTGTACTTTTTTTGGATGAAAGCGGAATAACAAATGTATCAGAATTATTAAAAGATAAAAGAACGGTTATTACTTCTATTTTGGTTGATAAGCTGGATAATGTCTGGTACGGCAATGCAGAAGGTCTTTATAAAATTACCGGAAGCAATAATGTATTTCAAAAAATAAAATTCGATAAGTCGAATGGTTTTACAAATAATTCTATTCCCTGTATTAAACAGGATGCAAAAGGAAATTTATGGATAGGAACTTATGGTGATGGCGTTTATGTTTATGATGGAAACAAATTTTTTAGGATAGATCTTAATCTTGAATTGTACAAACAAACTATTTTAGATTGTTATTTTGACAAGCGCGATAATGTTTGGATGGCAACTTTAAATCATGGGGTGGCGCAATACAATACAGTTTCAAAAAATTTTTCTTGGATAACAGAGAATGAAGGTTTAAGTAATAATCATGTAAGAAGCATCATCCAGGATAAAAGTGGTAACTATTGGTTCGGAACTTCAGGAGGAGGTGTTTGTAATTATTTTGGAAAGCAATTTACGGTGTACGATAAATCAGCCGGTTTAGGTGGCAATTTTATATACAGCATTTTTCGCGATAGTAGGCAACGTTTGTGGGTTGGCACTTCTGATAAAGGCGTTACTGTATTTGATAGTTCGCGTTTTACAAGTTATAATGCTGCAAAAGGTTTTGCAGATGTAAAAGTAAAAGCCATTAACGAAGATAACAATGGTAATATTTATTTTGGAACAGACGGGCAAGGAGTTTTTGTTACAAACGATGGTTTCACTTTTAACGCAATTGACGAATTAAATAAAAAATATATTCGCGCAATAGTAAAAGATAAGAATGGCGATCTTTGGATTGCTACTGCCGGTGCGGGTTTATATAAGTTGATCTTAAAAGGTTCTCCGTTATTGGTAAATTTTACAGTTAAAGAAGGATTGCTGCATCCACGATTAACAGCTTTGCATTACGATAAACAAGAGAGGCTTTGGTATGCCACGGAAAATAATGGCATAGGTTTTATTGAGAACGACAAAATTAAAAAACCGGTTTTTGCTGGAAAAGAAAATTTACCGGCGAGCTCTGTTCGTTGCTTTGCAGAAGACGAGAATGGTTATTTATGGGCGGGTACCGGTGGTGATGGATTACTTTGTTTTCCTTTATATCAGGGCGATCTTAAATTAAAAAGGTATGATCACACCAATGGTTTAACTTCTTCAAACATTTATTTATTAAGTTGTGATAAGAACAATAATTTATTTGTTGGAACAGAAACGGGCCTCGATCATATTTTTTTGGATAAAGAAAGAAAACCAAAAGAAATAAAGCATTACAGCAAAGGTGAAGGTTTTACAGGTATTGAAACCTGCCAGGGATCTGTATTTAACGATGCTGACGGAACTATTTGGTTTGGTACTATTAACGGCCTTACAAAGTATGATCCCGCAAATTTGGTGAAGAACCAGAACGAACCCGTTACAACAATTACAGATGTAAAATTATTTAATACCACTATTTCAAAAACGGAGTACAAAAAATTTACTGGCGATTGGAATACAATTTTAGATCTTCAATTACCTTATGATCAGAATAATTTAAGTTTTGATTTTTCAGGAATTAATTTTAGTAATCCCGATGCGGTAAAATACCAATGGAAACTGGAAGGCTCGGACAAAGAATGGTCGCCGGTTACAGCGCAAAAAAATATTAATTATTCGAACCTCGGTGCGGGAGATTATACGTTTATGGTAAAAGCCTGTAACGAGGATGGTGTTTGGAATAAGCAACCCGTAACTTTTAAGTTCCATATCTCACCACCATTTTGGAAACGTTGGTGGTTTGTTACTTTAATTCTTTTAACAGGCTTGGGGATCGTATTAACTGTTTTTAGATGGCGTGTAAATGTTATCCGGTCAAAGGCCGAAGAAGCACAAAAGAAATTACAACTCGAAAAAGAAGTGGTAGAGTTGGAACAAAAAGCATTGCGTTTACAAATGAATCCCCATTTTATCTTTAACGCATTAAACTCCATTCAATCACAAATTGGAACAGACAACGAAGAGGCTGCGCGTTATTACCTGGCCAAGTTTTCGAGACTAATGCGCCAGATACTCGATAATTCGCGCAATGCAAGCATTACTTTAGAAGAAGAAGTAAACACATTAGAAAATTATTTATTGATAGAGAAATTTTGTAATGGCGACAGATTTGATTATAAAATAACTGTTGATGAAACAATAGAAAAGGATTATCTAAAAATCCCACCAATGCTATTACAGCCATTTATTGAAAATGCGATCAAACATGGTTTAAAATATATTGATGGTAAAAAAGGTTTTATTGAAGTAAGATTTAGCGAAAAGAATAGTATTTTAGAATGTTCGGTGACTGATAACGGTATTGGAAGAACTAAAGCTGAAGAATTAAATAAAAACAGTAAGGAAACCTATCACAAGTCAACAGCGTTGATTGTTACGCAGGAAAGATTAGATCTTTTGAAAGAGGATTCTGAAATTAAATCACTCGAGATCTTTGATCTTTATGATCAACAGAAGAATGCAACCGGAACAAAAGTAATAGTCAGGATACCGATCGCGTAATTATTAACCACATAGACACATAGAAATTTAGTTGGGTGGTTAGCAAAATGCCTATAAGTCTACATAGTTGCTTCGTCGAAGACGAAGCAATGCTATGCTTTTTTCTTGGGCAGTTACGATCAACTATATTCTATGTTTCTATGTGGTTAAATTTTTATTTTAGTTTAATTCACGACTATTTTTTAAATTAGCATTCAATGATAAAAGCCATAATAATAGACGATATTGAGCAGGCCCGTGTAACGCTGAAAAAAGATCTGCAGGTGTATGCAAAAGATGTGCAAATAATTGGGGAGGCAAATGGCGTAGTGGAAGGCGCAAAATTGCTGAAAACAATAAAGCCGGATATATTATTTCTCGATATTCAAATGCAGGATGGGAGTGGTTTTGACCTTTTAGATATTTTAAAGGAAATAAATTTTAAGATCATTTTTATTACAGCTTCTGATGCGCACGCGATCAAAGCATTTCGTTATGCAGCTATTGATTATCTTTTAAAGCCTGTTGATCCCGATGAATTGATCGCCGCTTTAAAAAAATACCGTGAACAACAATTGAACGAGAATGAAAAGTACCAGTTATTGAACGACTCATTAAAGAATCATACCAAACCACATGAGCGTTTGGCTTTGCATACGCAGGATAAGATCCATATTGTAAACATTAATGATATCATCCGTTGCGAAAGCAGCGTGAATTATACTGAATTTTATTTTAGTACCGGAAAAAAACTACTGGTTACAAAAACGCTAAAAGATTTTGAAGACCTTTTGGGTGATCAGGGATTTTACCGCGTACATCAATCTCATTTGGTAAATACCAAATTCATAAAAGAATTTGTAAAGACTGATGGTGGTTATTTAATGATGAATGACGGTTGTACTGTACCGGTATCTACTCGTAAGCGTCCGGAGGTTATGAAAATGCTGGAAGAATTGTAAGGGTTCTTTAATTTTTCATTCTTAACCAACCCAATATCCTGTCATGCTTAATAAAATGTTGTTTGTCATCTTTAACCAAGATATATTTTGCTCTTGAAGATGCAAACGGTCCGGGATTTTGCTGAATGATCTCGACCTCATTTTCTTTTACCTCAGAAACTATAGCCACATGTCCATATTTATTTCCGGAATTCCCATCAAAAATGATGAGGTCTCCAACACATGGTTTTGAAGTGCCTGGATTAGTAAATTGAAGAAGGTCTCTTTTTTTATTGAGGCTTCCATCTTTAATAGTAGTATCAAAAAAATCTTTTGCATTGCCATAGGCGTCAGGCATTTTATGTTTGTAATATTGATAATAATAACGTTTGGCAAATTCAACGCATTGATAAGTTAAACCAATGTTATAATCATCTTTGCTTAAATTTCTTTTACCAGTATGCCCAACACCTCCATTATAATAAACATAAACACCATTAAGGCTATCTAATTTTTGTCCAATATAAAAATTTGGATTAGGATTGGATGTAATAATTAAACGGTATAAGAGATATCCGGAAATTGAAACCAGTAATAGAACAATTAAGAATTTATATTTTCTTTTCATAATAACTATTTAAATAATTTAAAATGCAGGCAGGAAACCTATAACCCGCCTGCATTAACAAAGATGCGCTTTACTTCTGAGCTACCACACCTGCATCTTTTACTACTTCTACCCAACGGCCCGGCACTTTTGCGTTTATCATATTGTCATACATGGCCTCGCTATAAACAGTTGGCAAATAAAATTTACCCAGGTAAGTAGCGTTTAAGTGTATCGCAAATGTTTTGTGCGTATTCTCTGCCAGTTCATAATAACTGTAAACCCTGTCATCTCTTATATCCTGGTAACGGGCAGCGTTAGTTGTTGCAATTTCATCCATGCGTGTATTGTGGATCTCCCAACCGCTTGGGAAGATCTGGTTCAATGCCATCTCTTTTAAAAAGCCTTTTGTACCGGGATTTGAAATACTTACCTCTGCAACAAATTCTGTTCCTTGCACTAATTTATCAGGTTGAATTTCTTTTCCTTTCATGTCTTTATATTTCACTTCCATTTTAAGATCTTTGGCAGAAGCGGTTTTATCACCGATCAAAGGCACACCTTCTATTATTACTTTTGCGAATAATGTACCTTTACCTGTATTTTTCAGAGACACAATTCCTTTTTGTGCAAGATCCGCGTCTGTATATTTTACCTGGTAAAGTGATCTTTTAGAACTATTATTTTTTTCTTCACCATTTAAAGTATAGGAAAAGCTCATTTCCCCGTTGTTATCTTTAACTCCCGTATACTCACACATTGCTAATAAACTGTAAGCAGTTTCTTGTGTACTCATCCATGTTTGGGAACTTAGGTTTTTAGCGATCTGTTTTGCTAATGGTCCTGCTTTTGTTTTTTCGTGTAATAAACTTAAAGTTTCAAGGATCATGGCTTCGTCGCGCGTATGTGATCCATAACTATAAGATAGTTCTTTATAAGAAGCAACAGTTGTAGGTAAGCCTTCAATTAATTTTGTTGCTACCTCCGTTTGCCCAACTAATTTATAAGCTGCAGCTAATCTCCATTTTGCTGTTGAAGAAAGATTTTTTTCTTCACGCAAACGATTCATAGCTCCCATTTCTGCATTATTGCTTAATGCCAGAACAAATAAACGATACGCCTGTATCACTTCATTGGTCTCGTTGCCATGTGGGTGTGTATACATGCCATTATTACTTGCCCAATTACGTGCTTGTTGTTGTTGGTATTTTACCCATTTACTTTTTAAATTGGCAGGCAAACTATAACCTTGTTTCTCTGCTTCAATAAAAAAGTGTCCGGCATAATTACTTCCCCATTCGCTATCATAACCTTCGCCCGGCCAGTATGAAAAACCACCATTTGCAGTTTGAAATAATTGCAAACGTTTTAAACCTGCCTTAATATTATTACTCACTTTATTTTTTTGCGAATCTTTCATATCCATTAAATTCATTACAAATAATTGTGGAAATACCGAAGAGGTTGTTTGCTCGATACAACCATGAGGATATTGAATTAAATAATCTAAACGTTTTTCTAAACCCATTGATGGAATGCTTGAAAACTCGATGGTAGCTTTATTAGTTCCTGCAATGCCTTTAAAATTAATTTCGGTACCCCATTCTTTTCCTGGCTCTAAAACCATTTCAACACCTTCGCTTACTTTAGGATTTGGTGTGCGCACATCTAATTCTATTTCCTGTACTGCTTTTTCTTTTCCACTTGTAGCGATGATCTTTACTTTAGCAATACCAATTTTTTGCGCCAGATTCAATTTAAAATTAATTACTTCATCGCCAACCTGTGTAAAGTGCATTGTTTGTTGTTTAGTTCCATCCAATTCTAAAAAATCATTTACTTCAACTTCTATCTTTACATCTTTTACATGTTTTTCCATTGCAAAAATATCTACAGGTAAATACACATTTTCACCCGGACCTAAAACACGGGGTAAAGTAGCAAGGATCATTAAAGGTTTTCTTACAGCAACTGCTTTTTCGGCATTACCATAAGAACCTTCATCTTCCGCTACTACCATCACTCTAACCGAACCAACATAATTTGGGATTTCAATAGTATGATTTTTTTCTTGCCCTGCCTCTAATGTAAACGGCCCCATAAATTTTACCATTGGTTTAAATCGGTTGGCTTTAACACCTTTGCCTGCATTTGCATCACCATCACCACCTACACTTAATAATTTATCTAATTTACCGGCATAAGCACCAATCACGGCATCATACATGTCCCATGTTTTTACACCTAAAGCTTCGCGTGCATAAAAAGCATTCCATGGTTGAGGCGTTTTAAAACGGGTAAGATCTAATAAGCCTTCATCAACCATTGCTAGAGTGTAGGTCATTTTTCTGCCTTTTTTCTCTTTTACTTTTATGTTGGTAAAAGATTCAGGTTTTACTACATCCAGCATTTTTATTTCCGGTTCCAAATGTGTTAAAGGTTCATCTACTAAAATTGGCACAACACCATACATCCGAATTGGCAGATCATTCTTTGTATTAGCATGTGGTTGTATTAAAGTTACATGCACATAAGCGTTTGGTGACATATCTGCTGAGGCTGCAAACTCATGAACAGTCTCTCCTTTTTTGGTAGTGATCCAGAATTTTTTAACCACTTTACTTCCTGTTTCAATACTTACCAAAGCAATACCTTCCGCAGGTGATGGAAAAGATAATTTTACATTCTCGCCTGATACATATTTATCTTTGTCGCAAGCAAAATTAAGCATGTTGGCATTTTCGTTATTGCTGCGGTTGGCGCGGCTCCAATATGGCCAATCGATAGTTACAACTTTTCCGGTTTGATGTCCGCCTTTAAGATCTGTTACCGTAATCAAATAACGACCATATTCAGGATATTGCACATGAAATTTAAACGAACCTTTGCCTTCAGTTGTTTTTATAAGCGTATCTTTCAAAACAATTGTTCCGGCACGCGAAATATATTGCGCTAATTCATCTTCACTTTTTTCGTACCACCAACGCCATTGTACTTTGTATATTTTTACCTGTAGGTTATTTGTAGTTACAGGTATACCTTTATTATTTACAGTTACTACATCAAAATTATAATTGTTACCCGTTTGTAAGGTGTTATCAAAACTTTTAGTTTCGGGACTATGTAAGCCAACATAAGTTTTGTAAGGGGAGTAGGGAACGCTGTAACGGTCGATACTAAAATCACCACCTTCTTCAAATACTTTAGAAATATAAGTGGCACGTAACATACCCGGAGCAGTTTGTCCAACATTAATATAGGTATTAAGATCTGCTTCGCCTTTCTCGTTTAAGTTGCCATCAAATATTGCTTCTGCTTCTGAGTAGTAATTTCTTATTGGAGAGTCAAATTCATAAGACTTATATTTCTCGAAAGTAGTTTTTGTTTGGTTAACACTTACGTTTACCAACGCGTGTAAATTTTTAGCAACTGCACCGTGTAACCATTTTACGGATAGTTTAGCAATACTGTCGTTTGTTTTGTTTTGTTCAAAGTCAAGATAGATCTTTAAACGATTTGGTTTTACTGTTTCTATTTTAAAATTCTCTGAAAATAGTCGATTACCAACTTTAGCAATTGCCGTGTAATTTCCAGTTAAGGCTTCGGTTCCGGTTGAAGTACGAAAATCGTAAAGTCCGTTTAAATTTTTTGTTTTAGTGGTTTGATAAACAATTGTACCGTTAGGATCTTGTAACTCGAATTTAACCGGGTGATTTGGAGGCAAACGTTTTTCTTTGTCTTCCATAATAAAGTTAATGTAAAGCGAATCGCCTGGACGCCAAACACCGCGTTCGCCATAAATAAAACCTTTGATCCCTTTTTGAACGATCTCACCTTCAACATCAAATTTGCTTAATGAATTTGCATAACCATCCAATAATTTTAAATAGCCACGTTGTTTACCCGATCTTGCCAACATTAAAAAAGGTTTACGTTTAAGTGGCAGATCCAACATGCCATTTGCATCGCTTGTGCCTTGTGCAATTAATTGTTTAGTATAATCATAATACTCTATAGTTGCGTTTGCAATTGGTTTGGCAGTGATCATATTGCTTACAAAAGCGTGAGACATTTTATTGTCATCCAATTTGTAGATCAAACCAATATCTGAGGCTAAAATATTTCTGCTTACAGCTTTACCGTAGTAATAATTGCTGTTGCAGGGCGAATAATCTTCGTTATAATAATTCCAATTGTCGTAACCACCATCAAAACTATACCTGTAAGTATCATTATCGTTCCAGGTATCTTTTTCTTCTGTGGTTATAAGATCTATAGGTTGTTCGCCGTTCTCATTCTCACCTTCGCCTTCATCGTCAACACCTTCACAATCGCAAACAGAATATTTTTTAGAATATTTTATGCTTACCCTGTAAATTGCTCCAGGATCGGGGGTAATTAATTTTCCAAGATCTATTACATGTTTGTTCCACTGCTTTAAATTTGTTTTTTTATTGTAATCGAGTTTAATTGTTTTTTCGGCAACAACTTTTCCAACGCGTGTTAAACCGTCCTGGCCATCTAAATTATTTGATTGTAAGAATTGGTGAACGTTATTCTCAAAAATTTTAATTACGCGTACATCTACTGCTTTTAAACTAATGGCTTCAAAAGGAAAGATCAGTCCGTTAGAATTTGGCAAAATACTGCCATTACCTTTAATGCGTACCAAAGGTTTTGGTTCTTCAAAAGTTATGTTTTTTGTAAAAGCTGTATTCATTTTATAACCTTTAAAATTTTTAATGCCGGTGGTTACTGTAATTAATTTTTCGCCAATCGTGCGGTTAGGTAAAAAGATCCTCACCACATTATTTTCAATGGCGTAGGTCAGGTTTTCAATTCCTTGAATACTTATAATGCCTTTTAAATTTTGATTATAATCGATAGGATCGCTAAAACTTAATTCAACCGATTGATCTTCGTTATCTACCACACGTGCATCTGAAATAGAAAAATCTCCTAGTGCAGGGATCTTTAATTCCTGGCTTCCGTTGCTGATAGCTTTTATTTCTTCGCCTTTCCAGTTTACAACTAATTTCCCTGCTTTTTCTTTTCTCTCAATACTATCCACATAGAAATAGAATTCGTTGTTTTTATAACTGTAATTAATTTTTACAAGCATAGCTTTTCCGTTTTGAGTTACACTTAAAACTTTTCTTATCGAAGCTGTATCTTCATAATCTGAGGTAGTTATTTTACCTGTCAGTTTTTGCCATTCTATATTGTAATCATCATAGCTGCGTAAGCCATCAATATTTACAAATATGTTTTGAGGGAAGGTAGATAGCTGGAAACTAAAATTTTCAAGACCATCTTCTACCTTAGCAACTTCTTTTAATTTAAAATCTACAGTATAAAATTGATTGGCCGGTAAAATTTCAGATGGAATGAATTCGATCACTTTATCACTGATCCAAACGGCCCTTCCTTTTATTTTTGGCTCGAAGGTAAAAGCGTCCTTTAATAAATTTGAATCAGGCAGCTGCATCATTCTAAGAACCGTGTCTATTGCCGTTGTAGTGTTTAAAACAGTGACACCGGGCTTGGCGCTGGCAGTAATAGTTATATCTTCATTCATGCTATGCGAAAGTTCAACTCGGATGGTAGATTTTCGGGAGACCATACCGGATGTGTAACCCGAAATATATTTTCCGAAAGCCGGGTTAATGGCGTTGATCTTTGGTCTTGTTTGGAAACAAGCGCTGAACAAAACAATACATATTACTGTAGTAATTGTTGCAAATAAAAAGAGTTTGGTTTTCATTGGTTTTTAATTTATACCTCAAAGGTGGGGTGATTAAAAACCAAAAGCCGGTAGCTTTTATAAGCTGCCGGCTTTAATTTATTAAGTGTGGCTTTTTAGCGATTATTTGAAATTACGATCAGTTACCTCTTTTACCATAAGTACCGGAACTATGCGAATCGTGAGAGCCGCCGCCGTGGCCGCCACCGCACCCAAGTAGCGCTATTTCTAAAGCTACTCTACAGGCAAAACCTAAAACGCGAAGTCCAATATAAGCTACGTCTGCTATTGCTTGATTTCTGACGATTCTTTTATTATAAGCCGGATCTGGTGTTGGAATGTTCTGCAGGCCATTATTATCATTTACAGTAGCCGATACATCCAAAGGAAAAGTATCGTAAGTACCATTTGCGTAATGAATTGAACTTAGGCTCGCGATGTCGATAATTGAGTATTGTGTTTCAGTATTATCGGCTTCACTTTTATATTTAACCTCGTTTGCTCTTACTTCAATTATTTTAGCGGGAATTGTTCTTCCATCTTTTGTAAAAAGTGTGTCTTGCGAAAAACCCGCAATAACAAAAAATAAAAGTAAGGTTGATAAATAGAGTTTTTTCATATACTAATTATCTGCGACCACCACCTCGGTGACCGTAATGTTTAAAATGATTGTGATGATTATGATTGTGGTGCCAGTGATTATTTCTATAACTCCTATAATAGCCACCAAAATACGGCCTGTTCCAACCCCAGCCTCCCCAACCCCAGCCAAAACCACCTCCAAATGAGTATAGTGGTGATGTGCCAACAACCACATTTACATGGGGCCTTGTATTTACATAAATGGGATCAGAAGAATTATTGTCGGAAGAAACATTTGAAGAAGCAGTACCCGAATTTTCGAAAACTTCTTTTGTGCCGTTTTTATAGTGAATAAGAACGATATCTGTTTTATCTACAACGTATAATGGACCATCCGGATTAGCTGCTCTTTTGTATTTAATTTCGTGTTGGGTAATTTCTTTTACCTGACCGGTAATTATTTTTCCTTTTGTTGTATAAAGTGTGTCCTGTGCAAATGCACTAAAACTAAAAATTGTTGAGAGAATAAATAAAATATTTTTCATTTTAGAAATCTTATTTCGTATAATAAAGATACAAAATAAAAAGGGTACGATAAACTTTAGACTGTTAAAAAGGCGGGTTCTTAATTATTTAACAATTTTTGATAATTAATTATGTGATTTCATTTTTTTTAGTTGAATTATGTCCACTAAAAATGCAAATGCCATTGAAAAATAAATGTATCCTTTCGGTATTGTAAAATGTAAACCTTCGGCAATAAGTGTTAAACCGATCATCATTAAAAAACAAAGAGCAAGAATTTTAAATGATTGATGCTTTTGAATAAAAGCACTTATTGGTTTTGAAGCAAATAGCATAATTATTACTGCTACGATTACAGCTACATACATGATCCATAATTCCTGTACCATTCCTACCGCAGTAATTATTGAATCGACAGAAAAAACAATATCTAAAATAACTATTTCAGACAATAATTTTTTAAAGCTTCCGCTTTTAGATCTCATATTGGTAGCGTCATCTGTAACGTTTTCTGTTTTATGAAGTATTTCTTTTGTGCTTTTATATAATAGAAATAAACCGCCAGCTATGAGGATAAGACTTTTTCCGGAAAAAGCGGTATTAAACACGGTGAATAAAACCTGGTCAAGTTTAAGGATCCATGAAACCGCAGCTAATAAGGCGAGCCTAATTAACATGGCAAGGCCTAACCCCCAGACCCTTAATTTGTTTCTATTTTCTTCGGGAAGCTTATCGGCCAGGATCGAGATAAAGATAATATTATCAATACCAAGAATAACTTCTAACGCTATTAATGAAATTAATGGAACAATTGCTTCGGCAAACATAATATTATAGTTAACAGGTGAAAAATAAAATAGTTTAAATAGTTAAAAAGATTCCGCTACTACAAAATAAAAGTAACCGCCGTCTTTACCACGCGCATAATCTAGTCTAATGTTAAGTCTTTCTGCCGGATTAACCACAAAACGTAAGCCTGCACCGTAAGAATATTTTAAGCGATCTAAACTAAGATCGGTGTGTTTTGAAAATACATCGCCTGCGCCGGCAAAAGTAACCAAGCCAAAGCGCCAGAATAGGGGGAAACGGTATTCTAACTGCGTACCTGCAAAATGTTTATCGCGATATCTATTTTTAGGGTATCCCCGTAAAAGATCATCATTACCTGCCGTTGAAAGATCCAGAAAAGGAATGTCTCCAAATCCGTAACGGACTCGTGTTTGCAAAGCAATAATGTGTTTTCTTTTTATCTGCCAGAATTTTTGATATAATAAATTTAAATAAGAGAAATTAAACGTACTTCCTATTTCTTTTGCATAGAAATAACTTGATAATTCTATTAAACTTCCTTTATAGGTATTGATAATATTATCACGGTTATCGTAAATAGCAACCAGGCCAACAGCAGATTGAATGCCGCCGTTATGTCCGATAATTGTACCAGTCTCAAGCGATTTGCCAGGGGTATATGTAAAACCATATTCCTTTTCAAAGTGATAATCAACACCAAGAAATACCGCAGGGTATACCTTTTTTAACGCCAGGGTTTTAAAGCTAAATAAATTGTATTCGTATTTTTCTTCATTCTCTTTTAAAGTGTTATTACCAATACCGTAAAATCTATCAGGAAAATTCCTGTAACGTAGTTCACCTTTGTAGAGATAATTTTCGTTGCGGGTAAAAATATTCCACTGGCCCCAAATGTCCAATTGTTTATTTTGTGTGTAATCGGCTAAAAACTGAACGTTTGAAACACGTGTTTCTTTTTCATTTATTACTTTGGAAGGAATCTTAAAATAATAAACACCTGCTGCCCCTGCCGCCCAGCGCGTATCGGGTGTATAGTATAAAAGCGGCAGTAAGAATAGCCCATTCTTTTCAGTGCTTACAGTGTCGTTTAAACTACTAAAACCAAATAGTTTCTTTTTTGCTTTTGGTAGGCTGTCCTGGCTGTAAATAGTAATGTGTATTGAACATATTAGACAACAAAACGCTATTTTGATAATGCCTGTATTCAAAACGCGATGCTTAATTATCATGAGATTAATTTGTGCAAAGATAATGCCTTTTCAAAAAGCGGAATTATTGGATGGCATAATTTTCGCTTATATTATTAATAAACCAACTTGTTAAATTTAATATTGAAAATTATGAAAAACCCGATAGGATTATTATTAATTGGCGCCGCAGTAGGGGCTGCTATAGGCGTATTATTGGCTCCGGATAAAGGAAGCAAAACCCGCAAGAAAATATTTGAAGGTGCTGAAGGATTAGCTGAAGATCTTAAAAGTAAGATCAGAGATACAACAAAGAGATTTGACGAGTATTCGCAGGCGGCTGAAGACAGTATTGACAAAATAAACAAAAAATTAAAAGCAGCTGAAAAATCGTATACTTAAGTATTGATTTAAAAGTAAAAATTTAAAATGCTTTCAAAATAAGAAACCCTTCACGCTGTGAAGGGTTTTTTTATGCAACTTCTCTAACGCCAATATCAATCGGTTATAAGATATAGAGTACAGTGTATACATAATAGACTTAAATTTTGTTAAACTAAGCCCGTTTAACAAATCATTTTGTTTAATAAAATATATACAATGTTAAACAAAATGTATAACTTTGTTTTATGAATCAACTGCCCATATCTAAAATTGAAGATGTTAACTTTTGTCATTACAGTGGATTGTCTTCACCAATGGCATATTTTGAAATTGAGAAAGAGTGTTCTCCTTCGTTAAGTTTTAAAGACGTTGATCGTATCATTGAAATGGCCTGGGAAGACAGGACTACTTTTGATGCCATTAAAATTCAATTCGGATTGAATGAAGAGGCTGTAAAGTTGCTCATGAAAAAGAATTTAAAATTTAGCAGTTATAAATTATGGAGGAAACGTGTGGAAAGTTGTAACACAAAACATGCTTCAAAACGAATAGATGGCATAAACCGGTTTAAGTGTAATTTACAACGAACTATTTCAAATAATAAAATATCTAAAAGAAAATGAGTAAGACTTTTATATTTGCAGGCGCTTCTAGTGCCATTGCAAGGCAAACTGCTTTATTCTTAAAAGAAAAGGGGCATAAAATAATCGGTATCAGTACAAAATCCAATGATGAATTGTATGATGAATTTTACCAAATAGAAAAATATGATCTTTCAACATTTCCGGAAATCGCTGGCACTGTAGATGGACTCGTTTATTTTCCGGGTACTATCAATTTAAAACCATTCGCAAGACTTACACAAGCCGATTTTATAAATGATCTTCAAATAAACAGCCTGGGTGCAGTTGCTTTTGTACAAGCCTACTTAAATAATTTAAAAAGATCTCACAATGGGTCAATTGTATTTATAAGTTCAGTAGCAGTTAGTACTGGTATGCCATTCCACACATCTATAGCAATGGCCAAAGGCGGTATTGAAGGTTTTGCAAAAGCTTTGGCAGCAGAACTCGCTCCTTCAATAAGGGTAAATTGCGTTGCTCCTTCATTGGTCAACTCCCCCCTTGGAGAAAAATTTATTAATACACCCGAAAAAATGGAGCAAATGCAAAAGCGAAATCCATTACGCCAGGTTGGTAATCCCGCTGATGTTGCTAATGCAATTGCATTTTTATTATCAAAAGAATCTGCATGGGTTACCGGACAGGTTTTTGCAATCGACGGAGGAATGAGTACAATAAAAAATTAACAACATGGAAACACATATATCTTTTGATGATATGATGGCAATGGAAAAACGGCAACGAACCAATCTGGTTAATTCTGCTGGTGGTTTTAAAAGCGTTTGTTTAGTTGGTACAAAAGATAAACAAAGCAAAACCAACTTAGCAGTATTTAATTCAATTATACACATTGGCGCTTCCCCACCATTAATAGCTTTTATTGTAAGGCCTGATTCTGTTGAGAGGCATACGTTATTTAATATTCTCGAAACGGGTTATTACACTATCAATCATCTGAATGAAAAAATTTATAAACAAGGACATCAGACATCAGCAAGATACCCAAAAGAAGTTTCCGAGTTTGAAGCGGTTGGATTATCTGAAGATTATAAAGACGGTTTTTTAGCCCCATATGTTAAAGAAAGCAATGTTCAATTTGGTGTACAATTTAAAGAAAGGTTAGATCTTACTATTAATGGTACAATTTTGATCATCGGGCAGATCGATCATTTGTATTTTCCAAAAAACTGTATGCATGAAGATTCTTTTCTTGATCTTGAAAAAGCAAACACTATTACCTGTTCAGGTTTAGATAGCTATCATAAAACGCATCGACTGGAACGATTGAGTTATGCAAAGCCGGATAAAGAATTAGAAACTATTGGACTTAATTGATAATTAGAAAAGAAATTAATATGGTAAATGAATAAAGCTGTTAAACTTATACTTTGTATAGCACTTACATTATCCATTGGTTCAATTGGCGGGATAGCTACAGCCTCTGGGGTTAATGATTGGTACACAACGATTAACCTGCCTGCATTTAATCCGCCCAATTATTTATTTGGTCCGGTATGGACAGTACTCTACATTTTAATGGGTATTTCGTTTTATTTAATACTTCAGTCTCATGATCCTATTTTAAGAAAAAAAGCTATTGCTATCTTTTGTATTCAATTATTTTTAAATTTTTGCTGGAGTTTTTTGTTTTTTAGGTTTCAATTAGTGGGTGTAGCATTCATTGAAATTATTCTGATCTGGTTTTCTATCATTATAATGATCTTCACTTTTTATAGGATCAATAAAACAGCTTCGTACATCCAAATACCATATTTATTATGGGTAAGCTTTGCAAGCGTATTAAACGGAAGTATTTGGGTTTTGAATTAAAGTAAAAAAGTATGAATTTTTTAAATGCTAAATGGGAAAATATTGTGATGGCAAATTACTCCGTCCCTCCAGAGCTTTTGAAAGCTTATTTGCCTGCGGGGTGTGAACTGGATCTATACCAGGGCTCAGCATATATTAGTTTGGTAGGTTTTATGTTCAAGAAAACCAAATTGTTTAAAATTCCGATTCCAATACTTGGCACATTTGAAGAAATTAATCTGAGATTTTATGTTATAAGAAAAGAAGGAGATGAAATAAAAAGAGGTGTTGTATTTATTAACGAAACCATTCCTTATAAAGCAGTAGCTTGGGTAGCAAATAAATTATATAAAGAGCATTATACAGCTATTCCTACAAAAAACTTTATTTCTATTAATCCTATGCACAAGAAAATCGAATATCAATGGCAAACTAATAAATTATGGAATAGTATGTACGTTGAATCATCCGCGGACAAAGTTGTAATGCAAACCGATAGCTTTGAAGAATTTATATTTGAGCATTATTATGGTTACACGAAAATTGATAATTTACGAACCGAAGAGTATAAAATATATCATCCACGTTGGGATATAAATAAAATTAAACACTACAATATAAGTTGTGATTTTGGTAGTATGTATGGCAACCATTTCACTTTTTTAAATACGAGTCAACCAAAATCTGTTTTTCTTGCCGAAGGTTCTGAGGTTTCGGTTAAGTGGAAACGCGAAACTATTAAATTAGAAATAGAATGAAAGGAGTTAAAAAGCAAGACTTACCATCAAAAATGTGTTTGGTATGTAATAAGCCTTTTTCATGGCGAAAAAAATGGGAAAAGAATTGGGATGATGTAAAGTATTGTAGTGATAATTGCAGGAGTAAAAGATCAACCGGTATAAAATAACAAATGACAATTAACATAACTGATACAAAAATTTTGCGTTTAATACTGGGCGATCAGTTGAACATAGATCATTCATGGTTTAAAGATAAAGATCAAAATGTGACCTATGTTTTAATGGAAATTCGTTCTGAAACCGATTATGTTTGGCATCATATTCAAAAGGTGGTGGCTTTCTTTGCAGCTATGCAGGAGTTTGCAGGGTTATTAAAAAGTAAAGGACATCAAGTGATCTATATAAAATTAAACGACAAGAAAAATAAACATTCCTTTGCGAAAAATTGTGATCATTTAATTCAAAAATACGCTTTCACACATTTTCAATATCAATTACCGGATGAATTTAGAGTTGACGAATTAATTCAAAAATATGCGAACACACTTAAAATACCCTACACCGTTTTTGATACAGAACATTTTTTAACCTCAAGAAGCGAATTGGGTGTTTTTTTTGAAGGAAAGAAATTATTTCTGATGGAAAGTTTTTATCGCTATATGCGTAAGAAGCATGATATTTTAATGTCAGGCGCTGAGCCGTTAACCGGTAAATGGAACTACGATGAGGACAACCGAAAGACGTTGCCTTTAAAACATAAAGCAACGCCCCCATTAGTTTTTGACAATAATGTAAGTGATATTATTTCTGAATTAGTTAAAACTGACACTAAAACAATTGGCAAGATTGATCCTGAAAATTTTATATGGCCAATAAACCGCCAGCAGTCTCTACAATTATTAGACTTTTTTTTACAAGAATGTCTTCCTCTTTTTGGCACTTACCAGGATGCGATGACACCTCAGGATTGGTCTCTCTATCACTCGCGATTATCTTTTTCCTTAAATTGTAAGTTAATTTCTCCTCGTGAAGTTGTTACTAAAGCCATTGAAGAATGGAAAAAGCGTCCGGCCGAAATTGAATACAATCAGTTAGAAGGATTTGTACGTCAAATTATTGGTTGGAGAGAATACATGCGTGGTATTTATTGGCTCAAGATGCCGGAGTATGCTTCACTGAATTTTTTTGGTCATCAAAATAAATTACCCGATTGGTACTGGACAGGTAAAACAAAAATGAACTGTTTAAAGCATTCTATTGGTCAGTCATTAAATTATGCTTACGCACATCATATTCAACGCTTAATGATCACGGGAAATTTTGCTTTGTTGGCAGGCGTTCATCCTGACGAAGTTGATAAATGGTACTTAGGAATTTATATAGATGCTTTAGATTGGGTAGAGATTACTAATACACGAGGCATGAGCCAGTTTGCAGATGGCGGAATTGTAGCCACAAAACCTTATGTAAGTTCAGCAGCATATATCGATAAAATGAGTCATTATTGTGGTACCTGTTATTATAATAAAGCAAAAAAAACTGGTGATAAGGCTTGCCCGTTTAATAGTTTATATTGGAATTTTTATGACAAGCATGAACGTAAATTATCACTTAATCCCCGTGTTGGCATGATGTATACTATTTGGCACAAAATGAAACCGGAGGTAAAGGCAGAACTATTATTACAGGCAAACGATTACTTAAAACATATAAACGATCTATAATGAAACGGTCTATTGTTTGGTTTAAAACAGATCTACGCTTGCACGATAACGAAACACTTATTCGTGCGGTAGAACAAAGTGATGAAATATTACCGGTGTATTGCATTGATGATGATCACTTTAAAAAAACAGAATATGGCTTTCAAAAAACAGGAAATTTCAGATCACAATTTTTACTCGAATCATTAAAAGATCTGGATTCCAACCTTCGAAAACTTGGATCAGGATTGATCATTGTAAAAGGAAAACCGGAAATAGAATTACATAAAATAGTTAAACAATTTGGCGTAACAAAGATATTTGCTAAGCGGGAAGTAGCATATGAAGAAAAAGAGACGGAAGCTTTAGTAGAGAAAGAAGTATGGAAGTTACATTGTTCTTTTGAAAGTTTTAGTACAAGTACACTTTATCATGCACAGGATCTGCCTTTTTCTATAAAAGATATCCCCGATGTGTTTACTAATTTTAAACGACAGGTAGAACATGAATCGTCTATCCGGCCAATATTTCAAAAGCCCCTGAAAATTAAATCGCCCGCTATCGATCCATTTCAATTACCAGAGTTGAAAGAACTAGGTTCAGATTTACCAGTTCGGGATAAGCGCTCAGCTATGTTGTTTAAAGGAGGTGAAAATGAAGGTTACAAGCGGTTGAGTAATTATTTTTTTGAAACGCAATTAATATCTAACTATAAGTCTACAAGAAATGGAATGTTAGGTAGTAATTATTCAACTAAATTTTCTCCGTGGCTTGCTTTGGGTTGTTTATCACCAAGGGAAATCTATTTTGAATTAAAAAAATACGAAACTCAATTTTCATCAAATGATTCTACTTATTGGTTAGTATTTGAATTGTTATGGCGCGATTATTTTAGATTTATGATGAAAAAATATCGGAGTAAGTATTTTTTACAAACAGGGATTAAAAATTCAGAAAACACGGCTACGAAACTCAATATAGAGTTGTTGCAAAAATGGATTAATGGAAAAACAGGTAACGATTTTGTAGATGCTAACATGATGGAATTAAAGCTTACAGGTTTTATGAGTAACCGTGGCAGGCAAAATGTAGCAAGTTATTTGTGTAATGATCTGAATATTGATTGGCGTTATGGAGCAGCTTATTTTGAGCAACAGCTAATTGATTATGATGTATGTAGTAACTGGGGTAACTGGGCTTATTTGGCGGGAGTTGGAAATGATCCGAGGGGCAAGCGCTATTTTAATATAGAAAAACAAGCGCAGGAATACGATCCAAAAGCGATGTACAGAAATAAGTGGTTAAATAAAAAATGAATTGAAATTTAATTACGGACCTAAAAGTTTATTATGTTAAGCTAATTGTGTTAACAACTATTTAAATGAATAATGTATAAAGATGGACGCAAGTTATTTTAAGGAGCAATTACAGGCAAAAGAAGATATGCTCGCGCAAACAACTCGTTTTTTAGTTCAAACACAGCATAGCTTGGAGGAAAAAAATAAGGAATTATTGCTGGCTAACAACGAAATTTTTGACAGCATAAGTTTTGCATCACGTATTCAAAACTCATTATTGCCTGATATTGATATTTTAAAAATATTTTTCAAGGATGCCTCTTTTAAGGTAATGCAGCAAATAGGTATTGGGGGCGATACGGTATTTATAAAAAACACCAATAATGGGGTGGTCTTTGGCTTATTAGATTCAACCGGACATGGAATACCAGCAGCTTTACTAAGTATTTCTGGTACACTTTTATTAAAAGAGTTAATGACATCAATGGAAATAGATAATCCACAAACGTTATTTAATCTTTTAAACTATCAGCTACATAAAACGTTTAACAATAGTAGATCATCGATAGCACATAAAGAGGGTGTTTTTTTTAGTTTTTCATCTACTCAGAATAAGTTAATTTATAGTTCCGCTAAAGGGAAGGCACTTTTGCTTCGGCCAACAGGGGAAATTGAGGAGTTGGCAAATACAAAAAAATCACTGGGAGACGATGCCAACACTGAATTTGAACTTTTTGAGATGAAAGTAATGTCTGGTGATAAATTAATTATGTATTCTGATGGTTTAACAGATCAGTTTGGAGGGAGCAACAATAAAAAGTTTTCTCGCGATAGACTAAAGAAAATTTTAAGCAAATCACCTCGTGAGAATGCAACCGAAATGGTTAAAAAAATCGAAAAGGAATTTAT
Organism: Bacteroidetes bacterium UBA2475; assembly: GCA_002342065.1. GTDB lineage: Bacteria > Bacteroidota > Bacteroidia > B-17B0 > Aurantibacillaceae > Aurantibacillus. The sequence goes on along the minus strand of DDPF01000012.1, from coordinate 134,211 downwards.
AATTTGGAAAAGTACGAATGCGCAAACAGATGATGTATCATTTATGATTATAGAATTTTAAATTATGACTACACTAAGTTTTAACAACTATGATTTTACTTTAGAAAACAAAGGCCCGTTTTCTTCATTATATTTTAATAAAGAATTAAAAATGGCTATATGCTTTGCTGATGAGGAGTATATTCCGATTGATAATTTTAAAGAAATGTTTTTGCACATTTCCGTTTTGATTGAAACATATGAAATAAAACACCTGGTGTTTGATAAACAAAAATTACGAACATTCCACCAACCGAGTATGGAATGGTATTTTGCGGTTTGGAAACCAGCTATTAAAAATAAGGGTTTGGTAAATCATTATAAAATTTTGCCTAAACTCGACTGGTTTGAAAAAGCAGTTGAGGCCGGTAAGTATGAAATATTTCAAAAATTTAGTAAAGAAATTTTAACCGGAATTAGGATTACATATATTAATTCGGTAGAGGAGGCAATTGAATGTGTTATTTAACTTCGTTAGGCTATTTTTATTTTGTTTAATTGTTTAGAAGATTCCTCCAGTATTTGGCTGCGCCAGTTTCTTTGGAACCAGTTCTGCAAATAGAATAAAATGCCGTCGCTTTGCATTTTCCTTTTTATTTATAAAATACGCCAGGATTCGGCTGCGCCAGTTCCTTTGGAAGCCGCTCCGGCAAGAAAAAACCCACCTAACTTCGTTAGGCTATTTTTATTTTGTTCAATCGTCTTCAAAAAGTGAACTTTTTTAGACTCATTCCAAAACAAAAAGACCTTCCATTTGGAAGGTCTTTTTTTCTTGATGTGGTCCCAAGCGGAGAAAATGCTAACAAATTTAATGAACATTTAGAGCTAATTCTAGAATTTATGGGCGTTTTAGAGCATGAACCGGAATTATGGGATCAAATAAAACAGCCATAAAATTGGCTTTAAATCTTCATTAATTTCAAAGAATTTGAACTACTTTACTACTACAAAACCCCTCTTAGGCTTTAAAGGTAAAATTACTAAACAATCTCATTTTCAACCTGTTTTTCCTTCTTTTTTTCGCTTTCGTAAATTTCAATACAAATTCGCACAAAAGTTCTCAAATTATCGAGAAGCTTGTTCGCTTCCTCATCACTAAAATCTTCGCAACCTTTTATTCGCCTTACGTCCTCAGGAGTCAACTCCCCATTTATATGTTTCATACCCTTTTTAATTTCCTCAAAAGTGAAAAAACTAAAAATTACTGCTTCCTGTTTGGGATCGAAAGGGAATTGTATTTCCTTAAAATTCCTTTTTTAGATGGAATTTCAATCTACGTGACATTTACGATAGTCTTAGAAAAAAACAGCCCGGTTTCCCGGACTATTTTTTTATTTTGTTACTGATGCAACAACAGCAATTAATAATACTGCTGCAATAATTAGAAGCATAGCTTTTGCAAAATCACCATCTGCTTTAAGGCAAACATCTGCTTTACATAATTGAACTGATCCTTTCATTTTCATGATTTTTAGTTAATCCCAATCTTTCGTTTTGTGGGACATCAACGCCATAACTATATGGTTCTACTTAGTAATGGGTTATTCTTTTGGCATCTACAATTTTTATTTATCTCAATTTCAGGTTCATTGAACATTCCAATTGATACTTCAAAAATTTGTTGCGCAGAATAGTTTGTGTTATAAACACCAATTAAATTAAATAATCTATTAACAGCCATTGACGCTGCAACGCTAGTTAAAGAAATAACACTTGGTTGGCTTTGGTCAAGAGCGTAATATCCATCGTTAATTAAATTTTGTTTTTCTTCAATGGACATGCTCTCTTGCAGTATATAATGTGCATTTAAAGTACCTGAACACCATAAGCAAGGTGTTTTTATTGTAACGGTCTGTACTTTAGCTACAGCCTGACTAACCTTGCCGTTATTGACTGGAATCGCACACGCTGCATCAATATAGGGTATAGCATATTGTAAGGAAATAGTATTAAGAACATCTCTTGTTGCATGATTATCAAGCCCACCGAAAATAATATCTGAAGTCAATAGCTTTTCATGCCCACCAGTCACTTTTTCTTTAATAACTGTAACTTTACAAGATGTCATTTCTTCAATATGTTGCTTCAAAACATCAACTTTAAACTTACCAATATCCATCTTTTTTGCACCATAGATTCGTGGCAAATTCGTTAACTCTATATTGTCCATGTCGAATAGATTAATTTTTCCAACACCTATTTTTGCCAGCTGTAAAGCCAAAGGGGAGCCAATACCTCCACACCCAACAACAGATACCTCAAGTGAAGAAATCATGTTCTGGTTTTCCTTGCCTGTAAATAATATCTGTCTATTAAAAGTGTCATCGTCATCTTTTTTCATTTGAAATGAATAATCCATTAGTTTAATAAAACCATGATCCAAAATGGTATAACTTTCTATTGGTTCTAATGTTTTATCAGCGTACACTACTCCATGAATACCTTTCAAACTGAACACAAGGCTGCATAGTGGTTGTGTTATTATCTGTCCAATATTTTCAAAAAGCGAATCATTAGATTTTTCATCGATCCAACTAAAAGTCGCAGGATGTCTTGGATTAGGATGAGTATGTACAAAACCCAATCCGCAATCTTTAATATCAGCCTTCAATACAGCGTGTGAAATGTAGTCTGAAGAAGGGTGAAATCCATCTTCTTCTTGTACAATCCAATTAGGATTCTCTGGCTTAAGATAATCAGTGATATAAATATTTTTTCCCTTGGTATTAATCAAGAGGAAGCATCCATTTTCTTTTGGCGATGTTTCGAACAAGAACTTATTTAGTTCTTCATATAACTGTCTATTTATTTTTATTTTATACATTAAATTCCAAGATTTAAACGTTGAACAATACATGTAAGGTAAGTCGCAAGACTATCTTCATTTGGATTCCATGGTTTTGCCTGATACGGGTGAATACTAAATCTCCGCCATTGAACTGATAAATAAGTTTCAATACTTGTTGCACTTTGTGGTATACCACCGTTTATTAATGTAAGGTTATTGCCAACCCAAAACATATCAAAACATGAGCTTGGATACTGCCTAGTAGTTAATACTAATAAGTCTGTTTCAGGAATATTATATAAGCTATTTGGAAGTTTAAAATTTCTAAATATTATATATACCCTGTTAGTACTTTCTTCTTCTATCATTTCAATAAGGTGACCGGCTTTTATAAGCTCGGTCACCTCTTGTTGTAACTGTTCAGGAATCATGGTTATCCAAATTGAACATTTTTGATTATTGCATGAAAGTGCATACCGTTTTTAATAGTAACACTTTCTTTCGCTTCAATCTTTGTTCGATCGTTTCCGTGAATTAAGAATAGATCATATTTATCAGGTGTAAATCCTGCTAAAGCGAGAATTTGTTCACCTGTTAAAGTATCCGCAGTTACATCATACTTGGTTTTATTTACAAATATGTGATTGGTATTGTTATTAGAGTCAATTTTTGACATTTGCTTAAAATTTAAATTGTTAATTATTATATTATTTTACCAGTTTATGGGCATGGCAATAGCTTGATAGAATTCCAATTAACCTTATAGATAGACACACTTAACCTATATCCGCATTATGCGGCAAAGCAATCGTGGCTGCCCTTCGTTTTAATTTACGAATAACACACACTATACCCGTGTCCGCTATGAATAGCGGATCAGATTATTTATTTGAGATTATTTCCCAGAGAGAGGTGAGGCGATTTGTTTTTTTCAAATAAAAGACTTTTATTTGCAGACAATAGTTTTAGGCAGCTAGCCTATTCTATTGTATGAACAATCAAAAAAACCGTCCAAAGTTTTAGAGCCAGACCCCTCGTCTGGTTTTTTTATTAGCTATTCATCATCCTGTTTTATAAAGTTTAACTTCTTGAAAATATAATGCAGTTGTACATGTTTTTATCTTAAAAACAGCACTAGCATTAAGTAATATTTTTTCACTTGTAACTAAAATTCCATTTGTTGCTATTGCACAATAGATAACTGAACAATCCGCTAACGATAACGAACTTTTATATTTTGAGAATATGTTTTGAACTTTTGCAAATTCATTTTCCGCAAATGTTTTTAGAGAGACAATGTTACCTTTAATTAAACCTTTTATAGGGTGAAACTCATCACCGTGAGCTTCCAAAACAGTATCCGTTGTCGAAAAGGAATGCCCCATATCACGCCCAATGACTAAAGCCCCTTCATTGAGGAGCATGCTAACATCATCTATGTCTCTAAAAATATAATGCATATTACTTCAATTTACATGGTGCTTTTCAAGTGAATGAAATTTTTTCTTCAACATCCCCTCTTTCACACCAGCAAGTACTGAAGCCTTACCTAGAGAAATCTTCTCCTCAATAATACAACTATATAATAGCTTATTAAAACGTTGTGGTTTTTCTTCTGAATTGAATTTCCCAAAATCTTTTTCCTCTGCAAACCATTGGTTATAGTACATCTTCCAAAGGTTATATGTTTTACTGTCAATTACCCCAGCTTGGTAAGTCGAATACATAATTGCAAGTATTGATATACCATACTTTTCTTTGAGATACTTCAATTCTTCAATAGTCACTTTTGTTCGTGTATGCCCGAACTCAATCACAATAGCTTCTCTAGGAAAAAGTAATTCGCCGGAAAAAGCATCGCATAGTCTTTCAATTGTAGCCTCGTCAAGTTCATCAAAAAACTGAAGAACTATATGTCCAAGCTCATGCATAGCTGTAAATCGAATCCTTGTAATTTCCTTTATAGCAGAGTTAATCACTATAACCGGAATTTTACCTGCCCATGCAGCGAAGCCTTCAAATTTTTCTGATCTATTTACCTCGTATACTTTTATACCTTTATCTTCAAGCAACTCAACAACATTTGGAATTTGAACGTTCCCAAGATTCCACTTCTTTCTTAATTGCTTAGCAGCTTTTTCTACATCTTTTTTCGTCTGAATAATTATATCAGAAATCGGATTTTTAAAATCTTGCTTACTTTCAGCTATGTTTTCTAACTCAATTAATCGAACGATGTAATCAACAGTATCTTTTTTTATTGCTTCAAACTCATCAATAATAATTTTACTTTTCTCTCTCAATGCTACACTCGCAAGTGTAATGTTGGTTTCTACTAACTCTTCTTCAAAAAGAAAATCTTGTGAAATTTCTAATGCCTTAGCTAATTTGACTACAGCTTCACTTGATGGGCGTAATTGCGAATTCTCAAATTTGCTTATAGCTTGTTTTGACAAGCCCGAAATGTTTGCCAAATCCTGTAAGGATAAATCGGCCATTTCCCTTGCAGCTCGCAACCTTGCGGGGAAAACATTTGAATTTGATGATAAATTATACATAGTCGTTTCCATTTAATGATATACAAATATGCAAAAAATAGAAAACGTCTACAAGTAAATTACTAACAATCAGTTAACAAGATTAAAATAATAGTTTTACAAGAGTAAAAACTACTTGAAAAACAGTGACTTACGAAAATCATTCAATTCCTAAAGTTTTATCATGTTCAAGATTGAAATCTAATCCATTTTCAAAAGTTGGATTATAAACGAATGTCACTTGGTTAGTTGGAATTGCAAAGAAGTATTTAATCCTATTCTCAACACTTCTAACATCGCCATGTAAACTATAAAAAGAAAACGGATCATCGGAAGTCCTTAGAAGGTCTTTTGTGGTGGTTTTTACCGTTAAAATTTTATTATTCCTGAAGTTATATTCATTCTCAGTTACTTCATATTGGATATTTATACTTACCATTTCAGGGGTAATAGACGGTTTAATTAAAAGATACTTTTCAAAAGGTTGAAGTGATTTCGCAATAAACTCTATGGAAGATTTTACTGTTACTACCTTTTGAAGTTCAAATATTTCATCAATAAGTGTAGATTTTAAATTGTTTGCTCTAAATTCTCCTTTGGAATTAAAATATATTTCATAAAATATACCACTTACTATGTGCTTACCTACAAAGTCTTTTAATCTCGAAATATTTGTTCTAATGTTTTGAATGAACTCAATCGATTTGAATGCACCGCCAAAGGCAGATTGATAAATATTTCTGCCGATAACAAACAACTTGTCTTTTATTTCTGTGCTTTCTATTACGTTACTCCAGTTCAATGAAAGGAAAGTTTCCATTGCATGATTCTGCTTATACCAGTCATATGACTTAAACTGAAGGATAATGCCTGTTAAATTATCACTGTCACCCATTGGAAAATCAACATCGGAAAGAGCAACCTGAGAATATTCTTTTGTTGCTGCCTCTGCGGTTTCTACAACTACTTCGACAGCTGCGACAGCGGTATTAGTGTTGGCGTTATCCAAATTTACATTGGAAAGGTTGTTTTCATCGTCAGTAGTTAGTGAAACTATTTGTTGCGCTTTCGCAAGTTGAATGAAATCCGAGGGATTGTTTGCTAGAAGAGATTTGGTTAAAGTTGTAAAGTTGATAATATAAAAGTCTTCTGATTCAGTTTTGGTTTTGAATTCATAAACTAATCTTGGGTCGGCTATCTTAAATTCCGGATTTCCATTAGATACAACTCTCGATCCTTCTTTCACTTTATTTGGCGCATAAACCCAATCCTTTTTGTTATCATTAGTAAGAAGAATAACTTTTTTATGATCATTATCTTCGCAATATTCTATAATTTCTTTCCAAATTATTAAATCTCCAAATAAATTGAGTTCTTTTTTATCATCCTCAAACCCCGGAGGAAGCTTATGAAAATATCTTGAATCGCCAGCCGCTTTTATTTCTTCAACGATATAAAATATATCGCTATCGATTACAGTTTTCTCGAACACATTTTGAATTTCATCATGAATTTGAATAATATAATCATCATTTTTAGTCTTTGCAGCAACCTTAATTTTATTTAGTTTTTCTGAAATTAATTCTAAATCACTTTGATAATCTGCAATTGATGTGTAGGCAGTACCTCTTATTGTTGAAGCATCAACATTCATTTTCAAAAAATTCGAAAGCTCAAAAAAATCTTTTTGTGTGGTGCTCAATTTTTTTAGTGGGCTAAAATAATCGTTGGTTTGCTTGTTTATAAATCTGTTAGTGTATTCGTTAAGTGCCCAAATAGGTGTTTTGATGCGATCCTTTTCAATTAGAGGATTAATCCAATTGAAAAATTCAACTCTTGCTGATGAATATAACCTGAATAAAAGAGCAAAGATGTTTGTATCAATAAAAATTACACACTCATCATCTTCGAGTAATCTTTTTATTGTCAAGAGATATGCGTCTTTATCGAGGGTACTTTGAGAAAACTTCATAAGTATTAAATATTATTTCAATCAAATTTAACAAAAAGAACCACCCATTTTACAAGGCTTCCGTTTATTCTGCAATTATCATTTTTCCACTTTTGCCTCCTAATTTTAAAACAAATCATTATGAAAAACACAGAAAACAAAATTATGGTAAAGCCTTATATGCTTTGCGAGTTAAGCAACATCTACGGTATTAGTCGTAAAACAATGTCCAATTGGTTAAAACCTTTTGAAAAACAAATTGGATTTAGGAATGGAAGATATTATAACGTTAAGCAGGTTACCGTCATATTTAATAATTTAGGTGTACCCTTTTATATGGAAAATTAAATCTAAGATTATGAAAAGAAAAATAGAAGAATACAAGTATAAAGCATCCACAAGAGATTATTTAGTGGCACTCTCAAATTTCCCATGTTTTGTAAAATTGTTGAATGCAACCAATAAACCTTACCTTGTTTTACATGCTTGGCTATTAACGAACGAAGCAAGCCTTTTGGATGAAAATCGAACCTTACCTTCCATTAAGGAACTCTCGCAGACTTTACAGATAGATTCCGGAAAAATAACTCGGTATTTGAAAATGATGTATGATGAGATTCATGAATTAAATGAAAAAGAACCTGATAAATTTAAACAGGATGGGCAAACACTATGTTACCTTTCATTTAATTATTTAGGTCAATACGTTGGATTTAATTTGGGGCTGAGCATTTTGCCGAAAATAGGCGAAGGTTTTGATTTTTATTTCATCAAACCGCTAAACGGGGGATCGAACTTTTATGTTAAAAGCGTTAATCATCATTACGACAATATGCGGCATACAATTTCAATTCAGCTAACATATGAATTACCAAATCTTTATATGCAATTACTGCGTGAAAAAGCATACTTAAATCACGATATTTCCTTGCATGATTATTTATCAGAACCCAGCTTCTCGCTTCAAGAGAAGCTGGTAAAATGGTACAGAAATCTTTAGGGGATTATTCCGGGATAACTTGGGGATTATTCGGGGGGATTTCGGGAAATGCTGCATTTTTTCGGGGATTACCGGAAAATACTCGGGGTTTATTCCGGGGGCACTTTGGGGCGATTATGTTTAGCTTTGTTTCTTGATAAAAAATTACCGCCTTTTCTGTAGGAGGGCTGCTATTAAAAGTTAAATTTACCTTTCACAAATCGCAAACATGCTCAATAAAGATAAACTAGAGAACCTAACCAACGAAATTTGGAAGGGAGCCATTAAATTAAGAGGTAAATTTAAAGCGAAGGACTATCCTTCGGTTATTTTGCCTATGATCATGATTCGCAGAATCGAATGCGTACTGATTGAAAAAAGAAATGAGATTGCCGAAACATTAAAAAAGCAAGATCCAAAAATTACAGAAGCCAATCTTAAAAAGAAAATAAAAATTCAAGAAACCAATTTGCCGTTTTACAATAAATCGGATTGGACTTTGAAAGGCATTCTTGCAGAAAGTGCATCGCAAGTTGAAGCCAATTTTCGTGACTACTTAAATAAGTTTAGTGAAAACATTGATGAGATTGTAGATAAGTTTGAATACCGCCAAACTGTTACAAAAATTGTAAAAGAAAAGCGACTATCAAGCATTATTCAGTTAGTTGCCGAAGAAGATTTTAGCCCTAAGCGTTTATCAAACATTGAAATGGGTTATGTGTATGAAGAATTAATACAACGTTTTTCTCAAGATGACGCCAAAGATACGGGGGAACATTTTACACCTCGTGAAATCATCCGTATCATGGTTGACTTAATGGAGATTGATTTCGATCCGGCAAAATCTAAAAAGGCTATTTCAATTTACGATCCTGCATGTGGAACAGGTGGTATGCTTTCTGTTGCTAAAGAACATTTACTGAGCAAAGCAAAAACGGAAAAGGAATTAAAAAATGCTGAAGAATTAATTCAATTAAACGGACAAGAATTATTAGCTCAAAATTATGCGGTGTGTAAAGCCGATATGATTTTAAAAGGCGAAGCACACATTAACATTACGCACGGTAATTCACTAATTCCTGATATAGAAAGTATTGAAGATGATGGCGACCAACACGCTAATGAAAAGTATGATTATATGCTTTCAAATCCGCCTTTTGGCGTGGATTGGAGCGAATACAAAGTTGGCGTAGAAAAACTAACGACTTCTAGATACAGATGGGGAATGTCTCCATCCAATGATGGCTCATTGTTGTTTTTATTAACCATGATTGAAAAAATGAAACCTGCTAATAAGGGAGGTTCTAAAATAGCTATCTTATTTAATGGTTCGCCGTTAAGTAATGGTGATGCTATGAGTGGTGAAAGTGAAATTCGTAGGCATATTTTGCAAAATGATTTACTGGATGCCATTGTGATGATGCCTGATCAAATGTTTTACAACACAGGTATTTACACATACATATGGATACTTAGCAACAACAAACCGGAGCATAAGAAAAATAAAGTGTTAATAATAAATGCTCGTGAACAATGTGAAAAAGAACCAAAAGCATTTGGTAATAAACGCAATCGCATTACAGATGATAATAGAAAATGGATTGATAAGCAATATAAAAATTATAAAGCTAACGAGTATTGTAAGCTTTTTGATACTGCTGATTTTGCATTTCATAAAGTAGAAGTAGTATTTTGGCAAGAAGATGAGAATGGAAAACAAATGTGGATTACAGAACCCTTTGATGTACAGCTAAATCAAGGAAATGCAAAGAAACGTTTTGATTTGTATGGCGACATGACTTTTTACATTGATATTGAATCACCATTTGAGAAAAACAAAACAATCAATTTGGAAATTCTTTACAATGGTAAAACTGTATTAGAGACTTTAATTGCTGAGGCTTTAAAGAAAATAGTAAAGCAATTAAAAGATACTGGAATTAATGAATTGAAGAATTGGTTCAAATCTCAAAATAGTTCAGCATCTTTTCACCACAGACACTATGTCGTAGATAATGAGTACATCCCATTTGATAAAAAGCAAACCAATAAAGAAAAATACATTACTGATTTTTTGAAAAAGGAAATTGAATATGAAATTATTTCTTGGAAAGAAAATAGTCAACTAGGATATGAGTTTTTACCAAATAAGTATTTTTATCAATACCAAAAGCCTGCCCCAAGCGAAGTCTTAATAAAAGATTTTTGGAAATTAGAAGAGTCTGCTGAAGTTTTATTGAATGAAATTAGGGAGTTATAATGAAAAAATTTAATTATAGAAACACGGATCTCATTTATTTAGATTCAATTCCGGAACATTGGAAAATTGATCGTATAAAGGATAAAACTACAGCTGTTGTTGGAGGGGATTGGGGCAATGATCCTGAAAGTGATGCTGACGGAGAAAACATTGTGGTGTTAAGGGTAGCAGACTTAGATGGTATTTATTTTAAGTATGAGAATTTAACAATTCGTAAAATAAAATCAGGTTCAATTAGATCTAGAAAAATTAATGATAGATGTTTAATTATTGAAAAGTCTGGTGGAGGAGAAAAGCAATTAGTAGGTCGTGTAGGCTACCCTAAGGGAATTAATTTCGAGTCTATTTGTTCAAACTTTATGGCTAAAATAGAGTTTGATAACACTATTGATTTACGGTTTATGAATTATGTTTTCAGTAATTTATATTCCAATAAACAAAATTTTCCATTTGTTCAGCAAACAACAGGTATTCAAAATTTAAATGTAACATACTATCTTAATACAAAAGTTGCATTTCCACCAATTACAGAACAAATATTAATTAGAGAATATTTAGATAAAGCATGTATTCGCATTGATAAAATAATCGCAATAAAGGAAAAACAACTAGAAGAAATTAACAAAATTAGAAAATCAAGAATAGATGAATTAGTTTGTTTTGGATTTAAAAAAAATGCTAAAAGGAAAAGTACTGGCTTACCGTATTTACCCGAAATTAATGCAAATTGGCGGTTTGATAGATTTAAGGATGTGGCTAGATTGCGTGATGAAAAAACAGATGAAAAAAGTGAAAAAGAAGATTATCTGGAATTAGAAGATTTTGAACAAGGAACCGGAAAAATTCTAAATAAGAGGAATACACTTGAAGTTGAAAGTAAGGTCACTAAATTTTATAGGGGAGATGTATTATTTGGAAAATTGAGACCTTATTTGGAAAAATATCATTACGCTGATTTTGATGGAAAATGCACAGGAGAAGTTTTAGCCTTTCAACCCTTTAAAATTAATGGACAATATCTCAAATATATTCTTGGTTCAAAATGGTTTATTGACTTATGTAATTCAATGTCATATGGTGCTAAGATGCCAAGAGTTAACTGGACTACTCAATTAGCATCAATAAATATTCCTTTACCTTCTGAGGAAGAGCAAATTGAAATTGTGAAATCTCTTGATGCTCTTAGTGATAAAATATATAGCTTAAATAAAAAAGTTATTGATCAAATTGATAATTTAAAAGAGTACCGGAAATCTATTATTCACGAATGTGTTACGGGCAAAAAACAAGTAGCTGAAATTGCGGTTGAAAAGGTAATAAAGCGAGCTATGGCTTAGAAAGCGAACGAGGGCGTTTTTTACACCCATATTTGGAACGAGGGCAAATAATTACTATATTTACTCTCGTATTAATTAAGAGGGCAAAAAACGCCCTCGTTTAAAAAAGATAAAATGGCATACAAGCCGGATAAACCATATAATGATTTGCCTCTCTTGCCCCCAAAAGGTAAGATAGAAACTGTTGCAGTACTTAAAAAAACGATTGCAGCAAGTAGAGCATTATCAGAGCTTAAAGGTGCAATTACCAATCTTCCTAATCCAACTCTTTTTATCGATACGATTAACTTGCAAGAAGCTCAGGCGAGTTCTGCTATCGAAAACATCATTACAACACAGGATGAGCTATTTAAAGCCTCCATTGCCGATAAAAAGATTGAGAACCCTGCTACTAAAGAAGTTATTCATTACAAGGATGCTTTGTGGTATGGTGTAAATCAATTAGAGAAAAAGCCAATACTAAATACCAATCTCTTTATTGCCATCATGCAAATTATTAAAGAGAATAAATCAAGTATACGAAATGCACCGGGTACACAATTAAGTAATCCGGCAACAAAAAAAGTGGTTTATACACCACCTGAAGGTGAGCAGGTAATACGAGAAAAGCTAAAGAATCTTGAGGAGTTTATGAATATTGAAGATGATATGGATCCGTTAATTAAAATGGCAATTATCCATTATCAGTTCGAGGCTATTCACCCATTTTTTGATGGTAATGGACGTACAGGTCGTATTATTTTATTGCTGTACTTAAAGCTAACAGGCTTAATGGATTTACCGGCATTGTATTTAAGTAACTACATCATTAAACATAAAAATGATTATTACACCAATCTTAGAAATGTTACCGAAAAAGGAGATTGGGAAACGTGGATTTTATACATGCTCGATATGGTTGAGCAAACTGCTAAAAAAGGGAGAGAACAAATTGCAGAGATTGAAAAAGTGATGAATAAAATGGGGGCGGAAATACAAAAGAAACTACCAAAGGTTTATTCAAAAGATTTGTTGGAGATTTTGTTTCGTCTACCATATACTAAAAGAAATTTTTTAGAAGATGCCGGACTCGGAAATTTAAAAACCGTAGGTAATTATCTAAAAGAATTAGAAGAAGCCGGGTTCTTAAAAAGTGAACAAGTTGGAAAAGAAAAATTGTATCTTAACTATAAATTAATGGAAGTATTAAAAAAGTAAATGCCTAGCAACAAAGAAACATTATTTCAGGATCATATCTGTGCTTTTTTAGAAAGAGAGCATCACTATATCCCTTTGTCTGCTGAGGATATTAGCGACAGAGAGTTTCACATTGCAGAAAAGCATTTAATTAATTTTATTACTTCAACACAATTAAACAAGTATAAAGAAATAGAAGAAAATTTCGGGAGCGATACAGACAAAGAAATCATAAAAGCTTTACGAGACGAAGTTAGCAGAAAGAAGTTGTGGCTAGTTATGCGTGATGGTTTAGATGTTAAAGGCACAAAGCTTGAGTTATATAAACCAAAACCACGATCAAATACAAGCGCATTACAAGAAGAGAATTATCAAAAAAACGTTGTTTCATTCAGAAAAGAATACCGTTACAACAGTTTAACGGATGAGCGTATTGATTTAGTGATATGGCTGAATGGCTTACCAATTATAGTTATTGAATTAAAGCATGAAGACGAAGGGCAAAATTGTGAAGATGCTATTTTTGAAAGTTTTCTTAAAAGAGATTTAAATAATAATCTCTATAAACTTCCATTCCTTTTTGTGGCAAGCAGCAACACCGAAGTAAAAATAGCAACGGATGCTAAGTCTGAAAAGAACTTCAGATGGTTTAACGCACAACTCGTTAATAAGTCGGAAACAGAAGGAGAATATCCGGTAGACCATTTATACAGGCACGCCTTATCAAAAGAAAATATTGCCAAATATTTAGAACACTATTTGGTATTTGTTCCCGCAAACGAAACGATAACAGAAGATGGAGAAATTATTTCAAAACCATCCTTTACTATATTCCCACGTTACCATCAACTACGAGCAAGTTCAAGATTAGCTGGTAATTTAAAAGAATCGTTTCAAAACACGAATACATTAGGAAACAAATATTTAATTAATCATTCGGCAGGCTCAGGTAAAACCTTGACTATTGCTTGGATGGCTGACATCCTTGATAGTTTATACAATTCAAGCAATCAAAAGGTATTTGATAACATTATCATCCTTACAGATAGAAAGAGTTTAGATAAGAATGTAAAAGATGATTTAGAGTTATTCTCACACCTTGGGAAAAAATTAAATTTCACAAAACGTGCAGGAGATTTAGCAGACTTTTTAGATAAGGACAGAGATATTATTGTTTCTACTATACATAAGTTTAGTCACATTCAAGACAAGCTTCAACAGAGCGAAGAACTTAAAAACAGAAAAGTTGCATTCTTAATAGATGAAGCACATCGTTCTCAAGAAGGAAAGCTAGCCTTTAAATTAAGAAAGTATTTCACGAAGGATGGAGAGGAAATTGAACAGGAAGAGGAGGAAGAAACAGTTGATGAGGCTATTGTAGATAAGCTAAATAAACTGGATACATCAAACCAAGTATTTGTAGCCTTTACCGCAACAACCACTGCTAAAACATTAGCTTTCTTCGGGAACCCATTTGATGTATACACCGAAGAAGAAGCAATTCAAGAAGGATATATTTTAGATGTGGCGCAAAATATAATTTCTTATGAAACGCTTTATAATCTTAAGTTAAAACAACTACTACCAAGTAAAGATTTTCCGGTTGGCATCATAAGTAAATTATTGAAGAATATTGCATTTAATGATGATGGCATTATACAGTATAAAAGTGAAGTCATTATTAATTTATTCGAAGAAAAAGTAAGAGATACAATTGAAGGAAAAGGAAAGGCAATGGTGGTCGCATCTACACGTCCTGCCGGATTAAAATACTTCAATAATTTAAAAACAATTATTGAGGAAAGGAATTTACCTTATAAAGTACTTTTTGCTTTTAGTGATTATACCGATTCAACAACAAATCAATCAATAGAAGAAATAAAAATTAATGAGCTTGATACTTTGCATAGTGGTAAAGTAATTGAAGAAGTATTTGAGCAAGATGAATACAGAATTTTAGTTGTAGCCAATAAATTTCAAACTGGCTTTGATCAGCCATTGCTTTCTGCAATGTTCTTAGATAAGGTTGTTAATGGCGTTAATGCAATACAAACTGTCTCTCGTTTAAATAGAAAGCATCCTGATAAAGAACAAGCGGATATTTTAGTTGTTGACTTTACAAATAACTCGGCAAATATTTTTGATGCATTTAATAAGCACAGAAAAGGTACGCCATACAAAGAGTCGGAACCAAAGAAAGAGTTACTTGCAGAACTTTATAAAAAGATTGAGGAGTTTGAGGTTTTTTCAGAAGACGAAATTGAATCTTACATTCAAGATTATATAAAGGCTGAAGAGGATGCCAGAAAACGTGATTCAACAGCAGATGCCCTATTAAGTAACATTAATCAAAACTACCGAGAATTATTTAAAGAACGTTTACCAAATATTGAGGACAGGAAAGAATACATTAGTCTATTAAGACGCTACACAAAGTTGTATTATTTCATCGCTCAGTTTTATTCGTTAGATTATTATTTACAAGAGTTTATTGTATTTGCCGAAGCAATGAGTGATATGCTTGTAAAAAAAGGTAAAACATCGGAATTAACGCAGTTGCTTAAGCATGTAGATTTAAGTAAGGGTGCAGTAAAATATCATGGACTTAAATCTAATTCCAATCAAGTAAAAGAAGGAAAGAAAACTGGTTTAAAAATGGGTGGTGGTGGATCCGAACCTCCAAGAACTACAATAGAAGATGCGTTAAAGGATATTGAACAAAAATATCAAATCAGTAAAGATGAGGCTATTGTGATAAAAGAAATCTGTATGGAAGTTTCAAACAGATATGATATCAAACAACGCATTATTGATAATAAAGACAACGATAATTATTTAAAAATAACCGCAGAACCAAAAGTCAAAACTGAAGTTAAACAAGAATATATGAACCGTGATAGATATGATGTATTGGAAAATCCGATATACATTGATAGAGGGGGTATCATTTCATTAATGGGTAAGGCAATCATCCGAACAGTTCTTTCTGCTACCGGATAAGTCCCAAACATTCCCATATCTTCTTTTTTAGGTAAAATCTTGCAAGAGGGTTTTAAAACTTCCTAAAAGATTCGAAAACATTAAAAAGGAATCTAAAACATGCTCCAAAACGTGCAGTCGTTATTTTTCGGGAGCCTAGTTTTGCTTTATGCAAAACAAAAATTACTACTACTTTATAATAGACGATCCTTGATGCCCCTCTTTAGGCATTAAGATTCCGTTCTGTGACGTTAAGGAGCCTTTCACAAATGCTACCTTACGTTTTATGCTATACTTTTCTATCATTGGGAGTTTAAACCTAAATCGTTAAGATGGTTCACAAACCGGACATAGTTTTGTTTTGTGAAGTTAAAAACCCTATTTACCAACAGAACGGATGATTCTTAGTCAAATTTGCCATTGAGTATGGCATTTAGTTTTTGAACGTGCAAGTTTATTTCCTTGATTTTTTCCCTCAAAAAAAGATAGTTGAAATCGCTACCACGTTCCCAAAAGAGTACTTATTTTCCATTTATAAAGACATGAGAAAGATAGAAAGAAACAACGAATTCAACCGTGAAGAAGATTTAACGATTGAGGAATTAAGGCAGTGTCCTGAATTCGATAGTTTAAGTGAAGAACGTCTTTTACAATTTATTGAGTTTTTAAAAACTTACAGCTTCTTAGTTTATCAAGTACACAGGAAGATAAATAATTGTGAAAACGAAAATGATACAACTATTGATTTTAATAAAAATAATAACAACATAAAACTTGCAGCATGACAGAGACAAATTCATTAGAACGATTTGCAAGGGGGAAAGCCCAAGAGGATACTCGCACAAACAACTGTGTAATTTATACAAGGGTATCAACTAAGGAACAAGCCGACAACAATTTAAGTTTAGAGACCCAACGTAAGGCATGTGACCTATATGCACAAAAAAATAATTTAATTGTAAGAGGGTATTTCGGTGGCACTTATGAAAGTGCAAAAAATGATGAGCGAAAAGAGTTTAATAGTATGCTCTCTTTTGTAAAAAGAAGTAGAGATAAAATCTCCACTATAATTGTTTATTCAGTTGACAGATTTTCGCGTTCAGGTGGAAATGCAATTTACATTACTGAACAATTAAAAAAGCAAGGAGTAAATTTACTAGCTGTTACTCAACCAACAGACACTTCAACACCAAGTGGGAAACTGCAACAAAATATTCAATTCATTTTTAGTGAATACGACAATCAATTAAGAAGAGAAAAATGTGTAGCTGGAATGAAAGAAGCTATGCAGAATGGGAAGTGGTGTGGTAAAGCTCCATTTGGATATGAAATTGTAAGAATTGACGGCAAGAACACCATAGTAATTAATGAGAAGGGTAAAATATTTAAAAAGGCATTTGAATGGAAAGCATTTGAAAAATTATCATCAGCAGAAATTTCAAGGAAATTAAAAGTTTTCGGATTAGATGTTGATGAAAGAAGAATTTCTGAATATTTAAGGAATCCGTTTTATTGTGGATTCCTTTCGCACAAACTACTTGAAGGTAAACTAATAAAAGGTCAGCATGAGCCATTAGTTTCTCGAGAGTTATTTATTAAAGCCCATCACGAGGTTGAAAAGAATACCCATGGCTATAGTTTACATTTCGAGAATGAGCCGATTCCCCTTAAAGGATTTCTAAAGTGCGATCACTGCGGTCAGCCAATGCGAGGTTATGTAGTAAAGAAGAAAAATTTGCCTTATTATAAGTGCAATACAAAGGGGTGTTGCAACAACAAAAGTGGAAAAGAGCTACATACAATTTTTAAAGGTGGGTTAGAGTTGCTAAAACTTCATTTATTGCCCAACACCAAAGAATTTCTTAAAAAGCAGGTTATATCCACCTACAATAAAATAAACCGGGAAAAGGAAGAAAATAAGGGTATTATTAGGGAACAAATAATGGAAGTGACACGCAAACTTGAACGCTTGGAAGTTAGGTTTATGGAAGAGGTAATTACACTTGAATTATACCAAAAATACGGAAGCCTATATAAAGAAGAATTGAAAAAACTGGAAGAAGCCTATTGCGAATCAGGGAAACGAGTGTCGAACCTTGAAAAATGCATAGATATTGCTTTTGAAATGGCGTGTAACCTGCATAAAATGTGGGAAATACTAACGTTTAAGGATAAAGTGCTATTGCAAAAAGCCCTGTTTCCTCAAGGAATTAAATATTGCAAGAAAACTGACAGATGTCGAACCCCTGAAGTAAATTATTTAATTGGCTACATGGCGCAATTGTCGCAGGATTTGGGGCAAATAAAAAACGGGGAATCCAAAATCAAATTTGAATTCCCCGTCTTGGTGGTGCCTCCAGGAATCGAACCAGGGACACAAGGATTTTCAGTCCTTTGCTCTACCGACTGAGCTAAGGCACCAGCATTTGAGGTTGCAAAAATACATAAATAATCTAGCTCACAAAATATTTCTAAAAAAATCTTAATTAAAATCGGCCATCCCATATAAAATATATCTTTACAAGAATGAATTTTGTTGTTGATTTTGGGAATACGCGAATAAAAGCTGCCATATTTAATGGTGTGGAATTAGAGCATTCTTATTTATTTAATTCGGTTAAAGGCTTAATTGAAGGACTGAAACAGATCCCCGATTTCCAACACTGCCTAATTGGCTCTGTTACAGGCATGCATGGGGAATTTATTAAGGCCCTACCAAAAGGCAAACATGTAATTTTGTTCGAAGCCACTACACCAATACCATTAAAAAATTTATATAAAAGCGCCTTAACACTTGGTTCTGACCGCATTGCGGCCGCGGTTGGCGCATACAGTTTTTACCCTAACCAAAACGTATTAACCATCGACTCAGGAACATGCATAAAATATAATTTTGTAAATGCCAATAACGAGTACCTTGGGGGCGCTATATCACCAGGTTTAACGATGCGTTTAAAAGCAATGAAAGAATTTACTCATGCCTTGCCATTAGTGGAAATGGATAAAACTTTTGAAGAATTGATCGGTACAAACACTAAAAATTCTATGTTAAGTGGCGCTCTTATGGGAGCTGTGGCCGAGGTAGATGGAATAATTTACAAATACCTCTTAAATTATGCTAATTTACAGGTAGTATTAACTGGTGGCGATGCCGATTATTTGGGCAAACAAGTTAAAAATCGTTTATTTGCCAACCAAAATGTATTGCTTTACGGCTTAAACACCATTTTAAATTATAACCTTGAAAAATAGACTCTTTTTAATTTTTTTTATCGCTTTTTCATCTTCCTTTCTCAAGGCTCAAAATAATACGTTTAGCCCTTATTCCCGTTATGGTTTAGGCGATCTTAATCCAACCACTTTTGCTCATAATGCAGGCATGGGCGGCGCTTACATTGCTTTAAAGCCAGATTCGTTAACCCCTATCTTTATAAATGCTGGTAACCCGGCCGCTTATTCTCTAATTAAATTAACTTGTTTAGAAGTAGGCGGCACTTATATAAACTCAAAATTTACCGGAAATAATTCTTCCTTAAATAGATGGTCTACAAATTTTGCTTACGGCGCATTAGGTTTTCCTATAAGAGCTAATGGCGGGGCCTGCTTTGGTATAATGCCCTATAGCAATGTTGGTTACGATCTTCAAAATACCGAAGATGAGTCGGGAATTGGCTCTGTTAAATACTTGTATAGCGGCACGGGTGGTTTAAATAAAGTTTTTGTAGGTTACGGCATAATGCCTTTTCAAAACCGTTTGGTAAATTTTAGGAAGAAAAATCTATATATCGATGATTCATTAAAGCATTTAAGTAAGGGAAAGTACAAAATAAAAGATTTTGGAAGTAAACTATTAAGCGATCTTTCGCTAGGTTTTAATGTCAACTATATATTTGGAAGTATTGAACAAACTTCGCGAGTGGTTTATCCAAGCTCTATTAATTATAATAATACCTATCGCGAGCAAGCTTTAAATTTTGGCGCTTTTACAGGAAATTTTGGTCTTCAAACAGCTATTACAATTGACAGCGTTAAACAAAAAGGCACTACAAAAAGAAGACAGTTAGCTCAAAAAGTGAAGTTTACCTTTGGGTATTTTATGGCATTGAACAATACCATTCGGGCAAATTACGATGCCACAGTTTATAATTATATTTTAAATGGTTCTGGAAGTGAAGTATTAAGAGATACTGTTTTGTACAGAGCAGATCAAAAAGGAAACATTACTTTGCCCTTAGAGCAAGGTTTTGGTTTGGGATATAAAAAAGGCGAGCGCATTAATCTGGTAGCTGATTTTGCAATCACCAACTGGTCGCAATTTATTTTTTTAGATAATGCCAGCTCACTTAAAGATAATTACAGAGTTGCATTAGGTATTAATTTTGTACCTGAAAAATATGCCGCAGGTAATGGTGCTTTTTTTAAGAAATTAAATTATAGGGTGGGCGTTAATTATCAAACCGGTTATATTGCTGTTAAGAATACCGTTGTTTCTAATTACGCTGTTTGCGCAGGTGTTGGTTTCCCGGTAGGTTTTGGCCGTTTTGCATCCATGGTTAATGTTAGCGCTCAATATGGTCAAATGGGTAATACCGCAAATAATTTAATTAAAGAAAATTATTGGAAAATAAATTTTGGTTTCACTTTCTCTGACCGCTGGTTTCAAAAATTCAGATACGATTAAAAGGTGTTTAAAATTAAAGCGATAGTTTTTATTGCAGTCATTGGTTTTATTTTTGGCTCCTGCACAAACGATCTAAAAGATGTAATGGCTTTACCTGGCAACAAAAAAAGTCCATCACAGGTTGGCGATAGCGTTACTTTACTTTTTACCGATAGCGCACAACTTAAAATTATTTTAAAAGCCAACCGCATGCTTATATTTACAAAAAATGTAAGCGAGCCATTTACTATTTTACCGAAAGGCGTTTTTGTTACTTTTTTTGACACAGAAGAAAAAATTTCAAGTACTTTAAAAGCAAATTATGGTATCCGATATGATCTCTCAAAAAAAATGGAAGCAAAATACGCAGTTGAGGTGGTAAATAAAAAAGGTGAAAAATTGGAAACTGAAAAATTAACCTGGGACGAAGCCAATAGAACAATTTATACCGATGCTTTTATAAAAATAACAACCGCCGATCAGGTTATTATGGGCAAAGGCTTAAAAAGCAACCAGGATTTTAGTAAATACGAAATTAAAGAAGTAACAGGCACCATAAAACTGAAGAACAATGAACTCTAACATGCAAAATAAAACATTTATTTTTTTAGAACGCCTTTGGTTGGTGGGTGTAATACTTGGAATTGTTTTGGTTATTTATTTTTTAATTATGAAAGATAACGATAGCGCCGTTTTCTTTTTCGGTTTCTTTATCTTATCCTCTATAATTTATTTAATGCGTAAACGTCAGCGCAAAAAACACGAAGCATTTCTTAAGCATAAAGAAGACGAGCTAAAAAAGACAAAATAATGTAAAATGTAAGAGGTAAAATGGAATATGTATTTTGCCGTTTTCCATCTTACATTTCCCCTTTTCCATTCTCAAAAGCCATTCATACAAAAACTCAATTAGCAACAGTATAAAATTGTACCTTTAATTAACGATGTTATGGGTATTATTTAAAGAGAGTTTATTTTTTGCCTGGCAATCGCTTGTAGCAAATAAATTGCGGTCGTTCTTAAGTCTGCTTGGTATTACCATTGGTATCTTTGCCATCATACTTGTATTTACGATCGTAGACGGATTAGAAAGCAATATTCGCGGTAGTATACAATCGCTTGGTAACAATGTAGTGTATATTCAAAAATGGCCATGGGATTTTGGTCCCGATTATCCTTGGTGGAAATATATCAATCGCCCAGTACCAAAATATTATGAGTTAGATGAATTACAAAAAAGATGTAAAAGCACAGAGGCCATTGCTTACCGCATGGGTAAAAGGCGCACGATCAAATACAAATCAAACAGTATTCAAAATGCTGTGGTTGCAGGCATTTCGCACGAATTTTATAAGATAAAGAATTTCGATCTTACATCCGGAAGATATTTTACGCAAAACGAAACAGAGGCCGGTTATCATTTAGCATTAATTGGTGCCAGTATTGCCGAAGGACTTTTTCCAAACGAAGATCCTGTTGGAAAAGAGATCAAAATTTCGGGACATAAAGCCGTTGTAATTGGTGTAATTAAAAAAGAAGGCGAAAGTTTATTGGGAATTAGTTTTGACTACCAGGTAATAACCCCTTTTAATTTTGCGCGTTACTTTTTAGATCCCAAATCAGAAAATGCAGATCCTATAATATACGCAAAGGCAAAACCAAATATTTCCAATGCCGAAATGATGGGCGAACTAACGGGCATCTTAAGAGGCATCCGTAAGTTAAAACCAATGGGCGAACCAAATTTCGCTCTTAACGAAACCAGTTTAATAAGCAAAGGCTTTGATGGTTTGTTTGATATTATTGGTACCGCTGGTTGGATAATTGGCGGCTTCTCAATCTTGGTAGGTGGTTTTGGTATCGCCAATATTATGTTCGTTTCGGTAAGAGAGCGTACAAATTTAATCGGCATACAAAAAAGTTTGGGTGCAAAGAATTTTTTTATCCTCGTACAATTTCTTGGCGAAAGTGTTATGCTAAGTACTATTGGTGGTTTTTTTGGATTATTGCTTACGTATATAATAACAGCATTAGGCAAAGATGTTATTGATATGGATATAGGTTTAACCAGCACAAACATAATTTTAGGCTTTACGATCTCAATTTTAATTGGCATTATAAGTGGCTTCATCCCTGCTTATAGCGCCTCACAATTAGATCCTGTAGAAGCAATAAGAAGTAATTAACATGACAAGGCCAAGGATCATAACATTTATATGCATTATCGGTTATTTATCGGTGGTGTTTACTTTTCCGCAGGTATTCTCGCCGCAAATAAAAAAACTTGGCGTTTTTATACCTGCAATATATGGTATTTTGGTTGCAGCTAATTTTATTGCCTGCGTTGGTTTATGGTATTTTAAACAATGGGGCGTGCAATTGTATGTTATTTCTGTTTTTGCCAAATTGCTTTTTTATATTCTTTCAAATCAGCTGGGTTTTGGTTTTTATTTGAATTTAGCAAT
This sequence comes from Bacteroidetes bacterium UBA2475, assembly GCA_002342065.1. Lineage (GTDB taxonomy): Bacteria > Bacteroidota > Bacteroidia > B-17B0 > Aurantibacillaceae > Aurantibacillus. The sequence goes on along the minus strand of DDPF01000012.1, from coordinate 111,040 downwards.
GTCTTTTATTTTCATTATTATTTTACTCCGGTTTTATCCCAAAATGAACCAAAATCTGTAAATCCCGAAAAATTACATCTAAAAAATTGGCATTATCATCTATAAAATAGCCTTTTAGAGATAAAAGGTTTGTTATTTAGAAAAAAAATTGTATATCTTTAAAGTAGAAATCAATTTATTTACTCAGTAGAAGACACATTTTAATCAATGAAAAGCATGGTTGGCGAAGTAGAATCGACGGAAGTCCTTGAAACTCTAAAGAGTTTTTTCGGATTTGACGGTTTTAAAGGGACTCAGGAAAAAATTATAAAAAACCTATTAGCTGGTAATGACACCTTTGTTATTATGCCAACCGGTGGTGGAAAAAGTTTGTGTTATCAATTACCGGCAATTATATCAGAAGGAACTGCAATTGTTGTTTCTCCTTTAATTGCATTAATGAAGAACCAGGTAGATGCTATTCGTGGATTTAGTAATGAAAATGGTATTGCCCACTTTTTAAATTCATCCCTTAATAAAGCAGAAATTGCTACGGTTAAAAAAGACGTTCTATCAGGAAAAACAAAATTATTATACGTTGCCCCCGAAACATTAACTAAAGAAGATAACATTGCTTTCTTTAAAGAATTTAAAATTTCTTTTTTCGCGATAGATGAAGCACATTGTATATCAGAGTGGGGGCATGATTTCCGTCCTGAGTACAGAAGATTACGTCCTATTATAGATGCGGTTGGAAATGTGCCTGTAATGGCTTTAACTGCCACTGCAACACCAAAGGTGCAACAGGATATTCAAAAAAATCTTGGGATGATGGCGGCTAATTTATTTAAGTCATCATTTAATCGCTCAAATTTATATTACGAAGTACGCGCAAAACAAAACGTAAATAAAGAGATCATTAAATACGTAAAACAAAATGGTGATAAGAGCGGGATCATTTATTGTTTAAGCAGAAAGAAAGTAGAAGAGATAGCTGAAGCATTAAAAGTAAACGGCATAAAAGCAAAACCATATCACGCAGGATTAGACGCAAAAGAACGTGCAAAAACACAGGATGATTTTTTGATGGAAGATGTTAAAGTGATAGTTGCTACTATTGCTTTTGGAATGGGAATTGATAAGCCGGATGTACGTTTTGTAATTCATCATGATATTCCAAAATCATTAGAAGGGTATTACCAGGAAACAGGTCGTGCCGGACGTGATGGCGGAGAAGGAAACTGTGTAACTTTTTATAGTCATGATGATATTCTAAAGCTGGAAAAATTCATGAAAGATAAACCGGTTGCCGAACAGGAAATTGGTAAACAAATGCTTTCAGAAACGGCTTCATTTGCCGAGACCAGTAGCTGCCGTCGTAAATTTATACTACATTATTTTGGTGAAGAATTTCATGAGCCCGATTGTTCTGGCATGTGCGACAACTGTCGTCATCCAAAACAAAAATTTGAAGCAAAAGAAGATCTTGAATTAGCTATTGAAGCAGTTCTTGAAATTAAAGAAAAACATAAATTAAAGGATGTTATTAATGTGTTAATGGGAACATTAACTGCAACAGCAAAAACATATAAGCATAATGTTTTAGAGAGTTGGGGTAAAGGGGTAGATCACGATAAAGATGAAAAATTCTGGCAGGCAATTTTACGCCAAGCTGTGGTTAATGGTTACTTTGTTAAGAATATAGAGAATTATGGTTTGTTAAGCGTAACAGAAAAAGGACACGCTTTCTTAAAAAAACCAAACAGTATTAAATTTACACGCGATCACGATTTTAATAATACAGATAAAGATCACGATGATGATATAACGATAGGCGGAAAAGGTGGAAGTGGCGCTGCTGACGAAACTTTATACGCATTATTAAAAGACCTGGTTAAAAAAACTGCTAAATTAAAAAATTTACCACCTTATGTAATTTTCCAGGAATCATCTTTGGAAGAAATGGCCATTCAGTATCCTATAACTATGGATGAAATGACCAAGATAAGTGGTGTTGGTTCTGGTAAAGCAGCCAAATTCGGAAAACCATTTATCGACCTTATTAAAAAATATGTTGATGAAAATGAGATAGAACGTCCTGTTGATATGGTAATTAAATCGGTTGTAAATAAATCAGGTTTAAAAGTATATATCATTCAAAACATTGATAGAAAGATCAGTTTAAGGGATATGGCAAAGAGTAAGAATTTAACTTTACCCGCTTTATTAACTGAGATCGAAACGATTGTTGAATCAGGTACTAAAGTAAATATCAATTATTATATAGAAGATCTTGTAGATGAAGAAAAACAGGATGAGGTTATGGAATATTTTAAAGAAAGTAAGTCAGATAGCGTTGCCGAAGCCTTAAAAGAATTAGGTGAAAATGATTATTCGGAAGAAGAGATCAGGGTTATGCGTATCAAATTCCTTTCAGATTTCGGAAACTAAGTTTTTCATAATTATTCAAAAAGATCCCGTTTAAATTAAGCGGGATTTTTTTATTTAAACACATCGCATTTGGCCATTATAACCTTCTAAACTTTCAAAACTTTCCAATTTTAACTATACTATATTTTCTTTTTTTTCGTTTCTTTGATAGGAAGGCATGTTTTCAGAAAAAATACATAGATATTTATTTTTATTTGGACTTTGTTCACTCGCTTTTGGCATTATGATGGGAACCGTGCCAACCAGTGTGCCTCAATTTATTTTACTTGGTAACTGGATAATCGAAGGCGGCTTTAAACTTAAATGGGAGCAATTGCGGGTCAACAAATTATTTTGGATCATTACCTCGTTGTTTTTTTTGCACCTTATTGGTATGGCTTACACCCAGGATCTTGAATCAGGTTTAACCTCTATCAGGATCTTGATGCCATTGATGTTTTTACCTATGCTTTTGTTCAGCACTAAACCTGTAAATGAAAAAGAATTTAAATTATTGCTGTATTGTTTTTTACTCGGCTCATTGGTGAGCACGGTATGGTGTCTTATTTATAATTATGTGTTGCATACTAACGAAGTTGTAAGGAACGCCTCAAGATTTATGAGTCACATTCGTTTAGGCTTATATTTAAATGTTGCCATTGCCAGTTGTTTTTATTTTATCTGGACGGTTTCTAAAAATTTGCATAAATTTTTGTTGGGTGGTTTACTGTTGTATTTTGTTTTTGTGTTATATGCACTGGGTCTGGCTTCCGGACTGGTTAATTTGTTAATACTTTCCTTCTTCGCTTTAATTATTTTTCTCTTCAAACAAAAAATGCATATTAGAATTATTTCCCTTGTAATAATTTTGGTTGGCGCTTTTTATGGATTTAATTTTTTAAATTCTATTTTTAATTCCCAACTAACTACAGTATCAGGCGAAAATAACATCCCACATAAGCTCAGTCAAACCGGAAACATTTATTTGAACTACAACTCATTCACGCAAAAAGAGAATGGAAATTATGTTTTTATAAATATCCAACCTACCGAATTGCAAAAGGAATGGAAGATGCGTTTTCCGAAAGATAGTTTTAGTTACAGACCTCACCTTCATAATATTCAACGTTACCAGGTGCTGGTAAGATATATGGCTAGCAAAGGTTTAAATAAAGATTCTGCAGGTTTAACAAAATTAAGTAACGAAGACTTCATTAATATTCAAAAGAACATTACAAATTATAAATATCCCGACTGGAGTTTTTTGCATAAACGTGTTTACGAATTTGTGTGGGAGTATGATGAGTTTATGAACGAACGAAATGTTAACGGGCACTCATTAACTATGCGATTATATTTTTGGAAGGCCGCTGCTTCGGTAATTGAAAAAAATGTATTATTTGGTGTGGGTACAGGTGATGTACAAAATGAATTAAATAAAACTTATGTAGAAACACAGTCGCCACTTACTAAAGACTGGTATAAACGGCCGCACAACCAATTTATAACTATGACGGTTGCTTTAGGAGTTGTAGGTTTAATGATCTTTTTATTTAGTTTTTTATATCCTGTAAATAGTTTAAAAAAATATTTACATCCTTTATTCTGGCCATACTTTTTAATTTTAGTATTGTCCTTTGTTTTAGAAGATACACTTGAGACTCAGGCGGGTTTAAGTTTTTACGCTTTCTTTTATACCTTGTTTATTGCGCAGGCCTTTTTTAAAAGGCAACAAAATCCTGCGGATTGATAGGCTGTCCATCAAACCACAATTCAAAATGTAAATGTGGTCCTTTACTTTTTTCACCGGTATTACCAACTACCGAAATTGCTTCACCGGCTTTTATTCTATCGCCTGTTTTTTTTAATAAGCTTGAGTTGTGTTTATAGATGCTGGTTAAATTATTACTGTGTTGCACTTGTATAATGTTACCATCCTCTGCAGAAAAACCTGTAAATACAATCGTTCCGTCAAGAGTAGATTTTATTGTTTCATCAGGTTTTGTAACAATATCCAAACCGTAATGGTTTTCAGATAAATTAAACGATTCGCTTATCAATCCTTTTACCGGTGTAAAAAATACTAGATCGCTAAGACCTTTATATTTTGGTTTTGTTGCAATAGAGTTATTTTTATTTTCTTCAATGTCTTTTCTAAACTCAAGATCGTTGGCACTTGCTTTTGTATTTACATTAGCAAACTTTCCGGTAGTGTCTTTTTTTGGTTTTTCTGTTTTAGTCTCAAATTTCTCGTTCAAAACATTTAAAATACTGTTCATATATGCAGCCCTTGCTTGTAAAGTTTGCTCCATAGAATCTGCTTTTTGGCTAAGATCAAGGATCTGCTTACGTTCGGCTACAGTGCCATAGCCAGGAATGTACTCCCTTAAAGGGGTAAAGGCTACAAGGCTTATTACAAGGGTTGTCATTACTATGGTTATGGCAAAAATTCCGGTAATTAGCCCTAATGGCGATAGTCGCAGGGATATCTTCTCGCCAAAAGTATTGTCGTTTAAGATAACCAGACGGTATTTGCTCCTCAAAAAGGCACCAAATCTCTTCCAGCGGCTATTTTTTGTGTCTACCATTTAAAGTGTAAAGATGCAAAAAAATATTTTTCAATGGAAACTTGCAAGACAAAAAAAGTTTCCATAGTTTTGTCCCCGAAATAGAAAAATGGAAACACAAGAAAAGATATTGAAAACAGCTTTAGCCTTATTTTTTAAGTATGGTATTAAGCGTGTAACTATGGATGATATTGCGAAGGAGCTTGGTATGTCTAAAAAAACCATTTATCAGTTCTATAAAGAAAAAGACGATTTGGTTAACCAATTGTGCGAAAATGAGTTGTTGGATCATGAGCGTCAATTTGATGAATTAAACAAAAATGCTAAAGATCCTATTCACGAAATTATGTTAATTTCTATTAAAATGAAGGAAATGATGCAAAACATCAACCCTGTTTTTTTCATGGACCTTCAAAAGTTCTATCCAACAGCTTTTAAGCGTTTTCAAAAATTTAAAGAAGACTGTGCTCTTAGAGATGTTTTAAATAATCTTAAACGAGGAAAAGAAATGGGTGTTTACCGTTCTGACATTGATGTTGAATTTACAGCAAGGTATCGCATGGCACAAATTGATATGGTAATGTTTGGAAGTTATTTTTCGTTCGAGAAAATAAGTTTTACAAAAACATCAGAATTAATACTAGATATGTTCGCCTATGGCATTTGCACTGTAAAAGGTCACAAGCTTATTAATAACTACAAAAAAATTAAAGAAGAAGAATAAAAATTATGATACAGCTAAAAAAATACGCATTACTATTTGTTGTAATTGCGTGCTCATCAGCAAAGGCCCAGGAAGCCACCAACAGCAACTTTAGTTTACAACAATCTATTGAGTTTGCTATTAAGAATAGTCCCAGCTATTTAAATGCAGAACTCGACATGGAAAATGCAGAATATAGAAGAAAAGAAATTGCCGGTTTAGGGTTACCGCAAATTACCGGTAGTATAGATTTTAAGGATTATTTAGAGATTCCTACACAATTATTTCCTTTAGGCGCTCTTAATCCTGCTTTACCTGCTGATGCTTATGCTGCAGTTAAATTTGGTTTACAATATAATGCTACTGCCGGGGTTAGTGCATCGCAATTATTATTTAGCAGTGATTATATATTTGGATTAAAAGCCTCAAAAGAATTCATTAATCTTTCCCGCATTAGTGTTACACGTGGCAAAGCCGATCTTGTTGCCCAGGTATCAAAAGCCTATTACAATGTGATCATTAACCGCGACAGGATAAAATTATTAGAAGCAAATGTTGTTAGGCTAAAAAAAATATATGAAGATACGAAGGCTTTTAACAAACAAGGTTTTGCCGAGTTGATTGATGTTGAACGACTAGAAGTGCAATACAATAATTTATTAACTGAAAAAGACAAGACCATAAAACTAATTGGTCTTTCTGAGACCATGCTTAAATTTCAAATGGGTTATAAAATAAATGATCCGATTGTTCTTACAGACAGTTTAAATGTTGTAACCAATTTTGAAGAATTGAATATTTCTAAGATAGACGTTTCGAAACGTCCGGATTACGTATTGTTACAGGCGCAACAGAATTTGTTAGACCTTGATGTAAAACGTTTAAAGTGGGGCTATTTACCAACCCTTGCTGCTTACGGAAGTTATCAGTACAATACTATGAGAACAACAACTAATATTTTTGAGAGCGATAAAACAAACGCTATGAAACAATGGTATCCGTTAGCACTGGTTGGCATTACCTTGAACCTAAATATTTTTGACGGATTACAACGTCATAATAAAATTCAACAGGCAAAAATAAGTTCGCGTAAAAACGAGAACTCGGTTAAAATGGTACAGCAAGCCGGCGAATTAGAAGCTACTGTGGCTGCTATATCCTATAACAATGCTTATTCAAGTTTATTGATCCAAAAAAAGAATATGGAAATGGCTACCCATGTATACGATGTGGTTCAGGAAAAATTCAAACAAGGTGTAGGGTCAAACATCGAAATAATTAACGCCGAAACTTCTTTAAAAGAGGCACAAACTAATTATTACAATGCTGTTTTTGATATGCTTGTGTATAAAATAGATTATCAAAAAGCAATTGGCACACTGGTTAAATAAATTAAAAAAATCAAACATTAAAAAATAAGTTATGTCACAATTTACAACTCAAATCCAAAAACTAAAAATGCGTAATTACATTATTCCAATTTTGGCAAGTGTATTTATTTTATCTTCTTGCGGAGGCGCAAAAGAAGAAGGCCTTGTGGAATTAAAGGCCAAACAAGCAGAATTAAAAACTCAGCTTGCAGAGATTAACACTAAGATCTCAAAACTGGAAGGCGATTCGAACAAAAAATTTGTTTTGGTTGAAGCATCTGCTATTACTCCATTTATTTTCAAAACATACATTGATGTTCAGGGCAGGGTAGATGCAGAAGAAAGCGTGTCTATATCTTCTGAAATGCCGGGGACAATTACAAAAATTAATGTAAAAGTGGGTGATGAAGTGCGTAAAGGACAGGAGCTGGCAGAAACAGATGCTCGTGCCTTACAACAAAGTATTTCCGACCTACAAACTTCTTCAGAATTAGTAAATCAATTATATGAAAAACAAAAAGCACTTTGGGACCAAAAGATAGGGACTGAGGTACAATTCCTACAAGCTAAATCTCAAAAAGAAAGTATGGAGAAAAAGATCAGCACGTTGAGAGAGCAGGTTCGTATGACAAAAATTATTTCTCCAATTGATGGAACTGTAGATGCAGTAGATATTAAATTAGGGCAAATGACTGCTCCTGGTATGCCTGCCATTCGTGTAATTAACTTTTCTAATTTAAAAGTTAAGGCTGATCTTGCAGAAAGCTATGCTTCTAAAGTTCACAAAGGCGATGAGGTAATTATACGTTTTCCTGATACTAATGATACTTTAGTTGAAAAAGTATATTATGCTTCACGTGCTATCAGTACTTTAAACAGAACATTTGGTGTTGAGGTGTTGTTGGATAGCAAAAAAGAATTTCACCCAAACCAAATTGCTATCATTAAAATTAACGATTACATGTCTCCTAAACCTGTAATTGGTATTCCTCTTAATTATGTGCAAAAAGATCTTAAAGGACAACATTATGTTTTAGTTGCAGAAAATAACAAAGCCACAAAGCAAAATGTGACTCTTGGACGTGAGTATAATGGGCGGGTTGAAATTACAAGCGGATTAACAGATCAGGATCTATTGATCACATCGGGTTACGATGGATTAAATGAAGGCGACGCTGTACAAATAAAAAAATAAATAATTTTTAAAAACTTATCCCGATAGCTATCGGGACAAATTTCAAAATTCTAAAATACTAAATATGGATTTTAAACAATTTAAACCCAGTAGTTGGGCCATTGATAATAAGACCGCCATTTATATTGGTGTTATTATTATTACCTTATTGGGCATTAGCTCATACAACAAATTACCAAAGGAAAGTTTCCCGGATATTGTTGTGCCTAAATTTTTTATCAGCACTGTTTACGCAGGTAACTCACCCAGTAATATCGAAAATACAATTACCAAACCCTTAGAGAAAAAATTAAAATCAATTCCGGGAGTAAAAAAATTAACGAGCAACTCTATGCAGGATGTATCGTTAATTACGGTTGAATTTAATACGAGTGTTACGGTAGATAAAGCCAGGCAACAAATTAAAGATAAGGTAGACGAATCAAAATCCGATCTCCCAAGTGGTCTTACCCGCCAACCTTTTGTGAAAGAGTTAGCATTCTCCGAATTGCCGATCATGTATATCAACATTGCCGGTGATATGGATCTTCAGAAATTAAAAGAGTATGCCGATGACCTCAAAGATAGAATTGAAGGATTAAAAGAGATCACAGAAGTAAAAATGGTTGGTGCTCCTGATAGAGAGATCCAGGTGAATTTAGATATGTATAAAATGCAGTCGATGCAATTGACCATGGGCGATCTTGAACGTGCAATTGGTAGTGAGAACGTTACTATTAGTGGAGGACAAATTCCAATGGATGGAACCAAGCGTACAATAAGTATTAAGAACGAATTTAAATCGATAGAAGAATTAAAGAATTTAGTTATCTCTTCTCAATCAGGTGCGCGTTTGTATTTAAAAGATTTTTCAACTGTTTTAGATACAGTTGCCGAAACACAAAGTTATGCGCGTCTAGCAGGAAAAAATGTTATTACCTTAAATGTTATTAAACGTGCCGGCGAGAACTTAATTTCAGCTTCAGATAAAATAAAAGAAACTATTGCCGATCTTAAGAAAACACAGTTCCCTTCTAATATTGATATTAAAATTACAGCCGATCAATCCGACAAAACAAAATTAACCTTACATGACCTCATAAATACAATTATTATCGGTTTTATTTTGGTAACATTAATTTTAATGTTTTTTATGGGTGTAACTAACGCTTTGTTCGTTGCCTTATCTGTACCACTTTCCATGTTCATTGCATTTATGTTCATGCCAAGCATCGGTTTTAGTTTAAACATGATCGTACTCTTTGCTTTTTTATTGGCTCTTGGTATTGTGGTGGATGATGCCATTGTGGTTATTGAAAATACGCATCGGATCTTTGATAATGGAAAAAAAGATATAAAAATAGCGGCCAAGCAGGCTGCCGGTGAAGTGTTCCTACCTGTATTAATTGGTACTATCACAACTTTAGCGCCATTTATTCCTTTAGCATTCTGGCCGGGTTTAATTGGTAAATTCATGTTCTTTTTACCGGTTACTTTAATTATTACGCTCCTTGCTTCTTTGTTTGTTGCATATATTATTAATCCGGTTTTTGCGGTTGATTTTATGAAATCGCATGATGAAGAATTTAAAAATTATGGTAAGATCAATCGTAAGGCCTGGTTAAGATTATTACTTTACGCTGTTATTGCAATTGTATTTTATTTAACGGGAAGCGTTGCTTACGGAAATTTAATGATCTTCTTCGCACTCTTTATGATCGTTCACCGTTTATTCTTATATAAAGTGATTGCTAAATTTCAAACCAAGGCATGGCCTGCTTTTCAACGTGGTTATACAAACTTATTAGTGTGGGGACTAAAGCGTCCATACATGTTATTGGTTTATACTCTAGGCTTGTTTATTTTTTCTATCGTATTAATGAAAGTACGTTCGCCCAATGTTGTGTTCTTTCCGCAAGGCGATCCTAATAATGCTTTTGTGTATGTAAAGTTACCTGAAGGAACAGATCCTTCAAAGACCAACGAAGTAATGAAGTTGGTTGAGAAAAAAGTGAATGCTATTATCGGAGAAAATAATCCGGTTGTGTCGTCTATTATTACAAACGTAACTATTGGTGTTACCGATCCACAGGATGAAGATCAAAGTTCATATTCAAACCGCGGGAAGATCGCTATCAACTTTGTTGAGTTCAGCGAAAGGAATGGCGTTAGTACCATGACCTATTTAAAAGAACTGCAGGCCACAAAATGGAATATTGCCGGCGCTGAAATTACAACTAACAAAGAACAAGCTGGGCCTCCGGTTGGTAAACCTATTAATATTGAAATTAAAGGTGATAAATTTGAAGAATTAGTTGAGAACGCCAGAAATTTAAAACGTTTCCTACAAGAATCAGATGTACCGGGTGTGGCCGATCTTAAAACAGATTTTGTAGATAACAAACCTGAAATTATTTTTGATATCAATAGAGAACGTGCTAACAGAGAAGGAATATCTACTGTGCAATTAGCTATGGAAATAAGAAAAGCTGTATTTGGTATTGATAATCCAAGTAAATTCCGCGACGCGAATGATGAGTATCCAATTCAACTACGTTACAATTACGATCAACGTACAAATGTAGAGCAAATTAAAAACTTAAAAATAACATTCAGAGATATGAACGCCGGCGGTATGTTACGTTCGGTACCTCTTTCTGCTTTTTGCGATATTCGTTACGAAAACACTTATGGTGGTATTAAACGTAAGCAAAATAAACGTGTTATTACTTTATCGTCTGACGTACTGGAAGGATTTAATGCAAACAACGTTGTAGCAAAATTAGAAGAGGTTGCTAAAGACTATAAGCCAACTGGCTCTGTTGTGGTTAAATTTACCGGTCAGCAGGAAGAGCAGGCAGAGACAGGTGAATTTTTAGGAAGTGCTATGGTAAGTGCTATTGGTATTATTTTATTAGTGTTGGTTATTCAATTTAACTCAATAGGTAAACCAATAATTATTTTATCAGAAATTATTTTAAGTGTGATCGGTGTATTATTAGGCACCGCTATATTTAAAATGGATATGAGTATTGTTATGACCGGTATAGGTATTGTGGCGCTTGCCGGAATTGTTGTGCGGAATGGTATTTTATTGGTTGAGTTTGCAGAAGAAGAACGTGCAAAAGGCGTTGGTTTATATGATGCCATCGTTGATGCAGGCAGAACGCGTATGACGCCTGTTATACTAACTGCCTTTGCTGCAATTTTAGGATTAATTCCTTTAGCTGTTGGTTTAAATATAGATTTTGAAGGTTTATTGGCACATGCATCTCCGCACATTCACTTTGGTGGTGATAACGTAGTGTTCTGGGGTCCATTAAGCTGGACGATGATCTTTGGCTTAGCTTTTGCAACTTTCTTAACGTTGTTGTTAGTGCCGGCCATGTATTTGATTGCAGAAAGATTAAAAAGAAAAGCGGTAATAATTTTGGCGCATTTCGATCTTCCTAAAGTTGTAATGTATGTTCCTTTCTTTGTTCTGGTGTGCACATTGATACTTGCAATCCAAAAGAAAAAGCTGGATTACGGTAACCTTGATAATTAATTGGTGAAATAATAATGCAGGAGGTTTTAAATACAAGAATAAAAATGTTAGTTTTAGCTAAAGAAATGATGCTAATAAGAGACTATAAGCAAACAGACAGAAATGCCTGCATAAACATTTTTAAAAGCAATGAACATTTGTATTTTGCCCCAACAGAACTATCTCTTTTAGAAAATTGGTTAGACGCAAAAGATAAAGAGGAGATAGCGTACCAGAATAATTTAGAAGAACATTTTTATGTTGTTGAACAGGGTTCTAAAGTTGTTGCCTGCGGCGGGTTTTATGTAACGCATGATAAACGCGTTAATATGACCTGGGGTATGGTTGAAAATTCGCATCATAAAAAGGGCATTGGTAAACATTTTTTGTTGCATAGAATAGATGAAGTAAAACGTTTTTACCCAGAGCATACTATTTCTTTAGATACATCTCAGCACACTTATAAATTTTTTGAGAAACTGGGCTTCATAGTTACCAAAACCATCAAAGAAGGCTATGGTAAAGGGCTTGACCGATACGATATGACGATGAAATAAAAAAAAGGCGATAATTTTATCGCCCTTTTTTTTGGATCAGTATTTTAATTAGTTGAACCTCAAAAGTCATTTTTCGTTATTCATTAATTGTAAGGATTGATGAGTGGGCACATTTTGGCTAAAGCCGGATAATTTGTTTTATTATTGCAACGACCTTAAGGTCGTTGCAATAAAATATGGTAAAAAATGGGCTTTAGCCCAAAAACCGGCGCCAGAATTTTTTTTGAGGGTCTACTATTAATCCTTAACAATCCTTATGTAATTTCCTTTTCCGGAAATAGGCGAAAGTTTGATCAGATAAACACCTTTAGGATAAATAGAAAGATCAAGATTCAGTTTTTCAGAATCAGTAATTTTTTGTGTAATTAATAATTGACCTAAGGCATTAAATACTGTTACTTGCCCATTGAAGGCTTCTCCAAAATTTAAAGTTACCGGTCCTTGTGTTGGGTTAGGATATACTTTAAGATCAGATGCACCTGAATTTTTATTCATGCCGGTACAAAGAGAAACTGAAACCGTTACTATAGATGTACCGGTGCAATTATTTGTTGCGCCTGTAACTGTATAAGTTGTATTTGCTGTTGGACTAACTGCAACATTGCTTCCAACGATAGCACCTGGGTTAGTAGTAAAATTGGTAGCGCCGCTTGTTGTTAATGTAGTTGTTTGCCCTGTACAAATTAATGTTGATGATGCAACCGTCGAAACAGTTGGATTTGAATTAACGGTTATAGTAAATGTTTTTGTATTAAGACAATTACTGTTAGCACCTGTTACAGTATAAAAACTAGTAGCGGCAGGACTATAGATTTGCGATGGACCTGTTAATGCTCCGGGATTCCAAGTGTAATTAGTTGCGCCGGTTGCGGTTAAATTAGTAGAAGCTCCTGAACAAATTGTTGCATTAGGAACTGAAACTGTTGGTGTTGCAGTTACACTTAATGTTCCTGTTGAATTGTTGGAACAGGTGCCGTTACTTCCAATAACAGTAAACACTTGTGTATTTACAATTGCAAAGGTTTGCGTTGCACCCGTTAAACCTCCGGGGTTCCAGGTGTAACTTGATGCACCGGTTGCAGATAAAGTTCCGGTATTGCCCGAACAAATACTGGAAGATGAAACTGCTACATTAGGTATGGCAAGTACTGAAATTGTTTTTGTTAATGAAGATGAACCAATACCGTTTAATGCAAACAATGTAACAGAATAAATTCCAGGTGCCGCGTAACTTGTTGTAGTATTTTGTAAAGTAGATGTTGCCGGTGAACCGCCTGTCATTGTCCATGTAAAATTAGTTGCGCCACCGGTTGCGCTACTGTTTAATGAAACATTTTGTCCGACACAAACAGGAGTTGTTAAATTAAATGCGGAAGTTGGAGAGCCAACTGAACAAAGAGTTGCTGTTATTGGTACAATATTTCCTTTACCACAAATACCAGCCGATGTGTTACGGCTCATTACATCGTTACCGGCCGCAATATCTGCTGCTATTAATGTGCGTTTGTTTTGTGCAGGGCCAATAGAAAAATGCATCACATCATTTGTATTAATAACGTGAGAAAGTTGGTGACCATGTCCTAATTCGTGCACTGCAACTGATTCAAAATCAAATTGACCACCGGTGGCTAATGCAGGACCAAAATTCCAGGTGGTAGCATTGTCAAAACAAATATCCAGTTCAGAAACATAAACAAAAATATTAGGGCCTAAACTGCAAGCGCTGAAATAACTTGTACAACGACCTAAAACACCACCAGGTAGTTCACTGCCAATATCAAAACGAATAACGTTAACACCGTCAAAGGCAATTGTATTTGTGGCAACAGGTGGACCAATTAACCAATTAATATACGTGTTGCATCGCCATGTTTGAAACGCTGTTAAGAATGCCGTTTTTGCTGCAGTGTTGGAATCAAAGCCGGTAAACATTTGCCAATTAATTCCATTCATATTATTGAGGTCAACGTGACGTGTATTGAAAACTTGTTGGGCAGCGAGTGTATTTGTAACAAGCACATTTAATTCTCCATAATTAACGGTTAGTGTTTGCGCACTTAAAGTTGACGTGCCTACAGTAACTCTTACCTGACCCGTACCCGCAGTGCCATTGCCTGTTAAAGTAGATGAACGCGTTGGTACAATTACTTGTATTTGTGTACCGCTCCAGGAAACATATTGTGACGAATGTGGTTGAATAAAGGTTGCGCCTCCATCATCGGCATTTCTGAATTCAACAATTGATGCGCCTTGCGTTGCGCCAAAACCTGTTCCGGTAATTGTTAGTATACTATTTGTTCCTGCAGTTATAATTGTTGGAGAAATAGAACCTATTGCGGCAACAGAACTTGAAGAAGAAAATTTGTTTGCGTTTGAATTTGTATGCGCTGGAATATCAATTCCTAAAAGCATTTCAAATTCCTGGTAAACATTATTTATATCAGTATAATTTTTAAATGGAACAGTTGCCGTATTTTCTTCAAGGTTAAATTTATAAAAACCTTGTTGATCTGAGTAAACCTGAAACACAGGCTTACCATATTGCGCCGGTTGATTAAAATTCATTAAAGTAAAAATACCTTCATCATTTAAATTTAATTGTAATGAAGGATCAACTACCTGCCTATCAAGATCAACTTGCCCGCCATCGGTAATGATCTCTATATTAGAAGTGTAAACAGCTCCTTTAAAGACCTGGGTTACACTTACTAAATTAGAAGTGTAGATATAATTTCTATCAGCATTCCAAAAAGAGGTTTGCGAAATTACTTTTCCTTCAATAATTAAAGAGCTGTTGTTAACTTTTGAAGATAAAGAAACGGGGTAAAGAGAACATTGGCTATGAGAACTATTAGATAGTAAAATAACCAGTACTGCAATTACAGAGTATATTTTTTTCATTTAATTAAATTTTAAGATTATACTAATATATAAAATTTAATTTATAATACAAACGCCCTGTTTTAGACAGCAAATTTAAAGGAATTGCAGTATTTTACGAAGGGGTTTTAGGTACGAAGTATAGAACCGGGGCTTTAGGCCATTGATCTTCCAGGCTTTTCGGTCTTCAATATTGGCATTCATACGGTTTTGAACAGAAACATTACTTTGGCCGCCAACGCGCATTTTAATAGTGAATTCGTGCAGGTAATTGATGCGTATTTTATGCTTATGAATAAAGCGCAGCATTAATTCGTAATCGGCAGAATGTTTAAATTCTAAATTAAATTTCCCGAATTTTTGATAGATCTCGCGCTTCACAAAAAAAGTAGGGTGGGGTGGCATCCAACCTTGTATAAAAGAATTTGGTTTATGGTTGCCACTTTTCCATTTGCGAATTATTTTATTGGTATCTTCTTTGTCAACATAAAAAAGATCGCTATAAACAGCATCTGAATGATTTTTTATAAATGTTGCTGCATATTTATCAATCACGGTTTTATCAATATAAAAATCGTCAGAATGTAAAATGCCTATTACATCTCCTGTAGCTAAGTCAATGCCCTTGTTCAATGCATCATACAAGCCATTATCTTTTCCTGAAGTAAATTTTGCAATTTTATTTCTATATTTTTCAATGATCTGCAACGTATTATCTGTTGATCCGCCATCTACAATAATGTATTCAATGTTTGAATAACTTTGCTCTAGCACAGACTTGATCGTCTGCTCGATGGTAGCAGCAGAATTGTAAGTAATGGTTATGATGGAAATTTTCAAAAGCCTTTGATCGTAGCTGTAAAAATAGCAAATTTAAATTATAGCACGCAGATAATCACACAGTATCCTCCTTTGGAGGAGGTGCCCGGAGGGCGGAGGAGGACAAATAATTTCCTGAACCTCATTTTGTCCAACTGCAAAATCCTCCCTCGTCCTTCGGACACTACCTCCAGAGGGAGACAAGTGTTTGCTATCGCGCAATTACGAAACGTTTACTAATTTGCTTTACGCTTCTCTCCTGCGCTCGAAGTGACAAAAGATAAACACCATTTGGCAGATCTTCAGTATTAATTTGCTTGTTATTATTCAGATCAACTTCTTTTACAACTTGTCCAACACTGTTTATTATTTGAGCTTTGGTAATTTCTTTTTCGGCTGAGGTAAAGATAATATTTAGTTTATCGTTTGCAGGGTTTGGGTATACAATAGTATTATCCGAATCTTTGTAATATTCTTTAATACCAACGGCATTACAATTGTATAAAATTTTAAAACCAGGATTGTTATCAGTATGTCCTACTACATCTAACTTATTGTCGTTATTAATATCTATAGGAATAAAACCTGAAGGAGCATAAAATGCATCTGAAGAAATAGAAAAACTCATTGGAGCAGAAAATACCCCTGACCCTTGACCAGCCAAAAATTCAATATTGCTTGGAAAAGAGAATGAACTTATACGCGCAGAGGAACAAACAATATCTACTTTTGAGTCATTATTAAAATCTTCAGCGTATAATCCGCCACAGGTCGTATAACCGGTGTTTAATGAATGTGAAACAACGGAATTAAATGTATAATTGCTATTACCAGTCATAACATAAATACTTGGACCATATGTATTTGTGTATACTAAATCTAATTTCCCATCAGCGTTAATATCTGATATTATCAATATGTTAGCTGGTATACTACCGTAGTTTGTTACTGTAAATAGACCGGTACCATTTCCTTTTAATATTTGTGTAGAACCATTTGATAAAACAAACAAGTCTATAAAACCATTGTTATTAAAGTCTCCTGCAACAATTACAGACGGATCTGTGCCAACGGCATAACTATTTGAAAAAGTAAAATTGCCAGTTCCATTTCCAAAATATATAGACACACTATTTGCTGTATGATTGGCAATCGCCAGATCCTTTTTCCCGTCAATATTAAAATCACCCGAAGTTATTGCTTTAGGGCTTGTTGGAGTGGAGAATGTAATTATTGATTGTACTGTGCCCGTGCCGGTTCCCAAGATTATAAATACTTTGTTAGAATTTGGATTAAAAGCTGCAATATCAGCTTTTCCGTCACTATTAAAATCATCTGTTAGGACAGTACTGATAATTTGACCTAAACTAAATGTAGTCATTGCTGAAAAACTTCCAGTGCCGTTGGATAACAATAATGAAACTCCAAAATAAGATTCACAGCAAACATCTTGAACGCCATCACTATTAAAGTCGGCTTTGGCAAAAGAAAATACCAAAGAGTTTGCCATAAAGGGAGTAACTTGAACTGGTGTAAAGCAAAGATTGCTTTGCGCGAAATTTTTTTGAAATATAAAAAGGAAAATTAAAAATATAGTAAGTTTTTTCATGTTATAATTTTTACAATTATCATGCCAATGTTCATATTAACATAAAATATGCCTATTATAAGCTATGCGCAAACTCAATTAACGATCTAAAGTGCAGATCAATTCTATCATCTTTCTTTTTTTCTTCTGAGATAAAAATGGTTTTCATGCCTGCTTTTTTTCCAAATTCCATATCGCTTAGGCTATCGCCGGCAATAATACTTTTGCTAAAGTCAATTTCAGGGAAATCTTTTTGTGCCTGCAGAGCCATGCCAATATTCGGTTTGCGGGTGGGATGATTTTCAGAATCTAAATAAGGAGAGAAATAAACTTTATCAATTCTTCCTCCTAAATAATTTATTTCGTAGATCATGTTCTTATGAATGAGCTCAAGATCTTCAACTCTATATAAATGTTTACCAATACCTTGTTGGTTGGTAACCACAACAATTCTTCCAAAAATAGTATCCAGTTTTTTTAAGGCATCAAAAACACCGTCTATGAATTCAAATTCTACCCAATGCTTTACATAGTCGTTATCTAATTTTTTATTGATAACGCCATCCCTGTCTAAGAACAAGGTCCAGTCTTTATTTATATTTAGATCCTTTAAGGTCATGCTGCGCTTTAGTGTAATCTTCGGGTATACCAATATCTATAAAATAACCTTCAAATTCAAATCCGTAAATTTTAAGGGTATTTAATTGTTTTTCAAAAAAGTCTTTTTCAATAGAGAAGTTTGAATTACCAGGAGTGGAGTTTAAATATATTTTTTTATCAATAATATAAACGCCACCATTAATAATTCCTTCTTTTGCGTCAACTGATTTCTCCTTAAAAGAAATTATTTTGTTCTCTTCATTTTTTTCGATCGTGCCGTAACGCCCAGCATCCTTTACTTTTCTTAGAGCTAAAGAAACCTGTGCGTTTTGTTTACAATGGTTACTGTAAAATTTTTCAAGGTCCACATCAAAAAAAGAATCGCCATTTAAAACAAAAGCAAGATCAGCTTTACATTTTTCTAAAGCTAGGCGAATGCCGCCGCCAGTGCCCAAAGGGCTTTCCTCTACAACATAATCAATTTCCAGTCCGTTAAAAGTTGAACCGTAATGCGTTTTAATTTTTTCGGATAAATAACCAACCGACAAAATAATTTTTTTTACGCCGTAATGTTTTAAGTAATTTAACTGATAATTTAAAAAAGGTTGTCCGTTAACCGGCGCCATAGGTTTTGGCAGATCATTTACTACGGTCTGTAAACGCGTTCCAAAGCCTCCGGCTAATATGATGGCGGTGTCTATCATTATATTCCAAAACCTATTATGGTTACATCATCTATCTGTTCTAAGCTTCCTTTCCAGTTAACAAAAGTTTGGCTTAGCATATAACATTGTTCTTCAAAAGGCATATCGTGTGTGCTCAACAATAATTCTTCGAGTTGTTTTAATTTGAATTTTTTTCCTTTCGGCCCACCAAATTGATCCTGGAAACCATCAGTAAATAAAAAATATTTTTCGCCAACTTTAGCATCGATCTCATGATTTGTGAAAACAGTTTGGCTCTCTTCGTTTGCGCCACTTACGCCCCACCTGTCGGCTCGATATTCTTTTAATCCATCTTTACCAATGTGTAGCATGTTATTTTTTGCGCCGGAATAATAGATCTTATTTGTTTCTTCATTTAAAATGCAAATAGACATATCCACGCCGTCATTTATTTTAATGGCATGCGATTGCAAATTGGATTTAAATTGTTTACAAAGCTCGGTTAAAATACCTGCAGGATTGGTTCTGTAATTACCGGTAGAAATAATATTCTTTATGTTAGAGTAGGCAAATACGCTTAGCATGGCGCCCGGTACACCATGACCTGTACAATCAATAGCAGCAATATATATGGAGTTATTCAGGCGCTCAACAAAATAAAAATCGCCACTCACAATATCTTTTGGTTTAAAGAATATGAGCGATTCGGCTAGGGTAGATTTTACTTTTATCGTAGAAGGAATGATGGCCTGTTGAATGTGTTTTGAATAATTGATACTATCAGTAATATCTTTATTCTTTTCTTCGATGATGGATTTTTGTTTTTCAATTTCTTCGTTCTTATTTGTTAGCAAAACATTAGCTTTTTTCTTTTCGGTGAATTGTTTGTAAACAAAGAATAACAGAACAATAAAGATAAGCATGGCACCTGCGAAGATGTATACGAGCTTGCCGCGCTGAGAGGATTGCAGTTGCGATTTTTCTAATTCTAAATTACTTAGTTTAAGTTGTTGTTCTTTTTTCTCAGATTCGTATTTTGATTCTGCATCTAAAAAAGCCTTGTTGCGCTCTATATTTAAAACCGAATCGTTGTACTGCGTGTATGTTTTGTAATATTTTAGAGCATCGCCGGGCTTATTTTGCAGCTCCATTAATTCACTCAACGCTTTTGCATTAGTTAAGATGTTGGCGTATGCATTACGTTTAAAATTGATGGCTAATGCTTCTTTATAAAGATCAGAAGCTTTGGCATAATTCTTTTTTTGAATTTCGATCATGCCCATATTTGCCAGTGATGTTGCCAGACCGTAATCGTCATGCATTTCTCTGAAAACGGGAATTACCTGTAGATAGTTTTTCTCTGCCTCTACATAATTAGAGTCGTTAAAATAGGTTTCGCCGATCATTGAAACTGCCATGGCGGCATAGTTTAAAATGTTTTGTTTTCTAAAACTTGCTTCTGCCTTTTTAAAATAACTGATCGCTTCTGCGCTTTTACCTTGTTCTACTAAAATACTGCCAATACCAAAGGATGTTACTGCAACCATGTTCTCGTTAACAGGTTGCTCGCTGGCAATGTCATAAGCTTTTAAATAGTACTCGTAGGCTTTATCATTATTTTTTATACCCAGGTAGGCATTACCTATTGAATTGAGCACATTCGAAAGTCCTGTTCTGTTCTTTAATTTTTCAAAAAGCTCTGCAGCACTTATGAAATTTTTTATGGCAATATCATATTTACCAATTGTGTTTTGAGCGCTCCCAATATTTGCATAAGATTGAGCAAGCCCATGTTGATATTTATTTCGTTTTGCTATTTTAAGTGCACTGTCGGCCAGTATCAAAGCACTATCGGGACTATTGCCAACTAGTGCGCGTGATAACTTGCAAAGGATAAGAACTTTTAAAGTATCGTGTGAGCTGCGTATCTTTTTATTTAAGCTGTCTCTTTTTCCTGCAGAAATTTGGGCAGGCATGCTTGCTGTTGCAACAAGAATAAAACTCAGAACAAAAATTATTTTACGAACCGGCATTGTTTATTTTTTCGGGAACAAGTTCATTTCAACCAGTTCGCAAATAGTGTGGCCCAACAACATATGACATTCCTGGATGCGCGGTGTATCTGAACTTGGAATATTAATTAAATATTTACTAAGACCTTTTATCTTGCCACCACTTTCGCCTGTAAAAGCAACAGTGGTAATACCCATGGCATTTGCTTTTTCTAATGCTTTTATAACGTTACCGCTATTTCCGCTAGTGCTAAGGCCAATTAAAACATCTCCTTTTTTACCCATGGCTTCAACTAGACGGCTATAAATAATATCGTAACTGTAATCATTAGCTACCGCTGTTATATAGCTCGTGTTAACATGTAGAGCTTCTGAGAATAAAGGTGGCCTGTCGTAATAAAATCTACCACTTAATTCGGCTGCAAGGTGTTGCGCGTCTGCAGCACTGCCGCCATTTCCGCACCACAAAACCTTTCCGCCATTTTTATATGAGCTAACTATATCGTTAACAACAGAATTTACCGAATTTAAAATTTCGGTATTAGATAATAAAGAGGTTTTAAGTTTAACAGATTCCTCAATTTTAGACTTTATAAAATTTACCATGCCCTAAATTTATGTTTTTTTACGGCTATTTGGGTTAATTAAGAGTAATTTTTTAATTGTGATTTTAAAGTATTAAGTTTGTTATAGAAATACTGTCTTAACGATGAATATCGAAGTTTGTTTTACTCCTCAGGCCTATCCACTTTTTCATAACCCTAATTCGGTAGCTGTTGTTATTGACGTTTTAAGGGCTACATCAGCCATTACTACTGCGTTCTATAATGGAGTTCTAAAAATGATACCCGTTGCTACAGTAGAAGAAGCCCTGGAGTACCAAAAGAATGGCTTTATGGTGGCGGCCGAAAGAGATGGTGAGATAGTTAAGGGATTTGACCTTGGAAACAGCCCTTTTGGCTATATGAACTCTAAAGTAAAGGGAAAAACAATTGCTATTACAACTACTAACGGGACCCAGGCCATTGAAGCGGCAAAAAAAGCGCATAAAATAATAATTGCCAGCTTTTTAAATTTAGATGCGGTAGTTGATCATTTGAAAGCGGAGAAAAAAGATGTGCTATTTGTTTGCGCAGGCTGGAAAAATAAATTTAATCTTGAAGATACTTTACTGGCAGGTGCAATAGCCGATAAATTAATTTTTAATTGTGGCTTTGATACCAGTTGCGATTCTACACTTGCAGCAATCGATCTTTATAAATTAGCAAAACACGATCTTGTAAAATATTTAGCCAATTCATCACATCGCAATCGTTTGGCAAAATTAGATCTTGAAAGAGATATTAAATATTGTTTAACACCAAATCAATGTCCGGTTGTGCCGGTAATGAAAGGTAAATTTTTGGTGAAAGGCTAAGGGTAAAATTTAAACAGATAGGCACATAGAATTTTTCTAATTCTTAAAACACAATTATTTTTTAAAGGATACATAGTTTTTCTTCGTCTTTGACGAAGAGGTTATGTGAGCTAAATAGGCATTTAGATTGACAGCTATGCCTATGTGTCTATGTGGTTTATTTTTTTGTTCTCGACTTCGCTCGAACTGACAAATTATCGTTTCGTCATTGTCTCCGGATTCTTAACAGCTTTTTTGCTGCCACCGTATAATTCAAATTTTAAGAAACGACATTCTAACGAACCGTTATAAATATGGATCTTTCTGGATGGGCGTAAACCTATGCTCTTTATGGCTTCCGGACTACTTGTAATTATCCAGGCATTATAATTTTGAAAATCTTTTTTTAATTTATTGCCAATTTCTTTATACAGTTTTTCTATCTCGGGTACTTCCATTCTTTCGCCGTAAGGTGGATTTAAAATAACCACACCGCCACCACGTGTTGGCATAAGATCAAAGAACGATTGGTTAACACAAGTTACAACATCGTCCACCTTTGCATTTTTTGTATTAGTAATTGCTTTTTTTACAGTTGGTTCATCAATATCGTTGGCAATAATATTTACTTCTGCATTTTTAATTTTATTAATGCTGCTTTCGTAAATGGTGTCGTATAATTTCTCATCATAATTGCGCCAGCGCATAAAAGTAAAATCAGAACGGTAATAGCCCGGCGGAATATTATTTGCCCAAAGTGCCGCTTCAATGGCAATTGTTCCTGCACCGCACATACCATCAATCAATTCTAAATGTCTTTCCCATCCACTTAGTTTCACAAGGCCTGCGGCTAAAACTTCTTTCATCGGCGCTTCGTTAATATCTGATCTGTAACCGCGTTTGTATAAAGGATCGCCACTGCTATCCAAATTCAACGTCACCTCGTTATTATAAATGTGTATGTACAATTTAAAAGCCGGTTTAATAAGATCTACATCAGGTCTGCTCCCGGTCTTCTCGCGAAAACGATCTACAATAGCATCTTTTGCTTTTTGACAAGCGAATAAAGAGTGAGTAAAGAGTTCAGAATTAAGAACACTTTCTATCATGATACTATCGGTGACAGAAATAAAATTTTCCCATTCTATTTTTTTGATGTTGTCGTAAAATTCGTTTTCGTCGTTGGCTTCAAATTTTGTAATAGGGATCACAATTTTTAAAGCGGTATGTAAACATAGATTGGCTTTGTATAAAAATCCCATATCGCCAACTACAGAAACACCGCGCTTAAATTCGGTTATCTCTTTACCGCCAAGATGTAATAATTCTTTAGCAAGAATTTCTTCAAGGCCAAAAAAGGTGGTAACCTTCATTTCAAAATCACCGGTGTGCGAAAAATCGTATTTTAATTGATTCAATGTAGTAGTATTTCTTTAGTGTTAGCTTTTATTTTTTCAGAGATGTCATCCAAAGGCAGATCATTATCATCAGTGCCAAAAGGATCTTCAATTTCTTCACTTATTAATTCTAAAGAAGCAAATGCATAGAACATGATCATAACGATTGGTATAGACCAATAGCCGGTAGTTAAACCAAAAGAAATTGGCATGGTGATGATGTAAATAAAAACTATTTTTTTAATAAAGATGCTGTATGAATATGGAATAGGAGTGCTTTTGATGCGTTCGCATGCACCGCAGATCTCTGTCATATCATCTAAATTTTCGCTTACAATAAGATAATCATTTTGTGTTTGAGGATTTTTTTTACAAATGTTAAGGATGTAAGAAGTTAATTGCTTAGCAATGTAATTTGGTTTATGAGCGGCGTTATCGAAATTCTCTTTTTTTAATTCGTCGCTAAATTCAATTTCAAAATAACCTTTATTGCCACGTAAATGATCTTTAACAGCGAAGGCATAATTACTTACCAGACTATGAATTTGTCTTCTTGTTTCAAGGTCGCCAATTGGAATTAATGCATGTAATTTAATACAAAGATTTCTTGAGTTGTTCAATAACGAACCCCAAAGTTTTCTGCCTTCCCACCAGCGGTCGTAAGCAGAATTAATTCTGAACACTAAAACCAATGAAATAATAAAACCCGCGATCTGGTGAAATATAGTTAAGTTGCCCGGTAAAAATTCGTGGAAGTGATTTTGCTCAACATAACTTATAATGCCAGTAACAACACCAATAATTAATAATGCAGGAAGAAGGATACGGAAAGTATCAGATTTATGGAAGATCAGGATGAGCTTAAGCCAGTCTTTTGGATTGTATGTTACCATCTAAATTTAATGGCTTAAAAATTCAAAATTACTTTTCTGATAATAGCAACACACTCCATCAATTGTTCTTTTGTAATAACCAATGGTGGCGCAAAACGGATTATGTCGCCGTGCGTAGGTTTTGCTAATAAGCCATGTTCGGCAAATTTTAAACAAACTTCCCAGGCAGTTTTACCATTTTTTTCTTTTATAACAATAGCGTTAAATAATCCTTTACCTCTAACAGTTGTAATAAGATCAGTTTCTGCTTTTAGTTTATTCATTTCGTCGCGGAATATAATTCCAAGTTTTTCTGCATTTTCTGCAAGCTTCTCGTCTTTTAAAACTTTTAAAGCTTCCATAGCTACTGCACAGGCTAAAGGATTACCACCATAAGTACTGCCATGTTCGCCCGGCTTAATGGTTAACATCACTTCGTTTGAAGCTAATATCGCGCTAACTGGTAAAACGCCACCACTTAAAGCTTTTCCTAAAACCAAGATATCTGGTTTTACACCCTCGTGATCGCAGGCTAACATTTTTCCTGTTCTTGCTAAACCTGTTTGTACTTCGTCGGCAATGAACAAAACGTTATACTTTGTACAAAGATCTCTAACACCTTTTAAGTAACCATTATCAGGAACAATTACGCCTGCTTCACCTTGAATAGGCTCAACCATAAAAGCCGCCGTGTTTGGGTCTTTGATAGCATTTTCTAATGTTTTAAGATCATTATACTCTACTAACTCGTAACCTGGCATAAAAGGACCAAAGCCTTCATAACTACTAGGATCGTTACTTGCAGAAATTGCGCCTAACGTGCGACCCATAAAATTACCTTTTGCAAATACTAATTTTGCTTTATTTTTTTCAACGCCTTTTACTTCGTAAGCCCAACGACGCGCTAATTTCATAGCGGTCTCATTACCTTCAACACCTGTGTTCATTGGTAATACTTTATCGTAACCAAAATAATCGGTAATAAATTTTTCGTATTCGCCTAAAAGCGAATTATAAAATGCGCGTGAGCATAAAGTTAATTTTTGTGCTTGTGTAGTTAAAGCTTTAATAATACGTGGGTGACAATGCCCTTGATTAACGGCAGAATATGCAGCTAAAAAATCGAAATATTTTTTTCCTTCAACGTCCCAAACAAAAACGCCTTCGCCTCTTTCAAGCACAACAGGAATAGGATGATAATTATGTGCTCCGAAATTTTCTTCAAGCTCAATTAATTCAGCGCTTTTTGTCATAGTCTCGATCATGATAGTAGATTTATATACAAATATAAGAAATTTAGGCCAATTTTTTTGAAGAAAACAAGAGCTATTTACTGGTATTTATCCAACAAATAGAGTAGGGCGCCAATAGCCGCAGAGCCTAGTTCCAGCTCGCGTTTGTTGACTTTATCAAATGTATCAGCTGCCGTGTGATGAATATCGAAATAACGCTGCGTATCAGGTTCAAAACCTATACAGGGAACACCTAGTTTTTTTAAGGCAATAAGATCAGCTCCGCCGCCACCTTTTTCAATACGCTCAACATAATATGGCGTAAATAATGTTTTCCATTTTGCAACTAAATTGTATAATCCATAAGAAGTATCCACCCCAAAACCGCGTGGTGTATAACCTCCTGCATCAGTCTCTAAAGCAGAAATATGTTTTTCATTTTTTTCTTTAGCAAATTTAGCATAAGCTTCTCCGCCCATTAAACCATTTTCTTCATTCATAAAAGCAACTGCCCTTATACTATGTTTTGGTTTTGTGCCAAGTAATTTATAAACTGCTAAAACTTCTATGCTTTGTACAATTCCTGTACCGTCATCATGCGCGCCTTGCCCGTTATCCCAACTATCTAAATGGCCACCGGCAATAATAAATTCGTTTGGTTTTTCAGAACCTGTAATTTGCCCAACCACATTAAAAGATGGTTCGTCAGGTAAAGTTT
Source organism: Bacteroidetes bacterium UBA2475 (assembly GCA_002342065.1). GTDB lineage: Bacteria > Bacteroidota > Bacteroidia > B-17B0 > Aurantibacillaceae > Aurantibacillus. The sequence continues at coordinate 84,555 of DDPF01000012.1, read as the reverse complement.
GGCAATGTGTTTCGATATAAACTTTTAGTTCGTTATCTTTTTTTAATGATTCGCTTAAAAGATCTGCTGCTTTATAACTGATGGCTAATGTTGGAATTTTTATTTTACTTAAAGTTGTATCGTAATTCATATTACCGGTGTGCGGTTCGTCATCTGCAACAGAGGTCATGCTTCGTACAATTGAACCAACAGCACCGTATTTTGCAGCATAACTTGCACCTCTACCACGGAACTTAACCGTTTCGCCATAAGCAGTGCCTGTGCGCACGTGTGTTTGATCGAAGAATACATTGTAAAAAACTATTTTTCCTTTTATGTTTACAGATCCAAGATCTTCTAATTCTTCAAAACTCTTCACTTCAATTACCTGCGCATTAACACCTGTAGGACCTGTGCCTACACAGTTGCCAAGTGCCACACAATTTAAAGGTTTGTTTATTTTTAATTTTGCAGAAGATAAATTACATTTTTCTTTTTTACCACGAACCCAATGTGGTACCATGCAGGGTTGTAAAATTACAGTATCGGCACCAGCTTCGTACATGGCTTTTTTTGCCCAAATAACGGCTTGCGCAGCTTGTGGACTGCCACTTAAACGCCCGCCAATTTTTGTTGCGAGGTATTCTAAATTAGAATAGCATTTGCTTTTGGTTAAATAATAATCGTAGATCTTTTTTAATGCAATTGAATCTTTGGTTCGACCAGATTCACCACTGGTATTTTGCGCAAAAGAAACAAAACAAAATAATATAGGGATAAGTTTAAATATTTTCATGTTAACGTATTACGATCTGTTCGACCAATTTATAACCACAAAATTTATTGATGTTGGCAATGAGTTCTTCTTTTCTGAAAGAGAGTTCGTGTTTAAGTGCGGCAGAATTTAAACCGATAAAAATTATTTTATCGTTAAAAAAAATTTCTGTTGTGCTTTTGGCTATCACTTCTCCTACAATATCTTTCCAACCATTCTTTACAGTAAATTGCGAGATCTTTACATCTAGTTTTTCCTGTTTAAATAATTGGTTGATGGCATCACCCAATTTTATGAGATTATTTTTTTTTGCCATTATAGTATTTCGCAATTTGCATTCGATCCCGCTAATCCGCTTTCCTCATATTGTTGAACACACTTTGCGTACGCTGTTTCTTTCTTTTTTTCTTTATAATTGTAATCCATATGACTAACAAAGCCTCTACGTTCTTGAGAGGTACAATGACATTTGTATTCTTTTTTACAGCTGCAAAGGAAAATAAACGGTAGAGAGAAAAGAAATAACTTTTTCATATTACAAACTTTATAAATATTTTTTAGGACTGGTGCTTTTCATATCATCACTTGCTTTTATCACTTTTTCTTTAAGTGATTGTTTAAAAGCGATCATTTTTTGAAGAATATTTTTATCGGATGCTCCTAAAATTTGTGCGGCAAGAATACCTGCATTTTGTGAAGCGTTAACGGCCACTGTTGCAACGGGAACACCGTTTGGCATTTGAACAATGCTTAATAAACTGTCCCAACCATCAATGCTGTTGCTGCTTTTTACAGGCACGCCAATTACCGGTAAGGGAGATAACGAAGCTACCATGCCCGGCAAATGCGCGGCACCACCGGCACCTGCAATAATTACCTGTATACCTCTTGTATGCGCAGTTTTTGCATATTCAAACATTTTTTCGGGAGTGCGGTGTGCAGAAACGATGTCTATTTCAAATTCAATTTCAAATTCTTTTAAAATATCTGCGGCGGCCTGCATGGTTGGCAAGTCGCTTTTGCTTCCCATTATAATTCCTACTTTAATCATATTTTCTAAATTTAATTTAAGATCTCTGATTTAGGTCGTAGATCTCAATGATGTTCTTTAAGACCTTATCAAAGTTAATATTTAAATCTTTCAATTTACCGGTCTTTACATCAAAGATCCAGCCGTGAACCAACAAACCTCTTTCGTAATAAGCTTGTTGCACAGCCGCCGTTTTAATAATATTGATGCATTGTTCCTGCACATTCAATTCAATAAGACGGTTATAACGGTCATCCTCGTTACTAATATTATTTAATTCATCTTTATGTAAACGGTAAACATCACGTATGCCACGCAGCCATGGATTAAGTATTCCCAGGTCCTGCGCCTGCATAGCAGCTTTTACACCGCCACAATAATAATGACCGCAAACAACAACGTGTTTTACTTTTAAATGTCGTACGCCATAATTAATTACTGACATTACATTAAGGTCAACGTTATTTACCAGATTAGCAATATTGCGGTGCACAAAAACTTCGCCGGGATTAACGCCCATCATTTCTTCGGCAGTTACTCTGCTATCCGAACAACCAATATATAACATAGAAGGACTTTGTCCTTTAGATAGATTCTCAAAATAATCTTTATCCTTTGATAATTTACCTGCAACCCAGTTTTGGTTGTTCTTGAAGATCTCGTTTATATCCATTTTATAATAATATATCGTTTACAGGTGTTAAGGGTTTTGGTAGATCTTTTTCATCCAGCATGTCGCGCAGATCTATTTCAATAGAACGTGCGATGGCTGAAATAGGAACATCGTTTGCACCACCTTCAAAGGGATTTTCAGTAGCTTCACCAATACGTTCCATCAAATGAAAAACAAAAGCTACAATAACAGAACAAGGCACAGTTGCCCATATAAAAAGATCTTCAGGGCCCTCGGTGAGTTTGCCAAATTCCTGAATTATACCTAAAGGTAAGATAGCAATAAAAAGTCTAACAAACATTTGGTTGATAGTTGCAAATTGTCTTGGATAAGGAAAATTTTTAATACGTTCTGATCTTCCCTGATCATCATATAAAGAAGCCAGTAATCTTTCTAATTCAATAAAATCAAATTCAGATAGTTTTCCTTCGGCTTTTAATTTTTTTAAATGTGCAGATTGCATTGCTATGATCTGCGCTGCTTTATTTTTTTTGGTGAGAATATATTCAAGATCAGAAGGCGATAAATATTTTTTTAGTTCATCCTCCATTTTAGTTTCATATTCGGGTACGCTAAAAAATCTTGCGAATTCTACATTACTTTTTATTTTCGTTGTTTCCCAAACCCTATACTCACGTAATTGAAAACGCAGAGCAGTGAGCCATGCGATGTGTCTGTAAATTATTTCGCGAATCTCGTTTTTATCAGCGTGAACCATATCTCTGACTAAGATCCCCCAGGTTCTGCTACTGTTAACTATTCCTCCCCATATTTGTCTTGCTTCCCACAACCTTGCATAAGTTTGTGTGTTCTTAAAACCAATTAAAAAAGCAGCAGCTGTGCCCACAAGTCCAATAGCTACCCATGGAAGTATTAACCATCGAACTCCGAGAAAATAATGTAACGCAGTAACAATGCTCGAGTATTCAAAGAAAAAGTAGATGTCTCTTCTTGTCCAGTAAATGACTTGTTTTAAAGTGAATCTTTTACCTGCGTGCATTTTATTTTATCTTATTGCTTAGGGCAATGCTATAATTAAATATGTAGTGCGCGTTTACCGGTTGCATCCAAACATGCTTCTTTCAAGCTTTCTGTAAATGTTGGATGGGCGTGGCTCATGCGCGAAATATCTTCGGCGCTAGCTCTGTATTCCATAGCCACAACCGCTTCAGCGATCATATCAGCTGTACGAGGACCGATCATGTGTACACCTAAAATTTCGTCGGTAGTTTCATCGGCCAGTACTTTTACAAAGCCATCAGTATCCATACTCGCGCGTGCGCGTCCACTTGCTTTAAATGGAAATGAACCCACTTTGTATTTTTTACCTTGCTCTTTTAACTGCTCTTCTGTATAACCAACGGCGGCCACTTCGGGCCATGTATAAACAACACCTGGAATTAAATTATAATTGATGTGTGGTTTTTGTCCTGCCATTTGTTCTGCAACAAACACACCTTCTTCTTCGGCTTTGTGCGCAAGCATAGCACCTTTAACAACATCGCCAATAGCGTAAATGCCATCAACACTTGTTTTTAAATGATCGTCGGTTTCAATACGTCCGCGGTTATCTAACTTAACGCCAATTTTTTCAAGGCCTAAATTATCAGTGTATGGTTTTCTGCCAACAGCAACCAGACAATAATCACCTTTAATTTCAATTTTTTCGTCTTTGCTATTTAAAGCACTAACGGTTACCTCTTTGGCGCTTGCTTTTGTGCCTGTAACTTTATGTTTAAATAAAAACTCGAAACTTAAATTCTTTTTAAGAACGCGTTGTAACTCTTTGCTTAATGCGCCATCCATTCCAGGAATGATACGATCCATAAATTCAACAACTGTTACTTTAGAACCTAAACGTCCGTAAACACTTCCTAATTCTAAACCAATAACGCCACCACCAATAATAATTAAATGTTTTGGCACTTCGGTCATCTCTAAAGCTTCGGTTGAGGTAATCACTCGTTTTTTATCAATATCAATGCCGGGTAGGGAAGAAGGTTTTGAACCTGTTGCAATAATTGTTTTTACCGTTTCTATTTGTTCTTTTTTACCATCGGCTTTTAAAATTTCAATTTGATTTTTTGTAACGAATGAGCCATGACCCGTAAAAACTGTGATCTTATTTTTTTTCATTAAAAAATTGATCCCGTCAACCGTCATTTTTACAACGTTGCGTTTACGTTCTATCATTTGTTTGATATTTACTTTTGGTTCAGGAATATCAATACCATGTTCTTTAAAATTATGTAGCGCATTATGAAAATGCTCACTCGAATCAAGTAATGCTTTTGAAGGGATACAACCCACATTTAAACAGGTTCCACCAAGTGAAGGATACTTTTCTATTAAAGCGGTTTTCATTCCTAATTGTGCGCAGCGAATTGCAGCAACATATCCACCCGGACCCGCTCCAATAATGGTTACATCAAATTTTTCCATACAAATAAATAATAAGATTAAAAATCAAACCCGAAGTTACAGTTTTTTTGGAAAAAAAGAAGGAACTAGTGAAAACAAAAATGGGCTTTATTTTAGTAAAGCCCATTTGGAATAATGTTATTTGAATGTTAAGCCGCGCGGCCTAATTTGTAAAGTAATTTTTCGTGCGACCATAAAGCGCCTGCAAAGGTTTTCTTATCTAAATAAGGCAGGTTAAATTCCTTTGCGGTATCTTTTACGATCTTAGAAATTTTAGGGTAATGTACGTGGCAAATTGTAGGGAACAAGTGATGTTCTACCTGATGATTTAAACCACCTACAAGCCATGAAAATACAGGATCGCCAGTAGCAAAATTCATTGTAGTGCTCAATTGGTGTACTGCCCAATGGTTTTCGATATTACCATCTTCGTTTGGTAAAGGAAACTCAGTTTCTGCCACAACGTGCGCTGGTTGAAAGATCATTGCTAAAAGTACCCCTGCAATGTAATGCAATACTAAAAAGCCACAAAGCCAGTTTAAAAAGGTCATTTCTTTTACAAGGAAATAAGGAAGTAACATGTAACCGTAATAAATGAATTTAGACACAATTACTAATGTTAATTCGGTTGCAAACGTAGTGTTAGCTGTTTTTAAGTGACCAGCTTTATTGTAACGGATCAACTGTTTAAAATCCTTTGTAGTACTCCACATTAGAGTCATCATACCATAAAAGAACCAGGCATAGATAAATTGTAATTTGTGGATCCATTTGTGTTTAGCGTGCGGTTCAAAGCGCATAAAGCCAGGAGGGGCGATGTCTTCGTCAACTTCATGAACGTTTGTGTAGGTGTGGTGAATAACGTTGTGCTGAATTCTCCAGTTTAAAGAGTGTCCGCCAAGGATGTTAAGGGTAGCATAACCTAAAATGCGGTTAAGTTTTGTGTTTTTGCTGTAACTGCCGTGGTTGGCATCGTGCATAACGCAAAGGCCAATGCCCGCTTTTGCAAAACCCATGGTAACTGCAAGAAAGAACCAAATCCATTTGATGTCGAAAACACCTAACGTAATAAGCAAGTAGGGAGTAAAGTAGGCGGCAAACATAAATGCAGTTTTAAGATACATGTTAATGTTACCACTTTTACTGATCTTGTTGTCTCTGAAATAAGCATCAACTCTCTTTTTAAGTTCTGTATAAAATAGTCGGTTAGAGTTGTTGAACCGAACAGTTGTTTGTTGACTCATATTTTATAAATTTAGTTGTGTTTTTATAGCAACGTAAAGATAGTATTTGGATCGAAATTATAAAAATTATTTGTTAAAAATATTAACAATAAATGTTTTATAATTTGCGGTGTCGTTATATTTTCTGGAAACGAACGATAGCGTGGTCTGGCCTACTGACAAGGCTTTCAGGTTAAAGTCAATTCCTTTTTGATTCCCATGCCAAACAGCGCCAAGGTCTTTTACTAGGCTTTTATCATAGTTTTCGCTTAATTGCCATATATAACCGCTCGAATGCTCTTCGGGCAAGTTAATTTTAAATTTAGTTCCATTTTCCACAGAATTTATTTTTGGGGATTCGTCTTTTATTTGTGTTAAACTGCAAAATTGCAGGCATGAAATACTAAAAAACAGCGTAAAAAGTCTATAAATTATTTTTAACATTATTTGAGTTTAGATAGATGCATAACGCTTTCTAAAATACCATTCTATAGAAAGAAAAATTAAAATTAACCAAAATAGCCATTTAAGATCTATCAATAAAGTAGTATTGTTTTGTGAGTAAGTGATAGGTTTTATTTGCTCATTTTTTAAAATCTCTTTTTCTAATAATTCTAACTGATCTTTGTAAAATAATTTACCACCGGTACGTTTTGCCATGGCATTTAAAACCTGGTGATTGGCAACAGTATTTATTTTTTCGGATACAATTTCTTTCACCAAAATGCTTCCTTGTTTCAAAAATAATTCGCCGTTAACTTTTACTTTAGCTTCGTATTTATATTCACCAAAAGGTAATAGACCCAGATTTAATTTATAGGCGTTGGATGTTTTGCTAAAGGTGTAATTAAATTTTTTTCCTTCCGCGTTTGATAAAGTAAGTGCAACATCCGGTTCGGTAATTAGCTCGTAACTTTTATTATAAACCTCGGCACCAAGCTCTATGGTTTCGTTCTCGTTAAATGTTTTTGGTGCTATGATCCTGAAAAAACTTTTATCGCTTTTTACCGAGAGATATTGAACTGATTTACTTATCAACTCATTAAATAAATTAGTATTTGTGTGTTCTGCAAAATCGCGCATTTTCCATTTCCATAGACCATCGCCAATAAAAACACTATTCTTTAAGCCGTTAATTTCAGAAAAAATTAAGATCGGATTATCCGTTTCAACAACGCCAATACGCTGATCAATTAAGGCATTTGTGCCATTGCCCATAACATAATTCCCAAAAAAAGTTTTAATGGCCGGTAATTCTTTTGTGAATTTTTTTAGTTCGTCGCTTATGGTAAATAAACCAAATGAAGGATTTATAAAAGCTTCGGCATCGTTAAAGCGGTTAAGTGCAGAATTGATTTTAATACCCTGTAAATTTTCTGCCGATATTGGATTAATGATCCAAAAAGGAATTGAATTTATTTTACAATCATTAATAATTGGGTTTTGATTTGTTAAAGCTCCATGTAAAATAATTAAGCTGTATTGCTTTAATGGTTTTTTAAATTCGGATGCCAGTCCATATTCAACTTCGTAACTGGTGCTGTTTAAAATAGCATCTTTAATGGCTGCAATATCGGGGTGGGGAGCAGTGGCCAGTAACAGAATTTTTTCTTTATTATCTATAACATCAACTACAAAAGATTGCTGGTTATTTAAAGTATTTTTTTCTTCATCTAAAACAGTGATCCTGACATTATATTTTGAAACTCCCACTGTGTTAGCGTTAAAAGTAAAATTGCAGGTAGCTAAAAAATTATCTGAATTTATTTTTAAAGTTTGTTTTGCTTTTTCGGTTTGATTTTGAAAAAGGCTTACAACAACATCTTTCCCAATAAAATTTTTTGCGGTTACAATAACTTCTGCCGGAAAAATATTTCCTAAATAAGCCACCTGGTTGTGATTTATTTTTTGAATGGCAAGGTCTTTGATCTCGCTGGTATCGCCTATAGCAACAGGGTATACAGGGTAGTTTAATTTTTCGGAAGCGTAAATTGGGTTGGAGCCTTTATTATAAATACCATCGCTAACAATTACCAATGCACCAATATTTTGATCAGAAAAATTATTTTCTATTTCAGAAAGTAAGTTTGAGATGTCTGTTTCTTTTTCATTAAATGAAGGCGTTTCTTTTGAAGAAGAAGTTTTATTTCCGAATAAAAGCGCTTTTACTTCAAAGTTCTTTGAAATGTTATTTTTTAGTGTTTCAAGTTTTGCAAGAAGGTCTTTTTTAATTTCAAAGCTATCTTTTTGCATCACCATAGACGAAGAATTATCAATGGCAATTAAAATGATGGGGTTTTGAGTTTCGTTCTTTAATTGTTTTAAGAAGATCGAAAGCAGAAAGAGAGAAATTAAACTTACACTGCAAAAACGCAAAGCAAATAATAATCTGGTTACATTTTTAGGAACGTCAGTGTTTTTTTTATTCTTATAATATAAAAGAAGGGCAACTACCAAGCCTAAAAAAAGGCTTAATAAAAAAAAATACCAGGGACTATTTACTATTATTTTTGAAAGCAATTTTTTTTAAAGATTAAGTTGTGTTTAGGTAAGCATACCGCCACAAACATTAATGCATTGGCCGGTAACATAAGCACTCATATCGCTTGCCAGGAATAAAGTCACGTTGGCAACATCTTCGGTTGTTCCACCACGTTTAAGAGGAATGCCATCGCGCCATTGCTGAACTACTTTTTCGTCAAGGGCGGCTGTCATTTCGGTTTCAATAAAACCCGGAGCAATTGCATTTGAACGAATATTTCTTGAGCCTAACTCTAGAGCAATAGATTTTGTAAAACCAATAATACCGGCTTTTGATGCTGCATAATTACTTTGTCCGGCGTTTCCTTTAACACCTACAACAGAGCTCATATTAATAATAGATCCTTTTTTAGCTTTTAACATAGGGCGTTGAACCGCTTTAGTTAAATTAAAAACAGATTTAAGGTTGGCGTTCATTACCTCATCCCATTGTTGTTCGCTCATACGCATTAATAATGTATCGCGGGTAATACCGGCGTTATTAACTAATATGTCTATAGTGCCAAATTCAGCTACTACATTGGTAACCAGTTCGTCAGCTGCTTTAAAATCACCGGCATCGCTTTTATAACCTTTAGCTTTTATGCCTAAAGCCTGAAGTTCGGCTTCAAAAGCTTTGGCTTTTTCTTCAGAACTAACATACGTAAAAGCTATGTTTGCTCCATTTTGGGCGAAGTTAAGTGCAATTCCGCGTCCTATTCCTCTGGTTGCACCGGTTATTAAGGCGACTTTATTTTGTAATAATTGCATATATTGTAGTATAAAGTTCAAAGGTAAGTTTATTTTAACACGAAAAAAATGCAAAAAAAGCCTGGGATTTTAACAATTTTTTAAGTTTGGCACGAATGTTGATGCCATTTGTTAAAATAAACTAAAGAGTTATATTTACAAACTTTAATTAGAATTTAACAACATGAAAAAAATGCAAAAAATGATGAAACTGTTTGTGTTTGCACTATTATTAGCTTGCCAGGCAAGTTACGCGCAAACTAACAAAACAGCGCAAACGCCACCGCCGTTCCATACTTATATATTCTCTGCCGATTCGTTGGCGGGATTTGAAGAGGAAGCAGCGAGAAATTACGCTATTTCTGATGGATTTTTAGGCGAAGAGTTTAAAATAAAGATGTGGCAATTAAAACGTGCTTACGTTAATTCTAAATATGGTATTACGCCAAAGATCGTAAAATACAAGAACTCAACTTACAACAACGCTAAATCTACAGTTGTTGCAGCTTGCGTTAACGAAGATTTTGAAGGGTCGCCTTCGGGTAACATTACTACTTCAAACCAAATTAATGGTTGGACAGTAACTTCTGGTTTAAACCAATTTCCAAGTAACTCTTGTAACTTAAGTGGTTGTTGCCCAAGTGCGCCAACAGAGTGCCAATTGATCACAGCTCCTGCTTCTGGATTTATTGATCCGGTTATTACAGGTAACTACCCAATTCACTCAGTTTTTGGTAATACGCCAAATACAGGTAATACGGTTAATCCTACAATCCCCGCGATGTTTGGTACTAACTTTATTAGAATTAACAGTAATGTTAATAACTACTCTATTGCTAAACTATCAAAAACTTTCCTTGTTACTTCAAGTAACGCATTATTCCAGTTTGCTTTTATTTCAGTATTCTCAACTGGTCATACATGTTGTTCTGCGGGTGCGTTTCAAATTAACTTAACAAACGCAAGTGCATTACCTAGTCCTACTGTTATTACTTGTCCAAACTTCTCTGTTTCTGCACCGAGTTCACAGTGTGTAACTTCAGGTTCTAATTTACCTCAGTATTTTAACGCTCCATCAGGTACACCATATGCTGGTTCAGGATCATTAGTTTACAATAAATGGAAAGTTAGTTCTATTGACTTAACTCAATATATTGGACAAAACATCCAGATCGACGTAGTTGCTACAGATTGTGATGCTTCTGGTCACTATGGTTATGTTTATTTTGATGCACAATGCGGACCGATGACCATTATTGGTAACGGTAATCCATTTGCTGCTGGTACTCCTTCTATTACATTACCAACTTGTGGTGCTACAGGTGCTACTATTATTGCTCCGGGTGGACTAGGGCCATATTCATGGGCTGGTCCGGGTGTTAATCCACCGTTTACAACTCCTGCATACACTAACCAAACTTACACAACTAATATTTCAGGTAATTATACATTAACTATGAATCCTCCGGGATCATGTGCTCCAATCATTCGTGTAATTACTGTTACTATTACACCGGCACCGCAAGTATTTGCATCAGTCGCTCAGGCACCTTGTGGAGGCACACTCGCTGTAGCGTCCTGTACAACGGCTGGTTCGGCTTCCGTCGCATCAACCATAGTCTGGTCGCCTAATCCGGTGTCCATAAACTCTTCAACTACCCAAGCTACATATACTATTGGTACAGGGCCTGCTACAGTTACTGTTTCTGATGCAATAGGTTGTACTACTAGTGCTACAGTATTTATTAACTCTGCACCACCTATACCAACATTAACTATTACCAATGTTACAGGTTCTGGAAGTATAACATGTGCTAATCCTACTATCAATTATATTGCATCTACTAATTACACTGCCGGGGCTGTTACCTATACATGGATAAGTCTCAGCGGAACCGCTACGGGAACGAATGTTACATTTAGTAACCCCGCGCAATACACAGTTACTGTATCAGATCCAAATACTGCTTGTAGTTCATTCTCAATATTTGCGATAGGTATTAACACTACTGCTCCGACATCTACTGTTTCACCGATTGCTCAGAACATTGTTTGTCCTGTTGGTTCACCTGCAACATTTACAGGTGTTACAACCAGTACAATGACCAATGTTACTCACTCATGGTATTCTCCGTTCTCACCGGGCGCAGCTACTAATGGCGGTACAGTTTCAATTTATAACTCAAGTGCTCCTGGTACTTACACTTATTGTGTAACGAATAATATTAATGGTTGTTCTACTTGTAAGACCGTTACTATTACTTCATCATCAGGATTCCCGACTTATACTATTACTAGCCCGCAGCAATTTACAATTGGTTGTTCTACTACAAGTTTGGCAACAATTAATATTTCTAATGTAACAACCGCACCTACACCTGGTGGTCCTGTATCATATACAGTGTTACCTCCAACTTTTGTTGGGCCTACGTATACCGTTGGTGGTTCTGCTACATATACTGCAAATGTACCGGGTCAATACACGGTGATAGTACGCGATAATACAAACAACTGTGAAACAAAAATTCCGGTTTCTATTATTCAAAATACGTTCTCACCACAAATTACAGCAGCAGCTAATAACCAAACTTTAACTTGTGATGTGCCAAAAACTTTATTGCAAGGTACAAGTACAAATACAAACGTAGCATTTAGCTGGTTCTTCTCCGGTCCTCCGGCCGGTCAGGTACCAAATGATACTTTAACCGTATTTACTACAACTAATGTAACAAATACTGTTGTGGCTACTTATACATTAGCAATTACCGATAATATTAATTTATGTAGAAGTACACAAACCATAACTATTTATCAAAATACATCAAGGCCTACAGCTATAATTACTGGTAGCAATCAAATTACATGTACTACACCAACTGTTAACTTAACTAACGCAAGTACAAGTAATGTTCCTGCAACATTCTTCCCTACATTGCCTGTTGTTGGTTATGTTTGGTCTGGTCCATCACCACAGCCAACGTTCTCTAATACGTCTACATATATAGCGTTTACACCTGCGGGTGTTGCAAATGCTTACACGTTAGTTGCAAAAGATCTAAACAATGGTTGTACATCTGTTGCCACAAAAACAATTAGTGATAACCGTATTTACCCTAACGTAAATGATCCTAACCAACCGGCACCGTATATTTTAGATTGTGGTGTAAATACTACCGCTACAATTTCTCCTATCATTACTGGAACAACTACAGGGTTTACTTATGCATGGGTTGCTGTACCAACAACATCTTTTAGCGCCCCTACAAGTTCAATAACTACTGTTAATAAAATAGGTGAATATATAATTGTTGTTACAAATACGATCAATGGTTGTTCTACCACTGGTGAAGTACACGTTGTTAACGGAACTTTAAATGGAGACTTTTTACCAAGTGCATATACTGGTTACGCTCCGTTGACTGTTAACTTCCAGAACTTGTCAGCTTCATCATCAACGTCTACACCTACAGCAAGTATAACGTCTGTATGGAGTTTTGGTAACGGTTCAAGTCAGGTAACTAACTCCGTATCTATCTCGCCTGTAGCAACATATTCTAATGCAGGCACCTATTCTGTAACTATGTATGTAGTTAAAGGAACTTGTGTGGATACTGTTGTAAAAGTAATTACAGTTGAACTTCCTTCTAAATTAGAAGTACCTAACGTATTCACTCCAAATGGTGATGGAAGTAATGATATATTCTTCTTAAAAGTTTCTAACGTATCAGATATTAATGCCTTGATATTTGACCGTTGGGGAAATAAAGTTTTTGAGACTAATAGCACAACAGGAAATATTGCCTGGGATGGTAAGAACGCAGCAGGAAAAGAATTACCTGTAGGAACTTATTTCTATATCATTAAGGGAACTGGTAAAGACGACAAAGCTTACGATCAAAAAGGTAACGTAAGTTTGTACAGATAATAGATCAATCTATTCAATTTAAAGCCCCGTCTAAAATATAGACGGGGCTTTTTTATTATTGATTTTTTTAATTAAATTAGAGGCATGAGAAAATTAGCCTTAATATGTTTGTTTATTGCGTGTAATACTTTTTTAAATGCGCAATCAGATCTTTATGTCAAAGTAAAAAAAGCTATGCAGGAAAGTCATCCTGAGATTAACACGGCCAATCATTTAATTGCAGTAAACGTATGGTCATCTGATAATCAGGAATCGAGAGAGGCGAATAAACAATTCAATAAAAATTATACGATATATGAATTTGCAAAATTAAAAGGCGGATTAAAAGGCCTAATTTGTGTAAGCATAAACAAAGAAGGCGAATCGGCTGCTGTTCTATTAAGTAAAGATGGCGCTACAAAATTGATACAGTTAAATTCGGTTGAGGTAGCGGCTACACCCTCAAATTTTGTTTTTGATGATCAAGGTAAAGAGATCTATAAAAATATTCCTTCCGAAAAAATATTTGAGTCTATTAATAAATTAATCACCCGATAAAAAATTTAAATATGAAAAAAATTATTTTATTATTTGTGATCATTTTTATTAATCAAAAAATAAATTCACAAACGAATGCAGATTGTATAAATGCTATTCCGCTTTGTACAACACCCAACTTTACTTTTTTTCCTACATCAGGTAATGGTGCTGTAAATGATATTCCGACTACAGCAAACATAAGTAATCCATCAACAAATCCCGCGTCTGCGAACGCAGGGTGTTTATTGCAAGGAGAGAATGTGCCGCAATGGTTATTAATTACAATTGGAAATCCAGGTAATTTAGAATTTGCTTTTGGGGCAGCAACCAGTGCTAACCCACAAGCAGGTTTTTATGATTGGGCCATGTGGCCTTATTCTCCTAATACCTGCGCGAATATCATGAATAATACATTACCACCAATACGTTGTAATTGGAATGGCTCTATATCCGGCGGAACAGGTCTTGCATCTCCTGCTAATATTGCTGCTACCGGCGGAAACGCTTCAAATTATGAACCACCTTTAGCAGTAAATGCCTGCCAGCAATTTATTATTTGTATTTCAAATTATAGCGGTGTTAGCACCTTGGTATCTTTCCAATCTTTAGGTACCGCCTCTTTATCTTGTAACCCAAACTGTAACCCAAATTATTTAATTTGCGCCGGCGCTACCGCTACAATTGTGCCGGTAAATTTTGCTGCATTAAGCAATCCAACTTTTTCTCTTAACCCTGGTGCTTTATCAAATACAACAGGAAGTTTTCCTGTTTCTCCTTTGGTTACAACAACTTATACTACTTACATTACAGGATTAAATAGTTCTAACGCCATTCAAACAACTACTGGTGTTTCTACTGTAAGTGTAAACCCACAGCCAAACGCTATACCAACTACAACACAATCAACTTGTACAAACAGTCTTAACGCATTTAATTTAGGATTGACTTTTACGCCTACTGTTCCCGTGCCTAATTATACAGTCGCATGGTCGCCAATACCGGCAAGCGTTGGAAGTCCTACACAAACATCGGGTACTGGTAACAATGCACCCGGCACATATAATGCTACCATAACAGCAGCCGGTGGTTGTTCTACTACTACCAGTTTTATTTTGAATCCTGTTCCACCACCAATAACATTTAATTTAATTCCCGGAGGAAGCAGTCATACTGTAACCTGTGCACAACCAACAGTAAATATTGCAGTTAGTCCAGCGAGTAATACTTACAGCTGGACGAATGGTATTAATGCTCCGCAAAGCGGAACCCTTGCAAGTTTTACAAATTTAAATATGGGTACATGGTCTGTAACAGGTGTTAATCCTGTTTCAGGTTGCCAGGCTACGCAAACGTTTGTGGTTTCGCAAAACGTGAGTGTTCCTCCTTCTACAGTTAGTCCTATAGCTCAAAATATTGTTTGTCCAATTGGTGCGCCTGCAACTTTTACCGGAATAACAACATCCACGTTAACTAATATAACACATTCGTGGTACTCTCCATTCTCTCCCGGAGCTGCTACTAATGGTGGTACTGTGTCAATTTATAATTCAAGTGCTCCCGGAACTTATACTTATTGTGTAACGGATAATGTGAGTGGATGTAGTACCTGTAAAACAGTTACAATTACTTCTTCGTCAGGTTTTCCAACATATACAATTACAAGTCCACAGCAATTTACAATTGGTTGCGCTACTACAAGTTTGGCAACGATAAATATTTCTAACGTAACAACTTTCCCGGTTGCAGGTGGTCCTGTTTCCTACACTGTGTTGCCTCCAACATTTGTTGGTCCAACTTATACTGTTGGCGGTTCTGCTACGTATACAGCTAATGTACCAGGACAGTACACCGTGATCGTTCATGACAAC
The DNA here is from genome assembly GCA_002342065.1 of Bacteroidetes bacterium UBA2475. Lineage (GTDB taxonomy): Bacteria > Bacteroidota > Bacteroidia > B-17B0 > Aurantibacillaceae > Aurantibacillus. The sequence goes on along the minus strand of DDPF01000012.1, from coordinate 68,872 downwards.
ACAAATAATTGCGAAACTAAGATCCCTGTATCTATTATTTCCAATACATTTGGACCACAAATAACCGCAGTGGCTAACAACCAAACATTAACCTGCGATGTGCCAAAAACTTTATTGCAGGGTACAAGCGGCACGCCAAATACCAGCTTTAGCTGGGCTTTCCCGGGTCCACCGGCAGGGCAGGTGCCAAATGATACCTTAACAGTGTTTACAACAACTAATACAACCAATACTGTTGTTGCTACTTATACGTTGATCGTAACTGATCTTATCAATCAATGTAAGAGTACACAAACAATGACCATTTATCAAAATACATCAAGGCCAACCGCAATAATAACGGGTAGTAATCAAATTACCTGTACTACACCAACTATAAATTTAACCAATGCAAGTACAAGTAATGTTCCTGCCACCTTTTTTCCTACACAACCGGTAATAGGTTATATTTGGTCTGGCCCGTCGCCACAGCCAACGCAGCAACTCACATCTACTTACATAGCATTTACCCCGGCAGGTACTGCTAATCAATATACTTTAGTAGTTAAAGATCTTAACAATGGTTGTACTGCGGTAACAACAAAAACTATTGCAGATAATAGAATTTATCCAACAGTAAATACGCCTTTATCGCCACCGCCATTTATTTTAGATTGCGGTGCAAACACTACCGCTACAATTTTTCCAATTATTACCGGAACAACAACGGGCTTTACCTATCAATGGTTAGCAGTGCCTACAACATCATTTAGCGCACCAACCAGCTCAATTACAACTGTAAATAAACCTGGCCCTTACAGAATTTTAGTAACTAATACTGTAAATGGCTGCGCCTCCTATGGAAATGTTGAAGTAGTTAATGGTGGAATAACCGGCGATTTCTTGCCCAGTGCTTATACAGGTTACGCCCCTATGACCGTGAATTTCACTAACCTTTCTGCGTCAAGCTCAACATCTACCGGCACATCAAGTATCACATCGATCTGGAGTTTTGGTAATGGTCAAAGTCAGGTCACAACTTCTGCAAGTATATCTCCAGTAACTACTTATTCTAACGCCGGAACTTACACTGTAACTTTGTTTGTTGTAAAAGGAACTTGTTTAGATACTGTACAAAAAGTAATAAAAGTAGAACTGCCTTCGAAACTAGAAGTACCCAATGTTTTTACACCAAATGGTGACGGAAGCAATGATGTTTTCTTCTTAAAAGTTGCGAATGTTGCAGAGATAAACGCTATTATATTTGATCGCTGGGGCAATAAAGTTTACGAAAGTAATAGCACTACCGGAAATATTGAATGGGACGGCAAAAGCTCTGCAGGAAAAGAGTTACCGGCCGGCACCTATTTTTATATTATAAAAGCCACAGGTAAGGACGATAAGACCTACGACCAAAAAGGAAACGTAAGTATTTACAGATAGATCTAGATCTAAAATCCCAATAAAACAACTTATTGGGATTTTTTTTTGCGTTTAACAGTATTTGGTAAGGTATTTGTACATTTGTAATTAGTGAATGTTTGTATTGCCATAATTAAGCAAAAAAGAGCAACAGCGCAGAAATTTTGTATAATAAAAAACTACGAATTATCTATTTATAAAACATCGGACCATGAAAAAAATAATTTTACTTCTGTTAATGTTTGTTTGTTTGTATTCAAACGCGCAAACTACATGTAATACAGCACAACCATTTTGTGCCGGTGGAACTTCAGGTGTTACATTCCCTGCTTCGACTAACCAGCCTGATGCTTTTGCGAGCGCATACAATTGTTTAGGATCGACACCTAACCCTGCATGGTATTTTTTACAGGTTTCTACAAGTGGAAATATTGATCTTTACATAGCTGGTACAGGTAACCAGGATGTTGATTTTATCTGCTGGGGACCATTCACAACATTTTCTACTATTTGTAATAACTTAAGCAGCACAACAAATGTGGTTGACTGTAGTTACTCTTCAAGTCCAACAGAGACCTGTAACATTGTAGGTGCAATTGCAGGGCAATATTATATGGTTTTAATTACTAATTTTTCTAACGTAGTACAAAATATTCAATTTAGTCAAATTGGTGGAACAGGCTCTACCAACTGCGGTTTATTGGCAAACAACTCAAGCATCTGTGCAGGGGCAACTGCTACAATTGTTGCTAATAACGGTTCTAACCTTACCAATCCTTCATACTCACTTAACCCTGGTGCATTAACTTCACCAACACCAACATTTGTTGTTAGTCCAACAAGTACCGCAAACTATACGGTTTATGTTACGGGTTTAAATACTTCAAGCGTATCAGTTACACAAACCGCGGTAGCAACTGTAACCGTAAAACCTTCGCCGGCGGCAGCGCCAACTGTAACACAAACAAGTTGTACAAATACGGTAAATGCTTTTAATTTAGGATTGACATTTACACCAGCCATTCCTGTACCTAACTATACTGTCAGTTGGGCACCAATACCATTTAGTGTTGTAAGTCCAACGCAAACATCGGGAAGCGGTGGTATTGCAGCGGGGTTGTATAATGCAACAATAACTGCGGCAGGAGGCTGTTCAACAACAACCAGCTTTAGTATAAATCCTACGCCGGCACCATCAGTTTTTAATTTGGTTCCTAATGCAACAAGTTATACTGTCACCTGTTCACAACCAACAGTTGTAATAAATTTAAATCCTTCGAGTTATAATTATACCTGGACAAATGGATTTTCCGCTCCGCAAAATGGCTCTACCGGTAATTTTACGGCATTAAACCAGGGTACATGGACGGTTGTAGGAGTTAATCCTACTTCAGGATGTAGCAGTTCGCATACTTTTGTTGTAACGCAGGATGTAAATGTTCCTACATCAAGTGTTACTCCGGTATCTCAAAACATTACCTGCAATGTAAGTTCAATTATTACAGTTACCGGAACAGGTACTCCAACTACAAATATTACACATTTATGGATATCTCCACTAGGAGGAACATTAACTGCAACAACACCAACTGCAATATTTTTACCCGGAGGTGTTGGAACATTTACACATTGTATGGTAAATAATATTAATGGCTGTTCGAGCTGTTCAACCTTTTCGGTTTTTTCAACTGCAGGTTTTCCAACATTTAGTGTTACCAGTCCGCAACAATTTACTTTAGGTTGTGGCACAACAAGTGTAGCCTCAATAAATATTGTGGGTGCGCAAACACAGCCAACAGTGGGCGGCCCTCTTTCATACACTTTATTAGGCCCTCCAACAACAACAAATTATGTTACGGGTGGTTCTTCAACTTATACAGTTAATGTTCCGGGTACCTGGACAGTAATTACAAAAGACAACACAAATTTTTGTGAGACCAGTGTACAGGTTTCTGTTATTTTAAATACAGCAGGACCAACTTTAACGGCTTCTGCAGTTAATCAAACATTAACCTGCGACGTACCTAAAACTGTATTACAAGGTTTTAGCGGTACTCCAAATACGAGTTTTAGCTGGGCCTTTGCGGGTCCACCGGCAGGGCAGGTACCAAACGACACATTAACGGTATATACGAATACTGCATCTCCAACTAATACAATAGTAGGCACATATACATTAACTATTACTGATAACATTAATCAATGTAAGAGCACACAAACTGTGACAATATATCAAAACACATCTAAACCTACAGCTATAATTACGGGTAGTAATCAAATTACCTGTACTTCACCAACTGTGAACTTAACCAACGCAAGTACAAGTAACGTTCCCGCAACTTTCTTTCCAACATTACCTGTAATTGGTTATATATGGTCTGGCCCGTCACCACAGCCACCACAGCAGGTAACATCTACTTACATTGCATTTACACCTGCAGGCGTTGCAAATCAATATACACTGGTTGCAAAAGATCTTAATAATGGTTGTACCGCGGTAACAACAAAAACAATTTCTGATAACAGAATTTATCCGAGTGTAAATACACCAAATCAGCCAGCACCATTTATTTTAGATTGCGGTGCAAACACTACCGCTACAATTTTTCCTACTATTACCGGCACTCCAACAGGTTTCACATATTCATGGGTGGCAGTGCCAACAACATCATTTAGCGCACCAACCAGCTCAATTACAACTGTAAATAAACCTGGCCCATATAAAATTATTGTAACTAATACCGTTAACGGTTGTCAATCGTATGGGGTGGTAGAAGTAATTAACGGAGCAATAACCGGCGATTTCTTGCCAAGCACTTATACGGGCTATGCACCTTTAACTGTAAGTTTCGATAACTTGTCTGCCTCCAGTTCAACGGCCACGGGCACTTCAAGTATTACCTCTGTTTGGAGTTTTGGAAATGGACAAAGTCAGGTTACAACATCATCTACTATTACTCCTGTAACTACTTATAGCAATGCAGGAACTTATACCGTAACTATGTATGTTGTAAAGGGCACTTGTTTAGATACTGTTTATAAAGTAATAAAAGTAGAGCTGCCATCTAAGTTAGAAGTACCCAATGTATTTACACCAAATGGTGATGGAAGCAATGATGTTTTTTTCTTAAAAGTGGCCAATGTTTCAGAAATAAATGCAATTATATTTGACCGCTGGGGTAATAAAGTTTACGAAAGTAACAGCTCAACAGGAAATATTGAATGGGACGGCAAAAGCTCTGCTGGCAAAGAATTACCGGCTGGAACGTACTTTTATATTATAAAAGCAACAGGTAAAGATGATAGAACTTATGACCAAAAAGGAAACGTAAGTATTTACAGATAAATTTAGCTCTAAAAGATCCCGATAAATGTTATTTTATCGGGATTTTTTTTGTTTCAAACTTTTCTTTTACAAATAAAACCTTAAATTTGAAGCACATTATCATCTAGAATAAGAAGCCATTTAAATCAATAACAATGAATATTCACGAGTATCAAGGAAAAAGTATTTTGAAAAGTTTCGGTGTTGCTATCCAGGAAGGAATAGTTGCCGAAACCGCCGAACAAGCAGTAGCTGCGGCTAAAGAATTAAAAACAAAATACAATAGCGATTGGGTTGTTGTTAAAGCTCAGATCCACGCCGGTGGACGTGGTAAAGGGGGCGGGGTAAAACTTGCAAAGAATTTAGATGAGGTAAAAGAAAAAGCATCTGCTATACTTGGCATGCATTTGATAACGCCACAAACCAGCGCTACAGGCAAACTGGTTAATAAAGTTTTAATTACCCAGGATGTTTATTACCCAGGTGCTACTGAAACAAAGGAATTTTATATGAGCGTTCTTTTAGATCGCGCTAAAGGAAGAAATACGATCATTTACAGCACCGAAGGTGGTATGGATATTGAGCATGTTGCAGAACATACTCCTGAAAAGATCTGGAAAGAAGAAATAGATCCACGCATTGGAATACAAGCCTTTCAGGCCCGCAAGATCGCTTTTAACTTAGGTCTAAGCGGTAACGCGTTTAAAGAAATGGTGAAATTTGTATTGTCTTTGTACAAGGCTTACGATTCAATTGATGCCTCTTTATTTGAGATAAATCCTGTTTTAAAAACAAGTGATGATAAAATAATTGCAGTTGACAGTAAAGTTTCTTTTGATGATAACGGCTTGTTCCGTCATCCTGATTATGAGGCTATGCGCGATATTACAGAAGAAGATCCTACAGATGTTGAAGCACGTGTTGCTGAATTAAATTATGTGAAATTGGACGGCAACGTTGGCTGTATGGTTAATGGTGCAGGTTTAGCTATGGCTACCATGGATATTATTAAATTAAGTGGCGGCGAGCCTGCTAATTTTCTTGACGTTGGCGGCACTGCAAACGCTGAGCGCGTTGAAAAAGCTTTCAGGATCATTTTAAAGGACACAAATGTTAAAGCTATTTTAGTTAATATTTTTGGCGGAATTGTACGCTGCGACCGCGTTGCACAAGGTATTGTAGATGCTTATAAGAACATGGGAACCATAAATGTGCCAATTATAGTGCGTTTACAGGGTACTAATGCCGAAGCAGCTAAGAAGATAATTGACGAATCAGGCCTAAAAGTGTTCTCTGCCATTGAATTTCACGAGGCAGCCTCTTTGGTAAATAAATTATTAAAAAACTAAAAAAAATAATATCTTTAAAAAATATAAAAGAACCGATGAACAAATCAACTCTATTATTTTTATCTGCAATAACTGCTTTTACATTTAGCAGTTGCGGAGGCGGCGAAAAGTCCGAAGAAATTGAAACAGGGGACTCTCTAAAAACCGAAGAACCGCAGATCAATCCGGTATCAGAAACATTTTTCCAGGTACCATCTCCGGGCGAGATGCTAACTTTTATTAAAATGGTTGGTGGAAAGGGCAACAACAACACATCGTTCTTAAACTCTCCAAGCAACGAAAAAAATTATACTGATAGCAAATCAAAAGCTTTAAACTTTGGTATATACAGTTGCGATCTTAGCTATTGCAGCATCTTTGAAATAGGCTCTGAGGCTTTAAAATATTTTAAGACCGTAAAAGCTATGGGCGACCAAATTGGTGTTTCTACTGCAATTAAGCCTGAAGTTTTAAAACGTTTGCAAAACAATGTTGGTTCTTCAGATTCATTAGCAGTAATTACAGATGATGTTTATTTCTCGTCTTTCGAAGCTTTAGAAGACAGCAAACAAGGCCCAACATTAGCATTGGTTGTTGCAGGTGGTTGGTTAGAGAGTATCTATATTGCAGTTAACCTTGCAAAATTTGAAGAGAAAAGCCCTGTTATTGAGCGTTTAGCTGATCAAAAATATACTTTAGAGAACTTGGTTGAATTTTTAAAGAAACACGAATCAGATCCAAATGTTGCTGCTGTAAAAGCAGATTTTGATGGCTTATTAGCAGAATTTAATAAGATCAGCGAAAAAGATGTTACAGGTGCATCCGCAAAAGAAGGTAGTAAAACTGCTATGTTAGGTGGTGGAAAACAATTATTCATTACCAAAGAAGTTTACGAAACAATAGTAGCAAAAATTAAGTCTCTTCGTAACTCTTACACTTTAACTAAATAATATTTTTATCATGAAATACTTTATAACCATATTTATTGTAGCTTTAATTAGCTCATCATCATTCTCCCAAGCAGGAGTTTGTGGAAATTTCCATAAAAAATATTGCGTTTTAGAAAAAGATAAAGGTGCTAACTGGCAATATAATGCGCAAAGCAAAAGCGGATTGTTTAATCAGGGCATGGTTTCTAAATTGCGTTGTGTAATTTACAAAGGAATGGATTACAGGATCTCTGTTTGCTGCGAAACCGTTTTAGGCGACAAAGTAAATTACAAGATCTTTGATTCACGTACTAACGAATTATTATTTAATAATTCTACAGCGGAAGATACCCCTATTTTTGAGTTTCAAAGCGTAAGTACACGTCAGTTAATTATCGAAGTAGTTGTTCCGCAAGGCGCTACTGAAAAAGACAAACACAAAGCTACAGATGCAGCGTGCGTTGGTTTATTAATCGAGCATAAGATCACTGATAAACAAGGTTTCTCTACTTACTAGTATTCACAATATTTTCAAAAGACCCAATCGAGTTTCGGTTGGGTTTTTTATTTAAATCATTTTATATTTTAAACATGCCAACCCGTAAAGAAGTAAAAAAAGTAACCACTCACGTTTTACAGGAAATGAAACAAAGAGGTGAAAAGATCGCTATGCTAACAGCTTACGATTACACTATGGCAAAGATCATTGATAATGCCGGCATAGATGTAATATTAGTTGGAGACAGTGCTTCAAATGTAATGGCTGGACACGAAACAACATTACCAATTACATTAGATCAAATGATCTATCATGCGGGAAGTGTAATTCGCGCAATTGATCGCGCGTTGGTTGTTGTTGATCTGCCCTTTGGATCGTATCAGGCCAATTCTAAAGAGGCTTTAAACTCTGCTATTAGAATTATGAAGGAAAGCGGTGCGCATGCCGTAAAACTTGAAGGAGGCCGAGAAATAAAAGAAAGTATTGAACGTATTTTAACTGCGGGTATTCCGGTAATGGGGCATTTAGGTTTAACACCGCAAAGCATTTATAAATTTGGAACATATACTGTAAGAGCAAAAGAACAAGATGAAGCAGAACGTTTATTAGAAGACGCAAAATTGTTAGAGCAATACGGTTGTTTTGCTTTGGTAGTAGAAAAAATTCCTGCAACTCTTGCAACTAAAGTTTCTCAAAGTATCTCTATTCCTGTAATTGGAATTGGTGCGGGTAGTGGCACGGATGGACAAGTATTAGTTACGCACGACATGTTAGGCATGACGCACGAGTTTAGTCCACGCTTTTTACGCCGTTATTTAAATTTGTACGAAAGTATGGGAAATGCTTTTAAACAATATATCAAAGATGTAAAAAGCAAAGATTTTCCAAGCGATAAAGAGCAGTATTAATTACCTGATCTTTACTTTCTCAACCTGTAAAATTTCTCTTGTTGCAGCATTATAAACAAATACAATAACTGAAATTTTCTTATCGTTAACTACAATTGGTTTCACGACATCCGGTGTTGGATCCGGTTTATCAATTGTATAAGCCATACCTTTTAAATTAAAATTGGCTACCGAGTATTTTACCGAATCATTTGCAGCTTTTGCAGTTGTTGTTAATGGCACACCCCAAGGACTATTAAGAGCGCCACGCATCATATGCTCAAATTCATATTCTTCTATTTCAACACCTTTATCATCCTGTTTACCAACGATACCATCCTCTGTTACGATGATGGAAATATTTACGTTTGGTGTATATGCAGTTTTGAAGATCGCTGTAACATCTGTGTTTAAAGCACCAACAATAGTGTCGTAATTTGTTGTCACTTTTAATTGAATAACGAAGGGATCATTTTTTGCTATTGTCATTACAGAACTCCAAGCTGTTTTATCTAACTTCAAAGTGTTTGGTGAATATGCTGTTCTATTTATTAATCCTGTTGGATATGAAATTAATCCAAACCCACCGGTACCATTCCAAACGTCGCCAGCTTCAGTTCTATAATCTGCAGTATAGTTACCAAAAGGGTTTGCAAGTGATCCGGCATGTACCGCAACTACAACTAAACTATTACCATAAGAAGCCAATAAGTTTTCGGCAACAATGGCTGCATCCGGGCAATTTGGGCATCGCATACCTGTGAAGTCTTCTAATAAAGTTTTTTTGTAATTGCTTACAGCAAAATTATCTTTAGTAACAAAACTGCTGCCTTCAATCGTGTTTTTCTTTACTATCGGAGATTTAATTCGATCACACGAAGTAAAAACCATTGACAGTATAATTGTAAATATTAATATTGTTTTTTTCATGACCCCTATTATTATAGATTAAAGATACTAAAAACTACTGGTAATTGAAAGAGCAAAGCCATTAGAAGCAGGTACAACCCTACAAACACCACCTACACAAAAGATCCCTGCTCTTTGTTTACCATAACTTAACGAAATACGGTGAGGGCCGCTTGTATAACCAGTACTAAAATACAGATAATGTAATCGTAAACTGGCAACCGGGTTGCCGTAATTGTACTGGTCAATAGCAGCTACAAATATATGGGTGTTTGGAGTCCATTCTATTAAACCAACCACCCAGCTGCCTAAATTTAAAGTGTCGCTATTATCCCTTTGCATACCTTGTAATTCCATACGAATTGCCGAATTGCCTTTGTATTTATAAGTAAGGTCAATTACTTCGATATTAGCCAACACATTTTTGTATGGTCCTTTTGGTGTATTATGTTGCACAATATTTATGTTGTTAAATTGGTTAGCAAACATAAAAGTACCTTTGAATTTTTTGCTAAATTTTTTAGTGATCTCAATAAAAAAATCATGATAAAGTTCACCTCCAAATTCTTCGTAATTAGTACGATATAATTTAGAGGTTGTAGTACTATCGTTAATATTAATTGGTTTTAATAAGTTGGCCTGTGAAGCATTCAATGTAATATCCATACCATACTTACCCCCAAGTGGCGAGCCTTTTGGTACTTTGAACTGGATCTCGGCCATACCACCAACTTCGCCGGTAGGCTGTGTAGCGTAAGGGCTAAAGGCCGGCATTAAATAAGTATGTTGCCTTGTAGTGGCAGGTAAAAAATTAATTAATAGATTTTGTAAACTGGCATCACGGTCGCTTCTAAAACTCATATTATCGATCCGTTTTCCTTGTAATAAAATTGAAAAACCTTTGGTAGCGTATGAAGTTGAAAAAAACATGGCGTCACCTTGCTGGTAACTATAATAACTTTTTCCACCAATTGTTGTGTTATTGGCAAGACCCGGATCATTTTCTTTTTGTGCATATTCACCAAAAAAATTAAAACCGCCTCTTATTACATTCACTCTTCCGCTATAAGCACCTACGTTCTCAGGTATTACAAAATCAGGGTTTTGATCTGGCTGATTTTTACTCACAAAACTGCCCCCTAAAATCACTTTCGTTTTAATATTTGCCGCTATAGAATCTAAAGCCTCGTTAATATTCAATTCTCCATCAAAACCTCTCACAATACCCGGCCCAACTGTAAAAAAAGAACGCTGTTTACCTACAAGCCCTTTTAAAGTTAATCCTCTTAAAGGATTAGAAATTACGCAAATCCCATCTAATGAATTATCAAATAATAAGCCCGGTTCATAATAGGTTCTAAATATCAAACCACTTCCAAACTGCTCGTAAATATTACCAATAGTAATATCCAGTAACTTGTCCTGGTAGCGTGCAAAACGGTTGGTAATGCCCTGGCCTTTATAACGAGGGTCGAAACCCTGCATCACATTGTTGTATGCTTCATAACGTAAACCGGCCGAGAATTTACCTTTGTTATAAGTAATATTGCCAAACGCGTTAGATAACATTTTTTCGGGCACTATTGGGGCGCCAATTAAAGTATCCTGCTTGTAGTATTGCGCATCTATCTGAAAATAGCCGTGTACGGAATTTGCTTCATCTGCAATGCTTTGAGCGTTAATGTTAAAAGCATTTAGTATGAAAATCAATAAAAAAGTAGCAGTTACGCTACTTTTAAAATATTTGTTTTGCATGGGGGTAAAATAAGGTAATTTTTGTGTTAAAAACAAAAATTTATTTCCCTTATTTATAAGTGGTCATTAGTGGGCCAAAGCCTCACCTTTAGCCAGTTTTTTTACATTTTCGTATAAGGCATCTTCATCGCCTTCGGTGTATGAATTATGACTCCAAACTATTTTGCCACTTCCGTCAACTAAAAAAGTATGGGGCACATTGTTTACGTTCATAGCACGTTTAAAATCAGAGTTCTCATCAATATATACTTCGTAATCCCAACCTTTTGATTTTACATCGGTAACTACTTTACCTGCGCTACGCGCATCATCAATACTAATAGCAATTAATTTTACGCCTGTCTCTTTTGTCCACTCAGCGTAATTTTCCTGTATAGCATCTAATTCTTTTTTACAAGGTTTGCACCAGGTAGCCCAAAAGCTAATGATAATAGGTTTTCCATTATTAGAAAAAGTACTGGTATTTACTTTTGTACCATCCAGTTTTTTTACTGTTGAAGAAGGGATCTTATCACCATCGCCACGCGATGAGGTAAATGCAAAAGCAGTTACAACTAAAAGAGCTAAAATAATTTTTTTCATAGTGTATTGTTTACGTTAAAGTTATCAATTATTGAACCACAATGATAAAAAAAATATCGTTAATACGCTCTTTAACATTTTTAAACAAGCTAAACATTTAGTTTCAGTTGCTAAAACACGAAACCCGGAATAAGAAACCCGAAATCTTTAATTTTTAGTTAATTTTGTCAAAATTTCTCTATGAACACAACAAGATCTGCCGAGCTTTTTGAAAAAGCAAAAAATTATTTTCCGGGTGGTGTAAATTCACCGGTACGTGCTTTTAGAAGTGTTGGCGGTAACCCGCTTTTTATTGAAAAAGGAAAAGGCTCACATATTTGGGATGCAGATGAAAATGAATACATTGATTATTGCTGCAGTTGGGGACCATTAATTTTAGGTCACGCCAACGATAAAGTTTTGAATGCGGTTGATAAAACAATGCGTAATGGAACGTCGTTTGGTGCGCCAACTAAATTAGAAAATGAGTTAGCAGATCTTATTTTATCAAACAATAAATTCATTCAAAAAATAAGGTTTGTAAGTAGCGGCACGGAAGCGGTAATGAGTGCTATTCGTTTAGCACGCGGTTTTACAAAACGTAATAAAATTTTAAAGTTCGAAGGTTGTTATCATGGGCATGTAGATTCACTTTTAGTAAAAGCGGGCAGTGGTTTGGTAACCTTTGGTAACTCGAGCAGCGCGGGTGTGCCTGAAAGTTTTGTGAACGAAACAATTACCGTGCCTTTGCATAATAAAGAAGCTGTAAAAGAAGCTTTCGAAAAATTTAAAAATGAAATTGCTTGTATTATTATTGAACCTGTTCCGGCCAACAATGGCTTGTTATTGCAGGGAAAAGAATTTTTAGAATTTTTACGCGAGATCTGTTCCGCCAATAAAACTTTGTTAATTTTTGATGAGGTGATCAGCGGCTTCAGAATGGGCTTTTGCGGCGTTGCAGGAATGTATAATATTCAACCGGATATTATTACTTACGGAAAAATAATTGGCGGTGGTTTCCCTGTTGGAGCTTATGGCGCAAGCAAAGAGATCATGAGTAATATTTCGCCCGAAGGCGCCGTTTACCAGGCAGGAACTTTAAGTGGTAATCCTGTAGCCATGAGCGCGGGCATTGCACAATTAACAGAATGTTTAGCACCAAACTTTTATTCAGATCTTGAAATAAAAACAAAATATTTAGTAGATGGTATCAATAAAATAAATCCATTTAAATTATTTAAGTTATTTCATTTGGGATCTATTTTTTGGATAGCCTTCACCGAAAAAGAAACAATAAATAATGCCGATGAAATTGATGCAAACAGCATGAGTTATTTTAAAACGCTTTATCACGCATTGTTAGAGAATGGCGTTTATCTTGGCCCAAGCGGTTACGAAGTTGGTTTTGTGAGCCAGGCGCACACAACAGCAGATCTTGATAAAACAATTTCAGCATTTGAAAAAAGTTTAAAAAAATTAGTTTAAATTTATAATACATTTATGAAATAGTCATGCGCGATTATGACAAACACAAAAGAAGATTGCATGATGTATTCCATATGACAATTAAAAAAACAATACGATCTTCATATGAAAACAGTTGACTCTATAAATTTCTCAAACAAACGCGCGGTTATTCGTGTAGATTTTAATGTGCCTCTAAACGAAGCCTTTGAAGTAACTGATGCTACCCGTATTCGCGCCGCTATCCCCACTTTAAAAAGGATCTTAAAAGATGGCGGAAGCCTTGTATTGATGAGTCATTTAGGTCGCCCAAAAGAAGGACCAACCAATAAATATTCTTTAAAACATATTGTTGCCGAATTAAGTAAACAACTTGGAACATCAGTTTCTTTTGCAGATGATTGTATTAGCGAAAAAGCATTTTCACAATCGTCAGCTTTAAAAAGTGGCGAAGTTTTGTTATTAGAGAATTTGCGTTTTTATAAAGAAGAAGAAAAAGGAAACGAAGACTTTGCCGAAAAATTGAGCAAGCATGGTGATATTTATGTGAACGATGCGTTTGGCACAGCCCACCGCGCGCATGCTTCTACAGCAGTAATTGCAAAATATTTTAAACCCGAAGCAAAATGTTTTGGTTTTGTAATGGCCGGAGAAGTAGCAAGTATTGATAAAGTATTAAATCAAACACAAAAACCTTTTACAGCAATTGTTGGCGGTGCAAAAGTGAGCGATAAGATCTTAATTATTGAACAGTTAATGAGCAAGGCCAATAACATTTTAATTGGCGGCGGTATGGCCTTTACCTTTGTTAAAGCCATGGGCGGGCAAATTGGTAAATCGCTTTGCGAAGATGATAGGTTAGAAATTGCCAAAGAATTAATTAGCAAAGCAAAAACAAAAGGTGTAAATTTATGTATACCTGTTGACGCTATTATTGCAGATAATTTTGCAAACGATGCTAACAAAAAGGAAGTAGATATTGATAAGATACCCGATGGCTGGATGGGATTGGACGTTGGACCAAAAACTATAAAAATGTTTGGCGAGATAATTAAAAACTCAAAGACCATTTTATGGAACGGCCCAATGGGTGTTTTTGAAATGAGCAGTTTTGAGAATGGAACCAAACAAGCGGCATTTGATATTGTAGAAGCAACAAAACAAGGCGCATTTACGTTAATAGGAGGAGGAGATAGTGTAGCGGCCATTAATAAATATAACTTAGCAGATAAAGTAAGTTATGTTAGCACAGGTGGTGGTGCGTTATTGGAATATATTGAACAGGGAACATTACCGGGCGTAGAAGCAATAAAAGCATAAATTAATAATCACTATTATGAAAACAGTTATTTGTGTTTTAATTTTTTTAGCCGTCGGAATTTCTTCCTGCAAAAAAAATTATATCTGTGAATGTAAAAATGCTAACGCAACTTATCCTGCAGGCGAAGTAGAAGCAACACGCAGTCAGGCAAAAAAATATTGCCAGGACCTTTCTACTGCCGATACTAAATGTAATATACAACAATGAGCGTGAATATAAGAGTTGGTTTTGGTTATGACGTACATCCTTTAGGCGAAGGCAGAGAGCTTTGGCTGGGCGGTGTTAAGCTCGAATTTAATAAAGGTTGTGTTGGTCATAGCGACGCGGATGTGTTATTGCACGCTATTTGTGATGCTTTATTGGGCGCAGCAAATTTACGTGATATTGGTTTCCATTTTCCAAATACCGACCCAAAATACAAAGGTGCCGACAGTAAACTATTATTGGCCGAAGTAATAAAATTATTGAAAGAAAATAATTATTACGTTGGTAATATTGATGCTACTTTAAGTTTAGAAGACCCAAAAATAAACCCGCACATAAAAAAGATGCAGGAAATTCTTGCACCTATTTGCGAAGTAACTACAAACGAAATTTCTATTAAAGCTACTACTAACGAAAAGTTAGGTTATGTAGGCAAAGGAGAAGGCGTGAATGCTTACGCTGTGGCTCTGATCTATAAAAAATAAGTCGTTACATTTTTTTAACACATTTAAGATTCGTTTTTTATTTTTATATTTAAGTCATAAAATTAAATAGTTATTTTTTTTGGCGTAAAATATATTATTTAAATAGAACTTTTAGGAAATGAAAGCAGTATTAAAGACATTTTTTGTAGGCGCAATTTTTCTGTGCGTTTTGCTTGCCTGTCAAACTGAAGTTAAAAATGAGCAGCCCACTGTTATTAAAGAAAATACTCTAAATGAAACAAAACTATCCGGTGAAGAAATGTGGCAAGCTCCGGATACAAATGATATACCTGATAACGACGAGGGTAAAGCAATAAAGTATGGTCGGCAATTAGTGCTAAATACCGCTTTTTATATTGGCCCAAAAGGCACAGTTGGCAAGTACACCGGAAATTTTATGAATTGTACCAATTGTCATTTAAAAGCAGGTACTGTTTTGTACGGATGTAATTTTTCTAGTACACATGCAAGATATCCCCAATATCGTTCGCGTGAAAATAAAATCTTATCATTATCGCAACGCGTTAATAATTGTATAGAAAGACCGCACAGTGGTAAGCCGTTGCCTATTGAAGGTAAAGAAATGACCGCTATAATTTGTTATATAAAATGGGTGGGTCAAAATACTGTTGTAAATAAACACATAAAAGGCGATCGTCCAATTGAGATAGAATTTCCTGATGTTGCCGCTGATCCTGTAAAAGGCGAGGCTATTTACAAAAGAGAATGTTTATCGTGCCATGGGGCTGATGGAGAAGGAAAAATGCGTAGCGATAATGTGTGTTATGAGTATCCACCTTTATGGGGGCTTAAAAGCTATCAACCGGGAAGTAGTATGCATAGGGTAGTTAAAGCGGCAACTTTTATTTATTGTAATATGCCAAACGGTAAAGCAACTTACGACAAACCTTTTCTAACAAGAGAGGAAGCTTTTGATGTAGCTGCTTTTGTTAATGATGATAGAATTCATAAACGCCCGATAAATAATGGCGCAATCAATTATCCAAATATAAAATCAAAACCTATTGATTATGGTGTTGGTCCTTACATCGACACTTTCCCTGAGATACAACATAAATTTGGACCGTTTAAGCCAATTGTTGAATGGCGAACTAAAAGAGGTTTGCCAACTAAGTTTTGATTTATTATTTATAAAAATTAAATTGTAAATTAATTTTGTAGTTATCTAAATTATTCTTTAACGGATAAAGGGATGAATGTTTATGCGGTTACTCGATCTAAGTCAAGGACTTATTCTCATAAATAAGCTTGGTTTTGAAGACCTCACCTTTAAGAAATTAGCCAAACAGATAGAGACAACGGAGGCTACCATTTATAGGTATTTTGAAAATAAGCACAGGCTCCTCGTATATCTTACAACCTGGTGGTGGAGTTTTTTGGAGTATAAGGTAATGATTAGCTTGAACAATATTACCGATCCTCAAACAAAGCTTAGAACCATTATTACTCTTTTGGTAAGTGAACCGGATAAAAATCAAAAAACTGATTACATAAAAGAATATGAGGCTTACAATTTAGTAAAGTGGGAGAGTTCGAAAGCTTACTTAACAAGAAGTGTGACAAAAGATAATAAAGACCGGCTCTTTAAACCATATAAAGATCTTTGTGGATGTATTTCCGTTATCATTAAGGAATACAACCCAAAATATAAACACCCTAATTCCTTAGCGAGTACTTTATTGGAAATGTCACATGCGCAAAAGTTTTTTATGGAGAATTTGCCTTTGTTAACTGATACACCACAGCCTGATGATAAAAAGCTGATCCAGTTTTTAGAGCATTTAGTTTTTAGTGCGTTAAAGAATTAAGTTAATACATTTATAGGTTTGGCTTTGGTCTTTTAATTTTTTCATACAAAGCCAATTTTAGTAAACAGGCCGGATTACCGGCCTTTTATGTTTTTTTTGTTACTACTTAGCTCGCAGCTATCTCTGCAAAAGATATCAAGAAAAGAATGAGGGCAGAAATTATTTAAGCAAAAGCGAGAATAAACTATTGTAATTGCAACTACAGTACACCGATTTTGGCATTCAGAAAAAGCAGAAAAAACGTATATTTAGATATGGATATTAGAAATTTAAATAGAGTTCGAATCCTCCCAGCTCAACCTATGATAAAATATATAGAGTCTGGAGCAGAAAAGAATTTAAATGAATATTTTAGAAAGTTAAATAACGAAAAATAATAATAATGAATTATCATACAATAGAGTTATCCGGCGAACCCTTAGTAATTGGAGTTAATAATGGTGTTCATCAGGCAAAGTTTGATAAAAAAAATTTCACTTCAGAAGAAGATTACGAAAAATTTGATCGTTTCTTTTATGAGTCTGATTATTATAATCAAACAATAGATTTTAAAAAAGTGCCTGTTTCAATCAAAGAGGTAAATCTATATGCAAAAGCAAAAGTTACTGATTTTATGGGCTTTACACCGGAAGTGCCAGATGCTGACTTCCTTGTGAATGAGAGAATAAAAGACATACTATCGAAATGTAAACTTTTAAAGTATTTGTTGTTTCCAACAAAAGTTAAGCGTAAAAATACCAACGAGAATTATACCTATTATTTTTTTTATTACCCCGGATTGGACTTTGAAAAAGTTATCCTTGAAAAGAGCGAATTATATACGAGAGAAGTTTTTCTTAAAGGAGTTAAGGATAAGGTATATAAAATAAAGAACCTTGAGCATTATAAAAAATTATACAGAACTTTATTGTCACCACGATTTTCGAAAATATGTATTGATTCAAAGTACAAAAAAAACGACTGTATAAGTATAGCAGGGCGCATGTTTGTTTCAGAAAAATTAAAGAAGTTAATTGGGCATAATACCAATTCAGGAATAGAATTTGGTGATCGTTGCGAATTAATATTTGATTAATCCAGTAAAACCAATTAACGCGATTTGTAATTGTGGCAAATACAATTGTTGTACCTATGTTGTACCCACACTAAAACAAAAAAGCCTTTCAGAATCTCTGAAAGGCTTGTCTTTGTTGATGTGGGGAGTACTGGGTTCGAACCAGTGACCCTCTGCTTGTAAGGCAGGCCCTTGTTGGCGAGAATTTGTTTCCATGCCTGATTACTCCATCACAATCTTCGTAAACTTACTTTTTTCATCGCCATAAAAAGCAACATAATAAATGCCGGATTTTAAATTATTTTCCAGCGCGTTAATTACAATTTTATTTTTTCCGGCAAAGTAATTTTTAGTGGTAACCAATTCTTTAATTATTCTGCCAACATTATCAACTAACTGAATGGTTAGTTTAGCCTCTTTTGTTAATGTAAATTCAATTGTTGTTTCTGTTTTAAATGGATTAGGCGCTGCATTAATTGAACCAAGATTTTCTTCTTTCTTATTTTCAATACCTAATAATGTTGGACTCACCAATGCCGTATAAACACTCAGCGCGCCGCTGTTGGTCATTTGCATCCAAATTGGTCTCACAACATTATTGTGTGCCGAGATGCCAAGATAATCACCAAAAAAATATCCTGCATTTGGCGAAAAAGAATTAGCGTTAACTTTATAATTTGTAAAACTGCCGCCACCATTTGTAGATACAGCCATATACACATCTGTATTATTTCCCGAAGCATAATTTCTGCGATCGTAAAAAAGAACATACACATATCCTGTAACCTGATCAATGGTCATAGCACTCATAAATTGTTGTTTGCCCGGTACATCATCATTAACCCGGTGTGGTGTGCTCCAGGTCGTTCCGCCATTGGTTGATTTTGTTATCCAAACATCACCATCATTCACGCCGTTAGATTTATCACTCCAATTAATATAAATGGTGCCATGGTAAGGCGAATTGCTGAGATCACAAAATGTAAATGGTAATCCGTTGCAACGGTATAAACCGCTGATACTGTAATCCCATCCTCCCGGAAAAGCATTTACAACTTGTTCGCTTGCCAGCCAGGTTGTTCCTCCATCGGTAGATTTCTGGAACATCAATCCGTATTGTCCGGCCCAGCCAACATAAATTTCTCCTAGCGGACCAATTGCCGGCACTGCGCCTTCTACAGTTGAATCGGCATCAATACAATTACCTGCAAATTTTGAGATACGTTTTGGAGTTGAAAAAGTGTTTCCACCATCGGTAGATTTTGAATATAAAATATAAGAGCTATCCAATACGTTTGAACTTCCGTAATTATCAAACTGTGTCCATGTCATGTGAAAATCGTTATTGTAAGGATTAACAACTGCCCATTCTTTGTCCTGTGCTTTTGTTCCGTTTTTTCCAACGCCAATGCAGGTAGAATAATTTTGGCCAAAATTGGTCGATTTTTGAACAACAATTCTGTCTATCCAAGAACCGCCAGGTGTAATTGCCGGATTTGGATTTGATAAGTGCATGTAATAACAGGCATTGGCTGTATCCCAAATAACTACAGGATCACCATAAACATCATAGGCATTACAAGCCAAAACCTGGTAACTCCAGGTAGCGCCGCCATCATTACTTCTGTATGCATTTTTTAAATTAGAGCCAGCCACTATTTGATTTGTGTTCTTTGGATTTATAGCAATAGAAACCTCTTCAGGTTGATTTAATGTACTTATTAATACATTCGGAAATTGCGCGAACATAAAGTTGCCAAAAAATAGAAGAAATGATAGTATTATTTTTTTCATTATTGCTTATTTAATAGAGGATATTTAAATATACACAGAAAAAACGTAAAGGAATTGTTAAATGAAAAAGATAGCTATAATGAAGCTATTTATTTATTACCTTTAGTCAATGAGATCCACGATTATTTTCTTTTTTATTTTAGTTGCAACATTTACTGTTTCATCGCAAACGTATAATTATTATTTTGGAAATTTACATTCGCACACCGGTTTTAGCGATGGGAGTAAAGATTCTACATCGAGTGGTGTAAATAACCCTGTTGGTGCTTACGCTTATGCAAAGCTGAGCCAGAATTTTGATTTTTTAGGTGTATCAGAACACAATCATTATTCAAACAGCAATAATCCGGGTTTCCAGAAACAGAGTTTTCAGCCGGGTTTAACCATGGCAGATAATGCAAATCAGGACGGCACATTTTTATCATTGTTTGGTATGGAGTGGGGCGTTTCTTCCACCTACAGCGGGCATTTGATCATTTATGGTTTCAACCAGTTAATAGGTTGGGAAACTTCGGTGCCAACCGTTGTAGGAAATAACTATGATATTTTTAATGCAAAAACCGATTATGACGGAATATTTAGAAAAATAAAAAATAATCCAAATGCCTTTTGTTATCTTGCTCACCCGGGTTTTTCTGATTTTTCTTCAAATGGAAATTCTTCTTCTACTTCTTTAGCTTACGGCGCTTATAATGCAACTTATGATAGCGCAATAGTTGGAACTCCTCTTCGCAGCGGTTTGGCTTTTAGCACATTTACAAACTACAATGATTATCCGTTGGGTGATTATTTTTCTTATTACAAAAAACTTTTATCTGTTGGTTATCATTTGGGTATTGGTTACGATCATGATAATCATTACACCACTTTTGGAAGAAGCACTGCAGGACGCTTAGTAGTATTAATGCCTTCTTTAACACGTCCTAATTTAACTACAGCTATGCAGCAAATGCATTTTTATGGCAGCGATGATTGGAACGCTAAAGTTGATTTTAATGTAAGCGGAAATATAATGGGCTCTATTTTAACATCATCAACGGACCCTGTATTTAGTATTACACACAACGATATGGATGGAGAATTGGCTGATAGTATAAAAATATGGCGAGGTATTAATAATAATACCGGAACTTTTCCGCAAATAGTTTATACCTCGTTAAACAACAACACTGCAACATTTAACGATCCGCTTCCTATGATACAAAATATGCAGTATTATTATTTTGCAGAAATAAAACAAAATGATGGGGATTGGATAGTTACCTCACCCATTTGGTATACAAATACATCCCCAACTCCATCGGGTATTGGGTTTGAAGAATACAATAAAGATTTTGAATTTAATTTTTTTCCAAACCCCGTAAACCAAAATTTAAATATCAGCATGTCTGATTGCGATGAGTATAAAATTTCCATCATCGATATTACGGGTAGAGTAGTAACAGAAAGATCTTTTTATGATAATCGTATTAACATAAACTTAGGCGATGTAACGCCAGGTATTTATACTTTAGAAATAAAAACAAAAGGAACTGCCAAATTCAAAAAATTAATTGTTGAATAATTAACACGCAGCTCTTCTCAACCTATCATTAATAGCGCGGCCGAGACTAATATCCGGCACTTCTTCGCAAAGAACTATTTCAGCATCACTTTCATCTGCCAATCGTAAAAATTTAAATAAATTAATTGCTGCTTCCTGTAAATTTTTATCTTTTGAGAGATTAAACAACAACATATCTTTTCCTTCAAAATTTTCTTCTCCAAAACAAATGATAGCTATTTTATTTGCGGCGTTTTGTTTAATTAATTTTTTAATATCTCCTATGTATAAAGGTTTTTTTGGAGCGTAATGACTTTTTAATTGTCCTGGCGATGCAGGATTACTCGAATTATTAATTCGTAATTCTGTATCTCCGACCAACTTTTCAATTTCTTCTAAGGCTAATCCTCCTAAACGGAATACGCATACTTTATCATCTTCAATACCTACAATGGTAGATTCAAGGCCAACCTCGCAGGTTCCCCCATCCAGAATGTAAGCAATTTTATCGCCTAACTGGCTGTTAACGTGGGCGGGTTGTGTAGGACTAACATATCCAAAGGGATTAGCGCTTGGAGCAGCTAAAGGAACATTTATTTTTTTAAGTAATTCTAAAGTAAGGGTATGGTTAGGTATTCTCACCGCAACACTTGCCAAACCTGATGTTACAAGATTAGGAATACTCTCTTTTTTAGGAAGCAACAGCGTTAAAGGCCCCGGCCAAAAGACTTTTGCCAGTTTTTGTAAGCGTGGATCCGTTAATTCGGCATATTTATCAATACTTTCAATAGTTGGCAAATGAATGATCAAAGGGTCGAAAAAAGGCCGTTGTTTGGCCTCAAATATAGAAAGTACAGCTTTTTCGTTTAGGGCATTAGCGGCCAGGCCATACACCGTTTCGGTTGGAATTGCAACTAAATTGCCATTTAAGAGCAGTTCTGCCGCCAGATCGATATTTTTTCCTGTTTCTGCCATAATGCAAATATACAAATATCAAAAAACCTTATATTTGTTAACGTATGAGTGATCTGGTTACAATAAAAGATAAGCAATTTAAGCCATATATTTCTCAACAACAAATATCTGAAGCTGTAAAAAAAATTGCGGACTCAATAAATATCGAACTAAAGAATGACCAACCTCTTTTTTTAGTTGTATTAAATGGTTCTTTTATGTTTGCTGCCGATCTTTTAAAAGAAGTTTCAATTCCTTGCGAAATATCTTTTATAAAAGTAGCAAGCTATCATGGTACAACAAGCAGTGGAACAGTAACAGAATTAATTGGTCTTACAGAAGATATAACAGGAAGAACAGTAATTATAGTTGAAGATATTGTGGATACAGGAATTACTTTGGAAAGATTAATTACTGTTTTGAAACGGAAAAATGTAAAGCAAATAAAAGTAGCAACGGTATTATTAAAACCCGATTCCTACAAAAAAGAATTTAAAATAGATTATTACGGCATGAAGATCCCAAACGATTTTGTAATAGGTTACGGTTTGGATTATGACGGATTAGGAAGAAATTTAAAAGAGATCTACGTTCTTGCTTAAAAAACTAACAATAAGAATAAAACAACAGCTTATGAAAAAAATGTTAAACCTTGTATTATTTGGCCCTCCGGGAGCAGGTAAAGGTACACAATCAGAAAACCTGATAAGTAAATATGGTTTAGTGCATTTAAGCACAGGTGATATTTTACGCAGTGAAATTGACCGCGGAACAGCTTTAGGAAAAAAAGCTAAAGAGATAATGGAGAAGGGTGAATTAGTGAGCGACGAAATTGTTATTGGTATGATAGAATCTAAACTTGATGATAATACCAATGCAAAAGGTTTTATTTTTGATGGTTTTCCAAGAACTACTGCCCAGGCAATTGCACTAGACGATCTGTTGCAGAAAAAAGGTACAGGCATTAGCGGTATGTTAGCTTTAGAAGTGGATGATGAAGAATTAACAACACGTTTATTAAAAAGAGGCGAATCAAGTGGACGTGCAGATGACAGGAACGAAGACATTATCCGTCGCCGTATTTTAGAATACAATACAAAAACATTACCTCTAAAAACTTTTTATAGCGAGCAAGGTAAATTCCATTCAATTGAAGGTGTTGGTTCTATTGATCAGATCTTTAAATTACTGGTTGACCGTATCACTTTTTTAGATGCAGAAATGGATCTTACCGCTTTAGAAAGCGACCTTGAGCATTTAGACCTTACCATTCAGGATTTTGATGTTGCAAATGAAATTGCTCCAGAATTATTATTAGAAATTGATGCTATTAAAAGAATAGAAGCAGAAGAGGCAGAAGAAGAAAAGGAAAACAGAAAACAGGAAGCCAAAGCAAAAAAGGCAACGACTCCTGCAAAAAAAGCTCCTATTAAAAAAGCGCCTGCAAAACCGGCAGCAAAAAAAATAGCAAAGCCTGCGAAGAAAACCAAACCGGCAGCAAAGAAAAAAGCTGCAAAAAAAGTAGCTAAAAAAGCCGCACCTAAAAAGGCAGTTAAAAAAGTTGCCAAGAAAAAAATAGTAACAAAAGCAAAAAAGGTAGTTAAGAAAGCAGTAAAGAAAAAAACTGCTGCTAAAAAACCAGCAGCAAAAAAATCAGCACCTAAAAAGGCGATTAAAAAAGTTGCTAAATCAAAAGCAAAAAAATCAGGTAAAAGAAAATAAATATATAAACATATTAAGGCCTGATGCGTTTAAGCATTAGGCTTTTTTATTTGTAGCTCTAGAAGATGGATAATAATTTTGTTGATTACGTTAAAGTATGTTGTCGCAGTGGTAAAGGCGGCGCGGGTTCTGTTCATTTTCACAGAGATAAGTTAACGGCTTATGGTGGACCCGATGGTGGTAATGGTGGTCGTGGTGGCCATATTATTTTAAGAGGCAATAAACAATTGTGGACCTTGATCCATTTAAAATACCGTAAACATATTATTGCCGATGGTGGTGTAAATGGATCTAGTGGAAATAAGTCGGGTAAAGAAGGTGGAGATGAATATTTAGATGTGCCGTTAGGCACTATTGCACGTGATGAAGAGACCGGAGAAATAGAATGCGAGATAACGGAAGATGGCCAAGAAATAATTTTGGTACCGGGTGGAAGAGGAGGAATGGGTAACGCAAATTTTAAAAATTCTGTTCAGCAAAATCCGCAATACGCACAACCGGGCGAGAATGGTAAAACAGAATGGAAGATCTTAGAATTAAAAGTTTTAGCTGATGTAGGTTTGGTTGGATTTCCAAATGCAGGAAAATCTACTTTACTTTCTGTATTAAGTGCCGCAAAACCTGAGATAGCGAATTATCCTTTTACAACATTGGTTCCTAATTTAGGAATTGTAAGTTACCGCGATCATAAAAGTTTTGTGATGGCTGATATTCCCGGAATTATTGAAGGAGCGCACGAAGGCAAAGGATTAGGTTTACGCTTCTTAAGACATATTGAACGAAACTCTTCGTTATTATTTTTAGTAAGCTGCGATAGCAAAGATATTGTTGACGAGTATAAAATTCTGCTGAACGAATTAAAAAAATACAATCCAGAGTTGTTAGATAAAAAAAGAATACTTGCAATAAGTAAAGCCGATCTAATGGATGACGAATTGGAAAGTGAAATGACAAAGGATCTTAAAAAACGATTGACAGGAAAGAACAAAGTGCCGTTTATTTTCTTTTCGTCTGCAAGTCAAAAAAACATTATACAGTTAAAGGATATGCTTTGGGAGCAGTTGAATTCTCCATTCTAACATACCCACAAAGAATACAAAGAAGGCTCAATGTGCACAAAGGAATTTCTTAGTGATCTCATAGCTATCGGGACTTTGTGCTTTAGTGGTTAAGTATTTCTTTTTTAGGAATAGAGCTAATGTTCAAATTCACTCCTGAACTTGGTTGTAATTTTCAAGAATAAAGAATATATTTAAACAGAAAAGCAAACAAGTCTTGTATGGAGGATGAAACACCAAAATTTACCAAAAAAGAGTTTAAACAAATTAAATACTTTGTTTACTTTGCTCTTTTTATTGTTGTTTTTCAGGCTTTTCAATATTTTACTACAAAAAGAACCACACAAAAATATAAGGAACTGTTCTCTAAAATAACAGAACTGATCATTCTTACCAATTCGGTTTCAACCGAAAATTCAACCATTCATCGCTCTTTATTGAATTTAACTTTTTCTTCAGATAGTAATGAAGTAAAGATCTTTCGTAAGAAACTTCAGGTATCACAACAAAAGATCCAGAATGAGATCTCTCTAATGGAGAAAAAGATAAATGAATATGAATTGTATAGTTTCGAAAAAACAAAACTATTCATACATCTTAAATTTGCGCAACACCAATACAAAAAAAATTATACGCTTTATTTGTCCGACCTAAAAAATATGAACCAGGATGAAGCCTTGTTGTCAAGGAAAAATAAACTCAGACCTCTTTTAGAATCTTTTCAAAAAAAGCATTATTTATTTTTGATCAGGATCTTCACTGATCAGCAGATCTTAATTGAGGAAATAGCTGATGATGCAGAAGAAACAAGTTTCAGGCTTCTGATTATTGGTAATTTTTTACTGGTAATAATTATTTTGTTTTTGGTATATATTATTTTAACAGAGCGAAAAAAACTGGTTTGATACAATTTATGTGATTTTTATTCTTTCTGTTTTTACACCAGCTCTGTAAAGCCAGATTTTAATAACTTTTCCTTCTTTATCCAGAATAAATTCTATTTGCCTGTCACTTCCGTCTTCTAAAAAGAACTTTGTAGGCGATTCAGTTTTCGCCTGCACAATATTCGTATTTAAAAAGCGGAATAATGGTAAAAGTAAAATGAGTGGCAGTTTGTGCATAACTAAAAAATACACTACAACCAATATTTAAAGAAAGTATTGGCTTTTCATATTGTACGGATGGCTTATAAAAATATAAAAAATAAAAATCTTTATTTTTTAGAAGTACGGCTAAAAATGTCTTTGAAATTGACTAATTGTTTAAAGCACCTGCTTTTATCCAACTTTCAAGTTTGCTTACTTGGCAATCTGTAAGCGGTGGACCAACAGAGTAACTTGGAGGCATACCTCCACCGGGTTTAAAACGAGCAATAAAATTAGAGGTATTATCGATCGTACTCTTTAATGCATTATAATTTGTAAAATCCTTATACCCCCCTGTAACATGACAGCCAGAAAGCCCACATGATTGATTGATAAGAGGAACGATATGTTTCATGTAAGAAATATCAGTAGTACACGTATCAACCTGTACAACAGTTATTGGTTTCCCTACATCCTTTGTACAAGAATTAGAAAGTATTACTATAAACATAAACCCAAAAAGTTTTTTCATAATTTAAATATAAAAAAAGAGATGACGTATGCCATCTCTTTTTTATTAACTTTTTTATTCAATTATTCAACTATTAATTTTTTAGTAATGCTATTGTCTCCAGTTTCTAATTTAACAAAGTACATTCCTTTATAATTATCTTTTAAACTAACATTAATGTTATTGCTACCCACTTTTGAAATAAAAGTTGAAGAATAAACAACCTTCCCTAAAACATCAAAAACATTTACAGCAATTTTATTTTCTGTATTTGTAGTTAATGAAATATTGAAGTTACCTGTTGTTGAAGGGTTAGGATAAATAGAAACGCTATTGTTTGATAAGTTATCGATAGATTCTATTCCTGTTATGATGCTATAGCATTTAAAACCACGTAATACTTGACCTCTAATTTCGCCACCTGCATTAGCAGTAGTATGTAAGTTTACATAAATACTATCTTTATTAAATTGCGCAGAGTTAGAAAGTAAAAATGGTGTTACATCAGTACTTTTCCAGTAGCCAAATGCACCATTATTTGTGTAAATTGTAGAAAGGTCATATGCTACAGCACCTGATTGGCCTGCTAACCCTTTGTGAAAGTGAATACCAGTTGATGTAACACCAGCCGTAACTAACATAAAGTGAGCATTATCCTGATCACGATTAATAGAAACCATTCCCGAACCTTTCCCTGCCGTAGATACCGTAGGAACTTGCTGTGTGCCGTCCATAGAGAAAGTAAAACCTTCACGCATCACACGATAAACCTGGCCACGTATTTCGCCGTTTGGATTTACGCTAGTGTGAATATTAAGATAAACACCACCACTTAACATGCTATTTACAAAAGACGTAGTAACAGCAGTACCGGTTACAAAACCTGTAATTTTATTACCACTAATACCAGGAGTAATATCAACGGCAACTGGGCCATTAACGCCAATTGCACCTAAATGAAAATGAGCTGAACTGATTGCACCACTTAACCCGTTTGTAAAAACATTGTAAAACAGTGTATCAAACGTTGTATTTACTTTAACACTTGCAACACCTTTAGCTGATGTTGTAACTGAAGGCGTTTGCTGTGCACCATCAAACCATGCGTCAAAAGCAATTTTATCATCCATTTTTAATTGAGCGCGAATTTCGCCGCCGGGATTAGCTGTAGTATGTACATTTAAATAAATATTACCTGCCATTAAAGAAGATACAACACCTGCAGATGGTGTAAATATACCTACAATCGTATTTCCAACAATAAAAGTTGCCAGATCCTGAGCAACCGGACCATTAACGCCAACTGCACCCGTATGTAAGTGAGCCGCAGTAATTGCACCGCTTAAACCATTAGTAACAACATAAAATCTTACCTGACCCTGATGTTTTGACAGGTTAAAAACTGCCCAACCATTTGCTGCAGTAGAAACCGAAGGTACAGATTGCGCACCATCTATTACCCCTGTAAATGCCCAATCGGATTCAAGACTAATTTGACCTCTTATTTCTCCACCCGGATTTGCGGTTGTGTGTACATTAATATAAGTAAGTCCTTTTAATAAACTCGACTTTAAAGCGGTTGTAAGAGCTGTACCTGTAATTGTAGCGCTAACTCTGTTGCCCACAATATAAGGCCCAAGATCTAATAACACTGCACCATTTACACCAATTGCTCCTGCGTGAATATGCATTGCAGAAGGAGCAGATGATAAACCGTTAAACGTAATATTTATACAAAGGGTATCGCGCGTAGGGTTTAATAATAAACTTGCTACGCCGGTTCCTGAATTTGTAAGTGCCGGAACTTGTTGTGCGCCATCTAATCGTGCGGAAAGCAACATATGACTTTTAAGATGTCCAGAGAAGCCGCTGAAACTAGCAAGAGTTAAAGCAACCATCATAATTTTTTTAGTAAATTTTTTCATTTGTTTTTGTTTATGGATTAATATATTAAAAATACGATATTGTATGCCATTCGGATTTGGTTTTGATTAAAAGAGTGAAACTTTAACAATTGTATGCAGACCTAAACGGATTTAAATTATAGATAATTATTGTTATTTCTAAAAATACGTCGAAAAGCCAAACTGAATTCCAGCTGTTCTCGCTGCAGGATTACCAAGCAGATCAGTTTGCCAGTGGTATCGATAATTAAAGCGAATCACTGTTAATGCCGAGGGTCTAAAGCTAATGCCGGGAACAACTGCAAAAATATGGTCTGCAATATTTGTTTCTGTCTCGCTAAATGTACCTACGTTATAATCTACATATTCTGTTCTAAAAGCAAGGTTTAAAGTACTGTTCTCCCAACCTAAAATTTTACGCTTTAATATGGGTTGTACTACATCTAAAAAACCGCCACGTAATTTATTACCATATTCCTTTGTGTAATTATCCGGAACCTCTACCATAGCCCATACCCATTCTCCGGTAATATATGTATTGATTTTTGGAAGGGTTGTATTAAGATCAATTGCAAAAAGATCTATTCTTCGCTGCTTATCTACCATTATTCCATCAACTCTAAACTGATTGTAAACGCCTCCCATCCAGGATACGCCTACCTCACCAATTTTACGATGACGTATTGCAGTTTTTGTGGTAACTAATGGCACGCCATTAAAACTTTCTTCAAAACGTTCAGGGTTTTCTTTACTCGCAGGCAACCATGTTCTGTTTTCCGGATTAGAAATTATTTTGTCATCAAAACCATTAGTTAAATAAGCTTCGTAAGCCCAAACAAAATTATTCATCGCGTATTTTCCAAATAATCCAAAACCAACATTACTCCAGGTTGATGGAATTATAGTTGTAGCAGAAAATGGACGGTTAATGAATTCCCATTTAGGTCCGTCATGGTTTTGATTGAAAGCGCCAATGGGGTTCATAATAACACCACCACGAAGGTTTAATAAAGGATGTAATTCTATATCCATCGAAGCGAATTCAATGGCAATTTCTTTTCCGCCTTCTTCAAATTCTATTTCCGATAAAAATTTTATTCTTTTTTTAATAGAAGAAGAAATAAAAAGAGTTAAGCGTGGCATTTGAAATGATAAGCCTTCTGTAACACCATCAGTTCCAAAGTAAGAACTGTTTGCTTCTACATATCCCCCAATAGCTACAGGAAATTTGCCCATGGTTAAAAACGGACGGTTATAAACCGCATCCATGTTCATTTTTAATTTATTTGTATCAGCCGGTGTACGTTTTATAAAAGAAGAGTCTGTCTGCGCAATTGTTTGCAGGCAAAGTAAAAATAAAATTATAGGTAACAGGTTTTTCATTTACACTAATTGTATATAAATATTTTTTTCATCACTCGAAACCGGAAACACTTTTAATTTTTGATCTGCCGGCCCTTGTATCACTTCGCCTTTATTACTGAACTCGCTTCCATGAGCAGAACAGCTTAAAATATCGCCGTTAACGTTCAACTCAATTCCCTGGTGAGTACATTTCATTAACATGGCCAGGTAACTGTTCTCATCCTTACGGTAAACTATAATTGGAAAATCTAACTTATCACTCTTAACTACAATGTATTTTCTATAGTCGGGTTTATTTTTTTTAATAATTTTAAACTCAGATTTAATAACCGATAGTTTATCACCGGATATAGAACTCAGAGCATAATGTGTACCTGTACAACTTTGATTTAGTAAGGCTATTCCCACTAAAGCCAAACATGTACCGCCACAAACTTTTATAAATTCTTTTCTATCCATTAAAGACTTTCTAAAAATTTAAATATCTGATCTTTCTCACCTTGTGATAAAGCATTAAAGGCTGTTCTTCTGCTGGCGGCTTCACCTCCGTGAAAAGTAATGACCTGCTCAAAAGTTTTTGCCCTTCCATCATGTAACAAAAACATTTGTCCCCCTTGCGAATCTTTTGCTAAACCAAGGCCCCATAATGGTGGTGTACGCCATTCAAAACCGTTAGCGCTTCCTTCAGGAAAACTATCATCTAATAATTCTCCCATATCATGTAATAAAAAATCAGAGTAAGGATAAAAGATCTGGTTGCTTAATGCCGAAATATCAGACTGTGCAGTAGTAAAACTTGGTGTATGACAACTTGTGCAGCCTATCTGCGCGAATAATTTTTCTCCTGCAATAACATCTGCATTATCTTTGTTTCTACGAGTTGGTGCTTTAAGTGTGCGCATATAAAACACAAGGCCATGCACAAAACCTGAAGAAACCTCAGGATCAGCTATGTCATCGCCTGTATATACGCCTAATTGATAATTAAAAAGATCCTGTGTGTCAAAATCAGAAGTAATGCCAATATCTTGTTTTAAAGCAAATACAACCTGATCTTGTATAGTAACTTTTTCTGCTTTTTTTCCAAAGCGCCCAATATATTGTCCGTTAAAAGGAATATGAATTGACTGAGGACTAAAAAAACTTGTCGGGGTAACGTAATTGGGTCTGCCGGAAATGCCATCACCATTAATGTCGTTAGGGTCTGCGTTGTTTAAAATAGACTGATCATCTAAAGCCGCAATATAACCAAGACCCATAACTGCCGGAGCAATGCGTTTACTAAATACATTTGCTTCGGTTGGTAAAGTTTCAGGTAAATAGCCTAAAATGGCGTGTTGCTGTAATTGCGGGCCTCCTTTATTTAAAAGGTAATCTATTACCGAACCGTTTACATTTGCAAAACGGGTAAGCTGTGTTGAGGGATGTCCTTTACCGTTTCCAATATGGCAATTAGAGCAAGAGGTTTGTACGAATATGGGTCCAAGGCCTTCTTCTTTTGTAAATATTTTTCCAAAACTTGCATCACCAACAAGATGTTCTTTTTCTTGCTCAGCGGTCAATCCCGGAATAGTACCTGCTAATACATCTTCATCTTTTGGTGCCGGTGGCATTAATTTTTGACAAGACGTAATTATAAAGAATGAACCAATTATAATACTTAAAATAATTTTTTTCATTTTTTTAATTATTCTGAGAACCTGAATTTAACCAACACTTTATTTTTTTAAGGTCATCTATAGCAAGTTTGCCTGACGGCGGCATTGTTTGTTGTTGGATCACGCGATTATCAAGCGAGCCATTATCGGCTTTTGCTTTAAGTCCTGTATATGTTGTAAGATCGCCATTGGCCGAACCTGCATTATGGCAACCAGAAGAAACACAATTAGCAGCAATGATCGGTTTAATATCGGATGAATAGCTTGAATTTATCTTAGAACAATCCAGGTTATTAAGATCATCTTTTTTATTCTTTTTGCAGCCGAATACAAGACAAATGAAGGCAGGTATTAAAATAAATATAAAAAGCCGTTTTTTCATGAGTACAAATTTTAACAAAGGTGCCCTTTTTTTATTAAAACATAATTATTATTTTTGGTATGCCTAAAAATTAATTTATGAGGACAGAAACGGTAGAAAACTACCTTAAAACCATATATAACCTCTCTGCCGACAATACTGCCGTGGTTGCTAACCAACAACTGGCCGATAAGCTGGACATTAATCCGGCTTCTGTTACTGAGGCTTTACGTAAGCTGCATGAGTTAAAATATGTTATTTACGAAAAATCGTATGGTACCAGGTTAACAACTGCTGGTGTAAAAATGGCTTTGAATATAGTAAGAAGACACAGGATCTGGGAAACTTATCTTGTAAAAGAGTTAGGGTTTGGTTGGGATGAAGTGCATGTGATTGCAGAAGAGTTAGAACACGTAAAAAATGATAAACTCATTAATAAACTGGCCGAGATATTAGGCAATCCTGTTTTTGATCCGCATGGCGATCCCATTCCTGATGCGAAAGGCAAGATCCAGAAAAGTAATTTTATAAAATTATCGGAAGCAAAGAGCAAAAACAATTATAAGGTAATGGGTGTTACCGATCATTCAACAGCTTTTTTAAAATACCTCGATAAACATCATTTAGTAATTGGCGCAGGCGTAACTATAAAAACCATTGAAGAATATGATAATTCAATTGTTTTGATCTGCCAGAAAAAGGAAGTGAATATTAGTCCTAAAGCCGCTGAATGTATTATTGTACAAACTATTTAGAGTTTTTAAAGTTCTTCTGTATATAAGCGATCGCTTCCTTTTGAGTTAATACAGAAAAATTGCGGTACCGGTAATGCACATCAATTATTTCATCAATCGCTTTTAACACTACTTCTTTATTTTGCCATTTATTAAGGTCGGCAATAACCGTTTCTAAACAACCTTTTTTATAAGCTATTTGCCCGAGTACATGCACTAACGTATTTTTTACA
Source organism: Bacteroidetes bacterium UBA2475 (assembly GCA_002342065.1). GTDB lineage: Bacteria > Bacteroidota > Bacteroidia > B-17B0 > Aurantibacillaceae > Aurantibacillus. The sequence continues at coordinate 35,999 of DDPF01000012.1, read as the reverse complement.
CGGGCAGTGGTATCAAACTGTAATTCTTTTAATAAAGGTAAAATATCCTGCGGGTGTGTTCTTCCTCTCAATTCAATACCGTGACAGATCTCGCGGCGTATCTCTTTATCGGTATGATGCAAATACTTTTTCGCCCATTTTAAAATAGGTTTGGGATTTTTTTCACTCATCTTTTTAATGGAACCAATTACTGCATTTCTGGGCGAATGGTGTTTATCAAACAAGCCTGTATCAAAAAAATGTTTAACAGCTTCAAATTCTTTTATGCCAATTTCACCAGCCGCATTTATAACAGTTTGGCGGATCTTAAAATTGTCCTTCTCTAAAAGCTCTTCCAGTAATGAAATGATCTTTTTTTGTAATTCAGGGTTCTCAAAATAAATCCTGCCAATACTTAAATAAGCGGATTTGCGTATATAAGTATCTTCGTCTGAAAAATAATTTAAAATTGCCCTGTGTTTTTTTTGGCGAATATCGATTAAGATCTCACTTTTGATCTTTGATAAAAGGGCAGTACGGTCATCTTTAGCTAGAGCATAAAAACCCATTTGATAAAGTGATTAATTTATTTTACAAAGGTTATAAGCCATTTCAAAGCCTTTTCTTTTTCCGAGAACAGCTTAGTTTGTAAGAACGGTTTATTTACTTTAAGATAAAAATTGCCAATTATTTTTTTAGCGGTTGAATCCACAACAATGCCTTTTGCCAGCGCGTTAGTAATAAAAGCTTTACTGGCAGAAAGCTCTCTAGCCTCTTTACTAAATGAAACCAATTCACCGGAAGTAACTAAAATTACATACGGTTTATTGCCGGCAAGCTCTGAGCTTATTTTTTTTAACTCTATAAGGTCTTCTGCCTCAACAACAATACCGGGCTTAATATAATTTTCGATCACATTTTCTTCCAGTAAAGTAACTTCAAATTTTTCGGTAATAATTTTTTTAGGACGACTGGACATAGATACTATTTATTCAAACTTAAAATCAAGGCGAAAGGTAATATTATATCTTAATAGTATCATGTTAACATTTCGAAGAGCATATATTGGTTCAAAATATGTCTATTTTTTGCACTATTAACAGTCTTTTCAGCCAATCTGATGTTTTTTTATGGAATTTTTAAAGACCCTTCATCTAAATAGAAAACTAACAACTAAAATTATATATAAAATGAATATCAGATCAATTACCTCAAAAACAACCCTATTTGCTGCAATAGGTTTGGTTACCTTATCGCTTGCCGCATGGGTTACACCAACCAGCGTGTATAAAATGGCCATGGATAACGAAGTTATTGCCATGATAAAAAAGAAATTAACAAAATACAATGACGCCCTTCCTGAAGACAGGGTATATTTGCATTTTGACAAACCTTTTTACGAACCGGGCGAAAGTATTTGGTTTAGCGCTTATGTACGTGATGGTCAAACGTTAAAACCATCGCACAAAAGTGACATAGTACATGTTGAATTATTAAATCCGAAAGGCGGTATCGAGAAAAAAATTACCATTATTTCAAAAAATGGTAAAGCTGCCGGTGATTTTTTATTAGATAACGAAGCGTTAGGAGGGATGTATAAAATTCGCGCCTACACTAATTGGATGAAGAACGAAGGTGAAGAAAATTCCTTTGAAAGAGATCTTCAGGTGCAGGATATTGTTCTTCCGAATTTAAAAATGAAATTAAATTTCGAGAAAAAAGCATTTGGTGCGGGCGACCAGGTTGTTGCTAAGTTGGAATTAAATACCAACGAGAACAAACCTTTATCGGATTATAAGATCAGATACGTTTGCAATCTTGATGGCAAAAAAATAATCGAGAAAGCTGAAGTAACAGATGAAGAAGGCGTTAAATACATAAAATTTAATTTACCTGCAAAATTAGAGACAAGCGATGGTCTGTTAAATGTATTAATTGATTATAATGGAAGCACAGAAAGTGTTTCGCGTTCTATTCCTATTATTTTAAACGACATTGATTTTACTGCTTTTCCTGAAGGTGGCGATTTGCTTTGCGGTTTTGAAAACACCGTTGCATTTCGTGCACTAAACGAGTTTGGAAAACCCGCCGATATTGAAGGTGTAGTTTTAGATGAAAAAGGTGTTGCGGTAACTACTTTTAGCAGTTTTCATCAAGGGATGGGTGCTTTTAAATTTAATCCTAACCTAAAAGAAAAATACACAGTAAAAATTACAAAGCCTGAAGGTATTAAAGAAACCTTTAAATTACCTGAAGCTTTAAAACGTGGTTATGCAATGAATATTGATAACTCTAAAGATGAAGAGGTAACAATAAACATTAACTCAACTGAAACAGAAGAATTATCTTTAGTGGCACAGGTGCGTGGAAAATCTTTTTACACAACTGTTGTTAATGCAAAAAAAGGAGCTAACAAAATTACTTTCCCAACTACTAATTTTCCGATTGGTGTTTCGCAAATAACTTTATTCGACTCGCACTCAATTCCACGTGCTGAGAGATTGGTATTTGTGAATAAAGACAAACAATTAAGTATCTCTGTTGAAACAGATAAAGACAAATATTTACCACGTGAAAAAGTTAAAATGACACTTTTCGTGAAGGATGAGCGCGGCTTACCTATGCCTGCAAATCTTTCAATGGCTGTAGTAAACGACCAGTTACTTTCTTTTGCTGATGACAAATCTGGAAATATGTTGTCGCAATTTTTATTACAACAGGATATTAAGGATAAGGTAGAAGAGCCTGCATTTTATTTTGATGAGAAAGAAAAAAAATCAGATAAGGCTTTAGATTATCTTTTAATGACATCCGGCTGGAGACGTTTTACCTGGGAAAAATTAATTGAGAACGAAGTACCGGTTGCAACTTATAAAGAAGAGAGAACAATTATTTCAGGAAAAGTGTTAGATGCTTATACCGGTAAAATAATTACTAACTCGGTTGTTAAAATTAATGGTGGTTTAGAATACGCAGGCGATTGGGAAGGAAAATTCTTTGTGAAGAACCTTGATCTTTCAAATGCGCAAACAGTTACTTTTAAAGCTCCGGGTTATTCTGACCAGGCACAATATGTTCAAAATTATAATCAGGACATGACTGTGTATTTATACCCGGTTCAATCTTATAACTATAATTACAAACAAAGACCAAGTTCAAAATCTTCTGGCTCAAAACGCGCTAAAGCAGGAATGGTGTTTGAAGACGATAACGATGCAATGGCAGTCGCAGAAAGTGCAGGTATGGCAATTCCGGCTCAAAATATGGGCCCGGTTGATCTTGGTAAAGCTGTTAGAAAAGAAGTAGCTGCGAAAGATAAAGTTGCTGAGAAAAAACCAGTGCAACCTAAAAATGAAGAGGCTAAAAAAGAAATGGTTGGCGAATTGAACATGAAAAGTCTTGATATGGAAGGTGAAAAAATGGTTGCATCGGAAGTGCGAGATATTCGTGCTAACCAATTTGGAAAAGCAGCTCGTTTAAATAATATTGTTGCTAACAACGAAAACCTTGTTCAGTATCACCGTGCACGTCAGTTTGCTGCACCTATTTATAAAAATGATGAGAGTGTTGAAACAAGAACTGATTTTAGAAATACTATTTATTGGAACCCAAATGTAGAAGTTGGTTATTCAGGAAAGAAAACGATTGAGTTCTATACTTCTGATGATATCACTTCTTTCCGTACAACTGTTGAAGGAATTGGAACTGATGGAACATTAGGAAGAGCAGAAAAGAATTTTTTCTCTCAACTACCTTTTTCTATGACAACAAAAATTCCTGTTGAAGTTGCTACAGAAGATATGGTATCCATTCCATTAACTTTAAAAAACAATACAGACAAACCTCTTGGTGGATTATTAGCTATTACAGCTCCGGCGGCTTTACAAGCAGCAGGTACTACAGCTTCTATTCAAACAATTATGCCGGGCCAGGCAAAAACAATTTATTTAGATTATAAAGTGTTGGATAAAATTGGTTACGGTGAATTTACAATTGGTTTTAAAGCTTGTGGTTTAGGTGATGCCTTCACTCAAAAAATTAAAATAGCTCCAAAAGGTTTCCCGGTTACTGCTTCTTTTTCGGGACAAGATGTTGAAAAAGAATTTTCTTTTGTAATGAACAAAGTAATAAACGGTTCGGCAAAAGCAATTTTCACTGCATACCCAAATGTTGTAAGTGACTTGATGAAAGGCGTTGAAGGAATTCTTCGTGAACCGGGTGGATGTTTTGAACAAACTTCTATGAGTGCATATCCAAATGCAATGGTGTTAGACTATTTAAAAGCTACTGAAAGCAAAGATGATAAAACACTGGCTTATGCAGGAACACTTTTAGATAGAGGTTACAAACGCCTTGTTACTTTCGAAACAAAAGAAAAAGGATACGAATGGTTCGGTGCATCTCCCGGCCACGAAGGTCTTACCGCTTTTGGTCTGATGGAATTTGTTGACATGAAAAAAGCTGGTGGCGATGTGGATCAAAAAATGATCGATCGTACTGCAGAATGGATCATGAAACATAAAGATGGTAAAGGTGGTTTCTCAAGAAACACACAAGCTTACCACGATTTTGGAAGAATTAGCGAAGATGTAATGAACGCCTATATTGTTTACGCAGTTGCAGAAGCAGGTTATTCAGATGTAAAAACAGAATTTACTGCGTCATGCAAGAAAGCGTTAGATACCAAAGATGCTTATTTAATTGCCATGATGGCAAATGCAGCTTATAGTTTTAAAGACAATAAAAAAGGTGACGAGTTAATGACAGCGCTTATGGGATTACAAGATAAAAATGGCAGTTGGACAGGTTCAACACATTCTATTACTTATTCTCAAGGCCAATCTTTAACTGTTGAAACTACTGCAATGGCAATTATGGCTATGCTTAAATCAAACAAAAACGCTGTAGAATTAAATAATGCCATTCAATTCTTAGTAAGTGCGCGTAGCGGTTACGGCGTATTTAGTACAACACAAGGAACCGTGTTAGCATTAAAAGCCTTAACTGAATTTGCAAAAGCAAGCAAAAAAACTACTGAAGACGGAACTATTGAAGTGTTTATTGATAATAAAAAGATCGGTATCAGAAATTACAAAGCAGGTGATAAAGGTGCTTTAATAATTGACAGCTTAGAGAAATTTATTGTTGGAGATGGAAAACATACAGTAAAAGTAAAATACCTTGGTGTTAAAACGCCATTACCTTATTCTGTTGCTGTTAGCTGGAATACATCTTTACCAAACAGTAATAAAGAATGTGCAGTTGATCTTAAAACTAAATTATCTGAAAAAACTACATCTGTTGGTGAAACAGTTCGTTTAACGGCAACGGTAACAAATAAAAAGAACGAAGGTATTCCAAGCACCATGGTGTTATTGGGTATCCCTGCAGGCTTTACAGCTCAACCTTGGCAATTAAAAGAGATGCAGGAAAAACATGTGTTTGATTATTACGAGATCTCAGGTAATAACATAGCTATTTATTACAGAGGTATGGCTCCATCATCGGTTAAAGAAATTAACCTTGACCTTAAAGCAGAAATGCCGGGAGAATATGATGCTCCTGCTTCTTCAGCTTACCTGTATTACACGAATGAATTTAAAACATGGAGTTCAACAGAAAAAATAACTATTAAAAAACCAAGTATCTAAAAAATTTGCCACAAAGGCACAATGTCACTAAGGATCACTAAGAATATCTTTGTGTAACTTATTGTCTTAGTGTCTTTGTGGCATAAATTAAAACGAAAGACCATGAGAACTGTAAAAAATAAAAAAGTAATATTCTTTGTTTTATTGTGTTGCAACTTTTGTTTTGCAAATGCTTTTGTTTTAAAAGATGATTCATTGAAATTTGATATTACTGACCCAAGGAACCCTAAATGCCCTTGTCACAAATTCCAAAAGCTGGCGGATGAAGAGTATATAAAATTCTTAGGAAAAGATGCTTCGACAGGCTCAGCAGGGACAATCAAAATTAAAAATGATAATACAAACAGTAATTACACTAATACTTTCTCAAGAAACAACGAATTAAATTCAAAGAATACTATTGGTACTAAAAAGTTTCGATCAAAAAGATGGGGCCACAGTTTTTTTAATTTTAAAAAGAAAAAAGGTGCCAAAAAAAGAAAAGTAAGAAGGTTAGGGAGAGATAACACAACTTGCTACCATTTTTGATCAAATAAAAGTCCCGGCAAAACCGGGACTTTTAACTTTCCAAACTTTTAACTTTGAATTATTTTAACTCACAATATTAAAATTAAAAGCACCCATTTTTTTAGCACCATAAATTCTTAACCAAACCGGTAACACTGCTTCTGTGCCTCTTGCAGCGCTTAAGTCGCCGAGGTCAAGCAAATTTTCATCTTTCCAGCCAAACTCTTTTAATAATGTTTTAACTTCTGCTTTTGCTGCTTCATCATTTCCGCAAACATAATTCACATGATCGCCTTTTATTAATGCTGGGTTTACCATAATACCGCACCACATAGTGTTTAATGTTTTTACCACTTTAGCATTTGGAAATGTTTTTTGAATTTCTTCAGCTAAAGAATTTGTGTTGCTTAACTCAGGCGCTAAACATGGCGGCATCCCTTTACTAAAATCCAACGGATTAGCAATGTCAACCAAAATTTTACCGTCTAAATTTTTTGCTGTTGCTAAATTTAAAGCGTTTATCGAATTCATACCTTGTGTGGTATTTAAAATTATTTCTCCAAAGGCAGCAGCTTCTGCAAAAGTGCCCAGTTTTGCTTTTGCGTTGGCTTCATGCCAGGTTGCAAAAGCGTTCTTACCACCATCTTTTCCGGGAGCAGATAATTTTTCCAGAACATTTCTTGTGCCTATCATTACTTCGTGACCAAGGCCAATTAAACGTGCGGCAAATGTTTGCCCTACTGTTCCTGTACCTAAAATTGCTATTTTTTTCATATTATTCGTTTTTCATTTATTAAAATTAAGTAAATATCCTCCTCCGTCGCTTCGCGCCACCTCCTCAAGAGGAGGACAATAAAACAGACGTCATTGTTAATGATCCTGCAATGGCTTTGTCATTAAAGAATGTAGGTTGTTCGCCTTTTTCCTGTAATGCTAAAGTATAAAGTAGTGGCAAATAATGTTCGCGTGTTGGTATGGCCAAATTTGCCGATTTGCTTAACGACTCATAATTTATTAATGCTTTATGATCTTGCGCTGTAATTTTGGTTTTAAAAATGTTATTCATTTCTAAAGCCCAGTCAAAACCATATTCTTTATCAAGATCGGTCATGGATGTTGCCTTTACCATTCCTAAATTATGTACCATGTTACCGCTGCCAATAATTAAAACTCCTTTTTTGCGAAGCGAAGCCAATTCTTTTGCCAACTCATAATGATATTGTGGTGGCTGGTTATAATCTAAACTCAATTGAAAAACCGGGATGTCAGCATTCGGAAACATTGGTTTTAAAATACTCCAGGTGCCATGATCAAGTCCCCATTTTTCGTCTAGACCTACGGTAGTTTTTTTGATTGTATTTTTTGTTTCCAACGCAAACTCCGGACTACCGGGTGCAGGATATTTTGTTTCAAATAATTCGTTCGGGAAACCGCCAAAATCATGAATAGTTCTTGGGCTTTTCATAGCTGTAACAAAAGTGCCGTTGGTTTCCCAATGAGCAGAGATACATAAAATGGCTTTTGGTTTTGGTAAGCTCTTTGCTATTGTTTTCCAGCCGGTAACAAATTCATTGTCGTTAAGTGCATTCATAGGATTGCCATGTCCAATAAAAAGCACGGGCATTTTATCTGTAGCAGCTAAATTTTCTGTCAGCTTATTTAATTCACTCAATTTCATTGCTGCACCTGAAAGCGGCAGTAAAGCCATTAGTTTTAAAAAATCTTTTCTGTCCATTTGGATAAGTAAAATTAAAAAATAAAACCAATTTTGGTTTCAGAACCATGTTAATAAATGCGATCACTTAATTAAAGAATAATTTGTTACTTCGTCTTTTAAAAATTATTTCTATGAAAAATTCAAGAACCCTTATTATATTTTCTTTTTTGGCATTAACAGTTATTCTTGCCTGTAAAACTAAAAAGGTAGCGCCAAGCGCAGAAGAGACAAAGGCCTGTGATGAAAAAGTGACCTTTGCAACTTTACAGCCTTTAATGGCCAAAAGCTGCAATACAGGTGGTTGTCATGATGAAAGCAGAAGAAAGATGAATTTTAAGGTTTACAGCAATTTTAAACACGTTGGTGATGAAGGAGAGATAAAAGAACATGTTTTAATGGAGAAGAACATGCCCCCAATAGAGAAGCTGACAAGCGAGGAACTAAGACAGTTCCGTTGCTGGATAGAGGGCGGAATGCTTGAAAAGTAAGCATTAAAATTATTAAAGTATCTTTGTGTAAATTAAAAAACAACGATGAGTACTTTTAGCGACCTTAATCTTTCTAAACAATTATTACGCGCACTGGATGAAATAGGTTTTAATGAGCCAACTCCCATCCAGGAAAAAGCTTTTCCTATTATTTCTTCGGGTGCCGATGCTGTTGGTATCGCACAAACGGGTACCGGTAAAACATTTGCTTACCTGTTGCCAATATTAAAACAATTAACTTATTCAGAACAACGCCAACCACGTGTATTGATAGTTGTACCCACCCGCGAATTGGTTGCGCAAGTTGTTAGCGAGATCGAAAAATTGGCTAAATTCATGAGCGTACGCATTTACGGCGTATACGGTGCATCTAACATCAACACCCAAAAACAAAAAGTGTATGATGGTTTGGATATTTTGGTAGCGACACCTGGTAGATTGATAGATCTTACTTTGAGCAGGACATTACAATTAGGTTCAGTAAAAAAACTGGTTATTGATGAAGTAGATGAAATGTTGAACCTGGGCTTTAGAGCGCAATTAACGCAGATACTGGATATATTACCTCCAAAACGCCAGAATCTTTTGTTTTCGGCAACCTTAAATGAAGATGTGGAATTAATGATCTCAAAATATTTTAATAAACCACAATACATTGAATTAATATCACGCGGAACACCGCTAGAAAAAATTATTCAACACGCTTATTTTGTTCCTAATTTTTATACAAAGATCAATTTATTAAAATGGTTGCTTCAACACGAAAAAGGATTTAATAAAGTGTTGTTGTTTGTGAAAAATAAAAAAATTGCAGACGACATTTATGAAATTTTAGAACCTGATTTTCCAACCGAGATCGGTATCATACATTCTAATAAATCGCAACCACAACGTTTTGCTTCAGTAAAATATTTTGATGAAGGTGTGCACCGTTTATTAATAGCCACAGATATTATTGCACGTGGTTTGGACATACCGGATGTAACACATGTTATAAATTTTGATATTCCAAAAGAGACCAGCGCTTACATTCACAGGATTGGAAGAACGGGTAGGGCCGATAAAGCCGGTGTGGCCATGAGTTTTATTACAGATGCAGAAAAGCCAATGCAGCTTGCTATTGAATCATTGATGAATAAAAAGATCCCTATTGTTAAAATGTCAAAAGATGTAGAGATAGATGAAGAATTGACAAAAGACGAGATGCCTGTTACGCGTGATAAAAATTTAGCGAAGAATAAAAAAGTCACCATAGAGGGTGGAGGAGCTTTTCATGAAAAGAAAGCAAAGAATAAAAAAGAACAGTTAGGTGGAAAACGCAGCCAGGAAAAGATCCGCAGGTTAAGAGAAGGTTACGCAAAAAAAAGAAAATTCTAATACTTAACTATAGGGTGATGGAACGCAGATGACACTGATCTTGCCGATTTTCACTGATTTTTATCTGTGTCAAGCCGTTAAATCCGTATCATCTGTGTTCTATCGATTAAAATTATCTTACCGTTACTTTCGGGTTTACCCTTTCAATAATATCAAACACCTGTTGTTGTTTGTTTAAGGCAAGTACCTCTTCATCCTCAGCATTTGTCATGTTGCCTAATTTAGCAACAAAGGTTGCCTGTGCATAAGCTTCTTCACGCATTTCTTTTGCCATTCTTATATATTTTTCAGCTTCTGCATTTAGATTGGTTGCTAAGTTGCTGGTGTATTCGTCGTCTTTTATGGTCTTAAGCAACAGGCCAATATAATTTCTGTTTTGATACAGTTTTTGGTAGGTGTCTTTTGCTAATAATTCTGAGATCTCAATTTGCTTGAGCACAAATTGTTTTTCGAAGAAAAGGGCCTCTATGGTGAGCTCTTTTTTTTCATCACCCTTTTTGGTCTTTGCAGCACTTTTAAAAGACTGCATGGTGGTGTTTAGTTCTTTGGCTTGTTTTAAAAGGTTGGATAACTCTAAGGCAGTTGATTTCATTGTGTATGTAACATTCACAATAGAACTTTCTGTGCTTATCAGTGTTTTTCTAACCTGAGTAATTTGGTTGTCGGGTGTTTGGCCGTGTACCATTACCTGAATGATAACTGCCAACAATGTTGGGAGATAGAGATTTGTTTTCATAGCGAGTTTGTTTTACGTGTGTAAATTTTTTCATTTTTAATAAGATTTAAATTTGTAAATAAAACGGGTGGCAGGATATTTCCTTTTCTTACCAGCCCTTTCTATTCTTTCTATAGAGAAGGGTATCGGGTATGTTTGTGTTTAGTTACCTTTTTGTACGTTGGTAATTTTAAAAGGTTCGTTTTTAGGATGGATTAGTTATGAACCTATGAACGGTTAATAAGTGCAACATTACGCCAATGCAATTTCTTTTAAGGCTGTTACAAATTTATCCAGTTCCTCGGTTGTTGTAAATAATTGTGGTGTAATTCGCACGCCTTGTACATTAGCACTGTCAATCGCAACGGTCCATATTTTATATTTTTGCAATAATATTTTTGCAAGATCGGCAGGTTTAATACCTTCCACACCAACATTGGCAATAGCACAACTCCGCTGTGGATCTTTTGGTGTGTTTAATTTTATTTTTTTTACATCTTTTATTTTATCTGTCCAGTAATTTTGTAAAAAACGCAAACGTTCTTCTTTCCTTTTAATGCCAACAGCATTATGATAATTAATAGCATGTTTTATAGCAATGTCAGAAGCAACAGAAATGGTGCCGGTGTGATTTAGTTTACGAATATCATCTTCCTTGAATCCCAATTCACCAAAAAGCGGCCAAAGCTGTTTTATCTTTTCTTTTTTTACATATAATATTCCAACTCCTAGCGGTACGCCTAACCATTTGTGTAAACTGCTGCCAAAATAATCACAATTAAGATCGCTTATTTTAAAATCAATATGTGCTACGGTGTGTGCGCCATCTACCATTACTTCAACACCTTTGCTGTGCGCCATGTCGCAGATCTTTTTTATAGGTAATATGTGGCCGGTAATATTTATCATATGGCAAACCATCAACAATTTTGTTTTTGGGGTTATTGCTTTTTCGTAGAGGCTAACAATTTCTTCATCACTTTTTGGATGTAATGGAATAGAAATTATTTTGTTCACCATGCCATAACGTTTAGCTTGTTGTTTGAACATATCCAGCATGCTGCCATAATCCTGCTCGGCCATAACAGCTTCATCTCCGGCTTTCCAATCAATTCCCAGAATAATGGTATCTAACGATTCGGTTGTGTTACGTGTAATAATTAATTCCTCACTGCTACAACCTAAAAGTTCTGCCAGTTGTTCCTTGCTTTTTTGTTTATTATCGATTTGAACCGTGCGCATGTAATAAGAACCTTCCATATTTACCAGTTGAAGGTCTTTGAAATAACCTTCCATTACAGGCTGCGCCATTATGCTGTAATAACCATTCTCAAGATTAATGTAATCGGGTTTTAATTTATAATCGTTACGGATCTTCTTCCAATAGTCAGGCTCTTCTTCAGTGGTCCAAACCGCAGGTAATTCATCTGCAAGTCTTTTTGCTTTTAAGGTTATAGGCAAAGTGGCTGTAAGCAATAATGACTTTAAAAAATTTCGTTTACTATTCATAGGGTCAAAATTAATGATATTTCAACCCTAATTTACATAAAGAAAACATAGGGTAAAAGCCTGTTTAAAAAGAAATAGAATTTATGTTAAAGAACATGACCTTGGAACGCTTTTACTATTATCTTTACTTAAAATTTTAATATCATGAGTAAAGGATTAATTATTGCTTTAGTTTTTGGAGTAATTGTAATATTTGGCGGCGTATGGTCGTGCAATAAACGTAACGGTTTTGTTGGTCTGCGTGAAGATGCTAAGGCACAGTGGCAGCAGGTGGAGAGTCAGTATCAACGTCGTTCAGACCTTGTGCCTAACATTGTGGCAACCGTAAAAGGTGAAGCTGATTTTGAAAAAAGTACTTTAGAGGCAGTAGTTTCTGCACGTGCAAAAGCCACTCAAATGACCATCGATCCTGATAAACTGGACGAAAACAATATTCAAAAATACAAAGCTGCGCAGGGCGAGTTAAGCGGGGCCTTATCTCGTTTATTAATGGTAACCGAAAATTACCCCAATTTAAAATCGAGTGTTGCGTTTGCAGACCTTCGTGTTACTTTAGAAGGTTGCGAGAACCGTATTTCTACCGAGCGTATGAAATATAACGATATGGCGCGTGACTTCAATAAATCGATACAGTTCTTTCCCGGAAGTTTAATTGCAGGGAGTATGACGCAAATGCCATATTTTGAAGCTGAAGCCGGCGCCGAAAAAGCACCGAAAGTAGAATTTTAATAACTAGTAAATAGCAAATAGTTAATAGGGATCAGTAAATCATAAATCTAATTTCCAAAATGCCTACCGCCTGTAATTTCTTTGATCAAAGCGAACAACAATTGTTGGTAGACGCAATTGCGCAAGCGGAATTAAAAACTTCGGGAGAGATACGTTTGCATATAGAGAGTTTTTGTTTTGGTAACGAACTAAAACGTGCACAAAAGGTTTTTACAAACTTAAAAATGCATGAGACCAAAGAACACAATGGTGTTTTAATTTACATTGCAACATTTAGCAGGAAGATCGCTGTTATTGGCGATGAAGGCATCCATCAAAAATTAGGAAATGAGTTCTGGCAAAAAGTTGTTGCTGAGCTTATCACAAAATTTAAAGAGAATAAAAAAGCGGATGCTTTAGCAGAATGTATTTTAACCTGTGGCGAACAACTTGGTGAATTTTTTCCAAGAAGTAGTGATGATAAGGACGAGTTAACCAATACTATTTCTTACTAAAATGCGTAAAATTTTAAGTTTCATATTTTTATTCCTGGTTGGTTTTCTTAGCGCGCAAATTGCCCAACGTCCTAATCCACCAAAGCTTTATAATAATCTTTCAAACGAGTTTCAAGACTTTTTAAGTACAACAGACGCAGTAACTTTAGAGAACAAGCTGGTGAAATTCAGTCAGGAAACTTCTAACCAAATTTGTGTTGTAATTGTAGATGATCTTAACGGACTTGAAGCAGCTGATTATGCTACCAAAATAATTAACGAGTGGGGTGTAGGTAAAAAAGGAACTAATAATGGTATTGTTATTTTAGTAAAGCCAACTGGTGGTGCAAATGGTCGCGATCTGTTCATTGCTATTGGTTATGGTTTGGAGGGCGCTATTCCTGATCTAGCCACAAAGCGTATTCGCGAGGATGAAATGTATCCTTATTTAAAGAATGGCGATAATTATACTGCTTTAGATAAGGCTACAGACAAATTGATGGCTTTGGCAAAAGGTGAGATCAACGAAAAGGATTATACCCGAAAAAGAGATCCTGACTCTATCTTTAAAACGATCCTTCTTATTCTCACTGGAATTGCATTCATTTACATTTTCTTTTTCTCAAAAAATAATGGAGGCGGTGGCGGTGGCTACACGTATTCAGGCAGTGGGCGATCATTCTCAAGCGGTGGAAGTAGTTTTGGTGGCGGAGGTTTCGGCGGCTTTGGCGGCGGTGGCTCCGGTGGTGGTGGCTCAGGCGGTAAGTGGTAGTTTAGTCGTTGTCTTCTTCGTCATCCTCGTCCTCTTCAAATAAAGATTCGCCGTTGTTCCATTCTGTTGTAATGCTGTCCCATATTTTTTCAAGCTTTCCATCAACGTCTTCAATAGAGAAATAAATAACACTTAAAGCAGAATATTGCCCAGTATGTTCTCTTACCTTTTCCATATTGGCAATGGTTTCATCCATTGAAATTTCTTCTTCCAAAATAACATTTTGAGCAGTTTCAAGAATTAATTTCCGTAAAGGGTGTTCAAATTTTTTATCGATGTGTTTTAAAAGATTAATAAGTGTTTCTTCATGAACAACATCGGTGGCGGCATGTTTACAGATCTCTTCAATAACAGCAAATACTGAGTTTGGAGAAATGGTAATGGCTTCATCAATTATTTTAATGCAATGCAAATAATTTTCGATCGGAAAATTATCTTCTATTTTATCTATAAATTCAAGTTCTTTTAGTGCTTCCATTTTAATGTTGTTTGATTAAAAGTACATTTTTAATTTTATTTTTTCGAGATCTTATTTTTCCAGTAAGTTTTTATTGCTGTAAGATTTTCCGGTGTAATAAATAATTTATAGGTATCATTAGTTTTGGTTTCGCTTATAATAAGTCCTTCACCATCTTTTTGCCCCAAAAAATAATTTGAGATATGCGTATCATTTATTGTACTTACTTTAGGTCCCGCAAATGTAGCTACATTATAATAAATGTGACATAATACCAAATGCGCCATAATTGTTTTTGTAGTGTCGCTTAAAGATGCTATTAATTTTTCAGTCGCTGGTTTTCCAACTTTTATAAGTTTATAAGCCGGTCTTCCCTTCATTGTAAAACTTGCTTTCTCTTCATGAACAATCGAGAACTGGTTATTGTTTAATTTTTTGATAAGAGAATTCACCCGCCAGCTTTGAGCCGAACAGTTTATGGTAAACAACATACCAATAAAAAAAAGAAGCATTGTTCTCATTTTAATGAATGTTAGTTTAGAGCTAAGGGATGGTAAAATTAATTTGTGTATTTACAGTTGTTGTTGCTAGCGCTCCTAATGTAAACGTTGTATTAGTGGTGCTTATCCAGTCGCCGCTATTTATAACATTGTTTCCATCGTTATCATACATAGCGTAATAATAATACGTGCCGGGATGCATATAGTTGAAAACAAAACTAGCGCTGCTTGCAGATAAAATAACATAACGTGACCTGAATTTTAAATTTGCAGTGTTAAACAAAGGACCAGTAAATAATGGTTGTGTTGTAACAACTAAAAAAACTTTTTTTGTTGAAACAGGTGTGTACGTTGCAGCGTAATTATAAGTGGCCGTAGTTTTTCCTAAATAAGGTTGTGTGTTCTCAGCATAAGGGTCGCCAACCGGTGGACCTGAAGTAGAAAAATAAATAGCTTCGGTTAAACTTGTAAAACTGGAAGTGAAATCTTTTGTAAGTGTTTTTTTAGGAAATGCAAGAGCGGAAATTGCAGCCTGCGCCGAAGTTGTGTCTTGTAATTTAGCGCTCCAGGTCATGTGTGATGTAGAACTTGGCAATTGATTATTTTTATTGGTGTATGATTTAATATATAAACTATCTGTCCTGAAAATGACTTCAGTGTATGCCCTTATCTTGCCTTTAATAATTTCAGAGAACCTATAAAAAGAATTGGCACCATTTTCGGAAACACTATCCGCTAAAAAATACGATACACGTTTCATGGCATTAAAAGAACCGCCATTACGAAATGCTACTTTATACTGGTTATTATATTTAGCAACGAAGAAGGCCATAAAAATATCGTTCAAGGTATCTAACTCATTTTTAGCGGAAATTTGATTTTCTGCATTTGGACGGAAGTCCACTATCCATTCAGGATAACCACCAAGTGGGGTGTTGGAACTAACCGGACCATTCCAAATGCCACGTAATTTTTTTAAAACGTTAAAGCCGTATGGTTCTACAACTTCTACTGTTGGCGGTGGATTTGGGTCAACAGGTTCTTCGTCTTTTTTATCTTTATTTCTACAACTTATAAATGTCAGCGTAAGAAGTACGATCATAAAATTAATACTTGTTCTCATAATTTTTATTTTAATTCAACATCTTTTGCCAGTTGAAAGATAGTAAAAATATTTTTTACTTTTTTTAATTATGATAATTCTCCAAGCACGCCCATCTTTGCTATTTAATACTCTTTAGCATTAACCCGCAAAAATGGAGCGTATTTGGTGTTATGAGAAGTTATTCTACTTTACATCAAATCGATCTGAGTTCATCACTTTTATCCAAGCTGTTACAAAGTCTGTTACAAATTTTTCTTTAGCGTCTGAACTGGCATATACTTCAGCAATGGCTCTTAATTCTGAATTTGAACCAAATATCAAATCTACTCTGGTAGCTGTCCATTTTATTTGATTGGTTTTGTAATCTATGCCTTCAAAAACTTCTTTTTTATCGTCTTTAGCTTTCCATACTGTTCCCGTTTCTAAAAGTTTCACAAAGAATTCATTGGTCAATTTATCTTTTGTATCCGTAAATATTCCGTACTTCGAACTATCATAATTTGCTTGTAATGCACGCATACCGCCTAGTAAAACAGTCATTTCAGGTGCTGTCAATTTAAGTAATTGTGCTTTATCAATTAATAATGCTTCTGTTGGAACGGTATATTGTGTTTTTAAATAATTTCTAAAACCGTCTGCTTGCGGCTCCAAAAGATTAAATGAAACTATGTCTGTTTGTGCTTGCGAAGCATCCATGCGTCCTGGTGTTAATGGCACTTGTATGTTATATCCGGCATTTTTTGCTGCTTGTTCAATACCAACATTTCCTGCTAAAACAATTAAGTCCGCCAAAGAAATTTTTATAGCCTTAGAATTATCGTTAAACTCCTTTTGAATTTTTTCTAAAGCTGTTAAAACTTTATTTAATTGCACAGGATTGTTTACTTCCCAATTTTTTTGCGGTTCTAAACGAATTCTTGCTCCATTAGCACCACCCCTTCTATCAGAATCTCTGTATGTTGAAGCGGAGGCCCATGCAGTACTCACCATTTCACTTATAGATAATCCCGAATTCAATATACTCGTTTTTAATTTTTTAATTTCAACATCACCAACTAATTTGTGATTAACTGTAGGAATGGGGTCTTGCCAAATTAAATCTTCTTTTGGAGCTTCTGGTCCTAAGTACGTAGTTTTTGGACCCATATCGCGATGCGTTAATTTAAACCAGGCTCTTGCAAAAGCATCGTTAAATGCTTCCGGATCTTCCATAAATTTTTTGGATATTTTTTCATAAGCAGGATCAAAGCGTAATGACAGATCGGTAGTTAACATAGTTGGCTTATGGTTTTTGTTTTTATCAAATGCATCAGGAATAATTAAATCATCTGTTTTAGCAACCCACTGATGTGCGCCTGCAGGACTTTTAGTTAATTCCCATTCATATTTAAAAAGAATCTTAAAATAACTTTGGTTCCATAGACTCGGAGTAGGTGTCCAGGTTACTTCTAATCCCGAAGTAATTGCATCTTTTCCTTTACCGGAATTGTAGTTACTTTTCCATCCCAAACCTTGCTCTTCAATACCGGCTCCTTCAGGATCAACGCCAACGTTTTTTGTATCTGCTGCACCATGCGTTTTGCCTAAGGTATGTCCACCGGCAATTAAAGCAACTGTTTCTTCATCATTCATACCCATTCTTCCAAAAGTTTCACGAATGTCTTTAGCGGCCAAAACCGGATCAGGATTTCCTTTAGGGCCTTCAGGATTTACATAGATCAATCCCATTTGAACTGCCGCTAAGGGATTTTCTAATTTTCTGTCGCCGGTATAGCGTTTGTCATCTAACCACTTAGTTTCAGAACCCCAGTATACATTTGATTCGGGTTCCCAAACGTCTTTTCTTCCTCCTGCAAATCCAAATGTTTTAAATCCAGTTGTTTCTAAAGCTACATTGCCGGTTAAGATCATTAGATCTGCCCATGAAATTTTGTTACCATATTTTTGTTTAATTGGCCACAATAATCTTCTTGCTTTATCCAAGTTAGCATTGTCTGGCCAACTGTTTAGTGGAGCAAAACGTTGTTGGCCTGCTCTGGAACCTCCGCGCCCATCACCCGATCTGTAAGTGCCGGCACTATGCCAGGCCATGCGAATAAATAACCCTGCATAATTGCCAAAATCGGCTGGCCACCAATCTTGAGACTGAGTCATTAATTCTTTTAGATCCTTTTTCAATGCTTGATAATCTAGTATCTGAAATGCTTTAACATAATCAAAATCTGGATTCATAGGATCAGACAGGTTAGAGTTTTTTCTAAGCAGGCTTAGATCTAACTGATTTGGCCACCAGTCTTTGTTAGTAAACACTTTGCTGTGTGTATTTACAACTGATTGATCAGAGTTGGCCGATTGTTTGCTGTCATGACCAAAAGGACATTTTCCTTTGCTTTCCATTTTTTCTTGTGAGTTTGCGTTAATTGATATAATTATAGTTAAACCAATAATTAGTTTTTTCATATTATTATTCTTTAAAATTAAACTTTTTGGTGACAAAACTAATCAATACCTTTGTTTGATAAAAACGATATTTTCTATATTATCATTGACAAAATAGATGAACATACAACAGTTTCAGTACATATTAGCAGTAGCAGAACATAAACATTTTGAATTGGCTTCCGAAAAATGTTTTATTACACAATCTACGCTTAGCACTATGATCTCAAAGTTTGAAGATGAAATAGGCTTCAAGATATTTGACAGGAAAAAAAAGCCGGTTCAACTTACCAATGAAGGGATAGTTATTATTGAGCAATTAAAAATTATAGCAAACAATATTGGGCAATTAACAGAGTTGACAAAAGAATTGAAAGGCGAAATAACAGGCAATTTAACCTTATCTGTAATACCAACTATTGCTCCATTTTTATTACCATTGTTTCTTCAGGAGTTTGCATCTAAATTCCCAAGTTTAACAATTAAAGTTAGAGAAGAAACTACTGCTGAAATTACGCGAAAACTAAAATCACGTGAATTAGACATTGGTATTCTTTCTATACCTATTGAAGACAAAGAACTGATTGAAATTAAATTATACGACGAGCCTTTTGTTTTTTTCGATCCCAACGAGGTTAGCAATAAGAAAATTTCAGTAAAGAAAATGAAAATGAAAAATTTGTGTTTGATGGAAGAGGGTCACTGCATGCGCACACAAGTTTTGCAACTTTGTGATATTAATAAAAAGTTAATTGACAGCAGGCTGAATTTTGAGTATCAGGCAGGGTCGATTGATAGTTTGCTACGTTTTGTTAAGGCTAATAATGCTACCACATTACTACCGTATTTAGCTGTCCATGATTTTTCTAAACGAGAAAAAATGCATTTAAGTCAATTCAGTACACCTGTCCCTTATCGCACGGTTGGCATGGCGGTGCATCGTCATTTTGTGAAGAAAAAAATACTAGAAATTTTGCAAAAAGAGATAATGCATAATATTTCTTTAATACTTACTAATATGGATCTTGATGGAGAAAAATTATCTCCTGTATAATGGCTTATAACGTTTTGCAGCTATGTGCAGGGTGTTATGAAACTTCCTGTGTCTATAAACTAAAATGCTTATTAAATGTACAATTGTTTTATAAGCTTCTAACAAAAGATCACGTTTTTTCATATGCTTAAAATTGAGCAAGGATTCTTCATTGATCTTTCGTAAATTGAAAATAAGGATAATCTTACGATATAAAATTGTATAAATTTTATTATTATATTTAAAATGGGTAGATCGAACTTAATTATTGATGTAAAAATCTATTGTTTTAGCTTTAAATAACGAGCCATTAATTCTTTAGCTAATAACTGATTGGTGTTGGCGTTGGGGTGAGGGTCGCCACCTAAGGTATATTTATATGAATAATCAATATACTGTGTCAGGTCAATGTAATCAATACCTTTTTTTGTAAGGCAATCTTTAAAACTTTTAAAATCTTCCGGAGTCCAATTCACGTGGCTTGGATACATAACACAATAAAAGTTATTATTCCCAAACTGCTTTTGATATTCTTTCTTTGATTCTTTTATCATTTCGCAAACGAGATCAAAGTGGTTTTTGTTAAGTCGTAAAGGAAAATCTAATTTAAAATACTTTACAATATTTGTTTGGTAAATTAATTCATAAATTTTTGAAATAATTGGCCTCCCATCTTTAAAACCTTTTTTCCTTACAAGTTCATCGTTTTCCATTGTATAATAGGGCTCATTAAATACCCATTCGCTATATCTGCTCATAGTACCTATAGACCTATAAATATGATCAAAAAAGAAAATGTAAAACGCTACACCATTTTTTTCGACTACTTGTTTAGATAAATTTTGGTATTTTAAACGAGCTAACATATTATTGGGTCCATGGCCGGATAGACCATAATTGTATGAATTGAATTGGTCAGATTCTTGCTGAAAACGATATGCTAATGTTTGATCATCATTTAACCCCACGCCAAAAG
The DNA here is from genome assembly GCA_002342065.1 of Bacteroidetes bacterium UBA2475. Lineage (GTDB taxonomy): Bacteria > Bacteroidota > Bacteroidia > B-17B0 > Aurantibacillaceae > Aurantibacillus. The sequence continues at coordinate 15,572 of DDPF01000012.1, read as the reverse complement.
CAATAGAACAACCAAAAAAAATGGAGTGATTCTTTTTAGATGAGTCATGCCCGGGTGTTATTCGTTTATGAAAGTGATCGATGGAATATTTAACATTATAAACAGTATCATTTTGCTTAACCAATAGAGCGCTATAAACGCTATCAGCGTATGGAACCGAACCGGCATGTTTTGCGATATGATCTTCTGTAACCTTAGGCGGGCTAAAATCTTTTTTAAAGCAAGAGGGCAGTCCCAATAGAAAAAAACAAATAATTTCTACAAGTAAAATTAAGTCAAAAAGAAGAAAAATATTCGCTAATATAATTTTCTTTGACTGTACATAATACATAAAGATGGATGTGATTATAATAAGGAAAGCAAGGTAACCAATACATCTGATTTGCCAAATGACTTCGTGATAAGCACAATTATAAAGGATCTTGTATGTTAATAAAAGTGATGATCCAAGAAAAAACCATAAGAGAAATTTTTTGTTTTTCTTTATGAAATCTAATAATTTTTGGAAGATCATCTTTTTTAGTTTAGATTCGAATTTCTCTGGTTTTTTATGTGATTACCAGGACGAATTAATCAAATACAACATTAGATGGAAAACATCACTGAGAGTGGTTAGTTTATTTAACTAACCACAGTCACCTTAATGGCATTTAAACCTTTTTGTCCCATTTCGGTTTCAAAACTTACTTTGTCTTTTTCTTTAACAGGGGTTAGTAAACCATTTACGTGAAAGAAAACACTTTCCTGTGATTTTTCGTCGCGGATAAATCCGTAACCTTTTTCTTCGTTAAAAAAACTGATGTTCCCTCTGTGAATAAGATCGGCTGGGTCGATGGCGGCTTCTATTTTAGCGCCTAATTGAATATCTTCAAGATTTAATTCTTTTTTCTTTTTTGGATCTGGTGGTGTATCGGTAAGATTACCAAATTCATCCACATAAGCGATCATATCTTCAAAACTTTTTTTACCGCCAGCTTTTCGCTCGGCTTTTTTTTCTTCTTTCTCCTGCCTCTTTTTTAATTTCTTACTCTCTTTTTCTTTTTTACTATAAGTTTCCTGCGATTTAGCCATTTGTTCTTTTAGGGGTTAATCTTCCGTAACGGAAGCGATTAAAGACAAATATAAGCAAATATGCTCAGTTTTAGAGCATACAATGGCTCTTAAAGTTAATAATCTGTAATAAAAAGCTTAATTAATTGTTGGTTGGTTAAATACATGAAGACTGTTTCTTGAAATATAAAAACTGGAAACCTACTGTTTTATTATCTTCCCATCTTCCATTTCAATAGTGCGTTCTGTTTTTTTTGCAAATTCATTATCGTGTGTTACTATCAGCAAGGTTTGATTAAATTCAACTGTTAGTTGTTTAAAAATGTCAAAAACAATATCGCTGTTTTTTTTGTCCAAGTTACCGGTTGGTTCATCGCCCATAATAATTAATGGATCGTTTATAAGTGCACGTGCTATTGCCACGCGCTGCTTTTCTCCGCCAGATAATTGATTGGCACTTTTGTTTGCAAGTTTCTGTATGTCTAATTTTTTAAGGTGTTCTATTGCGCGATACTCTACTTCCTGCTCACTGTATTTGCCCAATTTTAAACCCGGCAACATCACATTTTGCAATGCAGTAAACTCATTCAGTAAATAGTGAAACTGAAAAACAAAGCCTATTTTTTCGTTACGTACTTTTGCCAGCTCACTTTCTTTTTTGTTCGCCATTGGTTGATTATCGATCAACAGATCTCCTTCATAATCGGTATCCATTGTGGATAAGATATACAATAAAGTAGATTTACCGCAACCCGATTTGCCGGTAACAGATACAAACTCACCTTTATTGATTGTGAAATTAATATTCTTTAAAACATTAATGGTTACTGGATCGTGAAAATCCTTATTTATATTTCTGGCTTCTAAAACTAACTCGTTCATTTATTTGCCTCTAATAATTACAACAGGATCAATTTTACTTGCTTTTTTTGCGGGAAAATAGCCTGCGAAGTAGGTCGTGATCAAAGAAAAAACACCACCAATAATATAAAATGCGATGTTATAATTTATGGGGTAAGTAGTAACAGTTGGCAGCGATGCTGTATTAAAAGGAATTTGATCGATACCCATGGAAAGTAAAAGACCAAAGATTAGGCCTAAAGCCCCACCAACAACACCAATGCTAATGGCAATTACCAAAAAAATTCGCTTTACATCTTTACCAGAAAAACCGGTTGCTTTTAAAATTGCAATGGAATCCATTTTTTCAAAGATCATCATGTTTAATATATTGTAAATACCAAAACCTGCAACCACCAATAGAGTGATGCCAACAGCAAATGAAATTATAGTACGCACTTTGCTTCCGGTTTCAAATTGCGAATTGGCCGTTTGTATGTCTTCTGCATCGGTTTCATATATTTCGGCATACTCTTTTGCTAATTCAGGAGCTAAGGCAATATCTTTTAATTTGATCTGAATATCTGTTAAGTAATTATTGCTCTTACCTAATATTTTTTGAGTAGTGGTAATTGATGCAAAGCTCTGTACTTTATCTAATTCCAGTAAGCCTGATTGGAAATAGCCTACTACTTTTAAAGAAAACCTATCTCCGCGGCTAGTGGTTATAACAACTACATCTCCTGTTTTTGCCAACAACTTTTCTGCCAATCCTTTACCTAATATAATGCTGTTAGTTACATTTTTTAGATCTGCAGAAACTCCTTCAACAACATAATCATCAAAATAGAATAATTTACTTTCTTTATCAATGTCAATACCGTTTATAACTCCAGTAATTTCGATGTTACCGTCATTAAAAAAAACAGGAGCGTTTATTTTTGGAGCAATGCCTAATACTCTATCATCTTTACTAATGGCTTGCATAATAGCGCCACTGTTGTAGATTTCTTTTCTAGTGCTACCCGATTTAATGGATTCAATAAAGTTATATGTTTTTTTGTGTTCGCCAGAAAGATCAATTGGTTGTGTTTTGCTAGGTTTTATTTCTTTAAATAAACGTACATGAGCCGTTCTGTTCAAAATTAAGCCGTCTAAAAGATCATTTAATCCGGTCATAAAGCCCAATAATGTAATAAACATCATAATGCTAAACGTAACGCCAACAGCGGCCACCATGGTTTGTTTTAACCGCACTAATAATAATGCTTTTGCTATTCTAAAAATGAGGTTGTGTTTCATTTTAATGGCTTCAGAATAATATCAGAAGCTTTTATACCGCTTAAAATTTCCACTTTCTTATAATCCATTAAGCCAACTGTTACGTTAATTTTTTCCTTTTTTTCATTTAACACAAATTCATCATCTATTAAGTAATTACGTGGTATTGTTAATGCGCTTTCCTTGCTCTGTATAATAATATTTGCTTCTACTGTAAGATTTGGATAAATAACCGGGGGCTTAATAGTAAACTCTCCAGTAATTATAAAGGAGCGCGTTTTTTCATTCATAATGGTATTTATTTTTATAACCTGCGCTTCAAATACTTTCCCCTTATAACTATCAAGACTTAAAATAATTTTTTGCCCGATCTTTATTTTTGTAATATCATATTCATCTACCTGAAGTTCAATTATAAAATCGTTAGCGTCACCAATTATAGCAACCGGACTTTGTGGAGAAAGCAACTCTCCTTTTTCTTTTAAAATACTATATACTCTGCCGTCTGTTTCGCTTTTTACAATAAAATCATTTTCTACCGAACGAGTTATTTCAAAATTATTTTTTGCCTGTTGCGCCGAAAAATCCAATTGTTTCTTTGAATCCTTGTATCTTAGATTTGCAGTTTCGTAATTGGTTATAGAATTTTTATATGCAAGCTCACGAAATTCGAGATCATTTTGCGTGCCAATTTGTTGTGCCCACAAATTTTTTTGTCGTGCATACAAAGCCGAATCGTTTTTTAGTTTTGTTTTGGCAAAATCAATGTTGGCTTTTAGTTCATTCAATTTATCACCATTAGAATTGAAATTGGCAAGATCAACAGCTAATTTGGCATTAGCAGCATTTAGTTTTGAAGAAACATTCTGTAATCTAAGTATAGGATCGTTTCTTTTAATAAGATCACCTTCTTTTGCTATTATCTCTTCTATTATACCATTAACTATTGAAAAGACCTGATATTGGTTCTTGCTTTTAATAATGCCGGAAGCGTAAACTGATTCGGTTATTTTTTCTACAAGTGGTTTTGTTCTTTCTTGTTTATTCTTACAAGAGAAAAGCATCAAAAAAAAGATAAGTAAAAGTGTACTGATTTTTTTCATTGAGATTTAAGTTTATTTATCCAGTATAAAGCTAATGGCTTTCTTTCCGACAGAACATGACGATTATCAACTTAATTATGATTATTATCATGTTTAGAACACCTAATAATCACTAATGCTCTAAAATAATTAGTTTTAAGGCAAAAAAAAACGCCTTACCAGCTAAGATAAGGCGTTTGTTTATATGCAAAAAAGTTATGTTTTATTTTTCCCGTCGTTTTTAAGCCCTGTGTTTTTATCATCTGCATCTTTGGTTTTATTTCTCTCCATTATACCATCCAATAATTGCAGACCTAAAAGCCCGTTAATAGGGCCATTCTGGCCATCGCCATTACCCGTTATTAATACTTCAGGTATTATTTTAATACGTTCTTTACCTATTTGTTCGGTTACTTTTAACTTGGTAAAGTTATCGCCACCCATTGCATCTACCGATAGTTTGTACGATTCGGCATTTGACTTACCTATAGCTAAAATTTTCTCGGCCTCTGCTTTACCGGTTACGCTTATCTTTTCAGCCTCTGCATTTGCTAAGGCTTTAATTTTTTCAGCTTCTGCGTTAGCGGTTACTTTTGTTTTCTCTGCATCGGCATTGGCAATAATTTTTAACCTGTCGGCTTCTGCAACAGACGAGATCTTAACGCCGCTTGCTTCACCGGTAGCTTTCTTAACAGCAGCATCGGCAATACGTTCAGCAATCAATACACCTTGGTCGGCCTTTACAATTTCTTTTTGCATATCGGCAACTGCGGTTTCTTTTTCAAGCGTTTGACGGGTTATCTCGGCACGTTTTTGAGTTTCGAAAGTAGTGTTTTGCTCTTCTGCAATTTTACGATCGGTTAATGTTTTCATTAAACTTTCCGGCGGTACAATGTCACCAATTAATGTGTCAACCCCGTTTACGTTATATTGGTCTAACACTTCACTGATACGTTTTTTAGCAGCATCCTGTCTTTCTTTACGTGTGCTTAAGAAAGCAATTACGTCGCTATCCTGCGCCGAGTTGCGGAAATAGTTACCAATTGTTGGCTCTAATACCTGACCAACTAAATTCATCATACTACCAAAACGTGCAATTACTTTTGGTGCTTCGGTTGTAGGAATATGAATGATCTGGCTTACATCTAGATTAAAAGGGAAACCGTCTTTTGAACGAACCGTGATCGTAGATAAATTTTTATCTAATTGGTGAGATTCGCTGCGGGCATTGGCCCAATTTAAAACTAAGTTGGTTGTAGGCACCAATTCAACACGCATAATAAATGTGTTGATAGGATATTTACCTGGCCCTAATGGTTCGGCCCAAACACCTTTCTCACCTTTGCTTACAATGTTACCATGTTTAAATTCTGCTCCGCTAAGATCTTTTCCGTCTTTTCCTACATATGAAATAACTACACCTACATATCCAATAGGTATCTCCATCATTTTTATTTGTTCAACACCTACAAACCACGGATTAATATAATAAGAGCCCGCTAAAATAGTTTGCGGTTGCAAGCCTTTGTTACCGCCGGCTCTTAAAAATGTATCTGCATCCTGGAAATTGTTGTGGCCCGCCACATCTTTACCGGCAATACTTCCTTCTTCAATTGGCATACCATCTAAAGTTGTAATAATACCCACCATGTTCTCACTAATAGTAAACATATCCACCGTAAAGATCTCGAACAAAAAAGTATTAATACGGTAAGTACCCGCAGTAATGTACGCACTTTGTCTTCCTTTACTTCCGCCTTTGGTTAAAAATGCAACCGTATCCTGAAAACCATCGCACTCTACCTTACGGGCAAGAATGTGTCCTGTCTCCAATTCTTTACCATCACGTGCAACAATTAAACCAATTTTACCTTGCGGAATAACCGTAAGCGATTGTTTGGTGATCTCAAATTGCCAGATCCATTTCCAGAAATAGATTCCAGGAGCCAATGTCTGTGCCTGGAAACCAGCTTCGCCTTCAACAGCAATAATGCGGCCTGGAGGCAATTCTGACTTACCGAATAAAACAAATTTTTTGGTAACCAAACCAATTTTATCTTCTGGAATGATAATAATACCAAACAACCTGAAAATTAATTTATAAAACACCAATAATAAAACGGGGATCAGTATCCACCAATACTTCATAACATATTCCATAAAATGTTTTTATTTTAAGTAAATGTAACATGTACACTTGTATTAGTTTTTCTATTTTATAAACATTTGTTAGTGCTTTTTAACATTAACCCGTAAACAAACAATTTAAATCTTAGTAAATTAGTGTAACCAAAGCATTTATCTTTGGTTATATTCTTTTGGATCAAAAATCTATGAAAAAACTTTTATTTATACTTCCGTTCATTGGTCTTTCATTTTCTATTCTTGCACAAGATGATGATAAAGGCCCAAAAACATTTTGTAGGGATGATATTGATAAAAAGGCAATGAAGCTTTATGAAAAAGCAACCGATAAAAAGAAATACAAAAAACCGGAACGCATCACTTTTTTAATGGAGAGTCTGCAAATAGAACCCGATTTTGCAGAAGCTAATTTATTTATGGGCCAGGAAATGATCGTTCGTGCAAAGTTGGAGAATCTTTCGTTCGCACCAATGACCCCGTATTTTAAGAAGGCCATTGCAAGTTGTCCGCAAATACACAGCGAACCTTACTATTACATTGGTTTCGCTTATTACGAGGAGTCTAAGAACGATTCTGCAAAAAAATATCTTGAAAAATTTATTGCATTTAAAGATGACGATGATACAAAATTCGCCAAGGATTACACCGGGGAAATTTATAACGCCAAAGAAATGCTAAAATCATTAAAGAAAGAAAGTGCATTAAAAAAAGGAGTGCCTTTTGATCCTAAAGTTGTAAGAGGCGTATCAACCGAGCGCGACGAATATCTTGCCTATGTTTCGCCGGACGATAAGAATTGTTATTACGTACGTAAAATGCCAGCCAATAATAAAGATAAAGTTTATACCAGCGATAAAGAGGTAGAAGTGTTTATGTATTCGGTACGCGATAAGAATGGTGAGTTTGATAAAGGTGAAGAAATGCCTTACCCTTTTAACGAGAAAGATGATAACCAGGGCGGCTGCAGTATCTCCATCGATAATAAACATTTATATTTTGCAATGCAACGCGATGAAGGTGGCAACCAACCAAACGTTGACATTTACATTAGCGATAATCAAAATGATGAATGGAAGCCCATTCGTAAATTAAGTAATGTGGTAAACCATCCTGTGTTTTGGGATAGTCAGCCAACTATTGCTGCAGATGGCGTTACTTTATATTTTGCAAGCGACAGGCCCGGAGGCTTTGGTGGGGTTGATCTTTATGTTACGGTTAGAGATCCTAAAACTAATATCTGGAGCACGCCAAAAAATTTAGGACCAAAAATTAATACTAAAGGAAACGAAAAAACACCTTTCATTCATAGCGATAGCGAAACACTTTATTTTAGCAGCGACGGACATTTTGGTTTTGGTGGCATGGATATTTTTTATGTGCGTAAAGATGAAAAAGGCGAGTGGCAGGAACCTGAGAATATTGGCTCACCAATAAACGGCGGTACAGATGATGTTGGTTTTTTTGTAAGTACCGATACAAAAATGGGATACTTTTTTAGTTTCGATGAAGGAAAAGTACGCGGCAAAGGAGTAGGCCGTTTTGATCTTTATAAATTTGATCTGTATAAGGAAGCGCGTCCACAACAAATTGCTTTTATTAAAGGTGATGTTAAGGATAATGTTGGGAATGAAGTTACAGGTGCGGTGGTTGAGCTTAAAAATATTAGGACCGAAGAAAAGACATACGCTGTGGTTGACAGTGTTAGCGGGCAGTTTATGGCCGCTGTAAATTTAAAACAGAAGGATGATATTTTAATTACAGTAATAAAAGAAGAACAGGCTTTTTTATCTAAAGTAGTAAGTGTAAAAGATCTTACGTTTGAGGCTCCGGCAAAAGAAATAAAAATGGTTGTTCAGGAAGCGTTACCTGGAAAAACATTTGTGATAAACAATATTTTTTATGCTACCAATAGCGCAGAACTTACAAAGGAAAGTAAAGTAGTTTTAAAATCGTTTGCAGGGTATTTGAAAGAAAATGGCAGCATAAAAATAGAGATCCATGGTCATACGGACAACGTGGGTAACCCAAAAGCTAACGAGGCTTTAAGTACTAATCGTGCCTTTTCTGTAAAAAGTGCATTAGAAGAATTAGGTATTAATGGTGATAGAATTAATGCCAAAGGTTTTGGATCTAGCAAACCCGTTTCTGATAATACAACAGAAGAGGGTAGGGCAAAAAATCGTAGAACGGAATTTATGATCGTGGAAAAATAGATCAATCAAACAACCCTTTTAGTTTGTCAAAAAAACTACCACCATCTTTTTTAGTGCCCGAGTTTTTTGGATGTTGTTTATAGTTTGCATCAAATTTTCTTATTTGAGAACTGATCTCTGCTTCCGACCTGTTTAATTTTTGTCCGATGATCTTTAAGAAAGCAATGCTTTTAGAAACAGCCCACAATTTTTCAAATGTTTCTAATGAAAATTCATGGCGTAGATCATTCGCAACAAGATGATAGATCTGTAAATTTTCAGGAAATTTTATCATTAACGCATTTAGATCTCCTTCGTTAAAAGCTTCTTTTTTATTTTCTTTCAAACAATTAATTATCTGTTGTGGATTTGTTAGCCCGGATATATTTTTTGGCGAGATCATCTTTTTTTGAATGCCAATATAAACATCGTCTAAAACCCTTCTGTGTCTTAATGAAGGCGGCAAAATATTTTCTACGCTACAAAACTGGCAGGTGTAATTTGTTTTTGATGGATCGGTTTCCAATGGTGCTCCACAGGCGGCGCAGCGCACGGCAATTAAAGCACTTTTATTTGCTGTGCTTATTTTTTGATTGACGTAACGGTAAAAGACAAAATCTTTGTATGAGCTTAAAGTTTCAAATCCTACTAGCTCATTACAATTTGGGCATTCGCAGCTTTTAGATTCAATAAGATCTGTTTTAGGAAGCATGGCTGTTTTGCAGTGATAACAATTGATGGTACTAACGTTTTCGGAATTGACGTTCGCTTCCATAACACTAAAGATCTTTTTATGCCCAACGTCGTTCCTACGTAGATCTTTAACATCGCAAATGGTTAGCATTTCTTCCCAGCTGTGTTTGCTTAATTCGCCACAATCGTCGCATTCGGGAGCGCCTAAAGGGCTTTGCATGGCAATTTTGTTACCGCATTTAATACATGAAGTATTAAAATTATACTTATACCATCTATAACTACAATCGCTCATATAAAATATATAAGCTAAATTAAATAAATAAAAGTATAATTCCTCTTTATTTTTTAAAAACAAAAAAGCGCAGAATATTTCTGCGCTTCGTAATAAATATTCTCCTTTAGAGAAGGTGGTAGGGGGACTGAAATAAAATTGTTACTCAAAATAATCTTTCATTCTTTCAAAAAATCCTTTTTCTTTTTTATTTGGATTTGGCTCAAAATTCTTTGAACCTTTTAAATTTTCTAAAGCTTTACGTTCATCTGGGCTTAAATGCGTTGGAGTATAAACGCTTATCTCAACCAAAAGATCGCCTCTGCCATATGCATTTACATCGGGTAAACCTTTTCCTTTTAAGCGTAAAACTCTTCCGCTTTGTGTACCTGGTTCAATTTTAATTTTTGCTTTTGCATCAATTGTTGGTATCTCTACATTAGTTCCCATTGCCGCATCAGGGAAAGAAATATTTAAACTATAGATCAAATGATTTCCTTCGCGTTTAAGATCGGGATGATCTTCTTCTTCAATAACAATTAAAAGATCGCCGTTAATACCACCACGTGGCGCCGCGTTACCTTTTCCCTGCATGCTCAGCTGCATTCCTTCTGCTACACCTGCAGGAATATTCATTGTAATTATTTCTTCTTCTCTTACAATTCCATCACCGTGGCAGGTATTACATTTATCTTTTACTATTCTTCCTTCGCCGCTACAACCCGGGCAGGTTGTTTGCGTTTGCATAGCACCTAAAATAGTTTGCTGCACGCGTGTAACAACGCCACTACCGTTACATTGTTTACATGCATCGTATTGTCCGTTCTTTGCGCCACTGCCACTGCAGGTTTTGCAACCAACGTATTTATTTACTTTAATTTTTTTCTCGGCACCGTTGGCAATTTCTTTTAAATTTAATTTTACTTTAACACGTAAATTACTGCCGCGGTTCATGCGTCGTCCGCCGCCGCCACGGTTTCCACCGCCGCCGCCAAAACCAAATGCGCCACCAAAAATATCGCCAAACTGGCTAAAGATGTCATCCATGTTCATGCCGCCGTGGCCTTGCCCACCGGATGCTCCACCCACACCTGCGTGGCCATATTGGTTGTAACGCGCACGTTTGTCGGGGTTGCTTAAGATCTCGTATGCTTCTGCTGCTTCTTTAAATTTATCTTCAGCAGTTTTATCATCCGGGTTTTTATCCGGGTGAAATTTAATAGCCAATTTGCGATAAGCTTTTTTTATTTCTTCTTCGCTTGCGTTCTTTGCAATTCCTAGTATTTCGTAATAATCTCTTTTGGCCATAATATTATTTTTATTGGACAGTGAAGCGAACTCTATTATGAAGTGAACTTGTTCTACTTCATAATGTTCTTCTTTACTGTGCTACAACAACTTTTGCAAATCTAATTACTTTATCTCCTAATTTGTATCCTTTTTCAAGCTCGTCAATAACTTTACCTTTTTGTTCTTCGTCTGTTGCAGGAATGTGCGTAATCGCCTCCATTGTGTCGGGATTAAAAGCAATACCAAGACTATCAAAAGAAGTTAATCCTTTATTTTGTATTGAGTTTTTCAGTTTATTATGTATAAGCAGCATGCCTTCTTTAATGGGCGTTGCGTCTGTTACAGTTTCGTTCGCTTTAATGGCTCTATCCATGTCATCAAGCACGGGTAAAATAGCTTTAAAAACGTCTTCTGCGGCTGTTTTAATAAGTTCAGATCTTTCCTTTATGGTACGTTTACGATAGTTATCAAACTCAGAATATAAACGCAGGTATCTGTCGTTCAGTTCTTTTATTTTAGCATCAGTATCAACAGCATTGTTAATAGTGGTAGTTTCGTCAGTTTCTACTGATTTTTCAGTCGTATTGTCAGACCCGGTGGTGGTGTCAACATTATCTAAATTCTCTTCAGGTACGCTATTTTCGTTATTCTGCATGGTATGTATCGATTTTAAAATAGTATTTCACTATTGGTAAATCAATAATTTTGCCAGACTTTTTTGTAGGAAGTTTTGTCAGTTCTTTGATACCACAAATTCAACCCTTCGGTTTTGTTTATGGTCGGCATCCGAGCAATCGGTGTGCGCTTTGCAGGCTTTACGAGGCTGACTTTTACCTTTTGGGAAGGTTTTTATTCTCGCTGCGACAATGCCTTTTTTAACTAAAAAATCTTTAACTGTTTTTGCCTGCTTTACGGTGAGGTCCATTGCTGATTTATCATCAGGTTTAGAATCTGTATGGGTTGTAATGTTTACCATCAGATCTTTATTTTTTTTCAACATCAATAAAATAGGTTGTAGTTCTTGTTCATCCTTTGGTGTAAGGCCTGCACCGTTACTTACAAAAGTTAAGTTCTTGGTTACATTTACCTCTCCTATTGTTCCGTTCAAAGCTTCGTCAGGGTTATCGTCGGTTAATTTGTAACTCATATTTGAAGCGATATAAAAAGCAAAACCATTTCCCATGGTTTTTCCATCTACAATATGCTCGCCTCTTTTATTATAAATTGCAAGTGGATCGGTGGTAATAATATCACTTTGGTTATCTGTTTTTAAAATAAAATCCTGGTTCAATTTTATGTCGTAAAAAGAAAATCCACCATTGGCGTTTGTAAGCGTTGTTGAAATCGAATCGTAGTAAGCATCAAATAAATATAGTTTTCCGAATTTTAAAATATCATCTTTATTACTGGAGTGTCCAATGGTTCCGATAACATCTTTTTTTACTGGTAAAAAGTTTTTCTTTTCATCTAACAGATCTTCCAGCACAGCCATTTTTGGATTGATGGCAATAACAATGCCGTTCTCATCAATTAACACATCCGCCGGAAGAGAAGTGACACCGTATTTTTTACATACATCATCGTTGTAACCTTTTTGAGCAATGCCATTAATAAAATTATTTAACGAATCAATTCTAACGTCTTCGTTCCAGGCTCTTTTATCGCTTTGTACTGCAATGGCAATAAGATCAAAACCATCTGCATTTTTGTAAATGGCATTTTTATATCTACCGGCCAAACGGTTCAACGATCTGTTCTTTACTTTTGATTGCTGAACACTAGTGCTCCAGAAATGTAAAAGGATAACACGGTTAAAGTACGGTAAAGCAAAACTTTGAATAGAATTTTGTTGTGTTAAAATAAAACCCGGCGCTTTATCTCCAGGTTTTATTGGTGCTAATTCTGTTTGCGAATTTAAGTGAGCGAACAGAAAAATAAATGTTATGAAAAAATAATTCTTCATTGGGCTATAAGTAATTTTTCTAAAGCTAAGTTCAGAGATTCTCCTCTTAGATTTTTATCAATTATTATTCCCTTGTCATTTATTAATATATTGTATGGAATGCCTTGAACGGCATATTTTTGCGAGGCTTCGTTATTCCATACTTTAAGATCGCTAACATGGTAAGGCCAAACCAAACCATCTTTATCTATTGCTTTTTTCCAGAGATTTTTATCAGCATCTAAGGATACACTGTAAATTGTAAAACCATTTCCATTTTTAAATTTTTGATCTTTAAATTTTGTGTAAGCTTTAACAACTGTTGGATTTTCTTTTCTGCAAGGTCCGCACCAGCTCGCCCAAAAATCTATGAGAACAATTTTCCCTCTTAAAGAAGAAAGTTTAATGACACTATCAGTTAAATTACTTTGCACAATTTCGGGTGCCAGATTGCCTAAATTTAAACCTACAACAGGCTCTACTTCTGCGGCTGGTAAAGGTGTAACAGCAACTGTGGGTGTAATAGGATCAGTGACAGTAGTTTTTTTGCTTTTGCACGAAGCAATAGTGATTAAATAGATACTTAAAAATATCAGTAAGTGTTTCATTTATCTTTTCTAATTATTTGCGCGCCAATAGCATTCAAACGCGTATCAATATTTTGGTAACCTCTATCTATTTGATTGATATTAAAAATTACACTTTTACCTTTTGCGCTCATGGCAGCAATAAGCAAAGCTACACCGGCTCTAATATCCGGACTAGCCATTTGAATGGCACGTAACTGTACTTTTCTATCAAGGCCCATTACGGTTGCACGGTGTGGATCGCAAAGAATAATTTTCGCACCCATATCAATTAATTTATCTACAAAGAATAAACGGCTCTCGAACATTTTTTGATGAATGAGTACATTACCTCTTGCCTGTATAGCAGTAACTAATGCAATACTGATAAGATCGGGTGTAAAACCCGGCCAAATGGCATCACTCACAGTAAGAATAGAGCCATCGATAAATGTATCAATTTCGTAATGGTCTTGTTCAGGAATAAAAATATCATCGCCGCGGCGTTCCATTTTAATACCAAGACGTCCAAATATTGTTGGGATGATACCTAAATTATCGTAGCTCACATTTTTTATAGTGATCTCGGATTGAGTAACGGCGGCCATTCCAATGAACGAACCAATCTCTATCATGTCCGGCAATATGCGATGCGTTGTACCTTTTAATTCTTTAACGCCATCAATATAAAGTAAATTAGAGCCAATGCCTGAAATTTTTGCACCCATGCTATTAAGCATTTTGCAAAGCTGTTGTAAGTATGGTTCGCAAGCGGCGTTATAAATGGTTGTTCTGCCTTCTGCTAAAACAGCGGCCATAACAATGTTGGCGGTTCCTGTAACAGAAGCTTCGTCCAGCAACATATACGCGCCTTTTAAATTTTTTCCTTCAACTTCAAATAATTCGTTATCGGCGTGGTAATTAAATTTTGCACCTAAAGCTTCAAATCCCATGAAATGAGTATCTACACGACGGCGGCCAATTTTATCGCCACCCGGTTTTGGCATATACGCCTTACCAAAGCGTGTAAGCATAGGGCCTACGATCATCATGCTTCCGCGCAGGCTTCCGCCTTTCTTTTTAAATTCGGGCGATACAAGATAATCGATATTTACATTATCTGCCTGGAAGGTGTATTCCTCGTGGCCGGTATTCTCAACCTTTACGCCAAGTTCGGCAAGTAATTCAATAAGTTTATTAATGTCAACAATGTTGGGAATATTTCCGATGACAACTTTTTCTTTGGTTAATAATACTGCACAAAGAATTTGTAAAGCTTCGTTTTTAGCTCCCTGCGGTATAATTTCTCCTTTTAGTTTATGTCCGCCATGTACTTCAAAAATTGCCATAAGAAAGTATTAGAATTTTCTAGGATTTTTATGTTTGTGATTATTATTTTTGTGCTTTGGATTTTTGTGGAAGAATTTCTTGGTGCCACGTAACTCTTGGTGCGAGCTCAATACGGTGTTATCATCCAGTTTTAATTCTCCGCCCGATAGATCGGCTAAATTTTTAAAGATCACGTCATCAGTGATCGAATCTTTGTTCCAGTTGAAATAAGATTTTTTAAGGTGATTGGCTATTTGACGTGTTAGTTCTTTACGTTCAGGTCCTTCAGGCAATTCCCTTGCTTTTTTAATTATATCCTCAATGGTTTTACCGTAATGTTTAAAACGTATTTTTCCTTTGGGATAATCTAAAATTTTTGGTTTTTCCTTAAAAGTTTCCGGGCTTGGGATAGGGTATGGACTGTCTACATCCAGTTTAAACTGCGAGATAATAAATAAATGATCCCATAATTTATGATTGTAATCTGCAATATCCCTTAAATGTGGGTTTAATTGACCCATTACCTGTATAATTGCCCTGGCGCATAGGTTTCGCTCTTCGCGATCCTTTAATTTGCAGCAATACTCTATCATTCCCTGAATATTTCTTCCGTATTCCGGGATGATCAATCTGTCTAGTTGTGTGTTATATTCCATCTGTATAAGGGCTAAAGATACTTAAAATTGGGGTTTACCCGACCGTTATCGGTATTTTATTAAGCAGGTACCTGTTAGTAACAATTTTTAGAGTATAGATTTAAAACAATGTTCGGTCAAAAGTGTTTTAAGTTTTACGACAAAGTTTTCATAAAAAGCTGCGAATTATTGTAAAAACTCGGCAAATATATTTGTTGGATAAAAAAGAAGTAGTATCTTTGCCCTCCCGTTT
>DDPF01000001.1 GCA_002342065.1 Bacteroidetes bacterium UBA2475 | reverse complement strand
GGACAGTTATCTCTACCACTTATAATTTCTCAAAAATATTATATTACGTTTAAAGTAAATAGGGCGGATAGCAACTTTGTTGTTGGATATAGTACTAACAAAATTGGGGTTAAATTTAGTAAGGTTAAACAAAAGCATACACTAATTAATAATGTTGCACATTTTTATAGTAATAATGTAATAATAGATAAAACAAACTGGACAAAATTATCAGGTTCTTTTATCGCAGATTCAGCATATAATTACATAATGATAGGTAATTTTTTTGATGATGCAAATACAACAGTTATTAATGATGGTACAGGCACTTTTGGATACTATTATATTGATGAGGTTTGCGTAAGCACAGATTCTTTATTTGCATCAACCTATGTAACAGATGTAAGGGAAAGTAATGAAGAATCTCATTTTAAAATATATCCAAATCCGGCAAATAATACAATACAATTAAGGTGCGGTCAAAATCAGGATTTTAAAATATATAATAGTTATGGGACTGAAATAAATTTTGTATTAGAAACAAAATATAATGAGCCATATATTAATTGCTCAAGTTGGCAAGCCGGACTATATTATATGAAAATAAAAAACGCTTATAAAAAATTAATTGTTAAACATTAAATTATGAAAAAAAGAACAAGTTTTATTATTATAGCTATTTTAAGTTATACAATAGCAAAACCGCAAGGTGGTAGTGCTGGGAATAATTATGTTGGTACAAACTTTCTAGGCTTTAATGCCTCTAACGGAGTCAACCCATTACAAATCAGAACTAATAATTTGCCACGTATTTTAATAAGTCAACTTGCAAATGGAACTAATTTGGCTGGGCCGGGCAGTTCAGTTAATAACCTGGCGGGCTTTGGCTTAACACGCATAGGAATTGGTATAGACGGAAACAATCCGATAAATTTTCCGCGCTCATTGATACACATGGGCGAACCTGGCACCGGCGTTGGAATAAGGGATTGGATGGATTTAGGAATACTTATGAGCCGTGGCACAGACCATGTATTTTTTGGGCACAGGCAAAAAAACACAATTGATCCAACAGGAAGAACAAGCATACCTGCAACTACCCTTTTTCTTCCCAATACCGGCGATGCGAATGATGCTGTAATTAGTTTTGGTGATAATGGCTTAGGCGGCCCGGCGAATGCAGCTAACGATAACCTAACATTCATTTATAATGATGCTAATACAGGTGCCAACCCTCTTGGCCCAAATTCTCAAAATAGTAATTATGGCCGCGAGATGATGCGCATGATAGGTAACGGTAATATTGGCATAGGGCCTGTATTTTATGACAATGCACAGCCACAAAACCTATTGCATGTAAATAATCAAACAAACTTATCGGCATATTTACAAATAACAAACGCAACCGGTACTCAACAAACAGCAAATGATGGTTTTCACTTTGGTATAACTGGTGCAGGAATTGCAGAAGTTATTCAAAAAGAAAATTTGGATCTACGGTTTTATACTTTTAATAATCAACGCGCAGTAATAAAAAATAATGGTTTTTTTGGAGTTAATACTAATTTACCTGGAAATACAACTGAAATCGATGCGCTTGCGAGTAGCCCTATACCAGTTGGTGTAAACGGTAGTAGTGGTTTACGCTTAAAACGAATGACTTCTGGTAATACGCCGCAAGGTAATCCAGGATTAGGTGTGCTTAGTGTAAATGGAAACGGTGATGTAATATATGTTCCTGCTGGAACAGCACCAACCGCAAATAATGGTATCTTAGTTAACGGAAGTATTGTTCAATTAGGCGGCGCTTGTAATAATGGGCCACAACTTAATGCTTCTGCGTTAAATACTGATAGAGCAGTTATTATAAATAATAATACTTTTTGGTTTGCTGATGGAAATAATCAAACAGGGGGAGTTGGTATAGGCGGCCAACCTGCTTCAACTGGTTTTTGTAATACGGGTAATACTTTTGAAGTAAGTGCTAACGCAAAAAACATAAAATACGGCAACACGAATGCAAGTGGTCTACGACTAACTAAGTTAACTTCCATAAGTCCTGCACTGGCAAATGGAACAAATGGTTTAAATAATCAAAAGGTTTTAACTGTAGACCAGGACGGTGATATCGTTCTTACAAATGTGCCTGTTACTGTTCCAACATCTAATAATGGTATTGGTGTAAATGGTGGAGTTATACAATTAGGTGGAGCTTGTAATAATTTTGCGCAATTAGCGGGATCAGCTCTTCAAAGCGATAGAGCAATTCTAAATGGTAATTTTAATTTTTGGATTGCGAGCCCTAATAATAGTACTGGCGGTTTTGGCGTTGGTGGTCAACCTGCTTCAACAGGTTTTTGTAATACTGGTAATACTTTTGAAGTAAGTGCCAATGCAAAAAATTCTAAATACGGTAATACAAATGCCAGTGGGATAAGGTTTACAAAACTAACTAGTGCAAGTCCGGCACTTGCTAATGGAACAAATGGCTTAAACAACCAAAAGGTTTTAACAGTAGATCAGGATGGAGACGTTGTTCTAACAAATGCATTAGCAGGTGGAACTAATTTGGGCAATATTTGCGGCGCTACACAAAATCCCCTAACAAGTTCGTGGGAAATACCAATGGCAAACAACAATTTTCTTTTTACCAGAACTGCAGGCCAAACAGGCAACGTTGGTATTGGCGTTATGCAAACACTTTGTTCACCTGGTAATTTACTTGAAGTGCGCAAAGGTGCTACAAGTAACATTAGCGGTTTACGTTTGACTGACCTTGTTGGTGCATCGCCGCTAACAGCCAACGGCAATGTGCTAAGCGTAGATCCTACCACGGGAGATGTTATTTTAGTGCCGGATGTTAGCGGTGGCCCTGGTGGCGGCATTACCACAGCACAAAACGGTTTAAGTTTATTAAATCCAACAACAGTTGAACTTGGTGGTACATTACTTCACAATACCCAGGTTTCTCAACAAGTAAAAGATATGGAGTTTGAATTGGTGAATGGTAATTTTATGGTTGGAGGCGCAAATGGTTTTGGTTTAGGAATTGGTCAAAATAACATACTCTTTGGTTCTCAAAACACAGTTTTAGGGAATGGAAATAAAATATTTGGCGACCTTAATAACTCAACTGCAAATAGCGTATTAATAAATGGAACGTCAAATACTATTAATGGCGCAAACGCTAACGGAACTTCGGTATTCGGAAATTTTAATAGTTCGTCGGGTGATCAAAATAATTTTTTGATAGGAAGTTCAAATAACACGCCGTTAGGCAATTATAATAATATGTTAGTTGGTTTTGCAAATCAATCTAGTAACGGTTATTTGTCAGGGCAGTACGGTATGGCAGTAGGAATGGGTGTACCGACTTATCTGAACGCGCTAATTATTGGAAACTCAACAAATCATGGCCTTAACGCTGCTGCATTAGATGTTTTAAATCAGGGCTTTAACATAAATGCATTGGCTACAAAAAGAAGTTTCCCTGCAATTATTATTGATGGAAGCAATTTTATAGGCGTCAGAAAGCAAAATGTGAATTATGGATCAATTGAAGTAAATGCAATAGAATATGGCGCTGGTAATAGTTGTGGAATTTGGGCTAGTGCAGATGCCTCGGCTCCTCCTAACACGTCAATTGCCGCGAAATTTGATGGAGATGTTGTTTTTAATGGAACGTTGATGGGTACAAATAATATAGTTACCTCAGACCAACAATTTAAAACGAATGTTGACACCATTTCAAACCCCGTGGCAATTATAAAAAACTTGTTGCCTAAAACATATTATTTAGATACAACAAATATTTACAACATGAATTTTTCAAGTAAAAAACAGTATGGATTTATTGCTCAAGATGTTCAACAGATTTTACCTGAACTTGTTTCAACAGTAGTAAAACCTACAATAACAAATCCGATTAATAATACGGTAGTTGAACAAGGGGTTACCTACAAGTCTTTGAACTATAACGCCTTTTTTGCCTTAATTACTGCGGCCATGCAAAAACAACAACGCCAGATAGAAAGACAAGATTCAATTATAACTGTGCAAGGTAATTTATTAACTGCCTTAACGCAGAGTGTAAATTCTTGTTGCTCTAATTCAAACATTCGCACAACTGGTATTATTGGCAATCAAACCAATATTGAGTTAAGTGATAATAATGTAATTGTTTTAAACCAAAACGTACCAAACCCATTTGCAGAGAGTACAATTATAACTTACAATATTCCGGTTGATTTTAAAGTGGCGCAAATTATTTTTAATACGATGGATGGCCGAATAATTAAGGCCGTAGACGTTAACCTAAAAGGTAAAGGACAAATTAATGTTTACGCTAACGATCTTACAAATGGTTTGTACAGCTACTATTTAATCGTAGATGGCAAAGTAATTGATACTAAAAAATTAATTAAACAAAATTAAAATCAGAATTTTACTCAACACGAAAATTAACCACATAGGCGCATAGTTTTTTAGAAAATACTAAACTAGCTAATTAGGTAAACATAGAATTGCTTCGCTTGCGAAGCAATTTTTGTGTTTCTATGAAGATCTTTTTTTCTATGTTTCTATGTGGTTTAATTATTTTATTGTACAGAATTCTCCTCCAAAGAAATAATTCCCTTATCTGCATCCATTGTTGCACTAATTCCTAATGGCACCGTTAATTTGTTTTCTATATGACCTATCATAGCGCCATAAAATGCAGGGATCTTTAAAGGTTGAATGTGTTGCAGGATCACTTCATGAAAAGTAAACGCTTTTAATGGTTCTTCTGCTAAACATTTTGCACATTTTCCAAAAACAAAACCGCTTATGGAATTTAAAATACCGCAGAGTTTTAATTGCGTCAACATCCTGTCTATACTGTAAGGTTCTTCTTTGGCTTCTTCTAAAAATAAAATTTTATTTTTCCAATCAGGTAAATAAACACTACCAATTAAAGCTGAGAGTACAGTTAAATTACCGCCAATCAATTCTCCACTTACTTTGCCGGGATAAATTGTAAATGGTTTATCTTCGGTTGCAGGATTTGATGGAAAATTAAATGGCTTAATTGTCATTACCACATTTGTAAAAACATTTTTTGTAAAATCATTCCAGCCCGAGTTGCCAACCGGTCCGTGAAAAGTTATTAAACCTGTTTTAGTTGTTATTGCAAGAAGTAAAGCCGTTATATCACTAAAGCCAATAATTACTTTAGGATTTTTTTGAATTACATCATAACTCAATTTATCTAAAATACGCGCGCAGCCCCAGCCGCCTTTCATACAAAAAATGCCTTTTATTTTTTTATCGGCAAAAAATTCATTTAACTCATTAGCACGCAATTCATCTGTACCTGCAAAATAACCGAATTTCTCTTTCAGTGTTTTTCCCTGCACTATATTAAAACCAAAAGCTTTTAAAATGTTAGTGAATGTTTCAATTTGATCGGCATCCCAAACAGCCCCCGCCGGCGAAGTAATAGCAACGGTATCACCGGACTTTAATGCGGGCGGTTTTATTTTTGTTGGTTGCGTTAATTGTACCTGGCCAATAGCATCTATTGGATTAATTAATGTAGCAGCAGTAATTAAACCACTTGCCTTAATAAAATTTCGGCGCGAACTCATAGCTGTAATATTAATTTAAAGTACAAAATATTATTTAAAAACCTCTATTTTCTCAATTTGTAGAACTATATCTACATCCATATTCCCAACTTTAATATATTTTACCTGAAATAAAGGTGATTTGAAAGATACCAATGTTTTTTGTTTCAGGTATGGAAATTGAATTCTTTTTTAACGATAAGAAATATTTTATGGCGAAATATTTAAAAATTAACCAAAAAAAGAAATAGATATGGAAACAACAAAAACGGCTACGGCCATCAATGATCTGATTATAATTAATAACGATCGTTACGAAGGATACAAAACAGCTGCTGAGGAAACTAAAGACGCTGATCTTAAATCATTGTTCACTGATTTTAGCAATCAAAGCAAAGGATTTGCATTAGATCTAAGAAAATTTGTTCCTTCGTCAGAAGAGCAACCAGAAAGAGATGAAACGAAAAATAGCGGAAAATTATTCCGTGTCTGGATGGACCTTAAATCAGCAGTGACAGGCAATGATCGTAAAGCCATCTTATCATCATGCGAGTTTGGTGAAGACAGAGCAAAAGCAACTTATGATGAGGTTCTGGAGCACACCGAAGATATTCCTACAGAAGCATTGAGTGTGATCACCAAACAAAGAGCAGCTATACAAAAAGGTCACGATACTGTAAAATCATTACGCGATAGTATTGCCTAACAATTTAAAAATAGAAATTATGAAGAACGAAAATAATCATGATCCAAAGGAAAAAATAACCAATAATCCTGATCCGAAAGAAAAGGGAACCAATAACGATCCTGAAAAGAACGACAAAGGTAACAACCCTAAATTACCGGGAACTGATCCTGATCAAACACCTGAAAAGGAGATACAGGAACCACCGGTTGCTGATCCTAACAAGGATAAAGACGGTCCCGATAAAAAGGAAATAGGTTTTAATAAATAACCTTTAACTATTTATATATCCGCAAGGACTCAGAAATTGAGCTTTTGCGGATATTTTTTTTGCTGGCACAATTTTTTAATCAATTATATAAAAAACATATGAAAACAATTACTATTCTTTTATTTGCAGCGCTTTGTTCAGGACTTGTATTTACAAGTTGCGATCAATATAAAGACAATGAAAACAATAATGCTGCTTTGCACCAGGAGATCATGCCTAAAGGACGAAAATCAGACCTTGATACAATAACAAGGAGGTCTGAAGGTGAAACTCATTCTGTTACTAATCCTAAATAATTTAAATCATGAAAAAGTTAACATTAATATTAGCGTTTGTAACAGGATCGATAGTATCCTTTTCACAAAACAACAATTCCATTATTCCACCAGATCCAATTGAACAATCAAAGTTTTCATTTGGTGTTACTGGTGGTTTTGGACATTCGTTCTTAATGCCTTATAGTAAACCCGCCTTTATGCCATCCTGGAATGCCGGGCTGTCTGCCATTTTCTCGCCTTTTGCGCACTGTGGATTTGGAATAGATGCGCTTTATTCAGCCGAAGGCGTAAAATTCAATAATACAGAATACTCTTCTGTTACTGAATTAAATTATGTACGTGTACCAGTAAAAGTTATTTATTTTTTTAGAGAATATGATAAGGATTTCCGTCCAAAAGTAGCAATTGGTCCAACAATTGGCTTTTTAACCAATGGCAGCGATAACCCGGGATTTAATAAAACCGATTTTGGCGCTAATGCTTCATTAGGATTCAATTACCGTTTGTTGCGCGCAGTATGGTTAAATATGGACGCCAGCTATTATCAGGGCTTTACCGATGTATACAAAGGAAATACTGAAAATGATCTTAACGGCAATGCAAGATTGAATGTTGGATTGAGTTTTGGATTTTAATCCAAATACCACTAAGATCTTATTTAATAAAGGGCTGTCACACATGTGGCGCCCTTTATTGTTATATTTGCCGCATGAAGATAGATAAATACATTGGCCAGTCCGGGTTTACATCACGCAGAAAAGCGAATGAGTTAATTGAAGAAAAAAGGGTTTTGGTAAATGGTAAAGTAGCAACCGTTAGTACAACTGTTAAAGAAGGTGATATTATTTTATTGGATGGAAAAGAAATAGAAGTAAAGGATTTTGTGCCAACTTATATTGTTTACAACAAGCCTAAAGGTATTGAATGCACCTCTGAAAAAATTGCCAATAATATTATTGATGCCATAGGACATACACAAAATATTTACCCCGTTGGTAGATTGGATAAGGATTCGGAAGGATTGATCCTGCTTACAAATCATAGCGAAATAATTGATAAAATAGCGAACTCTGAATTTGGTCATGAAAAAGAATATATTGTTACTTTAAATTTTCCGGTGCGGAAACAGTTTTTAAAAGATATATCAGAAGGTGTTTTATTACAAGGCGAAAAAGTGAAAACAAAACCCTGTACGGTTAGTTTGGAACCAAATGCCAAACGTATTTTTAGAATTACTTTGACACAAGGTTTGAACAGGCAGATCAGAAGGATGTGTGCAGCTTTTGATTACCAGGTAATAAGATTACAACGTGTACGTGTAATGAATATTAAATTAGGTAAACTAAAAATAGGCGAGTGGCGCGATCTTACACAGGAAGAGCTTACTGAATTATTTGCAGCTTTAAACTAATTCTTCACAAATTTATAATTTGAATAAGAAACTCCGTTCGTCTTTACAAAGTAAATTCCATTCTGGAGTTCAGTACAATCTATTTTATTTTCGATTTCGGTAATTTCTTTTTGTAAAATTAATTTTCCATCTATTGAATAAACATCAAGGGTGATTTGTTTCTTCTCTTTATTGATCACACTTAATTCGTTACCAGAATAATAAAAAAAGATCTCATTCTCTTTTTTATTTTCTTTTATTCCAACAGGGTTGGTTAAGCTAAGGTTATCAATGTATAAAAAGCGGCAAGTATTATCAGCACAAGGTAGTTGAGTTCCTTTTAAATAATCATAGCTCATAAAATAAATAACGATCGAATCGGGTTGCACACCAATAGAATAATCTGTTATAGCTACTTCAAAATTTGTATACGTATTTGTAGGTGCTAATTTTGAAATGCCAAAAGCTATAGTGTCAGGTTTATTTAATGTAGAATTCCATTTTTTTAAGATCACTTTAGCAACAGCGGAATCGCCTGAAACAACATTTGTATATTTATAAAAACCTTTTAAAGCTACCGGCTTGCCTATAACCGGTGTTCCGCCTTTTATCCAGTAAAATAAAAAATCGCTAGATATTAAGTCGCCGTTTACCATCATCCCAACAGCATAACTATACCATGTATTTATAATAAAGGCAGAATTGCCATTTTGCGCGTCACTGGTTTTTCCTGGTACAGTGCTGTATGGCGAATCAGCCGTCCAACCAATTGGCAACGTATCGTTAGTTGTAAAAGTGAAGGTTTCCATACCACCATTCAAAAGCTGTGCATTAGAGAATAGAGGTAAACAAAACAAATAAAAAATTATCTTTTTCATTTTTGTGATTTTAATTATTCACTATAAAATTAAAGATTTAGTTCTACTATAATTGGTCAAAACCAATTCAGTTATTGTACTTTTCAATTTTAAAGCAGATGTTGCGGTTAAAACTTAATTTTTCACCTGTTTTAACTTAAATACGGTTGTATATTTTTAATATTTCTTATCTTCAAAGCTTGTTTTAAAGATCATTATGACCAAATTCTGTTTATTACTGGCTGTGCCTTTTCTTATTGTTTCTAACTTATTTTCGCAAACTAATGTTCAGCTAAATTCTGCTGAAATAATCCAGCATTTAAAAAAGTTGAACACTGTTGGCTCGGTATTATATATAGCGGCACATCCTGATGATGAAAATACGCGCTTGTTGGGTTACCTCGCAAACGAAAAAAAATTACGTACAGGTTACCTTTCATTAACACGTGGCGATGGAGGTCAAAATTTAATTGGAAAAGAACAAGGCGAATTATTAGGTCTTATTCGTACCCAGGAATTGTTAGCTGCCCGCAGAACAGATGGAGCTGAACAATTCTTTACACGGGCAAACGATTTTGGTTACTCAAAAAATCCTGAAGAGACATTTACTTTTTGGAATAAAGACAGCATTTTAGCGGATGTTGTATTAACAATAAGAAAATTTAAGCCCGATATTATCATTTGTCGTTTTCCAACAACAGGCGAGGGTGGACATGGTCATCACACCGCATCTGCTATTCTTGCTGTTGAAGCTTTTGATGCAGCAGCAGATCCTAGAAAATTTCCTGAGCAATTAAAATATACCGAAGTGTGGCAGGCTAAACGCGTATTCTGGAATACATTTAATTTTGGCGGACCAAATACAACGGCCTCAAACCAAACAAAAATTGATGTAGGTGTTTTTAATCCTTTGCTTGGAAAAAGTTATGGCGAGATAGCTGCTGAAAGCCGTTCCATGCACAAAAGCCAGGGTTTTGGTTCGGGCAAACAACGTGGTTCTAATATTGAATTTTTTAAATTATTAAAAGGCGATAGTGTTAAAGCAGATCTTTTTGAAGGAGTAAATACAAACTGGACTAGGTTAAAAGGAACTGAGAAGATCCAAAAATTAATTGATGACTGCATTAAAAAATTCAATGCACAAGCACCCGAGAACTCCGTACCCGAAATTGTAAACATCTATAAACAGTTACAATTATTAGATGAAAAAGATAAGACTGTAGCTTATTGGAAAAAACAAAAAACAAAAGATACTGAAAATTTATTTTTGGCTTGCTCAGGTTTATGGTTAGAAGCTTATGCATCAGACTATATTGGTATTCCGGGACAAGAGACACAGCTTTTTGTGCAGGTAGTTAACCGTAATAAGAACGAAGTGAAATTAAACAAAATTAATTATTTGCAAACTGATACTACAACTACTCTTGTTTTAAAACCAAATGAGCTTTATACTTTTAAACGGAAAGAAAAGATATCTGCAGATCTTGCATTTTCAAATCCTTATTGGTTAAACGAAAAGCATGATGTGGGAATTTATACTGTAAAAACACCTTCTTTAATTGGGAAACCGCAAAATGATGCTGCGCAAAAAATAATCTTTGACGTTACTATTTTGGATCTGAATTTAAAGATCTCGCGGGATCTAGTTTATAAATACACTGACCCTGTTAAAGGTGAGATCTATCGTCCCTTTGAAATATTGCCGCCTGTAACTGTAAACATTTCCGAAAAAGTATTTGCATTTAGTGATTCAAATCCTAAAACAGTTTTGTTGACAGTAAAAGCAAATCAAAATAATTTTGAAGGCACTTTGCAATTAAAAACAAACAATGGAGCTAACGTCTCGATTAAAAATCCAAACTTTAAACTAAAAAATAAAAACGATGAAATTGTAATAGAAGCTACTGTTACAGTAGGTAAAGATGCTGCAAGTGGTAAGCTGGAAGCATCTGTAATATCTAATGGCAATTCATATAATAAAAGTATTAAGAGAATTGAATATGACCACATACCTTATCAGTTTATTTTAAGCGATGCCGAAGCAGGACTAGTAAACGTGGACCTTAAAAAGAGTGGAACTAATATTGGTTACATCCCAGGTGCCGGTGATGATGTGCCTGCCAGTTTAAAGCAGATCGGTTATAATGTTACTATGTTGACGGATGAATTATTGTTGAATGATGATCTGTCAAAATACAATGCAATTGTTACTGGCATAAGGGCTTACAATACAAACGAACGTTTACAGATACATTATAATAAATTAATGGACTATGTAAAGAACGGAGGTAATTTAATTGTGCAGTATAATACTAATAGCCGCATTGGCCCTGTTAAAGCTAATATTGGCCCGTATCCTTTTACCATCTCAAGAGACAGGGTAACAGACGAAAAAGCAGAAATGAAATTCAGTAACGAAAAACATTCGGCGTTAAATTTTCCAAATCAAATAACCGCAAAAGATTTTGATGGTTGGATACAAGAGCGCGGTATTTATTTTGCATCTGAAATAGATAAACAGTACGAAACCATTTTTTATATTAAAGATCCTGATGAAAAGGCAAGCGATGGAAGTTTAATAATTGGTAAATTCGGCAAAGGTAATTTTGTGTATACAGGTTTAGTATTCTTTAGAGAGTTGCCTGCTGGTATTCCCGGTGCTTACAGACTTTTCGTTAATTTATTGAGTTTGCCTCAGAATAAATAATTGTGTATGTTTTTAACCACTAAGGCACTGAGGGCACAGAGATACACTAAGAATTTTAAAAATGGATCAAAATAAACCAATACTTAAAAGATGGTATGTTGTATACACGGTGGTGGTTGCTGTTCTGGTTGTTGTAATTATTTTCCTTTATTTTTTTACACAGTATTTTAAATGAGTTTAATAGACTGGCTGGTTTTAAGCATTACGCTTTTATTTATAATACTTTATGGTATTTGGAAAAGCCGTGGTACAAAAAACATTGAAGGTTATTTATTAGCAGACAGAAAATTACCATGGTATCATGTGGGCCTTTCTGTTATGGCAACGCAGGCAAGTGCTATTACGTTTTTATCAGCCCCCGGACAAGGTTATAGTGATGGATTGCGTTTTGTGCAATTCTATTTTGGTTTGCCTTTAGCAATGGTTGTTTTGTGTATCACATTTATTCCCATGTTCAATAAGCTTAAAGTATTTACAGCGTATGAATTTCTCGAAAAAC
This sequence comes from Bacteroidetes bacterium UBA2475, assembly GCA_002342065.1. Taxonomy (GTDB): domain Bacteria; phylum Bacteroidota; class Bacteroidia; order B-17B0; family Aurantibacillaceae; genus Aurantibacillus. The sequence continues at coordinate 30,895 of DDPF01000001.1, read as the reverse complement.
GTTTTGATAATAAGACCCGCTCGCTTACTGCATTTTTGTTTTTGCTGCAACGCGGCCTCTCGACGGGTATTACGATCTATGCACCCGCAATTATTTTGTCTACAATTTTAGGAGTAGATATTTTTTACACTATACTGTTTAATGGCGTTATAGTAATTGTGTATACGGTTTATGGTGGCACCAAAGCTGTTTCGCACACACAGGTATTACAAATGGCTATTATTTTTGGAGGCTTGTTCTTAGCAGCTTATATGGTAATTCATTTGCTTCCTGAAAATGTAAGCTTTACCGACGCTTTACATATTGCCGGAAAGATGAACAAGCTTAATGCAATTGATACAACCTTTGATCTTAATAACCGTTACAATATCTGGTCAGGTATTATTGGTGGGTTCTTTTTGCAGCTTTCTTATTTTGGAACAGATCAATCGCAGGTAGGTCGCTACTTAACCGGCAGTTCTGTTACGCAAAGTCGTTTAGGTTTAATTATGAATGGTTTGGTAAAGATACCTATGCAATTCTTTATTTTATTAATTGGTGTTTTGGTATTTACGTTTTACCAGTTTCACCAGGCACCTATCTTTTTTAATAAAGTAGAGGTGACGCAACTTGAGAAAAGTATTTATAAGAATGATTTTAAAGAACTGGAAAATAAATACGCTCTTGCTCATAAAGAAAAACAAGCGCAGGTAGAGCAATTAGTTAATGCCATTCATTCAAACGACGAAAAAGAAATTGGTGAAGCGCGCACCAGAGTTCAGCTGGCAGATAAAAAAAATACGGAGATAAGAAAAGAAGTAACTGTTTTAATGAAAAAGAATGACAAAAAAGCAGATACAAATGATACCAATTATATTTTTTTAAGTTTCGTAACACAGCAATTACCTATTGGAGTAGTAGGCATTTTAATTGCTGTTATTTTTTTAGCGGCTATGGGATCAACCGCCTCTGGTTTAAATTCATTGGCTTCAACCACCATAGTAGATTTTTATATTCGCATCTTTAAAAAAGAAGGGAGTGAGAAGAAATATTTGTCTGCCTCACGCTGGGCAACAGTAGCATGGGGCGTATTTTGTATTGTGGTAGCTTTTTATGCCAGCAGATTGGGAAATTTAATTGAAGCAGTAAATATTCTGGGCTCTTTATTTTACGGCACTATTTTGGGAATTTTCCTCGTTGCCTTTTACATGAAGCGGGTAGGGGGAGCAGCGGTATTTTATGCAGCTCTGATCGCAGAAGCATTTATTGTGTATGCATGGATAGTTGAGCTTACAGCGTTCTTGTGGCTGAACGTTATTGGTTGTTTATTGGTTATGTTCTTTGCATTTGTAATACAGTCAGTTTTTAATGCACTCGCAAAAAAAGTATAAAAAAATCCCGCATGTTTATGCGGGATCTCTATATTTCAAATTATTTTTTTTGAATTATTTTTTATTCTCAGCAATTAATTTTTTTGCTTGAGCTACATAAGCGTCATCTTGTTCAGTTGTTGCAATTGTAATTACTTGTTCTGCTGTTGCAACAGCTCCTTTAGAATCTTTTTGTTTTGCTTGTATCTTTGCTTTTAACATTAATACCCAATATGCTTTTGGGTTAGCGGCAAAAGCTTTGTCTGCCCATTCTCCGGCTAATTTTAAATCTTTATCATTATCGTAGTAATAGGTAGCTGCTTGAAAATAAGGACGACTATCTTTAACAATAGTAGATTCAATTGTTTTCATAATCTTGCTGTCAATATCTGCCACTACATTAATTGGCACACGTGTTTTTTCCCAAACTAATTCAATTTTTACTGTAGTTGCTGTAATATCCGAAAAGTCAATTGAAAAAGTTTCTACTTTATCATCACCCATTTTAGCAGTTTTTACAACAAAACGTACTAATTCATTTTCTTTTTTGTAGTCTGCTACGTTTCCACCTAAAGTTAGGTCTTTGTATAACATAATTTCCCAACTGTCTTTATTTGGTACAGTATATAAAGCATAAGTTCCGGCTTTTACATCGTTGCCTTCTACTTTTACATCTTCGCCAAAAGTAATTTTGGTTGCGCCATTAGCACCGGTGCGCCAAACTTTTCCAAATGGAACAACATCTCCAAAAATAACACGGCCTTTTGCACCTGGACGAGAATACTCTATTGTAATATCTGATAAAGCAAAAGCTTGTTTAACGGTTTGTAATGGACTTGGAGCAGGCACTTTTAATTGCTGTGCATTAACACTGCCCGCAGTAATTGCTACAAACGCAATGGCTGTAGTAAACGATCTTAATTTTTGCAACATGGTATTTTGGTTTTAGTTTATATTATTTAAAGTTGTCAAATATAAATATTAAAGAGATAATAAGTTACCGTTAAACATTATTTGTGTGTTATATCCTTTTAGAACAATGTTAAATTCTTTTTTGGAGTCGTCAAATGAAGAATGAAAAAGCGTAAATATACTTGATAATGAATGTATACAAAGATTTAGCTACTTTTTTTATTTGTATTTATGGTAAAATTTTAGAAAATAATTAAATCATCACCACTTACTAAATCCTTTGTATAAATAATTTGTATTTTTTATTTTAATAAATATTTCCAGGCCACCTTTGTTTTTAGATGTTTGTTGTAATGTAGACAAATTCACATCATACGACGCGCCTATAATTATTTTTTTTACCTCAATAAACGTATTTATCGCTAGGGCGTCTTTAAACCTGTAAAAAGCTCCAAACCCAACGGAAGTGGTTTTTTTTAAGCCAGTAATATATGAATCTCCGCTTATTTGATAATGAAACATAGTTCCTAAAATGATTTCGCTCGCACCACCTTGATATTGCAGCATGATTGATGGCGAAATAGAATAAGGCGAACCTGTAAAGGAATAATTAAATGATTCGTATAAATTAAAGCGCATCAATAATCTTTCCTTACTGTTTTTATAAAATGAATAATTTGGCTTATTTATATGCGCAACCGAAAAACCTAGTGTGTTTGAAGGCTCGGTAGTTACTGCAAATTTTTTGCCATTCTTTTTATTTACCCAAGCAATTCCTGAACCTAAGTCAATAATAGAAACGGATTGATGAATTTTATTTTCGTTTGGTAAAGATGAGTTATAGTTAAAGCCATCGTATTGAGAGCCCCATGTTCGGTTAATACCTGCTAATGTTTTTTGTGCAAATCCAATTGATACTCCTGAAGTTAAAAAATTTCGATCATTTAATTTTAAAGAATAGTTAATAGGTAAACTCCCCGCAATGGTTGTTAATTTACTATCTCCCGATTTGTCGTAGCCAAAGTTTAAACCTATTGAGAAAAAACCTTTATTTTTTTTCTTGTTTTTAGTGGGTATTTGTTTATTGATAAAAGCTGAGTAAGACGTAAAACCCCGTGTGAAAGTATTCCATTGTGATTTATACTGAAGTCCAGCCTCAAAAGAATTTATTACACCAAAAGCTGCAGGGTTAATACTTTGAGGCGAAATAAAATATTGAGTCAGGTGAGTATCCTGCGCAATAATATTCTTAAATATTAAGAATAAAACTATGATGTAGATCTTTTTCATTTCAATTTTATTTTAATGATACTATTATTAAAAAATCTTCTATTCTATGAAATCCCTACCATGTGAGTGTGAAATTCCCTTTTTTAACGATCTTTTCGCCATTAACAAACTCTGCTGATAATTGATAAATAAATACCGCGTCGTTTTGTTGAACTCCTTTATACATTCCATCCCAGCATATATTTTTATCGTCACTTTCGAAAACCTTTTCTCCCCAACGATTATAAACCTGTACATTCATAGACGTAATGCAATTTCCATAAACACACCAGAAATCATTAAAGCCATCATTATTAGGACTAAATGCTGAAGGCACAAAGGCATCTCCGCAAAGTATATCCACTTCAACAAGCACTGTATTAGTTACAACACATCCGTTATTATCGGTAATAGTTACTGTGTAAACAGTTGTTGAAGGTGGTGCAACTGTATTAGTATCACAGTTATTGCAGTTTATTCCTGTGGTGGCAGACCATGTGTATGTGTTCCCTGTAGCGCCATTACCAAATAAAGTACTCGATGAACCATAAATGATCTTAGGTGGCTGAGCATAAGCCGTAACTGACTGTGGTGTATAAACTGTAACGGCAATTACCGTTGATGAATTACAAGGAGCGATCCCGGCATTTACTGTATACGTTGTATTTGTAGCAGGTTCAACGCTAATTAGGTTTGTACTGTCGCCTGTATTCCAGGTATAATTAATTCCACCGCTGGCCGTTAGATCAAGTGTGTTTCCTAGACACACCGTTTGGCTTCCGCTAATTGTTAAAGTGGGTTGTATCAAAACATTTATAAATACAGTTCCTGTGTTTATACAACCGTTGCCATCTGTACCAATTACAGTATAACTCGTTGCAACTACAGGGCTTACAAATTGTGAGGCCGAAACAGATGAATTGCTCCATGTATATGTATTCGCTCCACTCGAAGAAAGTAATGCACTTTGTCCGGCACATATCACAGATGGTGATGTAATAGTTATAATTGGAAGTGGATTTACTATTACAGATGATATTGTTGAGGATATACAACCATTAAGATCCTGACCGGTTACACTATAAGTGGTGTTTTGTGTGGGTGTTGCAATAACGTTAGGCTGGCTAGTGGTATTTAAATTAGTAGGTGGCGTCCATGTGTAATTGGTTGCGCCCGAAACACTAACGTTTGCGGAATTGCCGTAACAGATAGTGTGGCTTGACGTAGATAGAACAGGCAAAGGATTTACAAAAACACTTGTGGTTGTTGCGTTAAAACAACCTTCGGGGCTAATACCTGTTATAGTATATGTGGTGCTTATTGTTGGTGTTGCCGTAACCGTTGGATTGTTCGGATTTGTTAATGTGTTGGATGGCGTCCAGGTATAACCTGCAGCACCATTTATAGTTAATAAGGCGCTCGAACCAAAACACATAGTGTTACTTGTAACAGCTAAATTTGGTAATGGGTTAACAATAACCTGAGTCGTATTTGTTGTAGAACATCCGTTAGCATCTACTCCCGTAATACTATAAACCGTTGTTGAGATTGGATTTGCAGTTACAGTAACCGTAATACTGCTGCTAAGTGTCGCAGCCGGTGACCAAGTATAATTAAGGGCACCACTGGCACTAACGGTTGCACTTTGAGAAAAACAAATTGTGTTACTTGTTGCCGCTACATTTGGTAAAGGATTTACAAGAACTGAAGCAGTGTTTGTTTTAATACAACCGTTTACATCCATACCTGTAACGGTATAAATTGTTGTAGCCAAAGGATTAGCGGTTACGGTTGCAGTAATACTGCTGCTTAACGTGGCAGGGGGAGACCATGTGTAATTGGTCGCGCCGTTTGCGATTATGGATGCACTTTGTAATAAACAAATGGTAGCGTTACTTGCGGTTACATTTGGTAAAGGATTTACCATAACCTGAGTAGTATTTGTTTTCATACAACCGTTAGCATCAACACCTGTTATTGTATAAACTGTTGTAACCGTTGGATTAGCGATAACATTTATGGTTAAGCTATTGTTTAAAGTGGCGGCTGGTGTCCATGTATAATTAACGGCTCCACTTGCAGCAAGAGTTCCACTCAACGTTGTACAAATTGTATTGCTGGTTGCGGCAACATTTGGTAAAGAATTTACAACAACAGTAGATGTATTTGTATTTAAACAGCCATTTGCATCTACACCTGTTAAAGTATAAACTGTTGTGACAGTAGGATTAGCAATTACATTTGGTATTACGCTACTATTGAGGGTAGCAGACGGCGACCAAGTATAATTAGCAGCACCGCCCGCAACCATCGTGCCGCTTTGTAAAAGGCAAATTGTATTGCTTGTAGCAGTTACATTCGGTAAGGGATTTACAAATACGGTAGTAGTGCTTGTTTTTAAACATCCATTGGCATCCATACCCGTTACACTGTATATTGTTGTAGTTAGTGGATTGGCTGTTACATTGGGTGATGTACTGCTGCTTAAAGTTGCAGCAGGTGTCCATGTATAGTTAACCGCGCCATTTGCAGCAATAGTTCCACTTTGTAATGCACAAATAGTATTACTACTTGCTATAACATTTGGCAATGGGTTAACGGTTATGGATGTGACAGATGATGAGGAACATCCGTTTATTGCAAGACCAGTAACAGTATAGGTTGTAGTAAGTGTTGGGTTTGCTATTACAGTAGGCGATACAGAATTATTTACTGTTGATGATGGGAGCCATGTATAGCTGTTAGCGCCACTAACCGATACGTTCGACGCATTACCAAAACAAATTGTAGTATTTGTTGGTGTTATGGTAAGTGTTGGATTAGGTTTTATAGTTACAACCGCAGTATCATTTGACAGACAAGTATTTCGATTGACGGTGACTATATAATTTGTAGTAATATTAGAAGTTGTTGCATTTACACCATTAACAACTGGATTTGAAATTGCCGCAGAGCTAAGATTTGTAGTCGGTGTCCAGCTATACGAGTAATTAGTAATTGGATTGTAACCTATGATCGCTGTCTGCCCCGAACAAATGCTTGTGTCAATTGCAGTATTCCTTAACGGTAAATTTAATACGATCTGCGATGAATTACATGAGCAATGATTTATTGCCGTATCAAGCACTGCAATTAAATGGCAGGCAGCACCGGAAGGAATATTTAATGTGTAATTGTATGCGTAAGTTCCGTTGCTTGGTATAGCAGCATTGAGTGTGTGGGTTGTGATCAAAATATCACCAACGTTATATAAGCCATTTGAATTTACGTCATTATAATAGCTAATGATTGTACTGTTAGAAGCGTTCAAGGTTTGACCTGTATTATTGATCGTAAAATTGACATAACCCGTTTCGCCTGAAGGTGGATTAGGAACAGAGTAACCTCCCGCATTAATTAATGTCAGGTAACTTTTAAAAGTAAATATTGGCAACGTATCACCGCCTGTAACAACTTGCACACCGCAAAAGCTATTTGTGAGAGTGCATAACAAAGCCGAACTACTTGTGGTTTTGCCTTCAAAATTTGAAATATTACAACCTAATTGAATAGGGTTACCGGTATAGTTTATATTAAAAACAGTACTATCATTTGATACAACACCTGTAGGTAATTTCCAGGCTAAATTTTGTTCGTTGTTAATAATAGTTATTGAAGGAATTGTATTAACGGGTGGATTACTGATCCCTGCAAACGAAGCAGCAACATAAGAAACACCATAAGGTAATTTAACGCGGATAGAATCGGAATTACCAAAAGAAAGCGGCCCTAAATTCTGACTTGAAACTCTTAATGTAGAAGCATTGTTACATGGCGAGATAAAGGTACTTTTTAATACTGTATTTGTAGTATATGGTATTGAGGCGCCAGCAATTCCTAATTGAGATGATAGTGAAACTAGTTGGCCGGTTGAAGCACCACAACCACTCACTCCAAAAAAGCTAAAGCTCGCTAGACTTCCTGAGGTATATCCACAGGTTGTTCGCACTTTAAATTTAATTTTAACCGCGTTATTTCCTACACTCAATATTCCCGGTAACCCATTTGCTCCAATACTTGGTGAAGCGACAGAAATATTATATTGATAAGTGGTACCGCCAAGATAAATTGGGTCGCCAATAGTTACATAAGGATTTATTATTGGATAAGATAATTGTGAGCTACCGGAAATTATAATAACCCCGGGAGGTATATTTACATTAACCGTTAAGTTATATACACTACCTAATTGAACATTTGTACCTATAACTTCATAACTGGCGGTGTCACAAAGATTAATTATTGTTGATGGTGTAATAACATTAGTGATCAGCAATGGCGATTGCGGTGTTGATTTAAGTGTGATCTTTTTTGTTACGCATGGATAGGTTGCTAATGTGGCCGGATATCCCTGACAGTTCCATCCAGCATGAACAATTATACTATCTTGCGCACAGGATGTATAAGTGCCATATAACCTGTAATTTTTAACAGTGCTGTTTGGAAATGTACCAAGTTGGTAAATACCGCCAACCGGTGTTAACGTTGCACTCGTTGTAAGATCAACAACGGTATTAATGCTTATACCAGAAATAGTTGGAACGGAAAACCATGTATTGTTTGCAGGTGAGTTTGTTGTATTTGATAAAGATATATCCCAGCTAACAATGTTACTTGTTGCATTGATAAATGGTAAAGGCGATTGTAAAAATATGGAGGGTCCAACATATGTGATCGCATCCTGGGTATTATCATTACTTTGATTAAGAGCTGTTGCAGGCGGTAAATAACCTGTTGGATTAAATGTCCAATAATAGCCTATGTTTTGCGCTACGTTCTGCACAACGCCGCAGCTCGGTTCTATGGTCGCTGTAAATACTCCATAAAAACCATCGTCACTTGGCGTTATAGATGGAGTAGAGGCTGACGTAAAAAATGACCCGACAGGAAATACTAATGTGTTAGTAGCGGCGCTTATTGGTGCAATGGTAAAAATTGGTGAGCTGGAGGCGTTGAAGGTTCCCATCGTTCTAGTGTCGTAAAAGGTAGCTGCAACAAATTGATAGCCTACAGGTAAGATAGTTTTTAAGGTATCGATCCTAGCCCAGTTCCTGTATTCAAAGGGAAATAAATTGCCTCCCGCATAATTACTGCAACATGGGCCTATAGATAAATAATAATTTTGTGTTATTACAATCTGGTTGCAATCTGAAGCATTATAACTGTCAGGGCCATAATTGGTATAATAATAACCAATAATTGCAAAATTGCCCTGGAAGGTATTACATGAAAAAATATTAATTGGATTTGTTGGGTTAACAACATCTGAAACGATGAATGTATTTGTTGTTGAGCATGGAAGGATCGCTCCGCCAATGTTTGTTGTAACTTTATATTGCGGCTCAAATATCAATGAATCGTTATCAATGAACACGAACCCTGTTGCTACACCACCACTTGCAATCAACGCGGTTGCGCTAAGATCGTAATTAAACGTTGTGGCGGGTGCCACCGCAGGTACGCCTCCAATATTACAAGTTGCAAATAATGCATTTAAGCGATAGATCTTTAGCTTGCCTCCCAACGAAGTTAAATTGTTGCCATTAGAGATGGTTGAACTTGCATAACAATATTGCCAGTTCGGATTAGTAACATTTGTTTTTACTTTTGCATAAAAACTAGAAGTAACTGTATCACCATACATCGCACGCGATGTTTTAATTTTTGTGAAATTTAAACTGCCAAACCCGTCTGGCAAACCATCATCATTATTATCAGGTGCGCCATAACTTGTTCTTTTAATTGAATAATTTAAAAAATTTAAACCAGTACACGTAACCGGACAAACCAAGTTTAAATTAAAACTACTCGAATTAAGCAACATTTCGCAACCGCAGGCAGCAGAGGGTGAATAATAAACACCTACATCAATAGCACCCGGACCACTTACACATGAAGTACAATTGCCCGTAAGATCAATTAAAAGTTGCGCTTGTTCTAAGGTGCTGTACAAGGTAGATGTAAAGGGTGGTGAACCTGAAAAAACAGCGGTTATAACATTTCCAACCTGGTTAACACTGGCAGGAAGAAATGTTACAGTTCCAACACTATTAATTATTTTAATTGTATTCAAAGAATACGTATAGCATGGCGACACAGTAAATGTTATTTTTAAATAGGCGTCGTTTAATGCGGGAGAACTATTGTATACACCGTTTAAAAGATAATTGAATGTACTTGTTTGCCCTGACACTATAGTTGACGGTGAGCCATTATTTACAATATTAAAAACGTAGTTTTGAGTATACACCTGCCCCCAGGCAGCTGGTACTACATAATTATTTAAGCAAATACTTTGATAACTTGCATTATATGCCCATCCGTTGTAATAACCGTAACCCTGGTTACAACAACTTTGTGTGTTCCAGGTTATTCTAACTGTATCGCCTGCGTTTATGGTTGGTATGGTTAAAGCGACGGCTCCTTTAGGACTACCTGTTAAACAACCTGCAGCACTGGCCGAGGTACTCGTGGGTGCAAGGGGTGAAGGGGCGCCGGCATTTACTTTTATGGTTATGCTCGCAATAATTATTTCGGTTTGCTGCGAAGCATCATAATAAGTTGGGCCTGAAGTTTGGTAAATATTCAACAAGGTATTAATGGCCTGACCTGCACCTGTGTTTACTATTTTGAGCGTTTGTTGGCTAACGTTACCTGCACCCAGACATGGATTAACAGATGGTTGAGCTGTTATGACAAGATTGGGTACAAAACTGGGAAATATAACATTTGCAGTAGATACTGAGGTCTGGCAAGCCTGGGCGTTACATCCCCATGCAGAAGTAAATGTTGAAAGAACAGATGAGCAATTGATTATTGTAACGTTTTCACAAATCGTAATACTTTCACCTGTTTCAAATAAAGTATTGTTATTACCAATTGTAGTAAAGTCTGCCGAATTTAATACATAAGTTTCTGTGGTACCAACACTTGTCCATACGCCAGGCGAGGCTGATGTGATTTGTATTCCGTTACCATGTACATTAGTAAGTGTAAATGTGCTTAACTCGCCTGTACCGCCATTCGTTATGGTGATACATCTTGTAAAAGTACCACCAATAGTACCGCTAAAAGACTGGTTAGTAATGGTTGTTATTGACAGGTTAGGCTGTTTTACAAAGAAAAGTTGAGTGGTATGTGTATCAAATGTGGTATTAGAGCCCGCAGTATAATTTACCTGTATCTTATTTTCTGTAGGCAAACCTAAACTTAAATAATTTAAAATGTTACAATCAGCCGAGGCAGTGTAAGTTATAACTACCGATGTAAGTGAAGGAAGGTTAGCTAAACTAAATGTAGGAGCATTTAAAGGAACAGTAGTAAGTTGCGTTGCATTGGTCACAGAACCAATTTGATAATTAATACCACCTGGCATTGTTAAACTTACAGTAACATTTGTAAGGTTAAAAGCTGAAGGATTATTAATGACAAAAGAAAAAACTTTTGATTGCCCACAAACGGTTATACTGCCTGGAACGGTTGATGAAATTGTAATGTAGCCACCGCTTGAAAAAGTTTTTAAAGAAAATAAAATTAAGATCAGGATCGGGTAAATTTTTCTCATGTTGTAAATATATTATATAAAACCAAATACTATATATCCTTAATTTGAATTAAATTTTATTAAAACGCTTTAGATGCTCATTAACCCCTCTAAATTGAAAATAATCCAATTCTGTGTATGATAAACGTTAATAAAAGAAAGAGAAATCGAACTTACCGGTGAGTGGTTTTATATTATATAATGTCGCCACCTCGCTATAAGTAACGTTGCACCATCACCTGCATTAACCGATTGGTAGATTGATAAATTTGAAGTGGGAGATACGCTTTTATTTTAGAATGAATAAAAACCAGAAAAATAAATTAGATTACCATTTACCAAAACCTTTATAAAGGTGACTGGCATTTTTTATTTTAATAAATATTTCAAGCCCACCTTTGCCTTTAGTTGTTTTTTGCAAGGTAGAAGTGTTTATATCATAAGAAACTCCAAACATTATTTTTTTCACTTCAGCAAATGCATTTAAAGCAAGCGCATCTTTAAATCTGTAATAAGCACCAAATCCAATAGTGTTTGTTTTTTTTGCGCCGGTAATATACGATTCAGTACCCGATTTGTGTTGGAACATGGCTCCTAAAATGGCTTCAGTTGCCCTGCCCTGGTACTGTATCATAAGTGATGGCGAGATGGAATTGACTCCATTAAAACAATAATTAAAGGATTCGTACAAATTAAAGCGCATTAACAATCGCTCATTGCTGCTTTTATAAAAAGAATATTTTGGTTTATTTATATGAGCAACCGATAAACCAAGTGTATTTGAGGGGTCGGTACTTGCTGTAAATTTTTTCCCATTCTTTTTATTAATTAAAGCTATGCCGGCGCCAAGATCTATATTTGCAATTGTTTGCACCGATGTGTTTTCGCTTGGTAAGGCTGAATTGTAGTTTAAACCATCAAACTGCGAACCCCATGTTTGATTGGGGTTTGACAAAGTTTTTTGCGCAAAACCAACTACTATACCTGAAGTAAGGAACTGGTGGTTATTTATCCTTAATGAATAATTAATTGGTAAGCTGCCACTAGTTGTTGTTAATCTACTATCTCCTGATTTATCATAACCAAAGTTTAATCCGGCTGAATAAAAGCCTTTATATTGTTTACTATTGCTTGTTATCTGTTTATTGATAAAAGCAGAGTAGGTAGTAAAACCCTTTGTAAAAGCATTCCATTGAGACTTATATTGAAAGCCGGCCTCAAAAGAATTAATAACACCAAATGCAGAAGGATTGATTGTTTGAGGAGCAATAAAATATTGTGTCAGGTGAATATCCTGACAAAATGTGTTCTTAAAAAACAGCATAAAAATAATGAAGTATATTTTTTTTATTTTCATTTATCTTTTCAATGTCACATTTCCTTTTTTAATTACTTCTTCTCCGTTTACGAGTGAGGCTTTTAATTGGTAAATAAAAACTGCATCATTTTGCATCACACCATTATAGCTTCCATCCCAGCAATTATTTTTGTCTCCACTCTCAAAAACTTTTTCGCCCCAACGGTTATAGAGTTGAATATTCATAGAGGTAATACAGTTTCCATACACGCACCAAAAATCGTTAAAGCCATCGCCATTAGGGCTAAACGCAGATGGTACAAATGCATCTCCACAAATTATATCCACTTGTACTAAAACTGTGTTTGTAATAATACAACCTTGACTATCTGTAAGTGTTACAGAATAAATAGTTGTTTCTGTTGGCGTAACGGTGTTTGTTTCGCAAGTATTACAAGTTATATCAGGAGACGATGACCAGTTAAAAATTGTGCCCGCCGGTGCATTTACATGGATCGAGCTTGATGAACCATATATAATAACGGCCGGATCTGAATAAGATGCCGGAATTTGCGGCGTGTAAACTGTAACTGCAAAAACTGTGGAAGAATTACAAGGTGATATGCCAGAACTTACTGTATAAATGGTGTTTGCCTCAGGACCGACCGTAATAACATTTATGGTGTCGCCTGTACTCCAGTTATAATCAATCCCTCCTGTTGCTGTAAGAGATAATATATTCCCTAAACATACCGTTGATGTTCCTATAATATTTAAAGTTGGTTGTATCAATACTTTTAAAAATACAGTTCCGGTATTAATGCAACCATTTGCATCCTGACCAACTACGCTATAAGTTGTTGAAACATTTGGGTTAACTGAGTGAGAAGATGTAAAGGTAGTAGTGTTCCAGGTATAGCTTGTAGCTCCGTTTGCAGTCATTAATGCGCTTTGGCCTGCACAAATTACACTGGGTGATGTGATACTTATTATAGGAAGAGGGTTAACAGCAACTGTTGAGATACTTGATTGTATACATCCATTTAGATCCTTACCAATAACGGTGTAAGTAGTGGTTAGTGAAGGATTGGCAACAACATTTGGTAAATTTGTTGCACTCAAAGCACTGGGAGGTGTCCATGTATAACTATTTGCACCAGATACACTAACGTTTGTTGATTTGCCGTAGCAGATCGTGTAATTACTAGTTGATAATATCGGAAGTGGATTTACTAACACGCTCGCTGTAGTGGTATTTAAACAACCTTTATTACTCTCGCCGGTAACTGTGTATATTGTATTTGCAGGGGGGGTTGCCGTTACAGTTGCCCCATTGGCACTGCTGAGCGTTCCGGCAGGAGCCCAGGTGTATGTTAGTGCACCATTAACCGTTAAAAGAGCACTTGTTCCAAAGCACATTGTATTGTTTGTAGCTGCCAATGTGGGTTGGGGGTTAACTACTAGTGATACGGTGTTTGTTTTCAGACATCCACTGCCGTCCATACCTGTAATACTATATACCGTTGTAACTAATGGATTAGCTATTACAGTTGCACCGTTAGGAGTATTTAGGGTTGCCGCCGGTGTCCACGTATAATTAAGAGATCCGCTTGCAGTAATAGTACTACTTTCCAAAGCACAAATAACACTACTTGCCGCAGTAACATTCAAAGGCGGTATTGCTATTACAGAACCATTTAAAACTGCTGACGTAGTACATGTGAAACTGCCATTTGTAAAGAAAGCTGTTGCGGTATAATTACCAGTACCCGGAGGAAGAATACCACTTATTGTTGGGTTTTGTACCGCAGATGTATAAGCCCCCGGTCCATTCCAGGAATACGAAACTGCTGAAGCAGCGTTTGAAGTTAAATTCACATTTGCACCAGCGCAAACAGTAAAGTTTGCTGAAACCGCTACGGTGTTAGTTCCAACTACATTTAACGAGTTTGTAACATTGGTTGTACAGCTTACAGTCCCCATCGAGAACATGGTGGTAGTTGTGTAAATACCCGAGCCGTTAGTTTGAATATTTAGAATAGACGGCGTTGCAATAGTTGAAGCAAAACTATTTGGCCCTGCCCATGCATAAGAAATAGCACCTGCTGCCGACGCAGTAAAATTAGCAGTAGAATTTTGACAGATATTTGCAGGATAAGTAACCGTTGTTGTAGGCGTGGCAACCACCGAAACGTTAGCAATGGCATTTGTTGTACATGTTAAAACACCATTGGTAAAAAAAGCTGTAGCAGTATAATTACCTGCACCAGCAGGAAGAATTGAAGTAAGGGTTGGATTTTGGATCGCAGAAGTATATGCTCCCGGCCCATTCCATGAATAAGATGTTGCACCTATAGCGCTTGAAGTTAAATTTACATTGGATGCCTGGCATGCTGTAAAATTTGTAGCTGCTGCCACTGTATTTGTTGCCACAACACTTATAGATGCTGTATTTGCGGTTGTGCAACTAACTGTACCAATAGAGAACATAGCAGTGGTAGTATAAATGCCTGAAGCGGTAGGTTGAATATTTACAATATTTGGTGTTGCAATTGTTGATGAGAAAGAATTTGGTCCTGCCCAATTAAAACCAGTTGCCCCTGTTGCAGTAGCCGTCATATTTGCTGTAGCGTTCTGACAAATATTATTTGGCACTGTAAGTGTTACAGGAGATGTAGCAACAATAGACACATTTGAAACGGCTCCTGTAGTGCAGGTTAAAGTCCCATTCGAAAAAAGTGCAGTAACAGAGTAATTACCCGAGCCAGTGGGCAACATTGCCGGAACCACCGGGTTTTGTGTTGCAGAAGTATAAGTGCCCGGACCAGACCATGAATACGAAATTGCGGGCGAAGCACTGGAAGTTAAATTTAAATTAGCGCCTTGACACAAAGTAAAGTTTGGTGTTACAGCAACAGTGTTTGTACCAACAACAGATATCTGGTTTGTGCCTGTTGTGGTGCAACTAACAGACCCGATTGCGTAAGTAGCAGTTGTTGAATAGATACCTGATGCAATTGTTTGAATATTAATAATAGATGGATTGGCAAGACTCGATGTAAAAGCATTTGGGCCTGACCACAAATATGATAATGGTAAAGGAGAAGTTGTAACCGTTAAGTTAGCTGTAGCATTTTGACAAATATTATTTGGAACAGCAACCGTAACCGGCGATGTTGCAACAATTGAAACATTTGATACAGCATCTGTTGTACAGGTTAAAGTCCCGTTAGAAAAAAGTGCAGTAACAGAGTAATTACCCGAACCTGTAGGTAACATTGCAGGAACTACCGGGTTTTGTGTTGCAGAAGTATACGTTCCTGGCCCGGCCCACGAATAAGAAATTGCGCCACTTGCGCTGGAAGTTAAATTTAAATTAGCGCCCTCACATAATGTAAAGTTTGGTGTTATTGCAACAGTGTTTGTTCCAACAACAGATATCTGGTTTGTACCTGTTGTGGTACAACTGACAGACCCGATTGCATAAGTTGCAGTTGTTGAATAGATACCTGATGCAATTGTTTGAATATTAATGATAGATGGATTGGCAAGACTAGAAGTAAAAGCATTTGGGCCTGACCAGAAATAGGATAATGGCAAAGGAGATGTTGTAACCGTTAAGTTGGCTGTAGCATTTTGACAAATATTATTTGGAACAGCAACCGTAACCGGCGATGTTGCAACAATTGAAACATTTGACACAGCACCTGTTGTACAAGTTAAAGTACCATTAGAAAAGAGTGCTGTAACACTATAATTCCCCGATCCTGTAGGTAACATTGAAGGAATTACAGGGTTTTGTGATCCAGAAGTATAAGTTCCTGGCCCGGCCCAAGAATAAGAAAATGCAGGAACTGCGCTTGAAGTTAAATTTAAATTCACTCCTTGGCATAGTGTAAAATTGGGTGTAATGGAAACAGTATTAGTTGTAACCACATCAATTTGAGTTGTGTTTGTTTTAGGACAAGCAATCCCATTAAAATTAATATTAGAACTCACAGTGTAAATTCCTGATGAAGAAGGTTGAATGGTATTGATCGTAGGATTTTGTAAACCTGAAGTGTATGCACCAGGACCTGACCATGCATAAGCAGTGGCAGTTGGCATTGATGATGTTAAGTTTACTGTACCGTTCATGCACACATGGGTGTTTGAGCTTACCGTAATAGTATGATTTGGTGCTACATTTACTTGTGTAGTTTGTGTACCTGTGCAACCATTAGTGTAACTTGCAGTTACCGAAAAGGTACCTATGTTTGGTGTTGTAACATTTGGGTAAGCAATAGATGTTGTTGCAAAAGAAGTTGTAGTAGCACTTGGCCCCGTAACGTTAAATGTACCAGTACCTGCGGGGTTTAAAGTAAACGTAGCATTACTGCCATAACAAAAATTTGTTGGTGTAGTAATTGAAATGGGAATGATAGGGTTGATAGTTAAGGTAAAAGTAGTTTGATCTGCAATGGCTACAGATGAAGTATTTAATCCCTGCGCCTGAACTGTATAAACCTGGTTAACCAAAGAACTAACCGTAAAAGAAGGACTTGTTTGCACTACTGCCCCCGGATAAAGTGTATACGTTCCGCTGGTTGCATTAACCCATGTGCCTGTAAAAACTGCTAACTGTCCCGGGCATGCCGTAAGATTAGGATATAATAATGGATTACATGACATACCTGCTGTGCCTGTACTGGCAAATGAAACAGGTGTATTTACCCCACTTGGATTAGTAATTAAAACAATAAATTGTTGTCCTTGTACTACAGGAATGGAAGGTTGAAAATTACAAGGCGAAGCTCCAAAGGGAACTGTTCCCATACCTGTGCCGCCAGACCCAGTGCAATTCCAGTTACAGGCAGCGGGAGGTAAAGTGTTACTAAAAATATCATTACAGGCTGTTGGTGAATATGGCCACATGATCCAATCATAATTTCCTGCCTGAGGAAATGCCGAGCCAAAAGCCCCAAAAGAAAAACCTAAGTTTCCCGATGAAGTAATATTTATCATTAGCCACTGAGGATTGGCAACGTTTGTAAACATACACCCTGCATTTACAGATTGTGGGTTACCAAATGGGTTACTGATATTTAAACCTGGCGTTAAACCAGTGCCCGCACTTGCTGAAAAACTAAAAAGAGAATTGGTACAAAGATTTTGTGTATTGGCACATGCAGCAGGATTTTGAGAATAAGAATTATTTCTTGACCCTAGGATCAAAATACTGATAATGAATATTTTAAAGAATGTTTTATTCATTAAAATGAATGTGTATTTCTCTTCTAACCGTTTTTTTAAAATATACAAAATCTGAAGAAAACAAATTTATGAAATTTATTGATTTAGAGCTTGTTTTGCCTAGGTAAAATCACGGTTTTACTCAATAAGATAATGTAATCTTAAAAAATACCCACACAAGGGTATAAAAAAATCTTCGATTCGCTAAAAGGCTTTATTAATTCCTATCATCCACCTGAATTGTAAATAATCTTTTTCGGCGTAAGGCAAACGATTGATAAAGAAGGGCATATCAAAACGAATAGTTAATGGTTTAATATTGTAAAGTTGCCCCCACCTAACAATACTTAAAGTTGTACCCACACCGGCATCTACCATAATATCGCTCATTACATTTGCTGTGTTTGCATTATTGGTATTAATGATCCCTGCATCGCCAAAAATGTAAGGTTGTAATTTAATACTGTTCTTTAAAAATTTAGGATTAATAAATTTAAATAATTCTCCAAATTCTATTTCAGTATTAAATGCAGCACCTGTTGCGCCTTTATAATTGTATCTAAAAGAACCATCTTCATTTTTTTGCGCCAGTAAATAACCTGAGTAACCTCTTAAATTTAAACCACCGCCCGCAGTAAAGTGATTGGTTACATTACCATAATTACCCCATTCAGGCGGAATGAAACCCATTGAACGGGTATATTTATTGTCCATTAATTCTTCGTTATTGGCACCTGCAACAAATAACATCGATTCGGAAGGTAAACTATTACCAAAACCAATTTGTGCGAATAGCCTTGTATTAATATTTATTTTTCCAAGATCATTCCTGTTCACAGTACTCATGGTAGCTGCAGAATAATCGTAATCGTTAGTAAAAGCAGCGGTGCGTAAATTCATTAAAATAGTACCATTACCTCTTTTGTATTTGTAATTATGTTCTAAACCAACATGTAAGGCACTATTTAATTTTTGATAACCCCATTCTTTATCATTTATCAAATATACCATGTCTTGAGGCACATCTCTTAACATCGCTTTTAAATGCGTGTAAACTCTTGTTTTATTATTGTTGCTTCTTTTCTCGAAACCAATTGTTGCGCCATCTAAACCATCTAACGATTTTAATTGCATGTATACATTTGATTTTTTAATGTACCTGTTCAAAGACGTTTTATAATCGAATAAGAAAGAAAGTTTATTAAAATTATTAATCCTAACTGTGCTGTCTAAATAAGCCTGACCTAAACCAGTGCTTAACCAAAAACCCAATTCAAAAACATGTTTGGTGAAAAGATAATCGCCCGACAGAACGGCTCCTGCTTTTACACCGTCGTAACCATTATACCAAATACCCGGTCGTATTCTCATGTCATATTTTTTCCAGTTTGGTGGATTATAAACATGAGAATCAAAACGAATATTTACATAACCGTGTTTAACATTGTTGGTCATATCTACATCTGCCAACCTGTATGACGGATCAAGAACTACATTTTTTATTTTAGTACCAATATTTAAAGTTGCTGTGTAAGTTGGTTTTAATTTTGGTCCCCAACCTATCCAGCGGGGCAGGGTAGTAGCGCCTGTTGGTTTTTCGAACCAGGTATTTGGAATGTAATAATGGCGTGCGGAATCGTTTTTATCAATCACTACAAAATCAAGCGGCATTTGCATAGTACCTTTACGTTTAAATGTAATTTCGTACACATCGTTCTTCTTGCGTTTTACTTTTCCAATTTTATAATCAACGGTTTTTGTGGTCTCTAACCATTGATCAAAGAACCAATTCAGATCAACACCAGTAAAACCAATAATTGAATTCCTGAAATCTTCCGGATAGGGATGACAAAATTTCCATTGCTTAAAATAATGTTGCATGGCCTTATCAAAAAACGAACGGCCTAATACATATTCTAGATTCTTTAACATGGCTGCTGTTTTGGTGTAGACTTGTCCGTAGCCGCCACCATGTCTAATGCCGCCATTAAAATCATCGCTATGCGTATTTAAAGGAAGTTCTTCGTTACGAATAACAGCGTTTGTGTAAAACGAAGTATAGATCTCATCGTCTAAAACTTTAACAGGCTCAGTAAATTTATCAATGTAATTACTTTTTGGTTTTGGCTCCAGCATTATTGGTCCATCAATGTATTGATATGTATCTGCAGTATAAAATTGTGTCAACCCCTCATCCATCCACGCACGATAATTCTCATTGCTTCCTACCATTCCCTGGAACCAGTTATGTGTCATCTCATGAATGATAAGTGAACGGTAGCTTGGATCAAAACCACCACAAAGCGTTAGCATGGGGTATTCCATGCCATCCTGCGCATCGGCAATGATCATTTTTGGATGATGGTAAGGACCAATGTTGTACGAATTAACTTCCATGATCTTTGCGGTAAACTTCGAACAGTTATACCAACCGGCAGCGTGAGGTTCTTGCACTAAAGCAATACAGCGCACACCATCCCAGTTAGTTTCGCCAATACGGTAAGTTGGATCGGCAGTAAAAGCGCAGTCGTGTACATTCATGGCTGAGAATTTCCATGTTTTTTTTGTACCGTCTTTTTTTATGATAACGGATGGCGGCGAATTATAAGGTTTTTGAAGAAAATTACTGATGTCTAATTTTTTTCGCAATGTATCTGGCAGCATTTCCTTTTCGTTCAATAAAGTACCGGTGCCATCTACTATGTAATTGTTTGGCATGATCATCTCTACATTAAATGAACCAAAATCGCCGTAGAACTCATGATCCATGTGCTGATCGGTGTTCCAGCCAAACTTAGAATCGATAACCGTTACGCGGGGATACCAATGTACTATATCGTAATGCTTGTTACCAAACGCATTAAATAATTTCATTCGGTTACGAATAGCCTCTTTATCAAAATAGGTTTTAAAATCAATTACCATGGTAAGTGATTCGCCCGACTTTAAAGGTTTTGCGAAATACACCTTTAAGATAGTATTGTCGAGTTCTGTTTTAAGATCTTGTCCGTTTACGGTAATTTTCTCTACCTGCGTACCAAGGCCTTGCTCACGGTATTTTCCAAATTTTAAATTGTATTCGTTATTCTTATATAAATTGGCGCAATAAGAATTTTTAGTTTGCGCATTGCTATATAAATGAAAATATACAAAAGAAATATCGTAGGGTGAATTGTTCCAATAGGTTAGTTCCTCGTTACCTGTTAAAATATCGCTGCTATCGTTTAGTTCTGCTTTAATTGTGTAGTGCACATCTTGCTGCCAATAACCTTCAAAAGGTTTACGGTTCTTCCAATACAAAGGATTGTTAACAGAGCGGTAATCAATATACTCGTTTTGAGAAGAAAGAACATCAGGTAAAAGGATAGCAATACTTAGAAAGAAAAATTTATAAAGTAAGAAGCGCATAATTATGATATAAAGCTTGATAAATGTAGGCATTAAACCTATAATTTATAAAAAACGTTAATAAAAATACATTTTGGGGAAGAATGTCGCGCTTATTTTAGTTAAAATACCCACTGGCACAGCCTTTGCATTAATAAAGTTGTGAACGAACACGTGTTAATAGAAATATCGATAAAAGATGTAACTTCGCCGACCAAATTACGGTATAAGCCGTTAAATTGATACAATGAAAACATTAAAATACATAGTAATTTTGTTCCTCAGCCTGCAGTATTGCTATGCACAACAAATAACGATACACTTTAAAGGTAAGATCTATACAGAGAAGAACTCGTCTATTGGCGGTGCCAATATTAATGTGGTTCAGGATGAATTCCTTCCAAGTTCTACCCAGGCAGATGCTGATGGTAATTATAATCTTTATTTACCCCTAAATAGAGAGTTTGACATTACCGTTTCCAAAGAAGGTTATGTACAGAAAAAGTATTTTGTAAGTACGAAAGGTATTAAAGAAGACCAAAAAATAGCTAAATTTCCTGATTACGTGGCCGATGTAGTATTATTTACACGTGTTGAAGGCGTTGATTATTCATTATTTGACCAGCCGATAAATAAATACTCGTACAATCCTAAAAATCATAATATGGATTATGATGAAAAGTATTTAAAAGAAATGAAATTGGCTATGAAAGGTATACAGCAAGCCGAACGTGAGGCGGAAAAAGCAGAAAAAGATAAAAAAATTGCTGAAAGAAAATTGGCCATGCAATCAAAAGTGGGTTATATTCCGCAAAGAGAAGTGGCGGTAAATACTCCGGTTCTAAATCAAAATGACAAAACAATAGTAATTTCAAATACTGTTATCAGTAAAAAGTCTCAAAGTCCTAAGGTTATAGCACTTTTAGCAAAATATCAGCCGGGGGTGACCGAAGAGATCATTCAGGGTAAGAACGTTTATATCATTCAACGTGTTTTGGTTAAAGAAGAAGAGGTTTGGATCTATCAAAAGAAAGTATTTAATTGGGGTGGAGTAGCCTGTTTCAGGGACAACGAATCCATTACCGAAAATATTTTCGAGCAGGAAACATCTAAAGAGTATAATGCTCCTCAAACTACCGCTGTTTCAGCAAAATAAGCTAATTTTACAGTACAAGATACATCAGTCAGATTTTTTGGAATAATTGCCCAAAAAATCTGATTTTTTTTGGTGTTTTTTAGATTATTTTTCTATCTTTGCACCCCAATTAAAAATTAAATAAAATAAACAATGGAAAAACGTTATGAGACGGTCTTCATTTTAACTCCCGTTTTGTCTGATGATCAGGCAAAGGAGGCCGCGAAGAAAATTAAAAAAACCATTACCGACTTAGGTGGTAAAGTGGTTAACGAAGAGAACTGGGGCCTAAAGAAATTGGCTTACCCGATCCAAAAGAAAACAACCGGTTTTTACCACTTACTTGAATTTTCAGGTGAAGGTGAAGCGATTGTAAATGATTTGGAAGTTACTTACAAACGTGATGAGCGTATCTTACGCTTTTTAACGGTAGCTTTAGATAAACACGCTGTTGCCTATGCAGATAAACGCAAAGGTTTAAGAGCAGACGCTAAAACTAAAAAGAAAGAAAGCGCTAACGCGTAATGTTTAACTAATTAATTTTTAAAAAAATGGCAGCGCCAAAAGACATAAGATATCTTAACCCTCCTACAGCCGAGGCGAAAAAGAAAAAATATTGCCGCTTTAAAAAAAGTGGTATTAAATACATCGATTACAAAGACCCTGATTTTTTATTGAAATTTGTTAACGAACAAGGTAAATTGTTACCACGTCGTTTAACAGGAACTTCATTGAAATTCCAACGTAAAGTGGCGCAAGCTGTTAAACGTGCCCGTCATTTATCATTAATGCCATACGTGGCCGATTTATTAAAATAAGGAGGAGGAAATTAAAATGGAAGTTATTTTAAAACAAGATATCAAGGGATTAGGTTACAAAGATGACAAAGTAACTGTGCGTAACGGTTACGGTCGTAACTTTTTATTACCAAAAGGAATGGCTGTTTTAGCTACAGAAAGCGTTAAAAAAATGCATACTGAGATCCTAAAACAACGTGCTTTTAAAGAAGACAAATTACGTAAAGAAGCTGCTGCAAATGCTGAAAAACTTACTGGTGTTAGCATCAAAGTTGGAGCAAAAGCTGGCGAAAGCGGAAAAATATTTGGTTCTGTAACCAATATTCAAATTGCTGACGCATTACAAAAAGCAGGTTACAATGTAGAGCGTAAGAATATCGAATTAGCTGAAGATAATATCAAAGCTTTAGGTACTTACACTGCAAAAGTACGTTTATATAAAGACGTAGCTGCTACAGTAAGTTTCGAAGTTGTAGCTGAGTAATCTTAGCTTTATTTTTTATACTTTTAAAACCCGTAACTATGTTGCGGGTTTTTTATTTTAATGTCAGACAGTAAAATTACTTTGTTTTTTATGGCCTTTGCGGCTTTGGTTTCTGCCACTATGTGGATAGACTACTTCAGACGTATAGATGTTTTTGAAAGGGAAAAAATTTGGTCATTAATAACTGCTTTGGTTATTGGATGTTTTACACCTTCTATATGTCTGTTTTTTTATGGCTTAATTCATAAAATGGGTTTTAGCGAAACCGGCGAATTTGTAAATGACCTTATATACGCTATCCTGGCTGTTGGTTTAAACGAAGAGTTCTCAAAAATAATTGGTGTAATTATTGTGCTTACTATTTTTAAAAAGAAGATAGATGAGCCGATCGATATTTTGATCTACGCAGGTATTACCGCTATTGGTTTCGCCATGGTTGAGAATTTTAAATACTTTAGTTTATACGGCATTAAAATTATTACACCGCGCACTTTTTATTCTTCACTAGAGCATGTTATTAATACAACTTTAATTGTGTACGGCTTTTACCGGCAAAGTTTGTTTAAAAAGGGTATTCCAATTTTAAATGTGCTCGTGTTCTCTTCACTGGCTGTGGCTTCGCATGGGCTGTTCGATTTCTTTTTAATGGATACTTCGTTAGGTTATCTCACAGCTTTCTTTTCTATTATCATTTATTTAATTGGAATTAATTTTTGGGTCCAAATGCTTAATAATGCCAATAACTATTCAACCTTTTTTGATTACGATAAGATCCATTACACTGATAAAATATTTTTGCGCTTATTGTTTTGGTACTCATTAACAATAGTAATAACCTTTGTAAATAACCTTATAGTTTCAGATATAAAAACATCTTTTAGCCATTTTTTCTTTGGCTTATTATCCGACGGTTTTTTGTTTTGGGTAGTGATGCTGCGTGCCAGTCGTTTTAAAATTTATAAACTCAAATATTTTAATCTAAAGATCGAATTTCCTTTTTATATCACTAAAAATAATGACGAGGATTTTAAGGTTCCTTTTTTAAATATTCCAATAAAGGTGCGTGGCGAGAATTACCGGGAGCACATTCCAACAAAATATATTGATAAGAACATTGTTGTTTGCCCTGTTAACGATAAAAAAAGTTACCTGAACATTCCTGTTAATGCGACCATTACCAATAAATATTTATTGTTTGATGATGTTGTTGTTTACTCAGTCGCTTTCAATAATATTGGCCAGGGCTCCAATAACTTGTATCTCCTAAAACCCAAAACAAGAGGTATAACAGAGGTTGATGGACTTTATCCTATTGAGGCTTTATATAAGGTAAACAATGAGGTAGTTGACCTTTCTAAAGTTGATTTTAAAAGCCTTAAACGTCTGGAGTGGGTTTATATAAAGTATAATTAACTAATTGATTAACATTACTTTACATTAGGGTTAATAAAAATTACACTTTTTTTTCTATATTTATTAAACCAATAAATAAATCTTTAGTCTTAAATAAAAAACATCATGAAAAAAATTATTTATTCATTAAGTATTGTAGCATTAGCTTCAGGGTTAATATTTACAAGTTGTAAAAAGAAAAAAGCGTTCAAAGAGGAAGATGGACAATCTTCTGAAGATAACCGGTCTGTACAATCAGAAAATGATGCTGCTATGAATGACATAAATGATATTGTAAGTTCTTCAAGCCTTAAAGGAAAAAATGCAGGAGCTTATAGTAGCAGCGGTATTACAGGCAATGTTTGTGGGGTTACTGTTGATAGTGTTAATATAAACACAGGAACAATTTTATTAGGTTTTAATGGTACAACATGTAACAACCGAACGCGTACTGGCGCAATTAGGATTACAATAGAGGATTTTCCGAATAAAGAATGGAAAGATGCCGGAGCAGTTATGAGAGTTGATTTTATAGATTATAAAGTTGCGAGAGCCTCAGATGGGAAGTATGTTCTTTTAAATGGTTCACAAAAGATTGTAAACGTTAGCGGTACAACTTGGTATAATCTTTTATTTACGGCTCAACATTCTTCTATAGTTACTGAAGTAAAAGAGGCTGGTGGAATAAATGTTACTTTTGATGATGGTAAAACAGCGGTTTATAATATTAACAGGCGAATTACTTATGCATGGATAAGTGGATTTAACTTTAGCTGTACAGCTGAAGGTATTGGTAGCTCTGGTGATATTAGTAATCTTGAAAATTACGGTACAACCCGTGACGGAGATGCATTTACCAGTCAGATTACAACTCCAATTGTTTGGAATATAACTTGTGGTTGGTGGGCTCCTGTGCAGGGCGCAGTGAATATCAAGGTAGAAGATAAAGAATTTGATCTTAAATGTACTTTTGCTGTTGATAAAGATGGTAACCCAGTTTCTGTTGCTCCGAATACTTGTGCTTATGGCTGGAAAGTAGAATGGTCGCATAAAAAGAAAACAAAGAAAAAAGTATTCGGATATATTTAATCAAACATAAATTCATAAAAAAAGCCTCACGATATTTTCGTGAGGCTTTTTTATTTTATAATCATTCAATTAACTAAAAGCATTAAAGCCCGTCACATCCATACCCGTTATTAATAAATGTATGTCATGCGTTCCTTCGTATGTAATAACAGATTCTAAATTCATCATGTGGCGCATAATAGGGTATTCACCTGTAATGCCCATTCCACCATGTATCTGGCGTGCTTCACGTGCAATGGTCAATGCCATGTGCACATTATTACGTTTTGCCATACTAATTTGCGCTGGTGTTGCACGGTGTTCGTTCTTTAAAACACCTAAACGCCAGGTTAATAATTGTGACTTGGTTATCTCGGTGATCATTTCGGCTAATTTTTTTTGTGTTAACTGAAAGCCCCCAATTGGTTTTCCAAATTGAATACGCTCTTTGCTATAACGTAAAGCACTATCATAACAATCCATTGCTGCTCCAATAACACCCCAGGCTATACCGTAACGTGCACTATTCAAACAACCTAATGGTCCTTTTAAACCTTTAATATTTGGAAAAATATTTTCTTTTGGCACTTTTACATTATCAAAAACCAATTCACCAGTAGCACTGGCGCGTAAGCTCCATTTACCATGTGTTTCAGGCGTTGTAAAACCTGCCATTCCTCTTTCTACTACTAAACCTCTTATTTCTCCGGCTTCATCTTTTGCCCATACTACAGCAATATCTGCAAACGGCGAATTACTGATCCACATTTTTGCGCCATTTAAAATAACATGTTTACCATCTCCGGCATCCTTAAAATTAGTGATCATCCCGTTTGGATTAGATCCATGGTCAGGCTCTGTTAAACCAAAACAACCCATAAGGTCACCAGTGGCTAATTTTGGTAAATATTTTTTCTTTTGTTCTTCACTTCCATATGTATAAATTGGAAACATCACCAAAGAGCTTTGTACCGATGCGGTTGAACGTAAACCACTATCGCCACGCTCTAATTCCTGCATAATTAAACCGTACGAGATCTGGTCTAAGCCTGGCCCACCGTACTCAGCAGGAATGTAAGGTCCAAAGGCGCCGATCTCAGCTAATCCTTTTATCCATTGTTTCGGAAATTTTGTGGTTTGACAAGCTTCTTCAACAATTGGGGTAACTTCTTTTTTTACCCATGCACGGGCAGTTTCGCGAATTAATTTATGTTCGTCGGTTAAAAGCTCATCCATTAAATAGTAATCGTGAGCCTGGAAATTATCGGTAGCCATAGTTTTAAAATTGAGGTACAAATTTAATAATTAAACATGGTAAACAAAGCTTTGTTTATTATTTGAAAATATCGTATTTTTAAGGGTAAGAAAAATTCTATAAAAACAAGGGTACTATATTTATTTTGGGCAATTTTGTTCTCTAACCTGTCTGTATTTAGCCAGGATATTCATTTTTCGCAATTTAATGGCTCTTTACTTAACCTAACGCCTGGTTTTACGGGCTTCTTTAATGGCGATTTTCGGGTAGGGGCAATATATCGTAGTCAATGGCAAGCAGTGCCGGTTCCTTATTCTACCTTTAGCATGAATGGTGAAGCGCGTCTTAAACCTAAACAACTTGCTAAGGATATGGTTGGTGTTGGCCTTGTGTTTAATAGTGACAGGGCAGGCGATACCCGTTATGGCACCACACAATTATACGCTAACGGCTCTTATATTTTTTTAGGTAAACCCGATAGCAGTTTGCTTGTTACCCTTGGTATGAACTTAGGCTGGTGCCAGGTGGGTTTTGATTACGATAAAATGACATTTGACAACCAGTTTGATGGCGTAAATTACAGTAATACAACTGCAAGTGGCGAAAATTTTGACTGGACAAAATATAATTATGCAGATATAAATTTAGGCGCCGGTATTCAATACATTTTAGATTACAAACATCATTTTACAGTTGGTTTAGGATTTCACCACTTAACTAACCCGGTAATTACATATCAAGGTAATGCTTTAAGCAGACTTGATTTTAGGTTGACAAATTATTTAAGTTATTCAACACCTATTAATCAAAGAGCAGATATTATTGCTGAGGCATTAATTTCAAAGCAAGCAAAAAATTATGAGATAATTCCGCACAGCTCTCTTAAATATTATTTTAACCGTGATGATAATAAAGCTGTGCTGGCCGGTATTTGCTGGCGCGCAAAAGATGCTGTAATATTCAGATTTGGTTACACGCACAAGACCTTACAAAGTGGTATTGCTTATGATATTAACACCAGCAAATTTACCGCAGCAACCAATAGGCGTGGTGCTTTTGAAATTTTTGTCAATTACGTTATATCGCGTAAAGTAAGCAATTTTGTGAAAAAAAGGGTGTGCCCCGTATTTATGTAAGGTGAAAAAAAATCTCTGGCTTAAAATACTTTTTTTATGTTGCACCGTTAACTCTGCAATAGGTCAATCAAACCGTATGATCCAGTTACAGGCTGATGCAGCAATGGCCAATAAAGACTGGTTTGGCGCTTCTCAAAATTATAACAGATTATTTTATAGGGATAGCAGCGATATTGGAATGCAATACAATTATGCAGAGGCCAGTCGTTTAAATTTTGATATTGATCTTGCTTTGCGTTTATATAATAAAGTGGCCCTTATTGATAACGGAAAAAAATATCCACTCACTTTTTTTTGGATAGGGCAGCTACTTAAAAACAAGGGCAAATACAAGGATGCAAAAAAATGGTTCACTAAATTCTCTAAGATCAAAAAAAAGAGCACGAAATTTAATTTTGATTATTACATAAAAAGGTCGCAGATGGAAATTGAAGCCTGTGATCTCGCTCAACTGCTTATTAATAACCCGGTAGGACCTAAATTAGAGCATTTAGATACTACAATAAACTCTAAGGTAAGCGAATATGCGGCTTTTGAAAAAGACAGTACACTTTATTTTTCTTCTTTAAAAAATCCTTCTAAAAAAGATGCAAACGATGTAAGTTTTAATAAAATTTACAGATCTGAAATGCGAAAAATGAAGTGGCAAAAAGTAAAAGAATTAGACACCAATATTAATGCAACTTATTTACACAATGCTAACACTTGTTTTAGCGCAGACTATAAGCAAATGATCGTTTCGCGCTGTAAAGCAAAAAACGCGAGTGAATATACTTGTGAGTTGTTCTTAAGTAATTATGTAAACAATAAATGGCAACCTTTAGAACGTATGCCCGAACCTGTAAATCAAAAAGGTGTAAATACATCGCAACCAAGTTTTGGCGAAGTTAAAGGAAAGCCTGTATTGTTCTTTGCTAGCAACAGAGCAGGAGGAGAAGGCGGCCTCGACATCTGGTACTCTTTTAAAAATGCTGATGGAACTTATGAATCGCCAATAAATGCAGGCAAAGCAGTTAACACGCCGGATGATGAAATAACGCCCTGGTATGTGAACGAAAGACATACATTATTTTTTAGCAGTACTTATCATAAAGGTTTAGGAGGCTTTGATATTTTTAAAAGTGAATTTATTAAAGATTCTGTTTTTGCAGAACCACAAAACGCAGGTTATCCCATAAACAGTAGTTATAACGATATTTATTATTCGGTGAATAAAACCAGAGACCGTGCTTATGTATCAAGTAACCGTGTTGGCTCTTATTTTGAGAACAAATTGAATTGTTGTAATGATATTTATCGTTTTAACATTGAGCCCTTAAACCTGCCTCCAACACCAATTGATACGATGGCTTTGCTTACAGGGCAAATGAAATTATTATGCCCCTTGACTTTATATTTTCATAATGATGAGCCTGATCCAAAAACAACACGTATTACTACAGTAAAAAGTTACGAAACAACCTATAACGAATACAAAGTATTGGTACCACAATATATGGATGAGTATCCTAGAGGTACACAAGGTGAAGTAAAAGAAAAAGCCGCCAACCGTGTTGAGAATTTTTTTGCAGATAGCGTTGATGCCGGTATGGAAGACCTTCGTAAATTCTCTAACCTCCTTGAAAAAGTATTGTTAAAAGGCGAAACAGTAAAAATAACCATGAAAGGTTATTGCAGTCCGCTTGCAAGCACCGATTACAATGTTAATCTGGCAAAGCGCCGTATTAGCAGCTTACGTAATTATTTTACCGAAACAAAAAGTGGTTGGTTCGTTAAATACTTTAATAATCAAACGCCCGGTGAAGGAAAAATTATTTTTGAAGATGTAGAGATTGGTGAGTTACCTGCCAGTAAAGTAAGTGATGACCTTAAAGATAAACGTAATTCTGTTTATAATCCTTCTGCGGCTTCTGAACGTAAGATCCAGATCATTGCTGTGAGTTTTGGGAGCTAAAGTTTTATTCCAATTACACAAACATCGTCCACCTGTTCTAAATTGCCACGCCAGTTTTCGAAAGCGTTATTAAAAATTTCTTTTTGTTCGGATGTTGCTTTTTGATGGTTTAAAAGCAAGAGGTCATTCAAAGCTTTGTATTTAAATTTTTTGCCTTTTGGCCCACCAAACTGATCAGCAAAACCATCAGTGTATAAATATAAAGTATCGCCTTTTTGGGCTTCAATTGTATAATGCTTAAAATGATCCAGTTTCTCACCTTTGCCAACGGGCATTTTATCTGTTGGTAAAGTAATTATTTCGTTATTGCGAATCAAAATTGGTGAGTTATTTGCACCGGCATATTCAATTTTTAAGAGGTCATTTTTATTTTCTAAGGTCAGTAAAATACCATCCATGCCATCTTGTTGCCCATCTTTAGAAATATCATTAATTAAACGTGTTCTTACATGATCAAATATCTCATTGGGTTTAGCAATGTTTTTTTCTTTGATACCTTCATTTAAAAATCCTATATTAAGTAAGCACATAAAAGCGCCGGGTACACCGTGGCCGGTACTATCGCAAACGGCTAAATAAAATTTGTTATTGTGTTCTGTAGCCCAATAAAAATCACCGCTCACAATATCTTTTGGTTTAAAGAATA
>DDPF01000016.1 GCA_002342065.1 Bacteroidetes bacterium UBA2475 | reverse complement strand
ATGACATATAGTGGAATAAAGCGCCACCACCACCGCTACCATCAAAAATACCCAATGCAAAAACGTCAAAATTATTTCCTACAGAGTATGATCCGATTGGAAGTTGTGCCGGCGTAAGTGCTATTTGAGCTCCAACATAAACACTATTCGTTCCGGGTACAAAGTTAAAGGCACCGGGTGGAATAAGTGTAGTAGATCCATTTATTGTAAAAGTGTTTTGCGCACCGTTTTTACATAATATATTTAAATTAAAATTATTATTCTGATTTCTTGAGAAGGCAACTAAGTTTGATCCCGCGCAATTTAACGGAGGTAAAATAGCAGCACCCACTTCGCAACCAATACCATCTGCCTGCCATAAATAAACTGGTTTATCAGCTTCAACATAAGTAAGTGGTTGTTGAATGTTATAGAAATAAGTATCTCCTTTATTTATAAGAGTAGTTGTTACCGCAACATCTGTCACTTTAACACTCGTAAAATTTTCTGTAGCAACGATATAAGCGCCTTCTAATGCCCCGGCAAACATAGCACCTTTATTAACGATGTAATTTGTTCCAACAATATCTACAGGAACGATCTGGTCGCCCATTAAATCATGGCAACCACCTGCGGGACTTCTAACAGAATCATCGGCAACGGTCACCGCAATAGGTTTATTTGCAACAACAATAGTTCCTGATAGATTATTTCCTGCAACGTTAGTGTTTTGTACAGGATTCTCAACAGTATAAGCATCGCCAGCGTTAACCATCATAATGCTATAGGTAATATTAGCAGGGTGTCCGATAACAGGACACTTTGGTGTGATCCAAACAACAGTATTAGGCTGTGTTGCAACAATATTTATTTGCGATACAGGTTGATTAATAACCGATGGGGTATTTGCAAAGTTTGCTTTGTTCTGATTAAACCAACGGGTTTGAAAAGGACAAACAAATTCCAATCCCATTCCATTTTGACCTTTTAATGAAAATGTTTCCGGGTTATTCCCAGTAGTAACAACGTCATAAACAATAGAAATATTTGCAGTGGCAGAAAAATATAAACCATAAGGAACCACTGTATTTGCCGGACGCACCTCTAATGAATCGTAACCTCTATTAGGCGTTACTGTACTTGGGGGGCCGGTAGCTAATGCCTTTCTCCAGAATGTATAATTAAAAGTACTATTGGCAAGTATATTAATAGTTGTATCGTATTTATATGAAGCGCCTGCGGCTGGTTGTCTTAGACGAACAGTAGCAGGTGCGCCAAATGTCGAAATATGGGCAACAATAGGATGTCTTGCGGCGTGATCGGGTGTAACCCATGGCGCAGCAAACCAAAAAGCAGTATCTATTTGAGAGATAGAAACAGTTGTCTTTAAAAAGAAAACTAGAAATAAAGCAAGAACTCTATTATATTTTAGTATTTTTTTCATTTTTATCTAATAATAGTTACGTCACCATTTTTTTTCACCTGGCGATTGTTATACATATCCACAACTAATGTCCAAACATAAACACCAACGGGTTGGTCTTTGCCGTTCTTGGTCCCATCCCATCCTATACTTTGATCAGTGGTCTCAAATAATAATTCTCCCCAATTATTATACACCCTGAATAAGATCTTTTCAAATGGACCTCCTTTTACAAAAAGCAAGTCGTTATTATTATCCTTGTTGGGTGTAAAGGCGGTTGGTACCTGTGGTAATATCTGCACTTGTATCTCTTTACTAACTGTATCTGAACAAAGATTGCCATCAAATACTGTTAAGGTAATTATATAACTGCCCGCGTTTTGATACACGTGTGTTGGCGATGGACCACTGCCCGAACCTTCATCTCCAAAGGACCATAACCAGGTTATTATTGAACCTGTTGGTGCTGAAAAATCTGAAAAATATACAGGCTCTAAGGCTATGGTTGGATCGTTGGTCATACCAAACTGCGCTACGGGTTGAGGATTAATAGTTACTGCTTTTGATATTGTAGCAGCACAAGAATTATTTGATATAGCTGTTAAGACCACATTATAAACACCAGCTGTAGTATAAGTATGTACAGGATATTTTATAGGTGAATTAGGACTTCCGTCACCAAAGATCCAGTTCCAGCCAACTATATTTCCAGGTATTACTATCGAGGAATCTCTGAACTGGGCTGGTAAACCCTGACAGGCATTTAAATAACTAAAGTTTGGTATTGGCAAGGGGTTAACCGTTATACGTTTACTTACCGTATCAGGACATTGCAGGTTAGGTATGGTAAGTGTATTGGTACCTGTTACCGTTAAGGTTATTACATAACTTCCTGCATTTGTATAAGTATATAAAGCATTGCCCGGTGTGGTTGATTGAACAACTGAACTGGTAGCTGCTGTTCCAAAATTCCATTGAGCTGTTAAGTTCGAGGTTCCGTTAGACTGCGAACCGTTAATAAAGGTAATGGATGAATCTCTACACCTGACCGAGGAGACCGTAAAGAGCGCCTTGGGTGCATCTACAAAAGTTGCTACAAAGGATGCCGATTGTGCAGGGCAACCCTGATTATTGCTAGATAATAAGGTTAAGGTAACTGTGCCGTTAGATACATCGCCAGTACTTGGAAAGTATTGTCCTCCTAAGGCTGTGTTAGTTGGTGTAAAGGCTCCGGTTCCTGTCGAACTCCAGATCCCTGTATTGGTATATCCTGTTACTGTGCCTGTTAATGCTATAGGTGCGTTCTCGCATACTGATGTATTTGAGTTAACTGCTACTACCGGTGCTGCAAGTACTGCTATATATAACATGTCGGTATCCTGCGGACAGTTATAAGTTCCTGCATCAGTTGTTAATACATATGTTAGTGTTCCTACAGACATATCGCTAAAGCTCATTGTATACGTTGATACCGGTGGTGCAGGTGGTGGATTAAATGCTCCCGTGCCGTTCAAGGTTGTCCAGGTACCTGTTGATGCTGATCCGCCTATGGATCCGTTTAAATTTATTAATCCTGCATTGGCACAAACCGTAAAGTTAGAAGGGGCATTGGCTTGTGGTGCTGGGCGCATCGTTAATTGTATATTATCTGTTACTACTGCACAAGGCAGTCCGGGGTTTAACGTCACTACAAAGTTTATCGTCGTTAAACTATAATCACTCGCGCTTACTGAATACGTAGGTGTTAAACCTACGTTGGTTGGAGAGAAAAATCCTGTTCCATTACTCGTTGTCCAGCTTGGAAGTACTGTACTACCAACTACTGATGAGTTTAAAACTACTGATTGTGTATTGGTACAAATATTATCATCTAACCCTGTTAAGGTTGGAGGCTCAACAAAATTTACTATTAAGGTTCGTGAGTTGGCACTGCATCCTCCCACTGCATTTAATGTAAAGGTGATGCTTCCCGCAGCAAGATCGGCAGGGGTTGGCGAGTAACTAATGTTTATACCTGGACTTATAAATCCGGTGCCGCTTGTGGTCCAAACTCCTCCTGTGGCTATGGTTGGTGAAGAAACTGAGCCGGTTAATGATATGGGCACTAAATTATTTTTACAGATCGTTGCTCCAGGGCCAACCGTTACCTGTGGACGCTGATGCACAGGAACACTCATAGTTGCCGTTTTGGGTGTACAATTACCTATCGAGGTTAACGTAAATATAATATTTGATAACAGTGTATCGGCCCCTGACAAGGTATATAATGTGGCTACTGTGCCTAATGTTGATGTATAAGCTCCAAATGTTCCACTGCCATTAGTGCTCCAGGCTCCTGTAATAGCTCCTCCTGAAACAGTACCCGTTAATGGTATACTTGCTCCTGGACCTACACACACAGGCGTTACTGAGGGTACTGTTACTACCACTTTCCTTAAAAAAGATGACATATAGTGGAATAAACCGCCGGTACTTGCATTCCCACCAAAAACGCCTAATGCAAACACATCAACAGAATTGGCAACTGTATAAGAGCCAATAGGCAATGTAGCAATATTGGTTAAATTTAATTGTCCGCCATAAAATGGTCCGCCAGATAATGTAGCAGTTCCGGGTACCAAAGTAAAATTTGCCGCAGTAATCGGAACTACGACAGAGCTTGTAGAGTTATTTAAAGTAAAAGTATTCTGAGAACCATTTTTACATAAAAGATTGAGATAAAACCCTTGATTATTTGTTCTTGAAAAAGAAACTAAATTAGATCCTGCACAATTTAAAGGTGGCAATAAAGCTTCTCCCAATTCGCACCCAGTGCCAGATGCATGCAAACAATATACGGGTTTTGTTGCATTAATATAAGTAAGTGGTAGAGTGGTTTTATAATGATAGGTATCTCCTTTATTAATTAGTGTAGTTGTTGTAACTCCATCGTTAATCGTTAATTGGGTAAAATTTTCTGTTCCAACAACATAAGCTCCCTCATGTTCAGGACCATTCATATACCCCTTATTTAAAATATAATCAGTACCAACAATATCAACGGGAACAATCTGATCGCCCATTAAGTCATAACAACCGGTAACACCAGAAACAGAATCATCTGCAACAGTTACTGCAATAGGCTTATCAGCAACCACAATAGTTCCTGATAGATTATTTCCGGAAGTTGCTGTGTTTTGAGCAGCATTCTCAACTGTATAAGCGCTACCATAATTTGGCAACATAACACTATAGGTAATATTAGCAGGGTGTCCAATAACAGCACACTTTGGTGTGATCCATACAACAGTATTTGGTTGGGTAGCAACAATATTTATTTGTTGCTTTGGTTGATTAACACCCGCTGGTGTTCCACCCAAGTTACCAAGTGTTTGATTGTTCCAGCGTGTTTGAAATGGACAAACAAATTCTAATCCCATTCCATTTTGACCTTTCATAGAAAAAGTCTCGGGATTATAAAAAGTATTTGGACTGGAAATAACATCGTAAACAACTGTAATATTTGCCGAAGAGGAAATATATAAGCCGTAAGGCAAAACTGTATTTGCAGGTTGCACTTCTAATGAATCAAATCCTCTGTTTGTAACAGTGGCCATTTTATCTCTCCAAAACAAATAATCAAAATTTGAATTTGCAGGAATATTAATTGTTGTGTCGTATTTATTTGGAGCAATAGCACTTGGCTGACGTAACCTTACTACAGTATTTGGTGTATTAAATGTGGAGATATGTACAACATAATCTTGTCTGAATGTATGATCAGGAGTAACCCATGGAGCTGCAAACCAAAAAGCAGTGTCTATCTGCGCAAATGACACAGTCAGCTTAACAAAGAAAAATAATGCCAATAAAGCTATTTTATTTCTTCTCTTCATTCTTTTTATTCTTTAAGTTAGTTTTAATACTATTGTCAATATTATTTAACTCTTCCTCATCAGCATCCTGTATCTTATCTCCAACAGTTTTAATTTTTTTGGCTGATTTTGTGTACGTTAAAATTATCTCATGACTACCACTTGAATATTTTTGTAAGGCTGTTGTTGCATAATCGTAACTATATCCTACAGTAAATTGTTTGCTGATGGTTGCCCCGAACATAGCTGAAGCAGAAGCCCCTATTCTATAGCCACCGCCAACCCAGAACATTTCTTTATAGATACCTTTTAAATTGAACTCTAATTGGTATGGAGCAGGATTATTATACCTTATCAACATAGATGGTTGTAACACCCATTCTTTTTTCTTTTTATCTAAAACAAAATTATAGCCCATAAAACCATACAAGTGTGGTGTTAACCTACCAATTGTATTTTGCCAATAAATTTTTCCTTTTGTTAATTGTTGACTGCTTAAGCCCAAAAAGAAATTTTTGCTGTATAAATACAAACCGGCATTTGCATCAAAAGCATTTGCATTTAAAATATTATTTTTTAAGAACTCATCATCTTTATCGTAGGTCTTTGCATTGTAAATTTTTACGTTATACTGAACCGCACCAACTCCAACACCAAAACCCAAGTTTACTTTTTTATTTATTTTTACATGATAACTATAAGTTCCATAAAAAGAAGTGCGTGATAATAAACCGCTTTTATCATTTATAATTAAACCACCGGCTGCCATGTTAGGGTGTTTTTTAAACGTTCCGTAACCACTAGCCATATAAGTTACAGGCGCTCCCTCGAAGCCTGCCCATTGATTACGGTAGCCGAGGTTAAATTGCATTCCTTTGCTTGATCCGGCATACGCTGGATTATAAAGGTATTGATGTAGTGTGATGTTTGTGAACAGAGTTTGCTGTTGTGCGTTTGAGAACGAGTAACAAAGCATCAAAATAAATATATATAGTTTAATCTTCATAAAGTTATTTTAAAATAGTTACGGTTCCTTTATAAACTTTTTCATCATTTACATCGTGTAAATTAATGGTATAGAAGTAAGCACCAACAGGCAGCGGATTACCTTTATAGCTGCCGTCCCAGGCATTTGAATATCCTACACTTCGATATAAGAGTTCACCCCAACGGTTATAGACCTCAATTTCTGCTTCCGGAAAGAATACATCAACAAAATCTAAACGCCAGATATCATTTTTTCCATCACCGTTAGGTGTGATCATATTTGGAATTAATTGTGTAACCTCTGCGGCAATATTAGTTATTTTAATTACCTGGCTATAACTACTGGTGCAACCAAACTGGTCGGTTATTGTAAGGGTTACCGTGTAAGACCCATTACTTAAATAATTTGTTGTCGGATTTTGTAGGTTACTTGTTAAGGTATTTCCAAAATCCCAACTCCACGAAACAGCCGATTTTGAAGAGTCAATAAATGCAATAACCGCTCCTAAACTTAAACCACTGTTATTAATGTAAATAAATTTAGCAATTGGTCTAGGTGTTATATCAACTGTTTTTGTAATGGTAGATTTACAACCATTATTCGAAGTAACCTCATGTGTAATGTTGTATTGCCCTTGTGCAGGGAAGACCAAAGAGGTATCTTTTGAATAAGCGAAACCAAAGCCGCCAAAATCATAATAATATCCTCCGCTAGGTATTGATGCGGGCGCAGAAATAGTTGATTGATCTGTGAAGCTAATTAACTGCGCTGAGCCTGTACAGGCTCTTGATATAGTAAAGCTTGCATTAGGTAAAGCATAAATAGTAACCGGTCTGTAAACTGTATCATAACAATTAAACGTATTACTAACTACAAGTTGAGCAGTATAAGTTCCTGCTAAAGTATATGTGTAAATTGGATTGACAACAGTAGAATTACCACCATCACCCATTTGCCACTGCCATGTATTTAATGACCCCAGACCGGATGTATTTATAGATTGATCAGTAAATACGGTCGTTTGATTTAAACATACTGTGTTTACAGTAAAATTAGCGGTTGGTTTATCTCTAAAGTCAATCTTTACCTGATCAGACACACCGGCACAAATACCATTATTGGTTGTACTAAAAGTAAGTATTACAAAACCAGCATTAACTTCCCCTGGTGTAGCAACATACGTTGGAGTTAATGAAGTGTTACTTGCAGTATATGTACCTGCACCACCATACCAAATACCTGTACTGGTAGCAGTACCTGAAATTACAACAGCTAAAGGAATTATCGGATTATTTTTACAACTATTAAGATCAACTCCTGTACTTACTGTAACAGGTTGTGTAAATATCACATTCACACTATCTGAAACAGCTTTACATTGCTGATTACCAGTACTTGTCAATTTTAATTTTATCGTCCCCAAAGCAATATCGGAAGCGCTTGGAATATACTGACAAAGTAGTGCAAATTGATTTGGAACAAATATTCCTGTTCCGTTTGTGGTCCATTTTCCCGTATTTGTTATGGCTCCTGTTACCTGACCATTTAAATTTACTGTTGCATTATTTGCACATTTTAAAATTGGATTTATAAGGCTGGCCTTGACTAAAGGGGCATGGACAATACTTAT
Source organism: Bacteroidetes bacterium UBA2475 (assembly GCA_002342065.1). Classification (GTDB taxonomy): domain Bacteria; phylum Bacteroidota; class Bacteroidia; order B-17B0; family Aurantibacillaceae; genus Aurantibacillus. The sequence goes on along the minus strand of DDPF01000016.1, from coordinate 312,670 downwards.
ACTGACCGTACTGGCGACGGCATTACAAATACCATTATTGGTACTTGTGAGCACAAAGGTTAATTGATTTAAAGTGGTATCGGTATTTGAAAGCGTATAGCTGGGCGTAAAAGTATTTACACTTGGTGCAAACGTCCCATTACCAGGCGCTAGAACCGACCAAACACCTTGTGTACTTGCTCCAAATACATTACCATTTAAATTAACAGTTGCATTATTTGAGCAAATTATAGAGCTTGAACCTGCAGTAACAATTGGCGCTTGCTTAACATATAACCTTAAAGTATCTGATACATTTGGACAAATACCAGTAGATGTTAGAACAAATTTTACTAAACCACCTGATACAGGTGGTGTTGGTGTTGGTATAATTGCAAGTGAAGTATCAATAGGATTTGGTGTATAAACATTATTTATAATTTGATTTGGTCCGCCAGAAAGTGATCCAAAACCATTCAGGCTCCAAACCCCTGTAATAGGGCCTCCCCCAATTAATCCATTCAGTGTAAAAGTAGTGTTTGAACAAATAGTAGCAGTTGGAACTGTATTAGCAAATACAAAAGCATCTATACCGAACTCAGTAGTGTAAGCGTAAGAACTACCGCCAAGAGTACCACCATTATGAACACCTAAACCAAAAATATCGTTTTGATTTCTTAATAAATTGTGCGAACCAACAGCAATTGTTGTAGTTGGAAAATACAATCTTGCTGCTACCAGGTTACCGCCACTACCCGGCACAGTGGTAAAGCTTGCAGGAGAAATAGGAACGTTAACCGCGTTACTTGTTAAAGTAAACGTGCTTTGAAAACCATTTCTTGTGTAAAGATTTAAATTTAAAGAGTCACCACTCAACCTTGTAAATGCCGTAGTGTATGAACCTGCGCAATATGCAGGCGTAACCTGTGCTCCACTTAGCTTACAGCCATAGCCACTTACATGAGTTACATATACCGGTTTATCTGTTTCAATATAAGTTAATCCTGAAATATTTATTGAATAAGTTTCTCCTGTGTTTATTAACCAGTTAATAGTACCAGTGCCTGTTGTTATGGTTAAACTTGTAGAGTTGAGTGTTGCCAGAACGTAGGCTATATCAGAGGTTCCTTCCCCCTTAATGATCACATGTTCTTTACCAATGTTAGAACTGGTGGTTATCTGATCAGCAAAATAAGATGGGCAAAGAGCCGTTGATGTTCTGATAGCACCGCTTATTGTTACTGCAATAGCTTGATCCGCTGAAACGATAGAGCCTGCCAATTCACTAGGGTTAACAGCATTATTATCTTTCATTGAAAAAGTTTCGCCCTGCAATAAAGATCTTGAAAAAGTTACATTTTTCGCCCTGCCTATACAGGCTGCACGAGGTGTAACTAAAATGGTGGTAGTTCCAGGTTTAGTGGCAACTATATCAAATCCAACCCCCGCATCTGTAGGCGAAATAACCGATAGGATGGAGTTTGGAAAAGGTGTGTAAAAATCGGTTCCTATCGCTCGTTGCCCTTTAAGGCTTATCATTTCCTTGTTATTTCCTGCGCCAATAGTATAATAAACTGAAATATTGGAAGTAGAACTGATATAGATCCCTTTGTTACTTACGCTGTTTGTTGGTGCGCCTTCAACTGCTGTAATTGATGTACTTAAGTTGGTCACAGATAGTGAATTAGCGGCCATCGTTAACGAATAGTTCACCCCGGTTGCCAAATTTGCCGGCTGTCTTACGTAAACTGTTGCTGCCTGCGAATAGGTTTGAATGTGAAGCTCAATAGGTGATTGACCCATCGTTGCCGAGATATCAGGGGCTACAAACCAAAAGCTTGTATCTACCTGTGCCTTAGGCTTAACTAAAAAAACAAAAAAGAAGAGAAATAAAAATAAATATCTTACCATACAGCGTTATTCTTGAAAACTGATTAATCCTACGAATATACAAAAAATATTGAAATTTTAGATAAATTAACAAAAAAATGAAGCTAAATTTACAAACATTAAGTTAGGGATAAGTATGCCAATAAACCGCCTAAAAATAGAACCCTTTAAAAAACTCGAATTATTTGCCAAAAAAGTGGTCGAAGGGTTTATTACAGGCCTGCATAAGAGCCCTTTTCATGGTTTTTCGGTTGAATTTGCCGAGCACCGACTTTACAACACCGGCGAGAGTACCAGGCATATTGACTGGAAATTATTTGCCCGTTCCGGTCGGTTATTCGTAAAACGTTATGAAGAAGAAACCAACCTGCGTTGCCAGATCGTAATTGATGTTTCTGCAAGTATGCAATTTCCAAAAGATGCAGAGAACAATAAGTTAAATTTTAGTGTTTATTCTGCAGCTGCGCTTTGCGAGTTATTAAAACAACAACGGGATGCTTTTGGCCTCACACTTTTTGAGAACGAAATTGTTAGACATTTTGCCCCAAAAGGCAGTCCTTCTCATCAAAAACTCATTTACAACACGCTGGAAGAAATTTTAGACAAGAATTTTGAAAGCAAGAATACTTCAGCGGCCAAAACATTAAATCAAATTGCAGAAATAATCCATCAACGTTCGCTTGTAATTATTTTTAGCGATATGTTCGAGAACAATTCTGAGAACGAAGAATTATTTTCCGCACTACAACATCTAAAGTACCGCAAACACGAGGTGGTGCTCTTTCATGTGGTTGACAAAGCAAAAGAAATAGATTTTGAATTCGAGAATAAGCCTTATCATTTTATTGATCTTGAAAGCGGCGAAGAGGTGAAATTAAATCCAAGTCAGATCAAAGAACAATATCAACAATCAATAACTCAATATAAAGATCTTTTAAAATTAAAGTGCGGTCAGTACAAGATAGACTTTGTAGAAGCCGACATCAACAAGGGTTTCGACAATATTCTGTATACTTATCTGGTAAAAAGAAATAAAATGCTGTAAAATTATTTTAGACCTTATCTAAAAAATATTTATTTTTATCTATCAATATAAAATTTATGAGCGACCAGACTTTTGAACCAACAGCTGAAACTGCCAATACAATTAAATGTAAAAATTGTGGCGCTAACTTAAGTTTTAAACCTGGTACCGATAGTCTTACCTGTCAGTATTGTCAAACTCAAAATGAAATTGTAGTTGAGAAGACAGAAATTACCGAAAATGATTACAATAGTTTTTTAGAACAAAATGTTTCTTCATCCGAAAAACAAACTATATCAACCGTTAAGTGCGATAGCTGTGGTTCAGCTACTACCCTGCCTCCCAACGTAACTTCAAGTAGTTGTCCGTATTGCGATACCCCATTGGTTATAAAAAATGCAGCTACCTGCTCCATCATAAAACCAAAATATTTATTACCATTTAAGATCGAACGTAATAAAGCTAAAGAAGGATTTATAAAATGGGTGGGTGGATTGTGGTTTGCTCCAAATAAATTAAAAGATTACGCACAACACAGTCTCGAAAAATTAAGGGGCGTTTATATGCCTTACTGGACATACGATAGCAACACACACAGTAATTACACCGGCCTTCGTGGTGTTTATTATTATGTTACCGAAACCTATCGCGATAGCCAGGGAAAAACTCAAACGCGCCAGGTGCGCCACACTAATTGGTTCCCGGCAAGTGGATCTGTAAATAATTCTTTTGATGATATTTTAGTTTGTGCGTCGCACTCTTTACCAAAAAAACTAGTGCAGGATCTTGAGCCATGGGACCTTCCAGAATTAGTAGCTTACAACGATCAATTCTTAGCCGGCTTTGTAACTGAAAGTTATCAAACAGAATTAAAACCCGGATTTGAAGAAGCAAAAGAACGTATGCAACCAATAATCAGGAACAGTGTAAACTCAGATATTGGCGGAGATACACAACAAATAACTTCACTCAATACGCAATACAACGACATCTCTTTTAAACACATTTTATTACCATTATGGATCTCTGCTTACAAGTACAACGAGAAAGTTTATCGTTTTACTATAAACGCCAGAACCGGTGAAGTGCAAGGCGAAAGGCCATACAGCGCCTGGAAGATCTTCTTCTTTAGTTTAGCAATTGTTGCGGTAATTGGAACAATAATTTATTTCGTAAGAAACAAAAACTAAATTTTCGTTAATTTATTTTCGTGGATTAAACCTTTGATATGAACAGGAGTCATACTGAAAACCAGTTATGACACCAAGGATATTAATTTTAGCCGACATTAATTCTACACACACTCAAAAATGGGTTCTTGGTCTTGCAAATGACAATTTTAAGATCGGCATTTTTTCATTTAACGCTTCTAAAAATAATTGGTTTTCCTGTCATGAAAATATTACCTGTTTAAATAAAAGAAAAACAAAGGCAAGCCTGAACTTGCTTAATAAACTGATGTATTTATTATTCTGGCCAAAATTAATTTACCAGATCTATAAATTTAAACCCGATGTTATTCATTCACATTATGCGTCAAGCTACGGACTGTTAGGCGCATTAACTTTTTTCAAACCGTACATTGTATCGGCCTGGGGCAGCGATGTAATGGACTTCCCAAAAAAGAATTTTTTAAATAAATTAATTTTAAAATTTGTTTTGTTTCGTGCCAATAAAATTTGTGTAACATCAACTGTTCTAAAAAAAAGAGATCGCTGCTTACACAAAAAAACAAGTTTATATTATTCCATTTGGTGTTAATTTAAATGTATTTTATTCAAACCATTTACCCCACTCTAATAACGATTTTATTTTTGGAATTGTAAAAGGATTGGAACCTATTTACAATATTGATAAAACCATTATTGCATTTTATTCTTTGGTAAAAAAACATTCCCATCTTTCACTAAAATTAAAAATAGTTGGTGATGGCTCTCAAAAAGAGAATCTGCTTGAGTTGATAAATTACTATGACTTACAAAAAAATATTGAAATGGTTGGCTCAGTTTCTCATGAACAAATTCCAATGCACTTAAATACAATGGATGTTTTAATAAATGTTTCAGAATCCGAAAGTTTTGGAGTAAGTGTTGCAGAAGCTATGGCCTGCCAGATCCCTGTAATAGTAAGTAATCTAGACGGTTTTAAGGACTTGATCCCTGATGAAAGCATTGGTCTGATTACACACTCTACTTCTCCTTTAGATATAAGCATGGCCATGGAAAAATATTTACTGAATAATGAATTAAGATCTATTCTTGCAAAGAATGCTTTCCAACACATCTCCGAGAAATTTAGCTGGAGCCAGAATTTAAGCGAAATGGAAAAACTTTATTTCGAAATGGCCTGATAAGTTTCTAAACACATAGGATACATAGGCTTTATTAAACAAATTTCTATGTGATCTATCTGGTTTAAAAAATTAGGGCATATCGTATTTTCTTACTACGTTATGGATCTCAATGATCGGTTTTAAAAATTCTTCAAGATCATAAACACATAATTGCGAAGCTGCGTCACATAAAGCAGTAGAAGGTTCCGGATGAGTTTCAATGAACATGCCATCAATACCACTCGCTACTCCCGCCCTGCTTAACACCGGTAGAAACTCTCTTGCGCCACCTTTTGCATCTGCACTTGGAATACCATACTTGCGTACACAATGTGTTACGTCAAACACCACCGGGTAACCTATATTGTTCATGTGAAAAAAACTGCGTGGATCAACTATCAGATCGTTATAACCAAAAACATAACCACGTTCGGTTAAAATTATATTATCGTTTCCAGCATCTTTACATTTTTGTGCGGGATGCTTCATATTATCCGGCGCTAAAAATTGCCCATGTTTAATATTAACTACTTTACCCGTTTTTGCAGCGGCAACCAATAAAGAGCTTTGCATACACAAATAAGCAGGTATTTGTAAAACATCACATACTTCGGCTGCAAGAGCTGCCTGGTAACTTTCATGAATATCTGTTAGTAAAGGAAAACCAAACTGGTCTTTCACTTTAGAAAGTATCTTCATGCCTTTTTCCATTCCTGGTCCGTCGTAATAACTTAAACTGCTACGGTTATCTTTTAAAAAACTTGACTTATAAATAATTTTGATTTTTAATTTTTCTCCAACCTCTTTTAATTTTTCGGCGGTTTTCATCATTATGCTTTCATCTTCAATAACACATGGCCCTGAGATCAAAAATAATTCTTTAGAACCACAGTCTATATTTCCAACTTTAACGATCTTTTTTTGCATAAAATTTACTTTTTTAATAAGACCACAAGATAAACAATTTTATGTGCATAATAAATTTACTTTATCACAAAAATTCCAAACACAAAGCCTTTTCTTTATGTCATGGAAAAAGTTCACTTGATTGCTATTGGCGGAAGCGCCATGCATAATATGGCCCTGGCATTGCATGAAAAAGGATTTATTGTTAGTGGCAGTGATGATGAAATTAACGAACCCAGTAAAAGCCGTTTGGCAAAAGCAGGCATCTTACCAGCAGAAATAGGTTGGTTTCCCGAAAAAATAACAAAAGATATAAACGCTGTAATACTTGGTATGCATGCGCGCGCTGATAATCCAGAATTGATTCGCGCTAAAGAACTTGGTTTAAAGATCTATTCATATCCGGAATATATTTATGAAGCCACTAAAAATAAAACAAGGATAGTTATTGGTGGAAGTCACGGAAAAACAACTATTACGGCGATGATCTTGCATGTGATGCATTTTCATAAAATTGAAACAGATTTTTTGGTTGGCGCACAGTTAGCAGGTTTTGATACCATGGTGAATTTGACCAACACATCCAAATATGCAGTAATAGAAGGAGATGAATATTTGGCTTCGCCGATTGACAGAAGACCAAAATTTCATTTATACAAACCAAACATTGCTATTTTAAGTGGTATTGCCTGGGATCACATCAACGTTTTTCCAACTTTCGAAAATTATGTTGAGCAGTTCACCAAATTCATAAATTTAATTGAACCAAAGGGGCATTTGATCTATTGCGCCGAAGACAAAGTACTTGCAACTACCTGTGAAAAAGCTGAGAACACTACTATCAAAAAACAACCCTACTCTGTTCCAAAAAATGAAATTATAAATGGTACAACTTATTTAATTGTTGGTGATAAAAAAATTCCACTGCAAATATTTGGCAACCACAATTTAATGAACTTAAACGGCGCAAGATTGGTTTGTAATACTATTGGGCTTAGCGATGAACAATTTTACGAAGCCATCCAATCCTTTAATGGCGCCGCCAAACGCTTGGAGTTGGTTTATAAAGAGAAGGATTTTAATTTTTATAAAGATTTTGCACACTCCCCTTCAAAATTAAAAGCAACTACCGATGCTGTTAAAAAACAATTCACCAGCCGCTATATTGTTGCATGTATGGAACTTCATACGTTTAGCAGTTTAAACGAAGAATTTTTAAACGAATACAATAGTTCTATGGATCTTGCCGATGAAGCCATTGTTTATTTTAATCCGCACACTATTGCACATAAAAAATTAAAAGAAATAACAGAAGAACAGGTTCATAAAGCCTTTAACCGCAAAGACCTGAAAGTATTCACGAAAAGTTCGGATGTAATAGATCACCTTAAGTCAAAAAAATGGGATAATAAAGTACTTTTGATGATGAGTAGTGGAAATTTTGATGGAGTTGATTTTAATAGTCTTTCAAAAGAGTTTATTCTTTAAAAAGTAACATTTATGTAACTTACATAAATGTTACTTGAAATAGATCTGTTGTAGCCACATCTTAAATAAAGGATCAATAAATTCTGTTGCAGGACCAACGCTATCAATTACTTCTTTATTTTCCAATCCTTCTTTTATACGTAACACGTTGGCCGATGTGCCTAATTTATAGGCCTGCATCGTATCCTTAGAACTTAATTGCTTTACACCATCTATCAAAGCCTTTAAATAATTTAATTGGTTATTAGTTAAATTATCGGTCTCACGTTGGAAAAGGATACTGTTCTGCAGCATTAAATTCTCTAATGCACTGTCAATATCTTTATCAGTACATGTTCTTTTTGAGAATAACCAGGTTTGCTGTGCTAATTGTTGTACAAAATAAGGATGGTTCTCCATCAGCCTTGCAATTCTTTCGGCTTGGGCCTTGTCTATCCTTTTTTTTGTATCACTAAAACGTTTAATGATAAAATTTACCCAATAATTCTCTTTTATCTTTTCTAAAAAAACAACATCACCAAACTTATAAAATGGCATAGCCGTGCTTGAAAAAATATCCATTAGTAAATGTCTTTTACTGCCATATAAACAATAAGAAGTGTGTTTATGATGTTGCCAGTGCGCTCTTAATTTTTTTTGAAAAGCCAGTGGTTCATCAAAAAAAGCAATATTTTGAAACTCATCAATACACACGACTATTTTGATCTTTTTGTTCTTACAAATATTTTCAGCAAGGTCCAGTATCTCGTCCTGGCCTTTTTTGATCTCTTTCCAATCAAGTGCTATTGAAAGATCGTTAGCTGGATCGATACCCACAGAGAACTGAGGGACGATCTTTTTAAACAGGGCCTTCCCTGCTCTTATACGTTCTTCCCATTTGGTAGAAGTAACTTTGATCAGTTCACGGATGTACGTTTCATAAAACTCCTGCTCTGTTCTGATATTGAACAGATCAATAAAACAAAAAACCAATTTTGGATTTTTACGTTTGCTTTGTTCTGTGGCTTTTTTTACAAGCGATGACTTACCCCATCGGCGGGGGGATATAAGTACAGTATTAGTGCCGGAATTAAAATTTTGTAAAAGTCGTTCCATTTCCGCCTGGCGGTTAGTGAAATCCTGACCACTTACAATTTTACCAAAAACAAAAGGAGTTAATTCCATCCGATCTAAAATATACAACAAATATAAGTAACATTTATGTAACTTACAAAAATGTAACTTACACAAATGTTAGCTAAACGATTAATTAACATATTATAGGTTAATTAATTTTATTAAAACCTTGCAAATTACTACTTTTGCTGGGCTTTTGAGAAATCACATCATACTCGTAATACTATTGTTTTTTGGCAATGTTCATTGTCAGAATTATTCAATTGGTGGCAGTATAAAAGATGGTACAAATGGTGAAACCGTTATTGGGGCAACTATTCTCTTAAAAGAAGTAAACAAGGCTGCGTTTACCAATCAATATGGCTTTTTCTCAATTGCAGCGCCTAAAGGCAAATACACCGTTGTTATTTCTTATATAGGATACAAAACAATTATCCAGGAAGTTGAACTTGATAAAAACACAACGCTGAATGTTTCTTTTTCGCCTGCCGAAACCAATTTGAATGAAGTAGAAATTAGCACAAAAAGGGGAAACGAGAATGTAAAGAACACACAAATGAGCTCTGTACAGCTTGATATGGCAGAGATAAGAAAGATCCCCGCCTTTATGGGCGAAGTAGATATTTTAAAGACCATACAACTTTTGCCCGGCGTAAAAAACGCAGGCGATGGCAACACGGGTTTTTATGTGCGAGGCGGCGGACCAGATCAGAATTTAATTTTGTTGGATGAAGCGCCTATTTACAACGCATCTCACCTACTCGGTTTCTTCTCTGTATTTAATGGCGATGCCATAAAAAATGTAAATCTCATTAAAGGTGGTATGCCAGCTCAATATGGCGGACGTTTATCTTCAGTACTTGACATTAGTATGAAGGATGGGAACAACCAGAATTTTCAGGTTGAAGGCGGCGTTGGTGTTATTGCTTCCCGATTAACAATACAAGGTCCAATAGTAAAGAACAAAGGATCTTTTATTATTAGCGGACGCCGTACTTATGTTGATGTATTGGCAAAACCCTGGATAGAAAAATCTGATTTTAAAGGTACTTCGTATTTCTTTTATGATCTTAACGCAAAATTTAATTATATACTTAATGATAAGAACCGTTTATTTTTAAGTGGTTATTATGGTAGAGATAAATTTATTTTTACAGATGAAGAAGGTGGTTTTAAAACAAAGATCCCATGGGGCAATGCCTCGGGCTGTTTGAGATGGAACCACGTATTTAATTCAAAATTATTTTCAAATACGTCAGCTGTATTTACAAATTATGATTTTAGTTTTGGTGCTACTCAGGATGACTTCGAAGTGATCATAAAATCAGGTATCAGCGATTACAATTTAAAATACGATCTTAATTTTTTCCCTAATTCACGCCACACAATTAAAACGGGAGTAAATTATATTTTCCATGTGTTTGTTCCTACAAGTGTAAGTGCCAAACAGGGCTCAACAGAGTTTGATCTTGGCAAAACAATTAAACTATACTCACACGATGCGGCAATTTATATAAGCGATGATTGGGAAGTTTCGCAGAACTTTAAAATAAATGCCGGTTTACGTTTTGGAAATTTCACGCAGGTTGGCCCATTTAACCGTTACGTAAAAGATTTTACAGGAAAAATTACCGATACTGTTTCGTACAAAACAAATGAAATTGTTGCCAACTATAACGGTTTGGAACCAAGGTTCTCTGCACGTTACTCCTTAACTAAAACTGCTTCTTTAAAAGCATCGTACGCCCGAAATTTTCAATACATACATTTGGCTTCCATTTCATCAGTAAGTTTGCCAACAGATGTATGGATGCCCTGCACCGAAATAATTAAGCCACAGGAATCAAATCAATATGCCGTTGGTTTCTTTAAAAATTTTAAAGACAATGTTTTTGAAACGAGTGTTGAATTGTATTACAAAACAATGAGCAACCAAATAGAATATAAAGAAGGAGCTCAACCTGCAGATAACGTATTTGATAATCCGGATAACGCTTTTACTTTTGGAAAAGGCTGGGCTTATGGCGCAGAATTTTTCTTGAAAAAAAATGTTGGCAAATTCACGGGTTGGGTTGGTTATACTTTATCGTGGACATGGCGACAGTTTAAAGAAATAAATTATGGAGAAAAGTTCTTAGCAAAATACGACAGGAGGCACGACGCTTCCGTAGTTTTAACCTATGATGCCAACAAACAATGGAATTTTGGAATGGTCTGGGTGTATGGCTCCGGCAACCGTGGAACCTTACCAAACGGATTTTTTCTTTACGAAGGAAGTTTAAGCAACGATTATGGTTTAAGAAATTCTTACCAGTTCATTCCATATCACCGTATGGACTTAAACGTAACTTTCTCTCCAGACAGAACAAAAAAACTCGAAAAAAGAAAACAAACACTAATAGCAAAATATAAAGAAGAAGGAAAAGATACTTTAAATGTAACCGTAACAAAAAAATGGGCTAAGAATTTTAGCAACAGTTTTACCTTAAGTGTGTTTAACGCATATAACCGTCATAACCCATATTTTATTTATTTAACCCGCGAAGGTGATTTTACAAAAGGAACATTAAAGGTTGGCGCAAAACAAGTATCGTTATTTCCAATACTACCAAGTTTAACATGGAACTTCAAATTTTAATGAAGCACTTAATTTACATAGCATTTGCCTTTATTCTTTTCTCTTGCAGAAAAGAAGTAAAATTAAAATTGCCGGATTATAAGCAAAAAGTGGTAGTTGAAGCGAGTATAGAGACAAACGGATATGCTATCGTATTTTTATCTTACTCAGTTCCTTATTTTGGTGAATTTGATTATACAGCGCCTGAAAAAACATTTATTAAAGGTGCTTTTGTTACAGTTACAGATGGAACAACAATAGATACGCTTACGGAATTAGATCCGAATACAGGTTACGCCTATTTAGGTTTTAAATTAAAAGGCCAGCAAGGAAGGAACTATACATTAAAAGTAACCGTTGACGGCAAAACATTTGAAACAAATACAAATATTTTAAATCCCGCAAAATTAGATAGTTTATATTTTAAAGGCGAAGAAGATACTTTAGGTTTTATGTGGCAAACGTTTTCTGAACCTCCTGGCTCAGGAGATTGTTACCGTTGGTATGCCAAGCGTTTGGGCCGTGATCAGTTTTATGCTGCTCCATTTGTTTCTGTTTTTGAAGATAAATTTATTGATGGAAAAACATTTGATTTTTCATACGACCGCGGTCCTCAACCAAACGAGATACAGGAGTACAGGGAAGATCCTGAAAGAGGTTATTATAAACGCGGTGATACAGTTGTAGTTAAATTTTGTAAGATAGGTCGACGCGAATATGATTTCTGGAACACTTATTATCAAAACAAGGCAAGTAACAGTAATCCTTTTAGCGCACCATCAAATATTAAAAGTATGTTTGAGGGTAACCAGGATGTATTTGGTGCCTTTGTTGGTTATGCACCTTTTTATGACACGATCATTATTCCAAAAAATTAAATATGGATTCAAATAAAATAAATTTAATAGAACGTTATATCGAAAATAATCATTTCGGGAAATTGATCGGAATGGATTTTAAAATTATTTCAGAAGGTATTGTAGATTATTCACTCATCATTAAAAAAGAACATTTAGCCACGCCAAATGCTGCACATGGTGGCGTTATCTCTGCTCTGATCGACGGGGCTTTGGGTGTTGCAGGACTTTCGTCTGTATACAAAGAAAATAAAGTAGTAAGTACTATCGAATACAAATTAAATTTTTTATCTCCTGCTTTATTGGGCGATCAATTAATTGCAAAAGCAAAATTGGAACAAAAAGGCAAACGCATTTTAATTATTAGCTGCGATGTTTTTTGCGTGAACAGGGAAAATAAATTACTGGCAAAATCATTAGGTACTTTTAATGCTTATGAGGCGACAAAAGCCGGTTACAATTAATAGAATTTCAAAAAAAAAGCCGCTAACAAGAGCGGCTTTTTTTTACTTAAATTAAATTATTTTTGAATGATGATCCTGCTTGTGTGGTTTTGAGTACCATTATTCAATTTTAGAATATAGGCGCCACTTGGCAACTCATCTATATTTATTTTTTTATTTAACTCGCCATTCTCATTTTCGTAAGTATTTCTAAAAATAATTTGACCCAAGGTATTGTAAATTAAAATATCAGTTGTTTTTGCTTTGCTATCAATATTATTTACACTCAAAACAAACTCACCGTTATTTGGGTTTGGATAAATTTTAACTGAAGCATTTACAGAAGTGTTATTTTTTAATCCGGTAATATTGTTGGTATTAATAGTTATCATAACAGAATCGCTACATAACGAATCGTATACATGTAAATACACATTGAATATACCTAAAGGAGAATATGTATGATTTACAACAGCACCGAAACCATTATGTGAATCACCAAAGCTCCAGTAATAATTTGCAAACGGACTGGCACCTGTAGTTGTACTTGCAAAATTAACAGCTCCACTTGGCATAACTGTATAATTAAAATTTGCATTCATATTGCATGCCGTATTTGTTATTGTAACGTATTTCGTGATAGAATCTGTACATAACGAATCGCTTAAATATAATGTAACTGCATAAGTTCCATTATTTGAATAATTATGTGTGGTTGTTTGTCCAAATGCAGAACCAGGATAAAAGAACCATTGATATTGTGTAGATGGTGTTGTTCCTGTTGAAGTGCTTGCAAAATTTACGAATCCGTTTGCATTAACTGTAAAATTAAAATTTGAATTAAGGTTACAAGGGTTTGAATTATTGATCGTTATATATTGTGTAATCGAATCAGTACATAATGAATCGCTTAAATATAATGTAACAGGGTATGTGCCATTATTTGAATAATTATGTGTTGTTGTTTGTCCAAACGCAGAACCGGGGTAAAAGAACCATTGGTATTGCGTAAATGGAGCTGTACCAGTTGAAGTACTTGCAAAGTTCACAGAACCATTTGAGTTAACTGTAAAATTAAAATTAGCATTAAGGTTACACGGGCTTGCGCCTATTGTAATGTATTGCGTAATAGAATCTGTACATAATGAATCGCTTAAATATAATGTAACAGGGTATGTGCCATTATTTGAATAATTATGTGTTGTTGTTTGTCCAAATGCTGAACCCGGGTAAAAATACCATTGATACATTGTGGCTAAAGTTGTACCTGTAGAATTACTTGCGAAGTTTACAGAACCATTTGGGTTAACTGTGTAATTAAAATTAGCATTTAAATTACAAACAGACTTGGCATTACCAAAAAACAAGAACATACATGTAAGCAATAAAAATCCTTTAAGATTTAGTTTTGCCGGTTGTTTTAAAAACATTGTAATTTTTTTCATTTTAAATTATTTATTAAGGGTGTATAAATTTTGATCTCTATAACACCATTACACAAACAATCTAAAAAGGGTTGGGCAACATTTAGATTTAGAAAATAATAAAGTGCAAGTTATTGAAAATAAGATATTTAAAATTTAAAATAAGCTCAAATAAAAAAACAATTTTAGATAAGATCAATACTTCTCCAATTTTTCCTGAAAAGAAAGATCCCTATTTGCTGCATGAATTTTTATATTTAAAATTAATTCATCACAACCATTCTTTAATATTTCGGTTTGAATTTGTTGTATTAATTTATAAACTAATTCAGGACTTCCCTCCACCACAGTCTCAAAAGGACAAACTTTATAATTCAATCCGCTTTTATTTATAAGTTCTATAGCTTTATCAACTACAGAGTAACGGTCTTCATTTGTTTTTAGTGGTAATAACTGTATGGCTGCATTTATTTGCATAATTAATTAAGTTTTAATTGCGATAATTTTAATGACATAGAATTGGTTAATCCGGTCAATGGTTTTTCTGCCATGGCTTTAATAAAAGGATTCAAATCTCCCATCAGATCTATTTTGCATTGTCCAGTTTGCAAAGCCTCTCCTATAAAAAAAACTTTTAAGCTAAAATTAAATTTTGCTAAACCCTGACTTGAAAATAAAATGAATTCGTTTTCTTTGACCTCTACTTTTCTAATGGTCATTGGTGTAATGCCTTTAATATTAAAAGAACATTCCATATCTGTAAATTTAAAATCCTCAACTTTATCTTCAGGTAAAATAGATCCAAAATTTTTAAAGTCGCTTAAAAAATCAAATAAGCTTTTTAAAGAAGATTGGGTTGGGTTGGTTTCGCTAACAATTGTAAAGGCTGACACAAATAATATTATTTAATTTCGTATTTAACCAAAAAGCTGGCTTTAATTTTTATTTTTTTGAAAGAGATCTCATCACCTGTAGATTCTGAGCTTTCTACTCCCCCATAACTTTGTATGGCATTCGAGCTTCTGTAATTATAGTTATATCCATAAGGATTATTCTCAACAGAATTTAAAGTTTCTGTAATTTGAATCGGTCCACCAAGTTGGTTACCAACTGCAGCTGCTAAATAATCAACTTTATCTTTTGCAGCTTTAATAGCTTTTATCCTGTTCTCTTTTGTAAACTCAAGTATTTTAGTGTGATTTAATTTAGAGATATAAGCATCGTGTGCGTTTATTTTATCCAAATGTTCGTAAACTTTAGTTACCATATCTGCATTACCAACTTTTAAAATATATGATTTAGAAGTAACCACATCTTTTTTATAAGATTTAATTTTTCTAAAATCGGCGTTAGCACTATTTAAAGAAAGGTTTGTAATATCTATTCCAATTTCCTTTAAATTTTGTTTCAGATCAGCTTCTTGTTTTTCAATGGTTAATTTATCTTTTCCATCTTGTCTTTCCTGCAAGGTTATAGTAATGTATATCTCATCAGGCACAATTTCGGTTTCACTCGATCCGGTTGCTTCAATAAATGCTTTTTTTGTATCTGCAATCTGACCGATCAATGGCTTAATTCCGAAAACCAATACTGCTAAAATTAAGGTTATCTTTTTCATGTGTTATTTTTTAAATTAAAAATGCATACTTAAAAGTATGCATTAATAAACTATTTGCTTAATTATATTTCTATTTTATTTCACTAAAGTTTGTGCCCAACCAGCAGGATTTGCACGCCATTGCTTCAGGCTTGCCATGTCCTTATCTGTAATATATTCTTTTGTTAAGGCAGTATTAATTAAAGTATTATAATCGGTTAAGGTCTTTAAATTACACTTTGCTTTTTTAAAACTTTGTTCAGCTTCATCAAAACCATATGTAAAAATGGCAGCCATACCTTTAACGGTACATCCTTTTTCGCGCAAAGCTTCAACAGCCTTTAAACTGCTACCACCTGTGCTAATAAGATCTTCAATGACAACAACGTTTTGTCCGCTTGCAACATCGCCTTCAATAAGATTAGTAAGGCCATGTTTTTTTGCTTCGCTTCTAACATACACAAATGGTAATCCCATTTCTTGAGCAATTAAAGCACCTATGGCAATTCCGCCCGTGGCAACGCCGGCAATTACATCAGGCTTGGCAAAATGTTTGTTTATAGTGTCTACAAAGGTCTGACGAATGAAAGTACGGATCTGCGGGTATGAAAGCGTTTTACGGTTATCGCAATAAATAGGAGATTTAATTCCACTGGCCCAGGTAAACGGTTTTTCAGGTTGAAGCTTTACAGCTTTTATTTGTAATAAAAATTCAGCAACTTTAGACGCTGGGTTATCAAACGAAGTCATCCCGCAAATTTAGATTTTGTTTTATAGTTTAACGTACTTTTTTATGAACAAAAAAATATATTATAATAATAAGTTTATTGAATTTTGGGAAACGCAAAGTCAATCTTCGCAAAATCAAACAATTAAGATTTTTAGCCCGAAAAATACGCAAACGTTAAAAATTATTATTGATGATTTCGTTCAAAAAAATGATCTAAACTCAATTGCAATTTTAAATTATGACTTTGATGAGATAATAAAATTTTTTAAAAATTCTTTTTTTTATATCGAAGCTGCCGGCGGATTCATAGAAAAAGATAAACACTTTTTATTTATTCACAGATTGGGGAAATGGGACCTACCAAAAGGTAAATTAGATAAAGGTGAAACAATAGAAAATGCTGCTGTAAGAGAATGCGAAGAAGAATGTGCTGTAACAAACTTAAAGATCGTAAAACAACTTTCTTCCACTTTCCACATCTATCAGTACAAAACCGGTTTTGCTTTAAAACAAACGTTTTGGTATTACATGACCACTGATCATACCGGAAAATTAATTCCCCAAACCGAAGAAAACATTGATGATGTTGTTTGGTTTTCTGAAAAAGAGGCTAAAAAAACAGCCTATAATGACACGTATTTGACCATAAAAGACGTCATTTTAGAGGCCTTAGGCCCCGTAAACACTGAAAAATAAAAAATTTAACAAATATTTGGAGATTTAGTTATTTTAATTACCTTTATAATACAAATTCCAAGATTAAATTATTATGAACATTTTTGTTAGTAACATCAGCTTTAAGGTTAGAGAACAATCTCTGAGTGAATTATTCTCACAATATGGCGAAGTAGCCAGTGTAAGGATCATAAAGGATAAAGAAACTCGCCGCAGTAAAGGTTATGGTTTTGTTGAAATGCCGAATGATAATGAAGCCAATGCAGCTATTGCAGCTTTAAATGGAACTAACCATCACGAACGCGATATAGTAGTTGCTGAGGCAAAAGGCAAAAGGGAAACTGATAGCCAACCAACTAATTCTGCAGAGTAATATTTTTATAAAAATTAAGGATATCGTTTATCCTTAACCTCTTACCCCGAAACCAAAAAGTTTCGGGTTTTTTATTGAGATAATCTCTTAATATCTCGTCAATATCTTTCTTTTACGAACTCCCTTCCTGTATTATCTTTGCAGGAATTTGAACCAAAACTAAAAAAAGCATTTTTTCCTTTATGCCAAAAGATACATCCATTAAATCTGTTCTCATCATAGGCTCGGGCCCAATTATTATCGGCCAGGCCTGTGAGTTTGATTATTCAGGTTCCCAATCAGCAAAAAGTCTTCGTGAAGAAGGAATTGAAGTTACTTTAATCAACTCCAATCCTGCTACCATCATGACAGATAAGGTTACGGCAGATAATATTTATTTACTACCCCTTGAAGTAAAATCGATCATAAAAATTTTAGAAGCGCACAAAATTGACGCTGTTTTACCAACCATGGGTGGCCAAACCGCATTAAATCTTGCTTTAAAGTGTGAAGATCTTGGTATTTGGAAAAAATACAATGTGCGCATGATAGGTGTGGATATTGATGCGATAAAAGTAACTGAAGATCGTGACCTGTTTCGTATTCGCATGAATGAAATTGGTGTTGCAATGGCGCCAAGTAAAATTGCAAAATCATTTTTAGAGGGAAAAAATGTTGCACAGGAGTTTGGATTCCCGCTTGTAATTCGTCCATCGTTTACCCTTGGTGGCAGCGGTGGCTCGGTAGTTTATGAAAAAGAAAATTTTGACGCATTATTAAATCGTGGTTTGCAAACATCACCCATTCACGAAGTATTAATTGATAAAGCAGTTTTAGGCTGGAAAGAATTTGAATTAGAATTATTACGCGACGCAAGTGATAACGTTGCTATTATTTGTTCTATAGAGAATTTTGATCCAATGGGCGTACACACCGGCGATAGCATAACTGTTGCACCGGCAATGACATTAAGCGATTCAACATATCAACGCATGCGTACCATGGCCATTAAAATGATGCGCAGCATTGGGAATTTTGCCGGCGGTTGTAATGTACAGTTTGCTGTGAGCAATGATGATAAAGAAGATATTATCGCTATTGAAATCAATCCACGTGTTTCGCGTTCATCTGCATTAGCAAGTAAAGCAACGGGTTACCCAATTGCACGTATTGCCAGTAAATTGGCTATTGGTTACCGCTTGGATGAATTAATTAATCAAATTACTAAATCAACATCAGCATATTTTGAACCAACTTTAGATTACGTAATTGTAAAGATCCCACGGTGGAACTTTGATAAATTTAAAGGTTGTAACCGCGAATTAGGTTTCCAAATGAAATCTGTTGGCGAGGTAATGGGCATTGGACGTAGTTTTCAGGAAGCATTACAAAAAGCTTGTCAGAGTTTAGAAATAAAACGTAATGGATTAGGTGCAGATGGAAAAGAGATCACCAATCAACAGGAATTATTGAATGCACTGGAGCGTCCAAGTTGGAACCGTTTGTTTATGATCTACGATGCCATGAAAATTGGAATCTCTATAAAGACCATTCAAAAACTAACCAAGATAGATATGTGGTTCTTAGGCCAGATCGAAGAAATGATCGCTCTTGAGAACGAAATATCTAAATTTAATATTAGCAACTTAACAAAAGATCTTTTATACGAAGCAAAACAAAAAGGTTATGCCGACAGGCAAATTGCACATCTCGTAAAATGTTTTGAGAGTGAAGTGTACAACAAACGTGATGGCTTTGGAATTAAGCGTGTGTTTAAACTGGTAGATACCTGCGCTGCAGAATTTGAAGCTAAAACACCATACTACTACTCTACTTTTGAAGATGAGAACGAAAGCGTTCCCTCAGACAAAAAGAAAGTAGTGATCTTAGGAAGCGGGCCAAACCGTATTGGCCAGGGTATTGAGTTTGATTACAGTTGTGTGCACGGTGTATTAGCAGCAAAAGAAATGGGTTACGAAACCATTATGATAAACTGCAACCCAGAAACCGTTAGTACTGATTTTAGCACCGCCGATAAATTATATTTTGAACCTGTATTCTGGGAACATATTTACGATATTATCTTACACGAAAAACCGGAAGGTGTTATTGTGCAGCTTGGCGGACAAACAGCTTTAAAACTTGCTGAAAAATTAGAACGTTACGGCATTAAGATAATTGGAACAGATTTTAAATCGTTAGACCTTGCTGAGGATAGAGGAAGTTTTTCGAACCTGTTAAAAGATAACAATATCCCATACCCCAAGTTTGGTGTTATTAAAGATGCTGAAGAAGGAATTGAATTATCAAAAGAACTTGGTTTCCCTCTGTTGGTTCGTCCGAGTTATGTATTGGGCGGCCAAAGCATGAAGATCGTTATTAACGAAGAAGAATTAGAACAACACGTTGTAAAATTATTGAACGATCTTCCTGATAATAAAGTTTTGCTGGATCACTTTTTAGAAGGCGCCATTGAAGCTGAATCAGATTCTATTTGTGATGGAAAAGATGTATACATTATTGGCATCATGGAACACATAGAGCCGGCCGGCATTCACAGCGGCGATAGTTATGCTGTTTTACCACCATTTGATCTTAGTCCTAATGTTATTAAACAAATAGAAGATCACACTAAAAAAATTGCACTGGCATTAAAAACAGTTGGTTTATTAAATATCCAATTCGCTATTAAAGATGAAATAGTTTATATTATCGAAGCCAACCCACGTGCCAGCCGTACTGTACCATTTATTGCAAAAGCATACGGCGAGCCGTACGTTAATTATGCAACAAAAGTAATGCTGGGCGCTAAACTAAAAGACTTTAAATTTAGCCCAAAACTAAAGGGTTACGCTATTAAAGTGCCGGTGTTTAGTTATGAAAAGTTCCCTGAGATACAGAAAGAGCTTGGGCCGGAAATGAAGAGTACCGGTGAAGCTATTTATTTTATTGACGACCTTTACGACGAATATTTTCAGAATATTTATAGTGAAAGAAATTTGTACCTTAGTAAATAACAAATTAACCTATTAACGAATCAATATGAAAAATTCAATTTTAAAGATCGGCGGCTTATTTATAATTGCAGCTGTTGTTGCTGTTTTTTGGGCAGGTACAACAACTAAACAACCATTACCAACAATTTATGACTTTAAATTAAAGACGATAGATGGTGAAGAAATAACTTTAGAAAAATTTAAAGGCAAAAAAATGCTTCTGGTAAATGTTGCCAGCGAATGTGGTTATACTCCTCAATATAAAAATTTACAGGAATTACATAAGCAATATGGCAATAAGGTTGTCCTGATAGGTTTTCCAGCAAATAATTTTGGCAAACAAGAACCAGGAAGCAATACAGAGATAAAAAGTTTTTGTACGAAAAATTATGGTGTAACTTTTCAGATGATGGATAAAATTAGTGTTGCAGGTTCAGATGCGAATCCTTTATACAAATGGTTAAGTAATAAAGCGGCTAATGGTGTTACAGAAAGCGCACCAAATTGGAATTTTTGCAAGTATTTGATTGATGAAAAAGGTACAATCATTAAGTTCTTTCCAAGCAAGGTAGATCCTTTAAGCACGGAGATCACTTCATTACTATAATAAAATCTTAAGATAAAATAGAAGCGGTCTGGCAAACATAAAGCCCGGCTGTTTCTGTTCTTAGACGGTTCTCGCCAAAACTTACAGCTCTATATTTATTTTTTAATGCAAGTTCAACTTCTTCTTTAGAAAAATCACCTTCAGGGCCTATTAAAATTAATGTTGTTTTATTTTTGAAATCAACTTGTTTTACATTTTCTTTTTCAGAATCAAAACAATGCGCAATTAATTTTTGCTCTGCATTTGAAGAAGCAACAATATCTTTAAAAGAGACCAACTCATTTACTTTTGGTAAATAAGCCTGCATACTTTGTTTTACGGCACTTTCAACGATCTTATTTATTCGTTCGGTTTTAATAACTGTTCTTTCTGAATTATGGCAATTAATAAAACTGATCTCATCAATGCCTATCTCCACGGCCTTTTCAATCATCCACTCTATTCTATCTATTTGTTTTGTTGGCGCGATGGCTAAATGCAAATAATAATTTCGTTTTTGTTGTAACAGAGGGCCTGAAAGTATTTTTGCAGTGCACTTTTTATCAGAAACCAATTCTAAAATAGCTTCATAAAAATTACCCGTACCATCAATTAACTGAATGGGGTCGCCTGCCTTTTTGCGTAAAACTTTGGCGCAGTGCCAACTTTCTTCGCTGGTAAGTGTTCCTGTTTTATCGACTACGGTTGCAATAAAAATATTCATTCTATAAAAATACGTAATTTAGCATTACATGAATTATTTAGCCCATGCATTTTTATCAAATAATGATACCGACCTTTTGATCGGTAACTTTATTGCCGATCATTTGCGTGGGAACGATTTTGTAGGTTATTCGCAAAAGATAATTGAAGGCATTTATATGCACCGCAAAATTGATTCATTTACAGATGCCCATCCAAAGTTTAAAGAAAGTAAACGTTTGTTTTATAATGGTTATGAACGTTACAGTGGTGTATTGATCGATATTTATTTTGATCATTTACTCGCCAGAAATTTTAATGATCACTCCACTATCCCCTTAAAAGAGTTTTGCGATAGAGTTTACAAGATCTATTCAGAGAATCAAACCTTGTTACCAAAAAGCAGTTCTAATTTTTTGGAGTATGTTTTAAAGAACAATATTTATTATCATTACTCGGCAATAGAAGGTATTGAAAAAGTTTTGTTTCATTTATCGCATAGAATAAAACATGGTGTCATGCTAAATGAATCTATTATTATATTTAAAGAACACGAAAAAGAATTAGAAGAAAATTTCAAAATATTATTTGATGATGCTGTAAAAGAATTCTTGTGAGATCAAGCAGTATAATCTGTTGAAATAAAATTGTTGAACATCTGTAGGTGTGCTTTTTTAAGAAGCGTCAAAAAAACACCGGCAATAAATTTGTTTCCTTTAACATCTACTTTCTCAATCACTCTTGTAGTTCCGTTTTGTTTATCTTCAGAAAAAGTAAAATCAATTGTCAAAAAAATATTTTTTTTAACCTGCGAAAGATATCTTACATGTTTATTCTTTTCAACTTCTAACACGGTTGCTTTATAGTTTGGCCTAAGCCTTATAAAGCCATATATTAAAACTTCCTCATCCACCTCATATTCTATATTGTTTGGTATCTGCTGCGAAACAACCCTAACATCTTTCATATGGGGATGAAAATGCCCAAATTTTTTAAAATCTAAAATAACATCATAAATGTTATTAAAGGGCTTATTAAAATTATGTTCAAGTGTAAAATTATAATTATCGGCCATAGCCAGGTGAAATTATTTTAAATAAGGGAGTACCATTATTCTTTTATATTTAGCAAAAGGGGTTATTTATCTATTTCAAATTAAATGTCAGAAAAAATTAAAAAATATGATCAGGGTTTAGGTTCTTCCGTTTTATTCTCTACTTTTTTTGATGCTTCGTCTTTAGCACTATTGCGCTTATAAACAGCAACACACAACATTAAAATAGCTGCAAATGCAATTAAACCTAAAATGCCCCATAATAAGCCTGATGTAGATTTAACCACAACCAAAAAAACAATTGCTACTAAAAAAACTGTTGCCAATTCATTAAACAATCGTAAACGGAAAGAACCATGTTTAAAAACCCCTTGTTTTTGCAAATTAAGGATACGCTGGCACTCTAAATGATAAAGGGTTAACAAACCAACCACAATTAATTTTAGCCACATCCAGGGCATAGAAAGCAACGCAGTGTTTATTCCTAACATCCAAAACCCAAATATATAAGTTCCTATCATTGCGGGCCAACCAATAATGTACCATAATTTTTTTTGCATCAAAAGCAATTGCTGGGTTAAAATGGGTCGTGCTACTTCATCTTTGCTTTGCGCATCGGTAGAATAAATAAACAACCTAACCATATAGAATAAGGCTGCAAACCAACAAATTACAAAAATTACGTGCAATGCTTTTATATATAAGTAATCCATACAACAAAAATAAAGTATTATGAGTAATTTTACACCAGTTAATTTTTATTAATTACCACCAAACCCAAAAAGATGAAATCAAAAACGCCTTCACAATCTGCAACTATTAATACAGAAGTTGTTTTACCAAACGATACCAACCATGTTGGAAATTTATTTGGTGGTAAATTAATGCAGTGGGTTGATATTACTGCCGCCATAGCTGCACAAAGGCACTGCGGCAGGGTTGTGGTGACAGCAGCTATAAACCATGTATCATTTGATAATCCTATAAAACAAAACAGTATAGTTACTTTAGACGCTAAAGTAAGCAGGTCATTTACCAGCAGTATGGAAGTTTTTGTAGATGTTTTTGTAGAAAACGCTGTTACTGGCGAAAAAACAAAGTGTAACGAAGCTATTTTAACTTTTGTAGCCATCGATCAGAATGGCTCTCCTCTACCAGTTCCGGTATTAGTACCTGAAACTGAAATTGAGAAAAAACGTTTTGAAAGCGCATTAAGAAGAAGACAATTGTCTTTGGTACTTGCTGGCCGCTTAAAGCCAGAAGATGCTACAGAACTCAAAGCGTTATTCTTAAAAGATTAAACTACTTTGTTTTTACGTGTAATTCTTGTCTCGACTTTGGCCTTTTGTCATATTGCCAATTGAATCCCTTTATTTTAGTCGTTTCAGGGTTTACATCCTTTATAGGAGTTATAGCACCATCAACTTCGGGCTTTAATGTTACTCTATCTATATCTGCATTCTTAAACCACATATTTATTTCAGAACATTTAGTTTTATTTAAACCGGCTATAGAGTTTTTATTCTTTACAAAGTATAATGCCTCAGCATTACCAAGTATAATTACCTTTCGAATAGTATCATTCCTGATGAGTCCTTCAATACTTCTGCCTGAGAGCTGATTGAATTTATCTAATGAAGTTGAATCTACTTGCTGAATGAGAAATGAATTACTTTCTAATTTAAATCCATTAACCGTATTTTTTCCAAGATAAACTTTTATCAATTTTGCAGTGGCCTGCGAACGATTGGTCCATAAAACAGGATTCCGGAATAACTGCAGTAACGAATCTTTTGTATTTAGAGACGCAGAATCGGCCTTGGCCTGCATATCACTCTTAAATATTTTTACATGATGATAAGCGTTCAAAAAATTATCTACAGAGTCCAGATCCCTGTGATACAAAGTGTCAGCGGCGATGAATAATGTATCGTTGTCTACAATACGCGCGTAAACTGGATTTATTGTAACCAACGCTTCAGACTTTTTTTCTTTGAACTCTGCATAACCTCCAAAAATGATGGACTTTTGTGAAGTATCAATAAGACGCACATTTCTAAATGCTCTTCCTGTTTTTGTATTTCTGTCAAAGAATAAACTGTCGCCGGTTAATTTTTGCTGTGCAGTAACTAATAAGGCGTTAATACTAAACTGACCTAGTTCTTTATCGGTATCGTAATAACCATTCTCGCAATAAATATAATCTGTTTTACTAATAATAATGCTTGGCCCTAAAAAGAATGCAGTTTTGGTTATTGTATTATAACGTAAAGTATCGGATTTCATTTTGTATTCAGGATTTGTTAATTCAACATCATAGTGAAAAGCAAGATCTTTTGTAGCTGAATAATAATGTCCGTTTTTACTTACCAAAGTATTTTCTTTATTTACAATTTTACCGCCATCATAATAGTTAGCAATAGAATTACCTACATCAAAGGTCAATAGATTTGTGGTAAGCACCATGTCTTTTTCAATACAAGTAACAGAGTTTTGGAGTGTAGCCATTTTTGTTTTGCCATCGTAAAATAATTTTTCGCCGGTTACAGTGATACTGTCACCTTTTGTAATTACAATGTGCCCGGAGGCCTGCATTTTACTTTCTCCATCATAGATCAAAGCAGAATCGCAATTTAAAATAGCACCATCATGTTCGCAAACAACATTACCCGTTAATACTTTGGCGTTACTTTTATCCTGATCGAACGACAAGCTGTTAGCATGTTTAATATTAATTGTTTTAGCAACGGGTGCCTGCGTTTTAGTTGTTACAGCCACTTGTTTAGGCGTCTCTTTTACAACCTTTTTAGTTTGAGCTAAAAAAGAAAATGATATTAGTAAAAATATAAGTATGTATGAGGTCTTATTCAACATTACGTTTTGTAGGTTGCCAGATACTTGTTTCTACCCCTTTTGCAAACATAAAAAAACCTTTAAGGAGTGCAAGGTTCATAAAATAAAAATGGCTAATGAATTTAAATATTGAAATTTTGAAAGGCGAAAGGGAATCCAACAACGGAAATAACAACAAGAGTACCTGCGCAATGAATAAACCTAAAAACACTTTAGAATGAAAAGAAAGCAGACCTGCACTTACCAAACATAAAATTAAAAAGAAAGGCGTAAGCCAGCGTAATACTTTGTGTGACCAAAAAGCAAAAGCAGATCCTTTCCAAAACGGTAGTAATAATTTTTTGTAACGAAAAAGGTTTTGAAAATTACCAATAGAGATACGCACCTTGCGTTTAAATTCTTCTTTGGCCTGTGTAGGAACATCCTCATAACAAACAGCCTCTTTATCAAAAACAATTTTTTTATCTTTTTCAATTACATTCATAGTAATGTAAAAATCATCCATAAAAAAATTCTTTGGCACCGGGGCGTAAAACTCTTTTCTAATAGCATAACATCCACCCTCTGCTCCCATTACAACATTCCAGCGTTTATACTCACCATATTTTATTTTATTTTCAAAAACAATGTATGATTTTTCTTGTTTTGCAATGCCATGATCAGAATTGGAAACTTTAATGATATTAGCACACACTTGCGCAAATTTTTGATCTTTAAAATGACGCACTAAATTAAAAATAGTATCCTCCTTAAAAATAACATTGGCGTCGGTCAAAATAAAGATCTCTTCATTAGCTAATTCTGCAAGTGCATTAATAATGTTTGCCTTTCCTGTTCTACCACCAAATTTTATTAAATTCAAGTTCTTATGATCTTTTATTATTTCATTTATTATTTGATCCGTATTATCGGTAGATGCGTCTGAACCAACGTAAATTCTGATCTTTGATAAAGGATAAGTTGTTCTTATAACTGAGATCACTTTTTCTTTAATTATTTTTTCTTCGTTATAAGCCGCAATTAAAATTCCAACTGTTGGAAGTTCGTCACTTGAAGAATAAACCGGGCAGTTGCTTTTAGACCTTGAAGTAAATAACAATATCCATAAAGGATAAAGCAAGTAGGTTTGAAGTATTAAAAATACCGAACTAAAAAAAAGTATAGTTAAAAAATTAAACATTTAATAAGGTATTATAGAACTGCACCAATTTTGAAACAACATTTTTATTATCAAACTCTTTATAAGCAAAAGCAGATGCGTTTTTTTCAAGAGTCAGGCGTTTACTTTCGTTATTTAATAATTCTATTACTGCATCGCTAAAAGAAGTAGAATCGTCAGCAATTATAAGATCGTTCTTCGGATCACAATAAATACCTTCGGCACCAATTGATGTACTTACAATAGGTTTGCCATGCGCCATACCTTCTATGATCTTTATTCGTAAACCGCTTCCTGAAAGTAATGGCACTACCATAATTTGATGTTGCTCAAAAAAAGTTTTTCCATCCTTTACATTTTCCAACACCATAACATTAGGTAAATTTAATTGCAGAAAACTTTGCGGCATTCCTCTGCCCGCAATTACAAATTTAGCATCGGGCACCGCCTTACTTACTTTGCTCCAGCAATTATCCAGAAACCATTTGGCGGCTTCCTGGTTCGGCATCCAGTCCATAGAACCAAAATAGAAAACAGTTTTTTGTTTTACAGGAATGTTTTGTTTGGTTTGATACTGAGCAACATTTACACCGGTAATACAGGTAAACATGCTTTTCTTAAAACCCATTTCTGCAAACAATTGTTTATCGGTATCAGTAATAGGTACAATGGCATCTACTTTGTTTATTACATCCAATTCAAACTTCTTTAAGCGTTTATTTTGAAGCGCTAAATACATATTCACAGCACTCTTCTTCGAAATTTTTAAATGTCTTTCCCAGATCTTATTCTCAATATTATGCGCGCGCAAAACAATTTTTGCCTTACTGTGCTTTTTTATGGTGTTGATATAAACGGCCATAAACACACCTTCTATCTGAACTATATCAAATGTGTTTTTAGCTAAGATCTCAATTAATTTATCTTCAAACTCTTTAAAGTAAAACCTTGATACAAAATAAGAATGAGAGGAAAACAGGTTAAAAAAAGCTCCAACAGCACCAGTATCGGTGTTTTGATAAACAGAAGTATAATTTGAATTAAGCTTAAAATCAGAAGGAACATCTTTATCAGACTTAAAGTGCTTTTTTGTATTTATAGTTAGCAAATGGAGTTTGGCGCCATTATCAATTAACCCTTGAGCCATATTGTAAATGGCAATACTACTTCCGTCATTGGCAGGATACGGGGCTTTATTACATATTTGAAGTACCTTAAGCAAGTTTTTTCTTTTTAAATAATTTCTCAATCCATAAATAATAAATGGTAATATCAAAAATAGCAGAATCTTTTGCTGCTTTGTAAGTTAAAAAAATACTTATTGGTGAAAAGATCACCAAAGGCGTCCACATGGCTTGCCAGACCGGAATGGTACCTTCGTAAGCCAGACTCGTATAAGCCTCTGTTAAAATAAAATAAGCCAAAAAGAAAAATACAGCAACAACAACCGGCAAACCTAAACCACCCTTTTTTATAATAG
The DNA here is from genome assembly GCA_002342065.1 of Bacteroidetes bacterium UBA2475. Classification (GTDB taxonomy): domain Bacteria; phylum Bacteroidota; class Bacteroidia; order B-17B0; family Aurantibacillaceae; genus Aurantibacillus. The sequence goes on along the minus strand of DDPF01000016.1, from coordinate 284,410 downwards.
CACCAAGAGGTGCACCAATAAAAAACAAAATAATACAGGCAAAGCACACGACAATTTTTTTATGCCACTCAACATTCATGCTGTTAATAGAAGCTGTTTCCATATTATAGTTTTGATCTGCCGAATCAATATAACTTGCTCCTGAACGCACTATATTCAAAGCATTTTCAACACATCTAAAATGATCATTCGGATTTAAACTATCGTAAAATTGTTTTATTGGCACCAATTTTTTATTGTGTGCTGTAGTAATAAATGTAGAAGTTCTTCCATAAAAGAAAATACCCGATTGCCTTTCAAGTTCGTGAAGTCGTTTGCTTAATAATCTTTTCGTAGAATCAGCTACAGAATCTATTTGCCAGATATTCATCATCTCTTCATGGCCTTTAAATTGATTTTCATCCGTGCGTTTTAATTTAAAATCAACCAATTCAATATTTACCTGTAATTGTTTAAAATTTAATTGTGCCAATGGTTTTTTATGAGGCGAAGATCCGCTCTGATTTATTACCTCTTCATAACGATTACCATCCCTTAAGATCAATACAAGAGCGCTTGTATCTGCGGTTGTAGTAAGTTTACCGGTTTTAGCATACATCTGCACATTGTTGCCCTGATGCGCGCTATGATCGTAAATATAAATATCCTTTAAAGTATCTTTATTTGCTGATTTTTTGCCTACCCTTAAAGTGTAATTATCTATTTTATTATAGAAAATGCCTTCCTTAATGTTAACTGTAGGCTTTTTTTGACGGATATCGTATAAAAGCGATTGAAATTTTAGATGCACAACCGGCAAAATAAAATTATTGAACAAAAAGGTCATTCCGGCCAAAATAACTATAAATACAAACACAGGTTTAATGATCTTAAACAGCGAGAGGCCTGATGATTTCATAGCTGCCAGCTCATAATTTTCGGCCATATTACCAAAGCTCATGATCGAGGCCAAGAGCACGGCCAACGGTATACATTGAGGAATAAGAGCTATCCAGGCAAAGCCAAATAGTTTAATAAGATCAAAAGTGTTTAAACCTTTGCCTATAAATTCGTCCAAATAGGTTATTACGATAGTTACCAAAAAAAACAAGAACACGCTAATAAATAGTGTTGAGATAAAAGGTGGCAAAAACGACTTTAACGTTAGTGTATGTAGTTTTTTTAGGAACACAATAATTGCTTAAAATTACATTAATTTAGTTATTTTTAAGGTGATAAATTAACTAAACTTTGTTATTTTTGCTGCTTATGATTAATGGAAAAAAAATAATAGCCGTTTTACCAGCATATAATGCGGCACTAACATTAAAAAAAACGTACGACGAGATACCTTTTGATATTGTAGACGACGTAGTTTTAGTGGACGATTGCAGCAAGGACAATACAGCTGAAGTGGCAAGGAGCATAGGCATTAAGCACGTTATTACCCACGAAAAAAACAAAGGTTATGGTGGAAATCAAAAAACATGTTATGATAAAGCGATGAGCTTAGGCGCAGATATTGTAATAATGCTTCACCCCGATTATCAATATACTCCCAAACTTATACATAGCTTAAGTTACCTTATTGCAAATGATCTTTATCCGGTGGCTTTTGGTTCAAGGATACTTGGTAAGGGAGCCTTAAAAGGTGGAATGCCAATGTATAAATACATATTTAACCGTATGTTAACATTTACTCAAAATGTATTGGTAAATCAAAAACTTTCAGAGTATCACACCGGTTACCGTGCTTTTTCAAAAGAGGTTATTCAAAAGATAAATTATCATGCAAATTCAGACGATTTTGTTTTTGATAATCAAATGATATCTCAAATATTTTACGCAGGTTTTGATATAGCAGAAGTTACCTGTCCAACCAAATATTTTCCGGAGGCAAGCTCTATTAATTTTGCAAGGAGTTCAAAATACGGAATGGGCGTATTAGGTGTTTCATTTACTCACTTTTTTAATAAGCTGGGTATTATGAAGTCAGAAATTTATAAAACAAAAAATTAAAATAAATGGCTGTTTATCGTTTTAGAGTCTGTTTAGAAGAGAACGAAGATATCTATAGAGATATTGATATTCGCACCGTTCAAACATTTGAGCAATTTCATAACATAATACAGGACAGTTTTAAATTTGACAACAAACACTCTGCTTCTTTTTTTGTGAGTGATGATTACTGGCGCAAAGGTCAGGAGATCACCTTAAAAAAAGAAGATCTGCCTTTGGATGAAGAAGAAATTCGTAAGAATGTTGATCCAAAAAAATTAATGGCAGAAGTGAAGATCGCTAAATTTATTGAGCAACCTCATCAACGTTTTGTATACGTATACGACCCCATTGTGCAATGGAACTTTTTGATAGAAATGATAAAAATTGCAGATGAGAGTCCTAAAGTTACCTACCCTGTTTGTGTAAAAACTTTTGGTACCGCGCCAAAACAGTACAAACAAATAAATATGGCTAAAGAAGAACTTAGCCCTGACCTTGCAATGGCCGGTTTATTGAACGATCTTGAAGTAGAAGACGAAGAAATTTATAAGACCATTGATACAGGCGAAGAAGCGGTTGAGGAGGCAGATATAAATAGTCTTGAAGGTGAAGAAGGTGATGCCGATGTAGAAGATGAAAATGCTGAAGAGGAAGATACCGGCGATTTTACTTTTGACGAAGAAGAAGATCACTAAAAAATTACTTCTTAAACACCCTTAATTTTATTGCATTAAATATCTCTGGAGCTAACTTTAAATAGTAGGTTGCAGCAATATAAATTGTGGCAACAACAGATCCTTTTACAAATAAATTCACGAAGGAATTATTACTTATTTCAGGAAAGAAATAACCTACAACTGTACACGTAACAATAATTAGAAAAATTAAAAATGATCTTGAAGTGTAGGGTTGAAATTTAAATTTGCGGTAAATAAAAATAAATTTAACAAGATTGTAAATTAATGAGGCAGCCACCGAAGCAATAGCAGCGCCATAAATACCGAACAAAGGAATTAAAAAAATGTTTAACAAAATTGTAATTATTAATGTAATTACTAATAATACCGTTCCTAAAACATAATGTTTTGAATAGAACATAATGGCAGAATTGATACCCGTACAAGTATTAACTAAAGCGCCAAGGCTAACAATATAAACGACATCAATACAATTAAGATAGGATTGAGGCAACTGTCCGATCTCATAAACATACTTTGTACAGGTATTAATACCAATAAATAAAAAACCGCCAACTAGCAATAAATATTTAACCGAATCTTTATAGATTTTTTCTATCTCCACTAAATTATTTTTCGCGAAATTATCTGCAATCTTTGTGTGACTAATTCGTTCAAGCGCTCCGAGTGGCACTTCAATAAAAGACGCGATAAAAATAGCAGTTGTATAAACGGCTACTAATTTAAGATCGGTTGTTCCTAAAAAAATAGCGTCCACTTTTCTAAGCGCAATGGAGGCAAAAGAAGCCAGACATAACAATAAACCAAAGCGTAGCATTTGCCTTGATGAATGCTGTTGAAAGATCACTTTGTTTGGTTTAAAAGAAATCTTATCTACTAATAATATATACCCAATTATAATTAAAAGCTCTAAAGCATATAAACCAATAAAACAATACACATACTGATCGAGCGAAATGATCTTATTGAAATATAAAATGGTAATTAATACTGTTCCTAACCTCAAGCAAATATCATTTAAAAACGAAGGAATGGTTGATTTGAACAAGGCCTGGCAATAAGCCGTAGTAATGGTTATGGCTGAAACAATAAATGTAAATGGAATTATGAAAATAAAATAGCTTACGAATAATGAGGCGTCTTTAGCATAAAAACTTGTAATAGTTGGTTTGAATAAGAGCAACAGCGCAGCTGAAATTGCAAAACCAATAAAAAATATCAGCAACACATAACCTGCAAAGCCATTGTGTTTTTTTTCTTTATCCCTAAAAAACGGAAAATACTTTACAATGATGTTTGGTAATCCGAGAGGAACAGCAAGACCTATCAGATAAGAAAATTCGTAAAGCAAGCGGGTTAAACCAAGCTCTTCTTCGCTTAGGTATTTTGGCTGAATAAAAATAACATTTACAACACCAATAATTATACCTATAGAGGTAATGATGGTGTTCTTTATTCCCTGTCGTTTTATTACGCCCACTTACATTAATTTTTGTAATTCGGATAAGAGTTGGTTCTTCCGTTTCTCAAACGTATAATTTTCTTCAATACGTTTCCTTGCCTTTTTACCTAAAGTACTAACATCACTATTGTTCAAAGCTTCGTTTATTAAGGTCTGAAGCTCATTCTCGTCTTTATGTTTCAAAATATAACCACAATCGTTTACTATATCCGGCATTCCGCCAACTGCAGATACAACAGGCACACATTCGCATAGCATACCTTCCGATAAAGCATTAGGAAAGCCTTCTGATAATGATAATTGTAAATAGAATTGCATTTTGCTTAATAACGGTGGAATTTGGTTATTAGGCATGTTTTCTAATAATTTAACATTGGCAGGTGCTATAGTTTTAATTGAAGAACCACCTACAATATAAAAAGTAGCCTCCGGAAATTTTGGTGCTATTGCAAAGATCATATCAATACCTTTTAAGCTAAAACCAAAGCGTGAGCCTAACCCTGCTCCAATTGTTATAAATGAATTCTTTTCTTTTTCGGAATTGCAAAACCATTTTTTGCTATCGTAACCGTTGTGTATGACCTCAACTTTTGTTTTAAGGTCTTTAATAAAATACTTAAAACCTTGTTTTGGATGATCGTTTGATTGATAGGTATAATCATATTCTACCAACATTTGATGCACAGGTAAAATAAGATCGCAATTCTTAAATGAAAAAGAAGTTGTAAATCTCATTGAGGAAGTATTAAAGTTACCATAGTTAATGGAAGGAAAGGCCACACAATCCGTACCACCAGCAACTATAGCCGATCTTTTAAAGAACATTTTTGCAAAAAGTATTGGCAAAAAAGAATAATGCCCGGCAAACTGGCAAACAATTAATTTGGCGCCAAATATATTACCCAGCAAAAATAATTTCTGTTTTATAAATTGAAAAATGTAATTGGATTTATTAGTTGTATCGAAGAAAAATTCTTTAACATGATATTTTTCCTGCAAGATCTCAATATCTTTAATTACAAAAGAAGAGCGACCTGCATGAAAATATAAAAGTTTTTGCTTCAATTTAATTTAAGCCAGTTTGCTTTTTGTATTCTCTATGGCACGTGTTAACTTACCTTTTAAATTAACTGTTTTTACACTTGGGTCTTTTTTTAGAACAATGCTTAAATAATCATTTACATCGTAATGTAAGGAATAAGGATTCATTGAATATAATTTAAATCCAAATGGATAAGAATTATTTAAAAGGTCTTGCATAGACAACGACTGATCGATGATCTGTAATTTCTTCGGATCGTTCGCGCGCACCCAATTCAAGTAGTTGGGCTCTGGAATATTTATTAAAATAACAGCCTTATCACTACTTAATTTAGAAACGGTTTCAAAAATGTTAGCATGTTGTTCAACCGGAATATGCTCTAAAACATCCGGAAATACTATAAAATCAAATTTAGTTTTATGAGTAAAATTACTCATGTCGTTCACCAAAAACTCTGCCTTTTTATGAAAAGCATTAAATGTTTTTGCCATGTTTATGCTCTCGGGACTAATATCCAAACCAACAAAACTGCCTTCGGTAATATATTTTAAGATCAGGTTACTTACAGTACCAATACCACAGCCAATTTCTAATACATTAGAATTGGGTTTTAGCCCAGCATTCTTTAAATTCTTAAAAATGGTACGGTGACGAATGTTTATGCCAAGTTGTTTCTGATGTTCTTTAAAAGTGTCATAATACTCTTTAACCTGCTCTTTTGTTGCCATGTTCAAATATACGTTTTATTGAAAAACTTTTAAAACCGATAAAAGATAAATGATTAACGATTAAAGAACTAGTTGTTAGTTCATTATTAGCTCGGGAAGGCCAATAGGTGCGGCATCGTAAAATGCCAGTTCGTGAATTTTAACTGTAACGTCTTTAATTATTGGGAAAGTGCTTAAAATATCCATTACCGCTTTTTCGTCTTTAGCTTCCATAAACACCCAAACATTTTTGCGTTCCATGTCTAAAGAATAATTTAAGATAACACGGCTCTCTAAAAGATCATTAATTCTTTTTGTTTGTTTTGGAACAAGATCCCAAAATTTTGGCGTAAAAACTTCGGGCAAAATAATATGTACTAAAAAAATGTCTTTCATGTGGGTATTACAAATTTAAGCTAAAATAGAAGCCCTTTTACAAGAAAATGAGCCTATATGGCTATAAAGTCGAAAATTTTGTGTGATATAGCCTATTACAGCTTAATATATTCCTCAAAAGTAACCCCTTTCATAAACTCGGGCGAGTAAATAAATTTGTATACCAGGTCCGACCACTCCCTATGAGTTTTACTGCTATCAAGGATCTTGGCATCAAAGGGTTTACTAAAATGTATTTTAATGGTTTTTTTATTGGCCATAAACATTTCGTCCGGCAAAAATAGCATTTCAATATTTGCTTTAATACCAAGGCGTTTACGCCACATTGCAAAGTTGTAAAAGAATTTAGAGTTCTCGCCTTCAATAAAAACCGGCTGCACCATTCGTTTATGGTCTATTGCCTGGGTAATAAAACTCTTGCGCCATTTAAGATCACGTACCTTCCCGTCTATTTTACGCGACACCAAACCTGCAGGAAATATTAAAACAGCAGCATCAGACCTAAACACTTCTTCCATCACCCTTAAAGAACCTGCTGAGGACGAACCGAGTTTATTAACAGCCACAAATACCTCACCGTAATTTTTAAGGTTCTTTAAAACGTCGTTCACAAAAAAACGTACATCGGGCCTTACCTCACCAACGGCTTTAATAAGGGCCATGCCATCCAAACCGCCAAGCGGATGATTAGAGGCAATAGTAACTTTACCTGTCTTTGGCACAAGGTGTGCATTTACTGATTCTACCTCTGCACCTACTCTTTTTAATCCTTTGGCATTAAAATCAAGTCCCTGGGCATCGCCAAGGTGCGCCATGGCGGAGTTTATATCATCTTCGTGAAGTTTTTTCTTAAGCCATTTAATAGCAAAACGGGGTAACCATCTGTACAATTTATAGGCTTTTTCCTTAAGGATCTTCTCTACATCTATAAATTTTTTGTCTTCCATAAGAACTTTGCCAAAGATAAAGAAATTGTTAAGAATGTTAGATGAAAATACAAACGGTTTCTACAGCCGTTTTGTAGCAAAAAAGCCTGTTTATTTCTAAACAGGCTTTTACTTTTATATTCAATCTTTTAATCAAAAGCTATTAATCTTACGCCAATGGTAAAAGGATGTAACTCAGGGCCTTTGCCCGATTGAAACATACTGGTTAAGCTATACTCGCCAAACACTGTAAACTCTCTGTAACCTATATTCACAAGTGCTTTAGCAGAAAAAGGGCTTAAATTATAACTGTCTCTTCTTTGTTTTGTGAATTCAAAATCGTTTTGGCCAAGCTCTTGTTTGGTGCGTGAAGAGATCAAATATTGCCCTACTACACCAAAAGCCATGTGAAACGATTTACGTGGGTTATTACTGGTATTAAATTCAAGCAATAAAGGCACTTGTATGTAAGTAGACCTGAACTTATTTTTATTGTAACTATAAATGTTTGAGCTGTCTACTGTACCAAAGTCTCCTAAACTATCAGAGTTTGGATTTAAAATAGTATTGCGGTTAAAGGCATACGAATGATAATCAAAACCAAAACCAGTTACCAGTTTTAAATTGTTCTTTACAAGGTTAAGGTGGCGTTCAACAAAGTTAAACTGGAAGTTAAAACTGCGGCTATAATCAAGGTCCATGTAGTTAATAGATCTTGGTAAGGTCATGCTGCCGTTAGAACCTACATAACCGTTAACACCCATTGAAAAACCAGCCCAGTGGTTAAAATCTTCATTAAGATAACCGCGATTAATTTTAATAGTATCTCTCAGGTCGAAATCCCTATCGGCACCAATAATGATAAATTTTCTTCCTTTCCAGTTATAAACTGTAGTATCATTATTTCCTTTTTTGCTGCTCTTAGCCTGGTCAAATGTTTTTGTGATACTGGCGGCTGGTGTTGCCTCGGCACTTATATCCTTTACATCACCTCTAATTTTTATGTTACTTGCACCACTGGCATTGGCCATTAATTTTTCGCTCACATATACTTTTGCAGTAGAAGCGCCTGTGGTTACTACGTTCGCATTATTAGTAGATAGTTCGTAACCTTTTAAAGTAGAAGCGCCTGAAAGTTCTGCAAATAAATTAGTTGCAGTACCATATAATTTAAGGTCGCTGGCCCCGCTTTGAATTGCATGGATAGAGCGCATTTCTGTAGTTGCTTTTACATCTGCAGACCCTGAAACGCTAAAGCTGATAGAATCGCCTTTAATAGTATTGGTTGTTTTAAAACTTGTAGCTCCACTGCATTGTAAGTCTGTTAACTTATTATTCTTTATGTACACAGTAACAGGGTTTGTAAAACGACCCTTGTTATGGATAAAAAGTGTAGCGTTATCAACTTTGGTTTCTACGTTATCAATTTCTTTGGCGTCAGCGTTTACTTTTACTTCAAGACTATCAGAGCTGCTGTAAATTACATTAACCGAACCGTATGCCTCTATTTTATTAAAAGGCGATACCTGTCTGGTTTGAACCTGCTGGGCTTTAATGGTTATTACCGAGGTAACAAGGAGGATGGATAAAATTTTAGTTTTCATAAGTATATTTTAATGTTGTTATATTTTAGTTTAAAAAGCGCTTTTGTTGTTATTTGAGAGTAAGACGCAGGGGACTTCGAAAAAGTTACAGCTATTAAAAAAATAATTTATTGCAATAGCCTAAAAACACTTAATTCTATAAATTAATAAGTAAATCTTACAAAATGTCCCTAAAATTCCACAAAAAGGGTCTTCTAGTACCCATTTTTATAGAATTACTTGATAAAAAAGCTTGAAACTCATATAAAAAAGACATGGAATATAAATTGCAAGGTTTTTAATAGCTCTAAAAATAAATAAATGGGAACTCTTGAATTACCTCAAAAAAACGGAAAGCTACTCAACTTTGTTGATTATGAATTAGACCTTATATTATCTCCTCCTGAAATTAAAGAAACTATTATTGCAAAAACAGATGAACTTGTTGCAGACAATAATGGAAAATTGGAACTCAGGTACAATAATATGATTGTTGATGAAGGACGCTTAAAAATATTTATTTGTGATTTTAATTCCGGAAAATGTTGCATTTATATTTATGGAAAAGTTAAGGGAAAAGAAATTAAAAGTACAGTAGAATTTACGAGTGCTAAAAACGTAAGTGCCAGCGTTAAGAATTTTAAAATTAAATATGTTTTAATTTACAGCAGAAACATTTTAAGAAATTATTACTTAAGTGCAGATACAACAAGTATTGAGAATCATTTGACAACCTTTCTCACAACAATGTAGAAAAATATTTTTGATCAATTGAACTTTTGCTCTTACAGTAACTGATCTGTTTTGTCTCTCAAAATCAGTAAATTTTATAAATTTTTAAAACCTCTTTTTATGCTAAAAAAGAAAACAGTAAATCTTATAAATTTTTAAAGCAATTTTGTAATTTATTGTTGTTAATATTCCTCACATTTGTTTGCCGCGTTAACTATGACAAAGATCTACATTAAGAATATGGCTTGCGAAAGTTGTTTAACAGTTGTAAAAACTGAACTTAAGAAGCTTAATGTGGCATTTACCAATGTTACTTATGGTGAAGCGGACATAAAACAAAATTTAAGCGTGGAAAAAAAACAAAAATTTAATAACGCAATAAAAAAATCCGGTTTAGAGATCCAGGAAAACAAACAAGGAATACTAACTGAAAAAATAAAGATCTTAATAAACGAATTATTCGAAAAACCGGAGAGCTGGCCAAAGGTAAAATTATCTGTTTACCTAAAAGAAAAACTAGGCTATGATTATAACTACATGTCTAACCTGTTTTCAGAAACGCAAGCTACTACAATTGAACAATACATTATTTTAAAAAAGGCAGAAAAAATTAAAGAGCTTATTCTTTTTAGTGATCTAAGCCTAACAGAGATCTCTCATAAATTAAGATACAATAATGTTTCTCACATGTCATCTCAATTTAAAAAAGCAACAGGTTTAACACCTTCTCATTTTAAAAAGCTTAAAAAGTTAAGAAATTTAAGAATAGATTCTTAGATCATCTTTTTTCTACACTAAAGGCATTAAAAGAAAGCGAATAGTTCCTTACAAAGGGATAGATCTGGAAAACAATAATTACATAATATGGGCATTTCTAAAAACAAAAAAGCCATTCTCAAATAGAGAATGGCTTTTTTACAAAACTTAATTATTATTGTTTTACAATTTTAATAACTTCAAATTTATTGTTGCTTATTACTTTAATGTAATAAATACCATTTGATAAAGTTGATATATCAACATTTAATTTATCTAAAGATGAAGTTGAAGTTAATATAATCCTACCTGAAATATCCATTACATTAATCTCCTTAGTAAATCCGTTAACTAATTCAACTGTAATATTACCATTGGTTGGATTAGGGTAAACGCTAATTGCTGATTGTTGGTTATTAGCTATTGATTGTAAACCAGTACATAACGAAACTACAATAGAGCTAGCAGCAGTATTAGAACATCCGGTTGCCGTATTTGTATAAGAATAATTTTGCACAAAAGTACCAGCTACTGCACCAGGTGTAAATACATTACCCGATACGTTGCTACCTGTAATTACACCACCCACAGGGCTAACTGTTAAAGCAACAGTTGAAGAATTAATACAAATTGTAGATTGAGCAGCACTAATTGAAACGCTTGGTAAAGCATTAACAGTAACACTTTGCACTGCTTGCGAACTACAGCCAGTAACAGAAGAAGTACCAATAACAGTATAAGTTAAGCTAGTAGTTGGAGTTGGAGCAATAGTTGTAGTTGTTGCTCCGGTGTTCCAACTATATGTGTTAGCACCATTAGCGGTTAAATTAACTGAAGTACCTTCACAAACTGCTGTTGTACCACCAGAAATTGAAATTGTTGGTAAAGCATTTACTGTAACAGTAATTCCAGTTCGCGGACCTTCTGCACATGAATTTGTAGAAGCAGCATAATAAGTATAATTACCTGAACTTAATAGAGGGGTTACATAATTAGAACCTGTTGCTAAACTAATAGTTGACGTTGAACTTGCATACCAATTTACAGTACCAGTGCCTACAACATTTAACGAAGCTGTATTATTAGCACAAATATTTTGAGTAGAATTAGTTTGAGTAGGCGCAGCTGCCGGAGAACAAGCAGACCAATTTATAATTATCTGACCATTACCTGTTTTAAAACCTTGAGTATGCGTTACATTAGTAGCACCTGCATTTGCAAAACTGCTACCACCACCGCCTGAACCGCCACGCCAAAGAGAACCACCACCAGTGCCATTGGCTCCCGTAAGTCCACCACCATTACCACCATTTGGCCCATTTGCAGAGGCTGTTTGGGCATTTGCAATACATGTCCCACCAATTCCAGCTAAACCTTGTACGCCTGCACTACCATTGCCGCCACCAGAAAATCCAGAAGCACCAAGAGCACCACCGGCAATTTGCGTGCCACCGCCACCGCCTAAACCATCATAGCCGCCGCCGCCGCCGCCGCCATACCAACCACCACCACCTGCACCACCACCACCTGGTCCGCAAGAACCAACTCGAGCACCACCTGCTCCGCCACCGCCACCAGCAACAACTAAAGCAAAAGTAGAATTATAGGTGTAAGGAGATCTGAAAATATCGCTGGCTCCGCCGCCGCCGCCGCCGGTTGCAGACACACAATCTGCTGCAGGTGTTGTACCACCACCATTAAAACCGCCAGTTGCTGTAACAGAACCACCGCCACCAACCTTTATTTGTAACACTTCCCCAGGGGTAACTGATAGTGTTGCTAAAACCCTCCCACCTAAACCACCTACGCCATTATTAAGATTATTGGCATTACCTTGAGCACCAGAGGCATCTACGGTAATAGATGTTACGCCAACAGGAACAGTAAAATTCTGCACGGATCCGGTATAATTAAAAGTTTGTGTTTGAGCGTTTAAATTAATGCTTGCAGACAAACTTATTAAAGTGAAAATTTTTAATAGTTTATTTTTCATGGTTTATTCTTTTTAGTTATTATTATGGGTGGTAAGATAATAAAATTTAAAATAATTAATGAAAATTAAGTTCTCTTTTTTGCCAACATAAAAACACCGCCTGTTGCGAAAAGTGACAACTTGGATAAGGAAAATTCCTCGTCAAATAATAGAGTTATAGCATAATGTGGATTTTACACCCACCCCTTAGACCAATGTTTTATCTTAAAAACTAGCGTTAACAATAAATCTACTCAGCGAAAAATTTAATAGACTAACGCTTCTCTACACTAAAAGCATTAAAAGAAAGCGAGTAGTTCTTACCCTGGCTTTCATCGCCATCAAGCGACTTAACACCCAACTTATTGGCTTGTTTCGCGATCTTAACCGCACGCGCCCAAAAACCTTTTTTTACAGGGGCAGCAACAACTGGTTCATCATCTGCGTCTCCCTCTTCAGTTATCAAATAAGTTTGTTTTGAATATTTAGGCTGACTATTAACATTAGCTATTGCTACTTTAGTTGTATCAATACCAGAATTATTTTTTACAATAACATTCTTAGGTTCGTTAAATTCTTTATTAATAAAGGAATCATTCTTCTCTTCCTGTTTATTTACCTCAACAACAGAGTTTGTTTTTGGTTCGTTCAATTCAAGTGAAGGATCTTTTTTAATTTTGATGCTATTATTTTTCGCTCCAATATTGGTATTCTTTGCAACAAAATTAGAATTTTCAGGAATGATCTCGTTTAATCTACTACTTGAATCAACTTCTTTAACTATTTGATTATCAATATTTTTTGACGTTTTATCAAAATTGTTTTTTGCCAATTCTTTTGTAGGATTTGGTTTTGAAGTGTAATAATTAAAAACAAATGCCAAACCAATTATTAATAAAATGGCAGCGGCAATAGAAGTAACCGTTCTGAAATTAAATAGAGCAATAACTCTTGCTTCTTTTTTCAAAGCTTCCTTATCCGGAAAAACTATCGCTGCATCAATTTCTAATTTTGTTTTCTTATAAAGAGAAACTTCTTTTTGAAGAATAGTATCTGTTTTAAGTTCCTTTTCAAACTGCAATTTTTCTGCATTACTTAATTGACCTTCTACATAAGCAAGGGTAACATTATTTAAAACAAGATCATTTTCTGTTTTATACAAGCTGTTCTTTGTAACAAAAACCTCTTCTTCTCCTTTTAAAATTGTTTTTTTGTAGGCTTCTAACTTAGCCGCTAAATCCTTATCAGTTAATAATTTACGCTCAACTACTTTTCTATCAGCTTCAGGTAAGTTATTCTCCAAATAATAAATTAATTCTTCATCTTCACTATAAGATGTATTTTTTTTTAGGTCTTCCTTAAAATCAATACTCACCACCTCATCGGCAAATGAAGGCAGATCAAGATCATTCAGATCAATTTGTAATTGCGGATTGGCAAATACAAAAGCCTTTAATTCAGCAACAACGGACTCGTTAAGGTTACCATCCAGGTAATCTATTAAGAACGCTTCGTAATTATGTATATTAATCTTGCCCATTAAATAACTGCTTCCACCTTGCCTATATAATTCTTTAAAAATGTTCTTGCCCTAAAAATGTAAACTTTAACCTGGCTTTCTGTTAATTGGGTTATCTCCCCTATCTCAGCATAATCATAACCTTCATAATCGCGTAACAACAACACTGTTTTTTGGATCTCCGGTAATTGCTCTAATCCTTGATTCAATATTTCCTTTAGGTCCGAGTACTGTGTGCTGTGCGTATGGTTATTAAGATCTACCTCATTCATCTTCGCGCTTTTAGAATTTTTGCGGGTATAATCAACCAAGGTATGGTAAGCCGTAGTAAATAAATAAGTTTTAGCTTTTGTCCCATCAATACTTTCAACCTTGCGCCACATCTTCTCAAAAGAATCCTGCACAATGTCTTTAGCGGCATCTTTATCGCGAATTTGTTTTAATACAAAACGGTACACACCATCTGCATGGTTATCTACACATTGATTATATTCTGCTAAATTCAATTTATTTAATAGTAAGACGGATGATGGGCAATAAAGTTACTGCTAAATAACAATTTTAAATAACTGATTTACAGCTATTTATACTAAACATCGAAACTTTTTATATCAGGGTTTGAACTAAGATGATTTATAAAGGCCTCGTGATTTAACTCAGCTCCTCTTACTTCATATTCAATAACGAGATCGTTATTTGATTTTGACTGACGCATCCATTGATGTTTTAATCTGAAAGAAGTAATTTTCTTTTCAACCTCGATCTTTAAATCTAAGTTATTTTCAATAATAATTTTATAAACCCGCTCCTGATTATAACGATCTATAAATTTTTGTACGCCGGTAAAGCCCAAAAGAATTACCAGGGTTGTAAAAGTTACCAATATGGCAAACTCATATTGCGCTATACCGCAAGCCATTCCAATAGCGGCACTTATCCATATTAATGAAGCGGTGGTCATACCTCTTACATTGGCACCTTCTCTGAAAATAGCACCCGCACCTAAAAAACCAACACCGGTTACAATGTTCGAAGCAATACGCGCAGGATCGGTATCTTTTCCTAAGATGAATGATAGAATTGTAAATAGTGTAGAACCAAGTGTAATTAAAATAATGGTTCTGAATCCAATATTACGGCCTTTGTATTCACGCTCGGCACCAATTAAAGCACCTAATACCAAAGAAACAATAAGTTTCACAGAGTTACTAAATATAAAATCGTAATCGAAGGTCACTTTACAATTGTTTTAAAATTTCTGTTTCTACTTCTTTTGAATCCCAATTGGCTTCAATATTTGGCATAGCCATAATTTTATCCATTATGGCCTGCTGTTTTTTACCTTCACTTAAAGCTTTACTGTAACGTATGCTAGGCGTATAAGTAACCATGCTGTATAGCGGGATCCATTTATCGGGATGCTTTTGTGAGAAAGCTGCTTCTATCTTTTTCTGTAATAAAAATTTAGGGTCTGCTGTTTTATCGCGCATCTCAATAAAATTACCAATTGCTAGATCAGCAATTGCATCAGCATCGGGCTTACGCAAACTTTGATATTCAGGAAAGATCTTATCCCAATCATCATTATGTTTTGTAACCAATTCATTTAAAACTACACAATCTTCAAAACCACAATTCATGCCCTGACCGTAAAACGGAACAATTGCATGCGCCGCATCGCCGATCAAGCCGATCTTATTATCAAAGGTCCATGGAAAACATTTTACAGTTACCAAAGATGCAACCGGGTTATTCATAAAATCTTCTATCAACGTTGGCATTAAAGGCACGGCACTCGCAAACTCCTCCTCAAAGAATTTTTTTACCGCTTCTTTGGTCTTTAAATTAGCAAAAGATTTTTCGCCTTCAAAAGGTAAGAACAAAGTACAGGTAAAGTTACCATCTGGGTTTGGAAGCGCTATCATCATAAAACTGCCACGAGGCCAGATATGAAGAGCATTCTTCTCCAATAAAAATTCGCCGTTCTTACCCGGTGGAATAATTAGTTCTTTATATCCGCTTTCAATATAATGTTGGTTGTATTCAAACCTATCATTGTTTAATTGCATGTTTAAACGCGAGGCAGCAAAAGCACCATCGGCTCCAAAAAGCAGGTCCGATTGAGTAGTTTCGATCTTGTGGGTGTTATTATCTTCAAACGACGACTCTAATTTATTTCTGTCAATGCTGGTACAGCGTTTTTCAAAATGAATTTTTACGTTAGGCTGCTGTTCGGCAAGATCCATCAATTTCATGTTTATTTCCGCGCGCGAAACCGAATAAATAGCCTGGTTATCTTTACCGTAAGGCTGGTAAGCGTTCGTTCCGTCTTTATGATGTATAAAACGTCCGTACATGGGGATGGCGATCTTTTTTATCTCATCGGCAATACCAATGCCCTCCAGTCCTCTCCAGCCGCGATCGCTTAACGCCAGGTTAATTGATTTTCCCGCTGACATAGTTGTTTTGCGCATATCAGGCCTGCGCTCATATATATTGATCTTGTATCCCTTTTTAGCAAGGTAAATTGATAATAACGATCCAACTAAACCGGCTCCAACTATAGTAACACTTTTACCCATTTCTGATTTTTATTAATTTTCAAATTTATTCAAAAGATAAATAATAAGATAGGATCTTTATCATTTTTTATACTTAGTCATCATTGTTTCTCTATTGCCAATCATTACAACAGCTTTAACTATCCTGCTTTTGCGGGTTTCTTCTCGTTTAGCGCTATCTATCCATCTTATGTATTCGTTCTTATGCGAATAGGCCAAAGTCTCAAAATAGTTTAAAACACCTGCCAGCTTAAACTCTCTTTTAATATCGTTAGCTACTTCAACGGTTCTGTTTTTTGGAACAATAATTTTTTTTCCGGCTTTATTGAGATCAATAGCTTCTATTACATACTCCAAAATAATGTCTTCATCAATTTCTTTAACATCCTTAAACCTAAAATTACGGGTATTTACACTTCCTTCATTTAAATAAAGAAGCTTTCTTTTGTCTTTTAATAAAATGCCTTTAAAGAAAACAAAATTAACGTGTTTTTGAAAGCCGGCATAACCGCAAACCATACCTTCCAGATAATAATTTGGGCCCCATTTCCAGTCTTCAATTAGTTTTGGATCTGCTTTAAGTATGATGGTGCGCAGGCGTTTACAGATCTTTTGGCTCCAATCCGGCAAATTATCAATGTAGTCGCTTATTTTTAAAGATGCGTCTGCTACGTGCTTTGGTACTGCCATTTTATTACCTTTGTTAGGTGCAAAAAAAAATTGAATCAAACATACTTAAAAATCAACTTTTTAGCAAGAAGCATTCGCTCTTATTAGCTATTAGTGGCGGTATTGATTCTGTTGTTTTGGCACATCTCTTAAAAAAAGCCGGTTTTAATTTTTCGTTGGCGCACTGCAATTTTAAATTAAGAGGAAAAGATAGTGATGCCGATGAAGCTTTTTGCAAAGCTTTAGCAAAAGAATTGGATGTGAAATTTTATGTTCAGGCTTTTGACGTTGAAGCCTACTGCAAAAAAAACAGGGTAAGTGTGCAAATGGCCGCGCGTGACTTAAGATATGATTGGTTCAATGAACTGATCAAAAAAAATAAATTTGACTTTTTGGTTACAGCGCATCACGCTAACGATGTTATTGAAACGGTTTTCATTAATCTTTTGCGCGGTACCGGCATTAAAGGTTTAAAAGGTATTCCAGAAAAAACGGGGAATATTGTTAGACCACTTTTAAACTTTACAAAAGAGGAGATAAACGCTTTTGCCAAAAAGGAAAAAATAAGCTACCGAACAGATAAGAGTAACCTGGAGGCAAAATACGAACGTAATCTCTTAAGGCTGGAAGTATTGCCAAAGCTAAAAAAAATACATCCCAATCTTGAGCAGACCTTCTTAAACAATGTGGCTAATTTTAAAGAAGAAGCTGAAATTGTAAATGAGTTTTTGACAGAAAAGACCAAACTGCTTGTCTCAAAAAAAGGAACGCAGGTTGTAATTGATAAGCTTAAATTAAAAAAGGAAAAACACCTACAAACCTTGCTGCATCATATTTTGGAGTCTTTTGGTTTTACCTTAAGTCAAATAACTGATATTAGAACCAATCTTATTGAAAACGGAGAAACAGGAAAACTCTTCTTTACTTCAAGTTTTACTTTAACTATAGATAGGAAACTGATCATAATTAAGCCCGGCGTTGAAAAGACTTCTGAATCTATCAGGCTTAATTCTTTAAATGAGTTAAAAAGTTTTGATCTGTTAAAGCTGGAGGAAATTAAAGAATTTAAGTCTATACAAAATAACGAACTTGTTATTGAAAAGAACAAACTTATTTTTCCGTTAACCATTCGTCAAAAACAAACCGGTGATAAGTTCAGGCCCTTTGGTATGAAAGGCTTTAAACTTATAAGCGATTTTTTAAAAGACCAAAAACTGAACGCTTTTGAAAAAGAAAATTGTCGTTTGTTAGAGAACGGCAATGGCGATATTATTTGGGTAATGGGTCACCGCAGTGATGACCGTTATAAGATAGAGACTAAAAAAAATAACCTTTTAAAACTAACCTTAGTTGAGTAAGAACGAAATATTGTTTGAAGAAAAACAATACATGGGCCACAACCGCCTCAGCATTGTTATTCGTTCGTTAATTACGCTGTTTTGTTTTATTGCTTATTACTGGAGCGAAAACCCAAAACCAGTGCAGGTATCTTTTGTGAAAATTGGTTCCTACCCTATTCAAAACATTAACGAGTCGGGCTTGATCTTTTTTATTGTTGGTGTTAGTATTTTAATTTTTTCAACCGGTTTAACATACATCCTACATACACAAATAAAAGTATACAATGGTTATATTATTATTGATGGCTTTTGGACGGCCCGCAAAGTTAAAATAGACCTAAAAAACATTGTATCGATGCGAAAAAGCCGTTACAAGAAAAATATTCTCCGCAGGGCTGTTTATAACCTTCATAATAAGGGAATCATAAGATTTTATACCAGCGGCGAGGAATTTATAGAATTAGTTGATAATGATGGATTTACGTACAGAATCGGAAGTCAAAAATCAACTGAATTATTTAAGATCCTAAAAAGTCAGATAAAATAATTAACATCTGAAACCTTTTCGTACTTTAAGCGTTTCAAATAAACAGTTATCTCTTATTAATTAATTTTTAATCCCAAAACAACATGGTTATAGCAGAATTTCAACAGATAGAAAAAGAAGAAATTGAAAACTTAAAATTCCCATCAACTGAAGTTTTACATGATCTTGAAAAGAGAAAAGAGAGATTAGCAGAACTGGATAAAGCTCTTACTTTAGGTAACAGGGAACATTCAAAGATCAGAATTTATTTTGAGGATGATGCATCATGCAAAGTTGTGGAAACAACTGTTTGGGGTATAACCGATAAAAGAGTTATTCTAAAACAAGGAGTTGTTATTCCAATTCATCGCATACATTCGGTGAAACTTTAAATCAATTTAAAGATCACATAAACAAAAGGCGAGACAAATATTAAACTGTCGAACCTATCAAGTGCGCCACCATGCCCCGGCATTATATTGCCACTATCCTTTACGCCTGCTTCACGTTTTAATTTACTTTCAACAAGATCGCCTATTGTTGCTAATACAGGTACCATTATACCAAGTATTTGCCAGGTGTAGTCTCCTAAATTAAAAAGCATATTAAATAAAAAACTTAAACCAAAGGTTATCAATACACCAATAATAGTTCCTTCCCATGTTTTACCAGGCGAAACGCGTTCTATCATTTTGTTCTTTCCAAATAAACTCCCACCCAAATAAGCAAATGTGTCGTTGCTCCAGATAAGGAAGATAATTCCAAGAATTAATTTTGGTTCAAAAGTATCTACTCCAATACCAGGATCATAAAAAACAGTTTGATTTAATAAAGCAAAGGGCAATACCGCATAAATAATTCCGCCAATAGTATACATAGCGCTTTGTATAGCATTTTCAGTTCTCTTAAAAAGCGCGATCGCAAAAATTATAAATGGTGCAAGAATTACTGTACTTAAAACAAGTCCCCACGCATTTTTAAGAATAATAACTGTTGCTGGGTCCGGAATGATTTTATCAATAGCTGTAAAAGTTAAATAGATAAATATTCCTAAAATAAAACCAACAACCTTAATTGGCTTTGCCCCCATCTTCTCAGCGATCTTATAAAACTCGTGTAAACCAACCATTGAAACAACAAAAAAGAAAAGCGAGAAAGAAATATAACTCCAGTAAACACTGCCAACCAACAATATAACAAAGACGACAGCGCTCGCGCTTCGTGTAGCTAATGTTTTTAGGTTTAATGCCATAGTTTTGTTGTAGAACAAAAATAAGGTTTTATTTGTTTGTATTTTATTAACGATTATATGAGGTCAATTATCTTAACTACTCCCTAAAATAATCATAATTTTGCGCCCATGTTTGAAACATCAGTCTTTTTAACCATACTTGTTGGTTTATTTTCACTTATTAATCCGTTGGGCGGATTACCCGTTTACATTAGTCTTACACAGGATATGAGCGATGAAAACAAATTGAAAACGCTTAAAAAGACCTGCTTTTACATTCTTATAATTTGTGTTGTTTCGTATTTTATTGGTGTTTATCTCTTAAATTTTTTCGGTATCACCATTCCTGCCCTGCGCGTTGCCGGTGGTTTGGTTATCTTTCGTTCGGGCTGGCAACTTTTAAATGTAAAACACAAGAATGAAATAAAAGGTAGCATGAAGGAAGCAGGCGACAAGCGTGACGACATCTCCTTCTCTCCCCTAGCTATGCCATTGCTGGCCGGACCAGGTTCCATGTCCTTTTTAATTACTTTATACGCAAGCAGGCCGGATGATTGGTACAAAGGCGTTGGGCAGGACATTGTTGCCATTGCAGCAATTATAATTGTTTCTTTCTCTATTTACTTTATTTTCAAATATGCACCAAGGTTAATGAAATATGCCGGACAAGCAGGCCTTACCTCGCTGTCAAAGATCATGGGCTTTTTAGTAATTGGTATTGGTGTGCAAATGATCTTATCAAGTCTGGCACAGGTGGTTAAGAATATTTATTTGGAATTGCAGCAGATGTAAAAGGTTATTACAATTTAACTTGCCACTAATTTCACTAATTTTTAAAACTTTTCATTTACTTAACAAATTAGTGCAATTACAATTGCTTAAAGTGAATTATCACTTTAAGCGATAATTTCACAAATTAATGCTCTTTTAAAGTTATTTTTTATTTGTGCAATTTGTGTAATTCGTGGCTATTAAGAAACAGAAGTATAGAAAGTAAGTTATTTTGCCATTTCCAAAAACTCTAAATAGAATTTTTTTATCTCTTCATTAAAGGTATCGTTATGAAAAATGGAGATCAATTGACCTTTATATTTTTTTACTTCATTTATTATTGGAATTGCTTGCTCCGATAAGGTCTTATTTTCTTTTTTTGCATAATACTCCATCGTGTTTTCGGCAATGCAAAACGCATTTATAGTTAAAGGTGTCAACATCTCGCTTTCAATATTATACCATTTAAAAGGAAAACAATACGAAGCCCTGAAACCATTTACATTAGTGTAACCCATAGAATAGTCTTGCTCAATACCGGCCTGCAACAAATTTTGATAGGTCTTTGGAAATTTAAGAATAGAATAATGCTGTCTGCTAATTACTACTGGCGAATGAATAATGTTTGACAACCTACTGATCTCTACTTTTAATTGCTGGATCTTATTCGTAGATCCAAAAGAAGGATGAATGCCAACTGCCGAATAATCTGCCATGCTTTTTATCAACGACTGAAATGGTAAATTTGTGGCGGCCTGGTTCTTATCATTTGGACCATAATCGCCTAACAGGAAAAAATAAATAGCTTTTATGTTTTTTTGTTTATGTGCTTCAATTAAAAAATCATAACAATCAAAAGGATCCTTTTTCTTACCGGAGATAACGTTAACTCTTGACATGAAACTTGTTGCATCTTTAGAAAAAATATCTTTTACATAACCTGCCAGAGCGCGCACAACACCTTTATGTTTGTATTTAAATGCATTATCAATATCTACAGTAGAAATAAATTTATACTGATGCTCTTTAAATTTTATAACGGGGTAATTTTCTTTTAAACTTAGCTGCAATTGTTCCAGCCATAAGTTTACTAAAGGTGTATTTATAAAATCGTATTGATATGCCAGGCCTGAACGGTAATTAAAACGATCGTAGTTATCTGTTTTGTAAGGCAAATATTCTTCGTAACGTGAAAGCAGCCAAAAGGCCGCCCCAAAAAGATCGAAAGGAATGACAGTGTTCGTATTCTTAAAAAAAACTTTAAAAAATTGCGGATGATTACTTACCTCGATGGGATAATCTTTTATACCAACATTGAATAAAATGGTATGAGGTAAAATGGAGATACAATTTTCTATTTTAACATCCGAGTAATTAATTTTTGGCAAAGGTGAACTTTCAAATTCTTCAAGATTAAACGTTTGTGTTACGTCCAAACCAAAAGCATCGCTTAAAAGTGTTTTTAGGATGTAATGCAACCGATTACTGTTCTTTACCGAATATACAAGGATAGTATTGATACTACTAAATTAAAGTGGTTGCAGGCAAATCCTCTCTTAAAATGTAAAAGTTATTGAACAGGCCGTGTTAATGATTGTTTTTTATTAACACATATTCACTTCTGGGAATTCTGAAGCTTGAGTCATAATATAATATTTCATTCTTAGAATTGAATTTAAAAATCTGAAAGTAAGGAATATCCTCTAAAACATGGTCGGACCGAATAATATAACGTTTCGGTTCTATTATTTCTGTTAATGTGATCATCGATGTGGATTCAATTTCATGGTTTCTATTAAAAACACTATTACTACTAATGTTCCATATCTCAACAACTTTGTCGGATTTTAAACTATCTTTTTTCACTACCCATTTTCCATGAAGCCAATCAGGAGGATTTAGAGAACATGATGTTAAAAGAAAAGAAAATGAAATAAAAATAATAATTTGTCGTAGCATGTTTTTTATTTCTAACCACGAAATAAATTAACGACATCCCACCAAAAGATGATCACGCCAACTATAGCAGCGAAAATAGAAGCTATCAATACCGCTGCAGCCGAAACGTCCTTAATGTATTTGATCTTTAGGTTTTGCTCAGTTGAATAAAGGTCGCACAATTTTTCGATGGCAGAATTAATTAACTCCAACGAAATAACAAGTGCAATGCAACCCGCAACTGCCAGCCACTTGCGAATTGAAATATCAAAAAAGATACCGGCACCAATAACAAGCGCAGCAATAATACCATGCAATTGCAAATGTTTCTCACTTTTAAAAGCCTGAAAAAGACCTGAAAAAGCAAAACCAAAAGCTTGTATTCGTTTTTTAAGATAGCTCATTTTGCTGTGTATTTATTGCCTGCTTTAAAGAGGCCATAATTTCAAATACTAAATATAAAAAAATTGTGAACGTAATGGTCACTGCAAATGTTTCTTTGTAACAATTCTCATTAAAAACAGAGCTCAGCATTTGTTTTGCAAGGTGAAAAGGATCAGAAACAATATCCCAGCTATTTAAACGCAAATACCTGCCTAAATAAATACCATAAGAACTTGAGAGCATGATAAAGAATTTTAAACCGCTGGTCACCCATCTTGAATTGAAAAGTGCATTTGAAATAGCCAGTAAACGATTAACACTTAGAATAAAGAATACCATTCCTAAAAAAGCGAAACTTAAGATCAGGATCAGATCCAACCACATCGGCGCCGCTATTCTTTCACGCAAATGAAAAAGGTCGGTTAAAATGTAAGGTGCGTTCGGCAAAAATAAAATTGTTGTGCCTATTATAATGACCTGTAACAATTTATGTTGTTCTGTTTTAAAATTTTTTATCAGCAAATATGGTATAAATGCGAGGAATAAATTCCATATCAAAAAAATGTACGAAAACTGTTCTGTCCTTATAATTCTTGCAAAAAGCAAGAGCAAACAGAAACAAAATAATTTTAAAAGATTACCTGCTCGCATAAGTTCCTCCTTCTACAACTTTAAATGATAAACGGTGTTCTTTAATGAATTGTTTTTGCTCGTCATAAACAGACGTCAATTGCAATACTTTTAATGATGGATGATCGTTCAGTTTTAAAAGATCTTCATTGCTTATAGATGGAAGCGCGATGAATTCTAATTTATCAAGTAATTTAAAACACCTAAAGTCCCTTTCGCCGTCAAAATAACTTAACACCGTAAACTTTTTTAAATTCTTGTTAAAAATGATGTTCTTTAAACGCCCACCATTAAAATTGTTCACCGTTAAATCTTCAAGGTTCGTCAAGAAAGCAATTTGTTCAAAATCTGTGGTTGGGTTTCCTAAGGTTAAAACTTTCAAACTCTTAAGCCTCGTAATGTTCTTTAATTCCACGTTCCAGTTATAGTCTAAAGCCAAATTTGTAATTATTCCATCTTTGAATTGTTGATCCATTCTTTCCATAATAACCTTATCGCGTAAATTAAAACTCTGCCAGGTTTCAGTTTTTGCCTCTAAAATAAAATTATAGATACGCGTAGAAAGATTTTTGAACTCATATTGTTTTTGAAAATCAACGGTTTCATTGAAGAGACTATCTCTTTTTTCTTTAAAGAATAATTGCGTCAAATCCGGCAAATTAGCGTTCGATAAATTAACCAAATAACCTTTGTCTAATGCTTTAAAACTTTTAGCGTTGGAGATATTGTAATCAGAGATCAGTTTATCCCAGTTAACTATAGAGCAAAGACCTAAAATTAAAAACCAGGCTTCAAAATTTTGTCTAACCAAATACCAGGCACTTTTTGTTTGACTGATCTTTAAAAACGTAAACAACAAACCCACTAAACTTAACCCCAAAAAAACATACACACCAATACGCAAATAGGTCAATTGATATTCTGCTACATACCATGAGTTTCTAACCATAGCAGAGATCACCATTACCGCACTTTGCAATATCCAGAAATATACCAGGTATTTTAATGCTTTTGATTGTTTATTAAAATTAAGATCACCTTTAAAGAACCACATAATTAAACCAACAGCAATGATGATGGAGAATACCAAACTCCATACTGCATTGTGCACAAAGTCTGAAAGGTAAATACCTTTTGGTAATTCATGAGTGCCTAATAAATTTGTAAGATCTAAGGCATTAACTAAAACCAACATCACATTTAATAAACCAAAAAGTGCAAGGGCTATTACTGTATTATTACTTATTTCTTTTGGTTCTGAACTTTCTGTTTCTGAATTCTCAAGTGTACGATTAAATTTTATATCCCAATCAGAAAATACTTTTACTTCTCTATAGTAGATCAAACCATACACTACTAAAAAGCCCCAGATGGCAAAAAGGCACCAGCCAATGCTGATCCAGCTTAGGTCGATTTTCTTTGTAAAATCTTTAAATAAAGGATTTGCCTGTTGGTATAAAGCAAAGAACACAATAGCAATTACCAAAGCAATGAAAACACCAAAATATATTTTACGGCTCTTCTTTTTTTCGGAAGGCACATTTTGTTTTCTTAGATTAATATAGTCTATTATTACAAAAGCAACGGAAGATATTACCGAACCTATACTAAAACCAAGGTTAACAATAATAGAGTTTTTATAATTAAAACTTTTACCTGAAAATACGAACAAGGACAGAACGCAGGCAAATACAGATAAATTACTATTGCAATAAAACACTGCAAAGCCGCACAGGTTAGTTACCGCTGCATAATACCACCAAGCCGATCTTTTAATATTTTCGGGATTAAAATACGCGATTAAAGATGTTACTAGGCCGGTAAATAGTAAATAATTTATGCCGGTGGCTTGTTTGTAAAACAAAATACTAAAAATAATTGCCGAGGCAATCAGTAACCAATCGTTTCTTTTCATTTTATTTTTTTTATTTTAAGGGATATATACATTGAATAAGCAACAGGAAAAAGCATTAAGAAAAAACCTATGAAAAATAAAGAGTAATTAAATTCCGTTGGTACGTATGAATCAACTTCAGAAAATAAATTTTTATCGGAGCCAATAGACCAACAATCTCCTTTAATATAACAAAGGTAATCCCACATAAAAGAAACAATACACACAACAGCTCCTGAAATTAAAAGCCACCAAAACGGGCGACCCACTTTGTAATTTGGTTGATCGTCTACTTTGTAAATTATAAATACCGAACCAACGATCATTAATAACGATAACAGGCAAGGCGCCCACACCGGCCCAACCCATGGCACCGGAATTAAGAATAAAATATCCCAGGTGTTTAAGGCTTGCGGCCAACCCAAACAAACATATAAGAAAATATAATAAAAAATATCCCAGATGGCGAATGCCAAAACAAAATAGGCGAAACGTTGTAGTTTAGTTTTGCCAGCCATGATACCACAACCAACTAACATGATGATTGTAGCTATCTCGCGGAAGAATTCAACCTTGGCCACAAAGGGTGAGATCTGTTTTAAAGGAAATTCAAAACCGCCCTTGTAATATAATTCACGTAAGTAAATTACAACCGCGCTTTCCATAAAGCCCATGGCAATTGCAAATAAGCAAACCCAGGTAATTATTTTTTTTGTTGTATGCATATTACTTTATTTTATATTTTGATCTTTCTAATTGACCTATTTTTTTGAAAACGAAATACAAAGGAAAAAATCCTATTAAACCAAATGAGCAATCTATTAATTGGTGAAAGAATGGAATACCCCTAATTGGTCCGCAAATAAAAGCTAAAAGAAATACAGCGCCACAAGCTGTCATAGCAACAATTAAATTAGCTTTATACCTAACAGGATCAATATAAACAGGTACAAAAAATAAAGCGATTATAATGTGCGCAAAAGCCAACCAGTCGGTACCGTATAAAATTACATCAGGAGTTTGTTTAACGGCATCATAAACAGCCTGGATCCAATTTGCCAAAGCATCAGGAAACGAATTTTTGTGTGCAATTAAAAAATCCATTTCTGTTCTTAATGGAAAAGCTGTAATACCGCTAAGAATAAGCAATACAACAAATACTGTTATGGCAGTTCTTATTTTAGTTAGATCCTTCATAATTATTTTCTTTTAAATAAATATTCAGTTCTTGTTTTGGATAATATTGTTTGGCAATTCTGTCCTCCGGTTTTTTATCGAACATATACAACCATGCTAAGAACAACCATTCTAAAGGTTTCATAAACAGGTAAAGCACATTAGCAAATCTTTTATGCTTCGACCATTCGTTAACAGGAATATTACAGGCATCGTATGAACCTCTTATAACTTTATGCATTTTTGGTGTGTACTCTTCTAACCAATTCTCGAATGCGTTGGCAACCAATAATTGCCTGTTAACCACAATGCGTTCGTTTGCCCTTACACCAAAGCGTGTAGGTTTTACTAATTTTTTATTTCCATTAGCGGCAATAGAACATAAGTAATGGCCGCCGCCACATGAACAATCCTGGTACTTAGATAATAAATAGCCACAGCTTTCGGTAAATTGGGTGATAACAGAATCGGGTTGTTGACCAACTAAAAACAAAGCAGCTTGTATAATTAATAATAATGGTGCTATTAATACAACTACAAAACCTAGATGATTTTGATAAATAGAATTGTAAAAGGTGTTTATAATATTAGCAACATTGGTGTCCTGTTTCTCTAAATATTCTTTCAGGTATTTGTTTAAAAGAATGATCTCTTTTAGCAAATAAAAAAAACAAACGAATGGTGATAGAAATAATAAATTTAATCCCGGAAAAAATATAACTGATGCCATTGGTGTAAAGTGTATACATATGGCAAGACAAAATAAAAGTCCGAGTACCATTAGACTTGCAACAAGTGTAATTACTATTGGGGAAAGTAGTTTCTTTAAATAACGAGAGGCAGTATAAGCCAATGCGAACAAGATCCAAAGTGTGTAGGCGGTGGTAATACTTTCAATTTGGAAAGGGTGCTCTTCGCATTTACGGTTTGTTATTACAATACCAATACCCGGAAGAACATAGATGAATAAAATTTCTGCAATGAATTTGATAACAGTACCTGCTTTTAGCTTAGTACCAGCAATTCTTGGTTTAACAAGATCAATTATTGCGAAAACTACCAGCGTTAAGGACGCTACTACAAGTAGTGTTATTCCAGTTATATTTAAAGCGCTTTGCATTTCAAAGTAATTTTTTAAATTTTTTTAATCCAGTTTCTTAATTAATTTCTCAAGAGCATCTAAATGGTCTTCAAAAGCTTTTACACCAATTTTAGTGGCGCTGTAAGTAGTTGAAGTTTTCTTTCCAATAAATTCTTTTTTAATATGTATGAACCCTTCTTTTTCTAAAGCAGCAGCATGACTTGCTAAATTGCCATCGGTAACTTGCAAAAGATCTTTAAGTGAATTAAAATCTACTTTATCGTTCACCATCAAAACACTCATAATACCAAGCCTCACCCTACTCTCGAAGGCTTTGTGAAGTTTATGTATATTAGGATTGATCATTTTATTTCAGTGGTTAGATTTTAGTCTTAAGTCGTTAGTCCTGTTTCTTATTTTCTCTCGTATTTAAACCACATAATAGTGCCGTAAATAATATGCAATACGCCAAATCCGATCGCCCAAAAAAGCAAACTATATCCCAAGTAAAAACAAGAAATAAGACCAAGTAGTACTTCTAAGCAGCCCAGGTAGCGGATATCATGCAAGGTATACTTACTGGCATTTATAAGTGCAAGTCCATAAAAAATAAGCATTGCGGGGCCAACTAAAATAATATAACCCCTGCCATGATAAAGCATTGCTATACAAAACAAACCGCCCGCAACAAGAGGGATCATTAAGTTTATTAATAATTGAATAGCCGTATGATCAAATAATTTTTGACCGTTCTTTTTTGCCTTACGTGCAGTTAAGATAAAAGCTGTGATCAAAGAGGCGGTTAGTACACCTGCACAAATAACAATACATTTAAAAATTATAGAATTATAGCTTGAATAATATCCGTCTCTTCCACCATGATCTGATAAAAGAAAGTCAAAGATCATCTGATATCCTAAATATGCACCAATTAAGGCATATACTCCGGCAAAAATTCCCGAAAGACCACTTAACGACAAAAAGCGGTTAGATTGTTTCATTAACTGCCTAATGTCTTTTAGGGCTTCCAGATGTTCCTTTTGATTTTCCATGTTAAAGCACTTTGAGATACAAAGTTAAATATAAAATTGATACCTCCAAATAATTTTTGATTTTTTTAACGAAATTAAATCCATCGGCTCAAAACCTACTTGTCGCGTCGAGCGCAGTCGAGACGCATAAACTGTTCTCGACTGCGCTCGAACTGACACTAATAAGACAATATATAGTTCCTAATATCCCCCTGTTAATATAAAAGGTACCCTACCCTGCTTTCCCTTTCAAATGAAACCTATTTTTAAGTAAAATTCATATAAGCATGAGCGATATTGCCCATTTTTTTAGTCCGGTTGAAACTAGTAACATTTTAAACAACTATAATTTAAAAGAAACCCAAATGGGTAACCTCTTTACTATTTACCGTGAGCAGGATGATTTTCCGGATCTTGAAGAAATTGATATTGCATTAATTGGTGTTTGCGAAGACAGGAACTCTGAGAATAACGAAGGTAGCAAACTGGCACCGGACGCTGTGCGCGAATTTTTATATAAACTTTACGATACTGGTTTTTCTTCTAAAGTAGCAGATCTTGGAAATATTAATGCAGGACATACAACAGAAGATACTTTTTTTGCATTACGAAGCACAGTAGATAATTTGATCCGTAAAAATATCATCCCCGTTATTATTGGTGGCTCACAGGATCTAACTTACGCACAGTTCCTTGGTTACAAAGACCTTGAGCAGACCATTAATGTTACTGCAATCGACAGTATGTTCGATCTTGGTAATCCCGATGAAGACATCACTAACAATTCTTATTTAGGAAAGATAATTTTACATCAGCCTAATTACCTCTTTAATTACAGCAACATTGGTTATCAAACTTATTTGGTAGATCAGAATAGTTTGCAAATGATGAACCGTTTGTACTTTGATGTTTATCGTTTAGGGCAGATACGCGATAAGATAGAAGATGCAGAACCTATCATTCGTCAGTCGGACATGGTTACATTTGATATTTCGTCCATAAAACATTCTGATGCGCCTGCAAATCCAAATGCCTCACCAAATGGTTTTTATGCAGAAGAAGCCTGCCAGATAATGCGCTACGCAGGTATGAACGACAAATTATCATCGGTTGGTATTTACGAAATAAATCCAAAGCTGGATGAGAATGGAAAAACAGCGCATCTTGCAGCGCAAATGATCTGGTGTTTCTTTGATGGATTTTATAACCGCAAAAATGATTTTCCTAGTCGTACCAATCCTGATTACATTCGTTTTCATGTAGTGTTACAGGACGATAAATATGAGATAAATTTTTACAAGAGTAAAAAAAGCGATCGTTGGTGGATGGAAATTCCTTATCCACCGCATAAAGACCTAAAATTTGAGCGTCATACACTGATCCCTTGTAGTTATAAAGACTACGAACTGGCAATCAGTAACGAGATCCCCGACAGGTGGTGGCAAACCTACCAGAAGTTAAGCTAGATCTAATAATAATGAAGCGATCTTTGATCTGCTTCATTAATGTTAAATAAATTTGTTTCTATTAAGGATTATTTTATCTTTAATTAAGATTTCAAATTCATGGTTGAGGAACAAGAAATTAATCTTTTAGAAGAGTTAAATAGTTTATCAAAAATTCATTTCTTAAAACCAAATGATATTGATGCTATTATGGAAGACTTTGCAAAACGTATTTTGCTTTGTTTAAGAATGGAAAGAATGAATGTGTGGCTTTTTAATCATGATCATACTGCATTAATTTCAATTGGAGAGTACGATACCCGCACCAAACAATTTTTAAAGAACAGTATATTATTAGAAAAAGATTACCCTACTTATTTTAAAGCTCTTGTTGCAAACGAGATCATTATTGCTGAGGATATTCGCACGCATCCATTTACAAAAGAATTTAGTAAGGATTATGCTCCGGAGCACGATATTTATACTTTACTCGACATTCCTTTAAGAATATCGGGTGAGTTGATTGGTGTAATGTGTTATGAAAAAACCGGTAATCAAAAACAATTCACAAAAGACGAAGTTAAGTTCTGTTTAAGCGTGTCATTTGTAATGGCATCAAATTTAGAAAGCCGTAAAAGACGTGTTGTACAGGAGAAACTGGAAAAAGCCCTGCATGAAAAAGACCTTTTATTGAAAGAGATCAATCATCGTGTAAAAAACAATTTTTCTATTCTTATCAGTTTAATGCGCTTAAGAAAAGCGCGTGTTACGAGTGAAGAATCAAAAGCCTTATTGGAAGAATATGAACAGCGCATATTCTCTATGCTTAAGATCCACGATATGCTTGAGAAAAGTAACGAATTCTCTCAAATAAATCTTTCAGAATACATTAAAGCACTGGTTGTTGAATTCAGGATCACTTATCCGCAGATCAATCATAATTTTAAAGTAGATGTACGTTATATTGCCTTTTTAATTTCTACCAAAAAAGCCATTCACCTTGGATTGATCATTTCTGAGATCCTTCTTAACTCAATTAAATATGCTTCTACTGAATCTAAGGATTATGAAGTTTTAATTAGCCTTAAACAAGATAAGGAACATGAGGTAGAATTAAAGATAGGCGATAATGGTCCTGGTTTTGATTTTAATGACCTGAGTTCTAAACAAACTCTTGGCCTTGAATTAATAAAAGATCTTGCCGACTCTTTAGATATTAAATCACAATTCCCTTCTAAAAATAACAGTTATTATACTTTTAATTTTAAACTCTGATAATAATGAAAACAAAAAAGCGGATCAACTGATCCGCTTTTTTTGTTTTAAAACTCTATTTCCTTTTCTTTACTCTTTTCTAAATTACTGTTTCGTTTACTGTATAAGAAGTAAACAATAATTCCTAAAGTACCCCAGATCAAAAATGCCACCCAGGTTTCAGGCCTTACAAACATCATTAAAAATATATTGAATGATACACCTAAAGTCCCAACCAAATAAAGCGCTGGCGTTTTGTATGGACGATCCAATTCAGGTTTTTTGTAACGCAACATCATTACAGCCACACATACCATTGCAAAGGCTAATAAAGTGCCCATACTACACATTTCAGAGATCTTACCAATGGGTGTTACCGCAGCAATAATAGAAACAATAGCGCCAACTAAAATAGTACTTCTGTAAGGTGTTTTAAATTTCGGGTGTAATGCACCAAACATTCCTTTTGGTAATAAGCCATCTTTAGCCATACCTAAAAAGATACGTGTTTGTCCTAACATCATAACCAACATTACAGAAGTTAAACCTGCCGTAGCAGCAATGGTAATAAAGAAAACCGCCCAGTTTAAACCTATGCCTGAGAAAGCAGATGCAACAGGAGCAGCTTTATCTAACTGATCGTATCTTACCATACCCGTTAAAACCAACGAAACTAGAATATATAAAACCGTACAAATAACAAGTGAAGCAACAATTGCAAATGGTACATCTTTTTTAGGATTAATAGCTTCGCCCGCTTGTGTAGATACCGCATCGAAACCTATATACGCAAAGAACACGATTGTAGCAGCTGTTAACACACCTCCAAAACCAAAAGTAAATTTACCCGTTGCCGCACCGGCATCATCAAGCACCGGAACTTTTTCAGGAATAAAAGGTGTCCAGTTCTCCGTCTTAATATAAAATGCACCTACAATTATTACAAACAATACAACAGCAATTTTTATAATTACAATAATATTGTTTGTGCTAGCAGCTTCTTTAATACCTTTAACTAAAACCGCTGTTACCACCCAGGTAATTAAAAAGGCAGGTAAGTTAAAAGCAAAACCCGGCGCTGCCATTCCTAACTCAGCACACTTTTCAGCGGCAGTGGTCATATCGTTACATAACCATATAGGAAAATCAATCCCAAATAAATGCAATAGTTTTACAAAATAACCACTCCATGCAACCGCTACTGTTGTGGCGCCCATCATGTACTCCAAGATCAAATTCCAACCAATGAACCAAGCAAATAGCTCACCTACTGTTCCATAAGCATAAGAATAAGCAGATCCTTCTACCGGTAGAACCGAAGCAAATTCTGCATAACATAAAGAGGCGAATAAACAGCCAATACCTGCAATTACAAACGATAAAGCTAAAGCCGGGCCTGCAAAATCATGGGCTGCAATACCGGTTAAAGTAAATATACCACCACCAATAATAGCTCCAATTCCTAAGGATGTTAAGCCCCATCTTGTTAAAACACGTTTTAAATCGCTTTTTTTCATCTCAGCCTCAAAAGCTGATATGGGTTTTACTCTCCAAACTGACATATAAATGTATTAAAGGTTAAATTTTTACAATTAGTCAAATTAACTAATTTCTGTTTAAATATACAAAACAAATATAAGACAATCCGTCATTGCGAGGGTTTTTCACCCGAAGAAATCTAAAACACAGGAATTAACCCATTGTTTTGAGATCGCTTCGTCGTAACCTCCTCGCGATGACGAATTGTTTTAAAATCATTTAACAAAAAATGAAAGCGTTAAAGCAGTTCTTTGGCATTTTCTTACTAACTTTGCTTTATCAACTCCATTAAAAAATATTTATTCGGTTTAATTGTAGCAGCTTATGTTATTTCGGCTGTGGGCATTCCTATCTATTTACATTATTGTGGCGGCGAACTTGAGAAAATAAATTACGTTGTTAAAGGCACCAGCTGCTGCGATGGTGAAGAAGATCACTCAATACCTGAAGATGATGGCTGCTGCAAGGATGAGAACAGGATCCTTAAAAACAATCCTGATTTTACCTTAAAACAAAACAACAATTACGAATTTGTAAAAAGCTTTTCCGATCTTTTTTACGTTTCACTACCTTTTTCTGATAATAAATACATTGCTCCTAACCTAACTAACATTGCTTCACTTAAATTACCACCACCAAAGCTCCAAACTACTTTGGTCATCTCTACTTCTGTACTCAGAATTTAATGGTTAAACCGGCATCTATCCGGCAATTTTTTATTATAAAAATTATTAACCATAGATAAAGCAGATCAAAGATCGCTTCATCCAAAAAAAAATTAAAAAATGAGAACTATCATATTATTCATATCTTTATTTATAGCGTTAACTGCTAACGCTCAAGACAAAGGCATTGTAAAAACTTCTACCATAACTGTAAAAGGTAATTGCGAAGAATGTAAAAAACGTATTGAGAACGCCGCCGATATTAAAGGCGTAAAACTGGCCGTTTGGGACGAAACAACACAGGCCATTACAGTAACTTACAAAACAGATAAAGTTACTTTAGAACAAATAGAAAAGGCCATTGCCGCCAGCGGACATGATGTTGGTGCAGTTAAAGGCAATGATGCGAAGTACAACAAACTTCCTGATTGCTGTAAATACCGTGATAAAAAATGTGAGCTTCCTAAAAAGTAAAACATGAAGATCAGGTATTTACTTGCTTTATTAAGCATAGTAAATATACTATGTGTTAAAGCACAAATAAAAGGCAAGGTGGTTGAGATCTCTCAAAAAAAAGATACCACCGTTGTGCCCGGCGTTACACTGGTATGGGATAAAACTTCCATTGCCACTACTACCGATAAGAACGGTAATTTTAAATTAAATACTTCTTCGCAAACCGATCGTCTAATTATTAACGCTATTGGTTACAAGAGCGATACTGTTAGCGTAACAGATACAAGTAAATATTTATTGCTTGTATTAAAGAATGGGGTCGAGTTGCAGGAAGTACAAATTGTGTATTATACAAACGGAACAGAAATTTCTTATTTGAATCCAATTAAAACAGAAATTTTAAATGAGCGTTCGTTGATGAAAGCTGCCTGTTGTAATTTGTCGGAAAGTTTTGAGACCAACCCAAGTATTGATGTGAATTTTGCAGATGCGGTGAGCGGAACAAAACAAATTCAAATGTTAGGGCTCTCGGGACAATACGCGCAAATTACAAAAGAGAACATGCCTTACATGCGGGGCCTTGCCGGAAATTACGGGCTCACTTTTATTCCGGGCACCTGGATCCAATCTATACAATTAAGTAAAGGTGCAGGTTCGGTTATAAATGGATACGAAAGTTTTACAGGACAGATAAATACAGAACTTCAAAACCCTGAGCATTCTGACAAAGTCAACTTTAATGCTTATGGTAACGAGAACGGAAGGAACGAATACAATTTAAATTTAGCGCACCGCGTTAATCAAAAATTTGCTGTGGGACTTTTAAATCACGTAAGTTATAACCCCATGTTGCAAGACCATAACGGCGATGGTTTCGCTGATATTCCAGCGGGTAAACAATATAATTTTATGAATAAGTATTCTTACAACAGCGGAAAAAGTTTTGAAGCACAGTTTGGTGGTTCGTATTTAAAAGATACCCGTAACGGCGGACAAGTTGCCGGACATTCGCATGCGCATCATGACACCTTGCCTTTATACCAGCTTGGAATTGATAATGAAAAATGGGAAGTGTTTAGTAAAACAGGTTTTGTTTTTCGTAAAAAACCCGGAACCAGTATGGGTTTGCAGCTTTCGTATTTAAATCATGATCAAAGCAGTTTTTTTGGTAATAATATTTATACAGGTGCTGAAAAAACATTTTATGCAAATTATATTTTCCAGGGATTAATTAAAACAACCAATAACACTTATAAAATTGGCGCAAGTTTTTTAAATGATGACGTGAATGAAACATTTAATCTATACAAATACAAGCGCCTTGAGCAGGTTGCAGGAACATTTTTAGAATTTGCACATAACCGTGGCGAAAAATTTAATGTCGTTGCCGGCATTCGTGCAGATTACCATAATTATTACGGTTTATTTTTTACCCCACGTCTACATTTGCGTTATGCATTTACACAAAATTCGGTGTTACGTTTTAGTGGTGGCAGAGCTTTGCGTACTGCAAATATTTTTGCTGATAATGCTTACTTAATGGCGTCATCAAGAGAATGGATCGTGCAAAGTTCTGACCTTAGTATGCCTTATGGTTTAAAACCGGAGGTTGGTTATAATTATGGTTTGAACTATACGCAAAAGTTTAAAGTCAATTACCGCGATGCTTACATTACTTTAGATGTTTATCGCACCGATTTTAAAGACCAGGTGGTAGTTGATGTGGATAATAACACGCAACAGGTTTTGATCTATAATTTAGACGGCCCCTCCTACTCTAACACCATGCAGTTTGAATTTAATATGGAACCAAAAAAACGTTTCTTTATTAAAACTGCTTACCGTTATGTAGATACGAAAATGGAATTTAAACAAGGTCTGTTGCAAAAAGCAATGGTATCAAAACATCGTGCCTTTATTAACTTTAGTTACGAAACTAAGAACAGTCACTGGCAATTTGATGCTACTGGTCAATACAACGGTGCTAAACGTTTACCATCTACAACAACTAATCCATCAGATCTTCAGCGTGGAGAATACTCTCCTGAATTTTATAATGTATTAGGACAAATAACTTACTTAACTAAAATATCAAAAGCTGATTTTAATATTTATTTAGGAGTTGAAAATGCATTGAACTATAAACAAACAAATCCAATAGTTTCAAGCGACCTGCCATTTAATAAATACTTTGATGCCAGCATGGTTTGGGGACCTATTTATGGGAGAATGTTGTATTTGGGATTGAGGTTGAAGATCAAGTAAATTTTTACCACTAAGACACTAAGAACACAAAGTTACACTAAGGATTATTATTACTTAGTGTTCCTTAGTGCGCTAAGTGCCTTAGTGGTTTATTCTTAAAGAGAATAAAATCCTATTTTTCACTTTAAAAAACTTGTCTATCTATGAAAAAGACTATGTGTCTATGTGGTTAAAATTTAATTAGTCTATTCTATGTTGTAAATTCTTGGCAGTGTAAACTTCTTCCTGCTCTAATTTTAATACACGGTAAATTAAAATACTGATGGCTGCCGCAAAAAAGCACCATACAGAAATTAAATAGGCTTCAAACATTATTTTTGTTGCTAATAAGGAGATAACCAGTAAAAATGCGATTGATTTTATTCCTCTTGCTGATGAAATAAAACTTGGAGCAAGAATAGCTATAACGTACATGATGCTGCTTACTATCATCTGCCCCTGAGTTGATCCAATAACATACGAAATATGATGATCTTCAATTTGAGCGTAAACAGCATTAAAGATCATTCGGTATGCTAAAATAGATGATCCTATTACACCAGCAATAACAGGGATCCATAATAGTTTTTGTCGTTGTTTGCTTCGTTCCATTAAAAGTATAGCGGCGGGTATCCAAATTGGCCACAAAAACTGCGCGAAAAAAAGAAAGAAATAGGTTGCGGGTGTTTGCCAGGCTTCGTAACCTGCATAAGATAATGATAGCCATAATAAACCTTCACTAACTTGTTGTATGGCAAATACAATAGGAATACTTGCATACATTAATTGTGAACGTGTACTAACCTTACGTAAAGTTAAAATACCCATGCCACCTAAAACCACTGCTGCGCCAAAACTTGCTCCTGCTGAAAAACACATAATATTAGTTTCTACAAATATACTCTTTCAAATTTGATGCCAATAGACCTCAGGTTGGGATTTTGCGATAGCAAAATGGGGTTCGGAAATTTGCTCTACATTTTAAACCACATAGACACATAGGGAAATGAAATCTGCTAGCCGCAGAAAAGGGTCACATAAATTTTCTTCGCTTCGCAAAGAAAATCCTATGTTTTACTGATGAAAATTTAGTTTAACCTGCAAAAAAACTATGTGCCTATATGGTTAATTTTTTCGGCAGTATGAGCCGAAGAATTTATAGTGGACGTGTATTCAATAGCACAAGCGCAATAGGTGCCGCAAAGATCAGGATATAAAAAAGAACAACTAAAACGCGCTTAAATACATTAAGATCCGACTTTAAATTAACCTGCAAAACCGCGGTGGTATGTTGAACCAATAAAGGCTCTGCTATAGTATATTCATATTTTCCGGGCTGTATGCTGGCATACTTTTTTGGAAAAGACATGATCAGGCAATCGCGAATAAACCAATAATCTTTATCAGGCAAATTCTCATAGTCGGTATGATAATTTATTTTTTCCTGGCGCAAATAGTCACGTATCTTTTGATGTTTGCTTTCGTTGTATATTTCTAGTCCAATTAATACAGGCACAACCATCATGATCAAACTATTAGCATAAAGAAAAAGCGCTAACAAACAAACAATTGAGATAATGCCAAACACTAATCTAATCACATGATTTTCTTTAAAGAATAAGGTCTCTATTAAACGTCCACCATCTAAAGGATAAAAAGGCAAACAGTTTAAAAGATTGATGATTAAAAACGTATTTGCCAACAATCTTAAAGTTTCGTTTTGAATATCTATGTTCAGCCAAAATAAAATGCTTCCAATAATAATTCCTGGTACCGGGCCAGCTAAAATTATAAGGCATAATTGCGCCTGTGATACCTGTTGTTTTTTTCCTGTTGTAAAAGCGCCTAACAATGGAACTATAAATATTTTTACATTACTGTAATTAAATAATTTCATAAAGGCAAAATGCCCCATTTCATGAATGATGATCACCAATAAAATTGCTGCAATGTATGAGAGGTTTTGGCCAAATAAAAAATAGAACATTAATCCGTAAATAAATAAACTTATTAATGAGCGCACCAAAGCATTCTGACTTTTTTGAGCCACAACAGGTTTAGGAGGAAAACCACCTGAGCTTGTTTGTTCTGTATTAAAAAAATCGTCCACTAACCTGTTGCTTTTTTATTAAACAAATGAAAGAGTAAATATATGCAACTTAAAAACAAAAAGAAGGCTCCTGTTTGATGCAAAGCGCCCATAACTACCGGAACCTGGTATAATAAAGTTAAAATACCTAAAATAAACTGTATGGTAACGCCGTATACCAATAAAGTAATACCAATATGCTGTTGTTTGGTTAATTGTAATTTGTTTGACCTGTACCAGATAAAACAAATTAATGCAACAATAATAAATGCTGTTGTTCGGTGCACAAATTGTATACCGCTGGCATTCTCAAACATATTCTCAAAAAAAGAATCTTTCATGGTTACTTGTTCGGGCATCCATTCATCACCCATTTTTGGCCAGGTATTAAAAATATGTCCCGGACGAATATGCGAATCATTCCCTTCAACAAATCCGGCTGTAAATGCACCAAAAATTATTTGAAAAATAAGTACACAGAAAAAAACAACTGTTGCGCTCTTTAATTGTTTTCCATCTGATACCTCAACATTTTCTTTTGGATATAGTAATCTTAAAGCAAACCAAAATGTAAAAGCAAATAATGTAAAGGCGCTCATTAAATGCGTTGCCAACCGGTAATGACTAACCGCAGGTTTACTTTGCAAGCCGCTATATACCATCCACCAACCAATTACAGCCTGCATGGCACCCATAAAAAATAAAAGCACAAAACCGGGCCACATGTCTTTTTTAATTTTCTTTTTAATTAAAAAATAAATAAAACCAATGGCAAAAACATACATCATCGAGCGGCCGATCATACGGTGAATATATTCCCACAAAAAAATGGGTTTAAATTCAGCCAGCGTCATATTATAATTTATTTTTTCGAACTCAGGACTTTGCTGGTATTTTTCAAAACGCTCTTGCCACATTTGTTCGTTTACAGGTGGGATTGAACCCATAAAACTCCAATCGGTAATAGAAAGACCTGAGTGTGTTAAGCGCGTTAAACAACCCACAACCACCATAATGTAAATTAAAAAACAACCAGCCAATAACCAGTAAATAATTTGTTTGTGTGGTGAAGCAGAAATTGGGTTCATTAATTGCCTGCAAATTTACAGCGAAAAGAGATAGGCTGCAAGCGGTATTTTGGTGACATTAGGATGACAAATTGCATCAATTCTCATACGCCCCAATGGTCACACTGGTTTGATTTCTTGAAAGCATATTTAAGTCAAAAGGGAATTTTAAAACATCAGTAGTGCATTTTGGATGCGTAAATCCTTTGATCTGTGATTCGGTCGTTGCCTGGAAATTATAATTCTTATAATCATTAAAAGCTAAATTACCGGTGCCAATTTTATTATTTATAAAATGGGCTCCATCCGAAACATCAATAGTTGTTTTTAACCAGCAATTACTAAAAATATGTTTTGGCTGAAAACCAACATCTGAATAATCAAGATCTAAACTTATTTCGTTTGACAAAAGACCGTCTACAATACAATTTCCAAAATAACAAGAGTCTAATGGCAATACCTGGCTATCGGTATGGTTATTAATATTGATGGCAGGTTTTTCGCGCGTGTTTTCCTTCTCCCAAAAGTTAGCAAAAGTGCAATGTAAAAAAGTGTACTTGCCTCCTAGTACTAAATTCACTGAGTGTTCCTGGCAATTACTAATTACATTGTTGCCTGCATAAACATTATACCCCAAACCATAAAAACCCCACAAACTCATATTCTGAATTTTTGTATTGGTAATTTTTAAACGGCGCGGCTCATTAAAATTATTGCCAAACAATTCTGCCTGCACACCAACGTAACCGTTTTTAATGATAGCATAATTTATCTCATTGTTCACGCTGCCTTCGTTTATCCAGATCCTGTCCCACTGCCCAGGTTCATCTGCATATTCTTTTTCGCGGCGTGCACCTGTAAAAATAACTTCGTTACCTTTTTGTCCTAATACTTTTAATTCACCGTATCTAAATACCCAAAGACCGGCTTTGTAATTCATATAAATGCGTGCTCCAGCCTGTATAATTAATTTTTGAGTTGAATCAACCACCAAATAACCGGTAATAACGTGTGGCTTGTCATTAAAAAAAATCATCGTGACGTTATCCGATTCACTTACTCTTGAATAAGGGAAATAACTTCCATCGCTAAATTTAATAGCGTCTGTTGGCTTATAATAATAAGCGTCTTGTCCCCAGGCTTCTAAATAAACGGTTTGCTCATTGCCGTTCACACTAAAACGAATAGCATCGTTAATAATTAATGGTGAATTGGCATTATTTGGATTAACGTTTACCTGCACAAAAACGTACATACTATCGTTTGCGGCAATTTCAATATCTTCAAAAGAAGTGCCTTTGCCACCGTCAACATTAATTATAAATGAAGAAGAACTGCCTCCTAATAATTGTATCGAAGAAATTTTAATTCGCTGGTTGTTTTTGTTTCGAATACGAAAGTTTCTTGTAGAAGAGCCAATCGTGGTAAAAACAGTATCAAATAAAATAGAATCTTGTGAGAATTGAAGTTTAGCACCAGAATCGGTAATTAATTTATCTTTTTTGCACGACGAAAGATCGAACATCAAAAAAGATAATACTACAATTACAAAAGTTATTTTAATTAAGAATTTCACGTCTTGCAAATATAAACGTAATAATTAGCAAAATAGTGTGTTTCCGTGAAACATTTTTACCACTCTCCTCCTCCGCCCTTCGGTCACCTCCTCCAAAGGAGGAAACTGTGTGTGCGTGCGCGAACGGATTTACGGATATAGTTTTGCGTACAGGTGTTTGAGTTTTCTATCTTGATCTTTTGCAGAGATAGCTGCAGGCTAAGCTAGGCATTTAGTTGTTTAGGCATCCAGAAAAGAGCTTAGACTGACAGCGGTTTTTCTTTCGCAGTTCTAAGTCGCGAAAGAAAAAATCTCCTTCAAAGACGGCAAATGTGTTTTACACATTTGAGCGGGATTGCGGGCAGCGCGTTTTGTCAGCGCACAATTTGGACTAAATATGCACTGCATATTTATCCTGCGCCAAAAGTGACAAAAAAAATTGTTCAGAATTTCAGTTTTTTGAGCAAAAAAGTAAAAAACTATTTCGTAACAACGATCTTTTGGTTAATGCTTTTATCATTAACCTTACCCGTAATAAAATAAATTCCAATAGCTAAATGCGTAACAGAAATACTTCTGTTATTAGAAGGATTTAATGTTATACTTTTTATCATTTGTCCTAATTCATTTACCAA
The DNA here is from genome assembly GCA_002342065.1 of Bacteroidetes bacterium UBA2475. Classification (GTDB taxonomy): domain Bacteria; phylum Bacteroidota; class Bacteroidia; order B-17B0; family Aurantibacillaceae; genus Aurantibacillus. The sequence continues at coordinate 242,456 of DDPF01000016.1, read as the reverse complement.
CGTTAGCTTAAGATCAGTTGTAGAACTGATAGTAAACTCGCCATTGTTAGGATTTGGATAGATCTTTAAAAGATCTTCGTTTAAAGAAACTTCATCAATTCCTATGCATGGTGAAACACTCACAGTGAGCGTAGATGTATTGCTGCAACCATTTATTGTACCTGTAACGAAGTAACCGGTTGTAACTATAGGAGAAACTACAATAGACGCGTTTGTTGAACTTGTGTTCCATGAATATGTATTTGCACCGCTAGCAGTTAATGTAGCATTTTGTCCAACACAAATTAAAGTACTACTTGTTGTTGCAATAACTGTTGGAGTAGTAATAACAGTATAGACTGCGCTTGCAAATGTACCGCCGCACAAACCTGTAGTACTATAATTTAAAGTAAAAGTTGGAAAAGAAAGATCACCGGCTGATGGTGTATACGAAGCATTTGGCGCCGAATTTGAAGGGAAGAATCCGCCGGTTCCACTTGAACTCCATGTTCCATTTGTTGCATTTGTTAAGGTTGATGATAAAGCTATAGCACTGGTATTGTTACTACAAATACTTTCACCGGGTGTAATAGTCATCTGTGGCAACGGCGTTATCGTCATCATAATAGAATCTTTTGTTGGCGCACAACCTCCGGTAGAAGTTAAATAGAATTTAATTCCTGAAAGAAGTTGATCAGCTGGTGAAAGAAAATAATTAGTTGCAATTGTATTTAACGTAGAAGAGTATGTTCCAAAAGTTCCTGTTCCGTTAGCTGTTGTCCATGTTCCAGTATTGGTAACACCATTAATAGTACCACTAAGTGAAACAGCACTTGTATTTGCACAGGCTGAAAAATCGTTTGCTGCTGTAACATTAGTTGGCTTACGAAAAACAGTAATATAATGTAAAAAAGTACCGGTTGTGGCACCGCCATTACATATACTCAAACCAAAATCACCTGCACTGTTTGCAATTGTATAAGAGCCTATTGGCAAAGTTGCAGGACTCAAGTTTATTTTAGCACCGTAATACGGCCCTCCAATTAAAGCAGCTGTTCCAGGAACAATTGTAAAAGCAGCAGCAGGAACTAAGGTTGAAGAACCATTTAAAGTAAAAGTATTTTGAGAACCGTTCTTACAATAAACATTTAAGTTAAACGACATGCCGTTATTACGGGTAATGTGCGTTAACCCAGATCCTGCACAGCCTAAAGGCGGTACCAGGTCTTCTGACATTTCGCAGCCCATCCCACTCGCATGCATAACATAAACATCCTTTGATGTAATTAAAGACGTAACGGTCTGATTTGTTTTATAAAAATATGTATCACCGGTGTTTATTACAGTGGTAGTAACAACACCATCATCAAAAGTTAAAGATGTATTACTGTTTGTTGCAACAACATACACCCCATCAGTTTCTGCTGCAAACATATCTCCTTTTATAATAACATGTTCCTTTCCAAGAACATTTACCGGCACGAGCTGGTCACCCATCAGATCCCAACAACCTCCTGAAGTACCCTTTGCTGCATCATCGGTAACAGTTATAGAAATTGGTTTATCTGCTGTAACATGGCTACCTGAAAGATTATTTGCCAACACTGTAGTTGTTTGAGATGCGTTCTCAACTGTATAAGCGCTTCCGGGATTTGGCAACAATATGGTGTAGGTTATATTGGCCAAATGCCCTATAACATTACATTTTGGAGTGATGGATACTGTTGTGTTCGCTTTTGTAGCCACAATATTAATTTGTTGTTTTGGTTGAACAATTCCCGGAGGTGTATTTGCAAGATTTGGTAACGTTTGGGAATTTCCTTTTTGTTGGAAGGGACAATAAAAATCCAAACCTGCGCCATTTGCAGATCCTTTTAAAGAAAAAGTTTCAGGATTACTAAAATTAGTAACAACATCAAAAACCGCGCTAATATCATTTGTAGAAGAAATATACAAACCATAAGGTAATACAACATCTGAGGGCTTTACTTCCAAGGAATCATAACCTTCATTAGTGGTATTTACAATTGCATCTCTCCAAAAAGTATAACTAAAGGCGGTATACGGCCCTAAAACAAAGGTAGTATCATACTTATTAGGTGCTATTGCTGCGGGTTGTCTTAAACGAACAGTTGTTGACGGGGCGCCATAAGTATAAATATTCAATCTATAAGGGCTTCTGTTTGTAGCATCAGGAGAAACGAAAGGCGCAGCAAACCAAAAAGAGGTGTCAATTTGGGATGTGCCTATAAAGTTTTGAAAAGATAAAAAGGCAAATAAAAATACCGTGATGATTTTTTTCATTTTTTTTAAATTAGAATATTTAAAAATACGTAAAAACAAGGCTTTTATAACGAGAAACAGAAATTTGTCAGAAATAATAAAAACTATTGAAAATTTACAAATTCGGTGTCCTAAAAAATTATTAATTTCAAAGCCTTAACCTACTAAAATATGTCATTTATAAATAATATTACTGCCCGCCAGATACTAGACTCGCGTGGAAACCCAACAATTGAAGTGGATGTTGTAACCGATAATGGTATTATGGGGCGCGCCGCTGTTCCATCAGGAGCATCAACCGGATCGCACGAAGCTGTAGAGTTGCGTGACAACGACAAGAAAATTTACATGGGCAAAAGTGTGTACCATGCTGTAAACAATGTAAACACAAGCATTCGCGAGAATTTAAAAGGCATGTACATTTTTGATCAGTCAGAGATCGATGCAAAAATGATAGAATTGGATGCCTCTCCAAATAAAGCCAATCTTGGTGCTAACGCTATTTTGGGGGTTTCTTTAGCCGTTGCAAAAGCAGCAGCAGAAGAAAGCAGAACGCCTTTATACCGTTATGTTGGCGGCGTAAATGCTAACCTATTGCCTATTCCCATGATGAATATTTTAAATGGTGGATCACATGCCGATAACGGTATCGATTTCCAGGAATTTATGATCATGCCTGTTGGTGCCGAATCGTTTAGTGAAGGTCTGCGTATGGGTACAGAGATCTTCCATCATTTAAAAGCAGTTTTAAAAAGCCTTAAAATGAGCACCAATGTGGGCGATGAAGGTGGCTTTGCCCCTAACTTTAAAAATAACGAAGATGCTATAAAAGCAGTAATGCAGGCAATTGATAAAGCGGGTTACAAAGCCGGTGAAGATATTTTTATTGCTATGGATGCTGCCGCTTCTGAGTTTTACGATGCTAAAGAAAAAGTATATCACTTTAAAAAATCAACCGGCGATAAATTAACTTCGGCCCAAATGGTTACTTATTGGGCCGACTGGTGCAAAAAGTATCCTATTATTTCAATAGAAGATGGTTTTGGTGAAGATGATTGGGATGGCTGGAAAGCTGTTACTGATGCCTTAGGTCACAAAATTCAGCTTGTTGGTGATGATCTTTTTGTAACTAATGTAAACCGTTTAGCGGATGGCATTAGCAAAGGGGTTGCCAATTCTATACTTGTAAAAGTTAACCAAATTGGTACTTTAACGGAAACCATAAACGCGGTACAATTGGCTCAAACTAATAGCTATACCTCCGTTATGAGCCATAGAAGCGGCGAAACGGAAGACACTACTATCGCTGATCTTGCAGTAGCTTTAAGCTGCGGACAGATTAAAACAGGTTCGGCATCCCGCAGCGACAGGATCGCAAAATACAATCAATTATTGCGTATCGAGGAGCAATTAGGCGGTGCAGCAAGGTATTTAGGAAAGTCATTTAAGTTTGTTCCGTAAAAACCAGCAAAAAAATAAATTTAAAATAACGTAAAATAACTTTGTTTATATAATATCAGATTGTAAATTTATAACCATAAAAGATTATCCCGATGGATCCGTTGAAAGAAAAATTTAAAGTTAAAGCCACTGCTTTAGCTGCCGACATTAAAGACATCATTAAAAACCATGGTGATGTTAAATTAGGAGAGATCACTGTAGCCCAAGTATACCAAGGTATGCGCGGCATGGTGGGCATGGTTACAGAAACTTCACGTTTAGATCCGGAAGAGGGTATTCGCTTCAGAGGCTACACTATACCTGAGTTACGTGCCAAATTGCCAAAAGCAGTTGGTGGTACAGAACCATTACCTGAAGGAATATTTTATTTAATGTTAGTTGGTGAATTGCCAACACAGGAAGATGTTACTTTTATTACCACTGAGTGGACAAAACGTAACAACGTTCCAAAACATGTGTTTGACGTAATTGAACAACTGCCGCCTGATACACATCCTATGACCCAATTTGTAATTGGTGTTATGGCTATGCAAACCGAATCTGTTTTTGCAAAAGCATATGCAAAAGGCATGAGCAAAAAAGATTATTGGGATTATGCATACGAAGACAGCATGAATTTAATTGCGCGTTTACCGCGTATTGCAGCATACATCTATCGTCGTAAATACAAAGGCGGAATTCATATTGAACCGGATCATAAATTAGATTGGGCAGCCAACTTTGCACACATGTTAGGTTACGAAGCTTTTGATATGAAACGTTTAATGCGTTTATATTTAACCATACACGTTGATCATGAAGGTGGAAACGTTTCTGCACACACAACACATTTAGTTGGTTCTGCATTAAGCGATCCGTATTTAGCATTTGCTGCAGGTATGAATGGTTTAGCTGGTCCTTTACACGGCTTAGCAAACCAGGAAGTATTGAACTGGATAATGGAATTAAAAGAAACTTTAGGCGGTGGATTACCAACTAAAGAACAAATTGCAGAGTACATTCAAAAAACATTAACAGAAGGAAAAGTTGTTCCGGGTTACGGACATGCCGTGTTACGTAAAACAGATCCACGCTTTACCGCACAACAGGATTTTTACAAAACATACATTAAACATGATGACATTTGCGAAATAGTGCAAATGGTTTACGAAGTTGCTCCACCAATTTTAGAGAGCACTGGGAAAATTAAAAATCCTTGGCCAAACGTAGATGCGCACTCAGGTGCTTTATTAGTGCATTATGGCATGTATGAATTTGATTTTTATACTGTATTGTTTGGTGTAAGCCGCTCTTTAGGTGTATTGGCAAGTTTGATCTGGGACAGAGCTACTAATTCTCCAATTGAAAGACCGGGTTCTTTAACTACCGAGAATATTAAAGCAAAAATAAAAGCTGCACAGGCTGCGCAAAAAGCTGCTGAAACTAAATAAAATTAATTTTACTCAATTTTAAAAGCCGGTTCGTTTGATCCGGCTTTTTTTTGTTATAACCATTAATGAAATGCTCATTTTATTTCAAAATAGGTAAACATTTATTTATTATATTTGGTTAATACCCTTAAATTAATGAAGACTAACTTTTTATTACCCGCTTGTATTGTAGTGCTTTTAGTAGTGTTTGTCCTCGCCTGCAAAAAACCAAAAAGCGGAAATTATACTTACGAAGAAAGTGGAAAAAAATCAACGCATCTTAAGGAGGGCGGAGGCACTTACACTATAACTACAAAAGATGGATTTAGTAATACAGCCGACGCAAGGATCAAGAACAAATCCAATTCAACTTTATATATAGATAATGTGGCCTGGAATATTAATGGCGATTCTGTAACCAACAGAAGCAGTAGCACAACAATTACCAACTCAACCTCGAGTATAAAAAGTTCTTATAGCTATATGGGTTTAATTAGCGGCAAAAAATCTATTGAAGGTACATTTATAAGGGTGCAAACTTATTATAGTTTTACCAATATCCGTGTTGATAGCGCTAGTGGTACTTTTAAATACGAGAAGAAGTAGTTTTACATTTAAAAACTACGGCTATCTGTTAGTTATTTATCATACCAACATGTATAAGTTTATGGATAAATATTTTTAAGACATTTATGATTTTATTTCAATGTATTAATTTCCTAGACAACAAATGAAACTTGATGAAATTGTATTCCTCATTGGCTTACTGACAATTCCATTTACTTTTCTTTTTGCGTCTAAACTATTTTACGATAAAAAATATTTTTTATACTTAGCTATCTTTGCATTAGTTTCTGCGGCAATTGGACTTATGAATTTAAGTTCGACCGATAATCAAAAACCGAATTTCTATTTATTTCTCTTTTGCCCTACATATTCTTTGCTAGTCTTTAGGATTCTTCTTTATCTTTTCAGACTGAAACTTCGCAGAAACCCAAAAGATCCTCCGAAACAACTTTTCCCAAAAGAGGACGGACTTTGGTGGGACAGACTATTTTATTTTACATTCATGACCCTTATTTTATGTTTACCTATATTATATTTAACACATTTTTATACCTAGAAAATAAGTACGAAATTAGCGCAGAGCAACCGCAAGAGGTCGGCCTTACCCTTTCAATTCTTTCTTTAAAAATGGCGCGGTGTAACTGCGCTTTTCTTTTATAAGATCTTCGGGGGTTCCTGTAAATAAGATCTCTCCTCCACCCTTTCCGCCTTCGGGACCAAGATCAATAATATGATCGGCTACTTTAATGATATCCATATTATGTTCTATCACTAAAACCGTATTGCCATTATTTACCAAACGATATAATACCTCCAATAAAATACGGATGTCCTCAAAATGTAAACCTGTTGTTGGCTCATCTAAAATATAAAAAGTATTTCCTGTATCGCGTTTGCTTAATTCAGTTGCCAGCTTTACACGCTGTGCTTCGCCACCACTTAAGGTGGTGGCTTGTTGTCCAAGAGTTATATAACCTAAACCAACATCCTGCAATGTTTTTATCTGTCGAAAAATATTAGGTACCATTTCAAAGAATTCACAAGCCTGGTCAATGGTCATGTTTAATACATCACTTATTGATTTACCTTTGAAACGTATCTCTAAGGTTTCGCGGTTGTAACGTTTTCCGTTGCATACATCACAAACAACATAAACATCCGGAAGAAAATTCATTTCAATGGTCTTTACTCCTGCTCCACCGCAGGTTTCGCAACGACCACCTTTTACGTTAAAAGAAAAACGTCCGGGTTTATAACCTCTTATTTTTGCTTCAGGTAATTCTGCAAATAAATTTCTTATATCTGAGAACACAGCGGTATAGGTTGCCGGGTTACTGCGCGGTGTACGGCCAATAGGTGATTGATCTATCTCAATTACTTTGTCAACATTATCTAAACCAACAATACTTTTATAAGCCAAAGGTTTTTTTTCTGAATTATAAAAATGCGCTGATAATAAAGGATACAATGTTTCGTTTATTAAACTGCTTTTGCCGCTGCCACTCACTCCTGTTACACAAATAAATTTTCCTAAAGGAAAGTCTACCGAAACATTTTTTAAATTATGTCCGGTACAACCTTTTAAAGATATTTTTTTGCCATTGCCTTTACGACGCTCCTTTGGTGTTTCAATTTTTAATTTACCTGTTATGTATTGCGCAGTAACGGTATTGAACTTCAACATATCTTTTGGATGAGCGGCTGCAATTACTCTGCCGCCGTGCACTCCGGCCCCCGGACCAATATCTATCACATAATCGCTTTCCATCATCATGTCTTTGTCATGTTCAACAACAAGAACAGAATTACCAACATCACGTAAATTTTTAAGGGCGGTAATTAAACGCACATTATCGCGCTGATGCAAACCAATACTTGGCTCATCTAAAATATATAAAACACCCACCAGTTGCGAACCAATTTGTGTAGCTAAACGAATACGTTGTGCCTCGCCTCCACTAAGGGTTTTAGAAGAACGGTTAAGTGTAACATAATCCAAACCAACTTCCATTAAGAACTGGATACGAGAACGGATCTCCTTTAAAACTTCAATAGCGATTGTATTTTGGTTCTTGCTTAATTTTTTTTCTACATCCTTAAACCAGGTTTGTAAAATAGAAATATCCATTTCGGATAACTCTGAAATATTTTTATCAGCAATTTTAAAATACAGTGATTCTTTTTTTAATCGTGTACCATGGCAAGTTGGACAATCTTTTTTATTGGTGAAACCCTGCGCCCAGCGTAACATGCCGGGGCTAGGATCATCCTCTGCCTGACGCGTAATAAATGTAGCAATACCTTCAAAATTGGTATTATAAGTTCCTCCTTCGGTAGTTACTTTAAATAATTCGTCGCTGCCATATAATAAAACATTTACAGCTTCTTCGCTCAGGTCTTCAAAAGGTGTATCTAAATTAAATTCGTGTACGGCACCAATAGCTTCTATTTGTTTAAATATCCAGCCACCACCACTTTTTTGAGGACCAATAGGTGCAACAGCACCTTTTGCGATTGAAAGTTTTGGATTAGAAACAATTTTAGAAATATCAATTTCAGAAACTTCGCCCAGGCCGTTGCATTGCGGACAAGCACCGTAAGGAGAATTAAAGGAAAATAAATTTGGTGCGGGTTCATCATAACTAATGCCGCTTGTAGGGCACATTAACGAACGACTGAAAAATCTTGGTTTAGCAGAATTAGTTGTTGAAGCTTTTTTCTTTGTTTTAGTTTCCTCTTCATGTTCAATTACCATTAATACACCTTTACCGTGTTTCATTGCGGTTTGTAAAGATGAATTTAAACGTGTGCGAATATCCTTTGTAATTTCGAGACGATCTATCACAATTTCAATATCGTGGATCTTGTAACGATCTACCTGCATTTTTGGTGTGATATCAAGGATCTGTCCATCAATACGTACTTTATTAAAACCACGTTTGCGAATATCTTCAAACAGTTCGCGGTAATGGCCTTTACGCGCGCGGATAATAGGCGCCAATAAATTTATTTTTTTGCCTTTGTATTCAGCTTCTATCAGGTCCATTATCTGGTCGTCGCTATAACGCACCATTTTTTCGCCGGTAACATAAGAGTATGCTTGTCCTGCACGGGCAAACAACAAACGCATAAAATCGTAGATCTCTGTAATAGTGCCAACCGTTGAGCGTGGATTTTTATTTACCGTTTTTTGTTCGATGGAAATAACAGGACTTAAGCCGGAGATCTTGTCTACATCAGGCCTCTCGAGGTTACCAAGGAACTGGCGGGCATAAGAAGAAAAACTTTCTATGTAGCGGCGTTGTCCTTCGGCATAAATGGTATCAAATGCTAAAGACGATTTACCGCTACCGCTTAAACCGGTAATAACAACTAATTTATTTCGTGGAATAGTAAGCGAAATATCTTTTAAGTTATGAGAGCGTGCGCCAATAACTTCTATAATTTCCTCATCAACAATATCTGCCTTCATATATAATTAAAAATAGAACAAGTAAGCGGAACAATGGTTTACCCGTTCTTAAAGAAAACAAAAACTTTTAAGAATGTAAAATTAGTTTAACAACAAAATTTACAATTACTATTGCGAGGGTTGAAGCAAAAAAAATGACAATAAATTTTGCCCCATTTGTAAATGAAAAAATTAAATGGCAAATAGCGTAAATAACCGTAAAAAGAAATGGCAATAAACTAGGATTTAAACTTAAACTCTCTTTTAGATCGCCACGCAATAATGCTATAAAAGCCCTCTGCATGCCACAACCCGGACATTCAACACCTAATAAACTCTTTACAGAACAGGTAAATAAATGTTGTTCTAAAAAATTTGTGATTGTTTCCAATTTACCAGTGAAAACCTCCTAAGGCCATACTCCCAGCTAATGCTATGATCAAAATTAACACAAGAATTCCCAGACCCACTAAACAAAGGCTAATGATCGAACAAATTTTTCCGGCCTTTAAATTTTTGTAAGAAGCCAATGAATATTTCGAAGGATTATTGCGATACTCTCTTTCGCCGCCTGAGGCTAAGACAAGTGAAATAATAGCCATAATAATAGCAGGGATACCATAACACCAAAAGAAACAAATAGAAAGTATGCCTAATACCAAAACGCCTACACTGTTTGGAATATTTTGCGTTCCGTTTGAAAAGTTAGGATCTATATTTGTATTATACGTTTTTGGTTGTTGTGTTTCGAATTTCGGAATTTCGTCATTCGGATCTAAATTATTTATTTCAGGAGGATTCATTTTTTTATATCTTAATTCTTAAAATTATAAATAAAATCCATCATAATTTTTTTTAATGGACACATTCAACTAATTTAAATTTAGATATCTGGTTAACAGTAGTTTACAATTTGATTTTGATTTTTTTCATTGAAAATCTAAAACGATTTAAAAATTTACTTAATTTTACAAAAAAAATAAAAAATGTTTCAATCCATTATCAAAAAAATTTTATTGACCTTTTTATTACTAGAGGTTTTTTCTTTTTCGCTAAAAGCAAATCCCGGAGATACAACCTGGGTAACAATTTATAACCAAAAAAAAATAATGGCTTATGGTAATTATGATACAATGGCCACATTGCCAACTGGCATAAGATTTCGTAAAATGCGTTTACATTATATTTTAGGAAGATACCTTTGCCCAACAAGCGAACAATATTGTGGATCGTGGGATTACACGACACAGATCTATGCAAAACCTATTGGAAAAGATACTGTAGAGATCGCACGTGTAATTACACCTTATGCAACAGATTGGTTAGCAACAAACCGTAAACACGATTATGTAATAGAAGTTTCTGATTATGCTAAATCGCTTGAAGGCCCAACCGGATTTAGATTTGTTTACAGCGGTTACTCATGGGGTTTTACTATTACATTAAAATTGGAGTTGATAGAAGGTGTGCCGCCAATGGATGCATTATCCGCTAAAAATATTTACGACGGGTATTTTGCTTTCGGAAAACTTGCTGACCCGATAGAAAATCATTTAACACCAAAAACATTTTCTTATACCGCACCGGTTGCAAGATCATTTATCAAAAACTCTGTAAGCGGCCATGGTGCTGATGATGTAAACTGCGCCGAGTTTTGTAGTAAATATTATGACTTAAAAATAAATAACATAAACGTTGCACAAAAACAATTGTGGCGTAACGATTGTGGTTTTAATAGTGTTTATCCGCAAACCGGTACGTGGATATACGATAGAGCCAATTGGTGTCCGGGTGCTGTGGTTTGGCCTATCTATCATGACCTTACTACCCTTACAACTGCCAATACAACTTTTACTACTGATATTGATCTGGAACCTTACACCGCAGCCACGCAAACCAACGCTACTGCGGGTTACCAGTTCACTTCGCAAATGATCAATTACAGCGCGCCAAACCATACGCTCGATCTTTCGATAGAAGATATTGTGTCGCCAACAAAGAATGAGAATTATTTCAGGAGCAATCCAAGATGCAACAACCCGGTAATAAAAATAAAGAATGTTGGAACCACCGCAATCACCAGCGCTGTTTTTAATTACGGCATAAGCGGTGCGCCTTTAACTTATACGTGGACAGGGAATTTAAATTTTTTGGATGAGACCATGGTTACCTTCCCTCCTTCTCTTTCTATTTATACAAATAATATTTCCAGCACATTTCAGGCATCAGTAGTTTCGGTTAACGGCACAACAGATCAAAATGCTTTTAATAATATGTATACCTCGCAAACTTCTTCTATTGGTATTTTTCCTTCTGATTTTGTAATTAAGATCTATACCAATAACGCTACTTCGCCATTTATTCCATTTAATGAAACCTCTTATAAACTATTAGATCAAAATGATAACGTAGTTGTAGAAAGAGACAGTATTCCTAATTTATCAAACCGTATTGATACTGTGCATTTAGCGCCGGGTTGTTACAAATTGGTAGTTGACGATTCGGGCTGCGATGGTTATAAATGGTGGGCAAACCCGGGGGCAGGAAACGGTAACGTGAGATTTGAGAACCTTGCGGGTACAAACGTTTTTTATAATCCAAATGGTGATATTGGTTGTCAGTCTACAAAATATTTTATTGTTGCCAATACAACCGGCATGCCTGAGAACGTTGCAAGACAAAACGAAATAGAAATTTACCCTAACCCTGCAAGCGGTGTAGCTTACTTAAAATTAGATCTTGTAAAAAATCAAAGTCTGAATTATAAAATTACGGATGTAACAGGAAAGATCATGCAACAACATGCACTTAATAAATTTAGCGCTGGCTACGAAACTGTAAATATAAGTGAATTGAAAAGCGGGATCTATTTTGTGACAGTTGAATTGGAAAACAATTTGATCATTACTAAAAAATTAATTATTCAGAATTAATAGATCTTAAACTATAAAAAGCCGAATCCTTTATGAATTCGGCTTTTTATTTTAACTACTTATCTAAACAAACTTATATTTCCTTTTTGAGCATATGTCTGTTCATCTTTTCCAGTTGCATTTATGATATAAAAATAAACACCTGCTGCACATTCGTTTCCTTTTGAATTATTTCCATCCCAGGCAATATTGCCGGTATTACTTTTGGTTTCATATACTTTATTTCCCCACCTGTCAAAAACAATTGCATTTATTTCATTTAAAGAAGCTGTTCTTAAAAAGAAAACATCATTGTTACCATCGCCATTTGGAGTAAAAACATCGGGCACTTCTAATTTAGATGGCATTTCCACTTTTACTATTTTATATGCCGTATCAACACAACCTTTTTTTGATGAAAACAACCTGACCGTATATGTACCTGCTGCTATATAAGTTGTTGTTGCATTATTACCACCCACCTGCGACTTTCCGTTTCCAAAAGTCCACAATGGTGTTGAGCTTGTTAATGGTTTATGCGTAATTGTTGTGTTTGCGCAGTTAATTGAAAGGGGTGCAAATCCTTCTATTTTATCAACTTCAAAAGAAGCTTCTATTTGTGGAAACGTGCTATAAACGTATGTATATCCTAATACCTGACAATTAATATCCGGATTACATTGCAGGGTGTATAAACCCGCTACAAGTGCATTACAAGAAACAGAAGTGGACACTGTATCTTTATCAGGACTTAACCATAAATATTTTCCCATATTTAATGGCCCTGTTAATTTTTCAGGTAAGGCGCCACATGCAAAATATTTTGGTGCGCTAACCTGACCACAATCCGCATCAATGTAACAATAAGCCCAATCAAAATCGTATGCGCACCAATCGCAGGATATTTTGAGATTAATTGTTTGTCCAACATAAGATTTAAGATCAAGACTAATTGTTTGCCAGGGAGAATAACTAACTGGAAAAATTTGCAGCGCAATGTTCTCGCCAATTGTGTCTTCGGTTTGCTCAAAACTGCTAATACCCACAGCATGCCCCCCACCTTGATCTTCAAAATAATAACATTTATATTTTGGGCATTCTAAAACATTATTTGCTGAATCTAAAACCTCGATCTTAAATTTTGCTGCCGCGGCCTCATCGTGCGGAAAATTAAGAACAGCTAATGCAAAATGCAGATTTAAATAATTATTATCGCTACTAACAGAAATAACGCGCGATGCAGAAGCTGAAAAATTAGTTTTTCCATTTATGTTATTGTTATTCAATTTTAATGAATGTTTGCCTCCTGGAAAAACCTGTGGAAAGCCCCCAAAAGGATCTAAAACCGAACCCGAGGTAATTTGCGCATCGCCATTAATAGTCCACCCGTTTGTATTATTATTTTCGAAACCTATATTTTCGCAATTAATTATTGAAGAAGTCTGTAAGGGAGAACTCTTTTTCGCAACCGAAAAATATTTTTTCTTTATAAACTGACGCTTTGCCCAATCTAAGAAGTTATTTTTTTCTGATATTGTTATTGCATAAGAGGAATGTCTTAAAGCACCCTTTATATCAAAGCCACTTAACGAATCGTTATTATTTATTTGTGCCATTGCCAAGCTTGCTGTAAAGAATAGTGCATACAAAGCCACTAGTCTTTTGGACTTAATTTTAAGTTTCATAAGTTTCGATTTAAAAATTTATAGATAATAGCGTCTTATTAATACTATTCCAACAAGCGTGCCAAAGTTTGTTAATACAAAAAGACCCTTCCAAAATTAATTGAAAGGGTCTTTATATAAACTCAAAATTTCTTAGTATAAAAAGCCCATTTTCCCATCCTGGTAATCGCGCATAGCTTCCATGATCTCGGTTTGAGAGGTCATAACAAACGGACCATGTGTTACCAAAGGCTCGTTAATGGGATCGCCTGCCATTAATAATAATTTGGCGTCTGCACTTGCATTCAATTTTATTTCTGCATCCTCATGTTCAAATGCAATTAAACTATGTTGTTTGGCTATAACGTTCTCATTTACTTTTAATTCTCCCTCCAAAACATAAAAGGCAACATTGTTTGAAGCAGGAAATGAAAACGTTTGTTCGCTTCCTGTTTTCATATGTAACATGGCTGTAAAAACATCCGATTTAGCCGGACCTTTTTTATCAAGATATTTTCCGGAAACTAATCTCAACTTTACTCCTTCTTTTTCTATCAACACTATTTCATCTTTTGTTATTGGTTGATAAGAAGGTTCCAACATTTTTTGTGCTTTGGGTGTATTTATCCAAAGCTGGATGCCTTGCGACCTTCCGCCTCTTTCGATAAATTCCTTATCAGCTTTTTCGCTGTGAATTAAACCACGACCGGCGTTTATCCATTGCACTTCATTATCGCCAATTACTTTTTTATTTCCTAATGAATCTTCGTGCTCTATCGATCCTTCAAACATAAAAGTAACAGGACTAAAACCTCTATGTGGATGCGGCGGCACATTAAAATTATTTTCGTGCGGCTTATAGGTAAAATCGAAATGGTGCAATAAAATAAAGGGACTAACCTGTTGCATGCCTTGTAAGGGAAAAGGCTGGCGTAATTTTATTGGCCCCATCATAGTTTCGGGGGCAATATGAATAGACTGAATTTTTCTATACGTGCTCATTTTGTATCTCTTTTACTAATTGTAATAATTTATTGTTGAGTTCTTCGTTAACAATTTTATCATCTTTAAAATTATCGTTGAACGATGGTAACGAAAAAGTTGCTTTTATATTGGCGTCAAATCTTTCGAAATTCTTAACTGCAATCTCTAAAACGCTTGCGCCACCTCTTGCTCCCGTCGATGCAGCCATTAACAACATCGGTTTTTTTTGAAAAACTTTTGGATTTATCCGCGAAGCCCAATCCATACAATTTTTAAATGCCACAGAATAGTTTCCGTTATTTTCTGCTAATGAAATAACCAAAAGGTCTGCCCCAGCAATTTTATTTAAAAAGTCATGCGCTAATTTTGGATGTCCTAATACTTTTTCGCGATCAACGCTAAACAAGGGTAATTCAAGATCGTTAAGATCCAATACTTCAACTTCACTATCTTTAAATTGTTTAGCTGCATAAGTGGCTAACTTTTTATTGATAGATGTTGAACTGTTACTTCCACCAAAGGCTATTATTTTCATATTCTGTTTAATTTAAATTAGATCGAGATTAAATTAATTTTTTGAACCTTATTTTTTGCTTAATCGCAAAAAATCCCCCTAACCCCCTTTTTACAAAGGGGGAATTTTTAATTATGGTTGTTTTACTAACTGAATCTCTGCATGAAGTTTAAGATCTTCACCAACCAACACTCCACCTGCTTCTGTAGCTGCATTCCAGGTCAAGCCAAAATCTTTACGGTTAATTTTTCCTTCAACAGTAAAACCTGCTTTAATATTGCCGTATGGATCTTTTGCAACACCACCAAACTCTGCTTTTAGTGTTACGGGTTTTGTTATATCGCGAATAGTTAAATGACCATCCACCGAAAATTCATCACCAGAAACTTTATTTACTTTCGTAGCTTCAAATTTTATCTTCGGATATTTTTCAGCGTCAAAAAAATCACCTGACTTTAAATGCCCATCGCGTTGTTCGTTCTTGGTGTTAATAGTATTAACATCAGCATTAAATGAAACCTTTGAACTCGCAAAATCATCGCCTTCGGTTTCAGCTTTAACGTTAAAAGTACCAAAATGGCCTGTTACGTTAGAGATCATCATGTGTTTGATTTTGAAGCTTACTTCGCTGTGTGTTGGGTCTAAAGACCATTTTGTAGTACTCATAATTTTATTTTTTAGTATTAGTTTATTTTTAATTAAGCGTTCATTGGAACTTCCATTATTAGAAATTCAGCATCTGCTTTAGCATTCAATGTTATTTTATCTACATTCCAGATACCAAAACCATCGCGTGTATTTAATAACTGACCGTTCACTTCAAGATCACCGTTTAAATTAAAAACATAAATACCGTTACCTTTTGCTTTTAAAGTATAGTCTTTAGAAATTCCTTTATCAAATTTTCCTAAATGGAACCAGGCATTTTGGTGGATCCAAACTCCCGCATCATCTGCATTTGGAGATAAAATCTGTTGTAGTTTATTATGTCTATCTTCTGCTTTTATTGTTATTTGATCGTAACGCGGTGTCACATTTTTTTTGTTTGGGAACACCCAGATCTGTAAAAATTTTACGGTGCTGTCTTTACTTTTATTGTATTCGCTATGCTGAATACCCGTTCCGGCGCTCATTACCTGGATATCGCCATTTTTAATTACAGCCACATTTCCCATACTGTCTTTATGTTCCAAATCTCCTTCTAATGGAATAGAAATGATTTCCATATTATCGTGCGGATGCGTTCCAAAACCCATACCGGCGCTAACGATATCATCATTTAAAACGCGTAATACACCAAAGTGCATACGTTCAGGATTATAATAGCTTGCAAAACTAAAACTGTGTTTACTTTTTAACCAACCGTGGTCTGCATTGCCACGGGTATCGGCTTTGTGCAAAATTGTATTTTCCATAATGTTTGAGTTTGTGTTTGGGATATGATTAAACCCTAATATTTCCAGTTCTTTTAATTCGTCAATATCATTCTTAATAATACTACCGAATGAGTTAGCGGCAACAAACATCCCTGTGCCCAGTAACCCTTTTTTTAAAAAATCCTTTCTGTCCATGTTATAAGTTTTAATTCTATATCAAAGGTACAAACAGAATGAAGAAAAGTTCTTAATCTAGGTTAAGAAATGAGAAAGTTTTATGGGATGGAACCCCGATAACGCTGATTATTATGATTTTCGCTGTCTTTATACTGTTCCAAGGAAAATAGCCACTAATTTCACAAATTACACCAACTAAAATTATTCTAATTCTAAAAAAATAAATTATTGATAAAGCCTGCGACTTTATTTTATTTCACTAATTTATACTGACTAAGCATTTTGATTGGTGAAATAAAAGCCGCAGGCTTAATAATTAATTTGTGAAATAAATAACACTTTGTGAAATTAGTGCAATTCGTGGCAAAAAAATTAATGCTCTTTGAGATATTTTGCCTTTAGCTTACTCAAAAACTCAGGTGTAACGCCAATATAAGCAGCCACCTGCTTTTGTGGGATAGTATTAATAATAGCAGGATATGTTGTGCAAAATTTAAGATAGCGTTCCTGCGCGGTTAAACTTAAATTATCAATTAACCTTTGCTGGTAAGCCACTAAAGATTTTTCGATGATGATACGAAAGAAGCGTTCAAATTTTGGCACCTTCTCATATAATTTTTCCTGGTCTGTTTTTGAAAGCATTATCACCTCTGTATCGGTCATAGCTTCTACATTAAGGTTACCGGGCTTTTGGCTTAACAAACTATACATATCACCTACCCACCATTCCTGCGGCGCAAAAGATAAAATATGCTCCACACCATTTTTATCTACAGTAAAAGCACGAAGACATCCCACAGTAACAAAACTGGAATGCTTACAGATCTCGCCGGAACGCAATAAAAATTGTTTGGCTTTTATTTTTTTAAATTCTAACAAAGAACTAAAATATTCTTTTTCTGATGCTGTTAGCGAAATGTGTTTGGCAACGTTATTTAAAATCAGTGACTGATCCATTATTTACCTGCTTTAACCGGAGGCTGTTTATAGCCATCTAATTCAGTCAACTCAGCTTTTACGTTATCGTACCATCTTGTGATAGCAATTTCGTATGTGCCATTTTTTGACTCTTTTTTAAATTGTTTTACGCGGTCGTTCATACCAATTTTAGCACCCATATATTTTTCGTTAAATGATACCGGGTACGGATCAAGATTTGCTTCTTTAATAGATTTGCGAAGTTTTCTACTGTACAATTCTCCCATATCAAATAATACCTGAAAATATTTTAAGAACATCTCCGTATCTGCTTTTGGTTTTACCCAAGAATTACGCCAGTCGAAAACCGTAACTACATAAGTAGATGTGCCTGCAAAACGCGAACCTTTTTTTTCGCTTGCTAATATTGCAATAACAGCATCGCCTGAAAGTGCAACAGAATCAACAACATCTCCTTTAAAGTCATTCCAGGTTAGCGGTTTAGTCGACGACCAATGAATGGTATCGTTTGATACCGCTTGCGAGAATGATAACACATTAATTAAAACGAAGAACAGGATAATATAGATCTTTTTCATAGTGGATTTGATAAACTAAAGATAAGGAAATTTTTGATTTATAAAAAAAGTGAAATTATTATGGCATTAATAGTACTTTTGCTTTAAATACAACGGTTCTGGAACGTTACTTTATAATATACAAGCCCTACAAAATGATCTCACAGTTCATTAGTCCTTATGTGCAGCGCAAGTTGGGAGAATTGGATTTTGATTTTCCGGAAGGCACTAATGCTGTGGGCCGTTTGGATAATGATAGCGAAGGATTATTGATACTTACAACTGATAAAAGTTTAGCCAACCGTTTATTGCATCCTACACGCAAACACAAGCGCAGTTATATTGTGCAGGTTGAAAGAAAAGTGGAAGAAGAGGCTTTAAAAAAATTACGCGAAGGGTTAGATATCCTTGTGAAACAAAAAGGCGTTTACACTACACAACCCTGCGAAGTGACCTTAATTGAGAAACCAAAAAATTTACCTTTTAGAGAACATACTTTTAGAGAAAGTTTACCACAGTCATGGTTGGAGTTTGTTTTAACCGAAGGCAAGAACCGGCAGATACGAAAAATGTGCTCGGCTGTTAGACATGATTGCAAGCGTTTGATTCGCACCAAAATTGAGAACCTTTCTCTTGGTGATATGCAACCGGGAGAAGTGAAAGAGATAGAACAGAAAGAATTGTTTGAATTGTTGTTGCTAAACCCTCTAAACGATTTAACCACATAGACACATAGAAAGAGGTGCAGCTAAACGCAGAATAAGTTCACATAATTTTCTTCGCTTGCGAAGAAAATATTCGTTCGTACAGTCGCAATATTTTGGAAAAAAGACAAAAAAACCGTACATTTAATTGTGAAAAAGAGTAAGATTCATCATAACGATTTCATCATTGACAGGTTGACGAACTCAATCGTGAATACTATATCTGGTGACAGCTTTCCCACAGAAGTTTCGTTATTAATAAAGCAAGACTTAAAAGATATTACTAAAAAAAATGGCTGGTTATTTGATTGGAAAAAAGAACTAAAAGCAACAAATAGCGAAGTTTATAAACTTACGATCACAAATAATTTAAATGTAATTCAAGGACTAACCAGTTTAACTGTTAAGGCAGATCATGTGCTTATTCATCTTATCGAGAATGCGCCATTTAATAGAGGAAAGGATAAACTTTATGAAGGCGTGCCGGGCAACCTGGTCGCATTTGCTTGCAGGCTTTCTTTTCAAAGGGGCAACGATGGTTTTGTTGCATTTCATTCTAAAACCGATCTCGTTAATCACTATATAAAAACATTAGGCGCTCTCCATCAAGGGAATCAGTTAATGGTAATTGAAAGTGAAGCCGCCACCAAACTTGTAAATAAATATTTTAAATCATGAAAAAGACACATGCAAAACAGGAGCTTGATGTAGATTTTATTCAAAGCAAACCTTTGACAAAAGAAGAAGAAAAAGCTCTAAGCGAATTCATTAAAAAACTTAAGTCAAAAAAGCGTACAATAAAAAAAGCTGCTTAAGACCCCGCTTTTCTTGTCCGTAATCTTTTTTTAATTTTTATGGTTAAACATTACAGTAAGTAATGCTTGCATGAAAAATAAGTATGATACTTCGGTAGTTTTTTTATATGCCATTGGTAAAGAATCTTTATTACCTGACGACTTTCGAAAAAAAATTCCCTACTCCACTATCTCAACATGGCGAAAGACAGATTACAGCAATTATCTGGGTCACGAATTCAGATACCATTTTAAAGACGCTTTTAAAAGCTTTGAGCTGGAAAGCGAAAACAAACGCTTGAAAAAATACATGATGGTTTTGGCGCGCTCGTGGATAACGCTTTCGCACATTATGTTACCGCTCGTTAAACAATCAAACAATAACAAAGAGGCCCAGTTAAAGATACTGACAGCTATCAATTATTTAAAGAACATGATGGGCATTGATAAAACTCTAAAATTAATTGGATTATCAAAGCCACTTTATTACCAATGGGAATTGGAAGCACGCTTTGAATGTTTTGATTCGTTCACGCAACTTTGTACAAAACGGCACCCGCAACAATTGCAGTTAAAAGAAGTGCAGAAAATAAAAAGCATGTTAATTGATCCTGAGACAGATCATTGGCCAATTAACTCCATACAAGGCCAGGCCCTTAGGAAAAAAGAATTAGTGGCAAGTTTGTACAGCTGGTATAAGTACGCAAGAATGTGGGGCATAAAGAAAAAATTAATAAAGAAACAAAGAAAAACCGTTGGCCTTATTGCAACCTGCGCCAATGAATATTTGCATGTTGATACAACATTTTATCCGCTTATTGATGGGAAACAAATTTGCATCAGTTTTGTAATGGATAATTATTCTAAAATGATCTTAGGTTATCATATAGCAGCATCTAATAATTTTGATCTTGTACGCAAGTCGTTAGGCAATGCATTAAAAACAATTGCCCTACACCCCACACAAAAACACAGTTATTTGGTTACCGATGGCGGCAAAGAAAACCATAATAAATATATTGAAGCCTTTATAAGTAAATTAAGCAAACAAAAAATAACAAAAATAAGGGCGCTTAAAGATATTCGTTTCTCTAACTCGCCGGTTGAAGCTGTGCACAGAACTATTAAAGGACGTTATTTAAAGAACCGAAAATTTGAAAGTATAAAGACTTTAAATAATTACATGAAATGGGTTGTTGAGGACTATAACAAAGTAAGGCCGCATTATAAACACCGTCCAAGAACTCCATATGAAGTTTACTTTGATATCCCCCTTAATTTTGACATCCGTAAACGTATTAAAGAGGCGATCAGCCTGAGGGTTAAAAACAATAAATGTACTAAATGCATACAGTGCACAGGCTGCAAATTACCTCAAAACAACAGGTACAAAACAAAACTGGTGGGAAAGTCCAATAAATAGGTTGAATTAACATATACCTTCGGTGTATCGTAGATTAGCATTCAGAAAAAGCGGAAAAAACTAAAATAGATTGTAAGTAAATTGATTAAATTTGCGGTCTGGACGGGACTATGCTACATCAGGCACAGCTAATAAAAGATTTGGCTTGTGTTATTAAAGTGAAACCTTCGAATTTTTTACCAATGATTGGAGTAACAACATATACCTCAGTTTATCGATACACTTATGTAAAGGCAAATATTTTCATGAAAGGCAAAACTGATTTGGTTATAACTAGAACAGATTTTTTTACGCCTAATACTCCTGGACCATCAATTCAGGTGTTTGATTCTACTTGGTACGGGGGCGGCAATGCCTGCGGCTTCTAATAAACCCACTGCAACTCCTTCCGCAGCTAAAAGACCTGCCAATGGCAAGGCAAGAGAAGCTCCAAACATTCCTTTTTCAAATTGATCCATACTATGGCTCATTGAACGTGAGAATGCCTGTCTATCGTTAATTCTTTTTGTATTGTCCGCATTCGCACTGGCGCTAAATCTATCAACGCGAGAACATTAATGTTAGATAATGAAATTAGTTCAGCGGAGTACAAGGACATTAAAGTTTCAATTGAGGAGGAGTTAAGCAAATTGAATTTAGAACTGCACAGCTTAAAAATTACCAACGAACATAGTTCTAAAATTCAATCCTGCAGCACGATGTTAAAAAACATAGATGTATTTTATGAAAAAGGGAATATTGAAACCAAGCAAAAAATAATTGGTTCGATATTTCCTGAAAAATTAATCTTCGAAAATAATAAATATCGAACCGCAAGAATTAATGAAGTGGTTGAGCTAATTTGCAGGAAAGACGAGGAGTCCCAAGGACCTAAAAAAAGAAAGCACTTCATTTCTGAAGTGCTTTCCTGTAGCGTGGTGCCTCCAGGAATCGAACCATTATTAATTTTTCGCCAATTCATATTATAAATATACATTTTTTTCCGCTTTTTCTGAATGCAAAACTTCGGTGTACCGAAGGGTGTTAATAGAACAATTTAACCACATAGGAAACATAGAAAAGAAAGGAGTTGATAGTTTACATAGGAAAACAATCCTTCGGATCGTTTTATTCGATTATTAAGCAAGAACTTTTTCGTAATTGTATTTTTTGTATTTACTTATCTGTTTCTTTTCCTTTTTTAAACTCAGTAATTCATTTTTAATATTCACCTTCAACCATAGATCGGGAGTTGTATGAAAGAAAGAAGAAAATTTCAAAGCCAGATCGGTGTTAAATTTCCTATCTCCTGAAAGATACTTTTTTAAATTCCCATCTGTAGTATCAATAGAACTTGCGAATTTTTTAAAAGTTAAATTTAAAACCTCCAGAAACGAGCCTAGGAAAGATTCCAACGAAATTACACTCTTTTCATTTATATTTTCATTCTCTATGTATTCTTCCATCTGGTATTTAATGGTCAACATTTCATTCTTTAATTTTCTATCAGGAGTTCTTTTATCTGAATGACTTTTAACAAAGGCTTTTACTTTTGCTAATTTATCATCACTCCACTCTTTACCATTTTTAAGACCAATTTCAACATTGAAATCATTGTCTTTTTTCTTTTTACTTTCCATACGTATACAATCTTTATCGGTTATCTGAATCACTATTTTAATTTCTGTTTCTTCTTTTAGTTTTTTTATTATTATTTGTTTATAATTTTACTGACTTTAATCTAATTCATCAATACAACTATTCATTCGGGAAATATCTTTCAATGAGCGCGTCTCCGTCGTCATCGTATATTATCATTGTTGAATCGTCCATTTTTTTTGCATTATATTTATTTGAGTACATCTGCATTAATTTTTTTGTATTTGCAGGGTCTTTTTCAAGAACATCAAATAGTAAATATCCTTTATAATCTTTTTTACCCTTAATATAAGTCTGTTTAAAAGCAAAAGCGATCAAACAACCCGCCACATGATCATATTTCTTTTTATCTCCTTTATTATGTGGTGCTATTTCTAAAAAGGCCATTACAGGTATCACTTTATCTCTCATTTGAAAGATCATACATCCTTCAATTTCCGTAGGCGTGTCTTCTGCAACCAAAACATAAGCAGTTGAATTAGATAGTTTTTTTAATTGTTTTGCAAAATTAAATCTCCACTCATCCTGAATAGAGGGTAATTCCGCTTCCTCACCTTTCCTTATTATCGCTCCTATTAATTCATCTGTTGAAACCTCAAGTATTTTTACTTTCATGCCGCACGTCTCTTTTTGTTACTATTTATTGTAAAGATATAAATAAATTATACAATTTGTACAATTTTTATAAAATTAATTGTACAAAATGTATAATTTTAACAAAAAAAAGAGCGGTAAAATGGGCAATTAACCACAGATATATAGGGAAAAGGGGCAATTAACCGCAGGGCAACTCATCTGGTTTTTTTCACTTGTGAAGAAAATACTATGTTGTACTAAATAGGTTAGTGAACTCCATTTTGCTTCGCAAAACCCCTCAGGAGGCGGACACTGTATGTGCTTACACGTTCTAAAGTGTAGGACGAAAAACTTTAAACTTGCCTTTGGTCATGTCGGCAAATTTAAAAGGGCTTAAACCAACTTTTTTTCCTGAGCGGCCGGTGTTTTGATCGGCCAATACAAAATCTTCTTTACCATTTACTTCATAAACAATGGCGGTGTGATGCTGCATTTTTTCCATATACATTTTTGTACCTATTTGATATTTTAAAGTTACGCCTTCAAATTGCATAATGTCGCCGGGATAAACACAATCTTTTTTATAATTCACTTCAGTACCAAATTTATAATTGCCATCCCACTTCGCACCAACAGAATTAAGGGCTTCGGCTGCTACATCCCAGCACTCACCCTTGCCTACCTTTTTACCGATCTTTGTTTTTACAAAATCAATTATCTTTTTATTTAAAACAGGTGTGCTATCGCAACTAACAACTTTTTTAGAAATTGTGTTTGTATAGTTGAATGGTTTGAAGATAAAACCAAACATGACCAGGGCTATTATTATTGTTGTTCTCATTTTACCTCACATTGTTTTTTTAAATTCTCTTTTACGCTATCGAACCATTCTTTTTTTAAAATACTTAATACAATACTATCTCGCCTGGTTAAACCATCGCCGTTATACATACTACTTCGTAATACACCCTCTACGGTGCAGCCAATTGCTTTCATGGCGGCAATACTTCTGGCATTACTATTATCTGCTCTAAACTCTACACGTTCCATCTCCATAGTTTCAAAAGCGTATTGCAATAACAAAAATTTACAGTGCTTATTTAATCCTGTACCCTGAAAATTTTTACCGTACCAGGTGTAACCTAATTGCAGAGTTTTATGAGGTAATTGAATATCGTAAAAACGCGTGCTGCCTGCATACGAATTTTGTTTTTTATCAAACACAATAAAAGGATATTCTTTTTTTGAGGCACGACCTTCTATGGCAATGTTCAAATAATTTTTCAGGTTCTCTTCGCCCCCGGCTTGCACTAAAGAGTATTTCCAGATCTCGGGTTCGTTTAAAGAAAAACCAAGCAGGTTATTAAGATCTGTTCTTTCGAGTGGCCGAAGTAATACACGATCGTTCTCTAAAATTATAGTTTGGTCAAGATCAGATTTTGCCATATACATAAAGGTACAAATGTTTAAGAATTAGAGTATTTTCTATTTCTTAAAAAAACAAAATTTTTGTTCTTTATTATATAATTCAACTATTTGGCGTGGTTACAGCTTCTAGCTCAAAAGGCCATATTGATTAAAATGGTGCGCAAAATGTTTGTTATGCAAAGTCAACCACTCTGTATGATCGAGGTCGCCCATGCGGGGTTGTGTATGCTTAACATTGGGATTTTGCGTGTAATAATTTTTAAAGTGATCTATCTCTTTATGTAATTCTATAATAGCAGTGTTAAGATCGGCAAACTGCAAGGCTGGTGGTTCATCACCTAAAATAGGATTTTTTATTCCCTGAGTTAATTCGGCAGTGCTTCGTATGACGCGGTCTTTGATCTTTTCTGCTTCTTCAGCAGTAGAATAAAATTTTGAGTTGATACGGCCGGTAGAAATTTTTACGGCCATTGCCAAGTGCTCGACAATATGTTGCGGCGACATTTTACCCCAAAGTGGTTTAGCATTTGGTTGTAATTTATTTAAAATATTATTTAACTCACTGGTGTTATGTATATCTATCATAAAATAAAAGTACAGTATTTAATTTATTCAGGATGAAGAACAAAGTTAAAACCTAACGGTTAAATGCAGTTTTGCAACAGGGTTAAGATTGCCCTGTATGTAATGTGATCTTTTCGCCTCGCCATATAATAAATGCGCGGTAGTATAATTTACACTGCCATAAAAAACATTGTAGGCTACTTCGGGCAAAATAAAAATATCTTCAAAAAGTTTTAGTTTTAATCCAAAACCAATAAGCCCATCAACACCATCTGTTGATGAAGAAAAAGAATTATTCAATCCGGCAAGGCCACCATACACATAACCCGAAGAAAAAATATTACGGTAAGAAAGATCAGTGAAGATATAAAGAACATCTTTTCTTTTTAATAAACTGTATTGAACACCTACCCCAACGCGAAAGTCTTTATTGATAGATTCGCCACTTGTACAATCAAAACAACCTGCAGGTGCATAGTACTTAAAATAACTTTCGTTATAACTTACGGTTGACCTGAAAGCAAAACGTTTTTTATTGTATCTAAAAAAAAGTCCGTTGCTGTATTCAATAGAAGGTTTATCTACAAATGAATGATAGGTACTGCTTAAAGAATTAATAGTAATTAAAGTTGGGCCAAGCTCGAAACGTTTTTCTTTCTCCTGCCCCTTTGCAAGGTTAAAAAAAAATATAAAAAGAAGAATGTTTATACCGACTTTCATAACCTCGATTTTAAAGATAACGAAGTCCCGGCTTAAATATTGTATAAGAATTTACCGGCCCCTGTAAGTTCTACAGGAGCCCGATAAATTTTTTACATTTTGTAGCGTAAGCTGATAATAAAATTTCTGCCGGGGGCGCTAATGCCCGATGCAAAAGGCCGGTAAAGCTTGTCGGCAATATTTTCAACCCCACCATTAATAGCAAAAAACTTATTTATAAAATAAGTGACTTTAAAATTTAAAGTGTACCAGGCCGGGACATAAGGTTTTTTATCGGAAGTACGGGCGTAAATATATGGTTCTAACCTTTCGGATAATGGCAGATCCTCATATGTCATTTTACCATTATACATTACATAAAGATCTGCTTTTATTTTTTTTGCAGCGTACATTAAATGCGTATTTCCAAACAAAGGCGTTGCATGCGACAATGGATAATACTTTGAACTATCCTGATTATTCTCTTTACCTACTTGTAATGTTATATTATTACGAATAGAAATGCCATGTCCAAAATATATCTCAACTCCACTTTGCACACCATATACAAAGGCGTTGTTCGCATTTTGTAAAGCAAATACGCGACTGTTAACACCGTTATAAATTATACTGTCGTTACCATTATAAGTAAATGGCCGTCTAACCAAAGCGTTGGTAAGATAAGTATAGTAAAGAGCGGCATCTACTTTTAGGAAGCTTCCAAAAACCGCGGCTGTGCCTACTTCCGCATTATAGGCATACTCAGGTTTTAAGTTCGGATTTGGCACAACCACATTGCCCGGTTGTGAATCAAATACTTTTCCAATATCATCAATATTAGGTGCCCTAAATCCTGTAGATGCATTTGAATATATTTGCCATTTTTTGGATGGAGAATATACAAAACCAATACTTCCATTTAAAGCGCCGTTATTAATATTAGCCTCTGTAATTGGATAAACAAACAACGTGGTATCAAACAAAGCTTTTATTTTGTATAAGGTGTATCGTAAACCACCATTCACAATAAATTTATCTTTTATTTTTTGTTTGAGGTTAATGTAAGCACCCATTGTCTGCCAGGTAGAACCGTCAGGATAGCGTGGATTTAATTTTTGATCTGCGCCTGTGTAAACAT
This sequence comes from Bacteroidetes bacterium UBA2475, assembly GCA_002342065.1. Classification (GTDB taxonomy): domain Bacteria; phylum Bacteroidota; class Bacteroidia; order B-17B0; family Aurantibacillaceae; genus Aurantibacillus. The sequence goes on along the minus strand of DDPF01000016.1, from coordinate 215,219 downwards.
TAATACGATTTGATTTTGAATCAACCTTATTAAACACAAATTCGCTGCCATAAAAAATATGTGTCTTTTCACCAATTTTTTTATCAAGATCTAAATTTGCCGAATACGCATCCAGTTTTTCGTATTGGTGCCTTAACCTTGCATTGCCACTTGTTATACTTCCCGAAGCGTTGAGGCGCCTGTCGTGCCGGCTTTCTTCAAAATGCTGATAGGCCACAATTAAACGGATATTATTGTAGAGTAAATTATTTGCGCTGTGTTTTAATGCCAGCCTATGCATTTGCCAAATTTGTGGGCCATAATACCATTCAGAAAAATCAAGGGTGTTATCTGAATTGGCATCAGTTATTAAACGGTCATAACGCGGAGCGTTACCACTTTCTGAATGATGAAAAGCATAATCCACCATAAAATTTTTAGTTGGTGCGTACGCTACTTTTTGCATAAAATTAATTTGACTGTATTTAGAATTTACCTGAAGTGAAGGATTCGGATTTACAACCTGAGTATCTTTATCTTGCCTTACCACCTGGTAAAAATGCCTCATAAAAACAGAGTCGCCACCTTGTGTTCCTGCCATTAGATCATCATATTTCGCATAAGTAAAAGAAGTTGCAAAAGCAATTTTTTTGAATCCAATATTAAGATCAACGTGTCCGGTATTTTCCTGATTGGCGGTTGAATAACGCGCAAGTGCATTTGCTTTTATAAACACTTTATTACTATCAGAAAATCGTGCAGTTTTTGTGTGAAAATCCATAACACCTCCAATAGCATCGCTACCATACATCACAGCGCCCGGGCCAAATAAAACCTCTACACTTTCCATAGCATTAGCATCTAATGAAATAACGTTTTGCAAATTGCCGGAACGAAAAATAGCATTATTCATTCTAACTCCATCAATTACAAGCATCACCCGGTTAGTTCCAAATCCTCTAAGCATAGGAGAGCCGCCGGCCTGCTGGCTTTTTTGAATGTATACGTTGCTACCGGCGCCAAGCAGATCGGCTGTTGTTTGTGGATTTTGCAACTCCATATCTTTCATTTTCAGTTTTTCAATTCTAAAGGCGTTTTCCTTTTCTTCCTCTTCCCAGCGATTGGCGGTAATTGAAACTTCAGACAGCGAAACAGGATTTTCGATCAATTCAATAATATATTTATTGCTTTCAATGTCTTTAAATGAAATTGTTAAAGACAAATAGCCTAAAGCGTTCACAAAAATACTATCGACTCCTTTAAAGCCTTGTATTTGTATCTGACCACGTTGGTTAGTTATTGCAGAAAAATTTGGATTTTTAGTATAAATTATTTGACCCGGCAAGGGTTGCCGGGTAGTTTTATCGATCAATAAAATAGTTTGAGCCATTGCATTAAAAGATAACCACAGCAATGGCAATAGTAAAAACGTCTTCATTTAATAAAGCTTAAATTTTATGAATAAAAAAACACAAGGTTTCTTGTAAATAAGAAACGGATAGAAATTATATTTTTAAAACCTTGGTGGCTTTATTTGTTTTAAATAAAATTTAAAATCTTCGAAAAGGAGATCTGCAACATTTAACTGAGCACTTACCTCAACTTTAATTAAACCTAACGAATTGTTATTTTCAAGATACGTGAGGTTTAAAAGCAATTTAATAAGGTCGGCAAAATCTTTATGAATACCTTTGTTAGCGCAAAAGAAATTCTTAAAGAGGGTATTCTCGGCTTTATCTTCAATAAGAGATACAAACGCTTTACCATTAATTTTTTTAACGGCAATTACTTCGTGATACACGCCCTCAATAACTAATTCTTTATTGTTCTCTTTCCAGTCAAAGCCCGGTTTATCAATAAAAAGGTCGCCTTCGGCCAATTGAACTTCAAATACCTCGCTTTTACTTTCTTTAATTAATTGATCTCTGAAATTGTGTTTTTGAACTTTGATGTAAGAAATGAAGAATATGAAACGGAAGGTGATTACACCAATGATCAATAATAAAACAAAAGGAGATACTATTTTTGCCAATTTCATCTATAGTAAAACTACTCTTTTTATTGGATATAAAAAATCCCTTCCGCAACACAAAGCAGAAGGGATTTACTCTTTAAACACAGAACTAACACAGAACTATAGAACAGCAAAAATTGTTTACCTATTATTAAATACGTTGATCAAGATCAAAAGGTTGGGTAACGCTCCTAATTTTTGTAAGCTATAGCAATTACGGCCTCTCCATTCTTGATTTCGAGCGAATTAGCGCCATTATAAACGGTACAATTGAATTTTATCTTAACTTTCTTAAAAGGTTGATCAATATCAGTAGCCTGGAAATCTTCTACCGAAACGATCTCAAAATGACTGTTTTTTGATTGATTTACCTGACCTAAGGTATAAACATTACCTTTTGGATCGTTAACAAGAATGTTTACGGTACAAAGGGCTTTAGGATTTAATACCGGCGTAAAATAGGCGTTAAAATTAGGATCGCTAACCCCAGAATTAAAAGCCGGCAGCTTATAATACGACTCACAGGTATCGTTGTTTGCATCTATTACTGTAAGTTTTACCGTATAAAAATCAGCAACAAGATATTCATGTGTTGGCGAAGATTCGGAAGAATTATAACCATCACCAAAATCCCACGAATAACTAAAAGGCGCTACACCTGTAATATTTGTTGTAGAGAATTTATAGCTAAATACGTTGAAAGGATTGACCCGATAAGCATTTACATTTGTTTGAACGGGGTTACCTATCCTGTAAACGTTTGTGTGGGTAATGTTATTGAATGTAGGACTACTTACAGATAAAGAAGCGCTATAGGTTTTATTTGATTTAAACGTTTTACTGCAGTTTGCAGAATTCCATGTGCCGCCATCGCTAAACAACCAATTATAAGTTGGTGATGTTGTTGATTGACGAGGGACAAAGTTGCCAATATAATAAATAGGTTCGAGAGAAGCATCGTTATATTGATAAGTAGTAAACATTAACGTGCTGTCAATATTCATAGCACCGTTTGCTGATGTTTTATAGTCGTTAAACATAACCGTTAATCCAAACCCACAATTATCAGAGCAACTTTTTTGTTTTAGTTCGCCTTTAAAAACATATACATCGTTTGAGTCTTTGTAATACGATGACTTCATGTAATAGGCATTTACACCCGCTTCAATATCAACAGGGAAACCCGCGACATCACACTTAAAATAAAAAACCGGTTCCGGCTCTTCATCTTTAGGAGGAAGGGATTTTTTATTACATGAGTTAAAGAATAACCCAATAAGTATCAGAACGAGTACATGTGTTTTCATATATTATTTTTCAAACAAAGTATATTGCAAACCTAGTCTTAAACCTATTGGTTTTTGTGAGTAATTATTTGAGCTAGTATTTTTAAAGATATCACGAACACCATACATAACTTCGGTATTTAAGAATAATCTTTTGTTCAACTGCGCTTTATAAAATGCAGAAACTAAAACGTTGTTTAACCTAACACCTTCATATATACCTGAGCTGTTTGAAGTCATTTCGTTTGATTTGATATTATCTGTTAAACGGTATGTTTCAACAACATTTTTTGAAGAGAATAAAAAGCTTGGGCTAACCGATGCGCCAATTTGATGAGCAGGACTAACTGCATAATAAATTTTTACAGGAACAGAGAAGTAGAAAAGAGATTTTGTTGTAATAACTGTGTTAGAAGAAGTTGAACCTAAACCATAAACAGATTTAGAACTTTCGTAAAACGATTGTTTAATGTTACCAACGTTATAAAATTGCGAACCTGCGCTAAAGCCGAATTTTTTATTTAAGAACTTACCGTAGTTAACACCTGCGTACCAGTTTAAACCTCTACCGTCTTTTCCATCTTTAGAATCCCAACCTAATAAGAAAGCACCACCTGCTTCTGCATTTAAGAAACTCATACGTTTTTTACCTTTACGGCGATAGTCTTCATCGTACCAGCTTGGTATTTTAAGAGCGCCTAGTTTTACGTTACGGTTAGAATAAACAATATTTAATTTTGAATCTATTCTGTTAAGTGCGTTGTGTTCTAAAAGCACATCACCATCAAGAATTCTTTTTGTTCTTGAACCTTCTGTCATTTCATTTGCGTCACCACTTTTCGAACTACCATCTTCGTTAAGAGCAGCAAGGCCTTTTTTACCTAAGCCTTTTGAACCTGAAATATATTTAGAACCTTTTTTGCCTTTAGCAACAGTTGAATTATTTGCCTTTTCAGATGATGATACATTTTCTGAATTAGAATTGTTAGTAGAACTGTTATCGGCAACATTTGCGTTATTTGAATTTACAGCTAAAGTATTATTTATATCGTTAGCGCTGCTGCCTGTATAGTTTGCTAAACCTACTGTTTGGTTGTTGCTGTTATTTGAAGCCAGTAAATTATTATCCGAATTATAGTTTGAATTTTTGTTTGCATTTGCACCTTGAGCTTGTGCAGATGAACCATCGTTATCGTTTGATCCTGTATTACCGGAAGCTAATTGACCTTTGATGCCTGAAGGGCCTTGGATCTTATAAACCGCAATACTTGCAGATGTTATACCAAGGAACAACAGACCTAGAAATAAGAATTTACCCCAACCACGGCTGGTGGCAAGTCTTCTTTCTGCATCTAATTGCATACTCAGCTTGTTCCAATTTTGCTCATCAAATGGAAACTCCGCTTCATCAACTTTTTTTCTGATGATCTTATCAAACTTTTGTTCTGGGTTCATGTTGTCTTTATTATACTCTAATTAATATATTTTTTCCTATTTGTTCTTTTAGTTTTTCTCTTGCTGCGTTTAAATGCCACTTAGAGGTTCCTTCACTAATGCCAAGCATTTCGCCAACCTCTTTGTGCGAATAACCGTCGATAACATACAAGTTAAACACTTGTTTTGTTGCCTGCGGTAATTTATTTATCTCGTCGTAAATTTGTTTGCAGCTAATGTTACTTAGTGCATCGTTCACATCTGCGTAATCAGATGAGTCGTAATATTCATCAACATAAGTAACGCGTTCTTTTTCGCGTTTTTGTTTTCTGTATTCATCAATTAAAGTGTTCACCATTATTCGGCGGATCCAAACTTTAAATGGAATTTCAGTTTTGTAAGTACCTATGTTTCTTAAAATTTTAAGGAACCCCATATTTAAAATTTCTGAGGCTGTATCTTTATCTTTGTTGTAACGCATACAAATACTCATTAAGTAACTATACGATACTTTGTAAAGTTCATACTCCGCCCTGCGATCCTGCTTTACGCACATTGCAATAAGTTCCGGAGTAATGTTCATAGATGGTATTTCTCTATATATTATACGTTTAAAGTTAAGCAAAAGTTGGGTAAACTTTAGAATGTAAGTTGTTAAAAATCAGTAAACTAGGGTGAATCGCACGGATAAATGAGTAAAAAAAAGATCCCGGAGGCTTAAACAACCTCTGGGATCAGTATATAGATTGGCTCTAATTCTAACTCTTTAGCATTTTCAGAAGCGCTCCTAGCCTTTCTTTTAGCTCCGTACGCGGAATAATTTTATCAAGGAAACCATGTTCTAATACGAACTCAGCCGTTTGAAATCCTTTTGGAAGATCTTTACCAATAGTTTCTTTTACAACACGTGGACCTGCAAAACCAATTAATGAACCTGGCTCTGCAATGTTAAGATCGCCTAACATAGCATAACTTGCGGTAACGCCACCCGTTGTAGGATCCGTTAATAAAGAGATGTAAGGGATGCCGGCTCTATCTAACTGACTTAATTTAGCAGATGTTTTAGCCATTTGCATTAAAGAAAAAGCAGCTTCCATCATACGCGCGCCACCACTTTTTGAAATGATAAGCAAAGGTGTTTTTGTTTTTAAACAGTAGTCAATGGAGCGTGCGATCTTTTCACCCACAACGCTTCCCATACTGCCGCCTATAAAAGAAAAATCCATACAACATATACAAAGATCGTTACCGTTAACCTGGCCATAAGCGCTTCTTAAAGCATCTTTTAAGCCTGTTTTTTTAATGGTATCGGTTAATCGGTCGGTATATTTTTTAGTGTCTGTAAAGTCAAGTGGGTCGCCACTTACAAGGTTTTCGTTGAGTTCGGTAAATTGGTTATCGTCGAAAATAACCTCAAAATATTCTTTACTACCAATACGTTCATGATGTGCGCACTCAACACAAACGTATTTATTAGCGGCATGTTCCTGGGCAGTATTTATTTTTTTACACGAAGGGCACTTGTACCATAGTCCTTCAGGAGTTTCCTTCTTCTCTTTTGTAGAAGTAGTAATACCTGATTTTAATCTTTTAAACCAACCCATCTTTTGAAATTATAAATTATAAATTATAAAATTATAAATGCTTAATTCAACATCTATAATTTTTCATTCAACATTTCTTATGCTATTGTTATTGATTTATCCAAATACACATCTTGTACAGCATTCAACAATTGAATACCTTCTGCAATTGGTTTCTGGAATGCTTTTCTGCCGCTGATCAACCCTTGTCCACCCGCTCTTTTATTAATTACAGCAGTTGTTACAGCCTCTGAAAGATCGCTGGCGCCCTTACTTTCGCCACCACTGTTAATTAAGCCCATACGACCCATATAACAATTAGCAACCTGGTAGCGGCAAAGATCTATTGGGTGCTCTGTTGTTAATTCTGAATATACTTTTGGATGTGTTTTACCAAAGTTAACAGCGTTATAACCGCCATTTTTATCGGATAATTTTTGTTTAATTATATCGGCTTGAATAGTTACACCTAAATGATTTGCTTGTGATGAAAGATCGGTTGCTGTATGATAATCAACACCATCTTTTTTAAATGCATTGTTACGGGTATAGCACCATAAAATAGTTGCCATGCCTAACTCATGTGCTCTTTCAAAAGCCTGCGCTACCTCTACGATCTGGCGAGATGACTCAGGTGATCCGAAATAAATAGTTGCTCCTACTGCTACTGCTCCCATGTTCCATGCTTCTTCTACAGAACCGAACATGATCTGATCGAATTTGTTTGGGTAGGTTAAAAATTCGTTATGATTGATCTTTACAATAAAAGGTATTTTATGAGCGTATTTTCTAGAAACTGAAGCTAACACACCAAAAGTGGAAGCTACTGCGTTACAACCGCCATCTATAGCCAGTTTCACAATGTTCTCGCTGTCAAAATAAATTGGGTTTGGTGCAAAACTGGCACCTGCACTGTGTTCTATGCCCTGATCAACCGGCAAAATGCTCATGTAGCCTGTGCCTGCTAATCTTCCGTTATTATATAATTGGTTTAAACTTCTTAATACTTGTGGATTGCGGTTTGATGGAGAGAACATACGGTCTACAAAATCATTACCCGGTAAATGAAGGTGTTCTTTAGAAATTGTTTTACAGGTATGGTTTAAAAGATCGTTGGCATTGCTGCCCAATAATTCTACTATTTTGGTTGTCATGTAACTTAAAATTTAAGGTAGCAAATATACAGAAACTAGTTGAGTTTTTTACAAAAAAACGAGGAGTAATGCTGTAATGGCGACCAATTATTATTTGTTATACTACAAAAAAATTGCTCCGGCATATAACAAAAAAACCCCGCCAACCGGCAGGGTAATATATTTAGAAAACTAAAATATTATTCGTTAACCATTACCATTTTAAATGGCACGTTAATGATGGCTTGGTAATCTTCACCAGCTTCTAACATATCCTCATCATCTTCTTCGTAATGCCAGTTAATAGTAACAGCGCTACCACCTTTATTAATACCTTCTAACTTCTTAAATACATCTAAGATGCATTTTGAAGATGATGTATTAAAATACTCCAACTGCACATTAACAGTTGTAGCAGTTTTTGCAGCGCTAGAATATTTATCCAGTGCATCAACTAACGGTTTATAAAATTCAATAGAGTTCTCAGGAATTGAACGTCCTTTGATCTCTAAAATTCCACCATTTAAGTCAAAACTGATACTTGGTGTTTTTGGTGTGCCTTCGATAGCGTATTTGTCCATAATTGTATTTTTTAATTTTGTTGTGATACTTTTATATTGAGTGTAAAGAAAGAAACTTTATTGTCAATTTCCAAAAAATCGTACTCTAATTTTTCACCAGTTTTTCTGGCTATGTCAATCATCCCTAATCCACCTCCGCCTTTTAACGACATTTCGCCGTTATTAAGCACTTGTTTGTAGTATTCCTTAAGTTCTTCTTTGGTTAATGAATTTACTTCATCCAAACGTCTTTTAAGGCCATTTATATTCTCGTTAAGGATATAATTGCCAGTAAATATAGAATATTTTCCGTCAAGTTTACCAATCATAAAAATAGCTGAGCGATTATTGTCTCCGGTAAAATTAGAAGAGTCGTCTAAATGGTGGTATAAATTTTGTAAACACTCTACCAAAACATTGTAAACCTTCTTTTTCATTTTAGGTTCTTCCTGCATGTTCTCCATCTTATTCTCCATTATCTGAAGAATAGAGGTTAGAAGGTCTGATGTAATTTCTCCTTTAAATGAAAGCAAAATATTATTTCGCTCCATTTTATTGTATATATCAAATACATCTACCATTTTTCGGTCTGTCAGCATTTCCATTTGGGTTATTTCAATTTAAATGCTACCGTGCTTCCGTTAACAGTAAATGTGGCGTCATCATCACAGGTACCGTTTCCAAAATCCACGGTCCTTGTTTTGAAACCTTCTGGGGTAAGTTCTAATATCCCTTTATCAATATACTGGCAATTTTTGTGTTTAATTAATGGTGAAGCTTGCGGTATATTAACTGAAAATGCTTTTCCTACACGGTTAACACCATTTGCAGTACCAAATACTTCAACAACTGGATTGGTTCCGTAAGGATTACCTTTTGCATAATTAGTAAAGGTTCTATCAAAGCTATATTTAATTGTCCAGTTTGGACTTGAACAAACACCATTAATTAATTTAATATTAAATGTAGTACTCATTGTAGTTGTGCTGATAGTTGTAACAACCATACTATCGCAAGAGTAACCGATACCCGAAGCCTTGTGATTAATTAGTTTCAGCACCATTTGGTTTCCAGCTAGTTTCATTGGGCCAGTAATATAAACAATCCATTTACCTGTACGGACTTTATTATCTGTAAATGACTGTGAGCATGAAGAAGTTAAATCTAATTCAAAAACAGGAGCTTTTCTGTATTTAGTTGGTCTATTATTAAGTGAGTCGAGCAAAGTATCTGCTTTTGCAAAAGTAGTATTGGATGCAATATAGGCAATACTTCTGTTTAACCATTTTAAAGTATCACAAGGGTTTGGCATTGATAACCTTCCATTATTTGTACCGGTACCTTTAGTATTGATTGCGTGTCCGTTTGCAGCAGGAACGATTGCCATATATTCCTGGTCAGCTATAGCATTATCAACCGAAGATTGTGTTTCGTTATCCACTTCAACAGTTTCCTTTTTATGGCAGCTTACAAAAAATAAAGTTATAACACAGCTTAATACTAAAACTATTTTAAATGCTTTTTTCATGTTCAAAGTTTAAAGTTAGACAAATATAATAAATTATTTTAAATCCCAAATTCTTATGTTAAATTCCTATTCCTACCACTAAAACGTCATCTACCTGCTCATGATTTTGCCTCCATTGGTTAAAACTTAACATTAACTCCTTTTTTTGTTCATCTGGCGAATATAAATGGATTGTGCATAAAAGGTCATGGAAGCGTTTTACCATATATTTTTTACCCCTATCGCCACCAAACTGGTCGGCATAACCATCAGATGTTAAATAGGCCATGGCAGGGTTCTTTAATTTAATTATTTGCGTTGTAAAAACCCTGTTTATATCTAACTGGGCACCGCCTACAGGGAACTTATTACCATCAAATTTCAGGAACTCTCCTGTAGAATCAACTGTAATTAAAGGTCTGTTGGCCCCCGCCCACTTTATTTCTTTGGTTGTATCGTTAATTGTAATTAAAGAAACATCCATACCATCGTTGGTATTAATTTCGTTCTGCCCCTGCCTTAAGGCTTCCTGCACACCTTTGTGCAAGTTGTTTAAAATATCTGCAGGGTCTGTAATACCTTTCTCTGAAACGATCTGGTGCAATAAGTTATGGCCGATCATGCTCATAAATGCACCCGGAACACCATGACCAGTACAATCAACAACTGCTAATATCTTTATACCATTTTTCTCGGCAAACCAGTAAAAATCGCCACTAACAATATCCTTTGGTTGATAAAGGATAAATGCCCTGTTAAGCTTTTTAAAGATCTGGTCTTTTGATGGCAAAATAGCTTCCTGAATACGTTTTGCATAAGTGATACTGCTCGTAATATCATTGTTCTTTTCTTCAAGTTCACGAGTTCGTTCGGCCACTTTATTTTCGAGTATCTTATTTTCTTTTTTTATCGCCCTGGTTCTGTATTGTGTAAAGGCATAAATACCGCCACCAGCAAAAATTATAAGTAAAAAATAAAAGAGTTTGGTCTTCCAGAAAGGTGGTACCACTTCTATTGTAATTTCAAAAGGACTTTCATTCCATACACCATCGTTATTTGTGGCTTTCACTAAGAATTTATATTCACCACCTGGTAATTCTGTATAAGAAACATAACGTACATTAGTTGGTTCAGACCAATCGTTATCATAACCTTCTAATTTGTATTTGAATTTGTTTTTTGCCGGATCCGTAAAATCCAAAGCCGCTAACTCAAACTGAAAATAATTTTCGCGCCAGCTTAATTTTAAATATTTTTTGTAGGCAATAAATGAATCTACCATCACATCTTTACCACCTCTGCTATAGCCGATAATAAATGAATTTGGCGCCTGCAAATTATCTTTTATAAACGTTGGTCTAAAAACATTATAGCCTTTGGAGCCACCAAAATACATGGTGCCCGAAGGTGATACAAAAGCCGCACCAACATTATATTCTGTATTTAATAAACCATCTTTAATGCTATAGTTTTTAAAGCTAATTTCACTTTCTTTTCCAATTGGATTAAATTTTACAACACCATAATTGGAGCTCATCCAGAAATTATCCAAACTATCCCTTAAAATAGAATACAAATAAGTATTAAGTAGACCGTCTTTTTCATAAAAATTATAGAAATCTTCATTGGGCAATAATTTGCTTAAGCCCGCTGATGTTGCTACCCAGATATTTCCGTTCTTATCTTCGTTAACACCAAATACAATGTTGGTTGCAATATTTTTTGCCTTGCCAGAGTTCTTATATATAGTTTCGATATTTACCTTATCGCTATAGGGAAATCCTTTCAGCTTCAATAACCCGCCATCATAAGTCCCAATCCATACCCCACCTTTGGAATCCTGAAAAATAGTATTGATATTTAAGTTAGGCAAACCTTCTTTAATACCAAAATGTTTAACTTCAAGTGTTTTTAAATTTACTCTGAATAACCCGTCACCAAAAGTTCCGACAAATAGATTTCCCTTGCCATCGGGTCTCATGCATAAAACCGTTCCACCAAATTTTTTATCGATAACGGTTGTTGCTTTTTTATTCGCTTTATCAAATCGCAGTAGCCCAATGCCCCATGTACCCAGCCAATATGTATTATCGTTTTCTTCATGAATAGAGAGAACACTGTTGTCATCTAATATTTCAGAGTAATCCGTTACTACTCCATTTTTATCCATAAACACAAATACATTCTCTCCACCGATAATACGTGTTTTGTTTTTTGTTTCGTAAAATGAATACAAGTTTTGAAACAGATGTTGTTGGTCATCTTCATAATCTGCAAATTTAACTGACCTGAAAAAGGAAACGTTTACCCCTCCTAACTGTGTTCCCAACCATGAATTGCCCTGGCTGTCCAAAAAAATGGTCTTAATAATATTATCGTTAATTCTGAAAGGGTTTGCGTTTTCTTTATTTTCATTATAAATTATTTTGCCATTTAATAAATTATAAACAACAAAACCAAAAGACGTACCTGAATATAATCGATTACCGTTTATTAAAAAAAAATTAATAACATTTAAACTCGCATTAGGGCTCTTACTAAAAAGTATTTGTTCTTCTATTTCAAATGTACTAATCCCAATTTTAAAAATCCCCGATTTTACAGTGCCAAGGTAAAGTTTGCCAGCATATTCCTGTATGCAGGTAATCGATTCAAGATCGCCCGACTTAAAATCAATTAAGTCAGGGTTACTAAAATTTACTCTATCTAATTTATTACTTGCAAAAAGCCATAACCCTTTTTCTTTTGTACCTAAAAAAAACTTATTATTTACTTCTTTAATACAGTTAATACCAACTTGACCCTCGATAGGAAAATCGTACTTTTTAAATGTTTTGGAATATATGTTAACCGTAAATAAACCCTCTTCACTACCAACTAATATATTTTCTTTATCAAAAATTGCAATAGCATTTATTTTTACATTCGTCCCTTTTGCAGTGTTTAAGCGAGTAAATTTTAAAGTAATAGGGTTAAAAAAATTAATTCCATCGCGGGTTCCCACAATTATAAGATCAGATTGCAATTGTTTTAAACAGGTGATTTCAGAACTTGAAAGTGATTGCAAAGTAGTTGGATCGTTCTTGAAAATTGTGAAACCGTAACCATCGTATTTGTTAAGTCCATCCTGCGTGCCAAACCACATAAAACCACGATCATCCTGCATAATGGATGTAACGTAATTGGTACTTAAACCCTCTTCGTTTGTAATGTGTTTAAAGCGTAATTGTTGAGAATACGAATTAACGGCAACAATAAGGGCTAATACAGAAAATATATATTTTAAGAGCTTCAAAATAAACAACTAATATAATTATAATTTATACATTCCAACAAGTATATTTACAAACAAAATGTGCGGTATAGCGGGTATATTATATTTTGACAATAAAACGTCGAAAAAGTTTAATAACAATCAAAAAATATTAGATCTGTTAAAGCACCGCGGGCCCGATAACCAGTCATTTAAAGAATTTGCAAACTGCACACTTTTTCATTCTCGACTCGAAATTTTAGACACCAGCGGCGCCAGTAACCAACCTTTTTTGGACGGCGAAAATAAAAACTGTCTGGTATTTAACGGCGAGATATTTAATTACAAAGAATTTCAAAAAACACAAAATAATTTAAAGACCACCGGCGATGTAGAGGTGCTTTTTAACCTTGTTAGAGCTGAAAAAGAAAATTGTTTAAACCAACTGAACGGTTTTTTTGCCTTCGCGTTTTTTGATCAAGAAGCGAACGAATTATTAGTTGCAAGAGACAGACTTGGCATAAAACCACTTTACTATTATAATGACGAAGAAAAATTTGCCTTTGCCTCAGAACTTAAGCCCTTACTGGAATTAACCGGCAAGCAGGAATTAAATTTAAATCAGGTAAATACTTATTTCAGGTTAAATTATTGTGCAGGGAATGAAACCATCTTTAAAAATATTTATAGATTATTACCCGGAGAATTTATTAGCATTAAAAATAAAACAGTTACTATAAAGAATTGGTACACTGCTCCGAAAATCGAGGGCGGTAATTTACCTGAACTTTTAGAAGATGCCGTAAAACTGAGGTTACACGCTGATGTGAAGGTAGGTACATTTTTAAGTGGCGGTATTGATTCATCTATTATTTCGGCACTTGCAAAAAAGAACAAAGCTGATCTTCACACCTTCAGTATTGGTTTTACCGAAGAGAATTATTTTGATGAAACTAATTATGCCGAACTGGTTGCAAAACACATCAACTCAAACCACCACACATTTAAATTATCGGAGAACGATTTTTTAAATAACATCCACGCTTTTTTAAATTGCATTGATGAGCCTTTTGCAGATTCATCGGCCTTTAATTTTTACATGCTTTCTAAATTAACCAAACAACATGTAAAGGTGGCGCTTAGCGGCGATGGCGCGGATGAATTATTTAAAGGTTACAATAAACACAAGGCTTTATTATTGAGCAACAGCAATTTAAATAAATTCATTGCAAGCTCAAGTTCGCCCTTACTGGCGCTTAATAAAAGCTCGAGACAAGGCACCATTGCTAATAAAACAAGGCAATTAAAAAAATTCAATGAGTTAATAAAATTAAGTCCAATTGAAAAACAAAAATTTTTAGCTTCGATTTCTACTCAAAATGAAATTGATAAATTAATAAAACAAAAACCAAACACCATTTATTTTGATTCGTTATTTAAAACAAACCTTACCTACTCTAATTTTGAATTTGAAGATGTGTTTGACCTGCAAACCGTTCTAACAGATGATATGTTAGTAAAAGCCGACAGGTTTAGCATGCAGCATGGCATCGAGATAAGAAATCCCTTTTTGGACTACCGTGTTGTTGAATTTGCTTTGAATTTAAGCAACAAAGAAAAAATTACAAAAAGCGCGCAAAAAATAATCCTTAAAAAAAGTTTCGGCAATTTATTACCTGAAGATATCTTTAAAAGAAGTAAAAAAGGTTTTGAATTGCCTTTACACAAATGGCTTAGCGGAAAATATAGCGCTGAATTTGAAAACAAATTATTGAAAAAAGAAAAAATTGATGCTGAAGGAATATTAAATTATAATTACATCCGCGAACTAAAAGAACAACTACATTCTAAAAGTCCGGGCGATAGTGCCGCTAAACTATGGGCCATTATTGTATTTGAGAGCTGGTTAAATAATTTTAAAGAGTACATAAAATCAAATGCCTAAAATACTGCGTATCATAAACCGTTTTAATTTGGGAGGAATAACTTACAACGTTTCCTACTTAAGTAAATATTTACCGACCGAATACGAAACACTTTTAATTGGTGGGCCGGAAGAAGAAGGCGAAGAAAGTTCCTTATTTATTCCAGAATCTTTAGGCTTAAAACCAATTATTGTAAAGGAACTTAAGCGCAGCATTAATCCTTTAAGCGATTATTACGCTTACAAAAAAATAAAACAAATAATTAAAGAATTTAAACCCGACATTGTGCATACACATGCCAGCAAAGCCGGTGCCATCGGACGTTTAGCAGCCTTTAGCTGTAATGTGCCGGTAGTAGTTCATACTTTTCATGGACATGTTTTTAAAGGTTATTTTTCTCCTTTTAAAACATTTATTTTTAAAACAATTGAGCGCTATCTTTCTAAACGAAGCAGCGCTATTGTTGCCATTAGTGAAATACAAAAAAAGGAATTAACAGAAGAATATAAAGTTTGTAAAGCAAAAAAAACGCATGTAATAAAACTTGGTTTTGACCTACAAAGATTTGCGGAAAATAAAATAGCAAAACGAGAACTTTTTAGAAAAGATTTTCATGTGCGACAGGATGAACTGGCTATTGGCATTATTGGTAGGCTTGCACCAATAAAAAATCATTATTTATTTATTGATGCTATTGATTACGTTATAAAAAATACAGACAGGAAACTAAGTGCCTTTATTATTGGAGATGGCGAAACAAAAGAAGAACTTATAAAATATACAGAAAGCAAGGGTTTAACCTGGTCTGAAAAGACAAAAGATTTTCAGCAAATTACATTTACAAGTTGGATAAAAGAAATTGACATTGCTTTGGCCGGACTTGATCTTGTTTGTTTAACATCTAAGAACGAAGGTACACCAGTGAGTTTAATAGAAGCGCAGGCCGGCGGAAAATATATTATCAGTACTAATGTGGGAGGTATTAAAGATATTTTAAATCCCAACTGCGGTGTACTTTCTGAAGCAAATGATGCTGAAACTTACAAAAAGAATTTATTGTACGCCGTGACAAATTTTTCTGAAGTTTCTAAAAATGCAAATTCAGCAAGCGAAGAAGTAATTAATGAATTTAGTTATACGAGGTTGTGTAGAGAAATGGATTTTCTGTATCAATCGTTATTAAAGGATAAATGATGAAAGATAAAAGATTAAAGACATAAACCGATTATCTTTTATCATTAGTCATTTATCATAAATCCCTTTTTAGAACTCACTCTTCAAATGGAATTTAATATCCGGGAATTTTTCTTGCGCCATTTGTAATAACCATGGGCTCTCTGCTAAAAACACAGGTCTGCCCTCTTTGTCTAATGCAATGTGCGCGTTCCTGTCCTGCATAAATGCATCCAGTTTCTTTTTATCATCGGCACTTATCCATAATGCTTTATATAAATTTATCTGATCAAAGCTGGCACTGGCATTATACTCTGCTTTTAAACGATGTTGTATTACTTCAAATTGTAAAGCCCCAACGGTACCAATAACTTTTCTGCCGTCAATTTTACGCGTAAATAATTGCGCAACACCTTCATCTGTTAATTGCTCCAAACCTTTTTGTAATTGTTTGGTCTTCATTGGATCTGTATTGGTAACATACCTGAATAATTCTGGAGAAAAACTTGGGATCCCTTTAAATTGAAAATTGGCTCCTTCTGTTAATGTATCACCAATTTTAAAATTTCCTGCATCATATAAACCCACTACATCACCCGGAAAAGCCTCGTCAATAACCGATTTTTGCTGCGCCATAAACGCGGTTGGATTACTAAAACGTAATTCCTTATTATCACGAACATGATGGTAATATTTATTTCGTTCAAAAGTTCCTGAACAGATCCTTAAAAATGCAATTCTATCGCGGTGTTTTGGATCTAAATTAGCATGGATCTTAAAAACAAAACCTGAGAATTTTTTATCGTCCGGTTTTACAATACCATTATCTGTATCGCGCGCCTTTGGTCCGGGTGCTATTTCAACAAAACAATCCAACAATTCGTTAATACCAAAATTATTTACCGCACTTCCAAAAAATACAGGACTTAAAATTCCATCCAAATATTTTTGAGTGTCCAATGTATCATAAACACCGTCTATCAGGTCAACATCTGCACGCAATTGTTCAGCAAAATCAACACCTACCCGCTTATCAATTTCCTTATCGTTAATATCTTTTATCTTTAATCTTTCTTCAACAGTTGTTTTGCTATCGCCGGTAAAAAGATTTAAGGATCTTTCGGTTAAATTATAAACACCTTTAAACGATTTACCAATACCAATTGGCCAGGTTAATGGTCGTACTTTTATTTTTAATTCTTTTTCAATTTCATCTAAAAGATCGAAAGGATTTTGTCCTTCACGATCCATTTTATTGATAAAAACTATTACAGGAGTATTACGCATGCGACAAACTTCTAAAAGCTTGCGGGTTTGAGGTTCAACGCCTTTTACACAGTCAATAACCATTATAACGCTGTCAACCGCGCTTAGTGTGCGATAGGTATCTTCTGCAAAATCTTCGTGGCCGGGTGTGTCTAAAATATTTACTTTATAATTTTTGTAATCAAAGGCCATTACCGAGGTAGATACAGAGATACCACGCTGCTTCTCAATTTCCATAAAATCGGAAGTGGTTGATTTTTTGATCTTATTAGATTTTACGGCACCTGCGGTTTGTATTGCCCCGCCAAATAACAACAACTTTTCTGTTAAAGTAGTTTTCCCTGCATCGGGATGAGCAATGATGGCAAAAGTGCGGCGTCTGTTTATTTCCTCTGTAAAGGTCATTTGTAATTAATGAGGGCGCAAATATAAAAATTTAAGTCTTAAGGCTTTTAAAAAGAAATCACCAACTAAAACGATTTTCAGGGGCTTATTAACCTTTAAGCGTTTAAAAGTCTTGTTTGATTTAAAGTTTTGGATAAGTCTGTATAAATTATAATTATATCTTTGTTTCTTATTAAATATAAATATGAGAAAAATATTTACCCTAGCCCTGATCAGTTCAGCCTTATTTGTTAATTCACAAATAAAATCAGGCGGATCCTACAAAGAATATTTTCAGGAAGGTTCTTATCTCCTTTTAGAAGATAATTATAGTCTTGCGCAGGAAAACTTTGAGGCAGCTTATGCCATGGATTCTACTAATGCTAACGTAAATTACATGTTGGGTATTTGTTATCTGCACTCTGCCATGCAAAAGCCAAAAGCAGAATACTTTTTGGCAAAAGCTGTAACAAATGTTTCACGTACTTACAAAACAGATGACGCCAGTGAAAAAGCTTCTGCTCCTTTGGCTCATTTATTTTATGGCGAGGCCTTACATATCAATTATAAATTTGACGAAGCAAATGCACAATATGATGAGTTTAAAAAATTCGTAAGTGCAAAAGATAAAGAATGGATGAAAATGGTGGTTCGACATAAGGAAACTGCAACTTACGCTAAAGAACTTGTTGCTATTCCAATGAACGTTCAGATCACCAATTTGGGAGATAGTGTAAACAGCCAATACCCCGATTACAGCCCTGTGCTTAGTGCTGATGAGCGTACATTGATCTATACTACGCGTCGCCCTAATACTACTGGTGGTTTTAAAGAAGTTAACGGTTTGTATAACGAAGATGTTGTTGTTTGTTATAAGGATGATAATGGCAAATGGACTGCTCCAACATCAATTTCCTCAAATATTAATACCAGTGCCATGGAGGCGGTTATTAATCTTAGTCCTGATGGACAAACATTAATCCTTTACAAAGATGGTGGCGAAGGAATGGCCGGGAATATTTATTACAGTACTTATGACGGTAAAGATTGGACCACTTTAAAAGAATTTGGATCGGATGTTAACAGTAAATTTCAGGAATCGCATGCTTGTTTAAGTGCTGATGGTAACGTTCTGTTCTTTGTATCTGACAGACCCGGTGGAATTGGCGGAAAAGACATTTACCGTTGTATCAGGCTACCGAATGGGATCTGGAGTAAAGCTTTAAATATGGGCCCAACTATTAATACTGAATATGATGAAGACGGCGCTTTTATTCACCCTGATGGTGTTACTTTCTTCTTTTCATCTAACGGACACAAAACAATGGGTGGTTATGATATTTTCTTTTCAAGTTTAACCGGCGAGAATAAATTCTCTGAAGTAACAAACCTTGGTTTCCCAATTAATACAACTGATGACGATGTGTTCTTTGTAACATCACCCGATGGAAAAAGAAGTTATTTATCTTCTGCAAAAGATGGTGGTTATGGTGAGAAAGATATTTACATGATCTCTATACCCGGTGCTAAAGAAAAGCCGCTTGCTTTATTTAAAGGACAGATCGTGCCCGCAGAAGGAGAAAAATTACCGGAAGACATTATTATTATTGTAAAAGATAAACAAACCGGCGAAATTGTTGGTTCTTACAGACCAAAATTAATTAACGGAACATTCTCAACCATTTTACCTCCGGGCAAAGAATACAATTTTTCATACCAGGCACCTGCGGGAGAAGAATTTTATAATGAAGATGTATTTGTTACCGGCGACTTAAGTTATCAGGAAATTGCAAGAGAAGTTAACTTAGAACCTGTAAAATTATTAGGCAAGATCTCTGCCAAGAAAAAAGGAATTACTTTAATGCCGCTTGTATTGGATAATCCAAAAAGCAAAAACCCTGTTGCCGGTGCCAAGTTAACGTTACAGGAAAAAGGCAGCGATGCTAAGATCATTGAAGCAAATGCACAAGGTAAATTTGATGGTATTAATTTAAAGCCTGAACAAAAATATACACTTTTTGCTGAAGTGAATGGTAAAAAATCTGCTGTGGCTGAGATCAGCACGGTTGGTATTAAATCCGGGAAAGTAGTTAACCAGGTACTTTATGTAGATGGCGGCAAAGTAGAAACAGTTGCTGCTGCTAAAGAAGTAACTATGGATCTTGTTGTAAAAAACTCTAAGAACAAAAAACCAATTGCAAATGCAGCGGTTATCTTAACTGATGCAGATGGAAATAAAATTAATGTAACTACAGATGAAAAAGGAGTAGCTAAAATTCCTTTAATTGCCGATACAAAATATAAAGTATTAGCAGTAAGCGATGCTTCAACATCTGAAGAAATAACCATTACAACACCGGGGGCAAAATCTAAAAAGCCATTTAATAAAACCATTTTAATTAACTTGGCATCAGCCCTTGCAAGCAATAACACAAACAATAATACAAGCACCAACGCAACTTCAGATCTACCACCAAGCGAGTACGAGTTTTTCTTTACATATAACAAAAAGAAAATTAATGACGCCGATGCTGCATGGACCAACTTTATTGATAAGATCGTAGAACTAAGCAAACAAAAAGTAGTAATGGTTCGTATTACTTCAAGCGCTTCGCGTGTACCTTGCAGAGGTGGTAACAAACGTTTGGCATCTGCCCGTGCTAAAAAACTATCTACGAGCATTAAAGAAGCAGTTGCTGCAAAAGGAGGCGATGTTTCTAAAGTTAAATTTACCCGCAAAGCAAAAGTAGGCGGACCAAAATACCGTGGCGACTTTAACATAGGCCGTAAAAAATACGAGAAATTCCAATACGTGAAGGCTAAGGCCAGTTAAGCCAATAATATTTAAATAAAACACCGACAATTAAAGTCGGTGTTT
Source organism: Bacteroidetes bacterium UBA2475 (assembly GCA_002342065.1). Taxonomy (GTDB): domain Bacteria; phylum Bacteroidota; class Bacteroidia; order B-17B0; family Aurantibacillaceae; genus Aurantibacillus. Next base: position 194,844 of record DDPF01000016.1, on the reverse strand, counting down.
TTGTTTTTAGTAACTTTACCTTATGAATACTGCTGAGTGGTTTAAAGATTGGTTCAATTCGCCTTATTACCATTTATTATATAATAACCGTAATGATAATGAAGCAGGATTTTTTATTGACAATCTTTGCTCTCATTTAAATTTGGCGCCAAGTGCAAAAGTATGGGACCTTGCTTGTGGAAAAGGCCGTCATTCTATCGCCTTAAATAAAAAAGGATTGAATGTGGTTGGTACAGATCTTTCACGAAATAGTATAAAGGAAGCATCAAAATTTAATAATGAGACACTGGATTTTTATGTACACGATATGCGCGAGCCCTTCCGAATAAATTATTTTGATGCCGTATTTAATTTATTTACCAGCTTTGGTTATTTCGAGAACTTTAATGATAATTTTTTGGTCTTTAAAAATGTAGCTAAAGCACTAAAACCAAATGGTGTTTTTGTATTGGACTTTTTTAACTCCCAAAAAATAATTGATTCGTTTAAATCCAATTATACCGAACAAAGAGGCGACATCACATTTAAGATCGAAAAAAAGATAGTTGGTAAAGCCATTGTTAAACATATTAGGTTTAGCGACAACAATAAAGATTATTATTTTGAAGAATCGGTTTCCTTGTTAAAAAAAGAGGATTTTGAAGCTTTTGCCAATGCGGCAGGCTTAAAAATTGAAGGTATATTTGGCAATTATAAATTAGAGCCATTTGATCAAAGATTGTCAGACCATTTAATTATATTATTTAAAAAATAAGATTTGAACCCATTACTCTCTATAATTTGTTTAATTGCCCCTATTTTACTGGCGGGTGGCATTGCTTTACAGATAAAGATCAACCAAGTAAATTTACGTTTACTGTTGGCTTTTAGCGCAGCTTATTTATTTGCTTTATCAATTATGCATTTGTTACCGGAAGCCTTTGAATTTGGAAATGTAAAACAAATGGGCTTATTTATTGTACTTGGTTTTTGTATCCAATTATTAATAGATACGTTCAGCACCGGTATTGAACATGGTCACGTACACTTGCACAGTAGCGAATGTAAGAACCATTTACCAAAAGGAATAATTATTGGCTTGTTGCTTCACTCTTATTTAGAAGGTCTGCCAATATATAGTTTAAATGCCGATAACACCTCTACCATTAATAATCAATTGATATTGGGACTGGCTTTACACAATATTCCAATCACCATTGCCTTTGTTTCTTTATTAAAAGAACATGAATCAAAGAACTCTAAAAAATGGTTATTGCTTTTAGCCTTCTCTTTAATGACGCCTTTAGGTTATTTAAGCAGTTATGTTTTGCAAACATTTGGATTGAACAATTACCAGGCTTATAGTCAAATTGCATTTGCAGTTGTAATAGGGATCTTCTTACATATTTCGACAGCCATTTTATTTGAAACAAGCGAACATCATAAATACAATAAAACAAAAGTACTGATGATGGCCGGAGGAATAATCTTAGCTTATTTGATCAGTTAATGCAAAACGAAACCCTCTTTGCAGATGTTATTGTTCCTTTAGGTGTGCCAAACAAATACACTTACAGGGTTCCTAAAGAATTAAATACATCTGTAGAAATTGGGAAAAGGGTTTTAGTTCAGTTCGGCAAAACAAAGATCTATACAGGCATTATTTATAAGATCCATACAGTTGCGCCAACACAATACCAGGCAAAATATCTTGATACTGTTTTAGATGATCATCCGATCGTTAACGAAACACAATTAAAGTTCTGGGACTGGATAGCTTTTTATTATTGCGCCAACCCGGGTGATGTGATGAATGCCGCATTACCATCAGGTTTAAAATTAAGCAGCACTTCTCACATACAAATAAACCCTGAATTTAATTTTGAAGAAATTGAGCACGCTTATTTTACAGAAAAAGAACATTTATTAATTGATACGTTGCATGCGAGTCCTAACTTAAGTTTTGACGACGTAGCAAAATTATTAAAACTAAAATCGGCGCAGGGAATTATTAATGCTTTGATCAAAAAAAATGCGATAATAGTTTACGAAGATGTAAAAGATAAATACAAACCAAAACTACAATCCTTTATCCGCTTAAACGAAAACTTTAAAAGTGATACTGTTTTAAGGGAAACATTAGATCAACTCGAAAAAAAAGCATTTAAACAAGCAGAAGCCTTACTTTACTTTTTACAATTACAAAAGAATAAAGAGCACAGTTTAAATGGTTGGATAAAAAAAACTGAATTGCTTAAAAAGGTTGAGGCTGCTGCCATTTCAGCCCTCGTTAAAAAAAATGTATTTATCGAAGAGCAATTTGAAGTCGGTCGCTTATTATTTGAAAAAAGTAATTCTGTAATAAAAGCTTTAAGCAAACAACAACAAGTTGCTTACGAAAAAACAAAAGCAGGTTTTAAAGAAAGTAAACCGGTGTTATTGCATGGTGTTACAGGTAGTGGAAAAACAGAGATCTATATTCAACTCATAAAAGATACTTTAAAAGAAGATAAACAAGTTCTGTTCCTAATTCCTGAAATTGCTTTAACAACACAATTAATTACACGTCTGCGCGCTGTGTTTGGCGAAATAGTTGGTGTTTACCATTCGCGTTTTAGTGAGAATGAAAGGGTGGAAATATGGAATAATATATTGCTAGGGACAAAAGATAAAGGACTCAGGACTCAAGACCAATATGTCGAGGAACAAGAAACTTCAAACCAGAAACAATATAAGATCATATTAGGTGCTCGTTCTTGTTTGTTTTTGCCTTTTAATAATTTAGGTTTAGTTATTGTTGATGAAGAACACGACAATTCTTTTAAACAACACGATCCTTCTCCGCGTTACCACGCAAGGGATTCTGCTTTGTACTTAGCAACATTGCATAAAGCTTCTGTATTATTAGGAAGTGCTACACCTTCGGTAGAGAGCTATTACAATTGCGAACAATCAAAATACACTTTGGTTGAATTAAATAACCAGTACGTTGAAAGTGGCGGTACCAATATCGAAGTTTGCGACATTAACTTTTTTGAGAAGTCTAACCAAATGAAGGCTTGTTTAACACCTCCTTTATTTAAGGCAATTGAAAATGCATTGGCTAAAAAACAACAGGTTATTTTATTTCAGAACCGAAGGGGATTTGCGCCTTATACGGAATGTAAACAATGTGGCCATGTGCCGCACTGCGTGCAATGCGATGTATCTTTAATTTATCATAAACATTCTCAAAAATTAACCTGTCATTATTGTGGTTATTCTATTGCCCCACCAAAGACCTGCTCTGCCTGCGGAAGCAATAACCTTATTTATAAAGGAATGGGTACCGAAAAAATTGAAGAGGATATTGAGGTATTATTTCCCAAAGCAAAAATTGCGCGCATGGACCTTGACAGCACACGCAGCAAATATGCCTACAAACAAATAATTGATGATTTTGAAAGTGGCAATATTGATATTCTTATTGGCACACAAATGGTAACCAAGGGGCTTGATTTTAATAATGTAAATATTGTAGGTGTTTTAAATGCCGATTCTATTTTAAACTTTCCCGATTTCAGATCTTTTGAAAAAGCTTTTCAATTAATAACGCAGGTGAAGGGCCGTGCCGGCAGAAGTTCTGACAAGGGTAAAGTATTTATTCAAACAACACAACCGCAACATCACGTCATCAATTATATTTCTGAAAATAAAATAAAGAATTTTTTAGCTGATACTTTAGCCGAAAGACAACAATATAATTACCCACCCTTCTCGCGTTTATTTGAAATAAACATTATCTCTAAAGATGTAAATGAAGTAAATCATTTAGCTAATGAGTTATTTATATTATTAAAACCAACTTTCAATGAAAATTTATTGGGGCCCGAGTTTCCCTTGATATCAAGGATCAAGAACCAATATTACAAACGCATTTTAATTAAGACCTCTAAAAAAGAGACTGCGCTTTCAACAAGACAAATAATTTATACAGCTTTAAATAATTTACAGGACAATTTTAAGGATTGGCGCTACAAAGTAGCAATTGATGTAGACCCGGTTTAGGAGATGGAACACGGATTAAAAATCTGTGTGAAATCCGTCAGATCTTGTCACCTGCCTACAGGCAGGCAGGCCTGGGTTCTATCACCTAAAAGCTATTCTACTAAAAGCTCTTTTAACTTTTTTATTTGGTCGGGCGATCCTAACACAAATATTTTTGATTTAGGGATAATTTCTGTATCAGCACTTGGATTAACAACATATTCACCACTTACGGTTTTAAACCCAATAATATTGGCACCACTTTTATTTCTTATTTCCAGGTCTCTTAAGGTCTTATTTTTTAATGTATCAGAGATGGATTCAAAAGAGATCTCTTCTAAGTTAATACTATCCGCGCTTTGTGCAGTGATATAATCTAAAAATTCCATTACATCGGGCTTCATCACCAAACTGGCCATATGCGCGCCACCTACTTTATCAGGCATGATCACATTATTGGCGCCGGCGATCTTTAATTTGGCATCACTACCATCATCACTTGCACGGGAAATGATCGTTAAATTCGGATTTAAATTTCTTGCCGTTAATACAATAAACACATTAGCTGCATCGGCAGGAAGCGTGGTGATCAATGCTTTTGCCTTCATGATCCCGGCTTTTAAAAGCACTTCATCCTGCGTGGCATCGCCATGTAAAACAAGATCAGAGAACCTATGATTTATATTTGATGTTACCTTTACATCATCTTCAATCACTACAAAACGTTTGTCGTGTTTTTTAAGGATCTGTGCTGCCTGCTTACCATTACGGCCATAGCCGCAAATGATTACGTGATCTGATAATTTTTCTACCGCTGAGTTCAATTTTCTGTGTTTTAAGAAATGATTAATTTCGCCGTCAATTACAAATTTAGTTATTGCCGAAACCGCATAAGCAAATGTACCAAAACTTGTGATAATTAAAAAGGAAGTAAAAAGCTTACCCTCTTGCGAAAGAGGTTCCACTTCACCATAACCAACAGTAGCAACGGTTATAATGGTCATGTAAAAAGCGTTGAACCATGTATAATCATCAATTATCACATAACCTACGGTGCCCACAATCATTAATAATACCATTAAAACAAAAGGTATTAAAAACCTAAAATATTCTCGTGTAAATTTTATCATGTTATTACTTCTATCACTACAGTTGTTCCGCGGTTAATGGTAGAGTCAAAATGAACAGTACCGTTAATAAATTCAATTCTTGAAATGATGTTCTTTAACCCTATTCCTCCAAAGGTATTAATTTTTGAGGTATCAAAACCAACGCCATTATCTTCAACAATAATAGAGAGTTCTTTTTCGTGTTTTATCAGCTGCAGGCTTATTTCGGTGGCTTTTGCATGTTTAATGATGTTTGCCACAATTTCCTGGATCACACGGTACAAGACTGTTTCTATGTTTTCATCAATACGTTTATCCAAACCAACGATCTCAAGATCGATCTTCAAATTAGGTACATTACCGATCTTAGTGATAAATTCTTTTATTGCACTGGCCAGTCCTAATTTAATAAGTGTGTTTGGCATCATATTATGCGAAACAGCCCGAACTTCCTTTACCGAATCATCTATCAGGTCCATCGCATTTTTAAAAGCATCCTTTTGTTTTTTATCTTCGAGATGTATTTGGGATTCGAGTCCGCTTAAATTTAATTTTGCAGCAGATAATATCTGGCCCACTCCATCGTGCAGGTCTTGCGCAATGCGTCGGCGCTCTTTTTCTTCGGCTTCGATGATAGATTTTATCCGTATTTCTTTTTGAGCTGCAATTTCCGCATCCAGTTCTGCTTTTTGTTCAACTTGTTTTTTACGGTAAATAACCACTGCAATAATGATCACTAAAATAATTAATACGATAATAGATACAATAATGATGTTCTTAATAAAGTTCTGTTTTTCCTTTGCTTCTAATTCTGCTTTATTCTTGCCCAATTGCAAATCCTTTTTCTCAACCTCGTATTTTGTTTGCAATTCAGCAACCTCTTCTTTTTCTTTGTTGCTCATAATACTATCCCGCATCAAAATATAGGCATGATAACTTTCGAGCGCTTTTTCATAATTATTTTGTTCCTGGTAGGAGTATGCAAGCATTTCGTAAGCAGACATAACACCTTCTTTATCGCCTAGCTTATGCAACATATTTAAACCTTTTGTTATATCAGCCTCGCCGTTCTTAAAATCTTTTAGCCTGCAATTAACATTACCAATATTAATATACATAGTTGCTAAAATGTTAGAATCAATAGCATTCTTATTCACTTCAAAGGCCAGTAAATAATACTTTTTTGCTTCTGCATATTTTTTAAATTCATACTTAAGATCTCCCATGCTAGAAATAACAGTCGATTCGGCATTCTTATTATTGAATTTTTTATGTAAGGCCACTGAATTTGAATAGTACATCATGGCTGTATCTTCTATTAGCCTGCTTTTGTAAATGTTTCCAATATTCTGATACGAAGCAGCCAATCCTCTTTCATCATTTATTCTTTTTCTTATTTCTATTGCTTTTAAATAATAACTAATAGCCTCATTATCCTTTTTTAGATTCCTATAAATGATGCCAATCATATTATAACAATACGAAAGACCTTTTTCATCTTTTATTTGCTCATAAAAACGTAATGCTTTTAATTGGTAAGCCAATGCTGTTGCAAAATCGGCTTTACGCCAGTATACAAGACAGATATCACTGTTGGCCTTTGCGATGCCTTTTTGGAAATTTATTTTTGTATAAATAGCAAGGGCTTGTTTCTGCAAAACAAGTGCTGAATCATAATTGCCGGTTTTTTGAGTAATAATACCCAGGTTATTAATAGCCTTAGCCTCACCGTTAAGGAATTTAACCTTTCTTGCAAGACTTATAGCCTCAGCATTATATTGTCTAGTCTTTGCATCATTCGTATTAAAATAGGCACCTGCTAATTCATTTAACAGCTTTACTTTATTACTATCTTCTTTAGACTTTGCAAGCACCCCTAAAAGTGAATCAATTCCATTTTGCGAGAAACCTGTTAACGCTAAAAGCAGGCATAAACTAATTGCCAAGGGTATAGAACACTTTATTGGGTTTTTATAGATTATGAGCGTCATTTGTTGTTAAGTGTCTAAATGTAAAAAATATTACTAAAAGAACCCTTTTTATTTAAGGCTTTTTTAAGAAAATAGCATACTATAACCCTCTTAAATAGCCTTATTTTTGGTATCTTGCACCCGTAATGAAAACCAAAACTTTAAAAAAGAACAAAGTAAATGTAGTAACACTCGGCTGCAGTAAAAATTTAGTAGATAGCGAAGTGCTAATGGGGCAATTAAAAGCCAACAAATTTGAAGTTGAGCACGAAGGCACAAGTGACGACCACCAGATAGTTATTATAAATACTTGTGGTTTTGTGGATAATGCAAAGCAAGAGAGTATTGATACTATTTTACGATATGTAGCGGCAAAAAAAGAAGGTGCAGTTGAAAAAGTTTACGTTACAGGTTGTTTGAGCGAACGTTACAAAAAAGATCTTGAAAAAGAAATTCCTGAAGTGGATGCTTATTTTGGCACCCGCGAATTACCAAAAATATTAAAGACCTTAAAAGCAGATTATAAACATGAATTAGTTGGCGAGCGTTTGCTTACCACACCGCAGCATTATGCTTATTTTAAAATAAGCGAGGGCTGCGACAGGCCCTGCAGTTTTTGCGCCATACCTTTAATGCGCGGCAAACATGTAAGCGTTGAAAAAGACGAACTTGTTAACCGTGCTAAAATACTTGCAGCAAAAGGCACAAAAGAATTATTATTAATTGCGCAAGATCTTACCTATTACGGATTAGATATTTATAAAAAACGCGAGTTGGCCAGTTTAGTAGATAAGTTAAGCGATGTGGAAGGAATTGACTGGTTACGTTTGCATTATGCTTTTCCAAGCGGCTTTCCAATGGAAGTATTGGAGGTAATGAAAACAAAAGCAACAGTTTGTAATTATTTAGATATGCCACTACAGCATATTAGCGATAATATGCTAACAAGTATGCGCCGTGGAATCACGAAACAAAAAACCATTGATCTTGTAAATAAGATCCGCGATAAAGTTCCCGGTATTGCTTTACGCACTACGTTAATTGCAGGCTATCCAGGCGAAACAGAAAAAGACCATGAAGAAATGTTGAAATGGATTGAAGAAAGTAAATTTGAACGTTTGGGCATCTTTACTTATTCGCACGAAGAAAACACACACGCCCATTTATTAAAAGATGATGTTTCTGAAAAAATAAAACGTAAACGTGCAGATGCTGTAATGGCTTTACAGCAGGAGATCTCTTATAAATTAAATCAGCAAAAAATTGGTACTACTTACAAAGTTTTGTTTGACAGAAAAGAAGGTGAATATTTTATTGGCAGAACAGAGTTTGATAGTCCAGATGTTGACAACGAGGTTTTAGTGAAAGCTGAAGGTGACACATACGCCCGCATTGGCGATTTTGCGAAAGTGAAAATTACTTCTGCTATGGATTTTGATCTTTATGGAAAATTAATTTAAAACTAAATAAGATGAAAAAATTGTTTCTATTTATGATCGTTCTACTAACATTTAGTAGCTTTTCGCAAACAGTACAAAACGGCAGTTACGGAACCGTTGGTTATATTAAAGAAGATGGCACTGTGCAAAACCAAAGCTATTCAACTATAGGTTACATAAAAAAGGACGGAACTGTTCAGAACCAAAGTTATTCAGCCATTGGTTATATTAAAGAAGATGGTACAGTACAAAACCAAAGCTATTCAACTATTGGTTATATTAAAAAAGATGGCACAGTGCAAAATCAAAGCTATTCAACCATTGGTTATGTAAAAGATGATGGAACTGTTCAAAATCAAAGCTACTCCACTATAGGGCATTTTAAAAATGTTGACAAAAAATGGGCCGCAGCCGCTATTTTCTTTTTCTTTTATAGATTAAATTGATCTGTAAAACTATTCTTTAGCGATCCTATCTGGCCTTTTTCATGTTAGTGGTAGGGTTTGTTAAACATTTAAGGCAAAAAATCATTTATTTATGTTGAAAATCATCTTTTTTTTCTCTTATTAGTGTTTGTCCCGGCTTTTAAAATAGTTATCTTTGAGATAATAAATGGCAAATCGTAAAATATTAAGGGCTCTTTCTATGGCTATGTGGAGTTGAATGACTGCTTCATCCTATTTACAATTGTAAGAATTTACAATTGACAATTTATTAATCATTTAAAATAATTTAAAATGTCAAAAGAAATAAAGAACGTAGAATACGGTTTAGAAAAAATATTTGAAGGTGCTCAGGACTTTTTACCCTTATTAGGAACTGATTATGTTGAGTTTTATGTAGGTAACGCAAAACAATCAGCACACTATTACAAAACAGCATTTGGGTTTCAGTCATACGCTTATGCAGGATTAGAAACAGGTTTAAAAGACCGTTGTTCTTATGTATTAAAGCAGGACAAGATCCGGTTAGTATTAACCACTGCATTAAACAGCAACTCACCTATTGGCGAGCATGTAAAAAAACATGGCGATGGTGTTAAAGTTATTGCCCTTTGGGTTGAAGATGCGCGCAAAGCATTTGAAGAAACTACAAAACGCGGTGCTAAACCATTTATGGAACCTACCGTTGAAAAAGACGAACAGGGAGAAGTTGTACGCTCGGGTATTTATACCTATGGCGAAACCGTGCATATGTTCGTAGAACGTAAAAATTATAAAGGTGCTTTTTTGCCCGGATTTAAAGAATGGAAAAGTGATTACAACCCGGCTCCGGTTGGTTTAAAATTTATTGATCACATGGTTGGTAATGTAGGTTGGAATCAAATGAACGCTACAGTGAAATGGTACGAAGAAGTAATGGGTTTTGTGAACTTTTTAAGTTTCGATGATAAACAAATTACAACAGAATACTCTGCCTTAATGAGTAAAGTAATGAGTAACGGAAATGGCCGTATCAAATTTCCAATTAACGAACCTGCTGAAGGAAAGAAAAAATCACAAATTGAAGAATATATTGATTTTTATGAAAGTGCGGGTGTCCAGCATTTAGCATTAGCAACAGATGATATTATTAAAACGGTTGCAGAATTAAAAGCACGTGGTGTTGAATTTTTACCACCGCCTCCACAAGCTTATTACGATGATATTCCAAGACGTTTAGGTGTTCATATGGATATTATGAAAGAAGATATTAAAGAGCTTCAACGTTTATCTATTTTAGTAGACGCAGATGAAGAAGGCTATTTATTACAGATCTTCACAAAACCTGTTGAAGATCGCCCTACCCTGTTTTATGAAGTGATACAACGTATGGGCGCCAAGGGTTTTGGGGCAGGCAACTTTAAAGCTTTGTTCGAATCTATTGAAAGAGAACAGGCATTAAGAGGTACACTATAAAATTTAATTCTTCAATAAAAAAAAGCAAACATCTAATAAGTGTTTGCTTTTTTTATTTAATTATTCTATCAATAAAAATGGTGCCCAATAAAATGGATCGTATTTTTTTCGCATAGATCTTTGTGTTTCAGAAAAAGCCTTCATTACATTTTTATCTATAACTAATTTGGCGTAAAACAACGCCATAAACTCTTCTGTTTCCGCATCAGGCACTTGCCATAAACTCATGATAATATATTTTACTCCGGCCATTTTAAAAGAGCGTTGCAATCCGTAAACGCCTTCACTACCTTTAATATCACCCAAACCAGTTTCACAAGCAGAAAGTACCGCCAGTCCGGTTTTTCTCATATCAATATTTGCAACTTCCTGCGCAGTAAGCACACCATCTTCACTCTCAATTTGTTCTGCTTGGTTCCATACCCCATTAGCACCTGCAAAAACGAGTCCGGAGCGCATTAAGGGATTTTTATTCATTACAAAACTATAAATCCCATAACCATTTTCAACACCACGCGATGCAATATCTATTGGCTGAATTGCTAAATTATTTTCCTCCTCTTTCATCTCCGCTTTTTCCATTTCTTCAACATCAGGAAAAAAGAAACCATGTGTAGCAATATGCAAAATGTTGTTTTCGGGCGCTAACCTTTTAAACTCATTTTCTGTTGCTAATTTTTCGGAATAGTAACTTGTGCCAATTTTGTTCTTCTTTAATGTAGCAACTATCTTTTCCGCCTCTGATTTTGTGCCTGATAAATAATTCCACGTCAAGTAACTATTAGAGTCTGATGGCGATATTGCAGAATTATAATCAACACCACCAAAAACAGCAACCTTAGTTCTTTCATTAAAAATAAAGTTTTCAGGAAAAGCAACTTTGCCGGTGCTGGTTTGAATGTTTAAATTGTAGGTGTCGCACAGATACAGTTTCTGCTCTTTACATAGCGCGGCAAAAGAAACTTTATGCAATAATCCTGATGGAGATAAATAAATGGTTTTTACATTCTTTAAACTACTTTCAAGAGGTTTCCATATTATATTATAAAGTTCGGTTTTAGGAAGATCGTTTGTACCGTAAACATTGTTTACATAAGAATCATCATTTTGCTTAAACTTGCCAAGTATCTTCTCCAGATCTTTGCTTTTAAATAACGCTAACATTTGAGGATATTTACTATCCGGTTTAACCAATAAAGCGCAATAAACAATTTGGCCGGATGAATCGCCTGCATACTGATGATCAAAATGTATAAATTCTATTGCCACCTCATTTGCCTTTAAACCTTTTTGCACATTTTTCCATGTTAAATTCAATGTCTTACTAAAATCATTAAATAGCTGCGAATTCTTTACTAATTCTTTTTCTATATCATTTGATCTTTCTTCCAATTCACGTGCATCTTTACCATCAGAGTATAGTTTTGAAATTTGCTTTTTTAAAGTGACCCAATTTTTATACCTATTTATCAAAGCTGTATCGCCACTATTTAAAATTGCATTTCGCATGGCTGTTGACGATTTTAACAGCAACCCTTTATTCCTGACTGCAGTATTATAAACAGATTCTGTAATTGCAGGGTTTTCAATTTTTCTGTTAAGGGCAAATGAGTTAAATGCCATATAATCCGGCGAAAGTGTATTAAAATACAACTCTTGTTCTTTCTCAGATAAAAGAGGAAAATTCATTACAACTTTCTTGTTACTTAATTCAAGAATATCAAGTTGATACTTCTCTGCTTCCTGCAAATTATTCTCTTTAATATATATCTTGCTCAACAAACTTTCGGCATTTTTGATAAAGTCAGGAATGCCTAATTGGCGAGCCAATTCTAAACTCAAATTTGCATTTATCTTTGCTTCCTTTAAATCACCGATCTGCAACATCAGAATGCCGATGTTTATGTATGAAGTAGATTGCATTCGCTTGTCACCTAATTCTTGTCCTATTTTTAATCCAAGCAAAAAAGCAGCTAAAGCTTCATTATTCTTTTTTTGAAGTCTGTAAACCTCACCACTATTTATATAGGTTGTACCCATGCCGTTCTTATCCCCAATTACCTCTCTTATTTTAAATGCAAGGTCAAAATTCTTTAATGCTTCATCATATTTACCCTGGTCTCTATAAACATTTCCAATATTATTATAGTTTACGGCCATCCCTTTTTTATTATCTATTTCAGTAAGGATCTTTAATGAGATTGAAAAATTTTTCAGGGCTTCTTCATAATTTCCCTGTGTGAAAAATAAACCCCCAATATTATTATACGATTCGCTAAGACCTATCTTTCCGCCCATTTCTTTCTTAATATTTAAAGATTGAACAAAATTTTGTAAAGCCAGTGGATTATTACCCTGATAAAAATACACTAAACCAATACTATTATAGGCATCGGAAATGTTTTTTTTATATCCAATTTCCTGGCTAATTTTTAAACAGTTTTGGTAGGTTTTTATTGCTTCAAGATATTTTCCCTGTATAAGATAAATATTTCCAATATTAATGTATGAATCAGTTATACCAAACTTATCTCCAATACTTTCTTTAATTTTAACTCCTGCTAAATGGATCTTTAATGAATTTGCGTAATCACTTTGTTCGGAATACACAGCACCAATATTATTATAAATAGTTGCAATACCTTTTCTATCTTTTAACTCTTCATATAATTTAAGTGACAAGTTAAATTCGGTTAAGGCATCATTAAATCTACTTAAGAACACATAATTAAATCCTATATTTTGATGCGACAAAGCGATCCCTGGTTTATCTCCAAGCTCTTCCCGCATCTTTAATGCCAGGAAATGATCTTGTAAAGCTTCGGTATAGTTGCCCAGGTATTGATTTACTACCCCCTTATTGTTAATGCATTTAACAGCTCCACTTTTATTATCCGATTCTTCAAACATTTTTTGTGCAGCCCCAAAATTTTTCAATGCTTCAGGATAATTTCCCTGGTTAGTATAAAAGTTACCCAATGAATTATAACTGCCTGCAATGCCTATCTTATTGCCCAGTTCTTGATTGATCTTTAGCGCAGCATCAAAATTAGACTTTGCCGAAGCAGGATCGCCCTTAGAGAAATAAACATTACCAATGTTATTATAAGAATTAGCCATGCCAACCTTATCATTAATTCCTTCTCTTATCTTTAAAGACGAAGAGAAAGAACTTAAAGCAACTGCATAATCGCCGGCACTTAAATAAATAATACCAACAATGTGCATAGCGTTTGCCGAACCTTTTTTAAAATTAATTTTTTCGGCTGTTTCTTTTGAACGGTTGCAATAGTATAAAGCAGTATCTAACTGCCCCATATTTGCTAATTTTAAACTTAATACGTTAAGTGTATTTACTTTATTAGTGTCTTCGGGAACTGATTTTAGACTTAGAATTAAAGAGTCGGTAGTTCTGTTTTGGGAAAACATTAAGAAAGAGCAAAATAAAGAACAATAGAAGAAAATTTGTTTCATATAGGACAATTAATTACGTAGAACCGGTAAAGGCGTGTAAAGTACCTATTTTTTAAAGTACAAAAAAACAAATTCGGCGAATTAACTTAAATTAAAAGGCAATTGAAAGAATAAAACGATAGAAAACCAAAAATTTAGTTTTTCCAGTTAAAGCAAACATCTAAACGGTGTTTTCCTTTTTTGTGAGAAGAAATTTTTCCAAAAAAATTGCGTTTAAATTTTGCCATCTTTTTACTAAAGTTGCGTGACTTTGAATGTGAAGAAGAGGAAGACGAAGATGATTCTCTTGCTTTAACAGTTGATCTTCCTTTTAAATTTAAGGAAAGATCCAAATTAAAATTTATTTGAGCACCAACATTAATATTATCTTGTTGATTAAAAGGATTACTTCCCTGTGGCACGTCGATCGAAAAATTTTGAACCTGAATATCTTCGTTATTTATAAAATTATTAGTTTGAGCAACAGGGTTAAATTCGTTACCCAGCGGTTCGTTATTTTGTACTGGATTATTTATATCCATATTCTTTGGCGGATTAACAGGAACTGTATTAATTACTCTTGGACGTGGATTTGCACGTCGAACCTGGGCCGTAACAACATTTTTATTTGTATTGGTAACTTTAACCTGTGTGTGTTTTCGGGCAGGCCTTGCCCTTAATGTATTGCTAACCTGTTGCTGTCTTTGAACAGCTTTGGTATTTATTTGAGAAATATTGTTTTGAATAAAATTAACGTTATCGTTATTATTATTAAGGTTACCTCTGTACTGAACATTAATGTTTGAAATATTATTTGCAAACAGTTGTTGTTTTTGTTCCTGCTGCGAAACCGCAACTTGTGCAAAAACACTTAAACCTAAAATAATAATTGCCTTCATGTGATATTTATTTTTACCAAATATCAAAAAAGGAAACTATGCCTAATAAAATTTACTGTTAACGAAAGATAAAAATAAATTGATTTAACGGTTTTTGGGAAAACACAAAGTGCGACAATAGAAAGTAATAGATCCCCCCACTAAACCCGTAACGAGGAGATCTATTACCGATAACTAAAGTGTGTTTATTCAACGATCACTTTTTTAGTGATCATTACACCATCCGAATACAATTTGATCATATAAATACCTTTGGCAAATTCGTTTGCATTAAAACTTGAGTTGCCAGAGTTTGTTCTATTTTCAAAAACCAATTTTCCTAAAACATCAAAAACAGCAAACTCAAAATTAGAAAAGTCGGTTTCTATAAAAAGGTTATTTGATGTTGGGTTTGGGTAAATAGTAATTACATGATGTGAGTTATTTAACTCATTCATTCCTATACAAGCAGAAACAGATTGTGTAAACACACTTGTATTTGAACATCCTGAAACAGCGTAACCCGTAAGCGTATAAGTTGTTGTGCCGGATGGTGTAACCGTTATTACAGCAGTATTATCGCCTGTATTCCATGTATAGGTATTTGCACCATTAGCTGTTAACGAAGTTGTTTCACCTACACAAATTACACTCGACGCTGAAACAACGCTAACCGTAGGGTTAGGATTTACGTTTATGTTTATAGTTATTGAACCACTGCATGATCCACTGGCGCCATTAACTGTATAGTTAGCCGAGGATGTTGGTGTTATAACAATTGAAGTTGCATTTGAACCGGTATTCCATGTGTACGTTGATGCACCATTTGCTGTAAGCGTTGCTGATGATCCTGAACAAATAGAACTTGTATTTGAAACAGCAGCAACAGTAATACTTGTAGCAATACCAATGTTTGTTGTTTTAGTATCAATACACGCGCCATTATAACCCGTAACTGTATAGTTGGTACTTACAGAGGGCGAAACTATTATAGATGATGTGGTAGCCGTTGTATTCCATGAATAACTTGTTGCCCCTGTTGCTGTTAATGTTGCTGAACCGCCGGTGCAAATTGCAGACGCGCTTGAATTTAAATTTACACTAGGTGTTACAACAGGGTTAACAATTACAAAATAAGTGTCAGTACATAAACCGTTTGAGCCTGTTACAGTATAATTTGTTGTTACAGTTGGCGATACAACATTGCTAAATGTTAATGGTCCGTTACTCCAGGTATAAGTGCTCGCTCCAAAAGCAGTAAGTGTTAATGAAGTTCCGGTACAAAAACTTTGCGTTGGAGTTCCGCTAACTAGTACAGTGGGTGTTGCAGATGCGGCTATTGTTGATGTTTTTACATTTGTACACGAGCCGTTGTAACCGGTAACTGTATATATAGTATAGGCAGAAGGAGTGACAGAAATAGAATTTGCTGTTGAACCTGTACTCCATGAATAGCTTGTTGCTCCGCTTGCTGAAATGACCGTTGTTGCTGATCCTATGCAATGAACCGAAGATGTTGGTGTTACCACTACAGTTGGAGTTGCAGTTACCGAAAGCGTAAGAAAACTATCAAAGCTGCAGGTGGCTGTGGCCGTTCCGGCAGTGAGCGAATAGTTAGTTGTAACTGATGGCGAAACAGAAATATTTGAATTATTAGAACCTGTACTCCACGTATAGGTTGTAAAACCTGTTCCGGTTGCAGTTAACGTGGCTGATTGGCCTGAACAAATAGTATTTGAATTTGCAGCTATCGATAATGTTAATGTTGGACAATCAGCAAATTTTGCTAAAAACCCATCATTCAAACCATTGCCAGCACTTTGATGGCTTCCAACGGTAGCAACTCCGGTGCCTCCAGATGTGTTGCTGTAGCCCGACATAAATAAATTTCCAACATTATCGGAACATATACTTGTAGAATATTCAGATCCGGTTCCACTTCCATAATATGTACCCCATAGTAATTGACCGGTGTTTTTGTTTATGCATGAAAGATAACCATCATAACCACCTGCTAAACTTGGTTGATGTCCACCCGGTGTAGAAATTCCACTTGGACTATTAGTACTTCCTACTGCAAGCAGATCGCCATCAGCATTAATTGTACATGATAGTGCTTCGTCAAGACCGTTAGTTCCGTAATACGTTCCCCACTGCCTCACTCCCGCTGAATTAAATTTTGCAAAAAAAGCATCGCCAGAACCACCAAAAGTTGATTGGTTGCTTCCAACAGTCGCAATTAACGTAGAAGTTGGACTATTAGTTTGTCCTACCATAAACACATTACCACTAGCATCTGTTGCACACGAATAACCATAATCAACACTACTTCCACCATAATAGGTTCCCCACTGACGAACACCAGCGCTATTAAATTTTACTAAATAGGCATCGTCTCCACCTGAATTTGCAAGTTGATGACCACCGATTGCAATAGCTGTACCAACATTTGTTTGGCTTCTTCCAACTAAGTATATAAAACCTGTTGCGTCAAAAGCACACCCTGCACCTTGATCACTTCCTGTTCCACCATAATATGTTCCCCATTGGCGCACACCAGAACTATTAAATTTTACCAAGAATCCGTCACCGCCGCCGGCATATGCATTTTGATGACCACCAGATGAAATAGCCCCATTAGAACTTGAATTTCCGGCAAAATAAATATTACCACTCAAATCTTTTGCGCACCCGTTAACAACATCACTACCCGTGCCTCCATAAAATGTAGCCCAAACTCTAACACCATTTTGATCGAACTTTGCCATGAAACCATCGTTACCAGCACCAGGCGTTACTTGATGGCTTCCAATTGTTGCAATACTTGTTCCAGTGCTTGTTGAATAACCACCAATGTATTCGTTGGTGCCATCTACTTCAACGCAAAGACTAACATCATTCCCTACTCCACCATAATATGTTGACCATAGCCTAACACCTGAAGTATTGAATTTAGCAAGAAATGCATCTAAAGTTCCTCCTCCAAAAACTGTTTGGTGACTTCCCATTGTTGCAATTAAAGTTGTAGTTGTGTTAGCTGTGTAACCCGTAAAAAAAACATTTCCACTAGCATCAGTTTTACAACCACGCCCATAATCATCTGCTGTTCCACCATAATAGGTTCCCCACTTTCTTAAAGCAGGGTCAATTATTAATGTTTGTGTTTTATCGTAGTTTAATATTTTAAAAGTTGCTTTATTATTTATGAGCTGCCATTCTGTTTTAATTTGTTTATTGTTTTGAAAAGCAACCGGAGCTTGCTCTATAATTGTACCTAAGGGTGTTTTAATTTCCAGTTCGCCTTTTTTATTTACACTAAGTTTCTCTGCTCCTTTTATTTCTATTTTAATTTGTTTGTGATCGGCATTTGGTTCAACAATAAAATCGTATTCTAATTGCCCGTTTTTTTCGTACCATTTAATATCTATTCCATTATAAATATTTTTGTATGTAATATTTTCAAAACTCTTTACATTTAATGCTCCATTAGGACATTGCGTTAAATAATAATTATTTACACCGGCCAACTCTTTTCCTTTTAAAATTGTTGTATTTAGATTTGCACCGACCCAATTTATATCTACTCTATATAAAGTAGTTTTGTCGGCTGTTTTTATTTTTTCGTTTGTTTTAAGATCTTCTGTTTCTTTCCAACTATCAATACGGTTTAGCTGGTAGCTAATACCCGTATTGGTTAAATGATAATTAATTCCATTTGCAGTTCCGCTAAACAAAACATCGGGACGTGGTTTATAGTTTTGGTCGCAAACTTGTCCTTTGTTTTCGGTAAAACTAATGCCCGTTGATTTTAAAACTGGCTCAGTAGCACTTAAGTTAAATGTGCCTGATATAGTTATTACGCTTAAAATTTTTGTAATGCTAGTTTTCATTAGATATAGATGTTAAGATTTCTATATCAAAATTAGTGGCTCTTGTTGAATTTATTTTAGCACTTTACGCATCGAAGGATAAAGTTTAATAAGTGACCGATTTAGTTTAACAAGTGATTTCATGTAGTGGATAATACTACATATTATTCAAAAGCTCCATAATTTGCTCACGTTTTCGTTGCGAAACCGGAACAATCTGTTTGTTCTCCAATACTAAGCTGCCACCATCTGCTTTATCGAAGCGAACAATGCGTTTGATATTAATGAGATGAGAATGATGTGTGCGAACAAAACCATATGGCTCTAGAAGCTCCTCGTATTCTTTCAAACTTTTTGAGATAGTTATCTTTTGCTGAGGGATAAGATAAAACTCGGTGTAAGGCCCCTCCGCTTTACAGTGCACAATATCCGATACCTTTACAAAATAAATAGATTCGCTATCTTTTAAAACAATTTTTTTTTCGTTGATGGTAATAGAGCTTAAGCTCTCTTGCAATATTTGAAATTGCAGATCTAATGTTTTATTTTTTAAATTTTTTTCCGCTTTATCAACTGCCTTCATAAGATCTTCAGCATCTATTGGCTTTAATAAAAAATCAATAGCGCTTAACTTAAATGCGTTAATGGCGTACTTATCATGCGCTGTAATAAAGATCAATTGAAAATTAAAGTGTCCTAATTTCTGAATTAGTTCAATTCCGGTTCCATCATCCATTTCTACATCCAAAAAAACTAATTCAGGCTTATATTCATCAATAGCCTTTAAACCTGCTTTAACGCCTGAAGCTTCTTTTATTTCAGAAATGATTGGACACAAAGCCTTTAACTGCTTTATCAAGCCAATACGAATTTGCTCCTCGTTATCTATAATTAATGTCCTCATTTGAAACCTAAAATAAGCATACTTATTGTAAATGTCAATTATGTTTAATAAGAGACGATCTTTTATTACTAAGTGATAAGAATTGATTAATAAATGATTGGTACATAAACTGTAACGCTAATACCACTGCCCTCATTCTTTTTTAGTTCAAATCTAGCATTTGAATTGTATTTCTTGTTTAACAGCATTAACCGGTCGGCGATAATCTGAGTTGCTCTAGAAGGATATTTTTTTTCGCTGAATTCGGCATTAAACCCTAAGCCATTATCAGAAACTAAAATTTTTATCTGTTTTTCTTCCTTTACAAATGAAATATCTATTTGACCTTTGTAGTTGATATTTTTAAAACCATGTTCAATAGAATTTTCAATGAATGGCTGTAAAAGCATTCCGGGAATTTTAATTTCGTTTACTTCAATATCCTCATCCACATTTATACTGTATTCAAATTTATCTGGAAATCGACTCTTCTGGATATTTAAATAATTTTTTAAAAAATCGACTTCCGCTTCGATGTTAGATAAATCATCATATGTGCTCTCTAACGCTTGGCGCATAATTTTTGAGAATTGAGAAATTAATTGCGATACTTTGCCCGAATTCTCTTTATCCATGGATAGCGTTTGTATAGAACTAAGTGCATTAAAAAAGAAATGAGGATTCATTCGGGCCCTATTCAATCTCTGCTCTGTTTCGAGAGCCGTAAACTTAGCTTTTAAAACCGATTGACGGTAAAAGAAAACAATTACAAGAATTACAAGAGCTGCTGCTAAAATACCAACCACTAAAAACTTAACGTTAAGTAAAGCTATTTCATTCTCTTTATTTAGATCGTTTATTTTTTTCTCGTTTTCTGATTTATTATACTTCTGTTCTAACTCATTAATAGCAGCGTTTTTTTCTACGGTAAACAAACTATCTTTTAGCAGACTGAATCTCTCCTTTCCTTCTAATGATTTCTCAAAATTTCCATTAGCCTTGTTGTACTCATAGGTGCGCTCAGCCCACCCCATTTCATAAAACGGATCGTAAAACGACTTTAAAATAAATTTCGCAGAGTCGAGATACAAAAGTGATAATGAATTTGACTTTAATTGAAAATAACAATCACTAAAATTAAAGTAACTCATTATTATTTCATTTGGAAATAAAAAAGCCCTATAATTCATTGACAATTTAATATACTTAAGTGCTTCGTTAAAATCACCTTTATAACTATACGCATTAGAAATTGAAATACAAATTTGACTTCCTTTTGCATAATACTTATTCATATCAACTAGTTGTAGCGCCATTTTAGCATACACTATGGAGGAATCTGCATATGCAATATTAGTGCTAGAAAGCTGAATGAACATACCAGAAAGACCAGACAGAATAACAACTCGCGAAAACGAATCTTGCACTTGCGGCAAAAGAGCTATGGTTTTTCGTCCATAAATCATTGCCACTTCGCTTTGACTTTCTGACGTAAAAACGCCAGCCAAACGCATATTAGCCATAGCCACACCAGCTAAATCATTAAGTCTCTCAAAAGCAGAAATAGCATCTAAGTATGCTGCAGTTGCTAACTTTGGGTTGTTGTTTCTGCGATAACTAATACCCAAACTCAATTTTATTTTCCCAACAAGTTCACGATTTTTTGAAGCTTGTACTTCATTTAATAAATTTGTTAAGAGTACAATTGAAGTATCAAATCTACTTTTTTCCTGAAATGCTATGGCAATATTAAAAAGTGCTTTTTGTTTGCCTTTTAGATAATTAATTTTATTGGATAACTTAAATGCCAGATTTGCATAAAATAAACTCGAATCAGGTTTAGCATAATTATTAAAAAATAAACTTGAAATTTTTAAATAGGATTCAATTTTATCTTTATCATTTTGATCAGCTAGTTTTTTCTTAAGGTCATTAATATCTTGTCCATGTATTAGCAAGTTATTACAAAGCAAAAAAAGAAAGAGAAAGAAATAAATCTGGCAATTAAGTTTAAACATTGCAATTAAGTTTATTCATTAAAACTAATATACCTCAAAAACCTTCTCAGTCTTTGCCTTTTCGAGTAACTGGAATTTGTAATCGTTTATTAATTGTGTTTTTTTCTTATTGATGATAAAGTTTTTGATATTTTGTTTTTCAAAATTTAAAGGGGAAAGACCGTTTTTTACTTTTACTTCCTTAATGCGTAAATAGTAATAATAAAGTTCGTCGGTAAACTCTAATACCCTACCCTGCCCTAAATTGAAATCAGGTTGGTCGCGTAATTTTGGTATCTCTTTTTTAATATCTTCAAGATACAACCATGTGCTATCGTTCATAAAAAAATTCTCAGCGTTTTGCATGCAAAGATTTTTTAGTTGCTCAACATCTTTTGGCACATAAACATAAGACCTTAACAGACGTTTAATTTTTTCTAAGCCAGGGGCTTTTATAGGAATTTTAAAGTAATGCACTTTAACGATGTTCTCTTTTAAAATAAAATTATCCTCATGATCACTATAATACTGTTCTATTTCGCGTCTGGTAATATTCGTATCAAGGTTGGCTTCTATTAATTTGGTTTGATAAATATAATTTACCAACGATTTTTTATAAGCTTCTACTTGTTTATCTATTTCAATTTCATCTGCATTTAATTTTCCCATGGCCTCTTGGTAAAACAGGGATTCAATGGCCCAATTCTCAATAGATTTTTTTGCAAGTATTGAACTGTCTTTTACCGCTTCGATAGAAATATAATTTTCCTTGTAATCAGCCAGACTCAATACTTCGGTACCGGCTTTTGCAATCGGCTTTGAAACAGTTTCTTTTTTATCGGATCCGTTATTACAAGAAACAAAAACCAGGCAAATGAATATGTAGTTTATTAAGCGCAACAATTTAAATATACTCTAAAATAATTTAATTTTTTATAACATTATCAAAAACTTTTTCCCAAAAGGTCTTGCCAAATAATACGCTAAAACCCACTTGTACATATAGACTAGGATTAACACCAAATTTGGTAACTACATTATCGGTTTTCGTATACTGCATATTTTGGTAAAATATATAGCCTCCTTCTACCCTCGCCACAAAAGTCTTTGAGAATTTATACCTGAAACTGGCGTAAGTTAAACCTGCATAATAATTAAGGTTCTTACGTTTTGTTACATAAAGTATTCCATTCCTATAGCCATCAAAACTTGCACCTACTGTAACCAATGCATTATTATCCTTATACTGAACATTAAGTTGCGCGGGTAAGGTATAATTAAAAACAAATTTTTTACCAATAGGTTCGCTACCACCAAAAAAAGGAGAAGGTATGAATAAGCCATCGCTATATGTTGCAGCAATGCCGTAAAAAAAATTGCGCCTTAAGCCTCTTAAATGCAACTGACCAAATAAAGCGGAAAATCTGGGAACAGCATTGTTAATGGTTTTTTCCTGCTCTGCAATAGTTATTGTAGCCGAATAAAACTGCACCCTGTATTTTTTCGACAAACGTAAACCCATTAAACCGGCTGTAGCGTTCATAATATTTTTTTGCGGTAAGGTATCGAAGCCAATGTTTATTTGACGTGCGGTAAGCCTTATTACACCTAATGTTTGAGATGCTTTAAAACGGACGCTGTTATTTAAAATATCTTTTAAATTCAGGCTCTTTAGATCCAATTTAACATCGGCACTGAATTTAGTTTTTATTGGAAATGTAAAAACAGAGTTTATTTCTTTTTGATTAAACACACCACTGGTATCTTTAAAGCCGGCGTCCAGAATATATTTCGACTCTACACGGATCCGGGGTCTGAACAATTGTTCTATTTGTTCAACTTCAAAAGTTTGAGCATTTAAGTTTGCTAAAAAAAGAAAACTAAAAATAATTATTTGAATATGCTTTCGTTTATTCATATTAAAAAAAAAGCCGACTGCTTTTATTTGTAAGACAGTCGGCTAATAATTTTTTTTAATTTCTATTTAATAGTACTTAATACATCTTTATTTATTTGAACAACGTATTTTTTCTTTAAATAATCTAACCATTCTTTTTCAAGATAGTTTTGGTAATCGGCCGTAACCATACCGCGGCTTTCTGCCAATGTTTTAGGCGATTTAGGTAATATTTTGTTAACCACTATTATAAAGATCTTTTTCTCTTTATCGTCGTTTATATTTTTTGCGACAATACCTTCTTTCCAGTTATCATCTACATTCTTATTCTCCCCTTTTAAATAAGTTACATTTTCAACACTTAAATTAAGTTGAGATGGCTTATTAACGGTTTCGATGATTTCTTTTTCAGATTTACCAGCTTTTAAAAGTTTTCTTACATCTTTAGCAACAGTTTCGTTAATACATTTGTAAGTTGTTACATCTGCGCGATCGCCCCACAGGTAGTTATTCTTATTCTTCTCATAGAATTCTTTTAAGCCGCTTGTATCTTTAACCGCCTTGCTCCAAACTTTTTGATCAGTAAGATCGAACAACAAAATTCCATCACGGTATTCGCGTAATAAATTTCTGAAGTCAACATATTTTTTTTCTAATTGCGCGTCTTCAAAATTCACAATACTTTCTTCTACCCATGTTTTGTAAATACCTTTCATAATTTCAAATACATCTGTAGGACTTCTGAATGTCATTTGTGTTTCTAAGAATTTAGCAAATTCGTTTTGTGTGTATGATTTGCCACCTAAATTAAAGATCTCTTTATTACCTAATTTAGAAGCGCGTGCTGCCGTCCAGGTTGCTTGCAGGTAAGTTGTATCCATTATTTTTTTAAACTCATCTCTGTTGGCTAAATTCTCTTTAAAATTATTTTCTTTTTTAACACGTTCTATTAAAGCTGTTCTACCCATTTGTGAACGACCATCGCGTGTTACGCGTGTTTTTAATTCGGCTTTAACATCATTAAATGGTTGCACACCCTTTTTTTCGTTAAGCTTAATAATGTGCCAACCGTATTGAGTTTTTACCGGTGCTGAATAATCACCACTTTTATTTAATTTAAATGCTTCGTCTTCAAAATCTGCCGGTAATTTTCCGCTTTTAAAAGGCTGTAATTGACCGCCACGATCAGAAGTTTGTTTATCATCGCTAAACTGGCGAGCGAGTTCTTCAAAATTTTGTCCGCCTTTTAATTTTCCGTAGATCTCATCAATTTTTGTTTTTGCATTTGTTTTATCCTGCTCAGTTGCATCTTTACCAAATTTTGACATAATGTGGGAAACAAAGATCTCGCCACGACTCTCGCGTTTTTCGTAAACTTTAATAATGTGATAACCAAAACGTGTTCTAACTACAGGACTAACATCGCCAATTTTAGTAGTAAATGCGGCAGACTCGAAAGGGTAAACCATATCCAATGAAGAAAAGAAGTTAAGATTGCCTTTGTTATCAACTACAGAAGGATCATCACTTGTTTTTGGAGCAATGTCCATAAATTTATCTGTTGCGTTCTTGTAATAATCAGCAAGATATTTTACAGAATTTAATTTTGCTTTATAGATCGCGCTATCTTTTCCTTTTAAGTTCTTTGCAACTTCTGATTGGTTCTTTAAAAGTTTTTCGTAATTAGAGATCTCTGCGGCGGTAGGTAACTTTCCAAGAACAGCGTTGCGAATAATATGGATCCTTGTCCAGCCCTCTAAAGTGTCTTTTGGTAAAGCTGTTTCGTCGATTCTAACTAAGATATGACTTGCCTTTACCTCAGTTTTCATACGCTCGTATGCTTCGTTCAACAAATTTTCGTTTGTGTTCTTATCTGTAAGATAAGGTGCTGCCAATTGACGACGATAACCTGCCAATTCATTTTTAAAAGAGGTTAAGGTATCAAGACCTAAGCTTTCTGCTTCAAAAACTTTGCTTTTAAATAAAGAAAAAAGATCAACATATTCGTTAACCGATTTGGTAGTATTGTTTACTTCCTTACCATTGTTTTTACGGTATACAGCTTCAAATTCTGATTTTGAAATTGGTTTACCATTAATTGTCATCACAACCGGTTCTTGTGCTTTACTGTAGTTCACAAATGCTCCCAGAGCTAAAGCAACAGCAACAATTTTATTCATTTTCATAATTTATAGATAGTTTTATTTTTATATTTTATACTTCACGCCATTACCTGTATGAATTAACACACATTAAATTTGCAAGGCAAAATTAGTTTTTTTTTGATAAAAACGACTATTTAATTAGCTCAGCTAATTTTTCGTCAAGAGCAGGGCCTCGCAGGTTTTTAGCTACGATCTTACCTTCTTTATCTAACAGTAAATTTTGTGGAATACTTGTGATGCTATAGATCTTACCGGCTTCGTTACCCCAACCTTTAAGGTCGCTAACATGGGGCCAGGTTAAATTATCTTTTTTAATAGCGGCTAACCATGCGTCTTTATTAGAATCGAATGAAACACCTAATACGGTAAATCCTTTATCTTTAAAGCGGTTATAAGCAGCTACAACATTTGGGTTCTCTTGACGACAAGGACCGCACCAGCTAGCCCAAAAATCAACGAGAACATACTTACCTTTAAAATCGTTTAAGCTAATAGCTTTTCCTTCAGGCGAATCTTGTGAAAAATTAGTGGCTTTATGACCGATCATAGTTCCTTTAATAGCATCAACGCGTTTTGTAGCCAGTTTTATGAATTTGGTATTCTCTATACTTTTATCAATATAACTTAAAGCTTCAATAACGGTTTCCATTGGAATGTTTGGATTATTAAGATCGTTATAAATTATAAAACCACTTACAGCTGATTTTGGATGTGTTTTAATAAAGTTCTTTAGGCCGTCTATGAATTTATTGTTCAATCCCTGGAAATCTTCTTTTATTTTATTCATGGTAGTGTAATCACCAGCTTGCGTAGCAGTATTATACTCTGATTGCATTTGCTGTTGCTGCGACACAAAATCGTTGATCATGAAACGGTATTGCAAATAATCTTTTTGTGTTTGGCCACCGGCAACAGTAGAATATAATATTGAGTCGCCAATTAAATTTGCTTTCAATGGTTCGGCATCTGCAAAAAAGATATAGTTTGGTTGTTCGTTAATATTGCTGGATGTAGTAAACCAGAACATGTTTGGATCAACACTTTTAATATTGAAACTAAATTTACCGTTTACAACTTTGGCAGAATCTGTTTGGTCTTTTTCGTCCCATTTATGGTGTACATAAATTGTTTTACCGGAAAAATTACGGATCGTTCCATCTATTTTAACAAGAAACGTTTTTGGTTGACTTTGTTTTTGGGCATTTGCAATTACAAAGCTTAAAAACGGAATAAGAATGAGAAGTTTTTTCATGATAAATAGTGTAATACAACAAATATACCAAAGCTTTAAGTTAATTGAATTTGTTTTAGAATTTTTAACAACAAAAAACCCCTCAGTAAACTGAAGGGTTTTAAATATTTTTTTAAGTTAAATTAGAAATGCCATAGATCATGTTCCCACCTGAAAATATCCATTTTAATACGGTCAGATTCGAGTAAGGCATCTATACCTCTAGAGTATTCGTTAATATTTCTACCATAAACGTTTGTTTCTTTGGTAACTGTACTTGCAAACTGTCGTTTCCAGAAAATATCTTCAAAAGTTCGTCGTTCGCTATCGTTTTTGGTGTTAAACACTTCATGCTTTGCAAAGAAGGGACGGCATGATGGGAAATACACCCAAAATTGCTCTCTCATCGCTTCTTTTTCCTCATCATAAGTATAAATACCCATTCCGATGATACGCACCTCTAAAACCGATTTTTGTTTGTCAAAGAACCAATCTTCTTTTAACCTGTAAGAACGAATGTTTCTTAAGATACTTAAAGAGTCACACTGGAAAATTTTGATAACAACCTCTTCCCCTTCAGGAGTGTAAGAAGTTTGATCGGCAGAGTCACATTTTTTCAGTTTGTCCCTGATAGCGGATAATTCTAAAGGAATTTGAAATTCTTCGTCATTAAACGCTATAACCTGGCCTTGTAAAATATATTTAGCCAATACCTGGAAAAGCGACATTCTACCTGTAACAAACTCAACCGGGTAATATAAAGGCTGGTTTATCTTTTCGCGCATATCAACATCGCGCCAAACACGTTTTTCCCATGTAACATCACCTTCACGAAGGTGTGTGTAAGGAATAAAACGACGATTTACTGCGTTTTCTTTATCATAGATACCATCTTTGTAGTCGCCTGGTTGAAACACACCTTGCTGCGCAGATGCTGCTAATGATAGAACTGTTAATATGGCGAAAAATAGATTTTTCATATTATTTTACTTTTAATGTTACACCGGGTATATTCCTGATGGTTCCATCAGGGCCTTTAGCTTTAACGTTTTCAAAGAAAATTTTACTTCCAACCCCTGCGGAACTTAAGATACTTCTTGCTTCGGAGTTTACACTATTACCCGGACAGGCAACAGATTTTAAAGCTCCTTTTACAACTGCACTAAGTTCGAATGAGATAACAACGAATTTAGCGTCAAAGTCAAAACCTGCTAATTCAGCACCAACACCACCAATTTGACCTAACTCTACTTTTTTAACCTCAACGTTACCAGTTTTACCACCTACTTTTGCAACCGGATCAGGAATTTTCTTCACACGAACGGGTTGTGCAGGGCCTTGAGATTTACCTTTGGCAGATACACTTACCATACAAGTTCCAGGGCTGGTAGCTCTAACAACGAATTTACCATTACCACCTGTTTTAGTTGCTCCGCAACCAGAGATGTTAACTTGTAGATCTGTTGGAGAAACACCGGCAGCTGAAACCATGATAGGATTATCAACACCAATATACATTACATTCATTTTTGTTAACTGAACAGCAACTGCGGGAGCAGCAACCATGTAAGCTGCATGCCAAGGATAGTTCTCATAAGTTCCGTCAGGTTTTTTAAACTTGATGATACCGCTAATTTTTTGCTCACCTTGTCCACCAGTATTAACTGTGTATTTACCCATACCGCCTTCGATAGGAACCGGAGTTCCACCAGCAGCAGAAACAGAATCAGCGCCAATTAAAACCTGCATTTGATCAGCAGTCATTGCACTTGATGAAGCTGCTAAGAATATATCAGCAGTATAAGGTTGACCAGCCTGGATATAAGAAGAAGGAGCAATTACCTTTGCAGATAATTTATCAAATTTGATAGCTAACTTACCACTTGCACCAGAAAAGATATTTAATAATTCAGCTTCAGTGTTTTTTAAGTCGGCAGCCATTTTGTTGAAATTACAAACAACAGCAGCCATTGGTAAGTGATAGAAATTTTCAACTTCCCAAGTCATTACAACACCATCTTCTTTTGCACCAGAACCAATAGGCTTAAGAGCATTTATCTTTCTTTTTAAAGACTCATAATCATCACCTAATAATTTAGTTTTTGGATTAGTTTGCATTTGATCTAACATAGCAATCAAACTCGTAACTAATTTTTCCATTTTACCTTTTAATTCTTGCGCACTAAGAGGGCCACCAACAACGGCACCCGGCTCAGCAACACCTAAAACACGTGAAGGATCGTCATAATTGTCGAGTCTTTGAGCGTATTTTAAATTAACTGTATCTGGTTTAAGAGTTCCTTCAGATTCTTTTAGTACATTAAGTTTAACCTGATCAACATAGGTTTCCATGTCTTTTAATAGTTTCTGTGCTTCTTTAGCTTTTTCGAAATAGCCAGCTGCAGCAGGGTTACCATTAATTGTATGTTCAAACGATTCTGTTACACGTTTGTTGTTTTCTGCTAGATTTTCACGGCTTTTTACCAAACTCTCGTTAACGGTAACATAACCCTTTAATATTTGTTTTGAAACGTTCATAGCCAGAAGTGCGGTAAGTACTAGGTACATCATACCAATCATCTTCTGTCTTGGGGTTTCTTTGCCTCCGCCCATTTTAAATAGATTTTTTTATTGGTTATTAAACAATATAATAATTAATAATACTAACTTTTGAATTAGTTACAACTCAGATTAACCTTTGTTAAAGTTCATAGCACTTAACATGTTGCCATAAACTGTGTTTAACGCAGTTAAATTAGTTGATAACTGAGACATTTCCTGACGATATTTTTTAGTATCATCAACAGAATCGTGTAAGTTCTTCATTAGGTCATGCAAACCATCGTAGAACTTAGAAGTAGCATCTAAGTGTGTTTTGCTACCTTGTAATTGCAATTCGTAAGTTGCATTTAAAGCAGATAGATTTTTAGAAACTTTATTTAATGAATCACCAATTGAGTGACCAGCGTCATTTGATTCAGCTAAGCTAGCAATTGAATTTGCAGCACTTTTATAAGTATCAGCTAAGGTAGAAACACTGCTAGATGCTTTTTTAACGTTATCAACATATTCGTTTGTAGCAACAGTTGCATTACTGATATCTGCCATTTTAGTAGCATTATCACCAATTGCACGCATACCAGCTCCTAAACTTTCGATCAATTCAGGACCAATTTTTGCATCAGCTAATAAATTATCTAATTGTTCAGTTATAGGTAAGTTGTTTTTTTCTTCTTCAACTTCAAGAGCGCCGCCCATACCAGCTAATTCAGGATAAGCAAGTGTCCAATCTACTTCTTCATGAGGAACATCAGAAGCAAATAAACAGAATAAGAACGCTTCTGTACTTAATCCAACGATTAGCATCTCATTACAGAGTGGCCAGTGCATAATTTTAAATAAAGCTCCTAAAATAACTACTGCTGCCCCAAGGCAGGAAGCAACGTGAACGAACTTCTTGAATCCTTTTACTTTTCCTAATTTACTCATAGCTGTTTTGTGTTTGTGTGTTAGTGTTTGTGTTAGTTGTGTTTATTTGTTGTTTTGTGTTTTTTATTAAATATCGTCACCTTTTGAACGACCTAAATAGGTCATTACGTTCCTGAATCCAACGTAGCATTTTGCTGTATCCTGGTACTCATAGGTACGGGCACTTGTTTGTAAGTAATAACCAACATCTTTCCAGCTTCCACCACGTATTACCTTACGTTTTAAAACATTCGCATCTTTATCCTGAGCTTCGTAAACATAATCAGGGTTTAAGTCATGTTGAAAATCGTAAGCCGACTCATCATATGCATTGCTTGTCCACTCTGAAACGTTACCGGCCATACAATATAAACCGTAATCGTTAGGGTTATAAGAATAAATATAAACAGAGTGGAAACCACCGTCATCAATATAAGAACCACGCATTGGTTTAAAGTTACCTAAGAAACAACCACGTGAGTTACGGATGTAAGGACCACCCCAAGGGTATGGAGATTTATCAAGACCACCACGAGCAGCATATTCCCACTCACTTTCAGTTGGTAAACGAAAATCGTTAACGATAGTTTGACCTGTACCAATTAAATAGTTGTTTAATAATAATGAACGCCAGATTGAGAATGCACGTACTTGTTTCCAGTTAAGACCAACTACCGGGTAGTCGTCATAAGCCGGATGCCAAAAATACATATTAGTTAATGGCTCATTAAATGAATAAGTATAATCATGAACCCAAGCTAAAGTATCTGGGTACACATTAATAATATCTTTTAAAATAAATACCGAACGGTCAACACCTTTACGCTCTCTTGGTACATAGTTACCTTGTCCAACTGAAACCTGATCTTTCACGTTATAAGTACCTAAAACTTTACTGTCTTTTGAAGGGTCGCCAACTAAAGATGAAGGAGAACCCGGAGCACCGTTCTGTCCATCATTTAAAGTAACACCATTCATATAGTCTGCTTTTTTGTAATCGTGCGCAGCATCCTGAATATCAGGTGATTTGTTAGGTAAAAAACGGTTAGATTTTGAAGCAGCTAAACGGATATCAATTCTGTAATATTCGTAGTTCAATTTACGTGCATCAATTTCTTTACGGTTATAAAAACGCTCACCTTCAGGAAGATACATTGGTTGAAGATCTGCTCTGTAATCATCATCATCGCTATTCCAATTGATCTTTTGTTCCCAATTAATATATGGATCTTGTAAGTTATTATCACCTTTATATATAGGCCACATTGAAAGGAAGTCGTCTTGAGAGATCTGGAAATCTTCTGCATCTCCGTTAGAACCGAAAGCTAATAATTTACGAGCTATAGAGTCACGCACCCAATAAACGAATTGGCGGTACTCATTGTTTGAGATCTCAGCGTCATCAATATAAAATGCCTGAACTGACACCATTTTAGATTTAGTGGTGTGAGCCATAGGGTTTTCTTCATCATCGGGTCCCATATGGTAACTTCCCATAGGTATGAAAAGTGTACCAAACGGGTCTGGTTGAAACCATTTTTCACGGCCACCAACACCAACCAATTCGGCTTCGTGTTTGTTGCAACCTGCAACAAAAGCGACGAATGAAGCTAATACCAATAGTTTTTTCATATTACTTGTTTTAGTTTATAACCACAATCAACATTAAAGTTACTTGCTTTTTTTGTTTAAAGTTATTAACATTAATTGTTAGTTGTAAGTGGTTTAAACGAAATATTATATAAAAGGTTACAATTTAAAATTAATTTAAGAAACGGTCATCTCCATAAGATGCCAATTTCTTAACTTTTTGGGTTAAACAGAAACCTAAGATAATCTCGTGAGTACCACTAGTATAACCCTTCAATTTTGACATTGTAAGGTCATAAGAATATCCAATTTTATAGCTTAACCCGCCGCTTGCATTGTGGCCCTGATAACCGATCATTAATGCCGTGGCATCACTTAAACGGTAAGTAGCACCAACCCAAAGCATTTTGTCATACATATATGTTAAGTTAATATCAACAGCGCTTGCAGCCACATCTGATTTTACCTTCACATTAGGAATTAATTCATTTCTAGGGTTTAATGCTAAATGAACACCACTCATAAGGTATATATGTTGTTTCATTTTAAATGAAATTTCATTTTCACCGGTTATCTTTTGTCCAGGTAAATGGGTACAAGACAGACCTGCATAAAACTTTCCTGGGATCTGGTAAAAAACACCACCACCAATATCATAAGTCAATTTATTTAATTCCGGATTACTTAATGCATCGTAAGCGCCAGGAATTTTATTATCGATTTTACCTGGCTCAGGAGTGATCCATGTATTGTTAATTTTCTTCTGTAAGAAGCCAACATCTATACCAAATCCTAAAGTCCCGCCTCCAACATTTTGAACTAAAAAAGAAACAGGGATCCTTAAAAACAATGTATTCATTGGTCCTATTTTATCACTAATAACATTTAAACCTATACCTAACTTAGGTAAAATAGGCATATCAAAAGCCAAAGCTATGGATTGTGGTGCGCCATCAAAGTTCACCCATTGCTGACGGAACTGAGCATTTCCGCAAATAGCGCCTGAAGTACCAGCATAACCGGGGTTATAGATCAATTTATTGTGCATAAATTGTGTGAATTGAGGATCTTGCTGTGCAACTGCAACCCCTGTAAAACCTGCTACTGCAATAGCAATTTTGGTAAAAAGTTTTTTCATACTTTGTTTTAGTTAAGATAAATAAGCGTTTTTTTGACTATACACTTAGGCGGCTAAATTAGTTAAAGAATTTTAAAAAACAAATAATCAGGCCGTTTTTTTTGATATTTGTTAAATTTTAAGGCTATTTTTTGAACGAAAACTTTACATGTAAATTGTTAAGAGAATAATATTTGGCATTTAAAATAATAAACGTATATTTGCATCCCAATTTTGAAACTTAAATAAACTTTCTACAAATGAAAAAAGAGATCCATCCAGAAAATTATAGATTATGCGTATTTAAAGATATGAGTAACGGTTATGCATTTATTACCCGCTCTTGCGCAGAAACTAAAGAAAACGTTAAATGGGAAGATGGTAACGAATATCCATTAGTAAAATTAGATATCTCAATGACCTCTCACCCTTTTTATACAGGTAAACAAGTATTAGTTGATACTGCCGGTCGTGTTGATAAATTCCGTACTCGTTACGCTAAAAAGAAATAATCTTAAAAGATCATACTCTACCCTGCTTCGGTTAAACCAAAGCAGGGTTTTTTTATTTTATTACCAATACTAATTATTGATCTTTATTTACCTATACAAAATTTGCTGAAAATATTTTCAAGCAGATCCTCAGTAGTAACCTGGCCGGTTATCGTTCCAATTTCTTCTAAGGCGTATCTTATATCCAATGCTAAAAGATCGGCAACAATATTTTCATCCAATCCAAGCAAAACTTTTTCAAGGGCTGAGTTCACATTCTTTAATGAATTAACGTGACGCGCATTAGTAACAATAGTATCGGTTGCGCTTACAGTTCTTGCATCAAACAGTTCAAGTAATTTACTTTTAAGATCCTTTACATGATCGTGTGTTTTGGCGGAAATAAAAATAATTTCAGGATAATTTGAGAATTCTTTTTTAAGGTCGGCCACGTTTTCGGTATCTATTTTGTTGGCTACAATTACCAATTGCGAATTACCAATATGTTCCTGCAACATCTCAATTTCCATCTTCAGATCTCCACTACTTATTTCGTGCGAATCAAATAAATAAATAACAATAGCAGATTTTTGAATGGCCTCAAAGGCTTTGTTCACGCCTATTTGCTCGATCACATCTGTAGTTGTTCTTATTCCCGCAGTATCTATAAAACGAAATAATACACCATCAATTGTAATTTCATCTTCAATGGTATCGCGCGTGGTTCCTGCAATTTCGCTCACAATAGCCCGATCATCCTCTAATAACACATTCAACAAAGTAGATTTGCCAGCGTTGGGTTTTCCAACAATAGCAACGGGTATACCATTCTTTATAACATTCCCCAATTCAAAACTGTTAACCAATTTTTGAACTATTGTATTTATCGAATGAATTAAATTTTTAAGATCGTTACGATTTGCAAATTCAACATCTTCTTCGCTAAAATCCAACTCCAATTCAATTAACGAAGCAAAGTTTACAAGGTTCTCGCGCAACAATTTTATTTTATTACTAAAACCTCCACGCATTTGTTGCATGGCTACCTGATGCGAGATAGCAGAGTTGCTCGCGATAAGATCAGCAACGGCTTCGGCCTGACTAAGATCGAACTTCCCATTTAAAAATGCGCGTAAAGTAAATTCGCCAGGTGCTGCTGGTCTTGCCCCTGCTGCTAAAAATAATTGTATAAGTTGTTGTTGTATAAACGGCGAGCCATGACAAGAAACTTCAACACTATCCTGCCCTGTAAACGAGTTGGGCCCTTTAAAAACACTCACTAAAACTTCATCAATAATTACTTCCTGATGAATGATCAATCCAAAATGCAAGGTGTGCGAATCTTTATTACTTATTTGTTTTTTTTGTAATTTCTTTGAATAAAAATTCTTCTCAACAACTTTAAAAGCGTTTGATCCGCTTAAACGAATAACAGCAATGGCAGCACTTCCGTGAGCCGTTGCCAGGGCAACAATTGTATCATTCGTTTCAAATTTCATATAAATAACTATCTAAACTATGCAAAAAATTCAAAGAAAAAAAAGAAAATTTATGATCAAACCTTTAAAGGTTTTACTTTATTAAATACCAACACCACCAATATTGAAAAGAACACAGCTAAATAACCTAAGTAAGGATAGTTATGCAAATTATGATCGCTTGATTGTATTACTATAAATCCACCAATTAATGAAGCAATAGAAGTGCCAAATTGTTGCACAGACGAATTGATAATTAAAAATGCACCGCGAATATGTGGTTGCGCCGTAGATGTTGTGTGCGCCATAGCAATGATCATACGCGAGCCGCTAAAAACAAAAAAAGATGCTGTAAAACACAACAAAACAAATTTATTATGTGTTTGCAAATTCGGAATACCAATTAAAGGAATTACAGATAAAATTGAGAGCGCTAAAAGAACTTTAAACCGCCCTATCCTATCGCTTAATTTACCGATCATAGGCGATGTAAATGCGGTAATAGCACCGCCAACAATGTAAACCAAAGGCACCGTGCTTGAATAATCGAATTGAAGATTGGAAGTAAAATAATCCGTTAAAAAAGGAATAATAAAAAAATGCGATGGCATAATAAGAGCAGTTAATAATAAGGCCCAGCGACGGTTCTTATCTTCAAGCACACTGCGCATTACACCCACAAATGTTTGTTGTTTATAGGTAGCCAAATGTGCGGTGAAAGATGGCACTACAAACAAAATCCCAACAAATACAACAATACATAAAAATCCTAAAATAATAAATGGTGTGTACCAATGATTATGACCTGCAAGATATAGACCGCCCGGCACACCAACAATGCTTGCCAACGCAAAGCCCATCATTAAAATGCCCATGGCCTGCCCTCTTTTTTGAGCAGGAATTGCATCTCCAACAATAGATTGGATAATGGAGCCTGAAACACCACCAAACAAACCTGTAATAAAGCGCGCAGCCACTAACATGTAATAACTTGACGCAAAACCACAGAAAAAAGTACCTAAAGTAAAGCCCGCGTAAATAACCACCAGCACTTTTTTTCGATCAAACCTGTCTACCTTATTTACACATATAAGCGACGAAATAAAGGCCCCAAAACCGTAGGCAAATACTGCAATTCCAAATTGGCTGGGTGTAATGCCCCAAAGCTCGGTAAGCTTAGGTTTAAGCGGCATTAACACCATAAAGTCTACTATTCCTGTAAACTGAACAAAGGCTAGAATTAGTAGGAGAACAACATCGGACCGCTTCATAAAAAGTAAAAAAATTGAGAAGCCAAAGTTAGGTTAAAAAACAAGGTTAAAATAAATTTATTGGCAAATAAAAAAAATATATATTTGATAAACTTTAAAAAATAAAACAATGTTGGATTTAAAAACAATTATGACAAATATTTCTACAAAGTGGAAATATAAATTAGATGAAGTTAGCCCTGGAATCTTTAAAATTGATGTGGCTATTAAAATGAAAGACGATACCTGGAGATACCAAAACGTTTGGGTTTGGGAGATCAAAGGCCGTCATTTTGGAAAAGATGTATTTTACATGAATACAAGATGTGGTGAGTACAATCCAAATTTGAACCATTACAAAATGCTGAAAGAAGGTGGTTATGGTACCTATGCACAAGTTACAATCACAACTGATAAGCGCGCAGATGGAACACCTTGCGAAACTGTTATTGTACAAGCGGTTCAACCAATTGAATTAACCAGCGAAGCGATCATGAATGAAGTGATTTATGATGTGGCTTATAACGCCGATATTATCGA
This sequence comes from Bacteroidetes bacterium UBA2475, assembly GCA_002342065.1. Lineage (GTDB taxonomy): Bacteria > Bacteroidota > Bacteroidia > B-17B0 > Aurantibacillaceae > Aurantibacillus. The sequence goes on along the minus strand of DDPF01000016.1, from coordinate 158,116 downwards.
AATGACCTATTTTGGTGGGGATAATCACTAATATACTTTTTAACAATTAAAAAACTGAATTGTGAGAAATTTTTATTTGTCCAATTCAGTTTTTTTGCTTTACTTGCGTCCAATTAATCTTTAAAAAACATCAATTTATCGATGAAAATTTATAAAACAATGCTAAATAAAAACGTTTTAGCCTTAACTCTTTCAGTAGCTTTTTTAATGTCTTGTGACCCTAAAAAAGATGACGCTAATAAGGATGAATTGGTTGAAACCGTTGATACTGTTAAAACTTCAGTGGTAAACGTTGGTGGCGAACTTTTTAGTGTTCCATCTCCTATTCAAACAGCTTTATTGATCCAAAAAAGTGGTATTACATACGATAAAGCAATTTTACATTCGTCTAATAAAGTAAATACATTTTCAACTGACTACGCAAAATCTATCAATTTAGGTATTTACGGTGCAGACCTTGGATATGTTTCTCTTTATAATCAAACTCAGGATGCTTTAGGTTATTTAGCTTCAGTAAAACAATTAGCCGATAAATTAGGAATTTCTGCTGCTTTTGATGCCTCTACAATGGAGCGTATCAAAAACAATGTTACAAATAAAGATAGTATGATGGTGTTAGTAGGTATTGCTTACAGAGGTAGCGATGCTTATTTAAAAAATAATCAAAGAAGCAATGTAAGCAGCCTTATCCTTTGTGGTGGTTGGATAGAAAGTATGCATTTTTCGGTTACAGCCTATAAAATAAAACCAACCGAAGGTGTTAGATTTAGAATTGCAGAACAAAAACAAGCTTTAGGAAGTTTAATTAAAATTTTAGGCAGCAGCACAGAGCCTGAAGTTGTTGCTTTAACAGCTCAATTAACCGACCTTTCAAAAATTTATGATGGCATTCAATTCAAATACAATTTTGTTGAACCTGTAACTGATACAGCTAAAAAAATGACCTATATTAATAGCACTACTGAGGTTATTGTAAGTGATGAACAAATTGCTCAGATCACCGAAAAAATAAAAGAGATCAGGAACAAAATAATTAACACGTCACAATCATAATATTAAACATAACAACTAAAATGAAGAAATTTATTATAGCCTTATCATTTGTTTCAATTACAGCATGTTTTAATAAAGTAAATGCGCAGTGTGATACAATTGCAAATATTTGCGCTAAACACATTATCTCTACTTTTATTTCGGATGGACAACAATACCGCGCACTTTTATTGAACTCTGAAGAGACTGCTGAATTTCAAACAACTTTTTTTGGCGAAACAACATACAGAATTGCAGCTTGTAGCGGTACCTCTGATGGAAATTTGATCTTTAACATTTATGATCAGGACCGTCATTTATTATTCACTAACAGGGATAAGAAAAATGCCCCATATTGGGACTTTAAAGTAAAATCTACCCTTGAAACAATTATTGAAGCCCAATTAGATGCAAATAAAAACCCTGGTTCAGGTTGCGCTGTAATGCTTATTGGATTTAAACAAAAATAATCCTTTGTAAATTTCAGGATATTTTTTCAAAAAAAATTAAAAGGATAAAGCGCAACTTTATCCTTTTTTTGTATCTTAGAATTCGCTTTAGTATGAAATATATAAGTTTAATTATTGGCATCTTTTTTTTCAGCTCGTTTGGGTTTTCCCAACAGTCTGGCGATTTTGCTTTTATTAAAGATACCGTTCGTATTCCTAAAGAAAATAAAGTAGTAGACAGCGAATATTTAATTACCTCTTTAAAAAATGGCACCACGATACAATTAGTAAAAGCACCTAGCAGTAAATTCTATTTAAGGATCTGCACCAGTGAAAATTTATACTTCGGTAAAACAGATATGCTCGAAATTAAATCGGGTTCAAAAAGTTTTTTTGCCAAAGAAACAACCAACTACGAATTAAGCAAGAACAGTGGTTATTACGTTATAGAAATATATAAGAATTATATTGGCACATTAAAAGAAGATGGAATAACCGGATTTATTTTTGGAAAAGCCACTACCACTTTTTCTAAACAAGATTGTAATCAAGTAAAACAAATGGCGAAACATTTTTACGAAAATGTTTGTGCCAAAAAATAATAAAAAATGAGCGAACGAATATTAAGAGCCCTGATGCAAATGTTTGCAATTATTGCAAAGGTTGACGGCATAAACAATACGGGTAGACAAATTGTACAATCCTTCCTAAAAGGACAATTAAATTTAGAGCAGGTTGAAACCTATTTAAAAATATTTGACGAATATTTAGAGTCACATCAAAACACCAGTAAGAAAAAAGAAGGTGCTGCAAAAAGAACATCTCTTAACTCTGTTAAGATCTTAAAGATCTGTACTCAAATAAATCAGGAACTTGAACAACCACAAAAAGTGATCGTGTTAATACGTTTGCTTGAATTTATTCACTCAAGTAACGAAATCTCTGAACAAGAAAATGAATTCGTGCTTACAGTGGCCGATACATTTAACATCCCAATGGAAGAGTTTAACCTCTTAACTTCATTTATTATTGATGGATTAGATGTTATTCCAAATAACCCAAATATTTTGGTTATTAATAATAATCAGGATGGCATTCAAAACCAAAGCAAACATATTTACTGCGAAACATTACCTCAAGACGTTAGGGTTATACAAATTGAAAGCGTGTCAATGTACGCGCTTAGGATTTATGGTAACTACGAACTTCAATTAAACGGTCAAGGCATCTCTAAAGAGCGTGTACACATTTTTACACCAGGTTCTTCTATTCGTTCAAGCAAAATAAAACCAATTTATTATAGTGATGTTATTGGTCGTTTCTTAAGTGATGAGTCACAAGCAAGAATTACATTCGAAGTAAAAAATCTTGAATACAAATTTAAAGGTGGTAAATTAGGTTTACGCGATGTTAACATCAACGAAGAGTCTGGTAAGCTTATTGGTATCATGGGCGGCTCAGGTGCCGGTAAATCTACTTTATTAAACGTTTTAAATAGTATGGAAACACCAAGTGGTGGTTCTGTAAAAATAAACGGTAAAAACATTCACACCGAAAGAGAAGCAATACAAGGCGTTATTGGACACGTTAGCCAGGATGACCTTTTAATTGAAGAGCTTACTGTTTATCAAAATCTTTTTTACAATGCAAAATTATGTTTCGGAAATTTAGACGATGCCGAGATCTCGACACGTTGTAACAGTTTATTGGCCGACTTAGGTTTAAGTGAAACAAGACATTTAAAAGTTGGTTCGCCTTTAGAAAAAACAATTTCTGGAGGACAACGTAAACGTTTAAATATTTCCTTAGAATTAATTCGCGAACCATCTGTGTTATTTGTAGATGAGCCAACTTCTGGTCTATCATCACGTGACTCTGAAAATATTATGGACCTTTTAAAAGAATTAGCTTTAAAAGGGAAATTAATTTTTGTGGTAATTCACCAGCCATCATCAGAGATCTACAAAATGTTTGATAATTTAATGATCCTTGACGTGGGTGGTTATCCAATTTATTATGGTAACCCTGTTGATGCGGTAAGTTATTTTAAACGTTTGGTTAACCACGTTAATGCCGAAGAATCTGAATGCTGGAATTGCGGTAACGTAAATCCTGAGCAGATCTTTAATATTATTGAAAGCAAGGTATTAGATGAGTACGGTAACTTAACGTATAACAGAAAAGTTAGTCCGTTAGAATGGAATGTACAATACCGCGAGCGTATTGAAAGCAATATTCACTCTGAGAAAAAACATACCGAGATCCCTGAAAGTATTTTCAAGATCCCTAATATCTTTAAGCAGTTTAAAGTATTTATGACGCGTGATGTTAAGAGTAAATTAACCAACACGCAGTATTTAATGATCAACTTTTTAGAAGCTCCCCTACTCGCTTTTATTTTAGCGTATTTGGTAAGGTTTTTTAATACAGACGTTGACACAAGCAAAGGTTATGTTTTTGGAGAGAACGAAAATATTCCGGCTTACATGTTCATGTCGGTTGTTGTTGCTTTATTTATTGGTTTAACAGTGAGTGCCGAGGAAATTATCCGCGATAGAAAGATCCGTAAACGTGAATCATTCCTCAATTTAAGTAAAGGCAGTTATTTGTGGAGCAAGATCATTATTATGTTTGCTTTATCTGCTATACAAACCTGCAGTTTTGTAATTGTTGGTAATTCTGTTTTAGGTATACAGGGTATGTTTACCGATTATTGGATGGTATTGTTTACTTCATCATGTTTTGCGAATATCTTAGGTCTAAATATCTCTTCTGCGTTTAACAGTGCGGTTACTATCTACATTTTAATTCCATTCTTAATTATCCCGCAGTTATTATTAGCTGGTGTGGTTGTTAAGTTTGATAAATTAAACCCTACTCTTGCCGCGCAGGGTTCAGTGCCAATTAGTGGCGAGGTAATGGCCAGCCGTTGGGCATTTGAGGCTTTAGCTGTTAACCAATTTAAAGAGAACCGTTATGAGCATAATTTTTACAAATACGATAAAAGTATTAGCGTTGCCCAATACAAAAAAGATTATTGGATGCCTAAACTGGAAAGTAAGTTGGTGAAAATTGAGAACGAACTTAAAGAAGGAAAAAAATTAACTGATGTAAAATCTGATATTGCTTTATTGTTTAATGAAATAACCAAGGAAACTAAAATAAATAAAAAAGTCGCATGCGAAGTCTTGCCTCAAATAAACGAGAAGAGTTATAATCCTGCAGTTGCTGCAGCTATTAAAGCTTACTTAACAAACATCAAAAATTATTATATCAACGTGCAAAACACAGCGTATAAAAAATTGGATGAAGTAAAACTTTCGATGCAAAAGACCCCGGCAGAGAAAGATAAATTTTTAGAGCTTGCTGCTAATTACGACAACGAGAATTTAAATAACCTGGTAAAAAATGCAGGTGAGTTAAACCGTTGTATTGAAAAGGATGGTAAGTTAATTCAGCAGATAGATCCTGTTTACCAGGATCCGGTAGACTCTAAAATGGGCAGAGCTCACTTTTTTGCACCAAGAAAGAATTTTATGGGAACTTATTTTTCTACCTATTGGTTCAACATCTGCGTTATCTGGATGATGAGTATCACCTTAATAATTACTTTATACTTTGAAGTATTTAAAAAGATCTTAGATGCTTTAGGAAATATTAAATTCGGAAAGAAAAACCGATTTTAAACTATTTTTTTGAGAGATGAAAGGGAAACAAAATTTGTTTCCCTTTTTTTGTTTAATTAATTTTCGCTTTTATTTCTTTATAATTTAAAGACCATTTGATAGCCTCTGCCTCTGAAGAAAAAAACCGGGTTGGGATTTTTGATTTAATAAGTTTAAAATAAAAATTAGTTAGTATTTTTTGTCCGATATTCCTTACTAAAACAGCAACAGATGAACAATGCTTTAATACTTCTTCACTGGCAAAAAAAGCTTTAGATTCTATATCCATACCGGAAAATGTTTCGCCGTTAATATACAACGGACAAACGTTCCAGGGAGAATTCTCTCTGATAGTCATGAAAAGCTCCTTGCTTTCTTCCAACACCAATAAATGATCTAAATAATGAAGGTGAATAATTCCATCACTTCTGTAAGTTATAGTTGCATACTTCGTTTTTACTACTTTTTCAGTCATTGGATCTTATTACCGGCACTAAGATAAATTAAAATTCTGATTCATAAAAAATTAACCACATAGATACAGAGTCTTGAATGGAAAATAAAAAAGAGAAATATAGCAAATTGAAGCGACGCTTGTATTCTATGAGTACTTGATCTTTTCTTCTTTCTATGTTTCTATGTTTCTATGTTTCTATGTGGTTTAAAGTGGCAGCAGATCACAAAACCAAAACCCTTTAGTAATTACAGTTTGATCCGTTTTACAAGTATCATCTGTTTTTATATTCAACGACTTATAGACTTTTTCACCTAAACTAAAACTGATCTCCTTTTTAAAAACCGGCCCCGCAAAACAAAAAGTATGGTACTCGCCATTCTCGCCGCAGGGGTCAACATTAGAAGGTAATTCTTTTATAAATTTTTCGTTGATCTCTCTACCCAACCACTCTTCTCCTAAATAACCGTCGTTTACACAACATAGAACAGTTTTAAATTTTAACTTTATAAATTCTTTTATCAGTTCAGTCGTATCTCTTTTCCATAAAGGAAAAACAGCTTTCATATTTACTTTTGCTAAATTATTTTCGCGGTAAACTCTTAGGTCTTCCAAAAAAATATCGCCAAAAATAACATGCTCAATTCCTTCGGCTTTAGCTTTTAAAAGAACTGCTTCCATTTGTTTTTCGTACTCATCATTGGTTCCTTCTTTAACTCTTACTTTTAATGATGGAATTCCGATAGAAGCAGTTTGAAGATCGAGTAATTCTTCTTTAGTACCATGCATCGATACACGCTTGAATTCATCATTAACCGTTGTCAATAAATACTTTACATCAAATAATTTTTCAGATAAAACTTTGTGCAAACAAAAAGCGGAATCCTTTCCTCCACTCCAGCAGAATATTGCTTTAGGCAAGTTCAAAATTTTTATTTTAATTTTTCCAATAAATATTTACCCGTGTAGCCTTTTTTATTTTTTGCCAGCTCTTCAGGTGTTCCTTCAAAAACAATAGTACCACCGTTCTCCCCTCCTTCGGGTCCAATATCAATTATCCAGTCGGCACATTTAATTACATCTAAATTATGTTCAATAACTACAATAGAATGTCCTTTTGCTAACAAAGCATCAAATGACTTTAAAAGTTTGGCCACATCATGAAAATGTAAACCTGTAGTTGGTTCATCAAACACAAATAAAGTGGGCGATGTATTATTGATGGCAATTAAAAAACTGGCCAACTTAATACGTTGCGCTTCTCCTCCACTTAACGTGCTGCTGCTTTGACCAAGTGCTACATAACCCAAACCAACCGCCTGAAGTGCCTGTAATTTTTCTAATATTTTTTTGCAGGTTTTATTTTCCGTATCACCTTCAAAAAACTCTACAGCATCATCCACCGTCATATCTAAAATATCAGAAATAGATTTGCTGCGATATAATATTTCCAATGTTTCTGCTTTATAACGTTTACCTTTACAATTCTCGCACTGCAATTGTATGTCGGCCATAAACTGCATCTCAACTGTAATTTGTCCTTCACCCTGGCAAACTTCGCAGCGACCACCCTCAACATTAAAACTAAAAAAGCCCGGTTTGTAACCGCGTGTTTTTGCCAAACCCTGGTCTGCATATAAATTTCTTACCTCATCAAATGCTTTTACATAAGTTACAGGATTAGAGCGCGACGATTTTCCAATTGGATTCTGATCTACAAATTCTAATTGTTTTATTTGTTTTAAGCTGCCACCTATCATGTGATCAGCATTCACACTTTCAAAATAACCATCTAAGTAACGTTGTAAATTCGGGATTAATCCTCTTCTTACTAAAGTTGATTTACCAGAACCGCTTACGCCAGTTACACAGGTTAAAACACCTAATGGAAATTTAACGGAAATATTTTTTAAATTGTTATCGTTCAAATTTCTTATCTCAATAAACTCTTTCCATTTGCGGCGGCTTTTTGGAATTTCAATTCTTAAAATATCATTTAAATATTTTGTAGTGTAGCCTGCTTTGTTCTTTAATAACTCTTTATGCGTTCCTTGAAATACCAAATGACCGCCATGCGTTCCGGCCTCCGGACCAATATCGATGAGCTCATCGGCCATGCGCATAATTTCTTCGTCGTGCTCAACAATAATTACAGTATTACCTTGTTGTTGCAATGAGCGCAATACTTTTATCAAACGTTCGGTATCTCTCGGGTGCAAACCAATACTTGGTTCATCTAAAATATATAAACTTCCTACTAGTGTACTTCCTAATTGTGTTGCTAAATTAATACGCTGACTCTCGCCACCGCTTAATGTATTGGCAACTCGGTTCAACGTTAAATAGCCTAAACCAACATCTAACAAATACTGTAAACGGTTAGTGATCTCTATCAATAAACGCTTGGCTACTTTTGTATCGTGCTCGTCTAATTTTAAACTCTTAAAAAAAGGATATAACTGATCTACAGGAGAAAGAACTAATTCAGTAATATTTTTTCCCGCTATCATTACATAGTTGGCATCTTTGCGCAAACGCGTTCCTAAACAATCAGGGCAAACCGTTTTACCACGGTAGCGCGCCAGCATAACACGGTATTGAATTTTGTACGTTTCCTTCTCCAACATTTTAAAGAAAGCATTTAAGCCATCAAAATACTGGTTGCCTTCCCACAATAATTGGTAATCTTTTTTAGATAATTCTACAATTGGTTTGTGTACAGGAAAATTAAATTTATGTGCGTTCTTTAAAAGTTCTTTTTTATACGCGCTCATTACTTCGCCATTCCAACAAACAATTGCATTTTGAAATACCGAGAGACTTTTGTTTGGAATTACAAGATCAGGATCGATACCAATAATGCTTCCAAAACCCTCGCAGGTCTTGCAGGCGCCGATTGGATTATTAAAGGTGAAAAAGTTTACATTCGGTTCTTCAAACGAAATGCCATCCAGCTCAAATAAATTACTAAAAGAATTTTTAGTGTAAGTGCCGTCGCCTTTTTCTATCCAAAGTAAGCACTCGCCATTGCCTTCAAAAAAAGCAGTTTGAACACTATCTGCAGTGCGGTTCAAAAAATCTTCATCTGTTGGATTAGAAACTAACCTATCAATTAATAAAAATACTTCCGATGTTTTTTTTAAGGTCTTAGGATCTATCTCGTTTATCTTTTTAATTTCTCCATTAATAACTGCACGCGAAAAACCCTGTTGCGAAAGTAATTCCAGTTGTTTTTGAAATGGACAATCTTTTGCTTCAGAAACTTTTGAAAGAATTAAAACCTTTGCCCCTTCTTTTAATTCGGCTACAAAATTAACAACATCGGTAACGGTTTGGCGTTTTACTTGTTTGCCACTTACCGGACTATACGTTTTGCCAACACGTGAGAATAATAATTTAAAATAATCGTAGATCTCGGTTATTGTACCAACTGTACTTCTGGGATTACGCGAAATAACTTTTTGCTCAATAGCAATGGCCGGCGATATGCCTTTAATATAATCTACCTGCGGTTTTTCTAATCGTCCTAAAAATTGGCGCGCATAAGCCGAAAGACTTTCTACATAACGTCTTTGTCCTTCTGCATATAAAGTATCAAAAGCTAAAGACGATTTTCCCGAACCCGAGAGTCCGGTAATAACTATCATTTTATTGCGGGGCAAAGCAACGTCTACATTTTTTAAATTGTGTTGACGCGCGCCTTTAATTATAATAAACTCTTTTGAACTTAATTTTGTAACATCCTTAGTACTCATACCCTTTCTCCCTCAATAATATTTATTCCATTAATTTTTTTAAATGTTCTGTTGTTGATTCATCTTTCCAATCAATATAACCAACTTCTTCTTTTTTTACTTCCAGTTTTGTATTTACAATATAAGATGTGGGAATAGAAAAGATACCTATATCATTAAAACCACTATTGAGTTTTAAAAAGGTAAAAGGGTAATCCGTTCTCGATTTCCACGACATTATTTTTTCTAAAGGCTCATCGCTAATTATGATCACTTCCACATCACTTAATTTTGTATCTTTTATATCATTCATTTCGCGCATCTCGTCCAAACAATTGGGACACCATGATGCGCTAAAGCTAACAACCAGCTTTTTGCCTTTGAAGGATGAAAATTTAACCGGATCATCGTTAAGATCGGACAATTTGAGTTTATTAAAATCTATTGTTGGGGCAGTTTTGTATTTATTGTAGAAATAAAAGGCAATAAAGGCGCCAATTACAAGAATAATTATGCCGGTCCATTTTTTGTTCATAGTAATTAAGAATCGATAGTTAATTGATTTACAAACTAAGGCGATTAAGGTTTAAAAATACGAATAGATTTGCAAGTAGAATATTGATTTTGTTAACCAAAATATTTAAAGCGATCTTAAAGATCATTGTTTTTTTTATTGTGCTTTCCGTTGGTAGCACCATACTCTTTCGTTGGGTACCGGTACCTTTAACGCCTTTAATGTTAATACGTTGTGTTGAACAGAAAGGCGATGGCAAAAGCATGACCTTAAAACACGATTGGGTAAGCCTGGAAGAGATCCCGCCAAAATTGCAGCTGGCCGTAGTTTGCAGCGAAGACCAGAATTACCTTAAACATTATGGTTTTGACTGGGGCGCCATTGAAAAGGCCATGAAAGCCAACGAAAAAGGCAAAAAAATTAGGGGCGGTAGCACCATATCACAACAAACAGCAAAAAATGTATTCTTATGGCCCGGTCGTAGTTATATACGTAAAGGTTTTGAAGCTTATTTTACTTTACTGATAGAGACCTTTTGGAGCAAAGAGCGAATAATGGAAGTTTACCTTAATAGCATTGAAATGGGAAATGGCGTTTATGGTGCCGAAGCTGCCGCGCAACACTGGTTTAAAAAATCGGCCATTAAATTAAATAAAGACGAATGCGCTGCCATTGCCGCTGTTTTACCTAATCCCTTAAAATACGTTGCTAACCCACCAAGTTCTTATATCTCTAAACGAAAGGCCTGGATAAAGCAGCAAATGAGTTTTTGGGGCAATAAACTGGACTATGATAAGTATAACGATGAAGATGAAGATGAATTGGCAAAAGTGGCGAGGTTGAACTCGCCATCGCGAGCAAGCCTCGCGAAAAAAAAGAAAACATCAACTAAAAATAAAAAATAATGAACAGACTATCCATACTGATGCTTTTATTGGTAATGTTTTTAAGTTGTGGTAATTTAAGCAATGCCAATAGTGGCAAAACAGTTTCAAAGTCAGATAAGTTAGAGATCCCTTCTAACTTAAATAAAGAAGAAGAATTTATATCTTATAAACTGGATACCATGTTCACGCGGCTAAACCTCACCGGTACCTTTAACGGTTCTGTATTAGTAGCGCGTGCTGGTAAAGTACTATTTAAAAAATCGCTGGGCATTTTAAATAAGAATACTAAAGATCTGCTCACGGATTCTTCTATGTTCCAATTAGCCTCTGTTTCAAAAGTAATTACCGCCACAGCCGTTCTCATGTTGCACGAAAGAGAATTAATAGACCTTAACAAACCTTTTGCTTTTTATTTTCCTGATTTTCCTTACGCGAACGTAACGGTTAAACAACTTTTAAATCATCGTTCGGGTCTTGCTAATTATATTTATGTTTTAAATAGCGAGATCTATCAGCCTAATTACCAAATGAGTAATGAGGACATGTACAATTGTTATATTGTAAAAAATCCAAAACCCTATTTAAAACCCAACACACGCTTTAATTATTGTAATACGAATTATGCCTTGCTGGCTTTATTGATAGAAAAAGTTTCTCACAAGTCTTATTCCTCTTTTGTGAAAGAAGAATTGTTTAAACCTTTAGGTATGAAGAATACTGCAACCATAAAAGATATTGACCTCAACGGGAAGAACATTACAAAGCCATACGATAACAAATGGAAACCTATTGACCTGGATGCCAGCGATTACGTACTCGGTGATAAAAGCATCTATTCAACTCCTTACGATCTTTTTTTGTTCAGCGAAGCCATGTATCAAAACAAGATCATCAAAGCCGAAACACAGGCCTTAGCTTACACCGCGTATAGCCGCGAAAAAAAATTAAGTAATTATGGTTATGGCTGGCGCTTAAAAGATGTTAACGATTCGCTTAAAAAAGAAGTGTATCATAATGGCTGGTGGCATGGTTACCGTTCATCTTTTCACCGCAGACTAAATGATAAGTTAACAGTAATTATTTTAAGCAACCAGTTAAACCGCTCGGCTTACCAAACTTATAAAGTTTATCAAATATTGGATAATGCACCGGCCGGCGACACACTGGAAGAGGTTGAATAACGATTTTATTATATGTACTTTTGCACTTTATGTTAACGCTTTATTTAAAAGAGATACGTAGTTTTTTAAGTTCCTTAATTGGCTACATTGCTATTGGCGTTTTTATTTCGCTGGTGGGTATTTTTATGTGGGTAATTCCCTCAGAAAGCGGCGGCTCAAATATTTTAGATAACGGCTTTGCCAATATCGATCCTTTATTTTTTATTGCGCCCTGGGTATATTTATTTTTGATCCCGGCCATTACCATGCGTTCTTTTTCGGAAGAAAAGAAAACCGGTACTATTGAATTATTATTAACGCGTCCACTTACCGATCTGCAATTGGTACTGGCAAAATATTTAGCCGGCTTTACTTTGGTAATGGTTTCTTTATTACCAACACTTATTTATTATTACAGCGTGCATGTGCTTGGTGCCCCAAAAGGTAATATTGATACCGGCGGTATGTGGGGCTCTTATGTAGGACTTTTATTTTTAGGTGCTGGTTTTGTTTCTATTGGCATTTTTGCTTCTGCTATTGCCGAGAACCAGGTTATTGCATTTATAATTGCTTTATTGCTTTGTTTTTTCTGTTACATAGGTTTTGAATTTATTGCGCAAAGCGGTTTGTTTGGTAAGTACGATGCCTTCTTTAAAGGATTGGGACTTAACGATCATTACGTAAGCATGAGCCGCGGTGTTATTGATACGCGCGATGCTTTATATTTTATAAGTGTAATTGCACTTTTTAATTTGTTAACCAAATTGGTTTTAGAAAGCAGGAAATGGTAGCAGAGAAAAAAATAACGACTTCAAAAAATAAACGCCGCGATATTATGTCGCTGTTTGTTTTGCTTGGTATTGTTGTTTTGGTCAACTTTATTGGCTCTGTTTATTTCAAGCGTTTCGACTTAACTTCTGAAAAACGTTACACATTAGCTGAATCAACCAAGACCTTATTACAGAATTTGGATGACGAGGTTTATTTTAAAGTTTATTTTGATGGAGATTTTAATCCAAGCTTTACGCGTTTACGCAACGAAGCAAAAGAAATTTTAGATGAGTTCAGAGCATATTCGGGCAACCAAATACAATACGAATTTATTGTGCCTGGCGATGGAATGAGTGCCGACGAAAAAACCAGTCTCGAAAAACAATTGTACGAAAAAGGTTTAGTACCGGAGCCAATATTTGAAAAAAATAAAGATAAGACCTCTCAAACATTAATTTGGCCGGGAGCTGTTGTAAGTCATAAAGGCAAGGAAGCTATCTGGAAGATCTTTAGTCGTCAGGATAATACCGACTTTGAAACTTCGGTAAATAACTCTGTAAAAGAATTGGAATACAGTTTAACCAACACCATTCGTAAATTAAAGCGTAGTAAAAGACAAGAAGTGACTTTTATTGATGGTCATTACGAATTAGATACTTTACGCACTTACGATCTTGCAAGAAGTCTTTCAGAATATTATGATGTTAACCGCACAGCTATTTTAGGAAAGTTAGGTGCTTTAGATCAAAGCGATGCTATTATCATTGCGAAACCTGATAGTGCTTTTTCTGTTGCCGATCAGTACATAATTGATCAATACATCATGAAAGGCGGTAAAGTACTTTGGCTTGTAGACCCGGTTGGTATAAATATGGATACCTTATTAATGAAAGGTTATTCTTTAGGTTTAAGCAATCCACTTAATTTAGATAACATGTTATTTAAATATGGTGTTCGTTTAAACCCTGTTCTATTGCAGGATTTTCAATGCTCTGTAATACCTATGAATGTTGGCTTTAAAAAAGGTCAGCCAAATTTTAAATTATTTCCATGGCCATTCTCTCCTTTGGTTTTACCGGATGTTAATCATCCCATTGTAAAAAATCTAGATCTCATTAAATTCGATTACGTTAGTTCTTTAGATACAATTTCTGCAAAAGGAATTAAAAAAACTATTTTATTAAGTACATCACGTTACACAAAAACATTACCAACACCGGTAAGGATCTTTTATAGCAGCGTGCAGATCCCGCCGAAAGAATCACAATTCATGAATTCGTATATTCCGGTTGCTTGTTTGTTAGAAGGAGAATTTACCAGTTTTGCCGAGAACCGTTTGCCAACTATATTTTTGAACGATACCAACTTTAATAAAAAAAATAAATTCATTGAAAAAGGAAAATACACCAAAATGATAGTTGTTGCCGATGGCGATATAGCCCGTAACGATTTTAACCGTAACGAAAGAAAGCCTTATCCTTTGGGTTACGATAAATTTTCAAACAGGCAATATGCCAACAAAACTTTTTTATTGAACTGTGTAAATTATTTGCTGGATGATGAAGGCATGTTGCAATTACGTTCGCGCGAAGTGACCTTACGTTTATTAGATAAAAAGAAAATAACAACGCAACGCAGTAAATGGCAAATGACCAACGTGTTGTTACCTGTAGCGTTACTAATAGCTTTTGGATTGATTCAGTTCTTCCTGAGAAAAAGGAAATTCGCTAAATAAAAGCCGCAGATTGCGCAGATACGACAGATTTATTTTATTGCAAAAGGATAATAATAAGCATATTGCTTTTTAAAAAATATCTGTGAAAATTTGTGGAATCTGTGGCTAAAAAAATACAGAAATATTACTCGAACAAATTAAAGTTTGTTTCCAGCAATTGATTTTTAACAGCAAACATTACAACACCAGCCGTATTATTTACACCTAACTTATTCATGATGTTTTTGCGGTGCGTATTTACAGTGTGTGTACTTAATTTTAATTTATCGGCAATTAATTTGTTTGATAAACCTTCGGCAATACCTCTAATGATATCAATTTCGCGATCGGTAACATTCATACCATCGCAACCTAAAGATTTAATAAACGAATTGGTTGTTTTAATTTCTTTAGCGGCAGTTAAATAAGAAACAATTTTTCCGCAAATAAATTTCTCTCCTTTAATAGTTGAGTTTACTGCTTCTAAAATTTCTGTTTTATCGCAATCTTTTAATAAATAACTGGTGATCTCACTTTGCAATACTTTATTAAGATCATTTTTAGATAACATTTCTGTTATCACTAAAAATTTAATTCTTGGGAATTTTTTTGCAATAGCTCTTACTTCATCAACTTCAATTCCTAAAGAGGTAAAGTCTGTAATTAATAAGTTTGGTTTTGAAAGTTGTAGCTGACTGATAAGATCATGCTTATCGCCACAAACTGATGGTACTAATTCAAAACCTTTTAATTCGCCCACTAAAAGTTCGAGTCCAACCCTGGACAGAAAATTTTTATCGGCTATTAAAACTTTGATCATAATTTAACAGAGCAAATATACACAAGAAATTTCAAAAAAATGTGTTAAATCGTTATCCTTTTGCCATCGGTTGCCAACAAACAGTTATCAAAAAAGGGCTGGGCCTCGGCTATAAACTGGTCCAGATCGCCATACCTCGCAGAAAAATGACCTAATAACAATTGTTTAACATTGGCAGCCTTTGCAATTTGAGCCGCTTGTTCGGCTGTTGAATGATAGGTCTTCTCTGCCCTCTCTTTTTTATCATTTAAAAAAGTGCTCTCGTGATATAAAAGATCAACATCTTTAACATACTCTACAATAGCCGGTAAATAAATTGTATCACTTGCATAAGCATAACTTTTAGGATCTCTTGGATCGATAGTTACCTGTTTATTTTTTATGGTTATGCCTTCCTGGTTCACAACATCGTTTCCGTTTTTTAATTGCAAAACATCTGCGGTTGAAACTTTAAATTTATCGAGTTTGTATTTATCAATTTTTCTTGGCAAAGGTTTTTCTTTAAATAAAAATCCAGTACAAAAAATGCGATGTTTTAAAGGAAAAGAAAATACTTCTACTTTATCGTCCTCAAAAATTAAATTTAAACCATCATTTTTAGTGAACACCCAATTAACCGTAAAATTAAAACGTGTATCTGAAATGGTATTCATTAGATCCATTACATCTTTTAATTCTTTCGGACAATAAATGGTGATCTCCTGCTTACGCCCCAAAAGGTGCATGCTGCTCAGTAATCCGGGCAAGCCAAAAAAATGGTCGCCATGCAAATGCGAAATAAAAATATGATCTATTGCCTGGAACTTTGCTTTAAAGCGGCGTAGTTGAATTTGAGTTGCTTCGCCACAGTCAATTAAAAAATAACGCTCAGCTATGTTCAATAACTGAGCGCTTGGATTTCTTTCAGAAGTGGGACTTGCAGAGGACGAACCTAAAATTAATAATTCAAAAGTTTGACTACTCATTAACGGTTTGCGGTAAGCACCATACGTTTTGTTTCAGAAAAATTTTTGTATTGAATTGTATAAAGATACATACCGTTGCTCCAGTTTGATCCATTTAATTCATAACTGTTATCGCCGTATGTGGTCTTAATTTTGTCTTCAAATATTTTATCACCCAATAAATTATACACACAAATTTTTGCAGAGGCTTCATCCTTTACATTAAATTTTATGGTTGTTTTTGCAGTAAAAGGGTTTGGAACGTTTGTAACATTTAATGATCGTGATGTTACTTCTTCTTTAATGCCAACAGCCGGATTTATTTGAATGATATAATAACTTAAAGTTGTTGCTGGAGCAATAGCCGATGAACCATTGTTATAATTAGGTGTTGCCGGACAAGGTCCGAATGGTGAAGGTGATAAAAATGGCTGCACTTTAAACTGTAAAGTATAAGTTCCGGCGGTTGTTGGAGTGCCTGAAATAACTGCACAACTGCTTGCATTACCCGGAAATTTATAAACACCGGCGGCGGCTGTAACAGTAGTACCCGCCAATAAATTTAAACCCGGAGGTAAATTAAAATTTGTAAATGCTGTTGGTGTACTAAGTTCTACGCGGTTAAAACAGATCGTAATGGAGCTTTGAACGGTATCATGAGGCACACGTACAGTAATGTTTTGTCCGTAAGGCAAACCAACGGTACCTTGTATAAAATTGGTTGCGCTATCTGGCCAAATGCCGGCATTGTTAGTGGCTAAAAAAGCAGGGTCTAAAGAGCAGGTTGTTGGTGCCTGTGCTAAGCTAAGAATGTATGAAAGTGCTAAAATAAATGTGTATATTTTTTTCATGCAATAAGATTTTAGATATTGCTAAAGTAGCTATCCTCTTTTAAATAAAAAAGTGAAATAAAGTAAAAACGAAGATATAATGCTTGTTTAAAATACGCGAATTAGTATCTTTGCACACTTAAAATTAAAAAAATGGCAGGTAATATAACCTTTACAATGATTAAACCGGATGGCGTTGAAGCAAACAACATCGGACCAATTTTAGCAATGATAAACAAAGCGGGATTTAAGATCCTTGCAATGAAATACATGCGTTTAACCAAAGAACAAGCAGGTAGCTTTTATGAGGTGCATAAAGAGCGTCCGTTTTATGGCGAATTAACAGACTATATGAGTGGCGGACCAATAGTGGCGGCCATCTTAACTAAAGATAACGCAGTGGCAGATTACCGTAAACTGATAGGTGCTACCGATCCTACTAAAGCAGACGAAGGAACTATTCGTAAATTATTTGCCAAATCTATTGCAGCAAACGCAGTACATGGAAGCGATAGCGATGAGAACGCAATTGTAGAATCTAACTTCTTTTTCTCGAAACTTGAATGGTTTTAATATTTTATAAAATTATAAAAAGCCCGTACTGGTATAACCTTTGCGGGTTTTTTAATTAAATCCTATAACCAGTAAAACAGGAAAACCTACCACTTTTAAAGAAAAAAGGTGTTTTTAAGAAAAAGTGATAAAAATTGTTTTGTTTTATGATAAAAAATAGACAAATTTGTTAAAATTTATTAATGTTTAAATAAACCATTTTGGTATGATAAAATATCTCTCTAAAAAATTAGTAAAAGCTTTTGCTGTTGTTGCTTTAGCAGGATTAAGTGGCGTTGTTGACGCACAACCTTTTAACTGGTCTCAGGCAGGCCCTGTTTATAACGCCGGAAGGTCAAGAAATATGATCGTTGACAAGGCCGATCCTTCAGGAAATACCTTGTATGTAGGTAGTGCCTCTAGCGGGGTATTTTACTCAAACGATGGTGGTGTTAACTGGAGCGCTGTTACTTTAGCCGGTAACAAGCTAAATGTTAGTTACATAGCGCAAGCTGCTGATAATAAGATTTATGTAGCCACAGGCGAAGGGTTTCTACGCCCGGGCCAAAAATTAAAAGCACAGGCCGGAACAGGTTTATATGTTATTAATGGTACAAACTTAGATCTGGTGGCACCAGCTTCTATGGTTGGTACCGTAATTAACCGTGTTGCTTGTAGTCCTCAAAGTCCTCTAAAAATTGCACTTGCAACGAACAAAGGTATATTGACTTCTACTGATGGTGGTTTAGTTTTTACCGTGTTATCAGGTCCTCCAACAGCTACAACTTGTATAGGACAAGATGTGAAATTTGACAGCAATGGGATATTATATGCCTCTGCAGGAAATGAAAACTCTACGTCACCTGCTGCTGCTGCTGAATTCTCTAAAGTTTATAAATCAACTGATAATAATATATCGGCGTTAACTCCTATTACAACAATGACATCATCATTGTTACAAGCTGATAATTATGGTCGTATTGAATTAGCAATTGCACCTTCAAACAACAATGTAATTTATGCTTCAGCTGCAACTAAATATGCCGGTTCAGCAGCTCCTGCCTCAGCAACTACAAAAGGTTTATTTGTTTCTTATGATGCCGGTGCATCATGGGGTTTGATCCTACAAGGTTCGCCTCAGTTAGATCCTTTGGGAAATGGCGGTAGCCTTGCTTCAGGAGATTATGCACATGTTATTACTGTTGATCCTTTTGATGCAGATCGAATATATGTAGGAGGTTACCAGTTCTATTACTGGAAAAGAACAGGCGGTCCTAACTCTAACCCTGTTGGAACCTGGACACAAAAAGGATTGACCTTTGCTTTTAATACACAATTATTTTTAGCTGCAAACATTCATGATATTAAATTGATCACTTCAGGTACTACCATTGATAAATTCTTTTTTATTACCGATGCCGGTATTTACCGTTCTACAGATGTGTTAACCGGTTTATTTGGCACTACAAGTTTCCAACCATTTTACAAAGGTTTAATTACAGGTCAGTTTAACTCTGTTAGTATCGAGCGTTATCCTTTAGCTAATGTTCCAACCTCAAATAGTCAATCAGTAACTCCTTTTACAGGTTTTATTGGTGGCACCGGTGGTAACGGTTTAAATTATTTTAGCGGAAATTTTCCTTTGGTTACTAATGAAGTTGTTTGGGGAAGTGGAGATATTTACCAGTCTGAATTCTCTAAGATACTTCCAAACGCTGCATATTACACCGCCGGTTCAGGTAAATTATTCAGAAGCACGGATGTTAGAACATCTGCTCCAACACAAATTGATCTTTTGTCAAATGCAAAACTTCAAACAATTGTACCTTACGATAACACTACTTATAACGTAACAGGTACGCCATTTAAACTTTGGGAAAATTACGGGCAAACGGCCGCCAGTCCCGATTCTATGGTATTTTATAATGATACATTAAGGTTCTCTGCTTCTATGATCGGTGTACAAACTTTAACCACACAAACAACATTTACATTCTCTGCGGCAAGACCAAACCAGTTTGCGTTAATTGACAGTATAGTAGTAAGAACCGGAACAGTTGTACTGCCAATTGGTGGACCCACCAAAGACGCTCCTGCTTTTATCGGATCAGATAAAAAAGATATTAATATTGCTTTTGTTGATACATATACAGCTCCTGCAATTGGTACAGCTACGCCACCTATCAAATCTCAAAATGGCCCGGTTGTAACCTCAAGTACATCTGTTGTTCTTAATAGCACTACCTTACTAGATAATATCTCTGTAACATTTACAGCTGCACCATTTTTAGCTAAAACAACAGCAAGTTATCAAAGCGTTCCTGATGCTGCAGCATATTATCGTGTATTTTGTACCGTATTTTACAAGTATAAAGCAGGTGATGTTGTAACAGTAGTAGATGATAAGATCTCTACTAAAACATATTCTTATTCAACAACTTTAACACAACCACTTAACTGGGATTACAGCACTTCGCTTACAAGTTTTACAATGGGCGCTGCCGCAAGTTCATCTGCTGTTTCAAATCCAACGTATGTATTAACACCTGGCAATACCGCACCATCATCTAACCCTGTATTTACAGTTGCACCAATAACAACTACCAATTATACTTTAACAACGTATGGTGGTTATACTGTAGCAGCAAGATCGGTTACTTATACAATTAATGCGATTCCTTCAGGTACAGTTGTTCCAACTCCTAGTTATGTTTTAACTCCGGGTAATATAACACAAACTACTACAGCTTTTGTAGTAACACCTACCACAACTACAAATTATACTATTTCAGAAGTAGGAACTGGAACTATAACAGGCTCTACTACTTTTAGCACTGTTAACTCATCAACTTATAATTTAATGCCGGGTAACGTTAATCAATCTACTCCAGTATTTACGGTGGCAGTTACGCCAACAAATGCAGGTGCTACTTATACATTACTAGGTTTAAGTTCTAACACCGCAATTGGTGCAAATACTTCTACCGTTGCAACACCTGTTGCAGCAACTTCATTTAGCACTTTTGGTTATTTTGCTGCGCCAATTGGTGCAAATAACAAACCCGTTAAGATAGCTAATGTTGTTTCTGCAAGAATAGCTATGGGTTACGGTGCAAACGTTTATGTTTCAAACGCACCGTTAAGCTTAAATAATCCTTTAAGTATGATCAATGTAAGTTCTAACAAATGCTTAACTACTGATGCTGCTGGTAATAAATTATCAGGCGCTTCTAACACTGTTGCTATTAGTGGTACAGTTACTGCACTAGAATGGAGCAAAAGTGGTACTGAATTATATTACGCTACAAACGATCTATTATCCGGAACCAAGGCATTATATCGTGTATCGTATATTGATGCTTTAATGGATTCTACAGCAAAAAATTACTCAGGTAAATTACACACCAATGTGTTTACCTTCTCAACAACTAACGCACCTGATGGCACTAAGAATAATCCACGTTCACCATACAGAACTGCGTTACTTGGCACGTACACCAGCGTTGTTACAGGTATTAGCGTAACTAATGATGATAAAGCCATAGCAGTTACTTTTGACGATGTTGCTGGAACTAAAATAATATACAGTGGTGCTGCTGATGTTAGAAAATGTAACTCTACTAACGTAAACTTTGCTCCTAAAAACGGATCAGGTTTACCTGCTTCTAAGATCTATTGTTCTCTAATGGAAATGTCTGATAACAAAAAAGTATTTGTTGGAACTGACCTTGGTGTTTATTACACAAGTGATATTACTGCAGGTTCTCCTTCATGGGCAGATGCAAATAACAGTCAATTACCTGTATTACAAATATTCGATCTTAAACAACAGGTAATGAGACCTTGGGATTGTTATAATTCGGGTATTATTTATGCTGCAACTAACGGACGTGGTATCTGGTCTAACAAAAACTTCCTTGCTCCTCCTTATTACGTAGGTGTTGAGGAACTTGAGACTAAACGTGAGAATAATTTAAGCCTTTACCCTAACCCAACCAATGGTGATGTGTTTGTTGCCTTTAACAGCAACGAAGGCGAAACTGCTATCATTAGTGTTATGGATATTAACGGCAGAATTGTTAAACAAGAAAAACTTGGTAAATTAAGTTCAGGCGAAGCTACTTATACATTAGATACTAAAGAACTTTCAAGCGGTATGTACATCGTAAGCATTAACAGCGATATGGGTACTAAGCGTGTTGCTAAATTAATTGTAACTAAATAACATTGATCTCTTAATAAAAAAAGCTGCTTCTTACAAGCAGCTTTTTTTTTGGACTTAACTTTATATTTATAATAAAAACAAATGAAAACCACAGAAGCCGATTCGTTATATGATCATTTAGAAAAAATGAGTGTGAACGAACTTCTTACCAATATAAATAAGGAAGATAAAACTGTGCCCCTTGCAGTAGAAAAAGCCATTCCGCAAATTGAAAAGTTAGTGACTGAAACTGTTATACGTTTAGCGAATGGAGGAAGATTATTTTACATTGGTGCTGGCACCAGTGGCAGACTAGGAATTGTAGATGCAAGTGAATGTCCGCCAACATACGGCATTGAGCATGGTATTGTTATTGGTTTAATAGCCGGTGGCGATGAAGCTATTCGTAAAGCAGTAGAGTTTGCAGAAGATGATCTTCAACAAGCCTGGTTAGATCTTAAACAACATAATATAAATTCTAAAGATGTTGTAGTTGGCATTGCTGCTTCTGGTTCTACACCATACGTAATTGGTGCATTAAAAAAATGTAACGAAGAAAATATTTTAACCGGTTGCATTACCTGCAACTCTGGAAGCGAAATGGCCGCTGTTGCTAAATACCCCATCGAAGTTATTGTTGGACCAGAATTCGTAACAGGTTCTACACGCATGAAGAGTGGCACAGCACAAAAGCTGGTATTAAACATGCTCTCTACAGCCGTAATGATAAAATTAGGGCGTGTTAAAGGAAATAAAATGGTAGACATGCAACTCAGCAATAATAAACTGGTAGACCGTGGGGCAAAAATGCTAATGAAAAATACCGGTATGCAAAATTACGAAGAAGCCAAAGCACTACTCTTAAAACATGGTAGTGTTAGAAAAGCTACCGAGGCTTATAAAAAGTAATCTACGTCATACTATAATTGGAATTGTTAGTTTTTTTAACAAGAACAAATTTAAGCCACCAATTTCACGAATAACACTAATACTTCCACCACGAATTAGTGAATTTTGCAAGCAAGCTTGCAAAATATTTAATTACACAAATTCTAAGTTATGTATAATCAAACAAATTGTTTAGTGAAATCTTTGTAATTCGCGGCTTGCTAAAAAAACGTCCTTAGACGATCCGATAGCTATCGGAGCACAATGACGATCTATTTTCCATTAATAAACTCCGCCATTTTATCGGTTACCTTTTGCGAAACGTGATTTGGTTTGCTTACATCTTCAGGTCTTGCTTTGCCTTCACCGGTAAAGAACATATGATCTAATTCTTCAAAATAAACTGCTTTAAAATTTGATTTACCTTTCATCGCATCATTCCACAGATCATAATCTTTTTTGGTAACGTTATAATCTCTTCCGCCCTGTATTAAAAGTATTGGCAAGGTTAATGTTTGAGCCACGTCCAGCACTTTATAATTTCTGTCGAACAACCAGTATTTAGGTCTTGCGCCAAATGGTAATATGGTTCTGCTTTGCAAAGTAAGATCCGGTTTTAATGCATTATTAACCTGCCATTTCATAGCATTGGTCTGCGCTTCGGCAGTAGCATCTTTTTTTGTTTGTAAACTCGCAATATAATCCAGTTGTTCAGGGATCATGTCCAGCAACCTCCTGCCGGGTGCAGCCAATAATACCAAACCTTTTACTTTGCATTTTTTTGCCATTAACGGTGCACATAAAGCACCCTGACTATGTCCTGCAATATAGATCCTGTTTGTATCAATTCCCGGTTGTTGTTTTAAAAAATTAACTGCGGCCACTGCATCATCAATTGTTTCTGATTGAAAATCCATACTGTCCATCGGAAATGGATCGTGATACTGGTATACATAAGTGCGCTTATCATAAATTAAAACAGTAATGCCTTTTTGTACTAATTCCAAAGCCATATCCAAAAATATTTTATTGCGCGAAATACTCATGTTCCTGTCGTGCGGACCACTGCCATGCACCAATACTACAGAGGGACCCGGCTTCTTTAAATTATTTGGCACATATAAACTTCCCGGCAATTTTATAAAAGGATTACTTTCAAAAAGAATTTCTTTTCTTGTAAAATTAATATTAGAAATAGGTTTTGGTTTATAGAACCATTGATCGCTGAATGTATCAATAGCTAAACGCTGAATATACTGCGCTTGGTCAAAATACAAATACCATAAAAATTTTCCGTGACCAGATTTTATAGAAGTTACTGTAGCCATTTTACAACCCTGTGTATCTACTTCTGTTTTTTCTATTGCTACTATCACACCGTGATCTCTTCTGAAATTATTCAAAGTTCTGTCGGTTTGTGCTGAGCTTATCTTCGCGTAAAAAGAAGTATCAAAGAATTTTTCGTTCCTGTTGGGGATATCTCTTTTTACAGCACCAAAGAACGATTTTGTTAGTTTCTTGTAAGGGTTAACTTCTTTTGTATCGTCCTGTGCTACAGCGGTTCCACTTATCAACAGCAGAGCTAAAATTTGTAAAGAATAGCGTAATTTTATCATCTAATTAAAGTATATTTATTAGTCCAAATTTACTATAAAAGTGATACCTAAAAACACCGTTGATAAAATAATTGATGCCGCACATGTTGAGGACGTAATAGGTGAATTTATTACCTTAAAGAAACGTGGCGCCAATTTACTGGGTTTATGCCCTTTTCATGGTGAAAAATCTCCCTCCTTTACTGTTTCGGCGGTAAAAGGTATTTACAAATGTTTTGGTTGCGGTAAATCGGGTAACTCGGTTAACTTTATAATGGATCATTTAAAGCTATCGTATCCCGATGCTTTACGCTGGCTTGCAAAAAAATATAATATAGAAATTGTTGAACGCGAAATTACACCTGAAGAACGCGAACAACAAACTGAGCGCGAAAGTATGCTTATTGTGATGCAATATGCGGCACGCTATTTTGCAGAGACCATGATGAATACCGATGAAGGAAGATCTATTGGCCTTGGGTATTTTAAAGAACGTGATCTGCGCGATGATATCATAGAGAAATTTCAATTAGGTTATAGTTTGGAAGAACGTAATGCTTTTACAGTAGCCGCAATAAAAAATTCTTACCAACCCAAATATCTTGCAAAAACCGGCATGAGCATTATCAGCAACCGTTATGTGGAGGGGAATGAATTAACACAGGCCGATCTTTTTGACCGTTACGCCGGCCGCGTAATGTTCCCGATACATGATGACGGCGGACGTGTAGTTGCTTTTGGTGGAAGAACTTTAAGCAGCGATAAAAAAGTAGCAAAATATATTAATAGTCCCGAGACAGAGATCTACAACAAAAGTAAAATTTTGTATGGTTTATGGATGGGAAAAAGGGCTATCCAGGACGCAGATTGCTGTTACCTTGTAGAAGGTTATATGGATGTTATTGCCATGCACCAGGTGGGCATTGCCAATGTGGTAGCTTCAAGCGGCACATCGCTAACCGTTGAGCAGATAAAATCAATACACCGTTTTACAAAGAACATTGTTGTGTTGTATGACGGTGATGATGCGGGACAAAAAGCCAGCAACCGTGCTATTCCTTTGTTACTAGAGGAAGGTATGAATGTGAAGTTGTTGTTGTTTCCTGATAATGATGACCCGGATTCGTTTAGCAGAAAAGTAACCGTACAGGAATTTAAAGATTACTTACAAAATAATACAGAAGATTTTTTAAAGTTCAAGGCAAAAAAATTAACGGAAGAAAGTAAGAACGATCCAATAAAACGCGCAGGTGTAATTAAAGATATTGTTGAAAGTATTTCGTTGATACCCGATAATATTATTAGAAGTATTTATATTAGAGAATGTTCTAATATAATGGAGATAGAGGAATCTATCCTGCAATTGGAAGTAAATAAAATAAGAAGGAAACTTGCGGCTAAAACAAGCAGTACAAATTATTCAGAAAGCTCAACCACACCGGAAGAAAATTTAGAAAGCGAATTATTAATTGAGACCAAACCCGAAAAGGAAACTTTTAATTTTGACGCTGAAGAAGAGCGCTTACTTGTTCTATTAATAAAATATGGTAACATACTTATTACTACGCAGGCCGAAGATGAAATGGATGTAGAGCATGAACTGGAAATTACTCTTGGCGAATTTATTGTTTTTGAATTATGGCGTGATGGTATTGCGTACGAAAACCCTTTGTACCAGGCAGTCTTAGATGAATATATTGAACAATTAAAAGACCAGCGCTTACCGGATGTAAAACATTTTTTACAATCTCCCAACCCTCTAATAAGTAGCTTTGCTGTGAATTATGTAATTGATAAACATGAAGTAAGTCCTAAGTGGATAAATTTTGGTGTGATTGTTCCTAAAGAAATTGATCTTGCAAAAAAAGATGCTGAAAAAACCTTGTTCAGTTTTAAAAGCAGAAAACTGAATTCTTACATTTCCTCTATAAGAGAAACTTTAAAAACAAATACATACGACGAGTCTTTAGAAGTATTAGAAGAAATAAAACGCCTCGATATCCTGAAAGGCCGCGTTAATAAGCTTTTGGGGAGAGAGGTTATAAAGTAAACTTATTTCGTTTTGTCATTTCGAGCGAAGTCGAGAAACATACGGTATGCGTTTCGACTGCGCTCAACGTGACAGATATTATTTCTCAACCACCACTTTCTTAACCATTTCTTCTCCACCCGCTTTTATTTTTACAAAATAAATTCCGGCAGACTGGTTCTCAATATTAATGTTTGAGTTTAACGCGTTATTGTTTTGTTGCTGATAAACCAATTGTCCTAACGAATTATACACCGCTACATCAATGGAAATTCCATCAGGATTTGATAAATTAAAATTACCATTTGATGGGTTTGGACTTAAAACAATATTATCGCCAACTAAAATATTTTTAACAATACCTACCGGACCTGAAGCAATAACACGGATCCAAAGATCGTCAAAATAAAAACCGTCTTTATGCACACTAAAATCTGTATTAAATAAAAATCTTAGTTTAATTGTTTGTCCTATATATAACGAAAGATCAATATCCTCTTTTACGAAAGCGTCCTGGATACCATCATAAATAGGTACCGTTCCTCCAAACGATGTAGGAGCTGTTTCGTACTTACCACATAAAGGCGCCCAGGTTGTACCATTGTTAGTTGTAATAAGTATTTGTGTTTTATCACCATCTTTTTCCATTTCAAAACGTGTGTAATATTGTAAGTGCGCATACACAGCATTGGTTAACACCATTGGATTTTTTAATGTAATAGATTTGGTAAGGTTGCCCGTA
Source organism: Bacteroidetes bacterium UBA2475 (assembly GCA_002342065.1). Classification (GTDB taxonomy): domain Bacteria; phylum Bacteroidota; class Bacteroidia; order B-17B0; family Aurantibacillaceae; genus Aurantibacillus. The sequence continues at coordinate 131,132 of DDPF01000016.1, read as the reverse complement.
TAATTACCTGTTGGACTCTCGGTAATACTATTTGGCGGCGAAACAAATTTTGTTGTGCTTAGTCCCCATGTTCCTGAAGTTGTATAATTGGTTGCTGTTGAACTTCCGTTATCATAAACTAAAGTTACAGGTGTGCCATAAACTTTAGTCATTGTATCTAAACGAGTGAAAGCGCCATTATTAACTGCAATAGCATATTTCACAGCTTGTCCGGGGGTTAAGCCTGTATTTAAAACAAAAGAAATAGAATCGCTGATCGTTTGGTTCTGAATTAAAGTAGAATAAACTTTTGGCGCACCAACCGATGAAATATCTGTACCAACAGGAACAATCGAAACAGTAAATGTACCTGCTTGTAAACCTAAACGCTGCAAGTTGTAATTTAAATAACCATTGCCACTTAAAAATTTATCGCGGGCATCTCTTGCAATAGCATGCTTACCAACCATTTTTGCAAGATTATAATTTTGATTAAAAGTAGTTTTACACACATCTAAGATACGCGATGAAGCTGGCCAAAAACCATCATTAGCTGCGCCCGCTTCCGGTGTCATAGCTAAGATCATTGGTTTTGTAGTTTGCTCGCCATACATCCAGTCATCACTATCACCATTTACAACATAGTTCACTGTTTGATCGCCGGTGCCGTATAAGAACCTACTGCTCTCGGTTAATAGTACAGACCAATTCACAAACGTTGCGCTATCAGGTGTATAGATACTTGGAAGATAACCCCAAGGGTAAATTAATAAGTTACCATAAGTATGCGCATTCAATGCAGTTGCAAATTGGTGTGCGTTACAAAAATTTCTAATGGCTTGTGTTTCCGGCTCGCTAAAAGCACTTGGGCCACGGTATGTATCGCTACTAGTTGTTGGCGAAGAACCTGTGTTATCAAAACCCCAATTGTAACCGTAATTCCTGTTAAGATCAACACCAAAATTAGAACCATTGTTTCTGCGATTCTTGCGCCACATACCACCACCATTTGGATTTGTGGTTTGATTATACACATAACCATCAGGGTTAACGCAAGGCACAAAATATAATTCTGTATTATCAATTGTTGCTTTAATATCGGGGTTTGTTGCATAATTCTCTAACAAATACCACATGTAAAAGATCGTTTGTGATAAACTTGCAGCCTCCCTGGCATGGTGCAAAGAGTTATAAAACACCTCAGGCTCTGCTTCGTCTACATTTGGGTTATCACTTATTCTTACCCAATAAAGTTCTCTTCCTTCGTGACTAAGTGGACTTAAGGGTTGCTTCACATTAATTAAATTAGGATATAATAATACCATACTATCCAAAATTTGTTTCATTTCATTCCAGGTAAAATATCCACCCATAGTTCCTAAATGAAAATAAGTTGGCTTTGTTAGATTTGATTTATTACAATCTATAGGAGGCATTGAGCGCTCGGCCATATCTGCTTTATTACGTAGTTCATAGAACTTTGCCATATCGTAGATCAAAATTTTATGCTTTACGCCATTGGCTTTTAATACTTGTAATTCAGAGTCGCTTATCTCAGCGGCAATGCCATCATCCTGCACATCGCTGTGATCGATAGTAATACCTAACTTTAATAATTTTATTGCGAGTTGCTCATCGCCCTGCATTAAAACTTTATGGTATTTTAAAGTTTGTGCGTTAATAGCTGTTAAGCTAAACACAACGATGACTGCTAAAATAATTTTTCTCATTTTTTATTTTTTAATGGTACATATCTAAATTATAAAATACAAAAGCCCACATATCTCCAAATTCATCAATTTGTTTAGCTGTAGGTTTACCGGCCCCGTGCCCGGCGTTCACATCAATTCTGATCAGCATTGGATTTTCGCTTGTATTTTTTTCCTGTAAGGTTGCGGCAAATTTAAAAGAGTGTGCAGGCACTACCCTGTCATCATGATCTCCTGTTAAAACCATGGTTGCAGGATATGCTGTTGCTTTTACATTGTGCAATGGAGAATATTTAAACAAACAGGCAAACTCTTCTTTGTTTTCGCTATTACCATAATCAACACTCCAGGCCCTGCCAATAGTAAATAAATGGAAACGCAACATATCTAACACACCAACAGTTGGCAATGCTACTTTACAAATATCAGGACGCTGTGTCATAACCGCGCCAATTAATAAACCACCGTTACTGCGACCATGAATTGCAATTTTATTATAAGAAGTATAATTATTAGCAACTAAATATTCGCAGGCAGCAATAAAATCATCAAACACATTTTGTTTTTTGCATTTGGTTCCTGCTTTATGCCACTCCTCACCATACTCGCCACCACCACGAAGGTTAGGCACACAATAAATTCCACCTGCTTCTAAAAAAATAGCGCGGTCAACCCTAAACTCGGGTGAGAGTGAAATATTAAAACCACCGTAACCATAAACAAAACATGGTGTTTTGGGATTTATCTCTAAACCTTTTTTATGCGTAATGAACATCGAAATTTTCGCACCGTCTTTACCCGGAAAAAAAACCTGCTTAGTTTCATAACCGTCTGAATTGAATTTACACTCAGGATTAAAGATCAATTTACTTTGCCAGCTAGCGGCATCCAGGTAATAATTTTGATCAGGTCCGGTGTATTGAGAAATACTATAAGTTGCAAAATTGTATTCCTTATCAGTATTAAAAGAATTTACTTTACAAATACCCGGCAGCTTGATTTCTTTTTCAAGTTTTCCTTCTAAACTATAGCAGCTTAATTTTGAACAGGCATTTGCAAGATAATTAACAACAATTTTATTGTTACACAATCTCACTCCTTCTAATAGATCGAATGATTCGGGTATAATTGTTTTCCAGTTTTCCTGGCCCGGAGCATCTATTTTAAAAGAAACTAATCTATATTTTGGAGCTCTGCTATTTGTATGCAAATAAAAAACGTTCCCGATATTATCAATAGTATGATTTTCAAAATCAAAATTATCGACAATCGTCACAAATTTAGCGGCGGGTGCAGAAAGGTCTTTTATTAATAATTTATTGCCACTTGTGCTTTGACTGATAGATAATACTAAATAATTTTCATCATCGGTTACATTAGCACCAAAATTATAATCCGGATTATTTTTATCTTCAAATACCAAAAGGTCTTTTTCCTGCTTAGTGCCTAATTGATGAAAATAAACTTTATGGAATTGGTTCTTTTGAGAAAGGGCGCTACCTGTTGGTTCGCTATAGCGACTGTAATAAATGCCATTCCCTTTCCAACTCATGCTACTAAATTTTACCCATTTAATAACATCCGGTAGATCTTTTTTTGTGGCAATGTCCCTAAAACGAATCTCAACCCAATCGCTACCGGCTTTTGATATGCCGTAAGCAAGTGTTTTACCATTTTTAGAAATAGATGTGCCGCTTAAAGAAACAGTACCATCTGTTGACAATGCATTTGGATCTAATAAAATTTCACCGGCATCATCCAGACTTTTTTGGATATAAAGCACACTTTGATTTTGGAGTCCGTTATTCTTATAACAAAAAAATGAATTTGCTTTTTTGAATGGAGCCGATTGTTTATTGTAATTCCATATTTCGGTTAAACGCGCTTTTATTTTATCACGAAAATAGATTTTCTTTAAATATTCCTCTGTTGCGGTATTTTCTTTCTTAACCCAGGCGCCTGTTTTCTCAGAGCGATCATCTTCCAGCCAACGATAAGGGTCGGCCACCTTCTCTCCAAAATAAGCATCCACCTGCGGACCCTTTTCAGTAACAGGATAATTGAATTTATTTTGAGCGTTAAAAGGTATAACTGTCAGGCTCAAAAAAAATAATGCAATAACCGTTTTATACATTGTTAAAAGTGCTTTGTTAATATTAAAAAAAATGCTGCCAAAAACGCGCAAAGTGGCGCTCTATATTTGTAAATATAGATGATAAAAGGCAATATTTCAATAGCTAATACAATAAAATGTTCGGCGGTAAATATTGGCTTTTTTTTGGTGATTATCTCCTTAAAAATGGGCGGGCAACCTCCGCAAGCCCATACTGATATTTACATTAGCTCATATGCTGCCGAGGCCGTAAACCAAATGATCGAATACAAGATCCCGGCCTCTGTTACTCTTGCACAGGCTATTTTTGAAAGCGCTTGTGGAAACAGCAATTTGGCCCAAAGATCTAATAACCATTTCGGAATTAAGTGCCACACGCAATGGGGCGGAGATACTGTTCGTAAAAGCGATGATAGTTGGGACGAATGTTTTAGAAAGTATAATTCTATTAAAGATTCATATACCGATCATAGTTTATTCTTAAGATCGAGAGCCAGGTATAAAGAACTATTTAAACTATCGGTTAACGATTACAAAGGTTGGTGTTATGGCTTAAAAAATTCAGGTTATGCAACTTACGCTTATTACCCTGAAGTATTGATAAAGATAATTGAGGAATATGGCTTGTATGAATTTGACAGGGCCGAGATTTTAGAACCGGCTGTTTTGATATGCAATAATGATAAAGAAATAATTAAAAGTAAATTAACTGATAAAGAGTTTACCCTTGACGAGTTTTGCGTTAACGACATTTTATGGAACGATGAAAAGTACATTCTTATTCAAAGCCTGGAGTTGGTTATTGATCATCCGGAACCGCCTAGTATTGAAGTTTTAGAAAGCGGTAAGTTAATGTGTTTTAAAACAGAAGAGATCATTGAAAGTAATTTTATAACAGAAGGATTTACCTTAAAAGAATTAAGCGCCAACGACCTGCTTTGGAGTAATGAAAGAGATCTTTTGATCCAAAGCCTTGAGTTTATTATTGATCATCCTGAAAAGCAGGTAGAATTAATTACCGATAATTATTAGGCTTTAAGTGTCTTTATCTCTATAAACAAACAAAACTCGATTTTATTCTGTCTATTTTAAATATATTCATTCTTTTGAGCTAAAATAAATTTTGCTAAATCCATTTAATGTATTAATTTAGCCTAAAACTTACATATGTAAGTTTTAGGCTAAAAAATGAAAAAAGGTTTATTTCTTACATTTTTAATTTTAAGTATTACACAAATTAAAGCGGCAACCTGCATAGCTTTATTTAGTGGTGATTGGAATTCGGCCATCGGCTGGTCTTGTGGTTCAGCGCCAGCGTGTGGAGACTCAATTGTTATTCCAGCGGGAATAACTGTTACGATTTCAACCCAACAAGATTATTCTGCTTGCCCTTCAAACTTACCATTGAAAATTACTATTTACGGGACTTTAAAATTTACTAATGGTAATAAGCTCAAATTAAATTGTGAGTCGATCATATATATATTTCCTGGCGGAACTATTTCGCCCGGTACTGGGGGCGGAAATTCAAACTATATCGAGGTTTGTGGGGATAACTATTGGAACGCTGCCTCTGGACCTCTATCCGGCCCCGCGTGTATACCACCTAGTACACCTGGCTGTGGCACTGTTTTACCTATAGAATTGATTAATTTCATTGGAAAACCAAATAATGGTTTCGTTGAATTATCTTGGCTTACCGCTACCGAAAAAAATTCAAATTATTTTGATGTAGAAAGAAGTTCAGATGCATTTAATTTTACTAAAAGAGTAACAGTAAATTCAAAAGCCATAAATGGGAATAGTTCCTCTCCATTAGATTATAATTGTATAGACAATGATCCATTATCTGATGTTAGTTATTATAGACTAAAACAGGTAGACTTTAGTGGATTATTTAGTTATAGTAATGTAATTTCTGTTAATTATTCGAAGGCAAAAAATATTAGATTTGTAATATATCCTAACCCTAATATGGGTGAATTTACTGCCGATATTTCCGGAATAGAAAATAATCATGAGGTTTTATTACTTTTAAGAGACTCAAAAAGTAAATTACTTTACCAAAGTAAATTCTATACTAATGAGCACACTGATTCAAAATTTCAAATAATTCCTGACACAAAGCTAGTACCGGGCATTTATGTTTGTACTTTAATAATCGAAGAAATAGAATATAACGTAAAAGTTATAGTAAATTAAAGGCATCAAACATATAGAGAACCTAAATAGATTAACTTTTTACTTAATCATACTATTTGCTTTCCGTTTTATAAATCCTAAATTTATAGCTTCAAAAAGCAATAATAATGGAATCTGAAAAAACATTAACTATGGATTATAGAATAGAAAAAGACACGATGGGCGAGGTAAAAGTACCTGCTCATGTATATTGGGGTGCGCAAACAGAACGCAGCCGTAACAACTTTAAAATTGGTCCAGAAGCCAGTATGCCAAAAGAGATCATTTATGCTTTTGGTTATTTAAAAAAGGCAGCTGCAATGGCCAATATGGAGTTAGGCGTTTTAACCAAAGAAAAATGTGACTTAATAAGCAAAGCATGTGACGAGATTATTGCAGGAAAACTGGATGATCAATTTCCTTTAGTTATTTGGCAAACAGGTTCGGGTACGCAAAGTAACATGAATGCTAATGAAGTAATTGCTTACCGCGCACATGTTATGAATGGCGGAAAATTAGAAGATGAACCAAAGATCTTACATCCTAACGATGACGTAAATAAATCACAATCAAGTAACGATACCTACCCAACTGCAATGCACATAGCGGCTTACAAGCAGGTAGTAGAAATTACAATACCAGGTTTAGAAAAATTAAAAGCTACTTTAGAAAAAAAATCAAAGGATTTTGCTTCTATAACAAAAACAGGTCGTACCCATTTTATGGATGCTACGCCTTTAACATTAGGACAAGAATTTAGCGGATACGTGCAACAAATTAATATGAGCATTCGCGCTTTAAAAAATGCTTTAGATGCCGTTAAAGAACTGGCGTTAGGTGGAACAGCTGTTGGAACCGGCCTTAACACACCAAAAGGATATGATGTATTAGTAGCAAAAAAAATTGCTGAACTTACTAAATTACCTTTTGTAACTGCACCAAATAAATTTGAAGCTTTAGCTGCACATGATGCGATGGTTGAAATAAGTGGCGCTTTAAAACGCACAGCTGTTGCATTAATGAAAATAGCTAACGATGTAAGGATGTTATCATCAGGTCCACGTTGTGGTATTGGTGAATTGATAATTCCTGATAACGAACCGGGAAGCTCTATTATGCCTGGTAAGGTAAACCCAACGCAACCCGAAGCAATGACCATGGTTTGCGCGCAGGTAATTGGAAACGATGTTGCTGTATCTATTGGTGGCATGAACGGACATTTTGAATTGAATGTGTTTAAACCATTAATTGCTTCTAACGTATTGCAGAGTGCAAGATTAATTGGCGATGCCTGCGTTAGCTTTAATGATAAATGTGCGGTTGGAATTGAACCAAACTTACCTGTTATTAAACAACATTTAGAAAATTCGTTAATGTTGGTAACTGCTTTAAACACACATATTGGTTACGAAAAAGCCGCAAAAATTGCTAAAACAGCACACAAAGGAAATAAGACCCTTCGCGAAGCAGCAATTGAATTAGGTTATGTTACCAACGAACAGTTTGACCAATGGGTAAAACCTGAAGACATGGTTGGAAGTATGAAATAAGATCTCGTTTTTTCGAAAAAGCCCTTTCAACTAATTGAAAGGGCTTTTTTATGAATTATAATGAGTATTATCATATTAATGCGCATTATAAATCGATACCTTTGTTAGCGATGAGTTCCTTTTTTAAAGGCAAAAAAATATATAGTATCCTTCTCTGCAAATGCCCTAGATGTCATGAAGGAAATTTGTTCACCGTTAAAAATCCTTATAAATTAAAAACATTGGATAAAATGCCTCCGCGCTGCCCTGTTTGCAACCTTGATCTAGTGCGCGAAACAGGTTTTTATTATGGCGCCATGATGATGAGTCATGCCTTAACAACCATTATAGCGGTAATAGTACATTTTAGTGTTTTCCACTTTTGGGGTTGGGAAATTGCACCGCATTTAATTTTTCTTATTACAATTATTATTGGATTGTTCCCAGTTAATTTTAGAATTGCAAGAGCCATATGGATCAACATGTTTGTAAGCTATAATCCAAAAGCAAACAAAATTTAAGCCGCGAATTTCACAAATTAATCTAACAGTTATGCGAGTTATTGTTTTGTGTTAATTTGTTTTTTATTAGGATAAAATATCCTAATAAAAATAATTTCACTAAAATGCGAAATTAAATAACTTTTCGTGCGATTGGTGAAATTAGTGGCTTAATAAAATTGAAACTATATTCGTAAAACAGAGTCATCAAACATCCAGCATTTTTTTCAATTGTTTTACGTATTCCGTAAAATGCAGCAAACGCGATCCATACCAGCTGAAGATCTCACCATCAACAATAACAATTTTAGCTTCCGGTAATTTATCCCTTAGTTCTTTAATATGTTTTACTTTAAAAGGAAAAGGCTCGCTGGATAAAAGACAAAACTCAGGCTTAATTTGTTTTAATTCTTCATCATCCAGTTTCGGATAACGTTTAAGATTTCCAATAGCATTTTTTAATCCTATATAATTTAAAACATTATCTATAAATGTATTCTTTGCGGCACACATATAGGGCTTGTACCAAATAAAATAAGCGGTCTTTTGCCCCTTTAAAATATTTTCTACTTCCGGTAGTGTTCGCTTTATCTCATCAACTATTTTTTTCGCTTGATTTTTTTTATCAAATATATCTCCCAAGCCGTTCATCATTTCAAAAGCGTCATCAAATGTGTAGATGTCGCTCATCCAAACATTAAATTCTTTTTGCAACAATTCAATATCTGCCTGCTCATTTTCTTCTTTATTACCAATTATCAAGTCAGGTTTTAAAGCGCGGATCTTGTTAATGTTCAGGTTTTTTGTCCCACCTACTCTTTCAATACTCTTGAACATTTCTGCGGGATGAACACAAAATTTAGTAATACCAACCAATTCGTTTCGCAAACCAATATCCCATAAAAATTCTGATTGCGATGGCACAATAGAAATAATTCGCAAGGGCTTTTTATCAAGCTTAATTATATTCCCTAATTGGTCCTTATACTTTAACATAAAGCACAAAAATAAGGTTTAATTAAAAAATCGCCTAACTCTTGGTATATTTACATGGTTTGACAAACGCCGTAAAAGGACATATTGCTTTATTCGCTGCACAAATTGTGTACGCGCTTAATTATTCTATTGCCAAGGGTTTAATGCCCGATTTTATTGGTCCGCTGGCATTGGTATTCTTACGCATATTTGGAGCGAGCCTCCTTTTTTGGATACTTTCTATATTTGTTAAAACGCAAAAGGTTGAGAAAGCCGATATGATCAAAATGGTTTGGTTGGCTTTGTTTGGCGTGGTTATTAACCAGGTATTCTTTATCTGGGGCTTAAGCTTAACGCATCCCATCAATTCTGCCATCATCATGGTATCCAATCCAATTATCGTATTTATTTTTACTTTAATTATTTTAAAAGAGCGCATAACTATTTTAAAGGTAAGTGGTTTAACCCTTGCTGTTATTGGCGCCATGATACTTTTATTATTTAAAGGTAACTTTAGTTTTGGCAGCGAAACAAAAGTGGGTGACCTTATGACACTGATCAACTCTACCTCCTGGGCAATTTTTGTAGTACTTGTAAAACCAATTATGCAAAAATATAACACGGTAACTGTTATGCGCTGGATGTTCTTATTTGGCAGTATATACATCATACCAATTGGGTTAAATGATATGATGGATACAAACTGGCACCTTTTTACACCACATGCCATATTTGCTACCTGCTTTGTAATAATTGCCACTACATTTTTTGCTTACTTATTAAATATTTATGGACTGCAATCATTAAGTGCCAACACTGTTAGTATGTATATTTATTTACAACCGTTTTTAGCTACTATATTTGCTATTATTATGGGAGAAGATAAATTAACTCCTATTAAAATATTCTCAGGAATTTTAATAATTTGCGGTTTGTACCTGGTAAACAAAAAAAAAGGACAAAGTAGATCTAAGATCACTTCGTCTTAAACAAAAAAATTACAACATGATTAGATCAATGACCGGCTTTGGAAAAGCCACTTTAGAATTAGAAGATAAAACAATTAATGTAGAGATCCGCTCGCTAAACAGTAAAGGTGCGGATATTAGTTTGCGTTTATCTTCAGGATTAAGAAACTACGAATTAGAATTGCGTAATGATATCTCTAAACAGTTAGAGCGCGGTAAAATTGACCTGAGCATTTATATTGAATCTAAAAAAGCAGAAACGCCGGTTGAGATAAATATTGAATTAGCAAAAGCATATCACGATCAGCTAAAAAACCTCGCCATTGAATTAAATGAACCTATTGGCGATGCGTTGACACAGGTATTAAAATTTCCGGATGTTTTAAAAAGCGAACGTAAAGAAACAGATGAGAACGAATGGAAACAAATTAAACAATGCGTGAACGAAGCCATTGTTCAATTAAATAATTTCAGAGATATGGAAGGACTTTCTTTGAAAAAAGATTTTGAAGAACGTTTAAATAAAATTGGGAATTGCCTTGAAGAAATTAAAACTTTAGATCTTATTCGTATAAATGCAATTAAAGACAGGATACGAAATAATATTGAAGATGTTTTAGGAAAAGGTAAAATAGATGAGAACCGTTTTGAGCAGGAATTAATTTATTACGTTGAGAAATTAGACATCAACGAAGAAAAAGTACGTTTAAAAACGCATTTGGATTATTTTATAGAGACCTGCAAAGAAGTAGCTCCGGGAAGAAAACTAAATTTTATTAGCCAGGAAATCGGTCGCGAGATAAACACTATAGGCTCAAAGGCTAACGATGCGCAGATGCAAAAACTGGTTGTGTTAATGAAAGACGAACTGGAAAAAATTAAAGAGCAGGCGAATAATGTGCTCTGATTTTTTTGCCACAGATTACACTGATTCGCACAGATTTTATTTTTAAATTATACAAAAAAATAATCTGTGTTATCGGCGAAATCTGCGGCTTTTTTGTTTCACAATTAAACACCAATTTTTTGATCAACAATTTTTAAGATCGCTGTTTCAGTCGCAATAGTTTTTTGTTCTATCTCTTTTCCTTTTGCTAAAATATCATTTACAAAAGTTTTATCGTTATAACCACTTGCGTTAATTCTTACGTTCATAAAAGCTCCCATTACGGCGCTACGCGCACATAATGCACCCACACCTGCATCACTAACAGAATTTGGATTTCCAATTTCGGCCATGGCTTTTATAATTTCTAAACTCTCGTAACTTAATTGCATTACTTTAAAGGGCACTTCAATCGCAAATTTTGTTGCGCTTTGTATAGCATCTGTTCTTAGTTTCTTTTCTTCATCTGTACCTTTTGGTAAAGAAAAAGCAGTCATAATTTTATTAAAAGCGGCAGTATCTGCATCTACCAAACGCAATAATTCATTTTTAATTTTTTGTCCTTTTTCCGCCCATACACTAAACTCTTCCCATCTTTCGTCCCAGCCTTTTTTATGTGAGCTTAAGTTGGCTACCATGGTTGCTAACGAAATTCCTAAACTGCCAACATAAGCAGAAATAGAACCGCCACCCGGTGCAGGACTCTCGCTTGCTGTTTCATCAGCAAATGCAGCAAGATTCATATTTATTAATTTTGAATCTGCAAGATCCTTCAGTAAATATTCAATGATTCTTTCTTCAGGTTTAAATGGTGCCAGCTCATCCAGTCCCATTGATTTTACGGCAATCTTAATTAATTCGCTTTCGCTTACACCAATAGAACGCTGTTGTTTTTTAAGAAAATAAATTCCGGCATCTAACAACGATTTTAAAGGAATTAATCCTACCAGTTCAGAACCTGTAACACGCATCCCTCTCTCTGTTGCTTTTCTACAAACTTCATCAAAAGCAATATGCACTGGTGTGATATTAATATTAGTGAGGTTCATTGAGATCTGGCAAACGCCGTATTCTTCAATATACCAGCCAATAGCTTTTACCGATTTTAAACTTCCGGGAACAGATTTTGGAGATCCATCAGCATTCAATACAATTTTTCCGGTCAACGAATTGCCTTCTCTTACAACACGTCCGGCTTCTCTTACATCAAATGCAATTGAATTTGCGCGGCGTGTAGAAGTTGTATTTAAATTAATATTATAAGCCACTAAAAAATCGCGGGCACCAATAACAGTTGCACCGCGAAAAGCATCATACTCAGCAGGACCAAAATCAGGTTTCCACTCTGGTAATTTTATTTTTTTGAAAAAGCCTTCATACTCTCCATTTCTAATAACAGAAAGATTGCTACGTTTTTTGTCTGCTTGCGCTTCTTCGTATAAATAAACCGGGAGCTTTAATTCCTCGCCTACTCTTTTTGCTAATTGCTGCGCGTATTTTGCAGTTTCCTGCATGGTAATATTACTGATCGGTATTAACGGACAAACATCAGTAGCACCCATGCGTGGATGTTCTCCTTTATGTTTGCTCATATCAATTAATTCTCCTGCTTTTTTTATAGCAAGAAAAGCGGCCTCTATAACGCTTTTGGGATTGCCAACAAAAGTTACCACTGTTCTGTTAGTTGCTTTACCCGGATCAACGTTCAACAATTTTACACCATCAACACTTTCAATTACGTTAGTGATCTGTTTAATGATGTTCATATCAACACCTTCGCTAAAATTGGGTACGCATTCAATTAATTGTTCCATAATTAAAGTATAAAAACTTGTTAAAAATTCAGTCTATAAAGCTACTAAAATTAGTAAAAATCGCAAAAGCCAAATTAATATTATTAAAAAGTAATAATTCTTAGGCTTTCCCTCTATAATTCTATAAAACTGGCAATAATTGCAACATTGTTATTTTATGTCGGAAATATCAATTATACTGGCTCATGCCAATGAAATAACTTTGTTCTGAACATTAAAACAAAGCTTATGAAATTCTTAAAACTACTTTTCTTCTTTTTGATCTCTACACAGATCGTTTGCCAGGAAAAATTTAATACCAAGTACGAGAATAACGGTTTATTTATATCAGGAGGTGTACATCTTGGATTTTGGGCTATTAGCGGCCAGGAAAAAATTCCATACAACTTTCAAATAGATAAATCATTTGGTGATGATTATTGTGTTGGTATAGGTTATACTCATGATGAATATATTAAAAACCCTACGTCGTGGCGCGGTGGATTTGAAAATTGTAGTAGGGACAATCTTAACATAAGGTTCTATTCGTTCTTTAACCAAAAAAAGGAAAATTTTAGAAGCTTCATTGGTGGCGCTGTTGGAATTTCTTATTGGAATTCAGAATATCAAAACAGTAAGAATAATTATTACCCAACCGCCCAGTTAATTTATGGCTTCAGAATAAAAATATCAAATATGATCTTTAATCAAACTGAATTTGCATTAGGCCCACCAAGCGCTTTTAAAACTTCTATTGGTATTAATTTCTAATTAACTAAAAAAACAATCATTATGAAAACACTATTCAAAAAGATCACAACTGTTTGTTTGTTGACACTCTCATTAAATGGTATTTCACAAACAGCAAACAAAAAACAAAGTTTAACGATCCTGAATGTAGATGTCCAGGGTCTTAACATGAGCACAAGCGCAATGGGAAGTCTTGTAAGAACCGAAATAGAAAAGCTGGATACTTTTGCAGTAACCGACAAATACGACATTAACTATATCCTAGAAAAGAACAGGTTCACATCCGTTTCGTATGCTGATTCAAATAAAATAAAGAACCGTTATAAAGTAATTCGTGTAACCGGAAATTCAAATTCTTTATTCGATAAAAAAGATACATTGGAGTTGGTTGATAAATACAACAGCGTTTTAATGGCCGAAAGGAACAAACAATTTGTAAATAATTGTTTTGGTAAACTCTGTTTGGTTGAGATAGGCGAATCTATCGGCTCCGAAAAAATGTTTAGCGGCAGCGTGGAACGTTATGGAAGAACGATAGTTGTAACATTAAGATTAATTGATGTGAAAAGTAAAAGCATTGAAAGAACTTACGTAAAAGAGTTTTTAAATTTACCCGAAGAGATCCAGGGTATTATTCATATTGCAGTTAGAGAAATGTTCAATTACCCTAATGATAGAAATACAGTAGCAAAATTAACCGAACGTTTTGAATTTGATAACGCAATTAATAATCCACACCATGACAGGTTACGATTGGATGGACCGCGTTTAGGAAGTGTATTTTATACCGGTGAAACGCAAAACCGTTTAATGGAAGGCAAATCAAGCGGGGGGTTTGATGCAGTGCCCGTTATGTTCCAGTTTGGTTACCAATTTGAAAAACAATATTTGAACGAAGGTAAATTACAGGCGCTTTTTGAATTTATACCAATGATAACGGGTGTTGATCAGGGGTATTTTATTCCAAGCTTTACTATTTTGCATGGCTTGCGTAGTAACGTAAATGGTTGGGAGTTTGCACTTGGGCCAACAATTAATTTTGTTACCACTTCAAATGGTTATTACGATCAGAATAATAAATGGCAGTTAGAAAGTACATGGGCAAAAGATCCAAACAATGTTAATCTTGCTAACCCCTATGAAATTAAACAACGTTTAGATAGCCGCGGAGATTATGCACTTAACACCGGTTTTGTATTTGCAGTGGGCCGCACATTTAAATCAGGAAAATTAAATATTCCGGTTAACGTGTTTGCAATTCCAAGTAAACATGGTTCGCGCTTTGGTATTTCGGTTGGTTTTAACGGTAAGAATTAAGGGTAATGAGACCGATCCTAAAAATTATATTACTGCTTTTTCTATTTACTTCTGGTAAGGCCCAACAACGAAAAAATTATTTTCCTTGTTGGAGCTTTCATCAGAAGAATGCCGACATTCACGGTATTTCCATTGGTATTGGTTCAACTTTAAACAATTTTAAAAATACTAATACAAATGGAATTCGCCTTGAATTAATTGGGGCCGGCATAGTCGTCCCTTTAATACCGTATAGTCCCATTACTGAAACCGATTCATCTGAATATCGATATCCGGTATCCGAAAAAATAAACGGTATAAATATTTCTTTGAGCGGCACTGTTTGCGATGGTGTTGTAAATGGTTTATCAATTGGTACTGTTGGAAATATCATTTATAAAGTGAATGGCGTATCTGTTATTGGGTTTCTAAATTTTGTGCACGTAAGTAACGGTATACAATTCGCTTTTATAAGTACCAGTAACAATAAAATCAATGGCTTACAAATTGGTGCATTTAATGAAAGCAACCATACAAAGGGGCTTCAATTAGGGATAGTTAATAGATCAAAAGACCTTAGGGGAATACAATTTGGCGTTTGGAATAAAAATGGAAGACGATCTTTACCTATAGTTAACTGGCAGTTCAAAAAAAATAAGAAAAAAAGATCACAAACTCATTCTGGCCTGAGGAATCGAACTTAGGTCTCCAAAATCATTCTTTAAGAATTTATAATAAGCTGCAATACCTATCATCGCCGCATTATCGGTACAATACTCAAATTTTGGGATAAAGGTTTCTATCTTCAATTCAGTTTCTAATTCTTTTATTTGTTTGCGCAATTCGCTGTTGGCCGATACGCCACCGGCAATTGCAAGTTGTTTAATGCCGGTATCTTTTAAAAGCGCTTTTACATTTTTTAATAATACTTTTATTAAATGTGCCTGGTACGATGCGCAAATATCATTTAAATTTTTCGTTACAAAATCTGCATCTTTCTGTAAACTATTTTGAATAAAATATAAAAAAGAAGTTTTTATACCACTAAAACTATAATCAAAGCCCGGCACGTTAGATGAAGCAAATTTAAATTTAGTGCTCTCTCCTTCTTTTGCCAGTTTATCAATTAATGGCCCACCCGGATAAGGCAAACCCAATATTTTTGCCGCTTTATCAAAGGCCTCACCAACCGCATCATCAATGGTTGAACCTAAGATCTCAAAAGTCAAATGGTCGTTGGCCTTTACCAATTGAGTATGGCCACCACTAACCGTTAGACACAAAAAAGGAAAAGATGGTGTTATATAGGTTTCATCCTCTTTGATAAAATGTGCTAAAATATGGCCCTGCATGTGATTTACCTCAATTAGTGGAATACTCAATGCCATTGAAAGGGATTTAGCAAAAGATAATCCAACCAAAAGGCTACCCATTAGTCCGGGACCAATGGTAACAGCCACAGCGCTTAATTGGTTAAGTTCAATATTAGCTTTTTTTAGCGCTTCATTTATAACCGGAACGATATTCTTTTGATGGTCGCGGCTAGCCAATTCGGGAATAACGCCTCCATATTGCTCGTGAATTTTTTGGTTTGCTGTAATATTTGCCAATACAACATCATTATGCAAAATTGCGCAGGAAGTATCGTCGCAACTGCTCTCTATAGCTAATATATAGATGTTTAAATTTTGCATTTTTTTGGTTATCTAAAAACAATTTTTGGCTTATCTTTATAGCAAAGCCATAATTTGCGCAAAGTTATAAGAATATTTTTTAAATCACTTGGTGTACTTACCATCCTGGTACTTTTATTAGGGGTTATAATCTTCTTTGCTGTACAATCCCCTACTTTTCAAACCTGGTTGGGCCAAAAAGCCAGTACTTATTTTAGTAGTGAATTTGGTAATCAGGTGAAAATAAAAAAAATTGAACTGGAGTTTTTTACCAAAGCCAATTTAAAAGGAGTTTTTATAAGCGATAAGAATAAAGACACACTTTTTAATGGCGATCTTTTAGTGTATATCCGCAAACTGGATCTTAAACATCAAAAGATAGAGTTTAAAAGAATAACCTTAATGAACTCTACAACAAAAATAATTACCTACAAAGGAGATTCGCTTATGAATTTTCAATTCTTAATAGATTATTTTGATTCGGGTGTTGCAGATACTACACCAAAAAAAGAATGGCAGGTTAAACTTGGCGACATCTTTTTAGACAATGTGCATTTTGTTTATCGCGATGAAGGAGCGAATACTACCGTTTCGCAGAACATGAATTTTAATAATTTAGATTTTACTAGAACAAGCGGCAAACTCTCTGGAATTAGATTTGATAAAGACACGATCTATGTGAAGCTTAACGATTTTAAAACCACAGAACAATGCGGTTTTGTATTAAAAAACCTTACGGCGGATGCTAAGATCAGTAGCAGTGAATTATTACTAAATAAGCTCATCATTAAAACACCTAAAACTGATATTAGGGGTTATGTAAATTTATACTATACCGATTGGAAAGATTATTCGGATTTTATAAATAAAGTAAAAATAAAAGCAGAACTGAAAGAAGGCTCGCAACTTGCATCAGAAGATATTGCAAGATTTACAAGCGAATTGAACGGATTAAATGAAACTGTTTATTTTTCAGGCAAGATAAAAGGTTATGTCAATGATCTTAATTTAAAAGCGTTTAAATTAAAATATGGCAGACATACACGATTTGATGGTAATTTAACTATAACAGGTCTGCCTGATTTCAACGCTAGTTATTTACATTTTGATGTAGAAGAGCTGGCAACTAATTACACCGACCTGATCAAGATCCCAAATTATCCTTTCTCGGAAAATAAAAATCTTGAATTACCAATAGAATTAAAACGCTTGGGCACCATTTCTTATGTTGGAAAATTTGACGGCTTTATTACAGACTTTACAACCTATGGTAAGTTTAAGACAGGGTTAGGAAACCTTGCCACCCAGTTAAGTATTAAGATCGGAAAAAAAGCAGATGATGTTGCCTATCATGGGAAATTGCAAACGAGCAATTTTGATATAGGAACTCTTTTCGGGATTTCGAATTTTAATTCTCTCTCTTTAAATAGTGAGATAAGAGGTAAAGGTGTATCTCTAAAATCACTTGATGCCGACGTTGAAGGCACAGTTTTAAATATAAATTATAACAACTACTCGTATAAGAACATAAAGCTAAATGGTAACATTAAAGAAAAAGTGTTTAACGGATTATTGGTGAGCAAAGACCCCAACGCTGATTTTGATTTTAATGGCAATATTAATTTTAAAAATAAAGTGCCTGAAATGGATTTTATTTCTACCGTTAACAACATAGATCTTAAAAAATTAAATTTCACAAAACAAGAAGCGAAAATTTCTACACAGATCCTGATTAATTTAAAAGGAGACAATCTTAATAATCTTACAGGTACAATTAATTTTGATGACACTAAGTACACGAACGAAAAAAAGAAGTTTGAGATCAGTACTTTCGATCTAAAACTGGATCAGTCAACTGCCGATAAACATATGGTAGTTAATTCAAATTATTTCAACTTAACCGTTGATGGTAGGTTTGATGCTAATAATCTTGGCATGGCGTTTAACCAGGTACTTAATTCATATTACCCAACTTTTGTACCTAAGATCAAAACAAGAACGGTTTATACCGACGCATTTAAATTTGAGCTCACGATTAAACAATTCAAAATTGTGAGGGAATTATTTGTGAGCAATTTAGCTGTTAGCCCAAACTCAATTATTAATGGCGATTTTGATGCATCAAAAAACATTTTGAATATTAATTTAAAATCAGATTCGATCAGTTATGGAAAAGTTAAATTCAATAATAATGTTATTGAGTCTTATTCAAAGAATAATAAAGTAAATCTTGTTTATAAATCCAGCGATATTCGGTTAACTGATAGTTTAGTGTTACGGAATTATTTTATGTACATGGTTTCAAAAGATCTTGAAACAAAATATAATTTAGAATGGGATAATAAAACCAGCCCTAAAAATGCAGGAAGGCTTGCGGGCAAAGTTAATTTTGGTGGCCAGATGGCAACTCTTACGTTTGATAAATTTTTCATTTCACCAGCTGATAGCAGTACCTGGAACCTGGTCACATCCAACCCTACCGTTATTGATAGTAGTGGCAATATTTTAATAAATCCATTATTATTTACAAATAAAGATCAAAATATTGGTATTGCCGGTGCGCTCACTAATAAACCCGGAGACAGTCTTGTAGTTAATACAGCAAATGTTGTGCTTGAACAATTTAATCCTCTTTTACGAAGTATAAAATTAAAACTGGATGGAATAATGAACGGAAGAGTTACTGTTCATGATCCAAAGAACTTTGCCTTTAGTAGCGATCTTGATTTTACCTCTCTAAAAATAAATAACAACACGCTTGGCGAAATGGTTGTTAAAACAAACTACGATGCAAAAACAAAGACCATATATACTGATGGTTACACATCCCTTGGTTTGCCAACATTTGACGGAAGTAAAATGAAGAATATCTCCTTTAGAGGTTATTATTACATGGATAAAAAAGAAGAAAGTATTGATCTGGATATAAAAGCAGCACCCGCCAATTTAAAAATACTTAATCCATTATTGGAAGGTATCTTAACTATAAACAACGGACCAATATCTGGTGAAGGAAAAATTCATGGTACACCTGAAAATTTAAAAATTGACGGAAATTTTAAATTATTTAACGCAGAGATAAAAGTAGATTACACCAATGTTACCTACTACATGTCAGGTGCACTGGAGATAATGCCTGACCAAATACGTTTTAGCGAATTATTAATGAGCGAAAAACTACTTAACGATGCTTTGCTAAAGGAAAAACGAATTAAAGCGATACCACAAGGAACTATAAATGGAAACATATTCCACACTAATTTTACGAAGATACAATTGGATTATGACGTTACTTACAATAATATGCTTGTTTTAAATACCGGTATAACGCAAAACAATACCTTTTACGGTAAAGTATATGCAACTGGGAATATGGGTATTTATGGCTTCTTGAACAACTTGCACATGGAGGTAACTGCGGCTACAAATAAAAATTCAAAATTCATTCTTCCGTTAGATGGCCCAGCTGACGTTGCAGAATCAGATTTTATACATTTTGTAAAAAAAGATACACTTACAAAAAAAGTTGAAAATACTTTTACAGGATTTAGTCTTGATATGAAAATTAAAACCACTCCCGATCTAACAGTAAATATAATATTGGATAATGCAAATGGCGATGCTTTAAATGTACAAGGCGAAGGTGACCTTGACCTTAAAATAACTACACTTGGTAAATTTGAAATGGTGGGAGATTACATTATCACCAATGGGGATTATTTATTTACACTTGAGAATGTGATAAGCAAAAAATTTGAGATCGATGCAGGAAGCACTATTTCATGGAGTGGCGATCCTTTGAACGCTGATATTGACATAACAACCAGCTACAAACAGAGGGCTTCCGTTGCCCCGTTGCTAAACGATACAACGGCAAATTATAAAGGCAGGTTTGCAGTAAATTGTAAACTATTGATCACAAATAAATTGTTCACGCCCAATATAAATTTTGCTATCGATTTTCCAAGTTTAGATGCTACTGCAAGATCGAGGATCAAAAATGTTTTAAGTGATGAAGCAGAATTGAACAGGCAGGTATTCTCTTTTTTATTATTCAGAAGTTTTGTGACACCGCAAATATACAACAGCAATGGTGGTGGCGTAACTGCTGGTGGTGCAGCCGCATCAACCGGTAGTGAATTGTTAAGTAACCGTATGAGCGAATTTTTAAATACTTATTTTGGAAATTTAACCGGCATAAAAGATCTGCAAGTGGGAGTAAATTATAGGGCAGGCAATCAAAATAGCCAGGAAGTTGATCTTGCATTAAGTAAACAATTCTTAAACAATAAAGTTACTGTTGACGGAAATTTTGGTGTGAATAACCAGGCACGAACACAGGGCAATGGTTTAATTGGAGATGTGAACGTGGAATATAAACTTTCGGAAGATGGCCGTTACAGGGTAAAAGGATTTAACCGGAGTAATGATAATACACAAATAGCTACATCAGGCGGACCATACACACAAGGTGTTGGTTTCTTTTACAGAGAAGAGTTTGAAACATTTAACCAACTATTTAATCGTTATCTGGAAAAAATAAAGAAGAAAGAAAAAGCTAAAGAAGCCGCCAAAGAAACTGCAGCACAATAATTCAATTCTCTATTGTGGTCTTTTACTTAATTTTTCGGAAGTTATCTTTACACCTTTGTAGATCACTAACAAAGCAATAAAAATAATAACATGTGAAATGTCTTTATAATTAAACCATTCGTGAATTGAAAATTTAAGCGAATGTATAATGATGGGAATAAAAGTGACACCTATACCAATTGCCACCACCTTACTCCCCTCTTCTTTTGTGCGCTTATAAACGGTTAAGTGAACTATAAAAGAATATAATAATACAATACCAGCATGTATTTTAATGATGAGGAAATTATTTTGAAATAATGTATAAATAAGCAATGCAGTTATCCAGGCCATAATAAAGTAGGTTATTTTTTTATGCGGATCTTTCTTCTCAAGCGTATATAAAAGATAGGGAGCCCTGAAACAAAAATAAATGGATACCAGGCTAAGGGCATTCATAATATAAAAGACAATATCAAAAATTAATTTTCCGGCTTGGTAATGTACCGCGTGAGCTGTAGAACCAAAACAGCTGCTTATACCAACTAATAACACAAACCAACCCCATGATCGTGGATATGGATGCGTGTACTTATTTAAATTTTTAAAGCAAATAATACTGAAGATGAAGATCATCAGGTTGGTTAAGATCGTCATTGGTTCAAAAATAATGTAACCGAATAACGTTATATATGTGTAATCGAAGTTCAAGCTGGTTCAAATTTAATAATTAAACAACAAAGATCAGATTAAGTTTCGTTGTCGTCTTCTTTTTTAAAAATTCCCGTGAGCTTTTCTGTAAAGTGTTTTACCTTTTCAATTCTATGATCTAAAGATGAACTGGTAATATCACTTATTCGCCCGTCTTGCAAAGTTTTCGAGATCTCGGGATAGAAAACGGCGAAGCTGGTAAACTCATGATTCTTATTCAGTTTTTTAGCCATATCGTCAACATGAAAATCGTAACTCACTGTTTGTTTTCTGGCACTTACCAAAAGAAAAAGATCATCTTCTTTAGGATTACTGTGATGATCAAAGTCCTCAAAATTGCTGATCACATTATATTTAAAGAACACTTTTTTCTTATCGCCAATTTCTGACGAAAAATAATCCAATGTGCCCTCAAAACCATATATATGCGATTCGTTACCGATCTGCTTCAATAAACTATTTAGTTTTCCAGCCAATCTTAAAAAGCCATTCTCTAATTCTGCATTGGGTGTTAATACAACAACTATGCGTTTAAAAGTATTTAAAGGCTGCAATATTTTTGATATGATAACTGCTTGTTTTGATTTTGCTAATAAATTTTCGGAGATGTTACCAAAAATTAAATTAGAAGCACCTTGCTGCGCTCTGTAACTAATTAAAATATCGGTAATGTTATAGGCTTTTGAAGTTCTAATAATTCCATCTACTATACTTAGGTCTACCTTTTTTAATACCTCAACTTTTTTATCGCTGCTGGATATTTGTTCTACTGCACCTTCAATTACTTTTCTTACAATATTTAATTTTTCATCTGCGTCTTCGGCATCTTCCACGATCGACAATGGATAGATAGCCTCGGTAGATTTTTGATCTTTTATTAAAAGTGCAAAATCAATTAATCGTTGAATATTCTCAGGATTACTAACCGGAATTAATATGCGTTCTATTTTATCGCCAGTTCGTTTTATTACATCTTTTTCAAGGATGGCTATTTTCCTGGCAGCCTTTTCACTTACAAACGAGCTTACAAGGCAGGAAATTAAAATTAAAATAATGGTGGCATTGATAATATTCTGATCGAACAAGCCAATATCAAAACCAACTTTTATGATAGCTAAAGTTGCCGCGGCATGCGAAACACTTAACCCGAAAAGAATATTTCTTTCGGGTTTACTGAATTTATAAATAAAGCCGGTTAACCAGGCAGCAAAATATTTTGTAAGTAAACCAACAATACACAGCACACCTGCAAATATCAATGCATCAGTTCCTTTAAAAAATAATCTAAGGTCAACCAGCATACCTGCGCTAATTAAAAAGAAAGGGATAAATAATGTATTACCAATAAATACGATCCTGTTCATTAAAATACTGTTGTGTGGAATAACCTTGTTTAATCCTAAGCCCGCTAAAAAAGCGCCAATAATGGGCTCAACACCTGCCAGCTCACTTAGGAAGCCTGAAATAAAAACAACTGCCAGAACATAAATATAATGTGAGCTTGCCTGCGCTTCAATATTCCTGAAGAACCAACGACTGATCTTTGGTAAAAGATATAAGGTTGAGAAAAACAATAAACCTAACGAAACAATTATCCGGATCCAAAAGGCAGAATTCATATCACCGGTCACCACGTTGGTTATTATACCTAAAAGTATAAGCACTGCAGAATCTGTAATGATCGTACCTCCAAAAGCAATTTGTACGGCACGGTTCTTTACAATACCCATATTACTTACTATAGGATAACTTAGTAACGTGTGTGTACTGAACATACTTGCCAAAAGCACAGATGACCACAAAGAAAAATGAAAAACATAGATGCAGACAAAATAACCAATGGTAATAGGAATAAAAAAAGTTAGCGCGCCAAACACAATACTTTTGCTACGGTTTTGACGGAACTCCTGCATATCAATTTCAAGGCCTGCAAGAAACATAATGTACAACAACCCTGTTTTTGAAAGCAATTCGAAACTGTTGGTAGACTCAATGATATGAAATGAATGAGGGCCAATAACAACACCTGCTAAAATTAAACCAATAATACCGGGGATCTTAAAGCGACGAAATAAAAGCGGTGAAAATAAAATTATTAATAAAGTAATAGCGAGAATTAATACAGAATTTTTTAAAGGCAGGTAATGGCTAAAAAACTGGTTAAAGTTTAAAAGATAATCTTGAATAGTACTCATACGTTTTTCTTTAATCCTCCGTGTCTTTGGATTCTATTAAGTATCTACTCTTTGTTCCGCTGAAAAGTTTGTAAATAGATGGTACCCTTATGTAATACCTGGCACCAAAAGTAAAACAAACATCCATAATGTTTAATTTTCTTTCGCCTGAATTACCAATGCGCATTTTATATTCGCCATAAATACTTACTTGTTTAAAGTACTGTTCAAAACCTGAACCTACATTAAAACCTACCCATTTGGTATTAGCTGTTTGATTTTTTTTGTATTTATCGCTTAAGTTTAAAAAGTCATCAAGGCCTGTAAAATAACCTTTAAATGAATTATAGCTTAAACCAAATAATGGATAAAAATAAGTTTTTGTTCTTTGGAACCTTGCAATGGCCTGTAAATTCATTTCAATAGTATATGCTTTAATATCATACCATGTTGGTTCGATATTTATTTTTCTATAATAGGTGTATTCTAAATTTCCCCTGAATATCTTCTCTCCACCATAAATAAGCGAGCCATGAAAACCCAAAGCATCATTATTATCCTTAACATTTCTTGACAAGAACAAAAAGCTTTTTGTAACACCGCCACCAATTCCGAAATTTGTTTGACGCGGATGCGTTTTAACAGGCTTTATAGTTCTAACCTGGCAAAAAGCATTTTGCACAAAAAGAAGAGCAAAACTTATATGTAGAATTATTCTAAACATCTATTACAAATTTAAGCCAAAAAATAATTTAAACCCAGCCAAATGTAAAATTTGTTAAACCACTTACATAAAACCAAAAAGAAAGGGTAAATTTATGGCAATGAAAACTATTGCAGGCTTAATATTGGCGATTTTGGTATCTTTTACCGGTTTAAAAGCCCAAACAGTTACAGCAAAAGCTCAAAATCCCGCTCTGATCCAATTCTCGGGTGTGGTGTTAGACCAGGATAGCCTTACGCCTATTCCCTTTGTTTCTATTTTAATTAAAGGTACTAACCGCGGTACAATTTGTAATTTTTCAGGATTTTTTAGCCTTATTGTAAATGCCGGCGATGAATTAGAGTTTCACTCGGTAAGCCACAAATTAAGAAGTTATAAAATTTCAGATACTCTTACACAAAAATATTATTACGCTATCCAGATCTTAACAAAAGATACTTTTCAATTAGATGTTGTAGATGTTTATCCCTGGCCAAGTAAAGAAGATTTTAAAAGAGCATTTTTAGCTTTAGATCTAAGTGATACGGATATGGACAGGGCTGATAAAAATCTACAGAAAGAAGCGTTAACGTATTTAGAAAGAAATCAAACTGCAAGTGCTTCCGAAAATTATAAATATGTAATGCAGGCTTATTATACTAAAGTTTACACTACCGGTCAGGCTCCAAGTATGACCTTGTTAAACCCTGTTGCATGGGCCCAGTTCATTGATGCCTGGCGTAAAGGGAAGTTCAGTAATAAGAAAAAGAAAAAATAATTAGTTATTCAATCTTTTTTTATTCCGTTTCAACTGTTTTTTAAATTCTCTTTTCTGGCGCCGCTCTTCTCTTTTGTTTCCACTTCTTATTTTTGCACTGGGTTTATCTTTTCCTTTTTTCTTTAAGTAAGGATTATAAGCATCTTTAGAAGTACGGTGTTTTCGCCACACGCGTTTGCGCTCCCTTTTTTCTTTGAACATGTCTTGCGAAAACACATCGTTGAAAGAAAAAACAAATAAAAAAAGTAAAATACTAAAACCGATCTTTTTCATTGAAGCAGATTAATTATCTCTTACAAATAACGGTTATAAACCCAGAAGTTACGAGTGGCTATAAAAATGTTTTTAACCGGGTTATTAAACAAAAAAGCCCTTCCGTATTAACGAAAGGGCTTTTAAAATTATAGTGTAAATTATTTTTTATCTTTTTTAGCAGGAGCAGCAGTTTTTGCAGCAGCTGCAGGCGTTGCAGTTGTAGCAGCAGTTGTAGCTACTTTTGCTGGCTCTTCAGCAACAACGGCACGTGTAGTTTCAACACTGATAACAGAAATATTTTTTGGGTGTAGCACAGTTATACCATCAATATTAATATCACCAACCGAAATTGATTTACCAATAACTAATTTATCAACGTTAAGGTTAATGCTTTCAGGTAATTTAGAAATTAAACCTCTTACTTTTAACTTACGTAATTTTAAGATCATTTTTCCACCAGCTTTAACACCTTCGGCCTGACCAATAGCTTTTACAGGTAAATGAACCGAAACCGGTTTATCGTTTGAAACCAATAAAAAATCTGCGTGAATTAACTTGTCGTTAATTTTGTGGTATTGTGCTTCTTGTAACACGGTATTATATTTTTTACCGTCAACATTAACTTCTACCAAATTTGTTTCAGGTGTAAAGATAATGTTCTTAAAATCGCGAATATCGGCGCTAAAGTGAATTTGCTCACCTCCACCATAAATTACACATGGAACATGGCCCTTAGCTCTTACAGCCGTAGCATCCACCTTCCCTACGTTCGCACGTAGCGAACCGCTCAAAGATACTGTTTTCATTTTTTTTTGTTTTTTAATTTTAGAGTTAAGATCCTGCCCGTTTCAAAATCTTTAGCTCTTGTTTATTTTATTTACGGGTTATTACATTATAAAATTTTCGCTTATCGATTCGTAATTGTGAACACTCTTGATCACTTTTGCAAAAAGATCAGCAACACTTATTACTTTAATTTTTTCACTTTCCTGTTTTAAAGGAATAGTATCCGTTACTATTAACTCAGTTAATTTTGAATTAGCAATGTTCTCGTAAGCTTTACCAGAAAGAACCGGATGTGTACAAATAGCTCTTACGCTTAATGCACCGCGTTCCATCATCATATCAGCAGCTTTACAAAGCGTTCCGCCGGTATCAACTAAATCATCTACCAACACAATATTTCTTCCTTCAATTTCACCAATAGCGGTCATGCTATCCACCACATTCGCTTTAGAACGTTGTTTGTAGCAAATTACCATTTCGGCTTTTAAGAACTTGGCGTAACCGTTAGCGCGCTTGCTACCACCCATATCGGGCGCGGCAATGGTAAGGTTATCAAGATTTAAAGATTTTATATAAGGAAGGAAAATAGTTGATGCATAAAGGTGATCTACCGGTACGTTAAAAAAGCCCTGGATCTGGTCTGCGTGAAGGTCCATGGTCATAACCCTTGTAGCGCCTGCAACAGCAAGCATATCGGCTACCAATTTAGCACCAATAGCCACGCGGGGTTTATCTTTTCGGTCCTGGCGGGCATATCCAAAATAAGGGATAACAGCCACAATGTGTCTTGCACTGGCGCGTTTTGCGGCGTCAATAAGCAATAACATTTCCATTAAATTATCGGCAGGTGGCATGGTGCTTTGTATCACAAAAACGCTTTGTCCGCGAATACTTTCTTCGTAAGAAGCCTGTAATTCGCCATCGCTAAAGCGGTAGTGCTCTACTTTACCAAGGGCTTGCCCATAAGAATTGGCTATTTTTTCGGCCAAAACCTCTGTTGCAATACCTGAGAATATTTTTACCTGTGATTCCATTTTTTTAAGGACTGCAAATATAGGTAATTTTATGGATTTTGGCAATAAAATAGCTGTTTTCCAAACCCATAATCAAACCTTTATCCTTTTTCGGTCATCAGCCACTATATGTTTTGGGTTTTTTGCATATTTGACCTTTAAAAATATAAATATTACGAAATTAGATGGATTCGTTATCACACATTGTTATTGGTGCTGCAATTGGCGAAACCTTCCTTGGAAAAAAAATAGGGCGTTGGGGAATGTTACTAGGCGCCATTGCTAAAAGTGCACCCGATTTTGATCTGTTTTATACCGGGTTGAGCGACCCCCGTGCCTACATGTGCGAGCATAGAGCTCATACACATTCTTTATTTATTGAGGCACTTTACGCCATACCTATAGCCTGGTTGTTAGTTAAATTGTTTAAGGAAAAAGTGTCATTTAAACGGATGTTACTATTTATGTTGGCTTGTTTATGGGGCCACTCACTTCTTGATTGGTGTACTAACTTTGGCACCCAATTATTACTGCCTTTTACCAACGAAAACTATTCATTAAACAATCTTGCCATAGTTGATCTATTATTTACCATACCAATGTTTATTCTGGTTTTGACCGCC
This sequence comes from Bacteroidetes bacterium UBA2475, assembly GCA_002342065.1. Classification (GTDB taxonomy): domain Bacteria; phylum Bacteroidota; class Bacteroidia; order B-17B0; family Aurantibacillaceae; genus Aurantibacillus. The sequence continues at coordinate 103,165 of DDPF01000016.1, read as the reverse complement.
GTTTTTCACCGAAAAAATGGAGCACGAAGGAATAAGCTTGCGCAAGCCTCATTAATTTATTGTTTTGTTTATTTGGGACTTACCTTTTTTAATAAAGCGCAGGCAGAGAATATTGTTCAGGCATCGATAGAAAAAAATAATATTCCGGTAACTGCGCATATAACGAATCCAACCATGCTTAATAATATTTTATGGTACTCGGTTGGCAGTAATGACAGTACTGTTTTTATAGGAGAATTTAGTTTATTACACAAGCAAAACCCTATAACATGGCATAGCTACCCGCGTAACCAACATTTAATGCAGCAATGCAAAAGCAAAAAAGACATTGCCATACTTAAATGGTTTGGCGACCCTTACACAATTGCACAAACCAATGGCGATACACTTAATATGTACGCTGTAAAATTTGGCAGGACAAACATGCTGGAAAACGAGTTGAAAAAAACTTTTGTTTTTCATTACAAACTGTATCAAAAAAATGGCAAAGAAATGATGGGCATGGAAGAGGCCAATGAGAAAAATATGGATTTCAAAAAGAATTTTTCGGATCTGTGGGAAAGAATCTGTGGAAGGAGGAATTGATTAGATTCTCTGCCTTCATTCAATTAATCTTCCTTACCACGTCCTAGTTTTCGGGCAAGATATTTCTCAGTTGGAAGTAAAGCTGTTTGTATTCGTTTAGCATAATTGATACTGTCTAATATTTCTTTCTGCTTTTCCTCCACTGCCCGCTTTTGGATCTCAATGGTCTTATTTTTTTCGTCAAGTATTAAATTGGCCTTTTGTTTCTCGCGATACCTTTTAAATATCACAATTAAAAGTAAAAGAAAAAGGATAGCGCCGGCAAGAATAGCATTTCTAAACACTTTTTGCCGTTGAAGTTCTTTTTCGTTTATCGCTTTATCTTTCGACAGAAGTTTAATTTGCGATTCCTTTTTTTCGGTTTCATACAATGTTTGTAATTCATTCATTTGCTTCGTGCTTTCTTCATTAAGAATGCTGTCGTTCAGCGCTGTGGCTTGTTTATAATAACGAAGGGCTTTCGCTGCATCACCTGCGTCATTATAAGTATCAGAAAGAGTTAAAAGAGCCCATTTCATATTTTTTTTAGAACCCGATTCTTCGGCGAATTTAAAACTGAGTTCACTGTATTTTATTGCCTTGGGATAATTTTTAAGTAAACGGTAAATATCCCCGAGCCCATTTGTGGCAGCCGTAATTTGATCTTTTGCTTTAATTTCTTCACCTATTTTTAAAGCTGTTTCAAGATGACCAATTGCTTTTGGGTAATCTTTTAGTTGTGATAAAACATTTCCGACATTTAGGTTACTTATTGCCAACCCGCGTTTGTCTTGCGATTCTTCGCGAATCTTTAACGCAGCTAAATGATATTCGAGACTTGTATTATAATCTTTTTTATAATAATACACATTCCCTATATTTGTTAAGCTGGCTCCAATTCGATACTTATCATCAATTTTTTTTCGCATTTCCAAAGCTTTAAAATGATATTCCAGAGACTTGTCATATTGTTTCCAATTCTCAAAGATCAGTCCAATGTTATTGAGAATAATAGCCACCCTCGCTTCATCTTTGAGTCCTTCATAAATACGCATGGCTTTTAAATAATAATTCATGCCCTCGCTCAGGTTTCCCTGGTCGTAATAACAACCACCGATACTGTTGTAACCCTGGGCCAGTCCAGCGCTATCTCCTATCACTTCACGTATTTTAAGAGACTCGAAATGAATACTTAATGCTTTTTTAAAATCACCTGCAAAAGCAATAGCTTGTCCTTTAAGGGTAAGGCCTTCTGCTTCACCTTTTTCAAAACCTAGTTGATGCCCAAGCAAAATGGCATTCTCAGAATAAAATATGGCACTATCGAAAAGGGAGGCTGATTTGAACTTAGCGCTTAAACTATTCCATGTTTTTACTCTGTTGGTATCGGCTTTCTGATTGGCTGCAACTGTTCTGAGAGAGTCTATCTTTGCATTTTGAGCAAGACTTAACTGCATGCATGATATCAGTATGATCGAGAATAAATAAAAGTTTCTCATGCTCTAAAATACAGTTTTTATTTAAAAGAACAAATGCAAGTCCCAATTCTAACTATTTTTTTTTACCGTCCTTTATTCCTTTGAATGATCTTTTAATATACTCCCAAACTATCAAGTGCTTTTTAGTTTGAAAAAAATGGTTAATTAATTCAAGCGTTATAAATCCAACTAATATAGCTATTCCGCTTTGCAGCCATTCCGGAATTTCATTCACAGCCACTTTTTTTCGTCCGGCTAAGCCAAAAAGATTCTTCAGTCCTCTTCTTTCTAAAACATGATGGGAAAACATAGTCGTTACCCACATTCCAATTACAAAACCTACAAGATTACCAATGGTCTGATTAAATAGAAAGCCTTTCATTTTCTGTTTGGTGAAACGACCAAAAAAAGTTGGCGCTACTGTAGGATTTAAGGATCCACCACTATTAGTTTCATCATTCCACAAAGCTTTTACTTTATCAAAAAGCATTTTGTTCTTTTCATCCTTATCTATCCATTTTGAGAATAGTTCTTTTTCTGCATTTGAATCTTCTTCGCCTAAATGTTTTATAAGCATATTCCATGTTTTCGTTTCTTGCATAAATAACTATTTTAATATTCTTTTCTAGTGTATAAAAGCGTACATCCTGTCGGATCGCTGTTTCGAACCGAGCCGTTCCGAGGCTGTTACGAAAATAAAAAAGGAAAGCTGTAACGCCATACCTCAAGATGAAATTTACTTTAAAATTATGCCGTTTGGTTTTGTGCCAACATTTACGGTTGCAGTTACTGTATGATTTGAAACATTTATAACTGATACATTATTTGCGCCTTGATTTGTAACATATGCTTTACTTCCATCGCTGCTAAAGGTAATGGCATGCGCATCTGCACCGGTAATAATATTGCCTTGATTAGTCCACACGGTTGCTACTAAAGTATAATAAACAACTTTTCCGTTTGTTGCATCGCTTACCCATAATTCTGAATTTGAAGAATTGTACGCTACATAACCCGGTTTAAAACCTAAATTAATTGTTGCTGTAACTGAATTTGTAATAACATCTATTTCAGAAACTGTTTGCGAACCTTCATTGTCAGCATACATTTTTCCATTACTTGCAGGCCATGCTCCAACAGGCATTGCCCCTACAGTAACAGTTTGAATAACCGCTTTAGTGCTTGGGTTTATTATTGAAACACTTCCGTCTTTGGTATTTGCAACATAAACTTTAGAACCATCATTTGAGAAAGTGACTTCTGATGGTAACTTACCTACGTTTATTGTATTCAGGAGTGTCCAATCGCTGGTTTTGTAAACTAAAACTGTTCCTTGTACCGAATCACCTTGAGGTATCCAAAGTTCGTCTCCCGCTTGGCTATAGGTTGCATTGTGTGGTAATTTGCCTACTCCTATTTCTTTATCAATATTTCCGGTTACTGCATCAATGATCTGTATTTTTTGGCCCGGAAGCGAACCCCCGTGACCTGAATGGCCACCGCTGAGATCTTTACTTGTAATGGCCACCGCCAATTTTGTTTTAGCTGGATTTAAATAAATGTGGTGTGGAAAAGTAGAACCATTTAAAGAAATAGTTTCGCTTATTGTATTATCAGATAGTTTAATAACCGAAATGTTATTTGAATTTCCGTTTACTACATAAGCAGCGGGATAATTAATATTTAATGGCACAAAAGGGGCTGGATCGTGCTGGCTATGATCTTCTGAAGGCGTTTCCTTTTTTTTGCATGAAAAAACCGAAAAAATAATTACTACGATAGCAAAGTTTAGTATTAGAAGTTTTGATCTCATTTTTTAAAATTTTAATAAAATATTTTCTATATAAAGAACTGGTTCTTCTTTTACAAATATACAAATCTTACTTCTACCGAAAATAAAAGAAATAATTTAACATTGTAGTTATCAGAGTTTTTTTATTTTTTGAACTATAAAGGTTGAAAACATCGAAATTTTTGAAGGATTCACAAATTATTTGAAGCCCTGATTATAGAATTTATACTAATGTTCCATCGGATCGTGACATATTCTTCCCGTTTTTTGTAATTGATAATAGTTATATGGTAGTGAAAAAATAAAACCAAAACCCATTGCAATTGCCATCATGCCAAAATCATGTCTTGCACCCATATCAATTTGCATTTGATGAGATGAAAATTTTGGAATTATAAAAAGAAGAATTAAATTTTCAGTTAACATCATTATCATAATTGAAACGATGCTCATTTTATAACTGTGCTTAATCGCTTCTCTTAAGTTCATTTTATGTACTGTAACTTCCCAGCCTATCATAAATATCATGCAAGTAATAAAACCTGCAATGAGCGAAATAAGCAATACAAGGAGCAAATTAAAACCAACAAGATAATATGCTGTTCCCATTACACCTATTGAACATCCTAAAAGACAAATCAACGTTGAAATGAAACTTTGTTTCCATATTTGTATGTCTAACCAATTCATTTTTTTACCTTTTAATTAAAAAGGGAGACTAAACGCTCCCTTTTTAATTGTTTGTTATGCGCAAGCTTCTGCACACTTTTTACAAGCTTCTGCACAGGCTTTACAAGTTTCATGATGAGATGCATGCTTAGCACATTCTTCAGAACAAGCTTTACAAACTTTAGCGCATAAAGCACATAAATCTTTTGAATATTGAGAGTCTCTTGCGCATAATCTTGCACATAAAGCGCAAATATCTGCACAATCGCGGCATAATGCAGCACATTCTTTACGACCATCGTTAATACAACTTGTTAAACATGTTTCGCAAGTTACTACGCAAGCTAAGCAAGCGTCAATACATTTTTGTTTGTCCATTTTTTAAGATTTTAGATGGTGAAAGAGTTTTCACGGCACTAAGTTGAGGCAATATCCGCGCCATTATGTGAAAGATTAAGGCAGTAAAGGATATTTGCTCAATTAGAAACGAAAGGAGAATTACTATAGCTTTCTTCAGTTGGTAAAAATTTGTCCTTTAATTTCAAAAAGCAAATTAAAAATATGGAAACATAAGAAATAAGTTTAAAGAAATGTAAAACCATCTTACAAAAAGATAGATCAGTTTATACGGAAGAAAAGGTTTCTAAGATTAGAGATTTCCTTTACAAAATGGCAGAATTGGATTGTGAAGTATTTCAAAAGACGAAGCAGAAAGAATCGGAAAGTCAAGAAGAACAAAGGTCACCAACAATGCGTTTGTGACCTTTGTTCCCAAAGGAGCCCTTTTGCTCGCATGCACCTCCGGTCGGATTGCTGCTTCGCAGCGGACCGATTTCGGCCACCTTGAAAATGAAAAAGACAAAATCCTAAGGGATTTCGTTTTTTTGTTTTCATCGCTCCATTCAAGCAAAGCTTGATGTCGCGCTGTAAACAAAAAAAGAGCCAAAGCAAAGCTTTGACTCTTTTTCATTTATTCGTACCTCCGGTCGGACTCGAACCGACACAACCGTGAAGTTACTGGTGTTTGAGACCAGCGCGTCTACCAATTCCGCCACAAAGGCATTTTTCAAACTTATTCCGGTGTTTGAGACCGGCGCGTATATCATCCCGAAGGCTATCGGGACGGCCACAAAGGCTTTTAACGGAGGACAAAGCTACGTTTTTCTTTAAATTCTACAAAATTAAAAAGGGAATAAATTGTTTTCCTTTGGGATATGGTTGGATTATAAATCTGCACAAAAAGAAGTGACGGGTTGTATTGTAAGAAGGCCTGATGGTGCTCATAAACTTACAAAGAAAAAATAGTAGATAATTCGTACAGTTAGTGCTCAAAACCTCTTCAGAAATGAAGGGGTTTTGTTTTTCTAAGTAAAAAACCGTTTCTACTTTTTTTTAACTAAATTTATATTATGAGAATAGTAAAGCTATTTACCATTATAATTTGTTTGATCTTGTGTGAAAGAGCAAAAGCTCAGACCTTTTCAGTAGGTGATACCAGTTTTAATTATGTTGTCCTTCATCATCAAGTTAATCCATTTTCTAATATTCCTTCAGGGCAAGGCGCTTTCACATTAACAACAAATTACACTATTGATGTAGATGGTGATTTCACGGATGACATTAAGTTTAATTGGGATGTAAATGGCGTAAATGGTGGTTCAGGTACTTATCATACCTGCAATTTAAAATTGAGTTCTACCTCTAATTATGAATTTGTTTACCTGACAACTCCGTCTAATTGTAACTCATTACCGGTTGAAAATTTAGCCAATTTTTCCGGATTAAACTCAAGTCTTAACTGGAGCTTAATCTCAGTCAACAACTTGATATATACATACTGTCTGCGCGGTGCTAACGGTTGTGCCGGTGTTGGCTGTGGTTATTTTGTGCCATTTGCTCCAACTAACCTTCGGATAGGTTTTCGCAAAATTTTAACCAACGATACCATTTACGGATGGCTTTACTTAAAAACAGCAAATCAACTTGATGAAATCGTTTCTTACGGATTTAAACATACTTTAACCACCAATAGTATACAACAAATAAAAGAACAAAATAAATACCTGCAAATATTCCCCAACCCAAATGCCGGCGAGTTTGAAATAAAAGGAATAAAAGAAGAAACTATTTTTATTTCAAATGAACTGGGACAATTGATCAAAGCAGCAAATTTATCTGCAGAAAATAATTTTTCATTTAAAGTAAATGGCCTTAATTCTGGCGTTTATTTTGTGGGAAATAAGTTCGTTAAACAAAAAATTGTTGTGATAAAATAACTCCTAAAAGAAATTCAACATTTGCTATTCTTTTGCCTTTTTTAAAGTAACGCGTAATCCTATAAGACCAAAGACCGCTGAAATTAAAGATCCAATAATGATCGCGATCTTTGAACTGTTAATGGTTGCTGCATCATTAAAAGCTAATAATGTAATAAATATCGACATCGTAAATCCTATTCCTGCAAGCATACCCGTCCATAACAAATGTTGCTTTTTTAATCCTTCAGGCAATGCACACCAACCGATAGCGATGGCAAGAAATGAAAATAAAAATATTCCAAGAGGTTTGCCTAACAATAAACCAAAAATAATACCGCAACTATTTGAAGTAGAAAGATCATTTATAACTCCCGCAGGAATATGAATAGCAGTATTAACTAAAGCAAATAATGGAAGTATAATAAATGCTACAGGTAAATGTAATTTTTGCTGAAGCCTGTACGAACCCGAATTTTCATCTCCTTTGCCAAATGGAATTACAAATGCCAAAAGAACACCTGTGATGGTGGCGTGAATACCTGACCGATACATACAGAACCACATTACCATTCCAATAATTAAATACAACCAAATGTAATAAACCTTTAACCTGTTTAAAATAAACATACCACCAAAAAGACCCATAGCGATTCCAAAATAAAGTAGCGAGAAGTCTTTAGAATAAAATAATGCAATAACTATGATAGCGCCAAGGTCATCAATAATAGCTAATGCGGTAAGAAATATTTTTAAAGAAGCCGGCACTCTTTTACCAAGTAAAGAAAGAACTGCTAATGAAAAAGCAATGTCGGTTGCCATTGGAATTCCAAAACCGCTTTGTGTAGTTGTACCGGCATTAAAACTAAAGTGTATCAACGCCGGAACCAACATGCCACCGATAGCCGCAATAACCGGAAGAAGGGATCTTCGAATGTCTGAAAGTTCGCCAATATAAAGTTCACGCTCAATTTCAAGTCCAACCAATAAAAAAAAGATGGTCATAAGTCCGTCATTGATCCAAAATTCAAATGGCTTAGAAGCAAATTCTGTATGCCAAAAATGAAGGTAGCTATCGCCAATAGACGAATTAGCAAGGGTTAACGACAATACGGTGCAAAACAACAGAATTATACCTGCGGTTTTCTCGCTGTTTAAAAAGTCTGTATAGAGTTTGCTCAGTTTCATTTTGTCCGGCTAAAGATACTCTTTTGAGACGGTTTTTTATAACGAAACAAGGTTTAAATGCCCGATTCTTGTTGCAGAAAAAATAATTCAAAATAAATTTGCGCAACCGAATAATTGCACATATATTTGCAATCGAAAAGTTGCACATATAATTTTTAAACAAATGAGAAGAGATGTTTTTCAAGGTATAGCCGACCCTACCCGACGGGCTATAATATTACTAATTGCTATGCAAGCCATGACACCAAACGCCATTGCCGAACACTTTAAAACAAGCAGGCAGGCCGTTTCAAAACACCTGCAAATATTAACAGAATGTAAGCTTGTAAAACAAGAACATTCCGGCAGAGAAATCTATTACCAACTTAACGGTGCAAAAATGGCAGACATTGATAAGTGGCTCGAGCAATTTAAAAAGATCTGGGAAACCCGCTTTAACCAACTTGACGAAGTATTATTAACCATGAAAAAAAATAAAAAATGAACAAGAATCTAACACTTGATTTTTCTGTAGACAAGGAAAACAAAACAATTAAAGTAAAAAGAGAATTCGCAGCAGAACTTTCTTTAGTTTGGGATGCTTATACAAAAAGTGAGATCCTTGATAAATGGTGGGCGCCAAAACCCTGGAAAACAAAAACAAGATCACAGGAATTTAAAGAAGGCGGTAACTGGCATTATGCAATGGTTGGTCCGGAAGGTGAAGAGCATTGGGCGGTAGCAACTTACAAGAACATTGTAGCTCAAAAAAAATTTACCGGGCATGATGCTTTTGCAGATGCAAACGGCAACATCAATAAAGAGATGCCACAATCAACATGGGAAGTTACATTTTCAAATAAAGGTGAAAATACACTTGTAGAATTTCATATTACCTACCCAGACCTTGCTCAACTGGAAGCGACGATTGAGATGGGCTTTAAAGAAGGTCTACTAATGGCTATGGAAGGTTTGGACGAGTTATTACCTTCACTAAAAAAATAAGAAAACATATATCAAAAAAAAGCAGAGAAAATTCTCTGCTTTTTAATTCTTTTAATTTCCAAAAATTTCCTGATCTGTTTTACACTCTGTACATTTTGGATTTGGTCTTGGCGTGATCATGATCTCGAAAGGTTTAACAGCTTTTGTACTCTTATCATATTTTAAAGTGATCTTTACTTCTGATTTTACAGTAACTCCTGCTTTAACTGCAGGATTCCAAAGATCCATACCCTTAAGTGCAACAGTTACCAATTCATTTAATTGGGCATTAGTTCCATTTACTAAAGCCTTTTTTACTGAACCATCAAAGTTCAAGGAAAGTTTAACAATAGATAATGAACCTTTAATAGCGCGGCGTTGTTTTTTACTTAATACGATCTGCTCTTTAAAAAATGTGTTAAGATCTTCGTCTCCATAGCCATAGCATGGCGGACGACAAGCCTTTTTATCCTTAGAAACTTTTGGTTTCTTATATCCTGTTCTCTTTGGTTTAACTTCGACAGCTACAGTTTCTTCAGCACCTTCAACCGCAGTAGATGTTTCTTCTTCTTCTTTTTTCTCCTCCTCCTTTTTTTCTTCTTTTTTCTCTTTTACTTTCTTCTCTTTTACAACTGCCACTTCTTCTTTTTTCTCTTCTTTCTTGCTTTCCTTTTTCTCCTCTTTCTTACTTTCTTCCTTCTTCGTTTCCTTTTTCTCTTCGGTCTTTGCTACAGTAGGCTCCACTTTCATTTCAACAGCCTTCGGTTCATCCTTTTTAATATATACATAAAATCCTTGTGTTTGCTTTAAGGTTTCGGCATCGCCACCCATTACACATTGGCAAATGTTTTTATAGTTTGTGTTGAATTGAAAAAATTGCGGGTAAGTTGCCAATAAATTCTCCCAACGTTCCTTATTACCATCTTCACGGGTTTCGGCCGCCGCTTCATTTGTTTCGGTAAACACAAGAATAATATCAGAGATATTCATTTTTTTGATAGAATCTGCGCTGCTTGTTGTAGGCATTCCACCGGTTCCTTTTTTAGAGCGCAAAAACACATAATTCTTACCGGTGGGTTTGTACGCTTTTCCTTCTTCTTCATCAAATATTAAATCGTCGTAAACCGGTGTTTGGCCAAATATTGGCACGCATATTGCAAATAGAATTATTAGCAGGAGTGATCTCATTATTCTTAATTTTTTATGATGTAATATATAAAATATATTCCAAAAAATTTGAGGCCTTCTAAAAATAAATTAACAAGGCTCTTTTAATTATTGGAGACCAAAAAGCAAGTCTTTTTATGGCATAACTATACCTGTGCGAATGGCGTACTTAACCAGTCCTACCAACGAATCGGCCTGGGTTTTATTGTAAATATTTTTTTTGTGGTACTGCACAGTATTTTCACTTATTTGTAAAGCATCAGCAATTTCTTTTCCCTGTTTTTCGTTACAGATCTGTTGTAACACTTCTATTTCTCTTTCTGATAATATTTTTTCAGACACCAAGAATTGTAATTTTTTATCATCGATCAAAGTTGTAACAACTTGTTTAGACACCGAATTATTAAAATAAAAACCTTCGTGGTATACTTTGTTTATGGTTTCAAACATTTCTTCGGCCATGCAACTTTTTGATAAGTAGCCACAAGCACCAGCAATCATTAGTTCAGAAATAAAAAATTCGTTGTAATGTGTGCTAAAAATAATTGTCTTAACTTTTTGATATCTTTTTTTTAATATTGCCAAGGTCTGGTGACCATTTAAAACAGGCATTTCAAGATCGAGGATCACAATATCCGGCTTTTTGCGCTTCACCAATTCTAGCAATTCCTGTCCGTTAGCAGCCTGGCCAATAACTTTCACTTCCTCGCAATTGCTTTCAAGAAAATCTGCAAAAGCCTGTCGACCGAGATTGTGGTCGTCGGCTATCATAATAGATATTTGTCCTTTATCTTCCAAAAAGGTTTAAAATTCTTAAAGCACGAAAATGGGTTAAAACACATATAAACTTAGTATTAATAATGGATACAGCAAAATTTTAGCAAAAAATTTACCTACTGCCAGCAGTAGGTGTTTTTGGGTTTGAGATGTAATATATTTATCGCGTGTTTACCTGAATTCCTGCTCTCGATTTTTGTGCTGCAAAGACCAAGGAATTTTTTAACGAAAAAAATATGACTGGAGAATGCTGAAAATCCATAGAAGAGTAAGCTTATTAATTTAAACCATGAGTAAATTTAAGGTTTCGTTTCTATTATTATTATTTTCAGAATTAGTGTTTAGTCAATATAATCCTGATTTAAATAAATATTTAAATCCTGCTAGCAGTAGCGTAATAAGCAAAGCAACTAAAGATACAATAGCATTCAGGCAATTTGCACGTATTGTTACCGGCGAACCTGCTGCCGCAAATTATGTAAGTTATGCTTCTTTTAATCCATCTGATCCTGCTTTTTCTGCGAGCGCATTTATTAGCTCAAGAAAATGCAGAACTGTTAATGGGAATTTGTCCGTAAAAGGTAGTCTCCTAGATGACAAACTTAGTGCACTTTTTATGAATACAGGTACAATTAATACCAATACAAGTGGTAATTTGAAACTAAATATTAGAACAGATAAACCTACATTAAATGTTGATCACCGCGATGTTTACGCATTAAATGAAAAAATTGAAAATCTTAAACAAAAATTAAATTATGATACATTAAAAATTATATATAATTTAAAAATGACAGATAATTATATAAGTCAGAACCAAAACAAACTTAGGTTTCTTAAGGATAGTTTAAAAAGACTAAATAATAATCTGAATAAAGTTATTGAAAGAAGTAAGGTAGTAAATTGTGATACAAATGAGATATGTCGCGGAACAAAAAACGACACGATTATTAGTATTAATTCGAAGATAGAGGCCATCGGTCTCGACACTGTTAAAATCAGAACGATTCTTGATTCTCTGCTGCTTTCAAAAGAATTTAGCAAAATGAATGGTGAAAAGTATCATGGAATAACACAACAAAAAGACACAACTTATGTTTTGTTTCTCTTAAATAAGTATAAAAACAAATTCAAAAAAGACACATTTCAACTTAAAAAAAACATCCCAAGTTCTATTATCAATATTTGCTGGTTCTCCATCGGGGCAGGAATTGCAGACCATTCTTTTAAAGCTTACAACTCAACATTAAATTTCTCTGATCAAATATTTGATCGCAATTTAATGAGTACAAATTATAATTTAGATTTTAATTTTTTTCATAAAGATTCTCTAGCTAGGAGCCGCTACTTTATAAACATTGGTTCTCAATATAAAGTTACAAATAATGTCGCTGATCTAACTTCTTTTATTATAAATCAATCAACTCCGAACGCAAATAATAATATCACAAGAACAATAAAAAAGGATTATACAGTATACCAAGACACATTGGTAGAAGAATATACCTCTATAAGTGCTTACGCACACTTTTATTATACATTCGATAAGTTCCAAAAAAACACTTTGCATCTTAATACAATTGCAGAAAACAGAAGTGACAATAAGCAGGTTTATACTTTGCTGTTAGGGTATATTTATGCTTTCACAAAACCAAAAGCGGAAAGAGAAATATTAAATATCGAGCTATATTTTAAATGCAATGACCTAAGTCAGCAAATAGATCCAACAAGTACTTTTAAAACAAATCTTCAAATGGGTATTTCGTTTACAATTCCATTTAATTTAAATATAAACTAACAATATAAATTATGGCAAAAAAACAATCAAAAATAGATTTAAGTAAAGCTTTCAAAGAAGGAAAACTACAACCAGAATTATTCGGTTCTTATATTGAAGAGTTTGTCAAGTACAGAGCTTTTTATTTAACCAGTGGCGGAAAAAGAAAGTGGGCGGGTCCATGGAGAACAGATGAAAGCGCAGCAAAAGCAGACTCATGGTATTACGCTCAACAAGGATATGAAAGTGGCATTATCCAAAGCCATGGTTAAATCAACTTTTTATTTTTTCACTTTAAAACTTAATGCAACCCCTTTTATTAAAAAAAATGAAAAAGATCATTACCACCTCCTTATTCTTTTGCTCACTCCTAGTCTCCTGCGGACCTTCTACACAAGAAGCCGCAAAAGCGGATATAGGATCTGAAAATAACGAAACCTTCCTTCAACCACAAGCAGAGGTGCAACGACAAAAAGAAAAAGACGAGCAGAATTTATATAAACAAGAGTTGATAGATCTAAGAGCACAATTAGTTTTAGAGACAGAAAAATTAAAAAAAATCAGCAACAATCAAGAAATAACCGAACAAATAAAATTAATTGACAGCATTAAAGCTGAAACGGATAAAGTAAGTGAGATGGTTAAGTAAGAATCACTTCTTCCAACTCTTACCCTTTGCTACAGCAGATGCTGTCCATGGGTCTTCGGGCCAGGCGTGTTTTGGGTAACGGCGTTGCAATTCTTTTTTTACTTCAAAATATAAATTATTCCAGAAACTTTTTAGGTCGCCGGTTACCTGCACCGGCTTATAACCCGGCGAAAGTAAATGCATCACAACTTTTGTCTTTCCATTATTAATTACCGGTGTATCTGCCAAACCAAATACTTCCTGCAAGCGAACCGAAAGCACCGGCACCCCGCCATTTACAAAATAGTGAATAGGAATATGTGAACCGCTTGGCACTTCTAGCTTTTCCGGCGCCAACTTATTTAAAGCTTGCTGCTTTTCCCAATCTAACGAATGGAATAAAGCCAACACCAAATTTACTTTTTTTAGATCGTCCGGTTTTTTTACATTCTTTAAATATGGTACGAGCCAAATTTTATTGGTCTCTAATAAAACTGCTGTACTTACATCAGGCCAATTCTCATCAGGGTTCCAAATGTGCAGACTTAAAATTCTATTTTGCAATTGGATCATGCCCTCATCAAAATTTAAAAGATTCTCACCTTCTGTTTTAATTACATTAGAAATAGCCTCTGTAATTTGCTCTTCGTTTGGATTTGGCAAAACTTTACTTTGCAATACCAAAGCGCCGATCTTTAATTCTTTGGTTGCAATAATTCCACCTTTGCGTGTATCCCACAAAATCACTTCCTGCTCTTTTACCATCGGCAAAAGATCTTTTGGATTTAAAGGCGCTGCCATAAATATTTTTCCTAACCCATCACGCAGGTCCATATGTGCGACCGCTAACCAAGGTTCGTGAGCGAGATCATCTTTATGTCCTATCATGGCATACTTACCATTTGCCAGTTGAAATTGCGCGTTATTGCCAGGTCTTGCAAAAGCAATACGTTCAGGATATGCAAAGGCCAATAATAAACCTGTTTCAAAAACATCAACTGCTCCATTATCAACTTCCACATTCAACATCTTTCTGTATGAGGCGGCAACTTTTTCTATCCTTGCAAAACGACCAATACTATTATTAGTTCTTGCACGTCGCAATGCTTCGATGCGTAAATTAATGTCAATACCACTTTCTCTTGGTAAAGGATCGCGCTCTTCTAAAACAGCTGCAATATCTGTGGCCAGCTTTATTTCGTTTGCTTCTTTGGCCATTAATAACATGTGTGCAATACGCGGGTGACAAGCCAGTTGATGGATCTTTTTTCCGTGCACTGTTATTTTACTATTTTCTAAAGCATTTAACTGGTGCAATAATTCTGTGGCTTGCGCCAAAGCTGCTTTTGGTGGTGTTGTTAACCAGGTTAATGATAGAATATTACTAACGCCCCAGGTTGCCATATCTAACACCAATGACGCAAGGTCTGCTTCCATAATTTCAGGCACACGGTGCTCAGCCAAACGTTCGTGTGTGGCTTTTGTCCACATACGGTAACAAACACCAGAGCTTAAACGACCTGCCCTACCCGCACGCTGATCGGCAGAATCTTTCGAGATCCTTAATGTTTCTAAACGCGAAAGACCTGAGCGTGTATCAAAGCGGGAACTCTTTCCAAAACCCGAATCAACTACTATTCGCACTCCTTCTATCGTCAAACTTGTCTCGGCAATTGAAGTAGCTAAAACAATTTTACGTTTACCAAATTTATTTGGCATGATAGCAAATTGTTGCTCTGCCTGTGGCAACTGCCCATACAATGGATGAATTGAAACATCCGGAAGTTGTCCTCTTAAAAGTTCCTCGCACTTTTTTATCTCTCCTTCGCCGGGAAGGAAAACCAAAACATCACCTTCATGCTCTTTAACAGCCGTCATAACGGTTCGCGCTGTTAGTTCGGGTAATAGTTTTTCGTCGGCATCGTTTGTGTATTTTATTTCTACAGGATATTGTTTGCCCTCGCTAACAGCAACAGGTGCTTTTAAAAGCGCAGTAAGCTGTGGCATATTCAATGTTGCACTCATGATCATGATCCTAAGATCGGGGCGTAATACTTGTTGCGACTCACGACATAAAGCCATAGCAATATCTGCATTTAAACTGCGTTCATGAAATTCATCAAAAATAACCAGGCCAACATCCTCTAAAGCATTATCACTTTGCAACATGCGCGTGAGAATTCCTTCGGTAACTACTTCAATTTTTGTATTAGCACTTACGCGGTTATCAAAACGCACTCGGTAACCAACTTTTTTTCCAACTTCGTCATCCAACAAAGAAGCCATACGTATTGCAATAGTTCTTGCTGCTAAACGGCGGGGCTCCAACATAATTATTTTCTTCCCGTTAAGCCATGCTTCTTCCATCAATGCAAGTGGTAATAAAGTACTTTTACCAGCGCCAGGAGGTGCATTTACAATCAATGTATTTTGCTGCGCCAGTTGTTCTCGCACAAAAGAAATAATTTCTGTTACCGGTAAGTTTATTTTAAATGGGTCGAAAGACAATTTTTGCTTTTTCTTTGGTTGTAGTAAAGGTAACACTCAATTCAATAAAGTCTAAATAATTTCCTGCCTTCATTTTTGCTTAGATGTTTGAGTTATCCGCGTGAGCAAATACAATGTCCCCCTCCTGAGGGGGTGGCAGAAAGCCGGGGGAGGGTTAACGAAAATTTATTTTGGAACAACCCTCCTCCGCCCTACGGGCACCTCCTCCAAAGGAGGATACTTTGTGTGCTTGCGCGAAAATCTCCAATATAAAAATCCCGCCTTTTTGCCATGAAACAAAAAGGCGGAATTGTTGATTAGTAGTAATACTAGTTAACTAGAATTTTTCTTTAATGCTTACTAAGGTCTCAGTTTTTTCTAACTCAACAGTAGTGTTATTTTGTTGAAAATATTGTTTTACAAGGATATTTCTTTTGTTTGAATCTGTTGACGTACGAGTGACATATGAACCTGAATTAACAACTGAAACTGTTTCGCTACCATAAAAAATAACATTCATCATTCTATCGTAGTTATCTTCTTTACTTGTTTTACCGGGACCTGTTGACATTCCTGAAAAAGGATTCGGTGTATTGAACTCACTTTTAAAGTTTAAACCTGATTGTGAGTAAACTTTTACTGATACGATTAAGATTAAGATGATAGTTTTCATGGTTTCTAATTTTTATGGGTTAATTTTTTAATTTCTTATTGTTATGCTGTTGTATATAGTATTGCATAATGTGTGCCAAAGTCTGAAACCCAGTAGAGTCAAGGCTTTGTGAAATTCTTACCTTGCCATTATTCCATATTTTGGAAGCATTTTCCATTTTTTAGACAAAAATATTTAAAGAAGAGCCGTTCATATCATCCATTAAAATAATATCCGGTTTTTGATTTAAAACATTAATACCGTCAATTCCATTTAGGTTTTGATTAAAAAAAGAAAGGCCCTGATGGGCCTTTAAATAATTTCGGAAGGTAAATGTTCGAGCACCTTTAACAGTGTAGAGTTAATGAGTAGTATGAGCGCTGCTATTTCGGGTAACAGAACAGGCTCTTTAGATAACTTTTCTAATTCCCTGATCTCTTTTTTAATGGAAATGATACCCATATTATCTATACTTGATTTTAAACGGTGTGCTACTTTACAAACTGTTTCATAATCGTTATCTACATGTGCAGTGTTTATCTGATTTAAAGACATATTAGCCTGTTCAATAAACAAAGTGATCATCTTGTTTATAAATTCGTTATTACCTCTGCTCATCTCTCTTAACGGCCCTAGATCATACAATTTATCATCGTTCTCTTTTACTATAATTGTTTCTTTTATAGCCTCATCAGAAGTATCTTTTTTAGTGTATTTTGAAATAAGCTTTATAAGCGCCATTTCCTCAAAAGGCTTAGTAATATAATCGTTCATACCAGCCTGTTTGCATTTTTCAATTTCACTTTTAAATGCGTTTGCAGTTAAAGCTACAATTGGTGTTGTAATTTTTAATTCATGCCTTATTTTTTGAGTTGCCTGCAGTCCATCCATTTCAGGCATTTGAATATCCATCAAAATTATGTCGTAAGTATTCTGTTTTAATTTTTCTAATGCGTCTAATCCATTTACCGCTTCTTCTACAACACAATTATAATATTTAAAAGTGTTTTGTGCGACAAGTCTGTTTATTTCGTTATCTTCTACAAGCAAGATCCTAATATTGTCAAGGTTGATAACCTCATTTGATTTAAATAAACTTTTTACATTAGCAGCATCACCTTTTTTAAGTGTAATGGTCAAGCTAAATGTTGTACCAACCTTCTTTTCGCTTTTTACATCAATAGTTCCATTCATTAGTTGCATTAGTTCGAACGTAATAGCAAGGCCGAGGCCAGTACCGCCGTACTTTCTTGAAACAGATCTATCTTCCTGTGAGAATTTATTAAAAATACTCTTTAAATATTGTTCCTCCATTCCTACACCCGTATCTGAAACATCTATTTTAATTGTTTGCTCTACCTCCGTTTCTTTTAGCAACCCACATTTAATAGTAACACCTCCCCTATTTGTAAATTTAACCGCGTTACCAACCAAGTTCAATAATATCTGTTCAAGACGGAGTGGATCGCCAACTAAAGCCTTCTGAATTTGAGGAGATAACTCCGATTTAAGATAAATACCTTTTTCTTCAGCGCGTGAAGACATGATAGACATAATATTATTAATTGATTGGTCAACCATAAAATGCTCACTATCAATTGTCAATTCACCGGCTTCGATCTTAGAGATATCCAAAACATTATTAATAATAGAAAGTAAATGTTTTGAAGCTATAGAACTATTTTCTACACAAACTTTTTGTGTTGCACTAAGTTCTTCCTTACTTAATTCCCTGATCATGCCAATAATAGCGTTTAAAGGCGTTCTTATTTCGTGACTCATATTCGCCAAAAAAGCTTCTTTTGCTTTTGACCCTAATTCTGCTTTTAATATAGCTGCCTCCAAGTCTCTTTCAAGCAATTTTTGCTCGGTAATATCCAAATGAATACCGATTGAACCAATAAGCTCGCCGGAGTCGTCATAATTTGGCGCCCCACTTACTGACCACCAGCGTGGACGACCATTTTTATCTTTAACAAGCAACTGATACATATCGGAAATACTGTTAACACGTAATTTAAGTTTGCTTTCTATTAAATCGGCGTTTTCTTCCTGAGCAAAAAGACTTTTTGCGCTTTTTCCAATTAAATCAGCTGCACCATAACCTGACATATTACAAAAACTTTGATTAACGTAAAGGATTTCTTCTTTCAAATTTACTTCTATTAATCCAAGATTCATATTGGCAATAATGTTTCTATATTTTTCTTCTTGCTTTTTGAGTAATTTTTCGGTTTGTTTTCGCGCAGTAATATCTCTTGCATTTGCAATAACGTAACCTATGTCGTTTATCCTTACGAATCTCGCAGTGATTTCTACCGGAAACACTTTTCCATCGCTTTGATTCACATTATTACCTTCAATAGTAAGTACACTTTTTTCTTTTAGTTCAGCAATGTGCGCTTTCCAATCTTCCAGGTTCTTAAAACTTTCCTCAATATCAGTTACTGAAAATCTATTGAGATTTTCATCTGAAAGCCCTAATCTTTTTTTCGCCTCCTTATTGTAATAAAAAAGTTCTCCATCTTCAGTTGCAACCTGGATGCTGTCGGATGAATTATCAATTAGATTTTGTAATAAAGTTAATTTTTGGTTTGACTCTTTTAACTCGCTCTCAGATTTTTTTTGCTTTGTTATATCAATTGCCAGTGCAATTAATTCAAACTCGTCGGAATTAACGTTTAACAATGAGAATTGAACGCTTTGCCCGATCCAGACTTCTTTTCCCTTTTTTGTAATTATAGGGAATTCGAAATAGGTGGAAGAGATCTTTTTCCTTACCTGATTCAAATAAAATTTTACAACTTTAAGCTTGTATTCTTTTTTGATAAGGTCGGCAAAATTCATTTTATATAACTCATCTATTTTATAACCTGTTATGCGTTCGGCAACGGGGTTTGCGAAAATAAATAAACCCATGTGATCTGTTTTATAAATAATATCCGAAGCATGCTCGATCATGTTCCGGTAATTTTCTTCTGATTTCTTTAGTTCTTTTTCAATCGTAATTTTTTCTGTAACATCCGTGTATTTCCACAAACATCCCTTAAATTCTTCATTAATATAAATCGGAATAAAATTTCTTTCAAAAAATCTATCGTCCTCCATTTCCAACAGTTGCCCAACTGCGGGTTTTTTAAAATGTAAGAGTTTATTTATTTCCGATACATATGAAACCGGCCTTTTAAACAAATCTTTTGTTTGTTCTGCTGCATTACTACAATCCATTCCTATTAACTGATCAGGCTTAAGAGGAATTGAAAAGATATCGCAGAACATTTGGTTAGTAAAAATAACTTTACGATTCTCATCCTCTGCTATAATTCCTGAATGCAAATTAGAAAAAAGTGTAGTCAATAATTGAAGCGTTGTATTTAAGCCATTTTCTGTTTCCTTTCTTTTCTCAAGCACTTTTTCGCTGATCTTAAAAGCAATATTTGTCTGACTTTGATCAACTTCAAATGCGGCGTAAGACTTATTTACTTCATTTATAAATTTTTTAAATGAAGGATCATTTAACTGATCTGCGGTTAAATGTTCCGCAATTTGTTTTTGAAGTAATGTATTTAATTCCATCATTTAAAATTTAAATTAATCAATTGCGATCTCTCTTCTTTGAAGCAGGTTATAAATGGTTGATTTGCCGATCTCCAGTCTTTTTGCCACTTCCAACACATCGTGACTGTATTTTTTAAGGTAAAAACGAATAATGTCATTATTATATTCTTTCAGACTTTTTTCTTCTGTTGTAAACAACTCATCACCTTTAAGATCATTGAAATTTACATCGTTCTCTGTTATTTCTTTGCCATCACTCATTACACATGCCAGGTCCATCATCGATTTTAACTCCCTCACATTGCCAGGGTAGTTATATTTTAAGAGTTTCTCTTTTGCAGAGTTTGAGATACTTAATGCTTTAATTTTATTTTCTTTACTAAATTCATCCACAAAATATTTTGCAAGGATCAAAACATCATTTCCCCTGTTCCTTAGCGGCGGCAACTCGATTGGTAAACCAATTATCCTGTAAAAAAGATCTTCTCTGAACTTTCCTTTTTTAACCTCTTCCAATAAATTTTTATGAGTTGCAGTAATTATCCTCGCATCTATTTTAACACGCTCGTTACCTCCTACCCTTACAATTTCTCTTTCCTGCAAAACACGTAATATTTTACTTTGTAAGTTAAGGTCCAGTTCGGCTATCTCATCTAAAAAGATGGTTCCGCCATTAGCTTCTTCAAATTTTCCGATCCTTTTATTTTGTGCACCTGTAAAGGCACCTTTTTCGTAACCAAACAATTCGCTTTCAATTAACTCTGTTGGAATGGCGGCCATATTAACTGCAACAAAAGGTTTTTTCTTTCTATCGCTATTATAATGAATGGCTTTTGCTATCACTTCTTTTCCCGTGCCGGTTTCGCCGGTAACAGAAACGTTTATATTAGATTTGATCGCTTTCTCGATAAGCACAAATGTTTTTTTAAGAGCGTCGCTTTGACCAATAATTGTTTTTTCAAAACTAAATTTTTGTTCAAGCTGCTCTTTTAATTCTTCAACTTCCTTTTTTAATTCGATATTCTCAGAGATCTTTAAAATAGAATTCCAAAGCATATCTTTAGTATTCTCATCTTTAATAATATAATCGCGGGCGCCGGATTTTAAAAAATTAACTGCTACCGAAATATCTTCCTGGCCACTAATTACAATTACCGGAATGCTTTTTGAATATTCCCTGATCCTTTCTAAAAGCACATCGCCATTCATATCAGGCAAACCAAAATCTACACAAATAATATCGGGCCTTAAATGTAAATTGCTTAAACAGTCTTTTGCGGTTTTAAATAGATGTAGTTGATAATCCGGATTCAACGATAAATGATGTTTTAATAATTCGCCAAACCAGGCATCATCCTCTATAATAAATATTTTTAATGCGCTCATACTTTTTATTGTTTATCTTTTTTCCGCTTTCTGGAATTATTCCATTAACAGGAATAAAGGTAGATGGGATGGAAAAGAAAAAAAGCTCAAAAAGTGATGATTTCTTACATATGTAACCGCCGATTAAATATATATACTCTTAAAATAACTGAAAAAATGAAGCTATAGCGCTGTTTACAAGGCTTTTGAGTATTATGCGATACCCCTGCTCTTTTTAATGTTCTCGTAGGCTTCCTGGATCTTCTGGAATTTTTCTTTAGCGCCTTTTTGATATTCTTCACCCATATGAATGACCTTATCAGGGTGATAACGCACAGCCATTTGACGATATGCTTTTTTAATTTCTTCTTCGGTGGCAGTTGGTTCAATACCCAAAACATGATAATCTGAATTCACATCACGATAGAACATATTTTTAACACTTTCAAAATCGGTGGTAGATATTTGTAATAGACGTGCAATATATTTTATTACGTTAACCTCAGTATCTGCAACATGCCCATCCGCTTTTGCAATACCAAATAAATAATGTATCAGTTGGATACGCACTTCCACATTCGTACGCTGGTTAATATCAGCACAGATCTGGTCTAAAGGAATATTTGGAGCATCTAAGAATTGTTTTAAGGTTTGTAAATGCGGGCCGGTAAATTGCGGGCCAAATTGTTGGGCAAAAAAGGCTTTTATGTAATCTAACTCTGCTTTTAAAGTTTTTCCGTCGGCTTTCATTACTGCTGCAGAAAGTGCCATGAGCATGGTCGCAAAATCTTCGTTAGGCTGAGATGCCTGCTGACGGTAATAATCGAAAACATTCTGTCCTTTACCACCGCTGGCTTTTATAGTTATAAAATTATCAATTGCAGATCCTATTATGAAGCCCAAAATAGCGCCCCAAAAATGCTTGCCAAAAAAGAAAAATCCTAATGCAGCTCCTATGAACTTAAACAAATTACTTACGTTTTAATTGATTGATTGATTGCAAATATAAGATTATTCTATATTTCCTGGTTTTTAACCAGTAAAACCCTTTTTAAATACTTTACAAGGGTTTCTATTTTTGCTGGTTTTTCAATATGATCAAAGGCACCATCGCGAAGTGTATAGTAAATTATGCTTTCATTTATTGTAGTAGAGTATATAATGATGGGCACATCTACTATATTTGAGATCTTTTTTAGTTCTTTCAAACATTCTATACCCGTCATTTTAGGCATATTAAGATCTAAAAAAATATAATCCGGGATCTTTTTAGCCGACTTAAGCTGCTCTATCGCATCAATACCATTAGTGGTACAACCGTATTCAATATCCTTATCAATTTTTTCCAGCGCAAGACCAAAGATCTTCCTGTCATCATCATCATCATCAATAAGAAAACAATAAATATTCTTTTTCATAAGGTCAATATAGTATTTTTTTGTTACAAAACCAGTACCGTACAATTAAAAAATTGTAACGTATTAGTTAGCGGTTTGTTAGCTTTCGCTTACAGAAAATTCTTCTACAATTTATAGAATGAGCGAGAAAATTGCTTCCCGAATTGGGACACTAATTGTTTGGATCTTTGACCTTATTAAAGATCCTGCTAATGTATTTTTCGGTGGGCATTAAAGAGTTTTGGATACGACGAGCATATTTAATACTATCCATTATCTCTTTCTGTTTTTCATCTACCAAAATTTTTTGTTTATAGATCTCGTCCTTTTGAGCCTGCGAGATCCTGTAACGTTTGTAAAGAATAAATAAAAAAATAACAATACTTGCTACTATGACCAATAAAAAGGACCGAAAGGTATTACTTCTGCTTATTTCGATTTTTTGTTTCTCTATACGCGTTGCCTGCATTAAACTGTCTTTTAAATGCGCGTTAGAAAAATCACTCATTAGTTCTTTTTGTTCGATCTTTGCAGCCATTTCTTTATCGAACAAGGCGGAATTCATGTGTCTTAATAATTTATAATACTTGTTGGCTTCTTTTGGATTATTCAAATTCTCATAATTATCTGCGTAGCTTTCATATAATTTTTTTAGGTCCATATTGTAGACTGCCGTATCAATATATTCTAAAGCCTTATTAAGATAAAAAACTGATGTTTTATGCTCGCCTGTAGAATAATAAATAGTAGAAAGATTAACATAGCCATCAGCTTTTTCTGAATTATCGCCATATTTTAATTTTAACTCCAACGCTTTTTCTAAATAAGGTAAAGCTTCAGAATATCTTTTTAAAGTACTGTATGTGCTCCCAATGTTGTTATAGGCATAGGCAATGCTGATAGAGTCTTTATTTTTTTTGCAAAGCTCCAGGCATTTAAAGAACCATGGAAGTGCTTCATCGTGTTTACCCTGGGAGCTACAGGCGCTTCCGAGATTATTGTAAATATCCGCCTCGGTACCTTCATCAGGTGGCATTGTCTTATAAAGTGCTAAAGCCTTTCTGTAAAGCTTTTCGGCTTTAGAAAGTTCGTTACAAAAATAATAGGCATTACCCTTATTGATGTAAACACTTACCTCGCCCCATATGAAGCCCATCTTTTTATAAATAGCAAGGGCCGCATTAAAATTATCAATAGCTTTATTTGCGTCGTTAATATAATTATACAAGCCGCCAAAATGACTGTATGCCTTTGCTTCCATAGTTGGCATTTTTATTGCCTTTGCTCTTATCAAAGCAGAGTCGGCATAATTAAAGCATAATTTTATTTGCTTTAAATTACTGTACTCACCTGAGATCTTTATGCATAATTTAATATAATTGGTATCGTTGGCCTGGTGAAGCAGGTTGATCATACTATCAACTTTAGATACACTTTGCGCATTAATTAAAAAAGAAATAACAGAAAATAAAAAAAGAAAAATTATTTTGCAGTTGCGAAATACCATTAAGTAATTATAAGCAAAAATAATTTAATCTACAATTACAGTATACCGTTTGGTTAGAAGGATCATACCTTTACTTCTTTCCATTTACCTTTTTTGAAATAAAACCATGCAACCAAAGCTATCATGGTTTCTGCCACAGGTATAGCTATAAAGGCTCCGGTTGCTTTCATATCAAGGGTTTTCGATAAAAAATATGCAAGCGGCACCTGGAATAACCAGAAACAAATAAAATATATTATAGTAGGGGCTTTTGTATCGCCGGCACCATTTAACGCCTGTGTCATTACCATACCAATACCGTAGAACATAAAACCTGCGCCAATAATTCTTAAAGCTTCTACACCATAAGCAATAATTGCTTCTTCTTGTGTAAAAATATAAATGACAGGTCGCGGAATTAAAATAAATAAAACTGCTACACATGCCATAAAAATAGCATTGTATTTTGTTGTAAGCATTACACTTCTTTCGGCTCTGTCTATTTCATTTGCTCCAAGATTTTGCCCGACAAGTGTTGCGGCAGCATTACTTAAACCCCAGGCCGGAAGAATAAAGAAAACCACATTTCGCATTGCTATCTGATATCCCGCAGAAGCTGTCGTTCCCCCGGTTTCGGCAACTATTCGTGCCAATACTATCCAACTGCCACTCGCAATAATAAATTGAAAAGTTGCCGGCCATGCAACAGTAATAACCGATTTAATTATTGCCGGGTCGATCTTAAAACTACTGGCATGGATCTTTAAAATTCCGCTTCCTTTAAATAAATGATAACACTGATATAACACACCCGTGCTTCTACCTATAACAGTTGCAATGGCTGCGCCTTTTAAACCAAAAAAATGTATAAATACGGGGCATAAAACAATATTAATAACACTCGCTATCCATAAACTTTTCATAGCCATAGCTGCATTACCAGCTCCACGAAAAATCCCGTTTATTAAAAACAAGAGCATAATGGCCATGCTGCCACCGAGCATTATTCGTCCAAAAACAGTTCCATCAGCAACCACTTCTTTACTTGCACCCATCAAGCTTAAAATATCTCCGGCAAAAATTACACCCAGAACGCTTACAATTAGCGTGGCTATTAAACAAATAATTAACGATTGTGCGCCTGCATGAGCTGCAGCTTCGGGATCTTTTTCACCGATCCTTCGGGCAACAATTGCAGTCGCTCCTGTGCTTAAACCAATAGCAATTGAATAAACAATTGTAATAACAGATTCTGTTAGTCCAACCGTGGCAATAGCATTTTGACCAAGTTTACCAACAAAGAACATATCTACAACAGCAAATACACTTTCTAAACTTAACTCCAATATCATTGGTATGGCTAATAAAAATACTGCCTTGCGAATGCTGCCTTGCGTATAATCCTGTTGCTCGCCGTTTAGCGACAGTTTAATCGCGTTAAAATATTTATTTCCGGTTTTGGTTTGGTTCAATGAACTCATAAAAATTCTTATTCTACAGATTTTTTGAGAGCTGTGCCTATAATATGATTCCAGCCTTTTGCAAAATTTTTAGCATCGAGGTCTTTCCATACTTTTTGCACCGCTGCGTTGTAAGTACGTTCAATTGTGAATAAGTTGCTATTCATAAATTTTAGATTTCGGTTTGGAACAAATGAACCTTCATAATAAAAGCCGGAGTTTTATGATATTAAGGAATTAGAACTCTTGTTTATACTCTTACCGCAAATACACACACGTCGTCTATTTGCTCTAATTGCCCTTTCCAGTCTGTAAAAGCGTTTAACAACAAATCTGCCTGCTTATTTAGCGGTAATTCACTGTTCTCAAGCAATAAAGCATTCAGGGTTTTGTATTTAAACTTTTTACCTTTTGGCCCGCCAAACTGATCCGCAAATCCATCTGTATAGAAGTAGATCGTATCTCCTTTTTTATGATCTATTTCGTGCAAAGTAAAAGGCTCTGTTTTAATACCCTTGCCAATTGGCATTTTATCGGCTTTTAACTCAATGATACTTTTATCCCTGACCATAATTGGCGCATTATGCGCAGAAGCATACGTAATAGTATTCTTCATTTTATCAAAACAAATTACCGTTCCGTCCATTCCATCCTGCCCACCCTCGTGTGATAGATTTTTTATCAGGCGTTTTCTTACATAATCTAAAATTTCGTTCGGTGCCTCTATTTGTTTTTCATTAATGGCCTCATTTAAGAACGAAATATTTAATATACTCATAAATGCGCCGGGCACACCATGGCCAGTACTATCGCAAACCGCAAGGTAAAAACGTTCACCAACCACTTTATCATCTACTTTTTTTACAACGCGTGTGGCCCAATAAAAATCACCACTCACAATAGATTGTGGTTTAAATAACACAAAAAAATCAGGCAGGTTTTTTCCAAGATATTCGTTGCCCGGTAAAATGGTGGTTTGTATCCTGCGCGCGTAATGAATAGAATCAACGATCTCTTTTTGTTTTTCCTCAAGCAGGTCCTTTTGTTTCATTACCTCTTCGGTTCGTTCTTTTACTTTGTCTTCCAAATTATGGTTCATATCCTTAAGATCATGAATTAATTTATTGATTGAAGACTGCATTTTTTTAAAACTGCTGGCAAGCATTCCAATTTCATCCTTACCTGCTGTCTTAACTTCTACATCAAAATTTCCATTTGCAAGTTCAAGTGCTTCGTAAGTTAATTCATTAAGAGGTTTGGTTATTTGTTTTGACACAATATAAGAAACAGCAAATACCACTAATAATAAACATAAAAATCCAACAATAATATTATTACGCAAAGCCGTTACCTGTTCAAAAGCCTCTTCTTCATCTATCTCGCTCATTAAAACCCAATGCATATCCGGAATATTTAAAGGTTTATAAGAGGAAAGAACGGGTACTCCTCTATAATCAGGAAATATTTTTGAATCATTTACTCCCTTTAGCGCTTCTTCAGTTCCTGTTGTTTTTACTGTTTGCAAACCAATAGAGCTATGATAATTTTTAATTTGGTCAATTACTTTGTTAGTCTCACCAATATCAGCTAACATTTTAAAATAATTTAAACTGTCTTCAATTAAAAAACGTGATTGATTCCTGATCTTAAAATCATCGCCTACAATATAGGTTTCTCCTGTATTTCCAAGACCTACATCATTCCAGTTCTGTTTGTTGGTCATAATATCATTGATCTTATCAATTGGCATTTGAAAAGCAAGAACCCCTATCTTTTCCCCTCTATCATAAATACCACATGCAATAAATGCAGATGGCGCGTTATAAGAAGGATGGTAAGGCATAAAATCTACCTGGTTAACAAAATGTTCGTTCTCGCTTTTTGCAACTTCTTTAAAAGTAGTGGCCAGGTTAGTGTTCTTGTAAGGACCGTCAATTAATGAAGTGGCAAAGTCGACTTCTTTATAAACGGTATATACAATATTTCCTGTTTGGTTATCAATTAAAAAGATATCATAAAAACCAAATTTCTCAGCAAAATCCTTCAAGATCTTATGATATTTTTCATGAGCTCTGGTATATGAACTTTGATCATGAGCGCTCATGAGAATATGTTTTTCGCCAATTGGATTAGGGTTACTAACATAATAGAGGTCTGTTAGAATAACGCTATTCTTATCATAGGTCACTTCATCATTTACAGTCGCTTTTACTTGTAGATTCTTATTTAATCGCGGTAGAAATTCTTTTTGAAGATACTCATCACCACGTTTTTTAATAGCCTCAAATTCTTTATCGGATAATTTTATTTCTTCGCTAACTTTATTAAAACCATTCTCAAAATCCTTCATAGCATCAATTAACATTGGATTTTCAGCTAAAGTTACTATCTGATCATTTATTAATTGATAATAATCCTCTATCTGACCAGCTTTTAACTCTCTAAAAGCGGTAAGCCTGTCGAACGATTGTTTTTCGAGAGAATGCTTTGCTCTTAAATAACTAATGATGCCAATAACGGACATTGACAAAAACGCTATTAAAAAAAATGTTATTGCCAGCTTGATCCCTATCTTCATTTGTATGTTTTTTGTTCGGTAGCCTAAAAATACAAAAAGCTCCCGTTTCCGGGAGCTTTTTTGTTATTTATTTTTTGCAGCATTCTGTACCGCTACAATCCCCGCCAGGCTTACAAATTCCTATCGGACACTCGTCACATCCCTCAGAACAATTACTGTTTGCTGCCATAAATATGGCTGTTGAGGCAACTAAAATGGTTGCGCCAATTAAAATTATCTTTTTCATAATATAAATTTTTAAATTATTAATAGTTTTATTATTGTAATTATAGAAATTTAGGGCGCTCTAAAAAGGCAATTTAACGAGGCTACCAAAAAAAATTAAGGCCGCAGTTTACAATTGTAAATGAGGTTTTAATTTTTTGCATAACGAAGTAAAATTGATTTTTTGAAGATGCCCTTAAACGGTTTTTGGAGGCTGCCACAGATCGGCTGTATAATCAGATAAAATAAATTGATCAGCGATCGAGTTATTTTTAATATGAGTTTGAAATACCATTATTTCAACTTTGTTATTATCTACCGTACATACCGAAAAACAAACACAACATTGGCAGGCATTACACATTTTTATAGGACAATCCTCCTCATTTTCATTATTACACGACCCTTTCCCTTCACAAGAAAGTTTTTGGGTAAAACACTTTGTCTTTTTATTACAACTAATTGCCTTTACAGTTGGGCAAACGGTTAAAATAAAAAAGGTAAGGAATAAAATATGTGCAACATGCTTCACTATATCAAATATACAAAATGAATTATTAATTTATTTTTTTTAACATGTGTTGGCAATAAATATTTGCGTCTTTTTTTAAAGTATTCCGTCTATCTGTTGCAGTCGCTATTGATTGTAATTTAAAAATAAAAGAAATGAACGATAACAAAGATCAGGAATGTTGCAAAAATTGTAATTGCAACACCAACAACAGTACTAGCTGCTGTGGAAACAATTCATGTAACTGCAACTGCGGCACAGGAAGTTGCTGCTAAAAAGAAGGGCGGTTAATAGCCGCCCTTTTTATATACTACAAATACCACAATTGTTTTTTTCAAGATACGCAATAACATTACCGTATTTATCGGTTGAAACATTACAACATTGTTTGAATTTTTTCCTCAACAGTTCTCTTGCTCTTTGAACACGACTTTTTAAAGCTGAATAAGAGATCATGAGCTCTACTGCAAGATCTGATTGACTCTTATTCTGAAGTTCGACTTTTGTAATTGCATCTTTATACTTTAAGGGCAGATCCTTAACAAACGAACCAAGACATTTTTCAAACTGTGCGTTATTATTTTCGTGTATTATTTCAGGCAGATCGGTATTACTGCTATCCATGGTAATTTTACTTTTTCTGAAATGATCGTTTATAGTATTCCTCGTAATTTGATAAACCCATTGTTTAACATGACTCTCATCTTTTAAAGCATTAATGCTCGTATGCACCTTAATAAAAACGTCTTGTAATATATCATTACCAAGATCTCTGTCTTTTACTTTAGATAAAATAAATCTTCTTAATTCTTTATTATGGTCAACCCATACTTTTTCACTAGTTAATTTCATTTCGATCTTTTTAATAATTTAAGTGCAAAAATTGCTAAAATTCCGCCTATAACCGGCGCCAAAATATAAACCCACAAATGTTCTATATGGCCTGAAACTATTGCCGGGCCAATAGAACGGGCAGGATTCATAGACGCACCGCAATAAGGTCCTGCAAAAAAAGCCTCCAGACCAACAACAGTGCTAATTACTATAGCTGCCAATAAAATATTTGTAGGTCCTTTTAATATACTTAACATTAAAACAAACATTAAAAAAATTTCCAGTAAAAAGGATTGCATAACACTTCCAGAAGGAAGAGATGCTCCCAATAATTCATTTAGGGGAAATAAAACATGTAATACATAACTTGCTGCTAAAGCGCCAAGTAATTGTGAAAGACAATAAGGCAAAACATCTTTCCATCTGAATTTTTTATCGATAGCTAAACAGATCGTAACTGCGGGATTAATGTGAGCGCCTGATAGTTTTCCGAATAAAAGGATCATTAAAAGAACAGAAACTCCAAATGCAACAGAAATAAAAGTATTATCAACGAAGGCAAAACCAGATTGTGATAAAACAATTGCACCCGTGCCAAATAAAACTAATAAAAAAGTACCTGTAAATTCAGCTACATATTTTTTCATAGATTTTCTTTCACGAAATTTTGACAATAGATCTTTATCATATTCCTCACCCTTTCAAACTCCACCATAATTTGTTCTTCTGTTCCTGTAGCTTTTGCGGGATCAGGAAAATTGAAATGGAATTTTTTTGCATTTGATGGGAAATAAGGGCAATTTTCTTTTGCATTATCACAAACAGTAATTACAAAGTCGAAATCAATGTCTTTATATTCATCAACATTATTTGAAGTGTGATGTGAAATGTCAATCCCATCTTCTTTCATAATTGTAATTGCTTTTGGGTTTACCCCATGTGTTTCTATCCCTGCGCTATATATAACAGCCTTTTTTTCTGCAAAAAAAATCAAATATCCATGAGCAATTTGACTTCTACAACTATTGCCGGTGCATAATACCAATATTTTTTTCATAGTATTATTTAACAGCATTTACCACCTGGCGTGCAACCAGAATCTGATTTGGTTTGAAGGTCTGAAAGCTTAACTTTAAGTTTATTTTCGGGTATACCGCATTTATCAGTGGCAAGACAAGCAGTTTGTTTTTGGATAAGCAAAAAATTCTTACCATTAAATTCAATACCATACTTACCAATAGTATCGCTTTGATATTCAACTTCTATCTCTCCATCTTCAATTGCTAGTACTTTTTCTGATAGCACAATAATATCATTTAGTTTTTTTGGCGCTAAACGGTGGTCGAAATCACCAGCTTCCCATAATTGAAAACTTACAGCTTTCTCATTCCTAACTGTGCCTCCACAATCAATAAAATGCTTGGTTACCTGGCCAACTTCAGTTACATGAAAATGTTGAGGCACAAGATCTCCATTAGGTAATTCAAAATTTAGTTCATTTACAGTTTCAAGATCTTTTTTAAATTCAGATAGTTTCATAATTATACGTTTAGTTAATATTAAATCGTTATTTACCGATATAAATAAATTTTTAACAGCATTTATTATTGTTATTGTACGAAGCGAAAAAAGTGCTTAGATATGTTTTTGCTGTTTCCCATTCCTTTTCATCAATACAATAGCAAACCTTTGCCCCTTCTGTATCCCCTTTTATTAATCCGGCTTCTTTCAATTCTTTTAAATGTTGCGAAACCGTGCTCTGCGAAAGAGGAAGGTCTTCTACAATATCGCCACAGATACAAGATTGTTTTTTGATCAGCAATTGTAAAATTGCAATTCGCGCAGGATGAGCCAAGGCCTTTGCATATTTAGCAATCTTATTCTCTTTAACTGTAAACTCTTCTGATTTCGTAGTTCCCATATTTTTTATTATATCGTAAAATTACGATAAATAATTGTAACCTCAAAATAAATTAAATTATCGCTTTTTAACAACATAGGGGTTAAACCTTATACAAGAATAAGTTAGAAACGATTTTAGATAGTAGTAAAATAGTTTATTTATCCTTTAAAGGATCTTAACCAATCAATAGCCTCACTATAATTCGTGAAGAATTTAGTGGGTATTTTATCAGGGTTAAGTTTTATGAAAAAATTGAAGGAAATTTTTTTAACCGCACTACTTGTAAGGATTGCGCGTGCAAGTGCAATTTTATTAACCTCTTTATTATCGAGTAGTTTTTTTGCTTTAGTTAAAAACTTCGGATTACCAGTTAGATCAATTAACCTAAGCATTGGCTTGCTTTCTGTCAAATTTTTGACCACCAAAAAATTATCGAGCGCATCTTCATAATCTACCACAGCACGTGGGAGCATTATCGCATGCAATATATCATGGTCATCAACATAAAATTCGCATGTACGTGTAATTACCCTCTTCATTATCAACAAACATACAAAACAAATAAAAGCCAATAAGTTAAAGCGTGTTAATAGGTAAGAACGGTAAATAATCGGTAAAATAATGAATTAAACGCTGCCGCTTTTTACTATCGTAAACCTGTGTTTTAGTTTTAGGAACCAGGTCTCGAAATACCTGTAAGATAGCCATGCTACTAAGATCGTTGAAACTGTTACCCCACTATAAACCAATAGCTGTGACCCAATAGAATTATCTACAGTAAAGCCAAAATGCTTTAAAGTGCCTATAAAAGCTGCTACGATCATTAAATGATACATATACAGGCCGTAGGAAATGGTGCCTAAAAAAACAAATAGTTTATTCTCTATTTTAATAGCGGCACCGTCGTGCAAAGAAACATTTAAAATAATGATCAGGAACAGTACAGAGTAAACCAAAAAAGAAGCGTCCTGCAACATATTGGGGGTAAAATAGATCAGCAAAAAAACAGAAGCTATTGCACCAAATAAAAAATAATTACTTAGCAATTTGTAAAAATATTTCTTTTCAAATACCATCCATGCACCCATTCCTCCAATGGCCATACTTTCGATCTTTAACATAGCAACAAATTTTTTAAGCGCTAATAAATTTGGGTTTGTGGGATCAGAAAGAAATAAAAACAAAACAACAACCTTTAGCAAGAATAGTATTAATATAACAATGAATAATGTTCTTAAAATATTTTTTGAGTTTTTTACTATCCATGGCCACAATAGATAGAACTGTTCTTCTACACCAATACTCCATAATTGACCAATATGTGGTAAAGGTTTAAAAATTGCGAAGGCCAGGTTAGGCAACATTATCAAGAACAAAACCAGATTTAAAATGGAGAGATGAGCGTTATATTTTGAAAAAAAAGGAATTTCCATAAAATGAAAATGAGGCAGTACAAAAAAACCAAGAATAACAACTAAAAAATAAAGCGGCCAGATGCGTAGGATCCTCCTAATATAGAATTTCTTTACATTAATTGTATCTGTTAGCTCTTTCTCCTTTAAAAGCAAATACGTAATCAAAAAACCGCTTAATACAAAAAAGAAAACCACTCCAAGTCCACCCAATTCGAAGATTATTTTATTAGTTGAATATAAATTGGGACAAAGCATTTGCGATTTAATTAACTCAATGTGTGTAATAATAACGGCAAAGGCCGCAAAAAAACGCAAACCGTTCAATCCTTTAAAATAAATATGTTTGCTGCCTTCCACCTAAAACTGAAAATAAATAAAGGGTTGCATTTCTCCGCTCATTAACTGGTACATCATAAAAACAGCAAATATAATCATTGCACCAATTGTATAGTAATGCTGGCAGGCAAACCAATTACGATAGATCTCTTTATGTCTTTCAGGAATCCAATGGATCAAATAACCAATTAGCATTAAAGCAAAAACTGCCCTATAACCATAAATTACCTGGAAGATAAGATCTAATCCAAAATGATTGCCGATCCTGTAAAAGATAGTGTCAACGGTTTGCAAACTGCTGCTTCTAAAAAAAATACGGGTAAAACTTATAAAAGTTAATGTTATTAAAACACAGGCAATTTTATATCCTATATGGTCTGCGTTTTTAAATGGTGATATTTTTTTCCATTGCTTATGAACGATCAATCCTAAACCATTCAACCCTCCCCAAATCAGGAACAGCCAACTACTGCCATGCCAAAGACCGCCAAGCAGCATAGTAACCATTAAATTAATATTAGTGTTTAAACTGTTCTTAATTTTAGGAAAGAAATAAGCCAGCACCAATAAAAGAACTGCAGTTAACATTAAAACCAAAACCAACCAAAGCTTACCACTTAATAACACCATAAATAAGGCTAATATCGAAATGGCAATGTAAGAGCCAATTGTTCCTTTCCTATTGCCGCCTAAAGGAATATATAAATACTCTTGCAACCAGGTAGATAAAGAAATGTGCCAGCGTTTCCAGAATTCGCTCGTGCTTGTGGCTTTGTAGGGAGAGTTAAAATTTGTTTTTAAACGGTAGCCTAATATCAATGCTAAACCAATTGCCATATCGGTATAACCACTAAAATCCATATAGATCTGTAACGAATACCCAAAGATCCCGAACACCATTTCAATACCACTATAATAAGTCGGACTGTCGAAGATCCTATCGATAAAATTAACGGCTAAATAGTCTGCTACAATTTTTTTACAAAAACCATTAATGATCCAAAAAGCGGCCATTCCAAATTCAAATTTTGTAACCTTATAAGGTTGGTAGATCTGGTGAACAAAGTCGTGCGCCTTAACAATAGGACCCGCTACAAGGTGCGGAAAAAAACAAACAAAGAAACCGTAGTCAAAAATACTGTTAACCGGTTTTATTTTATCTCGATAAAGATCAATAGTATAAGAAAGTGACTGGAAAGTAAAAAACGAAACGCCTACAGGCAACAATAATTTATCCACACTAAAACCTGTAGAGAAAAAAGTATTTGAGAACTGTGCGAAATGATTAAAGAACTTTAAATGTTCGTTGGTAATTTGATTATAACTGTCGACAAAAAAATAGGCGTATTTAAAATAACATAAAATCGTTAAGTTTAAAATAACACTTATGGTTAAAAATAATTTTCGTTTAAGATCGGATGTTGTTTTATTTATTTGGCCTCCCCAGTAATAATCACTGCAAATTGTAAATAATAACAAGACAACGAAAACACCGCTTGTCTTAAAATAAAAGAACAAGCTAACTGCGAGTAAATAACCGGTACGCAATTTATTTACTTTATAAACTGTAGAATAAATTAAAAGAACAATTGAAAAAAAAGCCCAAAAGAATAATTGAGTGAAAAGCAAAGGTTTGTCCTGCGAATAAGCAATTATATTATTGAAAAAATCGATCAGTTAACTTTTTTTTGATTGTTTAAATAGGATTTATACAATGCCTCGTACATTAAATTTCCAAGCAAAATATAGCCTTTGGGTGAAAAGTGGATACGGTCTCTGCCAGCCAGGCCAACCTTTTGCCACTTCATCATGGATTTGTATCCACCCATTAATGAAAAAAGGTCCCAGATGGCAATGTTATGTTTTTCCATTAATTCAAACATAGCATCTTTTGCAATTACAGTTCGCTTATTAGAAGTTTTTCTCCGAATAAAATTATCGGTTGTTGTGGTTAAAATAATAGCGGCGTTTGGATTTGCTTTTTTTATTACCATTATCAGGCTATCATAATTTTCAATATACTCTCCTTTTTGAAAATCTTTTGCCTGAGTATCATTCACACCCAAAGAAATAATTACAAGATCAGCATTTAAGCTTGAGAACTGTGATGAAAGATCGGTGCATTTTAAAAAGGAGCCACTCGCAGCGCCATTAGCACCAAGGCCGGCAAAATAAAATCCTGATTGCAGATCGTTATCCAAACTAAAACCAAACAAAACAAAATCAGAGTGCACCGTGTCTTTACGAACCAATTTAAAATTGACAGAGTCTATTGGTAATTCAAAATTAAAAAGTGTGTAACCAAATTCTTTAAAATCAGTTCTTATTGGTGTGAAATTATGCAGGCTATCCAATTTAAATTCAAAACCCTCAGTAAAATTATGATACACTTTAATAGAACTAAAACTTCTGCACACGGCTTTTTTTGTAAGTGCAACACCAAAATTAGTGACACTGTCGCGCGTAGAAATACTTAAAGCACTCATACCTAGGGGTACAAAAAAATCTTTACCGATGGCTCTAAACCTTTTCCAGTTACCGTTTGAAAATGTTGTAGCAAACGATTGCCCATTTGTTTTTGCGATCTTGTAAGGAAATACAAAATAACCGCCACCAACTGTTTTAAATTCGTTCTGTAAATTATTTACGAAGGTACTGCTCCATGTACCGGCCTGCACGTGCGAGCCGCCAAAGTGCGCCACGCCTACCCTGCTTATTTTTTTTAACTTAAGGTCATCTAATTTTTTATAGAGTTTTAAAAAGTTGGTGCTGTCTTTTGAAAAATATAAATGATTATACTCCATTTTCATGAAGGTGTAGGTGGGAACAGCAGATTGCTGAGCCTGGTAAAAACTTACCGATCCAAAACAAAAAACTGCAAGCAATTTAATTTTGAAATTATATATAGAACTTAAATTTCTCACTTCTTTGTTTTTAAATAAGCGTTATAATCATTAATTAATGCTGAGTATAATAACGTGGCTATTTTTCTTGCACCCTGCGGACTAAAATGAATGTAATCTGTAGCTGCTAATTTTTGATCAACCCAACCGGCCATTGAGTTTTTGCCACCCATACAATCGTACATATCAAAAAAAGCACAACCACTTTCTAATACTACCTTTTTTATTTCGTTGCGGGTTGTTTCCAGGAAGGGATATGTTTCGTATTCGGTACCTTTCTTAATGCTCATATCGGCAGGGCCAATAAATAAAATACTTGCGTTAGGTGCAGCTTTTTTTACAATGTTAATTTGAGAGCGCAAATAACCTGCGTAATTAATTGCCGTTTTCTCATCTTTAATTGAAGGAGTTGCGTTGCCACCAAATTGAAGAATAACCAATTTTACGTTTAAATAATCGTAAAATTGTTTTAATTGCCCATTATTTATCTGGTGAAAAAAAGTTCCGCTACTTCCGCGCAAAGCAATATTGTCAACCAACACACCGGTTTCACTTTCTAAAGAGATCGCGTAAAAATCAGGGCTGTCTTTTCCGCTAAACTTTAATTGATGTGTGTTTGAACCATTGCCCACATTGTATTCTTTTATTCTGAATGAGCCGCCCTCTTCCAAACTATCGGCACCAACCAACGCAGGGCCATCATAGAACTCACACCATGTTTTTGTTTGCGAGCCGCCATAAAATAATTTCAATTTTTTATAGGCTAAAGCATTTGCTCCGCCTCCTTTTGTAGTTGTTACAGAAATGCTGGAAGTAACAACCGTACTTGAATCATTTAATTTTCGGTAATTACTAAAACGGTTAAAAGAAGCTAATACACCAAAATTACTGTGAGGCACACGTTTATCTTTACTCGTAAAAACATTGTACCTGTCCCAGCCCGGACCATTAGAAATTTTATTTATAACACTCGGCGCTATTGGCATTAGTGAAATTAAACCCGGACCATGTCCACCGAATTGGCCTTGTAGTTTTAGTCTTAAGTAATCTGTGATGCGGTCCCCTTCTATCTGGCTATCGCCATAATGTAAAACGCGAATAGCTTTTGGATTTGCTTTTAACTCAGTTAAAGCATCAAAGAAATTTTTAAGTGCATCTTTATTTGTTCTTTGAATGCTAGTAATGAGCTTTACGGCAGCGGTATCATTTCCTTTAACAACCTTTGTGGTAGTATCGTTTATTGCAAAGGTGGTATCAATATTATTTACAACATCCAGTATTTTAGAAATGTCTTTTTTGTTTGTTTTCTCGCCAAACAAAGTTGCTAAAGAAGGAAATTCTAATTTTAAATTAGAGGATATAGCAATACCGTCTTTAGGAAAAGAAAAACTTAACAGCCCTAAGGCCAAAAAAACAAGAAGTACAAAGATTAAACTTTGCCACGGTTTATGCATGTCCTAAATATACCAAAGGCTTAAAAACCTTAGTAAAGTATTAAAAAAGAGTTGTTCACAAACGGTTTTGAATAATTATTGGAATAAAAATTACCTTTACCGCATTATTTCGGGTAAAACTAAATATTTAATTGTTATTGCCGGGCCTACCGCGGTGGGAAAAACAGCTCTTTCCATTGAATTAGCAAAGCATTATAGCTCAGTTATCCTTTCGGCAGATTCGCGGCAGTTTTATAAGGAAATGAGCATTGGTACGGCTAAGCCAACTGCCGAACAATTAAATGCTGTTAAACACTATTTCATTAATACAAAAAGCATTGCCGAACTATATGGGGCCGGACATTTTGAAAAAGATGCTCTTTTAACACTAAATGAATTATTTAAAGAACGCGATATTGTTTTTTTGGTAGGAGGGTCTGGTCTTTATATTGACGCTGTGTTAAATGGCGTTGATGATTTTATTGAAGTGCCTTTAGAAATTCGTGAAGAATTAAATAAAAAATTTATAGAATTTGGTTTAGAGTGGCTACAAAACGAAGTGAAGAAACTAGACGAAACTTACTTCAATTCTGTAGACACTCACAATCCCCAACGCCTAATAAGGGCTTTGGAAGTTTGCCGTTTTACCGGTAAACCGTACTCTTCTTTTTTAAACCAACCTAAGGCTGCACGTAATTTTACAGCAGTTAAAATTTTAATAAATACCGATCGCGAAAAATTATATTCTCAAATTAATAACCGTGTGGATGAAATGATGGCTGCAGGTTTATTAGAAGAAGTGAAAGAACTGCAACATCAAAAACATTTTAACGCACTTAAAACAGTTGGTTACAAAGAACTTTATGCCTATTTGGATGCGAGTTATAATTTGCCAACTGCTATTAATAAAATTAAACAACACACCCGCAACTACGCCAAAAGGCAACTAACCTGGTTTAAGAATCAAGATGACTTTGAGCAATTTGAGCCAACCGATCTTGAAAAAATTAAAGCCTATATTGATATTATCACAAGTCATACTTAAGTTAAATTGCAAAAAAGATTATCATCATTAAAAGGATGGTTCCAATTGCACCAAATGTTAATCCAATACCGGCCATTCCTTTTCCTTTATATTTTTGAGGATCTTTCTTTATTTGGTTTGAACCAATTATTCCCAAAACAAAAGGTATAGGTGCGAGTATAATTGTAAGACCCAAAATGGCTGTTGCAACACTAGCAATAGCAAAGTTATTATACTCAGCAGGAGGCAAAACTTCTTTTACGATTTGTTTTTCTGTGCCGGTTTTTTCAGTCGCACTTTTTTCAAACACTTCTTTTATACCGTTAGCGTACTTTATCATAAATACATCTTCGGATTTTGCAATTACCATAGGGCCGGTTAAGTTATCGCAGCGTTTATATCTTACAAAATACTTATCTATTTCTAAGATCTTTGCGTCAACTTCATCGGCATTTCGGAGTATTATTCTGTCGCCACAACTATCATTAATTAGTTTTAGTGGTTTTATAGTTGATCGCTTAAGCACATTATTTTCATGCTTATTAACCGACGCAAGTAAAAGTTTTTGAATCTCATTATCTTTTTTCGCGATAGGTTCAAATACAATTTCTTCCTTTGGCTTTTCTTTTTTTATCTCCGTTTTTCTAGCGAACTCCGAAATAATATTTGCTTTTTTGTTCCAACTTACATAATAACCACTTCTATATGTCCGCTTTTGCATGGTGCACTTAGAAAACACTGCTATTATAAGAACGAGAGCTGCTAACAGATATATTTTTTTTGTTTTCATTATGGTTCTTTTTAATTCAGTTTAAACAACCTATTTTTTTCTTGAATTAAATCCTACAACCAATGATAATCTACAACCTGTTTGAAAACTTTGCTTTGTGTATGTATTTGAATCGGCATTATATACATCATGTTTACTTCCAATTGATGGTACAAAAGCAAGATTTACAGGGAAATTAATATTACCATGTTTAAAACTGGTTCCAAACGCTATTACAACACCGGTTTGTACAGTTAGATCTCTTTTATAATCGCGGGTAACTGAAAAGTTTGGGCCCATTGCAAATTCAAACATTCTTTTTTCACCACCTCTTATACCAATTAATAAACTTGCACTTGGTATGAACATACCTTGTTCAACACCACCAATTAATGGTATAAATTCAATTATACCTTGTGTGTTACCTTCTACTGTAAATAACCTTCCTTCAAACTGCCATCCAAATTGAGTAAGCACCGGTTGTTTACCTTCACTGCTTAAATAATCTGAAGAAGTACCCGGAGAAATATACGTTACACCAATACGTGGTCCGCCAAATCTTTTACGTTTTACTTTCGCAAAATCTGAAGAATCCGGCTCAAATTTATTTGGCTCTGCCGGTTGTTGAATGATAATTTGAGGATGACTAACCATTTCAACATTGGATACTTCTTTTTTTGCTTCGGTAGCAAAAACATCTTTAGCGCCATTTTCATATTTAACCGAAAAAACTTCAGACCTATAAACTATACGTGTAGGTCCGGTAAGATTGTCAAAATTTTTATACTTTATTTCTGTAGAAGTTACTTCCGTTACTTTTACATCTAACTCTTCTCCATTCTTTAAAAGCATTTTATCCTGAGCGTTAATTGCACCGCAAAAAATAAATGATAAACATAATGTTAGTAATCCCTTGTTTAAGTTGTTTGTTTGTTTGTTTTGAGTTTTCATGTTTTCTAGTTTTTTAATTGATTAATTATTTAAGTTATTTGTTGAAACAAAATTAGTCCCATTCAAAGCCCTGATGAAACTGCTTATCGCCACCAATATTTTGAAAAAATGAATAAGTATAATTTTGAACCCGGTTATTCCCAAAAAAGCATGAAATTGATGCTTAGCCATTGAAGAAAAGAGCTTATTTGCATTTTTTGCAACTTATTGATACTTTTATTATTGCAGAGCGCAAAACAAAAATCCATAAATGCAGCAATTTTCAGCCAAAAAAAAACATCCTATTTGCCCTTTAAGCTCACGAAACCTGCATGTCTAGGATGTTTTCATTTATAAAAGATTATAAAAATATTGAGAAAGCGGTGCTAAATGTTATCGTTTCTGAGTTCTTTATACAGATGGTTAATGCCACTTTTATGAACATCTTACCCCTTTATATGACCCGAAAAGGCTTTACGGATGAAGAAATTGCCCTTTTTATCACGTTCAGGTTCTTAGGGGTTTTTATTTTGGCCTTACCCCTGGGTAAAATTATAAAAGGACGAAAGTTGATGCCTCTCTTTTACCTTTCTAACTTTTGTGTTCCCGTTTTTGGAATTGCCATTGTACTTTCTATCATGTTCCAATTAAAATATCTTACGCTTATTTCTCTTTTACTTTGGGGAGCTTCATTCACCTTTATGCAAATACCGATAGCGCCATTTATTTTGCGTAACTCTAAAAAAGAAAACCATACTGCCGGTATTTCGTTAAGTTACAGCACCTGGAGTTTTGGTGGCATAGTAAGCGGCGTTATCATCGCTATACTTGATAAAATAAACCCTGTTTTTTTTGATGAACAATTTATTCTCCTTCTTTTTTCTGTTCTTGGTTTTGGTGGCCTGTTCTATTTAATGAAGATCAAAAAATTTAAAGAAGTAGAATCTGAACATTTCGACAAACCGGAAACTAAAAAAAGCAAAGCCCGTCCAACCGATTGGTTTCTTATATTTAAAGCACTTATACCTACACTTATTATTGCAACCGGTGCAGGATTGACCATTCCGTTTATAAGTTTATTTTTTGATAAGATCCATCATGTGGATAAAGGAGGTTTTTCTGTTTTAAGTGCCGTTGCTGCTGTTTTGGTTGCATACAGTGCTATGCTGGTGCCAAAAATAAAAAAGGATATTGGTTATAAAATAGCCATTCCAACTACACAATCATTAGCAGTAATTTCATTAGTAGCTTTAGCAACAACACAATTTTATAGTCAATATTCTGTTGCGGTTGTAATTGCAGCAATTTGTTATTTGCTGCGCCAGCCTTTAATGAATATGGCGGGACCAATGACCACCGAAATAGTTTTAAATTATGTTGGCAAACATAATCGCGAAATTACTAGTGCACTTACAGCAGCTATTTGGAGTGGTAGCTGGGTGTTAAGTGGTTTTATGGTAAAGATCTTATTATCGCATGGTTTCCAGTTCGTGAATATATTTTTAATTACATCTGCATTATACGGTTTTGGTGTGATCATGTATTATTTACTTATATTAGACTATAACAAACGCGAGGAAAAAGGATTAATTGAAAGTTAATATTAAATACACATTTCTGTTTTATTTTTTGGTGCCAATTCTATTCGCGCAAAACAAACAATTTAATTTAAGCAAAGGTAACAGCCAGTTATTTAATGGTAGCCTCTACTCTTTTGGTATTGGTAGTCAAAAACAAAACGCCACTTGTGTTATTTATAAACTCGATAAGCAATTAAAAGTTTTGGATAGTTTAACGGTAGATCTTGGTAAAATAGCTCAGGATAATTTTTTGCAATTATTCTCTGATACACTTCATGGATTTTTAAATGTATATGTGCAGCGCAAAGATAAAAAACTGATCACTATTTTGCGTTTGAATAAATTATTTGAACGCGTAGCCACAATCGAAAATGTGGATGTAGCAAGGCTGAACAGCATCTCTAATTTTGAGAGCGAATTATTTTATTACAAGAACTCTGTTTATACGATCAAGAATCAAACCGATACCGGTGGCAAACAATTTTATTTAAATAAATATGAGCTAAAATCTGAATTGCAAAATTTTGAATATGAACCTAAATGGCAATTCCCTTTTGAGCGAAAGAACATTAACTCTGCCCATATTTTTTATGCAGATAAAAATTCAGTAATGTTATATGTGAATGTAACCGGAGGCTTAAAATTCGGGCAATGGATCTTAAAAGTAAATGCCAATACAGGAAAATTAACTCGCGGCACAAAATTAAACGATAAAGGCGAAACCACTTCTTATCAATACGGTACTTTTATAGTTGATACTGCTAAACGGACCACCACTATAATGGGACAGCGTTTTACAGCAGCCCAACTCGATCAGATGGGAAACAAATTAGCCATTTCAAATGCCCCGGCTGTTTCTGTTTATATTATTGAAATAGATTCTGCCGGAGAGGTACTGTCAAAACAGGATATAAAGATCCCGGTGAACGAACCAAAAACAACTTCTAAAAAAATAATTTCCAATTATATTTTAAGAATGGATAAGCTGACTAAAAGTGTCATAGGTGCATTATCTTTTGAAGGAGATATTTATAAAAATACCGACAACACGCTTTGTTATTTATACGCAAATACAATTTCTTATCAGTTAACACCCGAAGACGAAAGCCTGGTGCTTGAAAAAAATTCTTTAGGCACTAACCAAATGATAGAAAAATATTATTTTAATACCGATAAAATGGATATGAATGGTAAAATTTGTATTGATAGCCTCTCGCAATTTGAAACCTTCTTTTATAAAAGCCTCAACTTCCCTATAAAAAAACAATTTAAAATTATAGATAATAATCCGGTATGGTTGCTTACCCGCTCGGATATTAAAAAGAACAACATTAATTATACAGTTTTGGGACTGGTAAATAAAATATACCAGTTAACAGCGCTAGACGATATCTTAAAATCAAAAAGTCCTTCCATTATTACTTTAACTGATTCACAATTTGTACTTTCTTCGCAGGAAGAAGATGCGAAGTTTCAGTTAAAATTAATAGTTTGGTAATATTTTAACTTTTCTAAACCTTCAAAACTTTGTAACTTTAAACCATGATACAACGCAAACAAACACTTTTTTTAATTGAACTTATTTTTTTAGGCCTTTCGTTACTTTTTGTTCCTTGCCAAACCATACTTACAAAAACTTCGAGTACAAATATTTATTTAATGCCTCTTGAAACATTTCAATCTACCACAGGACATTTAGCTGCGGTAATTTTAAATTTCATAGGCATTGTTTTGGCCACATTCACCATTTTTTCTTTCAAGAAAAGAGAATTACAGGTTAAATTATGCTATGCTCAATTGGTATTGTGGCTAATTGTAACAGCCATGATGTTAGTTTGCCCGTTTGTAATGCAAACAGATGATATTTTAGAAGTGCAAAAACATTATTTTATTATTGCTATTGGCCTGTTTGCAGTAATTGCAGCCTATTTAGCAGTACACTTTATTAAAAAAGACATCGAGCTTTTAAAAAGTGCTGATAGAATCCGTTAAAAGATAGCACGCAGATAACGCTGATGAATATGATCTTAGTATTATTATAAAAAAATCAGCCATAATCATATAAATCCGCGTCATCAGCGTTCCCTATTCGATTTCAAAGTCGAATTTTCACTAAAAATCCTTCTAAAATTTGCTTTTTAAGCATAAACCGTTATTTTAGTGGTCTATTATAAAACCTTATTTAATAATCATCCTGTTTTGCCTGTGGAAACCTATGTTTTCGCACAACGACCCTGTGGGCAAAAGAACCGATTCTATTAAACATTATAAAGTGATCGGTAAAGCAGAATTACACAATCTTATAGACTCCATTTTTGAACTTGAACACGTTACCTCAAAAGATCTGGACCTGATGAGTTATTATGCCTCACT
The DNA here is from genome assembly GCA_002342065.1 of Bacteroidetes bacterium UBA2475. Classification (GTDB taxonomy): domain Bacteria; phylum Bacteroidota; class Bacteroidia; order B-17B0; family Aurantibacillaceae; genus Aurantibacillus. Next base: position 58,709 of record DDPF01000016.1, on the reverse strand, counting down.
TTTAAGCAGTACCAAAAGCGATTCGGTCAGGATCTTAAAATTCAGGTCAAATAATATTATGACACGCTCTAAACTTGCTCATTTAATTGATTCGGTTTTAGAGCTTAAACATGTTACCACCAAAGATGTTGATCTATTAAATTATTACACCAGTTTATTGAACAGTAATAATACCGATGCGGTAAAGATCTCTGAATTTAATTTAAGCGAATTAAGTTTTTATTCTGAAGAAGATGAAAAATTATTATTCCCCCTAACCCCAACAGATAGTTTGCCAAGATCATTCAATCTCGTTTTAGAGAACGATCTTTTAAGTTATTACGTTTCGCCATTTAAAGGCGTTGTAACATCTAATTACGGTTGGCGCGATAAACGCATGCACAACGGTATTGATATTGACCTGAACAAAGGCGATAAAGTTTGCGCAGCATTTGATGGCAAAGTACGTTTCGCTAAAAAACAAGGAGGCTTTGGAAATGTAGTGATCTTAATGCACCCAAATGGTTTAGAGACCGTTTACGCGCATCTATCAAAATTAAAAGTAAAACCGGGCGATATTGTTTTAAGTGGACAAACTGTTGGGCTTGGAGGTAACACAGGGCATAGCCATGGTTCGCATTTACATTTTGAAGTACGTTATAAAGGGCACGCTGTAAACCCTGCAACCATCATTTCGTTCTTTGAGCATAAATTATACCATCATACCATAACCGTTAAAGCCTACAAACAAAAGCTCTCGGCTTTTCCTACAAATAGCAACCTGCACAAAGTAAACCGCGGCGAAAGCTGGAACTATATTGCTTCGCAATATGGTATATCTACAAAAAAACTAATGACCCTTAATGGCGTAAGCAAACGTTACTATTTAAAAGTTGGTCAACAACTACGCGTTAATTAATTTTCTTTCCTAAAAAAAGCTAATGTTGTTTTAATAACCGGGTTAAACTGCTAATTTTAGCTGTGGTGAAAAAAAAACACATATTACTTTTATTTGTTTTAATGGCCGGTGGTTTCGAGTGCTTTTCGCAAAAGACATTGGAAGTACTTGTTACCCGCTACGGAAAATTAAAAAAATATGAAGTATTTACCGGCGACTTTTTAGAATACAAATTAAAAGGCCAGTATAGTTACCGACGAGATAAGATCACCAATCTACAGGATAGTTTTATTGTTTTCAAAAACGATTCCGTTATTAAGTTAAGCAAGTTAAAAGCTGTGAGAATTAAAAAAAATGTTCACCTTGCAAGAACATTTCAAGTAGCTTTTACTGCATTAGGTGGCGGATTTATCTTTTTAAACACAACTAATAATCTGATCAATGAGCGAAGTCCGGCAGTTGACCCTCTTGCGGTATTAATAGGTGGGGGTTTAATTGGTGCTGGCATTTTAATTAAACAAATAAACATTAAAAGAATAAGGATGAACGATCAAAATTCTCTTAAAATAGTTGACCTCAATTTTAACAACTTATCAGAAAAGCCTGAAAATTAATTCATTTGTATTATTATGGGCTCTTGCCATGAGATAAAAGTAAAAGACGGCCGTATTAAGATTAGCTAAATAATTATCTAAAAATCTTAAAGCGCTGTCTATATGCAAGATGATGCCTTTGTAAGGATTTGTAAGCATCTGTATGACAAAAATCACATTATTCAAATATTATTTAAAAAGTTTCAAATTATTAATAAAGTAGTTTTACATTTGTACTGTTTTAAAATGATGCCAAATTGAACAAATTTCTAGTTGAACAATTTTTCCGATCAAAAATTTAAAAATAAATGACAACTCAAAATCATGGCATTAATAAAGTAACCATTGCCGGATTACTTATTACTCTTGGAATAATTTACGGAGACATTGGAACATCACCCCTTTATGTAATGAGTGCCATTATTGGCAAAGAAATAATTAATGCCGACCTGGTAAAAGGCGCGATCTCTGCGGTTTTTTGGACGTTAACATTGCAAACAACCTTTAAATATGTGATACTTACTTTGCGCGCGGATAATAATGGAGAGGGTGGAATTTTTTCATTATTCACACTTGTAAGAAGAAGTAAATTTAAATGGTTATTGGTTCCTGCAATTATTGGTGGAAGCGCTTTACTGGCCGATGGTATAATTACACCTCCAATTTCTGTATCCGCAGCAGTTGAAGGTTTAAGATTTTTTAATACCGAACTTAATACAGTACCCATTGTAATAGGCATTTTATTTGGTTTGTTCTTTATACAACAATTTGGTACAGGTTTTATTGGCAAATTTTTTGGTCCGTTAATGACCCTGTGGTTTTTAATGCTTGGCGTGTTAGGTGTGACGCAGCTTGCAGGCAATTGGGATATTTTATCGGCTTTAAATCCATATTACACTTATAAGTTATTAGCCACACACCCATCAGGAATTTTAATATTAGGCGCCGTGTTTTTATGTACAACAGGAGCAGAAGCCCTGTACTCAGATCTTGGTCATTGTGGTAAACAAAATATTCGCATCTCGTGGATATTTGTAAAAGCAATGTTGGTATTAAATTATTTTGGGCAAGGTGCCTGGTTAATTGCACATGAAGGACAGAAATTGGAAAATTTTAAAGCTACCAATCCATTTTACGCCATCATGCCTGAATCATTTATGCCTTATGGAATTGTTATTGCAACCATTGCAGCAGTAATAGCATCACAAGCTTTAATTAGCGGTTCGTTCACACTCATCAACGAAGCTATGCGCCTAAACCTATGGCCAAAGGTTGGTGTAAAATATCCAACAGAAATGAAAGGTCAGATCTATATCCCTTCTCTTAACTGGTTATTACTGGCTGGTTGCATTGGTGTGGTATTGTACTTCAGAGAATCGGCGAATATGGAAAACGCTTATGGCCTGGCAATTGTTTTATGTATGTTAATGACCACTACCCTTCTGAATTTTTATATGCACATGAAACGGTATAATAAATATTTTATATATTCTATCATAACTGTTTATTTAATAATTGAATTATCCTTTTTATGGGCAAACTTAAGTAAATTTACGCATGGCGGTTGGATCACTTTATTAATTGCATCCTGCCTTATTATAGTAATGACCGTTTTGCATCTGGCAAAAAAGATCGGGAAACGCTATGTGGACATGGTGAAATTTGATGATCACAAACAATTATTGATAGACCTGAGTAACGATGACTCCTTGCAAAAATATGCCACGCATCTTGTTTATATGACCAGTGCTAATAATCCCACTGAGATAGAAGCGAAAATTATTTATTCAATACTTCAAAAAAGACCCAAAAAAGCAGACGTATATTGGTTTGTGCACGTAGATGTAATGAATGAACCTTACAGAATGGATTATAAAGTTACCCATATTGCGGATAACGATATTATCAGAATTGATTTTAGGTTGGGTTTCAGGGTTGCACCAAAAATAAACCTGATGTTTAGAAAAGTAGTTCAGGATATGGTAAAGGCAGGTGAAGTAGATATTACAAGCCGTTACGAATCTTTGAATAAAAATAATGTAATTGGTGATTTTAAATTTGTGGTGTTAGAAAAATTTCTTTCTTATGAAAATGATCTGCCAACATTCGAAAAAATAATAATGAATATTTATTTCTTCCTTAAACATTTTAGTTTAAGCGAAGCAAAAGCATTTGGTTTAGATAGTAGCTCCGTGAAAATTGAAAAATTTCCAATGGTTATAAAACAACCTAAAGAATTACCACTTAATAGAATTGGATAAATAAACTATAAATGAAAAAAGTAGTTCTAATTGTATTAGCCTTTTGTTTTACAACCTTAAATGCGCAAGACAGCACAAAAACAAACGCTGTCACCATTTCAGGTTATGCAGAGGCGTATTATAGTTACGACCTGGGAAATCCTTCAAATCACCAACGTCCGGCTTTCTTCTATAGTTTTAACAGGCACAACGAAGCAAACCTTAACATCGGTTTTATAAAGGCAAATTATTCTGAATCAAATGTGAGAGGTAATTTTGCTTTAATGGCCGGAACGTATGCTCAATATAATCTAGCCGGAGAGCAGGCGTTATTAAGAAATGTTTTTGAAGCTAACGCGGGTTTTAAACTCTCGAAGAAAAATAACCTATGGTTTGATATTGGAATAATGCCATCGCATCTTGGATTTGAAAGTGCCATTGGAAAAGACTGTTCTAGTTTAACCCGTTGTATTTTGGGTGACAACTCTCCGTACTATGAAGCAGGTGTTAAATTTGGTTATACTACAAAGAACGAAAAATTATATTTATCAGCCATGTACCTTAATGGCTGGCAACGTATACAACGTATTCCGGGAAATCAAACCCCGGCAGGTGGAACACAAATTACATACAAACCAAACTCTAATATTGCATTAAACTGGAGTACTTATGCAGGCAACGAGCAACCCGACAGTTTAAAACTTTGGAGGTACTTTAATAATTTTTATGGTGTATTTCAGGTAACTGAAAAAGTTGGGATCACTGCCGGATTCGATATTGGATTTCAACAAAAATCAAAAGACAGTAGCGCCTACAATAATTGGTTTGCCCCGGTATTATTATTACAGTACAAAGCAACTTCAAAAATTAGAATTGCAGCAAGAGCAGAATATTATGTGGATGAAAATGGTGTTATTATTACCACTGGCACTAAAAATGGGTTTCAGGTACTTGGCTATTCTTTAAACTTAGATTATTTACCCACAAGCAATGTGATGTTCCGTATTGAAGGAAGAGGATTAAGTAGTATTGATAAGATCTTTTCGCTTGATAATAAACCAAGCACTGAAAATTATTTTATTACTACCTCTTTATCATTTGCTTTTTAAATATCCTCCAAAATTTACCTTAGCAATAAATAGTACAGATCCAATAAAGTTCAAAATGTTAAATGTGTATCATTTTGCCGTTAAAAAGGGAAAATATTGCGCATTTTTATTATTTTTAATTTGTAAATCTATGGTATTAAAATTGAGTTTTTTCATCAACTAAAAGCTTAACACAATGGGATCATTAAAAACACAAGACTGGAATTTATCCAAAGAAAAAAACTTCAAAGTACGCTCCAAAAAGAAACAAAATTCAAACTTTGATCATTCGCTGTTCGATGATGAGTATGAAACGGAGGAATATCCACAACTGAACCGTTATAAAAAGCAAGATCATCGCTTAACCAAACGTAAGGACCTTAAAGGCGATTTCGATCAGGCATAAAATCTTTCTGAATTTTATTTTTACCATTATTTTCAATTCTAAGTTGAACCAGCTTTCTGTTGGTATGATATTAGAATGAAATAATGAATGGACAAAGATTACGGAGGAAAAATATCTGCCAAATTTCACGCAAATTCAGGAATAGAAACATTCTGTGCAAAACACATTTTGCATTACGACTCAAAAAGATTTCACATTGTAGCTGTAAGGGTTTTTGCCGCCAAAGAATTTATTGTTACTGTTTACCTGGATGATAAATTAAAGGAAATAAGTACTATTCACCCCGGAAAGATTCTAGTAAAAAAATTTAAAATTGAAAATATTACCGCCACCGAATTTTTTGACCTTATAGAAGCTTTTAATTTTACTTTATCCAATGATCATTATGATCTTGATAATATGGAAGTGATAAACAAATAAATTTAAAACGTTACGCTCAGGCTTTTTACCTCGCCATTACGCAACACTTCAATTGGCGCTGTATCTCCCTTTTTAAGATTAGATAATGCTTTCATATAATCCTGCACGTTCTTTACTTCTATACCCCCCAATTTTTTAACTACATCGCCTTTTAATATCCCTGCTTTTGATGCCGGCTTACCATCGGTTACGCCATCAATGCGCATACCTTCGCCTTCAAAAGCATAATCGGGCATTACACCCATGGTTACTTTAAAACTTCCTTTACCCGTATCGGGATTACGCGTTTTAGCAAAATCCAATTTTTTATAGTTAAAGGTCTTTTCTACAACTTTTATAATGTAAGTTAAAACCTCTGCCTCACCTTTGTAATTTACTTTTTCAATATCATCACTTGGTTTGTGATAATCGCTATGCTGGCCAGTAAAAAAATGTAACACTGGTATATCCTTTAAATAAAAAGATGTTTGATCGCTCGGTCCTATTCCACTGCTATCCTTCTTTAAACTGAGATCACTTTTAATAGAATCCAGTAACGGAACCCAAACCGGGGAAGTACCCACACCATACACCAATAATTTTTTTGTTGAATCGTTCAGTCGGCCTATCATATCCATATTGATCATGTAGTTGATCTTTGTCAATTGAATATCCGGATTATCGCACCATTTTTTTGACCCCAATAAACCTAACTCTTCGCCGCTAAAACAAATAAATAAAAAATTAAAAGGCTCTGTTTTTTTATTCCTGGTATAATAATTTGCAAGTTCAATAACACCTGCAGTTCCGCTCGCATTATCATCGGCCCCGTTATGTATCTTGCCATCCGGGTTCGCATCCATACTATTATGATCATGACCAAGACCTAAATGATCGTAATGCGCACCAATAACAATTGTATAAGGCGCTTTATTATCTAAAAAACCAACCACATTGTTAGCCTTTTTTTGAGGAACATTTGCAGTCGACGTATCATGCGGGCTTGCGCTTTTTTTGTAAGTGAATGATTTTAAATACGAATTATTAAATGGCGTTAACCCCGCTTTTTTAAATTTTGTTGCAATAAATTTTGCTGCCATTAATTCTTCCGGTGAAGAAGTTCCCCTACCCTTTAATTTATCGGAAGCTAGAAAAGAAATATCTTCTTTAAGGTCTTTAATTAAAATAGCTTGTCCTTTTATTCCGAAAGAAACCAATAGCAAAGCGCCAATAAAGGCAGTAAGATTTAAACGCATGTTCAAAAGTAGAAAAAGAAATGCTTAAACCTATAGCCTTTGCTCAAAAACAAGCAAAATATAAGCAAAATAGTATGTCTATATAATTTTGTTTGGCTTTAATCGTTTAACTTTATATAATTTAAATTAATTGTCTATTGAAATTATTTAATTTCATAATTAACACAAATATCTACATTTCGTTGGCTGCAGTATTTTTAACACTGGCCACACAAGTACAATTAGGTATGGAACCGCAATTGCATCCCTATTTATTCATCATTTTTTTTGCTACCATCTTTGAATACAATCTGCATAGGTTAATTACAATAATCACAAATCCAAAATCTTTAGATGATCCAAAACATAGTTGGGTAAAAGCAAACCTTAAAGCTTTCTATTTTTTAGTAATTTTTTCTGTATTTGGTTTTTGTATTGCTGCGTTTCTTGCAAAAAGAACTGTTCTTATAACACTTTTGCCAATTGGTATTGTCACCCTATTTTATTCACTGCCTGTATTTAAAACCAAGAAAACTATTTTCAGGCTAAGAGAAATTCCCTGTTTAAAGATATTTTTGATAGCCTTTGTTTGGTCGGCCACAACTATTTTACTTCCTATCATTCAGTCTGAAAACTCATACGATCAGTGGCATGTAGTAACGATGTTAATAGAACGGGCTATTTTTGTATTTGCCATAACCATTCCCTTTGACATTAGAGACATGAAGTCAGACGAAAGCGCCGGATTGCAAACAATACCAATTATTATTGGCGAGAAAAAAGCCATTTTAGTAGCTAATGTATATATTCTGCTGTTTCTTATAATTTGTTTTTTTCATTATTATAATACCGGTCTCGCTTTTACATTACCAGCATTTATCATCTCTGCCATTACCACTTTTTTATTTATTAATAGTGATCGTATTAAAAAAATAACACATTATCATTATTTTATACTCGACGGCACTATGCTGCTGCAGGGTTTCCTTGTTTGCGTTTGTTACTATATCTTTACATAAGTTAAAATATCCTTAATTTTTTTGGTTTTGTAGCTATTAATTTTTTTTTGTACAAATTTTATATAGCTTTGCTATCGTTGAAAAAATTAAGGTTCATATTTGTTTTTATTTTTCTTACAGGGATGATATTCACTGTATTTCAGTATATAACTATTCTTGAAGAAGAAGTATCGCACAACAATAGCGAGCTTGCAAAAAAAGGCACCGAAGATGATACTTCTGGAAATGGTTCTGATGAAACAGATCTTGATGGAGATGACGCTATATATGACCTTTTTAATTATGATCTAAACGATCTTTATTCAGACACACACCCTTATCAAACAAACAAAAAGAGTTATTCTTCTTTTTTTCAAAAAACAAACATCCCACCTCCAAAAGCTTAATTCTAAAGGGATACACCATGCATGATGGTGTTTAATTTATTTACAACCAATTTTATTATTACCGTAATTGTGTTTGTAGAACAAACAAAATTTACATTTTAAAAAACAATTATTTAATTTATGAAATCAAATACATTTGGTTCTGATCTAAAAGCCGGCGTAGTAGTATTTTTAGTGGCTCTACCTCTTTGTCTCGGAATTGCAATGGCATGTAATGTGCCTTTATTCTCGGGTATTATTGCCGGTGTTATTGGCGGAATTATTGTAACTACTTTAAGCGGTGCTAAATACAGTGTATCGGGTCCGGCCGCCGGCTTAACCGCAATTGTAATAAGTGCCATTGCCACACTTGGCAGTTACGAGATCTTTTTAGCTGCGGTAGTATTTGCAGGCGTATTTCAAATCTTAATGGGTATTTTAAAAGCAGGAGGTATAGGTAATTATATTCCCAATGCTGTAATTAAAGGCATGCTTGCCGGTATTGGGATCATCTTAATTATAAAACAAGTGCCTCATTTATTTGGCTATGATAAAGACCCTGAGGGCGACATGGAATTTTTTCAATTGGATGGAGAAAATTCATTTACTGAATTGGTACACATGATAAATTTTATTACTCCAGGCTCGTTAACAATAGGCTTATTATCATTTGTGATCCTTTATATTTGCGGGAAAAAATTTTATAAAGACAATAAATTCTTTTCGAATTTACCCGCCCCGTTATTAGTAGTAATTATAGGCATCTTACTAACGATAGCTTTCAGGTCGTCAGCATTTTTACAAATAGACTCACAGCATCTCGTAAGTCTACCTGTAATTAAAGATTTTGCCGACCTTCGTGCCAATCTCGCCTTTCCTGATTTTACGTTTATAGGTAATATAAAATTCTGGACCGTAGCACTTACCATTGGACTTGTAGCAAGTATTGAAACATTATTGAATATTGAAGCAACAGATAAACTCGATCCCGATAAGAACGAATCCAATTCGAACAGAGAGTTATTTGCGCAAGGTACCGGTAACATTATTGCTGGGCTTGTTGGAGGTTTGCCTATTACATCGGTAATTGTAAGAAGTTCTGCCAACATTCATTCCGGTGCAAAAACAAAATTATCCATCATCATTCACGCTATGCTTTTATTGATAAGTGTTATTGCATTTCCAGGTATATTATCCCTTATACCTAACTCCGCTTTAGCCGCTATTTTAATTGCCACCGGTTTTAAGTTAACAAAGGTTCCAATTTTTAAAGAGCAATACAAATACGGAATAGAACAATTTTTACCCTTTGTTATAACTATAATTGTTATGCTTTTATCCGATCTTTTAAAAGGTGTTGGCGCCGGTATCGCTATTTCTATCTTTTTTATTATCCGCGATAATATTAAATTCTCTTTTGAAACAAGCAGCGATACAATTGATGGAAAATTATATTATCTCCTAAAATTACCGCAACATGTTACTTTTTTTAATAAAGGTTATTTGATCCGTTTTTTTGACAAAGTAAGCTCAGATAGTAAAGTAATTATTGACGGTTCTATAAACAAAAAAATAAACAGAGATGCAAAAGATGTGATTTCTGATTTTATTTACATTGCAAAACATAAAAATATTGAAGTTGAACTTATTAAATATACTGAATAATGGACAAAGCATATCAAAAATTAATTGACGGGAACAGGCTATATGCGTTATCAAAAAAATTTGATGACCCTGAATATTTTAAAAAATTATCATTAGGTCAACGACCAGATTATCTTTGGATAGGTTGTAGCGACAGCCGCGTTCCTGCAAATGAAGTTACAAATACCGAAAGCGGCGAAATGTTCGTGCACCGGAATATTGCCAATGTGGTAGTACATACTGATTTTAATTTAATGAGCGTTTTAGAATACGCCGTTAATGTATTATCTGTAAAGCATATTATTGTTTGCGGTCATTTTGGCTGTGGTGGCGTAAGAGCCGCGATGGGAGCTTCATCATACGGCCTGGTAGATAACTGGTTAAGAAACATTAAAGATGTTTACTTTAAACACAAAGAAGAACTAGATAAAATTAGTGATGAAGATAAAAGAGCAGACCGTTTAACAGAATTAAATGTGATGGAACAGGTTCGTAATCTCGCTAAAACAATGATCATTCAAAACGCCTGGAACGAAGGCAAAAAAATAGAGATCCATGGATGGGTATATGGATTAAATAATGGCCTCATATCTGAATTAAACGTTTCACATGAAGAAAAAGATGATATAGAGGCAATTTATCGTTACAAACTGGATAAATAATAATTAACAATTAGCAAAAGTCTTTTTTAAAGTAAAAATCTTTATTAGATTTGATCATAATATTTAAGTTATGAAAACAGTTTTAATTACAGGAAGTACCAGCGGTATTGGTTTAGGAATTGCACGTGAGTTTGCAAAAACAAAACAGTACAATATTATTTTTAATGGTTTAGAACCTAACGGACAAGAAATTGCCGATGGTGTTGGCAAAGAATTTGGATTGCAGGTAATGTTTAGCAATGCTAACATGCTTAAGCCCGAAGATCTTCGTAAAATGGTAAGCGATGGCATTGCCAAATTTGGAAAAATTGATGTATTAATTAATAATGCAGGCATACAACATGTTTCGCCAATAGAAGATTTTCCTGATGAAAAATGGAACGCCATTATAGGGATCAACTTAACATCTGCATTCTATTTATCAAAAGCCGTTTGGCCGGGTATGAAAGAGCGTAAGTTTGGCAGGATCATCAATATTGCCTCCGCACATGGTTTAGTAGCATCAGAATTTAAAAGTGCTTATGTTGCAAGTAAACATGGCATTGTTGGCTTTACAAAAACTTTAGGTTTAGAGGGCGCACCATTTAATATTACTGTTAATGCTATTTGCCCGGGTTATGTAAAAACACCTCTGGTAGAAAAACAAATTGCCGACCAGGCAAAAGCACATAATATGAGCGCAGATGATGTTGTGAATAAAGTAATGCTTTACAAACAAGCTGTTAAAAATTTTGTGAGTCTTGAAACACTGGGACAAACAGCTTTATTATTAGCTGCAGATCACGCCAGTACTATAACGGGTACTGCAATACCGGTTGATGGCGGCTGGAACGCACAGTAATTAATATCTTAATTTAACATTAGTTTCCTTCCTTCAACATTTGTATGAAAACAAAAATCATACATTTGTTGCTTCTTTATGAAAATACTTTTAGGGTATATAAAACAACACAAGCAACTTTTAATACTTGCCTTAGTTCTTGCTGCTATTAACCAGTGTTTTTCTTTATGCGATTCTATTATTACTGGTAAACTGATCAATAAATTCAGCGCGCCGCACACAGAAGAAGGTTCTGATTACTACTGGCACATTGGCGCTACTTTTGGCGAATTTACAAAAGCGGTAATGTTCTTTTTGCTACTTTCTATTGGTGCTGCATTAATGTCGCGTATAGCAAAAAATTTTCAGGATTACTTTACAAATATAATTATACAACGTACAGGCGCTAAAATGTACACTGATGGTATTAAAAAAGCTTTATCCTTACCCTACAAAGATTTTGAGGATCAACGCAGCGGCGAAACTTTAGGTAAACTTCAAAAAGTAAAATCAGATACCGAACGTTTTGTGAACCTGTTCATCAGTTTGGTCTTTCAATCTTTAATTGGTGTTATTTTTGTTTTTATTTACGCTATGAACATTCACTGGCTTTTAGGTCCATTGTTTTTAGCAACAGTGCCTGTAATTGGTTTTATAAGTTCATTTTTAGGAAAAAAAATAAAAGCCATCTCAAAACAAATTTTAGGTGAGACCACTGCACTTGCAGGTGCTACAACTGAATCGTTACGCAACATTGAGTTAATAAAAAGTTTAGGTTTGGTTGAGCAGGAAGAACAACGTTTAAATAAAAATACGTTGAAGATCCTTGGACTTGAATTAAAAAAAGTACGTTTTATTCGTTCGCTTGCTTTTATACAAGGTACAACAGTGCATTTAGTGCGCACCTTATTAGTTTTTGCTTTATATTGTTTTGTGTTTAACGGTGTTATTAAGATCGGTGATCTTATTACGCTGATGTTCTTCTCATTTTTTATTTTTAACCCACTACAGGAACTTGGAAACGTAATTACCGTTTATAATGAAACAAAAGTGAGTATGGATAATTTTGCCAAACTTATTAATTCTCCATCCGAAGAAGTGCCGGTAAGCCCCTCTAACCTTGGCGAAATTAAAGAAGTGCATTTTGAGAATGTTTCTTTTGGCCACAACACATCAAACGGTTATGCAGTTAAAAATATTAATATTGATATTAAGAGCGGGCAAACTGTTGCTTTTGTTGGACCAAGTGGTAGTGGAAAAACAACACTTGTAAAACTATTACTTGGACTATATAAACCAAACGAGGGAAAGGTATTGTATAATAATATTGAGTCTGTTGATATTAATTTAACCGAGCTTAGAATGCAATTAGGTTTGGTTTCGCAGGATTCGCAATTATTTAGTGGAACTATAAGAGACAATTTGTTATTTGTAAAACCAAATGCCACTGATGAAGAAATAATTGCCGTATTAAATAAAGCAGCCTGCCAGAATTTATTAAAGCGTGCGGCCGACGGCATTTTAAGTACCATTGGTGAAGGCGGTATTAAATTAAGCGGTGGCGAAAAACAACGTTTATCAATTGCACGTGCCTTATTAAGAAATCCAAAATTATTGATATTTGATGAAGCTACTTCTGCGTTGGACTCAATAACCGAAGAAGAAATATCGGTTACAATACGAGGTTTAAGCGCAACCAAAAGCCAGATCACTATTTTAATTGCGCATCGTTTATCTACTATTATGCATGCTGATACTATTTTTGTTTTAGAACAAGGCGAAATAATTGAGCAAGGCAAACACGATGATCTTTTAGCTGAAAAAGGCTTGTACTACGCCATGTGGCGTCAGCAAATTGGTGAACGTAAAAAGTAATTTTTTTAGAGTTTCAATGTCTGCTTAAAACATATAAGCAAGACCAAGACCCAAAACATCCTGGTTATTTTTTACACCTTTAAAAAGATTACCACTTGAAATATGAACAACATTTGCACTTAACTTAAAATGTTTTGAAATATTGTAGCTGAACGAAAACTCGTGATGCAAACAAAAGCCCATATAATTAATACCATCGTTGGTATTATACTTTACCGGCTCGCACCAAACCAAGCCAATTTGATAACTAAAATAGGCTCTTTTAAATATTAAAAAACTAAACCTGTTGCCCAAACCCATTGCATAATTACCATATTTAGAATGATGCACAATAAGCATGGCATTTATCTTCAACAATTTATCGTGGGCTTTTTGGTTCACATAATTAAGATCAAATTGAAAAGGTAAATAAATATGATACGTAAAATTAATGGGTTCAAAACCCTGCGTAGCTGTTTCCCTGTTCCTGAAAACACCTGCAATAACTTCTATTTCGGGTTTTTTAATGTATAAATTAAAAGCGCCTTTATCGCTCGCACGGGCTGCATTAATACTATCCAGCATAATTTGCCTTGGACTGTCTTGCGCAAAACAGGGTATGGAAAATATTATAAGGCAAATAAATAACTTCATTGTAACAAAATTTGCATCAAGATCAATAATACAAAGGTACTAAAGTTTTTATTAGGCTGCTACCAGCCGATGCAAGACTTAAGTTAGTAGTTTTTCAAAACAAACACTACTCTCAACTTCAGCATATTGTCCGTAGTTCTTAATAAGCTTGTAATCACTCTTCGTATAAAGTTGAATTGCTTCCGGCATTTTTTTTCCTGTTTCTAAAATACACTTTTTGTATTTTAATTCTTTAGCCCACTTTTCAAGTTCTTTTAAAACAATAGATGCAATTCCTTTTCCTCTTTTTTCTAATGGAACAAACATGCGTTTAATCTCCATTATTTCTTTTTCATATTCTTTTATGGCACCACAACCAATAGCAACTTCATTTTCATAAGCCACTACAACGCATTTTATATTATAACTTTTATTATATTGGGCAAAGAAAGCATGTTCGTCTCCATCACGAATTGCCAGATCCTTATCAAGTTCCAAAGCTAATTTTTGAAAATCCGGATCGTTGGAATTTGTTCTTTTTAAAGTATACATTTTATTTACTTGATTTTATCAAAGAAATCTATATCCAACTCTGAATTTTGAAATTTCCTTTATTTCGTTTTTGTCTAAACAATAGTTATACCCACCAAAAATTACTCCGCCTGGAACACGCACTCCAATGTCCAACCAAATATAATTTGCTTTTTGTCCTGTTATTTTAACAGGATTAAAACCAAGTCTAAAAACAGGTCCGATGTACCCCTTAAGTATTTTTGGTTGATAATAATAATCGAGAAAAACACTTGGGCTCAAATAAGACAGTTTGTTAAAGCGAACCATATTTACTCCAGGAATAATTCCGATGTATGTATGCCGCTTGAATACTTTGACAATTCCCAAATAAAACCCAAATTGATTTAAATTTTGATATTTATAGTCTAAACATGGTAAAGGGCCAAGTCTATATTTGTTTTTTTTCTGGGCAAAGGTTTTTAGTGATATTGCAAAAAGAAAAATATATAATATTAAACGCATCATAATATAATTCCTAGCTAATAACTCAGCGTACGTTTCCTACTTGTAAGCATTATCTCTTACCTCTCAAATATAACAATTCCAAAAACAAAAAAGTCACCCTTGTGAGATGACTTAATTTTAAATTATATCCCGATAGCTATCGGGATTAAATTATTTTAATGATGTGCTTCGTGAGCCGCTTCTTTATGTGTAGTATCTGCAGGTGTTTCAACTACGGAAGTATCTTTTGCTTCTGTGTGATCAGTTTTTGTATCTGCATTATGTTCTTCATGTCCCATTGTTGCAGGGTGTTTGCTGTGGTCACCTTTTTCGCAGGCTTCCATACATTCTGTTGAGCAATTTTCTGCACACTCACACTCACCATGTTTTTTTGGATCACATAAGCTTAAGAAAAGGAAAATAATTACCAACGTAACAGACGCTAAAATAAATGGTACTGTAAATGAAACCGCTTTTGGTTCGTTTGAATGGTTATCGTGGTTATCGTGACTTGACATAGTTTTTGTTTTTACATTGCGAAAATAATAGAATAATTAAATTAAAAAAAATAAAAAATTACTCTTTTATAAATTTGTAATAATATGCCTTTTGTTTTTCACTTACTTTTATGATGTAAAGTGATGGACTTAAATCACTGATATCAAGCGATTGACCTATATTTGCCGAATCAAAATTCCCACCTTTTATCAGCTTCCCGTCTAAGCCCAAAATTTCAACTAAAAATTCAGCTTTACGGGTAAAATTTAACCATAACTTATCTTTTCCTGGGTTAGGATACATTTCCATTGCGCTTATATCAGTGTTTTCATTCACGCTGGCCGGGTTTTGGAAATTATCGCGATATCTCACCTGGTTAGGATTAAAGTTATTACCGGTTAATGCGCCGCTTATTTCTAAATAAGGGATCTTTTCGCTTGCAACCAACCATTGGTAGCTACGTTGGTTATTCGGAAATCCAAAAGCAAAGGCCTGATATTTAATTGTATCCTGTGAATACTGTGTTGTAATAAGACGCAAACATGGCGCTGTTCCATATGGCGTGCTAACTGTTCCCCAACCATCAACCTTGGTTACACGTGAACCTGTTTTGATATACCTGAAAGGAAGTGCCGATGTAGTTGGGGTTGAAAATTTAAAAGTGGTACTGTCATAATCACCATAAGTTAAAGGAAAAGTATACAATTCATCCTTATCAGAAAAATAACTTGGAACCGGTACACTACTAAAGGTCATACCAATACCATCTGCTATATATGCGTTAATCGGACTGGTTTGTTTTTTGTAGAAGTTGTAATAATTAGTAATAGTTAAAGGTCCCGCAGGAATAGTATCAGCGATCTTCTCGCCATACTCATTTAATCCAAAGAAAAAGAAAGCATAAGGGGTTTGAAAAGCCTGTTTAAAATCTCTTCTGCCCTGGCTGTTATAAACCAATGTGCTATAATTCCACGTAAAATTTGCACCCGTTTGCGTATAATTACCAACCGAACTCACTTGAGCATTGGTATACCTTAAGGTATCGCCGCCACCCGGAAAGTTTGCACTTGTAAGAGTTATAGGCTGAGCTACAGAAACTGCGGTTAAAAGACAAGTAAATGCCAGTAGATAAATTTTACGCATGATTATGTTAATTTTGTGGTGAATTTAAGACACTAATATACTTAAATTATTTAATTGAACGTTATACTACTTATTGAGGATATTACTAAAATATTTAACTTTTTTGACCTTATTTCTTATTTGTGCCATATCCAATGCGCAAACAAGCAGTCTTAGAGTAATTCCTGTTTCGCCCAAAAGCGAGGTTGCAAAACTCAACTATCAAAAAAAATTCAATTCAACTACCGACGCTTTAGAAGAAGTAAACAATATTATTTTAACCCTGCAAAACAAAGGTTATTTGCTGGCAAGTGATAGCACTATTATTGACAGTAACTCTGTAACCTCTTACATTTTCGAAAATAAAATTTATAAAGTAGCTTATTTAAAATTAGGCAACCTCAACCCAGGTCTTGCTTCGCGCTTAGGTGTGAGCGAAAAATTATACTTTAATAAAGCTTTCCGCTACAAGGAAGTTGCGCGCACACTCGAAAAAATAATAATGTATTACGAAAACAACGGTTACCCCTTTGCATCTGTAAAGCTTGACAGCGTTGAAACACAGGAAGGCAACCTTAGTGCTGTTTTAAATGTTGAGAAAAACAAATTGTTTAAAATAGATTCTATTACCGTTATTGGAAATGCAAAAGTGAACAAAGGTTTTTTGCATCGTTATTTATCGGTAAAAGAAAGTATGCCTTATAACGAAGAACTAATGAAAGGCATCTCTCAAAAAATAAAACAATTGCCTTTTGTATTTGAAAAACAAACACAAATAGTAAAACTAACCAACAAGACCAATAAACTTATTTTATTTCTCGATAAAAAAAACGCTTCGCAGTTTGATGGTATTATTGGTTTATTACCCGATGCCAACACAAAAAAAACAGTTGTAACAGGTGATGTAAAATTAAAAGTAGTAAATGGTATTTTTAGGAATGGCGAGACCTTTGACATGGAATGGCGCCGACTGCAATCGCAAACACAGGATTTTAAAGGGAGGGTAATTTATCCGTATTTATTTGGTACGCCGGTGGGAACGGATTATTCATTAAAAATTTATCGCCGCGATACTTCTTTTATAGATATTAATAACAACATTGGTTTGCAATATTATTTTAAAGGCTTAAATAATTTTAAAGTGTTTTACAAACAACGTAACACCAATCTTATTTCTACCAGTGCTTTAAAATTTGTTACCACCCTGCCCGATTACGCCGACATTACCACGCAATCGTATGGTGCAGGCGTTACTTTCGAAAAACTGGATTACCGTTTTAATCCACATAAAGGTTTTGCTATTAATGTGGTTGGACAAACAGGTAACCGCACCATTAAAAAAAATGCAAAGGTTAACGAGGTGGCCTACCAGAATTTATTATTACGATCAACCCAATACCAATTTGAAGGTGACATGAATTTTTTTATTCAACTGCATCGCAATAATGTTTTAAAGTTAGGCGTGCAGGGCGCTTCTATATTTGGAAACTCTACTATTTTTAAAAATGAATTGTTCAGAATCGGCGGTTTAAGAACATTAAGAGGTTTTGATGAAGAAAGCATCTTTGCTTCCAGTTATATGATACCAACTATTGAATACCGTTTTTTATTCTCGCAAAATTCTAACTTATTATTATTTGCAGAAGGCGCCTGGTATGAAAATAACAGCAATGCTAATTATTTAACCGATATGCCAATGAGTGTTGGAGCGGGAATAAATTTTGAAACAAAGGCAGGCATCTTAACGTTGAATTATGCGCTGGGAAACCAATTTAACAATGGTTTTGATCTTAGAAGCGGAAAGATACATTTTGGATTGACCGCCTTGTTTTAAATGCTTAAATTCGTTAGTACTAATTTCCTGCATGAAAAAACACCTGTTATATATTTTAGTTCTATTTTCTTTTGTTCTTAAAGCGCAAACTTATCCCAATCAAAACATTTCTTTATTAGGATTGATCGATCCAAATACAGGCACAACAACTATTGGGCCTGATGGCAGAAAATACAACGGTTGCTGGGGCTGGTACCAAACAAGTTTGAACAAAGAATATGCTATTGTTGGCGCTAGTCATGGCACTTATTTTATTGATGTAAGCAATCTCACAACACCAAGTGTTTCTGCTTTTGTTCCCGGAAAAACAAATGTCACAGTAAGAGAAGTAAAAACGTACCAGAATTATTGTTACATCACCTGCGATGAAGGAGGTACCAATACTTTTCAAATTGTTGACATGAGTACTTTGCCGGCTACAGTAACGTTAGTTTACAATAGCAATACGTTATTTGAGCGAGGCCACACACAATGGATAAGCCAGGATAAATTATATATTGGTGGAGTTACTTATTCAAACACCACTGCATCCTCTATGAACGTATACAGCCTTGCCACGCCCACCGCACCGTTATTGTTGCGCGAATTGAAACAGGATTTTCCCGTCATTAGTTATGTACACGATATGTTTGTTAGAAATGATACTGTGTTTGCATCCTGTGGCTACCAAGGCTTGTACGTATTTAAATTTAATAGCGCAACAAATACATTTTCGCAATTAGGTTCTTATACAGGATATGCTTCGGCAACCTATAATCATTCTAGCGGTTTAACGCAGGATGGAAAACACTTGTTGTTTTGTGATGAGTCGCCGGCGGGTTCACCAATTCGTTATGTGGATGTGCAGAATTTAAGCAATATTCAATCTGTACAAACCTTTCAGCCGTTCATTGGCACAACACCACATAATCCTTTTTTAATAGGAGATAAATGGGCTGTTGTTTCTTGTTATCAGGATGGACTTTATATTTACGATATCTCGCAACCAGGTAATGTAGCTGTTTCCGGCTACTTTGACACTTACCCGCAAAGTGGCGGAAATATTGGAAATTATTTTGGTCAGGATTATCGCGGTAATTGGGGTGCTTATCCTTACTTACCAAGCGGAATAATTTTAGCATCCGATATGCAGAACGGCCTGTTTATTTTAGACCCAACAGATGCCTTTAATAATCCTGTTAGTGTAAAAAGCAATTCGACGAAAAGCGCTGAGCTTATTATTTATCCCAACCCTGTTTCGCAAAACCTGGCTGTTAATTATAATACAGTTTATGCCTCAAAACTAGAACTAAAAAATATTTTAGGTCAGGTATTCTTGCAAAAACAATACAATGGGTCAATAAGTGAAACAATTGATGTGAGCGGTTTTGAAGCAGGAACTTACATTCTTTCTATTACCGAACAGGGTAATACAAGCCATAAAAAACTCATCATTAACCACTAATTTTTGGTATCATTTAGGGTTAAGAACATTCTCACAAGCGGTAAAATTTATTAGACAAATGGCATTGCTTTAATGTCCTAAATAGGTTATATTTGTTAATACATCTTATCGATATGAAAAAAATTCTACTTTGTTTATCGCTTATATCAACTTTATTTTCTTCAGCACAGGTAACATACCCAAGTCAGAATATAAATTTAATTAGTTTAATAAGTCCAAACACTACCGATCAAGGTACCGACGGCCGAAAATATTCTGGTTGCTGGGGTTGGAAACAAGCGAGTACTGGTAAGGAATATGCTATAGTAGGCGGTAGTAATGGTACTTATTTTATTGATGTATCTGTTCCTGCAACACCAAGTTTATGCGCATTTGTACCGGGCAAAACAGGTTGCACGTGGAGAGAAATTAAAACGTATCAAAATTACTGTTATGTAGTTAGTGATGATGCAGCGCCAAACACTTTCCAGATAATTGATATGAGCACTTTACCTTCTACAGTTACCGTTGTTCATAATGGAAAAACCTATTTCGAACGCGGACACACGGTTTTTATTGATGGTAACAAAATGTACGTGGGTGGTGTAACATACTCTACTACAGCAAGCGCAGCAATGAACGTTTATAGTTTAGCTACTCCCACTGCACCATTATTATTAAGAACTCTTCAACAGGATATTCCTGCAATTACTTATGTGCACGATATGTATGTTAGAAACGATACTGTTTACGCATCATGCGGCTACCAGGGCATGTATCTTTTAAGATTTGGATCAACAAATACATTTGCGCAGTTAGGCTCTTATACAGGTTATTCCGCTTCTGCTTATAACCACGCCAGCATGCTTACACAAGATGCAAAATATTTATTATTTTGCGATGAAGTACCGGCAGCAATGCCCATACGTTTTGTAGATGTACAAAATTTCAGCAACGTTCAACCTATTCAAACTTTTAAACCACACACAGGCACCACACCTCATAACCCTTACTTGATAGGCAATCAGTGGGCCCTTGTTTCGTGTTACCAGGAAGGATTATACATATACGACATTTCTGTTCCCGGCAATGCAACAATAGCAGGCTTTTTTGATACTTTCCCGCAAGGTGGTTTTAATACAGGCAATTATAACGGAAATGATTATCGTGGTAACTGGGGTGCATACCCTTATTTGCCAAGTGGTATTATCATTGCAGTAGATATGCAGAACGGCGTTTTTCTTTTAGATGCAACTCAAACATTCAGCACCTCTGTTGGAATAAAAGACAAAACAATATCTCCTAACAGTTTTTTTGTGTATCCAAATCCGGCATCAAACCAGGTATCAATAAACTATGCAACAGTTAACGAAACAACAGTTCAGTTAAAAAATACTTTAGGTCAGGTGGTTTACGAAAAACAATTCAGCGGTAATGTATCGGAACTATTAGATGTGAATGTTTTTGCTAGTGGAAGCTATGTAATATCCATTTCAGAAAACGGTCAGACTGTAAATAAAAAAATGATCATCACTCATTAGTCTTCATAAAATGAAATTTAAATATTTCTTTATTTTAGGTTTTATACTGACTGCTTTTACAACTAAAGCGCAGGTATACTCTGCTAATAATTTTACTCTTATAAGTGTTATTAGTCCCGAAACTTACACTAATTCTTATGGCGCAAAATATTCGGGTTGTTGGGGTTGGTATCAGGCAAATAAAAATAAAGAATATGCCATTGCAGGTTCAGCAGCTGGTACTTTTTGGGTAGATGTAACAAACCCTGCAACACCAACTGTATGTGCTTTTAGAGCTGGTAAAAAACTTAATACTGTTTGGCGTGAAATTAAATCTTACCAAAATTATTGTTATGTAGTTACCGATGATGGCGGACCGGCAAGTTTCCAGATCTTTGATATGCAATATTTACCGGATAGCGTGCATAAGGTATTCGATAATCAAACATTATTTAAAAGAGGACACACACTTTGGGTTGACGGAAATAAATTATTTGTAGCCGGGGTAACATATAGCAATAATACTACCAGTAGCATGAATGTTTATAGTTTGGCTACACCTTCGGTTCCGGTTTTATTGAGAGAACTCAAACAGGATATTCCTTTTATAAATTACGTGCATGATATGATGCCCGTGAATGATACCATTTATGCTTCCTGCGGTTATCAGGGTTTGCAGGTTTTAAAATATAATACCAATAATACTTTTACGCAATTAGGATCTTTAACTACTTATTCAGGGCAGGGTTATAATCACAGTAGTGCCTTAACGCCTAATCACCAAACGCTTGTGTTTACGGATGAAGTACCAACAGGAAAACCGATTAAGGTGGCTAACGTAAGTAACCTTTCTAACATACAAGTGTTGGCTGTTACCAATCAATTCTCTTTAACAACACCGCACAATCCTTTTATGGTAAGCAATTCGCTTTGTTTTATGAGTAGTTACCAGGATGGCTTACAGCTTTATAATATTTCATCTCCATCGACACCAACCTTGGTTGGCTATTTTGATACGTATTTTCAGGGAGGCGGCAACAATAATAACTGGACAGGTGATGACTATGATGGTCAATGGGGATCGTATCCTTACTTACCAAGTAAAAATGTTTTTGCCTTAGACCAAATGAACGGTATTTTCATGCTTAAATCTCATTTGTACCGAAACCCTGCGCCAAGTTTTAATTTTCCTGCTGTTATGTGTCCCGGTGGAAGTTACAGTGCTGTAAATACAAGTACTTCTTCAACATCTTATACATGGACCTTCTCTGGCGGAACACCGGCTACCTCAAATGCAATTAACCCGGTATTTTCGTTCGCATCTCCGGGCGTGAAGACGATTACTTTATTAGCCGCTAACAATACAACAACAACTGTAATGTCAACTCAAACAGTAAACATTGTAAATAGTATCAATGCTGCTACAAGCTTTACAAATGCTTCATGCGGCACTTGTAGTACAGGTATTGCATCCGTAAATCCTACAGGTGGTTTGGCCCCATACACTTACACCTGGGCACCAAGCGGTGGCAATGCAGCTACTGCTGTTAATTTGCTTCCTGCCTGTTATACTGTTACTGTAAAAGCAAATAATGGCTGTATAACTTCTACATCTACCTGCGTAGGTTTTGCAACAGGTATTCAAAATTCAAATATTAATATCAATACATTATCTGTTTATCCAAATCCTGCAAAAGACCATGTTACTGTTGAGATCCAGGGTTCTACATTTAATTATAATCTTTACAATTCATTAGGTATGCTAATTGTTTCATCAAAAAATATTGAGAACCGATCGATTATAGATGTAACCAAATTGTCAAAAGGCATTTACATTATTGAAGTAGAAATTGGAAAAGATAAACTAAGAAAAAAATTAATTATT
Source organism: Bacteroidetes bacterium UBA2475 (assembly GCA_002342065.1). Classification (GTDB taxonomy): domain Bacteria; phylum Bacteroidota; class Bacteroidia; order B-17B0; family Aurantibacillaceae; genus Aurantibacillus. Next base: position 35,575 of record DDPF01000016.1, on the reverse strand, counting down.
GATTAATAAAACAAAAAATGAAAAAAACCATTCTCTCACTTATACTATTATTAAGTATTTTCACTATAAAGGCTCAATTTGCCGCATCTAATTTTACGCTGTTAAGCAATATCAGTCCACAAACTGGTTCGGGTACAAAGTATTCGGGTTGCTGGGGCTGGACACAGCCTGTAACAAATAAAGAATATGCCATTGCCTGTTCTAAGAACGGTACTTACTTTGTAGATGTAACTAATCCGCTAACGCCAACCGTTAGTGCTTATGTTGCCGGCACTTCTTCCAATGGCAGCTGGCGTGAAACCAAAACCTATCAAAACTATTGTTATGTAGTATGTGACGATGGCAGCTCTACCGGTTTCCAGGTAATTGATATGAGTACTTTACCCGCAACTGTAACACTTGTAAGCTCAAACATGAATCTGTTTAAACGTGGCCATGCCTGCTGGGTAGATGGCGATAAACTATATGTTTCAGGAATTACTTACAGCAATACCGCAACTAGCAGTATGAATGTGTATAGCCTTGCCAATCCTGCTTCACCGGTATTACTAAGGGAATTAAGTCAGGATTATAGTTTTATTACTTATGTGCATGATGCGTTTGTAAGAAACGATACTGTTTATGCATCATGCGGTTACCAAGGCTTACATGTTTTTAAATTTAATTCCAATAATACATTTACTCAATTGGGATCTTTAACTACTTACTCCGGCTCGGGTTATAATCATGCCACTTCTTTAACACCCGATGGACAAACAATGGTAATGCTGGATGAAGTGCCTGCAAGCCTACCAATTAAAGTTCTTAACGTAAATAATTTGTCGAACATACAGGTTATGGCAACAACCAACCAGTTTCCACAAACCACGCCGCACAACCCCTTTGTTGTAAGTAATCAATATTGTTTTATAAGCAGTTATAAAGACGGAACGCAGTTATACGATATTTCAAATCCTTCTGCCCCATTCCTTGCCGGTTATTTTGATACATATAATCAGGGTGGTGGCAATAATAACAATTGGGCTGGAAGTGCTTATGCCGGACAGTGGGGTTGCTATCCATATTTTCCCAGCAAAAATATTTTTGCTTTAGATATGCAAAACGGTGTGTTTATGATCAAAAGCCATTTATTTCAAAATTTACTTACAGATGTAAAAACAAATTCGGTAGCTGATCTTGATCTTAGAATTTATCCTAACCCTGCTCAAAATGAATTGTCATTTAATTTACCTGCTGAATTAATTAATACGGCAACAACAATTGAAATTTATGATGCGCAGGGCAAATTAGCGCTATCAAGACCTGTTAATGAATTGCAATCACTTACTATTTATCAACGTAGCATTAAATTAAACAACCTTGCTAATGGTTTGTACATTCTAAAGCTGAGTGCCAATGGTAATTTATTATCATCTAAAAAGTTTACCGTTTCTAATTAATATATGTTCACAAAAAATTCTATAATTGGTGTTATTGGTAGCGGCGCCATGGGCAGCGGTATTGCGCAGGTTGCAGCCACCGCATCACATAAAGTTATTGTTTACGATAACAATAAAGATTCACTTACTAAAGCTGAAAGTAATTTAAAAACTTCGCTTCAAAAATTAGTAGAAAAACAAAAGATCAGTAGCGAAGTACAAACAAGTATTTTAGCTAACATTAGTTTTGTTTCTTCTTTAAACGAATTAAAAGATTGCGCTTTAATTATTGAAGCCATCGTAGAAAAACTGGATGTAAAAAAATCTGTTTTTTCTGAGTTAGAAAAATTAGTGAGTGATTCTTGTGTACTTGCATCTAATACATCTTCTCTTTCTATCACGTCCATTGCTTCTGCCTGCACAAAACCTGCAAGGGTAATTGGCATCCACTTTTTTAATCCCGCTACTTTAATGCCTTTGGTAGAAATTATCCCCGGCATTGCAACCGATCAAACTATTACAACTGCCTGTAAAAATTTAATTGACGGTTGGGGTAAAGTAACGGTTATTGCCAAAGATACACCTGGCTTTATTGTGAACCGTGTGGCGCGTCCTTTTTATAGCGAAGCGTTACGAATTTACGAAGAAGGTATTGCCGATATGCCAACCATTGATTGGGCCATGAAAGAAATTGCAGGCTTTAAAATGGGTCCGTTTGAATTAATGGATATGATAGGCCATGATGTTAATTATGTGGTAACCGAAACAGTTTGGACACAACTTTATTTTGATCCAAGATTTAAACCGGCGCTTTCGCAAAAACGTTTATTAGAAGCAGGATTTTTAGGCAAAAAAACAGGAAAAGGTTTTTATGATTATAGTCCGGATGCGAAGTTAAAAGAACCTACTAAAGATGTTGAGATCGGCAAGACAATAGTAAAACGAATTTTATTTATGCTTATTAACGAAGCAGCAGATACATTGTATTTAAAGATCGCTTCGCGTGATGATATCGATATGGCAATGACCAAAGGGGTGAACTATCCAAAAGGTCTTTTAAAATGGGCAGATGAATTGGGGATCAATCTTATTGTGCAGGAATTAACCGCTTTAAAGGGTTTTTATGAAGAAGATAGATATAGAATTAGCCCGCTTTTAAAGCAGAATTTTATCATGAAAAAAACGTTTTATTAATTTCCATTTTCGTTCTACTTTCCCCAAGCATTAATTGTAGTTTTGCTTCAAAGAAGAAAACATTTCTGAACTAGTTTTTGGCGTCACTTTTTGCTTAATTACGGCAATGCGAAGCATTGAGCGAGAAAGTGTGTTGGCAACCAAAAAATCAAGGCATAAATAATTTCTGAACTTTTATTTCTGTCGTCACTTTTTGCTTGATCAAAAAGTAACCAAAAAATCAAGGCTTCCTTAAATTTTTTCTAAAATCTAATTTTCTTCAAGCTGATGATTTAAGCGCTTCGCGAACAGCCAAAATCATCTTCGCACATGCCAGCGCTTTTGAAGAAAAAAGATTTTTAACGAAAAATTTTAAGAGGCCACCTCACATTTTGTGCTTACGCGAACAGGTTTTGCGGATGGTAATTCTGCGGTTAGGCGTTTGAGTTATAGGTGCGCCGGCCAGGCAAAACGCTTGGCGTGGGAAGGGTGAATTGATTTTTTGTAGAAAGGCAATAAAGGCGCTTGTCGTTTAAAATTCTGTTCTTTCCAAATTAAAACGAGGGACAGAATTTTTTACTTTATTAGCCTTTCAAGAAAAATCAAGAGTGGATGGAAAGATCGTTTTGCCTTGTCTTTTGTTTACTTTTCGACTAAGGAAAAGTAAAGAAGAAAAATTGTGTTGCCCCACATTAGCCGGCCTAAATAAGCAAGCATATTTATCCTGCGCCAAAAATGACAAAATGGGTTTGAGAGACCAAAGCTAAAAGACAAGAAATAGCCGCCTTTTTATCATTAAAAAACGTTTTATTAACCCAAAAGCACTGTTCACTCATTTTCGGGACGAAAAATTTGCCGTTTTAATCTATTTTCACTATTTTTGAATATAATACGTGTTAAAATGAAAAAACAATTTTTAATTATCTCCGGTTTTGCAATTATTTCTGCTAGTATAGTTTTTTCTTGTGCAAAGAAAAAAGCTGACGACAGAATTCAACCAACGTATAAAGAAGATGCTACAGGTACAGGCGGAAACCCAAATGTGGGTAACCAAACTGTTACAGGTACTGCAACTTTAACAAATCCTGCAACACAAAACTCAAGTTTATTGGTTGGCGGAAGCGGCTGGAGCAATCCAACCTGCAGTTCTACAAACAGTATTACATTAAAAGGTTTAAATGGCAGTATTGATGTTACTTTAAATTTCTTATTTCCACCTTCAAGCGGTACTTATGCAATTGCAGCTAATCCAAACGCAGGTGCTTGTTCAATGATCATTAACAATGCTCCAAATCAACCTGCAGGTATAGTTTGGTATGGTAAAACAGGATCTGTTGTAGTAAACACTACATCTACATCTATACAAGCTTCGTTTACAGGTATTTTATGTACACAACAAAACTTTAACTTTCCTACAGTTGGCGTAAGCGGTAACTTAGGTTGTAACTAATAAACAGAATTTTTTTATTATGAAAAGCAGGTCTAAAGCCTGCTTTTTTTATTTTTACATAATTGTACCAGGTCAAAAAAATACTCCTTTATCTTTCTAAAAGCTACACGCTCGATCTAAGGGCTTTGGCATTAATGCGAATTGGAATTGCTTTAATTATTATTGTTGATCTGTTGATCCGTGGAAGCGATCTTACAGCACATTATACTGATGCAGGTTTATGGCCAACAGATCTTATTCATACCTTTGGCTGGAAGACCGGTAACTGGAGCCTGCACGAATTAAGCGGCTCTTATGCATGGGTATTATTTTTATTTTGTCTGCACTTTATTTTCACATTATTTTTATTAGTGGGTTACAAAACAAAATGGGCAACTCTTTTAGTTTGGTTATTTACCATTTCGTTACACAACCGTAATTTATTTGTACAACAATCGGGCGATGATCTTTTACGCCTGGTTTTATTCTGGGGACTATTCCTCCCCTGGAACGCCAGTTACTCTCTAGATTCAAAAAAAGAAGCAATTCCTTTAAAACAAAACACAATTGCTAATATTGGATATTTACTTTTAATAGTATCTGTTTATTTTTTTACGGTGAGTTTAAAAACCAGTCCTGAGTGGCGTTCAGAAGGCAGCGCTGTTTATTACGCATTAAGCTTAGAACAATTACGTTTACCGGTTGGAGATCTTTTATATCAATTTCCCACGCTCATGAAAATAATGACCTGGTTTGTTTTTTATATCGAACTGGCTATACCACTTTTAATTTTATGGCCCTCTAAAAAAGGAAATTTAAGGTTCATAGCTTTTAGTTTAATTCTGTTGCTACATGCTGGTATAGGGTTGACACTTTATGTGGGCTTATTCTTTATTATTAATATAGTTACCGGAATTGGCTTGTTGCCAAAAACATTACTAGATAAATTTGAAAATAAACTTAGAATAAAAAAAGAAGCACTTATTCTCAGCATCAAAAAACCTTCGCCTGTAAAATATTTTTCGAACAGCATTTGTGTAAGCGTTATCATTATCTGCATTATTATAAACTTAAGTGCCGTAAGGTGGTTTGGTTACGAATTAAGAAAAGAAGTTTGGTATCCTGTAAATGTATTAAGGCTAGACCAATACTGGGGCATGTTCTCGCCCAGCATTCTAAAAAAAGACGGCTGGTTCGTATACCACGGCATGGATTCTATTGGTCGCCAACACGATCTTTACAGGGATAATGATTATGTAGATTATAAAAAACCGGAACATATCGTAAAAATGTATAAGAGCGATCGCTGGCGCAAATTGGCAGAGAATATGCAGAATGATAATTATACTTTTTTACGCCCACTCTATTGTCGCTACATTATTAGAGAATGGAACAAAAAACATCCAAATAAAAAAATGAACATGCTTAACTTATATTATATGGAAAAACAAAATTTAGCGGATTATAAAACAAGTGAATTAAAAAAGAATTTATTCTGCGTGTGTAATGACAATTAATTTTCATCAAATAAAACATTACATAAAACATTGCCTCACGGCAAAGTGGGGTGGACATGGCGTGCACTCACCTTTTGCCTTTCAATTATGCGAAGAGGTCTTTTATAACCATAACAGTTTTTATGATTTTGAAGAACTACAAAAAATACGAAAGCAGCTTTTAAATGATAAGACTGAAGTTACTGTGGAGGACTTTGGTGCCGGTTCAAAAACATTTACAACAAACAAAAGAAAAATAAAAGACCTGGCTGCTAAGGGAACAAGTACAGCAAAACAGTCAGAAACACTTTACAAACTCATTAATTTTTTAAACTGCAATACAATTATAGAATTAGGAACTTCCGTTGGTTTAAACACGCTCTATCTTGCCAAAGCAAATAAAAATGGAAAAGTAATAACAATTGAAGGAAGTAAAAACCTGGTTAAATATGCAAGAGAACTTGCAAAAAAAAATGATGTTTCTAACATCGAATTTATAGAGGCAAAATTTGATGATGCCCTACCTACTCTTTTGCGAAATAATTCACTCTCACTTTTATATATAGATGGTAACCACACTTACGAAGCCACTATGCGCTATTTTAATTTAGCGCTGGCAAAAAAGGATAATTCCTCTGTTATTGTATTTGATGATATATACTGGAGTCCAGGAATGACAAAGGCCTGGGACGAGATAAAAAACAATGTGTCAGTTACAATGAGCATTGATCTTTTTTACTTTGGAATGATCTTTTTTAAAGAAGAGGTAAAAGAAAAAGTAGATTTGAAATTATTTTTATAATACGGCAACAATTTTCATGTTTATTTGAATTATTCAAAAAAAAACCTATTTTTATACTAACCCTAAAAAACAATTTTATGAAAAAAGTATTATTACTAATTTCGCTTTGCACAAGCGCTTTTTTAAATGCTCAAAATTTTTCTTTAAGCGCCAAATCAGGAGACGTTGAACTAGATGCGTCTCTTAATGAGATCAATGTTAAAGCACAGGTTGATCTGCCATTATTTAAAAAAGATCTTAGCGTTGAATTTAATATTGGAGAAAATAAAATTGATAAAATGTTAGAAATTCAAATGTCACCCGCTGATATTTACATGACCTTTGAAATTGCCGGACTCGTAAAAAAAGATCCTGAAATAGTTGTTGAATCTTTCAAAAAAAATAAAGATAAAGGTTGGGGTGCTATTGCCAAAGAACTTGGCATTAAACCTGGCTCTGCAGAGTTTCACGCTTTAAAAGGAAAAGCAAAAAATAAAAAGGATAAAGGGAATAAAGGAAAAGGGAATGGAAATGGAAAAGGAAAAGGGAAAAAGAAATAATTTTAATACTAGCTTCTTATTTTAGCATGAATCTCGTTCATGATCTTTGTAAGATCAGAAAAATTACTTGGCTTTGTATAATAACCATCGGCGCCTAGTGCTAACGCTTTAACCCTGTCTTCATCACGCTTACTCGTTGTAAGTATATAGATAATAATATCGTTCAATTGCGGGGTTTCTTTTACGGTTTTAATAACATCAAAACCATTTAATATTGGCATATTAATATCTGCAATGATCACATGGGGCATGGGATTGAACTGATCCTCATACATCCCTTTATTGAATAAGAACTCAAATAACTGGAAACCTGTAAACACTGAATGTATCTGAGCAAACTTATTAACTTCCTGAATAGCATTATGAATAAGATAATGCTCATCAGGATCGTCATCCGCTAGTAAAAATATCAACTCCTCTGGTTTCAAGATGGGGTAATTATTTTTTTAATTTTTATTGTGCTAGTAGAACATGAGATTACAATAAAATATTTGAATTGCAAGATAAGAAATTTAAAAACTTTAAGAGTAAAGTAACTGTTAAATACCTGTTTTAAGGTATGAAAATTGATAAAGCAGCTTCGAATACACACAAGATTTGGATCATTTAGCAAGCATAGCCTCAAAATCATCTTCGCTGATAATTTTTACACCCAGCTTTTCGGCTTTTTTTAATTTCTCGGGGCCCATATTATCTCCTGCTAATAAAAAAGAAGTTTTACCGCTGATAGAACCGGAATTTTTTCCTCCGTTAAATTCGATCAATTCTTTTAACTGGTCGCGGCTATGTTTATTAAACACACCGCTTATTACAAAAGTTAATCCATTCAATTTATCGCTTCCGGCCTGTTGTTGCTCTTCGCTTAATTCAAATTGTAATCCCGCCTTTTTTAAACGCGAAATAATATTCCTGTTCTGTTCATCAGCAAAAAAATCAGAGATACTTTCTGCTATCACTCCTCCTACTTCATCGGTCTCTAATAATTGTTCTTTGGTGAGACCTACTAAAACGTCTAACGATTTTACTTTCTTTGCGATCTTCTTTGCAGTTGTTTCGCCTACATGTCTTATTCCAATCGCATACAACACACGCTCAAAAGGTACATTTTTACTGGCTTCCAGACCTTCGATCAAATTGTTGGCCGACTTTTCTGCCATTCTTTCTAAAGGCAACAACTGTTCTTTTTTAAGATCGTACAGGTCGGCAATATTTTTCACTAAACCTGCATCGTATAATTGTCCAATAGTCTCTCCACCCAAACTATCAATGTTCATCGCTTTGCGCGAAACAAAATGTTCCATCCTGCCTTTTACTTGTGGCGGGCAGCCCATATCGTTCGGACAAAAATGATTTGCTTCATCTTCGTCACGTCGTAAAAGTGTTTCGCATTCTGGACAATGTGTAATGTATTTTGTAGGTTCAGTATTCGATTTTCGTTTTGTAAGATCAACGCCAATAATTTTTGGAATGATCTCGCCACCCTTTTCTACAAAAACAGAATCACCAATGCGTACATCCAGTTTTTCTATAATATCTGCATTGTGCAACGACGCACGTTTTACCGTTGTGCCACCCAATGCAACAGGTTTTAAATTAGCTACGGGTGTAATAGCACCTGTGCGCCCAACCTGGTAAGTAATATCAAGTAATTCGGTTGAAACCTGCTCTGCTTTAAATTTATAAGCGATGGCCCAGCGCGGCGATTTTGCAGTGAAACCTAATTGTAATTGCTGTTTGTAATCGTTTACTTTTATAACAATGCCATCAATATCAAAAGGTAATTTAAAACGTTCTTTATCCCAATACTCAATATATTCTAACACTTCATTAATATTATCAAGTAATTTAGAATGTTCGCTTGTTTTAAATCCCCAACTTTTTGCGGCATTTAAATTTTCGAAATGTGATTTGAAAGGAACTTCCTCGCCCAACATATAATATACAAAACAATCTAACTTTCTTCCTGCAACAACAGCACTGTCCTGCATTTTCATTGTGCCTGAAGCCGCATTGCGTGGGTTAGCCAAGTGTGGTTCACCAATTTCTTCACGTTCTTTATTTATCTGGTCAAACACATTGCGAGGTAAAAATATCTCTCCGCGAATTTCCAATGATGAAGGATAACTCCCTTTTAATTTTAATGGAATAGAACGAATTGTTCTTGCATTGGTAGTTACATCATCGCCCTGTACACCATCACCACGTGTTATGGCTTGTGTTAATTCTCCGTTCACATAATTTAAACCAATAGAGAGTCCGTCGAATTTTAATTCGCAAACATATTTAACGGTGTTTGAAGCAAAGAGATCATTTTGTTGTAAACCCAAACCCTCCTGTACCTTCCTGTCAAAATCAATAAGATCTTCAGTACTGTAGCTATTAGAAAGCGACAGCATTGGATAATTATGTTTTACCGTTTTAAATGTTTTGGTAATTGCTCCTCCTACTCTTTGGCTAGGCGATGTAGAAGACAAAAATTCGGGGAATTGTTTTTCGAGAGCAATAAGTTCTTCCAATAATTTATCAAAATCAAAATCACTTATTGTTGGTGCATCATTCACATAATAATTGTGATTGTGCTTTTCGATCTCTGCAGATAATTCATTTATCTTTTTTTCGGCTTGCGACCTATCCATAAAAACTTAAAACTTTAGCAAATTAATTATTTTGTTCAAATATAATTCATCTGTTTTATCAAAAGATCTTAATGTATCGCTATCCACATCAAAAACGCCAACAACATTCTTTTGCGTGTCGAACAAAGGCAATACAATTTCGCTTTTGCTTAAAGAGCTGCAAGCTATATGCCCCGGAAAAGCGTCAACATCATCTACAATAATGCTTTCTTTTTTTTGCCAAGAAGTACCACAAACACCTTTACCCAAATTAATACGGGTACAGGCTATTGGCCCCTGGAAAGGACCCAGCACTAACTGATCATCTTTTACCAGATAGAATCCTACCCAGAAAAAATCCATACCGTATTTAAGCGCCGCGCAAATATTGGCCATGTTAGCAACAAGGTCTTTCTCACCTTCTACCAAGGCTTTAATTTGCGGAAAGAGCTCCTGGTACTTTCCTTCTTTGGTATTAGCTGTTAATTTAAGGTCATCTGACATATTACAAATTTATGTATCTTTCAGTCTAAATTTATAAAAATGAAAAAAATATTAGTAATTGCGTTATTTGGTTTAGCTTTTGGAGCAAAAGCCCAAACTATTGAGTCGGGAAGCCACTCAACAACAGGTTATGTAAAATCTGACGGAACTATTGAGAACAGCAGCCATTCTACAAAAGGTTACATTAAAAGTGATGGAACCATTGAGAATTCTTCGCATTCAACTATAGGTTATATTAAAAGTAATGGTACTATCGAGAACTCTTCGCATTCAACCATTGGTTATGTGAAAGATAACGGTACGGTTGAGAATTCTTCACACTCAACAATTGGCTATGTAAAAGATAACGGTACGGTTGAGAATTCTTCACATTCAACTATTGGCCACGCAAGTGGTGTAAAAAAAGAATGGGCTGCGGTGGTTTTCTTTTTCTTTAAATTCTAATATAAAAAAATAGCCGCAGATTTCGCGGATAACACAGATCGAAACTACTTAATTTGTTTTAATTAAAAATCTGCGCAATCTGTGAAATCTGTGGCTTATATTATCAACTGCAAACCATCCACCGCTAATTCAATATTAGCCGGTAATTCTTTTGAGATCTCTTCATGCAAACCTAATTGATGCGAGATATGTGTAAAATAAGCCTTCCTGGGTTTTAATTCCTTTACAAGCTCAATAGCTTCTTCAAAAGTAAAATGCGAAATATGTGGTTCTTTTCTAAGGGCATTTAATACCAAGACGTTCAATCCTTTTAATTTTTCTTTTTCTTCTTCCGGAATAAAATTAGCATCGGTTATATAAGCAAAATCGTTTATTCTAAAACCTTTAACCGGCAATTTAAAGTGCATTACGTTAATAGGGTCCAATAAAATATCACCAATAAAAAAGGGCTCGTTATCAAAATCTATCACTTTAATTTCGGGAATGCCGGGATATTTTTCATCAGAAAAAATATAGGCGAACTCCCTGTGTAAGGCCTGTTGCACACGTTTGGTAGCATACACCGGCATTACCATTTTATGAATAAAATTAAATGCCTTTACTTCATCCAGTCCTGCAATGTGATCTTTATGTTCGTGTGTAAAAACAACAGCATCTAATCTTTTAATTTTTGCACGCAACAATTGTTGTCTGAAATCGGGCCCTGAATCGATGACAACACGCGTTGTTTCGCTTTCCACTAAAATAGAAGAACGCAAACGTTTATCTCTTGAGTCTGCACTCGTGCACACTTCACAAGTACATGCAATAATTGGCACACCCTGCGATGTTCCTGTACCCAAAAAAGTAATTTTAAACGACACGCTTGTTAATTTTAAAGTAGTAAGATACCTGAAATATTAAAAACAAAATAAATTAGTTTTTGTTTTTTATTAAATATCTTTCCTGTTTAAAATTATAGGTAAAGCCGATCACAAATCTTCCCGCATTATCACAGGGAAGTGCTCTTAAACTGAATAAAATAAAAATGTAACTCTTAAAAATTTCATAATGATCGATATTTTATATCAACCATTATACTTTATGAAAAACTAATTTATTCCGTAACCGGAAGTTCGATCTCAACCACTTCCTTATTCCTGATATTGACAGGTACACCACCTTTTACAATAGAGGGCGAAGGTACATCCTCATCGTTACCAACGCCATACAAATAATAGTCGCCTTTATAGCATTTAATGCTGTAGTTTCCGTTTGCATCAACACTTACAGATGCATCATAAACAGAAAGATCTGTTCCGGGAAATTCTTTTGCGTTAAATTTTATATATACAGTAGCGTTGGCAATTATTTTAGCGTGATGTTTTACAACGCCTTTTATTTCGGCATTACCACCTATATTATTTTTTTTACAGGAATAAAAAACGATTCCTGCTAAAATTAAAATATATAGGATATATCTTTTCATCGTTAAAAATTAGGGTCAGCAAAACGTTTATCGCCTAACAATTTATAATCGGTCAAAGTGTGTAAAAAAGCGATTATGTCTTGTTTATTTTGTGCGGTAAACTGGTAACCGTTAGTTGGAATAGAAGGATCGAGATTGGTTAAATTAGGTATTGCATTTGTATAATGATCTAAACATTGATTTAAAGTTGTAAAGCGCCCGTCATGCATATAAGGCGCTGTTTTTGCAATATTTCTTAAGCTTGGTGTTTTAAATTTGTACCTGTCTTGCGGTAAATTTGTTATATGCGCTCGTCCGCTATCCTGGTAAAAAGGGTCAACCGTTAAACCGTTGCTTTTAAAACCAAAATCAGAGAACAATGGTTCGGTATGGCAGCCGCTGCAATTAGCGGTAAACAAACTGTAACCGCGTTGTTCAGCGTCTGAAAATTCTACATTATTTTCTTTACGCTTATAATAATCAAATTTACTATTGTAAGAATAGATCAAACCCATAAATACGGTCATAGCGCGTAACATTTTCTGGCTTGTAACTGTATCGCTGCCATATGCTTTTCTAAACAGGTTTTGATATTTACTTGATGCCTGCAATTTTGCAATTACTGGATTAATATCAGCTCCCATTTCAAGTGTGTTACTTATTGGTCCCAGTGGTTGCAGTTCAATATGGTTAATACCGCCATCGTGCATAAAAACAGGGTGCCAGGTTAAATTAAAAATACCCGGCGTGTTACGTGTGCCAACTCTATCATAAATACCATGACTGGTTTTATGTTCAGCATGTGCAAAAGCTGCAAAATCCTGATGACAAGTACCGCAAGAAATAGTGTTATCTACACTCAGCATTTCTTCATAGAATAAAGCACGGCCTAACACAAATTTATCTTCGCTGATAGTATTTACACTATAAGTATATTTAGGCTGCGGCCATCCCTCAGGGATAACCTCAACCAAATTATCTGCAGGCAATGGCTCTATGATCTTTGGATCTACTTTACAGGCACCAAAAATTAAAACACTAAACAAAAAAAATATAACTGCAATTCTATTCATTAATTCTGCACGTTTTCAAATTTTATCATATCCGAATAATTATCAGCAAACATTTTTGCATTTACCCCAGCTGATAATTGTGTATGCTGGGTAGCAAAATTAATTGTGGTTGGGTTCTTAAATAACTCATTTATATCTACCGACATATGTATAATAGGAGATACAGAAGCTGAAACATTTGCAGGAGTACTTGCAAATGAATAACTAAAATTGCGCTGTACTTTATTTACACCGCCAAAACCACCAATGTGATATTCTAAGCCTTTATTTGATGCGCCTGACTGCGGTGATGTACCTTCCAATTTAAACATTATGTAGCCACTCGACCAGGTCCAGAACATATTTTTATTCTGGGCAAGATCTCCGGTTTGTGCACCTGAACAGTTCCGTGTACTATCTACCCCTAACATAAAAGAAACAGATTTATAACTTGCAAAAGGAACATTTGGAATACTAATTGTGGTTGAACTTAAATTAGAAACATCAATTAAATGATAACTCTCCGGTTCAACAAAAGTAGAATTATCATTTTTTGTAATAACAATATTACTTATGTAGTATTTTAACATACTTACTTTAAACGTGTCTAAATTTGGGTTTACATATTTTTGATTTAAAACAAGCGCAATTGCATCTACATTATGTTCAAACTGGATCTTTAATGTATTACTAGTTGCAACAGGCGTTGGTTCCGGTTCAGGGTCCGGATCTTTTTTATCTTTTTTACAAGACACAATGGTCAGTAATAAGACAAGCGGAATAAATTTTATAGTGTTTTTCATTTTATGTATACAATGAATAAAGTTAATTAAAATAGTTCAAATAATATAATACCAAAGCCTCGTAAACATACTTTAACTTATAAAATAAGAGGGTGTATTACAAAACAAAATTAAACGGTGGATAGCTTAAATAAAGTAGCTAACTCGTTTAAGCCCGAAAAAGGGTTAAATTAAATAAAGAAAAAGGTTTGGGGAATAAAATTTAAAACTCTTAACCACAGCTTCTTCAATTTGTTAATTTAAAAGACCGAATTGGTTTTTTTTGTAGACTTCTGTTCTTCTTTTTCGCCTAAATTATTTAGTTCTTTGGTCATTGCACATTTTCCCATACAGCACGAATCTTCCTCTTCTTTGTTCTCACATAATACATCGGCATAGTATTTTTGTTAATTAAATAGCTGATACACAACTCTAAGTTAACAAAAAGAGAAAATAAAAGGGCAAAAATGAATATGGAAGAAATTAATTTAACAGTCCAAAAACAACTTAAAATCTATGATTACGAGCCTATTTTTTAACGATTTGGTAATAAAAATGGTAGTTTTTTTAAAAAACCGTATCTTTGCAGCCTAACTAACGCAAACAAAAATATGATCTATTTGGATTTTGAAAAACCAATTCAAGATTTAGAGGAAGAGATTACCAAACTTAAAGAAGTTGCTTCTAAAAGTAAAGTAGATCTTACCGAAAAAATTAAAGAACTGGAAAGTCATATTACAGCTAAAACTCACGAACTTTATTCAAACTTAACGCCCTGGCAACGTGTACAGGTTAGTCGCCACGCCGAAAGACCTTATACACTGGCTTATATAGATTCTGTTTCAAACAAAACTTTTATGGAACTGCATGGCGATCGCACAGTTGGTGACGATAAAGCTATGGTGGGCGGTTTTGGGGAAATTGATGGGCAAACCGTTATGTTCATTGGTCAGCAAAAAGGTATTAATACCAAGATGCGCCAGATCCGCAGGTTTGGTATGGCTAACCCCGAGGGTTACCGTAAGGCCCTGCGTTTAATGAAAATGGCAGAAAAATTCAATAAACCTATTGTTACTTTTATTGATACTCCCGGTGCTTATCCCGGACTAGAAGCCGAAGAGCGCGGACAAGGCGAAGCTATTGCACGTAATTTATTGGAAATGGTACAATTAAAAGTACCTGTAATTTGTATTATTATTGGCGAAGGTGCCAGTGGCGGTGCATTAGGCATTGGTATTGGCGATAAAGTGTTGATGTTGGAGAATACATGGTACTCGGTAATTTCGCCTGAATCATGTTCTTCTATTTTATGGCGGAGCTGGAGTTTTAAAGAGCAAGCAGCAGACGCATTAAAATTAACTGCTGATAATATGAGCAAAAATGGTTTAATTGATGGCATTATTAAAGAACCATTAGGCGGTGCACACCGTAACCATGAAGAAATTTTTGCGACAGTAAAAGAAGAAATTTTAAAACACCTTGCTACTTTAAATAAATTTAGTGCCGAAGAAAGAATTGAGCAACGCATTAATAAATTTTCGGCAATGGGTGTTGTACATGATATAGAAGTAGAAACAGAAGCTTAAAAAAATTTAAAAAACTAAAAATTTATAATTCATAATTTAAAATTTATAATTTCAAAATGGCAGACACAGGAGATATTAATGTTGGATCAGTGATAAGATTTAATGGCGACATTGTACAAATAACAGATTGGCAACACCGCACACCGGGCAATTTACGTGCTTTTTACCAGGCAAAAATGCGCAACTTAAAAAATGGTAAACAAACCGAGAACCGTTTTAGAAGTGGAGAAAGTGTTGAACTAGTTCGTGTAGAATATAAAATGATGCAGTTCATTTATACCGAAGGCGAATTTGCCGTTGTTATGGATAACGAAAATTTTGAGCAAGTGCATATACCAATGCTTATGTTTGGTAATGGCGGCCGTTTCTTAAAAGAAGGTATGGAAGTAAAAGTTAGCTTTGAAGGTGACGAACCTATTATTGCAGAACCACCAACTTTTATTGAAGCAGAAATTACTTACACGGAGCCCGGTTTAAAAGGTGATACTGCTACTAACACATTAAAATTTGCAACCTTAGATACAGGAACAGAAATTAAAGTGCCATTGTTTTTTAACCAAGGAGATTGGGTGAAGATAGATACACGTACAGGTGATTACGTGGAGAGAATTAAGAAGTAGTTTTTCTTTGGACAAAAGATAAAGGACTCAGGACAAAAGACTAAATAGTTTATAAAAAAATCCGAAGAAAATTTCTTCGGATTTTTTTTATTTCTTCATTTTATCTTTAAAGATCTTTTCAAATTTTTCTACTTTGGGTTGGATCACAAATTGGCAATAACCCTCGCTACCATTTTGGTTATAATAATTTTGGTGGTATGCTTCCGCCTCATAATAATTATTGAAAGGCACAATTTCCGTAACGATCGGATTCGGATAAGCCTTCTCGTCGTTAATTTGTTTTTTATATTTTTCGGCCAATTGTTTTTGTTCGGCGTTATGATAAAAAACTACCGAGCGGTATTGTGTTCCATGATCGTTTCCCTGGTAATTCAATGTCGTAGGATCGTGTGTTTTCCAGAATACTTCAAGCAACTCGTCAAATTTAATTTTACTCTTGTCAAATATTATCTGGCAAACTTCAGCATGTCCGGTTGTGCCGGTACATACTTCTTTATAAGACGGGTTTTTAACTGTACCGCCGGCATAACCACTTTTAATGCTTATTACACCATTAAGGCGTTGAAAAACGGCTTCTACACACCAAAAACAACCGGCTCCAAAAGTAGCGGTATCAATAGTTTGGTTGGTTGAATGAATGTTAACCTGACTTGTATTTGTTTCTACGTTCATAATTACTTTATTTGGGTTTGAAGCTTGCGTGCAAGCCATCATAAAAAAAACAGCTGCAACAAAAGTTGTTGTTGATTTAAAATAAGTTTTTAGTTTTTTCATTTTTTACTTAGAATATGTATATCATATATACGATCAAAAAACCGGTACCTTACAAAAGGCTTTCGTAATTAATGTTAAAAAACGAAAAATAAAAGTTTACAAAATTTAATTAAGAGTAAAACAAAAAAACGAACTATTTGTTTATACTACAAGCCCTTACTTTGGCTCTTCCATTTTTTGTTCGCCTTCAATTGGCTCACCTTTTTTAGGTTTCTTAGGCTTTTTAGGTTTACCACCTTTTTCGCGACCGGCAAAATCGTAAAACTTTTTCGGCTTATCGCTTTTGGTCATTTTAATAGTACCTTCTATATCCCACTCCACATTCGTAAAATTAATAGTAATAGTTTGGTCCTTATCATCCGTAATGGTAGCCTCTACTTCTAATAAACGTACTTCAGTGTCGGTAGAATCTGTATAGATAGAGTCTTTATTAATGCGGTACTTTAACCATTTGTACTGGTATTTATCAAATAAAAAATCGCTAAACAATCTTCCATCTTTAAACTCCATTTTATCCATGGTTGATTTTTTAGCAACCACTCCGTCTTTAACCTCGGTAACATTTATATTAAATACACGTTTGTGTAATGGATCTTTTTCGCCTTTAAAAGCAAATGACATTAATAAAATAACTACTAATGTTAAAGCTGAGATCGAGAATATTTTTTTGTTGTTCATGTTCTGTTTTAAAATTTTACAAATATTTGGTCTGGCTTTTAATGGCATAAACCTTGATGTTGCATAACAATTTAAATCTTGCTAATTTTCCTTATGTAAAAATAGGAAATTATTATTTACTTAACCGTTAAAAATAATTAACAAAAATGCAGCCCCTAGCCGAACGAATGCGCCCAAAGAGCCTTGATCAATACATTGGGCAACAACATATTATAGGCGTTGGCAGTGCTTTGCGCAATGCTATCCTCCAAAACCTGCTCCCATCCATACTTTTTTGGGGTCCACCGGGTGTTGGTAAAACCTCATTGGCACTAATAATTGCTACCGAATTAAAACGGCCTTTTTACCACTTAAGCGCTATAAACAGCGGTGTAAAAGAGGTGCGCGAGGTAATTGAAAAAGCATCAGATAATAATATCTTCAATCAAAATAAACCTGTTCTGTTCATTGACGAGATCCATCGTTTTAGTAAATCACAACAAGATTCCTTATTAGGAGCAGTAGAAAAAGGTGTAGTTACATTGATCGGCGCCACTACCGAAAATCCTTCATTTGAAGTTATCCCCGCTTTACTTTCACGTTGCCAGATCTATGTTCTTAAAAATTTAGAAGAACATGAATTAGTTGATCTTTTTACAAATGCTATAAAAAATGATGAGTTCTTAAAAACAAAAACAATTATTGTAAAAGAACACGAAGCCTTATTGCGCATTAGCGGTGGCGATGCTCGTAAATTATTGAACGCTGTAGAAATTGTAGTTAACAGTTCAACAAGCAATACTATTGAAATTACGAACGAATTGGTTTTAACCGTTATACAACAAAATTTAGCGTTGTACGATAAAAGCGGTGAGCAACATTACGATATCATTTCCGCATTTATTAAATCCATAAGAGGCAGCGATCCCAATGCTGCAGTGTATTACCTGGCACGTATGATAAAAGGTGGCGAAGATCCTTTATTTATTGCACGGCGACTTTTAATTTTAGCCAGCGAAGATATTGGTAACGCCAACCCTAACGCTTTACTGCTTGCCAACAACTGTTTTAATGCGGTAAATGTAATTGGAATGCCTGAGTCGCGTATTATTTTAAGTCAGTGTGTTACTTATTTAGCTTGCAGTGCAAAAAGCAATGCCAGCTATATGGCTATTGATGAAGCCTCTGCGCTGGTTGACAAAACTGGTGACTTACCCGTGCCATTACATTTAAGGAATGCGCCAACCAAATTAATGAAGAATTTAAATTATGGTAAGGAGTATAAATATGCACACTCTTTTGATAACAATTTTATTGACCAGGAATTTTTACCCGATCAAATTGCTGAAACAAAATTTTATGAGCCTGGAAATAATACCCGCGAACAAGAGCAAAGAAATTATCTGAAAAAATTGTGGAAAGAGAAATATGGATACTAAATTAGGGAATAGTTAATAGGGAATAGTTAATAGGGATTAGTTAATAGAAAATGTTCTGACTAATAACTATTCGCTATTAACTAATAACTCAAATTACCCCTTTTTCAAAAACTCCGTTCTCAAAACAATACTGCTTCCGTCTACCCTGCAATCCACCTCATCTTCGTTATCGGTCAGTTTAATATTCTTTATCACCTTACCCCTTTTTAAAACCAACGAAGAGCCTTTTACTTTTAGGTCTTTTATTAAGTGAACCGAATCGCCATTATTTAGAATTGTACCGTTGCTATCTTTTACATCCATGATCTTTAATTTTAGTGTTTACAAATGTAATTTTTTTTGTTACACAATAAAATATAGTGTAGAACTTACTGGACATATTCTATTTCCGGATTTCACGGGATCATTTTTCACTACAACCATGTATTAACTTCCTCAATTTGAGGCAAGCTATGAACGAGAATACGCACACTCTGATTGTACTTTGACTGGTGAGATGACTGGAGACCATTGATACTATTGGTTTGGGGAAATCACACCCAAGTAAAGTTTTTCGTCGGCATAATTATATGAAAGCATTCATTAAAAAAATAAACTAAAAAAAAGATCCAATGAAAAAATTATTACTATTATTTGCGTGTTGTTTAACTGCATTTACAACATACTCACAAACAGAAGAAAAAAAGTGGAACGTTGGTGTCCATGGCGGAATTATACAGTATAATGGCGACCGAGGCATGAACTTCTATAGTGTCGATCAGCCATCTACATATGCATTTGCAGGGATTTCCGTTTCAGCCTACTTAAGCAAACATTTTGATCTTTCTGCTGCTTTTACAAGAGGCGAAATAGGAAATTTTGAACCACGCGCTGCATGGGCAACAGAACCAGAAGGACTTAATCATTTTCGCATTCGTTTAAATACTGCTGAAATGTTGTTACGTTTCAATATCCTTGATCCTAAATATGCAGTACGTCCATATTTATTTTTAGGTGCGGGAGTTATTTTTCACGAAGGTATTTATTCTCTTAAAGATAAAGGAGAACGTTTTGACTTTTCACTTCCTTCAGGAGGTTTTGGTCTTAACTTCCGTTTAAACAGCGTTGTAAATTTCCAGATCGAAGAATCATTTATGTACACTACTTATGACGATATTGATAATGAGCAAGGCGGTTATGATGCTACTACAGGACTTAACGCTAATGATGGCTATTTATATCACAAAGCAGGTTTAACTTTTAACTTAGGTAAAAAGAAAGATGCTGATAATGATGGTGTATCTGATAAAAAAGATAAGTGTGGAAATACTCCGGCAGGTGTTGCTGTTGATGCTGTTGGTTGTCCGTTAGATCGTGATGGTGATGGTGTAGCTGATTATTTAGATAAGTGTGCTGATATCTCAGGTATTGCTTCTTTAAATGGTTGTCCTGATAAAGATCTTGATGGTATTACTGATACTGAAGATCGTTGTCCTGATGTATTTGGTGAAGCTAAATATAAAGGTTGTCCTGATACAGATAAAGATGGTGTAGTTGATATGGATGACAAATGTGCTGGAACAATAGCCGGATACAAAGTTGATGCAACGGGTTGTACTTTAGATAATGATAAAGATGGTTTAGTAAACGAAGAAGATGCTTGTCCGGATAAAGCTGGTATCTTAGCTTTCAAAGGTTGTCCTGATACTGATGGTGATGGAGTTTCTGATAACGAAGATCATTGTCCTGCTACTAAAGGTACTATCGCAAACAAAGGTTGTCCTGAAATTGCAAAAGAAGATATTGTTAAGATCAACGTTATTGCCAGCAAAATTTATTTTGAAACAGGTAGCGACAAATTAAAACTGATCTCAAACTCACAATTAGATGATCTTGCAGCGATCTTAAATCGTTACGAAGGTGTTAATTTAACAGTTGAAGGTCATACTGACAATGTTGGTGAAGATGCTTATAACATGGATCTTTCACAAAAAAGAACTAACACTGTTAAAAGTTATTTAGAGTCAAAAGGTATTGCTTCATCCCGCTTAAATGCTATCGGTTATGGTGAAACAAAACCAGTTGGTGATAACAAAACTGCTAAAGGTAAAGCTAAGAACAGAAGGGTTGAACTTAAAACTTCATACTAATACAAAACAACAATTAATTAAATTATATAAGAACCCTGTAAACAAAATGTTTACAGGGTTTTTTATTTGTAAATTAGTGTTTTAAAAAATAATATGAAAACACTAGGATTGATAGGTGGTATTAGCTGGGTTTCTACAATAGATTATTACAAAGCTATTAACGAAGGAATAAATGAAAAACTGGGCGGCCTTAATTTTTCTACGTGCATTATTTATTCTTTTAATTATGCAGAGATAAAAAAGAACAATGATAATAACGATTGGGAATCCACTTTCAAAATGATCTCTGAAGCCTGCGAACATTTAAAGCGCAGCGGAGCCGAAGCAATTGTTCTTTGCGCCAACACCATGCATTTAATTGCCGACAGGGTTGAAGAAAAAGTTGGTTTGCCTGTTTTACACATTGCAACAGCAACTGCCGCAGAAATAAAAAAACAAAATTTAAAGAAAGTAGCTTTGCTTGGAACAAAATTCACTATGGAACTTGATTTTTTTACCTCCAAACTTAAAGAACAAAATATTGAAGCAATTATTCCCCATGAAACCGACAGGGAATTTATTCATTACACTATTTTTGAAGAACTAGGAAGAGGTTTAATTAAAGAAGAAAGTAAACAACGTTATATTTCTATCATCAATAAATTAAAAGATAGAGGTGCAGAAGGAGTAATACTTGGATGCACCGAAATTCCATTATTGATAAAAAAGGGAGATCTGAGTCTTCCAGTATTTGATACCGCTTTAATACATTCAAAAGCAGCGGTAGAATTTTCATTAAGTTAACTGCTATAAATTACTGGTCGTTATTCAATAAATTTTTTTAACCAGGATTCGGCCGAAGGAATATCTTTAAATACTTTGTAAGGTGTTTTTGGTTTATTTACCTTTAAATAAAAATTCGCTATTAATTTATAAGCAATACTATCGGCAATTACAGCGGTTGCAGCAGCAGGAAAAACATCCTCAAGGTTTTTAGAATGTTCGCGGCCTTCTTTAGTAATAGTAACATCGCCGATACCCGTGTATAAAAATGGCCTCTTTCTACCTCCACAAATCTCAAGATAAATTTCTATCATTCTGTCTTGCAAAGCAGCATCAATTTCAGTTCCTTCTTTAAACGTAACATGTACAATTCCGTCCTTTCTGGAACGAACAATTGCTACATCATTCTCAATAACTTTTTCTTCAAAGATGTCTAGGTCCATAATTACGGCAATAAAGCTAATTAATTATAATAGAAATACAACTTTTAATTTAATTCTACCCTATCTTACTCCAGTTAGGCCTGTTCTGTTGTTGAAAGGCTAATTGTTTTTCGTATACTTTATTTTTTTCGAGATCAAAATTTACATCTTCATCTAAAACAGATTGCGCTGCCTGTCTTGCCAATTGTAAAATATGTCCATCTAAAGCAAGATTCGCTAATTTAAGATCCATAACGCCGCTTTGTTGTGTTCCTTCAATGTCTCCCGGGCCACGTAATTTAAGATCCACTTCACTTATTTCAAAACCATCTGTAGTGCGCACCATTGTTTCCATTCTTAATCGGCTGTCTGCTCCTAATTTGTAGCCTGTCAAAAGCAAACAATAACTTTGATCGGCGCCACGCCCCACCCTGCCGCGCAACTGATGTAATTGCGACAAACCAAAACGCTCGGCACTTTCAATTACCATTACACTTGCATTAGGCACATTAACGCCCACTTCAATTACTGTTGTGGCTACCATTATTTGCGTTTCGCCTTTTACAAAACGCTGCATCTCAAATTCTTTTTGATCGGCAGTTAATTTACCATGCACAATGCTTACCTGGTATTGCGGCGGTGGAAATTCGTGCACTATGTTATCGCAACCCTGCTGTAGGTTTTGATAATCCATTTTTTCGCTTTCCTTTATTAATGGAAAAACAACGTACACTTGTCTTCCTATTTCAATTTGTTCGCGCATAAAACCATACACCCGTAAGCGGTGGTTTTCCATAAAGTGTAATGTTTTAATTGGTTTTCTTCCAGCAGGCAATTCATCAATTAAACTTGTGTCAAGATCTCCATACAACGTCATTGCCAGTGTACGGGGTATTGGCGTAGCCGTCATAATTAACATATGCGGTGGCACACTGTTTTTCGCGCGAAGTTTTGCGCGCTGCGCTACGCCAAAACGATGCTGCTCATCAATAACAACAAAACCTAAATTATTAAATTGAACTATATCTTCAATTAAAGCATGTGTACCAATTAAAATTTTTATTTCGCCGCTTAATAATTTTGCGTGAATGAGTTTGCGCTCTTTTGCTTTTGTAGATCCTGTAAGAAGTGCCACTTCAATATTCATCGACTGAAGTAACTCTTTAAAAGTAATAAGATGTTGTTGCGCTAAAATTTCGGTGGGTGCCATGATAGCGGTCTGAAAACCATTGTCAATGGCCAAAAGCATGCTCATTAAAGCTACCATTGTTTTGCCGCTGCCTACATCGCCTTGCAACAAACGGTTCATTTGCCTACCGCTGCCAACATCCAAACGGATCTCTTTTAAAACCCTTTTTTGCGCGTTGGTTAATTCAAAAGGTAAATAATTGGTAAAAAAATCATTAAAGTGTTCTCCTACTTTTGAGAATACAAAGCCGCGAACCGTTATAGCCCGCACTTTATTTAATTTTAATAACCGTAGTTGAATATAAAACAGTTCATCAAATTTTAAACGCAGCTCCGCGTCTTTTAATTGTTGTGCATTCTCCGGACAATGAATGTATTTAAAGGCGTTATACCTGTCAATTAATTTGTGATCGGCTTTTACTTCATCACCTAATGTCTCTTCAAGATGTTGGGGTTGCAATTGGTTTATTAGTCCGCGAATGGTCTTACGAATGCCTTCACTATCTAAACCTTTTATCTTTAATTTTTCGGAAGAGTTATATACTGCCTGGAAGGCCGATTGCTGACTTAAAAGATCGTCGCTTACCAGATCAATATCAGGGTGCGCTAAATTAAATTTGCGGTTAAAGGCTGTTGGTTTTCCAAACACAACGTACTCTTTACCCACCAGTAACTTTTGAGCCATCCAGTTATAACCTTTAAAAAAAACCAATTCAATAATTCCGGTATTATCCCTGAACTGCACCACCAAACGTTTGGCCTGCTTCAATCCCACAATTTCAAGGCTATCAATTATTCCTTTTATCTGAACGTATTGTGTTTCGTCATGGATCTCTTTTATAGTAGAGAATTTTGTTCTGTCAACATACCTGAAAGGATAATAGGTTAAGAGATCGCGGTAAGTAAAAATGTTAAGTTCTTTTTTTAACACCTCGGCGCGCTGGGGGCCAATACCTTTTAAATATACAATAGGTGTGTCTAACATCAAGGTTTAAATTTACTATAAGTAGATTGTTGAAACAATTGAATAACCAACAGGATTAAAAAGAGTTATACACGTAAATTTGTTAGAGGATGAGAAAGGCCGGCTTTATACTTTTGTTTTTTTATTGTGCGGTAAGCAATGCGCAGTTCTTAGACTCATTGCATGATATCTTCAATCATAAATCCAGTATAGATGCACGATTAGAGTCGAGAAACAGTTTTATTGATAACCAGATAATTAGTGTAACAGGTGTAAGGCTGGGCGTTGCCTTTCAAAGGAAACTAAGAATTGGCGGTGGAGTTAGCTGGCTGAAATCGGATTTTAAAAAAGATTTTTACTCAGAAAATGAATTAGGGAAGACAGATACAATTACTAAGTTCTTAAAGATGGCTTATCTTGCCTATTATGTAGATTTTGTTTTTCATAAAACAAAACGCTGGCAGTTGAGTGTGCCTATACAAGCAGGCACTGGCTTTAGTTGGTGGAAGAACGATAAACGTTATTTAGCGCGTGAAAGAGAGAAAAAATATTTTTTTATACTTTACGAACCCGGCATTACCGCGCAGTTTAAAGTCTTTAGGTGGTTTGGCCTTGGCGCCGATGTGGCCTACCGTTTTACTTTAGTTAACAGCAAAAAAATAGGCGAAAAATTAAATTCGCCTACTTATAGTTTTAAAGTTTTAGTTTGGTTCGATCAGTTGTATTATGAATTATTTCCTAATTCAAAATTCACTAAAAAGAAAGGGCCTGCAGTTTGGTAATTTAGTAATTAAGAAACCTTAACAGCTTCGTAACACTTAAATTCGCCTGCTGCGCCTAAGTATTCAGCATCAACATCTACAAGTCCAACTTTTTTTACCTGCTCTTTTGTAAGAGGCTTGCTTAAGGTCCAACGGTCATCTACCAACTTAAGATCTACATCTTTATTAGTAAGCACCTGGTTAAGTTGTTTTTGAGTTAAAAATAGAACGCCATCTTCTTCATCTTCGCTTTCTGCGTTCAATAAAGTGCCTACCAGTTTTAATTTTGGAACTTCTGGTTTGTATTTAAATTCTAACCCTTCTTGAGAGTTAATTTCTATATAATTGATTCCGGTGATATGAATTTCAGCCATTGTATAATAGTTTTTGCAATTTTACTAATAATAGGCAAGTTTAGCAATAAATCAGCTCAAATTTTCAACAATTTGTTAGTTTTTTTTAGTTTTTAATGCTTAATGCTGTACTAGTACCTTTTTAACACAAGAGTTATGGTTATTGGAGATCTTTACAAAATAAAGACCATTTGCAAGATCTTGCAGTGGTATGGAAGCGGTTAGATAATTAACATTTTGAGTTAATATAACTTTACCGCTTATATCATATAATACAAGGCCAAAATCACTCTCCCCAAAACCTTTTATTTTAATATCTAAATGTGAGTTTGCAGGATTTGGACTTAAGACAATAAGGTCGTTGAAATTTTGAACAGTATTAACCGACATGATCGTGTTACAACTAGCGGTACTTGTTTTTATTGCCATACGATTGGGATCAGAATTTAAGAAAGAATACATTCTTGCTTTTTGGCCTTTTGTAAAAAGTGTCATGCAGGCATCGCTGCTATAATCCATATAATTCTCAACCATATCCGGCGCATCTGTAGCGCCCCAAAATGCTGTTTCAAGACTACAGGTGTTTTTTGCTTTATCGCAGTTAGAAGATGATTTTGGCCCTGCATTTGGAGTATCATCTACAAAATCTGTACTGTCGCAATAAACCGTTTGAGGGTTCTGGCCATTATCATCATCGGCCCAAATATGGCGCATACCAAGCCAGTGTCCGGCTTCATGCACAGTAGTTCGGCCAAGGAAATTTGGTTTTGAGTATTTTCCGAAATAATTATATTGTATAACTACCCCATCTAAAGCCGGATCGCTACCCGGAAAAGTAGCATAACCTAATACAACGGTTTGATTAAAGATACTCATATCTACCAGCCAGATATTAAAATAGCTGCTGGCTGCCCAGGCTGTATCGCCACCTTTACTTGGTTTTTTAGAATTATCGAAACCGAATAATGGATCGAATTGTGCATTGGATGGAGCGGCCGTTCTAACAATACCTGTCGTTGGATTACCCTGCGGATCGGTGTTTGCAAGACAAAATTCTATTTCCGTATCTGCCCCTAAACTATCAAAAACAGGGCGGGTTGTATTGTAATTTGGATTTTGTTTACGAAAACATTCGTTCAATACATTTATTTGCGAATAGATCATAGAATCGGCAACATTTTGCGCTGCATTCTTATACACAACATGCACCACAACCGGGATCTTAATAACTGTGTTCTGCTTTTTTAATAACTGTGTTTTATTATTTTTAAGCCATTGCCTGGCTTTTTGCTCAGTCAAAGCATAATTTTGTTTTACTGTAGCGTTTTGCAAATGGCTATAATAAACCGGCATGGTTGCACAGGGCTCACCAGAGTGCTGAGCATTTAAAATTTGAATTAAACAAATTAATACAAGGGATAATTTTAATTTCATAAAATATTTTTTCTAAAATAAATTAAAAAAAAGAAGGGATGAAAGTAAAACTTGATAAACGGTAAAATTTGTGTAAAAAGCTTATTGCCCCGCTGATAGCGAAAAAGTGAATAAAGTGCCTTTTCCTATTTCACTTTCAACTTTTATAGACTTTTGATGGGCCTCAATAATATGCTTAACAATGGCCAGGCCTAATCCGGTTCCACCCTGCTCGCGGCTGCGGCCTTTGTCTATCCTATAAAAACGCTCAAATAACCTTGGCAAATGAGCGGTTTCAATGCCCATTCCGTTGTCCTGAATTTCAATAATAACATCATCGTTAAGGTAATTCAAAGCAATTTCGGTAGTACCGTTGTCTTTACCATATTTAATACTGTTGGTGATAAGATTTACTAAAACCTGGCGGATACGGAATTTATCAGCTTTCACATAAATAGGTTTTTCGTATTTTTTTGCCAGTTCTAATTTTATATTTTTTTTGGCGGCAATTAATTCTAAAGCGGCATAAATATCTTTTACAAGGTGGGCAATATCAAAATTATCTGTGTCCAGCTGCAGCTCGCCACTTTCTAATTGTGTTATCGTTTCAAGATCATCAATAATATTTATTAAACGGTCAATACTTTTTTCAGCACGTTTTAAATAATCAAGATTTATTGTTTCATCTTCAAGACCGCCATTTAAAAGTGTATCCACATAACCTTGAATATTAAATACAGGTGTTTTTAATTCGTGAGATACATTTCCTAAATATTCTTTACGGTAACTATCCAGGTTCTCAAAATGTTTTAATTCTTTTTCGCGCGACTCAATAAGGTCATCCACTTTTTCTTCGAGTTTTACAAGACCATCCTCTTCTTCAAGCTGGTCGTACTTTTGCGGGATCTCTTTATTTAGAAATTTTTTACGGATCTTTTCTGAAAGCAGGTTTATTTTTTTTGTTACAGAAACGTAATAGAAATAATAGAGGATCAAAAAACCGGTAATAAAACAAATAAAAGTAGAGAGTAAAAGATAAGCAACATCAATTTTAAAATTACCAAAATAGAACAAACATAAAAACCCAATTAAACAGATGAGAGCATTTATTAAACCCAGTTTAAAGATACTGGTAGATATATTCTTTTGTGATTCCAATTTTTGTTATTGTAAATTTAGTAAATGGATCTGAATGTGATGTTAAGAAAAAAACTGGTAACTGACTAAAGAATTGAGCAAAAAAAAAGCGAAGAGATGATCTCTTCGCTTTGTGTAATACTTTGATATTAACTAACCCGCTAAAACAATTACTTTGTTCTTTAACACCTCAACAACGCCGCCGTTTATCTCAAATTCTATCTTTGTATTGGCGTCATCTATCAGTTCAATTTTACCTGCTTTTAAAGTGCCGATTAAAGGAGCGTGGTTATTTAAAACTCCAAAACTACCTTCAGAACCCGGAAAAGACGCGTACTTCACAGTACCTTCGTACAATTTTTTTTCGGGTGTTATAATTTCTATTTTCATCTTTCTATTTAAGATTTAAGAATTTAGATCTAAGATTGTCGGATTAAAAATCTGACTTCTTAAATCTAATATCTAACTTATTTACTTTCAGCTAAGATCTTCTTACCTTTTTCAATAGCTTCTTCAATGCTACCTACTAAGTTAAATGCTGCTTCCGGGTACTCATCAACTTTACCTTCTAAGATCATGTTAAAACCTTTAATGGTATCTTCGATGCTTACAAAAACACCTTTTAAACCTGTAAATTGCTCAGCTACGTGAAATGGTTGAGATAAGAAACGTTGAACACGACGTGCACGGTGAACAACCAATTTATCTTCTTCACTTAACTCATCCATACCAAGGATGGCAATAATATCTTGTAACTCTTTATAACGTTGTAAGATCAATTTTACGTTTTGTGCGCAATTGTAATGATCATCTCCTAATACAGCAGCAGATAAGATACGTGATGTAGAATCCAATGGATCCACAGCAGGGTAAATACCTAACTCGGCAATTTTACGACTTAATACAGTAGTTGCATCTAAGTGAGAGAAAGTTGTTGCAGGGGCCGGATCTGTTAAGTCATCGGCAGGTACATACACCGCTTGTACAGAGGTAATTGAACCGTTTTTTGTTGAAGTGATACGTTCCTGCATCACACCCATTTCTGAAGCTAAAGTTGGTTGGTAACCCACAGCAGAAGGCATACGGCCTAATAACGCTGATACCTCTGAACCTGCTTGTGTAAAACGGAAGATATTATCAATAAAGAATAAGATATCACGTCCGCCCTGACCTGAACCATCTCCATCACGGAAATATTCTGCCATTGTTAATCCTGATAAAGCAACACGGGCACGGGCTCCAGGAGGCTCGTTCATTTGACCGAACACGAAAGTAGCCTGAGATTTTTCTAATTCTTTAAGATCTACTTTGCTTAGGTCCCATCCGCCTTCTTCCATTGAATGTTTGAAAGCATCACCATATTTTACAATGCCTGACTCGATCATCTCACGTAAAAGGTCATTTCCTTCACGAGAACGCTCGCCAACACCCGCAAATACTGAATAACCAGAGTGGCCTTTAGCGATGTTGTTAATTAATTCCTGAATCAATACGGTTTTACCTACACCGGCACCACCAAATAAACCAATTTTACCACCTTTTGAATAAGGCTCAATAAGGTCAATTACTTTAATACCTGTATATAATACTTCTGTAGCCGTAGAAAGGTCTTCGAAACGTGGTGGTAAACGGTGAATTGATTTTCCACCAGCATTATCCACTTCATTAATACCGTCAATAGCTTCACCTACAACGTTAAATAAACGTCCTTTTACTTTGTTACCAACCGGCATAGAGATACCGCTACCTGTAGCTATAACTTCCATTCCACGGTAAACACCATCTGTACTGTCCATTGCAATGGTACGCACCGTGTTTTCACCTGTATGTTGTTGAACTTCTAAAATGATCTTTTTTCCGCCACTCACAATTTCGAGTGCATCTAAAATATTAGGTAATTTGCCGCCTTCAAGATCAAAGCGTACATCTATTACGGGACCAATAACCTGAGCAATTTTGCCAATTTGTTTCGACATGAGAATAATTTCTTAAAATTTGAGCGCAAAGATACTATATAACTGATAATATTTAAACAAAAAAACGTTATTTATTAGAGTTTTTTTAACAACAAACTAAGATTAACTTCATAAAAAAATTGGTCGTTTTTAAATGCCCGTTTATCGTTCAAAAAGCGAAAAAAATTATTAACCATAAATAGACAG
Source organism: Bacteroidetes bacterium UBA2475 (assembly GCA_002342065.1). GTDB lineage: Bacteria > Bacteroidota > Bacteroidia > B-17B0 > Aurantibacillaceae > Aurantibacillus. The sequence continues at coordinate 5,507 of DDPF01000016.1, read as the reverse complement.
TAGAAGTTCTATTACAAAGCAACATCTGTAGCGGTATTTAAAAATGCTCGGATTTGCGGGCTTCAAAATATCAAAAGATATTCTTACAGTCCTCAATCCTGCGCTTCCCAAATCCCTTGCAGATCTTGCTTTTCATTACGAACTCAACTATCTATTTACGGTTTAAAATAAATTAAACTATTTTTGCCCCGTGTTAATTGTACAAAATACCGAACATTTTAGAATGGAGACGCCTACCATTCTTACTATTGGCACGTTTGATGGGGTTCACCTTGGGCATCAAAAGATACTCGCCCGCCTAAAAGATCTAAAAGAAGAACTTGGCCTTAAGACTGTGGTATTAACCTTTGACCCACATCCACGCAAGATCTTATTTCCCGAACAAAAAGACCTTAAAATAATTACACTTATAGATGAGAAATTAGATCTTTTTGAAAAATACGCTGTTGATGTTGTAGTTGTTTATCCTTTTAATAAGGCCTTTTCGCAACTGGATGTAAAACATTACCTGGAAGAGATATTATTGCGCCAACTAAACGTAAAACATTTAGTAATTGGCTACGATCACAAGTTTGGGAAAGACCGCAAAGGTGATATTAATACACTTAAAGAACATGCCGAAAAATATAAATTTACAATAGAAGAAATAAGTAAAAAAGATATTGAAAGCATTGCCGTTAGCAGCACCAATATTAGAAAAGCTATTGAAGAAGGGAATATTGAACTGGCAACAAATTTTTTAGGTCACCCGTTTTTTATAAAGGCAAAAGTGGTTAAGGGCAAACAGTTGGGCCGCACGCTTGGCTTCCCCACTGCTAATTTGCAAATAGAGGACAGCGATAAACTGATCCCGAAAATTGGCGTTTACTTTGTAGAAGTTATAGTTGAAGGCGAAAAATACTTTGGCATGCTTAATGTAGGACTTAATCCAACAACAGATACAGACAATAAATTAAAAATAGAAGTTAACATTTTTGATTTTGAAAAAGACATTTATAATACGACCATAACGTTAAATTTTATAAAATGGCTTAGGGATGAGAAAAAATTTAATAATTTAAACGAACTAATTGATGCCATTAAAGCAGATAAAGAAAACTGTTTAGCGTTAATAAATAAGATCTGATCGCAGCATGCTGCGATAAATTCGCGAAATTATAGCCACAGATTTCGCAAATTACACAGATCATATTTCTGTGTTGATCTGTGAGATTTGCGGCAAAAATATATAAGTAAATGAAAAAACTGTTTTTAATAATCATTGTTATCTCTTTTAATTTTTCTTTGTCTGCACAGGAAAACCTATTGGATTCGGCCGCTTTAGCTGTATACGATGATTTTACAGATCTTGATAGTGCGCGCAGAGATCCTGATAAAGTAGTGAAACTTATTTTGAGAAAAAAGAAATACAAATCTTTCCCGACTCAAATTTTAAAATTTAAAAATCTTCAATACCTCGACCTCAGTAAAAACTCAATTAAAGAACTCCCCGACTCTATTATACTTTTAAAAAAACTGCAGGTTTTAATTGTAAGCAAAACAGGCTTAGAAAGTTTACCTAACACTATTGGCGGTTTAAAGAATTTAAAATACTTAAACGTTAACCAAAATGAGATAGGCCGTTTACCCTATTCTTTTGGCGAACTGCAAAAATTAGAAATTGCCGACCTCTGGAGCAACAACCTCGAATATTTTCCGGAGACCTTAAAACAATTAACCAATCTTAAAAGTATGGACCTGAGGAATATACTTATCCCCCAAATTCATCAGGATAACATTCAATCCATGCTCCCAAATACCGTTATTTTCTTCAGCCCTGCCTGCAAATGCAGCTGGTAGCAAGGTTTTTGGCTATTCAGACTTATTAAAAGACCGTTCTTAATAAGTTTTTAACATACTGCTAACAATTAAGCGCATTTATTCCAAATTTTATGGGAATTATTAATCCATTTTAACGAATGTTGAGAACCAAATATTTACAACTTGTTATTTTGTTTCTTTTTTTAGGCACTTTGTCGGCGGTAGCGCAAACAAAAACTAAAAAAGAAGTGGAGGAAGATGCCTACAACGCACTAAACGATGAGGATTACGTTAAAGCGTATGAATTGTTTGATGCCCTAAACTCAAAATACCCAAAAGAGTTCGACTACAAATTAAAGTTAGGTATTACCTGTTTAAGAAATCCTGAAAGAAAAGAAAGAGCTACCGAGATATTTACCGAAATAAAGAAGGATAACCCTAAATTTTACGAAGCAGATTATTTTTTAGGCAAGGCCTACCATGTTAATTATAAATTTGATGAGTCCATTGCCATATTAGAAGCATTTATAAAAGACCGTTCTTCTTCTATAAAAAGGGAAGATAAAATAATGGTAGATGATGCGAAAATTATTGTTACCAATTGTAAAAATGGTAAATCCCTCATTCAGAATAAAGTTATTGCAGATATTAAAAATATAGGACACCCCATAAATTCAGAAGAAGAACAATATGTACCTGTAATTACTACAGATGAGTCTATTTTATTTTTTACCTACAGTGGGAAATTTTCTGTTGGCGGAAAATTAAATTCGAACCTTGAACCCGATAAAGTAGAAGGCCGCTATAATGAAGATGTTTATATCTCTTATAAAAGGCCTGATGGTTTGTTTACCGACCCACAAGGCATTGATGCTATTAATACAAAAGGTAACGATGCCGCAATTGCTATTTCGCCCGACGGACAAAATTTATTCACCTTTTATAGTGATGCTAAAAACTCAGGAGATATTGCCATGAGTAAATTAGTTGGTGATGAATTTAATAAACCTACTTTATTGAATGGTAATGTTAATTCGCTAGAATGGGAAGGTTCTTGTTCCATTTCAGCAGACGGAAGATTCTTATATTTTGCAAGTGAGCGCAGCGGTGGTTTGGGAGGAAGGGATATTTGGATAAGCGAAAAAATAAATAACGATTGGGGGCCTGCAAAAAATATGGGACCAACCATTAATACACCGTATGATGATGATGCTCCATTTATTCACCCCGATGGTATAACATTATTCTTCAGTTCAAAAGGTCACCAAAGTATTGGTGGATATGATATTATGTTCACCATTAAAAATCTTGGCGAATGGCAGGTGCCACAAAGTATGGGCTTACCGTTAAACTCAACAGAAGATGATCGTTATTATGTAATTAATTCAAAAGGCGATAGAGGTTATTTTAGTTCTAACCGTTCTTCATCAGGCGGAAAAGGTAAGAACGATATTTATACAGTAGAGCCTGGTATACTTGGTAAAAAACCTGTTATTGCTTTATTAAAAGGAACAGTTTATGGTAACGACCAACCACTGGAAGCGAAAATTGAAATTATACGTTCAATTAAAAAAGAACAGTTCAGTAAAGAAGAGTTAGAAATGTTATCTAACAACGAAATTGGAACCGATGGTAAATTAGTAATTGGTACGTATTACTCTAACTCATCTACCGGAAAATATTTAACTACTTTAAATCCCGGAGCTATTTACAGAATAAAAGTTTCGGCAGATAAATATGAGTCTGTAGAAGAAGATGTGGATATAGTGAATTTGCAAGAATATATGGAAACCACCAAGGATTTTTATTTAGTAAGTACACAAACAGTAGTAGCAACAAATCCAACGGTAGCAGTTACACCAACAGTTGCTGTTATAACGCCAACCATAACAGAAACCCCAACGGTTGCCGTTGTTACACCTACGGTTATAGAAACACCAACAGTTGCAACAACAACCTCACCCTGCTCTGATAAAACATTGCCGGATTTTGGTCCGCTAAAAGGTAAATCGTTAAACGACATTACTTATTACAAACAATTATTAGCAATGGCCGGCGATTATTGTGCGGGTAATATGATCTTTAAAGTACAGATAGGTGCATACAGAAAGCCTGAGAATTTTAAATATCCTAATCTTCAAACTTTTGGTAAAGCAGAAGTTGTAAATTATCCTGACGGCATTACACGCTTTACACAAAAAGAATTTAAGACCCTTAAAGAAGCAGAAGTACAAAGACAAAAAGCAATTGCCAAAGGCCAGACAGATGCCTGGATAGTTGGTTTTATTGACGGAAAACGTTACACACTTGAGGACTTGATAATGCTTGATTTTTTAGGGAAAACAATTAACTAACTTATTCATTCTTCAAATTAAAGCCTTCTGATTGAACCCGGAAGGCTTTTTTGTTGTGCTTAATTTTATATCTTTGGTATGTGACAATAAGTAGTTGCATTTAATAAACCGCTACCCAATAGCGGTTATCTCGCACATGTGTGCAAGATAACCGAAGGTTTATAGTGGGTATAAGGTAGTTATGTGCCATATTGGAGAGACAGCGTAAACAAAAATGAACTTACAGACAATTCCATACCACAGCTATGAAAAGGGACTTCCACAAGAAGGAAGCTTCATACTTGGGCAAAGACGAGAAGACAATATTTTTGTATATCAAGCCTTCAACGACAGGATAGCTGAATATGCAATAAAAAATCAAAAATTCGGTGGACAAGATTACAGTTTCAACAGAATGACTTGGATAAAGCCAAATTTTTTGTGGATGATGTATAGAAGTGGTTGGGCAGAAAAAGACGGTAATCAAAACAGAATTTTAGCAATAGAAATGACATTTGAAGGCTTTGAAGAACTTTTAGATGAAGGAATTTTGACAAGCTATGACAAGTCATTTGGTGATGAACAAATTTGGAGAGAGAAACTAGATAATAGTAATGTACGTATTCAGTGGGACCCAGACCACAACTTTAAAGGAGATAAATTAAAGCGTAGAGCAGTTCAAATTGGAATTAAAAATGACGCTTTACAAAAGTTCAATAATGAGTTCATTAAATCAATTCAAGACATTACAAATTTTGTAAAAGAACAGAAAGCAGGTATCGACAATAATAAAGAATGGTTCTTTGTAATTGATGAAAACATTATTGAGGTAAATAGTTCCTTAAAAACAAAATTTGCAATTCCAAACAAGTTTACCACACCATTTGTAGAAGACATAATCTCAGAATTTGACAATACAAAATCTGTTAGCAGCGAAAATTTTGAAAAATTACTTATAGACAACCAAAGACCTGAGAGATTAGAATTTATTGGCTACATAAAGAACTATCAAAACGTTGAACTTTCAAGATACTTGCTAAAGACAGCTATTGCATATAGAAAAGGTGAATTGGGGACTTGTGGCTGTATGTGTGAAGACTTATTAATGTTTAGTTTTTTTACAAGTAAAAATAAAGAGACAACAGACTTTGACTTAGTAATGGCTGCAAAAGTTGCAGATTTTGACACTTGGTGTGGGTTTGATGGGGAAATGGTTTTTTACACATTTGGGTTACAACATACAAAAGACTACATAAAAGAAAATAAAGACCGATTAATTTCGGAAATTGATGGTTTCATAGATAAAACGGCAGACTACTTTATTGAATCGTTTGACGAAGACTATCTATATAACGATGTAAGCTCCCCCAAAAT
>DDPF01000015.1 GCA_002342065.1 Bacteroidetes bacterium UBA2475 | reverse complement strand
AAGCAAAAGCAGAAAAAGAATTAGCAGATAAACAAGCAGCGGAGAAAGCAGCAGCAGAAAAAGCGGCTTCAGAGAAACTGGCAGCAGATGCGGCAGCGAAAGCAAAAGCAGAAAAAGAATTAGCAGATAAACAAGCAGCGGAAAAAGCAGCAGCTGATAAACTGGCGGCAGATGCGGCAGCTAAAGCGAAAGCAGAAAAAGAATTAGCAGATAAACTTGCTGCAGAAAAAGTTGCAGCGGAAAAAGCAGCAGCTGATAAATTTGCCGCAGATGCAGCGACGAAAGCAAAAACAGAAAAAGATTTAGCAGATAAACAAGCGGCAGAAAAAGCAGCAGCGGAAAAGGCGTCAGCTGATAAGCTTGCTGCAGAAAACGCTACTAAAGAAAAGGCAGCAGCAGACGCAGCAGCGAAAGCCAAAACAGAAAAAGAACTGGCTGACAAATCAGCAAAAGAAAAGGCAGATGCTGAAGCAGCAGCAAAAGCTAAAGCAGAAAAAGAAGCTGCTGATAAATTAGCTGCAGAAAATGCTGCAAAAGAAAAAGCAGCAGCCGATGCAGCAGCCAAAGCCAAAGCTGAAAAAGAATTGGCTGACAAATCAGCGAAAGAAAAAGCAGACGCCTTAGCAGCAGAAAAAGAAAAAGCTGAAAAGGAAGCTGCCGATAAATTAGCTACAGAAAAAGCCGCAGCTGATAAAAATGCGGCAGAAAAAGCCGCAAAAGAAAAAGCAGCTGCAGATAAATTAGCAGCAGAAAAAGCAGCCATCGAAAAAGATAAAGCAGACCAACTTGCAAAAGAAAAAGCGGCTGCAGACAAAGCAAAATTGAAAGCTCAAAAAGAAAAAGAAGCTATAGAAAAAGATAAGGCAGAACAACTTGCATTAGAGAAAGCGGCTGAAGATAAAGCAAAACTTAAAGCTCAAAAAGAAAAAGAAGCTGCTGAAAAAGAAAAAGCAGAGCAATTAGCAAAGGATAAAGCTGCCGAGGCTGATAGACTTGCGAAAGAAAAAGCTGCAGAAGATGAGAAAATTAAAGCTAAAGAATCTGAAGCTACAACAAACGGACAAATTGGTCATAAAGAAGCCAAACACAGTATTCCAACGCCAATTGGAAAAGATCTGCATAAAGAAGCTGTTGTGAAAGCGGATGGTTATTTTAAAATGAAACGCTACGATGAAGCTAAAACAGCTTATGAAGAAGCGCTTCAAATGAAACCGGAAGATGCTTACTCTAAAGGAAAACTAGAGCAAATATCAAAGTTGATGGCTCCTAAATAAAATTACTTTCTTATCCTATTTATTTTAGTAAAGGCTTTTCTTTCTGTATTTTCTAAACTTAAACACAATCAATTTGTTGTTCAGTAAATACTAATTAGAAAACATGAAACGTACAGCAAAAGCACATTGGGAAGGCACATTAAAAGATGGCAAGGGTACATTAACCTCAGAAAGTGGAATTTTAAACGATACCGATTATAATTTTAAAACCCGTTTTGAAGGCGACAACGGAACTAACCCGGAAGAATTATTAGCAGCCGCGCATGCCGGATGTTTTACCATGTCGGTTAGCGCTATGATCGCTAAAAAAGGCATTAAGCCCGTTTCATTAGATACTGAAGCAACAGTTACTTTGGAAGACCTTAAAATAATGGGTGTGCATTTAAATATTACGGGTAATGTTCCAGGCTTAACATTGGATGAGTTTAAAGCCATTACAAAAGACGCAGAACAAACCTGTGTCATATCAAAGGCTTTAGCAGTGCCCATAACTTCTGAAGCCAATTTTTATGTAGAAGATTTGCCCTAGCAGAGTTTTTCACCTACAAAATGTTAATAATTGAAAAAAAGCCGCATCGAAAAGGCCTTTTCATGATATAGCTTTATTATACTAAAACAATCTCCTGATGATGAAGCAAAACCAAAAAGGCACTAAAGCTGTCCCAAAAACAAAAGAAGAAAAAGTTTCTGTTGAAATAACTAATTCTGCTAAGTCAAATAATAAAACCTCGAAAGGTATTATACCTTCTTTATTCAATAATAAAGACCCTGAAAATAACCTGGTCTTTTTATACTGGTAGATCTCAAAAAAATTAAGCAGCCTGTGCGTGTTGAACAGTATATTTATATGGTGTTCTGATCTCTGCTTCTTTAAATGATTCTCTTATAGAATTAAAGATCTGCCTTGTTTCGCTTAATTTATTTTCAAAGATGGTTTTATGCCTGTAAGTAAATCTTACTGCAAGGTATTCATTCAACAGCCAGTTAGTCCCTTCAATGGCTTCCATTTGTCTTTCAAGACTTTTTAACGGACGCAACAATTTTAAAACTTCCCTTGAATAAGCCATAAACTGAATGTAAGCATAAGCCCCGCCATGTTCATTCTCGTATTTAATGTTCTCGATCATATTAAAATACGTTTCCATTTTTTTTGGTGTTTTCATATTCTTTCTTTTTTATAATACGAATTTACTACATAAAGTAGTTGTACTTTGCTACGATTTATAGTATTAACAAATCCTTTAAATACGTCTACATTTTTATACCTTTGTTACATGAGAAAATTTGCACTTGCAATACACGGAGGCGCCGGAACCATTTTACGTTCGAGCATGACAGCCGAAAAAGAACTGGCTTATAAAAAAGCATTAGAAGATGCTATGATTGCCGGGGAAGACCTTTTAATAAAAGGTGGCCGTAGCATGGATGCAGTTGAGGCAGCCATCCGATCGCTGGAAAATAACCCTCTTTTTAATGCGGGCAAAGGTGCGGTTTTTACAAACGAAGGCAAACACGAAATGGATGCTTCTATTATGAATGGAAAAGATCTTATGGCCGGCGCAGTTGCAGGCGTACAGAACATCAAAAATCCAATCAGTCTCGCAAGAGCTGTAATGGAAAAATCAGAACATGTATTTATGGCGGGTTTAGGCGCACAAGAATTCGCTAAAAAAATAAATACAGAGTTTATGCCTGATGATTATTTTTTTGTACAACTTCGTTATGATCAATTACAGGAAGCGAAAAAAGAAGATAAAATGATCCTCGATCATACAGATAAAGAGAAAAAATTTGGCACTGTTGGCGCAGTGGCAATTGATCAGCATGGTAATTTAGCCGCAGGCACAAGTACCGGAGGCATGACCAATAAAAAACACGGTCGCGTTGGCGATACGCCCGTTATTGGTTCGGGTACTTATGCTAATAATAAAACCTGTGCCATTTCATGTACAGGCCATGGTGAGTTTTTTCTTCGCGCAGTAGTTGCTTATGATATTTCGTGCTTAATAGAATACAAAGGTCTCTCGCTTAAAAAAGCCTGCGATATTGTGGTAATGGATAAACTGGTAAAGATCGGCGGCGAAGGCGGATTGATAGCCCTGGACGCAAAAGGAAACATAGAATTACCATTTAATTCAGAAGGAATGTACCGCGCTTCTAAAAAAGAAGGCGAAGACTTATTTATTGGAATTTATAAGGATTAATTCCTATTCAGATATTTTAACCGGGCGTGTATGGAATGTGAGCCTTTTTGTCTTAAGATCAAAATGATCGCCAAAGGACATTACATGTATTGTTAAATTTTCAATAGATACCGGCTCTCCCATTTCTACTTCAAAAATATTTGTACGACGCATATGTGTTCCGTCTACTAAAATAACAAGTCCGGAACCAATAGCTTCCATATCGTTGCCATCTTTTATCAATAAACCCGTATCTTCTCCTAAACCTATTCCTAAATTAATAGGATTACTTGCGCAGGCATACATCAAACGTCCAATACGGCCACGTTGCACGAAGTGTGTATCAATAATAACATTATTAATAAAACCTAAACCGCCTGTAATTTTAACTTCTCCTTTTAATAAAGCCTCACTGCTACTTCCCTGGTAGATCATATTATTAGAACTGGCTGCGGCTCCCGCAGAAGTTCCGGCAATAATAAAATTCTCATTTTCGTAACGATCCAACAACATATGATGAAAAGCTGTACCCCCATAAATGGAAGTAAGTTTTAACTGGTCGCCACCGGTAAAAATAACAACATCGGCCTTTTTTAATCTTTCTATATTCTCAGGCGCATTGGCATCTTCGCGCGTGCGTATATCTAAAATAGCAACATCCTGTATATTCAGTGATTGAAAAGCTTTTACATATTCCGTACCAACCTCTTGCGGTATACTGCTAGCCGTTGTAATAACTTCAATGCGTGATAAATTTTGTTTTGCCGATTCGGTGCTGATCCTTTTTAAGATCCCTCGTTCAAAAAACTTAAGGTTAAGCGGTACATCTGTTTGCGCCACAAAATGACTTCCTTTGTCAACCGAACCGCCTATAATAATTAGTTTACCTTTTGGTGCACTCATGTTAATGTTTTGATAATATACAAAACTAGCCTAATTATCAATTAATCTACGTTCAATACGTTTCAATTATCACCTTATTTTAAACACACTGTTGTTTAAATAAAAAACAAGTAGTACTTTCAAGAAATTGCAAAACCGAACCGAATGAAAATTATTGAAACAAAAGCTCTGAGAGGCCCTAATTACTGGTCAAATTACAGAAAAAAATTAATTGTAATGAAGCTTGACCTGGAGGAGTTAGAGCAATCTCCCACCAATAAAATACCCGGTTTTTTAGAAAGACTTGAAAAAATGATGCCTTCTTTACAGTCGCATCGCTGCTCTTATAACCACGAAGGCGGCTTTTTTGATCGAATTAAAGAAGGAACCTGGATGGGGCATGTGATAGAACATATTGCTTTAGAGATACAAACATTAGCCGGTATGGAGTGTGGTTACGGGCGCACCCGTGGCACAGGTAAAGAAGGCGTTTACAATGTTGTTTTCTCGTATATGGAAGAAAAAGTTGGTCTCTATGCCGCTAAAGTGTCCGTAGCAATTGCGGAAGCTTTAATTGCAGGCGCAGAGTATGATATTGCGGCAGATGTTAAAACTATGCGCGAAATGCGCGAACGTGAGCGTTTAGGGCCAAGTACCGGCTCTATTGTTGATGAGGCCGTTGCGCGTGATATTCCATTTATTCGTTTAAATGGAGAATCTTTGGTGCAATTAGGTTATGGTAAGAATCAGGTTCGTTTTAGAGCCACCATGACTGATCGCACCAGTTCTATAGCAGTAGATCTTGCAAGTAATAAAGATGAGACCAAACGTATGCTTGCAGAAGCAGCTATACCAGTAGCAAAAGGCATGTGTATTTCTTCATTGGAAGAAGTAAAAGAAGTTATTGAAAAAGTAAAATTCCCGTTGGTATTTAAACCACTGGATGGTAATCATGGTAAAGGCGCTTCTATAAATGTAAAAACAGAGGCAGAAGCTATTGAAGCTTTTCACCATGCAAAAAAATATTCGCGCAGAATTATTGTAGAGAAATTTATTACAGGATACGATTTCAGGGTTTTAGTAATTAACCACCGCTTTATTGCAGCCGCTCTTCGCGAGCCGGCGCATGTGATCGGTGATGGAAAATCAACCATCCAACAATTGATCGATCTTGAAAATAAAGATCCAAGAAGAGGTTATGGACATGAAAATGTATTAACAGAAATTAGTATAGATAAAGAAACGCATGATCAACTCGCAAAATTTAATTACACGTTAGATACAATTCTTAAAAAAGGCGAACAATGTTATTTAAAAGGAACCGCTAACTTAAGCACCGGTGGCACATCTACCGATGTTACAGATATTATGCACCCAACAAATATTTTCATTTGCGAGCGCATTTCGCGTGTTATTGGTTTAGATATTTGCGGTATTGATATCATGGCGCAGAATTTAAGTGAGCCTTTGGAAACCTCTGGTGGCGTAGTTTTAGAAGTAAATGCCGCACCGGGTTTTAGAATGCATTTAGCCCCTGCTAAAGGTTTACCAAGAAACGTAGCTGCACCGGTAATTGATATGTTATATCCTCCAGGAAAAAATTGTAGAATTCCAATTATTGCCATTACAGGTACAAATGGTAAAACTACTACTACCCGCTTAATTGCACATATTGTAAAAAATAACGGTTACCGTGTTGGTTATACAACTTCAGATGGTATCTACGTTCAAAACTCAATGCTTACAAAAGGCGACACAACCGGACCCGTTAGTGCCGAATTTATTTTAAAAGATCCTACTGTAGAATTTGCAGTATTGGAAACAGCACGCGGCGGCATTTTACGTTCAGGTTTAGGTTTTGGCAGATGCGATGTGGCTGTTGTTACTAATATTCAGGAAGATCACATGGGCCTTTCGGATATTAATACTTTAAAAGACATGGCCAATGTTAAAGGTGTTGTTGTTAAGAGTGTAAAACGTACAGGATATGCTGTTTTAAACGCTGATAACGAACATTGCGTGGGTATTGCAAAAGATGCAGATTGCAACATTGCGTATTTTAGTTTAAATGAAAATAATAAAGTAATAGTAGAGCATTGTAAAAAAGGCGGCGTTGCTGCTATACTTGAAAATGGATTTATCACTATAAAAAAAGGCGAATGGAAATTCAGGGTGTGTAAAGTAACGAATGTGCCGCTTACATTTAACGGTAAAGTAAGTTTTATGGTGGCTAATGTTTTAGCCGCTACTTTAGCTTCTTACGTTTACGGTTTTACTATTGAAGATATAAAGACCAATCTTGAAACATTTATTCCTTCAGCCTCGCAAACGCCGGGTCGTATGAATGTATTTGATTTTAAAGAATACAAAGTGTTGATAGATTTTGCGCACAACCCTGATGGTTTTAATGGTATAAAAGAATTCTTATCTTCTATCGATTCTCCTAAAAAGATCGGTATCATTACAGGAACCGGCGATAGGCGCGACGAGGACATTCGTAAAATGGGGAAAATTTCTGCGGAAATGTTCGATCACATTATTATTCGTCAGGATAAATTTTTACGCGGCCGCGAGGCCCAGGAAATTGTTGATCTGTTAGTAGAAGGAATTAAAGAATCTGACGCTAATAAATCTTACGAATATGTTCCTAAAGAAATAGAAGCTTTGAAGCATGCATTCTCATTGGCAAAACCGGGCACATATATTGTTGCATTAAGTGATGTGATAGATAATGCTATTGAAGTGGTGCAATCGTATTTGGATAAAGAAAGGGCATCGTAACAATTGTAAATCGTCATTGCAAAGGAGGTAACGACTGAAGCAATCTAATTTAGAGATTGCTTAGCTACCACTCGCAATGACGTAAGATAAATGAAAAAATATTTTCTAATATTAATTTTTTGTTTTTCATTTCTGCTCTTTAAAGCGCAGTTTAAAAACGACAGAATTATTTTGCCTGCATTTACATATTCTTCTCATAGTAACTTAAATTTTTCAGTAGATCGCTATTATGGCATTAGCCCTTATTCGCAAAATTCAAATTACAGCATCTGCATAAAAAGTCAATTACCAAAATTGCCTTTCTTTTGTAATATGGAAGATAAATTCAGGAACAAATTCAACGTTTTTCTTAAGCTCCGTGCGGGTAACGATGAGTCTTACACGCGAATGATAGCTCCGAATAACCGTGAATAGCTACCGTTTAGACAATTCACCCTTTTAGGGGGATGATATAGATTTTGGCAGTATTATAAAAAATAGTATTTTCATATCATTAAAATCTCCATTATGAATCGTTTCATTTTTACTGCGCTATTCTTAACGTGCTTTGCATTTTCTCAAAAGGCTGAAACTCCTTTGTGGATGCGCTATCCTTCTATCTCTCCTGACGGAAAACAAATTGCTTTTAGTTTTAAAGGCGATCTTTATAAAGTAGATGCATCAGGTGGCATGGCCACAGTATTAACTCTGAGCGAAGGGCACGATTTTATGCCGGTTTGGTCGCCTGATGGTAAATGGATCTCGTTCGCCTCAGACAGATTTGGTAATTACGATGTATTTATTATGCCTGCGGAAGGTGGTAATGCTAAACGATTAACTTATTACTCTGCTCCTGATTTTCCATATTGCTTTACACCCGATGGTTCACAGATCTATTATGGCTCTACACGAGTAGATGTAAACACAAGTGTGGTTTTCCCTAGTGGTCGTTTACCTGAATTATATTCTGTACCTGTTAATGGCGGAAAAGAAAGCATGGTTACTTCGTGGCCAATGGAAGATGTGAAATTAGATGCAAGCGGAAATAAATTCTTATTTCACGATAAAAAAGGCGGCGAAGATCAATGGCGTAAACACCATACCTCTTCTATCACCCGCGATATATGGATGTACGAAAAAAATTCGGATACCTATACAAAACTAAGTGATTTTGAAGGTGAAGACCGTAGTCCTGTTTTACAAAAGAATGATGATGTGTTTTTTCTTTCAGAAAAAAGCGGCACGTATAACATCTGGAAATTTAATTTAAAAGATCCTTCTAATAAAACACAGGTAACAAAATATGAGAAAGATCCGGTGCGTTTTTTAAGTTCATCACAAGAAGGTGTTTTGTGTTTTGGTTACGATGGTGAGATCTATACGATGTTGCAAAATGGCGAAGTAAAAAAAGTAGCCGTTACAATTATTAACGACGACCGTTTTAATAAACAAAAAAATTATGTACAAAATACTGGTGCTACAGAAATGAGTGTTTCGCCAAACGGAAAAGAGGTTGCTTTTATTTTACGAGGTGAAGTTTTTGTTACTTCGGTTGAGGGTGGCACCACTAAACGTATTACAAATACGCCCGAGCAAGAACGCTCTATAGACTTTAGTTCAGATGGCCGCTCGATCGTTTATGCAGCGGAAAAAAATAATATCTGGGGTATTTATCAGACTAGTTTAACACGCAAGGAAGAGTCTTATTTCTTCAATTCAACTGTTCTTAAAGAAGAAACAATTATCAAGTCATCAAAAGAATCGTTTCAACCAAAATATTCGCCAGGCGGTGATGAAGTTGCTTTTTTAGAAGACAGAACAGCAGTTAAAATTGTGAATATAAAAACAAAATTGGTTCGCGAAATTCTCCCGGCAAATAAAAACTATTCTTATTCTGATGGCGATCAGTGGTATGATTGGTCGCCTGATGGAAAATGGTTACTCGTAAATTATTTAGAAGATAATAACTGGTTAACGCAGGTAGGTTTAATTGAAACCACAGGTAAAGGTAAATTGATCAATCTTTCGCAAAGTGGTTACGATAATTCTAATCCTAAATGGATGTGCGGTGGTAAAATGATGATCTGGTTCTCTAACCGTCATGGCATGAAAAATCATGCAAGTCATGGTACACAATCAGATGTTTACGGCCAGTTCTTTAATAAAGAATTTTATGAAAGTTTTAAATTAAGCAGCGATGAATATGCTTTGATAAAAGAAGTTGAAGAAAAGAAAAAAGAAGTTGAAAAAGCAAATGAATTAAAATCATTAAAAACAGCAACCGCAATCGTAACTGAAACAAAACTAAACGATATTAAAATTGATATGGAGGGATTGTGGGATCGTAAAGAGCGTTTAACCATACATTCTTCTGATCTTGCGGACGCTGTAATAACAGAGAATGGTGATCAACTATTCTATTTGTGTAAGTTTGAAAAAGGATATGATCTTTGGGTAAATAATATTAAAGACAGCGAAACAAAATTGTTCTTAAAATTAGGTGCTAATGCCGCTGGAAATTTATGGATAGATAAAGCCGGCAAACATTTATTTTTAATGGCTGACGGAAAATTAGTAAAAGTTGTTATCGCCAGTAAAGAGAAAAAAGATATTTCGTTTAAAGCAGAAATGGAACTAAAAACTGCCGAAGAGCGTCAATACTTTTTTGAACATGTGTGGCGTCAGGTAAATAATAAATTTTATGTAAGCAATTTACAAGGCACCGATTGGAACTATTATAAAAAACAATACGAGAAATTTTTACCATACATAAATAATAACCGTGATTTTGCAGAAATGTTAAGTGAGTTTTTAGGTGAGCTAAATGCATCGCACACCGGTTGCCGCGCTAATCCTAAATTTGAGAACCCAGATGAAACAGCTGCTTTAGGAGTATTTTATGATGAAAGTTATACCGGTAATGGTATGAAAATAATTGAGGTAATGGATAAGAGTCCGTTACTAACCGCAACAACACCAATAAAAGCCGGTGTAGTAATTGAAAAAGTTGATGGCGTAACAATAGATCACAAAAAAGTAAATTATTGGGAGTTATTGAACAGACAAGCACACAAAACTATTTTATTGAGTTTGTTTGACAGTCAAACCGGGAAACGTTGGGATGAGACCTTTAAACCAATTACTTTGGCAGAACAGGGCGAGTTATTATATCAACGCTGGATCAAAAAAAGACAAGAAGAAACAGAAAAATTATCTGGCGGCAAGTTGGGCTTTATGCATGTGAGAGCTATGGATAATGAAGGTTTCAGGGCTTTTTACGAACAAGCGTTAGGTAAGTATCCAAACAAAGAAGGTTTGGTAGTTGATACACGTTTTAATCCCGGTGGTTGGTTACACGATGACCTTGCTACATTTTTAGGAGGAAAAAAATATTTGGATTTTATACCACGCGAACGTAAAATTGGTGAGGAGCCGGGACATAAGTGGAGAAAACCATCTACTGTTTTAATGTGCGAAGGCAATTATTCTGACGGGCACATGTTTCCGGTGATTTACAAAACGTTAGGCATCGGTAAGCTGATAGGGATGCCTGTTCCGGGCACAGGAACAGCGGTTTGGTGGGAAAATTTGCAGGATAAAGAATTAACTTTTGGTATTCCTCAGGTTGGCGTAGTAGATATGAATGGTAAATATTACGAGAATACTAATCTTGAGCCGGACATTAAACAAACACTTGATCCTAAGCTTGCTTTAAAAGGAAAAGACCAGCAATTGGAAAAAGCGGTGGAAGAGTTGTTAAAGACGATTAAAAAGTAAATAGGAATTAGGGAATAGTTAATAGTAATTCAAGGAGTATACTCCCTAATAACTAATCCCTATTAACTATTAACCCTTCTGATAGCCCACTATTACTGACTTCCCCAACAATTAACATAAAAACACAAAATAAAATTTTGGATTGTTAATAAAATGCTTACATTTGTGGAACTTCTTTAGAAGATTGTATCTCAATCACGTTTGTAACACCTTAATTGCAATTCGATTCAACTTTACACTTTTCTTAGATCAAAACAAAAAATGCTTGACCAAAAGTCATGCGTGTAAATTTATAAACGAAAAAACAATTAATGACATTTTCAAACTTAAGACTTATTAAGCCACTAGTCCTGGCATTAGACAAAAAAGGGTATACAACACCCACCCCCATTCAGGAACAATCCATCCCACACATATTAGCAGGAAAAGATATTTTTGGTTGCGCACAAACAGGTACAGGTAAAACAGCAGCATTTGCATTACCTATTTTACAATTATTATCAGAAAGAAAAACAAATCAAAATCCACGCACAATTAAAGCGTTAATATTAGCGCCAACCCGTGAACTTGCTTCGCAGATAAGCGAAAATTTTTCAGCTTATGGTTATAATTTAGGAATTTCGCATTGCACTATTTTTGGTGGCGTATCGCAAGGGCCACAGGTTAATAATTTAAGAAGAGGCGTTGATGTGTTGATAGCAACTCCGGGCCGTTTATTAGACCTTATGAACCAGGGATTTGTAAAACTACACAATGTTGAATTTTTTGTGTTAGATGAAGCGGATCGTATGCTGGATATGGGTTTTATTAATGATATTAAAAAGATCATTCCAAAACTTCCTGCAAAACGTCAAACTTTATTTTTCTCTGCAACGGCAGCGCCTGATATTATGAAATTGGCTAACACTATTCTTAAAGATCCTGTTAGTGTAGCGGTTACACCGGTGTCATCAACTGCCACCCTTGTAACACAAACAGTATATTATGTAAAAAAAGAAAATAAGCGTTTATTGTTAAAACATGTACTAAGTAACGGTAAAATAGAGCATGCTCTGGTTTTTACACGTACCAAGCGTGGGGCCGATAAAGTAGCTAAAGACTTGAACGCCATGGGTGTTAGCGCAGAAGCTATACATGGCAACAAATCTCAGGGTGCAAGAGAAAGAGCATTAAAAGGCTTTAAGAGCAGAACTATTCGTATATTAGTAGCCACAGATATTGCATCGAGAGGAATTGATGTAGATAAATTATCACACGTAATTAACTACGAAATTCCTGAGCAGGCAGAAACTTATGTTCACCGTATTGGAAGAACAGGTAGAGCCGGTGAATCGGGAGTAGCAATGTCGTTTTGCACACATGAAGAAATGCCGTACTTAAAAGACATAAATAAATTAATAAAGAAAAATATTGAGGTTGTATCTACTCATCCATTTAATTAATCAGATACAGAAATAATAAAACAAATAAATAACCAGTTTGGTGTAAGAACCGAACAAAAAACAACAAAACAATGAAAACAGGAGTAGTAAAATTCTTTAACGAAGCAAAAGGCTTTGGATTTATTAAAGAAGACGGTGGACAAGAAATCTTTGTACACGCATCAGGATTAAAAGAAGATATTCGTGAAAACGACAATGTAGTATTTGAAATCCAAGAAGGAAAAAAAGGCTTAAACGCTGTTAACGTAAAGTTAGCTTAATCTTTTTTTAGATTTCCTGCTTATTAGAAAGGCCTTTCAGAAATGAGAGGCTTTTTTATTTTCCGGAATTTTAACCTAAATAATTTAGAAATTAGATCTATTGCCACAAAGAGAGTATTTGTTGAGTGAATGCTATTATCGGGTTAGGGAAATTCTTGTTTTTTTTGTTAAAGACTCTTACTTTGAGTAACTTAAAATATCTCCAAATGAAAAAAAACTATATTCTATTTTTTCTAGCCTTTTTTTGGTTTATTTCCAAAAGCCAAAACCCAAGTATCCCATTTGAAAATATAAAACAGCTTATTAAACAAGCCGATCCAAAAGCCAATATTGATGATAAATTAGTTTTTGTTTCCTTTTGGACACCAAACAATAATCAAAGTCGCGAGCTTAATAAAGAAATCCAACGAGTTCAGAATATTTATCAGGTAGCAAAATTAAAAGGCGGTAATAAAGGACTTTACTTTTTTAATTATTGTATTGCCGAAGATGTTTTGAATTACAAATTAGCGTTAAAGCGCGACAGTCTTCAGGCAAGATCAAGTTTAATTCAAAACGAAGAAACTAAACAATTAATAAATAATTTAAGTGCCTCCCAAGTTCCGCTAACGATCTTATACAACAGTGCCGGAGAAGTTCTTGAAAGCGGTACAAAAAAAGAAGATGTTTTTAAATTGATCTCAAAACAAATAACCAGGTAATATGAAAAAAATTATATCAATTAGTAGTTTATTATTATTACTTGGCTTTAGTAAGACAAGTTTTTCGCAGGTAACAGCAACAGAATGTAACCAGGCCGTTAACATTTGCAGTAATGCCAGTTTTGGTATTAACCCAAATGGAAATGGCGCCTTACCCCCTTCAGGCTCCTTGGGAAATCCAAGTAACGCTGTTTTTCCCATGACTGGCGTTGGCGGATTTGGGTGTTTGTTATCTGGCGCGCTAAATAGCACTTGGATGATCATTAATGTACAAACAACAGGTATTCTTGAATTTTCTTTTGGTGCCGGAACTGTTAATCCTCAAGCCGGCTGTTACGATTGGATCATGTATCCTTACACAAATAACTGTGCACAAATTACAGGAAATTTGGTAGCACCGATTCGTTGTAACTGGAATTCACTATGTACTGGCGGAACCGGTATTGCAAATACTGTACCTGTCGGTGCGAGTGCTGCTAATTTCCCTCCAGGCTTAGCTGTAACTTGTGGACAAAAATTTATTGTTTGTTTTTCTAATTATAGCAGTGTAACTACTAATGTATCATTAAACTTTTTTGGATCCGCACAGGTAAGCTGTAATCCAATTCCAAATCCTTTAACTTTAGGTAACCAAACTATTTGTCAGGGTAACGCTGTTAACTTAACAGTTACAGGTTCTGCGGGAAATACTTATACATGGCAACCGGGCAACTTAAATGGAAATACAATTTCTGTTTCACCAACTGTAACTACAACTTATTCTGTGGCTGGTAGTGGTGGTTGCGGAAGTGTGATCGGCAATACCACAGCCGTTGTAACAGTTAATCAATCAAATGCAAACTTCACAACTGCTAATTCTGGCCCGGGCGGCGCAGGCGATCCAACACCGGCACAACAATGTTTAACCGGTAACTCATTTAATTTTACAAGCGCACTAGCTGGTGGCACACATCAATGGAATTTTGGTCCTGCCGCTACGCCTCTTACTTCAACAGCGGTAAACCCAACAAACGTTACTTTTAATACACCAGGTATATATACAATTTCGCATACAGTTACCAATGTGCCTTGCGTGCAGATAATAACACAAACAGTGCAAGTTAGCCCCCACCCAAGTTTAACGTTGGTTCCTACAAATGCTATATGTGGTAATAATAATGGAAGTATAGTTATTAATAATACAACACCAGCCGGTCAAACTGTCGTGAGTTTTTCATTAAACGGAACTGCAATAGTAACACAAACCCCTACAGGTTTGCCAACAGGAGCTTATACTGTGGCATTCACCAATAACTTTGGCTGTGTGACTTCTTCTGTAACCAATATTGCTAATACACCAGGAATTACAAACGTAGGTTTAACTTCTGTAAACGCGCCATGTTCTGGAAATGCAGGCATTGTTAATGTTGGCGCAGTAACCGGAGGATCAGCTCCTTATCAATATAATATTAACGGTGGTCCTTTTGGAACGGGAACGTCGTTTACCAATTTAGCTCCCGGCACTTATACAGTAGGCGTACAGGATATTAATAATTGTCCGTTCACAAAAACAATAACTGTTGTAGGATCTTTGCCCCCCACCAACGTCACCTTTACAACCTCACCCACGGCATGTGTTGGTAATACAGGAGTATTAGGTATAACAGGAGTAACGGGCGGGGTAGCCCCATTTACTTTTAGTGTAAATGGCGTAACAACAGGATCCGTAACAAATAGTTTAGCATT
>DDPF01000006.1 GCA_002342065.1 Bacteroidetes bacterium UBA2475 | reverse complement strand
CCAATTTGGGGGAGCTTACAATACCTCTATTGTAAACTTGATGAGAAGTTCCCGGTAATTGTTTTCGAACAGGAAGAAGTGAGTGGATCAATCGCAGTCCTACAGACCATTTTTCGTTAAATACGTAACCAGTACCTAGATTAAAAGTAAAGTCTTTATTGCTAAAGGGATAAAGGTCTGTTTGGAAAGGAAACGCTCCTCTATTCGTATATTCTCCAGTATTGATTAATGCTGCTAATGCCGGACCAAATTCAAAGTAACCCTTCTTCTTGTGATATTGAAAGAGGATTGGAACTTCAAAGTAAGACAGACGTAATAAATAATCGCCATAACTGGATTTATCATAATTGTTCCCCGCGGTTCCTTTGCCAATCATAGTTAGTTCAGACTGCATAGTCCAACTTTTACTTATTTTTATGTGAACCCACATTCCACCCGTCAAGGCAAGTTTTGGATGAGTTTTTATGGGATAGCCTGTAACAGTATACATTCCTGAACCTAATTTAAACCCAAATTTACACTGAGTTTTTAATTTACTTTGAGAGCAAACATCAAGGCAAATAATTGACATGACAAAAAAAATGAAAAGGTTTTTCATTGCTAATTAACGGAATTGTCATATAAAAATTGTGGTGATAACAACGATTCTGTTTGCGATCATTTAAACATAACCTAAACTGTGTGCGCCCCCATACTGCTAACGGCACCTAAAAAAAATGCTGGCGGAAGTATAAGTTTTTTGCCTACAAGTTGCCGCTTCGCGAAAGTTTGTTATTTTTATGTAGGCAAAAAAGAGTACAGTATTTCGGCAACTAATTAATATTGTGGTGGTAGAAAACATTTCGGTTTCAAAACCGCACTTCTTTTAGCTCCAAAACGCTGAGCATCATTTAACGAGACAAAAAAATAATTATGTACCATTTTTCATATTTCAAAGAGAAAGACAAAGACCGTTTACTGCAGTTTTTTGGCGATTACCCCTTTGCGTTTTTAACAGGTAGTTTTAATTCGGGTAAACAAGTTGCTACTCAAATTCCGGTTCTTACAGAGCTGCGGGACGGAGAATTGTATTTGCAAGGACACATTATGCGAAATACAGACCATCATAAAGCCTTTATGGAAAATTCACAAGCCCTGTTAGTCTTTACCGGGCCTAATGCCTATGTTAGTGCATCATGGTATTCAAATCCACAAATTGGCTCTACGTGGAATTATATGAGCATTCATATAGCAGGCGAATTAAAATTTTTGTCTGACGAAGGTCTGGTTGCGCTTATGAAAAGAACGACGCTTCATTTTGAGAAAAACAATACTGCATCTCCTACATTTTTTGATAATTTGCCTAAAGAATTTTTAAGCAAAATGCTACCTGCCATTGTTGGATTTGAGATAAAAGTTTCTACCATTGAAAATGTTTTTAAACTGAGTCAGAACAGAGATGAAAAAAGTTATTTAAACATTATAGAACAGTTGGAAGGAAAAGGCGGGAATAGTGCATTGGTAGCTGTAGAGATGAAAAAAAGAAAAGAAGAACTATTTCCAACAGGAGAAAAATGGGATCCAAATAAATTTGATTCGTAAAATAGAAATTTTCAATGCATTTGTATCTTCAAGTTAACGTAATTAATAAAATGAAACTACTACTTTATATGCTCTTCTGTTTTGGGTTTATTAACCTAGACTTTTCTCAAAAAGCTAAGGAGACAAAAAAATATTCGAATCCTTTTGATACTTTAAAATATGATAAAGTAATTGCTTACGATTATAATGGCTCTCCCGAAATGCAAATTGTGATCAACGGAAAAGTAATGCCACTGAAAGAAAGAATGTTTAAACAAGTTGAGTTAACAAAAGAACAAATAAACAAATTTAATAAGACCGTTGGCGATACTAAATCATACGGTGGAGGAACGGCGGCTTGTTTTGATCCGCATTTTGGTGTTGTTTATTTTAAACAAGATAAAATAGTTGGTCATATTAGTGTTTGTCTTGGTTGCAATTTTTTGGAGTCAACGCCGGATATTCCAGCTGAGAACTCCCATAAGACAGATCTTTGTGATGAATGTTATGCTCGCGGCTTTAGTAAAAGCGGGAGAAAAAACATTAGTGCGTTGGTTAAAGAATTAAAATTTAGCCATTGGGAACTAAAAAGCGAACTGTTTGATAAATAATAAGCGAAAGAAAAAAAACTACGTGCGCAAAAAAAGGATGGTTCAGCAACGTATGAGTGTGTAGAGCAGAAATAAAATTTTAATCCCCCTAACCCTCCCGAGGCCTGCTCGGGACAGGCACTTTTAAAAAAGGGGGAATTAATCCTGTATCATTTTATTCCAAACGGTTTAAAAGTTTAAGAATTAGTCATCAAATTCGGTCTGCATCGATGAAAGGTGCCTGTCGGTCTATTAATTTAAAAAAGGTGGTTATTTTTAACTAGATTTAGTTTATTGTAAATAATACTTAAATCCTATATTTTGAAAATCTTAAAATCTACCCTCTTTATTAGCCTTGTTTTAACACTGATATTCAGTCAGTCTTCGTGTA
The DNA here is from genome assembly GCA_002342065.1 of Bacteroidetes bacterium UBA2475. Lineage (GTDB taxonomy): Bacteria > Bacteroidota > Bacteroidia > B-17B0 > Aurantibacillaceae > Aurantibacillus. The sequence continues at coordinate 41,076 of DDPF01000006.1, read as the reverse complement.
TTGTATATCAAAAGCACGATAATGGAAATCACAAAGGTTGGTATAAGAATCCAAACAATCCTCACCATCCCAATTCAACAAATCCAGGCAAAGGAAATAAAAAAAGAAAATAAATTTATTTTATTCCAAGCGCCATAGAGGTTTGTGAACCAGCCGCTCCATCAACAGTTAACTTACTTTTTTCTGAAATTCCTTTAAGGCTTTTACAGCTTTATCACCAAACACACCGTCTTCTGCAATTTTAGGCCTTGCGCCTGCTTTGTTTAAAATAGCCTGTAAAAAAAACATAAAAAAAAGCCATCAATTAATGATGGCTTTTTTAGAAGAGTATTTTTATTTTGGTTGAGCCACTTGTTCTTTATAAATGATCTTCATCTCTACCCTACGGTTTTTCTGACGTCCTGCAGGTGTTGCGTTATCTGCAACCGGTACAGTTTGTCCGAACCATTCAGTAATTACTTTATCAGCTTTAACACCTTTTTTAACTAAGTAATTCTTAACAGCTTTAGCACGTTTTTCTGATAACACAAAGTTCTTATCTGCATTACCTTCATTATCGGTATGACCAGATAATTTCAATGTCCACTCAGACTCGTGCAATTTCAAGATCTTAGCTAAGTCATTCAATGATGGGAATGATTTAGGTTTGATGATATCTTTTGCAGTTGCAAATTCTAAGCTTGCAAATGCGCGCTCAAGTATTTTTTGCTCTGCTGCTTTCATTGGCGGAGGAGGAGGACAACCTTTGTACTCAACAACACCAGGAACAGTAGGACAAGCATCATCTTTATCTAAGATACCATCCTTATCAGTATCCGGCCAAGGACAACCTTTGTTCTCTTTTGGCCCGGCAATGTCAGGACAAGCATCATCTTTATCCAAAGTACCATCACCGTCTTTATCAGGACAACCTTTGTATTCTTTTGGTCCGAATATATCCACACAAGCATCATACTTATCAGGCGTACCGTCACCGTCCTTATCAGGGCAACCCATGAATTCGGCAATACCTGCTTCATCAGGGCACTCATCTTCTTTATCAATGATCTTATCACCGTCTCTATCAGGACAACCTTTAAACTCTAATGGACCTTTATCATCCGGACAAGCATCTTCTGCATCAGTGATACCATCACCGTCCTTATCAGGACAACCTTGTAATTCTTTAATACCCGGCACATCAGGACACTTATCATCTTTGTCAGGAATATGATCACCATCCCTATCAGGACAACCCATAAATTCCCAAACACCCGGTACTGTTTTACAAACATCTTTTTTATCACTTACTTTATCTTTATCTCTGTCTTTTGGACGACCATAAGGAATAGGAACTTTAAGTAAGAAATAAATATTACCACCATAAACATCTTTAGAAAAAATTCCAGGAAGATCGTTTGTACCAACAACTAATGGTCCTAAACGAACCATTGTTCCAAATAACACGTTATCTCCTCTAACAGCAGCTAAAGTATTGTATGAGAAAGGAAGGGTTACGCCAAACCATTTGTGATCGAATCTTGGCGCCAGACTAATGTTTGTAAAGTCATGAACTTTTGATTGACGCTTTTGTGTGAGGTTACAAATATTTGCTGTTAAGTTAATATAGAATGGTTTCCAGATGTTATAATCTGCCTGAACATTAATTGAAGTTGGCAATGCCATTTTAAAAGTTGTCTCGCTGCTTTTATTACCAAATACATTTGTCATTAATGAATCGAATCCATTAACAGAACTGAACTCTAACTGGCTTACATTCCATAAATTAATATCCGCGGTAAAATCATTTGAGAGACCGCCTTTTTTAAATCTAATTCCGCCAATATCATTAACCGCAAAACTTCCTTTAAATTTATATTTGTTGTGATCCCTTCTCCATAAACCTTTTTCACCATCCATTTCGTATTTATGACTTTCATAATCAGGACGCCATTCGTAAACTGCTCCAAAATCGAAACCAAAACCAGGATAAGAAGTGAATTTGTATTTTATGTTTTGTGGATCTGTAAAATCAAAATTATCAGAGTGACCATAAGCAACATCTGATTTAAAAAAGCTAAATACATTCGTTGTATCTAACTGGTAATTTAAATCTTCGATATAAACATAAGCGGCAGTTAAGCCTTGTAATAATTTAGCAGTAACGCCAGCCTTTAAAAAATGTGGACCATCTTCTTTAAGCACACGAGCGTATGTAAAACCATATTCTGCCCAGGTCATTTGCTGAATACTTAAACGTTTATTATTTAATTTGTTTACAAAAAAAGTTGGATAGTTAAATTCTTCATAAGCAAGTTTTGCAAGATCAGATGAAACACCATCTACATTTACGTAAGTTCTAACGCCCCAGTTAAAAGCGATCGCGTTTTTTTTGTTTAGTTGCACCATAAAAGAAGGTAACACGATCCGATTTTGTACATAAATAGATTTTGCCTTACTGTTATTAGCTACAACAAAATTGTTCTTCCAATAATCAGGCGAACCTTTTCTTATAGTATCCCAAGAACCCGGCAATTTAAGAGATTGAGGGTCGGTTAATTTACCTGTATATTTTAAAGCTGAGCGTTTTACACCAACATAATTGTTATCTACCGCTAAGGCAAAACCGCCTAAAACAACATCAACTCTTAAGCGGTTATCAACGATATTTGCTGGATTGCTGAATACACCAACAACTCCGGCATAATTACTACTTTGTAAACCTAAAAAATCCTGAGACCTGGCGAATAAAGAAGCAAATAAAATAAATAGGGGTAAAAATCTTTTCATGGGGGACAATTTTATAGAGCCAAATATAATTAATTTCTTTTAAAAATAATGCAATAAATATAATAATAGGGTAAAAAGGCAAATAAAGCAATTTTATACTTAATTCATATAAGGTTTGTTGTATTTCTTAATACTAAATTTTAGATCATCAATGTATATTTTGTTTTTAGAAGTATTCCAAATAAAAAAGACAACCTCTGAGTTAACGCATTTATTGGTAACAGTAAACTTAGAATAGAATTTGTACCAACCATTTTGAGGTCTTGGATGAAATGAGCCACCGGGAATAAAAAATTCTTCACAATCCTTACCCTTGCCTGAGATAACAAGGTATGCGCCGACACCCTTTTCCCAAGCTTCAATTTCAACCAGATCACCATAGTTTAAATTTTTAAACTTATACTGAAAACCGTACTCCAAATGATATTCGGATGGTGGTGAAATATATCCCGAATGTTTTCCACTATGACTTGTATCTGTTACCTGAAACTTGCCACCTTCTATTTTAACTTCGGGGTTTGTAGTTATAAAAAGTTCATTTTTATCCTTTTGTTCAAAGTCGCAAAAAAACTCAGTTCTCGTATCAAACGACTCCACATAAAAGCGATAATAAATTTTACGCGCTGCATAACCATTTATTACAAATACAAAAAGCAAAACAATTAAAACAGCAGGATATTTTAATTTGATCTTTGAGTTAGAGAATAAAATAAATAGTAAAGGAAATAATGGTATTAAATACCTGCCCTGCACCATGTCTACAATGCCCTCTCCTACACAATCCCAGAGTAAATGCTGAGAAAGCAACAGTAATACGAAAGCTGCAACTGCACTACTTAAAATAATTACTTTTTGCTTACCATTAAATTTAAAAGCGTTATTTTCTGTTAGTGCTAAAAACAAAATAACTACATATGAAAAAATATAAGTTATACCTCGCATGGCTATATCGCTTTGACCAAATGCTCCTATATAACCAATTAAGAACTGCTCGGGATGTTTAAAAATAGAATTATAAATTACTTTAAAAAAGTAAAAGCCATGAGATAAAATGTACTCTTTTTGTGCGTGATAATTAGCGCAGGAGTTAAGACCAATATAAAAATTATGCGCCGGATCGTACTCTGCATAGGTAATGTAATTTTGCATAATTATACCCGACCACCAAAAGATAACCAGTAGCGAAACAGCGCCAATGCAAAGGATGCTGCTATACTTATGGATTAGGTTCTTAAATTTATTTGCGGGAATTAAGAACAACAAAACAATTAAACCTATATATACCACTTTTGCAAAAACAATAAGCAAAAGCAGTCCAAGGAACAATGACAGATCTTTTAGGGTAATACTTTTTTCAGAGAAAACATGTTTTAATACAAGGGCAATAAATAAAAATCCCAAACAATTTGTAACTGTGTCTGCACTTAACGAATTGGTTACGTACAAACTCATTGGCAACAAAATAAGTGTTGTAAAAAGCCATTTGTAAACAGGTACAATTCTTATAACCATGTACATAATTATCAACCAAAATAAAAACCCCGCAAATCTGCCGGCGTAATAAATGGTGCTTACACTACAATTAAATTGTTTTACAATAAACATGCCCAAGGCTTGCGGCATATAGGATACTGCCGAATAATATGCAGTGTTGGGGAAATCTTTGAATTCTGTTATGCTATCGGTAAAAGCAACATTATTGGCAGCCTGTGTTTCGTGACCATACAACACGTATTTTAAATTGGTAGCCGCATAAAAATAAGGATTAATGAATTCATCAAAACAAACCGGGATCTCTCCTCCTAACCTGTTACTTGTTCTTTCGGGTAAAAAATGACCATTAGCTACCTGGTAAGCCCTGTAAAAATGGTTCTGTTCATCAGGGGCCTGTAATGGCGGGGTAACCAGGGTATAAAGGATCTCAAAGAATAATGCCGCGAAAACAAAAAAATTCCAGGGTTTTATCTTATCAAACAAATTAAACATGGCAATTAATTAAAAACCGGCTTTATATAGTTCAATTATACTGCTATTAGCGCAAATATCAAAACAGGCACAAACATATTGTACAAATATTGCAAATAGATTAAGCAATTTCTTACCTTTACGTTCCGAAATTGATATGTTAGAGAAACTAGAAGAAATTAAGCGCAGATACGAAGATGTAGAAGCAAAATTGGCCGATCCGAAAGTGATAGGCGATATGAAATTATTTAAAAAATTAAATATTGAATATAAAGAACTTGGCGAAGTTGTAAATGTTATAAATATCTACAAAAAAGTACTTACCGATATGGAACAGGCTAAAGAAGTTTTAGCTACCGAAAAGGATAAGGAATTTTTAGATATGGCCAAAGCCGAACTCGAAGAGAACCGCGAAAAAGAGACAAAACTTATAGAAGAGATCCGCTTTATGCTGATACCAAAGGATCCGGAAGACAATAAAAATTGTGTAATGGAACTCAGGGGTGGAACGGGTGGTGATGAAGCTGCAATTTTTGCAGGAAATCTTTTTGAAATGTATAGCCGCTACTGCGAGAAAAAAGGTTTTCAGTTAGAGGTGGTAGACTCCAGTCCCGGCACTATGGGTGGTTTTAAAGAGATCATCTTTAACGTAAAAGGCACTGGCGCTTACGGTATTTTAAAATTTGAAAGTGGTGTGCACCGCGTGCAACGCGTACCTGCAACAGAAGCATCTGGTCGCGTGCATACATCTGCTGCCAGTTTAGCCGTTTTACCCGAAGCGGAAGAGTTAGATGTTGATATTAAAGATTCTGACATTGAAATGGCAACCGCGCGAAGTGGTGGTGCCGGTGGACAAAATGTGAACAAAGTAGAAAGTAAGGTTATTTTAACGCATAAGCCCACAGGCCTTGTTGTTACTTGCCAAACAGAGCGAAACCAATTAGGCAATCGTGAAAAAGCCATGAACATGTTGCGTTCTAAAATTTATGATATCGAATATCAAAAACGTTTAGAGGAAACAACTAAAAAAAGAAAGACCATGGTTAGTACCGGTGATAGAAGTGCCAAGATCAGAACTTACAACTATCCACAAAATAGAATTACAGATCATAGAATAAATGAAACGCTTTATGACCTTACAGGCTTTATGGCCGGCGATATACAGGAGATGATAGATAAACTGCAGTTTGCTGAGAACGCGGAGAGATTGAAAGAAGGCGGACTTTAAGGAATTATAAATTATAGATGTTAAATGGAAAATTAAATACAATACTCATTCAACATTTAAAACTTAACATTTAACATTAAAAATATGACCCCAGAAGGAGAAGATAAAATACGTAACGCATTCGCGAATAAAGACTGGAATGATATTAAAGCACAAAACAGCTGGCAAATTTTTAAAATAATGAGCGAGTTTGTGGAAGGCTTTGAAAAAATGAGTCGTATTGGGCCCTGTGTTTCTATTTTTGGAAGCGCGCGTACCAAACCTGAAAATAAATATTACCAGATAGCTGAAGAAATTGCTTTTAAACTGGTGAAAGAAGGTTACGGTGTTATTACCGGCGGTGGTCCGGGTATTATGGAAGCCGCTAACAAAGGCGCTATGCGCGGCAAGGGTAAATCGGTGGGATTAAATATCGATCTGCCATTTGAACAAAAACATAACGATTATATTGATCCAGATAAGTGTATCAACTTTGATTACTTTTTTGTGCGTAAAACTATTTTCTTAAAATACTCACAGGGCTTTATTGGTATGCCCGGTGGCTTTGGTACAATGGATGAATTATTTGAATCACTTACTTTGGTGCAAACAAATAAGATCGCGCAGTTTCCGGTAGTTTTAGTTGGTACAGAATATTGGAGCGGTATGATAAGCTGGTTAAAAACAACTATGCTTGAAGATGAAAAAAATATTAACGCTATTGACCTTGATCTTTTTAAACTGGTTGATACTGCTGATGATGCTGTAAAACACATTGTAGATTTTTATTCGAAATATTTACTAAAACCAAATTTCTAAAATTGAAAGGGTGGATCTTTAAAATATTTATTTTTCCACTACTCTACTTTATTTCCATCTGGCCTTTTTGGTTGTTGCATGCATTAAGCAGTTTTTTTTATGTTATTGTTTTTTATTTTATGGGTTACCGTAAAAAAGTAGTTGTTCAAAATTTAAAAAACTCTTTTCCCGAAAAAACAGAAGAAGAAATTCAAAAAATAACCAAACAGTTCTACAAACATTTTTGCGATGTGATCTTTGAAACGCTAAAATTATATACCATATCGCAAGAGAATCTTAAAAAACGTATTGTTTTTACTGACGAAGCGATCAAAACAATGAACTCATTTTTTGATAAAGGTCAAAGTATTGTGGGCGTTATTGGTCACGTTGGTAATTGGGAATGGGGCGCTATCTCGCACCAGGTTTATTTTAAACAACTTATTACAGGGGTTTATCATCCTTTGTCAAACAAAAGTTTTGATGCCTTTATGCTTAAATTAAGGGGGCGCTTTGGAGGCAACATAGTTTCTATGAACGCTTTGTATAAAGAGCTGTTAACGCTTAGACAAAAGAACATCCCTACCACCATTGGCCTTATTGCTGATCAAACGGCGCCACCCGAAAGTGGCTATTGGTTAACCTTTTTAAACCAGGACACACCAGTTTTTGTAGGTACCGAAAAATTAGCCAAAAAATTTAATTACCCTGTAGTTTATCTTCCAATTAAAAAAATAAAACGCGGTTATTATCAAATGGGAGCCATTGTTATTACCGAGAACCCTAAAGATATGCCCGAAGGTAAAATAACCGAATTACACACCCGTGAACTTGAAAAGAACATTCAAGAACAGCCATTTAGCTGGCTTTGGAGCCATCGCCGCTGGAAACATAAAAAACCTGCTAATATTTAGATTTTTTTTGCCAATTTTATACTTTGTTTAATTTATGAGTCAACCTAAAAATACCTCTACCGATACTTCGATCAAAAAAGTAACTGATCTTTTCGAGAACCTTGGCAACAAAGCTTATTTATTAGCTCTAGGCCTTATACTACTTGTTGCTTTTTTTGTTTTTAAAGATTTTATTTTACTCAAAAATGTTTTCCTGTTTAAAGATATTGGAAGTGATACATTAAATGGTGTTCATCCCTCTTATTATTTTGCCGCCGATTATTTTCAAAAGAACGGCTTACCCGGTTGGTCGTTCCAGGAAGGGATGGGACAGAACATTTTAGGTTTATATACGCGTGATCCTTTTGTATGGATATCTGTTTTAATTGGTCCTGGAAGTATTCCAAAAATCTTGGTGTTCATCGAAATATTAAAATTAGTAATTGCAGGAAGCCTGTTTTATTTTTATTTAAAGTCTATTAGGATCTCTAACTACTCTGCTATCATTGGTAGTTTGTTATTTTCTTTCTCCGGCTTTATGATCATTGGTGCTGCCTGGTATGTATTTACTTTTGAAGCATTGTCCTTTGCCTTATTACTTCTTGGTTTCGAAAAATTATATCAGAACGGCAAATGGATGTTATTTTCTTTCGGTATTTTTTTAACGGCATTATCCATGCCTTTCAATATTTATATTTTTGGTTTGTTTATTGCCGTTTATGCCGCGTTCAGATACTTACAGGAGAATAAATACGAAACCAAAAAATTCCTTCAACTCTATTGGAAATTAATAATTGCCGGTTTGGTTGGCATGCTTATTGCGGGGCCATTTTTACTTGAGAATATTTTTCAGATCCTGGAATCGCCCCGTGGAAGTGGCGGCAACTCCAATTTTGATAAATTATCCGGCTCTCCTCTATTCGGTTTGGCTAATAAAGTAGAATTTGGTTCTTCGGTAATGCGTATGCTAAGTACCGATTCAATTGGTACAGGAAATAATTTTACAGGTATACAAAATTTCTTAGAAGCTCCTTTGGGATACTGCGGTTTATTAAGTTTAATTTTAATGGCACAGGTTTTTCCTTTGGTTGACAAAAAAATAAGACGTTGGTATATTGCTTTATTAATTGTGTGGATCATCCCTACTATTTTCCCATGGTTCCGTTATGCCTTCTGGCTTTTTACAGGTGATTATTTCAGGGCCTATTCATTCTTTGTATCGGTAGTATTTATTTTGTTCTCTGTTTACGCACTTGACCTTATCCTCAAATTTAAAAAAGTAAGTTTAATTGCATTAGGTGTAGCGCTTGGCGGCTGGCTTATTTTAAGTGCTCTAAGCTATAAAGCTGTTATCACTTATCCCACAGGACAGCAGGCAGAACAAAGTTTAAAATTGAATGATTCGCTTTCTTTATTTATTAAAGCGTTCTTAGTATTCTATGCTATTGCCGTTTACTTTTTAGGCAGATCAAAAAATGTAGCTAACGTAAAGTATTTAATTCTTTTTTTAGTACTAGTTGAGTTAAGTTATTTTTCTTACACCACTCTTAACACACGTAACGTTTTAATGCAACAAGAAGGCAGAGTGGTTCCTGCAGCAGTTTCGGTTAGAGAGTTAAAAGAAAAGGTGGCCTATAATGATTATTCTGTTGAAGCTGTCAACTACATTAAAAGCCAGGAAAAAGACGATAAATTTTACCGCATTGATAAAATGTATTTCTCGAGTGGTGCCATGCACGGCAGTTTACAGGATCATAAGATACAGGGCTTTTACAGTACCAGCAGTTACAACTCATTTGCACAAATTAACTTTATTAATTTCATGAAAGGGTATAACGCTATTGATAAGAATAGCGAATTTGCTACCCGTTGGGTTGATGGTTTAAAGAACCGCCCGTTCTTAGAACCTCTAAATAATGTAAAATATATACTTACAAAAAACAGGTACATAAATCCATTATGGGCTGCCACGCACGATTCGGTTGCTAAGTTTGGTGATGTTATTGTATTAAAAAGTAAATACACGTTGCCTTTTGGTTATACCTACGATAAATACATTGCTCAAAGCGATTTTGATCTTTTAAACACCACACAAAAAGACCTTATAGGTTTAAAGGCTTGTGTAATTGATGATAAAGAAATAGCAAAAGCACCGGGCTTAAAAAAAGTAACGCTAAACGACACTTTAAACCTTAATTTATTTACCTGGGATATTTTTAAGAACGGCATTGATACTTTAAAAAGAGAAGCGTTTAACATGAGCTTATTCTCTGAAAATAAAATTTCGGGAACCGTAAATGTAAGTGAGAATAAATTAATGTACCTAAGCTTTCCTTACGATAATGGCTGGCATTTAAAAGTAGATGGAAAAGAAACTGAAAAGGTTTTAACTAATTATGGTATGACTGGCGTTTACGTTACTAAAGGAAATCACACCATCGATCTTGAATACCATTTACGTTTCTTCAAAAAAGGATTACTAATGACCTTAGCCGGATTTATTATTGCGGCGGGCTTTTGGTTCTTTACAAGAAAAAAACCTGAATTAAAAACTACTACATAACCGTTCTTAAAAAATAAAAAAATGGCTGACTTCTCTAAACACAAATTTGGTACTAAGGCAATACATGCCGGCGCAGACGCTGATCCTTCAACGGGCGCTATTATGACCCCTATATTTCAAACCAGCACCTATGTGCAGGAACTTCCCGGAAAAAATAAAGGTTATGGTTACGCACGTGGTAAAAATCCAACACGCGAAGCGCTTCAAAAAAATATTGCTGCATTAGAAAATGGTAAACATTGCATTTGCTTTAGCAGCGGTATGGGTGCTACCGACGCAGTAATGAAATTATTACGTCCGGGCGATGAAGTAATTACCGGCGATGATCTTTACGGTGGCTCTTACCGTATGTTCACTAAAATTTTCGCGAATTATGGTATTAAATTTCACTTTATTAATTTGAGTGATGCCAACAATATTAAAAAATATGTAAATGCAAATACAAAGTTGATATGGGCCGAAACCCCTACCAACCCTACCATGCAGATAATTGATATTGAAGCTTGTTCGGCCATTGCAAAAGAAAATAAAATTTTATTGGCCGTTGACAATACATTTGCCTCACCTTATTTACAAAATCCTTTAGCGCTTGGCGCGGATATTGTAATGCACTCTGTTACCAAATATTTAGGCGGACACAGTGATGTAGTGATGGGCGCTTTAATTGTGAACGATGATAAATTACAAGAGCAATTATATTTTATCTTAAACAGTTGCGGTGCCAATCCCGGCCCTATGGATTGTTTTTTAGTAATGCGCGGTATTAAAACACTGCATTTACGTATGGAACGCCATTGTTTTAACGGTAAAAAAATAGCGGAGTATTTAAAGACCCATCCAAAAATTGAAAAAATTTACTGGCCAGGCTTCACAGATCATCCTAACCATGCCATTGCAAAAAAACAAATGCGCGATTTTGGCGGAATGATCTCAATAGTTTTAAAAGATAAAAGTATTGACAACACCTTTAAATTAGCAGGCTCTTTTAAAGTTTTTTCTTTAGCAGAAAGTCTGGGAGGTGTCGAATCATTAATTAACCATCCTGCTACAATGACCCACGCCTCTATTCCAAAAGAAGAAAGGGAAAAAGCAGGCGTTGTAGATAATTTATTACGCTTAAGTGTTGGGGTTGAAGATGTTGAGGACCTTATTGAGGACCTTAAACAGGCTTTGGGTTAACAAAACGGAGGTTGCTTTGTTATAAGATAAGTTGTTTTTTGTTTTTTTAAGAACAAAGCAATTCATTATATTTACTCTAATAAAAAAATAGTTGATGAAAAGTACTTTTTTTACCTTCTTCTTTATTGCGGCCAGTTCTTGTTTTGCACAAGTTTTTATGTGCAAAGATGGCGTTACCAAGTTTACATCTGAGGCTCCTTTAGAGCTTATTAAAGCATCATCTAACAAAACCGTTGGGGCATTAGACGTTGGCAATAAGAATGTAGCCTTCTCTGTTAATGTAGATTCGTTTGACGGCTTTAACAGTGGCCTTCAAAAAGAACATTTTAAAGAGAATTATATGGAGACCATGAAATATGCCAACGCTACTTTTAAAGGCAAGATCATTGAGGATATTGATTTTACAAAGAATGGCACTTATACTGTAAGGGCAAAAGGCACTTTTAATATTCATGGTACAGAAAAAGAAAAGATAGTTAAAACAAAGATCACCGTAAAAGATAAAGAGATATTGGTTGAGACCTCATTTGAAGTGCCTTTGGAAGATCATAACATTAAAATTCCAAAAGTGGTGAATCAAAAGATCGCTTCTATTATTATGGTAGATGTAAAAGTTACTTTAAAACCAAAAGCTTAAAATTAATTTGTGATCAAAAAGAATAAAATACTTTTAGTCGTACTTTTTTATTCTTCCCTTCTATTCCCACAACTACAGGTTAAAAATTATTTTTCCTTCTCCGGTAAAAAAGATCTTGCCGTAAATACCATTACACAAGATAAACTTGGCTTCTTATGGCTGGGTACAAGCGATGGTGTTTATAAATTTGATGGTAAAACTTCAGTACAGGTCGCAAAAGAAAGTCCCATTCTTAAAAAGAACATTACCGCTATATTTATTGATAGTAAAGACAATGCATGGATTGGTACTAATTCAGGAAAAATTTATTTTTTAAAGAATAATAAAATAGATTCTCTTGATTTTGGCGCAAAATCAAACGAAGTAAAGATCACTTCTATTTGCCAAATAGATGATGTTATTTGTTTTGGAACTTATGGAAATGGCATTTACACTTATGCGAACAACGAACTAAAAAATATTAATTCAGAAAAAGGATTAAGTGATAACGTTGTTTACAAAGTTACCACCGATGGAAAGAATAGTGTTTGGTGCGCTACAGATGCCGGCATTACAGAGATAATGAACATTGGCGTGAGTCCCTCATTTAAGATCATCTCCAATAAAATTGGTTTACCTGATAATATTGTAAGGGATATTTCTTTTGAAGATAAAAAATTAATGATCTCCATGCAGGACTCGGGCGTTTGCTCTTACGATCTTGTAAATTTAAAAATTGAAAGGGTTCCTTTTTTTGCCAATTGGGGCATGGGCACTGTTATTAACGCCAGTGGTAAAGTAGCCAACAAAACAATTATTGCTACAGAGAAGAATGGTTTCCTGCAAATTCATAACGGTGTTATTTCTATTTACAATTACGAAAAGTACCTTCAAACAACAGGCATCAATCAATTATTTATCGATAACGCCAAACAGATCTGGATAGCTTCTAAAAAAGGTATCAGCCAGTTTTACGATAGACGTTACGATTTTATAAATGCAAATAAAGGGTTAACTGACGACAAGATCCTTGCTCTTGCAACTGATAACGATCATGCTATTTGGGTGGGGACAGTAAACGGTATCTCCAAAATAATGACCGACGATGAAGGAAAACTTGTTGTTTCAAAAATACAGGAGGCAACAAAGTTCACCATTTCCTGCGCTACCAAAGCGCCCGATGGTTGCATCTGGTTTGGCACTTATGGTAACGGACTTATTGTTTTAAGCTCACAGAACAAGAACAGTCTTATTATTAATTCAAAGAACAAAGGACTCTCAAATGATAATGTATCTAATATTTATTTTGCAGACAACGAAACGGTTTATATTTCTACACTTGGTGGTGGTTTAATAAAAGCAAAAGTTAATCCTGAAACAAATGAGTTTAAAGTTGAAAAAACTTACACCGAAACTGAAGGCCTTGGAAGTAATTATGTTTACGCAGCAATAACCGATAACAATGGCAAGCTTTATATAGCAACAGACGGCGGCGGGCTACAGGTTTTAGAGAATGAAAAATTTATCAGTCTTACCGATAAATTTAAATTAAACTCAAACACGATCACATCTTTATGCAAAGATAAATACAATTCTATCTGGGCTTCTTCTAATGCCAACGGCGTTATAAAATACGATGGTAAAAGTATTATTTCTTTCACGCAATTGAATGGTTTACGCGATGAGCAACCTCAGCAATTAATTGCAACCGACAATACCATTTTCTCTATCAACTCAAAAGGCATTGATAAAATTAATTGTGTAGATAATTCCATTAGTTACTACGACCTATTTGACGGCGACCTGGAGCCAAATTTAAATGCCGTTTATTTAAGCGGCGATAAAATTTACTCCGGCACCAATAATGGTGTTTTGGTTTACAGAACAAGTCAACAAGCTTTGGACTCTGTAAAACCACTGGCTTTTATTAAAGCATTACAAATTAATTACAAGCCCTTCCCAATAGATTCTATTTTTGAATTTACGCATAAACAAAATAATCTTGCATTTACTTTTGACGCTATCTGGTTAAAGAACCCAGAGAAATTATCATACCGTTATAAATTATTGGGCTTAGAAGATGCCTGGCTGTATTCTAATGAAGGCAAATTAATAAATTACAATAACCTTGGCGCCGGCCCGTACACCTTTGTAGTACAGGCAAAGAACGAAGAAGACATTTGGAGCGAACCAACTTCTTTTTCTTTTACCATCCTCTCTCCTATCTGGAAAAAATGGTGGTTTTGGTTAATAGTTGCCTTAGCTGCTTTCTTTATTATTTATTCATTCTTAAAATACCGGTTAAAGGCTTTACAAAAAGAGAATTTAGTATTGGAGGAAAAAGTTGCGCAACGTACAAAAGAAATTGAAAAACAATCGGAGATAATTGCCGAAGCTAACAAAGAACTCGAGCAACTCTCAATAGTAGCAAGTCGTACAGACAATGTGGTATTGATCTTAAACCCGGATGGAGACATTGAATACGTGAACGAAAGTTTTACAAAACTGAACAGAATTACCTTAAAAGAGATCTTAGATAAAAAACTGAACATTTTTACGTCGAGCAATAATTCGCAAATAAAAGATTTTGTAGATGAAGCTATAGCTACCAAACGCTCTATCAAATACGAATCCTTTAACACCAAAAACCCTGATAACCAGGTTTGGGAAGCTTCTACGCTTACACCTATTTTTGATGAGGACGATAAAATTAAAAAGCTAATTATTATTGACAGCGATATTACTGAATCGAAAAAACAACAAAAAATAATTGAGCAAAAAAATAAAGATATTACTGATAGTATTTCTTACGCGCGCAAGATACAGCACGCTATTTTGCCAGAGAATAAATTAATACAAAAACATATTCCGAATTCTTTTGTATTGTACATGACAAAAGATATTGTGAGTGGCGATTTTTATTGGTTTGCTCACTTTGATGAAGTAAGTATTATAGCAGCCATAGATTGTACTGGTCATGGGGTTCCGGGAGCATTTATGAGTTTGATTGGTTACAATATTTTAAATAAAATTGTAAACGAGCAAAAGATCATTGACCCAAAAGATATCTTATTTGAATTAAATAACGGTGTTTTAGAAACTCTTTACAAGAACGAGTCTGAATCTAAAGACGGAATGGACTGCGCTATTTGTAAGATCAATCATAAGACCAATACAATGGATTACGCAGGCGCTATGCGTCCGCTGTGGATAATATCCAATAACGAATTAACAGAGGTGAAGGCAGATAAGATACCTATTGGCACCAAACAGCAAGACAGGGTTGAAACCATTGCTTACACAACACATACGTTTAATTTAAATAAAGGTGATTCTTTCTACATTTTTACCGATGGTTATGCCGACCAGTTTGGCGGCAGCAAAGAAAAAAAATACAGCACCGGTAAATTTAAAGATCTCATCATCAAGAATTCATCTTTGGATTTTAAAGCGCAACACGATAACATAAAAGCCGAACACCTTGCCTGGAAAGGCCCACACGAACAGGTAGATGATATTTTGGTTATTGGGTTTAAGTTGTAGTATGCCTTCCTAATTTATGTTAAGGCTATCCCGATTCTTTAAATCTTTCCGTTTCATTTATTAAATTAGTATAACTGTTTTATAATGAAAGTTAATGTAATACTCATTTTATTTCTATGCTTAATGTCGGTTAGGTTAAAAAGCCAGATAGGACAAGAGTTTTCGGATACAGTTAGTTATAAAATAATACTGACCAGCAGCTCGGCTTATCATCTAAAAAAGCCACTCATTTTAACCAGCGATAAGGAGTATTTCGATTTCTATTTTAATTCTTTTGGCACTTATCCAAAAGATTTTAGGTTTAATTTTGATAAAGAAATGATCGTTGTGTTTTTTGAAACGCGTACATCCGGCTCTTTTAATTCAGGTGTTGATCATGTAATTGAAACTCAGGATAAAATTATAGTAACTTTTAAAATACCTGTTAATGAATGGCGCACTGGTGATATGAACCCACACCTAACTGTTTTATCACTAAAAAAATCGGATAAACAAATAGTGATGAATTGACCTGGAAAGGCCGGCACGAGCAAGTGGATGATGTTTTGGCGATAGGGTTTAAGTTGTAACATCAATTAGTGGGTAACTCTTACTAATTTCTTTACCTAATAACCAAGAGGCTCCCTACTTGTATGCCTTATTCTTAATATCCTTATTTCTTTAATGTCGGTTTTAATTTGGTAAGTAACCCTGTAACTAAAAATTACCAACGCACGGAAATCTTTATTTGATGGGTTTTTAAGTTTGTCTGACTCAGCAATAAGAGGATTATTTTTTATCACTTCAAGCCTGGAAATAATTGCTTCTTTAACGATCTTTGGAGCTTGCACGCTTTGCTTTTCAAGGTAGGTCAGAATTTCTTTAAAATTGTCTAGTGCTTTTCTGTCCCAAATTATTTTAAAAGAAACTGGTTTTACCATTTAGATAATTCCTTGAGGGCGTCTTTGTGAGAAACACTAGTACCTTTTTCAATTCTGGAAACAGCCTCATTTACTTCTTTATTGTATTGCTTTTTGCTGATCCTTTTAGTGTCTTTATCTACATTTAAAAAACTTTTTATCATTTCAAGAATTAATGCCTGCTGTTTAGCCGATAAAAGAGGGAGATAATTGTCAACTTGTTTTTTAATAGCAGTTACTGTCATGGTCGAACATTTTGTTATAACAAATTTACAAAAAATATAGCTAAAAGCAAACACCTTGCCTGGAAAGGCCCACACGAACAAGTGGATGATATTTTGGTGATAGGTTTAAGCTTTAACTACAAACAAAAAGCCGCAGATTTCGCGGATGCCACAGATCATTTTTATAATAACGTATTCGGGCTTGGCGAAGTGCCTTTTACCAAGCCGTGTTAGTGGCTGGCGTTTTTGTCCTTGATTATTGGCGAAAGAAATTTAACAGTGTCGTCTGTCCAAGTCGGAGGGTCACAAATTATTTGATAAGTCTTGAATATAAAATTTGTGTCATTTTTATTTTCTTTGACTTTATGTCGGAGTAAAAATAAGCAACTCGTAAAGTCTCGGAGTAAGTGAAACGGATAGTCTTTGTCCTCGTAAACGAAGGTCCTCATTGTTTTACCGTTTTGTCGGAAAATTAGACTGTATGAAATAAAATATTCAGAAGGCCCCATAACAATGCTATCAACTTTTTCGTCAATAGCTTTTGAAGCAAGTTGATTTAATTCGGTCAGTTTGTAATCGGGGATTTGTCCCAATAGATATTGAACACCATTCGTGTCGGAATGTTTTACTCTTAGGATCTTTGTCGAGTCAACATAAACAGAAGTAATTCCCCCTTCTTTTTTGTCAAACGTTATTTCGATAAAATCAAAGGAAGGTTTAACATTTGATTTTTGTCCGCTGCCGGCCGAGTTTCCTTGTCTGCAATTAGTCAGTCCGAGAATGAGTAAAATATGAACGAATGTTATTTTTTTCATGTCAGACTAAGTTTGCCACTAACTACTCGCCAGGCGCATATTTTTTAATTGTAGGGATCTACTTCAACAACTCCATCGCCTCTTGTATAGAGATGATCTCGTTCTTAAAAGTGGCAATGATAAAGGCATCGTAAAAGCCTTTGGTCTCAAGCTCTTTGCGGTATTTTTCGGCGGCATCGTAACCGTTAAATGTACCTGCAGAGTAACGGATGCTTCCTGAAACTGTAGTTTGTTTTTCTACATCTTTAAGATCTTTGTATTTCTCATCGATCATTTTTTCAAGCGCAGCTTTCTTCAATGAACCTAACTGAATTTTAAAGGTCACTAATTTTTTATCTACCGAGCTAAATATTTTTTCTTCGTTCAGGTCTTCTTTGTATTTTTTATCTACAGTAGCTTTAGTAGTATTTAAGGCTACACGTTTTCCTTCTTTATAAGCCGTTACAAAGGCATCGCTATAACCCTGCACTACAAGGTCGGCACGCACAGATGCAGCTTCCTCGATGGTCTTGTACCCTTTTGTTACGTATCTAAAAATGCTCTCGCCTGTTTTTAATTCTAACACACCAGCGCTGGTATTAAATACACTGGTAGAGATCTTATTTTTAAATGCTCCTAATTGCACACGATAAACAACATCTGTTTTATTAAATGTTTCCTCTACTGCAGTCTCAGCAGCTGTGTTTGTATTAACAGCAGTATTTGTACCTGTATTGCTTGCTGTAGCTGTGTTTAATGCGGTTAACTTGGCAAACTCTTCGTCTTCTTTTTTAATTAACTCTGCTAACTCTGCATCGCTAACCTGTGTAATATTTTTTCCTTTTATTTTAGATACACCTGCACTCTTATTACCATCTTTCCTGAATTCATCTCTCCGTTTTACTGCTGAGCTTATTTTATCGTAGTTACCCGATGTGTAAACAACGGTTGTTCCATCCTCTAATGTTGTTGAGTTAATATCGCCAATACTTAGTAAAAATGCTAATTCATCAGTAGGTATAGAACCATTGTACCTTATCAATTCTACTGTATAGGCTTCCTTATCTACTCCTAATTTTGTTTTTTTCTTGTTAAGCGCAAAGATATTTCCAACATACTCTACTGTTGCGCCTACCCCTGTTGAATCGTTCAAATACTGTGCGTACCATGCAGCCCAATAATCATCTGTTTGTCCAACTCCTTTTTCGTTAACCGGCACACCCAAAGGCGTTGCCAATTCATCATCCCTGAAATTAGGAATACCATCCTTATCATCATCCAGCGGACAACCCTTCGCATCTACTTTCACGCCCGGTTCAGTTCCCTGGCAATCATCCGCCATATCAATTACGCCGTCTTTATCGCGATCTTCATTATCAAATGCCAACCAAAATGCATCATTCAAAGTATCTCTGCCCAGTTTTTGTTTTTGACGCGGCTTAGCGATCAAATCGTATTGTAATGCGAAGGATGTGTATGTAAAATTATCGCGTTGTTTTGTACCTACCCTGTTACCAAGGCTTTTGTTAGAGATGCCATCTAAATAATCTGTTGTTGTAAAAAAGTATTGGAAGTTCAATTTAAGATCTACCCTATCCGTTACTTTCATAACTACACCTGCACCTATAGGAAATGAAAAAGCTCTTTCCGCATATTTTCCAAAACCATCCAGGTTACGTTCGCGAATATCTGTCTCGTAATAATAATCACGCACAAGGTCTTTTGCGTTTTGCGCGCCGGCCGAACCTTCAGGCATATCTTTAATACTTCCATCGCTCCAGTAATGGTAAGCGTTACCATCCTTATCTAAAAGATCTGTTTTACTTAAGAACTCAAAGCCTGTAACACCAAGGGTTACAAAAGGTCGCACTTTATAAAGATCCGGAATAAAATTTCCGAAATCGTACATTAGGTTAACGCCACCTGCTCGGATCTCTGATTGAAAATTCTCGTTACGGTTCAGTGTATACTCGTTGGCGCCTAATTTACCGAACATGATATTAAAATTTACCTGCAGATAACGTGTTAAGCGTTGCGAGATATTAAGATCGTAAGCCATACGCGCTGTAAGCGGCGATTGAAAATGACGTTGATACAGATCGCCATGATAACCTAAGCGACCCATGCCCAAAGAAATTTTTGGTTTTAATTTTTGTTCTGCATTATTAGTGGTGTCCTCTCCTGCAAGTCTTGCATTCTCTTTTTCCATGGCCGCCCTGTATAAAGGATCGCCGGAAACTGTGGCGTTTGGAACGGTTAAAGGATTTAATATGTTGTATAAGGAGTCACCAGCTGTTTCAAAAGGACCTTTATATAAGGATACAGGTTCTTTTTCGTTGATGTAATGTTGTAGTAATTCATCAGGAGATAATCTATCTAAATAATTAGCAGATGTATCTGTTTGAGCGTGAACAGTTACAGAAACTAAAAATATAGTTAGAAGTATTAGTTTCCTCATAAAGATTAATTACTGTAAAAATAGCAAAAATAATTCTATTTAAACCATTTTTGATTACTAATCATCAACGCTTCCTGAACTGTAATACGCTTGCTTTGGTTATAGGCTACAACAAAAGCACCTCTAACACCATTGTTGTTTCTTATGCTCTCTCTTTGATCACGTGCAGCTTTGTATTGACTGTGAGAACCTACCATAAATTTAGAGAAACCACCTGAGAATTCGCTTTTAACAGATTCTGAAATTCTAAATTTTTGTTTTAGAACAGAGGCGTTAACATTACCATTTGTAAAGGCGCCAATTTGTACCATGTAATTTACATTACCATCTTGTTTGGCTACATTTTCAACTGTATTTGTATTAGTAGGAGTTTCGGTTGGTGTAACAACAGCTAAAGTTTCGGTTGGTGTAACAGCGGTTTCGGTTGGTGTTAAAACGGCAACGGTTGGTGTAACCGCAGTTTCAGTTGGAGTTACCACAGCAACAGTTTCAGTAATGGTTGCCACAGTTGGAGTAACCGCAGTCTCAGTAGGAGTAACAACAGCAACTGTTGGTGTAACTGCTGTTTCTGTATTCGTTGCAACTGCAGCGTTAACAGTAAGCGCAAGAGCTTCTGGCGTTAATAAATATTTTTTACTTTGGTTATCTTCTAAATAAGAGTACTCACCTTTTAACATCATCGATACTGTAACAGTACTTGTCATTGAATAAGATAATTCCAATTCATCTTTTAATAATACAGATACCCAAACAAATTTTACTTTACCATCAGCAACAGAAAAAGAACTTCCGTCTGTGCTTATTGCTTTTGCAACAACACCTGTTGGCAGGTCATCGCTATACCTTGCAAAACCTCTTGTTGCTCCTTTTTTTACTTTTAAGTTAATAATGTATTCAGCATCGCTTGCACCTTTTGTTATTGTTCTAACAACAGAAACATTTCCTGCAGGTTCTTTATTTGATGATGTTTGTGTATTTGTTTCTACCGCCGTTGTTGAAGTTGTGTTTGTATTAGTTGGAGTTTCATTTGTTGTTACAGCAGCAGTTGTGCCTGATCCTGCTTCAACAGTAATTTCAATAGGCACCATTTCTACAACTTGTTTTGCATTATTTTCTACGAAAGAATATTTTGCACCAATTGTTTTTGCACCCGATGTTGTGGCTGCTGCAACCAATGTTGCTTTAATTACTATTTCTGACTCGCTTGGTAAAGATGCCCAAACCCATTTTGCCACACCATCCATGTAGCTATAGTTTGCGCCCTTGTTATCAAGCTCTTTTAAACTTAAACCTTCAGGTAATTCTAACTGAAGTTTCGCGAAGCCGCTCATGCTGCCCTTTGTGATCTTAAGCTCTATAGGCACTTCCTGACCTGCTGTTATCGTTTTAGGAATGTTACCGGATACGGTAATTCCATTATCACCGCCGAATAAACTATAAATAAATACGGCAAATGCGTTAACCAGAATAAATAAGAATTTTATCATGGCACTAAAATACCTTAAGTAAACGGCGGGTTTTGCCTCACACCTAACGTTTTAGTAACACTAACACGTTAACTGTAATAAACATACGATTGTTAATTTCTACAAAGAAGAAGTTCTTCCACCATCAACAGGAAGGTTAATTCCATTGATATAAGCGGCTGCCGGCGAAGCAAGAAAGGCTACAGCGGCTGCAACTTCTGATGCTTCAGCGAACCTTCCGAGTGGAATTTCGTGCAACATTTCTTTTTTTACCGCATCATTATTTGAATTTGTTTTTAGCGCTTTATTCTCAATAATGTTTGATAAACGTTGTGTGGCGGTGGCTCCGGGCAATACATTATTTACCGTGATACCAAATTTTCCTAATTCGTTAGCCATTGTTTTTGCCCAGTTACCAACTGCTGCCCTAATAGTATTACTAACACCTAGGTTTGGCAAGGCTTGTTTAACCGAAGTGGATATAACGTTTATTATCCTGCCATAACCACTTTGTTTCATGCCTTCCATGCAGGCCTGGGTCAAAACATGATTGCAGATCAAATGATTATTAAATGCTGAAAGAAACTCATCGGTCTTGGCATTTACAATTGGTCCGGCCGGCGGACCACCCGTGTTATTCACCAAAATATTTACCGGACCGCTGCGTTGAATGAATTGTTCTACCAATTCTTTTAATTTTTGAGGTTCGCTAAAATCCGCACATATATATGAGTGTAGCTGCGAACCGTTATTACTTAATTCTGCTTTTGCTTCTTTTAAGGCTTGTTCGTTTCTAGCAATTAAAGTTACGTGGGCTCCCATTGCAGCTAGTTCAATGGCTGCAGCTTTACCAATACCTTGTGTGCTTCCGCAAACAATAGCGCGTTTATTTTTAAGATCTAAATTCATTTTAATATTTTGTTTAATTGTTCGGTTGCCAGATCCCTTTCAAAACCGCGGGAAACGGCATAATTTAAAGTTCCGTAAAATAATTTTTGTTTGTCCTTTGATTTGGTTTGTCGTAGTTTTTTTTCGAGTACTAAAGTAATGGTTTTCAAATAGTCATCTTCGTTTATCATATTCAAAGCTTTAGCTATAGAATAATCAGAGATCTTGTGTTTTCTTAATTCTATTTTAATTTTAATTTTCCCCCAATGTTTTATTCTGAATTTTCCTCCGGCCAAAGCTAATGCAAAACGTTCTTCATTCAAAAAATTCTCGCTTATCAATCCCGCAATGATTTGTTCAACATCATTTTCATGCAAACCATATTCGTATAACTTCCTGCGGGTCTCGTTTTGCGAGCGTTCCTGGTAAGCACACCACTGTTCTATTTTATGCTTTGCCATTTCCGGCGTTAGCAATAATTTCTTTACTTTGTGCTCCGAAAAATCCACAAACAAAGAAACTGTTTAAAATTTAAATATGCCAAAGCTGCCGCAACAACTTTTAAACAGTCTCTCGCAATTTGAGCATTTTAATGCGGAAGCCTTTGTGGAAGCGCATAAGGAAGAAAATAAAATTACATCCATTCGCTTAAATCCTTTCAAAAAAACAGAACTCGGTTTTGAATTAAACGAAAGGATTCCTTGGACAGATGCCGGTTTTTATTTGAACAAACGCCCTTCTTTTACGCATGATCCCTTGTTTCAGGCGGGTTGTTATTATGTGCAGGAACCCGGTAGCATGTTTATTGAATTTGCTTTAAAACAAACAGTAGATCTTACCAAACAACTGAAAATACTAGACGCCTGCGCTGCGCCCGGCGGCAAAAGCACATTGATAAATTCGTTAATTAACGAAGAAAGTTTACTGGTAGCTAACGAATTTATTCGTTCTCGTGCAGATGTGTTAGCGCAAAACCTCAGCAAATGGGGCACTTGCAACACTGTTGTAACAAATAACGATACACAAAAATTCTCTGAACTAACTTCATTTTTTGACGCCATAGTAATTGATGCGCCTTGTAGCGGAAGCGGACTTTTTAGAAAGCAACCCGATGCTATTGATCAGTGGAGCGAAGATAACGTAACTAATTGTTGCACACGCCAAAAGAAGATCTTAGCTGATCTTATACATTCACTAAAAGAAGGAGGGGTTTTGGTGTATAGCACCTGCTCTTATTCTGCCGAAGAGAACGAACAAATTGTGGAATGGATGATGGCGGAATTTGACCTTGAGTATTTGACATTACCCATAAAAAAAGAATGGGGAATTATTGAAACCGAACGCGGATACAGGTTTTACCCACATTTAACCAAAAGCGAAGGTTTTTTCTGTGCGGTGTTAAGGAAAAAAAGCGAAGAGCAAAGTCCGTTTATACCAAAAAAGAAAAGCGCGTTGGAGGTTTCAAAAGCGGAACTATCAATATTGGCGCCATTTTTAGGCCTTTCTGATAATTTGATCATAAAAAAGAACGATCTTTTTCATTTGTTGAATTTAGCGGCTTTAAACTTTTTAATTGCTTACGAAAAGCAGCTTTATTTTAAAAAGGCTGGCGCCGTAATTGGCGAAATTAAAGGAAAAGACATGGTTCCGCATCACGAATTGGCTTTGGTTACCGCAATTAACAAAGATCTGCCGCGACTGGAGTTAAATGAAAAGCAGGCGTTGAAGTTTTTCAAGAAAGAAAATTTAGTATATCAAAGTGAAAAAAAAGGATTGGTGTTAGTGAGTTATAAAAATCAGGGATTGGGTTGGGCCAAAGTGCTGCCAAACAGGCTAAACAACTACTTTCCCAACGAATTGCGAATTTTAAATTAGGTTTTATTCCGTTAAAGAAAATTTATGTTTTTTTGGGAGAAAAAAAATTCAGAAAAAAGTGAAAATAATTCCACAATAATTTTGTTCGATTAAAAAGTATTATTACCTTTGCCATCCCTTTTTAAGGGCAGTTCTTTAAAAATACAAAAAAGCCGAAGTAGCTCAGCTGGTAGAGCCACTGATTTGTAATCAGTAGGTCGGGGGTTCGAGTCCCTTCTTCGGCTCTTTTTTTGTGAGGGGATATACCAGAGTGGCCAAATGGGACAGACTGTAAATCTGTTGTTTCGACTTCGGAGGTTCGAATCCTCCTGTCCCCACAGGCTAATTGGAATTTAGGTTCTTGATCTTGGATCAAAACTTAAGTTGAATATTGCGAAAGTAGCTCAATTGGTAGAGCTCCAGCCTTCCAAGCTGGAGGTTGCGGGTTCGAGACCCGTCTTTCGCTCCAGATTAAAGATCCGGTGGATCTTTTAAAGAGTAATGAGAATGAGAAGTTGATGATACGCCTAAAGACGAGAGGCGACAAAAGGATAAAAAACTTGGCTTAACGGTTTTTTATTTTTTTGAAAGTCCCAAAATGCGGGACTTTTGGCATGTGAAGCAGACTGTTCTTTTAAAAAAGTGAATTACAAGCGGCTTTTTAACAAAAAAGCAAAAAGATAAGCTGTTGTAGCTCAGTGGTAGAGCACCTCCTTGGTAAGGAGGAGGTCGGCAGTTCAATCCTGCTCAACAGCTCACAAAGAGGTAAAGATTTTAAAAATAAATATATAACAAACAACAAGTAAAAAA
This sequence comes from Bacteroidetes bacterium UBA2475, assembly GCA_002342065.1. Lineage (GTDB taxonomy): Bacteria > Bacteroidota > Bacteroidia > B-17B0 > Aurantibacillaceae > Aurantibacillus. The sequence goes on along the minus strand of DDPF01000006.1, from coordinate 16,150 downwards.
TAACAACTATGGCAAAAGAAAAATTCGACCGTTCCAAACCACACGTAAACATTGGAACAATTGGTCACGTAGATCACGGTAAAACTACTTTGACTGCTGCAATTACTACGGTATTAGCTTCAAAAGGCTTATGCGAAATCCGTGATTTCTCTTCAATTGATAATGCTCCTGAAGAAAAAGAACGTGGTATTACAATTAACACTTCTCACGTAGAATACGCGACGGCTAACCGTCACTATGCTCACGTTGATTGTCCAGGTCACGCCGATTATGTAAAGAACATGGTTACAGGTGCTGCTCAAATGGATGGTGCAATTTTAGTGGTTGCATCTACAGATGGTCCAATGCCTCAAACCCGTGAACATATCCTTTTAGCTCGCCAGGTAGGTGTGCCTAAATTGGTTGTTTTCATGAACAAGGTTGACATGGTTGAAGATGCTGAGTTATTAGACTTAGTTGAAATGGAAATTCGCGAACTATTAACTTTCTATAAATTTGATGGTGATGCTACTCCAATTATCCGTGGATCTGCTTTAGGTGGATTAAATAACGATCCAAAATGGGTTGATAAAATTATGGAATTAATGGATGCAGTAGATAGCTTCATTCCAATTCCTCCTCGTGAAAAAGAAAAACCATTTTTGATGCCGGTTGAAGACGTGTTCACGATCACTGGTCGTGGTACTGTTGCTACAGGTCGTATCGAAACAGGTGTAATTAACTCTGCTGATAACGTTGAAATTATTGGTATGGGTGCAGAGAAATTAACTTCTACTGTAACAGGTGTTGAGATGTTCCGTAAAATATTAGATTACGGTGAAGCTGGAGATAACGTAGGTCTATTATTACGTGGTGTTGAGAAAAAAGACATCAAACGTGGTATGGTTATCATTAAACCGGGAACTGTAAAACCACACGCTAAATTTAAAGCTGAGGTTTACATCTTGAAAAAAGAAGAAGGTGGACGTCACACTCCATTCCAAAATAAATATCGCCCGCAATTCTATTTCCGTACAACTGACGTAACTGGAGAGATCGAGTTAGAAGCAGGACGTGAAATGGTTTTACCAGGTGATAACGTTACTATTACTGTTAATTTGATCAACCCAATTGCAATGGACAAAGGTTTACGTTTCGCTATACGTGAAGGTGGACGTACTGTTGGTGCTGGTCAGGTAACTGAAATTTTAGACTAAGCCATAGTCAAAATATATAGGCAAAATGGCTCCTTTAACCGGGAAGCCATTTTGCCGTTTATAAACGGACATAAAAAACACAGCTTACGGGCGTAGTGCAATGGTAGAATATCGGTCTCCAAAACCGCTGATGGGGGTTCGAGTCCCTCCGCCCGTGCAACGATTGGTAACTAAAAAATAGAGAATAAAATGAGCAAATTAGGAACATACATATCAGAAACCAAGAACGAACTGGTTAATAAGGTAAGCTGGCCAACATGGCCTGAGTTACAAAGCAGCGCTATCGTTGTTTTGATCTCTTCAGTTATTATCGCACTTGTTGTTTGGGGAATGGACTGGATATTTAAAATATTAATGGAACAGGCTTACGACATTATTAAATAATTTTTTAAAATGGCTGATATAGTAAAAACTGACACCTCAACCAAAAAATGGTACGTAGTACGTGCTATTAGCGGTCAAGAGAAAAAGATAAAACAATACATTGAAGTTGAGATATCTCGTTTAAAATTAAACGATTTTGTATCTCAGGTTCTTATCCCAACGGAGAAGGTTATCCAGATCCGTAATGGTAAAAAAACAACCAAAGAGCGTTCGTTTTACCCGGGTTATGTATTGATAGAAGCAAATCTTTCGGGAGAGATCCCTCACATTATTAAGAACATTACAGGTGTAATAGGATTTTTAGGTGAAACAAAAGGTGGCGATCCTGTGCCAATGCGAATTAGCGAGGTTAACCGTATTTTAGGTAAAGTAGATGAATTAACCGAAAGCGAAGGCACTGTAGCATCAAACTACATGGTTGGCGAATCGGTAAAAGTTATCAATGGACCTTTCAATGGCTTTAATGGCGTAATTGAAGAGGTTATGGAAGACAAGAAAAAAATTAAAGTTACCGTTAAGATCTTCGGACGTAAAACGCCTGTTGAATTAAATTTCGGTGAAGTAGAAAGAGAATAATTAAAGAAATTATAAACGCATTGAAGGTTGATTAGTTTTAAGAGGTGCTTTGCTGCTTCCAACTCAAAGTAAACCGGTAGTTACCGGGACTAAAAACGAAAGACCAACAATAACAAACAAATAAATAAAACAAAATGGCAAAAGAGTTATCGGCAATTGTAAAATTGCAAATTAAAGGTGGCGCTGCTAATCCCTCTCCTCCAATTGGACCTGCTTTAGGTGCTAAAGGGGTAAACATTATGGAGTTCTGTAAGCAATTTAATGCTAGAACCCAACAACAACCTGGTAAAGTATTACCGGTTATTATTAATGTTTACACTGATAAGTCGTTCGATTTCGTTATCAAACGTCCACCTGTTGCAATTCAAATTTTGGAGATTACTAAGATCAAAGCTGGTTCTGCAACAAGCAACCGTAAAAAAGTTGGGTCACTTACCTGGGATCAGGTTCGTACCATTGCAGAAGACAAAATTGTTGACATGAACTGTTTTACAATTGAGTCGGCAATGAACATGGTAGTAGGAACTGCCCGTAGTATGGGAGTAACAGTATCAGGCCAAAAACCTTACTAAAATTAAATTATTATTAACCAATCAAAAAAGCTTAACAAAATGGCAACATTGACTAAAAAAAGAAAAGCGGCTACGGCGAATTTCGACGCTAGCAAGTCTTATTCAGTGGCCGAAGCGTCAAAGATCGTGAAAGACATCACGACAACAAAATTTGATGCATCGGTGGATCTAGCGATCCGTTTAGGAGTTGATCCTCGTAAAGCTAATCAAATGGTTCGTGGAACTGTTACCTTACCTCACGGTACAGGTAAAGTATTGCGCGTTTTAGCAATTGTAACTCCTGATAAGGAAGCAGAAGCTAAAGCTGCAGGCGCGGATTTCGTAGGATTAGATGAATACATCGAGAAGATCAAAGGTGGATGGACTGATGTAGATGTAATTATTACTATGCCTTCAGTAATGGGTAAAGTTGGTGCTTTAGGACGCGTATTAGGCCCTCGTGGTTTAATGCCAAACCCTAAAACCGGAACTGTAACCATGGATATTGGCAAAGCGGTAACAGACTCAAAAGGTGGAAAGATCGATTTTAAAGTAGACAAAGCGGGAATTATTCACGCAGGAATTGGAAAAGCGTCTTTTAGCGCTGATAAAATTGCTGAGAACGCGAATGAGTTATTGCAAACTATCGTAAAATTAAAGCCATCTTCTGCAAAAGGAACTTATGTAAAATCAGTTACTTTAAGCAGCACAATGAGCGCTGGCATTATCATCGATACTAAAGTACTTAACTAAAAACACTGCTAAAAATGAATAAAACTGAAAAAACAGAAGTAATAGACGGTTTGGTGGAAAAATTAAACGCCAACAATAAGATCTATTTAGCAGATTGTTCAACATTAACAGTTGAAAAAGTAAACGCGTTCCGTAAACAATGTTTCGAGAAAAAGATCTCGGTAACTGTTGTAAAGAACACTTTACTTAAAAAAGCAATTGAAAGAGCTAACGACAGTAAATTAGCCGAATTAATACCTGCTTTAAAAGGCGAAACAGCTTTGATCTTTACCGATGTTTCAAACGCACCGGCTAAAGTAATTAAGGATTTTCGCAAGAACGGCAAAAAGCCTGCTTTAAAAGCAGCTTATGTTGAAGAAATGGTATTTATGGGCGATGAGCAGTTAGATGCTTTAGTTGCTTTAAAATCGAAAAACGAATTAATTGGTGATGTAATTGCATTATTACAATCTCCAATTCAACGCGTTATAGGTGCTTTGGAAAACAAAGGTAGCAAAGAAGATGAAGCTGCTTAATGCATTGAAGAACAATCAAATAAATAGATTTAATTAAATAAATTAATAAACAAGTAAAAAACCATAAAAATGGCTGATATAAAATCAATAGCTGAACAATTAGTAGGCTTAACAGTAAAAGAAGTACAAGAATTAGCAACAGTATTAAAAGATGAGTACGGAATCGAACCAGCAGCAGTAACAGTTGCGGCAGGTGGCGGTGCTGCTGCAGGAGCAGAAGTTGCTGCAAAAACATCTTTTGACGTAATGTTATTAGAAGCAGGTGGTGCTAAATTAGGTGTTGTTAAAGTTGTAAAAGACTTAACAGGATTAGGCTTAAAAGAAGCTAAAGACTTAGTTGACGGTGCTCCAAAAGCGGTTAAAGAAGGTGTAGGCAAAGAAGAAGCTGAAGCAATTAAAAAAGCTTTAGAAGAAGCTGGTGCTAAAGCAGAAATTAAGTAATTCTGTATATTTTACTAGTAAACAGTTCTTTACGTGAAAACAAAAAGGACTGTTTACCTGTTTTTTTAAGTATAAAAGAACAGAGAACTTTGGAAAGACATAATTGTATTATTTAAACCTCAAATAACCTTGGCTGCAAGTACAAAAATTCAAAAACGAGTTAATTTCTCGTCCAACAAATTTCCAATCGAATACCCTGATTTCTTAGATATTCAGGTGAAATCCTTTCAGGATTTCTTTCAATTAGAAACCACTCCGGAAAACCGTAAAAAAGAAGGTTTATTCAGAGTGTTTGCCGAAAATTTTCCAATCTCTGATGCGAGAAACAATTTCGTATTAGAATTTAAGGATTATTATATCGACCCGCCACGCTATGCTCTTGAAGAGTGTATCGAACGTGGCCTTACCTACTCTGTTCCTTTAAAGGCAAAATTATACCTTTATTGTACAGATCCTGAACACGAAGATTTTGAACCTATTATGCAGGACGTGTACCTGGGAACCATCCCATACATGACGCCTAAAGGTTCATTTATTATAAATGGTGCTGAACGTGTTATCGTTTCGCAGTTACACCGTTCACCTGGTGTGTTCTTCGGACAAAGCCGTCACGCCAATGGTACTAAATTATATAGTGCCCGTGTTATCCCTTTCAAAGGTTCTTGGATAGAGTTTGCTACAGACATCAACAATGTGATGTACGCTTATATCGATCGTAAGAAAAAGTTACCTGTAACCACGTTATTACGTGCTATTGGTTTTGAAAGCGATAAACAAATTTTAGAGATATTTGGTCTTGCTGATGAGGTGAAAGTTTCAAAAGCAGGCTTAAAACGTGAAGTAGGTCGTAGACTTGCCGCGCGTGTTCTTAAAACATGGATCGAAGATTTCGTGGATGAGGATACCGGGGAAGTTGTATCTATCGAGCGTAACGAAGTTATCTTAGATCGTGAAACTATTTTAGAAGACGAGCACATCGACTTTATTGCTGATGCTGGCGTTAAATCTATCATCCTTCACAAACAAGATGTAAATACTGCCGATTTCGCTATTATTTACAATACATTACAAAAAGATTCAACCAACTCTGAAAAAGAAGCAATTGAATTTATCTACCGTTTATTACGTAATGCAGAACCACCTGATGAGGAAACTGCACGCGGAGTAATTGATAAATTATTCTTCTCAGATAAACGTTACGACTTAGGAGAAGTTGGTCGTTACCGTATCAACAAAAAATTAGGATTAAATATCCCAATGGAGATACGTGTATTGACCAAAGAAGATATGATCCTAATCATTAAATATCTTATTGAGTTAATTAACTCAAAAACAGATGTGGATGATATCGATCACTTATCTAACCGTCGTGTTCGTACTGTTGGTGAGCAATTATTCTCTCAGTTCGGTGTAGGTTTAGCCCGTATGGCGCGTACTATTCGTGAGCGTATGAATGTACGTGATAACGAGGTGTTCACTCCAACGGATTTGATCAACGCTAAAACTTTATCATCTGTTATTAATTCGTTCTTCGGAACCAATCAATTATCACAGTTCATGGATCAAACCAATCCTTTATCGGAGATCACGCACAAGCGTCGTCTTTCGGCACTAGGGCCAGGAGGTTTATCTCGTGAGCGTGCAGGTTTTGAGGTTCGTGACGTTCACTATACTCACTACGGTCGTCTTTGTACGATCGAAACACCAGAGGGACCAAACATTGGTTTGATCTCATCTCTTTGTGTTTATGCTAAAGTTAATAAATTAGGTTTTATTGAAACGCCATACCGTACCGTTACAAATGGTAAATTGGATTCAAACAAACCGGTTATTTATTTAACTGCAGAAGAAGAAGACCAAAAAAATATTGCACAAGCCAACGTTGATCTTGATGATAAAGGAAATATCAAAACCAAAAAAGTAACAGCACGTTACGAAGGTGATTTCCCTATTCTTGAGCCGGACAAAGTTCATTTAATGGACATTGCTCCTAACCAGATCGCTTCGATTGCCGCTTCATTGATTCCATTTTTGGAGCATGATGATGCTAACCGTGCGTTAATGGGATCAAACATGCAGCGTCAAGCGGTACCGTTATTGCGCCCACAAGCGCCGATCGTTGGTACAGGTATTGAAGCGCGTGTTGCTGAAGATTCTCGTGTTTTAATTAATGCCGAAGGAGATGGTATTGTTGAATACGTAGATGCTCAATCTATCACCATCCGTTACAACCGTAACGATGAAGAGAAATTGATCAGCTTTGAAGGCGATGTTAAAACTTATAAATTAACTAAATTCCAAAAAACCAATCAAAGTACTTGTATCAACTTAAAACCTATCGTTAAAAAAGGCGATAAAGTTTCAAGAGGACAAGTATTATGCGAAGGTTACGCTACACAAGATGGCGAATTAGCATTAGGTCGTAACTTAAAAGTTGCGTTCATGCCTTGGAAAGGTTACAACTTTGAGGATGCAATCGTAATTAACGAAAAAATTGTTCGCGAAGATATCTTTACGTCTATTCACATTGATGAGTATTCTTTAGAAGTTCGTGATACAAAACGTGGAATGGAAGAGTTAACTCCGGATATTCCTAACGTTAGTGAAGATGCAACTAAAGATCTTGATGAAAAAGGTATTATACGAATTGGTGCCGACGTAAAAGAAGGAGATATTTTAATTGGAAAAATTACACCAAAAGGTGAAACAGATCCTTCTCCTGAAGAAAAATTATTACGTGCCATCTTTGGTGATAAAGCCGGCGATGTGAAAGATGCTTCTCTTCGTGTTTCTCCTTCAATTAAAGGAGTTATTGTTGAGAAAAAATTATTCTCTCGCGCAATTAAAGATAAAAAAGCAAAAGCTGAAGAGAAACCATTAATTGAGAAATTAGATTCAGATCACGAAAAGAACGTTTACAACTTAAAATTAAAATTAGTTGATAAATTATTCGTTCTTGTAAATGGCCGTACTTCTCAAGGTGTTTCTAATATTTTAGGTGAAGAAGTTATCCCTCGTGGTACTAAATTCACTCAAAAATTATTAGAGCGTATCGATTACAGCGAAGTAAATCCGGGCAACTGGACTACTGATAAAGATAAAAATGAGCAGATCGAACGTTTGTTACATAACTTCTTGATCCAATACAACGATTATTTAGGAAAATACAAACGCGAGAAATTCCAGATCACTGTTGGTGATGAATTACCAACCGGAATTGTTCAATTAGCCAAAGTTTACATTGCACAAAAACGTAAGTTAAAAGTGGGTGATAAAATGGCCGGCCGTCACGGTAACAAAGGTATTGTGGCCCGTATCGTTAAAGAAGAAGATATGCCGTTCTTGGAAGATGGAACAACTGTGGATATAGTTTTAAATCCATTAGGTGTACCTTCTCGTATGAACCTTGGACAAATTTATGAAACAGTATTAGCCTGGGCTGGTCAAAAATTAGGATTGAAATTCTCTACTCCTATTTTCGACGGCGCAACACTTGAACAAATAGATGAGTACACTCAAAAAGCGGGCTTACCGCAATTTGGCCGTACTTACTTATACGATGGTGGAACAGGAGAACGCTTTGACCAACCTGCAACTGTAGGTATCATTTACATGCTGAAATTAGGTCACATGGTAGATGATAAAATGCACGCTCGTTCAATAGGGCCATACTCATTAATTACACAACAACCTCTTGGTGGTAAAGCACAATTTGGTGGTCAGCGTTTTGGTGAGATGGAAGTTTGGGCGCTTGAGGCATACGGTGCAGCTAACGTGTTACAAGAATTATTAACTGTTAAGTCAGATGACGTAATGGGTCGTGCAAAAGCTTACGAAGCAATTGTAAAAGGAGATAATATTCCTGCGCCTGGTATTCCGGAATCGTTTAACGTATTGTTGCACGAATTAAGAGGTTTAGCTTTAGATATTACAATGGATTAATATTTTTTCCGGTCCCTGTCCCGATAGCTATCGGGATCGAAGGGATCGGAAAAATTTCCAAAAGTAAAATCAAAGAAATTCATTAATGTAAAAGAAAAAAAACAAACATGGCATTAAGAAGAGATAACAAACAAAAATCAAATTTCTCAAAAATAACCATCAGCCTTGCTTCGCCGGAGACAATCCTTCGTCGTTCAAGTGGTGAAGTTTTAAAACCGGAAACAATTAACTACCGTACTTACAAACCTGAAAGAGATGGTTTGTTCTGCGAGCGTATTTTCGGACCAATAAAAGATTATGAATGTCATTGTGGTAAATACAAACGTATTCGTTACAAAGGCATTGTTTGCGACCGTTGTGGTGTTGAAGTTACAGAGAAGAAAGTGCGTCGCGAGCGTATGGGTCACATCAATTTAGTTGTGCCTGTTGCTCACATCTGGTATTTCCGTTCGTTACCAAATAAAATTGGTTACTTATTAGGTTTACCTACAAAAAAATTAGACATGATCATTTACTACGAACGTTATGTAGTAATTAATGCAGGTCTTGCAGCAGAAAATGGTGTTAGCTATTTGGATTTCTTAACGGAAGAAGAATATTTGAACGTTGTAGATACAATGCCAAAAGATAACGCTTTGCTGGATGACGCAGATCCAAATAAATTTATTGCTAAAATGGGTGCTGAAGCAGTTCAGGATCTATTAGCACGTTTAAACTTAGATGAAATGTCTTACGATTTGCGTCATAAAGCAAATACAGAAACATCTCAACAACGTAAGAACGAAGCATTAAAACGTTTACAGGTTATCGAAGCATTCCGTCAGGCAAACCAAAATGTGGTTAACCGTCCTGAGTGGATGATCGTTAAAGTTGTTCCGGTAATTCCACCAGAATTGCGTCCTTTGGTGCCACTAGATGGCGGCCGTTTCGCAACTTCAGATTTAAATGATCTATATCGTCGTGTTATTATTCGTAACAACCGTTTAAAGCGTTTAATTGAAATTAAAGCTCCGGATGTAATTTTACGTAACGAAAAACGTATGTTACAAGAATCGGTAGATTCATTATTTGATAACTCACGTAAATCAAATGCAGTTAAAACCGATAGCAACCGTCCTTTAAAATCATTATCAGATTCATTAAAAGGTAAACAAGGCCGTTTCCGTCAGAACTTATTAGGTAAACGTGTGGATTATTCAGCTCGTTCGGTAATTGTTGTTGGACCTGAATTAAAATTACACGAGTGCGGATTGCCAAAAGATATGGCTGCTGAATTATTCAAACCATTTATCATTCGTAAAATGATTGAGCGTGGTATTGTTAAGACAGTAAAATCAGCTAAAAAAATTGTAGATAAAAAAGAACCAATTGTTTGGGATATTTTAGAGAATGCATTAAAAGGACATCCTGTAATGTTAAACCGTGCACCAACATTGCACAGGTTAGGTATTCAGGCTTTCCAACCAAAATTAATTGAAGGTAAAGCTATTCAATTACATCCATTGGTTTGTACAGCGTTTAACGCCGATTTTGACGGTGATCAAATGGCAGTGCACGTACCGTTAGGTCATGCAGCTATTTTGGAAGCCCAAATTTTGATGTTAGCATCTCACAACATTTTAAATCCATCTAATGGTGCGCCGGTTTCGGTTCCATCGCAGGATATGGTGCTTGGTTTATACTACTTAACTAAATCAAAAAAGAATTTACCTAACGACGTTGTAAAAGGCGAAGGTAAAATTTTCTATAGCGCTGAAGAAGTAATTATTGCTTTGAATGAGAAGAGTGTAGATATGCACGCTCAGATCAAAATAAGAATTACAAATGCTTTAGATGGCGATAAATTAGTTACAAAAATTATTGATACAACTGTTGGTCGCGTTATTTTTAACGCAGTAGTACCACACGAAGTTGGATACATCAACGAATTATTAACTAAGAAATCGTTACGTGATATCATTGGTATGATCGTTAAGAAAACCGGTATGGCTAAAACAGCCAGGTTCTTGGATGATATCAAAGAATTAGGTTTCAAAACGGCCTTCCGTGGTGGTTTATCCTTTAACTTAGGAGATATTCAAATTCCTGAAGAAAAATTAAAGATCATTGCAGAATCGCAAACGCAAGTTGATGAAGTTATTGGTAACTATAACATGGGTTTTATTACCAACAACGAACGTTACAATCAAATTATCGATATCTGGACACATACCAACTCTAAAGTAACTAAAAAAGTGTTGGATAAATTAAGCTCAGACAGACAAGGATTTAATCCTGTGTTTATGATGCTTGATTCGGGAGCTCGTGGTAGTAAGGAACAAATTAAACAATTAAGTGGTATGCGTGGTTTAATGGCCAAGCCTCAAAAGGCCGGTGATACGACTGCATCCATCATTGAAAATCCTGTATTATCAAATTTCCGTGAAGGTCTTTCTATCTTAGAATATTTTATTTCAACTCACGGTGCTCGTAAAGGTCTTGCCGATACGGCGTTAAAAACTGCCGATGCAGGTTACTTAACACGTCGTTTGGTTGACGTTGCGCAAGATGTTATCATCACACAATCTGATTGTGGCACGCTTCGTGGATTAAGCATGACGGCGTTAAAAAATAACGACGACGTTGTTGAAACATTATACGACCGTTTATTAGGTCGTACTACTGTTAGTGATGTTTATCATCCAACTACAGGTAATTTAATTATCGAAGGTGGAGAAATTATCACTGAAGATATTGGCGCAGTAATTGATCAGTCTCCAATTGAGACTGTAGATATTCGTTCGGTATTAACCTGCGAAAGCCGCGTTGGTGTTTGTGCAAAATGTTACGGACGTAACTTAGCTAATGGACGTATCGTTCAGTTAGGTGAAGCTGTAGGTGTTATTGCCGCACAATCAATCGGTGAGCCTGGTACTCAGTTAACATTACGTACTTTCCACGTTGGAGGTACTGCATCTAATACTGCAGCATCTTCTAACTTAATTGCAAAATACGATGGTATAATTGAAATTGATGAATTACGTACTGTTGAGCGTTTAAATACAGACGGCAAAAAAGCTAATGTAGTTATCGGTCGTTCTACAGAGATGCGTATCATTGACTCGAACACAGGTATTACTTTAACTACAGGAAATATTCCTTACGGTTCGCAGCTTTACATTAAGCCTAGCACCAAAGTTAAAAAAGGAGAATTAATTTGTGATTGGGATCCGTATAACGCGGTTATCGTTTCAGAATTTGGTGGTACTGTAGAGTACGAACAAATTAAAGAAAATGTAACTTACCGTGAAGAATCTGATGAGCAAACTGGTTTCCGTGAAAAAGTAATTATTGAGAGTAAAGACAAAACAATGAGTCCTTTAATGAGGATCGTTGATAAAAAAGGTGAAGCTCTTAAAACTTATAACATTCCGGTTAGCGCACACATCATCGTTAACGAAGGAACAAAAATTGAACCGGGACAAATTTTGGTTAAGATCCCTCGCGTTACAGGTAAAACAGGTGATATCACCGGTGGTTTACCACGTGTAACTGAATTATTCGAGGCTCGTAATCCATCTAACCCTGCTGTTGTTTCTGAAATTGACGGTATCGTTACTTTCGGTAAAATTAAACGTGGTAACCGCGAAGTTTTAGTGGAAGCTAAAACTGGCGAACAACGTCGTTACCTTGTTAACTTAAGTAAACATATTTTGGTTCAGGAAAATGATTTCATTAAAGCCGGTAACCCGTTATCTGACGGTGCTATTAGCCCTGGTGATATCTTATCTATTAAAGGACCAACTGCTGTTCAGGAATACTTAGTGAATGAAATTCAAGAGGTATACCGTTTACAAGGTCAGAAGTTAAATGATAAACACTTCGAAACTATCGTTCGTCAAATGATGCGTAAAGTTGAGATCGTTGATCCGGGAGACACAATGTTCCTAGAACAACAATTGATCAACAAAGGCGACTTCATGACTCAAAACGATGAGATCTTTGGTAAGAAAGTTATTTTAGATCCAGGCGATAGTGCTGAATTAAAACGTGGCCAAATTATCACTGCACGTAAATTACGCGATGAGAATTCGTTATTGAAACGCAGAGATAAAAAAACTGTAGAGTCTAGAGATGCTGTTCCTGCAACTGCAAATCCAATTCTACAAGGTATTACACGTGCTTCATTACAAACTAATAGTTGGATAAGCGCTGCTTCATTCCAGGAGACTACAAAAGTATTGAACGAAGCTGCTGTTAACGGTAAGGTAGATACCTTATTAGGATTAAAAGAAAACGTAATTGTTGGACATTTAATTCCTGCGGGAACTGGTTTACGTCAATACGAAAAATTAGTTGTTGGAAGCAAAGAAGAGTACGAACGCTTAATGGCAACTAAAGAAGAAGTTGAAGAAGAAGCATAACAGAAATGTTAGATTCTAAATTTTAAATTAAAAGCCCTGGTAGTAATATCGGGGCTTTTTGTTGAAATTAATTAACCACACTTGTCCCCCTCTCGAGGGGGTGGCCGGAGGCCGGGGGAGGATTTCTCGTTGCTTTAATATTTTCGTAACTTTAATAATACACATTTGTTATACCTTTAGCTAATTGAAAAAACTCTTCATCATATTATTTTTCTCCCTCCTCCTTCCCGCTTCCACTTTTGCATGGGGGGCTAAAGGACATAAAATAATTGCTGCCATTGCAAAACAATGTTTAGAAAAACAGGTGGTTGATTCAGTTCAAAAATTTTTAGGCGTAATGAGTTTTGAAGAAGCTTCTGTTTGGATGGATGAAGTACGCGGACAACATGAGTATGATTATTTAAAACCCTGGCATTATGTAAATGTTGAGAAAGACAAAACTTACGTAAAAACAAAAGATCCTGAAGTGGTCAATCAAATAGAAATTTATATCTCCGTTCTAAAAGAAAAAGGAGTTCGCGATAAAGAAAATATATATTTTGCCCTTAAAGTTCTTTTTCATTTGATCGGTGATCTTCACCAACCCTTGCACTGCGGTTACAAAGCCGATAAAGGTGGTAACGAAGTTGAACTACAATTTTTAAAAAGAAAAACTAACCTGCATAAAGTGTGGGACACTGAAATTATTGAAGAAGAAAATATTTCTTTAAGCGATTGTTTAACGCTCGCCAATAAAATGAGTGCAGAAGAAAAAAAGAAAATTCAAAACAACAATGTTGAAGTCTGGATGAACGAAGCACGTACTTTACTTCCTGAAGTTTATAATTTTGAAGAAAATATAAAACAGGATTATATCGATAAGAATAAGCCTGTCATAGAAAAACAACTCGTAAGAGCTGGCATTCGCCTGGCAATGGTGTTGCATCAAACGTTTAAGAAGTAGTTTTCCCATTTCACATAAGAACATTTCCTCCCTCGCCCTCCGGGCACTCCCTCCAAAGGGAGATATTTTGTTTGCTTACTCGTAAGTTCGACTGGGCCTAGGCGGTCAGTGTCCTCCTTTGGAGGAGGTGGCGCGCAGCGACGGAGGAGGGAAATCCTAAACTATTTCGTACCTTACTTGTTCATTCTAAAATACATAATGAAACTAATCAGATCTTTAATCCTCTTTTTCATTTTTATCTTCTTAAGCAAAGCGTCATTAGCGCAAGCAGAAACACCTGACACTGTTTACACCGGTATTTACATTACCAGCATTCACGATATTGATTTTAAACAAAAAGAATTTACCGTTAACCTTTGGCTATGGCTAAAATATAAAAACAAAGATTTTGATTTTGTACAGAACCTTGAAGTGCCACAAGCAAAAACAGTTGTAAAATCGTTCTCTACTATCGACACAACAGGCAACAAGATCTACATCATTATGAAACTACAATGCGTAATGAAAGATTCCTGGAAGATTAATAGCTTCCCCTTCGATCGTCAGAAATTAAGACTCACTATCGAGAACTCTCAATACGATTCCAAGTCATTGATATTTGTTGCAGATACTCTCGGCAATCATTACGACCCGCGTTTTACTGTTCAGGGTTGGGCCATTGATTCTTTTGCTGTGTCAACAAGAATAAAATCTTATGAAACAGCTTTTGGCGATGATTCGCAACCAAGGCCACATACAGAATACAGCCAGTACAGGGTAAAGATAGGTTTAGTGCGTGAGGCCATGGGCATGTTCTTGAAAATGTTCATTGGTATGTATGTTGCTTTTTTAATTGCCTTTGCTTGTTTTTTTATTCATGCCGATAGTATTGAATCACGTTTTGGTTTAAGTGTAGGTGCTTTATTTGCTGTAATAGGTAATAAATATGTGATAGACTCTGCCCTACCCGAATCCTCTTCGTTTACATTGGTAGATACGCTGCATGGCATTACTCTTCTTTTTATTTTTGGCGTAATTGCTTCCAGCATTTATGCTTTAAATCTTTTAAAGAAACACGAAATTCAACGTTCTAACCGCTTCGATAGGTTTGCTTCAATTATATTATTAACGGTTTATCTTGTTTTGAATGTGTATTACATTTGGGATGCAAGTAATACGTAATGAATTCTGTCGACGCACGGCTAAAGGCTTGCGCGGATTTGAAATCCGTGCCCAACAAATTTTGCAAGAAAACAAATATTAAACGCACGGATTATAAATCCGCGCGAACGGGTCCGCACGAAAGCAAAATCAGCGCAGATTAATAATTCTAATTAATCCATTCGAAGTCGTATATCTTTATCTTGTACTTGCTTTTCAATTGAAGAATCATAAGTTTTTATCAGGTTGACACTATTTATATTTATAGTCTTCCAATAATTATTCCAGCAAACTGAAAAATATTTTTTAGAATCATTTATCAGCATTAAATGCCGAAGTATACCAGTATATGTAGTCAAATAATTTCCATTTTTAATTGCTCTTTCACTAAAATCCTTTGGAATTATTGCATCTAATTTTTTTAAAGTATCTATTCCAAACAATTTTAATTCATTTAAAACTATTCGTTCTGTATCTTCACCGGTAAAATTTGCAACTAATTTATTCTTTTCGATAAGGTCTTCAAATTTAAAACTTAAGTATGATTTAATTGATGTAGAATCAATCGAAATATTTAAATCACCTTGTTTCGTCTGGCTATTTACTTTAAGAGCATACTGATCAATTTCTGATGCAATTGAATTAAATTCTCTATCAGCTAATTCCAAAACACCTGCAAGTACCTTAAATCTTCTTTTTAAATGTGTTGGGAGTTCACCGGAAAATTTATAATCTTTATCATGCTCTATTTCCGCCCACGCATGTTGCAAAATTGTTCTAATTTGTATTTCAAATTTTATACCATCAAATTTCTTGTACTCTGGTAATTTTATTCTATCTGAAGGTAATTGAGCTATAAAATGAATTGATCTATACCCAACTTTATCAACTCCAAGAGATTTACTTTTATCAACACTATTTTCTGGATCAACTTCAAAATTATCATTAATGATTTTTGAAATAATTTCCAAATCGTTTTCGACATACACAATAACCCTTATACCTGCAAGATCTGTAATTTGGGAAGTTGGATCAGTATATTTAGGATCTTCTATTTTTTTTGCGAAAGAATCAACTTCTTTTGCACGATTAAAAATAGCATGTATTGGTGTATTTTTATCGTTTATAATTTCCTTCACAATAGATTCAACTTTAATAGCGAGTTGATCATATAAAGGTTTTGAAGACGAATACCAACTTATGGCTTCTGATGTTGTCATTTTATAAATTTTTATTGTGAATCAAATATAAAAGAAATTTCCAATGCGCCAAATAGGTAATTTTACCTATTTATTGAGCCCTCCCC
>DDPF01000004.1 GCA_002342065.1 Bacteroidetes bacterium UBA2475 | reverse complement strand
AGCAATAAGAGCTGGTCTAACGTTAACGATAATAGTTTGTGGGCCGAAGGTGCAACCGTTAGCGTCAACCACTGCAACTGTATATTGTGTTGTAGAAGTTAATGATGGCGTAGCGTTCATTCCATTCGGTGTTAACGAATTAGTTGTAATATTGGTTGTAAGATCTGTTAGAGTATAGTTGTAAGGAACAGTTCCACCAGAGGCCTGACAATATATTGCAGCTATATTTCCAAAACAAATTGTTTGCGGAGGAGATACATTTGCAACTAATGGATTAGGCTGGGTGATATTTACACTTGTAAATGTTTTACAACCATTAAGATCGGTAACAGTTGCTGTGTGAATAGCAGGCCCTAGTCCATTAATGATAGCAGTAGTTAAACCTGTAGGCAACCAGTTGTATGTAAAACCTCCCACACCACTTGCAGTTAATGTTGCACTACCATTACTCATATTAGCACAACTAATGTTATTTGACACAGCAGTAACAGAAGGTAAAGCAGCCGCAGTAACAACTACCGAAGCAGTTATAACACAACCTTTACTATCGGTGGTTGTTAACACCCATTGTCCCGGAGGTAAACCAGTAGCGCCAGCAGTTAACTGCGCATTAGCAGTATTCCAGTTATAAGCATAAGCCGGAGAACCACCCGTGATACTAACACTTGCTGTACCATTTGAGTTACCGCAGGTAGCCTGTGTTGTAGCAGTTGATTGTATCACCAATGCCGGAGGATCTACTAATGTATATACACTATTTGTTGTACAGCCTTGAGCATCAAGAACAGCTAAACTATAAGAACCTGCACCTAAGTTTGTAATGATAGGATTAGCAGGTTGAACTGGTGTCCATGTTATTGTATAAGTAGGAGTACCACCTGTAATACTTGTATTTACAATACCTGTACTAAAGCTATTACAAAGATTAGGAATAACCGTGTTTGTAGTAATTAATAAAGGATTAGGTTGAGCGATGTTCACTGTTTTAGTACTTGTACAGCTATTTGCATCTGTTACAGTACAAGTATAAACACCACTTTGCACACCGGTTAAAACCGAGTTGGTTTGTGCCGTTGGCGACCATAAATAAGCGTAGTTAGTTGTACCACCAACAGCAAGTATTTGTGCCGCACCGTTAAATTGCCCGCTACAAGCTACATTAGTTACAGAACCTATTGCAGTTACTAACTGTGTAGGCTGTGTAATATTAACTGTTGTACTGGACGCGCAGTTGGCAGCATCGGTAACAGTAATACTATGTAAACCATTTGGTAAGTTATTTACGTTTTGTGTGGTTTGTGCTAAGTAAGACCAAAGGTAAGTTAGTGTTCCAACACCACCAGAGGCAGAAACTGTAGCCCCACCATTTGCTAAACCAAAACAAGTTACATTTACAGTATTTGTAACAGCAACTGTAGGGCCAGCAATATCATTAATGATCGCTATGGCAGTTTGAACGCAATTATTGGCATCTGTTACTGCTACTGTATAAGCACCTTGGGTAACGTTATTTATAATTGTATTTGTAAAACTAGGGTTAGAGCTCCATTGGTAAGTGTATCCACCCGCGCCACCACTTGCAACACAAGATGCTGTTCCGTTTGCCTGACCGCAATTAGTGGTTCCCGAGAAAGTATTTACTACTAATTGTGTAGGTTGAGTAAGCGTAATTGTTTGTGTGATAATACAACCATTACCATCTGTTAATGTTACTGTATGTGTTCCCGGAGCTAAGTTATTTGTTAACTGAGTAGTTCCTAAACTTGGTTGCCATAAGATATTTGGTATACCTGTACCACCGGCATAACTTACATTACCAATACCATTATTTAAATTAAAGCAGGTAATGTTTGTTCCTGTAGCGGTTGCTGTTAAGCCTGCAGGTTGAGTTATAACTGCAACTGCAGTAGCTGTACAAGATTTAGTATCAGTAACTGTTATTGTGTAGTTACCCGCCGTTAAGTTATTACTTGTGGCAGTTGTTTGAGAGTTGCTCCAGTTATAAGTATAACCAGGTGTTCCACCACTTGGCGAGGCTGTAGCAAAACCATTACTTCCACCACTACAACTAACACTTCCAACAGCACTTAAACTAACTGTTAATAATGGAGGTTGTGCAATATTTAAAACTGTTGTTGAAGTACATGTATTTTGATCGGTTGCCAGCATGGTATAAGTTCCTGCGCAAAGATTGTTTACACTTTGAGTTGATAATGGAAAAGGCCCACCCGTCCAGAAGTAAGAAACAGCGCCAATAGCATTTGATACAGAAGCAACAGCCATACCATTACAAGCATTAAAACAAGTTGTATTGGTTGTACTAACACTCGATAACATTTGTGCAGGGTTTGCTAAAGCTACCGAGCCTTGAATGATACATCCTTTACTATCAGTTACAGTTACATTATAATTACCAGGACCCATACCACTTGGTGTGGCAGATGTTCCACCAGCACCCGGTGCGGGAAGCCATGCATATGTGTATCCGGGAGTTCCTCCTAATACACCTGCGTTAGCAGAACCGTTGGTTGCATTAAAACATTTTGGATTGGTTCCTGTAACATTTAATGTTAATGAGGTAGGTTGAGTAATAGTTACACTGGCTGATGCGATACAACCTGTAGCATCTGTTAATGTTACCGTATATACACCATTTAATAAGTTAGTTGCCGTTCCTGTATTTTGTCCGTTGCTCCAGCTATAGATCGGGAAGCCCGGGCCGGGTGTGCCACCACTTATTGTTGTTGTGGCAATTCCATTGTTACCACCAAAACAACTTGGGTTGGTAAAACTGCTGATGCCTATGGCAGGCCCAGAAGCGTTAGGAACCGTTGCGGCTAAAGTATATAAACATCCGTTGGCGTCTTTTACCTGAACGGTATAAGTTCCTGCCGTAACGTTAGATAATGTTTGTCCAACAAAACTTGTACTCCATGTATAAGTATAAGGTCCTGTTCCGCCAACAGCGGTTGCAGAAGCAACACCATTTGCCTGGTTACAGTTTGCTGTTAATGTACTTGTATTAATTGTTACTGATGTTGGTTGGGTAACGTTCAATGTTCTTGTGATCGTACAACCATTAGCATCGGTTAATTGCACACTGTATGTTCCGGCAAATAAACCTGAAACAACACTTGTAGTTCCTCCACCGGGTGACCATAAGTAGTTATAACCCGGAGTACCGCCTCCTGCAATAACACTGGCACTTCCTGTTGCGCCACCAAAACATAAAGCTGGTGAGCTGGCAGGAAGAAGTGTTAATGAACTTGGCTGAGTTACCGTTCCTACAGTGCTTGATTTACAACCATAAAAATCTGTTACAGTCACTGTATAGTTTCCTGGAGCTAAAGGCCCTGCGGTTTGTAAAATAGAAGTATTGCTCCACGAATAAGTTAATGGAGCTGTTACGTTACCGATCATGTTAGCGGTTAAGCTTCCGTTTGCAGCGCCAAAACAAGTTACATTATTTGTACTTGTGATTACTGCTGTTCCTCCAGGTGTTGCACTTACCGAAACAACTCCGGTAACAGTACAGTTCTTGGTATCTTTTACAGTTACTGTATAACTACCCGCTACAACACTTGTTGATTGGGCGCTGTTACCGCCAATTGGTGACCATGTATAAGTATAAATTGGTGTTCCACCGCTTGCAGCAACACTTGCCGAACCATTTGCACTAGAGCAATTGGCTGGTACACTTGTAAGTGTTAATGTTATTGGCAAGGGTTGTGTAACTGCAACTGTTGTGCTTAAAGAACAACCGTTAGCATCAATAACTGTTACGTTATAAGCATTAGCAGAGATGTTATTGGTGAATGTATTGCTTACCTGGTTTGGCCCACCATTGATATTGTATGTATATGGACTTGTTCCGCCACCTGCTGTTGCAGTAACTGTACCATTATTACCACCATTACACGAGGGTTGTACTGAGCTTAAACTTAAGGTTAAAGCACTTGGTTGCCCAATTGTGGTTGTAATGGTGAATACACATCCTAAAGCATCTTTTAAGTTTACAGTATAGGCTTGCGCGGTTAAATTTGTGTAAACCCCAAAACCGTTAGTAATGTTGCCGGGTGTTAAAGTATAACTATAACCTGGTGTTCCACCGCTGGTGGTTAAACTAAATCCTCCTGTAGAACCACCAAAACAAGCAACATTGGTTAAGGTTGCAACTGCAGAGGTTGGGGATCCGGTATTATTAATATTAAAGTTCACTGTTAATGTACATGAATTTGCATCCTGAATTACTACACTTTTTGGTCCGGCTAACATACCGCCTTGAATGGCGCTACCAACAAATGGTCCGCCATTAAATGAGTATTGATATCCTGGTGCACCGCCCGTTACGTTTGTAACTGTTGCGCTTCCGTTAGCATTACCACAAGCTGCCGGGGTAACTGCAATGGTTGCTGCTGTTGGGCCTGTTACCATTGGTATATTGGCCGTAATACTAAATGTACAACCGTTCACATCTTTTACTGTAATGGTCTGTGAGCCAAATGCTAAACTATTTGTTACAGATCCTGTTGTTACGCCATTTACACTAAAAGTAAATGGGGCTACCCCGCCCGTTACTCCTGTTATACCTAATACTCCTGTATTACCAACACATGCCGTGGGTGAGGTTGTAAAGGTGACGTTGGTGGGGGGGGCTGTATTAACGATAGTAACAACTTTTGTAAATACACAGTTGTTAACGTCTTTTACTGTTATGGTATAGTTACCCGCAGGTAAATTGGTTAAAGGTGGTGCGGCAACGAATGGGCCATTATTAACACTATAAGTATAGGGTCCCGTACCGCCCGTTACAACTCCTAATGCGATCGCGCCATTAGCATTACCACAAGAAGCATTAGTGAATGTTGTTGCTAAGTTGGTAACACCGGGGGTATTAGCAATGTTAGTTACTGATGATGTTGTGCAACCAAAATTATTTGTAAGCGCAGCTGTATAAGCACCTGACCCCAGACCAGTAACGGTTTGGGAAGGGATGGCATTTCCATTTAATGAATAACTTATTACTGTTTGACCAGCTGGCGTTGTGTTATTAATAACTATACTTCCATTATTATTACCACAGATAGCGGGATTTGGAACGATTGTTAAACTTGGATGAGGATTTACAGTAATAACAGATGTTGTAATAGCAGTACAAACTCCTGTATTAACCGAGTGAGTGACGGTATAAGTACCAGGCGTTGTAACACTGCCTGGCCCATAATTGGCTGAAGCGCCCGCGGCCGGAGCACCCGCAGCAGGGCTGAACACATAACTATGCGTTCCGCTGGGAGTAGCAGCATTAAAGCTATAACTATTTCCGTTTAAACATTGCGTAGGCGTAGGGACTGTAAAAGCCGGGTTTGGGCCCGCCGTTATGGTGACATTGGATGTGACCGTATGTGAACAGGTTCCGTTAGAGACGACATGTGTAATGGCATAAGTACCTGCATTTGCAAAAGTTATGACGGGGTTGGCAATATTTGCCGAAACAATATTAACCCCCACCGCCGGAGCAGCCGACCAGGTATGTGTTACACCGGCAGTACCAGTGTGGTTAAAATTAATCGGGGCATTTGCACAGCCTGTTGCACCAGTAAAAGCAGCAGAAGGGGTTATGCCGACGTTAACAGTAATTGTTTTTGTAATTGGCACTTGACAAGGAGCATTAACCGTTACAGAATAAGTTGTACTTACGGCAGGCGAAACAACAATGCTTGTAGCAGTAGATCCGCTAGGATTCCATGAATAAGTTGTGTTACCACAAGCAGAAGATGCAATATTTGTAATTGATAAAGTTGCAGAATTTGGCGCACAGTAATTGGGTGGTACAGCAGTAACACTAAAATTTAATGCGGTAAATGCTCCCGGTACGACAAAAGATGTCATGGCCGACCAGGGCCCGGCGGGCGGAATGGCGGTACTGCCCCCCAACCACTCCCTCGAGCGTAAAAAATAGGTTTGGCCAGGACATAGAGCTGTAAAAGGTATAAACACTGCGGTATAAGGCTCCACAACACATTGGTCGGGCCAATTATTTCCAATTGTATAGTTAGGCACATTTAATAATCCAAAATACCAGGGATGTGCATTATATGTTGTTCCAGGACCAGTCCAGTTATCAATTGTATTTTGAACGGCAGGAGAGGGCAAGCCCGTTAAACCTGCTACTGTACAGGCAATCTCCACCTGCATCCAGTAAGGGCCGCAGCCACAAGTAGCACCATTTGAAGAGCCGTTAACCGTTACCCCAGTTGGTCCAACTGTAACATTATAATTCATTAACGCTAAACCATGGCATGCATTTACTTTATAACTAATGAACGTTATAAAAATAAAGGTGATTAATAATTGCAATTTTCTATTCATAAACTTAATTTTAAATCTTAAATATTCTTCAAAAACAAATAAACTAATCTAAACTCAGATAAATAAGTTCAAACTAAAACCGTTCAAAAATTTTATACATTACGGTTTGTTAAATGTAAAAACATATTTGACTTAGTAAAAATCATTCACTCATTCAAGTTGACGATTCAATAATTGACCGAAATGAAGAAACTGTTGAAAACCCGTTAATTACATGTTAACAGCTGTAAAAGTATAGACCTTAAAAAGGCTTTAAAACTGGCGAATAGTCTCGAAAATTGAAGGAAAGTTAGCCTTTTCTCACCGAAATTTAACTAAAAAATTTAGATTATAGAGGCGTTTAGCCTTTGTCAAAGTAGTTAAAATTAGGGTGCATTATGTTTTAGGATGGATACAAAAAAATAGCGATAAATTTGATGCTCCGTGACTAAATAGAACAACATATATTTTAGGTATATTTGTAAAAAAAGAGATTATGTTATCAGCTAAAGTTAGTGCAGCATTAAATAAACAAATTGAAATGGAAGGCTCATCTTCCCAATATTACCTTGCAATGGCAAGTTGGGCAGAAACACAGGGCTTAAATGGTGTTTCGGCATTCTTATACGTGCATACGGATGAAGAGCGTATGCATATGCTAAAACTACTTAAATTCGTTAATGAGCGCGGTGGCCATGGCATAGTTCCTGCATTAAAACAACCTCCCGTAACATTTAAATCTGTAAAATCTGTTTTTGAAGAAATTCTAAAGCACGAAATGAAAGTTACTGCTGAAATAAATAATCTTGTTGAAATTACTTTAAAGGAAAAAGATTATACTACTCACAACTTTTTACAATGGTACGTAAGTGAGCAAATAGAAGAAGAAGCTTTAGCAAGACAAATAGTTGATAAATTGAAATTAATTGGCGACGATAAGAGTGGACTTTATTTCTTTGACAGGGACCTGGAAGGAATGGCAAAAACAGAAGCTGCAAAAGAAGCTAAGCCTGAGAAATAATCTATTTTGTTACAAAAACAAAAACGTCCTCGTTATCTTTTTTCATTAAATACTTTTCTCTTGCAAAAATTTCAAGACTTTTTGTATTGGTTTGCAATTCGCTTAAATTAGTTTTGTTATTTTCAATTTCAGAGATATAATACTCTTTTTCTTTTTGAAGCTTATTGCGTTTTTGAATAAGATCGAATTGTGTAACCACATCGTTCTTATCAAAAAAAAGTAACCATACAATAATTCCAATTATCGTTAAAAAATATTTATTTCGGATGATCTTAATTAAAAACATACTAAATTTAATGTAACAAAAATAGATCATAAAAACCGCGAAAACGAACATGAAAAAAAAGATTATCAATACCTGCTTGTTAGTTACGCTTATTTCACTGTTCTCTTTTCGTTCTACTTTTGATAATGGTTTTAAAACCGCCCAGCTCAGCAACAAACGTGTAAGAACGGCTTACGACAAAAAATGGGTTAGTTTACAGGCAGAGTTGGAAGCTAAAAAAATAAGCAAGGATAATTTTGAAGTTTATTTCCGCATCTTTAAACTTGAAAAAGAATTTGAAGTTTGGGTAAAAAACAAAGCCGACCTAAAATACACTTTACTAAAAACCATTCCCATTTGTGCTTCAAGTGGCGATCTTGGTCCAAAAAGAAAACAAGGCGATTATCAAGTGCCCGAAGGCTTTTACGAGATAGCTACTTTTAACCCCAACAGCAGCTACCATTTAGCAATGAAAGTAAACTATCCAAACCAAAGCGATAGAATTAAAAAAACAGGTGCCGATCCAGGAGGAGATATAATGATACATGGTTACTGCGTTACCATTGGTTGCATTCCTTTAGAAAATGATCCTGTAGAAGAAGTATATGTACTTGCCACCGAAAACATGAACAGGAAGAATGTTACAAAAATGGCTATTTATCCTTGTAAATTCAACGAAAAAAATAATGAAATGCTTGCGAAAAAATTCGATGCAGAAAAAAATAAATTCTGGGAGACATTAAAAAAACCTTACGCACATTTCGAAAAAACAAATACCTTACCAAAGATCACCATTAACAAAACAGGAGATTATATTTTTACTGAACAATAATTATATGAATTTCTCTTTCGTTAAAAAAATAATTTTATTGCCTTTTTTGTTTGCGCTCATGTTCTCTTGCGGACAAAGCGAAGAAGATAATATTACAATACCTGATACTGTTTTGAGCGAAGAAAAATTCTCAAAAATACTTCTCGATTTTGCTTTAGCTGAAAGCGCAAGTAATATTAATGTAAAAAATGTTCCTTCGGAGAGATCAGATTCTACTTATGCATTTGACCCTCTGGTAGAAAATAAAGTTTCCCGAGCCGAATATGATTCTTCAATTGTTTTTTATTCTAAGCACCCGGGCTTGTATAAAAAAATATACGAAAATGTTTTAGCAGCGCTAAGTAAAATGCAGGTAAAAAAAGATAGTACTAAAGTTGCTCCAGTTTCAAAATAGCAAATTTTTCCCGCCTGCCTCCATCTAAATAAATTATTACATCTTCTTGCTCACTTGCCTGGTAAGGCATTGGCACGGCATCAAAAATAGCATTATGGTAAATAAGTTTTTTCTCTAAGCCTCCATCATTGTTTAATTTGTACAATACCAGATTGGACCGCGCAAGATTTGTTTCTTTTTTGAAAAGATGAAAATTAAAACTATTGGCGTCTTTCTTAAAATTCTCAGGAGACTCTAATAGCATAAAATGCAACTTTTCCTGATACATAAAAGGCATAGCCTTTGCAATATGTTTAAAGCGGGTACGGCCCTGGAAAGAATAAATTTTTCGTGGAATAATTTTTTGATACAACACCTTTCCTGTTTGAGTTTCGTTCTTCCAAACAAGTAATTCTTTGTAATAGTAATCCTCTACCCTTTCCGAGATCTGATGATCGAAACCATTCGCAAAAAAATTCCGGAAATGATCGTACTCTTTTGAGCTTGCATCTTTATAATCTGAACCATCATAAAAAGTTAAACTTTCTTTTAAAGATCCATTCAAAGGCGTTATAACCGAATATACTTCTTGTGAAAGATCGTTATTAAATTTTTGGTTTAAAAAGTAAGTATTTACTTCACCTGAATTATCTCGTTTAGCAAAATGTGCGGTTACTGCAACAGCATTATTTATTACACTTAATTTAATGCTATTTAAGGCTGATAAATTATCTACGGCCAGATATTTTTTAACCGGAAAAGATGAGTTACTTAAAAAGCTTGTTAAAGCCAGCGAATCAAAAAACATTACCGGAACCGCCATTTGAGCGTGGTTAACATATTTTCTTTTGAAAGAAGCAATGTGCGCTTTTACAAAAACACAAAACAGATCATTATTTTCATTACACTCAAAGGCAATTGAATAACCGGTAGCATCATTTTCAACCGGCAACTTTTTTTTCCAAACGATCTTTCTTTTTTCAACATCAAATAACAGGGCGAGTTTTTTTACAGCGTAGATGCCATAAGTTTGAGATGCTATAATTAAAATATTATTGCTTTGCGTTCTTTTATATTCGAAGTCAACCCGCGTTACACCTTTTTCTTTTTCAATGCTTGCAGGTTCTATAAAGCTCGAAGCTTTTCCAAGTGTGTCAATGATCTTTAAATAAAGTGTTTTTTTGGAATTCAAAACTCTTTCGAACAAAAAATAAACATGGTAGTTGTGTTCAAAAAATAAATGATCGAGTTTTTCGTAATCAAACCAATCTGCATTTACACTGTCTAATTTTAAGGGTGTAAAAGAAACGATCTCTGCACTGGGTTTTACCCTTCTTTCAAGTGTAATATCATGCGCTTCTTTGTTATACCGCAATAAAAAGAAATAACCAGGGTTGTTATTGATAATTGAAATAGGCACGTTCTTTTTACGTGTTTCAAAATCTCTGCTATAAATAGTTTGTGAAAAAAAAGAAACGCAATAAGTCACTAAAAAAGTAATTATTGCAAGCCTGAACATTTTATTCTACCGTAACACTCTTCGCTAAGTTTCTTGGCTGATCAACATTACAGCCACGCATAACAGCAATATGATAAGATAATAATTGTAAAGGGATAACTGAAATTAATGGCACAAGAAACTCATCAGTCTCAGGTATCTCGATACAATAATCCGCAACACTTTTAACTTCGGTATCACCAGAGGTTACAACAGCAATTATTTTTCCTTTACGTGCTTTTACTTCCTGGATGTTGCTCACTACTTTTTCGTAGTTAGCGCCTTTTGTAGCAATTACAAATACAGGCATTTCCTCGTCAATTAAAGCAATTGGACCATGCTTCATTTCTGCTGCAGGATAACCTTCGGCATGGATGTAAGAGATCTCCTTTAATTTTAATGCGCCCTCTAAAGCAACCGGGAAAGAAACACCGCGACCTAAATATAAAGCGTTACTTGTATCTTTATGAATAAACGCGATCTCACGTAGTTGATCATTTAATTTTAATACTTCTTCTATCTTCCCTGGAATAGCTTCCATTTCGTAACACAATTGACGGTAACGACTTTCTGATAACGTACCGCGTACTTTTGCCATATGCAAGGCCATAAGTGTTAGTACAGTTACTTGTGCTGTAAATGCTTTTGTAGAGGCAACGCCGATCTCAGGACCGGCATGTGTATAACAACCCCCCTGTGTGGCACGGGCTATAGATGAACCCACCACATTGCAAACACCTAAAACAGTTGCGCCTTTTGATTTTGCCAATTCTATAGCGGCCAATGTATCGGCTGTTTCACCGCTTTGCGAGATAGCAATAACTATGTCATCCTCAAAAATGATCGGGTTTCTATACCTGAACTCAGAGGCATATTCCACCTCAACTGGTACACGCGCAAATTCCTCAAATAAATATTCTGCTACTAAACCTGCGTGCCAGGAAGTACCACAGGCAACAAAAATAATACGTTTAGCTTTTTCAAATTTCTTTTCATGATCCTCAACGCCGCTGAGTTTTATTTCTCCTTCATTAGCAATTAACCTTCCACGCATACTATCTAAAACAGACCGCGGTTGCTCGTAGATCTCTTTTAGCATGAAGTGATCGTAACCGCCCTTTTCAATAGATTCAATCTCTAATGTTAATTCCTGTACGTATGGTGTAACTTCTTTATCCTTTAAATTTCTGATCTTTAATTCCTGGCCTCTTCTTAAAACAGCAACTTGCTCATCTTCTAAATACACTACATTTTTTGTGTACTCAATAATTGGCGAAGCATCTGACGCAATAAAAAAATCACCTGATCCAATACCAATAACCATTGGACTACCTTTTTTTGCAGCCACAATTGAATCAGGATCATTTTTATCAAGAACAACAATTGCATAAGCACCAATAACCTGTTTTAAAGCAGCTTGTACAGCGTGCCCTAGTTTCATTTTCTCGTGCGTTTTAATTTCTTCGATTAAATGAATCAGAACTTCTGTATCTGTTTGAGATTGGAATGTATGTCCGCGTTTTGTTAAACCTTCTTTAATAGCCGCATAATTTTCGATGATACCGTTATGGATCATCACAAGATCTTTTGTTTGAGAATAATGTGGATGCGAGTTCACATCATTTGGCTCACCATGCGTAGCCCAGCGTGTGTGACCAATACCAATGTTACCGGTTGTATCTTCGTCTTTTACAAACGCAAGTAATTCACTTACTTTCCCTTTACGTTTATATACATTAAGGGTTCCTGCTTTGTTTATCATAGCAACCCCGGCGCTATCGTATCCACGATATTCCAAACGTTGTAATCCTTTTATTAAAATAGGATAAGCTTCGCGCTTACCAATATATGCTACAATTCCACACATAGTTTTTAAATCAAAAAATGGTTTTCTATCCTTTAAAAATACAAAATTTTATCCTATCATTTGCAAAAAGCCAATTTCTTTTGCTGTTAAAAAGCGGTGTTTGCCACGGGGCAGGTCCTTTTTAGTTAAGCCTGCAAACACTACCCTGTCTAACTTTACAACATCATAGCCCAAATGCTCAAATAAACGCCTTACAATACGGTTACGCCCACTGTGGATCTCAATACCTATCTCTTTTTTTCCTTCGCCAACAAAGGCAAGGTCATCAGCTTTTACCACACCATCTTCTAATTCAACACCTTCTTTTATTGCCGTAAAATCTTCCGTTTTAAGTCCTTTATTTAAACTTACATGATATACTTTTTTAACGCCATATTTTGGATGCGTTAATTTTGTTGTTATCTCCCCGTCATTAGTAAATAATAATAAACCTGTTGTGTTCCTGTCTAAACGTCCAACAGGATATAAACGCTCTCTGCAAGCGCCTTTTATTAGTTCCATTACCGTTTTGCGTTCTTGTGGATCATCAACTGTTGTAATGTAATCTTTAGGTTTATTTAATAACAAATACACTTTGCGTTCGCTTTTCACAGCTGCATCGCCATAAGTAACAACGTCTCCGGCTTTTATCTTATATCCCAACTGATCTATTACCACGCCGTTTACTTTTACCACGCCGCTTTGAATTAATACATCGGCATCTCTTCGCGAAGCTATTCCAGCATTTGAAAGATATTTATTTAAACGCGTCAATCCATCTGCGCTTGCAGTTTTCTTTACCAGATCTGGTTTTTTAAATTTCTTTTTATCTCCGTCATCTTTTGATGCGTTTGAAAATGTTTTACCATCTTCAAATTCATCAAACTTTACGCGCTTTGTTTTATCTGAATCTTCGTTAAAACTTCTGCTGCTTTTTCTGCGAGGCTTTTTATCGTCCTTTTCAAATTTTGGTGAATCAAATTTTCTTTCTGGTTTTTTAAAACCGAAATCCTTTTTCTTATCTCCAAAGTCTTTTTTAAAGGGTTTTCTGTCATCGCCGCCGCTAAAACTTTTACGGGGCTTATCGCCGAACTTAGAGTCTTTTTTAAATGGTTTGCGTTCTTCCGAATTATCAAAACTTCTTTTTGGTTTATCACCAAAGTCTTTTTTGTATGGTTTTTTGTCGCCCGACTTTTCGAAACTTCTTTTTGGTTTATCGCTAAATCCAAAATCTTTATCGCCACCATAACTTTTCTTAGATGGCTTGCGTTCGTCTGAATTTCCAAAACTTCTTTTGGGCTTATCGCTGTATTTTTTATCTGAGCCTTCTGTTTTTTTATAAGAAGTTCTTTCTTCTGAACTGTTAAAACGTTTTTTTGGCCTCTCTTCTTTATCTGAAAAAGAATCGCCTTCTCTTTTTGGCTTATCGTTGTATGAAGATTTGCCGAAGGGCTTTTTGAACGCTTTATTAGCGTCTTTTGTTTTAAAAGATTTTCCTTTACTGCTTGCTCCTGACCTACTGTTGTTTGTTTTGCGCATAGTAGAGCAAATATACGCTACTTTATTGATGGATAAAAGGCTCCCTCTAAATGTTTTACACTGATCTTGTTATTATTCTGTAAAACAGAAACGATATCAAACCGGCACTCGAGCTCAATATCATTTGACACCAAATACTCATGCGCTGCCGAAATCAAAAAACCCTGCTTTTTTTTGGTCACAAACAGTTCGGGCTCTCCAAAATCGCTTGTACTTCTTGATTTAACTTCTACAAAAACGATAAGATCCTTATAGGAGGCAATAATGTCAACTTCCAGTTTTTTGAAGCGCCAGTTTTGCTGTAAAATCGCATAACCCTTGTCTAAAAGATGTTTTTTGGCTATTTTTTCGCCTTCAACTCCTAAATTATGAGAATTTTCCTTTTTCATTGTAATAAATATCCCGAAAATACATAATTTAGTAATCTAATAATTCCTTAAAATGAAAAAGATCTTACTTGCATTAACTATGTGTTTTGGTTTAACGCAAATTACAGCGCAAAACTTTAACGGAAGTATTGAGTTTAAATACTATAACCAAAAAGACACTAATACTAATATTTATTTAGTAAAGGATAAATTAATAAAACTAGATCAGTATGGCAAAAAATCAAATGCCATTGAAGGAAGTTTTATTTTTGACCTTACTGTAAATAAAATAAAGTTCGTTAACCCAAAACGTAAAGTTTGGGGAGAGCACAAAAGCGAAACCCCTCCAATTGTAAAAGGAGTTTGTACTGTTACAAAAGGTACAAGCACAAAATCAATTCAAGGCATTAAATGTACAGAGTATACAGTACAAAACTCTGAAGAGAATACTGTGATCACTTATTGGGTAGCTGAAAACAAATTTACATTTTTTGTGCCTGTTATTAAACTGTGGAACAGGAAAGACAAACAAAGCATTTACTTTAACCAGATCAAAGATCTTCCCGATGGCTCTATGCCTTTGTTAAGCGAAGAGAAACAATTAAGCGATGGAAAATTACTGACTAAATTAGAAGTTGTAAAAATTGGCCGCAAAGTGCCGGATGATGCAAGTTTAGCAGTACCTGCAAACTATAACAAATTCGATCAATAATATTTTATTTATAAAAATGAAGAAGGGGCTTTAAGGCCCCTTTTTTTATTTTGTGAATTGAAGATCTTCTAATCTCTTTCGTGTTTGGGTTTATCATTTACACCAAACAAAGCATTTAATATGCCTGTAATAAGCGATAAAATTAAACTGAATAATAACGCCCACCAAAAACCATCTACATGAAAACCGCTTACCAGTTTTTCGGCAAAAATAATAATGAAAGCATTAATGGCCAGTAAAAAAAGTCCTAAAGTAAAAACCGTTATTGGTATTGTAAGTATAGTTAGAATTGGTTTTACGATAGTATTTAAGAAGGCCAAAACAACTGCTACCATTAAGGCTGACAAATAATCATCAACTGTTACATGAGGTAAAATATTGGCAACTATAAATACTGCCAAGGCCGAGATGATTATTTTTAAAATAAAATTGATGGCGTAAAATTAGGGTTTTTTCTAGTTAAACCTGTCAGGTTTTACGAAAAACTCTTTGAAACCTGACAGGTTCTATTAAATTTATTTACGTTTTTTGTTTCTTCTTTTTTGCTGCCGGAAACAAAATATTATTCAGGATCAGCCTGTAGCCGGGTGAGTTTGGATGTAACGAAAGATCTGTTGGTGGCTCTTCTACCCTGTGCTCATAATCTTCGGGGTCGTGTCCCGCGTAAAAGGTCCAGGTGCCTTTACCAATATCGCCATGTATATAACGCGCTTCACCAAATGCTTTTGCCTCACCCATAATTAATACATTTTTTTTGATGTATTTTTTATCAAAGGCAACTGTTTGTCCCCAAAAACCTTGTATTGTGTTTGTGTGGTTTTGACAAAGCATAGTGGGCACGGGATCCCATTTAGCAGAGAACTCAAACAAGGTAAAGAGATCTGTTTTTTGCGTCATTCCAAAATTACGACGTGTTAAATATGTATCAATAGTTGAGTACTCGTACTCGTAAGGATTCTCTTTTAATTTATAATTCTCAAAAGCATATCCTTTTGAAAAATCTAATTTTGATTGTGCATTTTTATCGGCAGGATCGTGATCGAACATGCTCTCGCAAATATCAACTCCTTCTGCAGCCAATGCAATATCGTAACTATCGGTAGCGCTGCACATGGCAAACAAAAAGCCACCGCTAAAAACAAAATCTTTTATTTTTTTTGCGGAGTTTAATTTCATTAAAGACACTTTTGCGAAACCTAATTTTTTTGCAAGCGCTTCGTTTTCTTTTACTTCGTTTTGATACCAGGCTGCGTTTTGAAACTGCGAATAAAATTTACCGTATTGCCCTGTAAAATCTTCGTGGTGCAAATGCAGCCAATCGTAATCTTTTAATTTCTCGAGAAAGATCTCTTCGTCATAAACAATATCGTAAGGTATTTCGGCATACTTTAAAACCAGCGTTACGGCGTCATCCCAGGGTTGTTTACCTTTTGGTGAATACACAGCAATGCGCGGCGCTTTCTCTAATTTAATTGCGTCCTGATTTGCTTCGGGGTTTGCAATTTCGGCAAGAATAGAATTTCCCTGCGCGTCGGAAATAGTTTCGTAACTAATTCCTCTTATTACGCATTCGTTAGAAACAGGTTTTGCATTAGGGATCATAAAACTGCCGCCACGATAATTTAGCAACCAGTGTATCTCCAACTCACCTTTTAAAGCCCAATAAGCAAGGCCATAGGCTTTTAAATGATTTTTTTGTCCATCATCCATCGGAATTAAAATGTAAGCTGCGAACGAACGGCTAACAAAAAAAAGCGCAAAAAATATTATGAAGATTCTTTTCATTAATGAACACTAATTTAAGAATAATTGAAGAGAATAAAGTACCTGATTTTGGGAAAAAAAGTTAAAAGCAAATTAAGCGCCTGCGATAAGTTTATTTCTTAAAGCAGTGATCTTTTCCTTGATGGTTTTGATGGTCTCAAGGTTTTGAACTGTGTTGGCTTCTGCCACTTCAAAGGCATCCCTGATAGATTTAAGATCGGCAATAATAAATTTTGTACCATCCGGAAGGTTAGAAGCTTCCAACATTATAATGATATTCTTAAGCGACTCGTTTTGATCGATTATTGTTTTGATTATTTTTTCGCCGTTAGCAGTTTCTGCTATCTGGCATGAAACATACATTCCCTCAACCCATGATCCAGTAAGGATCACAGCAGATGTAGCGGGACGATTATTTACTTTTAAGATCTCATCTGCTTTTTTAAATGCGGCAGTAATAATTTCCAAAGTAGAATCTTTATTCTCCCTGTTAGCTTCCATCCGGTCAAACATGGCCTGGTCAAAAGCATTATTAACACCAATGTTTGCCGCTAAGGAGTTAACGCATTTTAAGAAAACCATACTTTCCTGAGTTTGATCAAAGGAGTTGGCAATACTTAGGTCAGAACCATAGATACCAAGGTTGGCGGCTTTATAAAATTCGATAGTGTATTTTGAAACTGAGTTTGGATCATTTAAAAAATCAGGATTGTAATCAATTTTATTATCTTCAATTAATTTTAAAATTAATTTTCTATCAGGCATTGAGTTAAATACATTTTGTGCATTTAATTTTGTTTCCTGAACGGCTATTTTTGTGTTATCATCAATCACAAGATTTTCATCCTGTTTTTCCCCATTTTTACAATAAGTAAGGGTGAACAAAAGCGTAAAAGCTATTAAAATTATTTTAAAACTAAATTTGATCATAATTTGTACTTCGCAAATATAACAAAAAAACTTCCAATTACTTTTTTACGCCATTTTCGTAGGTGATTCTATTGATTTCTTTACCGCTTTTATCATAGAATACCCATAAACCGTGAGCAACGCTTTGTACTTTACCTTTTCTTCTATCATTCACAATTTTATAATTACACTCGCTTTGTAGTTTGGCGTTTGTATAATACGAAACGCTTTTGCCGCTTAGCTTTCCATTTTTAAAATGCTGAATGCGATTAATGCCTCCGGTCTCGTAAAAATAAGTCCATGAGCCCTGTTGATGTCCTTTACGATACTTTCCTTTTGTATCAACAAAGCTTCCTCTCTCAAACCACTGGATATAGTTTCCATGTTTTATACCGTTTACATACGAACAGGTTTCACGCGGTTGGCCATTTTCGTAAAAATAATCCCATTTTCCTGTTTTTTTGCCTTTACTATTATAACTTCCTGCATAGTTGGGTTTGCCATTTGTATACCAACCCTGCCAATCGTCCACTAACTGCGCGTCTTTAAAGGTACCTTCGTCTTTTTTTGTACCATTATCCCACCAACTTGTCCATAAACCATTTTCTTTTCCTAAAACGTAAGGACCTTCCTGCAATTTTTTGCCATTTTCGAACCAGGTGGTCCAAACTCCTGTTTTTAAGCCGGTATCGTAATTGCCCTGACGCCATTTTTCGCCTGTGCGGTAAAAATAGTTCCATGTAGCTGTTTGTTTATCGTTTAAGTAATAACCTTCGCTTTCAACTTTTCCGTTAGAGTAATAATAGGTCCATTTATCTTCTCTTAGGTCATCCTTCAAAGTGCCCGCCATTTCAAGCTGTCCATCACTTGTATAAAATTTCCAAAGACCGTTTTTCTTGTTAGTAATGAAACTTCCTTCGCTTTTTATTTTATGATTTTGAAAATATGATGAGTAGTAACCATTCAAGGCTCCTCCTTCATAAGTTGCCTCGTAATCTAACTCGCCATTTGCGTGAAAGAAGCGCCAAACACCATCCTGCAATCCGCCTTTATAAAAACCCATGGCCTTAACAACGCCATTGTCGTAGTTAGCCGTAATGCTTCCGTTACCGTTGGTTACCAACTGTTTACCTTTAGTGTCCCAAAGATCAGTAAGGTAAAGTACACTATCCTTATATTCTTTTACAAACTTTTTTTGGCCATTATCATAGTATTCTTCCCATATATTGCAGGGTTTTCCGGCGCAATAATATTGAATGGCAAGTAGTTTGCCGGTTTTAGTATAGGTTTCAACTTTGCCCTGGCGTTTATCTTTTTCAAAATTACCTTTGCTTTCCAGCTGACCATTATCAAAATAGTAGGTCCACTCGCCTTCCTTTTTTCCTTTTTCAAATGGCTCACGACTTTTTACCTTGCCATTCTCATGAAATGAGGTCCAAACACTGTCAGCGATGTTATCTATAAATTTTGTTAACTGCGAGATCTTGCCGGATTTAAAATAATAAACGTTGGTGCCATTCTTCTTGCCATTGTCATAATGTTCAACTGCTTTTTTGGTTCCGTTCTCGTAATAAAAAGTCCAGATGCTATCTTCTTTTCCTAAAAAATGACTGAGTTTACCTGAATAATAATAGCCTTTTGATAGTACATTACCACTTGGGTAATACTCTGTGTATGCGCCATAGGGAACGCCTTTGTAATAATCGGTCTCAGATTTTAACTGACTTTCTTTAGCATCGTAATACTCTTTTTTAAGTTGAGAAGAGATGGTAAAACTGTAAACAAAAAGGAAAATAAAGGCTGAAAATCTCATTATGTGAATTTACCGACTATAATGCCCGCGAAGCTTTTTAGTTACAGCTTTTGTGAACAACTATTTGTTTGGAAAAGGCAATCTATAAAACACTAAGTTTTTATTAAATTCGTTATATTAGTTTTTATTTAAATATCTATTTTGAAAGCAAATTATTTAATTAAAGTTCTTTTGCTGTTTTTTCTCTCATGCCAATTATATTTGTCAGCGCAGTTAACCTCTGGCAACTGCGTGCGTGGTGGTGGCATTGGTTTTTTGCTCGATGCCTATCTTGCATCGATTGGTGCTTGTAATTGCCAAAAAGAAATAGCGAGCTTATATAGTTTTCCAAAATGCAACAACAATTCGTATGAGATAGTTTTTGAAGACAACTTTAATGATCTGGTACTTGATACTTCCAAATGGGAAATACAGGGATATGGGCAAGGTGCTATACAGGGTGGACAAAACATAGAGTATAATTCTTTAGATAACGTTTCACTATCCGATGGCGTGTGCCATATTATTGCTAAAAAAGAAACTGTTTTAAGGAAACTCGTCAACTGGCAGGATAGCAATGCGATTCAAGCAGATGGTTTGCCAAACCTAAGGATATATAATTATACATCATCAAATCTCTGGACCAAAAAAAAGTTTTTCCACGGAAAATATGAGATTAGATGCAGGATGCCTTCTGGTAAAGGTTTTTGGCCGGCATTTTGGATGTTTGGCGGTAAGCGATGGAATGAAATAGATGTTTTTGATAGTTATGCAGGTGTAAAAACCTTTGTTACAAGTATCGGCCATGATTATGAAGGAATCGGTAAGGCGTCAGGTTGCAATAAATATTATGGAGGATATGATCTTACAGAATGGCATACATTTACTTGCCTTTTCGAATTTGATAAAATCAGCATTCTTATTGATGGTGATCCTGTAAGAATAATATACAGGGTTGAAACTTTATCCGGGCAACCTGTAAGCTGTGGCGATAATATAAGTGCTGGAAATTACTTTCATTTAAAATCTTTTCCTATTGAACGAATGAACGTAATAATTAACCTAGCTTTAATTTCAGAAAATGGCCCTGGTGGATCTGTTCCTTTAGATGCAGATACGCCGCTACCAAGTTCTTTTGATATAGATTATGTAAGAATATGGGAAAAATCAGGTGATGGAGAATATATATCAGTCTTACCAAATCCTACCCAAAGTAAAGTAACCATTAAAGTATCTAATGTTCCATCATCCCTAAAGGTTTCAAATGCCTTAGGCGAAATCATTTATAATGGTATTTATTTAAACGAATTAGACTTATCGCAATTGCAAGCTGGAATTTATTTTATTACAGCAAATTTTAGTGATTGTTCAAAGACTGCTAAAGTAATTAAAGTTAACCCTTAATCAATTACCTCTTTGAACAGTACCCGAAATTTCGTTATAATAAAAAAGTAAGTATCCTTCAGAATTAATTTTCGCTAACTCACTTTCTTCTAATTTATTTTTGGAATAGGCAACGCAATCGTTATAAAACATGAATTCAATTGGTTCTTTTACGTTTAAAACAATTGACTTTTTTGGTAACATGTGTTTAAGGCTTTTGTATTCGTAATTATATTTATTTGCCTCTACCTTTTTAAATCCAAAGCCTGTGCGCTCAAAACAATATCTAACAGGAAGAATTATTATTGAAAACAATAAAATCCACACAAAAGTGATTGCAATTTTACTGATGTTTTTATTTATAAATTTATCCTTTATTTCGAAAAAAAACCATGACGTTATAATAAATAGTGCTGGACAAATAAATAATATATATCCCTGCATTTTTGTTTTGACAAATGAGAAAAATATAATTGGGATAATTATCCAAAACAATAGGGCAAATAAATTATAGTTTTTTGATTTCTGTTTGTAAAAAATGTATCCACAATAAATAACTGGGAGATAAACTATTTCAGAATAATTAATGCGAATCTTATCTAAGTAATAAAAGTACCCCCCATTTTGACCATCTAATTCGTTTGACACATGAAGCCAGTGATGATAATATTCCCATCTTGCTTCCAAAGGATAATTGTTTAGAATAAAAATTTGCCATGGTAAGGCAATTAATAAACAGGTAATTAAAGAGGTGGTAATTTGTTTGATCGTTATTTTTGCTTCTGTTTTTGAATTTAAAAGAAAAAAGAAATGAATTGGCAACACTATTAAACAAGGGAGCCATTTGGTTAAAATGGCGAAGCCCATAAATACGCCACTTAAAACTGAATAACTGTATTTTCTATTTTGAGCGTTGTAATATGCAAATAGCACAGCGATCTCAATAAAAACAAGAAATAGTGTATCGTAATGATCAGTAGCTATTCTACCAGCCCCTATTTCAATTATTAAACCGTTTACTGCAAAGAAAAATGCTGCCATTAAACCGATTTTTTTATTAAAAATAGTTTTGCCTAATAAATAGGTTACTATTATAGCGAGAAACGAAAATATAAGCGATGGCAGCCTAGTAACAAATTCGCTTAAACCAAAAAGTTTATAGCTAATCGCTATTAACCACAAAGGTAAAGGTTGTTTGTGAAGCCAGATATGGTTACCATACCATATTTTATAATCATACTTAAGTAATGGGGTTTCATAGAGGGTTGGCTTAAGAGGATGTGACATTAAGTTTTTAGAAACCAAAGCGTGATAGCGTTCATCCCACTTATGTAAAAAATCATCACGCGATATGCTTATACGCAATGCTAAGCCAATCAATAAAATAATGATTAAATAAATAATATGTTTACTTACATTCACTACACTAGGATTTTTTCTTCAAAAATCTGACCCTTTAAATTGGCACTAATGGTAAGCTGTTTATTCTCAATAAACAAAACCGGAACTTCGCTATTAGTTAAAATTTCTAACTCTTTGATTATTTGTCCTGCACTATTTTTAACCGCGACTTTTATTTTGTCGCCAACTTTTAACTTTTCGGGATTGACCTTTTCTTTATTAAACTTATCGCCATCAAGATAATTCCATTTAACAATTCTATCTGGATACACCTGCCATAAAAACTGGGCGTTTAAAATAAAGCTAAAAAATAATAAAACAATAAGTTTCTTCATCTTCTAAACGAATTCAAATAAGCTGTTTTTAACTTTAATCATTCAGCTTCAACACTGCCATAAATGCGCTTTGCGGAATTTCAACATTCCCAACCTGCTTCATGCGTTTTTTACCAGCTTTCTGTTTTTCCAATAATTTACGTTTACGGCTAATATCGCCGCCATAACATTTTGCAGTAACATCTTTACGCATAGCACTGATAGTTTCGCGTGAAATAATTTTTGCACCAATAGCAGCTTGTATAGGAATTTCGAATTGCTGTTTTGGAATTAATTCTTTTAATTTTTCGCAGATCTTTTTACCAAATAAATACGCATTGTTTCTGTGAATAAGGCAAGATAATGCATCCACCGGTTCGCCCTTTAAAAGTATATCTAATTTTACAAGATCAGAATCGCGCATGCCTATTGGATGATAATCAAAAGAAGCGTAACCTTTTGAAATAGATTTTAAACGATCAAAGAAATCAAATACAACTTCGCCTAATGGCATTTCAAAAACTAACTCAACGCGGTCTGCCGTTAAATAATTTTGTGTTACTATCTGTCCACGTTTTTCAATACACAAACTCATTACAGGACCAATAAAATCTGATTTGGTAATAATATTTGCTTTTATGTAAGGTTCTTCAATTCTGTCAATACGGCCCGGATCAGGCAGGTCACTCGGGTTATTTACTGTTACAACTTCGCCATTGGTTTGGTAGGCAATGTACGATACGTTAGGAACAGTTGTAATAACAGTCATGTTAAACTCACGCTCTAAACGTTCCTGCACAATTTCCATGTGCAACATTCCTAAAAAGCCACAACGGAAACCAAAGCCTAAAGCTAAAGATGATTCTGGCTCCCAGGTTAACGAGGCATCGTTCAGTTGCAGTTTTTCCATACTGTAACGCAGCTCTTCAAAATCTTCGGTATCTACAGGATAAATTCCGGCAAACACCATTGGTTTTACTTCTTCAAAACCATGAATGCCTTCTTCGCAAGGACGATCAAAATGTGTAATGGTATCTCCTACTTTTACTTCTTTTGCACTTTTAATTCCGGAAATAATATAACCTACATCGCCGGTACTTAATTCAGCACGTGGCTCAGGCTTTAATCTTAAAACGCCAACTTCATCTGCATTATAGAACGCGCCTGTGTTTACAAATTTTACTTTTTCGCCTTTTTTAATAGTACCATTTACAATTTTAAAATAAGCAATAATTCCTCTGAATGAATTAAATACACTATCAAATATCAATGCTTGCAAAGGTGCAGCAGGGTCGCCAACCGGGGCTTTAATACGATCAATAATTGCAGCTAAAATTTCTTCAATACCCATTCCTGTTTTTCCACTCGCCGGAATGATCTCATCTCTGTCGCAACCAATCAGGTCAACAATTTGATCTTTTACCATTTCCGGTTCTGCACTTGGCAGATCCATTTTATTTAAAATAGGAATGATAGTAAGATCGTGTTCTAGTGCTAAATATAAATTGGAAATGGTTTGTGCTTGTATGCCTTGAGCTGCATCAACAATAAGTAATGCGCCTTCGCAGGCAGCAATAGAGCGTGACACCTCGTAGCTAAAATCTACGTGGCCTGGAGTATCAATTAAATTTAAAACAAATTTTTCGCCTTTGTATTCATAGTCCATTTGAATGGCATGACTTTTAATGGTAATGCCGCGCTCTTTCTCAAGATCCATATCGTCCAATACCTGCGCCTGCATGTCACGTTTGTTAACCGTTCCGGTAAATTCCAATAAACGGTCAGCTAACGTACTTTTTCCGTGATCGATATGTGCAATAATACAAAAGTTCCGAATGTTTTTCATTTTAAAATCCTGATCTACCTCTAAATTAATTTAGCCGCAAATATACAAAAAAGTCACCTTTTATGGCTCCTTTTATTGGTATTATAACAATTTGGCACTACTTTCGAGGTAAATGAAACACTTTATTCTATCATGTTTGTTGATTTTTTGCGGAAATGCTTTCTCGCAAGATGCCGGCTTTAAGTCTATTATGCAGGAACAGAGCGAATACTACGGATCGCTTAATTTAAAAACCGATGCTCAATTTGATAGTTTACAAATTGCAGAAAATGGTATAGCTCCCGCAAACAAAGGACTTGAAGCGGCTCTTTCTCCAACCTGTACTTTAAATAAAAAAGTTTATGGCTGGCACCCGTATTGGGTCGGCACAGCATACACTGCGTATCAATGGAATTTATTAAGCGACCTTTGTTATTTTAGTTATGATGCTTCACCATCAACCGGTAATAATACAAATGCCTCTTTTGCATGGACAACAGCGAGTGTAGTTACTGTTGCAAAAAATAACGGAAAGAAAATACATATTTGCGCTACCATGTTTAGTGGCCATTCTACTTTTTGGGCAAGCAGTACTGCGCAAACAACATTTATAAATAATATGGTGTCCCTTTTAAATGCAAGAGGTGGCGACGGTGTGAATATTGATTTTGAAGGCATGGGCTCTTCAGACAATGTTCCGTTCATCACATTTATGACCAATTTAAATAATGCGTTAAATGCGGCAAATCCAAATTATAAGCTATCCGTTTGTTTGTATGCAGTAGATTGGAGCACGGCATTTAATATGCCCGCATTAAATAGTATTGTAGATGATTTTACAATTATGGGTTACGCTTATTATTATTCCGGAAGTGGACAAGCGGGTCCATCCGATCCTTTATATAATTTTCAGACAGGTTATAATTATACGCTTTCAAAAACAGTTACCTATTATTTAAAAGCAGGAGCAACAGCATCAAAATTATTATTGGGTTTACCTTATTATGGCCAGGAATGGGAAGTAACTGCAAATACTTTACCCTCAAGCACAACGGGTAACTTTTCTTCATCGCGTACTTTAAGTTATATAAATAATAACCCTACGCCATATAGCGCGGCCAATAAAAGTTGGGATGGCACAAGTTATACGCCTTATTACACTTATTTAAACTCAAGCGCCTGGCGCCAATGTTTTATTGATGATGTTTATAGTTTAGGCAGAAGGTACGATCTGGTAAACCAACGCGGACTTGGCGGCATTGCTATTTGGGCTTTAGGCTACGATGCAGGCATGACAAGCTATTGGACCTTATTACAAAATAAATTTACCGATTGCGCACCGTTAGTTTGTAACGATAGTATTTTTGATATGGGTGGCCCTATGCGAAATTATTATGATAGCGAAAGTTATACTTATTCGTTAGCAGCGCCAACCGGAAGTGTTGTAAAATTGCAGTTTAAAAGTTTTGGAACCGAACAGGGATACGATTCTTTGTTCCTATATAATGGCCCTAGTGTTGCATCACCCTTAATTGGTTCTTACACCGGAACCAACAGTCCCGGAACCGTTACCTCAAGTGGACAAAATTTAACCTTACGTTTTAAAAGCGATGGTGCCACAGTTACATTTGGATTTAAGGCCGTTAAATCTTGTACGCCTCAAACAGTTGTAACGGGGTTAAATTCATATGAAGAAGTTGATGAGTTCTTACTTTATCCTAATCCAACTACCAGAAAATTATTTTTAAATACTGCAAAAATAAAAGCATTTGAATTATTTGATGCGCAGGGCAAATTAATTTTAAGCAAAGAAATTGATTTTGAAACAGAATTTATTTTAGACCTGGCCGCTCTCAATGTAAACAAAGGTTTGTTTATCCTTCGTTTACATCAAGACAATAATGCCATTCAAACTAAAAAAATAATCTATACTGATTAATTGATAACTACTTTTTTAGTAACGGTATCTCCGTTCTTGGTAATAGTTACGAAATAAATTCCTCTTGTTATAGAAGATGTATTAAATTCCATCATGTCATTTTTCTTAGTGAATGGAATTGTTACAACTTGTCCTAATAGATTTGCTATTTGTACTTGCGCACCCTCTAATTCTGATCCTTCGAGTATAAATTTATTTTGCGCAGGGTTTGGATATAAATTAAGGAAAGCACTTAACTGATTTTCTCTTACAGATAAAGGTCCGTTAGTTGTAAAGCTGTACTCAAACCTGCTACCAAAATCGGGCTGAAATGTTTTGAATACCGCAGCAAAATTGTCTTTTAACCTTACATAACCTGAACCTTGGGCAGTGTTAGCCCACCATGATAAACCATCGCCGCCGGTATCATCAACAATTAAAGTGTAACAGCCATCTAAAATATAATAATCTTCGTAAACAGTATTTGGATCTGTAAAATTACTTTGGCCAACAATGTTTCCGGCTGCATCAATAATTTTATAAGTATTGCTGAATGGATTATTATTGGTTTTAAATTCTATTGAAAAATGGTCCGGCACAACTCCCGGTACAACAAAAGGAGAACTATAAATATTGTTGAACGAATAATCATCCACAACAGAATTTGCCTTTTTTAATTCAACATTAAATTTATTATTTGTTGGTGTAATGCCCGATTGCCATAAAGTATTTACAGGTAACGAGATCCTTGTAGTATCCATAAAGGCAAGACTTCCCGTCCAGTTATACGTTTGTTTTGCGTTTGAATTATTTACCCAGTATTCTATTTCAAGACTTGTTAGAATTGTTGATCCCGTATTTCGTACAAGAATAACAGGATTTGAACAAATAGGATTATTTCTTG
This sequence comes from Bacteroidetes bacterium UBA2475, assembly GCA_002342065.1. Classification (GTDB taxonomy): domain Bacteria; phylum Bacteroidota; class Bacteroidia; order B-17B0; family Aurantibacillaceae; genus Aurantibacillus. The sequence goes on along the minus strand of DDPF01000004.1, from coordinate 543,834 downwards.
AATACAAAACTTTATTGCTTGGCGCTAAAACATCTACAATAGCTGCATCTATACTGTGGTTTGCTCCTCCGTAAGTTACTAATTGGTTGGCAACAATATAACGGTAATCGCCCGTTGAAGAAGGCGGATTAGAAGTATGATAATCTAAAGTTACCGTTGAACCGGGTGTAACAGAAGCGGTAATATTATACTCTTTTGTTAATGAAGTTTCGCCCGGGCACCAGCCTTGTCTGTCGTAAACCCAGGTGCCACCTTGTGGGAAAATTGGATTATGTGAGCACTCTTGAGAAATTATCCAACTAAGTTCATACGGACCTCCATTTATATTGAATAAGTGATTGACTTGTCCGCCATTTTGTTGAAACTCTCCTTGCGCGCCATGACCAGTAATTGTAGAACGAACTTTAAAGTTTTGTCCGCTTGCATGCATTAAAACATTTTGGGGTTCAAAGCGTGCATTATTTGTGATGCTTTGAATTGGCACGCCGCCATAACGGGCACCGCCTTGCCATAATTGTTTAAATTCCAATACATTTCTTGGCGGGGTTCCAACAATAAACATAAAATCAATATCCATCTGTTCCTGATTCTCGCCGCCCATGGTCATCATTAATCTTTTTGGCCCGTTCAATAATGGTGTAAAATCTGTCACATCATAATACCAGGTTTTGCCGGCAGCACCAAGATCAAGTCCTTTACCATAAGGCGTTACAAACGACATGATCTCGTTATAAAAAGGATAACGCCTGTAGTAATTAAGATTAGTAATGTTTATTGTACCTGTTGGTGTAATAGCAAGTGTACCTGTCAACGTGTTAAGATCACCATTGTATACATTGCTTGGTGTTGTTGCATATAAATTAGATGTAGATGATAGAACAACTGCGTCATGTGTCATGGGTGTTAATGTCGCGTTTGATGTAATAGAGAATTGCTGAACTACATTTGGATTTCTCGCAACTGAATCTTTTGTAATAACTGTTGTTGTAGTTAATGCGTAAGTTCCATTTAAGAAAACAATGTTTGGTCTTATTGTGGTTTCAGAGAAAGAACGTTTTAAATTGTTTCCACGGTCGTAGGTCCATTGTAAATTAACGCCTGTAGAAACTAAACTGTTCTTTGTATCTGTAATGTTTAATCCTATTCCTTCATTCATTTTATAATAAGCAACTAAGTTTGTATAAAATGGATGCGTTGCATCAATTGGTTTGTTCATCCATGATTGAATATCAACCAATGATAATTCTTTATCCCAGATAGAAAATTCGTTGATCTTGCCTTTGTAATTAAGATTGTTTGCAAGCAAAGCATCTTTACCAAGGATCAACGTTAAAATAGAAATTGGTTTTGTTTTTCCGGTACCGGAGCTCCACAGTAAACCGTTCAAATAAATTTTCATGCTACCGGTTGTTGCATTTTTAGTAAAGGCCCAATGGTTCCACTGTCCACCCTGCTCTGCAACGGTAGCAACTTTATTTATTCTGTCGTAACCACCGGCGCTGTAACCACAATCAAAATACATACTGTTATCGCTCCATGGTAAATGCAGATTTAAATTACGTTGATTTGTATTTGCAGAATAGCCTTCTAATAAAGAAGTGTTGGTTGGTAATTGGGCAGAATTACCATAAGCCCAAAACGCAACCGTTATTTGATTGTTGATGGTTGAAAGCATGGATGTATTTAAATACGAATGTCCTAATGCCGAAAGATCTAATGCATAATTATTTTTTGCATACAAAGCCATTACCGATGGTGAGCTTGCACCGTTAAATACTATAGGACTGCTTGGATTTGTGTTGGTAAAAGAAAATTCGATCAACACATTGCTTGTGCCGTTCCATACAAATGGTGTGTGAAATTGAAGGCGATTGCTTCCATTAATAAAAGAAAAATTTTGATTGAACACATTTGTAAAACCTGTTAATGTAACTGTATTAGAATTTAAAGTTGTAGCGCCGCTGTGTTGTATACCTACTTTAAAAAAGTTAACGCCGCCACCTGTATTGGCAACATTTAATAAAATTCCATCAATATTACCCGCAACAAAACCTGCAGTAGTTAATTCAGCAGCTGTATATAAGATCTGCGACTTGCCCGATCTTTCATCTGACTTCAATAAATTAGGAACAGAAGTTGAACCAACACCAATTGTATGTTGTGTTTCGGAAACAATATTATTTAAAACAACATTGCTTTGGTTGTAATTATAATAATCATAAACAGGTTGCGATACATAAGGAAAAACTGTGCCTGTAAAATTTGAAATTACGTGACTAGGTTGAAGATTAAGATCGGTCTCGGTTTTTGAAGAGTCTACTATATATGTATTGCACGAATAATCCCACTCACCACAACCCTGGTTTGGAGCAGATTGTGTAGAGATCAATGCATTCTTGCAACGCATATTATATTTTAAAATTATTTTTTCGTAAGTAAGACTAGTGTTTGGGAAATTAATTACGGTATCGCGTGTTGTGCTTCCGTACTTAAATGCTTTTATAACAATAGTATCGCCGGGAACTTGCGCATTAATCGTTAAGGCTACAAAAAACAATACTGCGTGAAGGATAATTTTTTTCATGTTCGATATAAATTTAAATGCTTTTAGATTTTTAGGTAAAAAAGAGTTTTAACTAAACAACTAAGGTAAATAATTCAATTTAAAGGTGCAACAAATTTTTAATTTGCTCGGGGGTCCAGGTCTATAGCCTCATCACCGGCTTTATACGGCACATAAGTATAAATAAACTGAAACATTTCTTCGGTGGTTTTCATACTTTCAACACCATTCCCTTGCGTAATACTTTGTGGCGGAGAAAAAGGGTTGTTGGGATTATTCTTAGTATTATCAAAAGTACCAAATACAAAAATGGTACATCCTCTTTCTAATTTTACAGGATTTCTAAAAGTGTAATAATATTGCCACCTAAAATCCCATTTATTTATTTTAATTAAAGGTATTGTATCTCCATTTGGTTTTAATGCAAAAGCCCAAAATGTCTTGCCAATTAAATGCATGTGTGGATTAATAGAAAGCATAGAAATTGGCTGCGACAAAGTTGTTTGTGTTTGAAATGTTTTTACCTCATTTGGTGGAATAATAAATTCAGGTTCAATTTTAGAGATACCAAAAGTACCGAGTTGTGTTTCTGTAACAGGACGTTCAATAGCGGTCTTCCTGTAAAACACATTTATATAACTACTGTCTAACAGATCTTTATTGCTTGGTCCGTAATGAATGTTGTTTAATAAAAACGCGCCGTTCTTTTTAAACTTATAACCACCAATTTGTTTTGGGTATGAAGGCGGAATATATCCCGGCAAATAATACACCACATTTGGTGTGAGTGTTGGAAATTGAGGTTGCAAATTATCAGTATATGGCAAATGCATTTTTGTATATACATCTATTAATTGCGCCCTGGTATCTTCGTGAATAGATTCGCCACTTAAATAATTAAAAGGGCGTTTGCTATCGTAACTAATTAAATGTCCATTTACATGATGAATTAATTTACGCTGGTTTGGAACAAACTCTACAAAATCTATCAATGTATCTTTTTCTATTTCGTAAGGATACTTCATAATTAAAAAAGCATCGGTTCCATTCCCTTTTACAGCATAAGCTTTTTGCGCTTTAATTATAAGATCAGGTTTGCCAAAATAAGAACCGGTATAAAAGGTTGGCGCTTTTGGTTCTGCTAAACTATCGCCACGCAAACATTTTGTGTCTACCCAAACTTTTAATAATTCTATTTCTGTTTTGGTTAGAACGCGTTCGCCAATAAAGTGCGAGTAATTAGGATCAGCCGGCCATGGCGGCATGTATTTTGTTTGCGTAACAAATTTTATAAGCTTTGCTTTTTTTATTGCATCAGCATAACTTAATAAAGTAAAAGGACCGCTTTCGCCAGCGCGGTGACAGGGAGAACAATTTTTATATACGATCGGTGCAATGTGTTTGCTCCAGGTAATTTCTTTTTCTGTTATCGTAGTTTCTTCTTTATCGGAAGAAGAATTACAAGAAGAAAAAATTGCCACAAAGGCAAAAAGACAAAAAGAAACACAAAGAAATGTCTTCGTGAAACTTAGTGACTTAATGTCTTCGTGGCTAAAGATCAAGCTTAATAATTATAATAAGGCGCTATCATTAAATACACTACTACCCCGCTTACGGTTACGTATAACCAAACAGGGTAACTAAAACGCGTTAGCTTTTTATGCTTCTCGCGTTGATCGGTGAGGCCATAATAAAACGATAATAAGATCATTGGTAAAACAGCAACAGCTAAAAAAATATGGGTTAATAAAATAATAATATAAAAAGGTTTTATGCCGCTAACTGCTGCGCTCTCTGCTGCGCTCATAATTCCATCATGGTCAACATCGCCATATTTTGTATCAGGAATAAAATAATGTGCCGTTACATAACACAATAAAAAAACAGAACTAAAAATAAAAGCGGTAATATTTAATTTTTTATGCAGTTGTATATTTCTTTTTTTAATGGCCCATAAAGAAAATAAAAGTAAAATGGTGCAGCTGCCGTTTAAAAAAGCGTTTACCATTGGCAGTTTGTATATAAGGTTTGGAAAAGTATCCGGATGCGGGATCCATTTTTGATTCAACACAACAACCAGTGCGCAAACAGCAACAGTAGTTATATAGATAGTTAATTTAACGCCTTTTTCGCTATAACTGCTGAGTGTTGCCATCTTTTAAATTTTTGATAAAGATACTAGTATTTCAAATACTAAAAGCGGTTAAAAACTTGCTTCTATATGATTTTTTTGTACATTTAGGTAACTAAAACCTTTAGCATGAAATTTTTATACAGCAGTTTATTTATTGTATCCTTTTTAGTTTCCGGCATAGCGCAGGAAACTGCAACCAAAAAAACTTCCTTCACTTTTCAAAGGCAGGCAGTAGTTAATTATAGCAGCGCGCAACCAGACTATAGTCCTAAATTAATGCTGCGTGAGATGCCAAAACAAAGATCCGAGAAAATGGAGATTTATAATTATCCAGCAAATTATAAGATGGGTCAGGCCAATACAGCTGCGGCCGCTATCTTGCCAACACTTTCAATCGGACAAACTTTTGTTGCTAACCCCTGGGGTTTAAGCACGCCTAATGATAACGACATGGCTATCTCCAACAGCGGCATGTTAGTTTCTGTCATCAACACAAATATTTTTGTAAGAAATACCGTTACAAATGTTAACTCGCCCATTAAATCGTTAGCGGTATTTACTACACCTATTAATAGTTTGCACCAGGAGTTCGATCCGAAAGTAATGTATGATCCGTTAAAAGACCGTTTTGTTTTGGTATGTTTGGTTGGCTTTGTAGATACCACCAGTAAAATAATTGTTGGCTTTTCGCAAACTAACGATCCTTCGGGAGCATGGAATTTATATGCCCTACCCGGCAATCCTTTAAATAACAACTTGTGGTCAGATTATCCAATGATAAGCATGACGGATAAAGAATTATTTTTAACTGTAAACCTTTTATACAACAATCAACCTTGGCAAACAGGTTTTAACGAAACATTGATCTGGCAAATGAAAAAAGACAGCGGTTATGCCGGCTTACCGTTAGGCTCCGTGTTACACTCCAACATTAAATTTAATAATAAACCAATTCGTAATTTATGTCCAGTAAAAGGTGGAAGTCAATTGTATTCGCCAAACATGTATTTTATTTCTAACCGTAATTTAGCATCGCAAAACGATACGGTTTTTTTAGTGAATGTTACCGATACCATTGGCGCGCCAACAGGTACAGTAACTACCAAAGCATTAATTTCAAATCAACCTTATTATTTGCCGGTAGATGGCAGGCAAACAAACACCGTGCAAACGCTTGCCACGAATGATTGCCGTAATCTTGGCGCTTTTTTAGAGAATGGAAAGATCCAATATGTGCACAATACCAATCATCCGGTTAACAACCGACCAACTATTTATTATGGTGTAATAAACAACCCCGCAGCCGTTAGTCCAACCGTAACAGGTTATGTTATTTTTAACGATACCATGGATTTTGCTTACCCTAACATTTCGTATGCGGGTAATTCGGCAACAGATAATACTTCTATTTTTACATTTAACCACAGCTCTAATAAAGTGTTTGGCGGCACCTCGGCCATAAGGGCCGATGCCTTGGGCGATTTCTCGCCGGTGTTACGTATACAAAATGGAACAACCTATGTTAACCTTTTATCTGCCACACAAGAAAGGTGGGGCGATTATTCAGGCTCTCAAAGAAGGTATAACGATCCGGGCAAAGTTTGGATGAGTGGTTACAATATGTATTACTATAGCGGCTCTTACCCTTTTGCGCACAGGGCATGGGTAACCGAGTTGGGCTTAAGTCCATTTATTGTTACAGGCATTAAACAAGAAGAAAAAACAACATCGGTTACAGCAAACGTTTTTCCAAATCCTGCAAAAGATATTTTTAGTATAGAGCTTAGTTTAGCGCAACCCGAATATTTAAGTTTTGAATTGTACGACCAACAGGGCAAATTAATTACAACGCTGTTGCGCGATTGGGTTAAGGTAACGCAAAACACCTTTAGCTTTAGCACACAATCTTTAAGCAAAGGCCTTTATCTTTTAAAAATAAAAGGAAATTATAATACAGCTATTACTAAAAAAGTTGTGGTGGAGTAGCTCTTAAACAAATTCTTTTCAAAGGATCCTGGTTATTAATTTAGCCGGGATCTTTTGTTTTTCTTGGTTCTTCTTGTGATGAAAATAAATCGATTTCTTATTTGGTATTTTTAAAAAAGCTATTATATTTGATACCCCGAGCATGAAAATCAAAAGTGGAATTTTAGTTTTACTGTTTTTGCTTATTCGTTTATTTGCTAACTCGCAAGTGATCGAAGAAGGAGCTTCGCCATTGGGAGGTTTAAGCAATCAAGGCTCTGCATCAGAAGAGCAAAGTACTAACCCCGAAATAAACCGCATCATTTCAATTGTAAATACTGTAGAAAGTAAAAATAATTTTATTGATATCTTAACACCTGATTCGAATGTTAGTTTACCTTTTGGTATCATAAAACAAATTGGCGCAACAAGATATACCATTGCGATCGACTCCATGAAGTTTTTGCCCTTAGGCGCCTACTTCAGCGCCTACGCCGCAATTGATATGCCAGGCACAACTAAGAAGCTGGCTTTCCGCGGTAGCAATATTAAATTTAATCCAAAAGGTGTTGTTGGTGGTGAGCAGGCAAAATTATATTTAGCAAGTGATCATTTGATCTCTATAAATTCTACTGTAAGTCTAAAATTATTAGGCAACGGACAAAATTGGGTTGAATGGGATTGTAATGGATTTAAAGCAATTAACTTAGTTGGCAATTTCATTTTCAAAAAAGGAAAACTACTTCCAGACCCATCTCAAACACAGGATTCAGTTGTTACCGCATCTTTTCAATTGTATACTGAAGACATTCATAATTTTATTGCGGGTGTTAGCATTACGCCTTTTAAAATAAATGGTTTAAATGATTGGTCGTTTAAAGTTACAAGTGCAATTGTAGATATGAGCGAATTGAGTAACTCTAATACAATGATCTTTCCTTCAGGGTATCAAAATCCAAATATGATCACACCACAAATGTGGACGGGCTTCGCACTTCAATCATTAAAAATAAAACTGCCAAGAGAAATTTCTAAAGCAGGTACAAGAACAGAAATAAATGTAAGTAATCTTTTAATAGATAATACAGGCGTTACAGGTTTATTACAGGTAAACAATATTGTGGCACTAAACGAAGGAAGTATGAGCGGCTGGAATTTTTCGGTTGAACAAATTGGAGTAGGATTTATTTCCAACCAACTTTCAAGCGGCCATATTGGAGGTAAAGTAAATATCCCAATAATGGATAGTACACAAACGTTGCAATACAATGCTAACATTAATTACAATCCTACTACTAGCGATGTAGATTATAGTTTTGTAATTAATCCTGTTAACAACATAAATTTTAATGCATTCTCTGCTAACGTTAGTTTAAATAATAATTCTAATATCAGCATAATTAAAATTAATGGCTCTCTTAAACCCACCGCTACACTTTGTGGACTAATGGCCTTTAATCATTCTAAATTTAATTCGAACGGAGGAAAACTCGCTTTTCAAAATGTAGTAATTACAACTAATGCGCCTTATATCACAAATGGATTGTTTACACTTAGTAGTATTAACGGCTTTCAATTAAAATCAGGTAATTTTCCAATAAGTCTCAATGATATTACTTTTGGTGTAAACCAGGGCGTACCTATTTTTGGATTTAGCGTTACTTTAAATCTATCCGATCAATCCAGTAACAGTTTAAGTGTTGGCACATCTATTTTATTGAAAGGTAAAATTACCACATATCAAAAATCTTATTCAGGCGAACTGCCTGTAACCTTCACAAAAACAAGGTGGGCATTTGATAAAGTAATAATAAACGGCGTAAGTGTTGATGTTCAAACATCTCCTTTTCAACTTCAGGGAACAATTTTATTCAGGGACGATGATCCGGTATATGGAGACGGATTTTTTGGGAGTATAAATTTGAAAATACCAAAAGTAATGGATAACCCTGCAAGTATAAGTGTTTGCTTTGGAAGCCTGCCAACCTATAGATATTTTTATATTGACGCTAAAATACCCGTAGCTTTTCCATTAGGAAATTTGCCTGTAACTGTTACGCGCTTAATTGGTGGACTATATTATCACATGACGCCGAATAAAACAACCGAAGCAGATTTTCTAAGTCTCAATCAAAATTTTAACGGAGTTGCAGGTAATGCGTTGGTATACGTACCAAGCCCAACCGTTGGTGTTGGTTTAAAGTCGGGACTCAGTTATAAATTTTCTTTAAACGAAATTCCATATAACGGCGACTTAATGATGGAAATAAATTTTACTCCATCCGGAGGATTAGGAATGGTAAGTCTTTCAGGCGATGTGTATTCGATGGTAACAATTGGCCAAAGACCAAAAGCACCCGTAAAAGGAAAAATGCTAATGGTGTATGACGCGCAAAACAGGATCTTTGATGCCTTAGCAGCGGTCAATATAAACTATTATCAAACAATTACTGGTGTGGGGAATTTCAAAATTCACATCGATCCACAAGTTTGGTATTTGTGTGTTGGGAAACCATCCGCCCCAAATAATATTAGTTTTTTAGGTTTAGTTAATGTACCGTCTTATTTTATGGTTGGTAATACTTTGGAACCGCCAATGCCCCCTCCATCACAGATAATGCAAAACCCATCCGTAGCAGCCGTTTTAGGAAACAGGAACACTTCTCAATTACAAAGTGCTGGTGGATTTTGTGCCGGCGCGAGAATATCAGCTCACATACACCGCTCTTTTGGTCTTCCTTTATTTAGCGTCAATGGTGATTTTGATTTTGATCTTGGCTTTGACATGATGATGACCAATTATGGAGAGAATGCAACTTGTTCTGACTCACAAGAAAAAATTGGCATGAATGGTTGGTTAGCTGAGGGCAATATGTACTTAGCAATGAATGGAGGTGTTAGCATTTCAGGATCGTACAAATTTCCAAATGATTGCCCTAAAAGCTATCAAACACATGTAGCATGTGGGCCTGGACATTGTTGCTGTTTAGGCGTTACCATACCCTGTATTGTAAATGGAAGTTTTAATGATAATGTTTTTAATGCAGGTGTTGCTGCTGTTGTTGCAGCAAAAGGCCCTAAGCCTATTTATTTTGCAGGCGCTTTAAATTGTAATTATAATATTTTAAATCACATAAACGGCAGTTTTAATTATGATTTTGCTTACGGCACAAATTGCACGCCGGTTCCCAACTAAATGAAAAAGTCTATTTATATTTTCTTTTGTTTTTTTCTTTTGCAAATAATAAATGCCCAGGAAAATAATAAAGTTTTTGAAAGACATTTTACAAAGGAGAAAAAAATACTCTTTAGAATAGTTCCCGAAAATAAAAAGATGTTTGAATTAATTAAGTCTAATGGTCTTAAAATTACGCGTTACACTTTAACTAATAATACCCAAACAAACGAAACTGTTATTAATGATTTTTTACATCCCTATTGGGAAACAGATAGTGCAAAATGGCTTCCGCTATTTCGAAAGGATAAAAATAAAACCGGCTTTATTTACAATGCCATTTTTCAAAATAAAGGCGATACAAAATTAAGTCCGCAACAAAAAGAAAAGCATGAAAAAATGGTGTACGACCTTATGCTATTATCCTGCGATTTTAATGCAGAGGTTGCTTCGGCTTGCGGTTTATTTTTTGCGGATAGCACAATTGCATCAAACTCAAATTATGTTTATAAAATAGCGGTATATACAACCACAACTTCGACCATGGCTAAAGAAATATATAGTGTAACGCTTAATTCTTCTATTCTCTCTACTAACAAAAAAATTACCGGGTTAGATGCCCGAAGTAAAAATAAGATCTCGACTTTAAAGTGGAAAGCTATTGATTATAAAAGTGATTATTCCGGATACAACATTGAACGATCTGAAGATAGTGTGACGTATAAAAGAATAAATTCAACACCCATTATTCTTTTAAGCAGTCAGTTTGAGAAAAACAAAGAGTACATTTTTTTTAATGACACAATGCCGCAGTCAAACAAAAAATATTTTTATAGACTCAGGGGCATTAATTTTTTTGGTGAAGAATCAGAACCTTCAAACATAATAAATGTATACAGTTCGCCGCCAGTAAATTCTGTTCCATTCATTGATAGTGTTTTTGTAGTTCAGAATAGACGCGTGAACATTAAATGGCGAATGGAAAACAATTTTGAAACACCATTGCTAAAAAATTATCTTTTACTGCGTGCTGATAAAGATAATGGCATTTATAAAACTATTTACGAGTCAAAAGAAAATTTAAAATATACAGATCTTGAACCTCGGCAAAGTAACTTTTATAAAGTTGCTGCTATTACACATAATAACGACACTATTTATTCTTATTCAAGAATGGCAACTATTATTGATACTATTCCACCTTCGCCACCAAATAACTTAAAAGCTACGGTTGATAAAAAAGGAATAGTGACCCTACAATGGCAAAAAAACAATGAGACAGATCTACAGGGCTACAAATTATTTAAAGCAAATGCTTTGAACGAAGAATTCGTCCAAATAAATAATAAATTTATAACCGATACAATTTATACAGATAAGCTAAATCTAAAAACATTAACCAAAAAAATATACTATTCGCTTGCAGCATCCGATAATAATTTTAATACTTCTATTACCTGTTCGTCTATAGAGGTGAAGAGGCCCGATACAATCCCCCCTGCAGCTCCACTTTTAAATTCTCTTTACCCCGAACTTAAAGGCGTAAAACTAAATTTTATTCTAAGTAAAAGTGATGATGTTATAAAACATATTATTTCACGTAAAACCGGCAACGAAAATTTTACTGTACTTAAAGAATTAACTATAAAAGATTCGATCGGTATTTACATGGACACAACGGCCGAGTCAGGAAAAACATATAGTTACCAGGTTACCGCTTTTGATGAAGACAATAACAGTTCTGTTTCTAAATGTTTAGTTATAAAATATCAGACCGGTTATAGAAAAAAATTAAATAACTTAGCTTATAAAGTTGATCGGACTCAAAAGAATATTAGTTTAACATGGGAGTACAATGAAAAGGAGATCGAAAAATTTATTTTATATCGCGCTAAAGCAAACGAACAACTTACTATTATTAAAACAGTTAATGGAAAAACATTATCCTATACAGATAATAACCTGAATATTGGCAATATATATGAATATAGAATAAAAGCTGTACTGTATAATGGCGACGAAAGCATTATTAGCGACGCGGTAAAGGTGGAGTATTGATGTCCCTCGGTAGGCTTTTTTGGCTAAAGCCGTATAATTTGTTTAATTATTGCCACGACCTTAAGGTCGTGGCAATTAAATATTGTAAAAACGGGCTTTAGCCCAAAAACAGGGTCAGAAGAAATTTCAAGCTCGACTAAATATTTTTAGAAACAACATACTCCACATTATTAAGCCATATAGTTTGTTTGATTGTTGCCCCGACCTTAAGGTCGGGGCAATTAAATATAGTAAAAAACGGGCTTTAGCCCAAATCGGGGCCGGAAAAAATTTTGAGGGACAACTAAATATTTTAGTTAATTCTGTCCTTCAACTATAATAAGTATTTTTGTTTTTATGAAATATCCATGTTTGCCAAAACACAAAAACAAAAGAAAAACTGGATAAACCATATGACAATTAAAAATAATAATTTCTACATATGAAATACTTCCTCATTTTTTGTATGCTTATTTGTTTTGGTTTTGCACAGGCGCAGCAAAATAAAAATTACAAAAAACATCCCTATTGGATAGAGATGATCAAAGATCCGAACGTAAATTATTTTGAAGCTATTAATGCCTACGAACAATTTTGGAAGAACAAACGCAAACCTTTAGAGGAGGATGAATTGATAGGCCAAACAAAAGGCGAAGCCAGCAAAGAAAAAAAGATGGACAGCCGTCGCGAGATGCGCGAAAAGAAAAAAGAAAAAGAACTATATAAAAAATACGGTTTAGAGTGCAAAAAATTTGAGCATTGGAAAATGCAGGTAAAACCTTATGTACAGGCCGACGGTCACATTATCAGTAAAGAAGAACAATTAAAAATGTGGGAGCAAAAACAATGAAAGCATTATTAAAATTTGTACTTGCTTTTTGTGTTTGTCATTTTGCACTAGCGCAACCTGCAACATCCTGGTCAGCATCCGGCCCCATAAATTTTCCTGTAAACGCGAGCGGGCAAATAAACGGTATTGGTCGCTGCACGCAAATAAAATTTGATCCTATAACTACCAATCGCCTATATGTTACTTCGGCAACCGGTGGTTTATGGCGCAGTAACGATACGGGCGCTACCTGGCAAAATGTGGGCACCGATTATTTTCCAAAAATGGAATGTGCTTCTATTTGTATTGATCATACCAACAACAACATTTTATATTTAGGTAGCGGCGATCCTAATTATTATTCTTCAGGTTTTGGTGTTTGGAAAAGTAGCAACGCCGGAGCAAGCTGGGCCATTTCAAATACAGGTATGGGTAATCGTTTGGTGGTGGAGCTAATTATGGATCCCATCAACAATCAAAATATTTTAGCAGCAACAGAAAATGGAATTTATAAGTCAACCAACGCCGGCGCCAACTGGAGCGTTGTAAAAACCGGTGGTACGTTTAAAGACATGGTATTAAAACCTAATAGTGCCGATACGGTTTATGCTGTAACCGATTCTCAACTTTGGCGCTCAATAAATTTTGGCGCAACATGGACACAAATAACCTCAGGTGTTTTTGTTCCTTCCAGTAACGGACAAGGTATGCGTTTGGCTGTTAGCAAGGCAAGTCCAAATGTAGTTTACATTTCTATGATCGCTAACGAAGGTTTAACGTTGAAGTCTACTAATTTTGGAACAAGCTTTACAACTGTATATAATAACGCTGCACAAAGTTTGGTGGGTTATGATGCTACAACGCCCGGGCAGGGTGATTATAATTTTAGTATGACCTGCGATCAGAACAATGCTAACGTTTTATACATTGCCGCGCATTGCGTTTGGAAAAGCACTAATGGTGGTGTAGCCTGGACAAAATTAACCAACTGGTACGATAACTGCCATACAGATATGCACGGTATAAGACAACATCCTGTTTACACCAACATGTTATTTAATGTAAATGATGGTGGGGTTTTTGTATGTCGCAATGGTGGCGTAACATGGCATGACCGTTCGAACGGTTTAGAGGCTACAGAAATCTATCATGCGGCGCAAAGTAAATTACAACGTAATACAGTTAGTCTTGGCACACAGGATAATGGTGAACTCTTTTTAAATTCTAGCACTTGGTTCACTAACCGTGGTGGCGATTGGGGAAGTAAAATGTTATTCTCTTATAATAGCGCTAACACCGTTTATTATTATGAGAATGGAAATCGTCGTCCGGTAAATGGATCAGAGACAAGTTACAATTTACCTTTTACAGCCAACAACAATATTAATTTAGCCTTCAATAAAAAAATTCCAAACACCGGTTTTTGTGCTTATCAAAATTTTTACCGAAGCAATTCTTTAACAGCTACCACGCCAACGTGGACACAAATTGGTACTACAACAAATACTGTAGTTGCATTACATTCGTCGTGGGCAGATTCATCTGTGATTTATGCATTTACAGGTAACAATGTTTTATACCGTTGCGATAATGTTTTTGCTGCCTCGCCAACATTTACAACCTTTGGTGCGCCGGGCGCAACAGGTGTTGCGGCTTGTATTACAAGTATTGCTACAAACTCTAATGTAGTTATTGTGTCTTGCGGAAACACAATTTACCGTTCTACAAATAAAGGACAAACATTTACAAATTATAATACAGGGATTACAGGCGGTTTAAATATTATTAGCATTTATCATGATGAATTTAGTAACGACGAGAGTGTTTATGCATGCACAGCAAAAAAAGTTTATTACAGAAACTCATCGCTATCGTCGTGGCAAAACATTACATATAATTTGCCAACCATTGCCGATATGAATGAATTTATGTTCTTTAATTCTGGTACCGCCGCTTCAACATTAAGAGTTGGATATTATGGTCGCGGTGTTTGGGAGTTGCCTATAAATACTTCTATGCCGCCAGCGCCAAATTTTATAGTTAACAAACAAATTATTTGTCCAAATACAACCGTAACTTTTACCGATCAAAGTTATGGCAATCCAATCGCATGGGCCTGGACATTTACCGGTGGTAGCCCTGCAACATCAACGCTTACAAATCCATCCGTTACTTATTCTGTTCCGGGACTTTATCAAGTGTCGTTAAGTGTAACAAACGTAAATGGCACAAGTGTGCTAACACAAACAGCTTATATAAATGTAACCTCGTCTTTAATACTTCCCATAACACAAAGTTTTGCGGGTCCATTTCCACCAAACAACTGGTCGTTATTTGACGATACACAAGACCAGGTAACGTGGCAAAAAAGTAATACCGTTGGTGGCTTTAGTGCGAGTAGCGAAAGTGCATTTTTTGACAATTATAATTTTGCAGAATTAGGAAAACGCGATGCGTTCACCACGCAGAATTATAATTTAATTGGTGTTACTAACCCAAAACTTTATTTTGATGTAGCTTATGCGCGTTACGATAACATTAATTTCGATTCTTTAGCCGTTGGTGTATCAACCAACTGTGGGCAATCCTATAATATTGTTTATACAAAAGGTAGTACAACTTTAGCAACTGCGCCGGATAACACAGGGTTTTTTACACCAACTGCTACACAGTGGCGCACAGATACAGTTTTCTTAAGTGCTTATGTTGGACAACCCGAAGTAATGATCACTTTTCAGAACAGGGGAAATTACGGTAACGTACTTTATGTAGATAATATAAATTTATCTGCAAGTTTAATAACTACCGGAGTTAAAATCGCAGCAGCAGAAATTTCTATGTTCGATGTTTATCCAAATCCAGCCAACGAAAAAATAACATTAGCTTTTAATTCGCAATTAGAAAATATGCGAGTAATTATTATAAGAGATGCGCTTGGCAGAGTTGTTTACGAAAACAATAAACCTTCTTCACTTGGTTCTCAAACAATTGATGTAAGTACTTTTACAAAAGGAATGTATTTTGTGAGCGTTGAGGGAAATAAAAAAACGTTTACTAAAAAAGTGATCATTCAGTAAACGTTTTTTCACTCTTATGATTATTGCTACAGTCGGATCTTAATCCCGCCATTAAATACTATACCATCTAAGGGTGCCCATACTTGCGTAAATTGAGGTGTATTGTACGGGGTTGACCGTAAACTTTCAAAATTAGTCTGCCTGAAGTTTGTAAAATTTTCAACGTTTCCAAATAGGGTATAATTTTTATAGGTGTATTCTACAATTGCACCGTAAGTCCAATAATCTCTTGTTCGTTTTCCATTAGATAGTAGTTGACTGCTTTTAAATTCATAATCAAGACCTATACGCCATTTTCCCGGAAGGGCGTACAGCAGGTCTCCTTTTAAGCTATGCTGTGGCGTTAATGTAAACTCAACCTCTTTGCCATTAGTTATATTAGAAACATGTGTGTATGTATAGCCAACAAACAAAACAAAATCGTAGAAGCCGAATTTGAAAAAAGTTTCTGCGCCATAACTCTGAGTATAAGCATTTGAATTTACAAAATGGTAAACACCCGATGTGCCATTTGTATCAACCAGCACTAATGGATCCTTTAAATGAGTATAAAAAAACATCTGATTGATATTCAAAAAGAAATGTTCGCCTAGTGTTGTTTTAAAACCAATATCCATATTGCATCCTATAGACCGTTCTGCAACCGTTTTATTTTTATCAATAGGCAGTACATTTTTATATCCTAATAATTCAGCTTCCTGGTTAAAAATACTGGCATTACGATAACCCATGCCACCGCCGATTCGCGTTGTTAATTTTCTTGTCCATTTAAACAATGTAGAAATTCTTGGTAAAACATACGTTTGTGCGTTCATAACATGATCTGCTCTTAAACCACTTTCAATTGCAACATTTTTTCCTAAATTAAATATATAATTTGCAAAGCCCCCAAAAGTTTGATGGTCTTCGTTTCTTAAAATAGTACTTTGCAATTTTTGTTCCTTAAACTCATCTGAGTAAAAATTAAGCCCGGTTATAAAAACATTTTCTTTTGTACGATTAGTAAAAGCAACTTCTGAAAAAGAAGATAATTGCTCACCTGCAAAATTATATTTTCCTACCGTATAGGATGGCGTGATCTCTAAACCTCTGTGAAAAATATTAAATGAGTTGCGAATAATTAGTGTATTTCTATCTGTTAACTTAGTTTCGAATTTTAATTGTGTTGTAACCCGGTTAACATCATTTTTCTCTTTATAAAAATGAACTGATTCCGGGGTTTGTTGGTTAAGTAAATTTATATCACCCCCTTCGCGTACTTCGCTTGTAAAAGTAGCGCCCAAACTTAATTTTGTTCTGCTATTAAAATAAAAAAATAATTTTGGGTTAAAATTATATTTGGTTAATTGTGGCAGATCTGTAAATCCATCTTTATCTGCATCAAAGTATTTGTGCGTGTTTCTTTGTGCTAATAATGTAAACCCTGTTTTACCAATTTTGCGACTTAAGAATGTGTTAACATCAAAAGCCCCAACATGCGAGGCGTTAAGATGTAATAAAGTTTCATCCTTATCCCCTTCTTTTGAAACAAGATTTATTAAACCGGAAATTGCGCCTGCACCATATAATGTAGAAGCTGAACCTTTTATATATTCCACCTGCTTTAGGTCAAGTGGTGGAATTTGCATAATACTTAAACTTCCAGAAAAGCCACCATAATTTGGAAAACCATCTTTTAAGATCTGCGTGTATCTACCATCCATACCTTGAATACGCACGTTTGCAAGGTTACTTGTAGCCGAAGTTTGTTGTACTTGTATGCCGGTACTATGTGTAAGTAAATGTGCTACTTTACTTGGGTCCATTGAACTTGCCTCGTCAATTTCTTCGTTAAGTACTTCAACACGGGTTGGTATATTATCAATACTTTTATTGCTTCGTGTTCCTTCAACAATTACTTCATCTATTTCTTTACTCTCGGGGTCTAATAAAATAATACGTTGTTCGTTAAAAGGAAAAAATAAAGTGTCGTTAAAAGTTATAAACCCAATACAGGAGATAGTAATTACCTGGATACTATCGGGAATATTATTTAATGTAATTTCTCCGTCACGTGCGGTTGAATTACCATTTGTGGAACCGTTTAACTGAACAATAGCTCCTGCTATGTTCTCGTTTGTTGACCTATCTCTTACAACAGCGCGGTATGTATTTTGGGCTTTACTTACCGAAACAGTAGCAAGCAGAAAAACTATTAAAATATTTAATTTCATTTCGCATTAATTTAAAATTAGTAGAATAGCGATCTTACTCGCTGTATTGATCAGCAAAATGAAATGAAAGGGGGGCCTCGTAAAGAATCAATTAAAAGGGGAGGCTTTGGAGGAGGATACTCATTTTTTATAACGAGCAAATTAATTCGGGTTGGTTCAATTAATATTGTTTCAATTACAATTGGACAGAACGTAGCTATAAATGTGTTATATATATCAATTTTATTTTGAAGAATAAAATCTTCATCAAGATCAACCAATGAGAATGCATTGTGCTCTTCGCTCTCATGATGCGTTGCTTCTTCATGCTCATGTGGCAGATCGTGATGATGAATAAAAATATCGTGGCTCTGAATGATCAGAACCGACAAACAAATTAATATATATGGTATCTTTTTAAACAATTATAAAAAAAGTTATTTCATACTATCCAATTGCTCCTGGCTAACACCGGTTGAAGAATAACCTCCATCGTGAAACAGGTTTTGCATAGTAACCATTTTTGTAAGATCGCTAAATAAACTAATAGTATAATCCGCGCATTGTTCCGCACTTGCATTTCCTAATGGTGATTGCATTTCGGCAAAATCATAGAAATCGCTAAAGCCTTTTATACCGTTACCCGCAGTTGTTTTTGTAGGTGATTGTGAGATAGTATTGATCCTTACTTTTTTGTGTTTACCATAATGGTAACCAAATGTACGCGCAATACTTTCTAAAGTAGCTTTAAAATCTGCCATATCTGTATAAAAAGGATACACACGTTGCGCACCAATATAAGTTAATGCAACAACACTCGCCCAATCATTTAACGCATCTAATTTATGCGCCACCGCTAACATTTTATGAAATGATAACGCAGATACATCAAAACCTTTAGTTACATAATCATAATTTAAAGAGGTGTATGGAATATTTTTACGGATGTTAACACTCATACCAATTGAATGCAATACAAAATCTATTTTACCACCAAGGTGAGCCATTGACTCCGTATATAATTTTTCTATTTCCTCAACACTTGTTGCATCGGCAGGAATAATTTTAGAATTGGTAGCTGCCGCTAATTTATTTATTTCGCCCATGCGCATAGCAATGGGTGCATTACTTAATACAAATGTTGCGCCTTCTTCGTGCGCACGTAAAGCAACTTTCCAGGCAATTGAATTTTCGTCTAATGCTCCGGTAATAATTCCTCGTTTTCCTTTTAATAAGTTATAAGCCATTTTTTGTGTTTTTTAGTTGTGTAAATATACGGTTTATGATCAAAATAACTATCGATTTTTTTACCACTGAGACACTGAGAACACAAGAAAAAATTTAACCACATAGGCACATAGCTTGTCCCTTGGCAGAGAAGCAAAAGGGGAACAAAGAAAAATAATTCTACAAAAGAAAAACATAGTATCTTCTTCGCATGCGAAGAAAATTATGTGAGCCTTTTAGGCGCATTAGTTCTACCCTTTTCTATGTGTCTATGTGTCTATGTTGTTTAAAAAGGTAGTGTTTAAATCATTCGAATAAAAAATGATCCCTTCTAATAAAATAATTAGCCGATTCGTAGATCATCATCATGTTCTTTTCCATACTGTCGCTTTTTTGCTTCATGCTCTTTACATAGTTCACGGGATCAAGATTTTTATATTTCCTTAAAAAGCGTTGGTCGTTGGCTAGGGTCTTATAGTAATAAAAGCCTGCGCTATCCACGCAACCAATTTTATCATCTGCAGAAAAAACCACGAAAGGGTGTTTCTCTTTTAAAATATTTATCCCAAAAGTACTGTTAGTATAAGTTGCGCCTATTATGCCCATTACCGTTGCAGGTATATCGGGTTGATACGCGGGATAAGAAATAGTATCTGCTTTAAAAATATTGGGTTGATAAATTACAAATGGAACGTGGTTGTATGATAACGGCATTTCATATGTATGCCCCATTGACAAACCATGATCACCCAAAAACATAAACACCGTGTTATTGAACCAAGGCATTTTTTTTGCTTGTTGTATAAATCTGCCAATGCTCCAGTCTGCATACAAAGTGCAATTGTCTTGTTGACTATCGCCGTTAGGTTTAAAAGAAATATCATCGGGAATTTGCCAGGGGCCATGATCAGAGGCCGTCATCAACACTGCTAAAAAAGGTTTTGTTGTATCTCTTTCATCATTAACCTGTATCAGCCTGTCAAACAATAAATGGTCAGGCACACCTAAAGAACTTTCTGATTGTGAAAAATCAAAATCGTATTGACTAACAAAATGGTCGAATTTATTTATTTTAAAAAAGCCTTCCATATTATCAAAGTGAGGATCGTGGGTAGTGTAAAAGTATGTTTCGTATCCTTTTTCATTTAACAAAGGTCCTAAACCGTTAAATGGTTTTTTTACATAGCTCTTCATCGATTTTTCGGCAAGGATACTTGGAAAACCCGTTGTAGTTGAGAACAACCCGTTAAAAGTGTGAATGCCCGAAGAGAAAAAATTATTAAAGAAAACAGATTCGCCAATGATCTTATCAAAATTTGGTGTTAGTTTTTTACCGTTATAATATCCCATTTTATAAACAGACATACTTTCCATTACAACAATTACAAAATTGTATTTTTTATGCGCGCTGTCTTTTATTTCGCGATCAACATTTAGTTCGAAGGGCGTTGTAATTCCCAAATAATTTCTTGTAAAAGCTATTTGTTCATTTATGTTTGCGGGAACCTGGTAAGGTTTTTTCTTTTCGTTATACAAAACAGTTTTCCAAAACGTAAAATTTGGATTAATAGCGATCTGATTAATAAATCCATTTTGTGAAACGATAGAGAGTCCTTCGTGGAGTGCCGACCGGTCGGATGTGCGGCCTCTTGCTCCCAATGTAACAACAATAGAAAAAATAACAAATATAACGGCTATATAAACTGTTTTTAACTTTGGTTCTGCTTCAATTTTTATTTTAAAAACTTTGTAAAAACCTATGGCGATCTTTAAAAACACAATTGCAACAGCAGCGTATATCAATAAATAACCCCAATACGAAAAACTTCCAAATATCATTCCCACAACAAAATCTGGCTCTTCATTCCACAATAAGGCATTTTTATTTAAATGATTTCCAAATTGAGCGAAGTAAGGAATATCGGATATGCAAACAAAAAAATAAATTAATTCTAAAATTAAAAATGAATAAAACCCAAAAACATAAATACTTTTTATTTTATGCTTTAAAAAATGACTGATAGAAAAAATAACTGTTGGTAAAAAAGCGATCCAACAAAATACTGCGGTATCAAACTCTAGACCCATTCTAAAGGCCATCAACTTTTCTAAAAAAGTAACACTGCCAATATCAGAAGATCTGTTTGCCCAATAAAAAATCAAACGAATAAAAAGAAATAAGATCAAATTTAGTAAATACAACTTTACTAAAAATTTAATGTGCGCCGGAATTTTGCCAATCAACTTATCAAGCATTCAAAAGTTCTTTGGCGTTCTTTAGTGCAGATTGCGTAGGATTACCGGTGCTTAACATTTTAGCGATCTCGGTAATGCGCTCTTCTTTATTTAATTGTTTAATATGCGATACGGTTTTATCAGCTTCGTCATTTTTGTAAACAAATAAATGATGATTGCCTTTGCTCGCCATTTGCGGTAAGTGCGTAATGGTAACTACCTGCATGGTGTTGCCCATCTTTAAAAGGATGGTTCCAATTTTATCTGCTACATCGCCGCTTACTCCTGTATCAATCTCGTCAAAAATAATAGTTGGCAATTGTTTTTTAGATGCAAGCAATGCTTTTAAACACAACATTAAACGTGATAATTCTCCGCCGCTGGCAACTTTATGTAACTCGCTTAAAGCAACGCCTTTGTTAGCCGAGAATAAAAATTTAACCTGATCGAAACCATTTGCGGTTAGTTCTTTTGTTTGGCCGATATCAATTTTAAAATTTGCGTTTTGCATAGAGAGATCTGAAAGAACTTCTTTTACTTGTTTTTCAATATCAGCAATTGCTTTGGTTCTTGTATCAGTTAATTTTTTAGCGATCTTAATACAAACTGTATTTAATTTATCAATTTGTTTTTGTGTTTCGTTAATGTCTTTTTCTATGGACTCAAATTGCGTCAACTTATTTTCAATTTCTGTTTTAACGTTCAATAGGTCCTCTTCCGTATTTACATTGTGTTTTTTTAACAGGCGGTTCAGTTTATCCAACTTAGCATTTACCTCGTTTAATTTTACGCTGTCAAAACTCACTTCTGTTTCGGCATCTTCTAATTCAGCAGCAAGATCTTTTAATTCTATGTAAGCAGAGTTAATCCTTTCAAAAAATTCTGAATAATTTTTCCCGTATTTTGAAAGAGCTTGTAAATTTTGTTTGGCGATAGCTAAAGCCTTTAATACATTTTCTTCGCCACCGTTAATACTATTTGCTGCGTTTAATAAAGTGCTTTTTATAGTTTCTGCATTTTCTAAAGCCGCACTTTCTTCTTCTAAAGTTTTTAAGGCGCCGGTTTTAATTTCAGTTTCTTCTAACTCATTAAATAAGAATTGAAAATAATCCAGTTCTTTTTTTGCCTGCGTTTCTTGCTCCAATAAATTTTTTAGAACGGTATTTAGTTTGTTTAATCTTCCGAATTCAATTCTGTATTCTTTGAAATCATTTAAACTTCCTGCAAAAGCATCCAAAACTTCTAACTGAAAATTAGTTTGGTTTAATAATAAAGTTTGGTGCTGCGAATGAATATCAATTAATTTTTCGGATAATAATTTTAAACTGTTCAAACCAACAGGCGTATCGTTTAAAAAACTGCGCGATTTTCCTTCAGTACTAATTTCTCTCCTTAACAAAACAGTGGTCTCAAAATCGAGATCATTTTCTTCAAAAAAACTTTTTAATTCCAGTCCTTTTGTATCAAATTCCGCCTCAATAATGCATTTTTTATTTTTATTCTGAAGAGCCGCCAGATCCGCTCTATTACCGAGAACCAGGCCAAGCGCTTCTAAAAAAATTGACTTCCCTGCCCCTGTTTCGCCCGTAATTACTGATAATTTACCGGGAAACGAAACATCCATCTCATTTATAAGCGCAAAATTGCTTATGTATAACCTTTTAAGCATTCGCCAATTTCGCACAATTTGAACAGTTAAAAAAACGATTTTTAACAAAAAAAGCGCTTTATTTTCAACAAGCCGGCTTTTGTTCACTCAATACAGCCTTGCTTTAGCTCAATATTTGGCCGTTTTTTTAGTTTTTTTAAGGTATCTAAACTTTATACCCAACGTAATAACCTATATATACGTAATAGTTATAAAATACCCCAGTTATGAGACAACTCAAAATAACCAAACAGATCACCAACCGTGAGACAGCTTCTTTAGATATGTACTTGCACGATATTGGTCGTGTTGAATTAATTACCGCCGAAGAGGAAGTAATTTTAGCTCAAAAAATAAGGATCGGCGATCAACGCGCCTTAGATAAATTAGTTCGTGCTAATTTACGTTTCGTAGTTTCTGTTAGTAAACAATACCAAAACCAGGGCTTAAGTTTGCCCGATCTTATAAACGAAGGAAATTTAGGTTTAATAAAAGCCGCACAACGTTTTGACGAGACCCGTGGATTTAAATTTATTTCTTACGCCGTTTGGTGGATCCGTCAAAGTATTTTACAGGCTTTAGCAGAACAAAGCCGTATTGTGCGTTTACCATTAAATAAAATTGGTGCCATTAATAAAATAAATAAAACCCTTTCTAAAATGGAGCAGGATCTTGAAAGAGAACCAAGCTACGATGAGTTAGGTGAAGTTTTAGAAATGTTGCCACAGGACATACAAGATACGATGCGTAACAACAACCGCCATTTAAGTATGGATGCGCCTTTAACTTTAGGCGAAGATGGTGGAAGCATGTACGACCTCATGACGAACGAAAGTTCACAAGCGCCGGATAAAGAATTAATTGGCGAAAGCTTACAATTAGAAATTACACGCGCTTTATCTACGTTAACAGAGCGTGAAGCAGATGTTGTGAAATTGTTTTTTGGCTTAGGCGGTAAACATGCGCACTCTCTGGAAGAGATAGGCGAAAAATTTGATCTTACACGCGAACGTGTACGCCAGATAAAAGAAAAAGCGGTGCGCCGCTTAAAGCACGGTAGCAGAAGCCGTTTATTAAAAGCATATTTAGGATAGTTCTAAATGGTAAAAATTGTGTTGGTGCTATTTTCATAGGGTAGCTTCCCAAGAAAAACCTTCCTGTAATTGTGTCAGGAGGGTTTTTAATTCTCAACGAAACATACCAGATATAAGAAAAATAGTGCTGAATACTAAATAACAAATTCTAAAGTCACTTTTTTAATTAATTTAGATAAAAAAATTATGAGAAAGCTATTTTGCCTTTTATTTACAATCTGTGCTTTATGTTTTTGTGGACAAATAAATTATGTAAAGACGGCTAATGTTAGTAACACTTTAATTCCTAATACAGCTCTTCCAGGTGGAAGTCAAAACATAGAAAGAACGTATCCTATAAATTCAGAAATGTATATAGCGGATGATTTTAATCATCTGACAAAGATCGACTCAAATTATAATGTGATCTATTCTAAAACACTTGGTTTCCCACTTTCCGCGAATACTAACTCAAGAATTGCCGGCTTGGCAGGTGTAACTAATAATAGGATAGTTATGGGCTCAAAAGCGGTACTTAATAATAAAATTGTAAGCAATGTAACTTTTATTAATTCTACCGATGGAAATATTATCTGGTCTAAAATGATTGATTCAGTTGCTGCCATGAGTATTAAATATAAAAACAATAAGATAAGCCTTTTTTGCTGTTTAAATAATTACAATTATCTGATTAATCTTGATACTACTGGAAATATAATTAGCACAAAAAAGATTAAACTAGATTATAATAACCTACAGCCTGGCCCACCACCTATACATAGCTATAGTCTTTCTGCGGGCGACGTTGGCAGTGATAGTAGTTTGTTTTTCTTTTCTGTTCCTTCATACACAAGTGCTGGGTTTAAGATTACTAAACTCGATAAAAATGAAAATTTACTTTGGTCTTATGAATACAAAACTCCGAACCAAAATTCTGCAGGTTTAAATAATACCCGTGTGCTGGCAACAAAAGATGGCGGTATTTTATTGTATATAGTTAACCATGGTAAGCTTTATAAAATTGATAAAAACGGTCATTATGTTTGGCAAAATAATTATGCTTCCTTGATCAACCATATTTTATTTGAAAAACCGGATGGAAAGATCCTCACCGTTTCACAAGGTGATGATTTTAAACTTTATGATCCCAACGGAAATCTTTTATTATATAAGATCCCTAATTGTTATCCAAAAGGTCAAGAGAGAATAATTGCTCCTTTTTCAAATCATCTTACATTTATTTACCCCGTAAACAGCGTTGGAGCTTTTTCTTGCACTATTTTCCCAACCGTAACTTCTTATGATGCTTTGATCTACAAAAATGATTATTCTTTTTCCGGTTGTGGTTTTGGCTCACCATCCATTATTAATAACTCAACAGTTACCATAACCAAAGGCGATTCTTCAATAACTTTTCATCCGTACACACCAAGTTTAACGCCTATAAGTTATTCTATCAGCAATCAAACACCAACAATTACAATTACTAATGATGCGTGCAACCCGGTTGGTATTAAAGAAAATACTTTAAATGGGCAAATAAGTATCTATCCGAACCCCAGCAATGGAAACCTTAGCATCACGACAAAAAATTCTGATATAAAAAACATCTCCATCATCAACTCCATTGGCCAACATATAACAACCATAACACTTACAGGCGAGAAGGAAACAATTGATATCTCGGAATTTGCCCAGGGTTTATATTTTTTAAATTGTTATTCGCTTAATAATGAATTAATAGGTGTGCAGAAAATCATAAAAAATTGAGTTCTTATTGGTTTTTTGCCTTAAAAATCGCTTTTTCTTAACTATTTTCTTCTTATTTTTATGATTCAAATTATTTTGAATTATGAACACTACAAAGCCAAAAAAATCACTTTTCCGCCGCATTATGAAATGGAGCGGCATTTCGTTATTATTAATTATTATTTTATTAATAGCAGCGCCTTTTATCTTTAAAGATAAAATTATTGCCATTGTAAAAGAAGAGGCCAATAATAATTTGAACGCGAAAGTAGATTTTGGTGAATTTGATCTTACATTATTTTCGTCTTTCCCTGATTTCAGGTTCAAGATAAATAAAGTAAGTGTAATTGGTGTTAATGAGTTTGCAGGAGATACACTTGCATACATTACTACATTAAGCACCGACATTAATTTAAAATCTGTTATCAGTGGAGGCCCTTATGGTGTAAATTCTATCGTCATTGATAAAGCCCGCATTTTTGGAACTGTTTTAAAAGACGGTAAAGCCAGTTGGGACATTGCAAAAGCAGGCCCTGATTCTGCCGGCGCTGCTCCTGCAGATACAAGTGCCCCTTCAAAGTTCTCGGTTAAACTAAAAGAATTTAAAATTAAAGAAGCGCACATTGTTTATGATGACCAACAAGGTGGCATGTATGCAAAATTGGAAAATTTTAATTACGAATTGAACGGCGATTTTACACAGGATAATTTTGTATTGAATAATTTATTAGACATTGCAAAAACAACTTTTAAAATGGGCGGTGTTGCTTACTTAAATGAAGTGCACACACATTTAAAAGCAGATCTTGATATGGATATGCCAAAAATGAAATTCACATTTAAGGAAAATGAATTTAGTTTGAATGATCTACATTTAGGTTTTGATGGTTTTGTAGAAATGCCCGACACCAATATTAAAATGGACCTTAAGTTCCATGCAAAAGAAACTGAGTTTAAAGCAATTCTTTCTTTAATTCCAAGTGTATACTCTAAAGATTTTGCTTCGGTAAAAACTGCAGGTAAATTAGCTTTGGATGGTTACGCAAAAGGAACCTACAACGCCGCACAAATGCCTGCCTTTGGCGTTAACTTAAGTATTAAGGACGCCATGTTCAAATACCCAAGCTTACCAAAATCGGTTAACAACATTAATATAGATGTAAAAGTATTAAACCCAACAGGTGTTCTAGATGCAACTACTGTTGACGTAAATCGTTTCCACATGGAGTTAGCAGGCAACCCAATCGACATTGCCGCACATGTTAAAACTCCTATCTCTGATCCGGGAATTACTGCTGACCTAAAAGGAACCATTGATCTTTCTACAATGAAAGATTTTATACCAACTGAAAAAGGTGATGAACTAAGTGGGATCATTAAGTCTGACATCAGCATTGCCGGTAACATGAGTTCTATTGATAAAAAAGAATACGATAAATTTAAAGCAAGCGGTTCATTAGGAATTGATAAAATGAATTACAAAACCGCAAGCGTAGCATATTTAATTCAATTAAATTCTATGCTTTTAAATTTTACAACACAGTATGTTGAATTAGCCAAGTTTGACGCCAAGCTAGGTAAAAGTGATATACAAGCCAGTGGTAAAATTGAAAATCTTTTACAATACATGTTTAAAGATGATCTTATTAAAGGATCTTTTGCTATTAATTCTGCGTTAATGGATCTAAACGAATTAATGGGCCCGGAAACACCAAGTACAGCAGCTACACCTGCCGCAACTACTGCGCCTACATCAACAGCCTCAACAGGCGTTGCAGCAGTGCCTGCTAATATTGATTTTAATTTAGATGCAAAAATTGGTAAAGTAATTTACACCAATTTAATTTTAGATAACATGGTGGGTAATATTGTGGTGCGCAACCAAAAAGTAGACATGACCAATTTACGCATGAACACTATGGGTGGTGCTTTAACTGTAAATGGTTTTTACGAAACATCTAACATTAAAAAACCAACAACAGGTTTAAATTTAAAAGTAGAGAACTTTGATATCCAGGAAACATTTAAATCGTTTAACACGGTACAAAAGTTAGCGCCTGTTGGACAATATGCAAAAGGTAAATTCTCTGCAACATTAGAGAACTTTAATACTTCTTTAAATGATAAAATGGAACCGGATCTAAACGCTGTAAAAGCAAATGGTACATTTAAAACTGCAAAAGTAAATGTTGGCGGTTTCCCTCCATTTATGAAATTAGGTGAGGCATTAAAGATCGAACAACTTAAAAGCATGGACATTGATAATCTGTTAGTAAACTATCAGATAAAAGATGGCCGTGTTGTTATGGCGCCGTTTGATACCAAGGTGGCTAACATACCTGCCAACATTAGCGGTAGTACTGGCTTTGACCAGACGATTGATTACAAATGGAAAATGGATATTCCTAAAGCTATGTTTGGTGGTGCAGCCAACTCTGCGCTTACAAGTCTACTGGCACAAGGTAATGCAGCTGCAGGAACAAATGTAGCCGTTGGCGATAAAATAAAAGTTACCGCTTTATTTGGCGGAACTGTTATGAAGCCTGAAATTAAAACCAGCTTAAAAGACGATGCAAAAAGTACAGTTGCTACCGTAACAACACAGGCATTAAATGCCGGTATTGATAAAGCTGCAGAAGAAGCACAAAAAATATTAGACGATGCCAAAGCGCAATGCGAAAAACAAAAAGCAGAAGCACAAGCTACTGCTGATAAACAAAAAGCAGATGGTTATGCCGAAGCAGATAAATTAGTAGAACAAGCAGGTAACCCTATTGCAAAGATTGCCGCTAAAAAAGCAGCAGAAGTAGCTAAGAAAAAAGTTGATGAAAAAGTGCAGAAGACGGTTAACGATGCCGAAGAGCGTTGCAAAAAATCTATTGAAGAAGCTCAGGTAAAAGCAGCCGCAAAAGCTGCAGAGAGTAAGAAATAACTTACCAAGCAAGACCTTCAAGGTTTTAAAAACCTTGAAGGTCTACCAATATAAATTAAAAACCCTCGCCAAATTGGTGAGGGTTTTTTGTTTTTTGTCACGCCAAGCTTGTCGAAGCGTTACTCTTTAATTACCTTCCTTGTCTCGGTCTTATTCTTCGAAACAACTTTCAAAAAGTAAACACCGGTGGCAATGTTAGAGAGATCAAATTCTACTAACCCGTTTGAAATCGTTTCGTTCTTAGCTAATAATTGTTTGCCGCTTACGTCGTATAAAAATAAGTCAACGTTGTTTTCGTTATTGTAAAACTTAACGGTCATTTTATTTTCTGCAGGCTGCGGGTAAATGGTTTGTATCAATCCTGAAAGATTGTTCTCATTATTTTTTAGTGAAGTAGTAATTGTGCTGCAAGGTGCCGAAGTGCAAAATTTAGAAAGCATCCTCACGTATGCGGCATTGGTGTAAATACCTGCTTCGCTTATTGTCCAAGAATTTAAAGGCCAGCTATCGTTAAAATCTTTATACGATTTTTGGATGGGTTGTCCCATCGGTGGCGTCACATTTGTAGCACAAATAGCATTAACTGTTGGGTTACCGCAAGAACCCGGACAACAAGGATCTAAAGCATAACCGGGGTTTGGTCCGCCCGGAATATATCCCGGAGGCGGGCCGTAGGTTGATACGCCAACTTCATCCCAAAGCGCACTACCTTCATGAAACCAGGCATGATAAAATTGTGTCACCGAATTTTCGGCGCCATAACTTGCCATGTTACTTAAATAGGTTTTTGAATTTGGGTTAACTCCATGCATATAATGTACAAAACCCGAAGCGGCATTTTTATAGTTGGTAGCATTGGCTGCATTCAATGAATATACGTTCATGTTTAAGAACATATTACCTTGCTTCGATTTTGTCTGGTTAGAATTCCAGGTATAATTATTATTCGCCAACCAAGCCCTATACGCATCTGTTTTATTGGTATAAGCTGGCAGGTTATCTGCATTGTTAGTTTGCATAGAACTTGTGTAAGCATTTAAAATGGCTGTTTTAACCGCAGGTGTAGCGCCAGGAATTTTTGTGTAATATAATAAAGCATCCTGTTCTGGTCCTTCAAATGGATAAGCAAAGGTCCACATTAATAAGTGTACGTTTGTGTAATTAGCATCAACAAATGCTTTGTATGTTGCGTTACCTGTTAAAGCGTATAAATAAATGGCAGCGCAAACTTTACGGGCGTCACGTTCATACACAGATATTTCCTGTTCACCTGCAGCCAATAAGCCTGTATTATAAAATGTAACACTTGGATTAGCCACCGCCCAGGTGTATGCGTTTACAGCGGCAGCTTGCAATGAGTTAGA
Organism: Bacteroidetes bacterium UBA2475; assembly: GCA_002342065.1. GTDB lineage: Bacteria > Bacteroidota > Bacteroidia > B-17B0 > Aurantibacillaceae > Aurantibacillus. The sequence goes on along the minus strand of DDPF01000004.1, from coordinate 513,634 downwards.
AAAAGCGGTTTGGGCAGCCGTAGTAAATTGCATTGCAGCCAGTGCAAAAATAGCCGCGCTGGTTAACGCTGCAGAAGTATTCGCAGGGCCATATCTTCTAAAAGCAACATCAGCACTTGGCGGACTAACGCCACCACCACCAACTACGGAAAGCACCGAACCGTTAGGTTGTTGCATTTTTAAAAGCCAGTCTAATTCGTATTTTATTTCATCTAAAAGATCAGGCACTCCATTTCCGGTTTCCGGAATATTATAATTATCCATCCACACTTGAGGATTCTCTTCATAAGCTAATAACATATCGGTCATAGTACTCCAGGTAAAATTTACATATTTATTATAATCGCCGGCATCGTGCCAACCGCCGCTTAAATTTTTTGAGGTAGAAATGTTGGTGTTATTATATAACCTACAATCCAGATCCTGCTGAGTTCCAACATGACAGTTGCCATCGGTCCATGCGGTTGTAGCATTGGCTGTAAGCTTTGCAGAACCGCAACGCGCATAATAATACATGCGGGTGGCCTGCGTTAAAACCGGATTGTAAACACAATCATTTATATCAAAACGGTATGAACCTACATTATTGGTAAGGTCATAAATATAATAAGAGCCTTGCACGGTATATGTAGAGAAGTCGAACCACCAGGCTTTGTCACCGCTTTGTGTTTGGGTAGCACCGCCGTTCCATGGTGTAATGCTACTTGTGTAAACTACAGCATCTGTTACCCAGTCGCGCACCTGGTAGGTAGCTCCGGGCGCAAAAGGCGTGCCGTTATTGTAACCGGTTATCGGGTTAGAGATGACCGCTATCTTTTGCGCGGTTAGTTTATACCCAAACTGGTCTGTTTTAATGAATTGAACTGTTACAGTTGGAGACGCACTAATGAAAATGCTAAAAAGCATAATTAATGCTAAGAAGTAGTATTTATTTTTCATGGATCGTGATTATTAGTATTATTATTCAGAACCTTTGATTAAATTTAATATTAATATTTGAATAAGAAAAGTGAAATGTTAAAATAAATGTCATGTCGAGCGAAGTCGAGACACGTATGCTTATTGCAAGCGCACAGTCTCGCTCAAAAGCTCAATCGCTTTTGCCGTGCTCGAAGTGACAACAGAAAATAGATAGATATTATGGTTGAAAATAAATTCATACAACAGCTGGAAGAGTCTTTCCACTCAAAAGATTACAGCTTATTCACAAGGCGCAGCCTCGATCTTACCAACGATTATCAATTACCCGAAAATTTGGTAAGCGAGATCTTTGAACTAAGAAAGAATTATTTAAGCATTATTGATGTTAATCCCGAACAACAAGACAGTATTTCCAATGGCGCTTCAAATATCTTAGAAAAAATACGGGTACAAAATTTTGAACTGGCAAACAATTCAAGCATAGATTCTGATATTGTTTTTAAAGCGCAGGATATTACCAAACAATTTCACAGTGGACGTAATCCTTTTAAATTACATCCCATTTCTTTTGAATTAAAGTTAGGACAAATTACCGGCGTAGTTGGCGAGAATGGAAATGGCAAAACAACTTTACTACGTATTGTATCAGGACAACTTTCAACCGATACAGGAATTATTGAATTTCCGGCACTTGGTACTTTTTCAAATAACTGGTACCAGGCAAAAAATAAATTCGCTTTCATTCCGCAACGTATTCCAAAATGGCATGGCACTTTGTTAGAGAATTTGTTATTCTTTGCCACCATACACAATATTACCGGCGAACAAAATTTAAAGCAAATAGATTATATTTTATTTCGTTTGGGCTTGGATAAATTTCGCGACCTAACCTGGAGCCAAATTTCGAGTGGCTACCGCATGCGTTTTGAATTAGCTAAGATGTTATTATGGCGTCCGCACTTATTAATATTAGACGAGCCTTTGGCGAATTTAGATATTAACGCGCAGCAATTGTTCTTGCAGGACTTACGTTTTTTCGCTCAATCGCAGAGCAACCCGCTTTCTATTATTTTAAGTTCGCAACAGTTGCACGAAATAGAGCGCATAGCAGATAACATTATTTTTATTCGTCAGGGAAAAACAATTTACAACGGTAAACAAATTGATTTTGGAATTAACCGCGCAGTGAATAATTATGAAGTGGCGGGTAGTTTTACATTGCAGCAATTACAAAACTGTTTGTCTGAAGGTAACGGTTACAAAATTGAAGATGCAGGAACTGCTTTTATTATCAGTTGTGGTGTTGATGTAAAATGGTTTGATGTATTATCGATCATTCAAAAGAACGGATTAGAATTAAATTATTACAGGGATATCAGTCAAAGTACCCGTCAATTATTTCATAAAGATATTTAATATGTTTAAAAAAATAGCTCCCGGTTTTTTAAACCGCATCGACACGTATTTGCTAACCAATTATCCTATTGTATGGATAAGCAAGATCCATTACGTATTATGGTTTGGTTTATTGCTTTACATTATCTCAACTTTAATTGGTTGTTTTGTCCCAATTGATCTTACCAGCAGGGCCGACTCAGGTTTGTGGTTCTTGTTATTAAGCGTACTCTCTTTTATTCTTTCATGGTTTTGGGGGTATCGGTATCTGATCTTTAATAAAGAAAAGAATTTCGGGAATTTAAAAGTTGGCGACGAGTACAAGAATTTCTTTTTGGTCTTTTCCTGTGTAGCTATTTTTGCATGGTTCGCTTCGCCCTTTGTAATTAGTTATAATACAAAAATGGCGCACATGTTTACCGATGAGGAAATTATGAAGGATGTAAACACCCTAAATGAAATTGAGCCTTTTGTTGTTACTAATTATTATTCTTACGAGAACAGTTATGACACCACAAAAAAACAGACCTTTTTTAATGTAAATAAAATTTATGCTTTTAATAATTATACGCCTTACCAATATTTGAACGATACATTAACTTTTCCATCAATGTTAAGTAGCTTTAAAATTCGTACAGGTTACCAACCACTCTCCGATCTTTCTATCGTAAAAGTGAAGATTGCAAGGCACGTTTCTATTTGCGAAAAATATGGCGTGAATCCTAATTTTGATATTGATGAAATGGCGGCCAAATATATCAAAGCGCAAAAAACAGGTTGGATAAGTATTGATGAATTGAGTTTAGGAAATGATTACCATAAAGAGGAAATGCGTACCGCTTTTAATAATTTATTTGAAGCAAAGTTTGGAAAGCTGTTTATTTGGGACAAGGATTTTTTATGGGGCATGTTCTACGCTATTTTTTCGCTGACCTTATTATTAGTTCTGTTTAAATTAAATTACTGGCAGCAGTTTTTAATAATGGGAATTGTTTGCGCTTTATATCCTTTAATTGCATTTATATTGTCGCAGATCTTTTTTAAGAGTTCCAGCTCCGAACATTCTTTCCAATGGTTCGTCTTTTTATTGTTTGTTACAACCATTGTAAGTTTATTTATATCAGCTAAACAGGAAAAAACCTTTAAACCCTTCTTTAATATTTTAAACCAATTATTTTTTCTTTTGGTTATTTATATGCCAATGATGGTAGTGCATTATTTACGCCGTTATACGGATATATTCCACGATCACTTTTCATACAACTATGCCTATGCCGCAGCAAAAACAGAAGTAAATATGTATGGCAAAAAAATTGAGATATATGATTACACTTATTATTTAGATCAGTATTTATACTCTTACTGGCAGGAAGAATACGACCTTTGGTTCATGATTTGCAAATGGGTACCAATTATACTTTTCTTTTTGTGTTTACCATTAATGAAAAAATTATTTGTAAAGCAGTTGGCACTGCCAAGGAGAACGTAAAATAAAAGAGCCTCTTTACGGAGGCTCTTTTATTTAATAAATATATTTTATTTAAATGAATGCTTTTTACTTATATACACTTGATGCATTAACTGTCTGTCCGCATCCTTTTCCATCTGATTGAATTAAAATTACATCTGTGTCATCGAACTGGCTTGTATTATTTGCGCGTGGTTTGCCTTTTCTTACTTTGTCTCCAGAACAATCAAATTGCTTTTTTTCTCCCGGTTTTAATCGAGTAGATACACCTTGACCATGGCGTAATAATAAGTCTATTGCCAAATCATTTACAAGAGTAATTTTTGCCTGACCCGCCTTTCTGTCAAGTTGAGCTTTTACCCTTTTCCCTTCCGCAGTATTCCAATAATTACCGTTTACAGAATCTATAGTAAATTGGTATCTTTCTTTTGCGGCTACACGTTTATCTATTTTTGATTTATTATTTGCCTGCCATGCCGGTAATAATTCGCTTTGCTTTTTAAAAGCCTCATCTAAATATTTTTGAAGCGTTTCTTTGTGATTCGCTTTTTCCATTTCTTTTGCCGCACCAAATGCCTTTTTTGTTAAGCCAAATCCGGATAGTTGTCCTTTTTTAAAACATTTTTGTATTCTATAGCTATCTTTGCTTTCCCATTTTTCAAGAATGTAAATCCACTCATCCAAAATAACCATTCTATTTTCCTTTCTAAGCTCAATATAATCCCAACCTCTCATACATGTTTCGGTATTTAATCTCCCCCAAACATAGGTTGCAGGAAAGGCTTCTTCATCGGGGTAATAATTATCAGTTGACGTTTTTTCGGCTTCTTTAATTTCTATTTCTTTAAAGTCGGCCTGGTAGGGTTTAAAGGTAAATGTATACACCTCTTTATTAATTCCGGCGTAAGTGTAATTACCGCCACTCTCATTAATAACATAACTCATAAATGGTCCGTCACCCATTTTGGTGGCTTTAGCTGTTTGATCTTCCTGAGCGTTTAATAAACCTCCAACCAGAAGGCCAGCGAAAAATAAAAAATTCTTTGTTTTCATATTGTATTTATTTTTTTAGTTGTATTATTTTTTATAAAAGTAGTGGCTTATTGTTCTTAGAACATTTATAGTTTAGCAATAGACAATTGCGTTTAGGAATGGATAAAAAAAGAACCCATCCGTGTGAATGAGTTCTTTTATTTTTATAAAGTTAACCTGTTATTCCTATATAAAAACTATCGTACGAATTACTTTTTATTATACTGATCGCCATTCGCGTTTATGGTTCCTCCGCAATCTTGTTTTGCTTCTGAGATAACAGGTCCTCTGCCGTTATAACCTCCGTTGTCATAATAAGTGTAATATACTTTTTTGCTACAAGGGAATTCTACTGAGCCTCCGCCGTTTACGCTATAACCTGTACTTCCATCGGCACCCATATGTAGAATACTTTTGCCTGTATTTTTTATTGTTTTTTTATCGGGGCCGGACTTTGATTTGCTTCTAACGTTTGATGAGTAATCAACAACAACTTCTTCCGGATCCTTCACCTCACTCGTCCAATGCACCTTTCCAGTTTTAATATCAAAATCTCCTCCCTTGGTTACTTTATTCTCATGCAATTCAACGATAGCATAACCAACACTGGCAACATCGTTTGCTTTAGTAAAAATGCACTCACTTAAAACTTTTCCATCTCCCTTAATATATCCATATTTACCAAGTAGTTTTACCCTCATAACATTCGAGTTTTCTTTTGGCTCATTTGTTCTGTATTCATAACCAGTTGGATAAATTTCATCGTATTTAAAATCGAATATCATATTACCATCTGTTTTTATAACGCCATATTTACCGTTTTTATAAACCGCAAAAAGATCGGGATTTAACTGGATCGGGCTTTTTTCAAATTCAATAGGTACAATTAATTTTCCTGTTTTGTCAACACAACCATGTTTACCATTTAAGACCACAACGCCATAACCTTTGTTAGAAAAGTCAAAAACATTATCATAAATTGTATTTACAAATTCCCTTCCAGTAGAATCTGCATAGCCATACTTATCGTCCTTTTTTACAATCGATGCGCCGCAAGATTCGTTATAAACTAGATCATATATAAATTTTGTAACGACCTTATTCTGAAAATTAATAAAACCCCACTTACCATTCTTTTTTACTGCAATTATCTTATTCTTAAAATCACTTACCACGCCATCTTCGTATTCTAATGGAATGATTTTTTTACCTGTTTTGTCAATATATCCTACTTTATCCTTTTTCTGCACCTGAATTAAATTAGTTTCAACATTTGTTATTCTAAATATTTCCATTAAAGAAAGTGCATGGGTGGTATAACCAGTCTCAGGAAGTTTTTCAAGCTTTTTAACTATGTATTTTCCCTTTTCATAAGATCTGTGTTTTACAAAATCATACTCATTCAATACTTTCGACTGTATTGTAACCGGAGAATTTTCGGAATCGCACTTAACGGGGATCTTTGAATTAAATTTTACAGTTGGTTCGGTTGTTAAATAAACATCTACTTCTAACTCGCTATTTTTTAGTTTTTTACAATTCATTATCCAAGCGTTTTTATAGGGCTCTAATTCCCTCGGCTTTATTGTAAAATTCTTTGTGTCAAGTCGTCCATTTAAGCTTAATGATTTTAATTCTATCCCCCATTTTGTTTTAACTACCATGCCTATTTGAAAGTAGGCTCCTGTAGAAAGTTCTTCTTGATCAGAAATAACTACAGCTTGTATGCTTTCGATATCCGTAGAACTTGTAATTGATTTCGGCACATAGTACTTTTTTGTTGATTCAAGATAGTTTATAATCTCATCTTTGATGTTGTTTTCGGGTTTTTTACCAATACAATATTCAAATTCTATTTCGTGCTTAGGACTTACTTCTTTTATACGATAAACTAGTATAGAATTCTGAGTAAAATATATTTTACTATCCTCATAACCTTTAATTGCGTAATATCTTACAAACTCGGTTGTTACAGAATCGGGGTGCATAAAATCACCAATAGATGGGTTTCCGGTTAAGCTAATTTTTAAAATTTTATTTTTCGTGTTCTTTTTTATTTCAAGTTTTTTCTTGAATTTAGTTAATGTCCACTGAACCGGGATATAATTATTATTTGGAGAATAAAACTCAAACTCGCCATCTTTCCATTTAGAAGCGGTAATCTCTTGACTTTCCTGGGCATTTATAATACAAAAACTTAATAGAAACAGAAGTAAACAGAACTTTTTCATATTTTTTTATGATAATAATACCAAAAAACCTTTTTCCAAACTCAAATTCTTCAGCAACAGCCAAAATACTTTAGGAATGGACAAAAAAAAAGAACCCATCCGTGAGAATGAGTTCTTTTAATTTTAATAAAGTTAAACTATTAGTCTTTTATAAAACGTGTAGTACCCATACCATTTGCAGTTCTAATTTGTATAGTATAAATGCCTTTGGCTAATTGTTCAACCGAGAAAGAATTATTTTTTTCTTCCATAACAATAGCACCTAATAAATTATAAACGTAAACTGTTTCAATTGTTTCTTCTGTTTGGATAGTTAACATTGAAGATGCAGGATTAGGATAAACTATAATAGAAGTAAGGTTGTCTTGTAAATTATATTTTAACCCTGTGCAAATTGTTACATTAACTTGCGTTGTAGCAGTTTCGATACAACTGCCATTTGTAACTGTAACTGTATAAACTCCGCTATGTATACTTGCTGATGTTGCTATACTTGGGGTTTGACTATTTGATGTAAAAGAATTTGGCCCACTCCAACTATAAGTTGGGATTACAGTTCCGCTTGTACTTACACTAAAATTTATGCTTGAACCTGCACATACTGTATTGTTAGTTGCCGCAATTGGGTTTAATGAAACACAGCTAGATAATTTTAAAACAAACACATCTGGTTGAGTCCCTGGCGGAACTAAATTAAATACACCAGCATTAGGGTCGAAATCGGTTGTGCCTGAAAAATAACCCGTAGTGTAAATATTACTAGCAGCATCACTAACAAGTGCATTTCCAATAGCGCTGCCAGAAGCACTTCCTATATTTTTTGCTGAAATAAAATTTAAATTGGCATCCAATTTGCTAATAAAAGCGTCGGAACTAGAGCTAAGAGCAACTAATGAATTGGTTGCAACACCTGGATCAAAATCTACATTACCATAAAATTCGCCGGTTGTTACTACACTTCCAGAGGCATCAAGCGTTATACCACGACCGTAATCAAAACCAATTGACCCAATTCTTTTTGCACCACTAAATAAGCCGGATTGATTTAATTTACTTATAAATATATCCGTTGCACCGTCAGAGTTCATTCCAAAAGCTCCTGCATTCGGGTCAAAATCAGCTGAATTTTCAAAACTGCCTGTTGTATAAACATTGCCGGAAGCATCTGTTACTATAGAATTCGCGATTTGGTTGCCTGGGCCACCAATTTGTTTCGCCCAAACAAAATTACCGGCCGAACTTAATTTACTAACAAAAACATCTCGAGCGTTAACTGAACTTAGTGTGTAGGTCGCTGCACTTGGATCAAAATCTGCTGTACCTTCAAAGTAGCCGGATGTAAGAACATTTCCCGGTGCATCCACAGTAATGCATTGTGCAAAGTCTTGTGCTGATGAGCCCATGTTTTTTGCCCAAACAAAATTTCCGTTAATATCTAATTTGCTAACGTAAATATCATAGTTTCCGGTTGAAGTTAAATTAGAAATAGCGGCACTAGGATCAAAATCACTTGTACCTTGAAAGCCACCAGAAGTATAAACATTTTGAGACCCATCTATAGCAATGGAGTAGCTATAATCATTTGATGAACCACCCAATTGTTTTGCCCACACAAAATTTCCTGAAGCGTCTAATTTACACACAAAAGCCTCGTCGAAGCCACTTGACGTTAAATTAAAAGTTCCAGCCCCGGGATCAAAGTCTGCTTGACCGACAAAATGCCCAGTTAAATAAACATTGCCAGTGCTGCTTACAGCAACTGACCTAGCATAGTCATAATTAGTGCCTCCCATTTGTTTTGCCCAAACAAAATTACCGGCTGAATTTAATTTACTTATAAAAATATCTGTGCCACCAAATGACGTTAAATTAGAAACTCCGGCTCCCGGATCAAAATCTGCGGTGCCTTGAAAATAACCAGTAGTGTAAACATTACCTGAAGCATCTACTGCAACAGATAAACCATTATCAAGGGAGGTTCCGCCCATATTTTTTGCCCAGGTAAAATTTTGAGCAAATAAAGTTGAAGCGCCAATTAAAAAAGAAATGGATAGTAAAAGTTTTTTCATGATTTTTTCGTTTATTAATAATAATGCAATAGTACAAAAATTGTAAAGCGGTAATTTTTCCGTTTCAGCAACAGCCAATTAGCTTTGTTAATGGACAAAAAAAGAACCCATCGTTGGATGAGTTCTTTTAATTTTAATAAAATAAATTGTTATTCTTTTATAAAACGTACTATACTGGTTCCATTTTCTGTTTTAATATTTAAAATATATAAACCAGAAGCTAATTGCTCCACAGAGAAGGTGTTGGATCTCTCTGTTTGTACTAAAGCACCCAAGCTATTGTATATAGAAATGATTTGGATTTCTTGGTTTGTTTTTACTGTTATGTTTGTTGAACTTGGGTTAGGAAAAACGCTTACCTCATCAATTGTATTTTGTGCTTGATTAATGCCCGTGCATAAACTAACGCTTTGTGTAATTACTATTTTATTTGTACAATTGTTTAAACCCGTGCCGGTAACAGTATAATTGGTAGTTACACTTGGCGAAACAGAAATACTATTTCCGGTAGCGCTTGTATTCCAAGTATAAGTGGCGGAAGTGCCGCTTGCAGTTAATGTTGCCGTTTGTCCAACACATATTAATGTATTGGTTGTAGAGGCGCTTACGGTTGGCAATGAGTTTACTGTTACATTAGCTACCGCTGTATTGCTACAAGAAGTAACACTGTTTGTATTAGTAATTGTATAACCAGCGCTTGCCGTTGGCGTAAATGCAACATTATTTGTAATTGCCGGCGACCATGTGAATGATGTGGCGCCTGTACTTGTTAACGAAATTGTGTTACCAGAACAAACCGATAACGAAGTTGCACTATAACTTGGTCCCGCTATTGCTGTTATAGAACCAGATACTACACCACCAGGGGCAACCCAATTTGATGCTGTGCCGGTAAGTGTTATGCCTGCTAAAGTGCCCGTAATTACACTTGATGTGGCATCAGTTAAAGTAGTAACTGCTGTGTTGTTTCCGTTAGCAATTCCTTGATTAAAGTGATAATTTGCTAGTAAGCCCGGAGCATTATTTGGAATTTCACAATTCTTAAAAGTATTAATTTGACAGCGTGTTCTGGCAACGTTCCAAATTCTTACCTCATCAATCATTCCATTAAAATGTTCGTTAAGTAGAGGAGCGGAACCTATGTAAACACTTGTATTGCTATTATTTTGCATAGCAGTAAGGGCAGGGGCGGTAGAAGCGGTTGGCACACCATTTACATAAACAGTAGCCGTGGTGCCATTCCAAACACAGGCAAGATGTATCCACACATTTAATGTAGAAGTATTTAGACTTACAGTGGGGTAAATTGTTCCATTGCCAACCCAAAAAACATGGTGACCATTCTCTCTTCTCAATAAAAAAGATAATACTCCATTATTATTTGTATTATAATTGCCTACAATAGGGCCGTGATTTCCAGAATTGGTTGTTGTATTAACCCATGCTTCAATAGTAATACTATTACCCCCGTTAAGTGAGGTTGTAAGTGATGAGCCAAGGTTCACGAAATCACCAGCTCCATCAAATTTAATTGCAGCGCCGGCTTGAGAGAAAGTTTTTAGACTTCCAAACATTAAAAGGATAAGAAAACATTTAATGGTCTTCTTAAATTTAGTTTTTTGTTTTGTAAATTGTTTTTTCATTTTTCTATAATTTATTTCAAATTAAAATATTAAAAATTGCACTTTTGAAAAAAGTTCAGCAACTGCCAATTTGGTTTAGCAATGGACAAAAAAAAGAGTCCTAACTATAGTCCGGACTCTTTAATTAAATAATATAAATGATTGGGTATTACTCTTTCACAAATTTATATGTGCTAACTATATTGCTATTATTTATTAATTGAATAAAGTAAATTCCACTTGGTAGATCGTAAATATTTAGCGGCACGTGTTTAGTATTAACTCTTTCACTCATCACAATTTGCCCTAACATAGTAGTTACAAAAACGTTGGTGTTTTCCTCTATATTTTCAACATCAACGTAAATGATAGAATGAGCGGGATTAGGATATACTTTAATTAATTGATCAGAATTATTATTCGATTCGTTTATGCCTGTGCATAATTGAACACTTACAACAATTTCTGTTCTTGAAAAACTTGTGGTACAACCGCTGGCTTCTGCGTAGTATGAGTATGTGCCAACAGATAAAACAGGAGTTGCAAATAATGTGCCAGTACCAACTGCGTTAGTTGAAGTTGATGTAGCAAACCAGTTAATTGTGTTAGTGCCACTGTTAGCGCTAAGTGTTGTTGAACCGCCTGCGCAAATAGTTTGACTAGCAGGTGGTGTGCTGTTTGTTGGGTCTGCCGGAGCAATGCACGAAACATACTTTGCAACATAAGCATCTGTTCCCCCTATAGAAGTTAATGGAGCGTTGGCTGCTGAAGGATCGAAATCTATTGTATTACTAAACCAGCCTGTTGCATACAAACCGCCATTTGCATCAACATTAATACCATAAACACCATCATTAAGAGTGCTTCCAAATTTAAATGCCCAACTAAAATTACCAATAACGTTTAGCTTTACTAAAAAACAATCGTTAGTGCCAGCAGAAGTCATTGTGAATGTGAATGGACCCGGATCAAAATCGACAGTGTTTTGAAAAGTTCCCGATACATATATATCACTTATTGTTGTTTTAATACTATAGCTATAATCCGGTCCCGGTCCTCCAATTTGTTTGGCCATTAAAAAATTACCGTTACCACCATCTAATTTTGAAATAAACACATCATAATTTCCTGCCGATGTTAGTGTATAAGTTCCTACACCCGGATCGAAGTCTACAGTTGAAAAAAACTCGCCACAAGTTAATACAGAACCAGAATTATCAATAGATATCGAGCGCCCTTGTTCAGTGCCAATTCCGCCCATGCTTTTTGCCCAGTTAAAAACACCTCCGTCCAAGCGTATAACAAAAGCATCCCAAGAGCCACCTGAAGTTAAAGTTGTAGTTCCTATACCTGGATCAAAATCTGCAGTATTTTGAAATGTACCGGTAATAAACAAAGTCATACTTGCATACGTTGCTATAGCATTCCCATAATCCGTGCCTGTTCCCCCAATACTTTTGACCATCACAAAATTGCCATTGTTATCTAGTTGAGAAATAAAAATATCATCTAAACCATTTGAAGTAACAGTAGCTGTTGCTACCCCGGGATCAAAATCCGCTGTGCCACGAAAGCTCCCAGTTGTAACTACATGTCCATTTGCATCAATTGCTATTCCCACCGCGCCATCAAAATCTGTACCACCCATAGTTTTTGCCCATACATAATTTCCGGCAGCATCGAGTTTTAATATAAATACATCTGTTTGACCAGCTGAGAAAGCGTTATTGAGAGTTGGTCCCGGATCCATGTCGCAAGTGCCATTAAAATTTCCAGACACAAACACATTACCAGAGTTATCAAGAGCAATTCCCCAACTGTTATCATTTCCGCTACCTCCAATTTTTTTTGCCCATACAAAATTCCCGGAAGGGTCTACTTTAGAAATATAAACATCAAACGCACCGGCACTACTTAAATTAAAAATTGCTGCACTAGGATCAAAGTCTACAGTTCCCGAAAAAACACCAGTGTTATACAAATTACCTGCAGCATCAGTAACAACAGATCTGCCTTCGTCTCCACTGCTTCCACCAAATGGTTTCGCCCAATTATAGTTTGGCAACTGAGCATAAATTGTGCTAGTTAAAATCCCTAGTGATAGTAATAATTTTTTCATACTAATTTAGTTTATACAAACATATCGCTTCAAAACCAAAGCTTTTTTTATTATTCAGCAACAGCCAAAATACTTTAGCAATGGACGAATTTTAAGAAGAAATAGCGGCTTCGAACTCCGCTTTTTTGTATTTGGAAAGTTTGGTTAATAAACCATTTGAAAGTTGAATCGAAAGGTCTGATTTGGAATAATTTTTAATATGTTTTTTATTTACCATCCATGATTTGTGTACTCGTATAAATTGCGGTAAACTTTCAAGAACTGTCTCAAAATGCTTCAGGTTTTTGCTGGCAACGATCTTTTTTTCGGTGGTGTGAATAATGCAATAAGATTCCTGAGCTTCTATAGCAATTATACTTTCAATAGGTATAATATTTTGCTGCCCTTTATCACTAACTACAATGTTTATAAGTTGTTTACTTTCTAATGTATTGCTTAATAAGTTTAACCGCTGCGATTGTTGCTGAATGTTTCGTTGCTGAAGCACTCTTGCAACTGCAAGTTTTAGCCGTTCAATATCAATTGGTTTTAGCAAATAATCAATAGCCGCAATTTCGAAAGCACGAATAGCATATTGGTCATAAGCGGTTACAAAAATAATTTCGAAATTTATTTCCTTAAAAAAATTTACTATTTCATACCCGGCATAATTGGGCATTTCAATATCTAAAAAAACCAGGTCGGGTTTTTCGTTATTTATAACTTCAACAGCTTTAGTAACATTTTCGCATTTGGCGATCAATTCAACATCAGGGCAAAAACGCAATAAAAGATTTTGCAGCACATCTCTTGCTCCTTCTTCATCATCTACTAATATGGCCCTGAGTTTATTCATTTATTGCAAACTTAATTCACGATTTGAAGTTATAAGTTTTTAATTCAGCAATCATCCTGTTTATTTTAGCAATGGATCAAAATTTGCGTTTTATAGGGATATTTAAAATAACTTTTGTTCCTATCGCTTCTTCATTTTGATATAGATCTTCATAAATATATCCGAATTTTCCCTCAAACACATTACTCAAAATTTCAAAACGTTTATGAATTGCTTTTCCTGAAAAAGATTCGTGTTCGGAACGTTGACGTAGTTTAATGGTTTTTGCTTTTTCGCGGCCTACTCCATTATCTTCAATTGTACAAACTAACATTTCTTTCAATTCAAAAGTTATTTTCAAATTCTTTTCTCCTTCTTTGTGAAGCAAACCATGTATCAATGCATTCTCTATAAACGGTTGTATCAAAAGAGGAGGGAGCATAATATCTTCAACGTTTTTAAAATCAATGGTGTAGTTTAATTCTTTTTTAAATCTTAATTTTTCTAGTGATAAATATAATTCCAGCAATTTAATTTCCTGGTCAAAATCAATAAAATCTTTTTCTGAATAATTTAAAGTGCGTCTTACCAGGTTCGAAAAAGTGGTAATGTAGGAATAAGAATGTTCTACATCGCCTTTTAATACAAGATCCTGGATAGAGTTAAGGGCGTTAAATATAAAATGAGGATTCATTTGCGATTGAATAGCAATAAGTTTGGAAGCGTTCAATTCATTTATCTGTTCTGATTTTTTACGCTGAGCTTTTAACTGCCAACGATAAATTAAATACACAACTATTAAAAACATTACTACAATAAAAGTAATGAACCACCATCGGGCATAAAAGGGCTGAGAAATGCTAAATGAATAAGATATAAGGGCGCTAAAAACCCCTTGATTCTCTAACCTACATAAAAAAGTATAATCACCCGGCGCAAGGGCATTGTAAGTAATTTGATTTGAGGTATAATTATTTGTGTTCCATTTTGTTTCATAACCCATCAACTTATAATGATACTGAATGGTTTCGCGGTTGCGCAGGGTTGGTGAGGAAAGTGTGAATTGAATTTTTCGTTGGTTACTGTTAAAGTAATTTTTAGTTGATAAAGGAATTATATCGTCATTTACATAAACCTCATTAAGTCTTATTACCGGCGTTGATCGATCATCCTGTTTATAATTCAGATCTATTTGTTGTACACCTCCCGAATGGCTAACCCAAAGCTTATCATTTTGAAAAACAAAATCAATTACCCTGTGTGATGAAAAACCAAACATAGGCTTAAGTGATTCTAATAATTTACCGGCAATATTAAATTCAAAAAAACCATTTGATGATCTTGCAATAATGTTGTTCTTATATATAGTCATTTTGTTAAAGGCTTCTGTTTTACCGGAAACCATTGGCAAAATAACGTTTACTACTTTATTATTTTCAATAACCAAAACGCCGTTTTTAGAAGTAGTAACATATAGCCTGCCATTATTACAATATAAACTCTTTGAAAAAACATCTTCGTTTTGATACATTATTTTTTCTACAGCACCAGAGTTATTAATTAAAAACAAACCATTTGAAGTTGATGCATAAAGTAATTTTTTTTCTGCATTATATTCTAACGAATAGATCCTAAAATTAAGGCCCGGCAACCACACTGTTTCAAATTTATTTTTTCCATTCCATTTACATTTTATAATGCCATTATTAGTTCCAAGATAAAGTTGATCTTCGGAGATAAAGACCGCATCTTTTAAGGATGATTGTGCTACATAAAACATTTCGTTTGTTTGTTTATTATACGCGCGAATAAGTCCATCATCAAATACTATTAATTTGCTTTTTTTGTCTCCGTAAATTCCCTCAATTGGCCGTTCGCCATTATTATTTATAAGACTAAATTTTCTGTCTAAATAATTCATTAACCTTCCTTTTGTTGAACCAAGGATCAGACCAAGATCTTCATCTGAATATAGCGTTGTAATTGGATCTTCTCGAAAAGAGTGAATAACATCCGGTACTTTTAGATCACCTATAACTAAAACCCCTTTATCAAATGTACTTAGAAGCATGTTTCCCTCATGATCTTTATATACATCTGATATAAAATAATCTTTATAATAAATAGTAGTATCATAAGCGGATAAAGCCTCTTTAAAAATGCCAGCGCCAGGTAATGTTCCAACCACCCATAATTCATTCCCGGTTTCATAGATGCGAACCGAACCACTTCTTTCAAAAAGATCATTTTGCTGTAAAGAGGTTAATTGAAAATTAAGAGGATCATACTTAAAAGTTATTTTACTTTTTAGATCAATGGCGTAAATTGTGTTTTTTATGGAGAAAAATTTTAAGACACCCCTTTTTTGCCATTGTGTATTTGAATAATATAGTTTATGTTCTGAAAACACACCGTTTGAATAAGACAATACAAAATCGCTACTGCTAATATGAAACAGTACCTGACCATTTTTTGTTTTGTACCCGGGACCTAAATATCTTTTCCCTACATCATAGTCTGTTGCTCTATTTCCACTTTTATTTATTACGATAATTTTTTTTGCGCCTATTATAAGGCTACCATCATTTGTAATTACAAGGCTAATATCCGGACTGGCCTCCTCATTTGTAAGCTCATAAAGTAGCGTACATTTTTTTTCTTTTATTTGAAAGACCTGATTGTTTAAGTTGTGACAATAAATAGTTCCTTCATTATTAACCACAAAATTAAAAACAGAATTACTTTTAGATCTATCACATTCTACTTTTTGGTAGGTATAATAATCATAAAAGTAAATGCCTTCATTAGTAGCAAACCAATAGTTCTGTTCTTTATCTTGTATTACGTCATATATCTGAACGCCTCTAAATTGATCTTCGCCAAAAATAAAATAAGCAGGTTGTTGTGCAAATACATTGCCAAAAAAAAGGAATGAAAATACAACAACAATTTTTTTTACTAATTGAATGCGTAGTGATAAAACTTTTATTTTTCCGGAATTTCTGATAAGCTTTACTAAAATATATTTATAAAAATACAAATTAGAGTTGTATTAAAATAAAAAAGCCTCTTCTCAGAGGCTCTTAAAAAATTTTGTGGCTAAACTACGATCTCATCGCCGTCTTTATTAAAGAATTTGAATTCCATAAAACTTTGGCTTGCCATCCCTTGAACTTTTATCCATTGCTTGTGTTCAAAATACCATTTCCATTGCTTGCTGCGGAATAAACCGCCTTGTTTAATAAACGCCTCAATATATGGATGGATGTTTAACGTAATGTTCTTTTGATTTTGTTCCTTTAAAATAAAACGCAACGTATTTTCAATTTGGTCAACAAATAAAATACTTGGTTGTACTTTACCTGTGCCATTGCAGCTTGGGCAAGTTTCTAAAACCTCTACGTTAACTTCGGGACGTAAACGCTGACGAGTAATTTGTATCAAACCAAATTTACTCGGTGGCAAAATATTGTGTTTTGCACGATCGCTTTTCATCTCCTCTTTCAACTTATCAAAAAGCAACTTACGGTTGTCGGCATTGTGCATGTCAATAAAATCAACCACAATAATACCACCCATATCACGTAAACGTAACTGGCGCGCAACCTCAACAGCAGATTCTAAATTTACTTCAAGTGCATTTTCTTCCTGGCTGCTATCGCTTTTTGCACGGTTACCAGAGTTCACATCAAATACGTGTAACGCTTCGGTATGTTCAACAACTAAATAGGCGCCACTTTTCATGTGCACAGTTTTGCCAAACAAAGATTTTATTTGTTTTTCAATTCCATAAGCATCAAAAATTGGAAGTTTGCCGGAGTATAATTTTAAAATATCTAATTTGTCGGGAGAAATTGTTTTTATATAAACCTTAAGGTCTTCAAAAACTTTTGCATCGTTAACATGAATAGCGTTAAACGAAGCATTTAAAAAATCACGAAGAATGGAGTTTGTTCTATCTACCTCACCTAACACACGTAATGGCGGCTGACCATCTTTAAGCAAATTAAAAGCGCCATCCCAACGTTTTACAAGATCGTTAAGATCGGCTTCAAGATCTGCTACCGGTTTATTTTCGGCAACAGTGCGAACGATAACTCCAAAATTCTTTGGCTTTATAGTTTGCATAAGATCTTTTAAACGTTTCTTTTCATCAAAATTTCTAATTTTTGAAGAAACAGAAATTTTATCGGAAAAAGGAATTAAAACAAGGTAACGGCCTGCTAAAGAAATTTCGGTAGTAATACGTGGGCCTTTTGCGCTTATCGGTTCTTTGGCAACTTGCACTAAAACATTTTGTCCTGATTTTATGACCTCATTAATTTTGCCGTCTTTTTTAATTTCGGGCTCATTTTTAAAGTACATAAGGTTGCTCACATTTTGTTTACCGTTTTGCGATGTGTTAACGTATTTTATAAGTGAGTTGGCCTGAGGTCCCAGGTCGAGGTAATGCAAAAATGCATCTTTTTCATATCCTACATCCACAAAAGCAGCATTAAGGCCTGTCATAACCTTTTTAGCTTTGCCTAAGTAAATATCGCCTACCGAAAATTTTGAGTTGTTTTTTTCGCGGTGTAACTCTACCAAACGTTTATCGTGCAGTAGTGCTATAACAACTTCGTTAGGCGTGGAATTAATTATTAATTCTTGGTTCACGCGCGTAATATTTTAAATTATTAATAGTATGTGGCTACAATAAATATTGAATACCCTCAAACAGGTCGTTCAAAAAAACTTACGACCCATATGCTCCCCTAAAATAAGGTGCATTATTTATTATAATATTAAAATAACTAAAACGGAAAAGCGAAACGCCTTCCGTTAAAGTAATTTTTTACTAAAAATAATCAGCTAAGGCTGATTATTTTTTCTTATGACGATTCTTCCTCAAACGTTTTTTGCGTTTGTGTGTCGCCATTTTATGTCTTTTTCTTTTCTTTCCGCTTGGCATAATTTTATTTTTAAGTTGTTAATTTTTACTTTTTAATTGGTCAATATATTTATTAATCTCTAATCGTGCTGTTATATCATTTGTTTTAGCCGAGTACTTTTGCAACATTTCAATTGTTTTTGGCGTGTTGCCTTGTTGCTCATAAGCATCTGCCAAATGCAAATAGGCTTCAATATAATTACTGTCTATTCTTGTTACAGTATTAAACCTTGTAATTGCTTTATCTAACTGCCCGCTTTTAACCGAGAAAAAAGCAAAGGTCAATTGCAGCTTTATGTTGCTGCTGTCTGTCTTTTCAATTTCCTTCAGGCGCTTTATCCCTTCCATCGGATCTTCCGATCCTTCTACATAACAAGAGGCTAACATAATTTTAGCATCGGTGTTATTTGGCTCCAACTCAAGTCCTTTGGAAAAACAACGGCTTGCAGATTGGTACAGAACCGGAATTGCTGTTTTATCCTGAGTGAACTGGATGGCATAATAATAACGGTTACCGGCTTTAAGCCAGGCGGCGGCATTATTTTGCTTCTTTGCCAGTTGCTCGGTATAATGAGCAGCAAGGTCGGGTCTTTTTGATCTGTCCCAAAATACAACTACACTATCTAACTGTTCCGCGGTAAGCAGTTTATCGTGTTGCGTTTTTTTAGAAGGTTCAAGGCTTTTAAGGGCCATGTTCAAATAAACCTCCAAATTAGCATCGCTCGAAGTAAGGTTTGCTTTGGGAGCATGATCGTGCCCGTCATCATCACTGTGTTTTGGGGCAATTTTTGGTGCAATAAATAAAAGAACGAATAAACCTAAAGCGCTAATAATTAAAACTAACTGTGTTTTTTTAACGCTCATTGTTTATCTAATCCATGTTTTTTTGTATCGGTTCTGCCGTTTTTACATTGCGTTTTACCCTATCGGCAAAAGTTTTTGAGGCTTTAAACGCGGGAATATAGTGCGCCGGAATAACTACGGTTGTATTTTTAGAAATGTTACGCCCGATCTTTTCGGCGCGTTTTTTAACCACAAAGGTTCCAAACCCTCGTAAATAAACATTTTTACCTTCTACCATGGAGTTGCGAATGGTCTTCATAAACGCTTCTACCGTGGCCTGTACAGCCATTTTTTCAATGCCTGTTTTCTCTGAAATTTCGTTAACAATATCTGCTTTGGTCATCTTACAAACTATTTAAAATCAATTAATTGTATTTTAAAACGGGCAGCAAAGATAGTATTATTATTAATAATTGAAAATTTTTTAAGAATTTCTTTTTTTAAGGGTTAATAAGGGTTTAAGCCTTAATTTTGCCTCCATAATGGAAAATTGGTTTAGCCGGGGGCTTATTACATGGTATAAAAAGAACAAACGCGACCTACCCTGGCGCCACGAAACAGATGCTTACAAGATCTGGCTTTCGGAGATAATTTTGCAGCAAACGCAGGTGGTTCAGGGCACCAGTTATTACTTAAAATTCACACAAAAATATCCAAAAATAGGTCAGTTAGCCGCTGCCAAAGAGGATGAGGTGTTAAAATTATGGCAGGGCTTGGGCTATTACTCGCGTGCGCGTAACCTGCACGCAACGGCAAAAGTAGTTAATGATCAATTTAAAGGAAAATTCCCATCCAATTACAATGATATTAAGTCTTTAAAGGGCATTGGAGACTATACAGCAGCAGCAATAAGCAGCTTTGCCTTTAATTTGCCGCATGCCGTGGTGGATGGTAATGTTTACAGGGTTTTAAGCCGTTTGTTTGGTGTTGAAACGCCTATAGATTCTGGGCAAGGGAAAAAAGAATTCCAGGCCCTGGCAACAGAATTATTAGATAAAAAGAACCCTGCTATACATAATCAGGCCATCATGGAATTTGGTTCACAATTATGCAAACCGGTAACCCCCGATTGCGAAAATTGCATGTTCAACACTAAGTGTTTTGCCTTTAAAACAGCCCGCATTCACGAGTTGCCGGTTAAAGCAAAAAAAACAAAAGTTACCGATAGATTTTTAAACTATGTGGTTTTAATTGATAAGAACAATAACATCTATTTAAATAAAAGAGCCGAAAACGACATTTGGAAAGGTCTTTATGAGTTCCTTTTAATAGAAAGCGAGAAAGAAATTACCACTCAGCAATTAATTAAACACAGCAAATTGCAACAAATGGCGGGGCAAAAATTCGACCTGATATATACATCCAAATTGTATAAACATGTTTTAAGTCACCAACATTTATATGCTAAATTTTATGTTATAAAAACCAAAACAGCATTCGATAAAACGTATACAAAAACCCCTTTTAAAAATTTAACAGATTTTGCTTTTGCCCGCCTCAGCGAAAAATTCTTAAATGATTGTGATTTGAAAGAAATAGTTTAAATTTGATTAAAATTCAACCTATGAAAAAATTAGTATTTGCTACACTTTTATCTTTTTGTTTAACGGGTGTTTACTCGCAAATTTATAAAGCAAAAGATGGTACCACTTTAATACATTTTTATTCTAAATCGCCTTTAGAGGATATTGATGCCGCCAACAAAGGCGCTGTAATTGTTTTAAATACAAACAGTAGCGATCTGCAGGTGAGAGTTACTATTCAGAATTTTAAATTTAAAAATGCCTTAATGGAAGAGCATTTTAATGAGAATTATTTAGAGTCTACCAAATACCCAAACTGTGTTTTTAAAGGCAAGATCAACGAAAAGATTGATTACACAGCTGATGGCGAACATAAAGTTACCGTTACAGGTAAAATGGAATTACATGGCGTTACTAAAGATGTAACATTAGATGGCACTATCACCAAAAAAGGTGCTGATGTTTTATTAGATACAAAGTTCAAAATTAAAGTGGCCGATTATAATATACAGGTTCCATCTTTATATGTAAAAAATATTGCAGAAGTTGTTGATGTAACATTAGTAAGCACCCTTGAACCATTTGTAAAAAAATAACCCGTTATTTACTATGAGTATTTTTAAAAAATCATTTTTTATTCTTTCGCTTGCGTTATCTTCTAATGTATTGTTTTCGCAAGACGATCTTTTAGACCTGGTAACAGATAAAAAAGATGAAAAACCACAAAAAGTATATGCTACTTTTAAAACCGTGCGCATTGGTAATGCTCAAACCATTGAAACGGTAAAGAAAAAACATTTGGACTTTAGGACCAGTCACCGTTTTGGAAATATCTATAACAGCGATCTTCCTAACCCTATTAATACCACCGGCCAAACTTTTGTTGGGTTTGAAGGCGCCAGCGATATACGGTTTAGTTTCGATTACGGTTTAACTGACGACATTACTATTGGTATTGGCCGTAGCAGAATGAACCATATTGTTGATGGAAGCATTAAATGGACCTTTATGAGACAAACCGCGAACTTTAGTAAGCCTGTTTCAATTTCATTTTTCTCAAGTACTGGCTATACACATGATCAGCCATCTACTATCTATGGTGGTATTGTAAAAGATTTTGAAACAAATGAATTGCATCGTTTTAATTATTTTAACCAGATAATTATTGCTAGCAAAATTACTAATTGGTTATCATTAGAATTATTACCAAGCTATATGCACCGTAATTTTATTAAAGAGAATGTAAACAATAAAGGCGAGGCCGATGTGAACGGATTTTTAAGTATTGGTTTTGGCGGTAGGATAAAATTAAACAAACGCACAAGCTTTATTGGTGATTATTTTTATAACGTATCTCCTTTCTATGCCAATAATGATAAGGCTTTTAACCCATTATCATTAGGTTTTGAAATTGAAACAGGTGGTCACGTATTTAGTTTATTCTTTACAAATGCTTCAGGATTAATTGAGAATAATTTTATTCCCTATACTACAGAGACCTGGACTAAAGGACAGGTTAAATTTGGTTTCTGCATCTCGCGTACCTTTGCACTTTAAAATTTGAATAAAGTGATCACGGGCCATGTTTTTAGCGATCATTTATTACAAAAGCAACACTTAGCGCCCCTATTAAAGAACCATACAGATGTGATCTGGACCTCGGTTTATTTTTTATTCTGCCTTGGCTTATTAGTGTTCATAAAGGTTACCTCCTATTCAAAAGTATTAAAGATCATTCAATCCACTTTTAATTCAAACGCGTTACATGAATTAGAAAGAGAAGAAAGTAGAAGCTTTAAACTATACTCTGTTTTGCTCTCTTTATTCTTTTTACTGAATGTTTCCTTTCTTTTATACAAGGTAAATAGTTTTTATAATCTTGTTTTTACCGAAAGCGCTTTGTTCGTTCAATTCGCGCTTATCCTTCTTGTTGTAATACTATTTATTGCTCTTAAAACAACACTAAATCAATTTATATGCTTTTTGTCTAACGACCGAAAAACAATTTCAGACTATGCGTATAACTCTATTAAGATCAACCAAACCTTTGGCATCTTTTTATTCCCCTGGCTTGTTTTAGCAGAATTGACACAGTTTAACGCGCTTATTTTTATTTCGGGTGCATTTGTTGTGCTTGCAACTTCGCTAATTTACAGATGGTATAGAGGCGTAATTATCGGGCTTATAGAGGAAAGAGTAGGATTATTACAAACTTTTACCTACTTTTGCGGCTTAGAAATTTTACCGGTTGTTGTATTGGTAAAATATATAATTGAAACATTTTAATAAGGCTTAATTAATGTCAGCGAAAAAAAAATTAGTTAAAAAAAAGTTAGTTAAAAAGCTCATTAAAAAATCTAAAGCGCCTCTTAAAAAAGCTTCTTCAACTACAAAGAAAAATAAAGCCAAACCGGTTGCGCAAAAAGCTAAGACTCTCGTTAAAAAAGCCCCGGCTAAAAAAATAATTAAAAAGCAGGTTAAAGCAATTGCTAAACCCGTTGTTAAACCTATTCCTGTTGAAAAAGTAAAACCTGTTAAAGAAAAAAAGGTTTTAGTAAGTAAAGCAGAAAAAGAAAATATTGAGAAAGCGGTAACCGTTAAACGTCCTCGTAAATCTTCAAAAAAACCTATTATTACTTTACCACCGCCTCCAAAAATTGAAGTAAGCACTTATCCGAAAAATAAAGTAAAGAGCCTATTGATCTCTCAACCAAAACCGGTTGAAGGTGACAAGAATCCTTACCTTGATCTTTCAAAAAAATATAATTTAAATCCTACTTTCCGTCAATTTATTAAAATAGAAGGATTAAACTCACAGGATTTTAGAACACAACGCGTTGATATTTTAGAGCATGGCGCTGTAATTTTAACCAGCCGTCTTTCTGTTGATCATTATTTCCGTCTTTGTAACGAGATGCGTATTACCGTGCCTGAAAGCATGAAATATTTTTGCATTAACGAGCAAACCGCATATTACTTACAAAAATATATCCAGTACCGTAAACGTAAAATATTTTTTGGTCATGGTACTATTCTCGATCTTGTAGATGTTATCCGCAAAAATAAAGATGAGAAATTTTTATTACCGGCAAGTGATGTTACAAAAGAACAAATTGTTGATTTTTTGGATGAATTAAAGATCACTTATACCAAAGCTACTTTTTATAGAACGGTTAGCGCCAACTTAACGGATATTAAATCTTTAAATGATTTTGATATGCTGGTGTTCTTTACTCCGGCAGGTATTAAGTCGTTAAAACAGAATTTCCCCAACTTTAAACAAGGTACAACGCGTATTGCCGCATTTGGTCACGTAGCCGCACAAACTGTTAAGGATCTGGGTTACCGTTTGGATATATTTGCACCAAACCCTCAAAACCCAAGCATGTCGGGCGCTCTAGACACCTATTTGAAAGAAGCGAACAAACGTTAAGCGATCCATTTATTTTTTTAAAACTGCTTCTATTTTTTTAAAGTGCGTTAGAACAGCTTCCTCAATTTCCTTATACTCCTCTATTTTTTTGCCAATGAATAAGAAGGACAAAATTATTTTTTTGTTCTGCGAAATTACCATTTCATAGAAAGGCGCTTTGTTTAAACGATAGGCTTCGCGCATGCGGCGTTTTAATTTATTACGATCGTGCGCTTTTTTAAAGCTGCGCTTTGGCACTACAAACATTGCCTGACAAGGATTTACATATGCCAGCTCTGTTTCCATATAAATGAGTTTTAGTGGAAACGCAACAGAAGAGCGGCCTTTTAAAAAAAGCAAGTCTATTTGTTTTTTGCTGCATAAGCGCTCTTGTTTATTAAATTTAGCCTGCAATTGCTTCAATAGTTTGATTGGTAAAGATAATTTTTTACTTTTACACACATAAACAAATAAATTAATTATGGGAAAAGGCGATAAAAGAACTAAACGTGGCAAAATACATATTGGATCAACTGGTGTAAAACGTCAAAAAAAGAAAAAAGCGGCTAAAAAAGCAGCATCTAAAGCGGCACCAAAAAAAGCAGCAGCTAAAAAGGCAGCGCCAAAAAAAGCAGCTAAAAAAGCTGACTAAAAAAATTACAAACAAAAGAGCTGCCTCACATGGCAGCTTTTTTATTTTATGGACCTTCCTGATTTCAATAAAAAAACGCAAAGGCTTAAAAAAGAAAATCAAAATTTCTTCAGGCGACTCATTAATCGTCCGCCAAAGAACCTTGATGAGATCTTTCACAGCACCCATGACGAAGTATTTGAAAACACGGACTGTTTAAGCTGCGCTAACTGCTGCAAAACAACTTCGCCTATATTTTACCAGCGCGATATTGAACGCGCCTCAAAAGCCCTTAAATTAAAGCCCGGAGCCTTTATTGAAAAATACCTGCGCGTGGATGAGGAGCAAGACTTTGTTTTGCAACAAGCCCCCTGCCCTTTTTTAAATACAGACAATTATTGTTCGATCTATAATGAGCGACCAAATGCCTGTCGCGAATACCCACACACCAACCGAAAAAAAATGTATCAGATCTTAGACCTCACTTTTAAGAACACTCTGGTATGCCCTGCAGTTTTAAAAATTACAGAAGAGATCCGCAAGAAACTGGAAGTTTAATTTGTACCTTTAATATATGCGCAGTTACTTTATTATACTCATTCTTTTTTTATTTGTCGCCTGCTCTGAAAATAATAAAGAGCACCGGAAAACTGATGCCTCTTTTAGTAAAGAAATTGGAGATAGGATAAAATTACTAAATAAAGACTCTGTACAAACAGATCCTTTAAAGGTTAACCCCAACGAAGTAGATAGTATTGTAAATACGTTGGTCCTTCTTTCAAAAGATATAGAGAATATCAGCGCTTCAGTGAATAAATCCAACCAATACTTCAGTGGCCTTGCGACAAAATACAGTTTAAGCGATCATGAATTTATTAAGCTGAAGAATGGAATGCATGTAGATGCAATTGCAACTATTTTAAAAGATAACGAATTAAAATTTTTCAACCTTATTTTATTAAAGAACAATAGGGGTGATGCACTTTTGCATTCGGCGCAGTAAAAATGTTTAGATCAATTGTCATATTAATTTTCGTTGCTTCGAATCTCAGTTTGAATGCTCAAACAAATACTACTTGTGAAAAGATCTATGATACTCCAGATTCTTTGGCAAAATATAAAAACGGCAAAAAAAGCCTTTCTCAATATGTAAACGACAAAATAATTCCAATTCTTGGCGACTGCATTAAACAAAAAATGGAATTTGTGAACAGTATGACCATAAAATTTACAATTGACCTAAATGGGAAAGTAATTGCTGTTGATTATTTAAAACCAGTTTTGACTGACTATTGTATAGGGAAATTAAATGCTGAGCTATTAAAAATGGAGGGTTGGAGGCCCGGGATAGCAAACAATGCAAATGTTTGTTCTACTTTTATCTATCCCATTGCAGAAATAAGGTGGGAGTAATTTTGCGTAAAATCATTTTATTAGGCCAATATTATTTTTTTAATTTATTAATAGACACTACGTGAAAACCGCTTTTGGTTTTTACAAGGGCGCTATTAGCTGCACAACCCATTAAATACCCTTCTTCATCTACAAATTTTTCGGTATACGAATCTAATACTGCAATTGTTGTTTTATCGTTGATCTTAATAGTGTTTCCTAAATCTTTCTTAATAAAAAAATGATTCTGTTTTACAGAAACCAAAATGCTTTTATAAGCAGGATCGGATGATATTAAAACTGTTGATTCTTTATCGAGCGAAGTGACCACATATAAATTATAATTTTTAGAATTGTAAGAATAATAAACGCTATCGCCGTTTATTATCAAATTGCCATTAAAATCTGAGCTTATTACACCCTTTTTTCTTGCTGGTACAAACGGTGTGATTTTTTTACTGAAAGCATTTCCAAAACCATATGAAGATGTATCTCCAGTCGCTAAGATATCCGCGCTCACACTTACGTCGATTTTTTGTGCAATAAAAAAGATCCATTTTTTATTAATATCTGTCGTAAAATTTGAATAGTATTCGCCCTTTTCCAAAGAACGCCTGGTATAAAGATCTTTTTTAGCATCGTTGATCAGCTGTTGCTTTTTAGCGTTTCCAATACCAAATATAAAAACCGACTTCGAAGTGCCTTGCGCAATATCTATGTATTTATCATTTGAGTTTAACAGAGGCCCACTATTAACACTACCAGAATGAAAAACAATGCAGGAATGCATGACAAAAGCTATCAAACCAAATAGTAAATATTTCATGCTTTTCGTTTTTACCTAATTAACAAATCAGGCACTTCAAAGATAGCGAATTTTATCTGTTATGTTAATTGGATAAAATGACCATGAATGACTTCATTATTACTCAATAATAATTCTTTTAGAAACTTTATTATTTCCAACTGAAATAACTGCATGATAAATTCCAGAAGACTTATTTACTAAACCAACTGAAATAGAATTTACATTGTTATTTTGCGTAAAAACAACCTGGCCAATTGCGTTATAAATGATCAGATCAAACACTAATTGCTCTTTTAATTCAATGGTTACGTTGCCTGAAGAAGGATTAGGGTATAATGAAATTATTTCTGCCAAAGAATTATTTTCTATAAGACCTGTACAATCACTTACAAATACGTTTACGGTATTTGTAATGGCACTGCAACCTGAAACAGTTGCCGCAACAGTATAAATTCCTGATGCGCTCGATTGTGCGTTAACAATAACTGTGTTTTGTTGTGTTGATACAAATGTGTTTGGCCCTGTCCAGTTATATGTAGCGCCAATAATTGAAGACGCGGTTAAATTTATATTTGATCCTGAACAAACCGGCGTGTTAACAGATGCGTTAAGTATTGAAGAGGCATCGTATGAGATAAAGTCATACGTTGCGATTACTGATAAACCATTTGAGCCTGCAGTTGCGCCATTAGCAGGAAACTCTGTTAATGAGGTAGAATTCGTGTTTCCATTATTACCTCCTGAAACATTTGGAATGACAGCAGAACTTGTTAAGGCAACAAAACCGCCACCACCGCCACCGCCAGGACCTTCAAATTCTGCATTACCGCTTGTTTGATCGCCGCCATTACCTCCTTTTGCACTAATGTTTTGTGTTAATGAAATTGAAGGCGACAGGAGAACTATACTTCCTCCGGCACCGGCACCGCTTGGCGCGTCAACTCCCCAACCGAATGTACTACCGCCATTTGCACCATTAGAAGAAATAGTTCCATTACCAGAAATGCTAGTTGTAGCTATTAAAAAAACTAATCCACCACCGTTGCCACCATTATTGCTTGTGCCGTCATTTTCATCACCGGCACCGCCGCCGCCGCCCATATATATACGATTAGTGTAATTTATATTTGTTAATGGTCGGCCTCCTAAGCCCCCCACTTCGCTTCTGTCATCTAAGCCCCAGGCAGGATCATTTGGACCTGTTACCAATGCGTTATTATTGATATAACCCACTGAATATCCTCCACGGCCACCACCTGAAGATGTGGTTAACGCATTACTATTAGCAACATATCCAGGATCAAGTTGCCAGGCTGCTAATGGATTGGTGCTATTTGCTATCATTACTCCTTGGCCGGTCCAGGCATTTCCATTATTTGCATTTGCACCACCACCACCACCGGCATTCCATGAATTTCCGCCACCGCCGCCATTTGCCGGAGCTCCTCTTCCATATCTTCCACCTAATAGATCATACTCGGGTTGATAACCGGCAATGCCTTCGCCTTTTTCTCCACCAAGATGATTTAAATTTGAAACATAATTTGAAACGCTATTAGTGTAAGCAGCTTGATTTACAACATCCAATTGACCACCTCTAAAACCTGAAGCGTTGGCATTAATTGTACCATTATTATTAATTGTAGATGCATGTATTGCCACGATGCCTCCAAACCTGTATCTTACGGTAGAAACAATTGTATCCTTCCAGCTTTTAGCATTAATTAAAACTGCAGCATTAATAGTTAAACTTGTGTACTGTGGCACTTTAATTACCTGTGTCTTTCCTGAAGAGGTATAATTATTAACCAGCGCAGAGGCCGTAGTTATTATATTACCACTAACAGATTTTACATATACATATTCATATAAACCCGCGTTGTTAAATAAAGAAACAGCGCCATAACCAATAGCATTTATTGTTGAAATTGTTGCTCCCTGCGCCTGATAGATCATTATGAGATCGCCCGGACACAACCCAAGTAAAGCGGCCTGAGCAACAACAGTTATGTTGGTCGATCCAGCAGCAATATTAGAAACAACAGGGCTATATTTGTTAAGAATTGTATTTGCTGTTGCTGTATAAGCCCCGTTTTTACCCGGTTGGCTATAGGTTTTGGTAATAATAAATAGACATAGTACACTTAACAAAGCAATTTTTTTCATGGACCTTAGTTTTGATTAAAATTACAACTTATATGTATTGTTTCGACTTTTAATGATGCTTTGACTGAGGAGTCTTATAAGTGGTAGGCTTTATTGAGTGGTTTAAATATTCTATTAGGAAATTATTTGTCTATTTTTTGATCCATTAAGCGGGCCACGTACTTTCCAACAATATCAAATTCCAGGTTAACGCTGCTGCCGGTTTTAATTCCCTTAAAATTGGTATGCTCAAAAGTATATGGAATTATATGAACTGAAAAAGTTGTTTCGGTAGAATTTACAACGGTTAAACTTACGCCGTTAATAGTAATACTTCCTTTTTCAACAGTAATGTTTGTTTTATTTTTTGCATGCTCAAATATAAACTCCCAACTGCCATTAAGATCTTTTACGTCTATACATTTTGCAGTAGCATCTACATGGCCTTGCACAATATGTCCATCAAAACGACCATTTGCAGGCATGCAGCGTTCCAAATTAACAAAGTTACCGGTTTTTAATTCTCCTAAATTTGTTCGCTTTAATGTTTCGTCAATTGCCGTTACAGTATAATTCTTTCCATCAATTTTAACCACAGTTAAACAAACGCCATTATGCGACACACTTTGATCGATCTTTAATTCATGCGTAAAAGAACTTGAAAAGGTAAAGTGTACATTACTACCTTCTTTCTCAATCCTTTCTACTTTGGCAAGAGTTTCTATAATTCCAGTAAACATCTTTTAAATTTAATATTTTTTTTCATTAAAAGGTAGCTGAGCATGTTGAAGCTATTCTTTTAATAGCTGCTTAATAAAACTCTCCGTACTTTGTTTAAAATCTTCATACTCTTTTCCGGTGGCCGGTCCGCTAAACCCAGTGTGAATTTTTACAATCTGGTGTTTTTTGTTTAAAAAAATTGTTGTTGGAAAAGCAGTTATTTTATTTAATGCAGACAAGACTTCGCCGGCCTTTTCTTTCCCGGTTTGTTGCGTTACTAAAATATCGTAGTCCATATTAAATTTCTTTTTTAGGCGCAACAGCTGATTCTTTGCTTTTTCAAAATCATTTGTCTTTTCAAATGCCAAAGCAATAATTTCCAAACCTTCATTTTTATGTTGTTTGTAAACGCCAGCCAAATAAGCACTCTCGTCCATACAATTCGGACACCAGGAACCCATCACTTGTATAATAACAGGCTTGTTCTCAAACTTTTTATCGTTTAACGAAACGGTTTTTTTGTTAAGGTCAGGGAACGAAAAATTTATTTTTGAGTCTTTATCTTTTACAAAAGTTATTTCTTCGGCTTTTGCCAATTTAAACTTATCGTTCAATTTTGCAGTCCATGGTTCTTGCCAACTGGCGCCGCTATAAAAAGTTCCAGTAAATATATCGTCTTTGTGCTCTGCAATAAATAAAAAAGCATGACTGCCATCAAAACAGGAAAGATATAATTTGTTTACTACTTTCATTCCTTCTAAATACCTGTAATCGCCAGTCTCTGTTAAAAAAGTGGCGCTCATATAATCAGTTTGCTCTTCGTGATGAAAGATACCAATGGCTTTAGAACTATCTTTTGTATTGGGAGAAAATGTAGTTTCCCATCTGCCTTCAAAATAGGGATTGGCTTTGCCCGGCACAAACGGAAAACGATTTGATTGACCGTAAGTAGCTTTAAATTTTATTTTGTTCTTAGTTGTTTTGTAATTATTTATCCAAAGCCCTTCTAAATTATCACCAACAAAAACAGTTTTGAATTCCGTATCAAACACCGGCATTTTAAAATTAACAGAATCTCCTTTTATTGTTATCTCATCAACAACAATACGTTCATCGGCATTTCTAATTGTAATGGTTGGTTTTTTGCCTTTATATTTTACTTCAAAAGTAAAAGGTAGTTCAATATTATTTTCTTCATTTAAAGTTAATACACCACGATAGTAACCCTCTTTTAACTTTTTTGAAAATAACGATGAACTCACAAAAAATAAAATTAAGAGATATGTGATCTTTGATAAACGCATTTTATTTACCGTTGCTCATGGCAGCCATATTTGCGATTCTGTATAATAAACGCGCTGC
This sequence comes from Bacteroidetes bacterium UBA2475, assembly GCA_002342065.1. Classification (GTDB taxonomy): domain Bacteria; phylum Bacteroidota; class Bacteroidia; order B-17B0; family Aurantibacillaceae; genus Aurantibacillus. The sequence goes on along the minus strand of DDPF01000004.1, from coordinate 482,197 downwards.
TACATTCGCGTCCCACTCATCTCCTTCAGGGCCAGGCGTAACTTCATTAATATCAAAAGCAATTATCTTACGGCCACTCTTTACAACCTTCTCTAATAGAAATAATATCTGCTCTGTTTCAAAACCTCCCGCTACAGGTGTGCCCGTATGTGGACATAATTTTGGATCCAGCCCATCAATATCAAAACTTAAATAAATATTTTGAGGCAATTCTTTAACGATCCTGTCGCAAATTCTGTTCCAGCTATCACCATTGTATTGTGCATATTTAATATCGCGGTCAAAAAAAGTTTTTATACGCCCGTTGCTGTTATTAATTAGATTCAATTCTTCTTCGCAATAATCACGAATGCCTACCTGCACCAATTTTTCGACTTGCTTAATTTTTAAAGCATTGTACATAATAGATGCGTGTGAGAATTCAAAACCTTCGTAAGCATTTCTAAGATCTGCATGCGCATCAATTTGCAGAACACAAAAGTTATCGAATTTGGTTGCAAGGGCTTCCATCATACCAAGAGGTGTAGAATGATCGCCGCCAATTAAACCAACATATTTATTTTTATTTAAGAAATGTAAAACGCGGTTCTTTACCCAATTGTTTAACCACAAACATTCTTGTTTAATTTGTGTTGAAACTTTTTTTAGCTCTTCGTTATTTTCGTCGGCACCTTCTGCTAAAGCGTTAATATATTTTTCTGCTTTTTCGCGAAGGGCTAAACTTTTTTCTTTTACCTCAACGCTTATCTCATCCATGCCAATACCTTTGTGCCACGCATCCTTTACAATTGGATCATAAAGATCAACCTGGTAACTTGCTTCTAATATTGCTTGCGGACCTTCGGCGGTACCACCACCGTAACTTACAGTAACTTCCCATGGCACAGGAATTAAAACTGTCTCACACTCTTCTAAAGTAAAAGGTAAGCCAAACATGCCGTCGTTAAGTTGGCCAATTCCGTTCGCATCAAAATTTTTAATTTTTTCTTCTTTTGCCATAATTCTTTAAGGTGCAAGTCTGCTAATCTTCCAGCTACCTGCTTTTAGTTCGTAACAAATTCTATCATGTAAGCGGCTTTTACGGCCTTGCCAAAATTCGTAATAATTTACTTTTAATATTAAGCCACCCCAAGACTGAGGTCGTTTAATAGTTTCGGGTGTGTATTGTTTTTTTAATTCTTCTACTTTCTTTTCAAGTTCTTCGCGCGATGCCAATAAATGACTTTGTTCGCTTGCCCATGCACCAATTTTAGATTCGTAGGGTCGTTGATTAAAATAGAAATCGCTTTGCGCTGCACTTGCTTTTACAACAACACCTTCCATGCGTACTTGTCTTTCAAGATCGGGCCAAAAAAAAGTAAATGCTGCGTTAGGGTTCTTAAAAAGTTGTTGTGCTTTTTTTGAATTATAATTTGTGTAGAACGAATAATTATTGTTTTGAAATTCTCTTAAATAAACAATGCGTGATGAAGGTTTGCCGTCTAAAGAAACAGAACTTAAATTCACGGCTTGTACCTCGTTAATTTTTGATTCAACAGCTTGTTGCAACCATAATTCAAATTGAAGTGCCGGATCTTTATTTACTCCGGCCTCGTTTAAAGTGCCTTTCGTAAAATCCTCGCGCAAATTATTTATATGGTCTCTAAAGTCATCCATCGTGTAAAGATAGAGAAAATTTGAAAAGCTGTAATTATTATAGCTAAAAGATAAGGTTACGCTTACTTCCCAACTCTTTTGCTTCTATAGATTGCACTTGTATCATTTCGGGAATGGTCTTTAATTTATCTATGATCTTAAACTGATAATTATGGAGGTCTTCGCCTTTAAGTAAAATAAAATAATCTGTTTTGGGTAATTCTTTTATAAGCTTCACGCTTTCGTCTACATCAACGCTCGCAAAGAGGTCATCTGTTCTGTTACCGCTCAAGTCAGGCTCGTCAAAATTGCTGGTGTTTGGTATTAGGTGATATTCTATGCCCAGTTCTTCATCAACAAAACTGTAAAGCGAGAATTTAAAAAGTTTACCGTCCTTTAAATTAAAAGGCAAAAAATCTGCGAGACAAAGGTTTACTTTTAACGCATCGTTTACCGCGTTTATTATATGATATTGATTTTCGAGACAAACAAGCCCTATGAGTACAAAATCAAAATCATCCTCGCTTGTATGTAAAACATGTTTAGCCAATTTCTTTTTGTAGTTCCTCTAAGGTAAGTTGTGCGGCCTTTTGTTCGGCTACACGTTTGCTAAAGTTTTCAAATTTTATGTACGGTTTATCATTAATAAAAACCTGGATGGCGTAAATTTTATTGGCTCCTTGTTTTTCTTCACCCATTAATTTGTACTCAAGGTTAAGTTTATTTTTCTGGCAATAGATCTGGAGTTGGCTTTTAAAATCACTATCTGTATTTACCAGTTCAGTAATATCCACATGAAATTTTATGATCTTAGAGGCAACAAATTTTTTTGTTTTGTCGTAACCCAGGTCAAGATAAACCGCGCCAATAAAGGCCTCAAAGGCATCGCCAAAAGCGCTCGATTTTATTTTTTCGTCTTTGGTAAGGTTAGCTTTTAATTGATTATTAAATCCAAATTTTAAAGAAAGTTCTTTTAAATTCTGGCCGTTTACAATTTTGCTTCTTAACTGGGTTAAAAAACCTTCGTCTTTGTAGGGATAGATCTTAAATAAATGTTCGGCTATAATGGCGCCAAGCACTGCGTCTCCTAAAAATTCCAGGCGCTCGTTACTAATGGGAGTATTGTGTCTTTTAGCCGCAGCGCTGCTGTGTAAAAAGGCTTGCTGGTATAATACTAAATTCTTTGGGCTATAACCTGTTGTGGATTTTATCCAAGCTTCAAAATCCTTATCGCTTTTAGTTTTTTTAAAATTAAATTGCGATAATAATTTTTTAATTGCCAAAATTTTTACGCTTTAAATTTTTTGATCACAACTGCCGCGTTATGTCCACCAAAACCAAACGTATTGCTAATTGCCGCATTAACTACACGTTTTTGCGATTTATTAAATGTAAGGTTTAATTTAGGATCAACTTCCGGGTCGGTAGTTGTGTGATTGATTGTTGGAGGGATAATATCATTTTTAACGGCTAAAATAGTGGCAATGCCCTCTATAGCGCCCGCCGCGCCTAATAAGTGGCCGGTCATACTTTTTGTTGAGCTAATGTTTATTTTGTAAGCGTGTTCGCCAAAAATATTTACAATAGCTTTTAATTCGGCTGTATCGCCTAATGGCGTACTTGTACCATGTGTGTTAATATAATCTATATCGGTAGCATTAATTTCTGCATCTTTTAAAGCGCGGGCCATTACTAAAGTTGCTCCTAACCCTTCCGGGTGTGGTGCAGTAATGTGATGAGCGTCTGCACTCATACCACCGCCAATAATTTCGGCATAAATTTTTGCGCCACGTTTTAAAGCGTGTTCTAATTCTTCTAACACTATTGCGCCGCCACCTTCGCCTAAAACAAATCCATCTCTTTCTTTGTCGTAAGGACGAGATGCTCCGGCAGGATCATCATTACGTTGACTCATGGCCTGGCAAGCGTTAAAACCACCTATACCACTTTCGTTAATGGCTGCTTCGCTTCCGCCGCTAATAATGGCGTTGGCTTTTCCTAAACGTATGTAGTTAAAAGCATCAATTAACGCGTTGGTAGATGATGCACATGCCGAAACCGTTGTAAAGTTTGGGCCGCGTAAACCAAAGCGAATAGAAATGTGACCGCTGCAAATATCGGCGATCATTTTAGGGATAAAGAAAGGGTTGAAACGTGGTGTACCATCGCCTTTTGCAAAAGCAAAAGTTTCCGTTTGAAAAGTATCTAAACCACCAATACCACTGCCCCAAATAACGCCCATCTCATTCTTATCAATTCCTTCTGCATCAAGACCGCTGTCTTTAAACGCTTGTTCGCTGGCGGCAATACCGTACCACGAATAAGCATCAAGCTTGCGGGCCTCTTTTTTATCAAAATAATCTTCGGGGTTAAAGCCTTTAACTTCGCAGGCAAAGCGTGTTTTAAATTTTGATGCATCAAAACGTGTAATAGGCGCAGCTCCACTAACCCCATTTATCAGGTTATTCCAATAATCATTAACATTATTGCCAAGCGGCGTTATGGCCCCAAGGCCAGTAACAACTACACGTTTTAATTGCATAAAATAAAATTAGTTTTTTGCGTTTGCTTCAATGTAAGCAATTGCATCACCAACTGTACCGATCTTTTCTGCTTGTTCATCAGGAATTGCGATGTTAAACTCTTTTTCAAATTCCATGATCAATTCAACTGTATCTAACGAGTCAGCTCCTAAATCATTAGTAAAGCTTGCTGTTGGTGTTACTTCTTTTTCGTCAACTCCTAATTTGTCAACGATGATCGATTTTACTTTGTTTGCAATGTCTGACATTATAATTTCTTTTTAAATTTTGCACAAAAATAATTATATCGCAGCTAAAACAAAATTTAAACTTAAAAATTAAGGCTGTTTTTTTGATAATTTATCAGACACTAACGTTAAAAATACGTTAACTTACTGAAAACTAGCAATAAACAGCCTTCAAAGCTTAAGAAGTTTTTTTCACGATATGGCGTGCGTGGTGATGTCTGTGATGATTGTGACGGCTAATGTGGCTGTTTTGCCCCAAATGACTAACAGTTTCCTCATCTTTATCTTTAATTACATGGTTTGAGATGATGTAAATGAGCAAACCTGCGCCCACAATACCACCTATTAATAATAAACCCTGCATATTAAAGTTAGACGCCTGATCACTGACAAATTTCTTGACATCATCAATAGTACCGGCACTCATGCTTTGGATGTTCATAAGCACTGATCCCACCAGGATCAGAAATGCTTTAAATTTAGTTGTTTTCATATAGATTTTTTTTAATGGTTTCTACTTATATAAACGCTTTGCGCTACCTATTGGTTGGCAAAACCTGTGCCTATTTAACGGTTTTTTTGTTTTTTTATTAAATAATTTATGCTTATATTTGTATCCGAAAAAATAACTAAGGAAAACAGAGGGGACAGCAGTCCCCTCTTTTATTGTTAAAAAATTGATAACAAAAGAACATATTTTAGCGCTGATAACAGAGCATTTGGGCAACGGGCCTATTTTTGCAACAGGAGTAAGAATTAGTTCAGATAACCAAATAAATGTTTTTTTAGATGGTGATGATGGAGTAACTATTAAAGATTGTGTTGGCCTAAGCAGGCACCTTGAAAAAATTTTAGATGAAAAAGGACTTGATTTTGCTTTAGATGTTAGCTCGCATGGTGCCACAACACCATTAATAATGCCGCGACAATATAAAAAACATATTGGGCGCGAATTTGAGATAAAACTAGAGGATGGAACAAAAACAGAGGGCAGTTTAGTTGAATTTAACGGCGACGAGATAGTTTTAGAGAACAGTGTGAGAGAGAATAAGCCTATAGGAAAAGGAAAAATTACGGTTATTAAAAAACAAATAATAAAATATAATCAAATAAAAGAATCAAAAGTTAAACTCAAATTTTAAAAAAGAAAAGCCATGGAAGCTGTTAACCTAATTGAATCGTTTTCAGAATTTAAAGACAACAAGAACATCGATCGTGCTACATTAATGAGCATTATTGAAGATGTTTTTAGAAGTATGCTAATTAAGAAATACGGAAGCGATAAAAATTTTGACATCATCGTTAACCCTGATAAAGGCGACGTAGAGATATATAAGAACCGCAAGATCGTTGATGATGAATTTGCAGAAGATTCTTTTGATTATGATGAGAACAAGCACATCAGCTTTTCGGCAGCTCAAAAAATTGAACCGGATTTTGAAATTGGCGAAGACCTTTCAGAAAAAGTAAAATTAGAGGATTTTGGTCGTCGTGCTGTGTTATCAGTACGTCAGAACTTAGTACAAAAGATCCTTGAACTTGAGAAAAGCGAAATTTATAACAAATACAAAGAAAAAGTTGGCGATATTATTACTGCCGAAGTTTACCAGGTTTGGAAAAAAGAAATTATGTTAATGGATGATGAAGGCAACGAGCTTTTATTACCAAAAACAGAACAAATTCCTTCTGACTTTTTCAAAAAAGGAGATACTGTTAAAGCGGTTGTTTCTAAAGTTGATCTAAAGAACGGAACACCATCTATTGTTGTTTCAAGAACATCACCTGTTTTCTTAGAGCGTTTATTTGAAAATGAAGTTCCTGAAATTTTTGACGGTTTAATTACTATCAAGAAGATCGTTCGTGAGCCGGGTGAGCGTGCTAAAGTTGCGGTAGAATCTTATGATGATCGTATTGATCCTGTTGGTGCTTGTGTTGGTATGAAAGGTTCTCGTATCCACGGTATTGTTCGCGAATTAAAAAATGAGAATATTGACGTAATTAACTTTACAAACAATGCTCAGTTATTAATTCAACGTACGTTAAGCCCTGCAAAAATAACTTCTATCAAAATTGATGAGGAAACTAAACGTGCTGAAGTATTTTTAAAACCCGATCAAATTAGCTTAGCGATTGGTAAAGGTGGTTTCAATATTAAATTAGCTGGTAAATTAACCGGTTACGAAATTGATGTTTTCCGTGATACTGATATTGATGTTGAAACAGAAGACGTTGACTTAGAAGAATTCTCAGATGAAATTGAAGCAGATATTATTGAGCAATTAAAAACAATTGGTTGCGATACCGCTAAAGCTGTATTAGAATTAAGTACAGAAGAATTAGTGCGTCGTACCGGAATTGCAGAAGAAACAATTCAAAGCGTACGCGATGTATTGGCTTCTGAGTTTGAAGACTAAGAAAGCATTTTGCTTTTGATCTTCGCAAATAAAAAATAAATAAAAAAAGGATAAAATAAAATATGTCAGAAGGAGCTAAAACACTTCGATTAAGTAAAGTGGCCAAAGAATTTAATCTGTCTTTAGGAAAGATAGTGGAATTTCTTGGATCTAAAGGCCATAAGGTAGATAGTAATCCTAACGCCAAAATTGGCGATGGGGAATACAGTCTTTTACTGAAAGAATTTTCAAGCGATAAATCAGCCAGAGAAGAGGCAGAGAACGTTGCGCAAAACATTACAAAAGTTAAGCGCGAAACCATTATTTTATCCGATATCAAAGGAAAAAAGCAAAAAGAAGATGAGGATTCTGATGAGTTTATGATCAAGGATCTTACTCCTAAATCAAAAACAGTTACTTCCGAAAAAACTGAAATAACAAAAGAAGTTCCAAAAATAAAAGAACCCGAAGTTGTAAAAAAAGAAACAACAGATGGCCCTAAGGTTTTAGGTAAACTCGACTTAGATTCGATGAACCTGAAGACCAAACCAGAAAAGAAAACCAAAAAAGAAACGGAGAAAAAAGATACTAAGGACAAAAAAGAAGAGGCGGAAGTTACCCCTGTAATCGAAAATGTTACCGAAGATCCTATTGTTAAAGAAGAGCAAAAGGAAGAGTTCTTAGAAACAAAATACGAGAAACTTGAAGGCCCTAAAATTTTAAGGAGTATTGAATTACCCGTTGTAAAAGAAACACCAAAAAAAGTAATAAACGATCCAAACGCTGATAAGAAAAAGCGTAAACGTATTCGTAAAGGTGGTCTTTCTCAAGAAGAAATTAAAAAGGTTGGTAAAGAGCAATCTGCTATTGCCCGCGAAAAAGCTAAAGAAAAATATGGTGATCCTCGTGCTAAAAAACCTGTAAGTACTCCCGGTAAACCTCGTCACGAACTAACTGAAGAGGAGATCCAGGCTCAAATTAAAGAAACATTAGCGCGCTTAAGTGCTAAAGGAACAAAATCAAAAACATCAAAATACCGTCGTGAAAAACGTGATGATGTACGTGAGAAAATGGCCGAAAAAGCGGTTATTGACGAAGCAGACAGAAAAATATTAAAGGTTGCGGAGTTTGTTAGTGCTAATCAATTAGCGCAAATGATGAACGTGCAGGTAACACAAGTTATTTCAACCTGTATGTCGTTAGGTTTATTTGTTTCTATCAATCAACGTTTAGATGCGGAAACGATTTCAATTGTTGCTGAAGAATTTGGTTACAAAGTAGAGTTTGCAAGTGCAGAAGATATTGAAACTATTAAGGAAGAAGATAAAGATGCGCCTGAAGACTTGATCGCACGTCCACCAATTGTTACGGTTATGGGTCACGTAGATCATGGTAAAACATCTTTACTTGACTTTGTGCGTAAAGCTAACGTGGTTGCCGGTGAAGCCGGAGGTATCACACAACATATTGGTGCATACAATGTAAAAATGGCCAATGGCCGTAGTATGACATTCTTAGATACTCCCGGTCACGAAGCCTTTACCGCTATGCGTGCCCGTGGTGCTAAAGTAACAGACATTGCAATTATTGTAATTGCAGCTGATGACAGCATCATGCCTCAAACAAAAGAAGCCATTAACCACGCGCAAGCTGCGGGTGTGCCAATGATCTTCGCCATAAATAAAATTGATAAACCAGGAGCTAATCCTGATAAGATACGTGAAGCTTTATCTGTAATGAATATATTAGTTGAAGAATGGGGCGGTAAATACCAGTGTCAGGAAGTATCAGCTAAAATGGGGAAAAATATTGACCTGCTTTTAGAAAAAGTAATTCTTGAAGCGGACATGATGGACCTGAAAGCAAATCCAAATAAAAATGCTGCAGGTTCTGTTATTGAAGCGAGTATGGAAGAAGGTCGCGGTTACGTTGCAACAATTTTAGTTCAGAATGGCACTTTAAAAGTTGGTGATGTAATGTTAGCGGGTTCGTTTAGCGGACGTGTACGTGCTATGTTTAACGAGCGTGGCGCAAAAGTTACTGAAGCCGGCCCATCGCATCCTGTTAAAGTATTAGGATTGAGCGGTGCGCCAACAGCAGGTGATAAATTCAACGTGATGAGCGATGAACGCGAGGCGCGTGAGATAGCAAACAAACGTTTACAATTACAACGTGAGCAAGGAATTCGTACACACAAACATATTACATTAGATGAGATCGGCCGTCGTTTAGCGATAGGTGATTTTAAAGAATTAAATGTAATTGTAAAAGGTGACGTGGATGGTTCTATTGAAGCATTATCAGATTCGTTATTAAAATTATCTACAGAAAAAGTTGCTGTAAATATTATTCATAAATCAGTTGGTGCTATTAGCGAGAGTGATGTTCTATTAGCATCCGCTTCAAATGCCATCATCATTGGTTTCCAGGTAAGACCAAGTACAAGTGCAAGAAAATTAGCCGAGGTTGAGGAAATTGATATTCGTTTATATTCTATTATTTACGATGCTATCAACGAGATCAAAGCGGCAATGGAAGGTATGTTGGCGCCTGAGTTTGAAGAGAAGATCGTTTGTAACATTGAGATACGTGATGTATTTAATATTACACGTGTTGGTACAATTGCAGGTTGTTATGTGTTAGATGGAAAAGTTACACGTCATACAAAAGTGCGTGTGATCCGCGAGGGCATTGTTGTTCACACGGGTTCACTAGGTTCATTAAAGCGCTTTAAAGATGATGTAAAAGAAGTTACATCAGGTTACGAGTGTGGTTTGAACATTGATAATTTTGATGATATTAAAGTAGGCGACATTATTGAAGGCTACGATATGATCGAGATCAAAGCAAAACTTTAAAATTTATTCGTTTTTATATGTAAAAGTCCGCTGTATAAGCGGACTTTTTTATTTTCCGGAGATTTTGCCTTCATTAAATCGATTTTAAGACAATATCTTTTTCCAGGTTAACATAGCCAAACCTCAGTCTAAATCCGTCTCAAAACGGCTTAAAATTGTTTATAACCACATTTTTTTGTTAATAATGCGGGTGGTAATTTTAGGATAATGAATAATATATTAACTTTAATAACTGATTGATTTACAAATATTTATTGTGAAAATATTTACTTTAATGTCGCTTTATATAGCTTTTAAACAACAATTATACAACATCAATTAGTCATCGATAGGAGGCCTAACACGTAACTTTTTTTGTAAATGCACGTTTAAGGCTATTATAGACAACATTTTTGCACTAAAATTATGAGAATTCTTAAAGAAGAAGAGTTTAACCGCCTCGCACTTAAAGGCAAAGGCAGAAGTTCGCCAGTTTTTAATTCAATTGTTAACCTTAACGTCGGAGAGGCCATTCTTATTGAGAAAAAGGACTGGAATCGTAAGGCAAGCCCGAGCACGTTAGTAAAATATATTGAAAGAACACATCAATTAAAATTTACATGCGGCGAATTATTGAACGGACAAGGATGGGCTGTAAAGCGCATAGAATCAACTATTCAGGCCAATCATAAAATTGTTGAAACATTAAAACCTCATAAAGAAGTTCTTCTAAAAACAAAAATTACTGAAGAAGAACTTCACACAGATGACGGACAATTAAAATTAAAATCAGAAATAGTTATTTTTTATTTAGGAAGAATTGCTTCTTGTAAAATAGAAAAGATAGACGACTCACTTAAAGCCGTAATGGATCACTTTTGGGAGCAAGACAGGGCATTACTTAAAAAATTATTTTTAGACGCGATAGATGTTCTGTTTAATTCTAATCACATTGTTATTGAGAACGGAAAGACATACATTCCCCTTAAGCAGAGTTAAGATATAATCCGCTTAATAAGATTTGTTGTAGAAAAACCTTCTAAAAAAGGAATGGTAATTACTTTGCCGCCATTAGCAGTGACAATATCGTAACCAACTATTTCTTCTGCTTTATAATCATTGCCTTTTACCAAAACATTTGGCTGCAAGTAGTTTATTAGGTCATAAGGTGTTTCTTCATCAAACAACACAATTGCATCAATGCAACCTAAAGCCGCTAATACCATGCCGCGTTCCAGTTCCTTATTAATGGGTCTGTTGGGCGCTTTATTCAAACGTTTTACAGAGTTATCGGTGTTCAATCCTAAGATCAGAAAATCGCCAAGATCGCGCGCCTGGCTCAAATAATCAACGTGGCCGGGATGAAGTATATCAAAACAACCATTGGTAAAAACAATTTTTTTACCTTTCTGCTTCAACAAATTTATGCTTTGCAATGCTGTTTCCTTAGAAACTATTTTATTTTTCAGCTGTTGGTGAAACGACATTTTTATTGCGGTTATACAACGGTAAAACAATTAAACTCACTAAACCTAAAAATAATATCAAAACAAACTGGCTGGTCCATGATAACCATGGTAAAGCAAAAGAAGAAACTTCATCTACATGGTAGGTAACTAATAATATGCCTCCAACAATTGCCGGATAAGCCCCAAGGCCTCCGGGAGAAAAAATAACGCCAAATGTTCCAAAAATAAGTAGGGCTAAACATTCTTTTTGTCCTAAATGTGATGTACCATTTAAAGCGAAAAAACAAACGTACAAAGAATAAAAATAACAAGCCCAGATCATAAAACTAAGCACAATAAATTGAAACGGCTTATCCATTTTTGCAATAGAACTAAGACCTTGTCCCATGCCTTTTAATATTCCGCCTAATTTTCCTTTTAAGAGCGAAGAGAATTTTTTTCTCAGTACAAAAAAGGCGGCAATCATTATTAAAACTATTAAGCTAAGTACAATTATTTTCGTAGGGCTTTGGCTTATACCCGATAAACGCGACCTCACAGGGTCAAAAATATATTGATTAGCCAGGCCAATGAGTTCGTTAAACTGAACTAAAAATGTAAACGCAAAGATCAATAAGAACAAAATAAAATCAATGACCCTTTCTGTAATTACAGTTCCAAGAGCAACTTCAAAAGGTACGTCATCATACTTTGTAGCAAGTGTACAGCGAGAGATCTCTCCCATACGCGGAATACCATAATTTGCCAGATACCCTATCAACACATGACAATTTGCATTAAGTAAATTTATTTTATGCCCTGTAGGTTTTAATAAATAATTCCAGCGGTAGGCCCTGAAAAAATGACTGAAAAAAGAGATCAACAAAGAAATAGCTACCCAAAAATAATCAGCCTCTTTAAAAGCATCAATTATTTTTACTTTTTGCTCAGGTGTAATTGCTCTTACAGATAGCCAAATAAACAAAACACCTATGCCAAGTAAAACAATAAATTGTAATATGGATTTGGTGCTTTTTACTGTGGCCACTTTATTTTAATTTATTGGTTTTTGTATCAGGAAAAACAACCCAGGGACGAAAGCTTTTTGCTTTTTCAAAATCCATATTGGCATAAGAAATTACAATAACTATATCGCCTAATTTTACTTTTAATGCTGCCGGGCCATTCAAACAAATAACGCCAGAGCCGCGCTCGCCTTTTATAACGTAAGTAATTATTCTTTCGCCATTATTTTTATTTAGAACATGAACCTGTTCGTTCTCAATTAAATTTGCAGCTTCCATCAGATCCTCATCAATTGTAATGCTGCCAATATAATCCAACTCTGCCTGTGTAACAGTTACACAATGCAACTTGGATTTAATAACCTGAATTTCCATAACGGCGTAAATTTAGGGTTTTTTATTTGTTTGGCACATTATAAAACCCAACTAAATCAATAACTTTACACAATTTTAGTATTTAAAAAACGTTATATAATTTCTGAAAAGACTCATCTCCATAATCATTACTTTTTTAATTTCTTTTAACTCTTTTTCACAAGAAAATGATGGCTATGGTGTGCATTTGCCCAAGTTTTATAAACAAAAACTACATTTTGGTTTCACCATTGCGGGCAACTCAACGGATTTTAGAATAAATCCAAAACCAAACTCTGAGTTTCCCGACACAGTTATTGGCACAACACGTTACCGGATAAAAACAGTTTATTCGCAACCTGCGCCCGGCTTTGCTATCGGTATTGTGAGTGATGCGCGTTTGCACGATTATTTACGCATTCGTTTTACTCCAAGTATTAGTTTTGCCTCCCGTAAAATAGAATACCGTTTATCAAACGAAGCCCGTGATAGTTCTAAAGTATTTCAGAAGTTAGTCGAATCTGCTTTTTTGTTTTTTCCTTTAGAAGCAAAGATCCAGTCAAAACGTCTTGGTAATTTTAGTGCTTATGTTATAGGAGGCGGTGGCTACTCATTAGACCTAGCCTCTAGAAAAAAATCGGCTGGCGTTAGCAGTGGCGGGCCAAACCGGTTAGATGATAATGTAAAATTAAAACGCGACGATATTTTTTACAGCGCAGGCGCAGGAACCGATTTTTATTTGGAGTTTTTTAAACTTGGTATAGAATTGAAGTTATTAATAGGCACAAAAAATTTATTGCGCCCCGAAAATAGTATCTTTACCAATAGTTTAGATAAGGTACGTTCGCGTATGGTAGTTTTTACCGTTACGTTTGAGGGTTAATACATTTAAAATTTGAAGGATAAAATCCTTCCACTCATTATGCAAACAAAATTACAACTTAAGGTTAGTCCACAAATTGCTTTTAACGAACAATTCTTAAAAGAAGAAGTAAAACAGCAACTTCAACTAAAAGACAGTTCCAATTTATTTATAAAGGTCCTTAAACGGAGTATTGACGCCCGTTCGCGCAGTATTGAAATCAATCTAACGGTTTTAGCTGTTGTGGATGAAGAATTTCAGGAGGAAAAAATTGAGATCAATTACCTGGATGTAACATCCTCAAAAAAAACATGCCACATTATTGGTAGCGGCCCTGCTGGGTTATTTGCTGCGTTACGTTGTTTAGAATTAGGAATTAAACCCATCATTTTTGAACGCGGAAAAAATATAAAAGACCGTAGAAGAGATCTCGCCGCAATTAATAAAGAACATATTGTAAATCCCGAAAGCAATTATTGCTTTGGTGAAGGTGGTGCCGGCACTTATAGTGATGGCAAGCTTTACACGCGCTCAAGCAAACGCGGCGATATTGATAAGATCTTAAGAACATTTGTATCGCATGGTGCAAGCAGAGAAATTTTAGTAGATGCGCATCCACATATTGGTACCAATAAATTACCTCAGCTTATTGAACAAATAAGAGGAACGATTTTAAGTTTTGGTGGTGAGATACATTTTAATTCAAAACTCACCGATCTTAAAATGGAAAAAGAAAACATTTCTTCGATCATCATTTTAAACGAAAAAGGAGAACAGGAAATACCAGTACAAAAATTGATATTGGCTACAGGCCACTCTGCGCGTGACATTTACGAGCTTTTGAATTCAAAACAAATTTTAATTGAGGCTAAACCTTTTGCTTTAGGAATAAGAGTTGAACATCCACAACAACTCATAGACAAGATCCAATACCATTGCGGCAGTATGGAAGAGGTTATTACCAAACGCGAATTTTTACCGGCCGCAAGTTACAGTTTAGTGCACCAGGTTAAAGGCCGTGGTGTTTATTCATTTTGTATGTGTCCGGGTGGCATTATTGCCCCTTGCGCCACAGCCCAGCAAGAAGTTGTTACCAATGGCTGGAGTCCTAGCAAAAGAAACAACCCTTATGCCAATAGCGGTATTGTAGTTGGGTTGGAATTAATGGATTTTGAGCCTTTTAAAGATCTCGGCCCATTAGCTGGTTTAGAATTTCAGAAACAATTAGAAAAAAAGGCATGGACCTTTGGCGGTAAAACACAAACGGCTCCTGCGCAACGTTTGCAGGATTTTATAAATGGAAAATTCAGTTCGGCCCTACCCGATTGCAGTTATCAACCTGGTTTAAAAAGCGTGGATATGCAGCAGGTTTTAGGAAAATTAATTGGCCCTACTTTAAAAGAAGGTTTAAAGGCCTTTGGTGGCAAAATGCGGGGTTATTTAACTAACGAAGCGGTTGTAGTTGGTGTTGAATCACGCACATCAACACCGGTGCGTATCCCAAGAGATAAAGATCTTTTACACCATCCACAATTAAAAAATCTCTTCCCTTGTGGTGAAGGCGCTGGTTACGCCGGAGGTATTGTTAGCGCTGCTATGGATGGCGAGCGTTGTGCAAATGCATTGTTTACAAATTAAAAATACTAAATTTGTTCAGTTATTATTATGACACGCATTTTAACCGGCATACAAAGCACAAACGTTCCGCACCTTGGTAATATTCTTGGTGCTATTTTACCCGCTATTGAATTAAGTAAAAAACCAAACAGCGAAAGTCTATTGTTCATTGCCGACATGCACACGCTTACTTCTGTTAAAGATGCAACATTTATTAAACAAAGTACCAATGCTGTTGCGGCAACCTGGTTAGCGTTTGGTTTAGATACCAATAAAACTATTTTTTACCGTCAAAGCCGCGTACCACAAGTAACGGAATTAACCTGGTATTTAAATTGCTTTACACCTTATCCAATGCTTGCTAACGCACATTCATTTAAAGATAAAAGCGATCGTTTAAGCGATGTTAATGCAGGCTTATTTATTTATCCTGTATTAATGGCGGCCGATATTTTATTGTACGATGCGCACAAAGTGCCCGTTGGTAAAGATCAGGTACAGCACTTAGAAATTACTGCAGATATTGCCCGTTCGTTCAACCATAAGGTTGGAAAAGAAATATTTGTTATTCCTGAAGCTTTAACGGATGACCGCGTTATGATCGTGCCGGGAATTGACGGACAAAAAATGAGTAAGTCGTATAACAATTTCATTAATCTTTTTTTACCTGAAAAGGAATTAAAAAAAGTAGTGATGAGCATTGTTACCGATAGCAAGGGTTTAGAAGAACCTAAAGATCCTGAGACCGATAATGTTTTTAAATTATACCGATTATTAGGAAGCGAAAAACAAACCGAAGAATTACGTCAAAATTATATTAAAGGCAATTTTGGTTACGGCCACGCAAAAACTGCTTTATTAGAATTGATCCTTGATCAGTTTAAAGAACCACGTTTAACGTACGATCGTTTAATGGCCAATACAGATATCCTTGAGAAAGAATTAGCTATTGGCGAAGCAAAAGCAAATAAACTTGCTAACGAAAAATTAAAACAGGTAAGAGAAGTTGTTGGGTATAATTAGATCTTTATACCAATTATGTAAACATTCCTTCGACGAAGTTTATCAAGAGCGAGGTCGAATGGCTCAGGATAAACTGACTCGTTTGCTTTTTTATATTTTTATTCCAATAATACAAACATCGTCTACCTGCTCCAGCTTTCCTTTCCAGTCATCAAAGGCTTTTGAAAGAAGTGCTTCTTGTTTATTTAACATGATATTATTGATGCTTACTAAAAGATCTTTTAATTGCTGGTATTTAAACTTTTTTCCTTTTTCGCCGCCAAACTGATCGGCAAACCCATCTGTAAATAAGAAAAAAATATCGCCCTGGCTTATTGGCATACTGTGAGTGGTAAAAGGTTTTGGATGATCCGTTTTACCAATAGGTTGTTTATCTGCTTTTATTTCTTGCAAATTATTTTCAGAGATCTTCCATAACGGGTTATTTGCGCCGCTCCAAAATGCTGTGTTATTTTTTTTATCAATACAAAGCAAAGAAATATCCATTCCATCTTTTACCTGCTCGTTGCTTTTAGCAAATGTTTCCAATACCAAATCTCTTGTTTTATCTAAGATCTTTCCTGTTTCCAATAAACTAAATTCTTTTAAAGCTCGGTTCAACGCGTTGCTACAAACAACTGATACTAATGCGCCCGGCACTCCATGTCCCGTAGAATCTGCGGCGGCGATAAAGATCTTGTCTCCCATCACTTCCATCCAATAAAAATCTCCCGCAACAAGGTCTTTTGGTTTATACAATATAAAATTATCCGGCAAAAATTCGTTCACAAAATCCTGTGGTGGTAAAATAGCTTCTTGTATACGTTTAGCATAGGTAATACTATCGGTTATCTCTTTATTCTTTTCTTCCACTACTTTTTTCTGGTGTTGCGTTTCCTGCTCTTTTATTTCAATAATTTGTTTTTGTCTGTTAGTTACCCTAAAACGATTGAACATAAAAACAGCGAAGAGTGCCACAAGGGCGAGACCTCCGTACAACGCATAACGCTGTGTTTTTTCCTGTTTAAATTGAGCTGCGGTTACTTTTTTTTCTTCTGCTGTTTTTAAACTATCCGCAGAAGACTTTTTTTCATACTCGTATTGAAATTGTTTTTGAATATCCGCTTTTCGCGCTTCAAGATCATTAATACTGTCGTTCATCTTCACGCTTAATTCATGCATCAGCAAAGCATCTTTATGCTTGCTCTTTTGTTTATAGATCAAGTAAAGTAAATTACTACTTAAATAAAGGTTTTTAGGATAACCCATTTCCTGTGCGCTCTTTAACGAGATCTTTCCATATTCTTCTGCCTTATTAATATTGCCCTGCCTGAAATAAATGCTTCCAATACTTGAATAAAGTGTGGCTATTGATTGTTTATCGTTTCTTTGCAATGCCAGTTTAAGTGCTTCTTCATAATACGCCAACGCTTTTTGTGGTTGTTTAAGCTCCATGTAAATATGGCCTAAAGAATTTAATGCTTGAACAATTCCCTGCTTTTCGTTAAGCTTACGTTTTATTAACAGACTGCGATCAATATAAAAAAGAGCAGAATCGTACATCTTGTGTAGAGTATACAATTGTGCAATGTTATTTAAAACAGTGCCTTCACCATTTTCATCTTTTCGTTGCTGCCGGATCTTTAATGCTTTAAAATAATATTCGAGTGATTTATCTTTTTTATTTTGCGCTGTGTACATCAAGCCCAGATTAAGATAAACACTTGAAATAGCTAATGTATCCTGCAACTTTTCTCTTATTGTTAACGACTTAAAAAGATAATCGAGCGCAGCCGCTACGTTGCCCTGGCTATGATAGATCAAAGCAACATTGTTAAGTGTTTTAGCAAGCGTTTTTTCATCGCCTGCTTTTTTACAGGCAGTTATTGCAGCCATATTATACTCTAAAGCTTTTGCTGCGTCGCCGGTTGTTTTGTATACAGCAGCCATATTCGTTAATACAACTGCAATGCCGGCCTTATTATCAACTGATTTATAGATCTCTAAAGCCTTGTCATAATTTTCGAGCGCTTTTACTTTATCTTTTCCAATAAATGCAAAGCCCCAGTTATTAAATGCACTTCCTAAATAACGTTTAACAGCTTTTACATTTTTTTTAGCTGTTTTGCTTTTAGCATTTGCCAATTCATACATCTGGTCGTTGTATGTTTCCCACTCTCCATCCGGTGAAACTTCGATAAGACTGTTTAAGAGAAAAAGCGCAAGTGTATCATCGGGTGCAGTTGCATTAAGATCAGGGATTTTTTTTAATGCCAGTTTTAATGAATCGATGTTTTTATCCTGCGCAAAAAAATTACCAAAAGAAAAAATCCAAATAAATAAAATCGCTATTCTGCTTTTCATATTTATCCGGATCCGTGTTTTATTTTAATTGATATTTAAATTTTATTCCACCCAACTTTTATAATATTTCCCATCATCAATTGCCATCGCCTCTTCGGTTACCATTAGTGGACGGAAGGTATCTATCATCACTGCTAATTCCTGGGTTACTGTTTGTCCTATGCTGCGTTCCATTGCTCCCGGTGCCGGGCCGTGTGGAATACCTTTAGGATGTAATGTGATGTGGCCTTGCTCAATATTATTACGGCTCATAAAATCGCCATCCACATAATACAACACTTCATCGCTATCAATGTTACTATGATTATATGGTGCCGGAATTGCAAGTGGATGATAATCATAAACACGCGGACAAAAACTACACACTACAAAACTATTTGTTTCAAACGTTTGGTGCACTGGAGGTGGTTGGTGTACGCGCCCTGTAATAGGTTCAAAATTATGAATAGAAAAGCCCCATGGAAAATTATAACCATCCCAGCCTACTACATCAAAAGGATGTGTTGCATAAACAATTTCATGCATCATGCCTTCTTTTTTTGTTTTAATGATGAAGTCGCCTTTTTCATCATGTACCTCCAATTCTGTAGGTAATTTATAATCGCGTTCACAAAACGGTGAGTGTTCTAATAATTGTCCTTGTGAGTTCTTATAACGTTTTGGTGTGTAGTAAGGCGATTTGCTTTCACAAAATAATAAACGGTTGTCTGTGGTCTCAAAATGCATTTGGTAGATCATTCCGCGAGGAATAATTAAATAATCGCCATACTCAAATGGAATATTGCCCATAAACGTTTTTAATGTGCCTTTACCTTTATGAATAAAAAGCATTTCATCGGCATCTGCATTTTTGTAAAAATATTCTGTCTGACTTTTTGTTGGCGCCGCTAAACCAATCGCGCAATCGCTGTTTATCAATAAGGTTTTCCTGCTTTCTAAATAATCAGCAACTGGTTTTATTTCAAATCCTTTTAATAATAAAGCCTTTATATTCTTTCCAATTGCAATTTTTGGTTCGACCGAATAGCTTTTTAAGATTTCTTTAACCTGGGTTGGACGATGTGTGTGGTAAAGTAAAGAGTCCATTCCGGAAAATCCTTCTGTTCCAAAAAGTTGTTCGTAATAATGATTGCCTTTTTCGCTTTTAAAAACAGTATGGCGCTTCTGTGGAATTTTTCCTAGTTTATGATAGATGGGCATTTTTTGTTTTTTTAAATTATTTAACCAGTTTTGCTTTTACGTGAACTCTTTGATCCATTTTTAATTGTGCGCTTGTTGGGCTGCTTTGAATAGTAACAGTAACTCTAAACTGAATTTTATCTTTAAATATATATTCTTTTATGTTTACATCCTGCAGATCCATTGCCAATGAAGAAACACCTTGCGGAATAGTAGTTTTAGAAGCAACTAAAATATCTCCTAAGCCCGATGTTTTTAAATAAATACTTAACGATTTTAAAAAATTTAAATTTCCATTTGCAACCGAAATATCAAACTTGGTCATCTTAATTTCGTCCACTAAGTTTTGAAGTGTTTTTTCGGAAGTAAATTTATCTTTTGAGTCGGTTGGAATTTCGGGGCTATTAAAATCGGCGGGCACATTAACTGTTATACTTGCTGCGGGAACGCTAAGAGTAGTGGTATAGTCAATATCAAACTCGGTAAACTTATCTTTTTTGCAGGAAAGATTAAGAACAACCAAAGATAAAATAATTAAAACACCAAGAATTTTTTTCATGAGCACGATTTAAATATTTTTTAAAGATAAATTATTTTTTATAATCTCTTTCAGGTTTGGCCTTAACCTACTTTTATACACCGCTAAACACTCAGGACCATTCTTAACCCTACCCTTTCTTAGTTTGCGTTGTTCTTCTATTGGCAGGGCAATTATGTCAACACACTCAGTTGTACAGCAGCCTTTCATCTTTTCGTTGCACTCAGGGCATTGTATAAATAAGAGATGACAATCGTCGTTCTTGCAGTTAACATGCGTATCGCAAGCTGTACCGCATTGGTGACATTCGCTTAAAACATCATCTGTAATTCGCTCACCAATTCTTTCATCAAAAACAAAATTAATGCCTTTAAATTTACTCTCAAGGCCTTTTTCCTTTATCTCTTTGGCGTATTGTATAATGCCGCCTTTTAAATGGTTAACGTCTTTAAATCCTTTATGTTTAAAGTAGGCGCTGGCTTTTTCACAACGAATACCTCCGGTGCAATACATTATTATCTTTTTATCTTCTTGTCCGTTCAAATGATCAATTACCAAAGGCAATTCTTCTCTAAAAGTATCTGCATCAGGACAAAAAGCGCCTTCAAACCTGCCAACCTCGCTTTCGTAATGGTTACGCATATCTACTACAATAGTATTTGGATCGCTTAAAGCGTTGTTAAATGCTAGTGCATCCAAATATTGTCCTGTTTTTGAAGGATCAAAATCGGGGTCTTTAATTCCGTCTGCAACAATCTTCTCTTTTACTTTAATTACAAGTTTGTAAAACGATTTGCCGTTACCATCAACCGCGTGTTTAAATTCTATGTCTTTAAAGTGTGTGATGCTGTTCACATAATCCACAAACTCTTCCCAATGAACAGCGGGCACGCTCATTTGCGCGTTAATGCCTTCATGGGCTAAATAGATCCTGCCAAAGCAGTTCCAATTGCTCCATACTTTAAAAAGCTCGTCTCTTAATTCTTGTGGATTGGAAATTGTAACATAACGGTAAAACGAGATCGTTTTACGCTCTATGTTCTCTTCTTTTAAACGTTGTTTTAAAACGTCTTTGTTTTCACGATTTACCAGTAATGCCATAACGATAAAAATAATTGCAGTTTATATTATCATTGTAATTTATTTTTGGCTTTATACTTTGTACATCGTACATTGTGGTTAGTTTCAAAAATTATAATTACGTTTGTAAAGGTACAAAATTGTTTGCTAACATTTAACTGATCTTGATCATGTCGACGAAGAACGAAAAAGTTTTAATTATAGGTGCCGGTGGGCAAATTGGTATTGAATTAACAGCTGAATTATCTAAAATATACGGCCATAAGAATGTTGTTCCGTCTGACCTTAAAGCCCCGGCTGTTGCCACAGAAAATCCTTTTGAAATATTAGATGCTCTTGATGGTAAAGCGCTTTTTGAGATCGTTAAAAAACATGGCATTACACACATTTATCATTTAGCCGCAATGCTTTCTGCAACGGGTGAGCAAAACCCTATGTTTGCGTGGAAGTTGAATATGGAAAGTTTATTTCATGTTTTAGATCTTGGAAAAGAAAAGCACATTAAACAAATTTACTGGCCAAGTTCTATTGCAGTATTTGGTCCGACAACACCACGAGAGAACACACCGCAATATACAGTAATGGAACCATCAACTATTTATGGTATAAGTAAACAAGCCGGCGAACGCTGGTGCGAATGGTACTTTAAAAAACATAGTGTAGATACAAGAAGTATTCGTTATCCCGGCTTAATAGGCTGGAAAAGCGCTCCGGGTGGTGGCACAACTGATTACGCGGTACATATTTTTCACGAAGCATTAAAAAAAGGCAGCTATGAAAGTTTTTTAAGCGAGAATACTGCATTGCCAATGATGCATATGGAAGATGCAATTCGTGCAACGATCGAGATCATGCATGCACCTGCAGAAAAAATAAAGATACGCGGCGCTTATAATTTATCTGGTATTAGTTTTAGTCCTAAAGATATTGCTGCAGAAATAAAAAAACATATTCCTGATTTTACGATCACATATAAACCTGATTTTAGACAAGCCATTGCAGATAGCTGGCCAAAAAGTATTAACGATGCCGAAGCGCGACAAGATTGGGGTTGGAAGGAACATTACGATCTTCCAAAACTGGTTGAGAACATGTTGGTCAATCTTAAAAATTTAAAACCGGTTTAAAAAATGAAAAATAGTTTTGTAGTCTTTCTTTTATGTGTTATACCTTTTAGCGGCAAGTCGCAATCCGTTAACAAAGGAGATATAACTTTAAACGCAAATATTGGAGCACCACATTTATTTAAAGGCATTGTAAAACTTGCTACCAACAGTAATGTGTTTAAAGAGAACTTTGATGGCATTATCGAAATATCAGCTATAAAAGGCATTAACCCTATCTCTTTAAAAGCTGGCCTGGCGTTGGATAAGAACTTTACATTAGGTTTAAATTACTCATACTGGAGTTTAAGCTTTGATGTTGAAGATCATTATAATGCTCAAAATGTGAGTTTCGGTCCAATATATGAGGATAGCGTTGATACCTATAAAATTAAACTTACCAGCTCTTCCATTGGTATCAGGCCTGTTTTTAATTTCCCATTAGAAAGTTATAAGAACGATTTCTATTTAGCATTAGGTCTTGGTTTAACAAAAAACAATTTGAACATCAACTTTAGCAGCACTGATGCCGGAAGATTTGTTGGTATTTTTAATCAGGAACTTGCTTATGATCTTTCATTACCCGGCGGCTTTTACTTTGCCCCAAGTATTGGTTACAGGCATTACTTCAATCCATTTATTGGATTAAATTTTGAGTTGGGTTACGAAAAAGGAGCTATTGTGCAAGGCGGCCTTGTTTTTAGATTCAATTTCAAAAAAGAGGTTCGCGATAAACAAAAAAGTTCTTAAGCCATAACCAAATTGGCATTAAGTATTGCAACTTGCTGCGCCACGTTTTGCGCCAATTCTATAAACGTTATAGCTTGCGGCGTGTTTTCCTGCATAACCGCTGGACGACCGGCATCAGCGGCCTCGCGTACACTTTGTATCAAAGGTATTTGTGCTAATAAAGGGAGTTTTAATTCTTCGGCAAGATCTTTAACGCCGTCTTTCCCAAAAATATAATATTTATTTTCCGGTAATTCCGTTGGTGTAAACCAGGCCATATTCTCTACCAACCCTAAAATAGGCACATTTAACGTTGGTAATTCAAAGAGCGCAATTCCTTTGCGGGCGTCGGAAATGGCCACTGGCTGAGGGGTACAAACGATAACAGCACCTGTTAACGGCACCTGGCTGCATAAACTAATTTGAATATCGCCCGTTCCGGGAGGAAGATCAACAATCAAATAATCTAATTCGCCCCAAACAGTGTCGTAAAATAATTGAGATAAAGCTTTACTCGCCATTGGTCCGCGCAGTGCAACAACTTGTCCGGGACCTGCCAAAAAACCAATTGAATTTATTTTTACGCCGTAACTTTCTACTGGCGCCATTTTCTTTTGTCCGTTAAATTCGCCCGGTCCTGGCGCATCGCGCTCAACACCAAACATAATATGTTGCGAGGGCCCATAAATATCTGCATCCACTAAACCAACTTTTGCGCCCTGGCGCGCAAGGCCCAGCGCTAAATTAGCGGCAACAGTACTTTTACCAACACCACCTTTGCCGCTGGCAACGGCAATAATATTTTTTACATCGCGTAAAGTAGTTTCGTCTTTTTCTTTTTTCGAAGTAACGGTCGCGGTCATGTTTATTTTCACCTTCGCCTCTTTATCTACATAATGTAAAACGGCATTCATGCAGGCGTTGTGTATCATGTCCTTCATAGGACAAGCGGGAGTTGTAAGTACAACGGTAAAAGAAATATTTTTCCCGTCAACCACAACATCTTTTATCATATTAAGAGTTACCAGGTCTTTTTTAAGATCCGGATCATCCACATATTTTAAAGCGTCTAAAACTTTTTGAACTGTAATTTCCATAATTAAAATTTAACGACATTTTCCCTTAGAGAATATCTTATTTGCAGAGGCAATAAATAATTTTATTGTGTTTTTGCCTTTGTTGTATCTTTTGGAGCTACTACCGGAGCTGGTAATCCTTCAACTTCAGCGATTGCCGTTTTAATAGAATTGGCAATTGAATCTTGAACTTGTTTTGAGCGTGCCATCATAGAGTCGCGGCTTTCGGCAGCAGGGCCACAAGCTGAAAATGATACAATTACTATTAAACTAAAAAATAAAATTAACTTTTTCATATGACCTAAATTTTGGTTTACAAAGATAAGAATGTTTGTTCTTATAATCTATTAAAAACAGAAAGGCCCCAAAGCAATGCTTTGAGGCCGATCAGCTAACTAACTAAACACAAATTAGTGTGCAGGTGCAGTTTCAGTAGTTGCAGCAGCAGCAGTTGAATCAACTGGAGCAGTTTCTGCAGGAACTTGGTTCATAGACTCGCTAATAGCAGCTGCGATTGAATCAGCAACTTGCTTAGCTCTTTCTTCCATTTTAGCTTTTTCTTCAGCAGAAGGACCACATGATACGAAAGCTGTAGCTAATACTGCTACCATTACGATTGAGAATACTTTTTTCATTTTAATTTTTTTTAGATTGTTGGTTAATTTCCCATTTATCCCATTTTTTAAAAATAGTAACCCAAAAAAATTGAAGATTTTAGAAATAAGTTGTAATAAATTGAAAATCAATTGATTAAATTTAAGGTTTGGACAGGTTACCCAAAATTTTAGTTCTAACATCTAAAATTTAACCTCGGTAAAGGTTACCTTTGTCAAATACCAGTATTAATCTAAACAAGGCGTTTATGTCCAGTAGCAAAGTGCAGTATACCGAAGATCAATTTATTGATGGTTTGCGCACCGGAAATAATGAAGTATTAAACGTTTTGTATAAAAAGTACTACAACATCGTTCTTAAATTTATTGTAAACAATAGTGGCACACAAGAAGCGGCACAAGACATTTACCAAGAAACAATAATTGTTTTATATGAAAATGTACAAAAGCCAGGCTTTGAATTAAATTGTCAGCTACAAACTTATATTTATTCTATTGCAAAACGTTTATGGTTAAAGCAATTGAAAAAGAACAGCAAAACATTTTTGTTTAAAGACGATGATGAGAATGAAGTGGTAGATGTGACAGAGGATATGACCGTGTACGAGACCAAAGAAGCAGAACTTGAAAAAATGAATCAAAGTCTTGCCGAACTTGGAGAACCTTGCGCCACATTGATAAAAGATTTTTACGTGCAAAAGTTAAGCATGGATGAGATAGCCGAAAAATTTGGTTACACCAATGCAGATAATGCGAAAAATCAGAAGTACAAATGTTTACAACGATTAAAGAAAAGTTTTTTTGAATTATTACCAGTTGAACAAATAGAAAGAAAATGAGACCGATAGATTTATTTGATGATTATTTAAGTGGAAAGCTAAGCGCGGATGATGTTTTAGATTTTGAGAACCGTTTGCGCTCTGACAATACATTTGCCGAAGCATTTGAACAGCACAAAACTTTAGTGGATGCTTTACATAAAAGCGAAAAAAGAACTGCATTTAAAAATAAATTAAAAGCAATTCATACATCTGCATTTGGAAACGATGCAAAAATTATTTCTATTAATAGAGAAGAAGGTTTTGTAAAACGTTATGGCAAAACTGTTTTAGTTGCTGCAAGTACAGCCGCTATTGTTGTATTAAGTACCGTTGCTGCAATAAGTCCGGGTGTTAAACAAACTAACAACGAGATAACCGAATTAGGATTAAAATTACAGGCTTCTAACCAGGCAATTGTTGAAGGAATAAAAGAAGGAAGTCAAAAACCTTTACCTGCTCCTGCAAATTTAGAAGGAAGCGCTTTTGCTTTTAATAACAAAGGTTACATTATTACCAGCTCACACATGGTAAATGGTGCCGATAGCGTATTCGTACAAAACGGATCATTAGAAAGAACATTGACAGAAGTGGTTTTAATAGATACCAAATTAGATATCGCCATTTTAAAAATTGCTAATCCGGATGTTGTAAAAACGTGGGACGTTCCTTTTACATTTAATCAAAAGAATACTGATCTTGGTGAAAAGGTGTATACACTTGGCTATCCAAGAAAAGATGTGGTTTATGGCGAAGGTTCGTTAAGCTCTTTAAGCGGTTACTATAATGATACTACCATGTACCAGATCTCAATTCCTGTAAACCCTGGTAATAGCGGCGGGCCGTTGTTAAACGACCAGGGAAATGTGATAGGTGTTATCAGGGGTAAGATAACAGGTGCAGAAGCTACCGGATTTGCTATAAAATCTAACGAGATCTTCAGGTCTATTGAGGCTTTAACCGTTGATAGCGTTAAGACCGACCTGCTAAGCCAGTCTAAAAAGCAAACGCTTAAAGGCTTAAAGCGTACCGAACAGATCAAACGCATTAACCCATACGTTTTTAACGTGTTAGTGTACAAAAAAGACTAATTGCTTATTTTTCTGAGCAAAAAAATTCGTCGGTTTTTTGGGGTTTTTGGCTTAAGTCTAACGCCAAGCCTTGTTAATAGTCCAAAATTAGCAAGTAATTTTAAATCAAGGGTTTATAGGGTTATTAAAATCTAGCTAACAGCTTTTTAACCGGTTAATCACAAGCTATAAACCCCAAACGCGATTTAATAAATAATTTTCGTCTAATAAATAAAGTTATTAACAATTATATAGTTAACTTTGTAGTCTAATACCATAATCATGTTCGAAATACTAAAACACTTTGAAAGCAAATACGGAACCCTTAAGAAAAAAGGCTTACGTATTGAGGGTTTGTCTATGATAGACCCAAAACGTAAAAAACATGTAATCATGGTAAGTAAACCCTTTATGTTTGACAACCGTTTATTACCAAAAACCTACGAAGGTTTGGATATAAAGGCCAAAATTGAAGGTGGTTTGCCAAAAGAATTTGCATTTAATAAAGATGCAGTAAAAAAAGAATACGTTTGGGCACCAATTAAATTTGAAAAATATGTTGACCGTTGTTCGGAAGAAATTCGCAAACAATTCGGTAACCCGGAAATGAGTCGCGTTGAAATGTTAGATGCTTTAGCATTTGGTAATTTTGAAGCTCACAAAAAGAAAAGCTTACAATTAATGGCGGAAGGAAAAATTCCACCATTTAAAATGAATTAGCGTTGTTTATTGTTTAAGAGAGTAAGTAGCACAATTGTCATAATTAAGGGTTAAACAATTAGTTACTTTGGTTGAAAAAGTCGGTTGGTTACCGACTTTTTTGTTTTCTATTAACCATAGAGACATTCTAAGAAAATACTTTGTGAAACTTAAAGCCTTTCTGCCTTAGTGGCAAAACTCAATCCATTATTTGCAGCAGCGTTCTAAAGGCCGCATACTTTCCTTCAAACTTTACTTTATACTCAGCTTGCAGCGCGGAAGCAAATTCTTTCTGATATCTTTCAATATCTACCATCTCCAAAAATTTGTATTGTATAGAATAAGTATGTCCTTCGTCATCCACATACAACACCTTTAGCATTTGGCTATCAATAAAACAACCAGTCTTCATTACATCAGGTATGTGGGTCTCTTTCATCCAATTTAACCAGTCGTTATGGATCTCATCACTAATATTTACGGTAACGTTGTATATGAACATGCAGCACTAAATATAACTATAATTATGCAAAAATAACATCGTGCCAAACTCAATTTCCTTGGTTTTATATTTGTAATTTTACCTTACACAGTACATTTTGTGTAAAACAGAATAATTAAAAATGAAGACCGATTTTATAGAAGAATTACGCTGGCGTGGGCTATTGCAAGATATGATGCCCGGCACGGAAGAACTATTTAAAAAAGAAACCGTTACGGCTTATATTGGTTTTGATCCAACAGCCGACTCTTTGCACATTGGCAGCTTAACACAGATCTTTACTTTGCTGCGATTACAAAAAGCAGGACACAAACCTATTGCGCTTGTTGGCGGTGCAACCGGTATGGTAGGCGATCCAAGCGGCAAATCTGCCGAACGTAATTTATTGGATGAAGAAGCGCTTAATAAAAATGTGAACGGCATAAAAGATCAACTACAAAAATTTTTAGACTTTAATGCCGGAGCAAACGGTGCAGAGTTAGTAAATAATTATGATTGGATGAAGGATTATTCTTTCATTAACTTTATTCGTGATATTGGCAAGCACCTAACCGTTAGTTATATGATGGCCAAAGACTCTGTAAAGAACCGTTTAGAAAATGGTATGAGCTTTACCGAATTCAGCTACCAGTTATTACAAGCATACGATTTTTATTATTTATACAAACACAAGAACTGCAAACTGCAAATGGGTGGCAGCGACCAATGGGGAAATATTACCAGTGGTACAGAATTAGTGCGCAGAAAAGCAAGCGGAGAAGCTTACGGCATAACTACACAATTAATTAAAAAAGCAGACGGTACAAAATTCGGGAAAACAGAAAGCGGTAATATTTGGTTAGACCGCACAAAAACTTCTCCTTATAAATTTTACCAGTTCTGGATAAATACAACCGATGTTGATGCAAAGAATTGGATAAAAGTTTTTACATTTTTGTCTAAAGAAGAAGTAGAAACTCTGACTGCAGAACACGAGAAAGATCCGGGCAAACGCGTTTTACAAAAAGCACTCGCAAGAGAGTTAACGGTTATTGTACATGGCGAAGAAGACCATGCGGCGGCTGTAGAAGCAAGTGCTATTTTATTTAACGGCACTATAAGCGACCTTTCAAACTTAAATGACGAATTGTTCTTAGATATTTTTGATGGCGTACCGCAACATGACGTTCAGCGGGCAGATATTGAAGCGGGCACATCGATCACAGACTTGTTATCAGATAAAACAAAGATCTTCCCTAGTAAAGGCGAAGCACGCAAAATGATCCAGGGTGGCGGCATTCGTCTCAATAAAGAAAAGGTAGAGAGTCACGAATTAATTATTAATACATCACAACTTATAAAAAATAAATATATTCTTATACAAAAAGGTAAAAGCAATTACTACCTGTGTAACGTTAATTAATTATGGCACTCAAGCACTCGCAACAGCTTAGGCTCTCACAAAAATTATTGCCACAACAAATTCTGTTAATGAAATTGTTGCAGTTGCCAACGCTTGCCCTTGAAGAACGTATCAAAGAAGAACTAGAAGCAAATCCCGCATTAGAAGAAGACCTTGATACGTCTACAGACGAAGAATTATTTAGTAACGAAGAACCCGAGTTAGGAGAAGATGTTGAATTTGATGAACAGGGTGAGGCTAAGGAAGATGAAAGCAAAGTAATTGAGAACGATGTGGTGATGGAAGATTATATGGATGCCGAAGAACTGGATTCATATAAATACGAGATCTCTAACAAAGGCGCTGATGATGAGACCAGAGAATTTGTTGTTGTAGAAGGAATTGGTTTCCAGGAACAATTAGAACAACAATTAGGATTAAAAGATACCAGCGATACAGAATACACTATTGGCGTGTATTTAATTGGTTGTTTGGATGAGGATGGTTATTTAAGAAGAGAATTAGAACTGATAGTAGACGATCTTGCATTTAATTATAACATTACAACTACCATTGCAGAACTCGAAAAAGTTTTAAAACAGATCCAGAGTTTTGATCCCCCGGGTGTAGGCGCAAGAAATTTACAGGAATGTTTATTGTTGCAACTGGAAAGAAAACCTGAAAAAACAAAAGAAGTTGTGCAAGCCATGGATGTTATAAAACATCAAATGGAAGAGTTCTCTAAAAAACATTATGACAAGATCTTAAAACGTTTGCATATTGAGAACGAAGAATTAAAAGATATTATTGAAGTTATAAAACATTTAAATCCACGTCCGGGCAATAGCGAAACAAAAGAAAATAATTTTACGGCTGTTATTCCTGATTTTATTATTGCAGTTAATGATGGCATTCCTGAACTGAGCATTAATGGTCGTAACTTACCGGATCTTAAAATAAGCAGAGATTATTATGACATGCTTAAAGAGTATTCAAAAAAC
Source organism: Bacteroidetes bacterium UBA2475 (assembly GCA_002342065.1). Lineage (GTDB taxonomy): Bacteria > Bacteroidota > Bacteroidia > B-17B0 > Aurantibacillaceae > Aurantibacillus. Next base: position 452,100 of record DDPF01000004.1, on the reverse strand, counting down.
AAAGACAAAACTGCTAAAGAAGCTACCGGTTTTATTAAAAGTAAAATAGAAAGTGCCGAGTGGTTCATTGAGGCATTACAACAACGCCATGCTACCTTAGCATTGTGTATGCACACCATCATGGATTACCAGAACGAATATTTTGTAACCGGCGATGAAAGCAAATTAAAGCCCATGATCTTAAAAGATATCTCTTCTAAAGTTAATTTGGATCTTTCAACGGTGTCGCGTGTGGCAAATAGTAAATATGTGCAAACACCGTATGGTACCTTTTTATTAAAAACATTCTTTAGCGAAAGTATGAGCACCGATAGCGGCGAAGAAGTGAGCAGCCGCGAGATCAAAAAAATATTACAGGATTGCATTGCGGCAGAAGATAAAAAACATCCGCACACAGATGACGAGTTGTGCAACATCTTAAAAGAAAAAGGTTATAATATTGCCCGTCGTACGGTTGCCAAATACCGCGAACAGTTAGAAATTCCTGTTGGAAGAATGCGTAAGGAGATTTAATTCACTTTATTAAAACACGATGTCACTTCGAGTAGATTTTTGAGAAAAATCGTATCGAGACGTGACAGAATAAAAAAGCTCCGTAACCAAAGGCTACAGAGCTTCCTGAAATTAAAATTAAACTTACTTACTCAATTATTAACTTTCTATTCACTATTTTATCACCGGCTTTAATTTTTATTTCGTAAAGTCCTTTGTTTAGTTTACTAATATTTAACTCTTCGTTCTTAGCAACATTATTTCTGTAATACACTAATCTTCCTTCCAAACTATAAACAGAAATTTCCATTAATTCGTTCGTCGCGTTATCTACTTTAATTTTTCCGGTAGAAGGGTTTGGCCACACTAAAACAGAATTATCAAATGTTGTTTCGCTTAAACCAACACTTAAAATATTTACTACAGCTGTTGTTGTAGAGCTATGACAAATGTTAGAAGCAACTAATGTTATCGTGTATGTTCCATTCGCTGTATAAGTTACCGGTCCCGGGTTCATAGAAGTACTTGTAACTGAGTTTCCAAAATTCCACGAATAAGTTGTTGCATTTGTAGACGTGTTGGCTACGTTAACTGTTGGCCCTAATACTGAATTTGTAAATGCCGCTATAGATAAAAAGTTGCTTGTGTTGTTTGCTGTATCTGCAATACCTTCGCTCATATTATAATAAGTACCGCTTGGCGTTGTTTCTAATTTTAAAGTACGCACCATGTATTTGTAAATACCGGGATACACTAAACAATTATCAGTGTAAGTTGTGCCTGTTATTGGCGAAGGATTTATTTTTGTATAGCTCGTGTTGGTTGCGTTCTTCATATAAATGTTATAACCTACAATTGCAGTTTCTGTAGAAGCTGACCATGAGATATTACAATTATTGCCTGCTTTAGTTGCAACTACATTTGAAACCGGCGCAACAATATCGTTACGCAAAGTTGGATCGCCCATTAAGGCAATATGCACCGCATTGGTAATGCCTGCGCCAGTAGAATATGGTGACGCAAAATAAACGTTTACATTGTTTTGCGTTAGTTGTGTGCTGTAACCAATATTCTCTCCCATTGCCATGTGATGAAACATCCAGTTAGGGCGGCCGGCCCATGCGTTGGTTAATGTTTTACCCTGGCACAATGGTGCGCGTAAAAAATTATTATTAATATCCCAGTCGCCAAAATAACTTCCAAACAACATAGTAAAAACACCTTGTAAATTAGACGTTGAGAAATTAGTTGTATTCCCTATTCCACCGGCGCTTGTAAAAGATCCGCCACCGCAACCATACGACCATTGATAACTGTTACCGGTCATGGTTGTAAAATAATCTCCTATAACAACATTTGTTGGAGTAACTAAAGGACCAAAGTTTTTAAATCCACTTGAAGCAAAAACTTCGCCCGGAGTAAAATATCCAAAGTTGTCATCCAATACTGCACGTTTAATTGGAGTAAAAACTTTTTTACGGTAATCGTGATCTTTATCTAAATAATTTTTTAAGAGTTGTGTTTCTGTTGCCGTAAAAGATGTCATGCCACCAAGATCAACACGGCCAACTTGTAACTCTACAGGACTTGGAATTAAGAACTGATCGAACTTACCATCGCCGGGAATATTTTGTGTGCGTGCAGGAGACGCCGTTGTTGAAGTAACAGAAACATCTGTCCATGTACCATTTACATCGCCATAATATACATCTGCAGGCCATGCACCTTGATGATCTGTATGTGCGTCAGGACCAAAATTTCCACTATATGGCACCGGAATGTGTCCTAATAAAAATAATGCTTTTGTATTTGCTGGGTCTAAATTGTAAGTATTTACTACTTGTGTTTTAACAGCAGTAACTGCTAATGTAGGACTAACATAACTTGTCAGCACTTCCCAGCCATCACCTTCAAGATCATCCTGCAAGCGTTTTATTTCGGGTGCTAAAGTAACGCTGTGTGTGTTGGCAATTAATAAAATTAATTTTCCTCTGCCTTCTACAACAGGAATTTGTATTCCAGAATTAATGTAACCGTAACCGGGATAAGTTAATGTGCCTGAAGTTGCTGTTCTTGTAACACGGTATTCGTAATGCGTTCCAACGGCAACTGTATTATCTACATATTGTGTAGTTGTGCTTGGGTTAGTAATAGAAAGATTTGTCCAGGTAGAACTATTTTTTGGCTTCCTATAAATAGCATAGTTGGTTGTTCCAACATTTGGTAACCAGTTAAGTGTAACCGTTGGCGGACTAACCTGAACGTTTGCCCATAATTCTACCGAACAATCTTTTGGTGTTGGATTAGGTTGTGCTTTAACCGCTATAAAAAAAAGAAAGAAAATTGCTACAAGTAGGTTTTTATTCATAATTATATTTTTAGATTGATAAATATAATGATGAATAGGTAAAAACCAAGTCTTAATAAGTTTAAATTGATTTAGGGGCTACCAAATACAGGTTGTACTGAGTGAATTGGTGGGAAATTCTTTTGCATTACTGTTGGGGCCACGGCCGTCCTTATATTGCTGTTGGCTCTCTTTAGCATCATTTATTATTATATTTAGCAAAGCAACCATTGTTTTGTCGCCATCGATATATAGCTGTTCTCTTTTAATAATTACCGTTGTAATTTTACCACTGCTTTTTTTTATTTTTCAAAAAAAACTATTTAAGGCTATTGTAAGTGATATCCGTTTGGGTCGGATACTTCATTATATAGCTTTAATGGTATTTGGCGCTTCGCTATTTTTTAAAGCGGCCGGAGCTTATGATAAAATTACATTGGATACCCTTATATTATTTTGTCTTTTTGCAGTTACGTTAGTTTATGCAGCGGTATTTGCAATTGTTACAAACAACATTGAAGATCTTGAGGCGGATAAGATCACAAACCCTTACAGGCCTCTTGTTAAAAACACAGTACAACAACGTCCTTATTTTTTAGCCGGCATTATTTGTTTATCAGTTGCGTTGCTTACAGCTATTTTAGTTAATGTTGGACTCTTTATTTCCATTCTTCTAATTTCAATTGGGTATTATATATACTCTTGTAAACCTTTCAGATTAAAGCGCATCCCTTTTCTTTCGAAATTTATTATAGGCCTTAATTCATTAACTGTAACTGTAGGTGGCTTTTGCCTGGCCGGAGGACAGCCGGGTGATTTTCCATTGGTTTGGTTAATCTTTATTTTATTCCCTCTTTCTCTTTCAGCAAATTTTGTTGATCTAAAAGATATTGAAGGCGACAGACAAACAGGTATAAAAACCTTGCCGGTATTTTTTGGAGAAAAAAAGGCGCTTGTTATTATTTCGGTATCAACATTTATAACCTACATTTTTGCAGGTGTTATTTTGAATGTTTTCTGGGTCTACCCTTTGGTTATTTTATCAGCCGTGTTGCATATATGGTTCCTTTTTAAAAAACCGTATAAAGAAGCGCCGGTATTTTTTGTTTTTCTTACCGGTATTTTTGGATTAAGTGTACTTTTATACTTAAGTTGATCTTTCAATAAAAAACGGTTGCAATGAAAAGACTTTTTTATCTTCTAGCATTATATTTAGGGTTTTTTAGTCCCGCATATTCGCAACAACCAGCGACAGATAAACTACAGCGTGTTATTAATAACGGAGCTCTTTTTCTTAAGAACATTCAAAGGAGTGATGGGGCTATTTGCGATACAACCAATGCGTTATTTGACGTTTGGGAAACAATTATTGCCGCTACAGCAATTTACGATCTTACAAAAGATACAAATGACCTTGCTTTTAAAAAAGCTATTTCATTCATTCGGCTTAATCAAAACAGCAATGGTTTAATTTGTCATAATCAAAAATGTAAAAAAGAATATTGTCTTGAAACAAGCGCAGTTTATTTTTTACTTCTAATTAAAACCGGGCATTTAAAAACGGTTAAAGCCCGTTTAAAGATCATAGACACATTCCAAAACAAATTGGGTTATTGGGAAATTGGAAATCCCGATGTAACTGAAAAAAAAGATTTTCCATCTGTAACAGGTTTTATTTTGTCAGTCTATACTGCGGCAGGTGTAACGCCACCAAATGAAAAAAAATCATATGACTGGTTAATTCGCCAACAAAATACAGAAGGCAATTGGGGCAAAGCCTGGGAGTATTATAATTGTCCTGCGTATGCAACCTGGGCCATAAAGCCAGGCTTATCAAAAAATTTAACTCTTAAAAAAGCATTTAAAAAAATGAACGACTACCTTCTTGCCACACAAAAAAAAGATGGTAGCTGGTTTTACACTGATACTTTATTTGATAAAGGGCCTTCGGCAGAATTGCAAACAGCGCTTAGCTTACAAAGTTTTAATAGATCGGCAAACAACGAAACGGCAATAAAGAGAGCAATAGAATTTTTATGCGCCGCTCAAAAACAAGACGGAGCCTGGGACGGGGGATCTTTTCCAATAAAAAATAAACGTTATTCAAAAAAAGAATATGTCCTTTCTACAGCCCTTTCAATGATTGCTATCAACGATCTTATACATAAAAAATGAGGTCGCTTTATATAACCGCTGCACTTTTGTTGTTACTTTCCTGTGGACGACAAAAAGGACTTGAAAAAGAAACGCCTCTTTTTATTAATAATGCGCAAGAAAAATTATGGTTATTTAATAGTATTACAAAAGATAAATACGGTAAAGATCTTCACATGTGTGCCCTAATTGTTTACGATACTTTAAGAACAGGCAGTAATGTAAATTGTTTTACAAGCATCTGGTCGCAACAAGACAGCTCCTATTATTTTGGAAAAAAAGCTTCGCAAAACGCAAATCTAACAGGCGATACAAAATTTCCGTTAACCCTTTCTTTGCCTGAACTGGATAGTTCGGCCGGATGGTTATGGCAATTAAACAGAAAAAAAATGAGCTGGTGTGCAGAAACGTTAATTCATAAAACAAAATACCACGCACAGTATCCATTTTCGTTATACAAAAGTAGCGACGGATCTTCTTTTAATTCGGTATCGCCAATAACTGCAAAAACAAAAATAAGTGGTTTAAAAAACATCAAAGGCACAACAACTCTTTTTATAAACACAATAGATAAAAAAGAAAAACTTATCAGTAATAAAAACAGTCCACATCTTGTCTGGGTAAATTTAAGATTGGAAAGCGGTCTTTCTTTTTCATTTTTATTTAATCTGTTGAATGATGGAAGTTCGCAAATACAGGGCTATACTATTTTTGATTCATTAAACAAACCTATAAATGATCTCAATATAAAGATCGCTGCCGTTCCTTCTGCGGTTTGGAAAAGTAATTTAAGCGGCAAAACATATCCGCTTGGTTTTAAGATCACGATCAATAACAAAAGCGACCTTATCATTTCTCCAAGGAAACAAGAACAGGAACTGTTCTCAAAAACAAGTTCTTTTTGGATGGGAGCGGTTTACGTACTCGATCCAAACAACAGTGCCCAAAAAGGTTCAGGAAATATGTATATCTTCAAACCTTAAACAAAAAATTGAAAAAAATTCAAAACATATTTGTTGAAGTCGTAAATAAAATAGAAAACAATAACGCGCCTTTTAAACGTTATGTTTTTTTATTTTTTGCGATCCTGGTCTTACGCCTTGCTCTTGAATTCTTTTCAAGCAACCGCTTATTTACTTTTTTTGATGTTATGCATATTGGCTTGTGGTTTGTGTTTATTGTTACCGCATTTTTATTACAATTACTTTTATATTCAGGCGAAGACACTATTAAAGTAGCCAAGCTTGTTATTACCTGTTTTACAATTGCTTTAACCGCGCCAATTATTGACCTTATTGTTTCGGGCGGGCATGGTGCAAAAATGAATTACCTGTCGATAAATTCATTTAAAGATGTTTTATGGGCCTATGTAAGTATTGGCGGTTCTAGTTTAACAAGAGGCGCAACCATTGGCATACGCATTGAAATTGTGTTATTGGTAATTGCCTGTTTTAATTATGTTTATACAAAACAAAAAAGCATTGCTAAAGGTTTAATTGCTTCGTTTAGTATTTATACTGTTGTTTTTTTATCGGGTGCTATTCCTTTTATTCTTGGTATGCTCGTTAAAAAATTTAATTTACACTATCAGGCCAACGATCAATCTACCTTATTATTTCTATTAACAATAGATCTCATATTCGTGTTTTTGATAGTGGCAAAAAGATCGCTCAGCAAAATTTTATTATTACTAAAACAAGCGCCATGGGCTGCTTTTTTAATAGCTTTTCTTTTCTTAATTCTTGGTGCAAAAATGGCATTAAAAGAATATCCACTTAACTGGACATTAGATCCAACAACATTATTCTGGTTTCCATTACTTGTTGCATTGTGTTTCTGCTTTATGCTTTACCTAAGTTTATTACAAACTAAAGATCTTAACACAAATTATTCTGAAAACAACTTTTATATAGAAAACACTTTACTTTTATTGATGCTTTTAATAAGTGCTTTGATCTCGGCGCGAACTTTTTTTACAACAGCCTTATTATGGGGCATTCTTTTTTTATTATACGAAAAGCCATTGCGCTTGATAAAAATACCAGTGCTAAGTAACCTGCTAATTGCAATGGCATTTATAGCAATTAATTTGCTGGGCTTTTCTACATTTGGTGCGCCAATGGTTGGCTTTTCAAAGCAGATGATACTTTTAATGTTAAGTGGGTTTTTTATTGGTACGCTCATGTTAGAAAAAAAAGGTTCGGGTTTTGCTATAAAAACACTTCTCACATTTTGCTTTTTATTATGCGTATTTCTATTTATGTACAATGTATCCGGCCAGGTTCATTTCAATTATTGGTTAATAATAACAGCACTGCCTCCTCTTATTTTCTTTTGGGTAAAACACCAAAACAAACAACTATTTATATTTAGTTTTTTGCCACTATCGGCTCTAATTTTATTGCTAAATGTTAATTAACATTCAGGCTTCTTACATTGTTGGTTTTACATTGACCTTTTAGATAAAAAAGGTATATTTGTTAGTAATTAAAATAAGCCTTCTTATTTTCAGGTTCAAACAAATAATCGCTTTTTTCTGTTTTGGTTTTGTGTTTAATACACTAACCGCACAAGTTTTTTACACTGAGAATTTTAATAATGGCTGTCCGGCCAATTGTTTAGCTTCTACCTGGAATGGATGGACCATTTTAAATAATGTAGGTGGGGTAAATGGCGGTTCTCCAAATAATTGGTTTGTAAGTTGCGCCGAAGAAGGCATTACCCCTCCGGGTTGCGGCAGCTCTTGTATTGGCGATGCCTGTTTGCACGTAGGTGCAGATCCCGGAGCAGGTGGAGACATGGGCGCAAGTTTTAACGAAACGGGGGCCGCAAATGCTACTTTTAAATTAGCGGTGTCGCCACTTATTAACGCAACAGGCTATACTTCAAATACACTTGCTTTTGATTTTATTGCTTTTGGCAGCTCGGCTTGTAGTGACGACAGGGCGCAACTAAGGTTAAGCGCAGACGGCGGTGCAACCTGGCCCGTCGGCTTTCAATACTGCTTAACAAGTGTTTGTTGTGGCGCTTGTAACGGTTATAGCCAGGGCCAATGGACAGTTTACTCTTTGGCATTGCCGGCTATTTTTGACAATAACCCAAATGTAAGAGTTGGTTTTCATTGGCTGAATAATGGTAATGGATCTGGAACAGACCCCTCTGCGGCTATAGATGATATTAGAATAACATCCGCTGTACCTTTGCCTTTACGATTAATTGATTTTACTTTAAACAAAGAAAACAATAAAATAAAATTAGACTGGACAAGTACTTCAGAAATAAATTTTAGCAGATATGATATTGAAAGGTCTATTGATGGCATGTTCTTTAAAACGATAGGTTCTGTGCCATCAAAAGGCAATCTTGTTTTTGCTAAAACAGGTTACAGTTTTTATGATTCAGAAAGCAATGAACAAATCTCTTATTATCGTCTTAAAATGCTTGACAGAGATGGTAAATTTGCTTATTCAAAGATCATTTCCAGTGAGCCTTCAACATTGTCAGGGCAAAATCTGTCCATGATCTCTAAGGTTGTATCAAACGGTGTTTTAACAACAACGCTTAAATCAACAGCCGCAACTTCAATAAATGTAGAAGTTTTTGATGTGCGAGGGAAACTCTTAACCGTATTAAAAAATAAAACCCTGGTTGAAGGACAAAATGCGCTTTCACTTAACGTTTATTCTTTTTCGCCTGCTGTTTATATTCTTAAAATAACAGAACTAAAGAATAACAAAACAAACGCTCCGGCTATCGTAGAAAAATTTGTTATCGAAAAATAAGTTAATGCGTGTTGCTTAAAGCACTACCAGTTATACCTTATCCCTAGTGAAGCGTTCGCGATAAAGTTTGTTTGAGTACCCGCGAATTTATTTGCTGCAACAAAAAAGCCCGGCGCAAGGGCAGCGTTCAAATTTAAATGGTTCAGGAATTTTACTTTTTTGGAAATACGAATATTCATGCTTAATGGTAAGGTAAGATAGCCTTCAAATCCTACACCTTTAAGTTGGGTATCAGAATATTTATAATCAAGGTTCTCGTTTGTGCCATATGCGTTTGCATTAACAGGCGTAGATGTATTAGGGTCGTAAATAGCCGTGTTCTTACTAAGCAAATAATACGCGCTAAACGTATTGTTAAACGTTATACCTGGGGCAACCTCTACTCCTGCAGAAAACCACAAACGGTTAGTTTTATTAGTTGAAATATTTATTCCCACAGGAATAAAAAGTCTTTTTGCACTTACCTGATAATGATAGGAGGTGTTATATGTATCAACCTCAATTAGCGAATCATTATTAACCGGATTGATGTAGGTTGCTATTGTTTTTGTTTCTAATTTAAAGTACGAAGCGCTTGCCAATACATCACTGCCATAACGTAGACCTATGAATACTTCGGGGTTATGTTTTTTTGCTTTTTGGCATTCGAAAAATACCCTCACAGAAGGCATAGCGTTAAAATCTATATTGTAACCGGTATAATTAGAAAAAGAGGAAAGATCTTTATCCAGCAGCTCGTTGTTCTTTACATATTTTTGAAAATCTCCCTGAGCCTCAGTAGTTGCATCGCGTTTGCTTATTCCGTGCATTTCAACAATTACACCTGATACCCGGAATTTTTTTAAACTATCGGTATTAGTCTGTGCGTTCGAACCAAGCACACATGCAAGGATCAGAACCAGGAGTTGTAGCTTTTTCATAAACTAATAACGCCTGAATAATAAAAATATTGTATTGAATAAAAAAGAACCGTTAATGTGCCAGCAACCAATTCTCGCCAACGCCCATTCCTACTTCAACAGGAACATTCAGCGGCAACGCATTACGCATATGCATTTCGATGATAGGTTTTACAATTTCCAATTCAGGTTTGTAAACATCAAACACTAATTCATCATGCACCTGCAACAACATTTTTGTTCTGAAGTTTTGTTTTTGCAGATCGTTGTAAATATTTATCATAGCCACTTTTATCATGTCAGCAGCGCTGCCTTGTATAGGTGCGTTAATAGCATTTCGTTCTGCAAAACTGCGAACCGTTGCGTTGTTTGAAGTAATGTCGCGCAACCAGCGTTTGCGTCCTAACAACGTTTTTACATAACCATTCTCACGCGCAAAGTTGATAGTGTCGCTCATATACTTATCTATCGCTGAAAATTCTTTTTTATAATTATCAATGATCTCTTTTGCTTCACCGCGGCTAATGCCTAAGTTTTCTGCAAGACCAAAAGCGCCTTGTCCGTAAATGATACCAAAGTTTACGCTCTTTGCTTTGTAACGCATCTCTTTTGTCACATCACTTTCTGCAACATTAAATACTTTTGATGCAGTAGCAGTATGAATATCTTTTCCTAATCTAAATGCTTCGCACATATTTACATCGCCGCTGATACTGGCAACAATTCTTAATTCTATTTGAGAATAATCGGCACTTAATAAAATGTGATCTTTATCACGCGGAATAAATGCTTTGCGAATTTGCCTGCCGCGTTCTGTTCTGATAGGAATATTTTGTAAGTTAGGATTATCACTACTTAAGCGTCCTGTAACTGCTACAACCTGGTTAAAGGAAGTGTGAATGCGTTTTGTTTTTTTATTTACAAGTTCAGGAAGAGTATCTACATAAGTTGATTTTAACTTTACCAACTCACGGTAATCTAAAATTTTTGAAACAATTGGGTGTGTGCCTTCCAGTTTACTTAAAACTTCTTCGCCGGTTGCATACTGACCTGTTTTTGTTTTCTTGGCCTTATCTACAATTTTTAAATATTCAAATAGTATTTCGCCAACCTGTTTTGGTGATGAGACATTAAATTTAGTTCCTGCTAATTCCTGGATCTCTTTTTCAACCTGCGCAATATCTGTTTGTAATTGTGCTGAGAATTCTCTTAACACGGGCACATCTAAATTAATTCCTTCGCGTTCGATGTTAGCCAGTACTTTTATTAATGGAACTTCAACCTCGTTAAATAATTTTTCTACTTCGTTCTCTTTAAGAAGGGGTGCAAAGTGTTTTTGTAATTGTATGGTTATATCAGCATCTTCGGCAGCATAATCTTTAATAACGTTTACCTCAACATCACGCATGCTTATTTGATCTTTACCTTTTTTACCGATTAAAGTAGATATACTTACCGGCGAATAGTTTAAATAGGTTTGTGCTAAAATATCCATACCATGACGCATATCGGGCATAATTAAAAAATGTGCCACCATGGTATCAAAAAATTTATTTTTTATTTCGATATCATAGTTCAACATGATCTGATAATCGTATTTTATGTTTTGTCCGATTAAAACTTTAGAAGGATCGTCAAAGATCTTACGGAATGGTTGCAATTGTTTTAATGCTTCTTCTTTATTCTCAGAGATTGGAACATACCAGGCATGATGTGACTTTACAGAAAAAGATAGGCCAACCAATTCTGCATTGATCGTATCAAGTCCCGTTGTCTCGCTGTCGAAACAAAACTCTGCTTCTTTTTCTAAAACAGCAACCAGTGCATTTATTTTTTCCATAGAGTCAACTAATTCATAGTTGTGCTCCACATCATTAATAGTTTTAAAATTGGTAACAGGTTCTTCAGTCTCAACAGTTTCGTTTTGTGCTGAGAAAAGATCGTCGCCACTAAACAGATCTTGCTTTTTTTCTGCTTTCGGTTTTTCAATTGGTAACTTTTCGTTTCCACCAATATCTTCGCCTAACACTTTTTTTGCGATAGCGCGAAACTCCAGTTCTTTAAATAACTCCGATAATATTTCTTTGTTAACCGGTTTCACGGTTAATTTTTCTTCATCCAATTCAACCGGGCAATCTAAAATAATTGTGGCGAGGCGTTTTGATTGAATGGCCATCTCGCGGTTATTCTCCACTTTTTCTTTTAGTTTGCCTTTTAGTTTATCGGTGTTTTCTAAAAGATTTTCTATGGTGCCAAAATCTTTTACCAGCTGAATTGCGGTTTTTTCGCCCACACCGGGAATGCCTGGAATGTTATCAACCTTATCACCCATCAACCCTAAAATATCAATTAATTGCGAAACATTTTGTATTTCCCATTTCTTACAAATTTCTTCCGGACCTAAAATGGATGGGCCGTTACCAAAACTGGCGGGTTTAAAAATAAATGTATTTGCGTCAACCAGCTGACCGTAATCTTTATCCGGCGTCATCATATAAGTGGTGAAACCAGCTTTCTCGGCTTTCATTGCGAGCGTGCCAATTAGATCATCCGCTTCAAAACCACTTATACCCATGGTCTCAATATTAAAACCTTTTATGAGTTCCATAATTAGTGGAATAGACTTTTGAAGGTCTTCCGGCATCTCTTCACGATTGGCTTTGTAGGCTTCAAACTCAACGTGTCGTTGGGTGGGGCCTTCCATATCAAATACAACGGCAATGTGCGTTGGTTTTTCTTTATTTAAAATTTCGAGTAAAGTATTTGTAAATCCAAAAATTGCAGAAGTATTAAAACCTTTTGAATTGATACGCGGACTATTGCTGAACGCAAAAAACGCACGGTAAATGAGCGCGTAGGCATCCAATAAAAATAATTTCTTTTCAGTATCTTTTGTGATCATGTTTTAGTTTTTTTGATGGAAATAGATCAGAACAATTTATTTCCTGTTATTGTAGCTATTAATTACCTCAACAGCTTTTTCTTCATTTAATTTTTTGTCGTCGTCGTAATCATTCGCGAACCCAGAGGCGCCACTCATCATGTCTTGCAATTGTTTTTTAAATTTCCCTTCTTTTACCGAAGTCATTTTTTTATCGTCTTTGCGGGTAATAAAATATTCGCCATCAAAACTTGTAGCATTCATGTTAGTTACTTCAAACATCATTTTGTAAAGTGAGATCTCACCGCGCACAAGCGCTTTGTAAAATTTTGGCTCACCTTCATAGTCCATGGTTATGTAATGTTGTTTATCAAAACCATAAGCCTTTACTTTATTTGGCTTGTAATTTTTTTGCGTGCCGCTTTCGTCTTTAAAAAAAACTTTGTCGTAATTACTTTGTTCTTTTTTTGGATTTATTTTTACTTCGCCTTTTACGGTGTCTCCTTTTTCGTTTACAATATATCCTTTTACGAATGCTATTTGTGCATTTGCGCAAAATGTTACAAGGCTTATTAATAAAGCCACAAGCGTATTCTTCATAAATTATTTTTTAAACGGGCTTATAAAGAAACCGAAATTTTACTTCTTAAAGAAGCGTTGTTAGAACTGTGTGAATAAATTAATGAGGAAAATTAACCTGGTAAATATTTGGCCAGAGTTTGCCTGTGACGTAGATCTTATCTGCAATTGAGTCGAAAGCAATACCATTCATTTCTAAGGTATTAGGATGCAGGTTACGCATTTGGTAGCTTATTGGCGTAAAGTTAATTTTGGCAATCACCTTTCCGCTGGCAGGATCGATCTTAACAACGTAGCCTGTCATCCAGATATTAGCGTATATAAATCCGTTAATGTATTCCAGTTCGTTAAGGGCATCGGTAGCATAACCATTTTCGCTTACAGTTAAAACTTTAAGCACTTTCATTTCTTTTGGATCGAAATAGGTTAAGTTATTTGTGCCATCGCTCATAATAATATTGGTGCCATCTGTAGTTAAACCCCAGCCTTCTTTATTAGAGTAATTGAACTGACCAATTTTCTTGAACGTTTTTGCATCGTAAATAAAACCGGTTTGATTTTGGTAAGTGACCTGATATAATTTATTTTTTAAAATAACGATCCCTTCACCAAAAGGAAAAGTTTTTTTATCGAGTTCTCCCTTAACATCCAGTTTGCCCGTCTTCCAATCTACAATGCCGAAAACTGATCTTAACTGTGGCATGTGATCGGGCGAGCCTGTACTTTCAAAAAGTTTATTGTCGTGAATTAAAAGTCCTTCTGTAAAAGCTGTTGTGTCGTGGGGTAAAGTAGCAACTATTGTATGTTCTAAAACGGGAATAACAGGTTTTTCTTCTACAACCGTTTTTATTTCAGGATCTTTTTTTGTTTCTGGTTGGCAAGAACTAAAAGAAACAATTGCAAGAACAATTGTAAAAAATGAAATTATTTTTTTGTTCATCATTTTTATATTTTCCATGAAGAACCTTCTTTTGTATCTTTTATTTGAACACCGGCATCTGTCAATTTATTGCGGATCTCATCACTCAGCGGAAAATTCTTTTCTACTTTTGCTTTGTTGCGGATATCCAAAACCATATGAATTAACTTATCCAACACTGCTGTAGTTTTAGAATTCTCTTCTTCTTTTCTTAAGCCCATTACATCAAACACAAAATGCTGGTAAATATCTTTTAAAATATCAATATCATTTTGCGTCACAATTAATTTATTATCGTTAGCGGAATTAACTATGCGCGCCGCCTCAAATAAATGTGCAATTAAAATGGGTGTATTAAAATCATCATTCATGGCATCGTAACATTTTTGTTGCAATGCTTTTATATCTTCTGATGAAGTAGTTCCTGCTTTTAGTGTTTGTAATGTATTGTGACTTTCCATCAAACGCTCAAAACCTTTTTCGCTGGCTTGTAATGCTTCGTTAGAAAAATCGAGCGTGCTGTGGTAATGTGTTTGCATCATAAAAAAACGTACGCCCATTGGGCTGTAGCCTTTTTCTAATAAAGGATGATCGCCGGTAAATAATTCGCCGGGTAAAAAACCATTGCCTGCAGATTTTGACATGCGCACACCATTTACGGTTAGCATGTTGGTGTGCATCCAGTAATTTACCGGGGCTTTATGATTGCAGGCTTGTGATTGTGCAATTTCATTTGTATGATGCGTGGCCTGAAGATCCATACCGCCGCCGTGTATATCAAAAACATCTCCTAAATATTTACTGCTCATTGCTGAACATTCTATATGCCAACCCGGGAAACCCCAGCCCCATGGCGATGGCCAACGCATTAACGTTTCCGGTTTTGCATTTATCCAAAGTGCAAAATCTAATCTTCCGCGTTTTTCATCTTGTCCGCTTAACTCGCGCGTGCCTTCCAACAACTCTTCTAATTTTCTATTGGTTAACTGGCCGTAAGAAAAATCTTTATTATATTTTTCTACATCAAAATAAACGGTACCATCAACAACATAGGCAAAACCTTTAGCAATAATTTCTTTGATCATTTCTATTTGCTCGCAAATGTGACCTGTTGCTGTGGGCTCGATGCTTGGTGGTAAATTATTAAAAGCCTGCATTACATCATGAAAACCAACGGTGTATTTTTGTACGATCTCCATTGGCTCTACTTGCTCTAACTTTGCTTTTTTCGCAAATTTATCATCGCCCTCATCACGATCGCCTTCCAAATGTCCGGCATCAGTTATATTACGCACATAGCGCACTTTATAACCAATATGCACCAGGTAACGGTAGATCATATCAAAAGAAATAAAAGTGCGGCAATTGCCTAAATGCACATCGCTGTAAACCGTTGGGCCGCAAACATACAAACCAACCAAAGGTGGCTTAATGGGTTTAAATTCTTCTTTTTTACGTGTAAGTGTGTTGTATAAAAATAATGGTTGCATAAGGAGAAGTAAAAATAAGCAAATTAAAAGGATAGGAAGAAATTTAAATCCTAAATTATTTTAATTGATGTGTTATTTCTTAAGGGGTAAATCACCAACATAGACGCCATCCTGAAAGTTTTTTATTTTTGCTATTCTATTCTTTTCATCATAAATATACTCAACACCAGTCAGCAATTCTGTTGAACTTTTATCTTTAAAAATTCCCTGCATAAAGGTCCGGCCATTATTATTTACAAGGGTTTGGTATCTGCCCCAAGGTTTAATATCAATTTCCCAGAATCGAGTTCCAGTACTATCAAAAACCTTGTAGTTGTCAAAATATCTGCCATTGTTCCAATCTCCTTCCTCATTTTTTTTCCCATTTTCGTGAAACATAATGGCATGTCCGTTTGGCCGGCCATCAACAAAGTTTATTTTAGTTCTCATATTTCCATTACAAAAATATTCTATCCACAACCCTGTTTTCCTGTTGCCAATATAATTTCCTTCCTCTGCGATCTGATCTTTTAAATAGCAGGTGCTGGGTTTTAATTTTCCGGTAACACGCCATTTGCCTTCCTTACAGTTATAGTAATCTTGTCTGTTAATTGTATCTCCATTATAGATCTCAAATGATTGTGCAACGCCAAAAAAAGACATCGCTACAAAACAAAATATGTAATTATAAAAATTCATGAAGACAAAAAAGGCGGAGTAAAAACCCCGCCTTATATAATTTTAAGATGTTATTTAGTTTTCTATTGGCGCATCGCCAACATAGATGCCGCCTTTGTAAACAGCAATTTGTGTTAAGATGCCGTTATCGTTATAGATAAAGGCTTTACCTTCCATAAAACGGTTGTCTTTAAAGATACCATCTTTTGTAATTTGTTTGCTTTTATTGTAAAGTGTTTGTTTGCCGTTTAATACCATTGGGCCGGTAGTTGCGGGTTTTTCATCCTTAATTGTAATTTTTGGAGCGTTATCAGGCGTTTCTACTTTCTTAACTATCTTCTCTTTTGATTCGTAAGTTTTAATAGAAGCAACATCTACACTACCGTTATCGTATTTTTTTTCTGCTTTTAATTCGCCGTTCTCGTAAAATTCTTTAACTGTGCCTGCTTCTTTTCCATTCACAAAATTGCCTTGTATAGCAACCTCGCCGTTTGGATGTACGTATGTTTGAACGCCTTCGCGTTTTCCTGAGGCATTAAATTTGAATTCGTGTTGTACTTGTCCGTTATCGTAATACTGTTTGTATCCACCAACCCAACGGTTGTTCTTCCATTGTCCTTCTTCTTCTACCTTACCATTTTCATGAAAAATTACGGCATAACCGTCCGGACGACCATTTACAAATGTTACTTTGTTTTTGGTATTACCGTTACAAAAATATTCCATCCAGATACCTGTTTTACGGTTTTCTTTGTAAGCCCCTTCTTCCGCTTTTTGACTAGGCGCATAACAGGTATTAGGTTTATGTTTTCCAAATAAAACCCATTTGCCTTGTTTCTTTCCAAGTTCGTCAATAAAGTTAATAGTATCTTTAGTATTAGGGATCACTTCATACGATTGCGCAAACTGGGTATTAAAACACCCAAGACTTAACGCGAAAAATAATGTGAATCTCATTTTATATTGTTTTTGCTATTTTGAAGTTAAGTAATTAAGTCCGCTTATTAACTTTGGGGCAACATGTAATTATTAACAATTATGAGGAAAAATGGCATAAATTAGACGAATTAGATGAATTATCCGATGAAACAAGGGGTGATTTTTTTAAAATCTATAAAATTTTTCAAAAATGTTGAAATTAAGCCCCATCCTTTCTTTGTCGGAAGATGGGTAATTAAAGCCCTGCACAAAAAATTTATTCAAATAAAAAACCCTCTATGTGTTAATACATAGAGGGTTTAAATATTTTTCGTTCAATTATTTTCCTTTTGGAGGAGTTTTGCCGCCACCTTGTGATTGTTTAATACCGCCGGTATTGTTAGCCGCTCCGGGAATAACCGCAGCCGGCATAGAATCTAATTTCTTTTTAACAGCCATTAAAACATCATCAGATGGCTCGCTATAAAGAACGCTTCCTGCGCTTGTATCTAACACGTATTTGTAACCGCCTTCTTTTGCAACTGCTTCAATTCCTTTTTTGGCTTTATCCATAATAGGGGCTGTTAACTCAGCGGTTTTACGTTGGTAATCTTGTTGTGCCTGTTGTTTAAAATCTTCAATACGACGTTGTAACCCATTAAGTTCGTCTTCTTTAGTTTTTTTAACCAGGTCGCTCATGGTAGCCTGTTTATCCATGTAATCTTTATACTTGGTTTCAAGTTCTGTTTGCATACTGATAGATTCAGCATCTATTCCTTTTAAATAATTTTGCGCTGTTTCTTTTGCGATCTTTGTTTCAGGCATTAAGCTGATCAAAGAATCCAAACTTAGGTGCGCTATTTTTTGTGCATTTGCAAAAGAAAATAATCCGGTTGCTGCAATAATTAAGGCTACTTTTTTAAACGTAGATTTCATACTTATTTTTGATTTATTTATTTTTTAAAATTACTTTTTGTATCCGAGAAAAACTAACACATCGTCACTAATATCATATTTACTGTTAGCATATAAAATAGAAACCTGTCCGCTTTTATCCATAATATAGCCAAGACCTTTTTTTTCAGCTACGGCTTTAATGGCATTGTATACTTTATCCTGTATGGGTTTTACCAATTCCTGACGTTTTTTAAATAATTCTCCATCTACACCAAAACGCGATTTTTGAAGGTCTTTTGCTTCTTTTTCTTTGTTTACGATCTCATTCTCACGTTTCTTTTTCATTTCGTCAGTCAACAAAATTGCATCGGCCTGGTAGGCTTTGTACAATTTATCAATTTCAGAATATTTTGCTTCAATTTCTTTTTGCCACTGCACACTGGTCTTATCTATTTCGCTTTGTGCGGCTTTGGATTCAGGAATTTGTCCCATTATATAATCCGTGTCTACATAACCAAATTTTGCTGTACCACTGCTTTGCGCTGTTGCAAATCCTGAAAGGATCACAAACAAAAAACAAATTATACTATTTTTAAATTTCATATTTAGAGTTTTTAAATTTAATCATAAAACGTGCCAATCAAAAAAATATCGTTCAATTAACAAAATTTTGTTATAATTCGCCCAATGCCCCGCCAATAGTGAAGTGGAACTGGCCTTTACCATTACCAATACCCGGCTGGCCCGGTACATTATCAAAGCCCCAACCGTAATCAATACCCAATAATCCAAACATTGGTAAAAACACACGTAAACCAAAGCCCGCACTGCGTTTTACCTGGAAGGGGTTAAACTTTTTATAGTCTGTCCATGAGTTACCTGCTTCTGCAAAACCTAATACAAATATGGTTGCCTGTGGGTTTAAGCTAATAGGATAACGTAATTCCATTGTATAACGCGCACAAATAGGATCTCCAACGCTTGAAGATAAACTGTTGTCGGGGTATCCTCTTAAAGCAATGATCTCTCTTGCCACAAAGTTTTGAAAACCGCTGATACCACTACCACCTAAATAAAAACGCTCAAAGGGCGAGTAACCAACCGTTTTGTTATAACGTGCTAAAAAGCCATAACCTACTTTTGTACGTAGAACTAAATTATGCGATGTTTTACCTTCTGCAGCTTTTTTATTGGTTAATTGCGTGAACCATTCTGCGGTAATTTTATACTTCTGGTATTCGATAAACTTATAGCGCTCCGATGCAGGAAGGTTAGTGTAATCCTTATTATTTACTAGTGAATAAGGCGGTGTGAACTGGCCTAAGAATGTAAAGTTAGATCCTGTTTTTGGGTAAATAGGCTCATCAACAGAATTACGCGAAAGGTTAAGGCTAAAGTTAAGATCGTTTGCATAACCATTAGAAAAAATAAACGCATTATAATTTTTTAGATCGTAATAATTATAATTTAAGTTGGTGAACATATTAAAATAATTATCGGGCCATTTTAAACGCCTGCCTAAACCCACAGACCCGCCAATAATACTCATGCTCTGACGTTTTGGGTTAGATATTTTTCCTATCTCGCTATCGGTATATTTTTTTTGTCCGTTACTAAATAAAGAGTGAAAGGCCGAAACCGTTAGTGCGTTTGGCTTTTTACCGCCCAAATATGGCTCGGTAAACGAGAAGTTATATGATTGATAATAGATTCCGTTTGTTTGCGCGCGAATGCTTAAGCGCTGTCCATCACCACTTGGCAGCGGGCGCCATGCAGAACCTTTAAACATGTTTCTTGCTGAAAAGTTGTTGAATGTTACGCCCAACGTACCAATAATACCAATGCCGCCTTGCCCTGTTTGGTTGTTTAGCGAATTTCTTCCGCCCCAGCCGCCGCTTAATTCTATCTGATCGCTCGGTTTTTCTTCAACGGTATATTCAATATCAACTGTTCCGTCTGCCGCATTAGGCATAGGTAATGGCACTGTTTTTTCAGGATCAAAATAGCCTAACTGCGCTAACTGGCGCACTGTACGAATAATATCCGAACGCCTGAAAAGCTGGCCAGGCTTGGTAAATATCTCACGGTAAATTACGTGGTCATTTGTTTTATCATTTCCTTTAACGGTAACTTTATTTATTGTGGCCTGTTTGCCTTCGTACATTAAAATATCAAAGTCAATAGTGTCGTTATGAATATTACTTTCTTGTGGATTTACCTGGAAGAATAAATATCCATCATCCATATACAAACTGGAAATGTCATAACCGTTAGGATTCATGAATAATTTTTGCTCGAGTTTACTTTGATCGTAAACACTGCCAGCGGGAATATTTAAAATAGTATCTAACTGGCCGCTACGGTATTTACTGTTACCAAACCATGTAAATTTCCCGAAATAATATTTGTGCCCTTCGTCAATAGTAACATCAATTGCTACACGATTATCGCTCACAAAATAAACAGTGTCTTTTACAACGCGCGCATCGCGATAACCTTTTGCGTTGTATTTAGTTGCAATTGCCGGAAGATCTTTCTTTAAATTATCTTCTAAATATTTTCCTGAATTAAATGGGTTGTACCAGCGGCGACGCTTACTGTCCTCCAGCTTACGACGTAATTGCCAGTCTTTAAAAACTGTGTTACCATTTATGAAAACATCTTGTATACGAACTTTTTTTCCTTTCGTAACAGTAATGGTTAAAATAGTAAATGGTATTTTTTTTGATGTATCTCTTATTTGGGTTATATCTACTTTATTAAAATAATAGCCTTTATCTAAATAATGATCTTTTACTGTATTTTTTATTGTACCAACCATATAGTCAGTAACCACGCGGCCTTGCAGTAAACGGATCTTATTTCTTAATTCATCAGCATCGCTTTTTTTAACATCGCCTTTAAATGCGAATTTTGATAAACGCGGACGCTCAACAACTTTAATTATTAAAAAAATGTCGTTGCCAATAATTTTATCCTGGATAATTTGAATGTCTTCAAAAATACTTTGTTTCCAAAGTGCTTTTACAGCTTCGCTGATCTTATCTCCCGGAACGGTTATCTCATCCCCTTGTGAAAGGCCTGATAAAAGGCTTACAACATTCTTGTCGGTATTATCGGCACCTTCGATGGTAATGCCACCAATAGTATATTTCTTTGGGTTTTTTAAGCCCTCTAAAAACAAAGAATCGCTTTGAGAAAAACCTTTAAGGCAAATTGCAAACAGAAAAACAAGTTTTATGATCCGTTTTTCCATTTTAATTTTTTGAGATTTGATCGCTTGTTTGTCCGAAGCGGCGCTCACGGTTTTGGTAAGATAAAATGGCTTTAAAAAAATCGTCTTTTCTAAAATCCGGCCATAGAGTATCAGTAAAATAAAACTCAGCGTAAGCTAATTGCCATAATAAAAAATTACTTATGCGGTGTTCGCCGCTGGTGCGGATCATTAATTCGGGGTCAGGAAAAATATTGGTGTTTAAATGTTTTTCAATGTGTTTTGATGTGATATCAGAAGCTTTTAATTTTCCTTCTTCAATTTGTTTTGCAATTTGTTTTACAGAGTTGGTTATCTCCCACTTGCTTGAATAACTTAAAGCTAAGATCAACGTTACAGTGCTATTGTTTGCAGTAATATCTATCGACTCCTGTAATTCTTGTTGACATGACTCCGGTAAACTTTTAATATCCCCAATAGCCTGTAGCTTTACCCCTTTTTTGTTGAGATTTGGGGTTTCCATGCTGATAGTTGCAACCAATAGCTCCATTAAAGCATCAACTTCATCTTTTGGCCTGTTCCAGTTTTCGGTACTAAAAGCGTAAAGCGTAAGGTATTTTACTCCTATCTCACCGCAGGCTTCAACTATCTCTCGTACAGAGTTAACGCCCTCATGGTGACCAAAAATACGGTCCTCGCCTTGCTGCTTGGCCCAACGGCCGTTTCCATCCATAATAATGGCTACGTGCTGTGGAATGTTGTTTTTATTGATCGATTGCTTTAAATCCATGAGTTGGCTAGGCAGGCAAAGATAGTAAAATAGTCAAAATGAGTACTTTAATTTAAGTTGTTTTGCTTATTTTAACAGGTTTGCGTGAACAATTTAAACCACATAGACACATAGTTTTAAATTAAGGTTTTAAAGCATAAAATAGCACAAAGGGGTTACTCTTATTCTATGTGCCTATGTGGTTAATTTTTAGCAACAAAAAACCCATCGCGTAATGCAATGGGTCTTTAAATTTTATTGGTCTTATTGTGCTTAAGGCTTTTTAGGCGCTTGTTTTGGTGGATTAAAATAAATTTTTGCTTTTTGGTTAGTAGGATCTATTTCCTGAACTTGTTTCCAGAATTCATCTGCTTTTGCTTTATCTTTCTCAATAGAAGTATAATAACCCGCTAGATATTCTAAGGCTTCTATAACATTGTTCTTATACGTAGGCGCAGTTTTTTCTTCCGGCTTAAGTGTAGAAAGTGCTTTTTCGAAATGTGGTTTAGCCAAACCTTTTTCGTTGGTTGGATCTAACTGAACGTTTGCTTTTCCTCTCCAGAAATGGCCTACAGGCCATGTTGGGTTTAATTGCGTTAATTTTGAGAAAGCGGAATCGGAACTAATAAAGAAAGGTTTTGCTTCTTGCTCTTTTTTCTCTCTTGCTTTAGCATCTTTTATTAAAGCTGCATCTCTTAATATATTTCCACCTGAGT
Source organism: Bacteroidetes bacterium UBA2475 (assembly GCA_002342065.1). Classification (GTDB taxonomy): domain Bacteria; phylum Bacteroidota; class Bacteroidia; order B-17B0; family Aurantibacillaceae; genus Aurantibacillus. The sequence continues at coordinate 429,386 of DDPF01000004.1, read as the reverse complement.
AATAATAAGCGCGTCCAAGACTATAAAAATCATTATTGGTTAAATTCTTAAAGTCGCCTGCCATCTTACGTTCAAAAGCTTTAATGGCTTTGTCGTATTTTTTTGCTTTCATGTAAATATCTGCAATAGCCGTGTTAAGTTCGCCAGACGCAGCAGGATCAAGCGCTATAGCTTTTTCCATTTCTAATACACCTAATGAATCTTTACCTGTACGTGCTAATAATAAACCTTTGTATTTATAATCATTATACAAATATTTAAAATTTGGTCCCGCCATTTGAAAGAAATTTTCGATAGAGTTTAAACCTTTGTTATATGATTCTGGATCTGTTTTATTTCCTGTTTCATAATAGCTGTAACCTGCAAGGCGCTCTAAATAAAGGTTTTTAAAGCCTTGTTTTTTTAATCCTTCGTACTCTACAATTGCATCAGGATATTGTTTGTTAGAGAATAAAGCACTCATAAAACGGTAACGCGCTTCATCGCTATTATTTAATTCTAAATATTTTTTCCAGTTCTCAATTGCTTTTGTGTGTTGCTGGTAAAGCGAATACACCTCGGCAAGTTCTCTGTAAGCTGGTGCAAATGTGGCGTCAATAGCAATTGCTTCTTTATACTTATCAATTGCTAATTGGTAGTTACGGCCACGCTGGTATAATTTTCCTTCGCGTAAAATACCTTTTACATTCTTAGGATTTAATGTTGTTGCTTGTTTGTAGCTTTTAATTGGGCCACTTCCATCAGTTGGATTTTTTTCCAATTGTGCATCGCCCAAAATAATATAGTTCTCAGGGTTTTTTGGTTCTAATTTAATAGCTGCATTTATTTGTAATAAAGCCTCATCAGCATTTTTAGTATCAGTTGCTAACCAGGCCTCAGCTACTTTACGCAACAACTCTGCATTTTTATTAGCGCCTAACGCTACGGCTTTGTAAAAAAGTGTTTTTGCCTCGGCAACATTGCCTTTGGTCAATAAAACTTTTCCAAGTCCTACATAATTTAAAGGGTAAGTTGCGTTTACCTCAGCACCTTTGGCATAAAATATATTGGCACTGTCTATTTGTTCGTTCTTAAAAAAATTCTCGCCATAATAATAGTAGTTCTCGCCTTTTGCTGCATCTTTAGCAATTAAAGCACGAAAATCAACTGCTGCTGCTGCAAAGCGTTCGTTCTCTGTTTTAGTAACAGCATCCTGTAAAGTTTGCGCATTTAAAAAACCTGTAAAGGCAATAGCGCTAAGTATGATCGTTTTTTTCATTGTCTTTTTGTAAATCGTTGTAAAAATAACACTATATTTTATATTGCAAGTTAAGTACCAATTAATTAAGTATCCGTGTTTTTAGCATTTTTTAGGAAGCCCGTTATAGCCCCGTTTTAACCTGTATAGCTCGCTCCTGCTGCTTGGCAGGCAATAAGCCCTGCTTTAAAAAAGCGGTTTGGCCTTTTGGTCCGGCCACAAAGGTCTCAAAGCCTTTTGCGAGACTAAACTCCCCTGTTTTTTTAATAACATAAACCGTTCTTGTAAAAGGGTAAGAGTTCAATTTAAAACTACTTTGACTTGGGTATTCAAACTCGGTACTGTTTTGTTTGCTGATGGCAATGAATTTTATTTTATCGGTATTTGCTTTTGTGATAGAATCATCAACATCGCTTAGCCATGCAAAATCAATAAAAGCAATAGTATTTTTATTTTTTGCAACGTAATTTATACTTTCTAAAGTTGAATTAAATACACTGCAATTCTCCGAAAAAGCTTTTCCTTTTAAAAGCGAATCGCGCAAATAATGCATTACGCTCGAATTATTTTTATCGAACAACACATTTATTTTTGTTTGATTGCTCAGTGAATCCATGCAAACAAAGGGTTTGGTCAATAGGTCGATAATTTGTTCGAATGATAGTTTTGTGAGCGGTGTATTTAAATTTGTAATTAAAGCAACGCCGCTTTTTGCAACAGCGGTTGGCATTAGCGTATAACTTTTTGAAGCAAAGGCTTGTTTTTCTTTTGCATTTAATTCTCTTGAAATAACAATAGCCTCGCAGCTGTCGTTATACAATGCTTCTAAGGCATGAGCATCGTTCCTGCAATATTTTTCCAGATGCGCGTTGGCATAGTGCGCTTCAAAAGTATACACTTGATTCTTAACATGCAGATCTAAACCTTCATCATAAAACACTTTTAATTTTCCAGAGGTTGGTGAATTATCTACGTAATCGTTCTTGAAGTAATCATCACATCCGTAAACGACGATCATGGACACAAGATAAAGGACACAAGACAATGCGCCGAAAAAACCAGAAAGCCTAAACCCGAAATAATTTTTACTCTTCTTCACGTTGGCTGCTTTGTTTTAAATTTTGATACAGTCTAAAAGCCCTGTAAACAGCGTACGCAAACAACATCACAATAAAGCCTGTGCGTTTGTTTCCAAATAGTTTATCACTCATAACATCTGTTGCAGAAAATGCAACAGCTGCTACTAAAACTAAAATGATCATAACAATGCCTAGCCAAACCGAAAGTGTATTTAATCCTAATTTCATTTTTTGTTTGTGGTGTTTAAATAAAAAAGCCACAACGCATGAAGTGTTATGGCTTTTTAATTATTAAAATTCTATTATTTAATTGTGAAGTTAAACGGCAGGTTAAAGTAACATTTTACTGCACGACCAGTCATTTTTGCGGCTTTCCACTTTGGCATTGATTTAACAACACGAATAGCTTCTTTATCACACTCTGAACAACCCGGAACGCCTTTTAATATTTCAACATTACTTATTTCTCCGTTTTCATTTACAACAAATTTTAAGAAACATTTTCCTCCAATACCGGCTTCACGAGCCATCGTTGGATAAACGGTATTATCACGCATATATTTCTGCAGGGCAGCAATACCGCCTGGAAATTCAGCTGCTTCTTCCACTATCGTAAAGATCTCTGGTGCGGCTGCTTCTGTAGGTCCTTTTATTTCGGTTGGCGGAGCAACAATGTCTTTCTCACCTTCCTGATCTTTAGTACTTACATTCACATCCTTTACATCTTCCTGTAATTTTTGAGGCTCTTCTTCAACAGCATCATCTTTAATTACGGGTGGTGTAAATTTCACCATCTCAACCATTGGCGGTGGTGGTGGCGGCGGTGGCGGTGGTGGCACGTCTTCGATAGGCGGCGGCGGTGTAAGATCTATTTGTGTGTTCACGATCTTTTCAACTTCCGCTTCATCTTTCGGACGATCCATAAATTTTTTTAATCCAAGTAATGCTAAAGAAAATACTAACATGCCGCCAATAATAAATGTAACGCGCTTGTTATAATTTCTCCTCAACTCAAAGGCCCCGTAGCTTTGATTTCTTCCTTCAAAGACTAAGTCGTTGCGGGCATCTAAGGTTAAGTCATTCCAACTTTGTAACATGTTTACCTCCTTTTATTAATTTGTTGCTCCGGTTGCAGGTCCTGTTTTTTCGTTAACAAGATCCATTTCCGGTTTTAAAATATCTACCATTACGTATTTACCAACAACGTTTACATTTAACTCATCAATAACATCAATTACGTTCTTGTAAGTTGCTTTATCGTCGGTTTTAATTAAGTATGTGTATGATTCTTTATCGGCTTTTATTTCTTTTACCAGGCGTTTAAACGTGGTATCTTCTAATTGTTTGTTCTTGTGTTTTACATCCAAAGCTTTTATTTTTTCCTGCATCTCTTTATTTTTATCTAAAAGAAATTTATGTAAACTTCCTTGAGAAAAATTTAGTTCTGCCAGCTCTGTTTTTTTTCCTTTTTCGTCATCTGCAGCTCTAAACTGACCTTCGTAATAAAAAATGCGATCATCTTTAGATAATAAAAAAGTAATACCTTTTTTAACCTCATCTATTTTTTGCTCTGGTGGAGGTGGTGCCGGAAAGGTTAACTCCATTGATTTTGGTTTACTAAACGTTGCTGTTAAAACGAAGAACGTTAATAACAAAAACGCTAAATCCACCATGGGTGTCATATCTATGCGGGTACTTTGCTTCTTGGCTCTTTTCTTGCCGCCTTTTTTGCCTCCGCCGCCGCCTTCTTGTATCTCTGCCATTGTTTAATGTTTTAAATAATTATTTTGTCGGATCAATTACTGTACCTCCACCCTCTAAAGAAGTGATAAGGTTGAACTGATACAATTTAAGATCTGTAAATGTTTTAATAACGTCTTTCACAAAAATGTATTTTGTTGTAGCGGCGCATTTAATTGCGTAGCGTGGCTTTTCGGCTTTAAATTCTCCTCCGGCGTCTGCTGCTTTTATTTTTGCCTCTTCATACATTCTAACTGCTTCCGTACCACCAATAGCGATCCAGTCTTTTAACTGGTTGTTTGGTGTGATGGTATCTAATGGAACACCTTTTTGCGGTTGAAATTTAGAGCGTGCGTCTTCTTTAGCATCAATATATGCCGGAAGATCTTTTATATCTACACCAAAACTTGGCAAACCGCTAAACTTAACAATTTGTTGTTCGGTAAAAGGTACATTATACTTTGCGGCCATTTGGCGCAAAGCGCTCATTTTAGCAGAAGAGTTAGAGATCCCAAAAAACGCGCGCCCTTTATCATCGATGGTAACCATAATATGGTTGTCCGGTAGATCTACCATCCCAATTGACGAGGGAGGATCAACCACAACAGGCTCTGCCATACGAAATGAAGCCGTCAACATAAAAAATGTTACCAGTAGGAAGGCAAGATCCACCATGGGCGTCATATCTAACGCCGGGGCTCCTCCTTTTGATGGTTTTTTTGACATTGTTCGTTGTTTTTAATTAAGATGAATACTTTATTTAAATTCCATAAATAATTTTGAAAAAATTATCAAAACCGCGTGGTGAGCGGAGTCGAACCATTATTTTCCGGTAGCCTGAAATTCCTGAATAATCGAGAATCCTGCTTCATCCATTGCATAAGTAATTTGATCAATTCTATTGCTGAAATAGTTATAGAAAATGATCGCAAATGCTGAAGTTAAGATACCAACCAATGTGTTTACAAGGGCTTCAGAGATACCAGTTGCAAGAGCTGAAGTATCAGGTGCACCTGCTGCAGATAAAGCGGCAAAGGCACGGATCATACCCACAACCGTTCCGATAAGACCGGCTAATGTACCAATAGAGGCCATTGTTGAGATAACCACCATGTTTTTTGATAACATTGGTAATTCTAAAGCTGTAGCTTCTTCAATTGCTTTTTGGATAGCGTGAACTTTTGCTTCTTTATCCATTGCTGAGTCATTTTGTACGAATTGGTATTTTAAAATTCCTTCACGAACAACGTTAGCTAATGAACCTTGTTGACGATCACATTCTGCAACTGCAGCTTCAAAATCGTGATTACCGATCAATGATTTAATTTTTGCAACAAATTTATCGGTCGAACCTTTTCCGCCTGCTTTCATGATAGTGATGAAACGCTCAATAGCGAAAGTAATTACCGTTAATAAGAAACCAATTAAGATAGGCACAATGAAACCGCCTTTGTACATGGTTCCTAAGATGTTATGTGGATGTCCTTTTTCTGGATCTCCACCATCAAAGTTGGCAGCCGAACCTAAAATTGTTTTGTAAATAAACCAGCCAATCCCAATACAGATTACAATTGCTAAAAACGATACTACCAATGGGAATCCTCCCGATGTTTTTTTTGTGCTCATAGTTGTTGTTATTTATTATTTAGTTATTTTTCTTATTTTAAAATGAATGCCAAACTTAATAAAATAGTTCCGAAGAAAAAATCTATTCTTAACTATTTTTACGGTTTAACGGCATTTGAGCACAAATATTCTCATCTTTCCCCGATAAAAAACCCGTTGTTTTACATCTGGCATAATTTTTAGCATATTTGGCAAGTATATTAACAAATTGTTAAGCATGAGCGCAGAGGAAATAAGGGAATATTGCATTTTGAAAAAAGGGGTAACAGAGGGTTTTCCCTTTGATGCTGAAACACTGGTGTTTAAGGTTGCTGGAAAAATGTTCTTACTAATGAGTTTAGATTCAAACCCTTTACAATTCAATGTAAAATGCGATCCACAAAAAGCTATTGAATTACGCGATAAATATGATTTCGTGCGGCCCGGTTACCACATGAGCAAAGTACACTGGAATACCGTTGTTTGTGAAGGGCGCACCTCTAAAAAACTTGTCTTTGCCTGGATAGATGATTCTTATGAGCTGAACATAAATTCATTGCCAAAAAAGCAAAAAGAAGCGTTTTTGAAGTCGTAATTTTAGTACCTTTATTCTCGCAAAAATGAACGTAAACGAGCTTTTATCACGCGCATTAAAATTTGAATTTTTAAGTATCGAGGACGGCGTTTTCTTATACGAGAACGCGCCAACTGCAGAGTTAATGTTTGTTGCCAACGAACTTAAAAAGATCCAGAAAAAAAATTCAAATAAAGTTACCTGGCAAATAGACAGGAATTTAAATACCACTAACGTGTGTATTGCCAATTGTAAATTCTGTAATTTTTACCGCATCCCTGGTCATAAAGAATCTTACATAACTGATATTGCTACTTACAAGAAAAAAATAGAAGAGACCATTCGTTATGGTGGAGACCAGCTATTGCTGCAAGGCGGACATCATCCTGATCTTGGGCTTTCATTTTATGTAAATCTTTTTAAAGAAATTAAATCGCTTTTTCCACAAATAAAATTGCACTCTCTTGGTCCACCAGAGATTGCACACATTACAAAACTTGAAAAAAGCACGCATACCGAAGTCTTAAAAGCGTTGGTAGAGGCGGGTTTAGATAGTTTACCCGGCGCCGGTGCCGAAATTTTGAACGACCGTGTCCGCCGCCTCATAAGCAAGGGCAAGTGTACCGGCCGCGAATGGTTAGAGGTGATGAAGGCCTGTCATCAATTAAATATTACAACTAGCGCTACCATGATGTTTGGCCATGTGGAAACCATTTACGAACGGTTTGAGCATTTGGTATGGATACGTGAAGTACAGGCGCAAAAACCTGCAACATCAAAAGGCTTTTTAGCTTTTATTCCTTGGCCTTTTATGGATGACGGCACTTTATTAAAACGTGTAAAAGGTGTAAAAAACACAGTTACGTCTGACGAATATATTCGCATGACAGCATTAAGCCGCATCATGCTTCCTAATATCATAAACATACAAGCCAGTTGGTTAACCGTTGGTAAAGCCACCGCACAAATTTGTTTGCAAGCCGGCGCCAACGATTTTGGAAGTATTATGATAGAAGAAAATGTTGTGAGCGCAGCAGGTGCTCCGCATCGTTTTACTTATAAAACTATACAGGATGCTATTCGTGAAGCAGGTTTCGAGCCTCAGTTGCGCAATCAGCAATACGAGTTCAGGGAAATTCCTGAGAATATAGAAGAGCAGGTAGTTAACTATTAATTAGTGTTTGCGCGAAAAGTCCATTTTCATCGTTACGTTTGCAAAAAATCGTTCGTTTACTTCAGTAAACCTCACAATTTTTTTGCTACACATCCCGATAGATATCGGGACGAACTGAATTTTTCGCATCAAACACAAATTTGTAACAAACACTAATTAGAACTTGTAATTAAAATTTTATCTTTGGCTATGCTTAAGAAGAGTTTTCTGTTACTTGTTTTTTATTTCCTATCCCAGTCTGCTTTTTCTCAAGCTAAAGTTCAGGATACTATTTATTTAATGAACGGCAGGGTTGTTGGCGAAAAGGTAATTGATACGCTTTTAGGTGCTGTAACAATTGTCAATCCAAAAAAACCAAGTAAAAAAATACATTACGAGTGGGACCAACTGTTTATGGTGCGCTTTGCAAATGGCGATAAACGTTATTATTACAAACAAGATTCGCTTTTAAGCAACTGGTTCTCTCGCGATGAAATGTGGATGTACATGAAAGGTGAGAACGATGCGCGCAAAGGGTTTAAAGCACGCGGTTGTTTAATTGGTGCATGTGTTGCGGGTATTGCTGGCGGATTAACCGGAACTTTTTGGGCCCCCATTGCGCCTTATGGTTTTATGGCGCTGAGTGGTTTGCCAAAAATAAGAATAAGACATAGCACCATTAGCAATCCAACCTATGTAGAAAGTGATGCTTACATTTTAGGATACGAACGCGTGGCACGGCAACGGCGAAGAATAAAATCTGTAATTGGCGGAACTATTGGTTTGGGAATTGGTTATGGGGCCTTTGCTTTGTTCCTGAATAAATAAAATTTGATCATATGAAACAAAACGTCGCGTTTATTTATAATTCAAAATTCATTAAACAAGGTTCTTAAATTTTATGCAAAAAAAAGTAATGCTGCTTGGAAGCGGCGAATTAGGAAAAGAAGTTGTTATTGCTTTACAACGTTTAGGGCAATATGTAATTGCGGTAGATAGTTATGAGAACGCTCCGGCCATGCAGGTAGCGCACGCTTTTGAAGTTATTAATATGTTGGATGGTGAAGCGTTGGATAAAATTGTTGCCAAACATAAACCTGATCTTATTGTTCCGGAGATTGAAGCGATAAGAACAGAACGTTTTTACGATTATGAAAAACAAGGTATAACAATTGTGCCAAGTGCTAAAGCAGCGAATTTTACAATGAACAGAAAAGCTATTCGTGATCTTGCAGCAAAAGAATTGGGATTAAGAACAGCAAACTATTTATATGCCACCACTTTGGAAGCATTTAAAGATGCAGTTTCAAAAATTGGAATTCCTTGCGTGGTAAAACCTTTAATGAGCAGTAGCGGCAAGGGGCAAAGCGTTATTAAAAGCGAAACCGATGTTGAGAAAGCCTGGCATTATGCCATGGATGGTTCGCGTGGCGATTACAAAGAAGCTATTATTGAAGAGTTTGTAAAATTTGATTCTGAAATTACATTATTAACTGTAACGCAAAAGAACGGAACAACCTTGTTTTGTCCTCCAATTGGCCACAGGCAAGAGCGTGGCGATTACCAGGAAAGTTGGCAGCCTTGCGCCATTAGCGATAAAGATCTTACTGAAGCGCAACAAATGGCAGAGAAAGTTACCAAGGCTTTAACCGGTTATGGTATTTGGGGCATTGAATTTTTCTTAACACAAAAAGGTGTTTATTTTTCCGAGCTTTCTCCTCGTCCGCACGATACAGGAATGGTGACTTTAGCCAACACACAAAATTATAATGAGTTTGAATTACACGCACGCGCTATTTTAGGTTTACCAATTCCGAATGTTGAATTAATAAAGAACGGCGCTTCTGCAGTTGTATTAGCAAGTAAAGAAGGCGCTCGTCCAGATTTTAAAGGAATTGAAAAAGTATTAGAGAATCCAAATACAGATGTAAAAGTGTTTGGTAAACCCACAACGCGTCCTTACAGAAGAATGGCTGTTGTGTTATGTAATGATGCTACAACTTCTGATGTAAATAAAACAAAAGAAAAAGCAATTGCGCTTTCAAAACAAATTGAGGTAATACATAAATGAGAAAAGCGTTTTTAATATTGTTCCTGGTTTCTTGTTTCTGTGCTTCTGCGCAGAATGATTCTATTGTTATTCCAAACAACAGTATTTTGAAAAGTTTAATTGTTGGTGATTCTATTACTTATTATCAATGCCATGTAGAAGAAGCTGTGCAACAACTTTCAACAGCATCAGGACAAACACTTACAGGTAAACCACAACGTTATACCATTACCGAAAAATTTGTTGTGAAGAAAAATGCAGATAATTATTCTGTAAATTATTATGCTTCATCATTAACCATTTTTCCAAACAGAAAATTCTCCGGATTAAAAATAAGAGAGAAGCCTTATTGGGAATTTAAAAAAGAAAGAGCTTTTGTTTTAAGTGATAAAGATCTTAAATATCTTATTGCGATTGAGAAAAAAGGAAAAGACGCTATTGAGTATGATTACGCTATTACAAAATATAATACCAACCAGCTAATTATTAAAACAAAAAAAGATTTTAAGCAATTAGTAATTGACGGGAATTATATTTTGTCGAAGTTGTTGGGGAAGTAAACTTATTTTGGTTTTTCTAAAATCCTTTAAATATATTGCTGCTGTCAACACTTTCTAAAAACTCTTCAAAGTCCATATTCGCTATAGACAAGTTGTTTTCAGCAATCCATAGGTCAGAAGGTTTAATATAAAACGATCTGTATTTCTTTTCAAATAACTCAACACATAACAGAGGGTGTTCTTGATTATTTACACTCACGCTATCAAAAACAAAAACAAATGTTTCAAGATAATTTGATGGTAAATTTGCAAGTAGCTTTTCTTTTGTTATTCTATCGTATTTTTTGTTACTAATTCTTTGTACATATGCAACGGGTCCATATTTTTTCGCGGGCTTTTTTATTTCGTCACAAACTTTTTTCCAAATAACTTCATTAGAAAAATCAGAGCGAATAATTGCTGCATAAGAAACAGTATCTATTTCATTAAATTCCGTTACTTGGTCTTGATATAAATTTTCCGAATGGTTGCAGCTAAGTAGAGCAATTATGAATAGTACAAAAATTGTATATTTATAATTAATTCTCACTGGACTTAATGAGCGTTACTTCTTCGCTTTAAACTTTTCTAATCCCTTATCCAACCACTGAATGTATTTTGCAATATCAGGGTCGTAACTGGTAGAATCGCTGTAATGATTTTCGTCACCATCAATTATCCAGTACTGCGGTTGAGTGCTCGACATGTATTTAGTGTTCTGTAAATAACTCCACCTATCACCAACAGAAGATAAAGTACGTTTTGATCCGTTCCATGTTACTTCTATCTGTAACTCGGCGGGAAGTTTCTTTTTATCATCTACGTAAAGAGAAACTAAAACAAAATCCTCGCTTAATTTTCTTTTCACATCAGAGTCGCTCCAAACCTGCCCTTCCATTTTACGACAATTTACGCAAGCCCAACCGGTAAAATCTATCAGCAAAGGTTTGTTTACTTTTTTGGCGTGTGCTAATGCTAAAAAATAATCATCAAATGCAGGAATGCCATTTGGTCCACGATGCGCATGCTCCGGCAGATCTTCGTGGGTAGCATTGCCAGAGATGACGTCTGTTTTTCTGCCACCAAAACCTTCGGGCGATTCGCTATAAAAATCGGGAGGAGGAAAACCACTAATTAATTTTAATGGTGCGCCCCATAAACCCGGAATTAGATAAACTGTAAATGAGAAAACTAAAATCGCCATCATTAAACGTGGCACCGAAACATATTTCATTTCGCTATCGTGCGAAAGTTTGAACCAACCCATTAAGTAACCTCCTAATAAAGCAAAGATCACGATCCATATAACTAAAAATAATTCTCTCGTTAAAATTCCTGCTTGCACAACAAGATCGGCGTTCGATAAAAATTTCATAGCAAGCGCTAATTCTAAAAAGCCTAAAACAACTTTTACAGAGTTTAACCAACCACCAGATTTTGGTAAAGAATTTAACCAGCCCGGGAAAGCTGCAAACAAACCAAATGGTAAAGCAAGCGCTAACGAAAAACCAAACATACCAAAAAATGGTCCCGCTAAAGCGCCGGTTGATGCAGCTTGCACAAGTAAAGTACCAATGATAGGTCCTGTGCAGGAGAATGAAACTAAACCTAATGTAAAGGCCATAAAAAAGATACCTATCAATCCGCCTTTATCTGATTTTGCATCCATCTTATTTACAAAACCCGATGGCAACGTAATTTCGAAAGCACCTAAAAATGAAATTGCAAATACAACTAACAGAACAAAGAACGCGAGATTGAACCAAACATTTGTAGCGAGATTGTTCATCGCATCTGCACCAAAAATCAAAGTAACACCTAAACCTAAAGCAATGTAAATAGCGATAATAGAAATAGCATAAATAAACGCATTACGAATACCAGCAGCTTTTGTTTTACTTTGTTTTGTAAAAAAACTAACCGTCATTGGTATCATTGGAAACACACAAGGTGTAAGCAAAGCTGCAAGGCCTCCTAAAAACCCTGCAATAAATAATCCCCAATAAGTTCTTTTCTCTGTTTTTTGAGTTGGTGGAGCAGAAATTTCTGCTTCATTAGTGTTACTGTTTACTGCAACCGTATTTTCAACGGCAGCAATTTGATTTGTATCAGTTGTTAGCGTTTCTGTTGCGGCAACCGTTGTTTCTGTTGCAGTAGTTGCGGTAACCTCAGCTCCTTCTATTTTAAAACTAAAATCAAATGTTGGTGAAAATTTTTGGCACTGTGTTTCATTACAGGCCATCCCATCAATAAATCCTTTTATTGTAAATGGTTTATTTGTAAGCGCTTTTATTTTTTGCTTAAAGGTTGCGCTGTTCTCAAAATAACGCATCACCTGATTATCAAAAACAGGCTCAGCGTGTTCAATAGGTTTTGGTTCAATAACCTTTCCAATTAATTTATAATCTTTCGATTTTTCAAACTCAAAATACGTTGGTAAAGGTCCGTCGGGCGTTTCTATTTGTGAATATAAATGCCAGGTTGGTTCTATTTTAGCTTTAAAGGTCAATTCAAATTCATCTGCGCTGATCTTCTTTAGCGAGTATGTCCAGGTAACGTACTGTTTATTCTGATTAGCAGTTTCGGTTTTTACCGGTATAACAGGTTTTGAATCATCAATTTTTTTATCTCCCCCGTAGGAACAGGATGCAATAATAACAAAAGATAAAACCGCTAAAAATCTTTTCATAGTAAAGTATTTAAAATAGGATAACAAGGTAAAAATACTATTATTTTTTTATTGCACCTTAACAGTTAGGTCGGTTGTTTTTGGAGGCAGGCACATTTGATCGTTACAGCACATAAATTCCAGCTTAAAAGCAACATTAAAGCCTGCTTTAGCGAATTTTACCTTTTGTTTGAAAAGCGATTTATCGGTCACTACAAAGATCTTTGCGTCAAAGGCTTTATCAAACTCTTCATGCACATTACTTTCTTCAACAGCACCAACTAAAGTATATTGTTTTGATTCGGTAAACTTAAAAGATGTTGGAACAGGGCCATCTGCAGTTACTTTTTGAGAATAGCTATGCCAGCCCTTTTCTACTTTTGGTGTAATAATGATCTCACCTTCTGTTGCAGAAATTGATTTATAAGTAGCAACCCATGTAATTGGATTTTGTTGCTGTGCATTTATACCAAAAAAAGAAAGTAATGAAAGAGAAAGGATAATTAATTTTTTCATGGTTTGCGTTTTAATTAAAGTTGAAGCTATTTTTCTACTTAAGCAATTGCTTAAACAAAGTTTAACATTTATCTGCCTAAATTACTTATTTGTGAGAAGATGATCTTAAGGTCGTTCTCAATTTTATAATCTTTAGAATAGTTTAAAAAGGCCTTGTTAATGCGCTCTTCGGAGATACTCTCTCCAAGCAGATCTGATGGTGTTAATATGGAAGGACGAATCGAAGGCAGGTCTTTACGCGGACTTTTACCATAACCAACCCATGAGTAAATACCAACTAAAACTTTAAACGCGTTAGCAATAAAATTTAGTTTATTTTTTTGAACCCATATAAAGATCCAAAAGAACAACAGGGCCGTTGCACTCACAATAAGATCCAGCAATCTCTTTTTACGTCTGTTCTCAGGTCTACCCACATTGTTTACATCTATCACATAAAGATCTCCGGCGGTATCAATACTATTACTGCCAATAATTGAAAGGCTTTCTGGAGGTGCAATTTTAAATTCAACACCTTTTGTAACCAGCGTTATCATTTTATCAATAATTTCCTGCGACGAAATATCTCTTGCACAAAAAATAATTTCGTTTAGCTCATGCACATCAATTGCTTCGTTAATTTGATGGAAGTGACCAATGTATGCTTCGTTCTTAATACCGTTATTCTCGTTACTTATAAAACCTATGAATTCTGATTTAATATTTGTTTTTTTAAGGATATCGTTCACGCGGTTAAACTCTAGTTCACTACCAATAATTGCAATACGCGCATTTGTTTTGTAACCACCAATTTTAAATTTTTTAATTTTTAATGCGTGATAAACTAAACGCATTACCAAATAAATTGCTAATGTATAAGCAGAGCCAATTAAAATTAATGCACGCGAAAAACGATAATATTCCGGTAAAAGAGAATACACGATCAGAATAAAAGCTGTTCCCGCTAAAACACCCCTCACCACCTTGGTAAGGCGCATCGGCACATCATAGCCTCCGCTGAGGTAAACGAAGAACATCCAAACAAGTGTATAAATTGGAAAGAAAAAATTTAAAGTTTCCTGAGAATAAAAATTAGGCGTAAGTTTAAAATGTGTTTCGTAAATATTCTTGCAAAGATAAAGCCCTAATAAAACCAAAGCAAAATCTATTGCCGGGAAAAACCATTGTTTAATAAAGCGTGCAGTTATAGCTGCAGCTGCGCGCAAATAAATGGCAAAGTAAATTAAGAAACGAAATGTACGTGCGTGATTTTGTGTAAAATGTTTTTGCGCAAAAATTGCCATGGCTTTGTAGAAGACAATTACATAATTAACGCTGCTTTTTTTTGTGCTCTCGCCTTTGTAATGAATAATGCTGCTATCGGCAAAATAATAATTTTTATAGCCTCCTTGTGTAATGCGATAAGAAAGATCGATATCCTCACCATACATAAAAAAAGTTTCATCAAGCAAGCCAACTTTATCTAAAGCTTCTTTACGCATTAACATAAAAGCGCCGCTTAAAATATCTATTTGGTGAGTTTTATTCTTGTCTAAAAATGTTAAATGGTACTGACCAAATTTTTTAGAGCCCGGAAATAATTTTGCAAGACCGAATATCTTATAAAATGCAACCGCAGGGGTTGGAAGCCCGCGTTTGCTTTCAGGTAAAAAATTGCCCTTCCCATCAAGCATTTTGATGCCTAATCCGCCCGCATCTGGGTGTTCTTCCATAAATGCCAGGGTTTTCTCAAATGTATCCTCCTGCACAACGGTATCGGGGTTAAGTAAAAGCACATATTTGCCTTTAGCGATCTTTATGCCCTGGTTATTGGCCACAGAAAAGCCTGTATTGGTTGTATTTGCAATTAGGCTTACTTGTGGGAATTTGTCCTTTATAAGCGCTATAGAGCCGTCTACGGAGTTATTGTCTACAACAATGACCTCGGCATTAATGTTCTTTAATGCTTTAAAAACTGAAAAAAGACACTGTTCTAAAAAGTGCTTTACGTTGTAGTTAACTATGATTACAGAGAGTTGCAGATGGGATAAACGCTAGTCCACTAAAATAATTATAATTGTTTAAATAATTTTTTTTTTTACATTTGCATTCTCAAAAAAGTAGTTGTATTCAACTATTTTCAAGGAAATGGTCCCGTAGCTCAGCTGGATAGAGCACAAGTTTTCTAAACTTGCGGTCCTTGGTTCGATTCCAAGCGGGATCACAAGAGGCTGCCAAATTGGTGGCCTTTTTTGTTTTACCTGTTTTATTGCTTAAGCACGGTGCTTGGCAATAAAAAAATTGTTCCTCATGTTCTCTTTATTGTAACGCATAGGTTTTTGCGTTTCAAGATCTATTATCTGCCCACCGGCTTGTTCCAATATACATTGCCCTGCAGCGGTATCCCACTCCATAGTAGTGCCTAAACGTAAATATTCATGCGCTTTGCCTTCGGCTACCCAACATTGTTTTATGCTGCTACCAACATTTGTTATGTCTACTTCACCATAAACATTAATAAGTTTATCAATATGTTGATTAAGCTCTCTGCTAAGATGAGAGCGGCTTGCAACCACTGTGTATTTTTTTGGTAGTTTTTGGGTTGGCAATTTAACGGCTGCTTTTAATAGATTTTCTATGTTGCTTTGTCCTCCATTTATTTCGGGGAATTGCTGTTGTGTAACCTTAAAACTACCATAATTGATACATGCAAAATAAAGTTCTTTGTGAACCGGTAAATAAATTACACCAATAACAGGTTGATTGTTTTCTATCAAAGCAATGTTAACTGTAAATTCTCCATTGCGTTTTACAAATTCTTTTGTGCCATCAAGTGGATCAACCAGCCAAACCTGTTCCCATTTTTTGCGTATCTCGTAATCAAGAACATCTTCTTCTTCGCTTATTATTGGGATCTTTGTTTGGACAAGATCTTTAATAATGGAGTTGCTGGCGCCTTTATCGGCAAGAGTTACCGGCGTGTTATCACTTTTTGTTTCTACAAAAAAATCAGTATCGTAAATTTTTAAGATCTCCTGCCCTGCTTTAAGTGCTGCGTTAATGGCTAGTTTTAAAGGTGAATTATAGTCCATTAGATATTTTCCGCAAATTATTTTGTTTCTATTTCAAAGCCTTTGTTCTTCCAATCGCTAAAACCTTTTTCAAGATTTACAACTTCTTTAAAGCCGTGTTTTTGCATGTAAAAACCACATTCCTCGCTTCTTCCACCGCCCGCACAATAAATTAAATAGCTTTTTGTTTTATCTAATTTGTCTATTTCGGCAAAAGCGTCTTTTCCGAAAAAATCAATTTGAGTTGCACCTTTGATCATTCCTTTACTTTTAATTTCTTCGTTGGTACGCAGATCAATTAAAATGTGTTTTTTTTCGTCAACCAGTTTTTTAAAGGCAACTGCATCTACATTTTTTACTTGCGAAAAAGCTGTAAGGGAAAAGCAAATTATTATTAGCGAAACTATTTTTTTCATAGATCGTTTATTTATTCTCAATTGAAAGAAGCCAATCTATGGCTTTATCTTTACTTTCAAACATACGCATTTTCATGTTTTGTTGCCTCGTAAGACTTATTATAAAGTTTATTACGATACGGTGAGCCAACGACTTTATAACAACCGCACTTGCAAGTGTCATTTTATTTATTTCAGGAAGCGTAGAAAATTCTCGCGCCTCTTTTGATACAGTAGTATAACGACCTGATTCGGTCAAGACTCTCATTTTATTCTTACCGTCAAATTTGCTTTTTAAAAATTCGTAATGGCCTTTAGAGTCTTCAAGTGTAACCTCCATATTATCATCAAGTTTAATAAAGATGATGCCATTATCCCAAAGTTCTGTTGTAGAAGCACGGCTGCGATGAGATTCGAGTATTGAATATTTTCTTACTAAGATCAAAAATTATCTATCAAAGGTAACAATAAAATTACACGCCTAAACAGAAGATTTTGACGAATAAAGCTTAAGATGTTTTTTTTAACAAGGCCATGTAAAACCCATCATAGCCTTCGCTGGGGAGTATTGTACGCTCTTTTACAAATTCGAAATTAACATTGTTTAATAAAAACGCGTCAACTTGTTCTCTATTCTCACTTGGTAAAATACTACAGGTGCTGTAAACCAATTCGCCACCAATTTTTACCATTTGTGAATACTCGCTTAAAATTTTTTGTTGTAATTTTTTTGTACGTTCAATTACCTCAACACTTAATTTCCATTTGGCATCGGGATTTCTTTTTATTACACCCAAACCGCTGCAAGGTACATCCAATAATAATTTATCGGCTTTAGCTTCCAATCGTTTTATTGTTTTTGAGTCCTCAATTACACGCGTCTCTACATTAAAAACACCGGCGCGTTTTGCTCTCTTTTTTAATTCCTCTAACTTAAATCCTTCCACATCCAAACTAATTAATTTGCCCTTGTTATTCATTAGAGCGGCAATGTGCAAACTTTTACCGCCGGCACCGGCACAGGCATCAATTACAAACTGATTTGGCTTTGGATCTAAAAACGTGCTGATTATTTGTGAACCCGTATCCTGCACCTCAAACCAACCCAGCTTAAAAAAATTATTCTGAAAAACATTTTCTCTTTTTACTAATTGCACAGCGTTCTCAACCCCATCAACTTCTTTTAAAGCAATATTTGTTTTTGTAAACTCTTCAACAAGTTTTTTTGTGTTTGTTTTTAATGTATTAACACGCAATACAACTGCTGCTTGCTGGTTCATTGATAAAGCCTCTTTTTTCCATGCATCTTCACCAAGCTCTTTTATGCCAAGCTCCCACAACCAATCGGGATACGATTCGTAAACGGGTAAATTATTCTTTAAACTTTCGCTATGTGCTTTTATCGCTTCTCTATCAAGATCTTTAAATTCTTGCCAATCGGGAAACTCAATTTCTTTTACCACTAACCAAACAGCGGTAATAAACCAAAAATTCTTTTGAGATTGTGCCAGTTCTGAATACAAACGAAAATTTCTTACAATATCATAAACCGCTTCTGCAACAAAGCGCCTGTCTCTACTACCCCATTGCGGGTTTGCTTTAAAAACTTTTTCGATCGCCTTGTCGGCGTAACGGTTCTTTACAAAAATTTCCTGCAGCGTTTCTGCTACAGAATTAACAAGGTTCTTATAGAGTTTCATAATTTAAAAGAAAGGCAAATGTAAACAGAATTACTTAACCACTTGCATGTAACCCTTCAGGTTACGCTTAACAATGCCTTTTAAACGAGGCTCAAACACATCGCAGATGTAAAAGAAAGTGCCTTCGCTCACTAATTGTTTGCTTTGCAGACTAGTGCCGTCCCATTTAAAATAAGGGTCGGTGGTCTTATAAACCAAGTTTCCCCAGCGGTCAAAAATAACAAGATCGATCTCTTTTATCTGGCGCACGCGAATAGCTTTAAAAAAGTCGTTAACGCCATCTTTATTTAAAGTAACAATATTCGGCAATTCAAATATCGGGCAGTTATCTATACAAAAATCAGGGCTCAACGGGCTTACATTGTTACTTGAATCAACCGATTGAACGGCGTAACAACCCGAGATCAATTCTAAACCATCGTAATTAAAGAATGTTGAGGCGGCGCCATTTAATGTCGCAACTTGCGCGTATGGTTCGTCAATTGTTGGCTTGAAAAATAAATTATACTGTACCACATCATCGCTACAAATTGGTTTTACATTGGTCCAGCTTATTTCTACCATACCTGTTGGGCAATCGGCAACAATAGAAAGAGTTGGCGTACAAGGTAAAGTAAGATCCGTTGCTGTTGCACATTTTTCTTGTGAATTATTTAATAACGGTTTGGTGATTGACGGGTCTGAATATTGCCCTTCTCCTAAAATTTTATAACAATACACATAACTACGTGTGCTATTGCTGTTCACAATTTTAGTGGTGTCAGAATAAGTGGTTAAAGATGTAGTTGCTATAACCGAGAAAGTAGTTGCTAGCGGATCTTTACGGAATACAGTATATTTATAATTATTCCATGGCGTTGAAGAGCTCCATTGCAGATCGATGCGCCTGTCGCCCGGCGTAGTGGTTAAAAAGATAGAAGTAGCACGTTGCGAAGTTCCAACAGTAGTTGTGTTTGCAATGAACTCAACAATATATTGATGATCGGTTGCGTCTGTATTCAAACCGGTATGCACAAACTGCGTTGCAAGGTTTAAAAAGAAAGGGCTTGTAGAATTAAACACAGTTGTATAAGTGCCCGTAGAGCCCACACGGTGTTTTAAATTAAATTGGTAGGGTCCCGGAAGAGCAATCGTGTCAAGGCTTGTAGCATTAGTAAGCGGTCTTTCCCAGCGCACAAAAACAGAACCGGTAGAAACTGAAGTTGACATAATATCAACATTTAAAAGCACAGGTATGTCGCGTTTTAATTTTGCGCACACCAATGAGCTGCCATAGCTTTGAGAGCCATCTTTGTATACTGCAATTACCAAATAACTATAATCCTGTCCAACTACCAAACCATTGCCGCTATTATTATCAAGAAAGGTATTAATGGTGGGGGTTGTTTGACCAATGTATGCAAAGCCAGTACTTGGTGATACGCCTGTTTCGCAAGGATCATACGTAAAAGGAGTGCAATCATTTTTCCTGTATACTTTGTAAGCAATGATAGGATTATTTGCAGGGCTACAAGCAGAAAGCGACCAGGTAATGTTCATAGATGAACCCTGTGGTGTTGCCGTTACGTTTTTTACGGAAGGCGGCACAACCCGAATGTTGTACGTTGCAAAGTTGACCAGCTTTATTGCCGGCGTACCGCCGGGTTGTCCGTTATCTTCTACTTTAAAAACGGTTTGATATGGTTGTAAACGAATATGACTGCAGTTTGTTTGCCATGAAAAAATTGCGGTAGTACTTGTAGTTAATGCCGACGTAATTGTATGGTTTACATTTAATAATGTTGCTACAGGGCTTGGGCCCGAGAAAGCGCCACCGTTGCCTTGCAGGGTCACAATATTTGTAAAAGTGTTTGGTGGGGTTGGGAAATTAGGATCGCCGTAAATAATATTTTTTGCTATTGCGGCTCCCGCTTCTACACAAGTATCAATTGGTACATTAACAAAAGGGGGATCATTATTTGGACAAGCGCCAACTACTACCTGCATATCACGTAAAACAGTACCAATTTGCTGATAAATGCCACTTGTGTTCTTGCGCCATTCCTTTACAATAAATGCAAGGTTGTATTCTCCCTGCCCTTGCGGTTTACACCATGTTAGCAAACCTGTTATAGGATTAATGCCATAAGTGCCTCCTGGTCCTGGATCAGGAAAAGAATAGCCCGGAACTACTTGTCCGTTTTCTGCTCTTGAGGTTGAAATTTCATAACTTAAGCTATCCCCGTCAGTATCGTAAGCTCCTGGATTATGATAAAAACACTTTTGAAAACAAGCCCTGTCTATTGGAGGATATTTGAATTCGGGCGAAGAGTTAGCTCCTGAAAAATTATTAATAATGAGTAATGATTCAAGGTAAAAAGGTTGATTAATGGAATTGGGAATGTTTACTACACCGCCATTTCTATTAGGGTCAAAAGAATGAATTAAATAACTACCAGAGCCTGCGTAAGTGTGAATGATCGTATAAATGTTTTTTTTTACCACATATCCCGGATCGTTTATGATAAGCTCTCCGCAATCATCACAATCACAGCCAGTAACTGATGAGTGGCTGTTGATCCTCTGTGCTATGCCTCTTTGCCCGTCGCCAAAATAAATGGTGTCCACACATCTATCAGCAACACCGTTGCCGTGATCTGTATATTTAATAAGTGTAATTGAGTAAGTATAAACCTGCACTGTAATATTACCAACCACCTGGGTAAATGGCGCAATACGTTTATACAAGATCTCGCCGGCACGGTTGTGCGTAGCAAAGCCATAAACAGACAAACATATCAATATTAGTACTAAAAGCCTTTTCACGTTTCAAAAATCTATTATATAAAATTAAACCTTTTAATTCAAACCCACAACGCCCAATCGTTAAAAACACTGTATTGCAGCTCAAGTTTACATTTTTTTGTCAAAAAATGTTATTTCTGATAATCTAACGCAAATCTTCTGTTTTTTATTGTTGATACGTGTATTTTTTTAAACCATGTGGTTAAATAAATAATTAGTCGCAATTATGATTTTAATACTTCTTTTTGTATTAATTTTGCTCTCTTTATCTAAACACCCCACATGGGAAATCATCAAAATGGCCACTCTAGTAAAATAACTATTGCCGGCTTACTTTTAACTCTAGGTATCATTTATGGTGATATTGGTACCTCCCCACTTTATGTGATGAAGGCAATTGTTGGCGATAAGCCTATTAATGCTTCTGTAATTATTGGCGGCATGTCTTTGGTGTTTTGGACCCTAACGCTTCAAACTACTATCAAATACGTGATCTTTACCCTGAAAGCCGATAATAAAGGTGAGGGCGGGATCTTCTCTTTGTTTGCGCTTATTAAAAAAGCAAAACGAAAATGGCTTATTTTTCCCGCTATTATTGGTGGATGCTGTATCTTAGGTGAAGGAATAATTACCCCTCCTATCTCAGTTGCATCTGCTATTGAGGGTTTAAAGCTTATCCCGCGCTTTAGTGATATTCCTACTATACCTATTGTAATTGCAATTATTACAGGTTTATTTTTTATACAACAGTTTGGTACAAAATTTATTGGCAAATTTTTTGGGCCGGTAATGTTAGTGTGGTTTATAACACTAGGCGGGATGGGTCTTATAGGTCTATCACACGACGTTACAGTTTTAAAATCTTTAAATCCTTATTACGGAATTAATTTATTGATCAATCATCCCGGCGCATTTTGGTTATTAGGCGCCGTGTTCTTGTGTACAACCGGAGCCGAGGCTTTGTATTCTGACATGGGGCATTGTGGCCGTAGGAACATTCGCATAAGCTGGATCTTTGTGAAAAGTATGTTGGTGTTAAACTACATGGGACAAACAGCCTGGTTGGTTTCTATGGATGGAAAAACACTTGATGGCGCAAATCCTTTTTATTCTATTATGCCGGCATGGTTCTTACCATTTGGAATTGGTATTGCTACAATAGCTACTGTTGTTGCATCACAGGCGTTAATAAGTGGCTCGTTCACATTAATAAACGAGGCCATGCGTTTAAATTTCTGGCCTAAAGCAAAGATCAAATACCCAACCGATCTTAAAGGTCAAATGTATATTCCATCTATAAACTGGATGCTTTATTTTGGCTGTGTAGGTATTGTATTGTTCTTTAAAGAGTCTAAGAACATGGAGGCGGCTTATGGCTTAACCATTATTTTAGGTATGATCATGTCGTCGCGCTTATTGGCATTTTTTATGCGCTTAAAAAAATTCCCACATTGGTTCTTAAATATTTTTGCCGTAACGTATATTATTATTGAGGGCGCTTTCTTAGTTGCCAATCTCGAAAAATTTCCGAAAGGCGGTTACATCACACTTATTATTGCTTTGTTCTTAGCCTGTATTATGGCCTCATGGTACATTGCAAAATTGATCAGACAACGTTACGTAGATCTTGTGCCTTTGGATAATTATAAGCAAATGTTGGTTGATCTAAGTACAGATAATTCTATTCAAAAATATGCAACCCATTTGGTGTATATGACCAGTGCCAATAATCCTTCTATGATCGAATCGAAAGTTATTTATTCGATCTTGCAAAAACGCCCTAAGAAAGCCGACATCTATTGGTTTGTGCATGTGGATGTAATGGATGAGCCTTACCGCATGGAGTACAAGGTAACACAAATTGCCAACGAAGATATTATACGTGTTGATTTTAGAATTGGTTTTAGAATTGCGCCGCGCATTAACTTAA
The DNA here is from genome assembly GCA_002342065.1 of Bacteroidetes bacterium UBA2475. Taxonomy (GTDB): domain Bacteria; phylum Bacteroidota; class Bacteroidia; order B-17B0; family Aurantibacillaceae; genus Aurantibacillus. The sequence continues at coordinate 406,366 of DDPF01000004.1, read as the reverse complement.
TGTTTAGAAAAGTTGTAGCGGATATGGTGAAGAATAAAGAGGTGGATATTACCAGCCGTTACGAATCGCTCAATAAAAATAATGTAATTGGTGATTTTAAATTTGTTGTGCTCGAAAAATTCTTATCGTATGAGAATGATCTGCCATTCTTTGAAAAACTAATTTTAAATACATACTTTATTTTAAAACGTATGAGTTTAAGTGAGGCAAAAGCCTTTGGTTTAGATAGCAGCTCGGTTAAGATCGAGAAATTTCCAATGGTAATTAGTCCGCCAAAAGAATTGAATTTAAAGCGTATTGAATAATTTTCTTAGTGTTTAAAATGGCGTATGCTAGTAGTTACCATACTTACACCGTTTGCATTACAATAATCAATGCTTTCTTTATCTTTTATTGATCCACCCGGTTGTATCACTGCGGTAATTCCAACTTTGTGTGCTATCTCAACACAATCAGGAAAAGGGAAAAAAGCATCGCTTGCCATTACGGCGCCTTTAAGATCAAAGCCAAAATTTTCTGCTTTAACAATTGCTTGTTTTAAAGCATCAACACGCGATGTTTGTCCGGTGCCGCTTGCTAACAACTGACCATTCTTTGCAAATACGATGGTGTTTGATTTTGTATGCTTCACTAATTTATTAGCGAACAAAAGATCTTTTATCTCGTTTGCGGTTGGCGAAGTTGTGGTTACAACTTTAAGATCGGCTTCTGTTTCTGTTTTAAGATCTTTGTCCTGCTCAATTATACCATTCAACAAATTACGGAAAGATGTTTTTCCTAATTCAACATTATTTTGAATTAAAATAATGCGGTTTGCTTTTGATTTTAAAAGCGTTAACGCATCATCATTATATGCCGGTGCAATAACAACTTCACAAAATAATTTATTTACTTCGGTTGCCGTTGCAATATCAATTGGACGATTAGCAATAAGTATTCCGCCAAAAGCAGAAACCGGATCGCCGGCTAAAGCATCTACGTAAGCCTGGTGAATGGTATTACGCGAAGCAACACCGCAAGCGTTATTGTGTTTTAAAATAGCAAAAGTTGGTTCTGTAAAATCGGCAATTAAGTTTACCGCTGCATCAACGTCCAAAAGGTTATTGTATGATAATTCTTTTCCGCTCAGCTTGGTAAACATCGCATCAAGATCGCCATAAAAAACACCTTGCTGATGAGGATTCTCGCCATAACGTAAGGTTTGTCCCTTTTGAACACTTTGTTTGAATTGAGTAATATTTTCGCTTTGATTAAAATAATTAAAGATGGCCGAATCGTAATGTGATGAGGTGGCAAATGCTTTTGCTGCGAATTTTTTTCTATCCGCAAGATCAGATTGTCCGTTCTTTGTTTCTAATAAATTTAATAATTCAGAATAATCATTTCGTGAAGAAACAATTACTACATCATTAAAATTTTTAGCCGCAGCGCGAATTAAAGAAATGCCGCCAATATCAATTTTTTCAATTGTATCTTCTTCAGAAGCTTTTGCGGCAACTGTTTCTTCAAAAGGATAAAGATCAACTATAACCAGATCAATATCCGGAATGTTATGTTGTGCTTTTTCCTTTTTATCTGATTCGTTATCTCTTCTGTTTAAAATGCCGCCAAAAATTGCAGGGTGTAATGTTTTTACACGGCCACCAAAAATTTCAGGATAAGTTGTAACAGAGTCAACTGCCGTTACCGGAATATTTAATTTCTCAATAAACGACAGTGTGCCGCCCGTGCTATATAGTTTAACTTTTAGGCTATGTAGTTTTTTAATTATCGGTTCTAAATTATCTTTATAATAAACCGAAATAAGTGCGCTTTTAATAGTTTTTGAGTTGCTCATTTTTTAAAAATAAAGAGCAAAGATAAGTTAAGAATTGAAAAACTTAAGGATTGTTTAAAAAGGTTGAAAAGCTTATTTACCTTTTTGTTTTTCCCGAAGCCACTCGATGGCCTTTGCCCTATCGTCAAAAAAGCGCGTTGGCACAATGGGGTTGTTTACCTTTAGGAACAGGTTGCCAATTATTTTTTCGTGAAGGCGATTGCTGCACAATGCCACAGCGGCCACGTGTTTTGAGTACTCTTCTGAGGCCCCGGCTCTTCGCGCATCCAACGAAACATCGAAGTTCTCATCTACCTCAAACAGTACAAAGAATTTTTTACCCGGCATATAGTTAACCGATTGCTCTCTCGACTCCCAAATATCAGCCGCCTGAAGTTTTACGTTCTTTTTTACTTTAAATTCAACTAACAGATCGTCATTAACGACCATAGTATAAGCATTTGTTTCAAAGGTTTTCATGTGTTTAGTTTGCTTTGGTGATTATAATTTTTGAAATAGTAATGTTTTTATCAGAACCTGTTATAAAGGTTAACTGATCTATGTTTCCCGAATACCATTTATAAATGCTACTGATCCTTATCGCGTATTTTTCCTCTTTTTCGGATTGTTGAACGTCAAACAAAATAGATGTTTTGCTTACTTCGTTACTGTTACCAAACAATAATCTAACTTTCTGACCTTTGTTATTGCTTTTGCAGGTAACAATAATTGTGTTACCGGTTGTTCTATCCATTTTTTCAGGAACCGAAACCTGGTATGGTTTGTTGCTTTCCAGTAAAATGCTTTCGTTCTTTTCGTACAGAACCTGTTCGTCAGAAACCGTCTCGTCATAAGTGCCCCAAACATAAGGAAGCTTTTCAAAATTATAAGATAATGTACGATGAGAAAAATAGTCAGGAATATGATCCGATTCAATGACCAATAATTCTGTGATCTGATGCCCCTCATTTTTAAGCGTTAGATCATAATATTTTTCCCTAACATCTAATACCGAATAGGCAGAGTTTTCATTTATTGCATTTATATGAGGAAAAATTGTATTCCCTTTATTCAATAAACTTAGTTCATAATTCATTTTGCTTAGAGAAGTAATTTTTACACTATAGGTTTTGCCCGGTTTTATTTTTAATCCAACTTTTATTGCTCTTCCATCACTTAAGCTATCTGTTCTTTTTAAATAGGTAAATACGGTATCCTTTTTATTTATATCTTTTGTACTATTGTTTCGCCACAAGCAAAAATTATTTACAATTATAAATGGTTTATAGTTGTCATAAAAATATTCTGCCATTCTATAATGCCTTAATGAATTTGGTACCCAGTCCATATTATCATAACCAACATCACTTAATCCCGAAAATAATAGATAGGGTGTTTTATAATCTTTAAGGTCGCTTATGAATTTTTTCTGCAAAAGATCATTTTGTATACATAATGGCGATTGATAGAACCAGGATGGAGTGGGTTTTTCTGTAAAAAAATAAAGCATTGGCCTATTCGAAAAATCAATGAACGTTTCATCCTGCCTTGTGTTCTTTTTAATAAAATCGCTAAACTGTTTATACCGATCGGCTATTGTATCCGGCGCATTACTAATACGACTTGTAATTGATGAAAGCGGTATGTTCTCTGTATGCTTTATTTTTTCCTCCAGCCTTTCATACAGGCTTTTCATTCCTTTTGGTTCGGGTAAGCGATATGTGTTTATAGCAATAAACGCGACGGCTAAGAAAAGTACACTTTTTACAAAATTATTTTCCTTTTTAAATAAAATAAATACAGAGGCGGGTAAAATAATATATATAAAAGAAGCCACAAAACCATCAGAGCCCTCTAACAAACTATGGCGTATAAGGCCACGGTTAAAATTGATCAGATAAAATAAACAAATAAATAACAAACTTAAATAAGAAAGGCGTTGGCTTTTTGACCTATTTAACTCCTTGTATTTTATTGCCATTAATATTATTAAGAACACTACAATAGCCGGGAATACAAAATAGTGCATTTTAAAAATTGTAGTGTTACTATCACCGATAGAGTGGTATCCGTATGACTGTGCCGAAGCGCAGTAATTTAAAAATGCTGTTGCATTTAAAAAAAGATTTTTTTGTCTGTAAACCGACAAGCCTGTGACCGTTAAAACTATAAAGCCAACAAAAATGGCAAGCGACTTAAATAACAACAGCCAATTGATCTTTTGACGCTGATCACGGAAATGATAATACAAAAGCAAGAACGGCATTGTTAAAAGACTATTATAACCAAGATCAATTCTCCAACACAGTAAAAAAAGTAAAACACCAAAATAAATTAAATAGTTCTTTAATGATTGTTTATTACCCATTACATTAACCAACGCAAAAATTCCAAGTATGGAGAAACAAAATCCTTCTGGCATTAAGGCTTCGCCGTATGGAAAAAATAAGACTGCAAAAACAGCAACAAATTCGTTTCGGGTTAAAAACTTTATCAGAAAATAAAATAAAGTGCAGGAAATTGGTAAGAGAAAAAAATCATATAACGTGATCTCATTAATTTTAAGGCCATTAAAGAACACATAGATATAACTAAAAAAATAGTCCGATAGTAGGTGTGTGTTGAGTTTTTCTATTGGCGATAAAGTGCCAAAAAGTTTATGTTCCATAATGGGAAGATAAACGTTACCCGACTCAAAGATCTCATCATAATAATCAGTATAGTAGCTATAACTTAAATACGCCAATAAAGAAAAAATGAATAGGGGAAAATAATTCCTCGCAAGCAGATCTTTTTCAGAACGTATTTCTTTCTTCTTTCCTTTTTTGTACCTGTATACTATAACAAGGATCATTATTACCAACAAGAACGTGTAAATAAGCTTTTGATCGGCCAAAATAATACCATTAGCTTTTAATACAAGAAAAGCCTCGTCCTTTAATACAGTTATAAAAGGCAGTGCTAATATTGGAAGAAAGGTAAACGCCAAAAAACGAAAAGAATTTTGAGGATTTAATTCCTTAGAATTTTTCAAGAAAAGATTTAATGCAATAAGCATTAACAGAGCTAGAATAAATGTTGTAATATAAAAATCGGGGTTATTCTTGTTTCCTATAAAATTATTGAGGTCGGCAACAAAAAAACACAATGCAACAGCCGATAATAAAACAATTGCGATCTGGTAAACAGATAGCTTATTTTCTTTATAAATAACAAGCCTTATAATAAGGCAGGCAAGCATTAGCTTATGAAAAAAATAAATGAATTCGAGTGTTTCATAAACTTCAATGTTAAAGACCTTAAAAAGAAAAATAAATGTTCCGGCTGCGGATGTATAATTAATTAATCGGGTTTCGGTACAACTTAATAATGTTTCCTTTTTTCGAAAAATAATGTGCCCCAGAAACACCAAAAATAAAAAAGCACTAAAAAAAATTGCTATACACTTATAAAATAATCCTACTCTTGTGCCAACATCCACGTTGCTCATAGTAGCAACGCCGATCATTCTCCCTGAAAAGGATTGAAGTTCAAGATTTGTAGAAGTTACGAGACTAATTACAAGCCATAACGAATAAAACAAGCTTGTAAATATAATAGATCTTCCTTTGCTTGTAAAAAATGAGCCTAAGGAGCTAAAGAATGTTTCTTTCATTGCCTTAAAGTTAACAATAATATTAAAGAGGCATCAGGCGCAGTTAAAAAGTTGAATTATTTTTTATGTGAACTTCCAGGCTTTTGTTTTATGGCAAAGGATAGGCCAAAATTAATATACGGTAAAAAAGCAAAACCATCTTTCATATACCATGTCTTTAATTTTGGAATATCGCTTTGATTTGTAATTGCTGCAGACTCAGGAACAGAGTAACTGCTTTTCCAATAGTGATAATTATTTTTAGTAAATGCGGCATAGGTACCAGGCGTAACAAAAAATTCAAAACAAGATCTGTGGCGCTTGAATTGAAAATTAAATTTCATAAAAAGTCCGATGCCTTTTTTGGTTTGTGTTAATCCGTAGACGCCATCATCCGGACGGTGCTCGTCTTGTTTGGCATCCAACACTACATTTACCAAATCTTGTTGTCGATAAGATATAGCTGCACCCAAAGAGAACCTTCTGCGGCCTTTATAATAATGTCGGGAGGCGCCCACCTTAAGTTCTCCCCCTTCACTATTATTGTAAAGCGAGCCTTTCCAATCACTTCCATAATAGTTTCGTTGACCGTATGGCAAAAATTTGTAAAATGCGTCTACATCCAATGAGTATTTTTTATTGTACATTCTTTCATAACCAAAGCAAATTTTGTTGTATAGCAGGTCTGTAAAATAAACCCTCACCGAATTTATTATAAGTGGCAATGAATCGTAATTTATATGTCTTTTTATTGCTTTTGTTTGAAGTTCTGACTCTTCTTCTGGTTTGGGCTTTACGGTTATTTCATAAAATTCTACAGTCCCGTCAATAAGCTTTATTTTAAGAACGCTATCTCTTGAAACATTATAAAGCTTAATTTGATCAGAAAACAATGTATATTTTATAGTTTCGGGATTTATTTCTTTTACACGTACCGCAACAGCCCTTTTGTTTCTAAAAAAAATGGTGTCCTGAGCAATAACAGGCGACCAAAATAATGTGATAAAAATTATGACGAAAAAATATTTCATTCTTTAACTTGATTAAAGATACAAAATATTAAAGCAAATTAATAACTCAAATTTGGTCCTAACCATTTTTCAACGGTCTCTATACTTAAGTTTTTGCGTTTCGCATAATCTTCGGCCTGCTCTTTATTTATTTTACCAATTCCAAAATAGTGCGATTGCGGGTGCGAGAAATATAGACCGCTTACAGCTGCTGTTGGTATCATGGCTAAGCTTTCGGTTAAGGTCATGCCCGTATTTTTTTCTACGTCTAACAATTTCCAAATAGTTAGTTTTTCTGTATGGTCAGGTTGCGCGGGGTAACCGGGGGCAGGACGAATGCCAGCGTATTCTTCTTTAATAAGATCTTCCGTACTTAACGTTTCGTTCTTTGCATAACCCCAAAATTCTTTACGTACTTTTTTATGCATTAATTCTGCAAAAGCTTCCGCTAAACGATCAGCTAGTGCTTTTATCATAATGGCGCTGTAATCATCGTGATCGGCTTCAAAACGTTTTACGTGTTCGTCAATTCCAAATCCTGTGCTCAACGCAAAAGAGGCAATGTAATCTTCTTGTCCTTTTGGTGCAACAAAATCGGCTAATGCAATATTGTATTGTCCTGCCGGTTTTTTAGTTTGCTGGCGAACAGAATAAAATGTAGCAAGCTTATTGCCTTTTTCATCGTACACTTCTGTATCATCATCGTTTACTGTATTTGCGGGGTAAATACCAATTACTGCATTTGCCTGCAACCATTTTTCATCGATGATCTTTTTTAGCATGGCCTGCGCATCGTTAAATAATTTCGTTGCCTCAGTACCGCGAGAAGGATCTTTTAAAATTTTTGGATAAGAGCCTTTCATTTCCCAGCTATGGAAGAACGGTGTCCAGTCGATATATTCTGAAATTTCTTTCAGATCGTAATTGGTAAATACTTTGTTGCCAATAAAAGTTGGTTTAATAATTTCTGTTTTACTCCAATCTATCGGGAATTTATTTTCACGGGCTTCTTTTAATGAGAGAAATTTATTTTGACCTTGAGCGTTTTTGTTTTGTTCACGCACGCGTGCGTAATCTTTATTTACTTCAAGCATAAAAGCATCGCGCAGTTCGTTCGAAATTAAACTACTTGCAACGGGAACCGATTTGCTTGCATCGTTAACATGAACAACCGGACCAGAATAATTTTGTGCGATCTTAACAGCAGTATGCACTTTAGAAGTCGTTGCACCGCCAATTAATAAAGGCATTTTAAAACCAAGGCGTTCCATTTCTTTTGCCACATGAACCATTTCATCCAGTGAAGGGGTTATTAATCCACTTAAACCAATTACATCTACATTTTGTTTTTTTGCTTCTTCTAAAATTTTATCGCAGCTAACCATTACGCCGAGATCGATGATCTCGTAATTGTTACAAGCCAAAACAACACCAACAATATTTTTTCCAATATCGTGCACGTCGCCTTTTACGGTGGCCATTAAAATTTTACCAGCGTTGGTTCTTCCATCCCCAACAATACCAGCCTTGGCGTTATCCTCCTTTTCTTGTAAAAGATATGGCTCAAGATACGCCACGGCTTTTTTCATCACACGTGCACTTTTAACAACCTGTGGTAAGAACATTTTTCCTTGCCCAAACAAATCACCAACTACATTCATGCCATCCATTAAAGGACCTTCAATAACATGTAAAGGACGTCCTAATTTTAAACGCGCCTCTTCTGTATCTGCATCAATATGTTCTACCAAGCCTTTTACTAAAGCGTAACTCAACCGCGATTCAACAGTACCTTTACGCCACTCTTCATCTTTTTCTGTTTTTTCTTTTGTAATGCCTTTCAACGATTCTGCGTGATCAACCAAACGCTCTGTTGCATCATCTCTCCTATTCAATAAAACATCTTCCACTAATTCAAGCAATGTTTTATCTATGTCGTCATAAATTACCAATTGCGCCGGGTTTACAATTCCCATATCCATTCCTGCTTTTACAGCATGAAATAAAAATGCAGAGTGTATTGCTTCTCGTACATGATCATTTCCGCGGAAAGAAAAAGAAACATTACTTACCCCACCACTTACTTTTGCGTGTGGTAAATTTTCTTTGATCCACTTTGTAGAATTAAAAAAGTCCAACGCGTTTAAGCGATGCTCTTCCATACCGGTTGCAACTGGAAAAATATTCGGATCAAAAATAATATCTTGTGGCGGAAAATTTACTTTATCAACTAAAACATCATATGCTCTTTTACAAATATCTTTTCTTCGCTGTAGTGTATCTGCTTGTCCAACCTCATCAAAGGCCATTACAATAACGGCGGCGCCATATTGTTTTATTTTATGCGCTTGTTCAATAAATTTTTCTTCTCCTTCTTTTAAAGAAATAGAATTTACAATTGCTTTTCCTTGTACACATTTTAAACCTGCTTCAATAACCGTCCATTTAGATGAATCGATCATTATAGGCACGCGCGAAATATCCGGCTCTGACGCTATTAAATTTAAGAACGTTGTCATTGCGGCCTCACTATCCAACATCCCTTCATCCATGTTCACATCAATTACCTGTGCGCCACCATCAACCTGATCTTTAGCAATAGATAAGGCTTCTTCATAATTTCCTTCTTTAATTAAACGTAGGAATTTTTTGGATCCTGTAACATTTGTTCTTTCGCCAACGTTTAAAAAATTACTTTCAGGTCGAAGTGTTAAAGGTTCTAGTCCGCTTAAGTGCATTAAAGAATCTGCAACCGGTTTTTTACGTGGCTTAGATTGTTTTGCTAATTCGGCAATGCGTTTAATGTGCGAAGGCGTTGTACCGCAACAGCCGCCCACAATATTTATAAAACCTGCTTTTAAAAAATCTTCTATCTGGTGTCCCATTTCGTGGGCGTCCTGATCGTACTCACCAAATTGATTTGGTAAGCCTGCGTTTGGATAAGCGCTCACATAAAAAGGAGCTTTGTCAGAAAGCTCTTCTAAATACGGCCTCATGTCTTTTGCTCCTAAAGCGCAATTCAACCCAACGCTTAGCAGGTTGACGTGTGAAACAGAATTTAAAAATGCTTCAGTAGTTTGTCCTGATAAAGTACGACCGCTAGCGTCTGTAATTGTGCCCGAAACCATTACCGGCATTTTACAATCAATACTTTCGCAATAATTTTGAATAGCAAATAACGCGGCTTTTGCATTTAATGTATCAAAAATAGTTTCTACCAATAAAAGATCGGCGCCACCGTCTATTAAACCTTTTACTTGTTCGGTATAAGCAATTACTAATTCATCAAACGTAATGGCCCTAAAACCGGGATCATTTACATTTGGTGATAAAGATAAAGTGCGATTAGTTGGCCCTAATGCGCCGGCAACAAATTTTGGCACAGAAGCAAACTCGGGAAATTCTTTATAAAATTCCTGTATAGCTTCTTTAGCAACTTTGGCTGACTCGTAATTTAATTCATAAGCCAGTTCCTGCATCTCATAATCAGCCATGGCTATAGTAGTCGCGCTAAAAGTATTGGTCTCAATAATATCGGCACCCGCTTTTAAATATTCTTTGTGAATAGTTTTAATAATTTGCGGTTGTGTAATTGACAATAAGTCGTTATTACCTTGCAGATCTTTATGCCAATCTGCAAAGCGTTTTCCACGAAAATCTTTCTCCTCCAGTTTATACTGTTGGATCATACTTCCCATAGCGCCATCAATTACTAATACGCGTTTTTCAAGTTCTTGTTCAATTGTGCTCATATAAATTATACTAAAAATAAAAATCCCCTCTGGCTTGCGCCGGAAGGGATTAGTTTTTATACTTGTTTTGTAAAATGTTTTAACTAATATTTCCGACTTATTTTTCCCGGTTTTTCCGAGACGAATTCCCACCTTCTTGAGAGATGATAAATGTTGGATGATAAATTATAAATGACCATCATTTATAACCTAACATTTTTCATTTAACATTTCATTAAGGGTTGGTAAAGCTTCACAGGGCGTATCCCTCTGCTTTTCTTAATAAGTGTTTTAAAGAACTGAGTTCAAAGATAATACATTTTATGTAATTTTACAACTATGAAAAAAGCAGCTTTCTTCCTTTTTACAATTTGTTGTCTTTGTTCTTTTGCGCAAAAAGACCTTACGGGCGATCTAAAAACGGTTTCAAACATCGTGTCTGCACAGGTTTTAGCCTGGAATCATGGCGATATAAACGGCTTTATGAGTTTTTACTGGAAAAGCGACAGCCTAAAATTTATTGGAAGCAAGGGTCTTAATTATGGATGGCAAAAAACATTAGATAATTACATAAAAAGCTATCCTGATAAAGCCGCAATGGGTATTTTAAAATTTACCATTCTTTCATCTGAACAGTTATCTAAAACAAGTATTTATATTATTGGTAAATGGGAGCTTGAAAAAGAAAAACCAGCCGGCGGACATTTTACTTTGCTTTGGAAAAAGATAGATAATAAATGGGTTATTGTTGCTGACCACACCAGCTAATTTTTTTAACCACATAGGCACATAGTTTTTCTTTTTCCACCCTAATGCACAAAGAGACAAACATAGTTGAAGCTTCGCTTCAACACTATGTGCAACTTTATCCATAAATTTTATTTTCTATCTTATTCTATGTATCTATGTGGTTTAAAATTATGAATTTAGAGTTAGGCTTATATAAACACTACAAAGGTAATATCTACGAAGTAATTGGTGTTGCCAAACACAGCGAAACGTTAGAAGAAATGGTCGTTTATAAAGCAACTTACCAAAATGATGGTGAGAATTTATGGGTAAGGCCATTAAATATGTTTATAGAAACAATTGCTGTTGATGGAAAAAACGTAAAACGTTTTACTAAAATATAAAGCCACAGATTTCGCTGATTCGCGCAGATTATTTTTTTAAATATTTCCTCTGTGAAAATCTGTGCAATCTGCGGTGAAAATTTTCCGGTTAAAAGTTATCTATTGGCGGACTACGTTTAGGGATCTTGAAGTCACTTAACATAGATGCTTTTAAATTAATGGTAAGATTATAGCTTTTTCTTAATCCGAATGGAACCCAGTCTATACGCGCTTCCCAACATTTAAGATCGCGGTAAATATTAAAACTGGTGTAACTTAATTGTTTGTTTGTAAAATCGTAACCACTTGTTATTCCTATTTTCCAATATTTTGTTGGCATTAGGTCACCACTAAAATTTAAACTTTGTGTTGGCTGAAGCCTTCTATCGTCAGGATTGTTTAAAGCAAGGTTATAATAAATATTTAAGTTCCAAGGTAATTTTTCAGTTTGATCAAGATCAGGTTTGGCGTCTTTTTCTGCGCCGTTGGTCATGTTTGGCGCTTGGCGTGTTTTCCTCGCCGCTTCAATCATATTGCTTCCAAAAGAAGTATTCACTGCAAAATTAGCATTTGTAAAACGAGCCAGCTCGCCGGTATTGTTATAATTAAATTCTTTCACGCGTCTGTTGGTGGTTTTATCGTAGGCGTAAGGATCAAAGTTTGAACTTCCTACCACATCAAAATATTTAAACAGTTTTGTACGTGCAGTTACATTTATTAAACTCATATTAAAACTATCTGCGGCAAAATTATATGCTGCGCCCATGCTTATGTTTTGCATAAGTGTTCTTTTAGAATAGGTAATACCGGTATCTGTTCTTTGTTTTAGTTTTGCTTCAATATTATTACTTAAATTAATTGACATTGTGTTTTGCTCGCCCTGACCGGGGCCGCCAAAAATAGAGTTTTGAAAGATGGAATAATTTTGTCTGTTGCCCAAAGTATCTACCTGAACACTTTTCCAGATACCATACTGTTCTTTTCCAAAATCAGGGCGATATAAATACGCTAAAGTTGGAATTAATAAATGACGGATCTGTTTAATTTTTCCTTTGTTGAACATGTAATCAAAAAACACTTTTGTGTTTAAGGCTGTAGAAAAATTAGCGTCGTAGCCTGCAACAAAATTACGGTTGGTATAGTTTGTTACCATTGGCAAATTATATGTTCTGTAGCCTATCGTAGAATCTAGTCCTGTAAGTTTTGATTTTATGGTATATGTTTGCGTTGTTGCCACAGTTGAATATTCTCTACTAAAACTTTTGGTGTACATAACCGACGATAAATTAATAGCCGGAGTTACTGTAATGTATTTTAAAACATTGAAGTTTGTTGAAATGGGTAACGAATGTTTAACGCCATATCTTAAACTATCCAACGGACTTCCAAGAAAAAGGCTTGAGTCCTTTCCGGAGAGCGTGTTTCGCGCTTCTATCAAATAGTTAATTCCTATTTTATCAAAAACAGTTTGTTTTACTGCACCTTCTCTTCTGAAAGGATAAAAGCGATTTATGTTAAAGGTCAATGATGGAAAAGTTATTTCAACCAGTTTTGAAATAGAGTTTTGGCTATGTGTTGCGTTTAAACTTAATGAGCTTAATTTATATGACTTTGTAAAATTTATATTTGATTGAAATGAGTTTTGAAGAAATTGTCCTGAGTTAACTGCGTTGATACGATTGTATGATTGGTTCTTTACATAATTTACATTGGCGCTAAAACGGATAGTTGGATCGCTTTTATTATCCTGGTTATGTGTCCACCTTACTTCATAGGCTTTTTGTTTGCTGTAATCTTTGGGTATATCCTTATCGCCAATATTAAACTGACTATAGCCAATATAGGTATAACCGTTTGCTTTGTACAGCACATTATAATTGTTGGTGGTATTAAGCGCCCAACTACCGTTACCATAAATATCACCACGAATTGTCATATCGGTTTTATCGTTTATACCCCAATAAAAACCGCCGCCACGCAAATTAAAGCCTTGTGTTGCCGAGTTACCAAATGTTGGAATTAGAATTCCGTTGTGTTGTCTTTTGGAGTTAGGAAAATAACCAAAAGGAAGTCCTAATGGCGTTGGCACTCCGCCAATTTCCAAATACATAGGCCCTGTAACAATTTTATCATCAGGAATTATTTTTGCCCTGGTTGCCCTGAATATCGTTCGCGCGTCTTCATCTTTACAGGGGATACACTTCATATCCTTCATGTAAATAATGTTGGTGCTGTCTTTTTTTATCTCGTTACCAATTACTAAAAGCTCACCTTGCTTGGTAAGCGCGTTAAAGATCTTCCCTCTTTTTGATTTAAGATTATAAATGATCTTATCGGCCTTCATTTCCTGTTGGCCATCTTTAAACACGGGGCTTCCAATAGGCTTTCCTAAGCTGTCTTTTTTACCGTAAGCGGTAACAATGTTCTTTGAATAATCAATTTCAATGAATTCCGCCTCGAGGTTCATCTCGCCAAACTCAACGTGGGCTTTGCCGTATAATAAAACCTGCTTACTGGCACTTAAAAAAACAGCACTGTCTTTTGCGGTATAAATTACAGGGTTCTCGAGCATGTCCTCGCCTTCCTCAGCGGGCTTTAGCGTATCGGCACTAACATTAATTAACGTATCTTTTTGAGCTATTTGGCCTTTTAAACCGGTAATACTCAAAGATATTAACAAGCTAAAGAAGAGAACTACTTTTTTATGTTGGGGTTTTATCAAGCCGAATGGGATAAATTTATTCAACCAATGCAGGGTCTACAAAGCTACAATACTTTACGGTATTGCATAGGTATTTATTATTTGATATGGTTAAAAAATTAAAATATTTTGCCTTAGTTCTGGCTGTTGTTGGCTTGTTTACAGCTTTTACGCGCTTTAAAAAAGACAAAAGTAATTCTATAAAAATAATAGTTATTGACCCCGGGCATGGCGGTAAAGACCCCGGTTGTAGCGGTTCTTTCCATAAAGAAAAAGACGTATCCCTTGCTGTGGCCCTAAAGCTGGGCAAATTAATTGAAGAAAACTTAAAAGATGTTAAAGTAATTTTTACGCGCACAACCGATGTTTTTGTTGAACTGGAAGACCGCGCGCAGATAGCCAATAAGGCAAAAGCCGATCTTTTTATCTCAATACATTGTAATGCTGCAGGCAAAGCTGTAATGATAAAAGACCCTAAAACAGGCAAAAAACGCGCAAAAGTTTATAAAAATAAAAAAGGTAAATATGTAGTTGTTGAAAAACCAAACCCCGTACCGTTTGGAACAGAGACCTACGTAATGGGTTTAAAGAACGAAGAAGGTAAAATGAAAGTGGCAACCCGCGAGAACTCTGCTATTTTACTTGAAGACGATTACGAAAAAAAATATGCGGGCTTTGATCCTGAAAGTGAAGAGAGTTATATTATCATGAGCAATTATACCACCGCTTATGTTATACAAAGCGCATCGCTGGCCATGAAGATACAGGATGAGTATATTAAAAAAGCAGGGAGAATTGATAAAGGTGTACACCGCCAAAGTATTTGGGTGTTGTGGCGAACTGCTATGCCAAGCATTTTAACTGAGATAGGTTATTTAACCAACCCGCTTGAAGAAGGTTTTTTAGGAAGTGCTACGGGCCAGGATTACTTAGCAAAATCTATTTTTAGGGGATTAAGAAAATATAAAGATGATGTAGAAGGAACAAAAAAAGAATACAACGATGATATAGAGAACCAGGTTCCGTTAGAGAATGAAAATATAAAAGCAGGAAATATTCCAGGACAAAAGAAAGTGGAAGACGAGGACGAGGAAGAAGAGAAAAAAGAAGAAACAAAAGTTGAAGTAAAAAAAGATGATAAAGAAAAAGTAGACGATGGCAAATTTGTAACTATTGAATTAAAGGATAGTGTAAAAACGAAGAACACAAAAACAGATTCGAGTGCCATTGCAAAAGAAATAGCTGAGAAATTTAAAAAAGAGCAGAAAGAAAAAGAAGAGAAGGCGAAAGAAGAAAAAATGAAGGAAGACAAAGCAAAAGAGGAGAGAGCTAAAGAGGAAAAGGCGAAAGAAGAGAAAGCAAAGAAAGAAAAAGAAGAAAAGGAAAAATCACTTGCGGTAAATGCTGATAAAACGGAGATAGTTTTTAAAGTACAATTTGCCAGCAGCGAAACTGAATTAAATTTAAAACAAAATAAATTTGAAGCTATTGTTGATGGTAATTATTATAAAGTAAAGAATATCTTAAAATATACTTCGGGTAATTTTACGCAAATAAAAGAAGCAATCAATCACCAAAATCGTTTACGCGAAAAAGGCTTTAAAGATTGTTTTGTAATTGCATTAAAGAATGGTGAGCGTATGGATATTAACGAGGCCAGAAAACAAACGGGGCAATAAGCTACACTACTTTAATTCCAATTAAACTTACATCATCGGTTTGCTCAAAATTCTTTTTCCATTGGGCAAAAGAATCTGTCAGTTTTTGTTTTTGTTCCTCTATCGTTAAAGTCGAAACCTCAGCTAATAAATCTTCGAGTTGTTTAGATTTAAACTTTTTTCCTTTTTCGCCGCCAAACTGATCGGCAAAACCATCGGTGCTTAAATAAATTACATCGTTAGTTTGTAAAGCAATTTTTTGCGACGTAAAATTTTTGTTCTCTTCCAAATAACTTCCTATTGGCATTTTGTCGCCTTTGTATTCTGTTATTTGTTTATCGCGCACAATATATAAAGCATTATTTGCGCCTGCAAATTCTAAAGTATTGTCCATTTTATTCCAAACACAAAGTAGCATGTCCATACCGTCTTTTTGCTGTGTTTGTCCTTTTTTAAACAATGCCGAAATAACTTTATCGCGTAAGCGATTTAATATTTCGTCGGCTTTAAATAATTTATTTTCTACAACTAATTCGTTTAAAAAACTGTTGCCCAGCATGCTCATGAATCCACCTGGCACGCCATGGCCGGTACAATCAGCTAAAGCAAACACAGCTCTGCCGTTAGATAAAACGTGTGCCCAATAAAAATCGCCGCTCACAATATCACGTGGTTGAAAAACAATAAAATATTCTTTCGAGATCTTTTTCCAAACGTCATCACCCGTTAAAACTGCGCTTTGAATGCGTTGTGCGTAATTGATACTGGAAATAATTTCGTTTTGTTTCTCTTCTACCAATCTCTTTTGCTCGTAAATTATTTTATTCTTTTCTTCTAACGCCAGAGCCGATCGCTTTTTAGCTGAGTAACTTCTGTAAACTATAAACACCACCACGATCATGCCGATCAAAGCAACAATAACAATTATGAGCATGAGTTTTTGTTTTTGTTGTTTAGCTTTTACAATAGTGTCTTTTTTTTCTTGTTCGGATTTGAACTCAATTTCTTTCTTTTCAAACTCAGATTTAAACTGTTGCTCTAATATCGATTTCTTGATCTTATCGTTATTGATTCTATCGTTCATTACAGTAGCTTCTTTTAGATATTTGAATGCCGAAGAATAATTTTTTTCTGCACTATATACTTCACTTAGTTTTGTTGCAGCATCATAAATAAGATCAGGGTATCCTATTTTTTTAGCGTAATGATACGCCGAGTCTGCATAAAACTTTGTTGTATTTATATCTTTTTTAACGGAATAAAAACCTGCCGCAAAATTATAAACCCTAGATTTCATAGAAAGGTCGCTTACGTTCTTTAATTCATCTATTGCTTTCGTGTAATACAATGTTGCGTTTGCATCATCATGGGCATCTAAATAATTATTTGCGAGGCTAATATAAAGTATTGCAAGTCTATTATAGTTATTTTGAGATCTATAAATTGAAATTGCTTGTGTAAAATAATAATGCGCTTTATTCCGGTTTTTTTTGTACTTATAAATAGCTCCCAACTGATGATACACGTTGCCCAGCAAATATTGGTTCTTTGTTTTTTTGCAATAAAATAGAGCCTTTTTAAAATTTTCTTCTGCTCTTAAGTAATCTTCGTTATTAAAATAAATATCTCCAAGGTTAATCAATGCTGACGTCATTCCTGAATAAAAATTTGTTCTAAAAAAAAGGTTATAGGCTTCATTATAATAAGTAACGCTTTTTTCGATATTACCCTGGTGTTGAAAAATATAGGCAAGATTGTTTTTTGCGGTCCCCATGCCTTCAAAATTTTTAATTTTTTTGTATTCTATAAAAGAAAGCTCATAGTATTTTTGAGCATTTGAAATATCATTTTTAAGATACTGATATTCGTAAGCTACATTGTTAAGTGCCGCCCCACGGAAATAAATACTTAAAGAGTCTTCTTTTGATCCCGTGGCCGCAAGTAAAAAACTGTTGTATTGCGTCCACCAGCGCTCATCGGATAAAGATTCTGAAAGGTTACGAATAAGCGAATAGCGAAGCGTGTCGTTTGTGGTTTTATGGTAGATCTTTAATAAAGAATCAATCAGCAATTTATCGACATGCATCATCGAATCATTGGGGGCAATGTTTATTAAATAAAAAGACCTATCAAATTTTGTTTGCGAGCGCAAGTTATTTGAAAAAAACACTGATAAGAGCAGAACTATTTTTAAATACGTTTTCATCCAAATATTAAACTAAAAACCTCTTCCATTTTTGCGGCAGAGAGTATTTTAATTTTATATGAATTTACGTTTATTCCTTTTAAGTTATAACTGCTTAATATAATTTTTTTGAAGCCTAGTTTTTCGGCTTCGCTAATACGTTGTTCTATTCTGTTAACCGGGCGGATCTCTCCTGTTAAACCAACTTCACCTGCAAAACAAACGTCCTGTGGTATGGGAATATCTTCGTTGCTGCTTAAAATAGCGCAAACCAAGGCTAAATCGATTCCCGGATCTTCTACCCTAATTCCTCCGGCAATATTTATAAATACATCTTTTACACCTAACCTAAAACCGCAACGTTTCTCAAGAACCGCTAAAAGCATGGATAACCGTCTAAGATCAAAACCGGTTGACGAGCGTTGTGGTGTGCCATATGCCGCGCTGCTTACAAGGGCCTGCGTTTCTATCAACATAGGTCGGTTGCCTTCCATAGTAGCCGAAATAGCTACACCGCTGGTTGGCGCATCGCGAGCAGTAATTAAAATTTCTGATGGGTTGGTCACCTCGCGCAAACCATCGCCGTTCATTTCATAAATGCCCATTTCGTTGGTACTGCCAAACCTATTTTTGGTTGCGCGCAATAACCGGTAAATATGGTTCCTGTCGCCTTCAAATTGCAAAACGGTATCAACCATATGCTCTAACACTTTTGGTCCCGCTATGCTGCCTTCTTTGGTTATATGGCCTATCATAAAAACCGGTGTGTTGGTCTCTTTTGCAAAACGCAAAAATTCTGCAGCACATTCGCGCACCTGGCTAACACTTCCCGGACTACTATCAATATAACTTGTGTGCAAAGTTTGAATAGAATCTATAATAACCAGTTGTGGTTCTATCTCAACAATTTGCTGGAAAATATTTTGCGTGTTTGTTTCTTGTAGAATAAAACAATTGTCGGTTGTAACGCCAATACGTTCGGCACGCATTTTTATTTGTTGTTCGCTTTCTTCGCCGCTTACATAAAGTATTTTTAAATTTTTTAAGCGTAAAGCTAATTGCAACATTAAAGTTGATTTGCCAATGCCCGGTTCACCACCAAATAATACAAGGCTCCCTGGAACAATGCCTCCACCTAATACACGCGTTAGTTCTTTTCCCGGAACGGCAATACGAGGAAAATCCTGCAGACCTACATCCTGCAATAAAATAGATTTGTTGGATTGTTTTGGATTTTTATTGCCCGAAAATAATTGAAGGCGATCGTTCTTGCTTTCTTTATGAACCACTTCTTCTACATAAGTATTCCATTCATTACAGCTTGGACACTTTCCTATCCACTTAGCAGAGGGTGCGCCACAATTCTGGCAAAAGAATGTTACTTTGGTTTTTGACATTATAAAGCAAAGTTACAATGTCTAACAGGAATGTCTTGCTATTAATTGTAGTAGTTGAAATCTTAGTGATTTTTTACCACTAAGACACAAAGAAACACTAAGTTTTTAAAGCGTATTTAATTTTTGCATCAACTCTTCACGGAAAGAGCCACCAACAGGGATCACTTTTTTCTCATTCTCTAAAATTACATTCTGAGAGTCGATACTTTGGATCTTATCAAGGCGCGCAATGAAAGAGCGGTGAACGCGGGCAAAATCTGTTGTGCCCAGTTTTTTCTCAATATCTTTCATCGTGCTGTGAACGGTGTAACGCGCATATTGCGTGTTTATGATCACATAATCTTTTAACGCTTCAACATAAAAAATATCTTTTAAAAGCACTTTTACCAAACGACTATTTGCTTTTACAAATAAAATATCTTTGCTCGTATCGTCTTTATTCTCAACTAAAGAATATAAAAAGTCGCGTTCTTTTTGCAATTCTGCATCTTTCTGATGCTTGTAAACTGCCATTTCTATTGTAGAATGCAGATCTATTTCCTTAAATGGTTTTAAAATATAACCATAAGGTTCTGTAACTTTTGCTTTAGAAAGCGTTCCTTCATCGGCATAAGCTGTTAAAAATATAACAGGGATCTTTGTTTTTTCTTTGATCTTATCGCTTACATCAATACCTGTTAGATCACCTTTAATCATGATGTCCATCAAAATAAGATCCGGCATTGTTTCAATTATTTTTTCGATCGCTTCTTTTCCGTTATTAGAAATGCCAACTACTTCGTATCCTAATTTTACTAAACTATTTTGAATGTCTTTTGCAACGATGCTTTCGTCTTCAACAATATATATTCTTAATTTTTCCATTTTATTACATCTTAAATTTAATTAAAACTTCGGTACCCTCGTCTTTTTCCGATTTAAATTTTATTTCACCGTCTAATTGGTCCATTAAAGTGTTAACTAATTGTAAACCAAGTGTATTGGTGTTATTATGATCTATGCCAGGAGGAATGCCAACGCCATTATCTTTCACTTCCAAATGTATATAGTTATTTTCAGATTTCAAATTTAAATAAATGCTGCCTTTTTTTGTGCCGGGAAAAGCATGTTTGATCGCGTTTGTTATAAGCTCATTTACAATTAAACCGGCCGGAATTGAAACATCTAAATTTAAATTTATCTTTTCGAGATTTAAAATAAGCTCTATTTTTTCAGATGAAAGTACGTATGACTGAATAATATTCTTTGAAAGCGTTTGAATATATTCAGAAAAATTAACCGAGGTAAATGATTTATTTTGATACAAGCTTTCATGAATATAAGCCATTGTTTTTATACGGTTCTGACTTTCTTTTAGAAGCGCTAAAGTATAACTATCAGTAACGTAAGAAGACTGCAAATTTAAAATACTACTAATTATTTGCATGTTATTTTTTACACGATGATGTACCTCTTTTAAAAGCACATCTTTTTCTTTTAAAGATTGCTCAACGCGTTGGTGGTCTATTTTTTTATCAGTTATGTTATGCGCTATACCGCTTACCTCCACAATTTTTTCATTCTCTATAATTGGATTTAAAAAAATATCCAAGTAAACTTTTTTATGATCTTTATCGAGTGTTTCTATTTCAAAATTTGTTGCAACGCCCTTAAAGGCTTTATCATAATGATAATCTAAAACACCGGCATAATCCTGATTATTTGAAAGAACCCCTCTATCTAATTTAAATCCTAAAAAAGGTTTTGTGTTATAAATTGACGCCACGAGACCGTAATAGTTTTTGTTAAAAGATGTAAGTTCTTTTTTGTCATTAATTGTCCAGATATAATGGTGGCTGCTATCAAAAATGGAATTTATTTTTGCAGATTGTTTAATTATTTTGCTTTCATTTTCAATGCGCTCGGTTATGTCTTGTGCAATAGCAGAAGCTTCTATAATTTGATTGTTTGAGTAAATAGGGTGAAGAAATACTTCGCGATAAACTTCTTGATTATTAATTATGCTTTTATGAGTAAAGATTTGTTGTTGCCCTTTAAAAACCAAATCAAATTTTTCTTTCCAAAAAACAAATAATTCTTTGTTAATAATTGTATCTTTTAAGTAAATAATGGGCTTTGCTTGAGCCTCTTTACTAAGGCATTTAAAATAGTTTTGATTATAAGAGGTTAATTCGTACTCCTTATTAACTGTCCAAATTAATTGTGTTCCGCTTTCAAAAATAGCCTGTAATTTGCTTGTTTGGTTTAAGAGTTTTTGCTCGTAAACTTTTGATCCGGTAATATCGTGCGCAATACAATTAATTTCTTCAACATCTTTAAGTGCGTTAAAAATCGGGTTTAAATATATTTTGCGATATATTTTTTCGGTTGTAAAATCTTCTTTTTCAAATTCCAGTTTTTTACCGGCTAAGGCTTCGGTGTACTTTGGATACCAAAAATTGATATAATCTTCTTTGCCTTGTTTTAAATAATCGGCCACGCATTGTCCGATCTGAATTTTTATTTTGTGTTTTTGAAGTATAACGTTATAAAAGTTCTTATTAAAAGAGGTTATTTCAAACTTGCTGTTCACCGTCCAGATAAGGTGATTAGAGCTTTCGAAAATAGAAGAAAGATGTGCTGTTTTTTCGAGTAATTTTTTTTCTGCTTCCTGACGCTCTTTGATCTCCAATAATAAAAATTCGTTATTAACCTTTATCATTTCGGCCTTTAGCCTTTCTTTTTCGAATTTACGTTGATCGCTTACGTTATTGATAAGGGTTAATATACAATTGGCATCATTAAATTTAATCACAATAGATTTCATTTCTGTTTCTATCGCATTTCCTTTCGAATCAACAACGGTATAATTATTTGACTTTTCTAATTCAACACCGCTATAAATTTCTTTAATACGATCCATGGCCCGCATTCGGTCTTCGGGGGCCAAGTAGTCTAAAGCAAATTTTCCAAGAATTTGCTTTTCGTTTTTTAATTGTAATAATTTTAACGTTGCCTTATTACAAAAAACAGTTACACCTTGTTTGTGAATAATGTATGCAATGGGTGAGCTGTCTAATAGATTTCGATAATTTAAATGCTGCAACTGGAGTTCAATTTCTTTTTCCTTTTGTACAGTTATATCACGAATAATATTTAAAAAGAAGGCAATTTTTCCCTTTGAATCTGTTATTGGTGTTAAATTATTTTCAAGCCAGATCTCTTCTTTATTCTTTTTTAAAGCTTTGTATGTATAATAATAATTCCTTTTAAAATTCTTTCTTTGGTCACCTTTGGCTAACTTATCCTGTTTTAAAAAAGCAGTTTTGTCGCCTACTAATCGCTTATTAAAAAATTTATGATCATTTAATAATTCTTTGGGCTCATAACCCAGTATCTTTTTTATATTTGGGCTTACGTATGTGTATTTTTCATGAGGAAGATATGTAAAAAAAGCAATTATATCATTACTACTTTTTGTAATAAGGTCAAATTTTTCTTTTGTTTCGTTTAATAATATCTCTGCATTAATTCTTTCTGTAATATCCCTTATACTTCCAATTGTGCCGGTTATTTTATTATTATCTCCGTAAATAGGCGTAATGGCAGTTTCAAGATAAATAAGAGCGCCCTTTTTATGAGTGAAGCGAATGGTAACTTTTTCTTCTTTATTCTTTTGTTTCGATGTTATTTTTTGCCGGTTATTAAAGATAAAAGATTCTCTATCATCGGGGTGAGTTGCTTTTAATAATAGTTCTTTTGCTTTATAGATCTCTTCGGCAGAATAGCCTAATACCTTTTTAGAAGACTCGCTAATAAAAATTAATTTATTGGGATCGAAAGAAAATTTGAAAATAACATCAAAGCTGTTCTGGCTTATTTTTTGAAGAAGAAAATCAGAATTTATAAGCTCTTGTTGTTGCTGTTTTAATAAAGTTATATCAATAAAAGAAGATTGAACAACGTATTTATTTTCGAATAAAACACGATTGGATTTTGCTTCGATAAAAATGCTTTTGTTTTTGAAGGTCTGGAATTCCAGGTCAACCGCCGGAAATTCTTCACCCTTAATGATCTTAAGATTATTTTGTTTTATACGAGTATGATATTTTTTATTGAGAAAATGAAATATAGAGAATGAATTTATTTTTTTTAATTGCTCTTTTGATATACCGAAAAGCTCTACCGCTTTTTTATTTACAAAATAGATCCTTTTATTATCAAAAATAGCAACAGCAATTGGAAGCAGGTCTAAAGTATTTGTATCAACCGTTTCGGGTTGAACTTTTTTCAGTTGCATAAATTATTTTCTAATCGTTTGGGTTTTATTTTCGTCAATTTTAATATTATAGGTTCGTAAACCTTCTTCGTAAGTTGGACGAATTTTGTTGCCCTGCCATTTTATTTCAATATCGTTTTTATAGGTAATGGTTAAATATTTATTTCCAAGCTCGTCATAAAAAAACCAATCGCCTTCTTTCATGCCACTAATATAGTTACCATAATACATTTTTTTACCATTTGGATAATATTGTGTATGAATTCCAATTGGATCACCGGCACTAAAACGTCCTTCAAAACGTTTAAATTTAGTTGGCATGTAATAGCTTACCCAAACACTATCGGGTTCATCGTTTGCGTAAATTCCAATTTCTTTATAATCCGGTGTTTCATATACCCACTTTCCTTCTTTTCTGTTCTCAACAAAAAGACCTTGCAAAATAATTTTGCCTTGCGGATCGTAATCTTTTATTTCTCCTTCACGTTTTCCATTCACATAAAGTTCTTCGCGCCACAATTGCCCGCTCTCATAATACCATTTCCAAACACCCTGGGCCCTACCTTTTTTATCATACTTGCCTTTTTGTTCGAGCTTGCCCGATGCATAATAAAATTCCCAATCGCCGGTTCTGTTACCTTCTTTGTAAACACCTTTACCTTTAAATTCCCCTGTGTTATGAAACTCAGACCAAATTCCAATTCTATTTCTCAGGCTGTCTACAGCGCCTCTTGCTGTGACGGTTCCATCAAAATACTCAATGGCGCTATCTGGCATGGGCACATTTCTGCAAACTAATTTATTTATATAGACAGGATTTGAAAGTGATGTATTAGATGTATCATCCTTTAAAATTAAACTACTATCGCATTGATATTTTTGTTTGTATTTAAAGTGTGTTCCAATAGCAACACCATCGCTATACACGCCTTCGTATTTTAAAGTCCCATCCTGAAAAAGTTCTGTATACACTTCTACATTCGCAATTTCGGGCGCGTTTAATACCGGTTTTCCATTGTTGAATTTTTTTGTAGAAAGTAAATTTCCTTTTTTATCGTATTCTTTTACATAACCATCTAACGAATCATCATTAAACTTCATTTCTTTTTTTACTTCCAAATTCTCATAAAATTCTTTCCAAATACCTTGTTTTTTATTTTCAGGATCACGTTGATTTATTCTTTCGAAACTTTGTAAGATGCCGCCTTTATAAACACTAACAGATGTAATTAAAGAATCTTCGCTATACTCATAAGCAGTTCCATCTTGTTTACCTTTATCGTAAGGCATTATACTTTTTGTTTTGCCCGACCTGTAAAAAGTCCTTAACAAACCTTGTTTAATATCATTAACATACGATTCAGAGTTAACTACTTTTTGTAAAGTATCGTAATTAGCAGAGAGTCCATTCTTTTTTCCTACTTTATAATTTATAGATTTTGTAATCCTTCCTTTTTCATCATAAAATTTCCATACACTATCTAATTGAAAATTCTTACGATTTCCTTCTATTTTTAATTTTCCATTCTTATGATAATTTTTCCAATAGCCTTCGGGTTTGCCATCTTTCATATAACCCTCGCTGCTAATTGCACCATTATCATAATAAAATTTATTATAACCATTTGGATTATTAGTTTGCGTTGTTTGAGAAATTAAAGAAAATGAATTCAGTAAAAACAGGACAGGTAAAATAAATATTTTAAAAACTATTTTATTCATTATTGAAGCACATTAAATATAGCAATTATAATCCAAAACTTGCCGATAATTCGAGCATTTTTAAGATCGGTTTTTTTGCTTTTTCTATCATTTCGTTACTCATTATTAATTCGGGTTGTTCGTGTAATAAGGCAACATATATTTTTTCTAAAGTATTTAATTTCATGTAAGGACAATCATTACATGCGCAGTTATTATTTGGAGGAGCGGGAATAAATGTTTTACCAGGACTATTCTTTTGCATTTGATGTAAGATCCCCGTTTCTGTAACAACTATAAATTCTTTATGTTCTGATTTTTTAGAATAATTTAAGATAGCAGTTGTACTTCCAATAAAATCTGCCTGTTCTAAAATCGGTGCTTCACACTCAGGATGCGCTAATACCAAAGCTTTTGGATGTTGAATTTTTAATTTTATTAATTTTTCCAAACTAAAAATTTCATGTACCATACAAGCCCCATCCCACAAAACCATATCACGACCGGTTTTTTTATTAATGTAAGCACCTAAATTTTTATCAGGCGCAAAAATTATTTTTTGATCTTTTGGTAAACTTTGTACAATTTGAACGGCATTAGAACTTGTACAAATAATATCAGATAAAGCTTTTATATCGGCAGTACAGTTAATGTAAGTGATAACAATATGATCTGGATGCTTTGCCTTAAAAGCCGAAAATTCATCAGGAGGACAAGAATCTGCAAGCGAGCAGCCTGCTTTTAGATCGGGAATAAGAACTTTTTTTGAAGGATTTAATATTTTAGCCGTTTCGGCCATAAAATGTACCCCGGCAAACAAAATGATGTCAGATTTAGTTTTTTGAGCCTCCTGGGCCAAGCCTAAAGAGTCGCCAATATAGTCTGCAATATCCTGTATATCAGCATTTTGATAATAATGAGCAAGGATAACGGCGTTCTTTTTCTTCTTAAGATAATTTATTTCTTTGATCAAGTCAAGTGCCGGGTCAACTTTTAAATTTAACCAACCCATATCTAATAATATATCTTTCATTTTTAAAATTTTAAAATATGTATTGTATATATAAGGTGTTAATACTGTTTATTAAATTAAATTATTTAGTCGTTTTTTTACCTTATTAATACTAGTTAACACGTAATTAACAAAGTTAATACTTTAAAGCGTTGAACATCAAATATAGTAACTACTATTAACAATAGTTAGTACTTATTAGTCTTAATAACTTTAGCTATTTTAAAACTGTTAGCAACCCTAAAAACACTCTTATAAATTCTGACTTATAATTATAACTATGCTAGGATATGGAAGAAAAAATTACAACGGATACTTTAATTTAATATTGCGCTAATATTGTATTGATACTTATTAACTATTAAATGGTGTAGTTAACACTCGTTATGTTCATTTGTTTATTATTGTATAGTTCATTATCAGTTAGTTAATTTATTAGTGTTAATTAACGTTGATTAGTATTTTTGAGTATTATTAGGTTTTATAATGTGATATCAAGTAATTATGAGTATAAAAATAGCCATAGGATCCGATCATGCTGGGTTTGAATTAAAAGAGAAATTAATTTCCTATTTAAAAGAAAAAGGTAATACAGTTATTGATAAAGGTTGTTATAGTGCAGCGCGGGCAGATTATCCTGATTATGGCCACGCAGTTGCAACAGGTGTACTTAATAAGGAAGCGCAATTTGGTATACTAATGTGTGGAAGCGGAAACGGAATTAATATAACCGCTAATAAACATAAAGGTATTCGCGCTGCTTTATGCTGGAATTCTGAAATTGCCACTTTAGCTCGTCAACATAACGATGCAAATATTTTGGTTTTACCTGCAAGATATATGTCGGCTGAAGAGGCTCATAAATGTATTGATGCTTTTTTAACAGAGAAATTTGAAGGCGGACGTCACCAGGATCGCGTTGAGAAAATAGACATTAAAAACTAAAACCCCATAACATGAAAAAAGCATTTACATTATTATTGTTAGCAGCAACATTAAGTGGAGCTGCACAAAAAGGTAAAACATTTCCCGATACTCAAGGAGCCACTTTAGATGATAAAGAAAAAAGTATTCCTTTTAAGAACGGAAAAGTATCTATACTTGCCGTTGCTTTTCATCGTGGCGCCGAAGATGAATTAAAAAAATGGTTGAACCCTTTATATAATACCTTTATGGTAAAATCAAAAGCAAAAACATTAGATATGTCAACCGTTTACGATGTTAACTTTGTTTTTGTGCCTATGATAGCCGGAATTAAAATGATAGCCGATGAGTTTAAAGCAAGCACCGATAAAGCTTTTTGGCCGGTTGTGCTTGACACAAAAAAATCAGATATGAAAGCGGCCGCAACAAACCTGGGTGTTACCGATCGTAAAATTCCATGGATCTTTGTATTAGATAAAGACGGTAAGGTAATAGATGTGCAAACCGGCGAATACAGCGAAGATAAAATTGATGCCATGGAAGAAGCCATGGAATAATAATTATAAAGAAAGCGCAAAAGAAATTTTGCGCTTTTTTACTTTTTCTACACGTACAAAAACGAGTTTAATAAATTACGATCTTTTTGTTAATGATGTTTCCGTTCTCGGTAATTATAGAAACAATATAGACACCTTTTACTAAAGTTGAAACCGGAATTTCTTGTTTTGTTTTTTCGGTTAAAATTAATTTCCCGCTTATATCATATAGCTTAACACAGGAAATTGCTTCGGAAGTTTTTATAATAAGCGTTTCGTTTGTTACATATAAAAGCGCGTCAATTATTTTTTGTTCTTGTATAAATGTTGGCGATATATATTCATACGCGCCAATATCTAATATGCTTTGAACAGTTCTGTTAATTTGGTTTACCGGATGCAGATATTCTTTCGTTGGCGTTAGAACATAACCGTTACTAGCAGTTCCGGCTGCCGTTGCAGAATTTACGGCCGAACAGGTTGGCAATAAATGGTAATTATAAGTTGCACTGTTTACAAAACCCGCAGCCGCAATAGTGTATTTTTTATTAGAAAGAGTGTCTAAAACAGTTGTTGTTCCGGTTAATAAAGTGCCCGTTCCTGCAAAAATATTATTGTAGCCTTTATATAAAGCCGTTCCGTTTTGAATCGCAACAAAAGTACCCGCTGTTTTTTCGTTCACAATAGTATTATTGATCAAATAGAAATTATGAGGTGCCGGACTTGTAAGGCCTTCCAAACCATAACCAATAATTCCTGAGTTTGTACCATTAACACCTTGCTGAATTTGGTTACCCATAATTATAGATAAGCCACCATTTGGAAGATCGATTTCTCTGCTTGCCGTGCCGCTTGCTTCGTTACCAAAACGATTATATAAAATGTAATTTACTTTGGCTCTGCTTTTTAATTCGTGTCCAATTTTGCAATGGTGCGAGTAGTTGTAACGAAAGATCAACGTATCAATACCGCCAATATATAAATTGTGCGAAAAGCCATCGCCGGCTCCGTTTAGGTTAAATTCGGTAAATTCTACCGTAACCTTGCAAGCCGTTAGTACCCCACATAAAATACCATTCTCATTATCGTGAAAATAGCAATTACGTACCGTAAGATTTTGCCCTTCCAGCCTAATTCCCGCACCGTTAAGGGATGTAGAGGTGCATAATGAAAATTCAATATTTTCAACACGGGTATTATTTCCTTGTATAACCCAAATGGCTTTATCGCCATAACTTAAGCCGTTAGATTTTAAATGTGCCATACCGTT
Source organism: Bacteroidetes bacterium UBA2475 (assembly GCA_002342065.1). Lineage (GTDB taxonomy): Bacteria > Bacteroidota > Bacteroidia > B-17B0 > Aurantibacillaceae > Aurantibacillus. Next base: position 377,421 of record DDPF01000004.1, on the reverse strand, counting down.
TACACAACGTAATAAAAGGTTGTTATCTGTCCATGCACAAACGTTTGAATTATAAATGCCCGCAGCAATATTAACAGTGTCGCCATTATTTACTAATGGGGCAACCTGACTTGGCATTGTATAGGTTTGTGCCGGACCAACATTCCAGATGGTGGCGTTGAGTGGTTTTGCTAAAAGGGTAGCAATTACTAAGATTGCGTAGATGTTTTTTCTCATGGTCTTTATTTTGTCAAACTAAATTACTGTTAATTCCTGAAGTAAAGTAAAAGCACTAGCAAAAATAATTCCCTATCTTTGCAATCTATTGCAAAACAGTTACGACATAATTGTAGTTGGTGCCGGACACGCGGGCTGTGAGGCAGCTGCGGCAGCTGCTAACATGGGATCCAAAGTGTTATTGGTTACCATGAACATGCAAACCATTGCACAAATGAGTTGTAATCCTGCTATGGGCGGCATCGCCAAAGGGCAAATTGTACGCGAGATAGATGCCATGGGCGGTTACAGCGGCATTGTATCAGATAAATCTGCCATACAATTTCGGATGTTGAATCGCAGCAAAGGGCCTGCGATGTGGAGTCCGCGTACGCAAAACGATCGCATGATGTTTGCTACTCTTTGGCGCGAAATGCTGGAACAAAGTCCCAACGTTGATTTCTGGCAGGATATGGTAAGATCACTTGTCATCTCTAAAGATGGAAAACGCGTAGAAGGCGTTGTAACAGGAATGGGCATTGAGTTTAAAGCTAAAGCCGTTGTTTTAACAAATGGAACGTTTTTAAACGGAATTATACATATTGGCGAGAAGCAACTGGGCGGTGGACGCACAGGAGAATCTGCCAGCCACGGAATAACGGAACAGTTAGTCCAAACGGGATTTGAAAGCGGTCGCATGAAAACCGGAACACCCCCAAGAATAGACGGAAGATCTCTGGATTATTCTAAAATGGAAGTTCAGGGTGGTGATGAGGTGGCAGATAAATTCTCTTATTTAGATAACACTTCTCCTTTTATTGGAGCAAATAAAATAAAGCAGGTTCCTTGTCACGTTACATATACTAATCAAGACGTTCACGATATATTAAAAACAGGCTTTGAGAAATCGCCTATGTTCCAGGGACGAATACAAGGCCTTGGCCCTCGTTATTGTCCGAGTATAGAAGATAAGATCACGCGCTTCAGCGAAAGGGAACGCCACCAGTTATTTGTGGAACCGGAGGGATGGAACACAGTGGAGATCTATGTAAATGGTTTTTCTACTTCTTTACCAATAGATGTGCAGCAAAAAGCTTTGTCGTTAATTCCCGGTTTTGAAAAGGCCAGGATGTTCCGTCCGGGTTATGCTATAGAATACGATTACTTTCCACCAACACAATTAAAGTTAACGCTGGAAACCAAGTTGGTTGATAATTTATATTTTGCCGGCCAGATAAACGGCACTACCGGATACGAAGAAGCTGCTTGCCAGGGTATGATGGCGGGCATTAACGCGCATTTAAAAGTGAACGAGAAAGCGCCTTTGATATTAAATCGTTACGAAGCTTATATTGGTGTTTTGATCGACGACCTTGTTACCAAAGGTACCGATGAGCCTTACAGGATGTTTACTTCTCGCGCTGAATATCGCTTGCTATTACGCCAGGACAATGCTGACGTGCGTTTAACGCCAGTATCTAACGCTTTAGGGCTTGCCGCAAACGACAGGATGGAACGTGTTGCTGAGAAGATGGCCGGTTACAATAAGATAATTGATCATTTTAAAAATACTAGTGGCGAGCCAAGTGTGCTTAACCCTTTCCTTGAATCTATGGGTTCTGCCCCACTCTCTCAAAAAACACGTTTGTTTAATGTACTTTCAAGACCAAACATCTCTGCAAAAGAGCTTGCTTTGCATGATACCGCTTTAGCAAATGCCCTTGCAGAATACGATGCTGAAACTATAGAACAAGCAGAGATCTTAATGAAATACGAAGGCTATATTGAGCGTGAAAAAGAGAATGCCGATAAACAAAAGCGACTTGAAGATTATGTAATTAACGAATCGTTCAATTACGATTCTATTAAAAGTCTTGGTGCTGAAGCGATAGAGAAGTTCAAAAAATTTAAACCTCACACAATTGGCCAGGCCAGTCGTATCTCGGGTATTAACCCTGCAGATATCTCTGTTTTATTAGTGCATTTAGGAAGATAAGAATGACCAAAACAAAGATCTATATTTTTTTATGTTTGATTTTTGTTTCGGGACTTTTTGCACAACGCAAATCAGAAGAACTATTAATCAAGCTTAAGACCGCCGAAACGGATACGGCTAAGTGTAATATTCTTATAGAACTAATTGATAATGAGACAGATAATACTATTTGGCCGAAATATAATGAACAATTAAAATCTATAGCAAATAAATATACAAACTCTTCGTCGGAAAAAGAGAAACAGATCTTTCTAAAATATCTCGCAGAATCAATTAATAATGATGGCTTTTTAGCACAGAATAATGGGAATACGCTTCAGGCAATACAATTATATAGAAAAGCACTCGAGATCCGTTTTGATATAAGGGATAAAGAAGGAATTGCTAACTCTTTAAACAATATCGGCTTTCTTTATTATCAACAGCTGGATTATAAAAGGGCAATTGAATATTATTTAAAAGGAATAAAGATCCATAAAGAAATTGGAGATAATGCCGGCATGGCCACAACGCTCAATAATCTTGCTACGATATACAAGGAACAAGGCGATACAGCAAGAGCGGTAACGAATATGCTCGAAAGCCTTAAACTTAGAAAGATCGTTGGCGATAAACGTGGCGAGGCATACACGTATAATAACCTGGCCACTATCTATTATCAAAAAGGAAATATTAAGGAGGCATATTTATATATTCATAATGGATTAAAAATAAGAGAAGAAATTGGGGATAAGGCTGGCGCCGCATCTTCATACAATAGCCTGGGTGCTATGAGCGGCTATGTTAACGAGAACGAAAAGGCTATTGATTATTATAATAAAGCATTAGATCTTGGTAAAGAAGTTGGTGACAAACATAGTGTTTGCTTGTCCTTATTAAATTTGGGAGCCATGTATAATAAGACCGGGAATGTAAACAAAGCAAAAGATTATTTTGAGCAAAGTTTGCAGATCGCTCGGGAGTTAGGCTTCCCAAATGATATTAAAAAGCCCGCAAGAGAGCTTTATCAGATCAATAAAAATCTGGGTAATACTAAGAAGGCATTAGAGATGTTTGAGCTTACAGTAAAGATGGAAGATAGCCTTTCTCTTGCAAAAACAAAGGAACTTGGTGTTGATAGATATACTGTAAAAAATTACCTTAACAGAATGTCGGAGGATAGTTTAAACGCATTAATTTTAAAAGACAAGCTGGTTGATCAAATCGTAAACAAATTAGTTATTATAGAAAAGCAACGGAACAAAAACAATGGCTTTATAGCAGCATTAGTTGTTGTGTTTATTCTACTTGTAGCTTTACTTTTTAAACGTCGTTCCAGTGTAAACAAGAGTTAATAATACATTTATTTTATGATTAGTATAAATAATTGCCCCGTTTGTAATGCTACTTCTTTTAAACCCGTTTTAACCTGTAAAGATTACACGGTAAGTAAAGAAGATTTTACCATTGTTGTTTGCCAAAGCTGCGACTTTAAATTTACAAACCCGATACCCGCGAACGAAATTTTAGGGAGCTATTATAAGTCCGAAGATTACATCTCGCACTCCAATACCAAAAAGGGAATGATCTCACGGCTATACCATGCGGTTAGAAATTATACTTTAAAGAAGAAGATCCAGTTGGTTTCTATGCATGTTTCACGTGGAAGAATATTGGATTATGGATGCGGCACCGGAATGTTTTTAAAGGTCTGCCAAGATAACGGATGGAAGTCTTTTGGAATGGAACCCGATGAAGGTGCCGCCAAAATAGGATCTGGAATGGGGCTTACTGTCTTCTCTAATAAGACTATAATAAACCCTGAACTTAAGTTTGATGCTATTACTTTATGGCATGTTTTAGAGCATGTAACCGACCTTGATGATACCCTAAACTTCTTTAAAGCTAAGCTTAATCCTAATGGTGTTTTAATAATTGCCGTACCCAATCATACCAGTTTTGATGCACAATATTATAAAGAATTCTGGGCAGCTTATGATGTGCCTCGACACCTCTATCATTTCCACAAGGAAACTATTGAGAAGCTTTTAGAACGGTTCGATTTTAATTTGGTTGAGACCAAGCCCATGAAGTTTGATAGTTTTTATGTGAGTATGCTTAGTGAAAAATACAAGACCGGCTCTATCAAATACCTTAATGCTTTTATTACGGGTTTAAGATCTAACATTAAAGCAAAAACGCCGGATAATTATTCCAGCGTTATTTATGTGTTTAAAAAGGCTTAATGTTTCACGTGGAACATTAGGTAGTATAAGCCGGAATATAGGGACCCAAAAAAGCTTTATTAGGAGAACGCTCCAATAACCCTATTGCATCATCCTGGTTCATTATCTTTACCTTTCCCATTTGTTCAACCTGCAGCATAGAGAAACCAAACTCCTCGGTTATCTTTCCTTTTATTAAATAGATCCCTATTCCCTCGAAGCGGTATTTAGAATATACATCAGGGAAATGTACCGTATCAAAAAAGTCTCCCACAGCATCTATAAAGGTACCAAAAGCCATGCGGTCTCCCCTCTTGGTATAAACCACCCTTTCGTTCACAAAATTGCCCATTAGGCGCACCGTTTTGTCTGTATGGTCTATCAGGGCCTTTGTTAAGAGATCGCCCCTGAAAGGGGTTTTAATTAAACTATAGAAGTCGTTTGTAATTGGGAAACCAAATAAAGCCAGTTCATCAAACAGATCTTCTAGAAATGAAACGGCTAATTTAGGGAGGAAAAATTGTTTGGCTGGTTCAGAGAACATTTTTAAAGTGCTCTCCGGCTTGCCTGTTTCTTTTCCTAAAATGTAATACGAATTCCAATATAAAGTTTTCTTGTTATTATCGAAAATACTGCATGCACCAGATTTAATTAGTATTAACAATTGCTCTAGCTTGATCTTGGTCCGAGAAATGAGATCTGAAAAGTCTATATAAACGCCTCCCTCCTCTCGTTCCTTTATTATCCTTTCCACAGTGTTTTTCTCCAGACTTTTTACGTGTATAAAACCTAGATAAATGTCCTTACCATAAAGTGTAGTTAAACTTTCAGAGTTATTAACACAGGGTAAACGCACATTGCCCCCCAACTTCTTTGCTTCATAAATATAAACCCAAGTGCGATAGAAGCCTCCAAAATTGTTTATCACAGCTACTATGAACTCCAAAGGATAATGTGCTTTTAAATACAAACTCTGATAGCTTTCCACGGCATAACTTGCCGAATGTGCTTTGCTAAAACTAAAGCCGGCAAAACTTTCCATCTGGTACCAGATCGTCTCGCTTACGGTTTCGACATAACCTTTTGCTTTACAATTCTCAAAGAATTTATCCTTTATGTTCTTGAGATGTTGCACTCCCCTTTTCTTGCCGCTCATTAATCTTCTTAACATATCTGCTTCGGCTAAATTTAATCCGCCATAATGGTGACCAATTTTAAGAACATCTTCCTGGTAGATCATTACCCCAAAAGTCTCTTTCAATTGTTCTTCCATAATTGGATGTGCGTATTGAATATTTTTCTGATCATGAAAGCGCCGTATAAATTCTTTCATCATTCCGCTACTTGCAACTCCGGGTCGGATAATAGAACTTGCTGCAGTAAGCATAATATAAGTGTCGCACTTTAGCTTACGGAGCAAACCTCTCATTGCAGGACTTTCTACATAAAAACAACCAATAGTATCGCCGTTTTTTAAATGCTCTTTTACTTTCTCATCGTCTTTAAATCTTTTTGTGTCGTGAATGTCTAGTGTAACCCCCTGGTTCTTTTGAATAAGTTTTACGGCATCGTTAATATGTCCTATTCCTCGTTGCGATAAAATATCCAACTTCTCGAAACCAACTTCTTCGGCCGTATGCATATCCCATTGCACGGTTGGATATCCTTTTGGTGGAAGATCTAAAGCCGTGTAATAAGAGAGTGGTAATTCGGAAATTAAAATTCCACCGGCGTGAATGGACCGATAATTAGGACTGTGTTGTAAGCTTGCGCCAATTTTAAATATCATTGTAGAGATCTCATCGAACTCTTTATTTTTAAGAGCCGCTTCTACTTTTTCTTCCGGCATATTTACCAGCGTTTCTATTTGTTGTTTTGGTAAACCAAAAACCTTACCCAGTTCGCGCACCATACTTCTATCTTTAAAATTGGTAACCGTGCCAAGCAAGGCGGTGTGTTTTTCATCGTACTTTTCAAATACATAATCCAATACTATGTCGCGATCTTTCCAACAATAATCAATATCAAAATCGGGGGGAACAGAACGTTCGGGATTTAAGAAGCGCTCAAAATAAAGATCTAATTCTATAGGATCTACATCTGTAATTTTTAAACAATATGCCACTACACTATTTGCGCCCGAACCTCTTCCAACATGGTAAATGTTTTTGCTCATACTAAAGCGCACAATATCCCAGGTAATTAAAAAGTAAGCGGCAAAGCCCATATCATTAATAATTTTTAGCTCATGATCGACCCGCGCTTTTGCATTTGGAACACTTGTTCCGTATCGTTTTTCAAGTCCGGAGTATGCCAGGCGTTTCAATAACCAGGTATCTGCCTCTGCCGATTTAGTAAACAACTTTTTATTCTTGTTGCCCTTAAATTCAAAATCAAAACTGCAATTAGAAATTAATTTTTCTGCATTCTCTAATAGAAACTCATAACCCTCTAAACGCTTTTCTAAAGTTTTCTTATCAATAAAAAATTCATTATTAAAGGCGTGTTGTTCGGGCGTTAATTTTGAGATAAGTGTATTAAGCGAAATAGCACGAAGGTGTTTGTGTACTTCAAAATGTTCTGCTTCTGCAAATGAAACAGGATGAAAGAAGACCAATTTATTTTCTAAACCTTTATATCTATACAGGCGAAGAATATCATTTAATCCCGCGCCCACAAACTCATTCTCTTTTAGATCAACAGGAAAATTCTTTAAGCGATAGATCCAATAAACATGTTCGCTTTGAGGGGGATGTTGGGGTAGGGGCTTGCCCGATAAATTATGTTCCGTCAAAAACTCATTTAAGAAAGAAAAGCCGTGATGGTTCCTGGCAATACCCGTATATAAATAATTAAACTCTTCTTTCCCGCGAAACTCAATGCCCGCAAGGATCTTAAGGTCTAATTTATGTTCTTTACAATGGTGAAGACTTTCTAAAACGCCGGTAGAATTATTTATATCTGTAACGACAACAGTTCCAGCACCATGTTGTGCTGCCAGCTGAAGCAATTGCTCAACAGATAGTGTGCCGTATTTAAGGCTGTAGAATGTATGACAGTTAAGCCACATGGCATAGGTTAAGCAATTAAAATTTTAGACTTAGGATTTTTTGGATTCTCTTTTTGATGCAATAATAAACCGGGACAATGCATTACCGAATTATCGCCAAAACGTTTTTTAATTTTGTCAAGTGTTTGGTATAAACTTATTTGGCTTGTGGTGTTATCAAACAAATTTATTTGCTGGTTGCCCTGGCAAAGCTCGGTTAGTTTTACACCAATTAAACGTATCAACATGCGCTTTTCATATAGCTTTTTAAAAAGCGCTTTTGCGATAGAAACAATTTGATGATCAAAAGCTGTCAGCGAAATTTTTTGCTGAATAGTGTGCGTATCAAAATTAGAATAACGCAATTTTATAACTACACAACCAGCCACTTTTCCTTCTTTGCGCAACTGAAAACAAACTTCTTCTACCATACCTGCAATAACCTCATCCAGCATTTTAATATCAATGGTATCTTTGTTAAAGGTCATCTCGCTGCTAATGGATTTTCTTTCGCTATAAGGTTCTACAAGCGAGGTATCAATACCATGCGCTTTTTCCCAAAGCGAAACGCCACTTTTGCCAAACACTTTGTGCAACAATTCTACCGGCACTTGTCGCAACCCTTGTATGGTTGTAATGCCTAATTGTTTTAGTTGTTCCTCTGTTTTTGCGCCCACCATAGGAATTTTGCCTACAGCTAAAGGCGATAAAAAAGGAATCACACTTTCCTGCGGCACATACAATTCGCCATTAGGCTTACTTTGATCGGTAGCTATTTTTGAAACTGTTTTGTTAACTGATAAACCAAACGAGATGGGGAGTCCACTTTCTCTAATAATGGTTTGTCTGAGTTCTTTGACCCATTTAAGACAGTTAAAAAACTTGTCCATTCCTGTAAGGTCGATGTAGTGTTCGTCGATGCTTGATTTTTCATATAGCGGTGATTTATTTTCTATTATTTCAGTTACTATTTTTGAATGTTTTGAATACGAATCCATGTCCGGGCTAATATATATTCCTACACTTTCCGGACAAAGCATTTTTGCCTGCTTAATGGGCATGGCCGATCTTAAACCGTATTTGCGCGCTTCATAGCTGCAGGACGAGATAACGCCGCGATTACTGCCGCCACCAATAATAAGCGGCTTGCCTATATAAGCACTGTTGTTGAGGCGCTCTACCGACACAAAAAAACTATCCAGATCTAAATGCGCTATTTGCCGTTGCATGCCGTAAAATTACTATACAAAGTAGCTATTTGTTGCTATAATTTGTAGTATGTTGTTTTGTTTGAATTGCGCACGGCATTCTTAACAATTTGGCGTTACTGGTATTTCTGGTTTATATTTGGTTTGTTTATTTTTAGATCGCTGCAAATTACCCGCAAACAAAAACAAGTTATTGAGTTAAAAAATAAAGAAACTGGGCAACAAAAAGGGCTTAGTGCAGAGAAAAATAAGGGCATTTTGGTAAGTATCCATTACGCCAAAAGCATCCAGCAGTCACTATTACCAACCCAAAAATATATTGAAAGAAATTTGTTACAATTAAATAAAAAACCTTAATTTAGAATCATGGAAACAGCAACTGAAACAAAAAACTTTTTTATCCTATACAAACCAAAGGATATTGTAAGCGGAGATTTTTATTATGCACAATCGCATAAACCCGCCGGCAGCCAAAACGAGATTTTTTATCTATGTACTGCAGACTGTACGGGACACGGTGTTCCGGGCGCCTTAATGAGCATGGTGGGTATTTCCCGCCTTAACGAATCTATTATCGAAAAAAATCTTATCCATCCAAACGAGATCCTTGATAATATGCGTAAAGGTATTATTGCCTCGCTAAACCCAGAGGGCAGCGAAGAAGAGAGTAAAGATGGTATGGATTGTGTGCTTTGTGCATACGATTTTAAAAATATGGTGTTAGAATTTGCTGCTGCAAATAATCCACTTTGGTTAGTGCGCGACAAAAAAATTATTGAATACAAACCGGATAAAATGCCGGTTGGTAAATATCACGATGAGACCAAGCCTTTTACACTTCAAAAAATAGATCTTCAAAAAGGAGATATCGTATACACTTTTACTGACGGTTTTGCCGATCAGTTTGGTGGCGCAAAAGGAAAAAAATTCAAATACAAACAACTGGGCGAATTTTTACTTGCTAACGTTGATGACCCTATGGATAAACAAAAGCAAAAATTACAAGATGCTTTTGAGAACTGGAGAGGTCAGTTAGAGCAGGTTGACGACGTTTGTATTATTGGAGTAAAAATATAAGTACAAAACAATCCTTCTTATTTAAATAAAAAAAGCCGGCTGTTAATTAACAAACCGGCTTTCCACCTTATACACCAAATTTATTTAGTTGTTACCAAAATTTTTGTTTTAATGGCTATTTCTACCCTGCGGTTTAACGCGCGGCCGTTTTCTGTTTCGTTACCGGCAAGCGGTATTGTTTCACCATAATTTTTCACTACAATACGCTTTTCATCAAACGCTGGAATTTTTTTTAAGTAACTTAAAATAGCGTCAATTCTTTTTTGTGCTAATTCGTAATTATATTTTTCTGAGCCAACATTGTCTCCATGTCCCGAAATTTCCAGTTGCGTGTGTGGTGACTCTTTTAAAGCGGTTGCAATATGATCTAACTCAGTTGTAGTAATTTTTTTCAGGCCAAAATCATTGAAGTTAAAAAACATTACACTTAATGATTTGTCAGAATTTATTGAAGCAACCGAAAGATCTTTAAAATGGTTATTTTTTTCTTTTGTGTCTGAAACACCGGTTAGGCCATTATTTAAAGACTTATGCGTTCCTAATAAATTGATGGTGTATGTATCTGTGTGCGCATTTATTGGGGTAAAATAAGCGGGCCCTTCTCCTTTTGAAAAATATGAATTAAAACTTATCGCAAACCCTTTTGAAGTTGTTTGGCTATAGTTTAAAGTTGGGATAAGCAGTAGACCGTTTAGCACAATAGTGTAAATGTTTTTTTTCATAATGTATTTTTTATTTGGTTCGATAGTGTAAAGGTAGGCAGGGCGTAAGCGCCTTAAAATCAAATGGCAAAAACAAAACTACAGATGTAAGATTTTGAAAGTTTTTGTAGATGAATGATGCATTTAAACTCAAAAAACTCCTTTGAATGCTTTGCTATCAAAGGAATACAGAAATTATAGCCTACCTGGCACAAAAACGATAATTTTCTACAATTAAGCGTTTAGTTATTTTAGATATCCTAAAATCGTATCTTTGCCTATAGATGCGCATTTTACTTACTACGCTTAACGCCAAATACATTCATACAAATCTTGCAATTAGGTTATTGTATGAGTTAAATCATGCGCATAAAGGACTTGAATGGAAAGAATTTACCATTAAAGAACCTAAAGAGGATGTTGCTAAAGAATGTGCTGAGTTTGATATAGTAGCCTTTAGCTGTTATATATGGAACATTACGCAAACATTAGAAGTAATAAAAAAAATAAAAGCTTTTAACCCCAACACAAAAATTTTATTGGGTGGTCCCGAAGTAAGTTACGAGTATAACGATGTAATTGCGTTAGACGAAGTAGACTATATAATAATAGGCGAGGGCGAAACACCCTTTAAAGAATTTATAACTTCCTTTCCAAACGTTGATCATGTGCCAAGCCTTGTAAGAAAGGTTGATGGAAAAGTTGTGGTTAGTCCGCAGGCCCCAATGTTCGATCTTAAGAATTTTGAGAACAGCATGCCTTACCAATTTGATGATGTAGAAAGTTTATCAAATAAAGTATTGTATATAGAAACATCGCGTGGCTGTCCTTATAAATGTGAGTTCTGTTTAGCGAGCCTTGATAATAAAGTACGCTATTTGCCAAACGCAAGTATTAAAGCAACCCTATTATTTATGATGCAACACGGCAAAGTTGTAAAGTTCTTAGATCGTACCTTTAATATTAAGCGCGATTTTACGATCGATATCTTTAAATTTATTTTAGAGAACCATCGTCCGCAAAACGTTTTTCAATTTGAAATTACAGCAGATATTTTACACCCAGATATTATAAAATTCATTCACGAGTTTGTTCCTAAAGGATTATTCCGTTTTGAGATAGGCATACAAACCGTAAACCAGAAAGCAAATTTACAAGTTAGTCGCAAGCAAAGTTTCGAAAAAACAAAAAGCATTATTCAGCAGCTGGATTATAAGATAGAAATGCACTTAGATCTAATTGTTGGGTTAGCATTAGATGAATGGAGCGACATTAAATACAGTATAGAAGAAGTGTTTAAATTGTTTGCCCCGGAAATGCAACTGGGGTTTTTAAAATTCTTAAAAGGCACGCCGGTAAGAGATAAATATAAAGAGCATGGTTTTGTATTTGATCCAATGCCGCCTTACCAAATTATAGAAAGCAATTATTTAAGCAAACAACAACTAGCGGATATTGTAAAACTGGAGCACGCTTTAGAAATTTATTGGAACGGCAAAAAAGCAGTTAACACATTAAAATACGTAGCAACACATTATAGCATCTTTGATTTTTTATTAGGCCTTGGTATTTATTTTGGCACGCAGCGCGATTATCATAAATATTCGTTAACAGATGTGTTTGATATTATTACTGCTTTTGTAGATAAAGAATACAATAACGACCCTGTAATAAAACAATTAATTGCGGTAGATTATTATTTACACTTTAAAGTAAAACCAAAAGAATTATTTTTAGAAGAAATAAACCACAGCGATAAATTTAAGCTGATAGAACAACGCAAATTAAACCACCACAAATACCGTTACGTTATTTTACCATTGAATTTTAATTACACAACTTTCTCAAGCGAGAATAAAATTAAAAAAGAAGAACACAATTTGGTGATACAATATAATGGTACTAGTAAGGCGGAGATAGTTTAACCGCACGTAACACAGGTACTTAGAGTCGAACCAAGAGAAAAATTACTTTAAATACCTAATTCTTTTGCGTGACTCGAAGATTTAGGTGGGTTCCAGGCATCTTTATAAGAACGTTTAAAGAAGAATTCCTGTACATAGGCTACCGATCTTACCAAACGTAAATAGTAACCAAAATAAATAACCATGCAAGGTAAATAAGGCACAAAATAAATAACGGGCGCGTTCTTCCTTGTTCTAAATAAAGAGAAAACAAGGAACTTTAAAAAATTATTTATGGTGTATAATAAAATATTAAAAGGAAAAATGAACCATAACAAAGATGTATAATTCATAACCATGTCTACCAAATACAACCACCATTTTATATTCAATAATAAATTGTAAGTAATATTCTCTGCGCTCGAAACAAAATTAGAAAAACTAAAAGTAGCATTCGGATAAAACACATCGCGGTGTTTTCTTACCCTGAAACGAATGATGGATTTATCCCAACGCAAACGTTGTTTTACTAATTTTTTAAATGTGTTTGGTACGCTTGTTTGACAAATTGCTTCGGGTTCAAAAACAATTCTGTATCCTAACTTTCTTAGCTTAACGGTAATGTCGCCATCTAATCCGGGGCCAATATCCCAACCTCCAACACGATCCAAAGCTTCGCGTTTAAAGGCACCAAAGGCGCCCGACACTACGCGGTAAATGCCTAACGCACTTGAAGTGATTCTTCCAACAGAAATGGTATCCGAATATTCAATAGCCTGTAAAGTGGTGCATAAATTTTCCCTGTAATTTCTTACTAAAATATTTCCACCTACCGAACCAACATTATCGTCTAAATAAAAAGGAATAATAATTTTTTCAAGCGCATCGTTATCGTAACTGCAATCGGCATCTAAATGCACAATAATTTTTCCTTTCGAAAAACGGTAACCTAAATTTGCAGCAGAAGCTTTTCCACCACGCACTTCGTTACGCAGGAACAGATCAATGAAACCATTCTTTTGTAAACTTTTACAAATACGTTCGGTATCATCATCCGACCCATCGTCAATAACAATAAATTCAAAATTTTTATAGGTTTGTTCTTTAAGCGAGTTGGCTAATTTGTAAATATGAAGTCCTTCATTTTTGCCCGGTACAATTATAGATACCAGCGGCCTCTCGATGAACAACCTTCTGCGTGCGTTTGCATACAATTTTTTACGAACAGGCTCTCTTAATTTCCAGACGATAACAACGGCTAATTCAAAAATAAAAAAACGCGCAAATTCAAAAAACACAAAGAACCAAAAGATTCGCAATAGTTTTAACGGACCAACAGTGGTAATGTAATTTAAAAATTCATCAAACGCGTCTATCATCCCTTCTCAACTATTTCTTTAATAAGTATGTGAAGCTGTTTATCAAAAGATTGTTCTTTACTTAACTCAACAGTTTGCGTGAATACATTTAAAGCAAAGCGGTCAAAATTATTATAAACTAATTCTTCAAGCTTATCGGTAATTTTCATTACCATTATTTGCGCATTTTGTAAAGTGGCATCATTTATACAAACACTTAATACAGATGGGTTGTTAATGCAAATAAAGTCTGCAGGAGTAATATTATCTCTTACAATGTTTACGAATTCTGCTAACAACTCCCGCTCTTTCGATTTTCCAATTTTACGGTAGAGGTCAAAAATATTCTCAATATAAATAATTACAATGTTTGCGCTTAATGCAGGATTGCTTTTTATGCGTTCCTGCTCGTAATGCATCATGGTAGCAAAGGTTTTTAAATTAACCGTACCAAATACCTCGTTGCTTAAAGAAAAATCAGAAGCTGAAATTCCACCAACAGCAGCAGTTCTTCCTTTTTTAGTTAATTTATAAACGTTTATATTTTTTGAAAGCAAGAATTGTACATCTGTATCTGTTTTACAGTGTGCACATTTTGCTTTCACCAAATAATCCTGGAAAACCTCGTTGCAATTCTGGCAATGGTTAATAATAGAAGGTTTATCATAATCGACACCAATATGGCGGAGATTCTTTGCACATTTTGGACAATTTAAAACCGTATCTACATTATTTTTAAAATCGCTAATAGCACCAATGTAACCACAAGGGAAATGATGCACAAGGTCTTCTGAGCGCATGTTGGCCGAATCGCAGTTAGGACAAATTTCCCTGTAAGATAAATGTCCATTCTTGCAGTTGCTGCATAAATAAACGCGGTCTAAAAAATCGGGCCAGATCAAATTTTCTTTTTCGGCCCACTCTAACAACTCTAAAACTTTTGCTTCTTCAAAGGTCTCAAAGTTCACAGATATAGTAGGGTAACAATAACCGATAGAGGAAAGAATATCGGGGTAGGGCGTAAAGGTATTTGTTTCACGCGTGAACATAAAATTTAATACCTTTTTAAATAATTGCACTTCAAACGAGGTAGAGGAAGAACTTTCTAATTGCGCGATCTTAATGCTTATCTGGTTAATATCGTTTATTGTTTCAGGAATTTGATCGAAGGAAACAATAATGCCATCAATTAATTCTTTTAATAGCGGGTCTTCGTTGGCTTTGGAGTTAATTAGAAAAATGGGTTTTAAATAAAATTCTATGTTCGAAGAGCTCCTGAATTTTTTTAGGATGATCCTGGCAAACTCAACATCACGTGCGTCTAAAATAATGGCGTCGTATTTGTTGAGTGTATCGATCTTCATCGTGCTAAAGCTCTCTAAATAATAAAATGATTTATTAGAAAAATTTAATACGTTGTCGTTAAACTCAAATTTATTTTTTACTAACGTGTCCATCGTTGGTTAAAGTTTTAATTTAGAAATGTCTACACTCATTTTATAGAACGTTTTCCATTTTTTAATTTCTAAAGTATCTAATGGGTAAATGTCGGCAGCAATACTTCGCGTTGTTGGTTCATATTTTTTCTGGAACTCTTCTGGTAATGTATAAGTAGCAATATAAAAACGTCTTAAGATGCCTTTACTTACAGTACCGTCTGGAAATTCGATCGAGAAAAGATCGCCTTCTTTAAAATAGCGAAGATCTTCTTGTTCAAAATAGGCTTTAATGTAAGCGGGGTGTGCCTCGTGTAAAGCCATTATCTCTTCGCTTTTTAAGGCTGTTTCGTATCCGTGTATATAAATTCGGGTAGCAATACCGTTCATGGGCGATCTAAAATATTTTGCCTGCGTTAGTAGTTCTTCGCTAAAATCTAATTTACGCACACCCTCTTTATCTCCCACGCCATTTCCTTTTCGTGAACGTACGTTTACGCCGTTAATGCTTTTTTGGTTTTTAGAAGGACCAAGCGTTTTCATCAACGAGTTTAACTCCCTGTTCTCTTTATCCAGCTTTTTATTTTCTGTATTTAAGGTAATAATTTCGTTTTGAAGAAATTCTAAACGCGATTTTGGCAACACATCTAAAATAACTTCGTTAGATACGCGTTTAATTTCTTTTTTGTAACCTGAAACTAAATTATCGTTCTCTGACATATCAATATTGTTAAGCGCAATTTTTTTCTTTAATGCGTAAATTTCTTTTACCCACCAATCATCGCGCGAGCCGCCCATAATAGAACCAATATTAACCGATTGTGCATAAGAAGAGTTGCCGCTTATGTCATCATCTCTATCTAAAGCATAAGAAAAAAGTGTATCGTTCTGTTTTATTCGGTCACCCTCGTTCACATAAAATTCAATTATGCGGGCATCATCTGTGAGACGTATGCGCGTGCTCTCAATTATAACATGCCCGTATGCGTGAATGAATAAATATTTTGTAGCAAAATAATAGATAACAAAGATCAGGAAAAAACCGAGCAAACCAAGGTACATGATCCTGTCCCAGTTGCGTTGTTTTTTTATTTTTTGTTCATTAACAACCCTTATTAAGGCTTTGTTTCTTTGAAAGTTTACACTTTTCATTTTCCTTTTTTATTATCGTCTTTCACGTTAATACTTGTATTGTCAAATTTTATAAGATCATCAAGATCGTGGTAAGCCGTTTTTTCAAAACCCAGTTTTTTAAATTGCTGGTCCATATCGGTTCTGTTATCAAAATCTTTTGTGCGCAACGCTAAAACACATTTTGTTTTTAGAATAGCTTTTTCTTCCGCAGATTTTTTAATGATAAAATCCGGATCAACGTTTTCGTAAGCCATTAAATAAACCGTGTTGCAATTCTTATTTATTTCTTCCAATACATTTTCAGGATAAGATAACGGAATAGAAACAGACAATTCTAATTTATTGTCATCGGCAAATTTTTTGGCTTGTTTAACTACGGCAATATAATTCTCAAAAGAAGCTTCTTTGTTCTCTTTAAAACCGGGCATTGTATGGGGCTCAAGATCGAGGTGAATGCCTTTTACAAAAGAAAGTTTTATGTTGTTCTTTAAAGTATCCAAATAACCCGTAAGCCCCGTTTTTAAAAGTTTGTTGCTGCCAAGCATCAAATGAATGTTGGAAGCATAATTCTTAGAGATAAACTCTGAAACATCCTGCATATAAATTTTATTGGTGTTGTAAGAAATAAGGATTGGGTTAAATTCGTTTACTTTACAATATTCATTAATTACAGTTTGCGAATGATTTTTAAATGCGTCGCTCCAAACATAAACGGCTTTGAACGGTGGGTTTGATGAGGCAATGTTTAGATTGTTTAAGTTTAAAGGTTTTGTATATTCAGTTAAATTAACGTTGGGCAATTTTGTTTTTAGGGTTAACAATATTTTGTACATATCCTGTTTAAGATCTAACAACTCTATAGCGTTGCTCCAATAATCATCTAAAATAAATAAAGCCGTGTTTGGATTGAACTCCATATCGTTGAGGTCGTGCTTAACCCGTTCGGTACGCAACAATTCTAAAAACACCAAGCGTTTATGGTAAAGGTTTTTAAATTGTTTTAATTTGTATTGGTATTCGTAGTAATAGTTTAAAAGATTTATTTGAATGTCGTGATTGATCACTTCATCTTTATCATCTGCAATTTGCCTTTGCAACATGTAATATTCTTTTTTCTGTTTTTGATTGAAGGTTAATGGCACAGCAAGGTTCATACCTACCGACATAAACGTTCTGTTAGGTTGAACACTGTTATACACATCATAATAACTGTACCGGGCATAAGTACTAAAACTAACTTCATTTATATATAATGATTTTAGTTTTGCTATCTCACTGTTTGGTCCAAGTATAGAAGTATCAGTTGAGATAACATCGGCGCTTTGAAAAAGTTTGGCAAGTTCAATATCTAAAATAGGAAGATCGAAATCAAATTTTTCCCTGTTCTTTAATTCCGCCTCATTATAATTTCTGTAAACATTATACTGCGCATTAATATCGGTTGTGTTTTGAATGGCCTTTAAATAATCATCTTTTGTAATGTGTTTAATAGACCAGAGTTTTTCTACCGTTACTGTTTGTTCGTTATTTAGTTTTTTGCGCGAATCAAGAATGTCTATTTTTTTCGCGTTAAAGTGACGAATAAGCTGTTCGGTATTTTTTGCCTGGAAGGCAAGCAAGCTGGTTGTGTATTGTTTTTTTTCTAATGCTTCGTACTCTAGTTTTAATATTTTATTTTTTGTGCGGTTGTCAAAAATGCCGCCTTTTAAAATATCCCAGTCAATACCCGTTACCGCCCGACGCTTAAACACAACTATTTCCACCGGATCGGCTACAGGCGAATTAAAATTTTCCTGGTAATTTAAAGTGTATTTTAATCCAACATCTTTTTTATTAATTGCCTGTTGTAGTTTATTAAGGCGAAGCAATTGTTCTTTTTGATGTTGCTGACTATTTGAATCGCTTATTATTTTAAAGGGCTCTGACTTTATACTTAAAGTTGAATCAACGATATAATTATCAAATGTTTTTGTGTTAGATCTTTCCCAGAGTGTAGTTAAAACTTTTATGTAGCCCGAAACTAACTCATCTTTATTACTTTCTTGAGCGCTGGTAAAAAACCAGGCGCTAAAAAAAAATAAAAAAGAGTAAACGGTTCTTTGACGAACCTTATCCATCGAAAACATATTAAATTTTAAAATAGGGATTAAAGATAGTCTTTTTTCTAATTACTTATTAATCAAAAAATTATATCTACAGAGGGTTTTTTTTGGTATATTACATTTAATTTTTGTCGAAAATGGCTTGTTGGCTTAATATAAAATTATTCATACAACAAACATTAAAAGAAGTAGATTAAAAAATTTAATTTTACAAAAAACACACCTGCATGGCTAATATATTTGAATTTAATGGATACAAACCGGTTATAGATAAAAGTGCGTTCATACATCCAAACGCAACAGTTACCGGAAATGTAATTATAGGAAAAGATGTATATGTTGGTCCGGGTGCCGCAATACGTGGCGATTGGGGACAAATTATTATTGAGGACGGTTGTAATGTGCAGGAGAATTGCACCATTCACATGTTCCCGGGCACAACAGTATTATTAAAGGAAAGTGCGCATATTGGCCATGGTGCAATTATTCATGGTGCAACTATTGGTAAAAACGTTTTAGTGGGTATGAACTCTGTTATTATGGATAATGTTGTTGTTGGCGACGAATGCATAATAGGCGCACTATCTTTTGTTGCCGCCGACACCATTATTGAAAAACGACAAGTTGTGGTGGGTAACCCTGCAAAGCCAGTAAAAGAGGTAAGTGATGATATGATAGCCTGGAAAACCAAAGGCACAAAACTCTACCAACAATTGCCCGCAGATTGTTACGCTACGCTAAAACCTTGTGAACCATTGCGTAGGATCCCGGCCTTCAGGCCGCAGCAACAGGATGAATATAAAACCTGGCAAAAAGAAAAGACCAAAAACGCGAAGTAATTTCTAGCTTGGGTTTTGTTTGTTCGGATTTGTATCAATTCGTATTATTCGTAAAGATTGGTAGTAATTATTCGTAAAAATTAGTAGCTTTAAGTTTCTTTAATTATTAAATATGGCTAAGACTAAATCGATACTAAACAAAAGATCCACCGAATTTTTATACGAATACTTAAACAACGCTTCTCCAACCGGCTTCGAAAGTTCGGGACAAAAGATCTGGCTAAACTATCTAAAACCCTATATAGACGATTATTTTGTAGATACCTACGGAACAGTTGTTGGTGTAATTAACCCAAAAGCAGAATACAAAGTTGTTATTGAAGCTCACGCTGATGAGATAAGTTGGTTTGTGAGTTATGTTACCAAAGATGGTTTTATTTATTTAAAACGTAATGGCGGCAGCGATCACCAAATAGCACCATCAATGCGTGTTAATATTCATACCGATAAAGGCATTGTAAAAGCAGTTTTTGGCTGGCCGGCCATTCACGTGCGTGATGCAGCTAAAGAAGAAAGCCCAAGCTTAAAGAATATATTTTTAGATCTTGGTTGTAAATCAGATAAAGAAGTTGAAGCGCTTGGCGTGCATGTGGGTTGTGTAATTACTTACGAAGATGAGTTGATGGAGTTAAACGACCGCTATTATGTTGGCCGCGCTTTGGATAACAGGATCGGTGGTTTTATGATAGCTGAGGTGGCACGTTTATTGAAAGAGAATAAAGATAAATTACCTTTTGGTTTATATATTGTAAATGCAGTGCAGGAAGAAGTTGGTTTAAATGGTGCAACTATGATAGCGCGTAAAATAAATCCAAATGTTGCTATTGTTACCGATGTTTGTCACGATACACAAACGCCAATGATGAGTAAAATTGTAAGCGGCGATCTTTCTTGTGGTGCAGGCCCTGTATTAAGTTATGCCCCTGCAGTACAAAATAATTTATTAAAACTAATTGTAGATGCGGCTAAGAAAAATAAGATCCCTTTTCAACGCCTTGCTGCATCAAGAGCAACAGGAACAGACACCGATGCTTTTGCTTATGCAACAGACGGAATAGCTTCTGCATTAATTTCATTGCCATTGCGATATATGCACACTACTGTTGAAAGTGTAAACAAACAAGATGTGGAAGAAGTAATAAAATTAATTTACCACAGTGTAAAAGCAATTAAGAATAACCAGGACTTTAGATACCTCAAATAAGGATCTATGATAAATGACAAAGGATGAAAGACTAAAATCTTTTATCCTAAATCTTTAATCTTTAATCAAAAAACAAAATGGCCATACTGGGCTCAATCATAAAACAAGCAATTACCATCAGGGGAAGAATTCCTGCAAGGAAGAATGTTTATAAGCAACAAATAAAACAACTTAATAAACTTTTAAGCAAAGCACAATTTACTTCTTTTGGAGCGCAATATGATTTTAGCGAGATCCTTTTAAGTGAAGATCCTATCGAAGCATTTAAGAATAAAGTCCCGATCTATGATTATCAGTCTATTTTCGAATTATGGTGGTATCGCGCATTGCAGGGCGAGAAAGATGTTTGTTGGCCGGGAAAAATAAATTATTTTGCATTAAGCTCGGGCACATCCGAATCGGCAAGTAAACATATTCCGGTTACAAAAGATATGATAAAGGCAATTCAAAAAGGCACTTTAAAACAAATACTTTCAACCAAACATTTCGATTTTTCGAAAGAACAATATGAAACAGAAGCTTTGTTTGTTGGCGGTAGTACGAATTTAAATTATAACGGAACTTTTTTTAGCGGCGACTTAAGCGGCATAACTACAGGTACCCAACCGCGCTGGTTTCAGAATTTTACATTGCCCGGGCCGGAGATACGCTCTCAAACCAATTGGGAAAAAAAATTAGAAGATCTTGTGTTGAACGCAAAAAAATGGAATGTTGGATTTATTTGCGGTGTGCCCGCATGGATCCAAATTTTATTTGAACGTATTATAAAACATTATAATGTAAAAACCATCCACGATGTGTGGCCTAACCTGGCGGTGTTCGTGCACGGCGGCGTTTCGGTACAACCTTATAAGAACAGCATTAACGCTCTCTGCGCAAAAAAATTAATTTATCTTGATACCTATATGGCCTCTGAAGGTTTTATAGCCTACCAGGAAAGACCTAACGAACAACAAGCAATGAAATTGTTAACCGACAATTCTATGTTCTTTGAGTTCATTCCTTTTAATGAAGAAAATTTTGATGGAGATGGCAACGTAAAACCAAACGCAAAAGCAATTGATATTACAGAAGTAAAACTAAACCAGGAATATGCTTTGTTGATAACAAATTGCGCCGGCGCCTGGCGTTATTTAATTGGCGACACTATAAAGTTTACAGATCTTAAGCGTTGCGAAATTATTGTAACCGGAAGAACAAAACATTTTTTGAGTTTGTGTGGCGAGCACTTAAGTGTGGATAATATGAACAAGGCAATTAAACTAACCGCAAAAGATCTTGATCTGAATATTAATGAGTACTGTGTTGTTGGTAAACCAAACAAAGGCTTATTTGCTCATCACTGGTATGTTGGCGTTGATAAAGCAGTTGATCAAAAAGTAGTGGTAGAAAAAATAGATGGTTATTTAAAACAATTAAATGATGATTACGCTACCGAACGTAATCACGCTTTGAACGAAGTGCTTATTACATTATTACCCAACCAGGCTTTTATAGATTTTTTAGCGAGTAAAAATAAATTGGGAGGCCAGAGTAAATTTCCGCGGGTTTTAAAAGGCAAACAATTAAACGAGTGGCTGGCCTTTTTAGAAACCTATAAAAAATAATTTTTTTGATACTAAGCCTTATATATCAAACCTTCATTATTGTTCTGTTACTTACCTTTTCTTTTGGGCCGGCTTTTTTTGCATTAATAAACACAGGCATCCGTCATGGTTATAAACCAGGGTCGCTCTTAGCGATTGGGGTTGTGCTAAGCGATTTTTTAGTTTGTATCCTCATCATTTTTTTAGTGCACTATGGAGCTACTAATTTTATACAGGACGAAAAAAGTCAGCGTTTTATGGGTATTGTGGCCGGTATAATTTTAATTGTTTTTGGCGCCCTGCATTTTAGAGAACCCGTTGAGAACCGTAACGATAATACGATCGAAATTAAAGTACCCTCTGCCAGGGTAATGATCTTTAAAGGCTTTTTTCTTAACAGCTTAAATCCAGCGGTGTGGTTACTTTGGTTGGGAAACGTTACGGCAGTTAGTAAAACGTTATATTATTCTATTATAAACATGATCGTTTATTTTAGCATTACGCTGGGGCTTGTGCTTTTGGTAGAATTAGGAAAAGTTTCGGCTGCAAATAAATTAAAACAGATTCTTACCCCAAAAACAATGCGTGCGGTAAATATAATTACCGGCAGCTTATTAATTATTTTTGGAGTGGTACTTATTTACAATCATTTTTTTGATCACGCATGACAGAGGAAGAACTTCAAAAATTCAAAGAAAAAATTCTCGATACCACAACATTTCCAAGTGTGTATATGTATAAATTTATTGTTCCCAGCGAGAACAGGTCTATTGCCTTAGTAGAAAACCTTTTTGATCCCGAAACAGATATTCACACCAAAGAAAGTGGAAACGGTAAGTATACCAGTATTACCGGCATGCAGGTTGTTGTTAATGTAGATGAGATAATGGAAGTTTACAAAAAAGCTTCTAAAATAAAAGGCATCCTCTTTTTATAAGACCTGTTATGCAAGCAGAGATAAGATCAAATTTACTTACAGTTAAGATCAATTCTTTTGGCGCCGAGGTCTGTTCTGTTAAAAACAACTCTGAGGTTGAATTTATCTGGCAAGCCGATAAAGAAGTGTGGGCCCGAAACGCGCCTGTTCTTTTTCCGATAGTAGGAAAACTAAAAGATAATTTTTTTATTCATGAAGAAATAAGGTATGGGTTGCCTCAACATGGTTTTGCCCGTGACTGTGAATTTGAGTTGACAGAAAAAAAAGAAAACGCCTGTACATTTCAATTAATAGCAAATAGCGAAACAAAAGCAAAATTCCCTTTTGACTTTACATTTCATATAAGTTATTTAGTAATTGATAATACGTTAGAAACAAATTACAAAGTAATTAATCCTTCAGGCGAAATAATTTATTTTTCTGTCGGAGCTCATCCGGGGTTTAACTGTCCATTGTTGCCAACCGAAAAATTTGAAGACTATTATTTAGAATTTGAAACAGGTTCTTTTTCTAAAACCCAATTAAATAACGGTTTACGAACTGATGCAAAAACTGTTTTAAAATTGAATGACCAAAAACTATTCCTCACGAAAAAATTGTTCGATAACGACGCTCTGGTTTTTGAAGGCAATCAAATTAATTCGGTTAGTCTTTGCTCGTCTGTATCAAAACATAAAATTACGCTTCAATGTAAAGACTGGCCATATTTTGGCATCTGGGCCAAAAAAGGTAATCACCAATTTGTTTGTCTTGAGCCCTGGTATGGAATTGCTGATCATGAAAATTCAATTAACGAATTATCTAAAAAGAACGGGATCATTCAATTGGCCGCAAACTCAGAGTTTAAAGCCCAGTTTTCTCTTATTTTTAGTTAATTGCCTGTTTTTCAAGCTTTTTTTGAGCCATTTTTCTATGAAAAACAAAGAAAAATCCCTATTTTCGCAGTCCAAAATTTTAGAAGAATGAACATTATTAAGAAGGATATTGATAGTTTGAATGCAGAGATCTCAATTTCTGTAACACCAGCTGACTACGAAGTAAAAGTAACAGATGCTTTAAAAAAAGCGCAAAAGCAAATTTCTATGCCGGGTTTCAGGCCGGGTAAAGTACCGGTTGGTTTAGTAAAAAAACAATATGGCACTCAGATCTTAGTGGATGAGTTAAATAAATTATTAGATTCAACTATTTACAATTATATCCAGGAAAACAATATCGAGATCTTAGGTAATCCATTACCAAAAGAACAGGAAAAAGTTGATTTTGAAAATCAAAAAGATTTTGAATTTATTTACCAAGTTGGTTTAGCGCCAAAATTCAATATTGACCTTAACGATAAACATACTTTCACTTACAAAACAGTTAAGATAGATGATGAGTTGGTTGAAAAATATGTGAAGGATGTTAAACGTAATTTTGGCAAACCATTGAACCCCGAAGTTGCAGGCGAAAAAGATGTTGTGTTTGTTGATATTAATGAATTAGATGAGAGCGGGAACATTAAAGCAGGCGGAATTTATAAAAGCACAAGTATTAGCTACGAGCGTTTAAAGAACGAAGACGCGAAAGCAAAAATATTAGGCGTTAAAAAAGAAGATAAATTAGTTTTAAATGTAAACGCCCTATACGATAATGCTTTAGATAAAAGCGTGTCGTTAGGCATTGATAAAGAATTGGCCGAAACCATTGATTGTAATTTACAATTAATTGTAAAAAACATTGCGCGTTTAGAGGACGCTGAACTTAACCAGGAATTATTTGATAAAGTTTATGGCGAAGGAAAAGTTACCACCGAAGAAGAATTCAAAAATAAAATTCGTGAAGAATTAGGTTTGATGTTTAACGCGGACGCCGAGAAATTCTTAAGAACAGAAGTTGAGAATAATTTGGTAGAAAAAAGTAATATTCAATTACCGGATTCTTTCTTAAAACGTTGGTTAATGATGGCAAACGAAAAACCAATTACTCAAGAAGAATTAGAAAAAGATTATCCAAACTATTCTAAATCTATGAAATGGAAATTAATAGAGAACAAGATCATTAAGGATAACGAAATTAAAGTAAATGCCGATGAAGCTAAAGAAGAAGCAAAAGCATTTATTAAAAGCGAATATGCTCGTTACGGACAAGCGGCTACAGAAGAAGACTTGGAAAAGATATCAAAAGATATTTTAAGTAAAGAAAAAGAAGCACAACGTATTTTCGAAAATCTTTACAGCAAAAAGGTATTAGATCTTATTAAAGAAAAATGTACACTTCAAACAAAAGAAGTGAGCTACGAAGATTTCTTTAAAGCTTAATATTATAAAGACCCGTCAGGTTTAATGCTGAGTTAGGTTAAAAACCTGACAGGTCTAAAACAAAAAAGCCGTTCTTTTTGGAACGGCTTTTTTGGTTTTATTTATTGTACACTTTAAAAACAACCCTTCTGTTTTGAAGGTGCATATAATTATCGCAGTCTTTACCTTTATCACAATCGTTAACAAGATTGCTCGAACCTTTTCCTTTTGTGAATTTTAATTGTGAGCTTTTTACTTTTGCTTTAGCAAGATAATTTTTTACAGTTTTAGCACGTTGAGCAGAAAGCGCTTTGTTGTGACCTTCTGTTCCCCTTGAATCGGTGTAACCTATAATTTCAACTTTAAGACTTGAATATTTTTTTAATACTTCGTTATTTGTTTTTAAGATCTCTTCTGCGTCTTCTCTTAAACTACTTTTGTCAAAATCAAAAAGAATAGGAGCGGTGTTAAAACCAATTGCCGCCAATTGTTCGTTACTTAATTCACCTTTTATTTTGCTGAGGTCAACCGGTGTAACAACGCTTGATTTAATTATAGTTGCAGTTGTTGTATCAACGTTTAATTTTAGTTTGTCAAATCTATTTTCAATACTGTTGCAGGCAACTATGAGCGATAAACAGGTGTCGCAATAAGCAATAACTTTTGATGATACAGTATAATTGCCTTGTTGTTTATAATCATAATCAAAGGTCGCGCCTGGGTTGTCAATATTTAGGTCATTAACTTTCCACGAAAACGAAAGTACTTTATAATTTTCGGGGACCTTTACTTCAACCTTGTTCTTAAGATCATAAGGTTCCGCATCATTAATGTTTAGTGAGAATAAAGTTGTTTTTTCTGCAGGGCATTCTTTGTTCAGATTATCAAGATAATTTATTTTATAAATATCCATATCGCCATACCCACCATTACGCGATGAAGAAAAGTATCCAACGGTTTGTTTACTATCCTTCACCATAAAAATATCATGTCCCGATGAATTTATTGGCTGGCCAAGATTTTCAGGCTTTGTCCATTTACCATCAACTAATTCGCTTTTGTAAATATCAAAATTACCATAACCTTCGTGTCCTTTACTTGCAAAATACATGGTCTTGCCATCATCAGAAATAAAAGGCGCATCTTCATCAAATTCTGTATTTATAGGCGCGCCAATATTTACGGGTTTGCTCCATTCGCCTTCTTTAATTTTTGTTGCACTGTAAATATCTATGCCACCAATTCCGCCGTCGGCCTCGCTGGTAAAATAAAGTGTTGTGCCGTCTTTTGTTACAAAAGCATGGTCCTGGTAAAAATCGAAATTAATTGTTTTTAATAATTTTTTTGGTTTTTTCGAGGCGCGTTCGTCCATGTTTATCTCATAGATCTTATTGTCGCGAAAGGTGAAAAGTGTTTTTCCATCCGGACTCATAGAAACAACAGACTCGTGTTTTTTTAAATAATGCGATCTCATTAATTGATCGGGAAGCGTATAGCGTCTTGGAGCATTAAAACTTCCATTCTCGATCTTTGAAATATACATGCTCTCAAAATATTTTCCATCTAAATAACTTAAATTTTCTTTTTTATCATCTTGTCTTCTTGATGTAAATATCAACTCGTTTTGCGGCGTTAATACCGGAACATATTCCGGCATATCTGTATTAATTGTTTTTCCTGCATTAACAATATACCAACCGCTTGGTGGTGTATAAGAACTATGCGCAATGGCATACTGACAATCTTCTTTTCTTTTTTTTACATCTTTCGAAAAATCAAACTCCTCTTCCAGATCTTCATAACCGTTAAGACGATCAAAGAAACCAATTGCTTTTTCGTATTGGCCGTTGTGCTGATAACATTTTGCGAGTGAGTACATCAATTGTATCAACGTGTCCTTCTGCGTAATTTTATAGGCTTTTTCAAGATAAGGTAATGCGCTGCTATAATTATCGAGCAACTCAGAAAATAATAATCCAATACCCACGTTAGCTTTAAAATGATCGGGATTTTTTTCGATAGCTTTTAAGTAAAGAGATTTAGCCTCTCTTAAATTACCTTTTTCTAATTGTCGCAGTGCCTGACGAACATATTTATCTTCGGGAGTAAAAGATAAGAAAAGAAATGCGGTAAGAAAAAGAAAAATATATTTTACGGTTTTAAAGTTTTGCATTGTGTATCTAAATTACTAAGATCTTAAGCAAGGGCAAAGAATAATAAGATATTTAACAACTGTAAACGTTAAAACACTAATGCGCGTTATACAACCAGCCGCTTGGATCCATTGTTTTCTGGCCTTTCCAGATCTGAAGGTTCATATTTGTTTTTCCTTCCTCTTCATCATGTGCAACGGTTCCTATAACCTGTTTAACATTTACCTTTTGCCCCGTTTTTACAGTTACATCTGTAAGATTGCTGTATACGCTTAAATATTCACCATGACGGATAATAACTAATTTACCACCTGTTGGCGAAACCGCAATACCTGTAACCTCACCATCAAACACAGCACGAGCCTGTGTGCCTTTGGTGCAGCAGATCTCAACACCGTTATTGAACATCATAAAACCTTTAATGGCGGGATGCTCATGTTCGCCATAAGTTTCACAAATAACCCCTTTACCTACCGGCCATGGCAATTTACCGCGGTTGTTAGAAAAATCAGCACTTAAGGCTTCCGTTTCTTCGGTTAATGCCGGCATAAATAAATTTTCCTTTTTTACTTTTTCTGGCTTAAGATCGGCAACAACAATTTTTTCTTTTGGTGTTTTTTCTTTTGGTGTTTTTGTTTTATTTTCTTTAGCCTCTTTTTCTTCTTTTGCTTTTTTAGCGGCAATAGCAGCTTCTTCTGCTTTTCTTGCTTCTTCCAACTTACGTTTTATTTCTGCTTCAATTAAACGTTTAATTGCCAATTGTAATTCAACGGCATCTTGTTTCTTTTTATCGAGTTCAACTTTTAATTCTTTTTCTTTCTTTTGTAGTTCGGTAAGCACCTGTTCCTGTTCTTGTTTTTCGCTGCTGAGGTTTTCTTTTTCTACCTCTTCGTTGCCCAATAATTGATTTTTTTCATGACGCTGGTCTTTTAGCTCTTTTAATTTAGCTATTAGATCTGTTTGTGTTGCAATTATTTCTACCGCTTGTTTTTTCCGGAATTCAGAATACTGCTGCATGTATTTTAAACGCGCATAGGCTTGGTTAAAATTATCGGCAGCAAAAACGAACATTATTTTACTATAAGCATCCTGGTTGCGCTGCGCAAAAATTATCATGCGGGCATAATCTCCTTTTAGTTTTTCTAAATTGGTTTTAAGTTGTGTGGCTTGTTTTTCGTTCTGTTTAATATCACGGCTCAATTCCTGGATCTCTGCATTAATCGTGTTAATTAGATCCTGGCGTTTTTCCAGTTTCATATTAATATTCACCAATGCACCAATAGAAGACTTTTTGTTGGCTTTTGTTTCGCTCAACATCGAGTTTATCTCATTGATCTCATCATTGATCTTCTTCTTTTTGTTCTCGAGATCTTTTTTAGAATTTTTTGAACCAGTTTGCGAATGGAAGGAAGGAATTAATACAATACAAAATAACAGCGCAAAAACGAGCGACAGTTTATTTCTTTTGTATTTGCAATGGTTCATATTTTGCGGGTATGTTTAAGCTAAGTTTTTGAGGTGTATTTTTCTCTATGCGAACATAGTCAATTTTTACAGTTGCTTTTTTCTCTGCCACTATATCAATATCAACATGGTATGGTGCATAAACACTGTCTTTTTGAGTAAAATTTTTATAATTGGCTATAAAAGTGCGGTTAGTTGCAGGGTCTGAGAATTCATTTTTAATGATCTTATAGTTATCAGGGTTTAATGTAAGTATCTGCAAAGCCTTTTTAAGCCCATTATCGCCGGCTTGCAAGCGTTTTAACCTGCGCTTTCTTTCGGTACTAAGTAAATAATGGCAATTTTGCCTATCGGTTACAGGTTTTAACTTTAAATCGTCATCTTCATAGAATTCGGCACTGTTTCCGAACAAAACGGCCTGCAATACGTTAAAATCAAGGTCGGCATTTAACATATCGTTTATGTAATTAAAATCGCCCTTAAAATAATTCTTTTGAATATAGTTGACCATTTTAACCGAATCTTTGGTGATCAGGATCTTTGCCACCTGTAAACCTAAAAGATATTGTATGGTAATAAGCATGGCACTATCCTTACGGATATTTACTTTTATGTCAAAGCTTTCTTCTTTACTATCTATAAGCGTTTCTACATTTGCTTTTGCAGTAACCCATGTAAAGCTAAATTCATTTTCTTTTACATTGCGACTTAATGTTTTGGCGCTTTTAAAATCTAACCTGCAACGGCCTGTTAAGGTATCGCTAACTATAACTTCGGTTTGAGTACGCTGGGTCTTCTTTTTTTGCTTGCAGGATACTGAGAACAAACACAACAGCAAAAGAGCTAAAGAAAAATATTTTATTGCTGATATATGCTTAATCATTTAATTTTTTTAGTTTAAGTTTCGTCAATAAAGCTTCTGAGTTTCCGCCTGCCTGCCTTGCCAATGTCCATTGTGCGAAAGCCTCATCTACTTTATTTAATTTGTATAATACATCACCATAATGTTCTAAAATATCTGCTTTTGGAGGGCCCATTTTGGCGGCATTAGACAACCATTCTTCTGCCTCTTTATATTTTTTTTGTTGATACAATATCCAACCATATGTATCCATATAATTACGGTTATCGTGTACTAATTCATTTGCTTTGCGCGAAAGTTTTTCTGCCTTATCAAGACTTTCATTTCGTAAAGACAAGTAATAAGCGTAATTGTTTAAAACATAGGTATTATCAGCGTCAATTTTTAAAGCATCATCAAACGCTTTGTCTGATTTAGCATAATCTTTCGCATAAAAGTATGCATCGCCCAGGTTGGTATAAAAATCCATCATCAGGGCTTTATTGTCGGTCACAAATTCTAAACCATCCTTTAATGATTGCGCTGCTTTTTTATGATTTTTCATTTGCATATTAGCAACACCATTAAAAAAATAGGGGATGGCCTGGCTCGGAAAAAGTTCAATAGCTTTGGCGCTATGATGTTCTAAGGAATCGTACAGTTTTAATTCACTATCAGTAAATAATAATTGGCTCCAGATCCTGTAATCAATAGATTCGTTAATAGCAGCTTTGTAATAATAGTTCGAAGCCTCTTTAAGTTTGCCGCCTAATAATAAAAAATCCGCATACACTTCATTACCCCTTGCTTCTTTTGGGTGTACTTTAACCAGCAATTCACATAACTCCATGCCACGCGAATAAAAATTTGATTCAGGCATTTTTTCAGCCCTAGCCAAATAATATCTTGCAGCATCTATTTTATAATCCACTTCAAGATCGGGGTTTTGAAATGCTTTTTTTAAACAATCAAAAGCCTCATCGTTTTTTCCTTGTGCGCTGTAATAATCATGTAGGGCCAGATTAATAGAAGGATTGTTTGGATCGATCGTTAAGATCTTGTCGTACATTTCTTTTGCCTTATCTAATTTGTTTTGTTCAATATAAAAATCGGCTAGATAGGCATAATAGCGCGGCTCATTTTTATTAGACTTCGATAATCTTAAAAGCTCTTCTTCTGTCTCTTTATATTTTTTTTGACTTTTTAAAAGTTTTATTTTGTTTAAAGTTATTTGTTCGTTAATGCCGTAAGTAAGTTCAAGCTCATCATAGATCTTATATGATTTATCGTATTCGCCAATAATAGAATATTCAATAGCAAGGTCTTCTTTAAATTCTGATTTCCCGGGAAAATTCTTTACCAATTGCTCTCTTAATTTAATAGACTGGTTATATTGTTTAATGGAGGCATAACATTCAATAAGCAATAACTGGTACCACTCATTTTTTGGATTGGCCTCTGCGCAAGCTTTGGCATTTTGTATTGCAAGTTCATAAGCACCTAAAAGTTTGTAGGTTTTTCCTAATTCGTATTTAAGCGGAATGTTTGTAGGATCTATTTTTTTACACTCAGTAAATAAGCGCAACGCTTCCTGTAAATTTTGTTTTTGCGGTTGCAGGGCCGCACAACCATCTATAAAATAACTCGTAAATTTTATTTCGTTTGCTTGCGCGCTTGGTTTAGTGGGGTCGCCAAAATCTTTAAAACTTGGCGTAGAAACTGTTTGCTTTTTGCTTTTGCAGGAAACAAATGTAACCAAACCGGTAACCGTTAGAAGGACAAAAAAATATTTTGCAGATTTAAACAAATAGTTGGGTGTAATCGCTAATACTCAGGTCAAGGGCTTTTCCTGTTACCTCCGCACCTATGCCAAGCATACTGTTTGAAATGTTAGCGTTATTTATTTTAGATTCTTTTTGAACGATGGAGTTTTGAACAATACTGTTCTTAACTTTTGAGTTAGCGCCAATGCTGGCGTGCGGACCAATTATTGAATCGGTTAACTCTACATTCTCGCCAATATAACAGGGCTCAATAATTATACTGTTGTTGTTCTTAATGTTTTTTTCTTTAAGACGCGCTTTGCCTTTATCAAATTCTAATACACGTTGGTTGGTATAAACCGTTGCGTTTTTGTTTCCGCAATCTAACCACTCGGTTACCTGACCCGGCATAAATTTTGTGCCTTTGCTTTTCATGTTCTCTAAAGCATTGGTAAGCTGGTACTCGCCTTTTTCGGTGACCTTGTTATCCAACAAATATTGTAATTCGCTTTTTAAATAATCGCCATCTTTAAAATAATAAATGCCAATTATTGCAAGGTCGCTTACAAATGTTTGTGGTTTTTCTACAAAATCTGTGATCCCACCCTTGCTATCTAATTTTACAACGCCAAACTGACTTGGATCTTCAATTTTTTGTACCCATATAACGCCTTCTTGTTCGGTATCCATAACAAAATCGGCTTTAAACAAGGTATCAGCAAAGGCTACAACTGTTTTACCTTTTATAGCATCTTTGGCGCACATTATGGCGTGTGCAGTTCCCAAAGCAACATCCTGGTAATAAATACTTCCTTTAGCACCCTGGCTTTCGGCTACTTTTATTAAATTCTGCTCAACTTCGGCACCAAAATCAGGACCAATAACAAAAGCAATTTCGTTCACTTTTTGTCCGCAAACCTTGGTAATATCTTCAACCAGACGTTGCACAATGGGCTTACCGGCCACAGGTATTAAAGGTTTTGCGGTTGTTAATGTGTGAGGGCGCATGCGCTTACCCTTACCAGCCATAGGTATAATAATTTGCATATAATTTTATAATCTCACAAAAATAGCATAATTTACTGATGTAAAAGGGGAAAATGACCGTTAAAAAATACTTTTTAGCTATTGTAATTCCGCCGCCATTATTTGAAAAGGTGGAGGGTGTTAAACAAAAGCTGTTTGAGCAACATGGATTGAAGGGAGCCCTTAGAAGTCCTGCCCATATTACGTTACACCGGCCTTTTGAATGGAAAGAGGAAAAAGAAAATGTATTGATAGAAAGGTTAAATACCTTTAATTTTTCATCTGTTTTTAATATTGAACTTAACAATTTTTCTTTTTTTGAGCCGCGTGTTGTTTATGTGGATGTTGTGCCCAATAACGACCTTTTAGAATTGCACAACGCTTTAAAAACTCATGCTAAAAAAGAGTTGAAGCTGCTTAACGAGGTAAATGATATGCGTGGTTATCATCCACATGTAACTGTTGCTTCGCGCGATCTAAAAAAACCTTTGTTTTATGGACTTAAGAATTTTTTTGAGAATGAAAAACTTTCGGGAACTTTTAGCTGTTGTAATTTCTCATTGTTAAAACTGGAAAAAAAGTGGGAAGTATTAAGGACATTTTCGTTTAATAACCTTTAATTTTAGTAGCTTTAACAACTATTATTCTAAATAAAAATATTCACACTTTTAAGATTACTTTTTTTACGGTAATTTTTCTTATGCTTTCTTTTCATACCTATTCTCAGGAAGAAATTACTGAGCAAATGCTTCAAAAGATCGAAACTGAAAAAGAAGACAGCACCAAATTAAAACTTTACGATAAATATTTTAGAACACTCTCAAGCAATAACGAGAATCTTATTCTAAAATATAAAAATACGGCGCTGCAACATAAGCCAACGGATAAAAGATCAGAAAAACAATATGCCGCTATACTGTGCGTTGTAGGTATTGCCTATAAGAATGTGAAAGAGTATGATTCGTGCGAAAAATACCAGTTTGCCGGCTTGGCCTTGTATAAAAAAATAAAGGATAAAAAGGGAATTTCAATGGCATATAATGGCCTGGGCGTTTTAGAAAAGAACAGGAATAATTTTATTAAATCGCTAGAATACTATTACAAAGCAATAGAACCCTTAGACAAAGAAAAAGACAGAAAACAATTTGCAACTACCTACATGAACATTGGAATCGTGTACCGCAATCTTAGAAATCAAAAACGCGCGATAGATTATTATAATAGCTGCGATTCAATTTATGCAATACTTAAAGATACGGCTGCAATTATTAAAAACAATTCAAATAAGTGCACAGCTTTGAACGAGATCGGAAGAACCGAAGAAGTAAAAAAGCTGGCCCTATATACCGAAAAACTTGTTGATCTTATAAAGCTAAAAAACGCAAGCGCTTATAATTTGTATGACCTTATTGGTGGTATTTATGTTCGCGAAAAAAAATACGCCGAAGCCGAAAAGTACTATTTAAAACGTCTTGATGATAACGATGAGTTAAGCAACACTGTTGCCATGGCAACAACATATCAAAACCTCGCGCTTCTCTATCAAAAATGGGGCAAAGAAGTTCTGGCTAATAAATATTTTAACCTTGCGGTTGAGAGTTTTTCTAAGAAGGATATTAAAAGTCAAAAAGAACTTTTAAAGTTAAGGATCTCTTTTCTTAAGGCCGGAGGAAATTATAAGGACGCCCTTGAACTCAGCGAACGAAAATACAACCTTAACGATTCTATTTTTTCTGCAGATCTATCTGAAAAAGTTTCTAAAATGGAGAATGATATTTCTAATCAAAAAAGAAAAAAAGACCTTGAGTTACTTCAAAAGAACCAGGCTATAAAAGATCTTGAAATAAAACGCCAGCGCTTTTTTAATTATGGCCTTGTTGTTATTGTTTTGCTTATCGCTGTATTCGCGTTCTTTATTTTAAGAAGCTTGAGAGTTAACAAGCTAATTAATTCCGAATTAAACATCAAAAACAAAAAAGTAGAAGAACAAAATTCTATCATCGAAGAAAAAAATAAAGACATTATTGATAGTATTAATTACGCACAACGGCTCCAACAAATTTTATTACCGGCCGAAGAAGAATTTAAACAAGCATTACCAGAATCGTTTTTATTTTTTGAACCAAAAGACATTGTGAGCGGCGATTTTTATTTTATAGAAAGAACGGAAGAGTTTGCTTTTGTTTCAGTTGTGGATTGCACGGGTCATGGTGTGCCCGGCGCTATTATGAGCATGGTGGCAAACAATCTTTTAAATAAAGTGGTGCGCGAAAAAAAATTAAGTAAGCCCGCAGAAATTTTACAGGAACTAAATAAAGAACTTTATTTTTCTTTAAAGCAGAACGTATCGCAAAAAACCGCATCAGACGGAATGGATATGGCCATTTGTGTTTTTTATCCGGCGAAGAGGGAATTGCATTTTGGCGGTGCGAACACATCCATTTACATTGTAAGAAATAAAGAATTGATAGAATTAAAACCCGATAAAATGGGGCTTGGTAAAATGGCATTTGAAAGCAAATTTAAATATACCCAGCAAATATTAAAGCTTGAGAAAAATGATATGATCTACATGGGTACTGATGGCTATGCCGATCAGTTTGGTGGTGAAAGAGGAAAAAAAATGATGAAAAAGAATATGCAAAAACTTTTTATAGATATAGCAGAAATGCCAACCGATAAACAGTTTAATGTTGTAAAAGACAATTTTACGGGTTGGAAAGGGAAACTGGGCCAGGTAGATGATGTTACCGTGCTGGGATTTAGAGTATAAGCGCAAAGAAGCATATTTAAAACAAGTCTAAATAAGGATTTTATGCCTTAACGCTACTAATGAGCGACTTGGAGACCACAAAGGGCTATATAAAACTTAAAAACATTTAGCTTAAAACTTGATTCTAAACAATTTGCTTAATACCTTTAGCGCACAATTTCAAGTATTTATTTTATACCATTATGAGTAAAAAAACAGGATTTTTATCTTCCTCGATCGGGAAAAAATTTTTAATGGGACTAACCGGCTTATTCCTTGTTTCATTTTTAGTAATACACGTTAGCTTAAACAGCTTTATTTTCTTTAACGATGGTGGCGCAAGCTTTAATGCCGGTGCTGATTTTATGGCACACAACCCAGTTATAAGAACATTAGAAATTGGTTTATTTGCAGGCTTGTTATTGCACATTTTCCAGGCATTACTTTTAACTTTAGAGAATCGTAAAGCCCGCCCAACCCCCTATGAAGTAGTTAATGGTGGCGCTAACAGCAGCTGGTATTCTCGCTCAATGGGCATTTTAGGCTCTTTACTTTTATTATTCCTTGTTGTGCATTTAGCCAACTTTTGGGTACCAACAAAAATCGCTGTGTTTAACCACACCGAGCACAATACATTTGCTGGTATGAAAGAAGTTTTTTCGCAATGGTATTTTGTTGTAATTTATTTAGTTGGTGTTATAAGTTTGCTGTACCACTTGTTACACGGCTTCCAATCTGCTTTTCAATCCTTAGGATTAAACCACAAAAAATATACTCCGCTCATTAAAAAAACCGGTATTTGGTTCTCAATAATTGTTTGCACTTTATTTGCAGCAATGCCGGTTACAATGTTCTTAGGAATAATAAAATAATTGTCAATTAAAAAATTGTAAATACAATACTATGGCGTCTTCATCAAAATTAAATGCAAAAATTCCCGAAGGTATCTTAGAGAATAAATGGACAAAATACCGTTCTACAGTTCACTTAGTTAACCCTTCTAATAAACGCAGCCTAGAAATTATTGTTGTTGGCTCGGGCCTTGCGGGTTCTTCGGCGGCGGCTTCTTTAGCAGAAATGGGGTACAAAGTTAAAGTGTTTTGTTATCAAGATTCGCCACGCCGCGCTCATAGTATTGCGGCACAGGGGGGTATTAATGCTGCAAAAAATTATCAAAACGATGGCGACAGTGTGTACCGATTATTTTACGATACTATTAAAGGTGGCGATTACCGCGCCCGCGAAGCTAACGTTCATCGTTTAGCTGAAGTGAGTAGCGGAATTATCGATCAATGCGTGGCGCAAGGTGTGCCATTTGCCCGCGAATACGGCGGAACTTTAAGTAATCGTTCATTCGGCGGAACACAGGTACAACGTACGTTCTACGCTGCCGGCCAAACCGGACAACAATTATTATTAGGAGCTTATAGTGCGTTACAACGTCAGGTTGGTATGGGCGCTGTTACATTAATGGCACGTCACGAAATGATGGACGTTGTTACTATTGATGGCAAGGCCCGTGGAATTATTGCCCGCGACTTAGTTACTGGAAAACTGGAACGACATTTTGGTCACGCTGTGTTATTATGCACCGGTGGTTATGGTAATGTGTTTTATTTATCTACCAATGCCATGGGTTGTAATGTTACAGCAGCATGGAAGGCACACAAAAAAGGCGCTTTCTTTGGAAACCCTTGTTACACACAAATTCACCCAACCTGTATACCTGTTTCAGGAGATCACCAATCGAAGTTAACGTTGATGTCAGAATCGTTACGTAATGATGGAAGGATCTGGGTACCAAAACAAAAAGACGATAAACGTAAAGCAAAAGATATTCCTGAAGAAGAAAGAGATTATTATTTAGAGAGACGCTATCCTGCATTTGGTAACTTAGTGCCGCGTGACGTTGCGAGCCGCGCAGC
Source organism: Bacteroidetes bacterium UBA2475 (assembly GCA_002342065.1). GTDB lineage: Bacteria > Bacteroidota > Bacteroidia > B-17B0 > Aurantibacillaceae > Aurantibacillus. The sequence continues at coordinate 340,291 of DDPF01000004.1, read as the reverse complement.
CAAAGAGCGTTGCGATGCTGGTTATGGAGTAGGCGCATCTAAAATGGCAGTGTATCTTGATTTTGAAGCTAACATGATGCGTTACGGACAGATAGAAGCCAACAAGAAAAATTTACACAATCCAACTAAAGAAACTATTCGCGCATTAGGAAAAGATGTTGTGAAAGAAAAATACGGTAACCTGTTTGACATGTACAAACAAATTACTGATGAAGATCCATATGAAATGCCAATGCGTATCTATCCTGCAGTTCACTATACAATGGGTGGACTTTGGGTTGATTATAATTTAATGACAACGGTTCCCGGTTTGTACGCTTTAGGTGAAGCCAATTTCTCCGATCACGGCGCTAACCGTTTAGGAGCTTCTGCATTAATGCAAGGTTTAGCGGATGGTTATTTTGTAATTCCTTATACTATTGGTGAATACTTATCTGAAGAAATTCGTACTAAAGCAATACCAACCGATAACGAAGCTTTTGTAAAAGCCGAGGCTGAGGTTCAGGAACGTATCAATAAATTATTCTCAATTAAAGGAACAAAAACAGTTGATTATTTTCACAAAGCATTAGGCAAGATCATGTGGGAAAAATGTGGTATGGCGCGCAGTGCAAAAGGCTTACAAGAAGCAATTACTGAAATTCAACAATTGAAAAAAGATTTTTGGAGCGACGTTCGTGTTCCGGGAGAGCAAAACGAGTTTAATACAGAATTAGAAAAAGCACATCGCGTTGCAGATTTTATTGAGTTGGGAGAATTGATGTGTAAAGATGCATTGAATCGTAACGAAAGCTGCGGTGGCCACTTCCGCGAGGAGTATCAAACCGGAGAAGGCGAAGCTTTACGTGATGATGATAACTTTGCTTACGTTGCCGCATGGGAGTACAAAAGCGATAGCAATTTTGAATTACACAAAGAAGAATTGAAATTCGAGAATATTAAATTAGCACAACGTAATTACGCATAAACACAGTATACTATGAGTCACGGAAATATGAACCTCACTTTAAAAGTGTGGAAACAAAAAAACAAAGATACTAAAGGACGTTTTGAAACTTATGATGCAAAAGGCATTTCGCCTGACATGAGTTTTTTAGAGATGTTTGATGTGGTAAACGAACAATTAATTAGTAGTGGCAAAGAGCCAATTGCTTTTGATCACGATTGCCGCGAAGGCATTTGTGGTATGTGCAGTATGTACATCAATGGCCGTCCACACGGACCAAAAGGCGGTATTACTACTTGCCAGTTACACATGCGTAGTTTTAAAAATGGCGATACTATTGTTGTAGAACCTTGGAGGAGCGCTGCGTTTCCTGTAATTAAAGATCTTGCGGTAGATCGTTCTTCGTTTGACAGAATTATGTCGGCCGGCGGCTTCGTTTCTGTGAACACAGGTAATGCAAAAGACGCAAATAATATTTTAATCCCTAAAGATGATGCGGACACTGCTTTTGATGCAGCAGCTTGTATTGGTTGCGGCGCCTGCGTTGCAGCTTGTAAAAACTCAAGCGCTATGTTATTTGTAAGCGCAAAAGTTTCTCAGTTATCATTATTACCTCAGGGTAAAATTGAAAAACAAGATCGTGTGTTGAACATGGTAAAACAAATGGACGAAGAAGGATTTGGTAATTGCACTAACACTGGTGCTTGCGAAGCAGAATGTCCAAAAAGTATTTCGTTAGAAAATATTGCGCGCATGAATCGCGAATATTTAGGAGCAAGCTTCACGCAAAATAAAGCATAAGAATTTTTATAAATTAAAAAGCCGTTTCAAGAATATTGAAACGGCTTTTTTGTTTTTATTTGAACTTAATTGTTTTGGAAACACGGCCTGTTTGGATTTGGTAAGCGCATAGTTAATGTCATACCATAAAAGAAATACCAATCTTTAGTACGCGGATTGCCCTGCATATAGCCATCGGCATATTCCGAACTAACATTATCTAAATAATCGGTAAAGGTTTTTCTTGGACTCCATTCTATACCCAATCCAAAAACACTTGTAAGATGCCATTTTAAACCAAGGCCATATGGGATATTAACCTGGTATCTTGGATAATTTTTTATTACAACACCACCGTGCAAATTAGCTGCTGACGGTCTGTTTGGACCAACCCCGGTTTTCGGATCAAAATGAAATGCGCCGATACCTGCAAAAATAAACATGGTAAAATAATGTTTTTCGTTTCCGATCCTGTAGTCTACAAAATTAAACTCCGCTATAGCATGAAGGTCGTAAACAGAAGATGTAAAATTTACATTTCTTTCTAATTGGTCAAGGTCTTTACTTCGCGAATCGTCGCCTGCTATTTTTCCGTAATTAAAACCAAAACGAAAAGCATAACGGTAATGTGTTGTATATCTAAAAAAAATACCAGCGGCAGGTTTTGATAGTAAAAAATGTCCACGCGGATTAAGATCGCCAATATAATACGAGGCCCCACCAAAGAGCCCTATCTCGCGCTGACGGAAATTACGCTTTGTTAACTGCGCAACGTTGCTTAAAACCGTTAGGCATAATAGATATGTGAGACACTTTTTAAACAAATCAATTACTAAAACGTAAAAATAGTAGATTTATTGTGGCTTTTGTTCCCAAAATAAGCGGGTTTTAAGTTTATGCAATAAGGCAGTTTTGCGTAACTTTTCGTCATTTTATAGCTATTTTCATCAAAAAACACAACTTTTTTGTTAAAACTTGGTCATTTTCGACGGTTCTAAACAAAACGAGCTTTTTTGAAAAATCAGAAATTTTAAATTAAACATTAGGGTTAATCTTTGCTTAGATTTGTGATCAGGAATGGAACAAAAACCTTCATATAAACCTATAGGCGTTTTTGACAGCGGCTTTGGCGGCTTAACGGTTTTAAAAGAGATCGTAAAAGAAATGCCACAATACGATTATTTGTATTTAGGCGATAATGCCCGCGCGCCTTATGGTTCGCGCAGTTATGAAACAGTTTACGAATACACTTTAGAATGCGTTAACCATTTATTTGCAATGGGTTGTGAGTTAGTTGTGCTTGCCTGTAATACTGCTTCGGCAAAGGCACTCAGAACCATTCAACAAAAAGATCTTCCAAAGATCGACCCTTCAAAAAGAGTTTTAGGTGTAATAAGACCAACAACAGAAATAATTGGCAATTACAGTAAAACAGGAAACGTTGGCGTTTTAGGCACAGCCGGAACCGTTAGTTCAGGATCTTATTTAGTAGAAATTGAAAAATTCTTTCCCACCTTAAAAGTGTACCAGGAAGCTTGTCCTATGTGGGTACCATTAATAGAGAACAATGAGTATAATAATGAAGGAGCAGATTATTTCATTAAAAAACATGTTACCAATTTAATGCAACAAGAGGCAAAGATCGACGCGATCATTTTAGGTTGCACACACTATCCTTTGATAATAGATAAAATAAAAAAGCACTTACCCGCAGATGTTCAATTGCTTTCGCAGGGAACCATTGTAGCTAAAGGATTAAAAGATTATTTGCAGCGTCATTCTGAAATGGAGAAAAAATGCAGTAAGTCGCAAGGCGTTAGTTTTTATACGACAGACTTAACAGAAACTTTTGATAAAGCCGCTACTTTGTTTTATGGCAAAGAAGTGAAGTCAAAGCATTTGGCACTTTAAAAATGAAAAGATTATAAATCATGGACTTCTTTTGCAAGCTTCCAATTTTTCTTTAAAATAGGTTTGTTCACGCTCGTTTCACCATTGGATTTTTCTCCAGAAAAATGACAAAACTTTTCAGAATAGTCCGGATCACCGAATTCATTCCATTTTTTATATGCTTCGTATGAAAGAGGTTTTTCTAAATCAAAAGGTATTGAAACTCCAGTTCTTATGCAATAACCATTTTGATTATTTTTCCTTGCTACTTCTTTTATTGGTTGCTTAGTTTTTTCTGGCTTTTCAGTTTCTTTCTGCGGGGCTTTTATGTAAGCGAAATCGTCAGCATTATTTAAAATTGATTCAATATCCTTCCATGCTTCTTCGTAAACAATTTTATCGTCTTCATTACTTCTATCAATTAGAATCCCCATCTCTTTATTATGTTGTTGAGAGAATTCATATAAGTTCATCGAAGTAATAATCATTTTCTTTTCGTTTAAATAACATTTAGCGTGTAGGTTTTTTGAAAAGTATAATCGTACATATTTTAGGCTTTGTAGGTAGCTCATCTCTGTTGGATTTAATTCCTGTTTACCAAAGATTATTCTTACCTCAGATTTTTCTCTTTCCTTGTCATTAAGTAATTCTTTAATATTATCGGAAAGCTTTAAATAAGGACTTATAATGTAAAGTCTTTCTCTTGCTTCTCGAATTAAATCTTCTACAGCTGCAGAAATTCCAGATGTCCTAAGGTATTTTGCCATATTAATTTTACTTCTCTAAGATCTTAAACTCTGTTCTCCTGTTATTCTGGCGGCCCTCATCGGTTTCATTTGTATCAATAGGTTTTGTCTCACCATAACCTTTTGCAACCAAACGCGCTGTGCTAATGCCTTTACCAATTAAATAATCAACAACCGATTTAGAACGGCTGTCACTTAATTTCATGTTATAGTCATCAGAACCTTTACTATCTGTATGACTTCCTAACTCAATTTTAAGTGTTGGATTATCATTTAATAATTTAATTAAACGCTCTAACTCATTAGCTGATTCGGGACGAATAGTTGCTTTATCAAAATCAAAGAAAATATTACGTAGCACAATTGTACTTCCTATCTCTATCCTTTTTAAGGCTACGTCTTTTGTAAATTCCTGGAAGGCGGCGTTATCAGGAATATTAAAATTCTCAGAGTGAAATAAATATCCATCGCGTTTTACAGCAATACCATAATTTTTTCCGCTTGGTAATGTCACCAAATATTTACCACTGCTGCTGTTCGATTTAAACGTTGCCAATACAACGTTTTTGTCGTTATCAATAAGGTCAATAGAAGCCTCTAGTGGTTGGTTAGTTTTAGCGTCAGTTACCACGCCTTTTAAAATAGTTAATTTTGCAGAAGCAACTTCTACCGCATTCTCAACTTTTAAATTGCTTACTGGGTTTGCTGCCATCGCCATTAACTGATCCTGAGTATTTAGTAATGGATGTTTCTCAGGACCAAGGAAAGTAATTTTGTAAATATCTTGTTCTCCATAACCACCTGTTTTTGATGAAGCAAAATAGGCCCGACTTCCACTACCTGCTACTACAAAAAACACATCATCGTCCGGACCATTAATTGGGTACCCCAAATTTATTGGTTTACTCCATTTTCCATTTTCAAAAACACTTTTGAAAATGTCATAACCGCCCATGCTATTATGGCCCTTGCTGCTAAAAAACATTGTTACTCCATCTGGATGAAGAAAAACGCCATCTTCATCGTATTTAGTATTCACTTCTGGACCAATATTTTTTGAAGGCCCCCATTCGCCTTTTACATCAATTTCACACAAATAAATGTCTCCTCCTCCAAAACCAGCATCTTTATTTGTAATAAAATATAATTGACGGCTATCGTAGCTTAAGCTTGCGGTATTCTCATGATTTTTTGTGTTGATGTTTTTGTTCATTCTTACAGGGGGTTCCCAATCGGCACCAAACAAAACAGTTTCATATAAATCCCCTCCATCCTTTGCTTGATCTCTATATATATAAAGTTTGCTTCCGTCTAGAGACAAGCCAGCAACGGCATCGTGACTTTCTGTGTTTACATTCTTGCTTAATTGTTTGGATGGTTGCCATTTCCCATTTAATTTAGTTGAGACGTAAACATCTTCATAAAATTTATTATCCCCTTCGTCTTTTTTAAGGCCAGTTGTATTATCTCTTCTCGCTGTAAACATAATAGTTTCTTCATCTACAGTAATAGCAGGGCCATATTCAGGAAACGGTGTATTAATGTTTGAACCAAGATTGTCTACAAAAACGCGTTCAGGATTAGCAGAAAATAATTTACCATTTTGACACTCAGTTATTTTTTTATTTACATCTTCTGTTTCAAAAGTATTTTTTTTAGGGCTTGTCTGAAGATAAATTTGGTAATATTTGATTGCATCATCCCAACGGCTATTCAAGTGGTATGTCCACGCTAAATAAAAAGATAGATCAGGTTCAACCGAGGAATCAAGGGTATTTGCTGTTTCAAAATATTTTAATGTTTGTGCACCTATAGGATCGATAACAAAACCGATAAAACCAAGCATGTAATTTAATCTTGCATTTTTAGGGTTGAAAGTATTAGCGGTATTTAATGGAGCTAAAGCATTTCGAAAATTCGTAACACCAGCCATACGGTAATCATGGTTACTAACGGGTAAATGTTTATGAAAAGAGGTGTAAGCTTTTTTTTGATCATCAAATTCGGCCCTTCCTTGCCCATAAAATTCTATTCCAACATCAAGCTGTTTTCGGGCGGCTTTCATTTCATCTTTCTTACCGGGAAAATTATCTTTTTCAAATTCTATTGATTGAGAAAATGATAAAAGAGAGAAATAAATAAAGGTTATTGTAAGTAATAATTTTTTCATAGTATCAATAAATAAAATTAATCTAAGCAAGATGCGTTTATAAATGTTTTAGCGTTGCTAACGCCAAGTTCATAAGCTTTTTTCCAATCGTTGCAGCAATCTGCTTCTTCACGCAGCATTTGGCGGGCAATGCCACGGTTGTAATAAGCAGGCCCATTTTTTGGATCGCTTTCTATAGAACGGCTGGCCATATCTTTTGCTTTTTTGTAATCTTTATTTTTTATGGCAATAGAAGATAAGTTGTTATAGGCAAAAGAATTTTTCGGATCTTTTTTTAACACGTCTTCAAAATCGCTTTGTGCCGCTTTAAGATTATTGTTCTCAAAATTTGCAGAGCCCCTGTTGTTTAATGCTACTAAATAATTTGGATTGGCCTGTAAAGCTTTTGTATAAGCTTCAATGGCCTTTGGGTAATTTTTATTTAAGCGATAAGCTGATCCAAGGTTATTGTGAATAAAAACCAGCGATGCGTCAAGGCTAATGGCTTTTTCATAATCGGCAATAGCACCTGCGTAATCTGCCTTTGCTCGTTTTGCGCTGGCCCTGTCGTTATAAGCATACACGTAATTTGGATTAGCTGTAATTGCTTTTGTAAAGAATTCTATTGATTTATCGTAGTCTGCAGAACCGTATAGCGCAATACCCTTATAATAACAACCTTCGGCATGGGCAGGATTTATTCTAAGACAATTGTCAAGCGCAACAGATTGACTGTCTCTTTGGCTGAGGTCGTAAAAGATCAAACTTTTATTAAAATAAAATTCAGGGTTTTGAGGATTAAGTTTAATAGCGCTGTTAATATCATTTAACGCCTCAGAATGTTTTTTTAAATGTATATAAGCAATGGCGCGATTAGCAAGCGCTTTATCAAAATTTGGTTTTGCAACTAATGATTTATTGAAGAGTTCAACCGCCGCGGCACATTCATTTTTTTTAAGTGCGGCAAGACCAGAGTTGTAATCCTGCTCTGCAATTTGCTCGGGAGTTAAATTGCTCGCCACTTTTACAGTATCCTGCGAGCGAGCTGTAAACATTAAAAAAACCAGGAAGGCTAAATAATAGTTATGTTTCATTTTTGGATATTAAAACACTAAATATAAAATTTTATTTGAAATATTAAAAAATAAGTTCTTAAAGGCCCTTGCTACATCCATTTAAGTCTATTATTTCCTAAATTTATTGACTAATTTTAGGCGTATGAAAAAGCAGCCTTTTACAGTTCTTATAGTTATCTTGCTTAGCCAGCAAGGCTTTTCGCAAATTAATGTTGGAGGTTTTTTAAAAGAAAAGACCGATAAATTAAGAGAAAAGACAAGGGAAAAGACCACCGATGTATGGGAAAAAGATCAACAGGATTATGATGCTAGTAACTTTAATTACGCTATTTCTTTTTTGGATAACAGCGGACTTTTTGAGGCTGAAGAAAAAGGAGGAACCTTTACTAGTAATTTATTAAGTGCTACAAAAATTGCCAAGGCCGGAGAGATAAGTAAAGAAGAAAGGGCTTATTCCAATTTAAAGAATGGTGAGGTCTTAATGGCGAACAATAAATTAAACTTAGCCGAACAATGTTTTGTGCAAGCAAAAGAATTGTATATAAAAGCTGGTAAAGATACTTCGGAAAATTACGCACAGGCAATTAGCGATCTTGCTTTGGTATACCAATCAGGCGGAAGGTTCATAAAAGCAAAACCATATAGCGAAGAAGCCATTACGCTTCGTGAAAAACTCTCTAATAAAGGCAAATTAATAGTTTCTATAAATAACAATGCTGTTCTAAAAAAAGAAACAGGTTTTTATACCGAAGCGGAAAGCGATCTTAAAAAAGCCCTTGAACTGGCAAAAGCACAAAACGATCCATTGGCAAAAGCACTTATCTGTAATAATCTTGCCATGGCCTATTTGGACATGAACAAATTAAAAGATGCAGAAAGTCAAATGAATCAGAGCATTGCTGAAGCTTCAACTGTATTAAAAGATTATTACAGTAATTATATCAAACTTCAAATTAACCTGGCAAATATATATCGCTTCGAGAAAAAGTATGAGGAGTCGGAAAAATTATATTTAAAAGCCATAGAAATAAAAGAACGTAAACTGGGAGCTCACCCCGATCTTGCACATTTAAAAACAGGGCTTGCGCAATTGTATATGGAAATGGGCGGGCGTAATAGTAAAGTAGAACAATTATTGTTAAGCGCTATTGATATTTATAAACGCAAACTCAGTAATAATAATCCAGCAACCATTTCAACACAACAAGAGCTTGCTAATTTTTACAGGTTCAACAATAATCCTACCAAAGCACTTGAGTTGATGCTAAAAGTGGTTGAACTAAAAAAAGTAATTTATGGAGAGAGTCATCCTAATTATACACAGGCATTAGAAGATCTTGCTTTGGCACAATGGCAAAACCAAAAAATTACAGAAGCAAAGGATAATTATAAAACAGTAATTGATAATACATTAAATTACATTACCACTTTTTTTAACTCACTGAATGATAATGAAAAAACATTGTATTGGGAAAAAACAAATAATCGTTTACAACGCTTTTATTCTTTTGCCTATGCAAACTCTGCCTCAGACACAAGTCTCTCTAAACAATTATATAATGCAGTGATCAATACAAAAGGATTTTTGTTAAGCAACTCATCCAAGATCAGAAATATTATTGCGGCAAGTAATGACCAGTCTTTAAAAACAGCCTATAAACATTGGCTGGAAACAAAAGAGAATTTAAACCAGGCCTATCAATTAAGTAAAGAAGAATTGGCAAAAGAAAAATTAAATATCGATAGTTTAAAGACACGGGCAAATGAATTAGAGCGTGAACTCTCACAAAAAAGCTCTTTGTTTAAAGAAAGTAACACAAAGCAAAGCATTACTTATGGCACAATTCAAAAGCAATTAAAAGAGGGCGAAGCCGCTGTTGAGATCTTAGAGCTGAATGAATACAAAAATGGTTTTACAGCAAACGGAAATTACCTGGCATTACTTTTAACTTCAACAGATCTTAAAATAATCGATCTTGGAAATGTAAAAACAATTAACGACGCCGTTAGTGAGTTCAGGAAAAAAACCATTGATCAACAACCTGAGAATGAAGCCTACACCATTACATGGAAAGTTTTGGACGAACAAATAAAGGGGGTTAACAAATTGTACCTTTCTTTAGACGGCGCTTATCACCAGCTAAGTATTAACGCTTTAAAAGATGCTGACGGTAAATATCTTGTAGATAAGTACGCTTTGCAATTTACAGGCAACACAAAAGATCTTATAGATGTTAAGAAAACTGAAAGCGAGTCAAGAAAACCAACTACAGCATTCTTAATTGGTAATCCAAAATATGGAAAAAATGGTGTTGTGGAACAATTGCCCGGCACAGAGATAGAGGTTAAGAACATTACTAAATTATTAACTACTTACAAAGTAAAAGCAATAGCCTTATTTGGCGCAAGTGCAACAGAGGCAAAAGTAAAAGACATCAACTCACCAAGCATTTTACACATTGCCACACACGGTTATTTTTTAGCAGATCTAAGCCAATTAGAAACCACTAAGGTTTTAGGTGTTGATGTTTCTGCGGCAAAGGAGAACCCGTTATTAAGAAGCGGTGTACTTTTAGCAAATTGCGAAAATGTTTTCGATGAAAATTTTCACCCATCACCAAATAGCGAGAATGGAATTTTAACGGCTTATGAAGCCATGAGTTTAAATTTAGATAAGACCGATCTTGTGGTTTTAAGTGCCTGCGAAACCGGCTTAGGAAGTGTTAAGCAGGGTGAAGGCGTTTACGGCTTGCAGCGCGCTTTTTTAATTGCCGGCGCAAAAAGTATTATTATGAGTTTGTGGAGTGTGAGCGATGCCGCTACCATGGAATTAATGACTTTGTTTTACACCAATTACGCAAAAAGTGGTAACAAACAACAGGCGTTTTCTGACGCCATAAAACAATTAAAAATTAAATACAAAGAACCTTTTTATTGGAGTGCGTTTGTGATGTTGAGTAAATAGACAGATAGAATTACTTTTTCTTTAACGATGTTTCTATCATTCCTTTCAAAACTTTAGTGTCAACATCTTCGAGTTTATTTATATAAAGACAACCAACACCGGTTTTATGCTTTCCTAGTTTTTTAAGAGCATCGGCATGCTTACTAATGTCTATGCTCAGATACAATGATAGATTTGCTTTTCGGGGTGAGAAACCTATCACGAGCCAATCAACTTCTCTACCGGTTGTGGGACTTTTGTATCTTTTATTACCAAAACCGATTATGGAACTGCCCCATAATTTTGGTTCTTCCCCGGTTGCTTTTTTCATCATTTCCAGGATAACAAAACTGTCTTTACGCTTTTGCTCGTCTGGAACCTTATTTATAAAATCCTCCACGCTGGCAGTGGTTTGTTTTGTTTTTATTTCAACCAGTTTTGATTTTTTTTCGGCCATTTTAAATTATTATTTATTATAAAGAAACTTAACTAAACCCAATACTTAAATACTTTTCCTTTTTCTAAAAGAGATAGCGCAGTTTTCCAATCAGGAAGTTTATCTGCATCAATTGTAATTGTTCTTATTTCTTTAGCAATTTTTTTACTTGTTTTCATAGCTTCTAAATGGGCGCCGCTCACTGCAAACGCCCTCATTTCCTCTTCGTTATTCCACAAGCTCATGGTGTAATGTTTTGTCCAGATACCTTTCTTTTTAAAATCTACGCTGCCACTTGTTTTTAGTTGCTTCAATATTTTTAATGCAGATGAAGAAAGCGCAAAGAATTTTAATGGACCTTTTAACTCGATGGAAGTGATAGTAACTTTCATATGATGGATTTTATTTTACAAAGATACAAAAAGGTGGTTTTATTAAATAAGTTTTTCAATTTTCAATTTTGTTTTTTTGTATAAACACCATTGGTACAATTTTCAATATGAGAAAGAATTCCGTCTTTTTTGTAAACGTGTTTTGTACCATTAACTTGTTGGCCGTTTGCAAACATGCCCTTTTTAGTTATTTGATTATTTGCATTGTAAAGTTCGTGGTAACCGTCAGGAACCTTTGGCGGTTTTTCTGTGGGTTTATATACAGCTAAAAATATCGATATTACTGCAAAGATCGCAATAGTCCATCCGGTAAAGTCTGTTGTGCCCGGCCATTCTAGTGTTTTATTATACTTAAAAAGATTGGGTAACAATAAAGCTCCGCCCATTGAAAGGATCAGAACTATTAATGTTTGTGTTAAATGTTTTTTCATTTCTATTTTGTCGCGTCGAATATTTTGTCTGCCGGAATTTGTCCACTAATTTCTTGTTTGTGTTGTCTTTTAATTTGCGCTTGGTTCAATGTGTATTAATACGTGTCCTAATTGCGGAATGTCGTTACGTAATGTGTCTTTTAGTTTGTGTGCTATGTCGTGCCCGTCTTTAACCGAGATCTTAGCATCTACGATCGCATGAAGATCAACATGAAACTTCATGCCGGCTTTTCGGATAAAACACTTTTCGGTTCCAACCACTCCTTCAACTGTCATTGATACTTTTCTTATGTCTTCTACAAGGTCATCGTATAAATGCTCGTCCATAATTTCACCGAGCGCGGGCCTGAAGATCAAATAACTATTATAAAATATGAACCCGGAGGCAAATAGAGCGGCCCAATCGTCTGCTGTTTCATATCCTTTTCCGAAATACAAAGCAATAGATATTCCAATAAATGCTGCAATAGAAGTAATTGCATCACTTCTGTGGTGCCAGGCATCTGCTTTTAATGAAGAACTATTTGTCTCTTTTGCTTTTTTCATTACTAACTGAAATGAAATTTCTTTCCAAACTATTAGTGGAGCAAGAACAAGTAGAGTCCAGATTTTAGGCAAGTCGTGAGGCGTTCCAATATTTTTAATGCTTTCGTACGCTATGATGGATGCAGAAGTAATTAAAAAGCCCACAACTAAAAATGTAACTAATGGTTCTGCTCGTCCATGACCATAGGGGTGGTTTTTGTCAGCGGGTTTGTTCGCATATTTAATTCCGAATAAAACTAAGAAGGAGGCAAAAATGTCGGTAGTAGATTCTATTGCGTCGGCAATTAAGGCATATGAGTTTCCGAAAAACCCTGCCAGTCCTTTTATAATTGCTAGGCATGTGTTTCCGACAAGACTAAAATAAGTTGCTTTTATTGCTGTTTGTTCGTGAGAAGTATTCATATTCTATTGCTTGTCCTCAATGGTTAAGCCTGACCGCTATTTTTTACTAAGTCCAAGTTACACATTTGATAACTAAACTGCAAAAACAGAGTTTGCTTGGTGTTAGTTGATAATATCAAAACTTCAAAGCCAACTGCCCTACATACTGTGTTGGCGCGCGAAGATCGCCCGGCCTAGCCTGATAAGATACATTGGTAAAATTATTTACTATAAAGGAGACCTTCACATATTTACCGATCTTGCAAGAGATACGAGCATCGTGCACCCAGACGGATTTTTGAAACTCGCCAAAGTTTTTATTTAAGCCCGGTAAAATATAAGTGGCATCTACTTCATCCCAGTTAACACCGTTTGCAATATCATTATACTCATGCAAAATGCTTTGTGTAAAACGCCTGTCAATATTTTCTGTCTTGCTTTGAAAACGTGTGCTGTACCCTAACGAAAGAAATTTATAATCTAATTGTATATCGTTCTTTAATAAATGTTTGCTTCGGTACTTTAAAACATTTACACCGGGCAAACCAAGCGTATCTTTTTTAGGATCAAAATTTGGATTGATAGGATTCATAAATGTGTAACCCGAAAACACGGTTACTTTTATTGGACCAATTTTTCCTGCACCGCTAACCGAAGCTTCGTAACCTGTTATTTGTGCTTCGCCAATGTTCTGCGATTTAAAACCGGCATAAGCAATATCCTGATAAAAAATGCCTGTTGCTCCACCCGGTTTATAAATATCAAATACAAATTCTACCATGCTTTCATACTTAGTATAAAAGGCAGCAAGATCTAAAAAGCCTTTAAAGCCACCCAGTTTAAAACCCTGTTTCACGCCAACTTCTGCACTGTATCCACGCTCGGGTTGTAAAGAACTGTTAGGATAAATTTTTAACGAACTTACAGCTGTACTCACAAATTTTTCGGCTACGCTTGGGAAACGATAACCTTGCCCAAACGATGCCCTGAAAAAAGTATATTCAAACGCATGATAATTTAAACCAATACGCGCAACCGGTTGAAATGGCAATGGCACTTTACGATCGTGAGGAAATAAATAGCCGTTTGTTTTTGCTGTATCTAATTTATAGAACTCGCCTCTTAACCCAAGAGAGACCGTTAACTTATTAAAGAATTTTTTATCGGCCTGCACATAACCAGCAATATTTTGTCCGCTGTGTTTACCGTATAATGAATCTCCCAAAACCTGTTGTTCCATATAAACAGCACCTGTTGTAACATTTAAATTATTTGCAAAACGTTTTTGATATTGCAATTCGCTATAATATAATTCGGCGCTGCTGCCCTGGCCTTTATCATTGCGATTAACGGTTTTAAAATAACGGTTGCGTAAACTTAGTTTATTGTTCTTCCAAAAATAAGTTACAAAAGGGTCAATATTAAAACGATCGTTATTATATTTTTGTATGGTACGCCCTTGAGGGATGTAAGCAGAATCGTAACTCTGCCATAAGAAGAACAGGCCGCCAACAGTGTTCATCATATTTGTATTTACACCAACCGCAAGACCGGGAATTTTTTTGAAGTTGTATTTAAGATTACAGTTAAATCGTTTTCTTTCTTCTGTCTCCAACATTCTAAATCCATCATCTGTAAAAAGATGTCCGCCCAAAACAAGATCAAACCTGCCAATTTTTTGCGCGTGCGAAAGATTAATTCCTTTTTGAAATTGCGTAGTGCCCTGCCACCATTTATAGGTTTTACTTGGCGCGTCGAAACTTCCAAAAGAAGTAATAATGCTGGTCATGGGTTTATCTTTTGGATAAATGGTGCGCAAATTAATGACGCCGTTAAGCGCGCTCGAACCAAATAATGCAGAAGAAGCGCCTTTAATAACTTCTACCTGTTCAATATTTTCGAGGGGTAAATAATTCCATTTAATATCTCCCGCATCAGCGCTTATCATCGGCATCTCGTCAACCAACATTAATACGCGACTACCGGCACCATAACTAAAACCACTACCACCGCGAATACTGGCTTGCCCATCTGCCACAGTAACTCCCGGTACCTGGTTAATGATCACATCAAGATTAGTTGCGTTTTTATTTTCTATTAAGGATGGTTTTATAATATCCATACTCACCGTAACGTCGCTTAATTTTTGTTCAAATTTTCCGGCACTTACAACAACTTCATCAAGCGAAGTGTTGGCGTCTTCCATTAAGATCGGAATGTTTGCTATTTCGTTCTCGTTAAGTTGTACGGGTGTTTTAAAAGTATTGTAACCGACCACGTTACATTGTAAAGTATAAGAGCCGGGGTTTAGTTTTAACTCAAAGTATCCATGAAGATCAGCCGCTATTGCATTTTTAGCATCCACACTTACAACGGCACCAATAAGCGTATCACCGCTTTTGGCATCGGTAACAAATCCTTTAATAGAACTGGTATTAGTTTGAGCTTTTAAAATACTACAAAATAAAGCAAGAACTACTATAAGTTTGGCCGTAGATTTGTTCATGTTTAGTTAAGAATAAGTTTACAATATAGTAAATGGTTTTTTTATTTTGAAACAAAATTTATACCCAGTAAATGAATTTAGACGAATTGCCTTACCAGATCGGATTAACCCTAATAGAAGGGATAGGAGATGTTAATGCAAAATCTTTATTAGCTTATTGCGGTAGTGCGAGCGAGGTATTTAAACAAAAGCAGGCTCACTTGTTAAAAATTCCGGGCATTGGTTCAACCTGGGCCAAGTCAATTGTTAATAGTAAAGATGTTTTAAAAAGAGCCGAAGAAGAAATTGAATTCATTCAAAAATATAAGATAAAACCTTTGTTCTTTAGCGATGAAGATTATCCTGCGCGTTTAAAGTATTGTAGTGACAGTCCGGTGTTAATGTATTACAAAGGCAACGCCGATCTAAATCACGATAGAATAATTTCTGTTGTTGGTACACGAAAACCAAGCAGCTATGGAAAAGAAAAAGCAGAAGAATTTATTTCTGAAATTAAGGATACCGGTATTTTAATTTTAAGCGGCCTTGCATATGGTGTAGATGTGCTGGCGCATAAAACAGCTTTAGACAATGGATTAAAAACTGTTGGTGTTGTTGCGCATGGTTTAGACAGGATCTATCCGCAGATACACGACAAGGTTGCAAAACGCATGATAGGGCAGGGCGGGATACTAACCGATTTTATGAGTGGCACAAATCCTGATGCGGTTAATTTTCCAAAACGTAATAGAATTGTTGCAGGCCTTTGCGACGCTTTAGTTGTAATTGAAAGCAAACGCGGCGGTGGAAGTTTAATTACCGCAACCATTGCAAACAGTTATAATAAAGATGTATTTGCTTTTCCGGGAAGAGCGGGAGAGCCTTTGGCTGAAGGTTGTAATGGTTTAATAAAACAGAACCGCGCCGTGTTAATTGAAAATGCTACTGATCTAATGTATGCCATGCAGTGGCAGGAAACCGAAAAGAAAAAGAAAGTAACAAAACAAATTCCGCTGCAAATAAATTTAAGTGACGAAGAAAAAAAAGTGATTGATGTATTTGTAAATAAACCTAGTTTACATGTAGATGAAATTTGCCAGGCAACAGAATTTACAGTTAGCAAGATATCTGCTTTATTATTACAATTAGAATTTAGTTACCTTATTAAATCCCGCCCGGGAAAGATTTACGAGTTGGCCTAAGTAAACAACAATAATTTCAGCTCAAATACTTCTCAGCCAACACTTTCAGTTCGCTCTGTAAGCTCAATGTTTTATCCACAGCATACCATTTGTGAACGATCTCTGCTTTTTCCATTAGCGAAACATTATTCTCTTTTAATTCAAGAACGGTTTGTTGAACAGCTTCAGGTCTTGGGCCCCAGGTAAATAGCTCTTTCAGGCTTTCTTTTTCAAGACAAATTAATTTTGGGATTGATCTTCCACCATTTGTTAAATAAAGATCCATCAGATCTAAATTTTCATCCCGCAAAATTAATTTTAATTCAATATTTTTATTTTCCAGCTCAATTAAATGCAAGACCGGAATATTTTGCGCCGCATCGCCACACCAACCTTCGGTTAACACTAAAAAAATAAATTTTGATTTTACTTTTTGTAAAGCAGATTTTAATTCAGAAGTTAAAGTTGCAGTTTTATTTAAACGGTGCATGCGCGCTAAATTTAGTTTCGCATAATTTAAATAATCTTCGCTTTGGTTTGTGCCGGTTGTCTTTCCTTCAGACATTAATTTATCAAGAAGATCCATGTATTCCTGATAGTTAATAGATTTATCAATGTATTTTTTCATGCAAAAAGATCTGTTTGAAAATTTTTATTTTTTAATTCGTGTTCCAGCAACCATTTCTTGCGCCACAAGTCTCCTGCATAACCGGTTAAAGAACCATCTGTTCCAATAACTCTGTGACAAGGAATGATGATACAAAAACGATTTTTTCCATTTGTGGATGCAACCGCACGTATTGCTTTTACATCGCCCATTTGTTTGCTCAAAGTTAAATAGCTTATTGTTTTGCCAAAGGAGATTAACGTTAATTTTTGCCAAACCTCTTTTTGAAAATCGGTTCCGCGCAACGCTAAGGGCAGATCAAAAGTTTCCAATTCGTTCTTAAAATAAAGATCTAATTGCTCTTTTGCTTTTGTAAATAAAGCAGAATCTGAAGCGGTTTGTTTAGGCCGTTTTTCTTTTTGCGTTTCTAAAAATTTTACCCATAGCAATTCATCACCCTCCTGCGCCAACTCTAATTCGCCTATAGGCGAATTATAATAATTATAAATAATGCTTTCCACTAATTAATTCTTCCCTTAATAATTTCTTCAACAACAGAAGGATCTAATAAAGTAGATGTGTCACCCAAGTTGGATAATTCTCCTTCTGCTACTTTTCTTAAAATGCGGCGCATAATTTTTCCGCTCCGTGTTTTTGGTAAGCCGCTTACAATTTGAATTTTATCAGGTTTTGCAATAGCGCCAATTATTTTGTTGACGCAATCGTTAATTTCTTTTTTTATTTGCTCGTTTGTTTTTGTTGTTTTAGGAACAATACAAAAAGCATAAAGGCCTTGTCCTTTTATATCGTGCGGGTAACCAACAACTGCCGATTCAACAACATCGGCCTGTTCGTTAATAGCACTTTCAACTTCCGCTGTTCCAATTCTATGGCCGCTAACATTTATCACATCATCAACCCTTCCGGTAATTCTGTAATAACCATTTTCATCGCGCTTGCAACCATCGCCTGTAAAATATAAATTAGGGTAGGTTGCAAAATATGTTGTGCGGCAACGTTCATGGTCGCCATAGGTTGTGCGGATAATAGAAGGCCATGGAAATTTAATACAAAGATTTCCTTCTACGCCATTACCTAAAATGTCTTTTCCTTTTTCGTCCACCAAAATGGGTTGCACGCCCGGAAGCGGCAATGTTGCAAAACCGGGTTTTAAAGCTGTGATGTTTGCTAATGGAGAAATTAAAATGCCACCGGTTTCTGTTTGCCACCAGGTATCAACTATGGGGCATTTTTCTTTGCCAATATTTTTATGATACCACTGCCAGGCCTCTTCGTTTATGGGTTCGCCCACACTTCCTAAAACACGAAGGCTATTTAATTTATAAGGTTTTACAAAATCCAAACCCGCAGCTTCTAATGCACGAATTGCAGTTGGAGCTGTATAAAAAATATTTACTTTATGTTTATCTACAACCTGCCAAAATCTTCCGCTATCCGGATAATTAGGCACGCCTTCAAAAATCACTGAAGTGGCACCTGACAATAACGGACCATAAGTAATGTAAGAATGGCCGGTTATCCAGCCCACATCAGCTGTGCACCAATACACTTCATTTTCTTTGTATTGAAAAACATTTTGAAAGCTGTAAGCAGTGTAAACCATAAAACCACCACAGGTATGCACAACGCCTTTGGGTTTGCCGGTGCTACCCGAAGTATAAAGTATGAATAAAGGATCTTCACTATCCATTACTTCTGCTTTGGATTCAACAGATTGTTTTTTGCATTCTGTTTCCCAATCAAAGTCCCTGCCGCTTTGCATATTTACTTTTTCGCCGGTTCGTTTGTAAACCAAAACCTGTGTTATTGAAGGGCAATTTTTTACAGCTTCATCAACCGTAACTTTCATTGGTAATTGTTTGCTGCCACGATAAGCGCCATCACTGGTTAATACTACTTTACATTGCGAGTCATTAATACGATCCTGAATGGATTGCGCGCTAAAACCCCCAAACACTACCGAATGAATGGCGCCAACCCTTGCACAGGCAAGCATAGCGTAAACGGCTTCTGGTATCATTGGCATATATATGCAAACACGATCGCCTTTTGTTATATTAAAACTTTTTAAAACATTGGCCAGCCTGTTTACTTCTTCAGATAATTCCTTATATGTAATAGTTCTGCTTTTATTTCCCGGTTCGTTTGGTTCCCAAATAAAGGCCGTTTTATTTCCGTTCTTTTCTAAATGCCTGTCAATACAATTCTCGGTAATATTTAATTTGCCATTAATGAACCAGTTAATTTTTGGCTCCGTAAAATTCCAATCTAAAACTTTATCCCATTTTTTGGTCCATAAAAATTCAGAAGCTATTTCTGCCCAAAAATCTTCAGGCGCATCTATACTTTTTTTGTAAGCTATTTTATATTCTTCTAATGTTTTAATTTGCATATCGTTATGACTTTAATTTTTTCAAACTTTTACTAATGTATTTATCCGTTGGCATTAAACTGTTTTGTATGCGGCTGGCGTAGTTAATTGAATCTAAAATTTCCTTTTGCTTTTCTTCCAATAATTTCTTTTGAGCCAGTACCAACGCATTTGCTTTTTGCTTTTGTCTATAGTTAATAATACCAATCATTAAAAAGATGGCAAGTAATATAGAGGCAAAAACGACTATCAAATTAATTTGTTTTTGTTTTTCTAGTTTGGTATCGGCAAGTAATTTTTCTTTTGCACGAAGTTCTTCCTGGTTTCGCTTTTCGAATAAAAATTCTTTTTGAGCAATGCCGCGTAACTGACTTTCAGACTTCATAGTGTCACTAAAGGCAATAAAAACTTTATAATATTTTACAGCGCTGTCAGCGTTTCTTTTTGCTTCATTAACCTGAGCAATTATTTTGCTGCTTTTTAAAATTTGAGTTTTTTGTTGCAACTCAATTCCATTGTTATAACACCTAAAGCCATATTTTAACGAGCTATCCAATTCCTTTTTTTCATAATAAGTATATGCAAGTGTAAGGTAAACTTCGTTCAAACTTAATTTGCGATTAGCTTTTAGATTTAGTTTTTCAGCTTCTCTTGATAGTAATAACGCTTGGATATAATTATTTTGCCTGAGAAAATAAGTTGCTTTTAAATTTAATGCAGTAGTATAATTGAAATCATCATTTTGTTCTTGAGACACTTTAAGGGCTAGGTCAATGTATTTCATTTCTAAAGCAGAATCATTAACTTTATTATAGGCCGTCGCAACATCGACATAGAGACCGCCAAGCGGATACCTGTTATTAAAAGCTCGAGCCAGACCAATAGCTTTTTTAAAAAATTTTAACGAGGTTGTTGCATCGCCAAGGGTTACATAGGTAACGGCAATTGAATGCAATGAAGATATAATATTAAACGTGTCTTTAACCCTTTCAAAATATTCTAAAGCTTTAAAATTATAGTCTGCCGATTTCAAATAATTTCCCTGTTGAAAGAAAACGAGCCCCAGATTGTAGTATGTTCCAAACACACCAGCCGTATCATTATTTCTTTCTCCAACCTTAATTTTTTCGTTATAATATTTAACTGAATTCTTAAAATCTCCCTCATTAAAACAAATCGCGCCTAATAAATTATAAGCACGCATTTGCGTCTTAAAATTATTTCCCTTTTTTCCAAACAACAATGCCTTATCTATAAAAACCTTTGCACTATCAAACTGCGAATCGTAATAAAACAAAATGGCCTTATATACTAAAGCTTCGGATAAGTAATAATTATTGTTTTCAGCAGTTCCCTTTGTTATTATTTTTGAGAGAACATCAAACGACTTTACCCTGTCTTGGTCTGCCAAAGCTTCGTATTGATTAAAAAGAGAGATGTAAGCTAAAGAATCTTTGCTATTATTTTGGCCAAAAAATGAAGTTGCGAAAAACAGGGATAACAGGATAAAATAGCTCTTTTTCATACTACAAAATGTAGAACAAGATAGGTATTTTTGTAAACAATTGCTTTGTTAAAAACGCAGTATTTAAAACGCTATATATATTAAAAAATGGACTTATCTTTAACCATGATGAAAAAATATGTAGTAATAGCCGTATCGGCCTTATTTCTGGTGTACGCTTGTGTGCCCGCAAGATTATTGGATGAATCGAAAGCAAAATTAAGTGAGTGTGATACAGAACGCGCTTCGCTAAAAAAATCAACTCAGGAAGCCGAAGCAAAATTAGCCGAGCTAAAAGAACAATTTACAAAATACGAAAAGGAAAATGTTGGTTTAAAAAGAGATACTTCTATAACAGGAAGCAGCTACAGAAATCTAACCTCTAAATACGATAAGTTAGATGCGCTTAATCAACAATTAATGGATCGTTTAAATAAATTATTAAGCGGCAGCGAAAAAGATAACAGCAAATTAAGCGGCGATCTGCAAATGACGCAGGAACAATTATTAAAAAAACAAGATGAGTTAAAAGCACTTGAAGCAAAACTAATGCTTCAGAAAATAGATCTTGATATGCTTAACGCAGAATTAAAAAAACGTGAAGCGCGAGTAATAGAGTTAGAAGACATTCTTAAAAAGAAAGACCAGGCTGCGGCAGACCTAAAGAAAAAATTAAGCGATGCCTTAATTGGTTTTGAAGGTAAAGGATTAACCATTACACAAAAGAACGGCAAAGTTTATGTAAGTATGGATGAGAGTCTTTTATTTGCAAGCGGAAAAACCAATGTAGAAGCAAAAGGTGTTGAAGCTTTAAAAAGTGTTGCTAAAGTATTAGAGCAAAATCCTGATATAAATGTTTTGGTAGAAGGTCACACAGATGATGTGCCAATGAAAGGTGCCGGAGAAATAAAAGATAATTGGGATCTGAGTGTAATGAGAGCAACCTCTGTTACAAAAATAATGTTATCCGGCGCAAAAATAGAATCGCAAAGAATTACTGCGGCAGGCCGCGGAGAGTTCTTTCCTTTAGATAACGCTAAAACACCTGAGGCGAGAAAAAAGAACCGCAGAACAGAAATCATCCTAACGCCGAAGTTAGATGAACTATTAAAAGTACTTGGAAATAATAATTAAAAATTAACATATGGGGGTTTTATCAGAATTTAAGGCCTTTGCAGTAAAAGGTAATGTTGTTGATCTTGCTATTGGGGTTGTCATTGGCGCGGCATTTAGTGGAATTGTAAAATCATTGGTAGACGATATAATTACACCGGCCATATTAACGCCGGCGTTAAAAGCAGCACATATTGCCGACCTCTCGCAATTAGTGGTTCCGGGCACGGCTATTAAATACGGCAATTTTCTTTCGCAGATAATTTCGTTCATCTTTGTTGCTTTTGCTTTGTTTTTAATGATAAAAGGCATTAATAAAATGAAGAAAAAAGAAGAGGCTAAAGCGACGGTTGATCCGGAGCCAAGTAAAACAGAAAAATTGTTGATGGAGATCCGCGATTCTCTTAAGAAAAGCTAAGACTTTTTATTTTACATATTAACAATTAGATAACATTAAAGTTAACTTAATTTAATAAAGTAACATTTATTTTGTCTTCAAACGACAATTAATTTACTTTATGCTTAGATCTATACTTTTATTATTACCGATTTTTTTAATATTAAATTTACAATCACAGGATAGTGTTGTAAAAACGATCCCTGTAGAAAGTCCTAAAACCGACGAAAAAAAGTCACATTGGTACGATAAAATATCTATCAGGGGCTATACACAAGTAAGGTATAACCGCCTTTTTGAAACCAACCCCGATCTAAAAAGTGAGCAGGGAGATAGATCTATAGGAAATCTAGGAGGTTTTTTTGTACGCCGTATGCGCATTATCTTTTTTGGCCAACTATCAGACCACGTTTACTTTTATATACAACCCGACTTTGCTTCATCTGCTTCATCTACAAGCCTTCACTTCGGACAATTGAGAGATGCTTATTTTGATGTTTCTATTGATAAAAAACGCGAGTATAGATTTCGTATAGGTCAAAGTAAAGTTCCTTTCGGTTTTGAGAATATGCAATCGAGTCAAAATCGTTTAGCTTTAGATCGTAACGATGCTTTAAATAGCGCTGTATCAAACGAGCGTGATCTTGGGATATTTTTTATGTATGCACCTAAAAAAGTGAGAGAGCTATATAGCAGTTTAGTTAATGATGGTTATAAAGGATCGGGAGATTACGGTGTTTTTGCCTGTGGATTATATAATGGCCAAACAGCAAATAAACCAGAACTTAACAATAACTCACATTTTGTTGCCCGTCTTTCATACCCATTTACAATAGGAAAACAAATTATTGAGCCCGGAATTCAAGGTTACACCGGCATGTTTGTGGTACCAAAAGATCAGTTAACGGCCGCTACCAAAGTGGTAAAAAACTATGAATATTTGGATGAACGTTATGCGGCTACCTTAGTTCTTTATCCAAAACCATTTGGAATACAAGCCGAATATAACATTGGTAAAGGGCCTGAATACGATGTTGCAAAAGATTCAATTATGACAAAAAACCTAAAAGGAGGTTATGTTACGTTAAGTTACCTGGTTAAAGTTAAAAAACATGTAATTATCCCATTTGTAAGAGGTACAATGTATGAAGGGGGTAAAAAGCATGAATTAGATGCGCGCTCTTATAAAGTCATGGAGATAGAAGGGGGCATTGAATATCAACCAATTAAGAATTTCGAGTTTACTGCAACTTATCTATATTCTGATAGAACTACATCAGACAAAACAAAGGAAAATAACTACCAGTTTGGCTCTTTTTTACGCCTTCAGGCCCAGCTAAATTTTTAAAATGGTAACAATAAATTAACATTGTCACGGCTATTAATAAATACTTTTAGCTAAAATTTCCTTTTATGTTTGGATTAGACACAACACTTACCGTTCTATTAATAATTTGTCTTTTAGCCGCTTGTTTTTTCGAATTTATTAATGGTTTTCATGATACTGCAAATGCGGTAGCTACTGTTATTTACACAAACTCTATGAAACCGACGGTGGCCGTGGTATACAGCGGTATCTTAAATTTTACTGGTGTTATGTTAGGTGGTATTGCAGTGGCCATGGGTATTGTAAACTTATTACCAATGGATGCTTTGGTAGATAGCAACCCCTATCATGGCGTTGCAATGATTCTAGCGTTATTGATTAGTGCCATTATATGGAATTTTGGTACCTGGTATTTTGGTATTCCTTCATCGAGCTCACATACATTAATTGGTTCTATTTTGGGAATTGGTTTGGCATTTGCGTTCTTGCCCGGCGATCTTGGTC
This sequence comes from Bacteroidetes bacterium UBA2475, assembly GCA_002342065.1. GTDB lineage: Bacteria > Bacteroidota > Bacteroidia > B-17B0 > Aurantibacillaceae > Aurantibacillus. The sequence goes on along the minus strand of DDPF01000004.1, from coordinate 316,064 downwards.
TTTCGGCTGTTAACTGGGATAAAGCAAAAGACACCGGTTTGGCATTATTACTCTCGCCATTAATTGGTTTTTCGGTGGCCATTATTATGATGTTTATTTTTAAGCGTTTTATAAAGAACGAAATAATATATAAAGAACCAATTCCCGGAAAGATGCCGCCTATCTGGATCCGTATGTTATTATGGATCACTTGTGGACTGGTAAGTTTTTTTCATGGTCAGAATGATGGACAAAAAGGTGTTGGTTTAATTATGCTCATCTTAATTGCCATATTGCCTGGCCAGTTTGCAATAGACGCAAGCGTCAACCTGCAAAGCGTTAATGGTAACGTAAATAAAATAGAATTATTAATGGCAAAAGCAGACACTACTGTACTTGCTAAAAAAGAAAAGATATTGTATGCTGAGGTCATGAAGTACTCGGACCATTTTGAAGAAGTTACAGTTAATAAATTCAACTCCGATGAAGTTGGTTTGAAAGAGCGTTTTTCTTTAAGAAAAGACGTTATCAAGATCACTAAGAATACCGATAAAATAATTAAAGGCGGCAACTTAACCTTAAGCACCAACGAAATAAAAGAATTGAACCACGAAATAAAAGCTACAAAAAAATTAATTGAGTATGCGCCATCATGGGTAATTATAATTGTCTCTTTATGTTTAGGGCTTGGTACAATGGTTGGTTGGAAACGTATTGTAAAAACAGTTGGCGAAAAAATTGGTAAGCAACACATGAGTTACGCGCAAGGCGCCAGCGCCGAATTAGTAGCATCAATGGGTATTGGTATGGCATCAGCGTATGGCGTGCCAGTTTCAACTACGCACATGTTATCTTCGGGTATTGCAGGTTCAATGGTTGCTAAAAAAGGACTAAAGAACTTACAAAAAGGAACTATTAAAACCATTGCTTTGGCATGGTTACTTACCTTACCGGTAACAATTATTTTATCGGGAGGCTTGTTCTTATTGTTCCGCGCAATACTTTAATGTCCTCCTTTGGAGGTTTTGCGAAGCAAAATGAGGTTCAGAACTACGGAGGAGGAAAATAATAGTTATACTTCTATTCAATTCGTGCAATCTATGTACTAAAATGTGTAATATCCTACACACGATTTAAAACATTCAACATTTAACTTCCTGATTAATAATAAAATAAATTTTTGGCATAGTTCTCGCCATTAATATGTAAGAACAAAATAAAAAATAGAAATATGCCAAGACAAGGAAGAGATGATGCAAGAGAACGCATTAAGAAAGCGGCTCCATCACACGACGCAACAACGCATCAAAAAGAAACAGATAAGAATAAAAAACAAAACGCTGATCTTAAAAAAGATCTAACACAAAAGCGTAAATAATAAACACCGTCAATTTTGTTATCTCAAAAATAGCGAACTAGACAAATCAAAAACCCGCTTACTATACGTGAGCGGGTTTTTTGTTTTCATTTTTTTTAAGGAATTAAAGATTTTCCAACAAACTATCATCTACCAAATTCGGAAGTGTAATTTTTAAATTCGGCGTGCGTTCCATTTCGCGTTTGATGGCAAAGAGAGCTTCATCATTACGCGCCCAGGCTCTTCTCGAGATCCCATTATTTACATCCCAGAATAACATTTGTTCTAATCTTCTTTCTGCATCATCGGTTCCATCTAACACCAAACCAAAACCACCGTTTATAACTTCTCCCCAGCCCACGCCACCACCATTATGTAAACTTATCCATGTTGCGCCCCTAAACGCATCGCCCACAAAATTTTGCACAGCCATGTCTGCAGTAAATTTACTACCGTCATAAATATTAGAGGTTTCTCTATAAGGGCTATCCGTTCCGCTTACATCATGATGATCTCTTCCTAAAACAACAGGCGCTGTAATTTTTCCTTCTTTAATAGCCTTGTTAATTGCTTTTGCAACTTTAATCCTTCCCTCGCTATCAGCATATAAAATTCGCGCCTGCGAGCCCACCACTAAATTATTTTGCATGGCATTTTTTATCCATAAGATATTATCCATTAATTGCTGCTGAATTTCTTTTGGCGCGGTTTTATAAATTTCTTCTAAAACTGCTAATGCTAATTCATCAGTTTTCCTAAGATCATTTTCGTTCGCACTTGTACATACCCAGCGGAAAGGACCAAAGCCATAATCAAAACACATGGGGCCTAAAATATCCTGCACATAACTTTTGTATTTAAAATCGCCGTTCTTTTCTAAAATATCTGCACCGGCGCGACTTGCTTCTAATAAAAAAGCATTACCGTAATCAAAAAAGTACATGCCTTTTGCTGCAAATTTATTTATGCAATCGGCATGTGCGCGTAATGTTTTTTGAACTTCTTCTTTAAATTTAACAGGGTTCTCGGCCATGAGTTTGTTTGATTCTTCATAGCTAAGACCTTGCGGATAATAACCCCCTGCCCATGGATTGTGTAATGAGGATTGATCGGTACCAATATCCACTAAAATATTTTCTTTCAATAATTTTTCCCATAGGTCAACGGCGTTGCCCTGGTAAGCCAAACTTACCGCTTCTTTATTTTTTTGTGCAGCTTTAATACGAACTATTAATTTATCAAGATCAGGAAAAACTTCATCCACCCAACCCTGGCTATGTCTTGTTGCAACTGCTTTCGGATTTATCTCCGCAGTAACAGAAACCAGTCCGGCAATTTTTGCGGCTTTGGGCTGCGCACCGCTCATACCGCCAAGTCCGCAGGTAACAAATAATTTACCTTTACGTTCTTCTTCGGTATGGAATTTTTTACGGGCCGCATTCATAACGGTTATCGTTGTGCCGTGTACAATGCCCTGTGGACCAATATACATAAAACTACCGGCAGTCATTTGCCCGTATTGCGTTACGCCTAAGGCATTAAATTTTTCCCAGTCATCAGGCTTACTGTAGTTGGGTATCATCATACCATTTGTAACAACAACCCTTGGCGCATCTTTGTGCGATGGAAATAAACCCATAGGATGACCGCTGTACAGAACCAAAGTTTGTTCATTGGTCATAATGGCCAAATACTGCATGGTTAATAAATACTGTGCCCAGTTCTGAAAAACAGAACCATTACCACCATAAGTAATTAATTCGTGCGGATGTTGTGCAACGGCATGATCTAAATTGTTACTGAGCATGTGCATAACAGCTGCAGCCTGTATGCTTTTATGCGGGTACTCATTAATTGGTCGCGCGTAAATTTTATAGTCGGGCCTAAAACGGTGCATGTAAACACGCCCGTATGTTTTTAATTCATGTGCAAAATCTTTTGCTAAAATGGCGTGATGCTTTGGATCGAAATAACGTAGCGCATTACGAATAGCTAGTTTTTTTTCTTCAGCATTTAAACTGTCTTTACGTTTTGGCGCGTGGTTGATATTGCTTTCGTATGGTTTTGCTTCCGGTAATTGTTCCGGTATACCTTGTAATATAATTTCTTTAAACGAAACTCCTGTTATTGCTGACATAATCCGGTTCTACTTTTTTGTTTTATCATTTGTAAAATTACCTGTTTTCTTATCATAACCATAGGGGCAATGTTTGCAACCGCTTTTGCAGCAATGGCCACGCTTTAAGTGATACTTTTCAGTAAAAACAATATATCCTTCGGGACTATAATAAAAATCTTCGGGGGCGAGTTCTTTGTTAAACATTTCAACCGTAAAGATAAGGATTAAGCCTACCATTAAAAAATAAACCACATAGACACATAGAATTATTTTGCAATAGGCAACATAGTAAAACATAAACGCTCCGCCAAAGGCGAAGCGTCAACTATTGTTATCTGAATTTTTTTAATTTTTCTATTATCTCTATGTGGTTAAACTTGTAGGATTATTCTACACGTTTAATAGTACAACCAATAGATTTGGTTTCCTGTGTTTTAGGAGTTTCGTTCTTGAGCAAAGAAGCTAAAGCCTCTTTAAGATACGGCACTTTAACTGCGGCAGCATCTTTTACATTATCATCAATGGCGCCTTTATAAACTAAACCTTTTGCATTAAATAAAAAACACTGTGGTGTGCGGGTTGCACCAAAAGCATTGGCTAATGCGCTTTTTTCGTCAACTGTATAAGTACACTTTAATTTTTGCGCAGTAAAGTAAGCCGACATTTTATCAAAACTATCATCTTCTTCACGTTGTGCCTCGTTGCTGTTAATTAATGCGCAACCAATGCCATTCGCTAAACAATAATCAGAATATTCTTTAATACGCGCTTCGCTTAATTTTACATAAGGGCAGGTATTGCAACTAAAAATAACCAATAAACCTTTTGCGGTTTTAATTTCGTTTAAAGAAACAGTTTTACCACTTACATCTTTCATTTTATAATCGCCTTGCGGAATAGCTGCATTAAGAGCCAGCTCTTCAGGAGGAGAATTAACGAAAGAAAAAGTTAATACCGAAACAATAATAAGGGATAGAAATAATGCTGCTTTTTTCATAGCATTAAATTTACAAAATTTGCAACAGATTGAAAATTACAAAAGCCAATTTTAACAATAAAAGCGTCAAATAAGATCATGTTTTAGTAAATATTAAGGAAAAAAGTTAATATTTACTTAATATATCTAAACTATATATCTTACCTAAAAGCCCTAAATTTGATCTGCACTTAAACAAGAAGTGAACACCCTAAAGGACTTTGATCTTTTCTTTCGAAAATTAAAGTAACCCTTAACCGCTTTTTTACAAACAGTTTATTTTTGTTTTGAAGAAGGTTTATAAAATATTTTTTTTCTTTATTGTTTTAATACAAAACGGTTTCACGCAGACTTCAACCTCTGGTTGTAACTTAAGCGGAGGAATGGGCATATATACAGCCTGCAATAACGGACAAGGCTGTACGGGTGGTTGTAACTTGGCCGCTACGTTTACTGGTTTTGGGCCCATGTGTAACGGAACGGCAAATAATGGTAATTGTTTTAGTTCAAGTTCAGGAGGACATCAACCTATGTCAACTTCCTTTTCGTTACCTGCCGGATGCACTGCTGTTGTTACTGCCGAATTTATGAAGAGAGGCGGTACATGCCCAAATTCAGGAATGGATGGAAGTGATATACTCGGGATAAACTCTGCAGCAGTTTTTGGAACTAATGTTGGCAATTGTGGTAATGGAACAAGTACGCCCGGTGTAAATGCACCTGGATGCCTGGGTTCGGCAAATGCCGATGTAAATTGTACTTTAACGCAAACAGGAGGTACAATTTTTATTTGGGGCCAATCTAATAGAAGCGATGAGATCATTACTTACACTATAAATCTTAGTGGTACCTGTGGTCCAAGTTGTAATGGCGTTCTGCCAATAAGTTTAAAAGATTTTTATGCAGAACCATTAGAAGACAAAGTGCTGTTGAAGTGGAATGTTGCAAGCGAAAAGAATGTTGAATATTATTTGCTGGAAAAAAGCACAGATGGAATTGTTTTCTTACCTCTAAGTACGGTTTACTCGCTTGCAAATGTAAGTGGAGAGAATAATCTATCCTACTTTAATTATGACTATGCGCCCGCCAAAGGCATAAATTATTACCGTTTAAAAAATGTTGACAAAGATGGATCTACGGATACCCACAAAACAATAGCTATCAACTTCAAAAATACAGCCGCGTCTGCGATATGGGTAAATCAAACAGCGGAAGCAATTAAGATAGGTTACGAAAAAATGCCAATGAGTAAAACCGTTACGATCTATGATATCACCGGTCGGATAGTGAAAGAGACTAGTCTAAATTCGGATGCTCCTGCAATGATAGAAATTTCAAAGACAGAATTTGTAAAAGGAATTTATCTCATTTCGGGATCCGACCCGCAAGATGCTTTTTCGCAAAAACTCATCATTGATTAAATTTTTTGTATTTATTGTGAGAATTTGGGCATTTCCCACTATAATTTTATAAAAAGCCAATTGTTTATTTCTAGTAACTTAAAACTTAATAGGAGTTATAGTTTTACTGAAATTTACCTTATTGGAAAACACGCCTGAAATAGCTCCTAAAAAGAAGTCGGTACTTAAACGCATTGTAAAAACCATTTTTTACCTGGCACTTACCTTTGTTTTAATTTGTGTAACGTTGGTCAGCCTTTTGTTTATCTACCAGGATGAAGTAAAAGCAGCTTTGCTTGGAGAGATCAATAAACATCTTAAATCGGAAGTTAACATAGATCCGAAAAACATTGATCTTACAATTTTAAAAACATTTCCCGATTGTTCGATGGAGTTTAAAAATGTTTTAATGCTGGAAGCCCTTCAAATTAAAAAACGCGACACGCTTTTGTTCGCCGAGCAACTTAACCTGCATTTTAATATCAGCGACCTGTGGAATAAAAAATATGATATTAAAAAGATCACCCTTAAGAATGCACTCGCAAAACCGGGCTTAACAAAAGCAGGAAAACCAAATTATATTTTTTGGGAAGAATCAAGCGGTGAAAATAAAAACGACTCTATTAATTTTAATCTAGAGTTAATTCAGCTCGAGAATTGTCATGTAGTTTATAGAGATAGATCCAGAATTTTTAAGACCGATCTTTTAATTAAAGAATTAAGTTTTAAAGGAAATTTTAGCGATGTTGAATACGACATGAGCTCAAAAGGTAAATTGATAATTAATCAAATTGCAGCAAGCAAAAGAACTTTTTTAAAGAACAAAAATTGCAACTTAAACATTAACCTTAAAGTAAACGGTAATAATTATCTACTCGAAAAAACAAGTTTTAGTTTAAACTCTATGCTGTTTAATTTAAATGGCAATTTTTTGTATGGCGATAGTTTGCAAAAAATGAAGATCGATTACGAGGCTTCAGATCTTTATATAGCAACGGTTCTGTCTTTATTGCCCGAAGATCAGAAACAAAAAGCTAACGATTATAAAAGTGACGGCGGGTTTTATACTAAAGGAAGTTTTAATTATGCAGGCAAAACAAATTTTGAATTACGAAGCGAATTTGGTATAAAAAAAGCAGAAGTAACCTACAAGCCTACTTCTACAACTGCAAAAAATATTAATATGGATGGGAAGTTAGTGTACACAAGTTCTACATCTAAGCTCGACCTTACAAATGTTTATTTAAAATTAAACAATGATGAGCTAAAAGGAAGTCTTTCGATAAATGATTTTTCAAACCCTTTTATACATTTATTGGTAGATGCAACTTCGGATCTTGAAACATTGCAAAATTTTTGGCCAATAGATACTTTGAGTAAATTAAAAGGAAAGCTAAAAATAAATTCTGAGATAGAAGGATTGTTAAGCGACCTTAAAGACCAAACATTTTCAACCAAAGTAAAATTAAATTTAGATGCAACAGTTACAAACCTGGAGGCACAATTTAAAGGCGATGAAAATATTTTTGCTGTTGATAATTGTTCTGTAACCGCAAAAGACCGAGAGGTGGAGGTTAAGGATCTTAAATTAAAACGCGGAAGTTCGGACATAGTTTTAAATGGTAAGTTGCCGGGAATATTTAATTATTTATCCGATAAAACTGCGCCATTAATTATTACGGGGAATTTATTCTCTAATTATATTAAACTGGAAGATTTTATGATGAAGTACAAATCTTCCGAAGACAAAACTGCGCCACTGATCCCAAAAAACATTCAATTTAAATTAAACGCGGCAATTTTAAAATTCAGTTATGCCAAATTTGAAGCGCAATCTGTAACCGGCGAAATTGAAATCAAAGATCAAAAAGCGATTATAAGCGATATGAAATTAAATACTATGCAAGGCGAAGCGGAGATTGATGCCTTTGCTGATAATTCCGGAAGCAAACTGGATGTGGTGATGCAAAGTAAATTAAAGAACATAAATATAAACACCATGTTTGACCAACTAAATAATTTTGGTCAAAGTACATTACAGGAAAAGAATATCAAAGGTTTGGCAACCGCTACTATAGAATTTTCAGGAAGCTGGAGCAACGCCCTTGAGTCGGATCTTAATTCTGTTAGATCTAATATCAATTTAAATATAGACAGGGGAGAGTTGATAGACTTTAAGCCTTTATTGAGCCTTTCAAAATTTGTAGATATACAGGACCTTCAAAAAATAAAATTCTCAAATCTGCAAAGCACTATCGAAATAAAAGATCAAACCATTATTTTGCCAAGCACAACAATAAAAAATTCTGCTTTAAATATTATTTTTTGGGGAACACACACTTTTAATAACGATATTAATTATCATATAGAATTATTGATAAGCGAGTTGCTTGCTAAAAAACGCAAAAACAAAGAAGAAGAGTTTGGCCCGATTGAGAATGATCCTGATAACAAACGTAGCGCTTTTATATTAATGACAGGTACGGTTGATAAGCCCATCATAAAGTATGATAGAAAAGGCTTAAAAGAGAACATTAAAAAAGACCTTAAAGAAGAGAAACAAAATTTAAAACAGTTGCTAAAGGAAGAATTTGGTCTGTTTAAAAAGGATTCTGTTTCCGCAAAAAAGAAGGAAAAAGCCGACCAGGCCTTTGAATTGGAGAAACCTAACAATAATCAGCCTAAAAAAACGTTAGAACCAAAAAAGAAGAAAGATGACGATGATGATTTCTAAAAAACGTATCTTTAATTAATTATTTTTTAGGAGTGAATATCTATAATAAAAAACAACGTTGGAAATTAGGCCTTGCCGCATCGGCTTTGGTAATAATTATTGCGTCGTTATGGTACACCCGTAATTTAGTTAAGACCATTTCTACTAACGAAAAAGAGAAAGTAGAGCTTTGGGCAAAAGCTGTACAAAAGAAGGCCAACCTTGTAAAATTCACTAACGAGTTATTTGAGAAGATAAAGACAGGCGAAAGAAAAAAAGCAGAGTTATATGCTGAGGCAACAAAACAATTAAGCGCCGACGCGCAGGATGTTTCTTTCGTTTTAAAAGTTTTACAGGAAAACACCTCGGTACCTGTAATTTTAACTAATGAGAATGATGAGATACAGATCTCAAGAAATTTAGATTCTGCAAGAGAAAAAGATCCTGTTTATTTAAAAGAACAATTACAGATCATGAAAGATCTGTACCAACCCGTTGAGATAAATGTTTACAAAGGCATTAAACAAAAACTGTATCATAAAGACAGCCGTGTTTTTAGTGATATTAAATTAGTATTTGATAGTTTAATAAAATCCTTTATTACTGAAGTAGCAGTTAATTCGGCGGCGGTACCGGTTATTTACACTAATAATACTAAGGATATAATTTTAGCCCTTGGAAAGATAGATACAATAGAAGTAAATACACCTGAAAAATTACAGCAAAAACTGGCAGAACTTTCTTCAGAAAATACACCTATACAAGTTGATCTTGGCGAGGGAACAAGTGATTATATTTTTTATGCGCCATCAGAATTGTTGACGCAACTTAAATATTATCCTTACGTTCAATTTGGCGTAATAGGTTTATTTTTATTAATTGCCTATATACTTTTTAGCACCGCTCGCAAGGCCGAGCAGGATCAGGTTTGGGTAGGTATGAGCAAAGAGACGGCGCATCAACTGGGCACGCCGCTTTCATCATTAATGGCCTGGAACGAACATTTAAGAGCAATGGGTGTTGACGAATCTATTGTAAACGAAATGCAGCAGGATGTGAAACGTTTAAATACTATTACCGATCGTTTTAGTAAAATTGGGTCACAACCTACATTGGTTCCTTCAGACATTAACCAGGTATTAATTGATGCGATAGAATATTTAAAGAACCGTACATCAAGGAATACAAACTACACATTAAAATTGCCAGAAGAACATTTGCAGGTACATCTTTGTGTTCCGCTTTTTGAGTGGGTAATTGAGAACATTTGTAAAAATGCAATTGATGCAATGGAAGGAAAAGGCGAAATAGAAGTAGCTTTAATTGATGTGCCCGAAGGGTTGTTCGTAGATATTTCAGATACAGGAAAAGGAATTCCAAAATCAAAATTCAAAACTGTTTTTGAGCCCGGCTATACTTCCAAACAAAGAGGCTGGGGTTTAGGATTAAGTTTGTGTAAAAGAATTATTGAGATCTATCACAACGGAAAGATCTTTGTTTTAAGAAGCGAAGTCAATAAGGGCACAACATTTAGGATAGCTTTGAAGAGAGAGTAGAGCTAAAGTTTTATTTTGTAAATAATAGCTTCTAAGTATCTTTTTGTTTTCAACTCCTGTATTTTTTCAAATTTATCTGTAGTAAACGCTTCCGAATATTTTGGGTTCATATAAACAAACCATGTTTCAGAAGTGGTTGAATTAATTATTCTTTGCAAAACTTTTTTTAATACTTCTTCATTAAAAGGATTAAACAAAAAATAAACCATTGGTTTGTTGTCATAATTATATTCTAATGCGTTTACATGACTAAATTGAATATTTGATGTTTTTCTTTTTAGTAAATAGTTTTTTAAATTAGAGTTTGCGATTGCGATCAATTCTTCATCAATATCAATTCCTGTTAAATTTTCATAACCAAACGATTCTGCTACAAAAACGGGCCGTCCTTTGCCGCAGCCAATATCCATAAAATTAAAGGTTTTTGTATGGGGTATTATTTGCTCAAAGATCTTAAACAATATGAGGTAACCCGCGCCTTGGTAATGAAAAAACTCTGTTGATTCGCTTTTTTTAATAGACGAAGTTGTAATACCATACTTTTTTTCGTTAAGGGTCTCTGCCCTGATAAGCCTGATAGTATTGGCAAATCCGCGAAAAAAAGCAGAACGAAAAAAATAATAGATATATAAAAAAACTTTCAATGATTTGCTTTTTAATGTTACGCAAAATTAATACCTTCATAGACATATTTCTAAACAAATTATGAAATTATAGTTCATATGAAAATTGATCTTGAAGCGGAGCGTAAGGAGATTCTAAACCGGTACAAAATTTTAATAAAGGCCTGTAAACGTCGTTTAGAAAAAGGCGATAAAGAGATTATCCGTAAAGCATTTGAAGTAGCTGTTGAGGCCCACAAAGAAATGCGCCGTAAAAGCGGCGAACCTTATATTTATCATCCAATTGCCGTTGCCCAAATTTGTGCTGAAGAAATTGGTTTAGGTGCTACCGGTATTGTTTGTGCTTTATTGCATGACACCGTTGAAGATACCGACCTTACATTGGAAGATGTAAAAGGTTTATTCGGAGAAAAAGTGTCTCAGATCATAAACGGGTTAACAAAAATTTCTGGAGTAATTGATAATACTTCTTCTATACAGGCAGAGAATTTTAGAAAAGTTCTCTTAACCATGAGCGAGGACATTCGAGTTATTTTAATTAAGCTGGCCGATAGGATGCACAACATGCGCACGCTTGAGCACATGAAGCGCGAAAAGCAGATGAAGATCGCAAGTGAGACCTTATTCTTATACGCACCACTTGCACATCGACTTGGACTTAATAATATTAAAACAGAACTCGAAGATCTTGGCTTGAAATATACAAATTCAGAAGGCTATTATGATATTGCAGTAAAGTTGCAGGAAACAGAACCAGAGCGGAAACGTTTTGTACAAAAATTTATAGAACCTTTAAAAGAAATTTTAGGAGAACAAGGATTTCAATTTAAAATTTTTGGACGCCCAAAATCTATTTTTAGTATTTATAATAAAACAAAAACTAAAGGTGTTGCCTTTGAAGAAATTTACGATCTCTTCGCCATACGTATTGTTATTGATACACCATTAGAGCAGGAGAAATCAGATTGCTGGAAAGTATATTCTATTATCACCGATTTTTATCATCCTAGTCCGGAGCGTTTACGCGATTGGATCAGCACACCAAAAAGTAATGGTTACGAAAGTTTGCATACTACAGTAATGGGACCTGAAGGTAAATGGGTTGAGGTGCAGATACGCACAGTTAGGATGGATGAGTTAGCCGAAAAAGGGTACGCAGCACATTGGAAATACAAAGACAGCGCAGCGGATAAAGAAAGTAAATTAGAAAATTGGTTACAGCGTATTCGCGAGATGTTGGAGAATCCTGATCCGAATGCGTTGGAATTTATGGATGATTTTAAACTGAATTTATTCAGCGATGAATTATTTGCATTTACTCCAAAAGGTGATATGAAAACTTTACCTGTTGGAGCAACCGCATTGGATTTTGCTTTTGAAATTCATACCAAAGTAGGAGAACAATGTATTGGCGCAAAAGTAAATTTTAAACTGGTACCATTAAGTTACGAATTAAAAAGTGGCGATCAGGTAGAGATCCTTACCAGTAATAAACAAACACCAAAAGAAGATTGGCTGGGGTATGTGATCACCGCCAAAGCAAAATCGAAGATAAAAAGCAGTTTAAAGGAACAACGAAAAAAGACTGCAGAAGAAGGCCGCGAAATTATGGAGCGGAAGTTCTATAAAAATAAATTAGACTTTACCTTGCAAAACGTAAACGATTTTTGCCAGTTCCTAAAGATACCTTCTTCGCAGGAATTATTTTATCGCGCAGCTCTAGGTAACGTTGATATAAAAGAAATTAAAGAGTACATCCGTCATAAGAACAACCCTGTAAAACCGAGCAGAAAAACAGTTACACCAAAAATCGAACAGCTGGTTACTAACGCACGTGGCAGTAGTGATATGCTTGTAATTGGTGACGACATGCAAAAGCTGGATTATAAACTTTCGCCCTGTTGTAACCCAATTCCGGGTGATGACGTTTTCGGCTTTATTACCGTTGCCGAAGGAATAAAAATTCACAGGGTTAATTGTCCAAATGCAATTAAATTACTTTCTAATTATGCTTACCGTGTTGTAAAGGCAAAATGGCTCAACGATCAGATGATCTCTTTTCTTGCAGGTATTAAAATTATTGGTACAGACGAATTAGGATTGGTAAACAATATCACTAAAATAATTTCAAGCGAGAATAACATCAACATGCGATCAATTAAATTTGATACTGATGATGGCCTTTTTGAAGGAACTATTATGATCTATGTTCACGACACTAAACATTTAAATCATTTAATGGAGGTGCTTAAAAAAGTGAAGGGCGTAACGAAAGTAGAGCGTATAGACGAAAAGAATTAAGGCTTAGGCGCTTTGAATTCACGTAGCTTTAGTTTTTTTGCTGGATTACCCTGGTAGATCCAATTTGCTTCTAAAGACATTGTAGCAATACTGCCAACCGTTAGTAAGCTGTGACTCCCTAACCTAACCCCGGGGCAAATAACAGTTTTAGCTCCCGCCCAGGCGCCTTCTTCTAGAGTTATCTCACCAACAAGTAGATCAAAGGAAGGTCTTTTATAATTATGATTCCCACATAATAACATAGCACCTTGAGAAATACATGAATGATCTTTAAGTGTTACTTTAGCGAGATTATCTATCCATGCCATTTCGCCTATCCAAACATGATTACCAATTACTAAATGCCATGGATATTTTATAGATACATGAGGTTTAATGATAACGCCTTTGCCAACTTTAGCACCAAACATACGTAACAAAACACGTTTTGGACCATAAAATGGAAATGGTGATTTAAAGAACCAGTAATTGATAAAATACCATAAAACCCTTATTATTAAAGGTCTTCCCGGCTTATACCAGTCATTATCAAAACTAGAAAGATCAGTTTTTGACGAACTCATTAAACAAATTTTTATATAAATTAATACTTTTCTCCATTTCAATTTTGTTGCTAATATAGGTATTTGCGGCATTGCTTTTTTGAGAAAATTCTTCTTGGTTTAATTTTGCCATTGTAACAATTGCCTGTAAAAACTTTTCTTTGCTGTTCAGAGGAATGGCATAGCCGGCATTGTACTTCTCAAGATCGTTCCATGGTGTTTGGTCGCTGATAATGGCGGGACAGCCTGATAAAAGACTTTCAACTATAGAGTGCCCAAAATTTTCGTTCAACGTTGGTAAAAACAAAGCGTGATATTTTGAAATTATACTTTGAACCTCGTTAAAAGCCAGTTCATTCTTATAGGTAACACTAATATTTTTTGGCAGTTGGTTTATTATTTCAATGCACCTGTTCCAATATCCCCGATCTTCAAGGTTGCCATAAATATCACACTTAATTTGAATTTCCGGCGGAATATCTTTTAAGATCTCTAAAGCGAAATGTAAATTCTTTACTTCTGAGATCCTTGACAGGAAAAACAGATCTAACTGGCCAGCCGTCTTTAATGAATTGTTTTTAAGTTTTGTGCCCGAGTTTAAATTTGATGCAATAGTAATTTTCGCAGACGGAAAACGTGCTTTAATATCCTGTTCTTCCTGCTTGTTTGTGGCATGAAAATGAACAAGTTTATACCAACCAAATAATTTGGCTGAAACAAGATAAATATTTTTTTTGAATGATTTAAGACTTAACGCCCCTTTACTTAACATACCCCGCGGAGCTAACAAAACAGGCGCAGAAATTAATTTTTTATTTTTTAAACGAATAATATTTATCGAGAAAGTAAAGGACCAAAAACTATTTAAATATATGAGCGCAGGATCAATTTGTTTTAATAAGGCAAGAACATTTTCGGCAGTAAGGGTTTCATTATTAAAGTAATAATAATTTACCTTATCTTTTACAAAGAGGGTATTTGGTTTTATATCAGAGTATACTTTATCGCTTCCAAGATCGCTGTTGGAAGTGATAATATAAAAATCAAAATAGTTTTTTAATAAGCTAACCAAAGAGAATACCGAACGTACAGGCCCGCCGGCTTTTGTTCCGGGCAAATACCAATGAATAAAAATAACTATTTTAGGTTTTTCCAAATTTATGATACTGAGATATTATTTTCTTTTATCCAATTGTTTAAAACCACAAGATGCCAGATCCTGCTCCATGTAACTGTATTGTCATTATTTAGAAAGCGATGCCATAAATTTTGAAGTTCCTGTTTGTTGCAAAAATCATAATTTGAGAACTCTATAATGTTTTTTTCACAAAAAGACTTTAAGTCTGTTTTTAACCAAACCTGCCAGGGCAAAGTAAAGCCCATTTTTGGACGGTTCACAATTTCACCGGGTAAAAGATCTCCAAGACTGTCGATCAATAATTTTTTTGCCGTGTGCGGATATTTTTTCTCGTCATTTATTCCTAGAACAAAATCAACTAACTTATAATCCAAAAAAGGTTCTCTTACTTCAAGTGCAACTGCCATACTCATCTGATCCGCATCGCGCAACAACACATTTTGTAAATATGTATTTATTTCACCGATAGAAACCGAACTTAATAAGTGATCTTTTATTTGTGGAACCTTAGATACGATTTCGCCTATCTGTTTAAAAGGGTTATTCGCTTTTAAAAAAGTTGCAAGTTCTTTTTCGGTAAAAAGACTTCTGCTTAATGGGTAAGAAGAATTAAAATTAATTTTTTCCTGGCCCAATAATTCTTCAATTTTATTTCCGGCAATTGTTTTTTTCTTTTTTTGTATCACGTATCCAGCTGCCTTGCGACTAAAAGAAGGAAAAGCGTTTATCCATGACTTTTTTTGTAATTCCGCCATACGTTTAAAAACATCGTAGCCTGCAAAAAGTTCATCGCCACCAATACCACTTAACGCCATGGTAACGCCGGCTTGTTTTGTTGCTTGTGAAACAACATAAGTATTTGGCCCGTCACCGCTTGGATGATCCATTGCGGCCAAAGCTTCCGGTAGTTGTTTTAAGAAATCTTCAGGGGTTAATTTTATTTCGTGATGTTGTGTGTTAAATTTTTTAGCAATGAGTTGAGCATATTTTGATTCTGAAAATTCGCTTTCATCAAAGCTCACATTAAATGTTTGAATTTTTTCAGCGCTTACTTTACTCATTAATCCAACAATTGCGCTTGAATCAATTCCTCCGGAAAGAAAGGCCCCAAAAGGGACATCAGCAACCAAACGTTGATGTACCGAATGTGTAAGCAGCTCATTTACTTTTGAGCATGTTTCAGAATAAGAAAGGTCATTAAGCGAATTGGAAAATTTGTTCAATGTATAATATTCAGCTATAGTTGCTTTTCCGTTTTGATACTCTAAATAATTTCCCGGCAATAACATTTTAATTCCCTTAATGATCGTATTTGGTGCAAAAACGGTTTGGTACATAGCATATTCTGCTATCACGTATTTGTTCAAAGTAAATGTTTTTATTTTGGAATGAATGATCGGTCTTATTTCACTCGAAAATAAAAATCCTTCATCGCCGTAATAATAATATAATGGTTTTACACCAAGGCGGTCTCTTGCAATAGTAAGTTTGTTTTCTGTCGTGTCATAAATTGCAAAAGCATACATACCATTAAATAGCTGTAAACATTTTGTTCCGTAACGAATAAAGGCCGCAAGAACAACTTCGGTATCAGAGTTAGTTTTAAAAAAGTATGGTTGATCGTTTGAGCCGTGTGATGAACGTTGCAGCTCTAATTTTAATTCTTTATAATTATAAAGCTCACCATTATAAACGATCACATAACGGTTATCTGTCGAAAAAAAAGGTTGGTTACTTTCAGCGCTAAGATCAATGATTGATAAACGGCGGTGACCTAAAACAACATTATCATTTGACCAGATACCTTCATTGTCAGGCCCCCTGTGACTTAAACGGGTGTTCATTTTTTGAACAATCTCTTTTTTTTGTTCGGGCGAATGAAGATCGGATATAAAACCGTTTATACCACACATATTTTTATTTTAAACCGGTCGATTTTAAAAAACGCTCGTCTACCATCATTAATTTTATACCTTCTTCTATACTAACAAATTCTTTATTAAGGATCTTTCGCATTTTTGTATTGTCAGGTTGACGGCGCGTCATATCTCCTTCTTTTAATGGCGGAAGGTAAATGATTTTTGATGATGAGTTTGTTAATTTTATAGTTAGTTCTGCCAGATCTTTAACGGTCATTAATTCATGATTGCCAATATTGATCACATCATTTATTAATAGTCTTTCCTCAAATATTTTTGCACAAACATTTACGGTATCGTTTACGTAAGTAAATGTTCGGGTTTGAAGACCGTCGCCATAAATGGTAATGTCCTTATTTTTTAAAGCGGCAGATAAAAAGCGTGACACAACAAAATCGGCACTTTGATTTGGGCCATAGGTATTAAAAAACCTAAAAATAGTATAAGGTAAATGAAAGGATTGCCAGTAACTTCTAAAAAAACACTCACCCACATTTTTAACTACGGCATAAGGCACACGTGAATTTAAAGGTGTACTATATTCGTTTTGCGGTAACTCTACTGGTTCGCCATATACTTCGGAGCTTGAAGAAAAATAAACATGTTTAACCGATGTGTTCTTCGAAAGATTTAAAACGTTTTTTATTCCTTCAATATCGTTTAAAACATCAATTGGATTTTCCTGGGTTCTTATAACACCAACAACTGCGGCAAAGTGAAAAACGTAATCAAAGTGGAAGGAAAGCATAACCGATGAAAGATCGTTAAGGTGATTTACATCGCCTTTAATAAATTTCCAATTTGTTTGTTTTGATGAGGGTAATTTTGAAAGGAGCCCAGTAGATAAATTATCTATGATAACTACAAAATTATTAGGGTCGCTAATTAATTTTTCAACCAAAGCACTTCCAATGTTGCCGGCACCTCCGGTTACGAGGATCTTATTTTTTATTAAATTCATTATAAATTTCTATAACTGTATTTGTCCAATTCTTCGGGTTTATTTTTTGAGCAACATTATGACTTTTTGTCGACATTTCATAAAGCTCAGCATCACTTAAAGTTATGATTTTTTTTAGTATTTTTTTTAATTCATCAATATTTTTTGATCTAAAAGAAAAACCGGTTTGATCTTCAATCAAAAAAGCCTCGTTTGCCCCTACAGCACTACTGGTAACGAGGGGAAATCCAGATGCTGCATATTCCTGTACAACAACTCCCCAAGGCTCAAAATGACTTGGTAAAATAAATACACCGCATTTTTGTGTGATCTCTTCAAGATCTTTTGGTTGTACAAAACCAAAATGTCTTATTTTTTTATGCTCTATTGGCGGAATGTTGCCCGTACCTAAACACCAAAGTTCCCATTCATTTGCCGTTTCATTGTGTAGTTGTGTGAATGCTTCCCAAAGGTCAGTAATACCCTTAAACTCATAATATCTCCCGACAAATAAAAACTTTTTTGGAAACACACTTTTTTTTAGGGACTGTTGGGATGTATAAATAGAATTAAATTTTTCAAGGTCACAACAATAGAAGCCTTCTTTTATTTTTTTTGGATCAAAGCCTAGTTTTTTTGCGTATTGTGCCTGAGAGCTGCCTGGCACCCATGCGTGTGAAAACCTGTTCAATAAAAAAAAACGACTCAGGAACCGGGCAAGGTGTTGTTTGAGTGAACCTGTCCAATGTGTATCGCAGGTTAATACCGTTGGAATTTTTTTATAGCACGGTCTTACAAGATTTAAATAATCTTTATCAATCCAGCCACTACAAACAATAACATCAGGAGCAATTTTTTTTATTAAAGTTTCTAGTTGAGAGTAATTGAAATCGCTTTTATCATATACTTTAAGTTTGTCTGAAAATGAAAAAACAAATGGCGCTTCTTTATTTACGGGCCAGCGAATGATATGTACGCTGGCACTTTTTGAAAGATCTTCGCAGCATTTGATAAAATAGTCGGCAATTTCAGTATATAAAAAAAGGACTGTCATTTAGCAGATAAACTTTCGGTATAGTTTTTATAATTACCAGAGTTATAGAAATACATCCAGCCATAAAAGAAAAATCCATTATAGGTATAATTCCCTTGCCGCAAATATGTTAACAGGATTAAAACCAATAACGCATTACTAATTAACCAATAAGTGTTTTCTTCTCCTCCTGTAAGATCATGCGATACAAAATATTTAAATACGAAGAGGATCAAAAATATAGCCCCAAATAAACCCACCTCGGAAATTGTCCGCAAGAAGAGAGAATTGGCATCACCAGTATTAAATTCGTAAATGCCCCCAATTAATTTATTGAGGGTGTATTTATCATACGCAAACTCATGGGAGCCTATGCCTGTGCCAAACAAAGGGTTTTTAACAAAATTCTTTTTTGCAATGTAATAATTGTTATAAAAAACAAATGATGATCCGTGTACCCGTTTTAAGAAACTTTGGATCCGTTTGATCTTTGCCCTATTATTTTCGCCTGCTTTTGCCTCATCTAATATGTTATCAACAAATAATTCCTTAATACCATCAACACGTACTTTAAATTCGCTAGCATTATTATATGCAACAAAAAATAAAAATATAGAAAGTGGAATTGCAAACAAAAAATAACGAACCGCGCCAAAATTTAGTGTAATAAGAATGATGGATAAAAATATTCCAAGAAAGGCTAAACTGGAAAAGGAGAGACAGTAACACGCTACGATAACTAAACACCGTTTTAAAGAAATAAAGTCGTTTGTTCGGGTTAATAATTGATATATGCTTATAAAAAACGCCGGGGCTATTGCAATACCCAGCGAAGAAGGTTCACTAAACAAACTGTTTATTCGAATGCCTAACCCCCCCTGGTTAAGGCCCCATTTATTAAGTTTTAAAAGTATGGTAAAATCGTAACCATAGGTAAAGCCTATCCAATAACTAAACAATTGAAACAGGCCGATGCAACAAATAATGAAGGAAATATTTACGTATTTTTTAAAGATCAGCTTAACATCATAATTATAATATTGCAAAACATATTGATAAAAAATAAGATTTACGGTGAGGTTCAGATATATCTTTAAAAATTTAGGAAGAGTATTGTTATCGATCATAACATTAAATACACCAACAATTAAAAGTGGAATAAGGATATATAGTGAAGGGGTAAAAAATTTATATTTTACAATAAAAATTGGAAGTAAAATTAAAAGAGGGATGTAAGAAAAGTAAAACTCAAAAGGTTCTTTAAAAAAAACAAAACCTGTATAAAATAAATTAGAAAAAATTCCTACATCAATTAAAAAACCAATCATCAGATAATGTTTACTTCGCGCTCAAGTGTTACTCCAAATTTATCAAATACTTTCTGTAAAACATAACCCGATAACTCAAAAACAGCTTTCCCAGTGCAATTATGTTTATTAATCAATACCAACGCTTGTTTTGAATGCACTGCAGCGCCTTCTTTTTCATATCCTTTTAAGCCACACTGCTCTATTAACCAGCCGGCAGCCAGTTTAAAGTTGCCATTTGGTAAAGAATATGCGACCAGACCTTCAAAAGTACTTTTTAATTCTTCATGTTTTTCCTTTGATACCTCAGGATTTTTAAAAAAACTTCCTGCATTTCCTGTTTCTGAAGGGTTTGGCAGCTTACTTTGTCGTATAGCAATAACGGCGTTTGAAACATCTTTTATAGTAGGATTACTAATTTTCATTGCCTCTAATTCAGAATTAATTGCTCCGTAAGTTGTATTTAATTTTGAATGCCTGGTTAATTTAAAAGATACCGATATAATGAAGAACTGATTCTTATATTTTGTTTTAAAAACACTTTCGCGGTAACCAAACTCACAGTCGGCCGTATTAAATTCTTTTTTTACACCAGTAACAGTATTAATGGCCTCTAGACTGCTAAAAACATCTTTAATTTCAACACCATAAGCACCAATGTTTTGCATAGGACTGGCACCTACACAACCAGGAATAAGCGATAAATTCTCAAGGCCACAAAAACCTTTTTCAATACACCAAAGTACAAAATTATGCCAGTTCTCACCTGCGGCTGCCTTTACAATTATCTCATCATTAGTTTCAGAAACGATCTTTACTCCCTTTAAATTATTTTTAATTACAAGACCATTAAAATCTTTTGTAAATAATAAATTACTGCCACCACCCAATACCAGTTTTAAATTATTAGTATAGATGTCGGTTTTTAAAAGGGTTAAAAAATCTTCAATAGAATTTATTTCTGCAAAATGGGCGCAAAAAGCCTCTATACCAAAGGTATTATATGGCTTAAGGTTTACATTGTTTTTTATATCCAACATAGTCAAACAAAAATAACTAATAAATTAGGGGTAATATTTCTATCTTTAACCCAATATCAACAAAGTATTTGTTTACAACAAAAAAAATAGCTGTAGTAAGTGTAATTAACGACCTTGTAACCGATAACCGTGTTAAGAAAAGTTGTTTAACGCTTATTGAATGTGGTTATAATGTAGTATTAATTGGGAGGGAGTTACCAAACTCTATGCCCATTAAAGACTTGCCTTTTGCAACCATCAGAATGCGTCTGCTTTTCTTAAAAGGTCCGTTGTTTTATTTCTTTTTTAATTTAAGATTGTTCTTTAAACTTTTATTTAAAAAAGCAGATCTTCTATATGCAAATGATCTTGATACCCTTTTACCAAATTATCTGGTTTCAAAAATACGCTCGATACCATTGATCTACGACAGCCACGAATTGTTTTGCGAAGTGCCTGAGCTATTGAACTCTCCTTTTAAAAGAAAGATTTGGCTAAAGATCGAAAAAAGTATTGTGCCTAAATTGAAGTACTGTATTACTGTTAATGAAAGTATTGCTAAAATATTTGAACAAAGATATAAGGTAAAATTTAATGTTGTAAGAAATATTTCTGATAGGGTTGAAGGTTTTAAACCCCTCAAAAAAGATGCATTAGGCTTACCGCCAAGCAAAAAAATTATATTGTTACAAGGCGCAGGTATTAATATAGATAGAGGTGCCGAGGAATTAGTAGATGCAATGAAATTTGTAAATAACGCTTTTTTATTAATTATTGGTGGAGGCGATTGCTGGGAGATTCTACAAAAAAAAGTAAAAGATCAAAACCTTTGGGATAGAATATTATTGATCGATAAGATGCCAAAAAAGCAATTAATGAGTTTTACTTTTAACGCTGACTTGGGAATTAGTATTGATAAGAATACAAACCTGAATTATTATAATAGTTTGCCGAATAAGATCTTTGATTATCTGCAAGCCGGAATACCAATATTAGCAAGCCGTTTGCCCGAGATAGAAAAAATAATAGATGAATATAAGGTTGGTGATTTCATAAACGATCATCAGCCAGAATCTATTTCCAAAAAAATAAATGAAATGCTTGCGGCAGACGAAGTATTAAAGCAATACAAACAAAATGCAACTACGGCGGCAAAAGAATTAAGCTGGGAAAAAGAAAAACAAACATTAATCATACTAATTAAAAGCATTGCTTAAAAGGGCACATATACCATTTATAAATAATTTACGCGGTGTTGCGGCTTTATCTGTTTGCCTTTTTCATTTTATTTATTCCACTGTAAATTATGTTACCGATCAAACGGTTTTAAACCTGGCCTATTATGGTCAGTTTGGAGTAGCACTGTTCTTTGTTATTTCCGGCATAGTAATTCCGCTTTCATTGCTTAGGTCTGATTATACATTTTACAACTGGCCAAAATTTTTTATGAAACGCATTATCAGGATCGAGCCTCCTTACCTTGTCGCGCTTGTTTTATCTATAGCTTTGATCTTATTGCGAAAACAATTTTTAAATGAAACAACAAAAGAAATTAGTGTTACTCAGATTGCATTGCACCTGGGATACCTGATACCTTTTTTTAAAGAGTATACCTGGCTTAACGAGGTTTTTTGGACTCTGGCTATTGAGTTTCAATATTATTTAATTATAAGTATTTTAATTTTATTTGTAATTAAAGGAAAACTTATTGGCCGCCTGCTCTTTTATCTTATTATGTTGGCTATGCCTTTTTATTTTACAGACACCAATTTTTTCCCACCTTACTCAGCTCTTTTTCTCACCGGTATTTGTTGGAGTTTTTATTATGAGAAAAAGATCAATACGATTGAATTTATAATTGTTTTAATTGCAGCTTGTGTGGTTGTTTATTTTAAATTTGGCCATGTTGAAGCTATGCTTGGATTTTTTACTATTATAACTGTTCAGGTTTTTAACACGCGCTCGAATAAGATCCTTGATTTTTTCGGGAACATTTCCTATTCTCTTTATCTTATTCACCCCTTAATTGGGGCCAGTATCATAAATATTTTGAGCCACACTTTTTTTCTTTCGTGGCAAAAACCACTTGTTATTTCTGTCGGTTTAGGGGTTACTATTCTTTCATCGTATATAATGTATCGGTTTGTAGAAAAACCAACACAACTTTTATCTAAACGCATAATGTATTAATAAATTACTTAAATTTAAGGTGTTAAATTGTATGGAATTTTCGGCACAGCAAATAGCGCAACTCTTAAATGGAACTGTAGAAGGCGATGAAAAAAGCATTGTAAATAACCTTTCTAAGATCGAAGAAGGAAAACCTAAAACACTTTCTTTTTTGGCTAACCCAATTTACACACACTTTATTTATACAACGGATGCGAGCATCGTTATTGTAAATAAAACGCTTGTACTTGAAAAAAAAATAAAACCAACCTGCACTTTAATTCGCGTAGATAATGCTTACGAATCTTTCGCAAAATTATTAGAGATCTATACGCAGATAAAAGGAAAAAAAGTTGGCATAGAACAACCTTCTTTTATTTCTGAAAGCGCTAAAACCGGTACTGATTGTTATATAGGAGCGTTTGTATACATTGGACAAAACGCGAAGATCGGTAATAATGTAAAATTATATCCGCATGTTTATATTGGCGATAATTGTGAGGTAGGAGATAACACCACTTTGTTTGCCGGTGTAAAATTATATTACGATTGTAAGATAGGCGAAAATTGCACTGTTCATGCAAGCACGGTAATTGGCAGCGATGGTTTTGGTTTTGCCCCAAATACAGAAGGAAACGCTTTTGTAAAAGTGCCGCAAATAGGAAATGTTGTTATAGAAGATAATGTTGAGATAGGTTCTAACTCGTCTATCGACAGGGCTACTTTAGGGTCTACGATTTTACGCAGGGGTGTTAAACTCGATAACTTAGTACAGATCGCACATAATGTAGAAATAGGAGAGAATACTGTTATAGCCGGTTTATCCGGCGTAGCAGGCTCAACCAAGGTTGGAAAGAATTGTATGATAGGGGCACAGGTTGGTATTGCGGGCCATCTTAAGATCGCGAATGGTGTAAAAATTGGCGGCCAATCTGGCGTAGCATCAAATGTTGAAAAAGAAGGCGAAATAGTGCAAGGCTCACCGGCCTTTAATAGCGGCGAATTTAAACGCAGCTTCGTGTTGTTCAGAAATCTTCCGAAATTAAATGAAAAGCTTAACGACTTAATTAAAAAGTCAAATCCAAAATAAAATGAAGGTTGATATTTTAGCAATTGGAGTTCATCCTGATGATGTAGAATTAGGTTGCAGCGGAACCATTGCAAAACATATTGCCTTAGGCAAAAAAGTTGGTATTTTAGATCTTACGCTCGGAGAACTTGGCACGCGCGGAAGCGCAGAGCTAAGAACTAAAGAAGCAAATGAAGCAGCAAAAATTTTAGGCGTTTCTTTCCGCACTCAATTAAAAATGAAAGATGGTTTTTTTGAAAATAACGAAGCTCACCAAAAACAGATCATCGAAATAATTCGCAAACACCAACCCGAAATTATTTTATGTAATGCTATTAATGATCGTCACCCAGATCATGGACGTGCTGCCAAATTAACATCCGACGCTTGTTTTTACAGCGGCTTAATAAAAATTGAAACAACAGTAGATGGTAAAAAGCAAAACGTATGGCGACCAAAAGCGGTTTATCATTATATACAAGATCATTACATTCATCCCGATCTTGTAATTGATATTACAGACTTTATGGAGATAAAACATAAAGCCATTATGGCATTTACTTCGCAATTTTTTGACCCCAATTCTAAAGAACCCGAAACACCCATATCCAGTAAAGCATTTATTGAAAGCTTAAACAGTAAAATGGCGTTATGGGGAAGGGCAATTGGCGTGGCTTATGCAGAGGGTTTTACAGTAGAGCGTTATCCGGGCGTGAATAATTTGTTTGATCTGAAATAAGAATTTTTTTATTCCCCCTTTTTAAAAGGGGGCGAGGGGGATTGAATTTTTCTTCGTGTGCTTTGTGGTTAAGAATTTAATTCCCTAAAAACTCTTTAATATACCCACACACTTCAGGCACATGTTCTAAGTTTAAGGTGTGACCTGCGTTTGCAACAACTATCAATTTAGAATTCTTAATATGTTTGTGAACTTCCTGCGCTAAATGCACTGGCAATAAAAGATCTTTTTCACCTTGTACAACCAATGTGGGAGCCGTTATTTTTTCAAGATCTTTGCGATAATCCTTTCTTTCTTTAGTGGCACGCATTAAATTTAAAATATCCTGTTTTGTTTGTGTGCGTTCTAAACGCGCCTCTTTCATTAGTTGTATTGGAATTATTGGGTTAGAAAAATAACCTTCGCTTAAAACACTGGGTAACATAATATCCAGCATTAAATTATAACCACCAAACTCTAAAGCGCGTTGCCAGCTTAATTCAATGGCTTCATAATACGGTGTTTTATGCGCGAATGTTGAAACCAAAATTAATTTATTTACGAAACCAGGGTGGTTAAGCGCAAAATGCTGTGCTACCAAACTACCGTATGACAGACCAATAATGTTTGCTTTGCTTATTTTCTCATTCTCTAAAACACATTTCACATCGTGGGCATGCTTATCAAAATTTCTCCACTCTTCCGCTTTATCACTTTGTCCCTGGAAGATCTGATCTAACAAAATAATTTTATATTTTTCCTTAAAAAAAGGAAGCATAAAAAACCACGATAGAGTTGTTTGCGTTAAACCATTTAGGAATACAAGGGTTTCAGAGGCCTCTGTATTTCCCTGTATCTCGTAATACAGGTTTAAATTATCTGATGTTTTACAAAACATTTTTCTTAATAGCTTAATTCAACTTTGTTTTTTGTTACTTCCAGCTTTGCTTTTTTTCCTAAATAAAGCGCCATGTTTTTTTCGATGTGTCCGGCAGGGAAATTAAAACAAACCGGGTAATCGTATTCTTTAACAGCATCTAAAACAATTTCTTCGGCGGTTTTTCCAAATGGTATGGCGTTGTCTTTCATGTCGCTCATCCCACCAACAATCAGTCCTTTTAAATGTTTAAGTTTTCCGCTGCGTTTTAATTGCAACATCATTCTGTCTACGTGATACAATTGTTCGTCGAGGTCCTCAATAAATAAGATCTTATTTTTTCCCGAAACATCATCCACGCTTCCGCTTAAAGCATACAATAAAGATAAGTTTCCGCCAACAATTTCTGCCTCTGCTTTACCGGGGCGGTTGTATTTGTTTTTAGCAATGGTATACTTTAATTTTTCGCCAAATAATAATTGTTTGATGGAATTTGTAGCCTCTTCATCTTTTGAAAACTGAAAGGCCATGGTGCCATGAATGGCGGCTAGTTTTAAATGGTATAAGCGGTTATGTATAATAGTTGTATCGCTATAACCTACAAACCATTTTGGAGCTTTTAAAAGGGGTTTAAAATTAACATGATCAACAACCCTCAATGCACCATATCCACCACCGCTTATTAAAACAGCTTTAGCGCTTTTATGATCAATAGCCCATTGAAGGTCGTTTATACGTTGTTCATCTGTTCCTGCAAACTGGTGATGTACTTTAAAAACATTGGGGCCAAGTTCAACTTTTAAGCCCCAGCTCTTTAAAATATCAATAGCAGGTTTAATGGCTTCTTTTGACCTTGCCCGCGCAGTTGCAATAATTAAAATGGTATCGCCTTTTTTTAAATAAGGAGGAATGATGGCCATTAGATTATTTCTTTTTCTTACCGGCTTTAGATTTTTTGCCTTTAGTTTTTGAAGAAGTTTTTTTAGATGCGCTCTTTTTCAAAGATGCTGCACGTTTTTCTTTCTTCGCCATTTCGGCATTCGATTTCTTTTCCTGGTATTCGATATTGCTTAAATTCTGTTTGTATTTAGCGTGAATAGGCTCGTTCTCAACCCTTACATGATACCAGAATTGGCCCGTCTTAATACGGTAGATCTGCATTTCTGAAACACCAAATTTGTCGGCTATCTGCTTAAAAGAAAGTTTTCTTTTAGGGTCCCAGATCATTTTCTTTAACGTAACAATACTCTTTTCATTGAATACCTGTGAGTGCGAACTTTTTACAATAGCTTTTTTCTTTCTTGATAAAATAGCATTAGGGCTAAAAGTCGTATGTGCTCTATGTTCTGTTTGCGTTGCCCACTTTAAATTATCAACATGATCATTTAAATAATTATGATCTTTATGAATAACGAATTTATGTTTTGGAGAAGGTTTTTTCAAAAAAGCCTTTGCCACTTCTTTATATAAAAAAATAGCTGCTGCTTTGCCATCCTGCCTTACATTAAAGCGGTAGCTGCCTGCTGTGGGTTTAAAATTTCTTCTTTCAACCTTGCCACTTTTGTCTAGTAATACACCAAAATGACCATGATTCGAAATTACGTATGGCACCGAAGGTTTTTTGCCATTCACGGTAATTGTTTTCCAAATTTCTTTTTTATTGCTCATTCTTATTTATTTTAATAGTTATGGTTACTTTTGTATAAATATAACAAAAAAATGATTTATTTGTATTTTAGGGTAAAAAATTGAAAATAAGCATAACGGGTTGCACTTTAGGAGATAAAAATGAATTCAAAATTTAAAAGAACATTAGTTACAGCGGCTTTGCCTTATGCAAACGGACCAGTTCATATTGGCCACTTAGCAGGATGTTATTTGCCGGCAGATATTTATGTGAGGTACTTGAGAAGCATTGGGCACGATGTAAAGTTTGTTTGCGGAAGCGATGAACACGGCGTACCTATTACCATTAAAGCAAAAAAAGAGCATACCACACCGCAGGCCGTTGTAGATAAGTACCATACTATTATGGGCAATTCTTTTAAAGATTTTGGAATATCGTTTGATGTTTATTCTCGCACAAGCTCAAAGATCCACCATCAAACGGCCTCTGACTTTTTTAAAACATTGTACGATAAGAATGGTTTTACCGAAGAGGTTACAGAACAGTATTATGATGAAACCGCAAAACAATTTTTAGCAGATCGTTATATAGTTGGCACATGCCCTAAATGCGCTAATCCCAATGCTTATGGCGATCAGTGTGAAAAATGTGGCTCTACGCTTAACGCGACAGACCTTATTGATGCAAAATCAACCTTATCGGGAAGCAAACCTGTTTTAAAACAAACCAAGAACTGGTTCTTACCACTTGATAAATTACAACCAAAAATAAAAGCCTACATAGAAAAACACAGCGATTGGAAAGTTAATGTTTATGGCCAATGCAAAAGCTGGTTAGATAGTGGTGATGGTTTACAGCCCAGAGCAATGACGCGTGATCTGGATTGGGGAGTACCAGTTCCTATTAAAGGTGCAGAAGGAAAAGTTTTATATGTTTGGTTTGATGCGCCAATAGGATACATTTCTGCAACCAAAGAATTATTGCCCGATACCTGGGAAGATTATTGGAAAAAAGATGACTCCCGTTTAATACATTTTATTGGAAAAGACAATATTGTTTTTCACTGTATTATTTTTCCAGCGATGTTAATGGAACATGGTGAATTTATTTTACCTGATAATGTTCCTGCAAATGAATTTTTAAATTTAGAAGGCGATAAAATTTCTACTTCGCGTAACTGGGCAGTTTGGTTACACGAGTATTTAAATGATTTTAAGAATATGCAGGATGTGTTGCGTTATACCCTTTGCTCTAACGCGCCCGAAACAAAAGATAACGATTTTACCTGGAAAGATTTTCAAACAAAGAACAACAGCGAGCTGGTTGCTATTTTTGGAAATTTTATTAATCGTACATTGGTGTTAACGCACAAATTTTACGAAGGCAAAGTGCCTGAGGCAAAAACCTATAACAAAGAGGATCTTATAGTATTGGAAGAATTGGCCGCAGCGCCTGGCAAAGTTGCTAAAGCAATTGAACAATTTAAATTTAGAGAAGCAATTAGCGAATGGATGAATGTTGCCCGCATTGGAAATAAATATTTAGCTGAGACGGAACCCTGGAAATTAATTAAAACAGACGAGCAGCGTGTAAAAACAATTATGAATGTTGCGCTACAGATCTCTTGTAACCTGGCTATTTTAGCAGAACCATTTTTACCTTTTACTTCAAAAAAATTATTTGAGTTATTAAATATTAAACCATTGCGTTGGGCCGCAGCCAGCCAAACATCAAACATGGCGCACGACCACAAAATAAATAAAGATGAATTATTATTCTCTAAAGTAGAAGATGAGCATATTCAATTTCAATTAGACCGTTTGCAAAAAAGTAAAGAAGATAATTTAGTAAATGCAGGTCCGGTTGAATTTAAAACGGAAACAACCTTTGATGATTTTTCTAAAATGGATATTAGAACTGCTACAATTATTGCGGCAGAAGCAGTTCCAAAAACAGATAAATTATTAAAACTGACCATTGATACGGGCAAAGACGTTCGCACTGTAGTTAGTGGCATTGCAGTATATTTTAAACCCGAAGATATTATCGGGCGCAAAGTTTGCTTATTAGTTAACCTGGCACCTCGCAAAATAAAAGGGATCGAAAGCCAGGGAATGATATTAATGGCCGAAAACGCAAAAGGCGAATTAAGTTTTGTTTCACCTGAAAAAAATGATATTGAAAATGGCTCAATTGTTAAATAAAAAAGTTATTTTTTTACTTTGTTTTTTTGTAAGTGTGTTTTTTATAAATGCACAGGAAGGGAATGAATATCAATATACAAAAGATTATAAAGACCCACAACAATTTGAGAAATTCAGAAAGAGACGTAAAATAATTGCAGCCTGGCAAATTAATCAATTAAAGGATGGTGCTTTGGTTGTAAAATTAAAGACCAACATCAAACAGATAGACGCTTTTAATAATCACGGAGAAAAAGACAAAGCAATTGAAAAAATAATAGAGACCTACATTGTAAATAAAAATATAATGATGGCCTACCTTGATAATTTTAAATTTTGTAAAATATATTTTATTTATAGCAACAGTCATGATAGTTTACAAAAAGGCGTAAGAACAGGAATCTTTTTAGATACAAACCTTACTATAGATCCGAACATTAGCATGACTGAAAAATTTTATTTAATAGCTGAAAAAGATTTTAGTTATAACTCTTCTATAGGTTTTGTAAAAGAAGATTCGGCAAAGTTTGTAAGAGAAAAAGGGAATCCAAGTGGTGGCATGTACGATATTGTTATTAAGAATAAATATGGTCACCAGTTAAAACGTCCATTTCCTTATTTATGTGGTTTTGGTAAAAAGATAATCGGATATATGGGACTAATACCGATGTATTATAAATATGAGGATAATAAAATTACTTATTTTATAGATAAAACCCAGTTGTTTGACAGGCAACAATCACCTACAAAGAATTTTAAGCCACAACCAAAAGGGTTTAAAACACTCCAGTTTAATAAAGGAGATGTTTACGAATGGATTAGTTTTGGCGTAGAGCAATTAAATGATAATTTAAAACAGTTCTATCAGGGTAATGCAAAACCCGAATTGGATAAGATCGATCCTGAGATCAAGCCTTTTTTATATTAAACCTCAACACATAGTTTTGCCAGATATATGTTAAAACCTTAATTCCACTCAAATAACTTGCCAGATATAAGATTTAACGATTTTGCTTTTGGCGTGAGCATGTTTTTTCATATCTTTATTTGAGAGGAAGATTTTTGTTAAAACAATAAAATATCAAACCTTACCGTTAAAGAGATTAAAGTAGATTCCTTACTTATTATAAAAATTAAAAAACAGACACATGAAAAAGCTATTATTCTCTATAGTATTTCTGTTCGTTGCAACAGTTATTTTTTCACAGACAGATACTTTGTATTTACAAAAAAACAAAAAGATCGCTTGTAAAATAATGGAGATAAACGAGTCGGAGATCAAATACAAATGGGCGGGTAATATTGACGGACCAATTTATTTTATTGACAAAGCGTCTGTAATTAAATATGCTTTAGCAAGCGGATTTTCAGAACGTTTGGTGCAAGATGAGCTTTCTATTGAGAATGAGCACAAGGAGATCTTAGGAAACAGGCAGGTAATTAAAATAAGTCCTTTTTCCGCAGCTTTTAGTCACTTAACGATTGCTTATGAGAGTGTAATTAAGGTGGGAATGAATTTAGATATTGAAGCAGGATACATTAATTCGGGAATTAATAGCGATGCCTCTAATTTATTCAGAACCGGTTTAAACAATAGCACACATAACTCAGGCGTTTTTATTAAACCAGGAATAAAATTCTTTTTAGGAGAAGATTTTTCTATTAAAGGATTAAAGTATGCCCACCCTTTAAAAGGGCGTTATGTAAAATTAGATCTGGCTGTTTCTTATATTAATTTTGAGGATCTTAGCATGGTTTATTATAATAACAACAATATTTACCCCCCTCCGGCGGCGAGTTCACAAACGGTATATTCAAACATGAATACTATTTCTTATGGAGGTTTTGTTAATTATGGTCGCCAATTTATATTGGGAAATATATTAACGTTGGATTATTATGCTGGTATTGGCTTTACTGGGCAAACAGAATCGTATTCGAACCCAGATTTTTTTACAAATCCTTATGGCGGTAATAATTACCAATATTACCCTTACGGCTCTGAAAGGAATTTCACCTCCAACTACCACGGTTTTTTAAGAGTTCCAACTTTAGGCCTTTCATTTACAGCAGGCTTTAGAGTGGGTTACATAATTCCTCAAAAGGAAAGCAGGAAAAAGAAACCAATTACAGGATAAAACCAAATCAATTAAAAAACCCATTGTGTTTTTCACAATGGGTTTTTTGTTTCAATGTAATTTAAAAAATTAGTTCTTCATAATTACCAATTCATCAATAATATTTTTTGCGCCACCTAGTTTGTCAATTACAAATAATACAAATCTAACATCAACACATATAGTACGATTTAAATTTTTATCGAAAGCTATTTTGTGGCTTAAAGCTTCGTAATTCCCGTCAAATGCTAAACCAATTAATTCTCCTTTTGCATTAATAACCGGCGAACCAGAGTTGCCACCGGTAATATCATCGGTTGTTATAAATGAAACTACAATGTCGTTTGTTTGTTTATCAACGTACTGACCATAATCTTTATTTTTTATCAGTTCAATTAATTTAGCCGGAGCATCAAACTCATAATCACCCGGTTTGTACTTTTCCATTAAACCATTTAATGTACAAAGGTAATTATAGCTAACACCATCTCTTGGCGTATATGATTTTACATTGCCGTAAGAGATACGCATAGTTTGGTTGGCGTCCGGATAAACAGCCTGGTCTTTTTTCATTTCCAGAACGCCTTTTAAATATTTTTTATTCAACGCATAAGTAGCTCCGGTAAAATCAGTAAAGAATTTACCGTAATTATTATTAAAGTTATCTAAGAAAGTGATCGCCGTTTTGTAAGCAGGGTCTTTATGAAGCGCTGCGGTATCTGGTTTTGCAATAAAAGCATCCCACTTATCTTTATTTAAAATAAATGTATTTGCAAAAACATCCTTTGCAAACTTTTCGTAGGTTTCTTCTTTTTCTAATGCCCCGTAAGTTGTTTTAAGTGCGCTGTAAAAAGCTTGCGGTCTTTGGCTTGCATCAATATCATTATAAAAAAGTTTTGTAACTATGCCCAAAATATTTCTATCTGAAATAATATTTTCATTTTTAATGAATCTTTCCTGCGCGCCTTTTAATCCTGCAATTGCTTTGCTTAAATTTTCAGGCGTAGTAGTTTTATCAGAAAGGGCAACATCTAACCCTTTTAATGTAGCTGCAAATGCAAGTAGTGGCGAACCCATAATGCCTTCAGTAATGTAAACCCTGTGTTTAGCATATGGTCTCCAGTTATCGTATGCATTTTTAATATTTACAAATAAATTGTCGTATTCGGGCTTGCCTTTTGCCCATGCTTCAAAAGCAGCTTCATCTTTTTGTTTTTGTGCAATGGTATTATACTTTACTAATTGTTTTGTTTCGCCATCAAAAAATTTCCAGTAGTTGGCAACTTGCGCATAATAACTTGCTAACTGAATTTTATTTGCAGGATCCTTTAACATTTCTGTCATCATTAATTTTAAACGTGCGTCGCGTAAACTAACAGTAAATGGATTTTCAATATCAATTTTTAATTTAACACCATAAGAAGTTTCGTACCTGTTTGTTCCACCAGGATATCCATAGATCATAGAAAAATCGCCGTCTTTTAATCCTTTAATAGATACTGGAAGAAAATGTTTTGGTACATATGGAACATTGTCTGCACTATAATCGGCAGGTTTGCCATCTTTGCTCATGTAAACACGGAAGATAGAAAAATCACCTGTGTGACGTGGCCACTCCCAATTATCAGTATCTCCACCAAATTTTCCAATACTTTCTGGTGGTGTGCCAACAAGACGAACATCTGTATATCTTTGGTAAGTGAATTGTAAGAATTGATTTCCTTTAAAAAAACTACCGATCCTAATTTCATAAGCTGTTCCTTCACCTGCTTTGGCCGACATGATAGCTAAGATGCCCGGAAGTTTTGCTGCCAATTCGTTTGCAGGAATATCTTTTATCTTTTCATTAACCTTATCGGTTACATCATCAATATTTAATAAGAACTGAACGCTTAATCCCGGGCTTGCAATTTCTTCTTGTTTTGATTTTGCCCAAAAGCCATCTCTTAAATAATTATGAGCTACAGAACTTGCTGCGGCAATACTGCCATAACCGCAGTGGTGATTAGTAAAAACCAAACCTTCTTTACTAACTATTTCGGCTGTGCAGCCGCCGCCAAATAAAACAATTGCGTCTTTTATACTGCTTTTATTTGCGCTATAAAGTTGTTCTTTTGTAAGTTTAAGACCTTTCTTAACCATATCGGCATAAGTTTTTTCGCCAATAAGTTGCACCAACCACATACCTTCATCAGCCTTAATTGAAAAAAAGCTTAGGCTAATAAATAAAATTAAAAATAGTTTTTTCATAGATTTAAAATAGAGCACAAAATTAGCAATGAAACTGATATTAAGTTAATTTTTAGATGAATAGCTTAATATTTAGATGGTTTAAGCAATACTTTCTATTAAGTAATAAAGTTAAAACCTTTGATAATCCTTAATACTGCATGAATAGCAATTTTACTCACCCCAAAAGGGGGAGGGCGTGTACGTGTTTATAAAGGCGACTGAATATGAAGGAAAACAAAAGAGATTTTCAAAAAAAGGGAACAAAAACAGCTCCCTTTTTTATTCAGGTGACCTCGAAGGGAGTCGAACCCATAACCTTCGGTTCCGGAAACCGACACTCTATCCAGTCGCGAGGCTTCGCTCGCGATGGCGAGTTTACCTCGCCATTGAGGTCAGGAAATGTTGTCAAACGATCTATCGAAATATTTTAGAATAAATTTCTTAAGATCTTCTGTATTCAAATTCTTTAATTTTCTTTCTAAGATAGTGGCTTCAGATCTGGATTCTTTTTCAATAAAGCCGATCATTTCCCAAGGCAAAAAAGGTTTTGTAGATTTAACATGCCCGGCATTATGAAAAGCAAGCCTTTCATCAATATTTTGACTTTGGCCAATGTAAAACCGATTGAATTGTTTTGAATATAAAATATATGTGTAAAACACTTGTGACCTCGAAGGGAGTCGAACCCATAACCTTCGGTTCCGGAAACCGACACTCTATCCAGTTGAGCTACGAGGCCATTAGGCCAATTTGGCCAACAAATATAACACCATATTTTATGGTTTTTGATATAATATTGTCGTAATTTTAGCGTTATATATGTGTTTTTAGACCAAAACTCAATCATGAACCGTTTTTTATTAATTATTTTCTCCTTCGTTTTTTTATCTGTGTTCCCACAAGTTGGGCCACGTTCATGGCAGGATCATTTGAGTTTGAACAATTGCAACTCCATTACAAGGTTTAATGAGAAAATTTATGCTTCAAATTATAATGGTGTCGTTAAAATTGACGAGAGCGATTTTAGCATTGAAAAACTTAGCAAGATAAATGGTTTAAATGATGTTGGTGTTCGTCTTTTAAGGACCAATCCAAACAACAATAAACTTTTGGTAATTTATGATAATAGTAATATCGATGTAATTAACACAAACGATGAGATAAAAAACTATTCGGATATCAAATTAAAAATTATTAATGGAAAAAAGATCATAAACGAAGTTACTTTTAAAGATCAATTTGCTTATTTGGCCTGTGGTTTTGGAATTATTGTTTTTGATACAGAGAAACTGGAAGTTAAAGAAACATTTATTATTGGGCCTAATGGTTCAAATCTTGAAGTATACCAAATTGCCCTTAACGACTCGCTAATATTTGCGGCTACACCAAATGGTTTATACAGATCAAATTATAAAACAAAGATCTTAAATAACTTTAATAACTGGACACTTGTTCCTTCAACAAATATTCCATCAGGCCCGGTTGGTGGTGTGGTAAATGTGGCGGGAAAAATTGTTGCATCATATTCTCCCTGGAAGGCAAATCCTTTAGATACACAAAAGGATACATTATACGTTTTAGCAAATAATGTTTGGGCAAAATTATTTAGTAACCCTTCTGCTATAACAGTAAAAAAACTTGGTTACACAAGCGGAACATATTTTTCTCTTATTGAACAATTTGGTGTGCTCATACTAGATGTAAACACACTACAAAATAAAGGTTATTTTACGGGAGTAAATAATGCGCCTAACTATAGGCCAACAGATATGTATTTTTATATATTTAATGGAAATTATTCTTTTTGGATCGGAGATACTTATCATGGGGCTTTTCAAACATATGGAAGTAACCCTTTTTATCCTCAAAATGTAGTAAAGTCAAATGGTACCAACAGAAATTTAATAAGTAATATAGATGTATTTGAGGGGAAGGTTGCAATTTCACCATCTTCCCCGGATCAGGGCGGTGGAACAAATAATGTATTGGAAGGAATAAACCTTTATAATGATAATGAATGGACTTATTTAAATGTTCGCGATCTTACAAACAATGTTGTTTATGATATCAATAGCGTTCTTTACGACAGGAAAGATAAAAGCAGGTTTTACGCAAGTTCTTGGTATTCGGGATTATTAGAATATAGAGATAACCAATTGGTTGCTGTTTACAACTCCTCAAATTCACCCATGGGAGAAGTATATCCTGGTGCTGTGCGCAGTAGTGGGTTATGCATGGATAATGATGGTAATTTATGGTTTGCAACAAGCGATGTTAAAAATTTTATAGGAGTTAAAAAGAAAGACGGAACTTTCCAGTCATTTTATTTTGATGCAGGTAGGTTTACTAGAAAAATATTTGTTGACAAAAATAACTATGTGTGGGCGCTACACGAAAGACAAGGTGGAATAACAGTATTTGATCATAAT
Source organism: Bacteroidetes bacterium UBA2475 (assembly GCA_002342065.1). GTDB lineage: Bacteria > Bacteroidota > Bacteroidia > B-17B0 > Aurantibacillaceae > Aurantibacillus. Next base: position 279,721 of record DDPF01000004.1, on the reverse strand, counting down.
AATTTTTCTGCTCCTGTTCAAAATGTAAATTTTAAAGTGCTTACAAAAGATGTTGGAAGCGGGAATTTAGAATCAAACTCCGTGTATTCGATCGCAGAAGATAAAGATGGAAAAATATGGATAGGAACTGATGCCGGAATAAGAGTAATCTATAATCCAACAAATATTTTTAATGGCGGTAATTATGACGGACAGCCCATAAAAATTGTTCAGGATGGTAACGTTGAATTGTTGTTAGAAAAGGAGGTTGTTACCGCAATTGTTGTTGACGGCGCAAATAACAAATGGGTTGGCACGCGTGATGGTGGTTTGTATTGCTTTAGTCCTGATGGTTTAACGCAGATCTATCATTTCACAAATGAAAACAGTCCTTTATATTCAAATACAATAATTGATATTAATTATGAAAAAGTTACGGGGGATATATATATTGGCACAGAACTTGGGCTGCAATCCTTTAGAAGTATTATTATCGAAGGAGATGAAAAGTATAATAATGTATACGCGTACCCGAACCCGGTGCGACCAAATTATGCCGGAACAGTTTTTGTGAGAGGTTTAATTGACAATTCTGTTGTAAAAATTGTTGACCAAAACGGCAATCTTGTTTGGGAAACAAAATCGCAAGGCGGACAGATAGAATGGCCTGTAAAAACCCTTTCAGGCAATCGTGTTTCTTCCGGTGTATATATTGTTTATGCCGCTACTACTACCGGCGATCAAAAGGCCGTTTCAAAAATTCTTGTCATAAATTAATGCGCATTTCAGATAAAGCTATCGTTTTACAGGCAATTAAACATGGCGATAAAAAATTTATCTTAAAACTTTATACGCATAACAACGGTCTTGTTACTGCCGCAGTTGTGCTAAATAAAAACATCAGGTCAAGCAACATTTTCCCTTTAAGTTTAATTAATGTGCAACTTATTTTGAAACAAAATAAAGATGTCCATCAGGTTACCGAAAGTTCAAGCTATTATATTTTATCAAATATTTCTAACTCGTTACCAAAACTAAGCATTGCCCAATTCTTAAATGAAATATTAATTAAAGCCATTAAAGAAAGTGCAACTAATAAACATTTGTATGAGTTTATAGAATCATGCTTGATCTACTTAAATGATACAGAAACAGAATTCATTAATTTACACTTGTATTTTTTAACAGAACTTACAAAGTATTTTGGCGTTGAGCCACAAAATAATTATTCATTGCAAACACCATATTTTGATTGCCGCGATGGGCAATTCTCATCTATGAGCCTTGCATTTCCTTTGGGTCTTAACAAAGAAGACTCTTTATTATTCTCAGAATTTTTAAAAGTAAACGCGCTAAAATCTAAGATCTCTAACGCGCAACGACAAATAATTTTAGAAATTTTGTTGGCTTATTATCGTTTACACTTTCCGGGTTTTAATACCATAAAAAGTTTAGAGGTTTTAAAAGAAGTGGGTTCAGCTTAAAGATCCCTGTACCGGTTCCAGAAACTTGTTTTGAATCCAAAATAAATAAATGGGTTTTGTAAAATATAACCCATGCTGTTTGTTCCAGAACGTTGTATATAGCCAAGCTCCAAACGCATGTTCATATTTGGAACAAGATAATAGGTGAATTTTATATTGCTTTGTAAAATGTTGGTTTTAATTCCCTGTGTAGTTTTGTGTCCGTATTCAAATGGCCGTGTGACATAACTTAAAAAGATATTTTGTCCTAAATTAGAATTGCTGTTCAAGGAATCTTTTCCAACGATCGCATACATCATTTGCCAGTTAAATTCCCAATTGTTCTTTCGGTAAGATAAAAAACCAAGATACTCTTTAAAATTGGCGCCAAAAGGATGCGCTAATGCCATGCCATAATGCGCGTAATTTTGTTCTACTAAACCATGCGTGTATGTGTAAGGACGAACCTGGTTATACTCCGCCTGCAAACTCAAACCTTTTACGTTAAACGCATTAATATATTTAGCGCCAAGTTGCCAGGCTTGTTTATTTGCCCACCAGCCTCTGCGTGCTCTAATTTCTTTTAAGAAAAATTCATCAAGCCCTAATTGTGCGTAAATTTTTAGCCGGTTAAATAGTTTGTAATTTACATTCATCCCAATAAAAGCATTATCGGGTGAGCCTACAGAATATTCTTGCGGCCTGAAAAAGATAATTGGATTTAAATAGTTGACTTCAAAAGTGCGCACCTGGTTGGTATCTGTTCCTCTAAAAACAATATTTTCAAACAAACCAATATTTAACTCTTTGGTAATGTTGTAACTTAAGTAATGAAAGGCCGCAAATTTGTTGGTGAATTTTTTTTGAAAACCATTTGCATTTGTCACATCATACATCCAGGCATACCAAACATTGTATTGCAATCTCCAGATATTTGTATTGATCCTAAAAAAAGGATAAGCGGGTGCGTTATCGCTTAACAATAAACTGCGGTAACCATCACCAATAAAATGTTTATCGCGCCCGGCTTGAAAATTAAATATTTTATTATTGTTAGGCGAATACGAAGCGTAACCCGTATAATCCATAAACGAATAACCGGTTTTATTATTTCCATAAGCTTGTCCGTATGTTGGAAGTATTTTTTGTCCAGCTAAAATAGTGTCCATATAAAATGGCAACATGGTTTTGCCACCAATGATGGTTCCCGCAAAAGTAAAATCGTTATTAATATTTATTTTTAAATGTGTGCCACCAACAAGATCGGTCAATGGTTTTTTAGTTAAACCATCGTAGCCAATTTCTGCATCAACAATGGGGTGGAATTGAATGTTATACCAAATTCTTTTTTCGGGTTTTTCATTTAGCGTTTTGCTTAAGAAGAAATTTTTAAAAGCATAAAATTTAAAAGGAACTGCAGAGTCGGTTGCATCATTAAATGTACTGCTTAAATAAGGTTTGAAAGAAGAGTGAAAAGTTAAATTTGGTTTCGAGATATTCCAGTAATCAAATGCAGGATCTATGTCCCCACAAATAAAAGCATTGCGCGCCATTTGGTCGTATTGGCCAAAAGAGAAATAGGAGCAAATTATGAATAACGCTACAAAGGCTTTTTTCATTATCATGTAAAAATAAGCAAAAACAATGCGTGAATTGTTTTATAAATAAAAAAACCGTTTCATTTGTTTGAAACGGTTTTTTATTTAGAAATTAAAATTCTATTAAGCTGTTTTCATATCAATTAAAACCTGGTTCATGGCTCTAACAGCATCAGCGCTTTTGTTAAAAGCAGCTTGCTCTTCAGCATTTAATTTATAGTCAACAATTTTTTCCCAACCGTTCTTGCCAATAATTACCGGCACACCTAAACAAATATCTTTTTGTCCGTATTCGCCATCTAAAGCAACACAGCAAGGGAATAATTTTTTCTGATCGTTAATAATGCTGTTCACTAATTGAGCAACAGCAGCTCCCGGAGCATACCATGCGCTGGTGCCTAACATGCCTGTTAAAGTTGCGCCACCCACCATTGTATCGGCCGAAACTTTTTTCAAAGCCTCTGCATCTAAAAATTGAGAAACCGGAACTCCTGTGTAAGAAGCTAAACGTGTTAAAGGAATCATAGTTGTATCGCCATGGCCACCAACAACAACACCACTAATATCGCTTGCAGGTGCATTTAACGCCATTGATAAATAACACTTAAAACGTGCGCTGTCTAAGATACCGCCCATTCCAATAATTCTGTTCTTAGGAATTTTACTTTCTTTTAAAGCTAAGTATGTCATAGTATCCATTGGATTACTTACAACGATGATAATAGCTTCCGGAGAATGTTTTAAAACATTTTCAGTTACTGTTTTTACAATTCCTGCATTAATGCCTATTAATTCTTCGCGGGTCATACCCGGCTTACGAGGAATACCACTTGTTATAACAACTACTTTAGAGTTTGCTGTTTTTGCGTAATCATTAGTGCTACCACTAATACGTGTATTAAAGCCGTTTAAAGTTGCTGTTTGCATTAGATCTAATGCTTTTCCTTCGGCAAAATTTTCTTTAATATCTAAAATAACTACTTCGCTCGCAATGCGATTAAGCGCGATGTATTCTGCACATGTTGCTCCAACATTTCCTGCACCAATAACGGATACTTTCATAAGATTGATTTTTAAAATTCAAGGTAAATTTAAAAGATTTATGCACAGGAAGCTAATCTGTTGATAATTTTATTTATTAAAACAACAACGATCTAGGCTTCTATTTTTGAAGCGAGATTTAGCAGTTTAGCCTCTTCAAAATAATTGGCCATTAATTGCAAACCAATAGGTAAACCATTACTATGCTTGCCGCAAGGAACTGATATAGCGGGCACCCCGGCAATATTTGCCTGAACGGTAAAAATATCTTCAAGATACATTTTAATAGGATCGGCACTATTTTTACCAAATTCAAATGCTGTACCCGGTGTTGAAGGGGTTAAAATAAAATCGTATGTATTAAAGATCTCTTCGGTTTTTTCGTGAATGATGCGACGTACTTTTTGTCCTTTACTATAATAAGCATCGTAATAACCTGCACTTAACACAAAAGTACCAAGCATAATACGGCGTTTTACTTCTTTACCAAAACCTTCGCTGCGCGATTTTTTATATGTGCTTTCAAGATCGGTAGCATTTTTACTTCTAAAGCCATAATGTATTCCGTCAAACCGCGAAAGGTTAGAAGATGCTTCGGCAGTTGTTAGAACGTAATAAGTAGGCACCAAAAATTCCAGGTATGGAAAGCTCACTGCTTCAACAGTATGGCCTTGGCTTTTTAACCACTCCATTTGTTTTAGAACAGCTGATTTTACTTCAGGATCAAGGCCTTCAGCCTCAACACATTCTTTTAAGTAAGCAACTTTATATTTTTTATCAGTTGCAAGCTCTTTACTATAAGTATCTACTTTTTTTGATGATGAGGTGTTATCGTTCTTATCAAGGCCACTAATTATTTCCATGATAATTGCAGTATCCTCTACCGTTTTTGTAATGGGACCAATTTGATCGAACGATGAGGCGTAAGCAATTAAGCCATAGCGCGACACTCTCCCATAAGTTGGTTTAAAACCTACAGTACCTGTAAACGAAGCCGGTTGACGAATAGACCCACCGGTATCGGAACCCAAACTAACATGACATAAACTGGCGGCAACGGCAACGGCTGCTCCACCTGACGATCCACCAGGAACACATTTTTCGTTGAGTGGATTTAAAACATTTCCAAAGGCAGAATTTTCATTACTACTTCCCATGGCAAATTCATCACAATTGGTTCGTCCAATAATAATGGCATCTTCTGCCAACAATTTTTCTACAACTGTAGCAGAATAAAGTGATTCAAACCCTTCTAATATTTTTGAGGAGGCCGAAACTTTATGGCCTTTGTAACAAATATTATCTTTTAAACCAATAATAACACCGGCCAATTTTCCGGCAGTTCCTGATTTTATTTTTTCATCGGTTCTTTTAGCAGCTTCTTTTGCAGAAACTTCAAATACTTCTAAAAAAGCATTTAAATGTTTTTTATCTGCAATAGCTGAAATCGCTTGCTCTACAAGAGCTGAGCAGGTAATTTTACCAGCCTTAAGATCGGCTTGTAAAGTAGTTATATTGGAAAATGAATACACGTGATCTGGTTTTTAAAAACAACAAAAGCGTTACTCATGTTTGAATAACGCTTTAAAGTTATAAATAATAAAATTACTTTTTCTCTATTTCAGAATTATCAGTGTTGCCTTTGCTGGCATCTTTAAAATCTTTTATACCTCTTCCAAGGCCTTTCATTAATTCCGGAATTTTTTTACCGCCGAACATTAATAAAACAATTACTAAAATGATAATGATCTCTGGCGCACCTAAGCCCCCTAAAATACCTAAAATGAATGTTGGTGTCATGTTTTAAATTATTGACCACAAAGGTATTAAATATTGGCTTAAAAGCAAAAATAAACGCTTAATTAGCCTCAAGCCAACGTGAAACCTAAATAATTTAGGAAAATATTTTTTAAATTTTTCTTTGAAAGGCAACAATAGCCTGTAAAAGGCAAGTATTTTTTAACTTAAATAGCTTAACTTTATTTCCTCAATCATTTTCCAGAAACAGAAAACATCAAACATGAAAAAATTTATACTTCTTTTTATAGTAGGCCTATGCTTTAATAATTCATTCGCTCAAAAATGGACAGAAATGATGCGCGATCCAAATGCGAATTATTATGATATCGTAAAAGAATTTGACAATTACTGGAAAGATAAAACTTATGAAAGAGGAAAAGGATACAAAGCATTTAGAAGATGGCAATGGTTTGTTGAGCCGCGTGTTTATCCAACTGGCGAAATGAAATTTGCGTCGCGCAGTTATGCTTACGAACAATTTCAAAAACATTTACAGGAAAATCCAGAACAAAAATTAATGAACAACGCTGCTACAAGTGCAACTACCGCTAATTGGGTTCCACTTGGGCCTTTTGGATCGCCAACCGGTGGCGATGCGGGTAGGTTACAGTGTATTCAAGTAAAACCGGGAGACCCTAACACCATTTATGTAGGTGCTGCTGCAGGTGGCTTTTGGATGAGCAATAATGGTGGAACAAGTTATACAACTACCACCGATCAGTTTGCATCTTGTGGAATTTCTGACATTGCTGTTAATCCACTTAATACAAATATCATTTTTGTTTCAACCGGCGATAAAGATGCCGGTGACACACATTCTACAGGAGTGTTGAGGTCTGGTGATGGTGGGCAAACATGGGGCCCAACAGGCCTTACATGGCAAACCTCTCAATTACGCCGTATTTACAGGTTGTTAATTAATCCCGTTAATCCAAACACAATGATCGTTGCCTCCAATGCTGGAGCTTATCGCTCTTTAGATGGAGGAAACAACTGGAGTTTGGTTGCAAACGGTAATTATGTAGACGCAGAATATCGCCCGGGTGATACAACTACTATTTACCTTGTTACAAATGGCGGATTTTCGCGGTCTACAAATGGCGGTGCCTCATTTACAGCGATCCCTGTTTCTGCAAGTTCATTATCAAGCACGCGTTTATCTTTAGCGGTTACTCCTGCTAATAATAATTATGTTTATATTATGGTAGGTGCTACCAACAATGGTTTTGGTGGGTTATATCGTTCAACTAACACCGGCACAAGCTGGACCTTAATGAGCAGTTCCCCAAATATTATGGGGTGGAGCACCACTGGTTCTGACGTGGGCGGCCAGGCGTGGTATGATATTGCGATAGACGCATCACCAACAAACGCAAATGAAATAATTGCCGGTGGTGTTAATACCTGGAAATCTGTTAACGGCGGCTCAACATGGACATTAAATTCGCATTGGTATGGCGGTGGCGGTAAGCCTTACGTACATGCCGATCTACACGTTGTTTATTACACTTCGGGCACTACATGTTATTTAGGAACTGATGGTGGAATTGCTCGCACAACAAATAATGGATCTTCATGGACCACCATTAATGGCAACATGAATATTGCACAAATTTATAGATTGGGACTTTCTGCATCTAACCCTGCAAGAATTGTAACAGGCCATCAGGATAATGGATCAAACCTTTCTAATGGCGCCATTTGGAATGAAATATATGGCGGCGACGGAATGGATTGTTTTATTGATTGGAACAATAACAATTTGATCATTGCATCATCACAAAATGGCAATTTTGCAAGATCAACAAATGGAGGCGCTTCGTTTGTTGGTATTACAAATGGCTTAACAGGAACCGGGCCTTGGCTTGCGCCTATTGTTCAGGATCCACAAGTTCAAAACACATTTTATTGTGGCTATCAACAAGTATTTAAATCTACCAATCAGGGCACAATATGGACGCAACTAGGAAATATTGGCGCAACCTTGGATGAAATAGAAGTTTGCCCTTCGAATAACAACTTTATTTATGCTACCTCACCCGGTGGAGTTTGGAGAACAACAAATGGTGGTGTAAACTGGTCAATTGTTTCTACGGGTTTGCCTATTGGTACAAATCAAATTACCGATCTTGCAATGGATAATTTAAATCCAAATCAAATTTACGTTACCGTATCGGGTTACACTTCTGGAACAAAAGTATTTGCTTCAAATAACGGAGGTGCAACGTGGACAAATTATTCAGCAGGTTTACCAAATATTCCGGCAAATTGTATTGTTTACACAAAAAATTCGCCACAGGCATTATATGTTGGAACAGATATGGGTGTTTATTATCGTGAAGCAAGCATGTCAAGCTGGATGCCTTATATGACGGGCCTTCCAAATGTTGTAGTAAGTGATATGGAGATCTATTATCCTACCGGTAAATTAAGAGCTTCAACTTACGCTCGTGGTGTGTGGGAAACAGCTCTTTACAGCAACCCTACTGCCGCGCCATTCGCAGCATTTAGCGCCGCATTTTCTCCTGGTTGTATAAATACTGCATTACAATTTAACGATGTTTCCGCAAACGTTCCTACTTCATGGGGCTGGAGTTTTCCTGGCGGAGCGCCTGCTACATCTACAGTTCAAAACCCAATGGTAACCTTTACGGCAACCGGAATTTATACAATTGCATTAGTTGCAACAAATGGTAACGGGTCAAGTGCGCCTTATTTTTCTACAGTATCAATAGTATCTTCACCAACAGTTTCACCTATTACAGCTTCTGTTTGCACAAACCAAACAGGGTTTATAAGTGTGAACACAAATGCTAATTTAGTTAATTGGGATACCGGCCAGCAAGGCCTGTCTATTGGAGTTTCAAACACCGTAGATGCGGTTTATAACTTTACGGCTTCTTTAGGCGCGTGTAATGTAACAGGTAGTTCAACACTTTTTGTAAGTGCGCCCCCGCAAACACCTACAGTTATTGTTATGTCGGGCTATTTAAGCACAACTGTTACGGCAAGTACTTACCAGTGGTATTTAAATGGAAGTCCAATAGTTGGGGCTACATCCAGCACATTTACGCCTACTGCTGATGGATATTACAGTGTTTGGGTAGCTAATGGTAACTGTTTAGCATCTTCACAGGCACTACAAATAACAGGTGTAGGCTTAGCTGAATTTTCTTCTGTTTTTTCAAACATAATTATTGGTCCAAACCCTGTAAAGGATGAACTTAGACTTGTTTTTGAAGATACGGTGAGCGAAGAGACAAAATATGAAATTCAGAATGAACTGGGGCAAATTGTTGTTAAATCAGCTATAAGATCAGGAACTGGTAACGAAACCCGCATCTCTACGCAAAATCTGGCAAATGGGGTTTATTTTTTAAATTTAACGCAGGGCAATAAACAGGCAGTTTACAAATTTATCAAGCAATAAAATTGCCTTTAAATAAATGTTATTTTTTAGATAGAATTGTTTGACGATTTCTATAAAATTCGTTAATCTTACAGTCTAAAACAATAATATTTATGACTTCCGACTCATCTCCTGTTGCATATATCCCTATTGTACTAATGTTTTTAGTGGCTATGGGTTTTGTGGTCACAACCATGGTCGCTACGCACTTTTTAGGCCCAAAACGTAAAACAAAAATTAAGTTAGATTCTTTTGAGTGCGGCGTTGAATCGCAGGGTAACGCGCGTTTACCTTTCTCAATTAAATACTTTTTAGTGGCTATTTTATTTGTGCTTTTCGACATAGAGGTTATTTTTATGTATCCATGGGCAGTAAATTTTAAGGAATTAGGTATGTTAGGAGTGATTGAGGTGTTTAGCTTTATTGCCTTGTTATTAGTGGGCTTTTACTATATGCTCTCTAAAAAAGCGTTAAAGTGGGAAGAGTAAATTAAATGCTAAATGATCAATGCTAAATTTTAAATGAAATAATTCAACATTTAAAATTCAACATTTAAAATTTTTAAGAAGATGGCAAAAGAAATTATAAAAAGAACAAAATTAGAGATAGCTAAAAGTCCCGAAGGGCTTGAAGGTCCCGGATTTTTTGCTTCTAAATTAGAAGATGTTATCGGGTTGGCAAGAGCAAACTCTTTATGGCCACTGCCTTTCGCAACATCTTGCTGCGGTATTGAATTTATGGCCACTATGGCTTCTAATTACGACTTAGGTCGTTTTGGTGCCGAGCGTTTAAGCTTCTCGCCTCGCCAGGCCGATCTTTTAATGGTAATGGGAACTATCGCTAAAAAAATGGGACCAACACTAAGACAGGTTTATGATCAAATGGCAGAACCAAAATGGGTTCTTTCAGTTGGTGCATGCGCAAGCAGCGGCGGTATTTTTGATACATACAGTGTTTTACAAGGTATAGACAGAATTATTCCGGTTGACGTTTATGTTCCGGGTTGTCCTCCTCGTCCTGAACAAATTATTGATGGTATTATCAAGATCCAGGAATTAGCTAAGAACGAATCTTTTAGAAGACGTAACTCAGATGAATACAAAAAAATGCTTAACAGTTACGGGTTAGAATAAAATTTTAGAAATGAACGAAGACTTATTTAAAAAACTAAACGAAAAGATCAGTGCAAAATTTCCTGATGTAATTGAATCGTCAGATCTTGCTTATGATTTTCCTTCGTTTACAATTAAGAAAGACAACATTCACGAAGTGTTGGAATTTTTAAAGAACGACGAAGAATTAAATTTTCATTTTTTGACAGACCTTACCGGTTTTCAAACAGCAGATGAAAAACAATTAGGCGTGATCTATCACTTACACAACATGCCAAAAAATTATCGCGTAAGAATTAGAACTTATTTTGATATTAATAAACCTGAGATACCAACTGCAACTGACATTTGGCCCGGAGCCAATTGGATGGAGCGCGAGACATTTGATTTTTACGGCGTAAGATTTAAAGGACATCCAAAATTAAAACGCATTTTAAATGTAGATGAAATGGATATTTTTCCAATGAGAAAAGAGTATCCGTTAGAAGACCAGTCGCGTGATGACAAGGACGATAAAATGTTTGGACGATAAAACGAATTAATAATGCATAATTTAAAATTAAAAAGTCTTTTAAATTTTGAATTATAAATTTTGACTTAATAAGTAAGATGAGTAAAAAAGAAAATATTATTCCTGAATCGGAAGAAACAATAGAAAAAGAATATTCCATTCTTAATCTTGGTCCTACACATCCTGCAACGCATGGTATTTTCCAGAACATTTTAAAAATGGATGGCGAAATCATTCATGAAGCAGAGCCAACCGTTGGATATATTCACCGTGCTTTTGAAAAATTAGCAGAGCGCAGGCCTTACAATCAAATTACTCCAATTACCGATCGTTTAAATTATTGTTCATCGCCAATTAATAATATGGGTTGGCATATGACGGTGGAAAAATTAATTGGTTGCACCGTTCCAAAACGTGTAGATTATATGCGCGTTATTATTATGGAATTGGCGCGTATTGCCGATCACTTGGTTTGTAATTCGGTTATTGGTGTTGATACAGGCGCTATGACAGGTTTCTTGTACATCTTTCAATGGCGCGAAAAAATATATGATATCTATGAAGGTATTTGTGGCGCACGCTTAACAACAAACATTGGCCGCATTGGTGGTTTTGAAAGAGAGTGGAGTAAAACTACATGGGATCAGATCCACAACTTTTTAAAAGAGTACCCAAAAGCATTAAAAGAATTCTCGAATTTATTAGAACGTAATAAAATTTTTATGGACCGCACAGTTAACTGCGGACCAATAAGTGCGAAGATGGCGCTTGAATATAGTTTTACCGGGCCAAACTTACGCGCGGCAGGTGTAGATTATGATGTGCGTGTTGCAACACCATATTCATCTTACCAGGATTTTGATTTCATTATTCCGATCGGAACAGCAGGTGATACATATGATCGCTTTATGGTACGCCAGGAAGAAATGTGGCAGAGCTTAAAAATTATTGAGCAGGCCATAAAAAATATGCCGAAGGATCAACCTTTTCACGCAGATCTTCCGGAATTTTATTTACCACCAAAAGAAGAAGTTTACAATAATATGGAAGCGTTGATCTATCACTTTAAAATTGTGATGGGTGAAACCGAAGTTCCTAAAGGAGAAGTATATCATTGCGTTGAAGGCGGAAATGGTGAGTTAGGGTTTTACTTAGTAAGTGATGGCGGAAGAACACCGTATCGTTTACATTTTAGAAGACCATGTTTTATTTACTACCAGGCTTATTCTGAAATGGTAAAAGGCATTATGCTTTCTGATGCGATTATTACTATGAGTAGCATGAATGTTATTGCTGGTGAGTTAGACGCTTAATGAGATGTTGAATGATAAATTTTAAATGATAAATAAACACAGAAACAATCTAACATTTAAAATTCAAAATTTATAATTAATAGAATATGAGTTCACAAGTACACGGAACACAAAATTTTGATAAAGCCAAACGCGCTACACTTAAGTTTAGCGATGTGGCTATGCAAGAGGCGCAAACAATTATCTCTCACTATCCTGAAGGAAAACAAAAATCTGCTTTGCTTCCAATATTACATATTGCACAAGCAGAATTTGGCGGATGGTTAAGTCCTGAGGCAATGGATTATGTTGCAGATATTTTAAAAATAAAACCTATCGAAGTTTTTGAAGTAGCTTCATTTTATACTATGTATAATTTAAAGCCAATGGGCAAATGTGTTTTAGAAGTTTGTCAAACAAGTTCTTGCTGGTTAAACGGCGCAGAAGATATCGTAAAACACATCGAGAAAAAATTAAACATTAAAGTTGGCGAAACCACAAAAGACGGCATGTTCTCATTAAAAGTAGCAGAATGTTTAGGTTCTTGTGGCACAGCTCCTATGCTGCAATGTGGAGCCAGTTACCATGAAAATTTAACTTACGATAAGGTTGATAAAATTATTGAAGATTATCGAAGCGAAGGAAAATTAAAAAGTTATACTGACTTAGATTATAAAAATACATTGTAAATAAACCCCGCATTATGGGCAAAAAATTATTGATACATAACGATAAAGTTCCCGGGATAGCAACTCTGGAAGTTTACCGTGCGCATGGAGGTTACGCCTCTGTAGAAAAAGCATTAAAAACAATGACACCTGACCAGGTTACCGATGAGGTAAAAAAATCTGGTTTGCGTGGTCGTGGTGGCGCTGGTTTTCCAACCGGATTAAAGTGGAGCTTTTTAGCAAAGCCCGAAGGCGTTAACCGTTACTTAGTTTGTAACGCTGACGAATCAGAACCAGGAACTTTTAAAGACCGTTATTTGATGGAAGTAATTCCTCATGCTTTAATTGAAGGTATGATCACTTCTTCTTATGCACTTGGCGCAAAAACTTCTTACATCTACATTCGCGGCGAATATTTTTATGTTGCCCGTATTGTTGAAAAAGCATTAGCAGAAGCATATGCTGCGGGTTGGTTAGGACAAAATATTTTAGGCACTGGTTTCTCACATGATTGTTATGTACAAGTTGGTGGTGGCGCATATATTTGCGGCGAAGAAACTGCGTTATTAGAATCATTAGAAGGCAAACGTGGTAACCCGCGCATCAAGCCACCATTTCCTGCGGTTGCGGGTGTGTGGGGTTGTCCAACTGTTGTAAATAACGTAGAAACAATTGCAGCTGTTGTTCCAATTGTGAACGAAGGAGGAGAAGCTTATGCAAAAATTGGTATTGGTAAATCCACAGGTACAAAATTAATTTCTGCTTCAGGTCATATTAATAAACCGGGTGTTTACGAAATTGAATTAGGACTTCCTGTAGAAGAATTTATTTATAGTGAAGAGTATTGCGGTGGCATTCGCAACGGCAAAAAAATGAAAGCAGTTGTTGCAGGGGGATCTTCAGTTCCAATTCTTCCAACAGAATTAATTTTAAAAACCGCAAAAGGCGAACCACGTTTAATGACTTACGAAAGTTTAGCCGATGGCGGATTTGTAACTGGTACTATGTTAGGCTCAGGTGGATTTATTGTAATGGATGAGGATACGAGCATTGTAAAAAATCTTTTCACCTTCACGCGTTTTTATCATCACGAAAGTTGCGGACAATGTTCGCCTTGTCGCGAAGGAACAGGTTGGATGGAAAAAATATTAAAGAAATTTTTAAATGGTACAGCAAACGAAAGTGATGTTGATCTGCTTTGGGATATTCAAAGTAAAATAGAAGGAAAAACAATTTGTCCTTTAGGTGAAGCAGCGGCCTGGCCTGTTGCGGCAGCTATCCGTCATTTTAAACAAGAGTTTTTAGATGTTGCGAGAAGCAAAAAGTTTGTGGATGTAAGTCATTATAATAAATTATATAAAGTAAACGCGTAATAATGAAAGCATCTATTAAAATTATTATAATTTTCTTTTTTATGAGTGTTTCATTAATGGCTCAAAAAGATAAAAAAGGAAAAGGCAAAGAAAAAGTTGACGAAACTATTTACGCAACTGTTGATCAAAAAGCTGTGTTTAATGAAGGAGACAATGCTTTGCAAAGTTTAATAAAGAAAAACACTTCAATGCCGGCTTCACTAAAAGAAGGCTCATCATTAAAATGCCCTGTAAAATTAACCATCGATCAAACGGGAAAATTAACAGACGCTGTAATCGATGGAGCCGCAAGTGCTTGTGCAGATTGCGATAAAGAAGCGGTTAGAGTTTCAAAAACATTGGTTGGTTTTACACCTGCAAAATTAAAAGGTAAAAATGTAAAAAGCTACCTTGTAGTTAATGTAGATTTTTTTAAAGAAGTAAAAGAAGATCCGGATGCATCATCTACCAGCAGAAAGAAAAAAATGGTTTGGGATTAATTGTATAAAGACTATTAAATAATAATGAAAGTAACAATAGACGGAATAGAGATAGATGTACCAAAGGGAACTACTATTCTCCAGGCAGCACGATTGATTGGCCCGCAGGTTGCGCCGCCAGCCATGTGCTATTATACTAAATTAAAAACCAGTGGTGGTTATTGCCGTACCTGTATCGTAAAAGTTACACAAGGCAGTACTGCTAATCCTACTCCTATGCCTAAGCCTGTTGCTTCTTGCAGAACTGAAGTGATGGATGGAATGGTTGTTGAGAATTTTATTAATAAAGAAATATTAGAGGCGCGTAAAGGTGTTGTTGAATTTTTGTTGATCAATCATCCTTTAGATTGTCCTGTTTGTGACCAGGCCGGCGAATGTAAATTACAAGATCTTGGTTACGAAAATGGCTCTGCAAAAACACGTTACGAATTTAAACGTCGCGAATACGAGATGATCGATATTGGCGATAAAATTAAATTACACATGACGCGCTGCATACTTTGTTACCGTTGTGTAAAAACTGCAGAACAAATTACCGATAAACGTTTGCACGGTGTTGTGCATCGTGGCGATGCTTCAGAGATCTCAACTTATATTGAACAGGTAATTGATAACGATTTTTCAGGAAATGTAATTGACGTTTGTCCAGTTGGTGCTTTAACAGATAAAACGTTTCGTTTTAAACAACGTGTATGGTTTACCAAACCGGTAGATGCGCATCGCAAGTGCGACAAGTGTTGTGGCAAAACACGCGTATGGTTAAAAGGCGAAGAAGTTGTTCGTGTTACGGCGCGTAAAGATCAGTGGGATGAGGTAGAAGAATTTATTTGTAACTCTTGTCGTTACGATCACAAAAAAACAAGCGATTGGGTAATTGAAGGGCCATCACCAATTCACAGAAACTCAGTGATCTCGCAAAATCATTACCAGAATTTAAATGAATTAAAAGTGCAGGTAATGAAACAGCAAAAAGCTTTGGGATTTATGCCAATCGATAAAAAACCTTAATAAAGAAAAGAATTATGTTAGCTTTTATTATTTATAAATTGATTATTTGTGTAGCCGTGTTCGGTCTCTCGTTAGCAGTGGCAGCATACTCTACACTATGGGAGCGTAAGCTTTCTGCTTTATTGCAAGATCGTGTTGGTCCGGATAGAGCAGGCCCTTTTGGTTTATTACAACCTTTGGCCGATGGTGGAAAAATGTTCTTCAAAGAAGAGATCATTCCAAATGTTTCTAACAAATTTTTATTTATTCTTGGTCCGAGTTTAGTTATGCTCACGGCGCTTATGACAGGCGCAGTTATTCCGTGGGCAAAAGACGCTTACGTTGGTGGTAAATTATACAGCATGCAAATTACCGATATCAATATTGGTATCTTATATTTATTTGGCGTTGTTTCTGTTGGTGTTTACGGAATTATGATCGGCGGTTGGGCATCTAATAATAAGTATGCTTTATTAGGTTCTATGCGTGCATCAAGCCAAATGATCAGTTACGAAATTGCCATGGGTATTGCAGTAATTGCATTAATTATTACTTCAGGTGGTACATTAAGTTTGCGCGAAATTGTTGAACAACAAGATGCGGGTTTTGCAAATATTGTTTGGCAGCCACTAGGCTTTATAATCTTTTTTGTTTGTGCTTTGGCAGAAACAAACCGTGCGCCATTTGACTTACCGGAATGTGAAGCCGAATTAGTTGGTGGATATCACACTGAATATTCATCAATGAAATTAGGTTTGTTCTTATTTGCAGAATACATTAACATGTTTATTTCATCTGCGGTAATGGCTGCTTTTTATTTTGGCGGATATAATTTTCCATTTGCACAGGAATTGTATGATGCTATGGGATTAGCAGACGGTTCTAAATGGATCGCTTTAATTGGTTTTGGAGCATACTTTACAAAGATCTTCCTTTTCATTTCTGTATTTATGTGGATCCGTTGGACACTTCCGCGTTTCCGTTACGATCAATTAATGAATTTAGGCTGGAGAATTTTATTACCACTTTCACTTTTAAATTTAGCAATAACAGTTGTAGTTGAATTTTTTAGAGGACATATAACTTTTTAATAATTGAAAAAGGGATTTAAAATAGTAACCGAAATAATGGAGGGAGCAGAAATTTACGCGCTCGTTATTATTGCTATAGTATCATTATTTAAATAAAAAGAAATGCAGTTAACTAACAGAAGCAAAGTAGTATCAAATAAAGTGCAAACCGCAATGGAGCAACTTTATTTGCCCGGCATTTTAAAAGGGATGTTAATTACAGGAAGCCATTTGTTTAAACGCAGAGCTACTGTAAAATATCCTGAAGAGACTCGTCCTGTTGCAGCTGTTTACAGAGGCTGGCATGTTCTAAAGCGCGATGAGAATGGCGCGGAACGTTGTACAGCTTGCGGATTATGCGCGGTGGCTTGTCCGGCAGAAGCAATTACAATGGAAAGTGCAGAGAGAAAAAAAGGAGAAGAAGGTTTATATAGAGAAGAAAAATATGCAAAGGTTTACGAAATAAATATGTTGCGTTGCATCTTCTGCGGTTTATGCGAAGAGGCTTGTCCGAAAGAAGCAATATTTTTAACAGACCGTTTAGTTGATACAGAATATGAGAGAGAAGATTTTGTTTACGGAAAAAGTAAACTAACCGAGAAAGTAGACAAGCGTATTGATGTGTCAAAGCGCCAAACGTTAGAAGTTGCAGAATTTAAAAAATTACCAGGGCTGAAACACAATGAAATGTGGGACAGTAAAAAAATTGATAAGGGGAATAAACATTAGAAACAAGAACCAGGACGATAAGACACAAGACAAATCAGTCTTGCCTCATTTAGGTCTTGCTTCTTGATTCAAAAAAGAAAAAATATGTTATTAGGATACACGATTACACAATGGCTTTTCGGAATACTTTCCTTCCTGTCCATAATGTTTGCTTTAATGGTAGTGTTTAGCCGCAACCCGGTAAACTCTGTTTTATATTTAGTACTTACATTTTTTTGTATTGCAGGACACTATTTATTATTGAACGCACAATTTTTAGCCGTAGTACATATTGTTGTGTATGCCGGCGCTATTATGGTACTCTTTTTATTCGTGATCATGTTAATGGACTTGAACCACGATAACGAGCCTCAAAAAACCTGGATCTCAAAAATCATTGCAGGCATTGCGGGTGGTATGTTATTGTGTGTGTTGGTTGGCTCTTTAAAAGGAAGTGAGCAATTAGGGATTTCACAATACGGTTCTTCTCAAATAGGAATGGTGAAGAATTTAGGAAAAGTATTGTTTAGTGAGTTTTTGTTCCCGTTCGAGATCGCCAGTATATTATTACTTGCAGCCCTTGTAGGTTCAATTATGATCGGTAAAAAAGAAATTAAATAAGATATTATGATAAACGGAATTTCAATAAATTATTACTTACTGTTAAGCGCGGTATTATTTATTATTGGCGCGGTTGGTGTTATGGCACGTCGTAACTCTATCATCATTTTTATGTGCATTGAGTTAATGTTAAATGCCGTGAATTTACTATTAGTTGCTTTTAGCACTTTGCATAATGATGCAAGCGGACAAGTATTTGTGTTTTTTATTATGGCAGTTGCGGCCGCTGAGGTTGCAGTTGGTTTAGCAATTTTAAGTATGATCTACAGAAATGTAAAAAGTATTGACACAGATTTATTAAGTAATTTAAAAAATTAGTTTTTGTTTATGATTAAGTTGATCGGTTTAGTTCCTTTATTTCCCTTGATCGGGTTTTTAATAAATGGATTCTTTGGTAAAAAAATTAGCAAAGGCTTAAGCGGCATTATTGCTTCTGTAAGCATTTTAGCTTCTTTTATTTTATCTGTTCTTATTTTTGTAGAATTAAACGGTTCAACAGAAAAATCTTATATCGTTAATTTATTTTCATGGATCAACTCAGGAACTCTTGTAGTTCCATTCGAATTATTGGTTGACCCACTTTCTGCTTTATTCTTATTAATTATTACCGGCATTGGATTTTTAATTCATGTTTATTCTATTGGGTATATGCACGATGATGAAGGCTTCTCACGCTTCTTCACATACTTAAATCTATTTGTGTTCTTTATGTTGTTGTTGGTTTTAGGAAATAACTACTTAATAATGTTCGTTGGTTGGGAAGGAGTAGGTTTATGTTCTTATTTACTAATTGGTTTCTGGTTCAAGAACACTGCATACAATAACGCGGCAAGAAAAGCTTTTGTGATGAACCGTATTGGTGACCTCGGATTTTTATTAGGGATCATTTTAATTTTTATAACGTTCAGCAGCATTTCTTATAACGAAGTGTTTTTAAAAGCGGGAACTGTTTCAACAGGTAGAATAACATGTATCGCTCTTTTATTATTTGTTGGTGCAATGGGTAAATCAGCACAACTACCATTATATACCTGGTTACCTGATGCGATGGCTGGTCCAACTCCTGTATCTGCTTTAATTCACGCGGCTACGATGGTTACTGCAGGTATCTATATGATCGTTCGTTCTAATATTTTTTATTCTATAAGCGAAGTAGCCAGCGAAACAGTTGCCATAGTTGGCGTTATTACAGCTTTATTTGCCGCAACAATTGGTCTCTTTCAAAATGATATTAAAAAGATCCTTGCTTATTCAACGGTTTCACAATTAGGTTTAATGTTCTTAGGTTTAGGAGTTGGCGCATATAGCTCTTCAGTTTTTCACGTTACAACACACGCTTTCTTTAAAGCATTATTATTCTTAGGTGCAGGTTCTGTAATTCACGCCATGGGTGGCGAGCAAGACATTCGCAAAATGGGTGGACTAAGCTCAAATATAAAGATCACATTTGTTACAATGTTAATTGGTACAATCGCCATTAGCGGTTTACCTCCTTTCAGCGGATTCTTTTCTAAAGACGAAATTCTAGCGCATGCTTATGAGCACAGTCCGGTATTATGGTTCTTTGGACAGGTAACATCTATGCTAACTGCTTTTTATATGTTCCGTTTATTGTTTCTTACATTTTACGGAAAATTCAGAGGCACACACGAACAAGAACATCATTTACATGAGTCGCCCGCATCTATGACTTTCCCGTTAATTGTTTTGGCAATTCTATCAGTGGTTGGTGGTTTATTAGGTTTACCGGAGTTCTGGCACATGCCAAACTGGATGAGCAATAATTTGGATACCGTTATCTTAAGAAAAAATCCAAGCACCATGCCTCACGATACAGAATGGATGTTAATGGGAATTGCTGTGTTAGCTGCTATTGCCACTATTTATTTTGCTTATATCGTTTACATGCAAAAGAAAACGTTACCGCTTAAGGAAAATGATAAAATGCCGGGCTTTCAAAAACTGGTTTACAATAAATATTATGTGGATGAATTATACAATGCGGTAATCACCAAACCGTTAGATGTTCTTTCAGTTGCTTTTCATAAATTTTTCGATATCCAGATCATTGACGGAATTGTTAATGGTGTTGGTAGCGCGGTTAAAGGAATTGGTTCAGGCGTTAGGCTTTTACAAACGGGCAACATTGGCTTTTATGTAATAAGCATGGTAATTGGTATTGTATTTATTGTATTAGTAACTTTTTTAATTTAATAGGAGTCAGGAATTTATGTTAGCAGCTTTATTAATTTTATTTCCATTGCTTGCAGGCCTTTTAGTGTTCTTTGTAAAAGGAAACACTGCACGTAATTTGGCGCTCGGTTTTTCAATCATTGAATTCGGGCTGGCTTTAGGAGCGTTTTGTTTATTTAAACAAGATCCTAATGCCTGTATGTTAAGCTTCGACCATGTTTGGGTTAAATCGCTTGGCATTCACTTCTCTGTTGGTATTGATGGCATGAGCCTGTTAATGATCTTACTGACTACTTTTTTAGTTCCGCTTATTATCCTTTCTTCATTTACATCTGATCACAGCAAACCAAATAATTTTTATGGGTTGATATTATTAATGCAAATGGCATTGGTTGGTGTGTTCATGGCTAACGATGGATTTTTATTTTACGTGTTCTGGGAGTTAGCATTAATTCCAATTTATTTTATTTGCTTGTTATGGGGTGGAGAAGATCGCGGAAGAATTACATTTAAATTCTTTGTGTACACTTTATTCGGTTCTTTATTTATGCTAGTGGGTTTAATTTATTTATACAACCACACCAATGTTGATGGATTAAAATCATGGGCTGTACAAGATCTTTACACTGCCGGAAGAAGTTTAGCAGAGAACCAACAATGCGCCGTTTTCTGGATGATCTTTATTGCCTTCGCTATTAAAATGCCGATCTTTCCTTTACACACATGGCAACCTGATACATACGTTACCGCTCCAACACAAGGAACAATGTTACTTTCGGGTATCATGCTTAAAATGGGAACCTTTGGGGTTATTAAATGGTTATTGCCTGTTGTTCCTTTAGGATTAGAGAAGTGGGGCGGAACAGCCATTGCACTTTCTGTAACAGGAATTGTTTATGCATCCATTATTGCTATTAGCCAAAAAGATTTTAAACGTTTAATTGCTTATTCATCTATTGCACACGTTGGCTTAATTTCTGCCGGAATTTTATCTGCTAACCAACAAGGTATACAAGGCGCTATCATGCAAATGTTAGCACACGGTGTAAACGTGGTTGGTTTATTTTTTATTGCTGATATTTTATTCCGTCATACCGGAACCCGTGAGATGGATAAACTGGGCGGCATTCGCGGCATGAATGGCAATTTTGCAATTTTATTCTTAATTATTTTATTAGGCTCGGTTGCTTTACCATTAACAAATGGCTTTGTGGGCGAATTTTTATTGATCAATGGTGTTTACCAGTTCAGTGCTACAATGGCTGCATTAGCTGGCTTGACGGTTATTTTAGGAGCTGTATATATGTTACGCGCTTATCAAAAAATAATGTTAGGAGATCGTAACGATTCTAATGTAGCATTTGGTCCTTTAGCAACAACCGATAAAGTGGTGTTAAGTATTATTTGTGTAGTTGTAGTTGCTTTTGGAGTTTATCCAAAACCATTAAATGATATTGCTGAAGAAGCTGTTAAAACGATAATGTTGAACCTAAAATAAATTGACAATTTACGGATTGACAATTTGTCAATTGTAAATATTTAAATTGTAAATAAATTGTATGAAAGGATTACTGATTATAAGTGGACTAGGAATTTTAGCGATGTTGGCTGAGATCTTCAAGTTTAAAAAATTATTGTTTCCAATGGTGTTGCTTGGAATTGTTGCGGCTTACGCTTTCAATTTCATGGAATGGAAAACAGGAATGAGCATCCCGTATTTTGATAACATGATCGGTTTTGATAAACTGGCCATTGCTTTCTCAGGAATTATAATTGCTACTGCCTTCTTCTGGTTTATTTTAGCGAACGATTATTTTGAAGAAGAAACAAATCTTGTAGATCATTTTGCTTTAGTATTATTTGCATTAGTTGGTGCTTTAATGCTGACCTCGTTCAAGAACATGACCACTTTATTTTTAGGAGTAGAGATCATGAGCATTCCATTGTACGTTTTAGCAGCAAGTAAAAAGAAAGACATTAAAAGTAACGAAGCCGGCTTTAAATATTTAATAATGGGCTCTTTTGCAAGTGGCTTTTTATTATTTGGTATTGCTTTAATTTATGGCGCAACCGGAAGTTTTGATCTGATGCAGATCCGTTCATTTATTTCTGAACACGCTGCAGATATGCCATTATTCTTTTATGTAGGCGTTGTGTTCATGTTAATTGCTATGTGCTTTAAAGTTTCAGCTGCTCCTTTCCATTTTTGGGCACCGGATGTTTACCAGGGCTCACCAACATTAATTACAGCCTTAATGAGCACAGTTGTAAAAACTGCTGCCTTTGCGGCTTTCATGCGTTTGTTCATGGTGGGCTTTGCAGAGATCAGTTCTGTATGGACAGGAATTTTGGCAGGAGTTGTTGCATTATCGTTGATCATAGCCAACTTCTCTGCAGCTATGCAAAATAATGTAAAACGTATTTTAGCATATTCAAGTATCAGTCACGCTGCATTTATGTTAATGGTAATTTTAGCAAACGTTAGAAGTAATTTATCGGTTAACGCTTTAATTTATTATTCTCTTGCATATTCATTAGGTAGCATTGCTGCTTTTGGAATTGTTTACAACGTTACCAGAAAAGGAAACGAAAATGTTGATGCCTTTAACGGTTTGTCAAAACGTAATCCTAGTTTAGCATTATGTATGGCAGTTGCTATGCTATCATTAGCGGGTATTCCTATCACATCCGGATTCTTTGCAAAATATTTTGTATTCACTGCCATGATCGGTACACAATACAAATGGTTATTAATAATTGCGGTATTAACTTCTGCTGTGGGTGTGTATTATTATTTACGCGTGGTAATTGCAATGTATTTTAAAAAACAAGACACGCACGAGCCAATTACAATTGAACGATCTAACATCATTGTAATTGTGTTGACTACAGCCGCAACTATCGCTATCGGTATAGTTCCGGGTATTGTAGCTGAGATGTTTGAGTTTTAAGAATTTCTTCTGTAAACATAGTTGATGCTTTTGCATTAACTCCTTCTGATAATAAAAATGTAAAATGAAAAACATAATTTACATATTACTTTTTATTATTGGTATTTCATATACAAGCTGTAAAAAATATCCTGAAAATACGTTATGGTTTAAACGAGTAAAGAAATTAGAATTTTTTGACAATGTTAAACTGATTTCTTACACTGTGAATGGCGTAGACAGTTTGGCAGCATTAAATAAGTATTTTGGCTCGAAAGTTTTTTCAAAGGATATTACTTCTCTTTCTTTTGACGAAATTTTTGACGTACATTTTAAAAGTAATGTTCCAAGAATAAATGTACCGAATGGAAATAACGGAAATTATCAACTTACATTTTTTTACAGTTATTCTAAGAATAAAAAGAAACTTGAGATAGTTTACGATTTAATGTCTTATAATGACACAGCTGTTTTTTCGAGAAGTTTTTTCGTCGAGCAAATTACAGAATGGCAAATTATGAAATTTGATCCAAAGGGAATACGTAAGATCAAAACAACCATTAACAATAATGCCTATGAAATGGAATTTAATGCCTTGTAAACAGGCAGATGATTTACTTCACTTCCTCTATAGAAACAAAAGCTATATCCTGATGAAATTGGTGTAATTCAAATTTCGTCAGTTTTAATTTGTACTGTATGCCCGCGTACGAAAAATCCCCGTCTTCAGCTTCCCTTAAATTTTTATCGAAGTAGATCGTTTTATGGTTTGTACTTTTTACCGTAACGTTTACAATACCATTTGGTTTACCATCCAAAGCAATTTCATCAGCAATACCAATAAGCCCTCCGGTATCAATATTTCCTAACTCTAATTCTATGTCACCATCAGAACCGCCAATATTTATTTTTGTTGCTTCAGGAATTCTTATAGGTTCGGTAGTTAATCGTAAGCCTTTTTTGCAGGAAGTTAAACTGAGTAATAAAATGAAAAGAGATATTGCTTTTATAAATCTAGAATTCATATTATAGTCTTCTAAAAAGATCTTTAATATAATCCATAGTGGCAATTTCTTTGTAGTTATCGCCAAAAGCATGGTTCCACATAAATGGTAAATTGTAACTAACGGTTGCCATCTTTGTTAATGTTTCCTCGTTCCAGTCTTTACTTAAATTTTGCGGCAGATCAATTTTATGTTTTTTGATCATCTGCATAAACTCTGCATGACCTTCAGGATAGATGTCTCCCAAATGTTGAAAGATGATACAGTTGGCATAACAATGGCGTGTGCCATGAATTTTAGAGAGACCATAACTGATTGCATGACAAACGCCCACTTCGCTGTAGGTTAAACTTAAACCGCCCATTAAAGAAGCCACCATTAATTTATCGTCGTTCTCAGGCGTTTGACCCGCTTTATCATTTAAATAAATTTCGCGGCACAAGCTTAAAGCCTGATCGCCATAGGCTAAACTAAAAGCGTTGTTGCGAATACCACCATGCGATTCAATACAATGTATATAAGTATCCATACCGGTGTAAAACCACCAATCGGTTGGTACGCTCGCAATTAATTCAGGATCTAAGATCACCTGGTTAAAAACGGTCCAATCACATTTTAATCCTAATTTTTTTTCCGGGCCTGTAAGCACTGCTGTCATCGAGACTTCAGCACCGGTACCTGAAATGGTTGGCACACCTAAATGATAAATGCCCGGCTTCTTAATTAAATTTAGTCCTTGATATAAAGTAGAAGAACCTTCGTTGGTTAACATTAACGATAATGCTTTTGCAATATCCATAATGCTTCCGCCGCCAATTCCAATTACGCCGCTTGGCAATCCTTTTTTAGCAAGGATCTCGTCACGTAATGCATCAATTTGTTGGGTGGTTGGTTCGTATGGATCAACGTCAATAAAATAAATAAGATCTTCGGGTTTGTTCTGAAGCTTTGTGCTTAACGGTTTTCCTTTAAAATAATTATCAACTACAAAAACAAAATAATTTTTATTCTCTTTTCTAATTGGTTCAATGGTTTCGGTTAGTTGCGCAAACGATCCTCTGCCGTAAGTAACCTTATCTATATTCTTAAAGTTCTTGTGTGTCATATTTTTTTAAGCAAATAGATTTGTATCTATTCGTAAATGATTCGTATTATTTCGTAGCAAAATGTTCTTAAAATTTTTGTGAGTCATATTGTATGTGTTGGCCACAGATTTCGCAGATCACACAGAATTTTTTTTGAAAACAATCTGCATTAATCAGTGTGATCTGTGGCTATTTTGTTGTAAACAATTTATCTGCAGTTTCCCAGTTGACAATGTTCCACCAATTATTTATATAATCAGCACGTTTGTTCTGGTATTTTAAATAATAAGCATGTTCCCAAATATCTAAAGCCAGCACCGGAATTTTTTTCGGCGCAAAAATATCTTCGTTATCTAATGGTAATTTCATTAAAGGATTATCTTGATTAGCCGTTGTCATGATCTTTAATTTTCCATCTTGCACAACTAACCAACACCAGCCGCTGCCAAATATTTTTGTGGCTTTTTCGGTAAACTCTTTTTTAAATTCTTCAAACGATTTAAAATCTTTTGTAATAGCTTCTGCAATTTTTCCGGTTGGTAAATTCGCATCACCTTTTGGATTTGGTTTTAATAAGGTCCAGAATAAAGAATGGTTAACGTGTCCGCCTAAATTATTTCTTATTACCGAAGATGTATATTTATCTATGTGTGTACACTTCACCTCATCACTCGACATATAATCGATGTTTGTTGAAGGCGTTTCATTTAATTTATTTACATAAGCCTGGTGATGCTTGGTGTAATGGATCTCCATGGTTTGTTTATCAAAGTATGGTTCCAATGCATCATAAGCATAAGGTAATTTTGGTAAAGCAAAGGCCGGCGTATTTTCTAACTGATAGCTCATTTCTTCTAATTTATCTATTTTATCTTTTCCTAACAAAGCACTTGCTAAACCCGATAGGCCAAGCAGTGTTCCTTTTTTTAAAAAATCCCTTCTGTTATCGCTCATGTTAAAATTGAATTAGTATTTGGTTTTTTTCTACTGCTGTTCCTTTATTAATGGCAATTTTTTTAATAGTTCCATCGCAAGGACTTTTTAAAATGTTTTCCATCTTCATTGCTTCTAAAACAATTAAGGCATCACCTTTGTTCACAGTGTCACCTTCTTTAACTAATATATTTAATACCATGCCGGGCATGGGCGCTTTTATTTCGTTTATTTTTTTGGTTGCTAAATTATCCAGGCCTAAAGTGTGTAACAATTCATCGTACTTATCTTTTAATTGCAAATTAAATTTTACCGAATTTATTTTTACCACCATGGTCTTTTCTTCGGCATTTAATTTTATAAGATCAACGTTGTAAGATTTACCATTCATTAAAAAATGATATCGGTTCGAATTTATTTTTTCAAAACTCCCTTTTACTAAAGCGTCATTTAATGCGCCTTCAAATTCTTTACCTGAAGTATTTAAATTTGTTTTAAGGGTTTGATCTCCGTTTATGGTTATAGAATACATATTACAAATTTAATATTATTAGATCTATTAAAATAAAAAACCCTCTTCGTTTTGGAAAAGGGTTTTTGAAAAATTTCTTTTGTGTGAATTTATTTTTTTACGAATTCACCCATTTTATTATCGAAGTTTAAGAAGTAACCACCTTTAGGAAGGTTACTTACATCTAACTTGCTACCAAATCCTTTTTTAACAATGTTACCGTATTGATCATAGATCTCGTACATAGTCTCAACTTGTTTGTCTGATTTTCCTTTTTGGAAAAAGGTAATGTCTTTGCTTGCTTTCATTGGAGCGTATTCAATTTCCGGAACTTCGCTCATATACTCAGTTGGTTTACTTAAACGTGGTTGGCCACTATAATCGGTTTGACGAACACGTACCTGATTTTTGCCGCTGTGCGGCACCACTTTAAAAGAATACTCATTACTTGTTGGTGTACCAACACCATCAACTTCACCAACTTTTACCCATTTGTTCCAGCGGTACTGTTCAACTGCAAAAGCTAATTTACCGGTCTCAGATTTAGTTGTCCATTTAATGTTTCCGTCTTTATCAGCCGTCATACTAACAACTTCGTAGGTACTTTTTGGTTTTAAAACTTCAGGGTTTAATACTTTAGGTTTGCAGTCTTCTTTATGGAAAATTTTAACCTCTACTTTATCGCCAATATTTAATTTGTGAGGCTTCATGTCTATTTCAAAAGCACTTGAAGGGATCTCATCTGTTGTAATGTTTCCGTTTACTTTAACCTCAGTTACACAAAAACCAACGCCGCCACTTCCAAATGGATTTTGTACATAAAGATTTTTCCCCTGATAGTTACCTTCTAAAATTATAACGCCGCCTTGGGCGTTAGCAAAATTAATGCCAGCAAAACAAAAAAGGAAATAAAGTATAAATTTTTTCATCGATTATAGTTCAATTCTTAACGTTGCAATATTATAATCATTTTTTTGAATTACAAAATATATTTTTAGGAAAATTGCACTTTATTTACTTTTTATATGAAGTAATTTAATTAAATTTGTTAATTAAACTATATAATCATGAGAATTTCGCTATTTTACCCTATTTCACTGGCATTTGTACTATTTTTAGGATCATGTAAAAGTGGTGGCAAAGACGTTGATACGAACGGGTATAAAGGCGGAAATAAGGTAGTTAGGATAGCTGAAGTAATCACACCTGTAAGCATTTTTCCACACAGGATAACTAATGTTGTTGAGGGGCTCATTGCATCACAAATTCACGAAGGTTTGGTAAAGATAAACCCTAAAGACCTTACTCTCATGCCGGGTCTGGCCGAAAAGTGGGAAATCAACCCGGATGGTAAAACCATCACTTTTCACTTAAGAAAAGGGATTAAATTTCAAAATAACGACGAAATAACCAGTAAAGATGTGAAATTCACCTTTGACCTGCTTTGTACCGACAGGCCGGGAAATGTACATTTTCATACTGTTTGTAAAGACAGGATATTAGGGGCCAATGAGTGTTATGACGCGAGCATGAAGGGCCAAAAGATGGAACTAAAAGGCTTTAAGATAATTGACGACCTAACCTTTTCAATAGAATTATTGAACTCTCCGAGCATATTTGTAGAGATCTTAGCTAACCCGGTAGCTGCCATTCTTAGCGAAGAGGCTTACAAGCAAAAAAAGGAAGATTCCTTTGTTGGCGCAGGCCCATTTATTTTAGACGAAAAAACATCTACTAAAACACATTATGCACTGTATAAAAACGCTAATTATTATGCAAAAGATAAAGAGGGCAAATCGCTGCCATATATAGATTCAGTAATTATAGACATTGTAACATCTACAGAAGTAGCATTACAAAGATTCCAGAACGGTAATGTTGATTTTATTGGCTCTGTGCCAAGCAACCAGCTTAAACAAGTGGTAGAAGAGAACATCAAATCGTTTAAAGGAAGTCCGCCGGTGTTTATTTTAGATCAACGCCCTGAAATGGGCACATCTTACTATGTTTTTAATGTAAACCGCCCGCCATTCAACAATCTTAAGTTAAGGCAAGCTATTAATTATGGGATAGACAGAAGCAAAATAATAGACAGAGTGCTAAACGGACAAGCCTATGGCCCAGCAATTAACGGAATTGTACCTCCAACTTTTGATTTTTATAAATCTTACACGGTAAAGGGCTATGACCTTGACCTTGAGAAGGCTAAGAAACTATTGGCAGAGGCAGGCTACCCTAATGGTAAAGGTTTGGCCGAGATCCAACTTATAGTAAACTCAGGTAACTCAAGAAACAATACAGTTGCGGCCGAAATACAAAAACAATTAAAAAACAACTTAAATATCAATATTACCTTCGAGTCACTCCCAAATCCTGAAAAATTTGAGCTTCAGGTTAGAGGTAAAGGAGATGTTTTCAGAGATGGCTGGGTGGCCGATTATCCAAGTCCTGAGTCTTTTCTTTCAATTTTTTACGGCGAACCTATTACAAGCGATACAACACGAATGTCGTATCCAAATACTATCAAGTATAAGAACAGCGAGTACGATAAGTATTACAAAATGGGACGCGATGCTCTTAACAGAGATTCTGCCGCAGTTAGTTTCTTAAAAGCAGAACAGATCTTAATGAACGACGCGCCAATAATTGCACTTTGGTATGAAAGTAATTGCAGACTAATAAAAACACGTTTAAAGAACTTTCATGTAAACCCTATTCGTTACTTTGATTTTACGCAGGTAATTATCGAGGAAAGAAAGGTCGAGGAAAAAAAGTAAAACCATAACCTTGCATGAAATTTAGAACTCTTACAAAGAGCTTATTTTTTTTATTTCTCTTTCCGTTTGTTTTAAACGCCCAGTATACTATTCGCGGAAAAGTTTTTGCTGCCGAAAATAAAGAGGCGCTGCCCTTTGTACCAGTATTAATTAAAGGCACCACAATTGGCGCGCAAGCCGATTTTGACGGTAACTTTATTATAGAAACATCAAAACTTGGCGACTCTATTGTTGCTTTATATGTAGGTTACAAGCGCCTTGCGAGACCCATTAACAAAAATTTAATGGTGCAGGATATTAATTTTCCTTTAGAAAGTGTGGGCGGCCTCTCTCTTGATGAAGTAGTTATTAAAGCGGGCGAAAATCCCGCGCATCGTATCATTCGAAATTGTGTAAAGCAAAAAGTAAAAAATGATAAAAATAATTTAGCATCGTATGAATACGAAACCTACAATAAATTAGAGTTTGATCTTAACCGCATACCAAAAGAAATGCGCGACAAAAAGATCCTTAAACCTATTGCTTTTGTTTTTGATAATGTTGATAGTAGTTTTAGCGGCGAAAAACCTTCGCTACCTTTCTTTATTATAGAGAACCTTTCACAATTCTATTACAAAAAAAATCCAACACGAAAAAAAGAAGTTGTTATTGCCAGTAAAATTACGGGACTTGAGAACGCAAGCGTATCGCAGGTTTTGGGCGATATGTACCAGAATATAAATATTTACGATAACAATATTTTAGTATTCAACAAACAAATGCCAAGCCCCGTTAGCGAGAATGGCTTGTTTTATTATAAATATTATTTAGAAGATAGTGCCTTTGAGAACAACCAATATATTTATCATATTCGTTTTAAACCAAAACGGGTTCAGGAATTAAGTTTTACCGGCAACATCTGGATAGCCGATACAACCTGGGGCGTAAAGCGTTTAGAAATGAGCTTGCCAAAAGACGCCAACATAAATTTTATTAATAGCGTAAACGTTATACAAGAGTTTTCTTATACAGATAGTGTTTGGTTCTTAAGTAAAGACAGGTTGGTTATTGATTTTGCGCCAACAAAAAAAGCAATTGGTTTTTATGGAAGAAAAACAACATCCTACAAAAAAATAAAATTGAACGATCCTAAAGAAGATAAGTTTTACGAATTTGCAGATAAGATTATTGTTGAAGATGGCGCTACAAAAATGTCGGATGAATTTTGGGCCGCCAATCGCCATGATAGCCTAACACAGCGCGAATTGAAGATCTTTAAAATGATAGACACCATTCAATCATTACCTATTTATAAAACATGGGTAGATGTTTTTTATTTGTTAGTTGCAGGGTATAAAAAAGTAAATAATTTTGAGATAGGTCCTTATTCAAATTTGGTTTCTTACAATAGGGTAGAGGGTATGCGATTAAGATTTGGCGGACGTACGAGCGAAAAATTTAGTAAGTGGTATGAGTTGAATGGTTACGTGGCTTATGGTTTGTTGGATGAAAGATGGAAATATGCATTAGGCTTTAAAAGTTTTTTAACGAAGAAACCCACACGGCAAATTGTTGGCGCCAATTATAAAAGTGATAACGAAATTTTAGGACAGAGCACAAACGGCTTTTCTCAGGATAATGTGTTAGCTTCCATTTTCAGATCGAGCCCGCTTACAAATTTAACCCGGGTAGATAAGGTAGATGTTTATTATGAACGACAATGGTTCCCGGGTCTAACAACGAAAACGAGTATTACCGGCCGTCAATTTACTGCACTTGGTACAAACAAATATCAGTATGTAAAAAGAGATGGCGTTGTTGGAGAGCGCGAAAGTATTAATAATACAGAGGCCCGCCTCAATGTAAGATTCGCATGGAAAGAAAAATATGTTGGCGAAGGTTTTGAACGATTATCTATTGGCACCAAATATCCAATTGTGCAGGTGAATTATGCTAAGTCGTTACAAAACGCGTTTAAAGGCGAGTACGATTATCACAAATTAGTAATAAATGTTAGCGACAGGATCCGCATTACACCAATATTAGGATACACAGATTATATCATCGAAGGAGGAAAGATCTGGGGCGTTGTACCTTACCCGATAATGGAATTACACGGCGGTAACCAAACGTATATTTACGATTACGCTGCTTTTAATATGATGAAGAATTATGAGTTCGTAAGCGATCAATTCATATCAGCATCCTTGTTCCATCACTTTGAGGGATTATTCTTAAACAAAGTACCGTTATTACGTAAACTAAAATGGCGCGAAGTAGCAACATTAAAAACAGTTTGGGGAACTGTAAACGATAAGAACCGCACGCCGCTTTTATTTCCAAGCACACTTTCTTCACTTGATAAAGGTCCTTATGCTGAAGCAAGTATTGGTGTAGAGAACATCTTTAAAGTATTTAGGGTCGATGCTTTCTGGCGTTTAAATTATCAATTAGATCGTAACATCGATAATTTCGGACTTAAATTCGGATTTCAGTTAGCATTATAAAACAAGGGAGCATTTAGTTTGTTTAACATTCAGTAAAAACCAGTTCTCAAAAATCTCATTACCTTTGAAATGAATGATCTTACGTAGCGAAAATTTAGTAAAGAAATACAAGAACAGAACAGTTGCCAATAATGTATCAGTACAGGTGCAACAAGGCGAGATAGTTGGTTTGCTTGGACCCAATGGCGCAGGTAAAACAACTTCGTTTTACATGATCGTGGGCATGGTAAAACCAAACAGCGGTAAAATATTTTTAGATGACCTTGATATTACAAAAGAACCTATGTACCGTCGCGCGCAACTGGGCGTGGGATATTTACCGCAAGAAGCTTCTGTATTTCGTAAATTAAGTATTGAAGATAATTTACGCGCAGTTTTAGAAATGACAAAACTCACCAAAAAAGAACAGGAATTAAAAGTAGAAAGTTTATTGGATGAATTTGCTTTACATCATGTGCGTAAGAATCTGGGCGACCAGTTAAGTGGTGGCGAACGTCGTCGAACCGAAATAGCACGCGCACTGGCAACCGATCCTAAATTTATATTGCTCGATGAACCTTTTGCAGGCGTTGATCCTATTGCAGTGGAAGACATCCAAAATGTTGTACGCAAACTAAAAGATAAAAATATCGGTATTTTAATTACCGATCACAATGTGCACGAAACATTAAATATCACCGATAGATCGTACCTGCTTTATTCGGGTAGCGTTATTAAAAGTGGTAGTGCCGAAGATCTCGCAAACGATGAGCAGGTTCGTAAAGTTTACCTGGGCCAGAATTTTGAGCTCAGAAAGTAAATTCTGTTCATTTCCCCTTAACAATAAGCCTTTCATTACCTTGGTTTTTTTATCTATTTTTAGTGTTCTGAAAAAAGAGATTGAAAAGCCTAAAAAAATATTTACTTTTTCTACCGGTACTGTTTTGTTTTAAACTAGTGCCGCAGGGCGGCGAGTTTTTTATAAATAATTATTTACCTAAAGAATATAATGCCGGAAATACAAATTTTGGTATCGTTCAAAATAAAGAAGGCCTTATTTTTTCTGCTAATAGCGCCGGTGTTTTAATTTATGATGGTTATAGTTGGCGCACCATTAAATTAAATAAGAACGAACCAACCGTTACAAGTATTACTATCTCAAAACAAAACGAGATCTTTATTGGTTGCGATAATGGCGACTTCGGAATTTTTAACCGCGACCCAAGAGGTATTTATCGCTTTTTTTCTTTCAAGGATAATCTTCCGGGAAATTTTAAACCAACAGAACCCATAAAATTTATTTATCCATTAAAAGATAAGATCTATTTTTTATCAGAAGAAGTTTTAATAGAATATGCCAACGGCGAATTTAAAACCTTTACACCGGTTAACCGTTTTCACATCAGGCCGCTTATTATTGGAGATCATATTTTTGTTGAAGACGTTGATAATAATTTTTTAGTGTTAAGTGCCGGCGTTTTAAAACCTGTAATTAAAAGCGAAGAGTTAGCCGCAAATAAATATTATTTTACTTATAAGCTTAGCAATACAAAATATGCAATTGGTTTTAGAGGTTTAGGTATTTACATTGCAAACTACAATGCATCAAGTCCCGAACTTACCGAGTTTAAGCAAGTGCCAAACGCACCTTGCAACAAGGAGTTAATTGATGCAGAGATCGTAAATGGTTTCCCGCTTAGCAATGGCAATTATGTTGTTACCTCCAATAAGGCCGGCGCTTTTATTTTAAATAAAGAGCTTTCAATTATTAGTAAACTAAATAGTAAAACCGGTATTTACGATGAGAATGTAAAAGGTGGCTATGAAGATGTTAACGGCAATATTTGGTTAGCATTAAATTATGGCGTTTCTTTTGTTGAGGTTAAATCACCGTTAAGAAAATTCACACGTAAAAACGGCATCAATGGTGTTGTTCAATCTTCAGCTGTATACAATAACGTTTTGTACATTGCCACAGATAAAGGTGTGTTTTATTTCGACTCAAAAGATTACCTCTTTAAACAACTTAACGATTTTAATGAACAAACCTGGTACATTTTAAATTACCATAATAAATTATTCTTTTCGGCCAATAGCGGTTTGTATGTGTATAATGGAAAAACCATTAAGCCTGTACACCAAAGCGAGTACGGCACCATTTATTATATGCTTAACGATCCATATCAGCCAAATGTTTTGTATTGCGGGCATGATAACGGGGTAGATGTTTTAAATATTTCAGGCGAGAATACTAGCTACATTAAAAGTTATATTCTTAATACCGATGTAAGAAGTTTGGCGAGCGACGACAACAAAAATATTTATTTTGGCACAAGCGATAAGGGCATCTATTTTTTAAACTATAAGAATTCATATTTGCTCGATTCCTTACAGACAAAAGACAGTTTACCTGATCTTAAAGAAAATTATGTGTTTAGTTATAATAAAAAACTATTGATTGGAACTGATGCGGGAATTTACTCTTTAAAAGAAAAACCCCGTAATAAATATGTTTGTATAAAAGATCCTAAGCTTTGGAGTTTAACAAACACGGGACAAATTTTCAGAGCATCCGAGTTTCAGGGCGATATTATTTGCAATTTAAATGACAAGAACACCCAAACCAGCGATTATTCGCACAAGAGCATTTATTTAAAAAAGCAGAATGATGGTTTTACAAAAATAAACAGCAGCTTAAATCACTTAAAATATATTAAGGCAAATTTAATAAGTTACGATAGCACAAGTAAGCAGTTATTTATCTCCTGCGATGAGGGTTTGTTTCTTTTGAATGGTGAGTTAAGTGAAGTAAAAAAAGATTACAATCTTTTTATAAGTAGTGTTGAAGCGCGTACTGATACAGTAATACAAAATATATTTGAATCAAATAGAACACTAGACCTTAAGATAAACTATTCAAAAAATGATATCAAGATCTTGCCCGGCTTTACAAGTTTTGAAGATAATAATCTAACCGAGTTTAGTTATTACCTGAAAGGAAAAGAGGATGGGTTTAGTGACTGGAAAAGAGGAAAAGAATTTAAATATGATAACTTGCACGAAGGTGATTATACTTTTTATTTAAAAGCCCGTAACGCTTTTTCTAATGACATTAAAGATATCAATTTTTCGTTTACTATTCTTTCGCCATGGTATCGTACGTATTGGGCCTATGCATTTTATTTTATGATGTTTTGTTTATTTATTTATTTGGTTGTGCGCATGTACACCAAACGGTTAAAGAGCCAGAATATAAAGCTGGAAGAGACCGTTAAATTACGTACAGCCACTATCGAAGAACAGGTGCATTTATTAGCAGATCAGAAAAAAGAAATTACCGATAGTATCAATTACGCGCAACGTATTCAGGAATCTGTTCTACCATCTTTAAAAGAAATTGATAATACTTATCACGAGGGCTTTATTTTCTTTCAACCAAAAGATATTGTGAGTGGCGATTTTTATTGGTTCTATAAAATAAACAATAACGAGTTTTTAATTGCTTGTGCCGATTGTACAGGCCACGGTGTGCCGGGCGCCTTTATGAGTATGATCTGCTCTAATAAAATGTCAGAAGCTTGTTTTGAAACAAATGAACCTGCTAAAATTTTATTTTTGGCAAATAATGCTATTAAAGATGTATTGAAACAAAACGTTGAATCGGACGGAAAATCGAAAGACGGAATGGAGATCGCTCTAATAAAATATAATATTAAAGAAAGAAAAGTTACTTATTCTGGAGCTCATCGCCCCATGTGGATCATTAAAGCAGGCACTAAAGAATTTGTTGAGGTTAAGCCAACCAAAGCAAGTGTGGCCAGTTTTACAGAGTATAATTTCGAATATCAGCAACACGAAATTGTGTTAGATGCAAACGATTCTATTTATTTAACGAGCGACGGTTTTCCTGATCAGTTTGGCGGTAAAGATGGAAAAAAATTCATGGCTAAGAATATGAAAGCATTTTTACAGGAAATTTCTACCCTTCCATCTGAAAAACAAAAAACGCTTGTTGCAGATAAAATAAATACCTGGATGGGTCCGCACGAGCAAGTAGATGATCTTTTGGTTATTGGACTAAAAGTAAACTAAAAAAAGCCGCAGATTACACAGATTCACACAGAAAGAAATCATCTGCGCAAATCAGCGAAATCTGTGGCTTAAAAATATACGATGAAATTAATATTCGCCTCTTCCAACAAGAACAAGATAAAAGAAATTAAAGCTTTGTTACCTTCTCATTTTGAATTGTTAGGGTTAGAAGACATTGGAATTATAGAAGAGATTCCTGAACCCGGGACAAGCATAAAAGAAAACTCTTTTTTAAAAGCACAATACGTTTTAGACTTTTTGAAAAAGAAAAACGAAACTATTGCTGTATTTGCAGATGATAGCGGATTGGAAGTTTTAGCTTTGAATAATGCGCCGGGCGTTTATAGTGCGCGTTATGCAGGCGCTCCAAAAAGCGACCAAGCCAATAATAAAAAATTAATGGAAGAATTAAAATTAGTTACCGATCGCAAAGCGCGTTTTGTAACTGTGATCACTTTAATTTTAAATGGAGAGATACATTATTTTGAAGGCGAAATAAAAGGAACAATTTCTTACGAAAAAAGAGGCACTAACGGTTTTGGCTATGATCCTTTATTTATTCCCCAAGGTTACAGAAGTACTTTTGCCGAGTTAAGTGCTGAGACAAAAAACACAATTAGTCACAGGGCGTTGGCAGTAAAAAAATTAATTGAATTTCTGATAAGGAATTAAATTTGTAAGAAGACTTTAAGGTGTGGTTTAATCTAACTGGTTTGGCGACGATAAGAGCCGTAAGTCATAATAACTAAAAAGCACAGCAAGGCAAGCAAAAGAACTAGATTAAATGCGAGTGGAATTTTCTTTTCTTTTGCAGTTTTTAATAAGGAACCGTCCATAGTAACCAATCCCCAAATAATGGCATTGATAACTGACAAGTTTTTATTGATGCTCTTCGAAATATTTTTTAGTCCTAATGTCATTGTTATACCAAATTAAGATAAAAAATTCAGTCCGGCAATTTTGCTATTATAAATTCTGTTAAACCTTTTGCATACAGAACTAGAAACCCGAAATAAGAAACCCGAAACTACTTCACTTCCCATTCCTTCCAATCCATTTCTTCGCCATTCAATATTCCTAAATAGCTTTGGTAGCGTTCTTCACTTATTTCTCCGTTTTCAACGGCAGCCATAATAGCGCATTTGGGTTCGTTAACGTGTATACAATTATTAAATTTACAATCGTTCATACGATCGCGAATTTCCGGAAAGTAATGACCAACTTCTTCTTTCTTCATTTCAACCAAACCCAGTTCTTTTATTCCCGGACTGTCGATAATACTTCCGCCAAAATCTAAAGAATGTAATTCTGCAAAAGTTGTTGTGTGCATTCCTTTTGCATGCGCAGAAGAAATTTCTCCTGTTTTAAGATCTAATCCCGGCTGCAGTGCATTTATAAAAGTAGATTTTCCAACACCCGAATGGCCGGCAACTAAAGTTATTTTATCTTTAAATAATTTTTCTAATTCTTTAATTTGTTTTGGATCGTAACTGCTTACTTCAAAACATTCGTAACCTACTTTTGTATAAATATCAATTGTTTGTTTTTGAATTTCTAAAAGTTCTTCATTCAAGAGATCACATTTATTGAAAATAATTTTTGCAGGAATGCGATACGCTTCTGCGGTAATTAAAAAGCGATCCATAAAACCCAAACTTGTTCTTGGCGAAACCAAAGTGGCAATTAAAACCGCCTGGTCTAAATTGCTAGCCAAAATTTGAGATTGTTTACTAAGGTTGATGGATTTACGGATAATGTAATTTTTGCGGGGATGGATCTTAACAATATTTGCCTCGTCATTATCCTCTAACACATAATCAACAATATCTCCAACAGCAATTGGGTTGGTAGTTTTTCTTCCCTCCAGTCTAACCTTGCCTTTTAATCGACAAAGCTGCACTGTGTCATTTGTTTTTACCAAATAACTGCTTCCCGTTGATTTTATTACTATTCCCTGCATAATTTAACAGCCCGAAAATACTTAAAAATACTTTAAAAACTGTTTACAACATTTAACGTAATTCTTATAATTAAAATGCTAATTTAGGCGCGTTTAAAAAACTAAAACGATTAAAGAAATGAAGGAAGTATATATAGTTTCAGCAGTGAGAACAGCAATGGGTTCCTTTGGTGGAACATTGGCCAGTGTATCGGCTACACAATTAGGTGCCGTTGCAATAAAAGGCGCTTTAGCCAAAATTAATTTAGATGGCAAAGTAGTTAACGAAGTGTATATGGGCTCTGTAATGCAGGCCAATCTTGGGCAAGCGCCTGCGCGCCAGGCTGCAAAATTTGCAGGTTTGCCCGATGGTGTAATTTGTACAACAGTAAATAAAGTATGCGCAAGCGGCATGAAATCAATTATGTTAGCCGCGCAAAGTATTATGTTGGGCGAGAATGATATTGTTGTTGCAGGTGGAATGGAGAACATGAGTTCGGTTCCTTTTTATTCTGACAGCACACGTTGGGGCGCAAAATATGGTAACGCAACTTTAATTGATGGTTTAGCAAAAGATGGTTTAACAGATGTTTATGGTAACGTGCCAATGGGCAATTGCGCAGAGCTTTGCGCAAAAGACCATAAATTTTCGCGCGAAGAACAAGATGCTTTTGCTATTGAATCTTACAAACGTTCGGCAGCAGCGTGGACAGCAGGAAAATTTAAAAATGAAGTTGTACCTGTTACTGTTAAAACAAAAAAAGGTGATGTAGAATTTGCAGAAGATGAAGAATATAAAAACGTAAATTTTGATAAGATCCCAACTTTAAAACCGGTTTTTCAAAAAGACGGAACAGTAACCGCAGCTAATGCAAGTACTATGAATGATGGCGCTGCAGCTTTAGTATTAATGAGTAAAGAAAAAGCAGAAGAATTAGGATTAAAACCATTGGCAATAATTAAAGGTTTTGCAGATGCAGAACAAGCGCCGGAGTGGTTTACAACTACCCCAAGTTTAGCTGTACCAAAAGCAGTTGAAAAAGCTGGTTTAAAAATGGGCGATATTAACTATTACGAATTAAACGAAGCGTTTAGTGTAGTTGGTTTGGCAAATATTAAAATGATGAACCTTGATGCTTCTAAAGTAAACGTTAATGGCGGTGCGGTTTCTTTAGGTCACCCGTTAGGCGCAAGTGGCGCACGTATTATTGTTACTTTAATTAATGTATTAAAACAAAACAATGCAAAATACGGTGCAGCCGGTATTTGTAATGGTGGTGGTGGTGCCAGCGCTATGGTAATTGAAAATGTAAATTAAAAAAAATATTTTTAGAAAGCCCTTTTGGTAATACCGAAAGGGCTTTTTTATTTTCTAATAAAATGCATTTTTATACATTTTTGTTTACATTTAGTCCCTCATACAAAACCCGGAATCTCCAATTAAAAACAAATAATCTCTTTTATGAAATCTACAGCTTTAACAAACAAACACATTGCTTTAGGGGCTAAAATGGTACCTTTTGCAGGATATAATATGCCTGTATCTTATACAGGTTTAAACGAAGAACATCAAATTGTACGCACCGGCGTTGGCGTTTTTGACGTAAGCCATATGGGCGAATTTATATTAAAAGGCCCAAATGCTTTAGATCTTATTCAAAAAGTAACAAGTAACGATGCTTCTGTTTTAACAGATGGTAAAGCGCAGTATTCGTGTTTGCCTAATAGCGATGGTGGTATTGTAGACGATCTGTTAGTATATAGAATTGACGCTCAAACCTATTTGTTAGTGGTAAACGCAAGTAATATCGAAAAAGACTGGAACTGGATAAAAAAACACGATACTTGGGACGTAGATATGAAGAATATCTCAGAAGACACGTCATTATTAGCCGTTCAGGGACCAAAAGCCATAAATACCCTACAAAAACTAACAGATATTAAACTGGCAGATATCCCTTATTACTCTTTTGCCAAAGGCAAATTTGCGGGTATTGATAATGTGGTAGTAAGCAATACAGGTTATACCGGTGCAGGTGGATTTGAATTGTATTTTGATAATAAACACGCTGAAGCTATATGGGACGAGGTTTTTAAGGCAGGAGAAGAGTTTAACATTAAGCCAATTGGCCTTGGCGCACGCGATACATTGCGCTTAGAAATGGGCTTTTGTTTATATGGTAATGATATAGATGATACAACATCCCCAATTGAAGCGGGTTTAGGTTGGATAACAAAATTTAACAAGGACTTCACTAACAAGGCAAACATAGAACAACATAAGCTGCAAGGGGTTGCAAAAAAACTGGTTGGTTTTGAAATGATCGA
Source organism: Bacteroidetes bacterium UBA2475 (assembly GCA_002342065.1). Lineage (GTDB taxonomy): Bacteria > Bacteroidota > Bacteroidia > B-17B0 > Aurantibacillaceae > Aurantibacillus. The sequence continues at coordinate 239,353 of DDPF01000004.1, read as the reverse complement.
CCGTGGAATTCCCCGTCACGATTATCCAATTGCCGACGCAAGTGGCGCCATTATTGGGAAAGTAACCTCGGGCACACAATCCCCAACCTTAAATAAAGCAATAGGTTTAGGTTATGTTAAAACCGAATTTTCGAAGCCGGACAGCGAGATATTTATTGTGATCCGCGATAAGCCTATCAAAGCAAAGGTTTGTAAGATCCCATTTTTAAAAAAGTAGATATTTTTCATCATTTATTTTGAAACTTTTTAGATTTAGCCTCGTAAACATTGATGTGCTAAGTAAAAAAACATTCAATATTCTTGGTAAATGCGTTCAATTAGGTTTTTTTGCCCTTTATCGAATATTTTATGTTTTTAATCTAAAAAGTGATGAATTAACGAGAATTATTAATAAATTTGATATGCCCATGAAAAAATTTATACTCATTTTATTTTTTACTTCATCGATCGGATTCTCGCAATCCCAAACATTTGAAGTAAATCCGGCCAATGGGAAGGATACAATTAATAAAATTGATCCGGATGGCAAAAAGCAAGGTAAATGGATTCTTTTTGGAAGACATAAACCAGGAACATGCTACGCTCCTGAAGCAAAGGTTGAAGAAGGAAAATACCAGGATAACAGAAAAGCAGGTATTTGGGTTGAGTTCTTTTGCAATGGTAACATGCGTAATAAATTAACTTTCACAAACGGCCGTCCTGATGGATACGCTATTATGTATCATGAGAACGGAAAAATTTCTGAAGAAGGAAACTGGAAGAACAACCGTTGGGTAGGTAACTACAAATTATATTACGATAACGGACAAGTTCAACACGAATTTGCTTTCAATACAAGTGGAAAACGTGAGGGCGCTCAAAAATATTTTTACGATAACGGTCAGCTTGCAATTGAAGGAAACTTCGCTGCCGGTAAAGAAGCCGGTTTAATAAAAGAGTATTACGAGAACGGAGATATTAAGGCAGAAAAAAACTTTGCTGATGGAAATGTGGATGTGGCTTCTATAAAAGAATACCAACCTAAAAAACCATTGGTTGCAAAATCAGATGTTCCTGCAGAGAACGCTCCAAAAGTAGTTGTTAAACCAGACGAAAAACCAAACGAGGCAGTTAAAAAAGGTGCCGGACCTATGGTATTAAACGGACAACAAACTTTATATAACAAGAACAAACAAATTACAAAAGACGGTGTGTTTAAAGACAATCGTTTTATGGATGGTAAAGCATATATCTACGATGATAATGGTATCTTAACTCGTATTGCGGTTTATAAAGGCGGTATTTACGTCGGCGACACGCAGGTGGAGAACTAAAAAATTTAAAGGCGCTTATATAGCGCCTTTTTTATTCCCCCTCATTTAAAAATTAATCTTATTTTTGTAACCTGTTATTTAAAACTATGGGGGATTAGCTCATTTGGCTAGAGCGCTTCGCTGGCAGTGAAGAGGTGATCGGTTCGAATCCGATATTCTCCACCATTATTTTCATCAAAAGCCCAACTAACCTCCGGGCTTTTTTATTTTTATACTATGAGTTTTACAAAGATCCTTTCTCTATTTAAAATATCTGCATTGAACGAAATGCAAATTGCAACAATCGAAGCAATTACAAAACCAAACGATGTAGTGTTGATCTCTCCGACAGGCTCAGGCAAAACATTGGCTTTTCTTTTACCGCTTTTAGAAATGTTTGACAAAGAAAAAGAAGGCGTGCAAGTTTTAATTTTAGTTCCAACAAGAGAATTGGCTTTGCAAATAGAACAGGTGTTTAAACAAATGAGCACTGGTTTTAAGGTTAATACCTGTTATGGTGGCCACGATGTAAAAATTGAAAAGAATAATTTGCAACACCCGCCGGCCTTGCTAATTGGCACTCCCGGAAGGATAGCCCATCATTTAAGAAAACAGAATTTAACTACAAAAGATGTGCATACATTAATTTTAGATGAATTTGATAAATCGTTAGAGGCAGGTTTTCATGAAGAGATGTCGTTCATAATTAAAAGCAGTGCGCGTATAAAAAAACGCATCTTAACTTCGGCAACACCATTAAAAGAAATTCCTGATTTTGTTGGATTAACAAAACACGAAGAATTAAATTATACAAATAACAAACAAGAAGCAAAAGAAACATTGCAGGTAAAAACTGTGAGAGTTGTTGGCGATGATAAATTAGAAGCCTTAATGTTGTTGATTAGCAAAACAGGAAATAAATCTACCATGGTGTTTTGTAATCATCGCGATGCGGTAAGCAGAATTAGTGAGCAATTGCAATTTCATAAAGTAGAGCATGGCACTTATCATGGTGGACTTGAACAAATAGACAGAGAGAAAACATTAATTAAATTGCGTAACGGCAGCACCAATTTATTAATTACAACTGATCTTGCCGCTAGAGGACTTGATATTCCTGAGATAGAAGCGGTTATACATTACCAGTTACCAACAACTGAAGATGCGATGATCCATAGAAATGGTAGAACTGCACGAATGCATGCAACAGGTACGGTTTATTTTTTATTGGATATAGACGATCATTTGCCACCATTTTTAGAAATTACACCTGAAGAAGAAACATTACCAACAAAATTTATTGCACCAAAACCCGGTAAGTGGAAAACACTTTATATTGCTGCGGGCAAAAAAGATAAAATAAATAAAATGGATATTGTAGGCGTGCTTTTGCAAAAAGGTAATTTACAAAAAGACGAAGTTGGTAAAATAGAGGTTCTTGATCACTCGGCCTACGTGGCCATTAGCGCTGATAAAATAAATAACACCGTAAAATTAATAAGCGAAGAAAAAATAAAAGGCAAAAAAATTAAAGTGCAGGTATCAACCTAAAACAAAAAAGCCTTAGAAAATTTCTAAGGCTTTTTTAATTAAAAATATTGTTATTAAGCAGTAGGGTTAATAGTTGATGTAGCTGTTATGGTTACTTTTCTTATTTTATCAACTGTAATAGATCCGTTAATTGTTCCACCACCATTGTCATTTCCTACGATTAAACGGTTTGCAGAGATCACATTTATATTTCCTTTTACGTTACCCTTATTAACTATTTTGCAAGCGCTACCCTGAAGAACATTAATGTTTCCTTTAACCATTCCCCCTTTTCTAACAACAAAACTTCCTTGAGAATTGATGGTTATTTCACCTGTTACTCCTCCGGTATCTTCAATAACTAAATTTGCGTTAATAACATTAATATTTCCATTAACCATGCCGCCTTTTTTTATGTTTAATGTTTCACCAACATTAACAGTTAAAGGGCCTTGTACGGTGGTTGTAATATCTTGACTAGTTGGAGTATAAGCCTGAAGATTGGTCGCAACAGGTATTCTGGCGCTGTAATCTATATCATACGTACACGGGCTGCCCACTGCTAAACCTGTATTCGGAAAGTTTGCATCGCTAAATGCATAACTCATTCCTGTTTCATCTTCTATAATGGTACCTGCTGTGTTGCTTGGGTCGATCGACTCTACTTTACCTAATGCCATAATGTTTTGTTTTAGTTGTTTATACACACAAGTATAAAAAATATAATTCTAAATAAAAAATATTTGTATATATTTATAGCACAGGCAAAGCCATGCGTAACCTTTATTTAACAATAATACTTCTTTTCGTTTTTAATTGCACATTTTCGCAGAATGTAGATTCCTTAATTAAGGTAATAAATATAACAAGAAATGACTCCGTAAAACTTTCAATTTATATAGATAATCTTATTATTCCTTTTAAGAACGCTGGAAATTTTGAAAAGGCAATTGAGTTCTATAACAAAGCGAAGCGGGTAACAGTATCAGATAAAAACCTGCAGATTGTTTTAGGACTTCAATATGCTAACATATTAATGGCCGAAGAAGAATATTCTACAGCAATTGATTCGGTTAATAAATTAATGATACAAGCAATTAGATCAAGGAATATTCCTGCACAAGCAAAATGTCTTAGAACCAAAGCATTTATACAAATTAATTCGGGTGATTATGAAAAAGCAGCCGGGTTGTATTACGACGCATTAAAGGCTTGGCAGCAAACTGGGGTTGCTCAAAATGTTGCTATTGGATACAGTGATCTGGGAATGATCAATTATTATTTGGGCCATTTTGATAAAGCTGTCCTTTATTGGGAAAAAAGCGTTGCTATTTATGAAATAAGTAACCTTAAATTAGAAATGGCAAATGTATTGGGAAATTTAGGACTAGCTTGTATCGAAATTAAAAACTATTACAAAGCTGAATTAGCAATTAAGAGATCAATTGAAATTAATGAAGAATTAAAAAAACCACTCGAAACGGCGAACGCATATACCAATTATTGTAAATTGGAATATCACAAAAATAATATTGTAAAGGCAATAGAATACAATAACATTGCCATTGAATACTTCAAAAAAATTAATGACGTAAGTCATTTAAGTAATGGTTTTTCGAATGGCGCCGAACTTGCGAGGAGTATAAAAAAATACGATGAAGCTCTTGGTTATATTAACAAAGCGTTTGAGTATGAAAATTTACGCGAAAATAAAAACAACTTAAGTAATTTGTATTTAAATCGGGCAGCCATACTTTTTGATATAGGAAAAACAAAAGAGGCCTACGAAGATCTTCAAAAACACATTTCTATAAAAGACTCCCTAATTAATACCGAAAATCAAACAGCGATTGCCGAACTCGAAAAAAAATATGAAGTCAGCGAAAAGGAAAAAGAGAATCAGATCCTGAACGAAAAATTAAAAGTTAATGAAGTTGAAAGTAGTCGACAACAAATAACTATTTTTTTAATTGGCATTATTTTATTGATAGTGGCTATTGTAGTGTTTGTATTAATAAGGCAGAATCGTCAAAAAAATAAGATCAATCTTGAGCTGGGTGAAAAGAACAGCATTATTGAAGAAAAAAATAAACTGGTTGAAGCACAGCACAAAGATATTACCGATAGTATAAAATATGCCGAACGTATTCAGAACGCGTTTCTTCCACCGGATAAATTTGTAAAATCTACATTACCAAACTCCTTTGTTTATTTTGAACCTAAAGATATTTTAAGCGGCGATTTTTATTGGATAGAACAAACTGCAACTCACATTTTTATTGCTGTTGCCGATTGCACAGGCCATGGTGTTCCAGGCGCGTTAATTTCCATTATCAATTACAATCTTTTAAATAAAGCAGTGCTCGAAAAAAACCTTAACGATCCCGCTGATATTTTAAATGCGGTTAATGGTTGGTTAACGCAAGCTTTGCATCAAAGCTTTAACGAAGACACCGTAAAAGATGGTATGGATGTTACTTTATTAGCTATCAATAAAAAAAATAAAGAAGTAATGTTTGCCGGCGCTATGAACTCCATTTATGTTGTATCTGAAACTGTTCTTAGCGAATACAAAGGCAATAAATTCCCGGTAGGTGCTTTCATTGAAGATAAACCGCAAAATTTTACTTCCCAAAAAATTACTTTAAAAGAGAACGATATTGTGTACTTGTTTACCGATGGTTTCGCCGATCAATTTGGTGGCACAAGCGGAAAAAAATTAAAATACAAGCCCATGAAAGACATCCTTACAGCTATTTCTGGCTTGCCGGTTGCCGAACAAAAAGAACGCGTTGGCAAGGCTTTCCTCGACTGGAAAGGCGATTATGAACAAGTTGACGATGTTTGCCTTATTGGAGTAAAGGTGTAAGGCAAACGAGTCAGTTTACCCTGAGCGGAGTCGAAGGGATGTTTGTCTCATCGGTGTAAAAGTATAACTGCCTCCTTCCAAGCCCTTTGTATGACATAAATCATGAGCTTTCTTATGAACAAATGTTAAAAAATTTTGGCTTAAAATGCAGGCTTTTTTGCGTAACTTTAATGTCTCTAAAACCTACGTATGACTACTGATAAATTCGCTTCCCGCCACAACGGGCCACGCAAAAACGAGATCAAAGAAATGTTAGCTAAAATTGGCGTCTCATCTGTTGATGAATTAATAAACCAAACCGTTCCGGCAAACATTCGTTTAAAACAACCTCTGAACATAGCTACTGCTATGAGCGAGTTTCAATACACCAAACATTTAAAAGCGCTTGGTAAAAAAAATAAAGTGTTCCGTTCTTATATTGGCTTAGGCTATTATAATAATATTTTACCGGCTGTTATTCAACGTAACGTTTTAGAAAATCCAGGCTGGTACACTGCTTATACGCCTTACCAGGCAGAGATAGCACAAGGCCGTTTGGAAGCTATCTTAAATTTCCAAACCATGGTAATGGACTTAACCGCCATGCCAATTGCAAATGCTTCGTTATTAGACGAAGCCACTGCTGCTGCCGAAGCATTATTTATGTTTTACTCTAACCGTAGTAAGGACAAAGTAAAAAACAATTCGAATAAATTTTTCATAAGCAATACTGTTTTTCCTCAAACTATTGATGTTGTAAAAACGCGCGCGGTACCTTACGGCATTGAATTAGTTATTGGCGATGCCAACACAACAAAATTAGACGATTCGTTTTTTGGCGTATTAATTCAGTATCCGGATATTAATGGTGAAATAAGTGATTACAAAAAATTTGCGTCTGACGCCAAAGCGTTAGATATACAAATTGCAGTTGCTACCGATCTTTTAGCTTTAGCTTTATTAACGCCTCCGGGCGAGTGGGGTGCCGATTGTGTAGTTGGTAACTCGCAACGTTTTGGTGTACCGTTAGGTTATGGCGGACCACATGCTGCATTTTTTACTTGTCGCGAAGATTACAAACGTTTAATTCCGGGCCGTATCATTGGTGTGTCAATTGACGCTGAAGGAAATCAGGCTTTGCGTATGGCATTACAAACACGCGAGCAACATATTAAACGCGATAAAGCAACTTCAAATATTTGTACAGCACAAGCCTTACTTGCTATTATGGCAAGTATGTATGCCGTGTATCACGGGCAAGCCGGCATTAAAGCCATTGCAGAAGGTGTGCATGGCGCAACAGCTTTTGTTGCATCAGAATTAAAAGCTTTGGGTTACGAAATAAAAACAAAATTGTATTTTGACACCATCGTTGTAGCAGCGGACGCTAAAAAAGTTCGTTCGCTTGCTGAAGCTAAAGAAATTAATTTCCGTTATATAGATGATAAACACGTTGCCATTTCTATCGATCAAACGGTTGAAGAAAATGATGTAACTGATATTATTTCTGTTTTTGCAGAAGCAAATGGCAAATCGTATAAAGACAAAGGTTGCGATCCGCAAAATTTAATTAAAGGCACTTTTGCAGAAAGAAAATCGTCTTACTTAACACATCCTGTTTTTAATTCGTATCACAGCGAAAGCGAAATGATGCGTTACATAAAACGTTTAGAGAATAAAGATCTTTCGTTAGTTCATTCTATGATCTCTTTAGGATCTTGTACTATGAAATTAAATGCGGCCTCAGAATTATTGCCAATTACCTGGCCAGAGTTTGCAAGCATACATCCTTTTGTTCCTGTTGATCAGGCGCAGGGTTATACAGAATTAATTGAACAATTAAATAAAGACCTTTCAGAGATCACCGGTTTTGCACGCATGAGCTTTCAGCCTAATTCAGGCGCGCAAGGCGAATACGCTGGCTTAATGGTTATCCGCGCGTATCACATCGCTAACGGAAATCCAAACCGTAATGTTGCTTTAATTCCATCTTCTGCACACGGAACAAATCCGGCAAGCGCTGCCATGGCTGGTATGAAAATTATTATTACCAAATGCGACGACAAAGGAAATATTGATATAGCCGATCTAAAAGCAAAAGCAGAAGAACATAAAGATAATTTATCTTGTTTAATGGTAACCTATCCTTCTACACATGGTGTGTACGAAGAATCGATTATGGACATCACTAAATTAATTCACGATAACGGTGGATTGGTTTATATGGATGGTGCCAACATGAATGCGCAGGTTGGTTTAACATCGCCCGGAAATATTGGTGCAGATGTTTGTCACTTAAACTTACATAAAACATTTGCAATTCCTCACGGCGGCGGCGGCCCCGGCATGGGACCAATTGGTGTGGTAGAAAAATTAGTTCCGTTCTTACCTTCGCATACTATTGTAAATACGAGTGGACCAAAAGGTATTACTGCAGTTTCTGCAGCGCCTTATGGCAGCGCGTTAATTTTATTGATCTCTTACGGTTACATAAAAATGTTAGGTAAAGAGGGTGTAAAAGAAGCTACAGAAATAGCCATCTTAAATGCCAACTACATTAAAGAATGTTTAAAAGGCCATTACAAAATTTTATACACCGGTAAGAACGGACGTTGCGCACACGAGATGATCTTAGATTGCAACGAATTTAAAATGGCAAGCGGTGTTGAGGTTGCAGATATGGCCAAGCGTTTAATGGATTATGGTTTTCACGCACCAACGGTTGCCTTCCCTGTAGTAAATACATTAATGGTAGAACCAACCGAAAGCGAAGGTAAAGCCGAGCTGGATCGTTTTTGCGAAGCCATGATCTCTATTAGAAAAGAAATTAAAGAAATAGAAGAAGGTAAATACGACAAGGCCGATAACGTTATAAAGAACGCGCCGCACACTTGTAAATTAGTGGTGAGTGACGATTGGAAAAAACCATACACCCGTCAAAAAGCTGCCTTCCCTTTAGCTTGGGTACGCGAAAATAAATTTTGGCCTTCTGTTGCGCGTGTAGATAATGCTTATGGCGACCGTAACCTGGTTTGTTCTTGTGCGCCAATTGAAGCCTATATGGAAGAATCGGTAACGGCTTAAAAAATAAATAAAAAAATAAATTTTCTATTCCCTTCTGTTTTTACAGGAGGGAATTTTTTTATATTTATACTAAAATATTTAGCTAACAGAGATCAACCCAAAAAGTAAAATAATCAACTTCCTCACGTTTATTTTATTCTTCTCCACATTCCTTTGGAGAGGAGAAGAAGTTTATTCTCAAACTTATCCCGTTCAAATTTCTACTCAATTAGTTCCACCTTATAGTGGATACTTACCAGATTATGCAGACCCAAGCGCTGAAAAACTAAAATTGATCTTACAGTTTAATGATTTTAGTGTGGCGCAATATAATCTTAAACTAAAGTTTGAGATAAAGGGAAATGGTTTCACTTTAAGCACCAAAACATTTTATAATCCTGCGCCAATTACACTTTTGCCTGGACAACCATTATTGTTAAGCAGCATTGATCTTGCGCCATATTTAAATAGTAACAACTTGGATTTTGTTGGAATAAATCAAAATCAATACGAACAGAGAATGGCTTTGCCCGAAGGTTATTATTCTATTTGCGTTAAAGCATATGATTATTATAATAGTTCAAACATACAAGTTAGTAATGAAGCTTGCGCTCAGGCTTGGTTTACTTTAAGCGATCCGCCTTTTTTAAATTTGCCGTTATGTAGTTCGGTTATTACACCGCAAACTCCACAAAACGTTTTGTTTCAATGGACACCTGTAAATCTTGGAAGTCCTAATAGCGCCATGAGTACAGAGTATGAATTTGCTTTATGGGAAGTAAGACCTGATAGCAATGCCAATCCAAACCAAGTTGTTTTAAGTACTGCGCCTGTTTTTAGTACAACTACTCAACAACCTTATATAAATTATGGCATTACAGAAACGCCACTTAATTTATATATGAAATATGTATGGAGGGTTAGAGTAAAAGATAATACTGGGCGAGATTGGTTTAAGAATAATGGCTATAGTCAGATCTGCACCTTTACTTACGGCAATCTAACAAACGTTATCGGAAATGCTTTGAATTTAACTTTAAATGCACAAACAATAAATCACCGTTCTGGACAATGTGATTGGACGACGCAAAGCGCCTTTACTAATTATTTATTACAGGTTCGTAAACAAGGTACAAATGCCTGGTTTGATTATCCAAATATAAATGGAATAGAAAGAGTAAGTAATCTTGAACCAAATACTACATACGAGGCAAGGGTGCGTGGCGAAGGAATTAGCATCACTGGAAACTGGAGTAACATAGCTAATTTTACAACGTCCGGTCCGCCAAATTATAATTGTAATGATCAAACGTTGCCATACAATACTTCTCCAACTCAACCATTACCTTTAAATAAAGCTGTTACCGGGTTGATAATTCAAAGCGGACAATTTGAAGTAATGACAACACAAATTGAACCAAGCGGTCCTCCGGGTTGGTATAAAGGAAAAGGCTATGCTTTAGTATTTGGCGCTTTACCTGTTGCAGTAAAATGGAATAATATATTTATTGATGTGGATAACCGTCAGCAACAAGGTGTGATAGAGGCATTAACTGATGGTATAGATAAATGGATGAGTCAATGGGATTTGACTATGGCAGAGCAAAACGCAACATATATAAATGGAACAATTGACACAGTGTTTATGAATGGCAATCAGGTGTGTTATGCCATGCAGGGAAGCAGCGCTCCTATCTGCGTTCCAACGCCAACAGGAACCAATGTAATGGTAATAAGAGACGAGGAAGGAAACCAGTATGCAATTACTTTTTTGCCGCCTCCACCAAAAATTACGGGACCAACTAATTATTTAAATTACAGCAATGATAGTTTAGAGGCGAGCGATAATGAAATTGTTTTTTTTACAGCAAGTGCCGGGCAAAATTTTGGCTTTGATAAAAAAGAATATGCAGCTTTTATAAAAAATTATGAAGCAATAAAGTTACGGAGCGGCAAGAATTATTTTGTTGCTAATAAAAGTATTGGCTTAAGTCAAACAGATGAAGTGATAGCGCAAATACAAATTACTGGATATATTGCTAATCAATTAAGTTTTAAAACTGCGAGTGGAACAATATTAACTCATGCAACTACAAATATTGCCAACCAGCTTAAAATAACAGCCATCCCCTCTAATGCAAACAGTATATATGCCTGGTATAATAATAAGAAGATCGGAAAATTAAATATAATGAGCTTAAAGGCAATTACAAAAAAGCTGGTTTTAGTTCCTGTAAATAATTCAAATATTTCTTTAACAGCCACTCAATTAAATGAAGTCTTTAAACAAGCCAATGTCACTTGGTCCGTTACAACTGCAGCCAATTTTACGTTTAATTTAGGAAATGATGGTTTAGAAGCAGCTGATGCAAAATTAATGAGTAAGTATAGCGCTGAAATGCGCTCATTAAGAGACGCGTTTAAAAATTTTGATACATTATATGATAAAGAAGCGTATTATTTGTTTATTGTTCCTAGCTTTAATGATCAAAATTTAAAGGGGTACATGGTAAGAGGTAGGGCCGTTGGATTTGTTTCTGCTGATGCAAGTACAAAAGAAATCGCACATGAGCTAGCGCATGGTGCTTTTGCTTTAGAACATACTTTTCCTGAAATAGAAAAAAGTACTTGCACAAATTTAATGGATTATACTAATGATGCTCTTTTAGTTAAAAAGCAATGGGAAGAAATTTCAATTAAAAAGTTTCGTTTAAATTGGTTTGATGAGGAAGAAGATGCATCGGCGCTTTCAAATAAACGCGCTGATTTATTAAGCTTATTATTAGACATTAAAAAAGGGTATAAAACGAATTCTTCAGTCAATATTGGTAAGTACACGTCGATAATGTCAATTGGGAAAACTTTTATTGGGGGAATTGATTATGATTATATAACTACAATTGCTTTGCCATACGTTCAAACACTTGGTGTAATTAATCCAAATAACTCAAGCATTACAACTTCAACATTCAACTCTTCTTATCCATATAGTGGCACGCCTAAACCGTGTATTGATATTGATGGGAAATTTAAAATTTTCGTTCCCAAAAATAGAATTGAAAACATGAAGGTTTTTATAAAAGGTCTAAGCACATCAAATAATCTTCTGTTATTTGTAAATGGCTATAGGCCATCAGCAGGAATGGATGGTTCTGATTTTTCTTCAACAAATACTTTAGAGTTTGAAGATTCAGATAATAAAATAAAATTATTAGACATGAAAGGCTGTTGGTCTGGCATGGATGCAAAGTTTATTAACAGAATAGGCACAAAAAATATTGCGTATGCGGATGGTCATCATTCAGTAAAAACTTCTAACCATAACTCTGTTTCAAGTTTTATGAATGCAATGATAGAAGCAATGATAAGAAAAGATTATTGTGAAGGAGAAAATCAAAACGAAAAGTTATGTACTGAAGCAAAAGATAAATTTAGTGCTGTTTTTTCACATACAGTTGCAAATTTAACGGGATTTAATACAAGAAAAGCCAATGGTATGATTGCTGGATTGGATCTTGTAAATAAAATTAATAGTGGGGAAATCACTTTTAATAAACAATCTGACAAAATTGATATTGTGGCACACAGTATGGGTTACGCTTATTCTACCGGTATTGTTGAAGCTTTAAAGCAAGCTGGATTTTCTTCAAATTTTGGAATATATTATATTATTGCACCTGAAAATGCTATATGTGGCGGCGTGCAATGGAATTTGTTTGAAGCGGTATGGCAATACGGTAGCGATTTAAAACAATCAAATCAAGACCCAATTTGGCTGCAAGATGGTGTGGCACCCCAAGCTGAATGTTCAGCTCTTTCATTAGCCAACGGCAGGAAAAATCCATATACAAATCAAACAATTCAAACTGGAAGAATATTTATACCTAAAGGTTTTGAGCCAAAAGATTTCGGAAATAGTCATTATCTTGTGAATTATCACTGGATATTTACTGAAAGGCAAATAGGAATGACGGGGTATGTAAAACCTAGATAAAAAAATGAAAAAAATAGTTAGTGTAATATTAGTGTTGATTTTATTTTCATGCCTGAATAGAAATGAGGAAAAATCAATAGGTATAATAGAAAAATCTAAAAATGTAATAGGTGATAAAGAGTACTATGCAATTTTTACTATGTTAGCAGATTCATTTAATATTTGGGTTAATAATAAATTATTAAACTATCAGGCAGAATATTTATACAAATACAAATTAGACAGCTTGCTTTGTTTTAATAGTACTAAAAATAGATTTATATCGTGCCGACATCTTTATGTTAATATAAAAGAATCTTCCTCTGATGATCTGCAATATGTTTATGGTGAAAAAATCGAAAACAAATGGTATTTTTTCAAAGGACCATCAATAGTCATTCCTCGTTCAATGGTTAAAGGACACGATATAAAGAAACCCTTGGAGTATTTTCAACTTCACGAGATTGCATTAAATGAAGTTTATAGCGGATATTTAAATGAAAAAGGAGAAATAAATGAAGATTGGTTTGTTGCTAATTTTGAAGGTTCAGGTTGGGGAGATTTTAATAACCAAGCTGCAATTGATTGGATTTTACAAGGGAAACGCTTTACAAATAAAAAAGATTTTTTTGAATTCGCACATTTATCTGTGGTTAAATCTAATTGGAATAATTTAAACAAAGATTCAATTAAACAATTGCCCCCTAGAACATATTTACCTTAATGATGGAAGATAGTAGAGAGAGCAAAAATAAAATTGTACTAATAACTTTTATCGCTTTAGTACCACATGGCATAATTTTTTTTAGTTTTATTAATTTGATGCCTTCTGGGGGGGATTGGGGAGGAGGAATGACAAATTTAGTAAATGCCGTAAAATTTATATTTTTTGCAATAGCATTTTCAACGTTAATACCCTTTATTTATATAATCTTAAATCGTGTTTTCTTACAACGCCCGTTTTGGCTTTATCTAATTCTAATAATAATTTTTGCTGGCACCTGTTTTGCAAATCAGTTCCTTTGCAAGAAAATCTTGTTTATAACCCCATACACCAAGAAAGAATTAATTAAAAAGCAAGAGGATCAGGTTAATAGAATGCGGAAAGCTGCTGAGGAAGTTTTAACTGAAAATAAATGCTACTTAGCATCACCAGAAGTTGTTTTGCGGGATAAAATAAAAATACTGTCGGTTATTTATAAAGAGCTTAACGTACTTAGAACCCCAATCATGTACGATAATTTAAGATACCCGGCTGTTGTAAACAGGCTTGATAAACTTAGTTTTGGTTTCTCGGAAATTCCGTCCGATTCAACTGTTATAAGTTTAAAAAGATCTATTGTAATAGATAAAATATTTTACAGCCCCGATTTTAATAATTTTTTAGCCATTCTTACACGCGAGGTTTGTTCTGATACACTAAACAGATATGGTCATTTTATATTATTGGGTCATAAAGAAAAAGACAAAGTGTATTGTTTGGCTTTTAGAAGCAATGGGTTACAGATAGATTACAACACTTATGCTACCCGCAGGGGGGCCATGTACCGTGGCTTATCTGAATGCTTTTTTTGGTCAAATCAAAGTTCTTTTGGCCATTACGAGCTTTTTCTTACACCGAAGCAGGTGCCTCCAAAGGCGGAATTTTGGACGGCACCAAAAGTTATTGCATTTTTAAAATGTAAAAAAGACACAGTATATTTAGACAAAAAATCTACTTTAACATTCACTACTAGTGTTTATACAAATTAGTTAATATCGTTAGGGAGAACAAAAAATATATTATTAAAATGCAACATCTTATTATAAAATATTTATTTTTTTGCTTTGCTTTTATACTTTTTTCGTGTGCGGATAAAATTGCTGAGATTCCCAAGCAAAATACAGATTTTTGCGCGGCCATTCACCGCAACGATAGTATAAGTTTAAGCAAAGAGTTGGCGCCTTTAGATAGTTTAATGCAACACAAAACCGGCGTTTATGTTTTAGAAGATGGGGGCGGGGCCATGGTTACCCGCGCCTGGCTAAGCGAGTATGCAGAGGAGAGCATTGATGTGCAGTATTTTATTTTTAGTACCGATAATGTGGGCCTTATTGCCTGCGATTATTTGCTGCGTGCTGCCGATCGTGGCGTTAAGGTGCGCATACTGGTTGATGATATTATGGTAGAGGCCACCGTGCACGAAATTTTAATGCTTGATTCGCATGAGAATATTACTATTAAAGTATACAACCCCGGCAGCAACCTGGGCAAAAACATTTGCCAAAAAATTGGCAAACTGGAAGTAGATTTTAAAGGCGCCAACCAGCGCATGCACAACAAAACATTTACCGTTGATGGTAAAGTGGCCATAACCGGCGGCAGAAATATTGCCGACGAATATTTTGATTACGATCACGAATATAATTTTAGAGACAGGGATGTGTTGTTGTTAGGAAAAACTGCCAGCACAATTCAAACTTCTTTTAATACCTTTTGGGAAAGTAAATTAAGTGTGCCCGTTACCGATCTGGTTAACGAAGACAAAGAAAAATTTGACGATCCAAAACGTTTTGATAAACTGCACGAGTACGCTTGTAACCCCGATAATTTTTGGCCGCAGGTACGCGAGCGTATAAAGAACATTCCGCAAATCTTTAAAGAAATTCAAAACTCTGATCTCTTAGTTTGGACAGACAGCGTAAATTTTGTAAGCGATGTGCCCGGAAAAAATAACGAATGGCAAAGTTTGAACAGCGGCGGTGTAAGTACCGATACTTTAATTGCCTTGGTTAAACGCGCTAAAAAAAGTATAGAGATCCAATCGCCTTATTTAATAACCACAAAAACAGGCGAAGCACTTTTTGCCGAAGCTGTTAAGCGCGGCGTCAACGTGCGCATATTAACTAACAGTTTGTTGTCTACCGACAACCTCCCGGCCTTTAGCGGTTACCAGCGTTGTAGGAAAGAATTATTAACTGCAGGTGTAAACATTTTTGAGTTCAGACCAGATGCCGCTGTGCGTTATAAAATAATGACGGGCGCTTTACAACAAAAAATAAATTACACACCTGTATTTGGTTTGCATGCAAAAAGCATGGTAATAGATGGTAACATTACTGTTATTGGAACTTTTAATTTAGACCCTCGCAGCGCCAATTTAAATTGCGAGTGTGTTGCCATAATTCATTCACAAAAAGTTGCAGCAGCAGTATTAAAAGAAATGGAAGAAGAATTTAAACCCGAAAATGCCTGGCAAACAACTCTAGAATGGAATCCCGATAGCAAAGCAAGTACAAAAAAACAACTCAACGCTTTTGTAAAAAAAGTTGTGCCTGCAAAGATTCTCTAGCAAAAAACTTACAAATTAATGTATGGAGTAAATAATATTACCTATAAAAGAGTAGGTAAATTTACCTATTTTTTATCGAAATAGATTTCATAACTATTCGTTTATATTTTCTTTTTATACATTCGCTACCATTGTATAAATTATTTGTGTTTTATTTTTCTATTTCTCAGTTTAATATAGCTTATCTATTAAAATAATAAGGTAATAGAATCTTGAAAAGGCATTTAAATAAACCATAAAAATCAACGCCTATAAATAATTATTAACCAAAAAACAACAACTATGAAAAACAAATCTTTTTTAATTTTACTTCTATTAGCATTTTTAACTAGCAATTTTTTCAGCCAATCACCGAACAAATGCTTTAATTCAGCTAATAACCCAATCGCGCCAAGTTGCCCTTTTGATATAGCTGGTTATTATACAACAACAACCTCAGTAGTATATGTTAAACTCAATTTTTGGATTACCAAGCCATCTTCCGGAACAGGAGTTTTTGCAAATGTAACATCTACCGACGCAAGCAATTATGTAGCTGCGTGGAATACTACAATGACAAATATACAGCCGCCGAACTTAAACCGAAGTCCAAATCCACCATACTACTGGAACAGTAAAATACAATTTGTTTTAAATAACTTTCAGTTTGTTACTGATAATAGTGCTTATAGCAATGCGCCGGTATGGAACACTTCGCCTTTTAATGACCCAAACGCCATCAATCTAATTTGGGGTACGCATCCAACAAACAATGGCGGCGGCCAGGCTAATGGTATCCCATCAAAACAAATATTTATGATTCATTCTCCATTAGCAGCTTCGGGTCTTGGAAATGAAGGGTTAATTTTGCATGAAATAGGACATGCTCTTGGACTAGGCCATACATGGGCGCTTGACAACTTTGGTATAATTCTTCCACCAAACTTAAACCCAAGCGGACTTCCGCCTTTCCCAACTTTGGTAGACGATTATTGGTTTGAAGATGATTCGATCTGGGATCATGGTGCTGCTTGCGGAATTAATACATTTAATCATTCTAATAATATTATGGGATACAATTATGACTGCCGAAACTACCTTAGTCCAAAGCAATTAGGAAAGATGCATTATCATTTATCAAATGATATGTCAGCAGTTGTACTAAACCCATCTTGTGCGTCTGATAATTCAAATATTAATATCACCTCTAATACCGTTTATAATAGTCCTTTATTACAGGTTAATGGCAATATAACAGTAAAATCTGGTTACAAATTAACTATATCAGGCACTGTAAGAATGAGAGAAAATGCCAAAATAATTGTTGAACAAGGAGCAAAATTAATAATAACGTCTTGTGGTATCCTTGAAAGCTCTTGTAGTAAATTATGGGAAGGTATAGAAGTGTGGGGAGATTCCGAACAAGATCAATCGATAAATGGCACAACAGGTCTGCCAAATTACCAAGGGATGGTAGATATTGACGGGGGAACAATTAAAGATGCGAAAACAGGAATATACCTAGCAAAAAATGTATCAGGAAATCCTGATCTAATTACTACAGGTGGAATCGTACACTCTATTAATGCAAAATATATAAATAATAAAGTAGGGGTTGCATTTTATACATACTTTGTAAATAGTATTATTCAAGATGAGCATGGAAATCGGAGCTATTTTAAAAATGATCGTTTTGAATACAACAATAGTTACAAAGGCGGTACCAGTAATATAGCCTTTGCTCACATTAGTGGTAGTGAAGTTGCTAATGTGAAGATATATGGTTGTACTTTTGTTGGCGGCAATAATGATGGATTTAATACCTTAACCTTCCAAAATCCCTTAACTGCTTATGGCATTTATGGCGTTGATAGTCGTTTTATAGTAAGGGATTTTTGCTCAAATCCAATTAATCCAACAAGTTGCAACGGTACGCCTATAAGGAATTCATTTAGTAGTTTTGCAACCGCAATTTATTTAACGAATGCTACAACATCATACGCGAGCACTATTGATCATGCAATGTTTAGTAATGATGGCTATTATCCATTTGGCCAAATATATGTAAACAATATTGTTGGAGCCCAAATAATTAATAATCACTTTGATGTTTCTGCGACAAACTCTATTTTATCACCTAATTATGGATTGTATCTAAATATTTGTGACGGTTATAATGTAGAGAACAATATTTTTACTAATGGTAATGGTGGGCCAAGCAATAAAACAACTGGAATGTATATTAATAATAGTGGAACAAATCCTAACAGTATTTACAATAATACTTTTTCTAATCTCAAACAACCTATATGGATAACAAATGTAAATTTTAATTCTTCAAATGGTGTAGGTCTTGTAATGAATTGTAATGATTTTAGCAATAGTGAATATAATATTGGTGTTCAAAGAAGCGGAAAATTATGCGGCTCCTGCGTAAATAATGTTGGGGTTGCCGTTACACAAGGGATTGCGAATACAGCGCAAGAAACAGATAATGTAAGAAATAAATATGCAACTCCAAGTTGTGTTACCAATACAGAAAATAAGTATTATATCAATACCTCAAATAGTTTTGCTATAACAAATCATGGTTCATTTAATGGTAGTCAGTGGCATCCAACGCCGCAAACAAGTGCCAGTTGCAGTAATGCGACTGAATTAGTTGATGTAGTCGGGACCAACCCCCCATCTAATCCATCCGTTAAAACTTCTTACTGCCCTGTAAATTATCCATCTACTTTTGGCAGTCGTTTAATTCCCGGAAGTGTATTAGCAGCTCATCGTGCAAATAAAAAAGCATTTTCTGATAGTTTAACTACTTTAGTTGATGGCGGTAATACAAGTTTATTGCTCAGTTTAATAAGCAATTCAAATAACAATTCTATTTTAAAAACTATATTATCTGGTAAACCTTTTTTAAGTGACTCTGTAATGATCGCCTATTTTAAAAAACCAAATATGCCTGAACAGTATTTGAAAGAAGTGTTTGATAAAAACTATCCTGTATCTCCTGCAGTTTGGCAAAAAATCACAAGTTTGCCTTTGTCTGCCTTCACACTTAATTACATGCAAGCTAAACAAAGTGAGAACAAACTAAGCCGATACAATCTCCTTAAGGCACAATTTGAATTAGTTCAACGTGAGATAGGATTATTGCATCATACATCTACACAGGAATGGTTAAATATTGAAAACGGGCCTCAATATGATAGTATACTTTCAATATTATCAACAGGCGAATTGCCAAAAGCAAAATTCACAAAAGTTGGTATTTTAATTTCAGCAAAACGATACACTTTAGCTCAGGCTGCGATAAATATGCTTCGTAATGAAAATCCCGAATATAGTTTGTTTTGTGATTTGCAACAAATTGCCTCGTCTATTTCGCAAAATCCTTCGGCTTTAAACACATTAAAAAATAACCAGGCTGTAAAAAATCAATTACTTTCTGCAGCAAACCAAGCTGATTTTTTAACCGAAGGATTAGCAATATCACTTTTAGCGAAAATATATGATATACACATTGCTGAGGAACGTATGGAGCCGGTTCTGCAAACATCAACAAATAGATATATTAATGAAGAAAGTAATGCTACTGCAATTGCATTAGCTGATAATATCATAGTTTATCCTAATCCTGCCAAAGATCAATTATTTGTAGAGTCGAACAGTGACGAAAATTCGGAAATACAGATAACAGATCTTAGCGGTAGTATTATTTTAACACAAAACTGCCTTCAAAGCTGCACTATATCGTTGAGCGCTTTGAAAAATGGAGTTTATTTAGTAAATTTATATAAACAAAACAGGTTAATAAGCACAAAGAAAATTGTGGTTATTAAATAAATGGTCCGTTATAATAAGATATTATTTTTAGTTTGCCTTTTGCCTTTATTGTGCAAAGGGCAAACTTATTTTAATAATTACTATAAAACAGGATATAATAATACTTTCAGTACACACGTTTTTAATAACATTATAGATTCAAGTTTTACTGTATTTAATTATGCCACAGATTCAGTTACGGGTTATCAAGGATTATATTCCACTAACATAAGCAAAACGGGCAGTCTTAATTTTAAGAAAATACTTACTTATCCAAATTATGATTATTACGCTTATTTAAACGGCTTCAAACAATTTATACCCGCTACCAATTGTAGCTATATAGGCGCATCGGTAACTTATACATCCAGTCTTACAACGATCTTGCTTACAAAAATAAATAAAGTAACGCTTGATACCATTAAAACCTCCTTTTATTACGATGGTGTGTATGGCTATTACATGAACAACATCATTAAATTTAATGACAATAAATACTATTTAATTGGTAACAAAAGTAGTCCTTCAGGCCAATGGCCATGTGTATTTCAATTGGATAGTAATTTAAATATTGTTAGCAGTTTTACTGTGAACAATGCAATTAATTTAACTACAACTAATGTAGTTTTAAATCCAGTTTCAAAAAAGCTCCTATTTGGAGGGACAGTTCTATATTCAAGCACTCAGCAAAATGTTGGATTTATCGAATCTGATACTTTAGGGACTATCTCAACTTCCACTGTTATGGCCTTTAGTGGCGTTCAAGGAATGGCCCAGCTGAAATACAGTTTATATGATAACTGTTATGTTTTTAATGGCGCAATAAAAAGTAGTCAATATGGGTCTAATAATATGTATAGATTAAATATAACTAAACTCAATTCAACTCTAAACGTATTGTGGAGTAAAAAATATGCATCGGCTTCAATTTCGAACAACTTTAATGGTCTGCTTATTAATTTAGATGGCAGTATTATTAGCTGCGGAAGATATAGTGATAGTACAAGCCTTCCACTTGTAAATTATGATACAAAAGGGGTTATTCTAAAAACTAAATCAAATGGAGATAGTTTATGGATGCGCCAATATAATAATTACATTACAGGTAGTTCGCCTATAAGTCATCACGAAACATTTTTTGGTGTTGAAAAAACATTAGATGGTGGTTACATTTTGTGCGGCAATGTAATGAATCAACCTCAGGCCAAATCTTGGATAGTTAAAGCCGATAGCTCTGGTTGTATTTCTATAGGTTGTGGAAATATAATTACAGGTAGTTTAGAAGGAATAATTAGCGAAGGTAATTTTTTACTTTTTCCAAATCCGGCCAACGATGTTTTAAATATTCATTCTGAATCACAGTTTTCTAAAGTTGAAATTATAAACAGCCTTGGGCAATTAGTAAGAAGCGAAGAAATAATTTTAAAAGACCAAAAAACTTTTGTTGACACTAGAGATCTAGCGAATGGTGTTTATTTACTGCTCCTAAAAAGCAACAACCTACAAACCGTAAGTAAACGTTTTGTTATTGCGCGATAAAAGTCACAAAATGAAATATTTTTATATATCTATTTTTCTTTTTGTTTTCTTTTGTAAAAACAGTCATGCGCAAAAATATCAGCCTTATGATACCAATATGGTTTGGAAGGTATTTCACACCGGTAGCGCAACTGCTTTTTCAAACCAATGTTACAGAACAGATGCTTATAATTATTACGTAAGAAATTATATTGTAAATAATGGCAGGCTATGGCATAAAGTTTATGCAAACGTCCTGCAAGGCAACTTTATTCATCAGTCGTTTGGCGGCAACTGCGATCCGTCTATAGTGCCTGTAAATTCAACCCAGTTTATTGGTATGTTCACTAATGATACCTTAAATAAAAAAGTTTATTTTGTGCCAACATGGAGCTTAGCTCCCAATTTTACACCAACAAATGCTAACTTAATATTTGATTCAAATAAAACTACTGGTGATATTATGACTGTTTTTTCAGGAGCAGATCCATCAACACCGGTATTAAACTACCAAATACATACAATTGATTCTGTATTATTGGGAACAAAGTACCATAAACGTTTAATAGGTACAACAACCAACACTATGAATTATAGTCCAAACACAGCGTATTTTATTGAAGGCGTTGGATCAAGTGGCGGCGTGTTTAATAGTTCTTTTAACATCTTCACCTACAAGTCTTCAAAATTGGCTTGTTTTTCTAATATTAATTATACAAAGTATTATTCTGGGCAATACACCTGGAATATTGCTATCCAAAATTCTCCCGGAGCCTTAAGAGATACCACTACTTGTTTTACATCTTTACCGTCTGGCATTACCAAAAATAATTTGAGCGATCAAAACATAAAAATTTATCCAAACCCTGTAAAAGACAAGTTAACTATTGATGTAGAAAATAAAAACACAGAGGATATTAATTTCAGTCTTACAAATTCGTTAGGTCAACTAATAGATATAAATTCAAAAATAGCAAATACTAAACTCGAGATTGATACAAGCGAGTTGCCAAGCGGCGTTTATTATTTAAAAATTCAAAATAATTCCGGGCAAGAAGAGTTTAAGATTATTAAAGAGTGATTTAAAACAAGAAATGAAAAATATAATTTCAGTTTTTTTATTTTGTATGTTGTGTTTTAAAATAAACGCACAAACAGATGCGGAATTTTCTTTAAGGCGCGATAATAGTTCATCTATTCCTTATACAGTCCACACACTTACCGTACTTCCACAATATCCAGCAATTAATACCCCGATAAAAATTTTGGTTTTAGTTACCAGTGGCACAGCAGTAAGTAAAACAAGCATATCATACAATTTAAATCTGCAACAAAACATTATTGATATAAAAGCTTGCTACTATTGTTTTCCTGCAACTGTACCGTCTTATGTTAAAGATACGGTTAATATAGGTTTACTGCCAGCAGGAACTTATACTGTAAATCTAAAAACATATCGTACAAATTCTCAAACAGTTTGCATTAATAAAATTGATAGCACAGCGATAATAGATACAAGCTTTACTGTAAGCAGCAATGTTGGTATTAATAAAAATATCGCTGCTGAAAATTTTGTTTCTGTTTATCCAAATCCTGTAAAAGACAAATTAACTATTGATGTAGAAAATAAAAATGCAGTGGATATTAATTTCAGTCTAACAAATTCATTAGGTCAACTAATAAATGTCAATTCAAAAACAATAAATACTAAACTCGAAATTGATACGAGCGAGTTGCCAACCGGAATTTATTATTTAAAAGTTCAAAATAATTTAGGGCAAAGAGTGTTTAAGGTTATTAAGGAGTGAATCTCATTTTGCTTCGCTAAACCTCCGAAGAGAATAGATCCTGAACCCCATTTTGCTAAAGCGCAAAATCAGCGTTCCATTATTACGTTAGATCTTCGCGTACTCTTCTTTTACAAAATCCATTAACTCTTTTATGTAAGCAGGGCTAAAATCAAATTTAATACCGGCGGCTTCATATATTTTTGGGATAGACTGCGTGTAACCTAAAGCCAGTGCTTTTTTATATTTGTCAATGGCATCTTTTGGGTTGCGTTTGTAATTGCGCCAAACCGCTACTGCGCCCAATTGTGCAAAACCATATTCTATATAATAAAAAGGCACTTCGTATAAATGCAATTGCACCTGCCAGCGGCGTTTTAAATTACTTTCTAAACCTCTATAATTTATTACAGAGCTGCCAAAGTCGGCAATAATTTTTTGCCATTCGGTATAACGGTCTGCAGTTGTGTGCTTCGGGTTTTCATAGATCCAATGCTGAAATTTATCAATGGCTGCTATCCATGGTAAGGTATCCATTACACCTTCCAGCTGCTGACGCTTGGCACGTTTTAATTCTTCATCTGTTTTAAAAAATTCATCCCAATGTTCCATGCTCATTAACTCCATGCTCATGCTTGCTAATTCGGCAACTTCGCTTGGCGGCGATTTAAAATCTACCAACTCAAGATCAAAATCTAAAAAAGAATGTATGGCATGTCCGCCCTCGTGCACCATAGTCACCAGATCGCGGTGCAAACCTACTGAGTTCATAAAAATAAAAGGCACATCGGTTTCGTATAAAGGATATTGGTAACCGCCGGGCGCTTTGCCTAATCTGCTTTCAAGATCAAGGCGGTTCATTTTTTGCATGGTGTTAATGCAATCACCAAAAAAAGGATCGAGTTTATTAAAACAAGAAATGGTTCTGTCAATTAATTCCTGCGCGGTTGCAAATGGTTTTAAAGGAGGCAGGCCTTCTTCGTCAACCGAAGTATCCCATGGGCGGTAATCGTCCAGCTTTAATTTTTGCTTACGTTGTTTATCGTGCTCATTAATTAATGGCACGGCGTGTAACTTAACCGCTTCATGAAAATTTAAACAATCTTGTACTGAATAATCAAAACGAGCTAAAGCCTGGTGTTTATAATCGCGATAATTTTTAAAACCCGCATTTAATGCAACTTGATTTCTAAGCTCAATTAATT
The DNA here is from genome assembly GCA_002342065.1 of Bacteroidetes bacterium UBA2475. Classification (GTDB taxonomy): domain Bacteria; phylum Bacteroidota; class Bacteroidia; order B-17B0; family Aurantibacillaceae; genus Aurantibacillus. Next base: position 215,001 of record DDPF01000004.1, on the reverse strand, counting down.
TTGTAAACAATTCGTTCAACGCGTCTTCATCCTGCGCGCGGCGTGTTTGTACTTTTTGATACACTTCCTCGCGCACTGCACGGTTAAGGTCTTTTAAAAAGATGCCCGCTTTTTGCAGCGTCATTTTTTCGCCGGCATATTCAATACTTTGCGCGCCGTTAATTTCACCAAACTGTTGTTCCAGTTCCTGTAATTTTGTATTTAAAGGAATGTTTTCTTCTCTAAAAAGATCAATACTGTTTTTTATACCACGCAAATAAATATCGTAACCGGCCTTGGTTAATTTATCTACAAATGGCGTTGCAATAATTTTTTTATTAAGGTCGTTCGCAATAGGCGACATGTGCGGTTCAATGTTCTGCACAAAATCGTTAAAGCTGTCGCGCAGTTCTGTATTAGCAGTATCGCAGGTCATTTTAATATAACGCCAGGCCATGTTTTCGCTAATTACTGCGCTTAGTTCGCTGTAATCTTTTAACCATTTTTCTAATTCATCAACCGAATTAATGGCGCGTTCTTGTAATTGTGTAAAATAGGGTTTTAATAATTCCCAGGTAGTTACCGTGAAATCTGCTTTAACAAAATGTCTCTTCATATTCTATAAATGGAAAGTTGATTTTTTTCCGATGTTGTTAAAATTAGCATCCAGCCATTTACCGCAGGCGTTGTAACCTAAATTTTTAAGGTGCATTAAAAATTCCCAATCGGTATTTAATTTACTCGATAAATTAAAATCGCCTAAAGAATTGTTTGAACTTACACGGTGTAAATTTATTTTTTTCAAAGTGCCGTCTAAAGTAATTCCTTTATCTACTAAATTATTTACAAATTCCATGTGCTGAATTTCTAAAGCTAAAGAAGAATTAAAAGAAATTTCGTTCACACGATCTTTTATTTCTTCAATATTATCAGGTACTTTTTTAATGACAAAAGGATTTACTTCTACCAATAAAATATCATCTGTTCCTTCTGTATGTTCTGTTAATGGCCCAAGCGGCGGGTTGCCCATGTAGCCACCGTCCCAATAATGCTCGCCGTCAATTTCAACAGCCGCATACATATAAGGTAAACAAGCGCTGGCCATAATAGCCTTAGAAGTAATTTCTTTTGGCCCGAAAATTTTTGGTGCGCAGGTCAATACATTTGTTGCGCATACAAATAATTTTGGCGGACTCATTTTATGAAGTTCATCAAAATCAATCAGTTCATTCAATATTTTTTCAAGTGGATTAATTCCTAAGGGATTCATTTGTGCCGGCGACATGTTTTCTGAAGCCATTGTAAAGAATTTATATGTAGGTGAGTAATCCATATTTCCCGGGCTCATCACTTTATCAAACCATGTTGGTTGTAGTGGTGATAATTTACCGGCTTCAGAAATTTTATGCCAGAATTTTACAAGAATATGTTTGGCTAAATTTTTACCGCCTTTATTTAATCCATAAACTGTACAAACCCCGTTCATAGCACCGGCACTTGTTCCACACATGCCGTCAATTTCAATACGGTCGTCGTCCAGCAATCTGTCTATTACGCCCCATGAATAAGCACCATGAGAACCTCCGCCTTGCAAGGCTACATCAATTTTCTTAACTTTTGTCATAGCCTAAAAATAACAAAAAAACCTGTACTTGTTATGAAAAATCTAATTAAAATAAATTCTTTGTTTTGAGGTAGGAATTTCGTTCACAACAAGGATTAGCCGGAGGTCTGAGAGCTGGGTGTTTCGGGTATTTTCAAGATAATTTTTTGCTAAATGCGCTATGATCTTAAAACTTGTGTTGTTTTCCATCGATCCATTTAATGGTTCTTGAACTGCATTTTTTTCAAAGAAATAAATACTGTTTGAAAATGCTACCAGCAAAGGCCCATAGCCTTTTAAACGGTTGCTTTGATGAATTGTTTTTATTTCTGAGAAAAGATCCAGCCTTTGTTTTCCCTTATTTTCAAACTCACAATATAGTTTGTAATTTGCATCAGGCACCGGCGCAAATAAATTCCAGTTTTGCTGAAAATAAGGATACATATAGGCCTGTGCGTAAAATTCAGCCTTTGTTTTTTCAGAAATAAATGGTTTTGAATACAAAAAAACAGAGGTAAAATGAATTACCAAATAAGATAACAAAACAATGACAATAATTATTTTATGCCTATATTTAATGCTCTAAATTAACAAAAATACAGCATGAAAAAAACCAGCCTCAGCTTTCTCTTTATTATTATTTCTTCTTTCGTTTTCTCGCAAGACCAATTACTTACCATACAAGATGCTGTTTGGAAAGGTCGTTCAACGCTTGCGCCAAAACGTTTGCAGGCACTTAGTTTTATTCCGGCCACAAAAAAAGTGGCCTATATCGAAAAAAATGAACTCATCACCATCGATGCAGAAAGCGGGAAAGTTGTTTCAACCATTTCAACAGTTGGTTTTAATAAAACATTGGCAACTTTAGCTATAGATACTATTGCTGCTTTTGAAGGAATTTTATGGCAAAACGAAAATCAGTTTTATTTTTATAACAAAAAAGGTGAGTGGCTTTATTCTGAAGATAAAAAAACGGTTGTTAAATCTGATAGAAAACAAAGCGATTTTACTTTAGAGAATCTGGATAATTTTAAAGAAGGCGAAATTTTTGCTTACACAAATGGTAACAATTTATATGTTTCAAACAATGGTAAAGTTAACCAGGTTACTACCGATGGTTCTTACGAGATTGTAAACGGTAAATCTGTTCACCGCGAAGAATTCGGAATTAATAAAGGAATTTTTTGGAGTCCCAATGGTAATGCATTAGCTTATTACCGTATGGATCAAAGCGATGTAAAAGATTATCCTATTATTGACTGGAGCACAAATCCGGCACAAAATAAAAATATTAAATACCCCATGGCGGGAGGCAAAAGTCATTATGTTACAGTATTAGTTTATAATTTAAAAAATAATACAAGCGTTAAAATAAAAACAGAAGGGCCAAAAGACCAATACCTAACAAACATTGCATGGAGTCCGGATGAAAAATATGTTTACATAGCTGTTTTAAACCGCGAACAAAATCACTTTAAATTGAATGAGTATGATGCCGCAACCGGAGACTTTAAAAGAACCTTGTTCGAAGAAAAAGATGAAAAATATGCAGAGCCATTAAACCCAATGTTGTTTGTAAAGAACAATCCAAAACAATTTATCTGGCAAAGCAGGAGAGATGGTTATAACCATTTTTATTTATACAATATTGATGGATCGCTTGTGAAGCAACTTACTAAAGGTAATTGGGAGGTGAAAGATGATGCAGGTTTTGACGAGAAAGGAGAGAATTTATTTTTTCACGCAGCAGAGCAAAGCCCAATTAACCAGGACTTTTATATGGTTAATTTAAAATCTGGTAAAACAAAAAGATTAACACAAGATAACGGTTACCATACTGCAGCTGTAAGTAAAAAAGGGGATTATGTTATTGATAATTTTTCTTCATGCTTTACACCGCGCGAATACAGAATTATAAATACGGCAACAGGCAAATCAAAAACTATTTATACCGCTGAAAATCCTATTAAGAATTATAAATTAGGCAAGTGGAATTTATTCACTATTAAAAATGTAGAAGGAACAGAACTGCATTGCCGCATGTTTAAACCAGTAAATTTTGACAGTACTAAAAAATATCCGGTAATAGTGTATTTATATAATGGGCCGCACTCACAAATGGTTACCAACACATGGATGGCCGGTGGCGAACTATGGTACCAATACATGGCACAAAAAGGATTTATAGTTTTTACTTTAGATGGAAGAGGAACTAACTATCGTGGTAAGGCCTTTGAGCAAGCTATACACAGGCAGGTGGGTACAAAAGAAATGGAAGACCAGATTAGCGGCGTTAATTATTTAAAATCGTTACCTTATGTAGATGCTACGCGCCTTGGTGTGCACGGATGGAGTTATGGTGGTTTTATGACCACGTCGTTAATGACACGTTACCCCGGCACATTTAAAGTGGGTGCAGCCGGCGGGCCGGTAATTGACTGGAGTTATTACGAGATCATGTATGGCGAGCGTTATAACGATTCACCGCAAGAGAATAAAGAAGGTTATGATAAGAATAATTTATTGAACCATGTAGGCAATTTAAAAGGAAAATTACTAATGATACATGGCGCACAGGATCCGGTTGTGGTTTGGCAACACAGCATTATGTACCAAAAGAAAGCCGTAGAAAAAGGTGTGCAGCTTGACTATTATGTTTACCCGGGCCATGAGCATAATGTGCTCGGAAAAGACAGGGCTCATTTAATGGAAAAAATTTGTAATTATTTCATTGATAATTTATAAAAGTTTTTTAGTTTTAATAAAGAAAATTAAGACCGTATTATCCTAACATTAAAAAATAAATATTATGAGTCAACCAACGTTTAAAGAAAAAGCAAGATACTATTTTGAGAATACAATGTCTGCAGGACCAAGCGGTGTTATTAAATGGTTAGCCATTTTCTCTTTATTTATGGTATTAATATTAGGCCTACTAATTTTAGTATTTGGCATAAAAAGTTCGCCAGAACCCGAAGCTGAAAATTTAGGTTTTATTGAAGGGGCCTGGCAAAGTTTAATGGCCACCTTAGATTCAGGTACTATGGGCGGTGATGAAGGCTGGGCATTTCGTGCGGTTCGTTTTATTGCAACTTTAGGCGGTATATTTTTGATCTCCATTTTAATTGGTACAATTTCATCAGGCATTGATGAAAAGTTAGACGAATTAAAAAAGGGACGCTCACGTGTTTTAGAAAGTAATCACACGTTGATTTTAGGCTGGTCTGAAAAAGTTTATTCTATTATCTCAGAAATTATTGAAGCCAACGAAAACCAAAAGAAGCCAAGCATTGTAATTTTAGCCGATCGCGATAAAGGAGAAATGGAAGATGAGATCCGTGGTAAGATTGAAGATTTTAAGAACACAAAATTAATTGTTAGAAGTGGAAGTCCTTTAGAGTCAACCAACATTGCTTTGGTAAATCCAAACGAAGCGCGTTCTATTATTGTATTAGCCGGAACTGAAGATAACGCCGATACTTATGTAATTAAATCTGTATTAGCATTAACTAACGGTAAGAATAGGAAAGAAAGTGCTTATTCTATTGTAGCAGAAATTAAAGATCCAAAAAACATGGAAGCGGCGGAATTAGTTGGTAACGATGAAACGGTTTTTGTAATGTCATCTGATCTTATTTCGCGTATCACGGCACAAACTTGTCGTCAATCAGGTTTAAGTATTGTATACAGCGAGTTGTTACAATTTGAAGGGGATGAAATTTATTTTCAGGAAGAACCAAAATTATTTGGAAAGAAATATAAAGATTCATTATTGGCTTACGAAAAATCTTCTGTAATAGGTTTATTCACTAAAGATGGTTCTGCATTAATTAATCCACCAATGGATACCGTAATTAATAAAGGCGATAAAATAATTGCTATTTCTGAAGATGATGACACCGTTGTTCTAAGTGGCAAAACAACTTTTGATATTGATGAAAAATTATTTAGCCGTTCAGAATTAAAAGCGGCCAGCGTAGAAAAAACATTGATCTTAGGTTGGAATGCAAGAGGTATTCGTATCATAGAAGAATTGGATAATTATGTTGCAAAAGGTTCTGAAGTGCTAATTGTAGAAGATGGAGTAGATATAGAAGAAGAAATAGCAGAGCTACAAAAAACATTAGACAAACAAAAAATAAAACTTCAAAAAGGAAATATAAACGACAAAGCTACTCTGGTAGGCTTAAAACCTGAGATCTTTGATCATATTATTTTATTAAGTTATACTGATATTGATACGCAGGAAAGCGATGCAAAAACTCTGATCTGTTTATTGCACTTACGTAACTTAAGTGAGAAAGCCGGAAAAGATTTTAGCATTGTTTCTGAAATGTTGGATATTAGAAATCGCGATCTTGGAGTTGTTGCTAAAGCAGATGACTTTATTGTGAGCGATAATTTAGTAAGTTTAATGTTAAGTCAGTTAAGCGAGAACCAAGACCTTAAAAAAGTTTACGATGTATTGTTCCAGGCTGAAGGCTCGGAGGTTTATTTAAAACCGGTTAGCAAATATGTAAAGCCAGGACAGCCGGTTAATTTTTACACCGTAATTGAAAGTGCTGCGCAATTAAACGAATCTGCAATTGGTTACAGGATCTCTGCGTTAAATACTGATTCAGACCAACACTTTGGCGTGAACATCAATCCTGATAAATCTAAAAAATTAACTTTCAGCGAAAATGATTTTATTATTGTTTTAGCGGAAGACTAGATTAATGATACTTCATAAAAAAAGCCGCATAAAGTTTATGCGGCTTTTTTATTTTACCACCTTTCAAAATCGGTAAGCACCTTTCTTTGTTCTTTATTTCGAAGATTAAAACTTGCTTGTAGTTCCCATGAAGCAGCAGTGTTGCCTGAAAGTTTAGTGATACTTACATCATATCCCAAGGTTAATACGTAAAAATTATTGCGGTATCCTGCGTTAAGATTAATACCATTATAGGAAGTATAACCTGTTCCAATAATAAGATGTTTTAGAAGCAATGCTTTTGCGCTTAAATGCAAATACTCATAATACTGCTGTTTTTCGTAGCGCGCAAAAAAGTTGAGAACTGTTTTTTCGGATACATGTAAATTATATGAGCTGTGAAGTGATAGCCTATAAGGCAATTTACTTGTTCCTAAAAGTCCCTGGTCAGGTTGGTTAATATGAAAAACAGAAGTTCCGAAGTAGAAGTTCTTATAATTAATTAAAAGCCCTGAGCTGAAATCAATATTGCTTTTGTTTTGTACAGGAACTGTTGAAAAAATAGTCCAGTAATCAGGAAATCGTAAATTCACCGGTTCGCCAAAATTTAATTTTGTTTTATCTAATGAAACCTTAAAATACGATGCTTGAACTGACGGGAAAATTTTTAATTTACCATCAAGGAAAGACAGATGCTGGGCATAACCCATACTCAACACATCCGTTGTTAAAGTGCCATGCGCCTGATCATCATGTAGTGCAGAAACAAAAATACCGCCTTTTATTTTGGGGAGATAAGCATCAAAACTGTTTTGATAAGTTAGCAACATTCCGCTAAGGTTTGGCCATTGGGCGCGGTAAGTAAATTGGTTTCTTATACCGCCATTGCTACCGGCAAAGGAAGGATTTAAATAAACAAGGGATTGCTGTGCATTAAAAAATAATGGGTCTTGCGAAAAGCCCTTAGCAAAAATTAAAAAAGCAAAGTATAAAAAATAAACCTTTTTACTCATTTTGATCTTTTTAATAGTTAAAAAATTATATCATTTACCATTTTTCAAAGTCGGTAATTATTTTTCTTTGTTCTTTATTGCGAAGATTAAAACTTGCCATTATCTCCCAGGTCTCATCATTATTATTTGATAATAATGATGTTGTTACGCCATAATTCATTTGCACTGTAAAATAATTGTGTCTAAAGCCCAGGTTTGCGGTTGGTGTTGTACTGTTAATAATACCCCCGCCAACTATCAAATGCTTAAATAATAAAGCGGTAGCAGAAAACTGATAAAAATAAAATTTTTGTTGCATTTCGTATCTTCCAAAAAAGTGGAAAAGTGTTTTTTCGGATACATGTAAATTATAAGAACTGTGAAATGAAAACCTCGCCGGTAATATACTTGAGCCTAACAAACCTTCATCCGGTTGATTGATATGAAACACTGAAGCGCCAAAATAAAAATGGTTATAATTGATCAATAATCCTGAGCTAACATCAAAATTTCTTTTTATTTGAGAAGGAACAGCTTCTTGCGTACTCCAGGTAAACCCTCTTCTTGGGTCTATCTGTTCGCCAAAGCTTAACTGTGTCCGGTCTAATTTTTTATTAAAATAAGATGTTTTTATTGAGGGACTGATCTTTAACTTATTATTTTTAGAAGAAAAATGCTGTGCATAAACAAGCGAGAATATATTTGTTTTTAGCACACCTCCTGACTGGTTGTCGTGTAAATATGTAAAAGCAAAAGCTCCTTTTAAGCGCTTTAAATAAAGCTCTGTTCCATTATAAAACGTAACGTAATTTCCTGAAAGATCCGGCCATTGATTTCTGTAAACGAATTGATTCCTTATAAGTCCGTTGCTTCCCGCAAAAGATGGATTTAAATAAACAAGGGATTGTTGTGTATTCGAGAACATAGGGTCTTGCGAAAAACCCTTCGTAAAAATTAAAAAAGCAAAGTATAAGAAACAGATCTTTTTACTCATTGGATCTTTTTTGATATTTAAATGTAGTAAAAAAAAGGAAAATTTCCTATTTATTCATCAATGCTTCTATCTCATCCGTTTCGATAGGGATGTTCTTCATTAGGTCTAATTGTCCTGTTGTAGTTACCAGTAAATTATTTTCGATACGAATACCCAAACCTTCTTCAGGAATATAAATACCAGGCTCTACTGTAAACACCATACCGGCTTGCATTGGTTCTGTAAAAAATCCAACATCATGTACATCTAATCCTAAAAAGTGAGAAGTGCCATGCATAAAATATTTTTTGTAAGCAGGCCATGCAGGATTTTGTTTTTTTACATCTTCTGTTTTTATTAAGCCTAATTGTAATAATTCTTCTGTCATCAAGTCGCCAACCGCTTTGTTGTATTTATCAAATGTCTGGCATGGTAATAACATTTTTGCTGCTGCTTTATGTACCCGTAATACTGCATTGTAAACTTCTTTCTGACGTTTGCTGAATTTTCCATTAACAGGTAAACAACGTGTAAGGTCGCTTGCATAATTTGCATATTCTGCAGCTACATCTAATAATATCACATCACCGTCTTTACATTGCATATTGTTTTCTACGTAATGTAAAACACAGGCGTTCTTTCCGCTTGCAACAATTGGTCCGTATGCAAAACCTTGTGAGCGATTACGTATAAATTCGTGAATTAATTCTGCTTCAATTTCATGTTCCCAAACACCGGGTTTAATAAATGATAATAAACGACGGAACCCTTTTTCGGTAATATCGCAAGCCTGTTGAATAAGATCAATTTCCTGAGTGCTTTTTAGCGCACGAATTTTATGCATCACAGGAGCGCTACGTTCAAATTTATGTAAAGGAAATTTTGTTTGAATTATTTTATTGAAACGAACTTCTGCAGTTTCGGTTAAATTACTGTTTCTTGCATGCTCATTAGAGTTTAAATAAATATGTTCGGCCTGGAAGAAAAATGGCTGCATTACTCTATAAAAATCATGTACCCAATAAATATGGTCAATACCACTTACGGCAGTTGCCTGCAATTTATTTAATTTTGCGCCTTCCCAAATAGCAATTAACTCACTGGTTTCTTTTACAAATAAAATTTCTTTGTGTTTACCATCTTTAACATCCGGAAAAATAACTAACATGGTTTCTTCCTGGTCAATGCCGCTTAAATAGAACAGGTCGCTATTTTGTCTAAAGCCCATATGACCATCTGCATTAGTTGGCATAATATCGTTACTTACAAATATTGCAAGAGAGTTTGGTTTTAAATTATTTTTGAATTTATTCCTGTTCTCAATAAACAAGGTACTGTCAATGGGCTGGTATTTCATAATTTTGCGTTTTAGCGAACACTAAAGTATCAATAAAGGCTTAAAAACAAAAATTAATCGTATTCGTTTAACGCTCAGGTTAAATGCTTTGAAACTGACATTATCAGGCCGTCAAAACCTTTAATTATTTGATATAATACAGCCGTTTTTTGCTTAAAAAAGACATTATTTTCAATAAAAAACCTATATTTGCTAATAGAATAAAATTAAAAGAGTATGATCGATCTAACAGGAATTATTTCCATTACCGGACAGCCGGGTTTATTTAAAATTGTTGCGCAAAGCAAGAACGGTATTATTGTTGAAGGTTTATCCGACAAAAAAAGGGTGAATGTTTACGCATCTACCAAAGTTTCAACTTTATCGGATATTAGCATGTTCACCACAGGCGATGATAAGCCTATTGAAGAAATAATGACAGCTATTTTTGAAAAAGAAAAAGGTGGCGCCGCTATCGATAATAAAGCTGATGATAAAGCTGTAGAAAAATATTTTGGTGAAGTTTTACCTGACTATGATAAGGACCGTGTGTACGTTAGTAACATGAAAAAATTATTTAGCTGGTATAATGCCCTTCAAACAACAGGCAACTTAAAAGAAAAAGGCGAAGAGAAAGAAGGCGAAGAAAAATCAGTAGCTATTAAAGCTGAGGATAAAGCAAAAGCCATTAAAAAAGGTGTTTCAAAAGACTCTAATAAAGCGAAGACAAGCGTTGGTGTTAAGAAAACAACTGGTGTAAGAAAAACAGGCACAGCTTAATGTTTAGTTGAATAAATTCAATAAGCCATCCAAATAGGGTGGCTTTTTTATTTAATACTAATTAAGGTTTAAAAACGTTATTAAAAGTAGAATGAAATTAGTATTACCATTTATTTTTCTTTCAAATATTTTGCTTAGCCAAACCTGGTTGCAATTACCCGATTTTCCCAATACAGAAAGAGATGATGGTGTGGCGGTGCAAATAAATAACAAAGGTTATTTTGGTACAGGTTTGCTTGCGGGTTTTACTTTAGGAAGGGATTTTTACGCTTACGATATTGCTACCAGCACATGGACGACTGTTGCACCAATGCCGGTCGGGTCAGAAAGACAATACGCAACAGCATTTACTCATTTAAATTCATTTTATGTTTTTAGTGGGGCAGGCTATTCAAACGTTGTGTTTACTGATCTTCATCGTTATGATGTAGCAACAAATACCTGGACAGCCCTTGCATCAAAACCTGGTAACGGGTTAATTGGCGCCAGCTGTTTAGAGTATGGCGATAAAATATTTATTGTTGGTGGTAAATTTCAAAATGATGTAGTAAGTGATGAAGTTTGGGAATACACTATTAGTTCAAATAGCTGGGCACAAAAAAACAATTTTACATTTGGTGGCAGATGGCGTGCAAGTACCTCGGTATTAAATGGCGTTGGTTATTTAATTTTTGGAAAAGACAATAACCAATCTTTCAGAAAAGAAATGTATAGCTATAATCAAGCTACAGATGTTTGGACAAAATTGATGGATTTTCCTCAACCAAAAGGTCGGTCATATTCAGCTTTAAAAGCATCGACAACACAATTGATCTTATTTGGTGGTTACGATACGTTGAATACGTATTATAATGATGTTTGGTATTACAATCCTTATTTGGCTGTATGGTCTGTAGGACCTAATATGCCGGCAGCCGGCCGTAAAGGTGGTATGAGCTGTATTGCCGGTGATAAATTTTATTACAGCTGTGGTATAAATGTAAGTGATGTGCGTTTAAAAGAAACGTGGGTAATTGATGTGCCGGTTGGCATAAAAGAGAATGATACGGAGTTTAATTTTTCTGTTTATCCAAATCCTTGCAACGATAAAATATTTATAACCCCCTCAATAGAAAATTATACTTTTGAAATAATAGATGTAACTTCTAAATTAATTTTATCTCAACAATATAAAAACTCAAATAGTATTGATATTTCAACTTTTGAAAAGGGAATTTATTTTCTGAGAATTTTAGAGGGAACGAAACAAATTGTAGTAAAAAAAATAATCAAGGAGTAGCTACAAAATTTTAACCACATAGGCACATAGAAATTTATTTGTATTCTATGTGGTTTAAATGGTTACTTATCCTTGTAAATTACCATGTTAATGCTGCCTTGTGTAGGCGAAGAGTTATCGCTTAACGATACAACAAAAGGTTTGCGCTGGCCTTCAAAACAATTATAAACAACCGATCCCTGATCTTCTGTTGGATTTGGTAATTTGTTAGCGTAGTAATCTTTAAGATCGCAAAATAAATAATTGGCAAGTTCAAGGTCGTTACTATTTATCTGTACATTAATTTCTTCAAGACTATCTTTATTTAAAGTGTAATCAATAGAATAATTGGTTTGATCGTTTACTTTGTATTCAAAATAAAGATGACCCGGCGATTTTTCGATCGGAGGAGCGCTTTCAATGGTTTTAATGATTTCGGCTTTACTATTTAAATTTATACCCCTAAACACGCCCTCTTTTGAACGGATGATCTCGTCTAATAATGGATGATATCCTGCAAAAACGCGAGGCTTTGTCTTAGGGTCTTCCTTTTTTTCGTTGGTACACGAAACCACAAAAAGAAAAACCAAACAGAAGAATATTTTAAAAACTAACTTCAATAAACTGATATAAGCTAAACAAAGATACTTAATTAAAGAGTTTTACAAATATTAACAACGCAAGTAACTAACAAGTTATTGTTTTTAAACTTTGTTAAATAGAGATAAAAATATTAGGCCTCTTCCTTTACTGCTACCACTTCAGGGCGCATTTGCGGAAAGAAAAGAACCTCTTGTATGGCGGCGTTATTGGTTAAAAGCATGGTTAAACGGTCGATACCAATACCAATACCTGCTGTTGGCGGCATACCATATTCAAGGGCGCGTAAAAAATCATGATCAATGAACATTGCCTCGTCATCGCCTCTTTCCTGCAATTTTAACTGTTCTTCAAAACGTTCACGCTGGTCAATAGGGTCGTTTAGCTCACTATAAGCATTAGCGATCTCTTTACCATTTATCATTAATTCAAAACGTTCTACAAGGCCTTCAACAGTGCGGTGTTTTTTGGTTAACGGACTCATCTCTACCGGATAATCGGTAATAAAAGTAGGTTGAATATAATTGCCTTCGCATTTTTCGCCAAAGATCTCGTCAATTAATTTCCCTTTGCCGGCGTGCGCTTCAACGTGTATGTTTAATTTTTTACATACTTCACGCAATTGTTCTTCGTTCATACCACTAATATCAAAACCTGTAAATTCTTTAATGGCTTCGTACATTGTAACACGTTTGAAGGGCGCTTTAAAATCTATTTGTTTATCGCCAACGGGTATTTCGGTTTTGCCGTAAAGATCGATAGCGATTTTTTCGAGCATTTGCTCAGTAAAATTCATCATCCAATTGTAATCTTTGTAAGCAATGTAAAATTCCAACACAGTAAATTCAGGGTTGTGAGTACGATCCATCCCTTCATTCCTGAAATCTTTTGCAAATTCAAATACGCCCTCAAACCCACCAACAATTAAGCGTTTTAAATACAACTCATTTGCAACGCGCAAATACAAAGGCATATTCAATGCGTTGTGATGTGTAATAAACGGACGAGCAGTAGCACCACCCGGAATGCTTTGCAGAATGGGCGTTTCAACCTCTAACAAACCCGCGTTGTTTAAAGTAGTACGAATAGAATTAATTATTTGCGAACGTTTTTTAAATGTATCACGCACCTGTGGATTAATGATAAGATCAACGTAACGCTGGCGGAACCTGAATTCAGGATCGCTTACCTCATCAAATGAATTTCCCGACTCATCGGTCTTTACTATTGGTAAAGGTTTTAAAGCTTTGCTTAATATTTTTAAAGAAGTAACATGTATAGATATCTCGCCGGTCTTTGTAGTGAAAACATAACCATTAACACCAATAATATCGCCAATGTCAATTAGTTTTTTCCAAACCACATCGTATAGTGTTTTGTCTTCTCCAGGGCAAATATCATCCTTACGTACATAAAGCTGTATGCGGCCTGTAGCATCTTGTATAACTGCAAAACAAGCTTTGCCCATATCACGCACGCTCATTATGCGGCCGGCAATTGCAATATCTTTATAATTTATTTTATCGCGGTCGTAATTATCTTTTATATCCAGGGCATTTACATTTACTTTAAACTCATCTGCAGGGTATGGGTCAATTCCTAAAGCCCTTAGGTCTGTTAATTTTTGTCTTCTTTGTAATTCTTGCTCGCTAAGGTGTGCCGACATAATTTGAATTTTTAAGAGGTAAAAGTACATTTTTATATCAATTCAAAGAAAACAGGTTATTTACAAAAAGGTTGCCTAAATCCATGAATGTGGAATTATACGTATATAATAAGCACCGCTAACCCAATAGAACGTGGAAAAAAATACTCAAAATAGCTTTTTTGCTCTGGAATATGTTTTGCAAAGACTAAAGGCTAGGTATTTAACAAATTTTTTGTTTAATATTTTTAACTTTTTGTTAAACAATATGTACCTTTATTGTAGAATTCATTTAAAAGCCTAAGAATTATGACAGCAATTGAATTTAACTCCAGAATAATGAACGAAAAAAGTTCATTGAAAAATTTTGCTTTAAGTCTTACCCGGAATACGGACGATGCATTAGATCTTTTGCAGGACACTTATGTAAAAGCAATTACGTATCGTGAAAAATTTGAAGACAGTACCAATATAAAGGCTTGGTTATTTACAATTATGAAAAATACATTCATAAATGCGTATCGCCGTAATGTAAAAACTAAACAATTAATTAGTAAAGGAGATGATATAGCTTTAGATAGGGCCTTTAAACAAAACAGTTACGACCATAGCGAAAGCAGGTTAAATGCTAAAGAAATAATAAGACATATTGAAAGTTTAGGTGACGAATACAAAGTGCCTTTTACACGTTATTACAATGGTTATAAATATGAAGAAATTGCGCAGGAAATGAAATTACCTTTAGGTACGGTTAAGAGCCGAATATTTATTGCCCGCAAGATTTTAATGGTTGCGTTAAAACATTTTAGAAATTAGTAAATAAAAATTTTGTGTGTTGATAAATTAACCCTACCATAGCTGGAGGGTTTTTTTTCTTTTATGAAATAGCCATCACCAAAAAGAAAAATAATAATTAAATGGCGTATTCCATATGACAATTAAAAACTAATAATAACTGCGTGTGAAAGAAGTTACTATTTTTTGGTTTAGAAGGGATATTCGTCTGCAAGACAACGCAGGCCTGTATTACGCATTACGTGAGAATCAAAACATTATTCCCGTATTTATTTTTGACAAAACTATTCTTGATCAGCTCGAGGATAAAAACGATCGGCGTGTTGATTTTATACACCAGGCAATAACAAATATAAATGAAGAATTAATTTTACTTGGTTCAACATTAAAAGTTTTTTATAGTACACCTGAAGAGATTTTTAAAAAATTAATAAAAGAATATTCAATTAAAAATGTTTACACCAATCACGATTACGAACCTTATGCAAAAGAACGTGATGAAACGATAAAACAATTGCTTGAGAAGAATACTATTGAATTTAAAACCTTTAAAGATCAATGTGTTTTTGAAAAAGATGAAGTTGTAAAAGATGATGGAAAGCCTTATACCGTATTTACGCCCTATAGTAATAAATGGAAAAAGAAATTAAAACCCTTTTATTATAAAGCCTATCCGACAAAAAAATATTTTAAGAATTTCGCAAAATTAAAGCCGGAAGAAATCCCGACCCTCAAAAAAATTGGATTTACAAAAACGGATATTGTTTTAAATAAAAAAGCAACGGTAAATAATTTGTTGCTTCAAAAATACAAACAGCAACGTGATTTTCCGGCAATAGAAGGCACAAGTAAATTAAGTATTTATTTACGTTTTGGTGTTATAAGTATTAGAAGCTTAGTTGATAAAAGTATTTCGCAAAGCGAAACATGGCTAAACGAATTAATATGGCGCGATTTTTATATGATGATCCTTCATCATTTTCCACACGCAGCATTTAATTCGTTTAAAAAACAATACGATACTATTCCATGGCAAACTAACGAAGACCATTTTAAGAAATGGTGCGACGGCAAAACGGGTTTCCCAATTGTTGATGCGGGTATGCGTGAATTAAACGCAACAGGTTTTATGCATAACCGTGTACGCATGATAGTAAGTAGTTTTTTAATTAAAGATCTTTTGATAGATTGGCGCTGGGGAGAAGCTTACTTTGCACAGAAGCTAAATGATTTTGATCTTAGCGCCAACAACGGTGGCTGGCAATGGGCGGCAGGTAGTGGTTGCGATGCCGCGCCTTACTTCCGGGTTTTTAATCCCACCGAGCAACAGAAAAAATTTGACCCAAAATTTGAATACATCAAAAAATGGATCCCTGAATTTGGCACTTTAAAATATGCAGAACCAATCGTAGATCATGCAAAAGCGCGCTTAACAGTAATAGCATTATACAAAAAAGTACTAACTGAAAGTAAACAGATGGAGTTATTTTGATTTATAATATTTATTTTAAACAATTACAATCAAAGGGAGTAAACTCCAACTTATCTGTGATTTCACATTCGGTATATGAAGAGCCGTTATAGTATTGTTTGAAACCGCAAAGTATAAACGCGCAGGTGCTATTTTTGTTTGAAACAATAAGTCCTTTAAAGCTTCTTGAAATAATGGCTCCTGTTGAAGAATTTTGTTCAACAAACCTTTCTGACGTTATTATAGCTTTTTTAGCTTCTCCAAGGCCAATGTTTACAAAAGCATCCATCATTGCTTTTTCAACTTTTATATTCGTTATCATTGGTTTTGTTAGGCAATAAACAGGATCATTGATATTTAGTTTTTTGGTATTAACTTTTAATATAAATTCTCCACTTGCAATTGGTCCTACTTGGTATTTTCCATTAGCATTGTTTTTTTCGTTTATTATGAGCTCGAGCTTAATTTTATGTTCTCCAATGGTTAATTGGGCATCAGCATCCTTAATAAATTTTTGCCATTTATCTAAATTCCATGGCCTAAACGTGGCATCATAAAATTTAAAAGGAAACCTTGTCCACTCTTTTTTAATAATTACTTCATTACTAAGATGTTCGCAGACACTAGCTAAATTACCATCAACGTACCATTTTAAGTAAAGGTTATACCCTGAATAGGTTTGATAAATTTCATCATTCGGAAAAGCATCATACAAATGGTTTGCCATCGATTTTTCTATGTAAGCACAAGCATTTATACTGTCGCCTAAAACAAACGAACTTCTTAAATCAGTTTCACTTAAATCCATCATTTTTTGATCTTTATAAAATACAATTTGCTTCAAATGATTTTTGTGAAGCCCTTCTGATATTCCATTATCATTAAAATGATTTTTTGAAGCCGAAACTTCTTTCTTTTCTTTGACCTTTTTTAATAAACCGCCAATAACGCCATTTTGCGCTTCTATGTTAAATATTGATAGAATGAAAAAAGTGCATATTGTAATTAATGTTTTCATGATATTTGTAGTATATTTTTTTCTCAATTGATTTTATTTTACTCGCGTAAAATACATATATAATATAGGTTTGTTATCTTCTGAAATGCCTTTACCAAGAACAAATTCCTTTTCATTAAGCAGATAAATCTTTGTGATAGTATTATTAAAACTAATTTTAAAATCTGACTCTGACATTTTATTACTAGGGCAAAGACTACTACCCTTTATTGCAAAATTTGTGGGCATACTTTTTAAATTGCCTTTCAATTCTTCCATACCACTTGTAGCAAAACAAAGTTCATACTTTTCGGTAATGCCTAGTAAAATTTCGCCCACTGGCGGTATTCCCAGTGTTTTAGGGTTTGTTCTTACTTCCGAATACTTCCAGACACCAACAAGGGAATTAATAGTTACGGGTACGTCCTCTTCAATAGTTTGCTCAACCGTTTTCGTCTCAGGTTTCTGCGTTACAACTTCTTTTCTTTTTCCGCCGGACGAACAGGCGCTAATGATTAACGAAATAAAAAAAACGAAAGCGCCCAGCCGGTGTTTTTTACTTTGAAATAAATTTTTTGTTTTCATTTTTAATTTACTTTACATTTTCACAAAGCATAAAGGCCGCATCATGAGAGCGTCTGTAGGCATTTGATTGATAGCCAGAACCATTATAATCTTGCATAATTGTAAATATATATAAGATGCAATCTCCATTTTTGTTTTTTGCTACCATTGCAGCCGTCTGTGCTCTGCCTAAAATAACACCAGTATTTTCATGCTTAACTATAGACCAATCATGATCTCTTAAATTAACAATCATTATCGTTTCATTCCATCCTTCTGCTGCAAATGCTTTTTTAAACAATGCTTCAGTTGCAGCATCTTTTCTTGCGGCAACGGGTATTTTAACTTTTTCCATTCTTGCTTTGATGTTGTTTTTTGCAACATTTTTTGCAGCCTCCACACTGCCCATTTCTTTTAAAAGATTTGAGGCTAAGGTGTAATTGTCAGAAAATAATTTTTCATCAGGCATGCTGTTTTTTGCTGTTTCCCAGTAAACCACATATTTATTTACTAAATAATAATATCCAATTGCACCATCAACAACATCAGTTTTATTATAAGATGTTTTCAAAGTAGAAACTGTATTTGAAAAACCATTCATCTCTAAATTAAAACTCGAAGAATATCTAAACCTATCTATTTTTTTAGCATTGTCAACTCGCTGTTTAGCGTTATTCGCAATAAAATCAGTTGTTGTTTTTTTATAAGCATTTAAATTAGTTTCTGCAATTGATTGCCCACCATTAAAATCACTTAAAGTTGGTGCTTTAAAAATTTTATCCATTTCAACGCTTAAATTGTGGGCGTCAACGTTAGCATTGTCTTCATTAGCCTTTGCCTCATTTCCAGCACTTTTATATCCATTTAATTCGGCCGTTAAAGCAGAAACATCATAATCTGGTTGCGATTTTTTGATAAGAGCAATTTTTTCTTCAGCTTTATCTACTTCATTCAAATATTGCTTTGTAGTATTTTGCGGCCCATCGCCTTTTGGATTGGATTGAGACTTTAAATTTTTTATTGTTTCAAAATGTTTTAAAACACCTTTATAGTATATTTTTGCCGCCGAGTTGGTTGGCGCTTGAGCTAATAAATTCATCTGATAGAAAAATATGAGCGTTAAAATTAGTGTTAGCTTTTTCATTGTTATTTATTTAATTTATTAAAAGTTTATTTGTTGCAATTTTGCCGTTCGTTTCTCGCTTAAGAATGTATATTCCTTTTTTGACATTGTTTAGGGAAATGGTAAAGTTTTTTTCGGACGAAGTGAAGGTGTGAATTAACTTTCCAGTTAGGTCATAAATATTCAGAATTACTTTGTCGCCATTATAATTTTCAAAATGTAATTCTTCATTTGCCGGATTGGGATAAAAGTGCGTTTCGCTTTTTGTATTTTCTTGCAAGCCAACACTTGATAAGTTCATTTTATGGACAAATGGATCTGTTCCGCCTAAAGAAGCGTGTGTATTTACACCTGCCGTAAAATCAAAATCAATGGTATTGCTAAAATAACCAACTGTATAAATATTAACTCCGTCTGAGGCAATTGAAATACCTGTTTCTACACCAGAACTGCCATACTTGTGAGCAAAATTATAATTTCCGTTTAAATCGACGGAAGCAATATAAATATCCTGGCCGCCCGAAGAAGTTAAATTATTTACAGTTACCGATGGGTCAAAATCGCATGATCCCTGAAAAGCACCCGTTATATAAACTCCGGTAGTGTTAACCACCATACCGTTACAGTAGTCATGTAAAGAATTTGAACCCATTTGTTTTGCCCAAACAAAATTTCCAGTAGCGTTGTATTTAGAAATAAATATATCGTCGTAAACTGCATTAAACGAAGCTAGTGTAAACGAAGAAGAAATACTTGGATCAAAATCACAATTTCCATTAAAAACTCCTGCTAGGTATACGTTTCCGTTTGCATCAATGTCAATTGTTGTGGGATATTCTCCTCCGCTTCCCCCAAACTGTTTGTTCCAAACTGCCGTTAAGTTGGCGTTTAGTTTTTCAAAAAACACATCTATTCCTCCAGCGTAAGCTCCTGTACCTGAAATTAAACTTTCAACAAAAGAAGTTGCGTAAAGCGAATTACTCAAATTATCAAACTTTAAATCTCTTACACTGTCGTCTGAAGAACTCGCGCCGATTACGTAATGGTTTAGATAAATGCCCGAAGAGTTTAGCCGAGAAATAAATCCATTAGAGCTGGTATTGTTTGTTGTAATGTTGATGCTGGACGCGCCGGGATCTAAATCAATAACTCCGAAAAAATTACCACCAATATAAATATTAGATGCAGCATCAACTTCTACTGAACTGGCACTTGCGTTTGTTGTGCTGGTGTATGTTTTTGCCCAAACATAATTTCCATTGAAATCTAATTTAGAAACAAAGCCAGCATTAGAAGAACCGGGTGCCGTTAAAACAAAAGTGGATGGCGATGGGTCAAAATCAGCCGAGCCTAATAAATTACCAACGATTATAATATTATTAGTAGCATCGGCTACTATATCTGTTATATAAGAGTTGTTTGTGCCAGAAAAATTTTTGCCCCAAATAAAATTACCCGAAGCGTCTAATTTTATTATAAAGTTGTCTTTCAATCCGCCTGACGCAATGGTTGAAGTACTCGCGCTGGGATCTAGATCAAAAACACCTTCAAAATTACCAGCATAGTATACATTGCCTAAGGCGTCTAAAGCAACCGCGGTTGCCTCGTCTGCTAAAAGACCTTGGTTGCTTTTAGCCCATTGAAAAGATGCTTGAGCAGTGAGGGCATCTGTTTTTAACAGAAAAAACAGCAACAACGAAAAGAAAATTTTATGTAAATGCATATTAAAGATTTTTGAATGAAGATATTTTTTTATGAATTATTTAACAGATTAAACTAATAACTGAAGTGTATTAACTAATAAGCGTTGTGTGATTATAAAAAACTCCTGTTGTTTTAACAGGAGTTTTTTTGAGGAATTATTCTTTAATTAATTTAATAGTTTTTTGATTATTGTTTTGTATGACCTTCACAAAATAAACGCCTACAGCATAATTTTTAACATCTAAGTAGTGTTGACCTGAAATGAGTTTGGCTGAATACATAATTTGCCCAAGGGCGTTTTGTATTACTATCTGCGCATCTGAATTTAAGTTGATAGTCAATTCTCCGGTTGTAGGATTTGGATATACATACACTAATAAATTTTCTAATTTATTAAATGAGTTAACGTCTGTACATAAAGAAACACTTTGTGTAATAACAGATAAACTAGAACAGCCGTTTGCGTCAGTTCCGTTAACAGTATATGAACTCGTAATTGTTGGCGAAACTACAATTGTTGAACCGCTACCAGACGGATTCCAAACATAACTATTTGCGCCACTTGCCGTTAATGTAGCTGTTTGGCCTGTACAAATTAAACTCGCATTTGAAACAGCGGTTACGGTTGGACTTGGATTTACTGTGATTGATTTTATAGCTGTATTTGAGCAAGTACCACTAGCGCCAATAACAGTATAACTTATATTAGCTGTTGGAGTTGGCGCAATGGTTGAAGTTGTTGCTCCCGTACTCCATGTATATGAACTTGCACCACCGGCAGTTATTAAGATCGCTTGACCACTACAAACCGTATTGGACGCTGTAATGGATACTGCCAAACTACTTGTGTATGTTACAGTTGCAACAACCTGCGAAGCGTTACATCCTTGCGCAGAAGTTCCTGCTATAGTATAATTTGTTGTGGCTGTTGGTGTAACTATAGCTGAGCCACTCGAAAACGTATAAGTGTTTGCTCCGCTAGGTGTAAATGTAAATGATCCTCCCGGACAAACAGCACCCCCATTAACCGTTAGTGTGGGAGTGGTATTTACCACTAAATTACTTATGGCTGTATTTGTGCAGCCCTGAGCGCTCGAACCAGTTATTGTATATGCAGTGTTGCTATTTGGCGAAACCGTGTTTGAACCGCCGCTAAATGTATATGTGCTTGCTCCACCGGGTACCATTGTAAATATTGATCCTGAACAAATAGTTCCACTATTAACGGTGATAGTTGGTGTTGTATTCACAACCAAATTGCTTACCACTGAGTTTGTACATCCTTGTATACTCGATCCAATAATAGTATAGTTTGTGTTGCTTAGTGGCGATACGGTGTTTGAACCACTGCTAAATGTATAAGTATTTGCACCAGTTGGTGACATTGTAAAAATAGTACCCGAACATATCGTTCCACTGTTTACAGTTATAGTGGGGGTAATGTTGCGATTAATTAAAATGGTATTCGATGTGATACATGAGTTTGCATCTGTAACATTAACGCTAAAAATTGTTGAAGCACTTATAGGATTTACGACATATGAACTTGTAGCAGGACCACTTACCCAGTTATAATTTAGCGACCCTGTTCCACCAGAAGCAGAAGAACTCAAAGTACTACTAATACCCGTACAAGCAATTGTGTTATTAGATGATACATTAACTGTAATTGCAGGTGGCTGTGAAATGGATACCTGAAGTGTAGCAGTATTACCACAATTGTTTTGTGCTGTGCAAGTGTAGTTGCCTGCAGATAAACTTGTACCAATATTACTATTACCACCTGAAGGCGACCATGTGTAAGTAAATCCAGAGCCCCCGCTTGCAGTTACAGTTGCAGAACCTGTTGAATTGCCATTACAAAGAACATTTGTTTGCCCATTAGGCGAAACAGATGCGGTAGTACAATCTACAAATTTAACCAGAAAACCATCGTTACTCCCCCCTCCAAAAGTTGTTTGATGCGCTCCTGTTGACGAAATAGAATTTACAGAAACACAATCGCCCCCTAAATAAAACGCGCCATTATTCCCACTTATTCCTGCCCAACCTCTCTCCGAACCAGTTCCGCCATAGTACGTTGCCCATTGAAGCGCTCCAGAACCATTTAATATGGTCATAAAAGCATCGGTTCCGCCACCATATGTTGGTTGAAACCCTCCTGCTGTTGAAATACCGCTCGCGCTAGCGGTTGCTCCTCCAAAAAAAACTTCGCCAATTATATTTGAGCCAATACCATACCCGTTATCCGTTCCGGTGCCACCATAATAAGTACCCCAACTTCTTAAGCCAGCTGAATTAAATTTCACAACAAACGCATCGTCTCCACCCGCATTGGCTGTCTGATGGGCACCAGCTGAGGCAATTCCCGTTGATGAACCATTAGTTGATCCAACCAAAAAAACATCGCCTACACTATTAGAAAAGCAACGGTACCCTTGGTCTGTGCCTGTTCCGCCATAATATGTTCCCCATTGTCTTACCCCAGTCGTATTAAATTTAACTAAAAATGCATCTATTCCTCCACCGTTAGCTGTTTGGTGAGCGCCTGTAGTTGCGATTATAGTGCCTGAAAAACTAGCTGTTCTTCCGGAAATATATATGTCGCCAGATGAAGTGGCATAACAACCTTCGGTTATATCATTTGAAGCGCCACCATAATAGGTACCCCACTGTCTAACCCCTGTAATGTTAAATTTAACAAGATAGGAATCAGTAAATCCTCCTAAAGCAACTTGATGAGATCCCGATGTAGACATGACACCTGCAAGGGTGGTTGTTGTGCTTCCAGTTAAGTAAACATTTCCACTTCCGTCAACAGAAGTGGAATAACCTTCTTCATTCCCAACACCACCATAATAAGTCGCCCAATACCTAACTCCCGCCGAATTAAAGCGAACTAAAAAACCATCTGTGCCACCACCAGATGTAGTTTGATGTGCACCGGAAGTTGAAATTCCAGCAGTAGCAGATGTAGCACCACTCATAAAAATGTCACCGTTTGTATTATATACTTCACAGCTTCTACCGATTGTACTAGAAGTCGAACCAGCACCACCATAATAAGTCCCCCATAACCGCACACCTGAGCTATTAAATTTCACTAAAAACGCATCGATTCCACCGCCCTTTGTTGCTTGATGCGATCCTACTGTGGCTATTAATGTGGGTGTAGAGTTTGTTCCTGTTGAACCGGTAGCATACACATTATTCAAATTATCGCTAGCGATTCCAAAAATAGTTTCTGAACCTCCACCTCCATAATAGGTACCCCATATTCTAGAAATAGGGTCAATAATTAGCTCCTTTGCATGATTATAATTTGGAACATTAAAAGATAATTCATTTCCTTTTAGTTTCCAGCTACATGGAATTAATTTCCCTTCCTGAAAAGCTTGTGGTGCCATTTCTTCGATTGTTCCAAGCTCTGTTTTAATAATTAAAGAGCCATTTGAATTTAAACTTAACGTGGCCCCTTTTATTTCTAGTACGATATCTTTTATCTTTCCGCTTGGCTTTACAATAAAATCGTATTCCAGATCGCCATTATTATCATACCATTTTAAATCAATATTATTGTAAATGCCATTGTATTTCACTTCTTTAAAAGTTTTCACATTTAAGGCTCCGTTGGGGCATTGTGGTAAATAATAATTCGCATATCCGGGAATTGGATCCGTTGCCTTAATTTCTTTTTGCACATTAGTATTCAAAAAACTAACATCTACCCTTTGTATTGTATGCAGCTCTTGTTTTTCCTCTAATTTGCCTTTAGTACTGGTTTTATACATTTGATAACAAAAACCATTTTTAGTTAAGTGATAGAAAAAGCCCTTGGCAACTCCACTAAATAGAACGTCTGGACGCGGTTGATCAAATTGGTTACAAACCTGGCCTTTGTTTTCAGTAAAACTTACTGTGTTATTCTTTTTTTCGTTAAAGCCGGCGGGCAACTTGCTGCCGTTGTTTGCCAAAGCACCATTCATTGAAATGATGATCAATAAGGCGCAAGTGATTGTTTTATGTACAAAATTTCTCATAATTATTAATTTGAAACAAATCTATGGCGTTATCAATTCTTTAAATCCTAAAACCAATAGGTGATGGTGAATTACTAATAATTGCAGTTTTTTTTGAATTATTTTATTTCATAGACTTTATAAAATGCATCTTCGAATTGCTTTAACTTCATTTCGAGTGCTTTGCAATCAAATTTTTCGTCGGCTTTTTTTAATTTGATCTGTAAGTCATGCGCTTGCGTAATATGGTTTATATATTCGGTTTTATTGAATATTGGATTCAAGGTTTGGAGGTTTTGTAGCAGAAGTATAAGATTTTTATGATAAACCTTTGCCAATCCGTTATTTGGATATAGTTGGCTTAAATCTGAATCGTTAAATAACATTTACTTGAATTCTTAAAAGTCATCAAGGATAATTATATAGAAAATAGAAGCTTGGTTAAGTTAACAGGTGACGGTGATTTAATAATAGCTGATAGCTATATGTATAAAGGTGAGCTTAGATGTTTTTTAAAAAGTCTATTACTACATCTCTTTTGCGTTGAGATACCGGAATGCGTTGTCCGCCCTCCATAATTAAAAAGCCACCATCACTTTTCTCAAACTTTTCTATTTTGTGAGCGTTAATTAAAAAAGAATTATGCACCCGCAGAAAACCATAGGATTCTAAAATTTCTTCGTATTCTTTTAAATTTTTTGAAACAACAATTTGCTTGCTGTTATTAATGTAAAAAGTGGTGTAAATGCCCGATGCTTCGCAACAGATTAGATCTTTTACTTTTAAAATATGTATAGCATCTAATTCTTTTAGAACTATTTTTTTTTCCTGCGATGAACTATTTTTTTCATTCATTACTGCCACTTGCTCGAGATATAGCTTGTTTTTAATAGAATTTTCTGCCTTCTGAACACTTTTTGCAAGTTCGTCCGGATCAATAGGTTTAGTTAAAAAATCTATGGCGCTAAATCTAAAAGCATCTATCGCATATTTGTTATGTGCAGTAATAAATATTACCTGAAATTTTATTTCAGAAAGCTTAGAAAGCATTTCCATCCCGGTACCATCATCCATTTCTACATCTGTAAAAACAATATCAGGATCAATTTCGTGTATTTTTTTTAAGCCGGTTACAACGCCATTGGCTTGTGCAATGGAAGTGATTTGGGGGCAAAATGCATTAATAAGATCAACAACAGTTTCCCGTATGTTTTTTTCGTTGTCTATAACTAATGCTTTCATTTGTAAATTAAAGGTAATAAAATATTTACAACTACCCCGGTTGGGATATTTTCTTTCACAGAAAAACTGGCGTAACTCTTATTTTCCTTATTTAATAAATAAAGCCTGTCTTTAGTAATTTGCATGGCCCTTGAAATGTGCTTTTTTTCTTTTAGTACATCCGATCTGATACCTTGCCCGTTATCTGAAATTAATATTCTAAGCTCTTTGCCTTCAGCTACAAACGATAATTTGATAGACCCTTTGTAATTAATATTATTAAATCCGTGTTCAATACTATTTTCAAGAAAGGGTTGAATGAGCATGGCAGGAATAAGTATTTCCGACACTTCCAGCTCCGGGTCAAATACAATTTCAATAGAAAATTTATTCTCCTCTTTTAATTGCTGCAGTTCAATATATTTATTTATAAAATCTAATTCTGCTTCAATACTTATGTAATCAGCATAAGAACTTTCTAATGTTTGTCGCATTAAACTGCTAAACTTAAATAAGCTTGTTGCAATTTTTTTTCCATCATTCTCTTTAACCGCAAGTCCTTGTAATGTTGTTATGGCATTAAAAAAAAAATGAGGGTTTATACGCGATCGATTAAGTCGTTGTTCGGTTTCTAAAACCTTCTGTTTATTTTTAATGCTACTTTGTCGATAAAAGAAAATAATTATTATAATCAATAATACGGCTAATGCTGTTGTACTTATTAAAATTTTTATTCTTAAATTTTTAATTTCCGTTTCTTGATTTAGCTCTTTGATAGTATTCTCGTTTTGTACTTTATTATATTTTTGTTCAAGTTCAATTATTTTGGAAGTGTTCTTTACGCCAATTATACTATCATTTATGTGTTTCAAATTTTCAAAAGCCCATAAAGCTTTATCTGACTTTCCAGCATCTTTTGCAACCATATAAACTATGTCGTAAGCATTTGTTATAGAAGAAACAATATTATCTTTTAAAGCAAAAAACAAACAGGAATCTGCAAAAAGTTCAGCGGTTTTAAACTGTTTTAATTTTCGATATATATTCGCTCTGTCGCCGTGGATAGAATATAGTTCGAATTTGAGCGGGAAATTTTTTAAAACTTCATTTGCACTATCTAGAAATTTGAGCGAAGCAGTAAAATCCTTTGTTTTTAAAGATAAAAATGCTTTTTTTCTATAGTACTGTTCTATTAAACGGTTGTATTTCCCCGCTTTCAAAGCATACATCCTAATTCCAGTCATAAAAAACTCGATCGTATCTAAAAATCTGGGTTCTTTAAAGTCTTGGTATAAGTTATTGTAACGGTTTGCGAGAACGTTGTAGAGTTGGTACTTTTTATAACTTTCGGGCAATTTATCAATTACGGTTTTTGCTAAAACACTATAATGCCTTGCTTTTTCCGATTGCCCCATTCTAATAAAAATATTTGCAACCCGCACGTAGCATTGAGCAACTTGTGCATTATTGTTATCATCTATTGCACTCTCGAGCGCTTTTAAGTTGAGGTTTAAAGAAAGTTCATAGTTATTCTCGTAAAAAGCGCACTCAGCCGATTGCGATAAAAAGCGATACTTGTTATTGTTTAAGCAGTTTAAATTATTGAAAATGGTTTCGGATTCTTTTATACATTTTTTTGCTGAATCCAAACTATTTTTTTTCGCTAAAATCTCTGCAACATATCCGTAGCCAATTGCTTTACAGTAAGCGGAGCCGTCGTTGATAAAACCTGTTGCCAGCTGAGTTGCTTTATCATAATCAGCAATCTCCATTAAACTATCTATTACAGGCCGGGCTTTTGCATAAGTTTTGCAATCGCAATTCTGAGATTTGAAGTTATAAGCTATATTGCTAAATACAAATAGTAGTATAACGCTTTTTATCTTCATTAAACGAATATACAAAGAATTTTTATTGTGGTCGAACGTGGGTCAAAGGTGGACGGACATAAAAAAGCTCATTTTATTTTAAAAGTTTTCGATTATACTTTGCTTACCAAATTTTAATTATAATTTTGATATACAATGAAAGCTATTTACATTTTTACAATTTGCTTCTTTTCTATATGTTGTTTTTCACAAAGCGATAAAATAGAAGAGCTTAAAAAACTTGGGCGTGATTCGTTAATTAAACTTGCTGTTGTTAAATTAAATGAGCCCGGGTTTGATCCAAAAAATTATGATAGAATTGATGTGAAGTACGATGATAAATCATTGATCGTTGATTTTAAATTATCTGTAAAGCTTGCGGGTAATAGTTCTTGCTTTTATGATGTAGTTTATGTTGCACTTATAGGTCAGGGTTCAGGTAAAAGCATACAGGGCTTTTGTGATGAGCCAAAGTTTCACAAATGGACAAAAGCGGAGCAAAAGAAAATAGATTTTGTGTTTGATGCGATAAATAAGGATAACGAGATTGGTGATGTGAAAGATAGAAAAATGCCCCATGGGCAAACTATGGAGATCACAGAAAAACTAACGTATTATTATATTGAAGTATCGGATTGGTCTACTTACTCGCATTATAAAATTGATAAAGTAACCGGTAAGATCTCAGAAGCTAATCACAAGCATTATGCGCGGAGTGGAGACGAGAAAGAGGAGTATAAGTATATTAGCAAGTAATTACTTCGCTAATTTTATGATCCGCATTTTATCAAACAGCCAGATGATAGGATAAGTAGGATCCAACTCCCACCACTTTGCAGCAAAATTTGGTTTCGCGCCCGCCTGATGATGATTGTTCTGAAACAATTCACCCATTAAAAAAATATCAATAAAAAAAGTATTCTTTGATTTATCCGGACAATCAAAATTTCGGTAGCCATATTTGTGTCCGGCCCAATTTACAATAGCACCTTGTATTGGCCCTATAAGGAAATGAATTGGAAGAAATAAAAACATCCACCATTGAGTTGCAAAAACAACGTAAAAAGCAATGTACAGACCTGCAAAGGTTAAACGTGTTATCCAGTTATCTGCAATTTTATCAATTGTAGGGTATTCCGGAAAGTTACGATCGAATTTTTCTTCAACAACAACGCGTTTATTCAAGACATCGTTATAAATGGCACGTGTATGCAACATCATATGGTAAGCGTCTTTAAAAAAATGCGGTGTGTGTGGATCTTTTTCAGTATCGCTATAGGCATGGTGCATACGGTGTAAAATAGCATAAGCGCGTGCATTTAAATAAGATGAACCTTGTGTTACCCATGAAAAAATATAAAAGAATTTTTCCCAGAATTTATTCATGGTAAACATTTTGTGGGCAGAATAGCGGTGCAAGAAAAATGTTTGCCCGAACAAGGAAAGGTACCAGTGAAGAATTAGGAAGAGAAAGATGATCATTATAATTGTAGCTTAGTAGTAGTGTAATGTAAGTCTAATATCTTATATATACGTTTAAAGGCACCTTTTGTTTTAAAACTAATGTTAAGTAAACAAAAAACCCTTTACAAGTGCAAAGGGTTTATATTTTACTTCTTAATATTCATTTAACCATTCAACGCTTCGGCGCCTCCAACAATTTCTAAGATCTCTTTTGTAATTGAAGCCTGGCGGGCTTTGTTGTACGTAATTTTTAATTCTTTTTGCATAGCTTTTGCATTATCTGTTGCTTTATGCATAGCGGTCATACGAGCACCGTGTTCGCTGGCCACCGAATCTAATATTGCTTTATAGAACTGTGTTCTGATTGAACGAGGAATTAATTCGTTAATAATAGTTTCCTGGCTTGGCTCAAAAATATAATCCACTTTTGAATTTGAAGTTCCTGAAGGTTTTGAAGGCACTAATGGCAGTAATTGTTCTTCTGTTGGAATTTGTACAGCTGCATTTTTAAATTGATTATATACTAAAACAACTTTATCAAACTGTTTGGTTAAAAACGATTCCATAATTTTTTCGGCGACAACTGAAGTATTTTCAAAATTCAGCTTTTCGAATAAATTACCGGCTTGGTGCGGAAGGTCACTCCCCGTAATACCGTATTGCGTACGCTTAAAAGCATCCTGCGCTTTTTTACCGATCGAAAGAACGGTGATATTATGCCCTGCGTATTCGTTCTTAATTAGCTGGTTTGTTTTTTTAATAATGTTTGAGTTAAATCCACCTGCTAAACCACGGTTAGAAGAAATAGCAATGATCAATAAATTCTTTCCGCCGGTATTTCTTGCATATGCGTTTTCGCTTGCATCTACACTTGCGCTTACATTTTCTAAAAGTTCTTTTAGTTTATTAGCGTAAGGACGAATTTGTGTAATAGCATCCTGAGCGCGCTTTAATTTAGCAGCGCTCACCATTTTCATGGCACTGGTAATTTGCATGGTTGAACCAACCGATACTATTCTATTTCTGACTTCCTTTAAACTAGGCATATTTTACAAAATTTTAAATGTTGGATTTTAAATGTTGAATGATCTCAGGCAATTTAAAATCTAAAATTTATAATTTAACATCTCTTATTAGTTGTACTTCGCGGTTAATTCTTTTGCGGCAGCTTCCAATGTGTTAGTGATCTCGTCAGTATATTTTCCTGCTTTAAGATCGTTCAACACGTTTTTATGTTTACGCTCTAATACATCTAAATAATCTTTTTCAAATTCACGAACTTTATTTACCGGAACATTCCTTAATAAATTCTTAGTTCCTAAATAAATAATAGCAATTTGTTGTTCAACACGGAATGGTGAGAACTGACCTTGCTTTAATATTTCTGTATTACGTGAACCTTTATCTAAAACTGATTTTGTAGCAGCGTCTAAGTCAGAACCGAATTTAGAGAAAGCCTCTAACTCACGGTATTGTGCCTGATCTAATTTTAAAGTACCTGCTACTTTTTTCATTGATTTAATTTGAGCATTACCACCCACACGCGATACCGAGATACCTACGTTAATTGCGGGACGAATACCAGAGTTAAATAAATTCGACTCTAAGAAAATTTGTCCGTCGGTAATAGAAATTACGTTTGTTGGAATGTATGCAGAAACGTCACCTGCTTGTGTTTCAATAATTGGTAAAGCTGTTAACGAACCACCACCTTTAACCAAATGTTTAATTGATTCAGGAAGATCGTTCATACGTTTTGCGATATCATCATTGGCGTTAATTTTTGCAGCACGCTCAAGTAATCTACTGTGTAAGTAGAAAACGTCACCAGGATATGCTTCACGTCCCGGTGGGCGACGTAATAATAAAGATACTTCACGGTAAGCAACTGCTTGTTTTGATAAGTCATCAAACACGATCAAAGCCGGACGACCGGTATCGCGGAAGAACTCACCAATTGCAGCGCCCGAGAATGGAGCATAAAATTGTAATGGAGCTGGATCAGCAGCAGATGCAGAAACAATTACCGTGTAAGGCATTGCACCGTTCTCTTCTAATACACGAACAATGTTCGCAACTGTAGATGCTTTTTGACCAATAGCTACATATATACAGAATACAGGTTGACCTGCTTCGTAAAATTCTTTTTGATTAATAATAGTATCAATACAAACGGCAGTTTTGCCAATTTGACGATCGCCAATAACTAACTCACGTTGTCCACGACCAATTGGGATCATCGCGTCAATAGCTTTGATACCAGTTTGTAAAGGCTCAGTTACCGGTTGACGGTAAATTACACCCGGCGCTTTACGCTCTAATGGCATTTCATAAGTAGTACCTGTAATTGGACCTTTTCCATCAATTGGGTTTCCTAAAGTATCAACTACACGACCTAACATTCCTTCTCCAACTTTTAGAGAGGCAATACGGCCGGTACGTTTTACAGGACTTCCTTCACTGATTCCTTCGCTTGGCCCTAATAATACAGCACCAACGTTATCTTCTTCAAGGTTTAATACGATCGCTTGTAAGCCAGTTTCAAATTCGATCAATTCACCTGATTGAACTTTTGAAAGACCATAAATACGGGCAATACCATCACCAACTTGTAATACGGTTCCTACTTCTTCTAATTCAGCTTCGCTTTTAAAGCCGCTTAATTGTTGTCTTAAAATTGCAGATACTTCTGCCGGTTTTATCTCAGCCATTTTATTTTGGATTCAATTATTAATTACTACTAGGTATATATTTATTACTTAATAAATTCTTTCTAAGGTCGTTCAATTTTCGCTTTACGCTTTGATCTAATTGTTTATCGCTAATAGCTAAAACAAATCCCCCTAAAATAGAGGGGTCTACTTTTTCAACCAATTCAACTTCACCTGCTCCTGCGCTTTGTTTTACAATTTCAAGAACACGTGTTTTTAATTTAGCATCTAAGCCAGTTGCAGTTGTAATAACTGCAGTTGTAATATTCTTTTGCGCTTTAAATTGTTCGTCAAAAGCTACAGCGATTTCTGGGATATAAGACTCGCGGCGTTTTTTAGCCAACAAGTTTAAAAATGATAAAGATAAATTGGAGATCTTACCATTAAAAATAGAATTAAGGATCTCTAGTTTTTTGTCAGTCTTAACAATAGGGCTATTCAATAAAACAACAAAATCGCGATTCTCATCACAAACTTGTTTTACCACCTTCATGTCTTTCCTTGTTTCTTCCAATTGCTTTTTTTCAATAGAAAGATCTATAAGGGATTTACCATATCTTGAGCCAACGATCATCTTAGTTAAGGTTTACGTCTTTCATTAAATTATTTACTAAAGCTTTTTGTTTTTCGTCAGATGACAATTCGCTGCGTAATATTTTTTCTGCAATTTCGATAGACAATGTAGCTACTTGGTTTTTTAATTCGGTAACGGCTGCATTTTTTTCGTTAATTATTTGTTCTCTTGCTGAAGCTAAAATTCTGTCAGCATCTTTTTGAGCTTTAGATTTTGCTTCGCTAATAATAGCGTCCTTTGCTTCACGCGCTTCTTTAATTAAGGCGTCGCGCTCGTTACGAGCTTCTGCTAAGATCTTTTCATTATTTGATTTTAACTCGCGCATATCGTTTAATGCACTTTGCGCACTTGCCAGCGCTTTTTCAATTCCTTCTTCTCGCGTTTTAATAGCTTTTAAAATTGGTTTCCAGGCATATTTCCCTAATAGAACCAATAATAAAATGAAGGTAACTGTTGTCCAAAATATTAAACCCACACCTGGGTCAATTAAGCTTGTTAAAATAAATAAACTACTCATATTCTGTTTTATTAAATTTTTTCTTTGTGAATTAAATTTAAACCAAAGCTATTACCAACCGTAATAGCTTTGGTTAAGGCTTTTAAATTACTTGCAAATTAATGCAACTACCACACCGAAAAGAGCAACACCCTCAACTAGAGCCGCTGCAATTAACATTGTTGTTGTAATTTTTCCTGATGCTTCTGGCTGACGAGCAATGGCATCCATTGCGTGCGCGCCAATTTGTCCTACACCGATGCCGGCACCTATTACGGCTAAACCTGCTCCGACTGCTGCGATACTTCCACCCATTTTTGTTTTGTTTTTATTTGTTATTAATTGTATTGTTTAATGTTTTGCTACGGCATGGCCGTCATCCTCATTATGTGCGCCATCTTCATTAGTATCTGCCACTGCAGCACCAATAAATAAAGAACTTAACATAGTAAAAATATAAGCTTGTAAAAATGCAACTAAAACCTCCAAAATATCAATAAATAAAGCAAATGCTACTGAAACCGGGGCAATGTATATACTTTCAAAAATAAAAATTAAACCAATTAACGAAATAATAATAATGTGGCCTGCAGCAATGTTAGCAAACAAACGGATCATTAAAGCAAATGGTTTTGTCAAGATACCAAACACCTCTATTGGAATTAAAATAGGCCAGATGGCTTTTGGTGCATGCGGTAAAAATATGTGCGACCAATAATGTTTATTACCGTTAATGTTTGTAATAATAAAAGTAAATACCGAAATCACCAGTGTAAATGCGATGTTACCTGTTAAGTTAGCGCTGAAAGGAATTAAACCAAAAATATTATTGATCAAAATTAAAAAGAAAACAGTTAAAAGGTAAGGGACAAATTTTTCGTAGCGTGGCCCAATATTGGTCTTGGCTAAATCGTCGCGCACGAAAACAATTAGTGGTTCTAAAAAAGATTGTTTGCCTTTTGGAGCAGAGTCAACGCCCTGTTTTTTATAGGCCTTTGCAATAGAGGTGAATAAAAGAAACAAAACAATGGCTGAAAGAAATAATTGCGTTACATTTTTAGTAATAGAAAAATCGAGTGGGGCAATATTAGCAATAACCGTTTCGCCTTTGTCATTTTTTTCAATATTTAAGTATTGCCCGTGTTCGTTTGCCGTTTCTGAAGCTAAATAAATAGTTTCTTCATAATTTACAAAACGTTGTCCGTTCTTTTCAAATACAAAACGACCATGGGTATCGTGATGAAACGCTGAGGACATAAAAGTTACAATTCCATTATCAGTTTTAAGAATTACGGGTAAAGGGATGGCAACAGCATCATGGCCTTCGCCTAGTAAATGCCATGAATGAGCATCTAAAATATGCTCAAAGGCAATAGCAGAAATATCTACAGCTTTTTTTGGCTCGGCAGGATGCTCGTTTGTGCTGACTACAGTCTGATTTTCATAGACTACAGGGTCATTTTCCTCAGGTTCTGAAGCTTTTAATTTAAAAGAAAGCGAGAAAAACAGGGCAAATATCACAAAACAGATACTTGTAAATCTCTTGTGTGTGCTAATTTTACTGGTCATTACGTTGTTTGTGTGTTATGATCTTTATTTCCGGGTGCAAATGTAGGTATATTTTATTCAAAAACAAGCCTGTTTTCGCTGGAATTACTTTTTTGAACTACCAATTTTAGGCTCTGTTTTAGATGTTTATAACATTTTTAATTAATAGTTGAAAAGTTTGTGCGGCCCAGAAGTTTCAGGTAATTTTTTCTGCTAAATATCAGGCTATTAAATCACCTCAAATCCTTATATTTTTACTAATTTCAACCATTATATTTCAATTATGAACTATTGGTTAATAAAATCAGAGCCCTCGGCCTACAGCTGGGATCAATTTAAAAAAGACAAAAAAACCGACTGGACCGGCGTGCGTAACTATGCGGCCCGCAATAATTTAAGGGATATGAAAAAAGGCGACCTTGCTTTTTTTTACCATAGTAACGAGGGCATGGAAATAGTTGGGATTGCAAAAGTGACCAAAGAACATTTCCAGGATCCTACAACCGAAGAAACGGCCTGGCTGGCCGTGGAGTTTGCTCCTTATAAAGACCTAAAAAAAACAGTTACCCTTGAAACACTTAAAAAAGACCCTTTCTTTAAAACAATGGATCTTATAAGACTTTCGCGTTTAAGTACAGGCAAAGTAACCGAGACCGAGTTTTTTAAGATCTGCGAAATGGGGGAGGTTGATTTAAAATAGTACCTTACTAAAACAAAAACGAAACCATTGTTAAAGTATTTTTTCTTTCTTTTTTTGTCGGCTCGGTTTATTAAGAGTCAAACAACTAATCTGGATTGTATAACTGCGGTTTTGGCACAAAGCGGTTTTTCTATGCCAATTGTACCTAATGCAGGAAATGGTAATATAAATGATCTTCAGGCTCCAAATAACATAAGTAACCCTCAAACAAATGTAATTGGTACTAATTCTGGTTGCATGCTAGCTGGCGAGAATCAGCCAACCTGGTTCATCTTTAAAGTTTGTAATACAGGTAATTTTGAGCTGTTAATCGGGTCCAGTATAAATCAATTTCCACAGGCAGGATTTTACGATTGGTCTATTTGGAAATATACTTCTACTACTTGTGCAAAAATCCTTAACAACCAGCTTGCCCCAGTAAGATGTAATTGGAATGCTGCTGTATCTGGCGGAACAGGGGTTTGTGATACATTAAGCTTACCGAATACGGGTGTTAAAGGAAATTATGAGCCGCCGTTATTTGTAAACGCGGGTGACAGTCTTATTATTTGCATAAATAATTATAGCGGTGTAAACTATTTTATTGATTTTTTGAGTGTAGGAACAAGCAGCATTAACTGCCCTGTTATTACTTCAATTAACGCAAATGAAATTCCTAAACAAAAACCATTATTCTATAATAGAAATTCGAATAAAATACATTTTTTAGATAAAGACATTTCTGAAATACGTATTCATGATCTGCAAGGTAAAGAAGTTTTGAAAACAAAAATTGAAGAGCATCGTACAATCGATTGTAGCAATTTTATTAAGGGAATTTATTTTGTGACTTATTATAGAAAAGAAAATTTACCGGTAACAGAAAAAATACTGATTGATTAAAATAATTCGTCAATTACTTTAACTGCATTCTTTAACCGTTCTTTATTCATTCCACTAATTATAGAAAAAGAAGCATTCAATTCTTTTACTTCATTTTTATTCAGCTCAAGTATCATATCACGACTGAATTTATTTTGCCTTAGTTCATCCTGCTGCCATGGCATGTCGTTATCGGTAATAAAATAATGATCGTATTTTATTTTGCTGAGGTTATCGTTAATATATTTTGGTGTTTTTTTAAACTCCAACTCAGACCAAACTTTAAGTGTAATTAAAGTAGTATCACAAAATAAAAAGCGTTTTGCTTTTTTAACTACTTCATTTTCTAATGCAATTTGTTTTTCGGCAATGATAATTAAATCTTCAATTGTATAATTATAAATATCCGAATCGTTAAAATATTCGCGCGCATATTCGGGTGCCCAAACAGTATTGTAATGTTTTGCCAGTGCCACGCAAAGCTCAGATTTACCAGTACTTTCGGCACCTATTACTGCAATTTTTATAATGCCGCTTTTCTCCATTTTATCCAGCCATAAAAAGCCATTACAGTAAAAAATAAATATAATATCGCAAACAGCCACATAAATTTAACGCCATATAAAACAACATAAGCGCCATCAATTAAAACCCATGCTAACCAATTTTCTACCCACTTTTTTGTCATCATATAAGTAGCGGTTAAGCTACAAGCTGTAAGTGTGGCATCAAACAAAACTTTATCACCCTTTAAAAATCCAATTAAAAAATAAAACAAAACTATTTGCGCTACTGTCACTACAACTAAAATGGGAATTAGTTTCAGTGGCATTTTCATTACTTTAAATTCCCTCTCTTTATTTTTATCCCAAAAATACCAACCGTAAATAGCTGCGCCTAAATAAAAAACCTGCAGGCCCACATCGCCAAATAATCTTTCTTCGTAAAATTCTGCAATTGATGCACACACAGCCATTATTGAAACAGGCCAGCACCAGATATTTTCTTTGATGGTTAACCAAACGCCAAGTACACCGCTAATTAAGGCTATGATTCCCAGAACAGACATGACCTAGACCTCCAGGTTGTTTTCTTTATAGGCGTCGAGGATCTTTAAAAAATGATCGTAAGGCGTTGTATGATCCCAGATGTAAGAATTAAAAGCCAAACCATAAAAGCCCAGCTCGGCTGCTTTGGCAACAGTTTTAGGAGAGGTGCCGCCACGGGCAACAAATCTTTTACCTGTATTTTTTAACGCTGCTTTAACACCAATTTCATAAAAACCGCTGTAAAACTCGCCGGTAATACTGTTAAACATAGTGCCCATTAAAATATAATCAAACACATGCTCTTCTTTATTATACACCTGTTGCAATCTGGAATAAGAACGGCTTTTAGAAATTTTACTAAACTTTAATTTTAAACGTTGGCGTACAAAAAAGTATTTCCATTTTTTAGAAAGATGCGTGCTGGTTAAATGTATGCCTTTAAGATCGAATTTTAATGCCAACTGGTGGTGAGAATGAATAACAATGTATTTATGAAAATGCACAGGGATCTCATTTAAGAAATCAGTCATTTGATTGGTTGAATATTTTGGTTTGCGCAAATGTAAATTCGTTAAACCGCTCTCAAACATCTTCGTTATCAAACTTGTTTCATCAGGCACATCTTTTGAGGATGTTATTACGAATAACTTCATATTACTAAACCCTTACCTTTAAATATTAAAAACACTTACTTATTTCAGTTAATAAAAATACATTTTTTTCTAATGCATTACCAATTACGATCATATTTGCTCCTGCTTTTATTATTTCTTCAGTTTTTCTCTTCGAATCTATACCGCCACCAACAATAAGGGGCAACGTAACTTCTTTTTTTATATTTTTAATCAAAGGAGCAGCAACACTTGTTTTGGCGCCACTTCCGGCCTCCAGGTAAATGGCCTTAAACCCTAATTGTTGGGCAGCAATAGCAGTATTAATAATAAACGTTTTGTTTTTTGGATCTAAAGGCAAAGTGCCGGTAACTCTTTCGGTTGTTGAGGTTAATCCTCCATCTATCAATAAATAAGCAGTGGGTAAATGCTCCAATTTCATTTTTTTAATGAGCGGAGCAGCTGTAATGTGTTTGCTAATAAGGTAGTCGGGGTTTCTGCCGGATAAAAGACTTAATAGTAAGAGCCCATCGGCATGCTTGGATAATTGTGTTTCGTTGCCTGGAAATAATATTACAGGGATCTTAGAGATCTTTTTAATTGCTAAAATGGTTTTTGTAACATCGCCTTTTTCCAACTCACTACCGCCTACTAAAAAACAGGCTACTTTGCTTTTATTGGCAATACGTATCAACACAGGGTTAAATTTATCGGGGTCTATAAGTACCGCCAATAAAGGCTTTTTAGAAGAGCCCAGTTTTTTTATTAGTTCTTTAAACTTCATTTAAAACGTATACCATTTTGTAATTATCCACATTTTCGCACACTAATTGGTAGCGCTTTTTAAAACTTCCAATATCAATTTTACCAAAAATAACAGCGCCATCAAACTCCTCCACAAATAAATTTAGTTTAAAGTCCAGTTCTTTTAAACCATAGACCTTATACATGGCCTCTTTAGCCGCCCAAATGGTAATTAATTTTTCTACATTATTTTTTGTGAATTCTATTTCAGGTTGGTTTAAAAACTTATGTTGGATCTTTAGAACTTTATCCCTTATTAGTTCAATATCAATGCCGGTATTCTCTTTTTCATTAATAATAATAGCCAGTTTATCGTACGAATGCGAAATAGAAATATGCTCTGTTCTTGCTTTTAAAAAAGGCTTATTCTCTGCTGTATAATTAAGCTCAAAAGCTTCTGTTTTTAACATTTGTTTCAATAAAAATTGGCTGCCGGCCTTCTCCAGTTCTCGTTTTGGCATTTCTAAACGGTT
The DNA here is from genome assembly GCA_002342065.1 of Bacteroidetes bacterium UBA2475. Taxonomy (GTDB): domain Bacteria; phylum Bacteroidota; class Bacteroidia; order B-17B0; family Aurantibacillaceae; genus Aurantibacillus. The sequence continues at coordinate 176,089 of DDPF01000004.1, read as the reverse complement.
AGATGCAAATTCGTTAAGATCAAGAACTCCAAGAGTAATAAAAGGGCTTATATTTCTTATGTTAATCACAAATAATTAGTTGAGAATTACAAACTTATGACTTATCTTTGTATTCCTTAAAAAATTAATAATTAAAAACATAAATAATATGCCAGTTACAGCAACAAAGTACGTAAAAAGCAAAGTTAAAGATATGTCTTTAGCAGAGTGGGGTCGTAAAGAAATTAAATTAGCCGAAGAAGAAATGCCGGGCTTAATGGCATTGCGTGCCGAATACGGCAAATCTCAACCATTAAAAGGTGCTCGTATTGCAGGATGTCTGCACATGACCATTCAAACAGCAGTTTTAATTGAAACATTAACTGCTTTAGGTGCAGAGGTTACCTGGAGTTCATGTAATATATTCTCAACTCAAGATCACGCAGCGGCAGCAATTGCAGCAGCTGGTATCCAGGTTTATGCCTGGAAGGGCATGACAGCAGAGGAATTTGACTGGTGTATCGAACAAACTTTATGGTTTGGCGAAGATCGCAAACCTTTAAATATGATCTTAGATGATGGTGGCGACTTAACAAACATGGTATTTGATCAATATCCTGAATTAGCAGCTGGCATTAAAGGTTTATCTGAAGAAACAACTACAGGTGTTCACCGTTTATATGAGCGTATGGCAAAAGGCACTTTAATGTTACCGGCTATTAACGTAAATGACTCGGTTACTAAATCTAAATTCGATAATAAATACGGTTGTCGCGAATCTTTAGTAGATGCTATCCGCAGAGCTACTGATATTATGATGGCTGGTAAAATTGCTGTTGTTGCTGGTTATGGCGATGTTGGTAAAGGTTCAGCTCAATCACTTTCATCGCAAGGTGTTCGTGTTATTGTAACTGAAATTGATCCTATTTGTGCTTTACAAGCAGCAATGGATGGTTACCAGGTAATGAAAATGGATAACGCTGCAAAAATTGCAGATATATTAGTTACAACTACAGGTAATAAAGATATTATTGTTGGTCGTCATTTCGAATCAATGAAGCATGGTGCTATTGTTTGTAACATTGGCCACTTTGATACTGAAATTGATATGGCTTGGTTAAACAAAACTTATGGTGATACTAAGGACACCATTAAACCACAAGTTGATCAATACACCATTAAAGGAAAAAACATTATTGTTTTAGCTGAAGGCCGTTTGGTTAACTTAGGTTGTGCTACAGGACACCCAAGTTTTGTAATGAGTAATTCATTTACAAATCAAACTTTAGCGCAATTAGAATTATGGACAAACACTGCAGCTTACGAGAAAAAAGTTTACGTGTTACCAAAAATTTTAGATGAGAAAGTGGCCCGTTTACACTTAGGTAAAATTGGTGTTGAGTTAGATACTTTAAACAAAGATCAGGCTGATTATATTGGCGTGAAAGTTGAAGGGCCATTTAAAGGCGACGCATACAGATACTAGAATTAAAAAAAATAAATAATTTAAAAATGATCCGCCACAGTGCGGATCATTTTTTTAGTAACAAGATCAAACATGAAAAAATTATCCCTTTTTGCAAGTGCATTTTTATTAACTATTTTGGTTTCTTGTGGACCAACTCAAAACGAAGCCATCACTTATAATGATAATATTACGGGTATTATTGATGGATTAACAATAGAGCATACTTTATTTTTAGATCAGATAGATGGACATAATATTGACTCACTAAAAATAAGCCACAAATTATTTGTTGATAAAGCAACTACGAGTTTAGAGGCAAGTAAAAAAATTGGCCCCTTTGCAGACAAGAAAGAATTTATTGATGTGGCTAAAGATTATTTTACAACCTTACATTCAATTGCAACAGTTGAAGGAACACAAATGGTTGAGATCATGTCTAAAGACAGTATGCAAATCACACAACAGGATCTGGATAAGATCACTGAAATTGCCACTAAGTTTGATGCAGATTACGATAATGCCTATAATAAAATTCAGGCAGCTCAAATGAAATTTGCCAAAGAATGGAAGTTTACTTTGGACGAGAATAAAAAATAAAATCTATTTCTTTTTCTGGCTTCTTATCATCTCGCCAAAATCTTGTTTTTTATACATGGCGTTTATGATATTTACAATTCGCCCCGCTTTGGTATCAATTCCTTTGGCGGTATAAACATAACGGTGAAAATAATTTCGATGCGATAATAATAACGAATCAAATTGTTTTTTAGCGATCTTATCGTCGTTTAACGCTTCAATTAATTCTTCAGATTGAAGCGGCGCGCTTTTATCCAATTCTATTTTTAAAGAAACCATGGCGCCTTCTTTTTTTCCTAATTTTTTTCGCAGCTCGGCATTAATGGCAATAATATAATTTCCTTCACCAATAGGGTAAGTGGCCATGCGATCAAACTTCACATCATCTATAATTCCTTTAACACGAAATTCTTTTTTATCAGGCCGCTTTAACTTCAATAAAATATCCTGTGGAATATCAACAAAGGTCCAGCCGGTTTTTTCGCCCTTACTCGAAAATTTTTGAATGATGGATTTGAAGGATAACATTTTTCAAATATAATTATTAGCCACCAATTACACGAATTGAAACTAATGAGTAACAATTAAAAAAATTATTTGAGGAATTTGTGAAATTCGTGGCAAAAACTTAAACAGATTGCAACTCAATAACCGTTATCTCGGGCCAAATACCCAAACGGCCGGGATAACCTAAAAAGCCAAGGCCGCGGTTTACGTATAACATTTGTTTATCCTGTTTGTATAAACCTGCCCAGTTCTTATACATATATTTTATAGGGCTCCATTTAAATCCAGGGATCTCAATACCCAATTGCATACCGTGCGTATGTCCGCTTAATGTAAGATCAATTTCCGGGTATTCTAAAACTACCTGCATATCCCAATGACTGGGATCGTGACTCATTAATATTTTAAATGGATATTTCTCTGCACCATCATAAGCCTCTTTCATTTTACCATAACGCGGAAAACGCATATTGCCTCCCCAGTTCTCAATACCTAGTAATCCAATTTGAGCGCCATTTTTTTCAATGGGCACATGCTCATTCATCAACAACGTCCAGCCAAAATCTTTTTGCTTGGCTTTTAATCTTTCTAAATTTTCGCGTTTTGCTTCTTTGCTATCCCATTGCACATAATCGCCATAATCATGATTTCCCAAAACAGAGAACACGCCATGCGGCGCTTTCAGACTTTTAAATAAATGTTCATAGCCTTCTAATTCTTTAGCTTCATTATTTACAAGATCACCTGTAAATAAGATCAGGTCGGCATTTTGTTCTGCTACTATCTCAAATGCTTTTTTTAATCCATCTTCATTTAAAAAAGAACCGGTGTGAATATCAGAAAGCTGAACAATTTTAAACCCATCAAATTCTTTTGGAATATTTGAAGAAGGTAATTTAACTTTATGTACACGGTATTTATAGGCGCCACTTACCATACCGTAAATAAAACCAATGGCAGGTACAACTGTAAACGTAATAGCAATTTGACTTAAAAATTTTAAACGACTAATACCTGCCGCTGCTTCAACGGCTTGTTCAGGCTTAGCTTTAAAAAAAGAAAATATCCATCTGAACAAACGGATAATGTCATCTATCAATAAAAACGTACAACCAATTAATTTGCATAATACAACAATGATCAAAATAGAAGAAAGAAAACGAAAAAAAGGTGTCCAGTTTGGTGGCGGATATACCACTGCTACAATTGCCATTAAAATACTTACACAAGCTATGGCATAAGTAGTATAAAGTAATACCGTTTTTTTTCCTTGACTAAAATCCTGTACAAATGTTTTTACAGCTTGTAAAAAATATACCTCTATAAGAATGATGAGCGTTGAAAAAATTAATATCCGTATTAACATAGGCAGTAAAATTAAGCATAAAGCTTCAAACTATTTTTAAATTTATGTGAATGGTAAGCGCGAAACATGGGTCTTTGTTTACCGACAAATAGGATGGCTTTACCGCCAATTCTTTATATAAACACCGACTGGATGGCTTTTAGAATTCTGTTTTCGTTTGATAGACGGTCGCGTGGGCAATTCCGGTATTTACATACGAATGTTAATTAAATCCAAATTCGGTTGTTTTAAAACTCGTGCTTTCTTATACTTTTGAATAATATAGACCTTTGTAGTTAATTTTAGATATGGCAAATAAAATAAAAATCGGTATCATTTTTGGCGGGCAAAGTAAAGAGCGCGAAATTTCTTTTGCAGGTGGAAGAACTGTTTACGATAATTTAAATAAATTTTTATTTGAAGCCGTTCCTGTTTTTGTTGACAGCTTTGGAAATTTTATTGAACTGAATTGGGAATATATTTACAAAGGCACTATTCGCGATTTTTATCCGCCGGTCGAATTTTTACCAAACAATTCGCGCTTTCAATTATACGCTGAGAATTTAGGCGATCTTAATGTAGAACAGCAAAATGCATTGATACAAAAGATTGGAAAAAAATTATCACCTACTGATCTTAAAACAAAAATTGATTTCGCTTTTTTATGTCTTCATGGTCCTTATGGTGAAGATGGTCGCATACAAGGTTTATTTGAATATTATCAAATACCGTATAGTGGCTCAGGAATTTTAGCTTCTGCTATTGGTATTGATAAAGCGGTGCAAAAAGAAATGATGGTAAGCAAAGGATTTAATAGCCCAAAATATCTTACCATCAACAGACAGGATTGGATAGACGGAAAATCAAAAACATCTCTTAAAAAAGTTGTAGAGCTTATTGGTTTTCCTTGCGTAGTTAAACCTGCAAACCAGGGTTCAAGTATTGGCGTAAGTATTTTAAACGAGCCTAACGATTTTGAATTTATGAGTGCAGTAGAAAAAGCATTATTCACTCGTTGGGTTGATGCAAAAGAATGGCAGGGCTTTAGTGATGAAGAAAAATTTAATTATGTAAAAACTCTGACAGATATCCGTGAGGGTATGGGAATGCCGGTTGTTATTAGTTATCCAAAAGAATTAAATGCGCCGGTAATTTATGATCCAAATAAATTAATAGAATTTTTAAATACCAATTTAAAAACAGATGGTTTTATTATAGAAAGTATTGATGGCGAAAGTACTGTGTTGGTAGAAGGTTTTATTGAAGGTAAAGAATTTAGTTGTATTGTGTTGGAAGATGAAGAAGGAAAAGCAATTGCATTGCCGCCCACCGAAGTAAAAAAAGGAAAAGAATTATTTGATTATCGTAGTAAATATTTACCGGGGCTTTCAAGAAAGATAACACCTATTGATCTGCCTGATGCGCAAATTGAAGCGATACGAAAAGATTGCGAAAAATTATTTTACGAATTACATTTTGACGTTTACGCGCGTATCGATGGTTTTTTAAGTACCGACGGAAAAATATTTTTGAACGATCCAAATACAACAAGCGGCATGATGCCCTCGTCGTTCTTTTTTCACCAGGCAGCAGAGATCGGGTTGAACCCATCACAATTCTTAACTTTTATTATTCGCACCTCACTTGCAAAACGTTTGATCCAATCAAAGGGAAATGTGAAGTATAGGCATTTATTAGAGTTACTAGATGCGCAAATTGATAAAGACAAAAATGCTACAAGTAACAAAACACGCGTAGCGGTTGTGCTGGGAGGCTATTCGTCAGAACGTCATATTTCAGTGGAAAGCGGAAGAAATGTATTTGAAAAATTAGCATCCTCAGAAAAATACGCACCCTTTCCCGTTTTTTTAACCGGTAATTCGCAGCAGCATCAAATGTATCATGTGCCCATTAATTTATTGCTGAAGGACAATGCTGACGATATAAAAGAAAAAGTGGAGAATTTTAAGGTCCATGCTGTTATAAAAAGTATTATGCAGGAGTGCCAAGCCATTACGCATAAATACGCTTCAGCAAATCACACAGCAGAACCTGAGAAATTAAATTACGCATCGTTAAAACAAAAAGCTGATGAGGTGTTTATTGCCTTGCACGGCAGGCCGGGCGAAGATGGTGCTATACAGGAAGAGTTGGATAAGATAAATTTACCGTATAACGGTTCAAATAAAGAAAGCTCTTCTATTACCATTGATAAATATCGCACCAACGAAATTTTAAAGAATAACGGTTTTCTTATTGCCGATCATATTTTAATTTCAAAGGATGAATGGGCAAAAGACAAAAACAAAATCGTAGAAATTTTAAAGGACCGCATTAAATATCCTTTTATTGCAAAACCTGTAGATGATGGTTGCAGTAGTGCGGTGAAGAAAATAAAAACACCGGCCGAGTTTGAAGCCTTTTGTAAATTGATCTTTCGTACTACAGAAGAGTTTGACTCGCAGGCGGCAGAAACATTACATATTAAACCAAAAGAAGAATTCCCACAAAAACAGGTTGTTTTGGTTGAAGAATTGATAAGCAAAAAAAACGCAACCCATTTTTTAGAAGTAACAGGTGGTATGCTTACCAAACTAAATAAAAAAGGCGAAATAGAATACGAAGTGTTTGAAGCATCAGAAGCTTTAGCCGATGGAGAAATTTTAAGTCTCGAAGAAAAATTCTTAGCAGGACAAGGCCAGAATATTACACCGGCACGTTACGCAAAAGATGCTAAAGACAGGCAAAAAGTTAGTGAGCAAGTAAAGGCCGCTTTAGGTGGTGCAGCAAAAGCATTGGGTGTTACAGGTTATTGCAGGATTGATGCTTTTGTAAGAGTTTTTGATGATTGCAGAGCCGAAATAATTTTTATTGAAGTTAATTCGTTACCAGGCATGACGCCTGCTACCTGTATCTTTCACCAGGCGGCAATCAATAATTATAAGCCATATGAGTTCATCGACAAGATCCTTGATTTTGGAAAAGAGCGTTTAGCGGTAGTTTCATGATCTGTTTGTAATTATTAATGAACGAATTAAAATTATATATGCTGTTGATAGGCGGCAGACCTAAAGGCAGATTAACCGAGCAGCATGATATTTTTTTCGGAATTGGCCATTCTCTTAAAGAGCTTATTCCGCACATTAAATTATTTTGGCCGGAAATAAAAAGTACGTTTCACCTTGATGCCTGGCGAGAGGTGTCAAGCGTCAACGGTTATAATATACGCGTTGTACAAAAACAGAACGAAAAAAAGCAGGAAGCGAAATTATTTTTTTTAAATCTGGGAGGTTATAAACCTGATGAGTTTGAAGAACTTCATTATAAAATGCTGGCCGTTGCAAATTCTTCCGGTGAAGCCATACAACGTTCAAAACAAACAGCTTTTTACAAACACATTGGCTTTAAGGGTGCGCCATCGCACGTGGATGAAAAATATGGTGTAGATGTAGATGATATTTATAATGTTAAAGATATATTACCCGATTTTTTCAGAGAGCGTTACTCATTAATTGTAGCCCAAGAAAATGATAAGCCCGAAGATCAAATACATTTAGGTTATATCCCGCTTAAAAAAATTGAATAGTTAATTCAAATCACTATTTTTACATAAATGGAATTTGAAATAAAACCTCAAAAAAAATTCAGCCTTGGTTTAAACGAACTGTGGGAATACCGTGAGCTGTTTTATTTTTTTACCCTGCGCGATATTAAAGTAAAATATAAACAAACTGTTTTAGGTTTTTTGTGGGCAGTATTGCAACCTCTAATAATGGCCTTATTGTTTTCTTTCTTTTTAGGAAAGGCAATCAGCAGCTACACACAACTTCCTTTACCTTACGAAATGTTTGCGTTGAGCGGTTTAGTGCTTTGGGGTATTTTTTCTTCAGGCATAAATAACGCCGGAAATAGCATGGTGTCAAATGCTAACATCATAAAAAAGATATATTTCCCACGTTTAATAATTCCAATATCAGCTGTGCTTGTTGGCGTGTTTGATTTTTTTATGGCCTTTGCAGTATTTATTGTTTATTGTTTTTGTAAAGACGTTCCTTTTTCGTGGAGCGGATTGATCTATTTTCCACTTGCTGTTATTTTAACCTGTATTGCAGCTTTTGGGGCCGGCTCGTTTCTTGCCGCGTTAAATGTAAAGTACCGTGATGTGCGTTACATCATTCCTTTTTTAGTACAGTTTCTTTTATTTATTACGCCGGTAATTTATCCTACCAATATTACACAAAATGTTTATTTAAAAGGTCTGCTGGCTTTAAACCCTATGACGGCACCTTTGGATATTTTCAGGGCGGGTATAACCAATGGTGCAATTAATTGGGAAACCGATCTTGTAAGTATTACGTCATCTCTTGGCGTTTTTATAATTGGCCTTGTGTACTTTAAAAAGACTGAGGCGTACTTTGCTGATCTGGCCTAGTTGTTATTTTTTGTTATTTGAGTTGATACCTGAGGATATTTTTGGGCATTTATATGCAACAAAACAATAAAACTCTTCGTTTTCCATGTAATGCCATTGGCATGATTTTTTGAGTGTAAATAATAAAAGCACTGTCATGAAAAGCGAAATATCAGTAAAAGTAAGCACGGTTATTAATAGGCCGATATCAGATGTTTGGGAAGCCTTAACAAAAGCGGAAATAATTAAACAATACTTTTTTGGCACAGATACCATTACCGATTGGAGAATTGGCGGATCAATAGTATTTAAGGGAGAATGGGAAGGAAGATCATACGAGGACAAGGGAATAGTTTTACGCTTCGAGACAAATAAAATGTTGCAATATAACTACTGGAGCTCAATGTCAGGCATTGAAGATACGCCAGAAAATTATGTTAACATATCTTATTTTCTGTCGAGCGAAAATGGCAAGACCAACCTTACCATTAGTCAGGAAAATATTCCGAATGAAAAAATGAAAGAGCACTCAGAGCGGAATTGGAAAAAAGTACTGAATAGTTTAAAGAATTTATTGGAACAAGGTGTAAAGGAATTTAATGTTTAATTTATTTATTTAACTGCACATGTCCACTGTAAATATTTTTCTTTACCTGTTTTGTATATTCTTCATTATACGTGAACCATCTTTTTTTAGGGTTAAAAGAAATATGCGCTATAGGCAAATCAAGCGCTTTTTTGTTTAGATTCTTAGCTTCCGACTCATCAATTAATTCAGTGTCAAAAGCAAAACGATATAAACCATCATGTTCTTCTGCCAATTTCGTGTCTATACTCACAGTACGCGGCACATAACCTTCTTTTAAAATCTGTATAGTGTAAAATTTATTTTTTTTAAGGGTAAATTTAAATTCCCTGTTCCCTTTAATTATTTTAGTTTCTACCACTTTATGGTCGCGCATTAATGCAACTGTGTAAGAATTTGAAGAAGTTGTTTTTAGTTTCAACACCTTGCCACTTAATTGCAGGCAGGATGTGTCGGTTGTTTTTCCGTTACCAAAATAATTTCCTATAATAAACAATGTGCTTAATAAAGTAAGCGCTATTTTTTTCGTTGTATTTTTCATCTTCTAAAATTTATGCGTTAATATACTATTACAACACAAATTTCAGCATAGATGAAGTGTTTTAAAAACTGACTTCTTTTAAAAAGATACAGATGTAAGATTTTTGAGGTTTTTGTCACGTGATGGAACGCTGATGACGCTGATTGGGCAGATAGCCACTGATATTTCTTTGTGGCTTATGTGAAAAACCTCTGTGTTCTCTGTGGTTAAATTATTTCCCAAACACCTTTTTTAAAGTAAAAACAATCAACATAATTAAAATTGCTCCAACAAAGGCCAGTCCCATATCTTTTTGAGCGTCCCATATATCGCCTTGGGAGCCAAGATAATCACCACCCATGCTTGGAAAAAAGATATCGGCTACTGCATATTCTATTAATTCATACATGCCGCCAAACGAGAGGGTAATTTCGCAGGGCAGCACCCAACACACCCAATTTGGCCATTCAAACCAATTCTTAAAATAATCACGCATAGGGTAAGCCAGTAAAAAGCCAAAACTAAAATGCACAATGCGATCGTAATGGTTGCGCGCCAAATGAAAAGTTTCCTGCAACCAAAAACCGAAAGGGTTTAACGCATAAGTGTGCATGGCACCATAAATGTGCAAACACAAATAAACAGTAATAAGTAAATAACTTAAATTACTGAACTGGAATTTTTTGTAACTAAGAATTAAGCCGCCAAGAAAAATAAATACGAGGCTATTCTCAATGAACCAATTGCCAAGATTGCTGGTTTTAACTAAAGTAAATATCCATAGGCATAAGAATAGTCCTAGACAGATCTTTAAGAATAAATTCTTTGAAAAATGCAGACGTTTAGGACTGCCGGCAGTTGTAAATTGCATAAAGAGATCTTGTAAAACAAATATCGTTGAAAAAATGAGGCCTAATTCTTCTCTATCACTTTTCCGTTCTCGAACAATAATGTGCGCGATTTAAATTTATTGTACACCAGCATATCATGCGTAGCAAATAACACGGCGCAACCACTTTCGCTCAATTGTTTTAAAAGCACTAAAATTTCTTCAGAAGTTTCAGGATCTAAATTTCCGGTTGGCTCATCGGCTAAAATTATTTCCGGATTATTTACCAGGGCACGTGCAATGCTTACCCTTTGCTGCTCTCCACCGGAAAGCTCGTGTGGCATTTTATTTTCTTTGCCGTCTAAATTTACTTTTTTAAGCACATCCAACACACGTTCTTTAATTTTTGCTTCTTCTTTCCAACCGGTTGCTTTCATTACAAATTTCAAATTCTCATAAACACTTCTATCGCCAAGTAATTGAAAATCCTGGAAAACAATTCCCAATCTTCGTCTCAAAAACGGAATTTCTTTTTGTTTAAGATCATTAAGTATAAAGCCGCAAACCTTGGCTGTGCCGTTATTTAATGTTAAATCGCCGTAAATGGTTTTTAAAAAACTACTCTTGCCGCTTCCTGTTTTACCAAGCAAATAAACAAACTCGCCTTTCTTTACTTCAACAGTTAAATTCCCAACCACAGGGCGCTCATCCTGAAATATAGTTACATTATCAAACTTTATCAATTCGCTCATAGTTGAAATAAACTTCTAAGTTAAATCTATTGTAACTTTTATTCTGAATAGAGTTATTCCAATATCAACACGTAAGGGTTAATAACTGCATATGCACTGCATCAAAGTGTAGCTCTAAGGAAGGTAAATTTAGTGTGACAAAATTTTGGCAATTTAATTTTTAATGAAGCACATAAAAAAAATAAGTGCCCTGGCACTCTTTATATTTTTCAGTACCACGCTCCCGGCACAAAAAACCGCGTTCTTTACCGACAAGGATGCCCTGTACAAGCAGGGTTTAGACCTTTTTGATAAAAAGCAATTCGTGCAATCGCAAAAAAGTTTTAACGAATATACCGCTGTAAGCACATCAAAAATTTTAAAAACAGATGCAATTTATTATGCTGCGGCCTGCGCTATTGAACTGTTTAACAAGGATGGTGAATGGCAGATGAAGCAATTCGCTGAAAAGTATCCGGAGAGTAACAAGATCAATAATGCCCATTTTTACCTGGGAAAATCAAACTTCAGGAAGAAAAAGTATAAAGAAACAATTGAATTTTTCGAGAAAGTGGATATTTACAAACTAGACAAAGATCAATTAGCGGAGTTTTATTTTAAACGCGGCTATAGCAATTTAGATATTGGTCAGGATGAGAAAGCAAAAACTGATTTTTACGAAATAAAAGATGTGGATAACAAATATGCTTCGCCTGCCAACTATTATTACTCGCATATAGCTTACAAAGAAAAAAATTACGAAATAGCTTTACAGGGATTTAATAAATTAGTTGGCAACGAAACTTTTGGAAGCGTTGTGCCTTACTATATCACTCAAATTTATTTTATCCAGGGAAAATTCGATAAGGTTGTAAAAGAAGCTCCTGCTTTATTGGATGATAGCACCAACATTCAAAAAGAAGATGAGATAAACAGGATGATAGGAGAAAGTTATTTTAATTTAAAGGATTATAATAACGCTTTAACTTATTTAAAGAAAACAAATCTTTCCTCTGGAAATTCGCAAGGTAATTATGCTTTGGCTTATTGTTATTACAAGATAAACGATTGTGCTAATGCGGTAATTAATTTTGAAAAAGTAACAGTAGATAAAGATTCATTAGCGCAAAATGCCTGGTACCACATGGCCGATTGTTATTTAAAACTCGGCGAAAAGATAAAAGCTAAAAATGCATACTACAGCGCTTACCAATTAAACCTTGATAAAAAAATTACAGAAGATGCTTTGTTTGCGTTTGCAAAGTTGAGTTACGAATTGGATTTTTCTCCTTTTAACGAAGCGGTGAAAGCCTTTAGTAAGTATTTAAAAGAGTATCCGTCTTCGCCAAGGAAAGATGAATGTTATAACTTTTTGATCAATGTGTATTCTACTACAAAAAATTACGACATGGCCATTAAAAGTATCGAGGCGCTAGGTAGCATCGATCCTATTTTAAAAGTGACCTATCAAAAATTAATTTATTTTAATGGTGTTGAATTTTTTAATAATAACGCATTGGATAATGCTGAGAAACAATTTAAAAAATCGCTACAGCAAAATACAGATCTTAAGTTAAATGCCTTGAACCAATATTGGTTAGGCGAGATCTCTTACATCAGAAAGGATTATACAACTTCTATCGACGTTTGGAAAAAATTCCAGGTTATGGACGGTGTGGCTCAATTAAAGGAGTATGATCTTAGTAATTATGCTTTAGGCTATTCTTATTTCCAAAGAAAAGAAAAAGATGATTTTACGAATGCGAATATTTCTTTCCGCAAATTTTTATTGACCAAAGAAGTATTTGATGAAAATAAAATAACCGATGCTTATATACGTGTTGGTGATAGTTATTTTATGAATCGCGATTTTGCGCAGGCATCTGATAATTACAAAATAGCAATTGCAAAAAATAAACTTGATGTTGATTATTGTTTATACCAAAAAGCATTATGCGATGGTTTAAATAAAAATTTTACGGAGAAAGTTTCGGAACTAAAAAAGATCGAAAGTCGTTATCCGGGTTCCAATTATTTAAGTGCCGCACTAAACGAAATTGCCGACACCTATTACAACAACATAAAAGATCAAGAGAATGCTATTGTGTATTATAACAAGATCCTGAAGAATTATCCAAATTCATCTTTCACATCAAATGCAAACGCGCAGTTGGGAAATATTTATTACGAGCGCAAACAGGATGACAAGGCGTATGAATATTTTGACAAGTTCGTAAAGTATGATTCGAAAAGCGACGCGGCAAAAGAGGCATTGGAAGTAATTAAAAAAATATTTACTGAGAAAGGGAAGATAGATGAAATGGAAAAATATTTTGCCGCACTTGGCAATCCTTTATCTGAGAACCAAGTCGAGAAAGCTACTTATATAGCTGCGTACGATGCATACTATACACAAAAAGATTGTGAGTCGGCCATGGCTAAATGGGAAGCTTATATTAAAAAATTCCCCAATGGTAAATATATTAATGAGGCGCAATTTAGTTTTTCAGAATGCGCGTACAATAAAAGTTTATTTGAGTTAGCCTTACCAGGTTATTTGTTTGTGATCCAAAAACCAAGAGGACTTTATACAGAGGTATCGCTTACAAAAGCATCTTATCTATATTATAAAGATAAAAAATACCAGGAAGCATTACCGTTGTATTTACAAATGCAGGAAATGGCTGAATCACCTGTAAATAAAAGTTTGGCAAAATTGGGAGCTATGCGTTGCTCATTTTATCTGAATCAATTTGAAACTGCTTTAACAGAATGTACAAAAGTTTTGGCGATGGAAAAATTAACGCCACAGCAAACTACCGAAGCAAAATACATAAAAGCAAAATCGCTGTACGAAACTGGGCGTTATGATGATGCTATGCTCGAATTTAAGTCCATGACCAAAGCTTCTAAAAATGTAACCGGTGCCGAGGCTTATTATCACATTGCGAAGATCCAGTTCACTAAAAAGGATTACAAAGAAGTTGAAAAAACAATTAATAAACTGGTGAGTTATGAATATAGTAACGACGACTGGAACAATAAAGGTATGTTGCTATTAGCAGATGCTTACATTGAAAAAGGCGACGATGCTGATGCGCAGGTTATTCTTGAAAGTTTAATTGAAAGCAAAGCGAAACAAGAATATTTGGATGAGGCCAATAAGCGTTTGGAAATTTTAAAGGCGAAGCAAGCGGCAAAAGAAGCGGCAGAGAAAAAAATCTCGTATGACGATATGAAAGTGCAATTTAATCAAACGCATAAAGATGATGATATTATGCAGGAGATAAAATTTGAGGCGGAAGGTGCAACTACACCAAAAGATAGTACAACTACCAAGCAACCAAATTAAGCAATGAGTGTATTAGACATACCAGAAAGCAAAACAAATAAGAAAAAAGAGTTTCTTGACAAGCGCCGTAAAAAACAATTGGAATGGGCCTTAATTCTTTTGATAATATTAGGTTATACTGTTGCTGTTATGGCACAAACGCAAAACGGCATAAACGATCTTAATTACCAGGCGCAAAGCGAATTTCAACCTACTATAAAAGATGCTTTAAAATTTTCTGATGTTCCCGAAATAAAAGATACCGTTAAACGTATTAAGGATCTTAAATATGGTATCACTTCTGTTCCATTATTTCCAAAATACCAGGTGCAACCCATTGTACAGGCAAAATTACAGAACGAGCCTTTAAATAAATTGTATCATTCTTTATTAAAAGTTGGTTACGGGCCAATTTACAATATGCCTTACGGTGAATTCTGGATAGGTAACACACGTTCGCGCGAAACTAATTATGGCGCACACCTTAAGCATTTTTCAGGAACTCCTCATTTAGAAGGCGTTGGTTATGGAGGCTACAGCGATAATGAAATAAACCTATTTGCAAAACAGTTTTATAAGAAGCATACTTTGTCGGGCGATTTTAATTACGAGCGCAACGTGGTGCATTATTATGGTTACGATACCAGTTTAAACAAATTGGAGAATGATTTTACACGTCAGCGTTACCAATTCATTCAGCCTAAACTAAGATTGGTGAGTCATTATACAGATAGTTCAAAGATCAATCATGATATCGGTTTAAGTTATTATAATTTGCAAAATTTATATCGTGAAACGGAGAACAATATCAAGTTCAATGCTAATGGAAGCATGTACATTAATAAAGAAAAATTAAATGTAAACTTGCTTACCGATTTTTATAACCATAAACAATCCAACGATACTATAAATGATCTCATTGTAAGTATCAATCCATCCTTTGAAGCCGGTGGCAGCAAATGGCACGCGGATATTGGTCTGACAGGAACTCTCGATAATTTTAAAGACAAAACGCGCTTTTATTTTTTCCCAAAATTAAATGTGTTTTATAATGTGTATGAGAACATGATCATTCCATATGCCGGTGTAACCGGTGGTTTAATAAAAAATAGTTTCAGAACGTTGAGTAAAGAAAATCCATTTGTTGATACAACTTTGTATTACAGTAATACAAATAATAAATACAATGCATTTGTTGGCTTAAGAGGAAATTTAAGCAGTAAAACCTCTTACGATGCAAAGGTAAGTTACGCGCAATACGACAGCCTTCAATTTTTTGTAATTGATTATAGTGGTACGAATCAAATTTACAACCGCTTTAATATTGTGTATGATAATACAACTTTGTTAACTGTTAGCGGACAATTAAAATATCAGTTAAAAGAAAAATTAAATATAATCGCCAAAGGAAATTATTATTTGTACAAAACTAAAAATTTGGAGCGCGCTTATCAAAAACCCGATTATGATCTTACTTTTTCGGGAACATATAATTTACAAAGTAAAATTATTATTAAGGCTGACCTGTTCTTTGTTGGACAACAATGGGCGCTTACACAAACGCAAGATACAAGCGGTGTATATGTGCCAATATCAAAACAATTAAAAGGCTGGGCGGATATTAACCTGGGGGCAGAATACCGCTACAGTAAAATGTTAAGCTTTTTTGTACAGTTAAACAACATTGCCAACCAACGCTATTACCGCTGGGACCGCTACCCAAGCCAACGCTTTAACTTTATGTTTGGGGTAACTTTTGTGCCGTTTTAATCTTTAATTACTTTTTTAGTAACGGTACCTTTATTCGTTTTAATTGTCACAAAATAAATTCCTGTTTGCAGGTCGTTGGTATTAATTATAATTTCCGATTGTCCTGCGACTGTAATTTCTTTAATAGTTTTTCCAAGAACATCTGTTACAATTAAAGAGTTAATAGCAACATCTGCTTTTACTGTAAAGCTATCTTTTGCAGGATTTGGAAATAAAGATAAATTAAACTCAGGCTGTTTATTTTCATTTATACCATTAGGGGAATTTATAAAACTCCACAATTCTAAACCATTTACGCCATCATTGGCCGCAAAGAAAATATTATTTGGCGTAACAATTCCTCCCAATAAACCATACGAATATTCTGCAGCGCTAGGAGTGCCCGGATTCATAAATGATGAGTTACCTGGATAAATGTCTTTCAATAAATATGTTCCAGCAGTAGTAAAATCAGTTTCATAGATTTCTTCACCTGTGGAAGGATTTTTTGCGATGAAATAATTTTTGTTATTTAATTTATAAAGTTTAAAAGACCATATAGTTGCAGGACCAAAAATATACGAACTAGCGCTACCGGCTGTTATGTCTTTTATTTGAATTATTGTGTCGTTTTGGATATCAATATATCCTGGTTCAATGCCATTTGTTGTAATATAACTGGTTGGATAATATAATTTTTTGTTTATTGAGTCAAACGCTATTGAGTAACCATTTGTATAATCAGCCCCTTGGCAAGGGTTAGCAAAGATTTTGCCGTTGCCTAAATTACCATTAGTTATAATTAAAAAATTAGGCATTAAATTTGTATTTCCCCAAAGTGTAATTATCATTTTAGAATTTACAGTTTGATTGAATATTGCTTTATTTGGTGATAAAAAGTTGCTTACAGAAAAGGATTTTATAGTTTGAAGATTTGCTAAATTTAGGTCAATGGATTTTAATTTAAAGGTGTCTGATTGAGGCGCGGAAACTTTTGCAACATAATGTAATTTATTATTAAATAAATAAAGTGGGCTTATGGTTGTTTGACTAATGGTAATTGAACTTGTGCTTGCGGTTGTTCCGCTCGATTTAATTATACTTTGCCCATACGTAAAATAACTATTATTTGAAATAAATAACTGTGGAGAAGCAAAACTACTATTCGGACCAACATTTAAATCGTAAATTAAATTTGTACCTGCAGTTGTACCGCTTGTAAACCAAGGTTCAGAACCCACTACACCGTCATTTGCCACAAAATAAACACCATTGTTTCCAACCCTAATAGCTGAAATATTAGAAGCATTTGAGCCAACATTAATATCCTTTAATAAAGTTGTACCTGCGCTTGTTCCGTCTGATTTCCATAATTCTTCGCCACTAATGCCATCATTGGCTCTAAAATATAACTCGTTATTATAAACAAAAAAACCACCGAAACCATTCGATAATCCATAATTTGTTCCAGGCCAAATATCTTTTACAATATAAGTTCCCGCAGTAGTTCCATCTGTTCTCCATAATTCATTCCCTTCAGCTGCTGTCGAACCTAAAAAGTAGAGTATATTATTACAAATTGTAAAATATAACGCGCCGGTTAAATTTGGTGCTGCTATGGAGTCTGTACCTAGTGTTGTTCCATCAGTTTTCCAAAGAATATAGCCGGGTGTATTTGCAAGAAAAAACTTTTTGTTTGCATAATCTATAAAAGGAATATAAGGGGTTACCGATTTATACTTATTTGTTCCGGAGGTTGATCCATCTGTTTTCCACAAACCCGCAGTTGCACTTGGGCTAGAAACTGAAAAAATAACATCGTTATTCGAGAGAACTGAAAATTTCCCGATATTGCTAGACCCAGTACTTCCGGGAGTTAGATCTTTAAGCATATTGGGCACCTGGCTAAAAGCTATAAATGGAATTAATAACGCGCTTAATAATAATTTTTTCATGGCATATATTTTAATTAAATATATGAAATTTATATTAGAATCATGCAGGGAAGAGTGGTTTGGTAATTTCACCCTATATCTGGTACCTTTTATTGAGTGTTTAGAAAATAGCTTATCTTTACAATTCTATATTTAAATGATCATGGCACGATTAAACGTTTTAAAAACTTACAAAATATATATTGGCGGACAATTCCCTCGCACCGAGAGCGGACGTTATTACGCCCTCTTAAATAAAAAAGGCGATACTGTTGCCAACGTGTGTTTATCGTCCCGCAAAGACTTTAGAAATGCTGTTGTTGCAGCCCGGTCTGCATTTGCAGGTTGGAGCGGAAAAACAGCTTTTAACCGTAGTCAAATTTTATACCGTATTGCCGAAATGCTGGAAGGTAGAAAAGCACAATTTGTAGAAGAACTGGTTTTACAAGGTCTTACAGCAAAAGCTGCAGAAACAGAAGTGTTACAGAGCATTGACAGGTTGGTGTATTACGCCGGCTGGTGCGATAAATATTCTGCACTATTTAGTTCTGTAAATCCTGTAGCTTCATCTCATTTTAATTTTTCGGTGCCGGAGCCAACCGGTGTTGTTTCAATAATTGCGCCTGAAGATCTGGGATTATTAGGCTTGGTAAGTGTTATTGCGCCGGTTATTTGCGGTGGTAACACATGCGTAGTGTTGGCATCTAACAGTTTGCCTTTGAGTTCTGTTACCTTTGCCGAAGTGCTTGCCACTTCTGATCTTTCGGGCGGGGTAGTTAATATTTTAACCGGCACTTCTAAAGAATTGCACAGTCATTTTTCTTCACACATGGATGTAAATGCCATTATTTATTGCCGCAATAATAAAGAAGAAGCAAAAATTATTTCAGAGAATTCTTCCCTCAATGTAAAACGTTCTTTTAATTGGAATAAAGATTGGATCAAAGATGAAAATCAAAATCCATATTTAATTTTAGATCTTCAGGAGATTAAAACCACCTGGCATCCAATTGAGAACATTGGAATTGGTGGGGCAAAATATTAATTTTATTTTTTCTGTAACTTTTTTTACATTCAATCGTCTTAAACTAAAACAAACAATTTTATGAAATTATTTACGGTACTCTGTTTTAGTTTAATTTTTTCTTCTTTATTTTCTCAAAAGATCTGCAAAGGTATTTTGCTGGATAGCATCACTAATCAACCCATTGAATTTGCAAATATTGGTATTGTTGGTAAAGGCTTTGGTACTGTTACAAATGAACAAGGCGAATTTACTTTTGAGGTACCCGATAGTGTTGCAAATGCACCTATAAAAGTTTCTATGATAGGTTACAGGCCAAAAACTTTTTCTGCGGCAAATTTAGCGCAGTTAAATAAAATTAGGCTAGCGCAAGCTGCAACTAACTTAAATGAAGTTGTTATTTCAAGCAAAAAAACCAAAATAAAAATATTAGGTAACGATACTAAAACAAATGGTGTTACTGCTGGTTTCGTTAAAAATACATTAGGCGCCGAATTAGCAGTAAAATTAAATATCAAACATCCAAAAACACAATTGCGTAAATTCTTTTTGAATGTACCAAGAAACTCTATCGAAAAACCAATCTTTAGATTTAATGTTTATAATAAAGATGAGAAAGGAAATCCAAAAGATAATCTGTTAACTCAAAATGTTATTGTTGAGATGAAAGAGAAAACAGGATTGATAGAACTAGACCTAACACCTTATAACTTATATGTTGATGATGATGTGTTCATTTCCTTAGAATGGATCAAAGATCTGGGCGATGTAAAAGGATTATATTTCTCAGCAAAATTGGTGGGTAGTCCAACTTATTTTCGTCAGGCAAGCCAGGATAAATGGAACAAAATTCCTGTTGGCGTTGGCCTTCATGCAGAAGTGGCCTACTAGCGGCGCTTTAAATAGAGCCTTTGCTTGATTTCCTTACTCTCTTCTTTTTAATAATGCCGGGGCAGCCGTCGCATTTATTTTTATTAAAGCAACTTTCCATTGTACAGGCAACAATAGCTAATATCGAAAAAATTATAAGGGAGCGTTTAAACATAATTATACATACAAATATAAGGGAATAATTTAGTATTTTTAGACTTCAAAAATGAACTTGTTTTTTCACATAGGACGCTATTTTATGCTTTTGTACAGGGTTTTTGCAAGGCCCCAAAAACATAGCGTTTATATGCGCCAGATCATTTTCGAGATCAATAATATTGGCATCTCTTCTTTGCCTATTATTGCTATTATCTCTGTTTTTATGGGCGGCATCATTACTATACAGGCCGCTTTTGGCTTTAATAGCCCATGGGTGCCGTTATATGCCGTTGGTTTCACTACCCGTGAAAGCATCATGCTGGAGTTTAGTCCAACCATTGTATGTTTAATATTAGCCGGAAAAGTTGGTTCTAATATTGCTTCTGAAATTGGTGCCATGCGTATTACTGAGCAAATAGATGCTTTAGAGATAATGGGAATTAACTCTGCCGGTTACTTAATATTTCCAAAAGTTGCTGCGGCAGTTATCATTTTTCCTTTTTTAATTGCTTTAAGTATGTTTTTGGGTATTTGGGGCGGTTACTTTATGGGCGTTGCTTCGGGAGCTTGTACAGAGTATGAATATATTTTTGGGATCCAGGCATTTTTTGAACCCTGGAAATTATACTACTCATTTACAAAAGTAATTGTGTTTGCTTTTATCATAACATCCGTATCAGCTTACTTTGGTTATAACACCAGTGGCGGCGCTTTAGAGGTTGGTAAAAGCAGTACCAACGCAGTAGTTTATAGCAGTATTTTAATTTTGTTATTTGGTTTGATCTTAACTAATTTATTCCTTAATCGTTGATCGAAATAAAAAATATAAATAAAACTTTTGGCGACAGACAAGTTGTAAAAGACGTTTCGTTTACTTTTTATAAAGGAAAAACAAATTTAATTATTGGCGAAAGCGGTTGCGGTAAAACAACTATTTTAAAATTGATGGTTGGCTTGCATAAAGCCGATAGTGGAGAGATATTATACGATGGACAAAATTTCCCAAAGCTATCCGTTAACGAGCAAGAGAACGTTCGTAAAAAAATTGGAATGCTTTTTCAGGGCGGTGCTTTATTTGATTCGCAAACTTTAGAAGAGAATGTTCAGTTTCCTTTGGATATGTTCACTGATCTTACAAAAGCAGAAAAACTGGAACGAGTTAATTTTTGTCTCGAAAAAGTTCAATTGGTTGGAAAAAATAAATTGTATCCCGCAGAATTAAGTGGTGGTATGAAAAAACGTGCTGCACTTGCAAGAGCCATTGCCAACAATCCAAGTTATTTATTTTGTGATGAGCCTAACTCCGGTTTAGATCCAAAAACATCTATTGTTATTGATAACCTTATCAAAAATATTACCGATGAGTTTAATATTACAACTATCATCGTTACACATGATATGAATAGTGTAATAGAAATTGGTGATAATATTATGTTCGTGCATAAAGGCGAGAACTGGTGGACGGGCGATAAATCGCAGATCCTAAAAACAAAGAATCAGGAATTATTTGATTTTGTTTTTGCCAGCGAGTTTATGAAACAGGTTTTGGGAACGCCGAGTAAATAATATTTACACCTCTTCCTGTATCTCTAACCAGCGTGTAGATTTTTCGTCAAGATCTTTTGAAAGCAATTTTAACTCGTCACTTATTTTTTGGATCTCGTTATACTCTGTTATTCCGCTTGCTAATTTTTCTTCCAACGTTCTCTTTTTTTCTTCCAGTGTTGGAATTTCTTTTTCGAGGATCTCTAACTCACGCTGTGTTTTGTAAGATAATTTTTTTGCAGGCGTTTCGGTTTTGGGTTTTTCGTCGCTTACAATTTTTTCTATAACAGGGATTTCGATTTTTAATTCAGGAAACTTCTCATCTTTTTTATTTGCTTTCCATTCGCGGTACTCGGTATAGTTGCCAGGAAAATCTTTAATGGCGCCATCACCCTCCAAAACAAAAGTATGATCTACTAATCTATCAATAAAATACCTGTCGTGAGAAACAATTAAAACACACCCTTTAAATTCTTCTAAAAAATCTTCCAGCGTTTGTAAGGTAACAATATCAAGATCATTAGTTGGTTCATCAAGAATTAAGAAGTTCGGATTTTTCATCAATACCGTTAGCAAGAACAATCTTCTTTTTTCGCCACCGCTTAATGTATGGGCATAACTAAATTGTACACTTGGGGTAAAATTAAAACGTGTTAATAATTGCGATGCCGAAAGGCTGGTGCCGTTAGCTAATGGAATATAGTCTGCAATATCCTGTACAATTTCGATGATGCGTTTATCATTATTAATGATCATACCGCCTTGCGAATAATAACCAAAAACAATGGTATCGCCTAAAGAGACTTTGCCTGCATCAACAGTTTCTTTGCCTTGTATAATATTTAATAAAGTTGTTTTACCAACACCATTTTTACCAACTACACCAATTTTTTCTCCTGGAATAAATGTATACGTAAAAGGCTCAGTTAAAATAGCTTTGTTTGGATAATTTTTTGTGATGTTATGCAGCTCAACAATTTTAGAACCCATACGCTCCATCTTCACCGTTAACTCAATTTTTTTCTCAACGCGTTTTTGCTTGGCTTTTTTCTCGATCTCATAAAAAGCATCTACACGCGATTTTGATTTTGTGCCGCGAGCTTTTGGCATCTTACGAACCCATACCACTTCTTTACGATATAAGTTACGCGCTTTGTCTATTTCAGCATCAGAAATTTGTTCACGCTCAGCTTTTTTCTCTAAATAATAATCAAAGTTGCCGTTGTATTCGTATAGTTTGTAATTGTCAATTTCAATAATTTTATCACACACCTCATCTAAAAAATAACGATCATGCGTAACTAATAAAATGCTTAACGATGCATCCTGTAAATAATTCTCTAACCATTCAATCATGTCAATGTCCAAATGGTTAGTTGGCTCATCCATAATAATTAAACTCGGACGATTAATTAAAGTTAATGCAAGGGCAACGCGTTTTTTTTGTCCACCCGAAAGTGTTTTTACTATTTGCGTATTATCTCTTATTTCTAAACGCGAAAGGATCTCTACAATATTTTTTTCGTAATCCCAGGCATCAATTAAATTCATCTGGTTTAGAGATTCTTCTAATCTATCTGCAACTTTTGGATCAGTAGATGTTTCGCTTAATTTAATTACATCATCATATTCTCTAATGGCGCGTACAAATTTATTATCGGCAGTATCAATTAAATGTTGAATGCTCGCATTTTCATCAAACGTAAAATTCTGATCAAGAAATCCAATTGTAATATCTTTTCTAAAAGTAACATCACCTTCATCGGCAATTTCAATACCTTTTAAAATTTTAAAGAGTGTTGTTTTACCTGAACCATTTTTTGCAACCAGAGCTACTTTTTCGCCATAGTTTATACCAAAGCTTATTTTATTAAAAAGTTTTTTTGCGCCGTAGGCTTTAGAAAGGTTATTTATAGAGAGTAAATTCATCGGCGGCAAAGGTACTGCGTTTTTAGCGAATTGCTAGATTTTTTGTTTAATGGATTTTAGCTACTTTATTACATAAAAAAAGCCCCATAATAGGGGCTTTCAAGCATATAAATATGTTTTAGATTAATTTGGATCGTAGTTTTTAGTGCTTGCAACTGCGCCGTTTTCGTCCCAATTGGTCCATGTGCCGGTTTTATCGCCATTATTGTAATTCATTTCAAAGCGTTTTTTACCTGTCTCATCATAAACTAACCAGGTTCCGGTTTTTTTACCCACATTATAAAATGCAATTGCAGAAACTGTGCCGTTCTCGTTAAAACGGGTCCATTTTTGGTCTTTTTGACCATTAGTGAACATACCGCTTTCCATTTTATTTCCCGATGCATAATAGTAAATAGCCTCACCATTAATTACACCTTCTTTAACTGTAAAATCTGTTTTAACAGCATTTTCTGTTTTTTGGACAGTTCCGTTAAATAGATTGCCTTCGCTATCTATATATAAACCTTTTTCGTTTTGTATTTGAGCGTTTGTAACGCCTGTTATTAAAACCGATAAAACTATTACTACTAACTTTTTCATAATTGTTTGTTTTAAAAATTAAAAAGAATCAATTTCTTATATCAAAGATATTAAGATAACGCTTAGGAAACAATGGCGTAATACATATTTAACCTTAACTTTACTTTAAATATCGTTAAAATACGTGAAGGACTTGTGAATAAAGCGTTGCAGACGTTAACTAGTTAAGTTCTTTAAGAGAAAGGTCGGAAAATAGTGAAAGTGTGTTCGATTTTACTTCCAATAGTTGGTAACCAATAGTATTTATAGAGATGGAATAGACCTTATCTGTTTTTAGTGAAAGTTTAAAATTACCATCAAAATCTGCAAAAAAAGTTTCGCCTGTTTCATTGATCGTAATTTTTGCTCCCGCAATAGATTCGCCTGTAACATCGGTGATCTTACCTGCAACGGTTTTTTGTGTTACGGCAACAGATTTCTTTTCTTTATCGTTATTTCCTGCAAAAGAAACTGCGGTTAAGCCTAAAAATAAAAATATGTAAACTAATCTTTTCACTGATGTAAAATTACAAGCACTACTTACTTAAATCCTTAGCCAAACGTTACCAAATGGTTAAGGCTGTAATTTTGTTAAAAAGGCTATCTTTACAGCATGAGAATTGATATTATTAGTGCCGTTCCAGATCTTATGACCAGCTTTTTTGGCCATTCTATCTTAAAAAGGGCTATAACTAATAAGTTGGTAGAGGTTAATCTTATTAATCTTCGCGATTACTCTACCAATAAACAAAAGCAAATTGATGATTATGCTTTTGGTGGCGGGGCCGGAATGGTTTTAAGCATTGAGCCAATTGCAGCTTGCATAGCCGATCTTAAGTCTAAGAGAACATATGACGAAGTAATTTATATGAGTCCCGATGGAGAGCTACTTAGCCAGAAACTCTGCAATCAATATTCGCTTTTAAAGAACATAATTATACTTTGTGGCCATTACAAAGGCGTTGATGAGAGGGTGCGTCAGCACTTGATCACAAAAGAAATAAGTATTGGCGATTACGTTTTAAGTGGTGGCGAAATTCCGGCAGCTGCCTTTTGTGATGGTGTTATTCGTTTGTTACCGGGCGTTTTAAACGATGAGACCTCAGCTCTTAGTGATTCTTTCCAGGATAATTTGCTTGCACCTCCTGTATATACAAGACCTGCCGAGTTTAACGGCTGGACCATACCGGAGATATTATTAAGTGGACACAGCGCAAACATTGATAAGTGGCGCCATGAGCAAAGCGTAGAGCGCACAAAACTGCGCCGTCCAGACCTTCTCAAATAGACAAAACTTGTTTAAAATCCCTTTTAATTTCCCGAAAATTTTGCGTTATTTGGGTTCCTAAATTTTAATAAACATGAAAGTTGGAATTCCAGCGGAAATATCCTCAAATGAACTAAGGGTGGCCGCAACTCCTAAAACTGTTAAACGTTTGCAAAAGCAAGGGTTTGAAGTTCAGATTCAAAAAGGTGCCGGCACAAAAGCAAATTTTTCTGATAAAGAATTTGAAGAAGCAGGCGCTAAAATTGTTAATTCTGCCGCCGATATTTATGGCAATTCAGATATAGTTCTTAAAGTAAAAGAGCCTTCGGTTGAAGAAGTTGGTATGATGAAAGAAGGTTTGGTTTTGCTAAGCTATTTATGGCCGGCGCAAAATCAAGACTTACTAAAAACACTTGCCGATAAAAAAGTAAACGCAATAGCAATGGATGCTATTCCGCGTATTTCGAGAGCGCAAAAAATGGATGTGTTGTCGTCCATGGCAAACATTGCCGGATACCGCGCTGTTATTGAAGGATCATATCATTTTGGAAGATTTTTAAACGGACAAATTACTGCTGCCGGTAAAGTAGAGCCTGCAAAAGTATTAGTCATAGGTGCCGGTGTTGCGGGTTTAGCAGCTATTGGTGCAGCAAATTCATTAGGTGCAATTGTAAGAGCATTTGATACACGTAAAGAAGTTGCAGAGCAAATTGAATCAATGGGCGCGCAATTTTTAACTGTAGAAATTGAAGAAGATGGCGCTACCTCATCTGGTTACTCAAAAGAAATGAGTAAAGAATTTATTGAGGCGGAAATGAAATTATTTTTAGAGCAAGCTAAAGAAGTTGATATTGTAATTACCACTGCACAAATTCCCGGCAGACCCGCTCCGAAATTATGGTTAGATTATCATGTGGATGCTATGAAACCGGGATCCGTAATTGTCGATCTTGCTGCATCTACTGGTGGTAACTGTGCATACACTAAAAATGGTGAAGTGTTTACAACCAATAACGGTGTAACTATAGTTGGTAAATTAAGTCAATTACCAAGCCAGGCTTCGCAATTATATGGTAACAACTTATGTCATTTATTAGATGATATGGGTAAAGCAGAAAAATGGAAAATTGATATGGAAGATGCTGTTGTTTCAAGAGCAATGGTAACGCATAATGGCAAAATTAATTGGCCACCTGCACCACTTCCTGTTAGTCCTACTGCCGGCGGCGCTAAAAAAGTTGTTCCTCCTACCGCTGAAGAGTTAAAAATATCAGATGCAGAAAAATCAAAAAAAGCAACAACTTCAATGCTCATTAGTTTGGCCGTAGTTGGTGCGTTATTATTTTTGGTAGGAAAATTTGCACCTGCTGAATTTATACAACACTTCACCGTATTTATATTAGCAGTGTTTGTGGGTTGGCAGCTTATAACAAATGTAGCGCACTCATTGCATACTCCTTTAATGGCCGTAACAAATGCTATCAGTGGTATTATTGTTGTTGGCGGTTTGTTACAAACAACCAATGATATAATGAGCCCAATGACCATCCTGGCCTTCATTGCCATACTTGTTGCCAGCATTAATATTGTTGGTGGTTTCGTAGTTACTCACCGTATGTTGAAAATGTTTAAAAAATAAGATCTATGTTCATCGTAAAAGAAATACAAACAGCAGCATACTTATTTGCAAGTATATTGTTTATTTTAAGTTTAGGAGGATTGTCCTCACAAGAATCTGCAAAGCGCGGTGTTGTTTATGGGATCATTGGTATGATCGTAGCCATAATTGCAACAGTTTTAGGACAAGGTGTTGCCGGACATATTTACATCATTGTGGCTATTGCCATTGCTTCGGTAATTGGTTTACTGCTTGCGCGCAAAGTAGAAATGACAGCTATGCCGCAGTTAGTAGCTATCCTGCATAGTTTTGTGGGATTGGCAGCTGTGCTTGTTGGTTTTGGTTCTTACTTAGATCCTAAATCACATGAATTGCAAGGTGCCGCGCATACTATTCACTTAGTGGAAGTTTTTGTTGGAATTTTTATTGGGGCTATTACATTCACAGGTTCTATTATTGCCTGGGGAAAATTAGACGGAAAAGTTCCTTCCAAGCCATGGAGTTTTAAAGGACTTCAAACCATGAACTTATTGTTGCTTGCAGCCTGCACTGTTCTTGGTGTTTTATATTGCAAAGCAGAAGGAACAGGCGGAATGTTATATCTTGGTATAATGACACTAATTGCTTCGTTTATTGGCGTGGTGTTAGTTATGGCAATTGGTGGCGGAGATATGCCAGTAGTGGTTTCAATGCTCAACTCGTATTCAGGTTGGGCAGCAGCAGCAGCCGGCTTTATGTTAGGTAACGACTTGCTAATTGTAACAGGAGCTTTAGTTGGAAGCTCGGGTGCTATTCTTTCTATGCACATGTGTCACGCTATGAACCGTTCGTTCTTTTCTGTAATATTTGCAAATGGCGCTGGTAGCGGTTCTGGTGGCGAGAAAAAAGCGATGGAAGGTGAAGTAACTGCATTGAACCATGAAGAAGTTGCAGCATTATTAAAAGAAGCTAAATCAGTTGTAATTGTTCCAGGTTACGGAATGGCTGTTGCAAAAGCGCAGTATCCTATTTATGATATGGTTCAAACATTACGCAAAGCAAATAAAAAAGTTAGATTCGCTATACATCCAGTTGCTGGTCGTTTACCGGGTCACATGAATGTTTTGTTGGCAGAAGCGAATGTACCTTACGATATTGTTTTGGAAATGGATGAGATCAACGAAGATATGCCAGAAACTGATGTGGTAATGGTTATTGGCGCAAACGATGTGGTTAATCCGGGTGCTCAGGATGATCCTGCAAGTTCAATTTACGGAATGCCTGTTATTGAAGCGTGGAAAGCGGAAAAAGTGATCATTATGAAACGATCTATGTCGGCTGGTTACTCTGGCGAAGACAATCCTTTATTTTACAAGCCAAATTCAGAGATGCTTTATGGCGATGCAAAAGCGAGCGTTGAAAAGATCATGAGTTTCTTAAAAGCATAGTTTCGTTATGTAAATTTTTATAAAATAGTTTAATGAAAAAGATCACCTGGCTAATATTATTTTTATTTACTGCTAAAATAATAGAAGCACAGTGTATAGGTGATATGAAGCAAGCCGACGCCGAAACGAATGATACCCTTAAGATCAGAAAATACAGACGCTTATTAGATTGTTATTATGATAAGGATGATTATGAAGGAGCTGACAAGCTATTAAAAAAAACAAGAGAAGTGATTGAGCGTGTAATAAAAAAGACAAAAGATTCCACTACTTATAGAGCACATCTTGCCGACCTTACTACATTTTATTTTTTTAAAGGCGACATTGCCAGTTGCCTTGATGTATCACTCAAATTAATAAATTACGATTACCGAAATTCAGATTCACTTCTCATTGCAGCATCGTTAGGTAATACAGCCATCCTTTACAGAAAATCGGGAAATTACCCTAAAGCAATTTATTATTTACAGGAATCTATAAAAATAAATCAGGTACATGCACGAGTTGAGTTGGCTGGTAATTACGCTAACCTTGCAAATGTTTATAGCGATATTCGTCAATATAAAAAAGCTGGATGGTATTTTCATGAAGCATTGAGAATGCGCACCGAAGCTAAAGATGAAAAAGGCCTTGCACTTTCATATGCAAATATTGCTAATCATTATTCTAATATAGAAAAGCCCGATTCGTCTCTATATTATTATTCAAAAGCAATAATGTTAAATGAAAAATTAAAATTTCCTGATTCAAAAAAGGCACTAACGTTTAACAATTTTACTAACCTTTATATTGAAGCAGATCAAATAGATTCGGCCATAAAATATTTGCATATCACTCAAAAATATTTAAACGAAAAATCAAATCCTTTTCTTTTAGCACATTTTTATGAGAACAGAGGCGACATTAGCCAGCATCAAAAAAAGTTTAAAGAAGCAATTGTTGATTATAATCTGTCAATAAAATATTCTAATTTAAATAAGGATATTAGTAGGTTGGCAGGATTATACAAGGCAAAAGCAAGATGTTTTTATTATTTAAGAGATATAGATTCAACATTCGAAAATAAAAAATTAGCCGACGCGCTTAAAGATTCATTATTTAATGCTTCTAAAACTTCAGAGATAACGCGTTATGAAATGCAAAACCAGTTTGATAAAGAACAGGAGGAGATTAAACGCGAACAACTTAAAAAAGAACTCGAAACAAAAAATGCACTTGAAAGAAAGCAAATTTTAATATATGCTGCGCTGGCAGGTTTGGTTTTATTACTCGGACTAGTTTTAATTGTTTTAAAAAGCAATAACCAAAAAAAGAAAGATAATTTAATACTACAGCAAAAGAACGATCTTATTGAAGCGCAAAAAAAAGATATTATTGATAGTATAAATTATGCAAAAAATTTACAACAGGCCATTTTACCACCCATAAAAAAAATTAAAGATGAATTAGGCGATAGTTTTGTTTATTATAAACCTAAAGATATTATTGCCGGCGATTTTTATTGGTTACATAAATCAGATGACACAGTTTTATTTGCAGTCGCAGATTGCACCGGTCATGGTGTACCCGGAGCATTGGTAAGTGTTGTTTGCAGCAATGCACTCGATAGCTCTGTAAAAGAATATAATTTAACAGATCCCGGAAAAATTTTGGATAAAACAAAGGAGATCGTTTTGGAAACATTTTCAAAAACAGGACAAAATGTAAAAGATGGTATGGATATCTCATTGTGTTCGATACAACGGCATACTAAAGAAAAAAGTAGTATCACTATTAAATGGGCGGGTGCAAACAATTCGCTTTGGTATATTCATAAAGACGAAATTCAGGAGCTAACAGCAGATAAACAACCAATTGGTCTTTCTGAAAATAACAAGCCCTTTACAACAAAAATACTTGAACTAGATAAAGGAGATACACTTTATTTTTCTACCGACGGTTATTACGATCAGTTTGGTGGTGATAAAGGAAGTGCGAGCGGTAAAAAATTTATGCGGAAAAGATTAGCGCAATTATTTTTTGAAATGAAAGACCAATCTATGGAAGCCCAGATGGCGTTGATAGACAAGACGTTTAACAGTTGGAAGGGTAATCTCGAACAAATCGATGATGTTTGTGTTTCAGGTGTAAAGTTATAAGGTTTTAAGATTAAGCCTAAAATAGTTGCGCTCTTATTAATTGATTTGTATATTTGATTAAACAACATTTTCTGAAGTAAAAACGTGAGGTCTTTAAAAACATATAACTCTGAAATTAATTTCGATGAGAGAGGCTTTTTACGAATTGCTTTTAACGACACCGATGATGAAATTGATTTTGATGAGATCAAACAACAGGTTGATGCCTGTTATATAATTACCGAAGGAAAAGCAACACCGGTTTTAATTGATGTGAGGAATGGAAAAAAAAACCTTTCACCTGAAGCGAGAAATTACGCTGGAAAAAATAATCCTTATAAACATTTAAAATTAGCAGAAGCACTTTTAATAAAAAGTTTACCTCAACGCATCATGGCTAATTTTTTTATTAAGATAGGCAAGCATCATCATCCATCAAAAGTATTTACACGCGAAGAAGCAGCTATTAAATGGTTGCTGGAGTTTGTACAAAAACAATAATAGTACCTCACTATTAGCTTATCACTATTTACTATTCATTAAAAGGTTTACTCATGCGCTGGCGGTTTGCTCGATTCAAGAATGCACGGCAAATTCCAGGGACAGATCTCTATTATTTCATTCTTATCTGTTACTTTAATTTCAGTTTTTGAAACTATAACTTCTTTCATTTCTTTTTTCCATTCGGTCTTAATACATTCTTTATCAAAATCGCTTACAGCCAATCCACCTGTTGCTTTTTTGTAATAGCGCCAGGCTTCAAATAATCTATAAGTACCCGGTTTTAAATTTATTTTAAAGGTGCCTTCAGCAGTTGTTTTCGCAGAATCTACTTTGCCTTTATTAGAAACAACAACGATGGTTTTATTTGAATAAGGCTTAGCTTTTTGAGCATCAGCTTGCATTTCAGGAGTTGGGCGCGCGCCTCCACAATAAGGCTGCATAAAGGTAATTTGCGTGCTTACCAATTTTTTTTGTGAGCAGGAAAACAATGCACTTCCTATAATTGCAAGTAATAGATTTTTTTTTGAAACTTTCATGACCAAAGATAAATACATTTTTAGAGTTTTATATGTTAAAAGGCTTTTAGATAAAGATTTTTAGGAAGTTTTTCCTTATCTTCATTTGCTTTTTATTTGTTTTATTAGGGCAGATTAACTAATTTAGTCTAGGTTAAACCCAAAATCAAATAGGAAATTTTTGCTTACAATCAAAGTATGTACTTTTTTGTTTACAATAATAAACGCTATACTGAAACAATTAAATCAATAAAAAAATAAAATGAAAAAATCATTAGTAGTACTTAGCTTATTATTTGCTTCGCAAAATAATTTTGCACAGGAGTGGATAGATATGGCCAACAAGCCTGATGCTAACTTATACGAAATTCAAAAAGAGTTTTATAAATCTTTTGAAGGAAAAGACATAACTGTAAAAAGCACCGGGTATAAACAATTTAAACGTTGGGAATATTTTGTGAAGCCCCGTGTTTATCCGTCAGGTAATATTTCTGTAATGAGCCAGGCTTCAAAAAATTATACAGATTTTTTAAAACAATACAATGCAGATGCAAGCAGCAATAAAACTTCAAATAGTAATTCTGTAATGTCTGCAACCTGGGTACCCGTTGGACCAATGGGAGCACCAACAGGGCTTGTTGGCGGTTTACCACGTAAAGCGGGACGCGATAATTTTCTTACTTTTCATCCAACAAATCCTGCTATAATATATGCCGGTGCAGCAGGTGGTGGTTTGTGGACAACAACAAATGGCGGAACATCATGGACTACAAATACTGACAACCTTCCGGTAACAGCAATGTCTGGCCTTGCTATCGATCCAACCAATCCAAATAATATGTACTTGGCAACAGGTGGGGGCAACGATCTCTTATCAGCTTTTCCTGTTAATTCTGACGGCCTTTATAAATCTACAGACGGTGGTGCAACATGGTTACCAAGCGGATTAACATTTCCCGTTTCACTGGGCAGAGTAATTCATAGAGTCGTATTGGATCCTACCAATCCCCAAATCGTTTTTGCTGGAACGAATGTCGGAATATACAGGAGTACGAACGGTGGAACATCATGGACGACAGTAAGCTCAATAAATTGCTGGGATATAAAATTCCATCCTAGCAATCCAACGATTGTTTATGCAGTAGGAACAGCATTTTATCGTTCTACAAATAGCGGGACAAGTTTCTCCATCGTTTCATCAGGCGTTCCATCTTCTGGAGTTAATCGAATGTGTATTGCCGTTACACCTACAAATCCTTCTCATGTATATGTACTTGCCAGCAAAAGCTCTGATAGTCAATTTCACGGTGTATATGTATCCACAAATGATGGTGTTAATTTCACAACAGCATCTACATCACCAAATATTATAGGAAATTCATGTGCTGGTACATCAACAGGTCAGGGCCAGGGTTGGTACGATCTTACAATTGCAGCTTCACCTATAAACCCCAATGAAATTGTTGTTGGGGGTGTAAATGTTTGGCGCTCTACAAATGGCGGAGTTAACTGGACAATGATAGGTTGCTGGAATTCTCCTTCGCCATATATTCATGCTGATATTCACGAGTTGGAGTACAACTCAGCCGGAGTATTATATTCTACTAATGATGGAGGAATTTATTCTTATAATGGTACAAACGCATGGACAGATCTTACAGCTCAAAGAAATATCGCACAAATTTATAAAATAGGTTTATCAGGAACTACACCAAATGTTTGGATCACTGGTCACCAGGATAACGGAACAAACGTAAAGAATGGAGCCAATTATGTAGCCAGTTTAGCAGGTGATGGGATGGATTGTTTTGTTGACCGCACAAATAATAATTACATGTTTGCAGAACAATTTAATGGAAATGGATACAGGTCTACAAACATGGGAGTTAGCTGGACAAATGTTACAGGTTCTTTACCTGCAGGCGATTGGGTAACACCATGGAAACAAGATCCAATAAGTGCAAACACGATCTATTCAGGAAGAACCCAGCTTCATAAATCTTCTAATTATGGAACGGGATGGACGCAGTTAGGTACAACAGGCGGCGGCGGATTAATTGTTGAATTTGCAATTGCACCTTCTAACAACCAGGTAATTTACGTTCTATATGCAGGTTCTATTCGTAAAACTATTGATGGAGGAACAACCTGGACTAACGTTACCGGGTCTGCAGCTTCTGGCGGCGCATTAACTTTTATCACTATTGATCCAACTGACGCAAATACTGCATGGGTTACTGTTAGTGGTTATAATGCAAGTAGCAAAGTTTTTCAAACAGTAGATGGCGGAGCAACCTGGATGAATATTACATCTAATCTTCCAAACCTTCCTGCCAATTGTTCGGTTTATGAACCAGGATCTAATGATCGTATTTATATTGGTATGGATGTTGGTATTTATTACAAAGATAATTCATCTACAACATGGACCTTATACAATACGGGCTTACCAAACACTGCAATAATGGATATGGAAATCAGCCCTGCAGCACCAGGTAAAATATTTGCTGCTACTTATGGTCGTGGTGTTTATGAAGCAGATTTTATTCAAACAACAGCAGCGCCGGTTCCAAACTTTTCTTATTACGGAAGTTTATGTGTAGGCACAAATAAAACATTTAACGATAACTCTAGCAATACACCAACAAATTGGACATGGGCTATTACACCAACAACGGGTGTTACTTTTAATTCAACCAGTATTCAAAATCCAACCGTTTCGTTTGCAAATCCGGGGACCTATACTGTTTCGTTAATTTCGGGAAATAGTTTTGGCGCGGGCCCAATTAATACACAAACAGTTTCTGTTTTAACTACGCCAACACTTGTGCTTTCCGGTACAAGCTTTACAGTTTGTGATCAGGATCCGGTAACAATTACTGCATCGGGCGCTACAACGTATACATGGAGTAACACTGGTGGAAACAATGCTACTGCAACTTATACATTTGGAGCTGATTTTACCTACACAGTTACCGGCGCAAATGGTGGTTGTATTTCAACATCAACGGTTGCCATATCAATTCTTAATTGTGTTGGATTAGTTGAGCTTGGTGCAAATGAAGCTAGCTTTAATGTTTTTCCTAATCCTGCAACCGATCATATCATTTTAAAACAGAACCAATCAAAGAGCATTGATGTAACGGTAGAATTATTTGATGTAACAGGAAAATTAATGATGAAACAGAATGCGAGTTTTTCAAAAGATAAAGGAGAATATAAATTAAATGTTTCTTCTCTTGCTCATGGAATATATTCATTAAGACTCACCTCAAAATCCGGAAACTCTCAAAGTTTAAAGATCATGAAGGATTAATGGTGCGAAGCACCATTAATAGGGTTCGGAAAATCATAAATAAAAACCCCATGCTCTTCAAAGCGTGGGGTTTTTGCTTTAAAATAGCAAACGGTATTGTGGTATTACAAAAAACCGTAATTGATAATCGGTTTTTATAGTTTGATTTTTTATATCATAAGATTGCTGAAATACATTAGCGTTCCTGGTCACATTTTGAACATCGATCGTAAACTCATGCGTTACTTTTTTTGAATTATAACGGTAGCCGGGTTTTACATCTAACCTAAAATAATCAGGATATTTAAATTCGTAAGCACGTGTGCCATCTCTCACTTCGTCGCCAAATGCTTTGCTGGCCTCAAGATCAATAGGTGTATATCGTTTGCCACCTGCATAAGTTCCCCGTACATCAATACTTAAAACATGTTTTTGGTTTATCTTAAATTCTTTGCCGCCTAATAAATTAAAAACATAATTGCCGTTAAAAGCAGTGTTGCGTAAAATATTATCGCTTCCACGGTATTTACTTTCAAACAAACTACTGGTACACAAAATGTAATAACCCTTACTGTAAAATTTCTCCAAAGTAATTTCAACACCGTAATTCTCACCAGTACCTTTGCTCACTAAATTATTTATATTGGGACTATTAAAGTCAGCCCCTAAATTTAAACCAGAAAAATAACTTGGAAAATTTTGCACCGGTGCATTATAAATGTATTGATAATACAATTCAACTTTAAGCCTGAAGTTATTTGCAAAACTATTATCGTAAGCCAAAACACCATGCGCGGCTCTTGTAAAATCAAGTCCCCTGTTGGTCTCAACACGTTTGCCATTAAGCGAATCGCTTGCAAAATAAATATAAATGGGTTGAAGCTGACTATGCAGTCCGCCACCAATACTTATAGATTGTTTGCTGTTGATGGAATATTTTAAACCGGCACGTGGCTCAATTGCATTGGAGTTGTTCAGTAAAAAAAATTGGTTACTTACACCCGCATTGATCAATAAATTATCGGTGAACTTGTGTTGCCATTGAATAAAGCCTCGCAAAAGGCTAGTTGAACCTTTGTAATTACGTAAGGTTACAAAGGTATTTGCTCCAAAAAAATTATCTATACTGTCAACGAACAAGGCGCTATATAATTCTGTATAAATTCCCATATTCAAAAAATCGCGCGAATTAAATTTTTTGTTATAGGTAGTGTTAAATGAATAACGCGTGTTTTGTATTTTTTGTCTGTACTCAGGCTTTGTATTATTTAGCGTTTTAAAAGAAGTATCAATTCTATCAGCAGCAACATAATTATACTGCCCACTTATACCCACATTCGTTTTTATGTAAGCGTTATTTTTTAAAAGGTATGTGTGAGAAAGGCCTGATGCTCCAACATTAGAGCGGAAATAAGTATCGCGTGCACTATAACCAAAAAGGTCCTGCCCTTCTTTTTTATCTTTATCTAACAATGCAATATAACTTAAACCACCAACGCCCCAAAAGGAAAACTTACCACACTTCTCAGTGTTAAAATCTGTTTTAAAAGTAATGTCCTGGTATTGTGGAACTGCTGCACCGGTTCCAAAATCAATGTTTAAAGCTTTAAAAACGGCCAGAGTAGAGTAGCGGTAATTAAAAAGAAAAGAAGAGTTCTTCTTTTTATTTAAAGGACCTTCTGCGCCAAGCTCGAAACCGTTAAAGCCCATCTGCACTAAATATTCGTGTTTTTCATTATTCCCCTGGCGCATTTTAAGATCAAACACGCCTGAGGTTGCGTTTCCATAATCAGCGGCAAAAGCACCACTCATAAAATCAGAATTGTCCAGCGTATTATTATTTAAGATACTTACTGGCCCACCGGTAGAACCGGCATTACCAAAGTGATTTGGATTGGGAATATCTAATCCGTTCAAACGCCACAAAATGCCAATAGGTGAATTGCCTCTAATAATAATATCGTTCCTTGAATCATTCGCCCCGCTTACGCCGGCAAAATTTGCTGCCATTCGCGCCGGATCATTCCTGCTGCCCGCATATCGCGCTGCTTCTTCTGCACTAAACAAGCGCGAGCTAACAGTACTCATTTTATTATTTGTTTTTGTTTTATCTTGTTCGGCAACAATAACTACTTCTTGTCCTTGTATTACACTTTCTTCTAATTCAACCGTCGAAACAGATTCTTTACCTGCATTTAAAATAACAGTAACATATTTTTCTTTATAACTTATTACCTGAAATTTTATTTGCCAGCGACCAATGGGAACGTTAGCGATCTTGAATTCACCTTTTTCGTTTGTGCTTGTACCAAGTATTGGATCGGAATTAAGCAATTGCACAATAGCGCCTGGAATTGGGGTTTGGCTTTGTTTGTCAATTACTGTACCCTTAATGGTTTGCGTAATTGTTTGGGAATAAAAATTTGAGAACTGAAATAAAAAAAACAGTAAGCAGATTTTTTTCATTTACTTTTTAATTAATGTTGGCAAATGTCGCACTTTTAAACAGGGGTATTGAAAGGAACAACGGCTGGCACTTATTTCCATGTAATCCATCTTATATGTGCCGTCTAGTTCTATAGTTAAATAATAATTTGGTTTAACCCATTCTTTTGCCAAACAATCGGGAAAAAAATCTGAAGCGGGGGAGCCATCAGGTGTTTTCTTATTATGTTTCCATGGCTCGTATAAGTAATATCTGCCTGGAGGATATTTTATTACAACAAGTCCGCTATCGTTAGTTTTAATACTATCAACACATCTTCCACTTTGGTAAATATAGAAACGTTGATTGGCTAAAGGCAAATCTACTTTTGAATTCTGGATCTGCGCATCTGTTTTACATTTGCCGCTACAGTCTGGCTTGCCATATCTAAATTCTACCTCCAGTTTAATTCTTTGTGCCTGGCAAAAAATAGATAAACAAAAACAAAAAACAAATAATAATTTATTCATGATTATGGGGTTGATGATGATACTGGAATAATTTTTCCGTTAAAAAAGTTGTGACCGGTTAATGCAAAGTTGCAAATAAATTCGGCCATTTCCTTTGCTTTTAAAGGCGCTTTATAACCCGGAAAAGCTTTACTTAACATTTCGGTTTGTACTGCACCAATTGCTAAACAATTTACCGAAATATTCTTCGGTTTTAATTCTTCGGCAAGGCATTCTGTTAATCCACTTAAAGCAGCTTTACTGCTTGAATAGGCGCTTAAGCCAGGGAATTTTGAACTCCCCTGGAAACCGCCGAAACTCCCCACATTTACAATATGGGTTTTACGTTTTTTATTAAAATAGGGAAGCACAGTTTGTATGAGTGTAAAAGGCCCGAAAACATTTGTGTTATAAACCGACAAAAGTTCTTTAGCTGTAATTTTTTCGAAAGGTTTATTTATTATCTCTCCTGCATTATTTATTAAGATATCAATTTTAAGACCTAATGTCTTTAATGTTTTGCTTATCTTCTTTTGATCTGATGGGCTTGTTATATCAGCTTTTATTGGGAGAACAGAGTGAGTGTTTTTTTGATTAACAAGTTTTGTGAGCGGCTCAATATTACGTGATACAGCAATTACAAAGGTATTTTGGCTTTGCGAGAATAGTTTTACCATTTCGAAACCAATGCCTTTTGATGCTCCTGTAATAAGTATGGTCATATTTTCGTAAATTTGCATACGAAGATACTTTATTAAGTGCATGAAAAAAAGGATTTTAACTGTAGTTTTTTTGTTATTTTTTTGTTTGGCCTTTAATGCCCAAACAGATAGTGTTTACTATGGAACGCCTGCTAAAAA
Source organism: Bacteroidetes bacterium UBA2475 (assembly GCA_002342065.1). Classification (GTDB taxonomy): domain Bacteria; phylum Bacteroidota; class Bacteroidia; order B-17B0; family Aurantibacillaceae; genus Aurantibacillus. The sequence goes on along the minus strand of DDPF01000004.1, from coordinate 137,498 downwards.
AGACAGTACATTTAAGCCTAAAAAACCGAAGGACAGTGATTGGAAGAAGAAGTTTACCTATGGCGGTAATACACAATTATATTTTAGTCCGCTTTTTACAATTGTTGATCTATCACCTGCCATCGGTTACAAACTTACCGAAAACCTTAACTTAGGAGTTGGGTTTATTTATAGTTATTCTAGTGCTAACTATCGCAGTTATGGACGTTATATGCAATCAGCGTATGGACCATACTGCTATGCCCGTTACTCTTTTTTAGAAAGTTTTTTTGTGCAAGGCCAATTTGATCGCTTACGCCAAACAAATATTTATAATTTTAATGATCCAACGCAAAAGGTTTGGGTGGATTATGCCTGGCTTGGCGGTGGATATAGAAGATCTTTAGGAAATAACATGGCGCTCATGAGTTCGATAATGGTAAACGTTATTCCAAATAGGTTATCTATTTACCCAAGAACTATTTTGCAATTTGGTTTTGTTGGCGACTTTTAAAAACTAAAACTTCTTCTTAGTATTAAAAGGCTTAGTGGCTTTTTCGCTGCTGGTTAAAATGATCTTCACTTTATTTTGATCGCTCAACAATCTTAATCCTTCTTTCAGATCATCATCATTTTTAAGAGAGAATTCAATCCTTCCTTTTTGAAAATAATAACGTGAGGTTATTTCTTCTTCTAAATATCGTTTGATCTGACTCTTATGTTTTACAAGGTCATCTTTTTTATTAGATACCATTTTATTTAACAGCGCCTCATATTCAGCTTTTATATCAGTAAAATATTTTTCTGCCTCGGTATTCTTTTTAAGGTCTTCTAACTCCAACTCACTCCTGGTCTTATAATGATAATCTTTATCCTTTAAATAGGCAACAAATTCAGCGTATTCAGCATCGCTAAGATTAAAAGTAGCCGGTGGCGGCAATTGCGGGTGCTCTAAATAATATTTGGTGGCGTATTTAAAAATATGATTCTTAGAAATAAGCGAAATTAAAATATGACTATATTTTTCATCAACTGTTTTTATATCGGGTGTAATTCCGGCACCATCATATACAACTCTTCCGCCTTTTGTTTTAAAAGCAGTAATTAAACTATCAGGTACTTTTTCAACGCGTCCTTCTTCATCTTTGTGTGAATAATCTAAAGCCTGCACGCAGCGGCCGCTTGGGATATAATATTTTGCAACTGTAATTTTTACTTGTGCATTGTAAACCAATGGTTTTGTTTGTTGCACCAATCCCTTACCGTAAGTACGTTTGCCAATTATTAAAGCGCGATCAAGATCCTGCAATGCACCGCTTACAATTTCAGAAGCAGAAGCAGAATTCTCGTTTACTAAAACAACCAAAGGCATTTGTGTATCTATTGGGTTGTTTACAGATAAATAAGTTTTATCCCATTCTGCAACTTTCCCTTTTGTAAAAACAACTTCCTGGCCTTTATCAATAAAAAAATTAACAATATTAACTGCTTCGTGTAACAAACCTCCAAGATTTTCTCTAAGGTCTAACACAATACTTTTGCATCCTTTTCCTTTAAGATCGATTAACGCATCTTTAACTTCGCCACTGCAATTTTCGGTGAAAGAAATTAGTTTAATATAACCGGTTTCTCCATTTGGCAACATGCCATAATACGGAACCGCTTTTTCTTTTATTTCTTCGCGAATTAAACTTATTTCAACAGGCGTTGTTTGGCCGGCTTTAATTAATTTTAATTTTATGGGTGTGCCTGCATTCCCTTTTAATAGGTTGGATATATCCTCACTGCGTTTCCCTTCTACATTAATACCGTTAACACCAATTATTTGGTCGCCAGTTCTAATGCCGGCTTTAAATGCCGCAAAACCTTCTTTTGGGTTTTCAATGATTATCTTTCCGTCAATATCGTTCACCTGCGAACCAATGCCGCCATATTGCCCTGTGGTTAAAAATCTGAAATCTTCAATATCATTCTCGCTATAATAATTGGTATAAGGATCTAGTGATGCTAACATGGCTTCAATACCGGTTTTCATTAACTGTCCTGGCTTAGTATCATCTACATAAGCCATATTTACCTCACGGTAAACAGCATTAAAAATATCAAGGTTCTTACTTATCTCGAAATAATCGGGGGTATAGGACACGCCAACAATGATAGCAGCGGTTAAAGACAAGGCAGCCACCCATTTTTTTATAGTTTTCTTCACAATGATCATGGTAAAATAACAACCTAAATTAATTAAAAATGTTCAGTTTAGTGGGGGTTAAGACGTATTTGTTTCACTTTTTATGCTTTTTTAGTAAAAAACCCTAAAAAATACCTTATCTTTGCCATCCGAATTAATCCCGTAAGATTATGACATTTATTTTTTAGTCAGTATGCTTGAGTCGGATACTGTATTTATACACCAAGACTCAATTTCTGAAAGAAAAAAATTTCATCTTCTTACATTAAAACAAAGAAAAATAGCACTATGAAGTTATCCATGTTTAAATTTAATCTGCCTAAAGAACTTATTGCAGAGCATCCGGCCAAGAACCGCGAAGATTCACGACTTATGGTTGTTGAACGCGCCACCGGAAAAATTTCACATAAAAAATTTAAAGACATTATTAATTATTTTGATGATGGCGATGTTTTGGTATTAAATGATACTAAGGTTTTTCCTGCACGTATGTATGGGAACAAAGAAAAAACAGGTGCAAAAATTGAAGTATTCTTATTACGCGAATTAAATGCTGAAAGCCGTTTGTGGGATGTATTAGTTGATCCTGCCCGTAAGATCCGTATTGGTAATAAATTATATTTTGGCGAGAACGATAATTTAGTTGCTGAGGTAATTGATAACACAACGTCTCGCGGCCGTACACTTCGTTTTTTATACGATGGCAGCTACGAAGAATTTAGAAAAGTACTTTACGATCTTGGCGAAACGCCATTACCAAAATACATTAAGCGCGCTAACGAGCCCGAAGATACAGAACGTTACCAAACTGTTTTTGCAAAGAACGAAGGTGCTGTTGCTGCACCAACTGCAGGTTTGCACTTTAGCCGCGAATTATTAAAACGTTTAGAAATTAAAGGTGTGCAATTTGCTCCATTAACTTTACACGTTGGTTTAGGAACTTTTAGAACTGTTGAGGTAGAAGATCTTACCAAGCATAAAATGGAAAGCGAAGAAGCGTTGATCTCTAGCGATGCTTGCAAAATTGTGAACAACGCAAAAATAAAAAAGAAAAAAGTTTGTGCTGTGGGCACAACTGTTATGCGCGGCATCGAATCTTCAGTTTCAACTACAGGAGAATTAAATCCGTATGTAGGGTGGACTAATAAATTTATTTTCCCTCCATACGAATTTAGTGTTGCTAATTGTATGATCACTAATTTTCACATGCCGGAGAGTACTTTGTTAATGATGGTAAGTGCATTTGGTGGTTACGATCTAATTACAAAAGCATACAAAGAAGCAATCAAAGAAAAATATCGTTTTTATTCTTATGGTGATGCGATGTTGATCATCTAACAAAAAAACTATTCAATAAAAAAGCCCTTTACCGAAAAGTAAAGGGCTTTTTTTATAATAAGTATTTTAATTCAATTTTAAAGAGCTGCTTCCAATTGTTACACCATCACAGGTAATGGTAATAATATAATTACCCGGTACTAATTCGCCATTACCTTCGCAATAGGTTACACCAGTAATTTCGGTGTTGGCATAATTAAGGGTTTCTTTGCCGGCGTAATAACCGCTGCTTTTATCAAATGTAAATTTGTAGGTCTCGTCGTAACTTTTCGCCATTTCTTTTCCATCAGGTGTCATTATCCTTACGTAAACTGTTTTTTCACCCGCTTTGGCAATTTTATTTTCGCCCAAACTAAAGGTTACTTTTATTTTTTCAGTTTTGCGGGCTTTCGAAGTTTCAACTTCTTTTTTGCCGCCTCTTTTAAATGCTACACCTTTTGCGCCAATATTAAAACAGGTTAAAATACTTCCCTTTGCAATAGTTGATTTAAGTTCTTCTTTTTCTTTTACAAGTGTGTTCTGTTTTTCCTTTTCAACATCCAGTTGTTTTAAAACAGTTTTCTTTTCAGCAACCAGGTTTTGATTCAATGTATTTAAAGAGTCAATTGTTCTAACATAACCCTGCATAATGGCGCGTAAGGTTTCTGCTTCTTTTCTGAGTTTTGAAAGCATATAGGCATCGCCTTTGTGTTTTTCGGCTTCAAGTATCAATTCTTCTATGCGGGCTTTTTTCTCGTCAATATCTTTTTGCATGGCAGCATCTTTTGCAACTATGCCTTCATAATCTCTTTGGAGCACCAAAAGGTCGGATTTTACATTATCGCGTTCAACAATAATAGTTTCGGTAACTATTTTTTGTTCAACCACCCTGTTCTGTTCCTTTAACAGCAACCAAATAGTGTAACCATTGGTGCCCATTAAAAGAAGAATGATCACCCATAAAATAATCCCCTTTTTTTTGTTCGAATTCTCTTTTTCTTCACTCATAATACAAAAATAATACACAAAAAGTGTATTTTAGTGGTAATTGTATGACACTTATTAACGATTTCATGTCATTAATTTACCCAAGGCACTGCGAGGCCTGTGCAAATGGGCTTTTTAAGCATGAGACTTACATTTGCAACCACTGTAAATTAAACCTTCCTAAAAGCAATTACCACAAAAACGATCAAAACGAACTTAGTCAAACCTTTGCAGGAAGGGTGCCTTTAACCCATGGCCTTTGTTTTTATTTATTCGAAAAAAGTGGCAAAGTGCAAAAATTGCTGCATGCTATAAAATACCAGGACCAAAAAGAACTCGCGCAATTTATTGGCAACTTGTATGCACAGGAACTTGCAAAAACGACAATAAAGGATGAGATAGATGTTATAATACCTATTCCTTTACACCAGAAAAAACTAAAACAACGCGGCTATAATCAAAGCGAATGGTTTGCAAAAGGTTTGGCAACTGCGCTCGAAAAACCTTTAGACATACATTCATTTGAACGGGCCCACGAAACAAGTACGCAAACCAAAAAGAAAAAATACCAGCGTTGGGAAAATGTAGAAGGTATCTTTAAAATTAAAGAGCAAAATGTTTTGGTAAAAAAACATGTTTTACTGGTAGATGATGTAATAACAACCGGCGCAACTATTGAAGCCGCCTGGTTGGCCCTAAAAGATATTGAAGGAATCAAGATATCTGTTGCCAGCATTGCTTTTGCGGCAAGAAAACAGTAAAAGTGAAATTTAAAGATCTAAAAATCTTTCTGTATCTTCTTTAGGAAGCAGTTCACAATTTTGTACACGGCCAATTATTTTCATTCTTTTTTTTGCGATAAGGTCATATACCCAGTTGCGAATAAAAGGCGGCACAACTACAAAAACGATCATCAATGGCCAAAGTCCTTTCATATATGGAAATAAACGTAAAGCAGCACAAGATTTAATAAAAGCAGAATGATCACGGATCAAAATAACGCTATCTATTTTTTCCTCAATTTCAAAATAGGCTTTTAGTTCTTTCCCTACTTTCGAATTTAGAGGCGCAAAGTGCATGGTCTTATTTTTTTTGCGTTTTAAAAAGAATAATAAACTTTTATTACAGAAGCCGCATTCACCATCGAATAATAAGATCGGTTGTTTTTTTAGTATGTCGTTAATTTCCATTTATGGTCTGGTAAAAATAAAATAAGGGTCAACGCTTAACTCGTAACGTTTTGGTAAAACAGCAAAAGAATTAAGATCAACAAAACTTACAAAACCGTTTCGTCCATTACACTGGCTGCTATGATGCGGAGCGGGACCATTTGATTGAACATTGCGGGATACGACATATAGTAATCGCTTGCTTTCATCAACAGCAATGCCATGCGGCTGATAGCCCACTTTTAAATTAGTTACACCATAACCAAAGGCGCTGATCTTTGAAACCAAGCCCATTGAGCTTGAAAAAGTAGTACTGTCATAAGTACAGCTTACAAAATAACTGGCGTATAACGGCGAGTAAATAATTTCCTGTGGATACTTTCCTGTAACAATTGTATTTGTAACCAGGCCGCTTGCAATATCAAAGACGCGTACTTCATTTGATTTTTGACAGGTAATTAAAAGCTGGTTGTTTGGCGATAAAATAATATCGTGAGGATCCAGCGACGAGCTAAAATTAATTGGCCCATTTTCAAGCGAAATTTGATTTGATCCTGAGAATGCGGTGTCTATTTTAACTATAAAGTTACCGGTTTGCGCGCCAACAAAAATATTTTCGTCAGTTGCATCTAATGCAATAGCATGAGGGTAATACTGTCCGCCAAGAAAATGAATTAATTTCATATTCTCGAGATCAACGGCTGCCACCTTGCCGCTTGCTGTCCATGAAACGCAATAGGCCCGCTTGCTATCCTGTGAAATTACAAATGTATTCCAGTCGAGCGCATTGGTTGACCCTGTTCCTGCAGCTACAGGGCTTAACGGAATATTGCCAACATAACTATCATCGCTACAACGGTATTTTTGCATCACATTGTTATTTATAAATATAACATACCAGTATTTACCATCCGGCGAAACTCTAACCTGGTGGGGCGCTTCAACGGTGCCGGGTATAGTGCCTACTTCAATGTAACGCATGGGCAATTGGGTTTCGGCATCAAAAACAGTTACTACATCGCAACCCTGGTTGACAGCATATAATTTTTTCCGCAAAGAATTGTCTGCCCATTTTATGTTTCCATTAATGTCGGGCGAACCCGAATCTATCCAATCTTTTATTTTTTTCACATCATCAAACGATAACGGCTTTTTATTAATTGGCATTGTCGGTTCGTTTTGTAAACCTAATTCAGCATAAGTGTTTATATAATAACAAAGTGACGAGAATTTACTGCTGTAAGGAATTACAGGCGAACCATTACTACTACCAGAAAACATTCCTGCCCAAGTCTCTAAATTGTACCCGCCCGCAGCTTCAGAACTTTTGGCATTATGACAACCGCTTACGGAACAATTATTAGTAATTATCTTGCCAATATCATGCGGATAATTGCCTTTATTTATATAGCCTATATCTTTTTTACAGGAAATTAAAAAAGGTAAAAAGAAAAGATATTTAAAGTAGCCCGGCAATTAATTAATGATGATTTTTTTTGTAACACTATGAGTTTGTGAGCCAGTGCTAATGCTAATTTTAGCAAAATAAACACCGGAGGTAATTTTGTTGAGTAAAAACGTTTGTGTGTTTTTGTTTATAGTTTCTGTTTGTATTTGTTTGCCTAATAGATCATAAAGTACTAACATTCCGTTCTCAAATTCTAATCCATCTATCTTTAATTGAATTTGGTCTGTAGCAGGGTTAGGAAACAAACTGATGCGATCATTTAATTTAGTTGAATTTATTTCTTCAACACTAACAAAAGGCGAAGCAGAAGAGAAAAAACTTAATCCGCCAGAACCATTACCAACAAAAAGATCTCGCTTACCATCATTGTTAACGTCTTCAAAACAAATAGCAGCTTGTCCGCCCTCGTTTAAATTATTTGCGGTGGCATTAATTAATGTACAGCTACTGGTTAGTATTGCTGCAGGCGCAGGCACATCGTAATAAAAAATTTGTCCGTGTACGTTACCTAATAATAATTTAGTATCGATCCCTGATTTAAAAAAATAAGGTACTGCATAACCATCAATACCATACATATTAACATTTCCCTTCACATCTATGCTTCCAAAATAATTGGTCATTAAAGTAAATGCAGGAACAGAAGCTGTACCAATATTTTTATAATAAGCTATTCTTCCATTTTTTGTACCTACCATAAGATCCAATTTACTGTCGCCATCAATATCAAATAATTGTGGAGCAGATGCTGCTGAGAGAGTTGTAATTGAAAAACTATTATTATGGAAAAGAAAATTGCCAACACCTCCAAGATTTTCAAGCCAATGGATCTGGCCGCTGGAACTACCAACACAAATATCCACATCGCCATCTGTATCAATATCTCCAACAGTTGGCATAATGTTATTTAAACCCTGAACACTTAAGTTTGCAAAATCGCGTGTTATTAAAGAGTAAGAAGGTTGTGATAAAGAACCTATGTTTTTGTACAATGTAAGCTGGGCTACTAAACTATTAGTATTAAAATAACCCCAGGTGCCTATCAAAAGATCTTTTATCCCATCATTGTTATAATCAAAAACTACCGGAAATGAATTTTGTCCGATCTCTATCATTTCATCCTGCAAAAAATTATTTTTTACAAATTGAAAATTTACAGTGTTGGTTGAGCTGGCGTTTTTATAATACCACAAGCTCTTTACGTTTTCGCTGCCATAGGTATTTGGCGTTGCAACCAGATCTTTTTTTCCATCGCCATCACAATCTACATAATAGGTGCATGGAAAATTACTCATTTTAATTTGTTGAGTGCTGTTCTTATTTGGATAATTGGGATACATTTTGGTTGTATCAGAAATTACAGCGTTTGTAACTGAGCCAGTATTAGATGCAAACTGAACAGTATTACAAGAAATATCGCCCATTACCAGATCCATTAAATTATCTGCATTAGCATCAATGCACATGAGGCATGAACCGGCGTGGCGTTTTTCTTCATTAGTTGTTGGAAAAAATTGATCGGCAAGTGGTTTAAGCGGGCACTGGTTAAAACTTACAGTACAACTCTGCTCAGTTATTTTACCCCAGCAAGCATCGGCTATTTCAAACACTAAGCTATCACAATTGTTATAAAGCTCTTTGCTCATGTTTTTATGATACTCAACATAATACCCGCCGGCGCTAAATGTAAGAATATCAATATCGCCATCACCATCAATATCTGCAAGGCCCGGTACGCCGACAGTACTGGCATATAATGGGGTTATTGATGGTGCACCCTGAGGATTAAAGTCAGAATCAACAATAGATTTTACTAAAACAAAATTAATGCCGGTAGTAACATTACTGACATTTTTATATACCGAAATCCCGCCGTTAACCGAACAAAAAAGATCTTCATCACCGTCGCAATCGTAATCTAAACAAAGAGCCCAGTTAGAAACTTGCGGAAAAGAGTAACTCAAATGAGGAGCACTTACATATTTAGTTTGGCCCGCTGTTCCAACATTTATAAAACAACGAAAACGGCCAACAGAAAATTGAGTTACTTTATCAAAAACAACAACATCTTTTTTCCCGTCAAAATTCAGGTCCATATTAGATACATTGGAAGAATTTATGCCATTTGCCCAGGGCATTTTTAATACATAATTATTTTCAATTACTGTAATAGTATCGCGGGCCACTAATAATTGCCCAACAGATATTTTTGCAAGAAATACAAATGAAGCTATAATTACATATTTAAACATATAACAAAAATATGCAAAAAAAAGCCCAAAAACGAAATACATTGCGCCAATTAAAAGGGAAATGCTTCCAGATATAAAAGGTCCCCAAAATACGCGTTATTTTTTGTAATTTAATGGTTGGATTTTAAACATCTTGAAAAAGTTTTTTTTCATATTTATCTGCTTTTTCACAATTAAAGCATCTGCTACACATATTGTAGGGGGGGAGATCATCTATGACGACCTTGGAGGGGGCAATTATAGAATTACTTTAAAAATTTACAGGGATTGCAGCAGCCAGGCACCTTTTAACGGAGTACCTCCCGCAGGTGCCGCATATATATCAGTTTACGATAGCGCCCAAAATTATATCGGTTTTTATGATATTGGCTCACCAACAATAACTATTGTTCCACCGGCAATTAATAATCCATGTATTATTACACCAAATAGTGTTTGTGTAGAGCAGGGGGTTTATACTCATACCATAAATTTACCTCCGCTTGCAGGTGGATACGATGTTATTCATCATGTTACTTTTCGCAATGCTACTATATTAAATATTGTAAATCCTGGGATGGTTGGATCTACTTATTATACTCATATCCCTGGTCCGGAGGAGGTGACGTTTAATGACTCCCCAAGATTTACAAATCTTCCGCCCATTTTTATTTGTAATGGTTTAAAATTTACATTTGATCATTCTGCGATAGATCCTGACGGCGATCAATTAGTTTATTCTATGTATTCGCCTTTTGATGGATCAAGTGCGTTAACAGCACCGCCGCCGCCGTACACGCCTGTTATTTTTCAAGCGCCCTACTCAGCTTCTTATCCTATTGCAAGTAATCCCGCTTTTTCAATTAATCCCACAACTGGCATTTTCTCCGGTACGCCTACAAATTTAGGGCAGTGGGTATTTGCCATTTGTGTTAAGGAATATAGAAACAATCAATTAATTAATACACATTATCGCGACTTCCAGGTAAACGTTGTAACCTGCACTGCTACACTAAGTGTTATAAAAGATCAAACCGTTCAATGTGCGGGCAGTACTTTTAATTTCATTAATCAAAGTATTGGAGGCACACAATTTAGCTGGAATTTTGGAGATCCAAATACCAGTGCCGATACATCTCATCTTGTAAATCCAACATACACTTATGCTGATACCGGAAAGTATGTTGTAACGCTTATTGCCAATCCCGGCAAGCCTTGCGCAGATACATCCAAAAAAACATTTTATGTTTACCCGGTACTGGATATTAAGTTTCCGCCAAACCTGCGGCAATGTTTAAAGGGAAATGCTTTTAGTTTTAGTACCACAGGAGCTTATCTGCCTTCAACAACTTTTAAATGGGATTTTACATCTTCGGCAACACCCAGTATTTCAACACTTAAAAACCCTACCAACATTGTTTATAATAATTTTGGAAAATATTTTGTTAAGCTCGTTGCTAAACAAAGTGTGTGTATTGATTCATTTATAGATAGCGTAAGGGTAATTGGCAGGCCAAATGCACAGATCAGCAACCTGCCGGTTAGTTTATGCAACCCCGCTACAGTTGCTTTTGCTAATGGAAGTAGTGGCGAATTACCAATGAAATATTTCTGGAAATTCAGTAACGGTTCTACCTCAACAGCATTTGAACCTATTCAGGTTTTTTCGCCAGCGGGGGTTTATGGCGCAACTTTAGCGGCCATAACGAGTATTCTTTGCGCGGATACAAGTATCGCTTCTGTAAACCATGTAACCGTTAATCCCACCCCGTTTGCGGGCTTTAGTTTTTCGCCCCAGATAACAACAATTTTTGATCCCGAAATAACCATAAATAATACGGCCTCTCCGGATGCTATTAGCTGGAATTATGCATTTGGCGATGGGGCAACATCTGGTTTTCCTTTCGAAAAACATATTTACGATACATATGGTGATTACACAATTACACAATATGTGACCAATAATTTTGGTTGTTCAAGTACAATTTCGCAGGTTGTAAAAATATTACCGGAGTATAGGTTCTGGGTACCAAACGCTTTTACACCCGATGAAAATTTATTGAACGATCACTTTATGCCCATAGCAATTGGAGTATTAAATTATGATTTTGAGATCTTTGACCGCTGGGGCGAAAGACTTTTTAAAACCAATAATCCGAAACAAGGATGGAATGGTTTTTATAAAGGCCAGGAATGCAAGCAGGATGTATATGTATGGCGCATTACATTTAAAAATGTAGTTACCGAAAAAGATGAAGTGCATTACGGACATGTTACCCTTCTTAAGAACGAGTAGGCCCAGCTTCGGATATGTTTTAACAAATAATGAATTTGTTAAATAAATTATATCCTTTCAATCGTGATTAACTAAAGAAATGACATTTAAATTTAATTTCCGTCTGGTCTAAAAGCCTATTATAGTTTGACTTATTTTTCGTAATTTAATGCTTGAATTTTAGAGTGTTTTGAAAAAACTTTTTTTAATATTTATTTGTTTTATCTCTTTTAAAGTATCTGCTACACATATTGTAGGCGGTGAGATGATCTATGATGATCTTGGTAGCGGTAATTATAAAATCACATTAAAAATTTACAGGGATTGCTCGGTTACTGCGCCATTTGACGGGCTTCCCGGATCAGGCTCCGGCCCTGCCTGGTTAACGGTTTACGACGCTTTAAATAATTTAGTTGGTGTTTTTGATATCGGGGCTCCGGTTATTACAGTGGTTCCCCCGGCTATTAATAATCCCTGTATTTTAACGCCAAATCATATTTGTGTAGAACAGGGAATTTATACCTATAATTTAAATTTACCACCAAAAACAGGCGGCTATTATCTTATTTACCAAAGATGTTGCCGTAATAACACTATATTAAATATTGTAACTCCCGGTGGTGTTGGCTCTACTTATTACACACATATCCCGGGTCCGGAAATTGTAGCTTCTAATAATTCACCACGTTTTACCAATTTGCCCCCTATTTTTGTTTGTAATGGTTTAAAATTCACCTTCAATCACTCAGCAATAGATCCTGATGGAGACCAGCTCGTATATTCGATCTGTAGCCCTTTTCAGGGCCTTGATGGATGTTGCCCAACACTTCTCACCGGTCCAAATACTACCGGACCTCAATGCCAGTCGCCACCGGCATCTTGCCCAAGTGAAGCACCGCCGCCGCCATATGCACCAATACTTTTTCTTTCACCTTATTCATCAGGATATCCAATAGCCAGTAATCCTGCTTTTTCAATTAATCCAACAACGGGTGTTTTGGTTGGCACACCAAACATGAACGGGCAATGGGTATTTGGTATCTGCGTACAGGAGTTTAGAAATAACCAGCTGATCAATACGCATTACCGTGATTTCCAGATCAATGTTGTAACCTGCAGTGTTACTGTATTAAGTGTTATACAGGATCAGCCTTCAAAATGTATGGGTAACACATTTAATTTTAATAATCAAAGTGTTGGCGGTACTGAGTTTAACTGGGATTTTGGAGACCTTTCAACTAACGGAGATACATCACATGTTGTACATCCAAATTATACCTACACCGATACCGGTTCTTTTGTAGTAACGCTTATTGCTAATCCCGGCAAGCCTTGTGCGGATACTTCTCAAAAAACATTTTATGTTTATCCACCATTGGATATAAGTTTTCCTCCAAATCTTAAACAATGTTTTAGAAGCAATGCATTTAATTTTAGTGTAACTGGTGTGTATTTGCCGCAAACAACATTTAACTGGAATTTTTCTTCTGCGGCAAGCCCGAGCACGTCAACTCTCCAAAATCCGGCAAACATAACCTATACCAATGCCGGCAAATATTATGTTAAGCTTATTGCTAAACAATTATCCTGTATAGATTCTTTTATAGATACGATACGAATAGTTGGCAGACCGGTTGCAAAAATAAATAATTTACCAACCAGCTTATGCAACCCCGCAACTGTAGCCTTTAGTAATGGTAGTAGCTGCGATCTGCCCCTGAGTTATTTCTGGCAATTTAGCAATGGTAATACATCTACACTGTTTGAACCGACACAAATATTTAGTCCACCCGGAGTTTATGGAGTAACATTAACCGCTATTACTACCAGTCTTTGTATAGATTCAAATGCTGTATCCGTAACAAACGTAACAGTTAACCCCTCGCCATATGCAGGCTTTACTTTTTCTCCGCAGATAACAACTATATTTGATCCCGAAATAACAATAAATAATGCTGCCTCTAATGATGTGATAAGCTGGAATTATGCATTTGGCGATGGAGCAACATCTGGTTTCCCTTACGAAAAACATATTTATGAGACTTATGGTGATTACACAATTACACAATATGTAACTAATAATTTTGGTTGTTCTAATACAATTTCGCAAGTTGTAAAGATATTACCGGAATTTAGATTTTGGGTTCCTAATGCCTTTACGCCGGATGAGAGTAGATTAAACGATGTTTTTTTACCAATTGTAATTGGGGTCGAGGAATACATTTTTGAGATCTATGATCGTTGGGGCGAAAAGATATTTAAAACTACTGATACTAAAAAGGGTTGGAACGGCACATTTAAAGGTCAACCATGCAAACAGGATATTTATGTTTGGCGTATAACTTTTTTAAATGTAGTTTCTCAAAAAGATGAAGTGCATTACGGTCACGTAACGCTTATGACTAACTTGTAAAAGCTTTTGTTTTACGGGATATCCAAACCAATAAAGGAATTATTAATAATGCACCGTAAGTTAAGGTCTTATAATGATCGTAATAATTATTATAGTGTCCAACTAACAATTTTAAATTAGCGCATAAATAAATCAGAACCAACAAAGTGAGAGACGTTATTCTTGTTAATCCTTCTATCACATTATAATTTATCATAAAGTAAAGAAGTGTAACTGCAAATGCTGGCACTGCAAATAAAAAGGCATAATGTTGTTGGTGTGGAAATATGAGCGGTATCAATAAAAGCAGGTAACTCAATTCAATAAATTGTTGCCAAAACGATCTTGCTTTTATGAAGGGTTTCCACTTTAAAAAGAAGAGAGTAAATGAAACTAAAGCAAGGCGGGTTATTAATAAAATAGTAGATAAAGTCTGAATGCTAACGTCAGAAATATTTCGTTTTAAAGGTAGCGCATAAACATCAGGAACATCTTTTACAAAAAGTGTTGACAACAAAGTAGACAGTCCATGAAAACTTCTTTCTTCTACATCCAATACATGCGCCTGGTTAGTTGGATTAATTAATCCAAGCCAGGTTTTTAATAAAGACATATTGTAATCGTGGCCAATAAAAATTGAAGGCGCAAATAAGTACGCCAGATAAAACAATACTGTAAAAGCAAAGGCTTTAAAATAACCTCTATAAATTAAATAAGGCAAAAATACAATAGGCAATAATTTTATGTTAATGCCCAAAGCTAAAATGGCCGCACCGCTTATTGGTTTGTTATTAGCTATAAGATAAAGACCATAGACACAACACCATAGGATGACCAACGTTATTTGCGAACTGTGCATATTATCTAAAAAGAAACGGAGCGAAAAAATAAAAACAAGAAAGATAAAAATGGAACGTTGTTTTTCACTTAGCAGCTCTAACAATTTTATTTTAGTGAGCATTTGAAACAGTTTAAAATAAATGCAACAGTTTAAAAGCAACCAGAAAAATTTTAACCAAAAGAATGGCAGACCGTATAAGGGCTTTAAAATTAGTGCAAACAAAACGGAATAAAAATAATGGTAACCATCAACGTATTTATTTTCATAAAAATTCTCACCGTTAATAAGGTCGCCGGTGGCTGATAAAAAGATGTAGAAGTCGCCTTTGCCTTTTGCTTCTATAAAACAAAAAACAATGGCCACCAGAAATAAGACTAAAAGCCAAATTTTATTTTTAAAAAGGGTCATTAAGCTATAAAAGGTAAAAATAAACATCTAAATTTAGCTATTTAATAGCAATACTATTTGAAAAAGGTTGTTTCCTATTTTTTTACAGAATATAATTTAAGTGTTCAAACGCTTAGGTTTAAACAACTTTTGTATTTGTTTGTGGCTGTTAAAGCGGTTTATTGGCTTTGTTATTACGATCTTTATTTTGGCCAAAATGCCATTGCATATATAACGCCATACTCTTTAGGAAAATTAAAGGACGTTGCTTTTTTGCTTTATAGCGATTCGGTGCCGGCTTTTGGATATTTTTTTATTATTGGTACTTTGGTTTTTTTGACGCTGAGCTATTTTGTAAAAAAGATCCCTTTTGTTTTTGAATTTATTATTTGGTTACTGATAATTAATATACATAATAAGATCTATACAACCTTAACGGGTGGAGACTTTCTTTTGAACCAATTCTTATTTTTTAATTGTTTTCTATCAAAAAAGTTTGATGAGAATTTAAGCTGGCAAAATTCGCTTTCAAAATGTATCCACAATTTTGGTGTTATTGCTATTATCATTCAAATTCAATTGGTGTATTTAATTGCTGGCATTGCAAAATTAAATAGCAGCGATTGGTTAAACGGTACTGCTGTTCTTCAATTAAACAACATAGAGCATTTTAATTTATTTTCTTTTTCATTTATTGCTTCGGGTTTTATGGGTTATTTTATCAATTATTTTGTGCTTTTGTATCAATTATTGTTTCCCGTTCTAATATGGATAGATAAAATAAAAAAACCTCTCCTTTTATTGGGCATACTTATGCATTTGTACATTGCTTTTGTTACCGGCCTTGTGGGCTTTGGCATTATTATGATTATTGCTTACGTATTTTTTTGGCCATTTAAAAAACAATCCTGATTTTTTTATTATCTTTGCAGTATGTTTACAAATGAGCAATTAAAAGACTTGAATGATCGCAGTGCCGCGTTGAGGGGGTTTCTTTGACTACGATCGTAAAAAACACGACCTCGAATTACTAGAGGAGAAAACATTAGATCCAAATTTCTGGAACGATTCAAAACAAGCAGAGAAAACACTTAACGAAGTTAAGCAGGTTAAATCCTGGACCATTGCTTTTGATAAACTTCATACGCAGGTAGAAGATCTTAATACGCTGTACGAGTTTTACAAAAGTGGCGATGCTACCGAAGAAGAAACAGAGACGGAGTATAGATCGGCGTTAAAGAACCTGGAGGATATTGAATTTAAAAATATGCTGCGTGGCGAGGAAGACCATTTGGATTGCATCTTACAAATAAATGCCGGCGCAGGTGGCACCGAGAGTTGCGATTGGGCCAGTATGTTATTTCGTATGTATTTAATGTGGGCCGAAAAACAAGGCTATAAAGTTAAAGAACTGGATTATAATGCCGGAGATATGGCCGGAATAAAATCTGTATCCATTCAAATTGAAGGCGAGTTTGCTTATGGTTATTTAAAAGGAGAGAATGGCGTACACCGTTTAGTACGCATTAGTCCTTTTGATTCTAACGCAAAACGCCATACCAGCTTTGCATCTGTTTATGTTTATCCTGTTGTGGATGATACTATTGAAATTGATATTAAACCAGCTGATATAGAAATTTCTACTTCGCGCAGCGGTGGTGCCGGCGGACAAAATGTAAATAAGGTAGAAAGTAAAGTGCAGTTAACGCATAAACCTACAGGCATTGTGGTTGTTTGCCAGGTAGAACGTTCGCAGTTAGGCAACAGGGAACTTGCCATGAAAATGTTACGCTCGCAATTATATGAATTGGAATTGCGAAAACGTAACGAAGCAAAAAGCGCCGTTGAAGATGGAAAGATGAAAATAGAGTGGGGCTCACAAATTCGTAGTTATGTTTTGCATCCTTATAAAATGGTGAACGATCACAGAACTGAATTTAAACTTACAGATGCTGAAGGCGTTCTAAATGGAAATTTGGACGAATTAATAAAAGTATACTTAATGGCCTTAGGCGGCAAACAATACCAGAAAAATTAAATATGGCACAACCTGTAAGAGCAAAAAAACATTTAGGCCAGCATTTTTTAAACGATGAGAACATCGCGCGAAATACTGTTAATGCTCTTTTAGAAAAAGACAAAACTTCTTTTATTGTTGAGGTGGGTCCGGGTACAGGTGTGCTAACGCAATTCCTCATTAACGATGTGGACAATTTTTTAGCCATGGATGTGGATGGAGAATCGGTAGAATATTTAAAAACAAAATATCCTGAAAAAAAAGACAAAATAGTTTTAGCTGATTTTTTAGAAACAGATCTTCAAAAATTAGCCGGACAAAAATTTAATGTTATTGGTAATTTCCCTTACAATATCTCTAGCCAGATAATGTTTAAGGTATTAGAGAATAAGAACTCTGTGGATTATGTTGTGGGCATGTTCCAAAAAGAAGTGGCTATGCGCCTGGCAGAAAAACCGGGCTCAAAGGTGTATGGTATCTTAAGTGTATTGTTACAGGCTTTTTATGAAATCGAATATTTATTTACGGTGCATGAGAATGTGTTTTCTCCGCCCCCAAAAGTAAAAAGTGCGGTTATTCGCTTGACAAGAAATTCTGTTCAGAAATTAGATTGCGACGAGGATCTTTTTAAAAAAGTGGTAAAAACAACATTTAATCAACGCCGTAAAACAATTCGTAATTCGGTGCGTACTTTATTTAATAATAATGAATTAAGACATCCGCTTTTAGATAAACGTCCGGAACAGCTTTCGGTAGCGCAGTTTGTTGAGTTAACTAAATTTGTTCAGGAGCAGGCTGAATTATAAAATTCTGCCAGTTTTTTTCCTACAACTTCGGGCGAAGCGTTTTCAGAAATAAAGCTTACCATTTTTTCTGAAGAGAATTTTATTTTACCGCCTAAGAAGCCTTTTAAATTATTTTCCAGGGCTTGTTCATCCCCAACATCTACTAATTTTCCAAGATCGTTCGTGATCATATTTGGTAACTGACCAACTTTGCTGGCAAAAACAGGTAAGCCGCTTGCAAGGGCCTCTAATACAACAACCGGCATGCCTTCGTAATTGCTAGACAAGATCAAAGCATGTGCTTGTTGCATATAAGTGGCAACTTCTGCAGGAGTTTTTTCGCCAACAAAACTTGTGTTTTTTAATTGTAATTTTTTTGATTCGTTCTTATAATATGAAACTGCTTCTGTATTTCCGCCTACAACTATAAAGTCAAACTCGTAGTTTGCTTTTTGTAATTTTTGAATAACGCGTAAAGTACCGCTTATATTTTTTTCTCTTTCAACTAACGATGAAACGTGAAGTAATAATGGTCTTTGACTTTTCGCACTTTTATTCTCTTTAAATAAATTAGTGTCAACCACATTATAGAGTAATTCGTAATTTCCTTTTAAACCATGACTAAGCATAGCTTGTTTTTGTTTTTCGGAAACATAATAAATTTTAGAAGCATTTTTAACTGCAATTTTGGTTCGGTCTTTTACAATACCACTTTTATAATTGTCATCTTCGGGTAAATAGCCGCTCCAATGCTCTACAATCGTATAAGGCACTTTATAATGATCTTTAAATATTGGCAATGTAATAGCAGCAGGAAAAATAACATTCAGTTGAATAGCTTTAATAGAAATATTATTTTTTATTAATTCCTGCAATAATAATTTGTATGCTTTCTTAAAACGAAAATATTTTATGAAAAAAGAAATTAAGGGTGTCGAACTTTTCGGATATTCCATTAACCATTCTTCAAAATTGCCTTCTTTATTTTTTGTGATCTTAAAGTCTTGTGCAGTACTGGTAGAATAAGCATATACAACAATAACAGGCATATATTTGCGTAATGCTAATGCGTGATTGCGAATAAAAATTCCGTGATTTTTGTTGTGTGGTGTTGGATACCAGGAAGCTAAAAAGAGAATTGCCTGTTTATCTTGCGACATTTTTTGGCTTACTCAAGATTTATTTTTACCTCTAATAAAAACAAAGAGTATTTTTCGTTGATGATCTCAAAAGAAGGTATAATTTTATTTCCACTTTTCATTGCAATGGTAATAAAACCTAAACCGGCACCACCTTTATCGCTTAATTCATTATTTTCGAGGTGACCTAAATAAAAAGCTTTTAAAGCAGCAGGATCATCAAATGAATTTATTTTTTCGATCTGGCTTTTTACATTATCTACCGAGGTATTTGTAATTAAGTTTGCTGAGATAATGCATACTGCTTTATCCGAATGTCCTAATAAGAAAAAATTATGCTGAGAGCCTTTATCGTCTTTGTGACCGTGTATTAACTGATTTTGAAGAGATTCTACACAAATAAAGAAAACTTTTTTTACAACTTGTTTTGGAAAATTCTTTTCAAGTATCTTACCTTCAATTTCGGTTTCAAGTTTAGAGATCGTTTCGTTATTTAAAACGCCATCATAGGCTAATATCAATTGGCCCGATTGATTTACATTTTTCACCTGTTTTGCAAAGTGCAGGTCAAAAAACTCTGATTCTTTATTTAAAATTAAACTCACTTATTTAAATAAACCGTTTAGTTCAGCATCTATCATTCTAATTACCTTACCAAAATCTTCTTTGTTCTCGCTGAAATTAATATCATCAACATCCACTACCAAAATTTTTCCTGATTCGTAAGACCCGCTCCAGGCTTCGTATCGCTCGTTCAGTCTTTTTAAATAATCTAAACGAATGCTGTTCTCATAATCCCTTCCACGTTTTTGAATTTGTTTTACAAGGGTAGGTACACTTGCCCTTAAGTAAATGATCAGATCTGGCGCTTTAATTAAACTTTCCATTAATTTAAATAATGAAAAATAATTATCATAATCGCGCGAGGTCATTAAACCCATTGCATGCAAATTGGGAGCAAAAATGTAAGCGTCTTCGTAAATTGTTCTATCCTGAACCACGGAGTGTTTACCTTTTCTTATTTCAAGGATCTGGTTAAATCTGTTATTTAAAAAATACACCTGCAAATTGAAAGACCAACGCTGCATATCTTCATAAAAATCGTTCAAATAAGGGTTGTCATCTGCATCTTCATAATGAGCGTGCCATTTATAATGTTTCGCTAGTAACGATGTTAATGTAGTTTTCCCTGACCCTATATTCCCGGCAATTGCAATATGCATATTTAGTTCTTAAAATTTGGTAAAATAATAGACTAAATTAGATATTTAATCTACAAAAACAAAAATTTAATTGATAAAATTTAATTTTTAGCCTAAAACAAAGTTTTTTCTAAAACAGAGCTGTTTTATCGGTTAAATAATCGGCTGAAACCTTCTCAATTGCTTGATTTACAGGTGTAAGCGACGAAAGATAGGTTGCTTTGATCTTACTATTTGAAAAGGTTTGTGTATTAAGTGCTGCGTAAACCACCGGTTTGGTTATCCGACGCTCTTTATTAGAAAAAGCACACACAAAGGCATCCATTATTCTTGCAAAACCAAGCATATTTTCACCGGCATGAATATTTGGTTTTGGTTTTTTTAGCTGTGTTTGAATTTTATCCAGTATCTCTTTGAACGAATAATTATTTTCAATTAAAATATAACGGTTGTTGAATAAACGTTTATTAACCAGGTGCAACATACTGGCTGCAACATCTTCGGCAGCAATATAACCTGCCATGCCTGTTGTATAAAATTTATTTCCCTTAAAACAAACATCAAACAATTTAGAACTGCTTTGATCCCAAAAACCTGATGACAATATCACACCAGGATTTACGATCACCGCATTTAAACCTTCTTCAATGCCTCGCCAAACTTCCCGTTCGCCATTATATTTACTAATAGCGTAATCACTTTCTTTGCCTGATGATTTCCAGAAAACACTTTCGTTAAGAGGCAAGGTGTAATCAGAATTATTAACCGTTGCAATAGAACTTACGTGACACAGTGCATCTATCTTTTTATGTAAACAGGCATTCACCACATTGGCCGTTCCTGTCTCGTTTATAAGAAAGATCTTCTTTCGATCACTGTTATTAAATGATACAAAGCCCGAACAGTTATAAACTGCTGTTACACCATTCATGGCTTCTTCAATAGAATAAATGTCGGTAACATCTACCTCTACCCATTTAATTTTTTCGAAAAGTTCTTTGGGGTTATTGCAATAATAGGAGAAAAGTTTTTCTACTTTTTTTAGGTCGCTTGTTTTTTGTTTTGATGCAATAACAGGTTCATTGTTTTGCAAGAGTTTCAAAACAACATGACTTCCTAAAATACCTGTAGCGCCAATTACTAAATTCAAAATAATTTTTGTTTATACAAAGGTTACTTTTTGTAGACCAAAAAACAAACCACTTTGTACAATTAATCCTAAAAAAAAGCCTAAATACAGTTGAGCAGGTTTGTGCTCGTCCAAAATCAAGCGGGCAAAAGCAACAATGCCGGCTAAAATAATGGTGGCAATGTAATAAGGTGTCATATCAAAATGAATTAAATATGATACCGAAATTAAAATACCCAATACGCCGCCCAGGCCAACCATGTGCGCGCTTATCTTATATTTTAGATTAATGAGCGTGGTCATTAAAATACAAACAGCACCGCCAATAATAAAAAGTTTAACGCTGTTCCAAATGTTGACGTCCATTAATAAATAAAATAGACCGAAATAAAATAATGCCGTAATAAATAAAGGGAAGGTTCTGTCTTTTTGATTTGAAAGTGTAAGATTAGGAATACGTTTTAGTTTTACAAGTATATAAATATTTAATACAGGGAAAACAAAAGAGAACATAAATACAATAATAGAAATGCGCCACTTGGTCTCAAAAGGGGTAAGGTAATCGTAAACAGTATTTTGAACACCAAAAAAAAGTAACAGACACACATAAGTTGCCATTAGTAATGGATGCAGAAGAACAGAAATAATTAAAGCAAAATTTTTCAATATAGTTTACGATAACAAGTTTGATAATTCAATTATTTCTTTACGTGCATCCTGATTCTTGTAAATGATATTATAAACAGCATTTGTAATTGGCATGTCGATATTATAATTCTTGTTTATTTCGTAAACACATTTTACGGCGTAATAACCTTCGGCCACCATGTTCATTTCTAATTGTGCGCGTTTAACGCCATAGCCTTTTCCAAGCATAGTGCCAAACATGCGGTTACGACTGAATTGCGAATAAGCCGTTACTAAAAGATCACCCAAATAAGCAGAGGCGTTTATGTCCCTGTCTATCGGATGAACAGCATCTACAAAACGTTTTATTTCCTGGATGGCATTACTGATCAATACTGCTAAAAAATTATCGCCATAACCTAAACCATGGCAAATACCACCTGCAACTGCAATTACATTTTTAAGTACCGCAGAATATTCTGTTCCGTAAATATCATCACTAACGGATGACTTTAAATAACGGCAATTTAAAAGTTCGCTTAATGTGGTTGCGTTTTTTGTGTTTTGCGAAGCAATGGTCAAATAACTTAATTTTTCCATAGCAACTTCTTCGGCATGGCACGGGCCTGTAATTACACCTATGTTTTGTAAAGGCACATTGTAAACGGTATTTAAATATTCGCCAACAATTAAATTATGCTCGGGCACAATGCCTTTTATGGCCGAGAAAATAATTTTTTCTTTAAGATCATTTTCTTTTAAAACAGAAAAAGAAGTATGTAAAAAAGCAGATGGAATAGCAAGAATAAGATAATCTGAATTTTTTATACAATCGGAAATAGAATCAAAAAAAGAGATCTTAGAAATATCAAAATCTACCGAGCTTAAATATTTTGGATTGTTCTTGTATTCTTTGAAAAGGTCAATATCTTCCTGCTTGCGAATGAACCAGTTTATTTTTGCAGTATTGTTTAGCAGTAACTTTGCCAGCGCTGTTGCCCAACTTCCACTACCAATAATTGCTATACGAGGCGCCATGTAAGAGCGTGTTTAAATTTGTATGAATTTACACAAAAATAATATCATCATCGCTTAAATTTCCGGTACCCGCAAAACGGTTGTAAACGCGGGCCAGGGTTATAACATCCTTTTTACAATACTTCTCTATTTTCTCAAGATTTTTTTCTTCGTAAAAGGTCTTGCCAACCATACTTCCATCCATTTCGTCTTTTGGCGAAGGAATTCCCAATACGTGCGCCAGGAGATTTAGTGAACTAAAATTTTTCACGTCCCCAAATTTCCAAAGGTCCATGGTATCAATATGTTTTACCTCCCAGGGCTTTAATCCCTGAATTTGTAAGGTTTTTGGAAGTGGTAAATTATTGATCAAAAAGCGACGGCAGAGAAAAGGAAAATCAAATTCTTTGCCGTTATGCGCACACAATAAATGACTGTAAGTATTAAAATGTGTCTTTAAAAGTTCCGCAAATTGATTGAGTATTTCTAACTCATTGTCTGAAGTAATTGCTTTTACGCGAAACTTTTTTTGGTTATAAAAGCCTAAACCAATACACACCACTTTTGCGAACTCGGCATAAATACCGGCTTTATTGTATTGTTGCTCGGGGGCAATATCTTTATTGTATTGCCATTTTTTATTCCAAAGCTCTTTGGTGTTCTCGTCCAGATCGCTGTATTTGTATGTTACAGGAACGGTCTCAATATCGATGAATAATATTTTTTCTATTTCTGTTGTTGTCATGTTTATGGGGTTTGATCGTTATAATCTTCTGGGGTAATTAAGAAAGAATAAATAAATTTATCTTCACGGTCTTTATAATAGTATTCAAAACTCGACTTAATACGTTTTAGTTCGTCTAATTCTGCATTTGTTTTTATAGTATTAATAATTCCGGGTCTTAAAGCTAAATTGAACTTGGCAGTGTCTACTTTTGAGGCAAATAAATTTATAAGTGTGTATTTATAAACGATGGTATTGCCGTTTTTAATTTCAATACCATCCATCCTGGTTTCCTGGTCTATCATCATCGGGCATTTGCTATTAAACTGGCTCACCACTTTTAAAGCTTTGTTATCGATAGACTCAGCAGTTGAACAACGACTAAAAACAAGAACAGAGACAAATATTATTATTAAGATCTTTTTCACGGATTTAAAAATATCAAATAATGCTGTATAAACAAAAAAAGCCCCGCAATTTTTTTGCAGGGCTTTGTAAGATCGATGTTCTTTAGTTCTTTATTTCGTTGTATTTTTTTATAAGAATTTCCTTTGTTTCACTTACAGTTTTTAATTCTTTTTCAAGTGCAGTAACATCCTTGCTTTCTTTTTGAGCAGTTGCCACCTGGGCTTTTAATGTTTTTTCTTTTGCTTCCCAAACAAGCGAAATATCTCTTATGCCTTTTGCAGCGCTAAATTTGGTAAATCGGCTACCGCCTTTACCTAAAGCGTTAAGGTCATTAGCGGCTGCAATAGCAGATGTTGAAGTAGTGCTGCGCTTTGCAGTTTTTGCATACATACTTATAAAGCCCATTACTTCAAAACCATTGAATTGTTTTAAATTCTTCTGGAAAAAGGGCAATTGCTCATCGCTGCCATGGTTAGAATATAATTCGCCAATTGGGTAAAGAACATCTTTTCCGGTTTCGTTCTCAAACAATTTCGCTTTTTCCATTGCTGATTTTGGATCGTTCTTTGCAAGGGCTTCCAAAGCTTCACCACAAATTGCGTACGATTGTTCGTTCAACGCTTTTATGTTTAATGCTTTAATATCAGCATCAGCACCAAATTTTTTGTTCAATAAACGTAAAGCATTTGCTCTTGTTCTTGTTTTTTTATCGTTGTTGTAGATCGATAATATAGTTGTTTTAACTTCCGGTAATTTATCGGCAGGGGCTTCAATCAATTTATTAGCAGCATAATTCCTTAGTACATGGAATTTGTCATTTTCTGCAGCCCATTTAAACATGGCGTACACATTTGCATCTGCTAACTTCTCATCCAGTTGTTTCAAAGCTTCGTATCTGTCAACATACAAAGGTGCGTTCTTGTATTGGAAAACAAACTCGTCCTGCGTTCTTATATATTCAAGATCGCAAAGCAATTGTCTTTCCGCATCAAAATTTACCAGTTGCGGGGCGGCACTTACTTTAATATTAAATGTTTGTTTTACATCGGTAACAACAATTTTAGTACGCTCTGCTTTTCCACCAACATAAGTATCTATTTCAATTGGTAAACGGTATAAAGGGAATTTTTTAAAATTCTGAGTTTGCTCAACAGTTAATTCTACATTTCCTGTGGTTGCATTATAATTTTTTGTAACAATTAATTTTGGGCGACCTCTGTTCAAAAACCACTGATTAAAGAACCAGTTCATATCCTGCCCGGTTACTTCTTCAAAGGCTAAACGCAGGTGGTGAATTTCGCCGGCTTTAAATTTATTGGTCTCCAGATAATTTTTTAAAGACGCAAAAAACGCATCATCCCCAACAACTTTACGTAACATGTGCAAAACCTGGCCGCCTTTATTATAGCTAAAACCATCAAACATATCTTCGCGCTGTTCATAATTAAAACGAATAAGGTTCACTTCTTTATCTGAACCCATATAACCTTCGCGACTATTGTTATGATGATAATCTGCGGCGTCTCTTCCAAACTTATATTCTTCCCATAAGTATTCGCCGTAAGTAGCAAAACTTTCATTTAACGGTAAATTGCTCCAACTTTCGCAGGTTACAAGATCACCAAACCATTGGTGAAATAATTCGTGGGCAATAATTGAATTGCCTTTTATTCCATCGATCGTTTCACGGGTAGTTTGGTAAACTGCAAAATCACCGTGTAAGGTAGCGCTTGTATTTTCCATAGCGCCACTCACATAATCGCGCACTGCAATTTGCGCGTATTTAGGCCAAGCATAAGGCACACCTAATTTGTTTGAATAGAACTCGATCATCTCTTTGGTATCTCCAAAAATAGCTTTCGCATGTGCTTCGTATTCTTTCTCTACATAATAACTTACTTCTTTACCATTCCATGGCTCATCAGTTACTTTTTTAAATTCACCAACCGCCATCATGGCCAAATAAGGCGCGTGCGGCTCGTCTAATTTCCAGTGATCGGTGCGTGTGCCATTTGCATTCTTTTTTGCGTCAACCAATAAACCGTTAGATAGAGTTGTATATTTTTCTTCAACCGTCATAAAGATCTCCTGCGTCATTTTTTCGTTCGGACTATCTATTGTTGGGAACCAGGCTGAGTTGGACTGTGTTTCACCCTGTGTCCATATCTGCGGCATTTTATAAGCGTTTTCACCGGTTGGATTGATAAAGTACAAACCTTTATCGCTGCTAATGGCACTGCTGCCGCCAACTTTTAATTCATTAGGTTTAGCAACATATTCTATCTCTACAATATATTTTTCTTTATTTGTGAAAACCTTTCCTAAATTAATTTTCAAAGAATCATTTTCATATTTATAATCCAGTATATTTCTTTCTGCATATGTATTTGCTCCTACAGATTTTGACTCACCTTTTGTTGGCCTTTCAAGAACAGATTTCAACATCGAAACTTTTTTAATATTCATGCCACGTGCGTTCAAATATAAAATACTGGTAGGATAGAAATATGGTTTTATTTCAATAATGGCCTTTCCATTCATTCTTGAATTGATCCAATCAAAATTCACTTCCAGTTTTGTATGAATGATATCGTTTATTTGTGGATTAGAAGCACGGTACTCTTCTTTTTTTGGAACCTCGTTAGCAACAACACTTATTGTGTCTAATTGAAAAGCAGGCTCATTATCAGCCACAGTTGCAGTTGTTTTTTTGGTGTTGTGGCAGGCTGAAATAAATGCTGAAGCAACTATGGCGCCTGCTAAAATACGTTTGATCATTTTTTAATAATTAGGCTGTAAAAATGTAATTAATTTATTGAATACCAAAATATTAAGCCCTATTTGTTGTTAATGGAAGAATTTAAGGATAAACGACCAAATTTGTTGATTAAGAGAGCAGGTGATAAGCCCCAAAGGCCGATAAATAGGCTAAAGTTGACATAAATATAAATTGTACCAACACCCATTTCCAGCTTTTTGTTTCGCGTTTTACAACTGCAACTGTGCTCATACACTGCAAAGCGAAGGCATAAAATAATAATAACGACCAACAAACCGCCGGTGTATATTTTAAATTTCCACTCTCATCTTTTTCAATTAATAATTTTTGTTTGATGCCTATCTCTTTTTCAGAATCGTTTGCCTGGTAAATAGTTGCCATGGTGCCAACAAAAACTTCGCGCGCTGCAAATGAAGTAATAAGGGCTATGCCAATTTTCCAATCGTAGCCAATAGGTTTTATAGCAGGTTCAATAAATTGTCCAAATTGTCCAATATAAGATCTTTCTAATTTTTCAGTTTCTATTTTTTTTAGCGCAACAGAATTATCATTTGCAGATAAATTATTTTCTAATACAATTTTTTGTTCTTCGAGCGCTTTAAATTCATCACTTATGCCATGCGTACTTAAAAACCAAAGTATAACAGATATTGCTAAAATTACCTTTCCTGCTTCTTTAACAAACACTTTTACTTTTGAGAAAACCATGATGCCAATATTTTTTGCCTGCGGTAAACGATACACTGGCAATTCCATCACATAGAAAGAACTCTCTTTTGTTTTTAATAGTTTTTTTAAAACATAAGCGGTTAAAAGTGTGACAGCAAAACCTAATAAATACAATAGAAACAGAACGGCGCCTTTAGAATTAAAAATACCCAAAAATTTACTGCTGGGATACATAACAGAAATGAGCAATGTATAAACCGGTAAACGTGCCGAGCAACTTATTAATGGTAAAATAAAAATGGTTATTAAACGTTCTTTGGTATTGCTAATGGTACGTGTGCCCATGATAGCCGGCACTGCACAAGCGGTTCCACTAATTAAAGGGATAACCGATTTGCCGTTCAAACCAAAACGCCGCATAATTTTATCCATTATAAAACTGGCGCGGGCCATGTAACCGGAGTCTTCTAAAAAACCAATGAACATAAATAAAAAAGCAATTTGCGGGATGAACATTACCACACCACTAATGCCCGCAATTAATCCGTTTACAATAAGATCGTTCAATTGGCCCTTTGGCAAGTTGTTGTGAATAAGATCGCCTAAATTTAAAAAGGCCGCTTCTATCCAATTCATAGGTGTTTCGGAGATAAAGAAAATGAATTGAAAAACTAAAAATAAAACAAGAAGTAAAATAAAATAGCCATACACTTTGTGTGTTGTAATGGCATCAATTTTAGAACTTATTTTTTTTGACGATAATTGTTCCGGGCTTTGTACACTTTTGGCAACTATGTAATTTATAGTATTAAAGCGATAGATCTTATCGGCATTTTCTAACTGCATAGTCTCGGTATTTTTTACGGAACCAAGAGTTGCTAAAATAAAATGCTTATAGTTGTTGTACTCTTTAATGTAAGCAGCGTTAAGATCATAAAAAAGGCTTTCGCTTACTTTCGCATTTATTATTGCTTCTTTTAATTTTGAAAAACCTATTTGTCTGCGCGAGTCCAATGGAATAACTTCAACGCCAAGAGTTTTTTCAAGTTCGGGAATATTTATTTTTATATCCTGTTTATCAGCTTCATCTATCATATTCAAAGCAATAACCGTTTTGAATTTAAGATCTATTAATTGTGTAGCTAATAATAAATTGCGTTTAATGTTTGAAGCGTCAATTACCACTACTACAACATCAATATTCTCTTTTTCATCCAGCAACGTTTTGCAGGCAATTTCTTCATCGCTCGATTTTGGAAAAAGACTATAAACACCGGGAAGATCAAGAATAGAAAATGTTACTTTATTTCCATTATGTGAATAAGCGCTTTTGCCTTCCTGTCTATCAACTGTAACGCCAGCATAATTACCTGTTTTTTGTGAAAGACCTGTTAAACCATTAAAAATGCTCGATTTGCCCGAATTGGGATTTCCCAGCAAGGCAACTTTTAAATAATTATTTTGTTTTGTTTCCGACAAAAATTTATGCCACCAATTCTATAATAACCGATGCGGCTTCATCCTTTCTAAGGCTTAACTCATAACCAGCAATGTTAATGGCCATAGGGCAACCAAGAGGTGCGGTCTTTGAAAGACTAACCATTTCGCCAGGCAAACAACCCATCTCAATTAATTTTGAACTGAGTGCTTCGTTCACAAAAGACTTTATTATAGCCTTTTGGCCGGGTTTAAGGTGATCTAAAGAATCCATAAATGAATTATAAAGTTACAGTTTTTGGACTTATAACCTAATACCATAAATATGGTAGAGAAATAGTATTTATGATTTTTTAATACCGATCTTAGAATTAAATTTGTGTTCAATTAAATGCTAAAAACCACAAAATACAAAAACGAAAAAGTTGCTTTTTTTGATAAAGGAAAAGGTAAAGTAGTTGTGTTGTTACACGGCTTTTTAGGTTCGTATAAGATCTGGGAACAAACCATCAATGAACTTTCAAAGTCGTACCGCGTAATCGCCATCGACCTGCCAGGACATGGGGCTACAGAATGTGTGGGTTATGCGCATAGTATGGATCTAATGGCAAAATGCGTGAAATCAGTTTTAGATTCGTTGCGTTTAAAAAAATATGTGATCATTGGTCACAGTATGGGCGGCTATGTTGGTTTGGCTTTTGCAGATCTTTACCCCGATCATTTAAATGGATTATGTTTGTATCACAGTTCGAGTTTATCTGATAGCGAAGAGAAGAAAAAAGACAGATTGCGTGCTATTTCAGCGGTTAAAGCCAATAGAGGTATTTATACCAAAACCACTATCAAAAATTTATTCGCGACAAAAAATTTAAAATATTTAAAAGAGGAAATTGCATTTGCTACTACTATTGCAAAAGGAACAAGTAAAAAAGGCATTATTGCCGCATTGCTTGGCATGAAAGACAGGCCAAGGCGCGATATTATTTTGAGCCTTGTAAAATACCCAATTATGATGGTAATTGGCGAGCAGGATAATGTTTTACCTTACGAGCAATTGCTGGAACAATCTAATCTCATAAAAAACAAGAGTGTTTTGTATTTAGAACATGATGGGCATATGGGTTTTTTAGAATCTCCACGCGAAAGCAATAAGGCTTTACGAAAATTTTTAGCGAAGTGTTTCTAATTTTTCACCACAGAGACACGGAGAACACGGAGGTTCACTAAGAAAGTAAAACGTCATTGCGAGGGTTTTCACTCGAAGCAATCTCAAACACGGTATTGCATTTTTTGAGATCACTTCGCTATCGCTCGTGATGATGGTTGTTATAAACGCTGTTTAACGGCTTCAAATAAAACTATACCCGAAGCTACAGAAACGTTTAATGACGCTATTTTACCGGCCATTGGAATTTTTACTTGTACATCGCTGCGCTTTAAATATTCGTTACTGATACCATTCTCTTCGCTACCAACAATAATGGCCGTTGGTTTTGTAAGATCGGCATCGTAAATTAAATTGTCTGTTTTTTCGTGACAAGAAACTATTTGCAAACCACTTTCTTTTAAATATTCAATAGTAGTTTTTAAATTGTCTTCGCGGCAAACCTTTATCCTGTGAAGCGCACCGGCGCTGGTCTTTATGGCATCGCCAGTAATTTGTGCGGCACCGCGACTTGGAATAATAATAAAATCAACTCCCGCGCACTCGGCTCCACGAGCAATAGCGCCAAAGTTGCGAACGTCTGTTACACGATCTAAAATTAAGATCAAAGGAATTTTTCCTTTTTCAAAAACCTCTCCTAAAAGTTCTTCCGAGTTGTAATAATTGATTTCGGTTAAGTAAGCTACAACACCCTGGTGATTTTTATCGGTAATGCGTTTTAATTTTTCTGGTGGCACAATTTGAATTGGCACTGCCTGGCCTTTAAGCGCATTACGTAATTGATGATATAATTCGTTAGATAAGCCTTTTTGAATAAATATTTTTTCAATGTCTTTTCCGGCTTCCAAAGCCTCCATTACCGCACGGGTACCAAAAATTAAGTTGTCTTCTTCCATTAAGGGCAAAGTACCTAAAATTTAATGCATTTAGCAAGTTAAATACGCATAATCCTTTAGCAAGGCTTAAAGCAATAGTTTTTGGTAAGTCGCCCTATACTTGTATCTTTGTGTCAAATTTACAAATGGACGCAGCACTACACAAAAAAGTTGAAGACGCATTAGATTCTATTCGCCCATATTTAGAGGCAGATGGAGGTAATGTAGAGGTTATTGATATTACCGAAGGCAGCATCCTTAAATTAGAATTAAAAGGCGCCTGCAAAACCTGTAACATGAGTCAAATGACCATGAAAGCAGGAATTGAAGAAACCATTAAACGCGCTGTTCCCGAAATAAAAGAAATTATCTCTGTCAATTAATAATTTTTATGAAGTTAACACAAAAGCTTGCTCAAAGTAAGAAGCCATTATTTTCGATTGAAATTCTCCCACCATTAAAAGGAAAAAGTATTCAAAGCATTTATGATGGCATTGATCCTTTAATGGAATTTAAACCTGCATTTGTTGATGTTACTTACCACCGTGAAGAGTATATCTATAAAAAACGCGATGGTGGTTATTTGGAAAAAGTAAGTATTCGTAAACGTCCGGGTACCGTTGGTATTTGTGCGGCTATCATGAATAAATATAATGTAGAAGCTGTACCGCATATTATTTGTGGTGGTTTTACAAAAGAAGAAACAGAGAACGCTTTGATCGATCTTCAGTTCTTAGGAATTGATAATGTATTAGCACTTCGTGGCGATAGCATTAAAACAGAGCCAGCCTTTGTGCCAGAGCCAGGCGGACATCCATACGCCATTGATCTTGTAAAACAGATCACTGAAATGAATCGCGCACAATATTTAGATGAAGAAATGAAAGATGCTGCGCCAACAGATTTTTGTATTGGTATTGCTGGCTATCCTGAAAAACATTTTGAAGCGCCCAACATGATCAGCGATCTTAAATATTTAAAAGCAAAAGTTGATGCAGGTGCAGAGTATGTGGTAACACAAATGTTCTTCGACAATGCTAAATATTTTGCTTTTGTAAAATTGTGTCGCGAGAATGGAATTACTGTTCCAATTATTCCGGGTTTAAAAATATTAAGCACCAAAAAACAAATTACTACTTTACCGAAAATCTTTCATATCGATATTCCTCAACCTTTTTACGAAGAGTTAGAAAAATGCAAAGATGATAAAGCGGTGAAAGAAGCAGGTATTAAATGGTGCATCCAACAAAGTAAAGAGCTGGTAAAAGAAAATGTGCCTTGCTTACATTTCTATACTATGGGAACTTCAGAAGCTACAAAAAGAGTGGCGAAAGAAGTGTTTTAATGAATTACAATTTTTATACCGGCGAAGTTTTACTCATTGATAAACCATACACCTGGAGCAGTTTCCAGGCCGTTAATAAATTAAAACACGCCATCAAACAACATCCATCTTTAATAGTAGATGGTGTAAAAACAAAACCTAAAATTGGCCATGCCGGCACGTTAGATCCTTTAGCCACCGGTTTATTGATTGTTTGTACCGGCAAAAAAACAAAGACCATTAATGATCTAATGGGAATGGAAAAAGAATATACCGGCACTTTTTTACTTGGCGCTACAACTCCCTGTTATGATCTCGAAAAAGAAGTTGACAAAACATTTCCGACCGAACATATTACATTAGAGGCCATACAACAGGCTGCGAAAGATTTTACAGGCATCCAACAACAAGTGCCGCCCATTTTTAGTGCTGTAATGATAAACGGAAAACGTGCATACGAAATGGCAAGAGCAGGGGAGGAAGTAGAAATGAAATCACGTGAGATAGAAATAAAAGAATTTGAAATTACAAACGTCACCATGCCAACCGTTAGTTTTAGAATTGTTTGTAGCAAAGGAACATATATTCGCAGTATTGCACGTGATCTTGGTCTCGCCTTAAATAGCGGAGCGCATCTTACAAAATTGGTTCGTACGCGAATCGGCGAGTTTAGATTGGAAAATGCGGTGACACCACAAGTTTTCGCGGAACGGCTTAATGATCTTTAAAGAATTTTCTTCTTTGTTTTTTTCTAAAGCGAAATTCCTTTATACTTTTTTCGTCACTTTTGGCGCGCAAAAGTAACCAAAACGCATTTGATCTTTTGAAGGAGATTTTTTCTTTCGCGACGTAGAGCAGCGAAAGAAAAACCGCCGCCTCGCTAAGCTCTTTTCTGTGCGCCTAATCAATTAACCACCTAGCTTAGCTCGCATCTATCTCTGCAAAAGATCAAGATCGAAAACTCAAACATCTAGCCGTAATGCTACAGCCGTAAAATCCATTCACGTAAGCACACAAAGTGAGGTGGCCTCATAAGATTTTGCGTAAAAAATCTTGCCATTCAAAAGCGTTGGCAAGTGGGAAGATGATTTTGGCTGTTCGCGAAGCGCTTAAATCATCGGCTTGAATGGCAATGATTTTTAGCAAAATATTATGAAAGCCTTGATTTTTTGGTTACTTTTTGATCAAGCAAAAAGTGACGGCAAAAAATTATTTTAAAATAGTTTATCTGAATTTCTATTTATAAAAATTGAAGTAAGAAAGAAAAAACATGAGAATTTAAATATTCAAAAAATGAAGAAACTCGTTTAAACGATCCTTCATACCCGTTTCATAATCGCTATGCGAATAAGTAGCTTTGATAACGTAATTGTAACGGTTAAATGTTTGAATGATACTTGAAAGATCTTCGCGATTTACTTTTAAAGTAACTTCCAGTTTCATGCTATCGGGTTGTGAAGAAACGTGCAGACTTAAAATTTTTGCATCATTACCTTCAATGATATTTCCTATTTGTGTTACTGAATAATCATTTTGATTTAATTCAAGTACAATTACACCGCCCGGATTTTGAACCGAGATCATGGTACTTAAATTTTGAACAATGCCTTTTAAAGTAATACAACCTTTATATTTTTCGTTTTCATCTAACACAGGAATTAGCGTTAAATTTAAACTGGTCATTAATTTTACTAATTCGTAAGTGTGTTGGTGCAAATGAATTGCCGGGCGCATTAAATGCAACTTGCTGGCATCAATTTGTTCTTCGGGATGGTTGTAGTCGAGTAGGTCGGTTTCAGATACTAAACCAATTAATTCGCGGTCTTTAACAACAGGTAAATGCGAAACTTTGAACTGTTCCATCCAATCCAAAGCCAGTTCAACCGTATCGGTTGTCTTGAGGGGCGGGATCTCATCTGTTATTAAATCAATTACTAACATCTTTTCTTTCTCAAATTTATGTAATTTAATTAGTTTTACACCAGGTTTAAGAAAAAGTAACAAAAAAGTAAATGCCTCACAATGACTAAATTAAGCGTAAACATTAATAAAATAGCCACTTTGCGCAATGCAAGAGGTGGTAATATACCAGATGTTATAAAGGCAGCACAACAAATAGAGGCCTTTGGAGCTAACGGAATTACAGTGCATCCAAGGCCTGATGAGCGACATATTACCTACAAAGATGTGCGCGATCTGAAACCAATTTTAAAAACAGAATTTAATATTGAAGGTAATCCCAAAGAACAAAAATTTGTTGATCTTGTTTTAGAAATAAAACCTCACCAGGTTACTTTAGTGCCGGATGTGCAAGGGCAGTTAACGAGTGATCATGGTTGGGATACAAAAAGGAATAAAGATTATTTAGTGGAGATGATAGCGCTATTTAAAAAAAATAATATTCGTACTTCTATTTTTGTAGATGCAAATTTAGAAATGGTAAAAGGTGCAAAAGAAACCGGAGCCGACAGGATAGAATTATATACCGAAGAATACGCACGTTTATTTTTTACAGAAAAAGAAAAAGTAATTCAGCCATTTACTGCTGCCGCTAAATTAGCAGGCGAATTGGGATTAGGAGTTAATGCAGGGCACGACTTAAGTTTGGGTAATTTAAAATTCTTTAAACAACATGTTCCAAATTTATTGGAGGTGTCGATAGGGCATGCTTTAATTAGCGATGCTTTGTATTTGGGTTTAGAAAACACGGTGCAACTATATTTACGACAACTGAAATGAAATTAGCATTTAGGGAATTTGGACAAGGGCAACCGTTAATTATTATGCACGGTTTATTCGGGCAAAGCGATAACTGGAATACGTTGGCAAAACAATTTGCAGAAAAAGGATTTCATGTTTTTACTTTGGATCTTCGTAATCATGGCCTTTCGCCGCATAGCGATGTTTGGAATTATGAAGTGATGGCTGATGATCTTAAAGAATTTATTGATGAACATCAATTAAATGATCCAATCATTTTAGGGCACAGTATGGGCGGTAAAGTAGTAATGTTCTTTGAATTAAAGTATAAGGATGTTGCTGAAAAAATAATTGTTGCCGATATTTCTCCGAGGGTCTATGAACCTCATCACGATTCTGTTTTAAAAGCTTTGAATGCTGTAGATTTTTCTAAAATAAAAACACGCAAAGAAGCCGAAGCAGTTTTAAATACTTATTTGGATGATTTTGGCACCAAACAATTTTTATTAAAAAATATTTATTGGCGCGATACAGAGAACAATATAATGGATTGGCGTTTTAATTTAAAGACCATCACTCAAAATTACAATAACATTGGTGTTGCATTACCGGAAGGCAGCAGCAATGTTCCGACTTTAGTTGTACGGGGCGAAAAGTCAAATTATATTACAGAAAGCGACCTGGTTGATTTTAGAAAACATTTCCCTAACTTTAAATTAGAAACTGTTTTAGGTTCCGGACATTGGATCCACGCAGAAAAGCCCAAAGAGTTTTTTGATGTAGTAATGTCGTTTATAAGCCCCAATTAAAAATTCCCCCTTTGAAAAGGGGGAAGGGGGATTGAATTTGATATATTTCAATTAATCATTTTTTGCTTTAACTGCTTTCTCAGATAATACAAAATCTTTTTTATCAGGCTTCGTAAAAAGCTGTTTCCACTTTAAAGTAAAAATGTTTTTAAGGATCATTATTATTGATGAAAAAGAGTTTGGTTTAGGCACATATAAATTGGCCCCTGTTTTATAGGTCTCCTCAATGTCCTTATCGTGAGTAGATGTTGTGTACATTACCGTTGGTATATCTTTAAGTTCATCATCTGCTTTAATTTCTTTTAGACATTCTTTACCATTCTTACCGGGCATATTAATATCAAGAAAAATAATATCCGGATTCGGAATCTCAGGATCGCGAAGATTATCCATAAGATCCTGCCCGTTACTTTCGGTAGTTAATTCAGTGTCAACGGGTGTATGATCAAGCGCTTCTTTAAATAAATGCTGATCGTCTTTATCATCATCGGCTAACGTAATTTTTATGGGGCCCTTCTTTTCCCCATCCTTCTGCTCTGAATTTTCTTCTTTTTTCATACAAGGATAAAGTTAAGGGTAAAAACACAGAAAATAATAAGCTTTGACAAATTTAACAAAACGAGATTTTCGGCTAATTTGAATGGATTTTGTCAGTATTAACAGGGATTACAACAATCCAAGGCCCGTCAAAAATCCACCTATTTCTTCACCTTTTGGAAGTAAAAAAGCGCTGATGCCGCATTCGCCCGCACCTTTTACATGCTGTAAAGAATCGTCAATAAAAACAGTTTCTTCAGGCTTTAAATTATTTGTTTCTAAAACAAATTCAAAGATCTCTTTATTCGGTTTACGCATTCCAACACGACAAGAATAGTAAACTTCGTCAAAATAATCATTAAAATTTTTTACACCGTGTTTAAGGTAAAGGTCATGTTCAAAAGCCGCAATGTGGGGTTCGCAGGTATTACTCAATAAAAAAGTGTTGTAATTTTGCTTCATAGTTACCAAAACGTCAAGTCTTTTTTCGGGAATATCGAGTAACATAGCATTCCAGGCTCTCAGTAATTCCATGTCAGGCCCGGTATAACGGATCTGTTTTCTTAATTCCTCAAAAAATTCTTCAGTAGATATTTGTCCTTTATCAAAGCTGTCAAACAGTTCGCTTTGCCCGGCCTGCGTGTAAATGGCCTCAAAGGGCATATAGCTGAGCTTGTTGAACTCGGCAATGGTTTTATTAATGTCTAAATTAATAATAACACCGCCAAGGTCGAAAATGATATTTTTTATATGTTGCATTTTATTTTGCAAATATGGGGCTTTTATCTATTTTTGCAATCCCTCTTGAGGGAATTTTTTTGGTCCTATAGCTCATTCGGTTAGAGCAACTGACTCATAATCAGTAGGTGCTTGGTTCGATTCCAAGTGGGACCACCAAAACCCTGAAATTTTTTCGGGGTTTTTTCTTTATAAGTACTTGGCTCATTAACAAAACCCTAATTTTTTTCTGAAGTCATTCCGCTTAAACTCTAACGCCAATTAATGTAACATCATCTACTTGTTCATTATTGCCAACCCAATCTATAAACGTTTTTTCAAGTATTTGTTTTTGTTGCAACATTGGCAAATGCGAATTAGATAACAAAAGCGATTTCAAAGTTTTGCTCATAAACTTTTTACCTTTTTCTCCACCAAACTGATCGGGAAAACCATCGGTTAAAGTATAAACAACATCACCGCTTTGTAATTGTACTTCTTGTTGTGTAAACGAAATAGTATCTTTATCATGTTTACCAACCGGCATTTTATCGGGTTTAACTTCGATAACTTCGACCCCTCTCACTATCCAAATAGGATTATTAGCAGCTGCAATTATTAATTTATTATTTTTAAAATCATAAACCGTTAAACTCGCGTCCATCCCATCTTTTCCTCCTTCGGGGCTGCCATCCTTTTTTAATCGTTCGATAATTGTTTTACGGGTTGAATTTAAAATTTCGGAAGGTTCGGTATAATTTTCAATTGCTTTTTCTAAACTTGTTATATTAAGCAAACTCATAATAGCGCCCGGTACACCATGGCCTGTGCTATCTGCAGTTACTAAAGCAAAGTTTCCGTTATTCAATTTACTTGCCCAATAAAAATCACCACTAACAATATCTTTTGGTAAAAAATAAACAAAGTAATCATTCAAATTTTCGTGCAATATTTCCTTGGTAGCAATAAAACTTCGTTGTATTCTTTCAGCGTAATTAATGCTGTCGGTAATTTCTTTATGCTTTTCTTCTATAATGTGTTTTTGATGTTGTGTTTCTTTTTCTTTTATTTCAATAATCTGTTTTTGTTTTTGAGTAACTTTAAAACGATTAAACATAAATCCTGCAAATACCATTACCAAAGCGAGCCCACCATAAAGTGCATATTGTTGATTTTTCTTATTTTCTACTTCGGCCGTTTGTTTAGCAATTTCCGCATTTTTAATTTCATTTTCTTTAGCGTGCGCAACACTGTCCTGCAAGGCTAGTTTCTCGTACTTGTATTGTAGTTGCTTTTTAATTGCAGCTTTTTGTGTTTCCTGGTTATTAATGCTATCCCTCATTTTAATTTCCAGTTCAAACATTTCAAACGCCTCTTTAAATTTATTTTGCTTTTGAAATACTGTTTTGATGACTTTTGCCGAACGATAAATATGCTCAGGGAAACCTAATTCTTTTGATATTTTCATGGCCTTATTAGCATAAAGTAATGCGTTATTTAGTTGGTTATCTTTAGCCAACATGTTTGCGAGGTTAATTATTGAAGTTGCTTCTCCTTTTTTTTCACCGATCTCTTCATAAATTATTAAACTTTTTTGATGATACTCTATTGCTTTGGTTATGTTGCCTTGCTTTTTATAAATATTTGCAAGCGTACTTAAAGAGTTTGCAATTCCGCTTTTGTCACCATCCTCTTCTCTAAGTTTTAAACTTTGTTGACAGTAATCTAGTGCTTTTAAAAGATCGTCTTTTGAGTTATAGATAGTTGCAATATTATTTATTAAAGTTGCAATAGCTCTTTTATCTTGCGTCTCTAAAAGTATCTTTAAACTTTTTTCATAATATTCCAGTGCTTTTGTGAGGTCACCTTGATCTTTATAAAGACTACCAAAATTATTTAAAGATTTTGATACACCTTTTTTATCACCTATTTCCTCTTTGATCTTTAAACTCTTGTGATAATATTCTAATGCCTTTTGTATATCGCCTTGCTTTTTATATATAAATCCAATATTGTTTAAAGAACTTGCTATTCCGCTTTTATTCCCAAGCTCTTCGTGAATTTTTATACTTCTAAGATAATAATTCAGTGCCTTTGGAATATCTCCTTTCTCATCATAAAAAAATCCAAAGTTGTTTAAGGCAAAGGCATAGAGTTTTAGATAAAACTTTTTTAAAGGGTTACCGGGTGCTAACAGATCAGCATTTTTTTTGGTTAAAACCATTAATTGCTCGTTAAAAGCAGGCAGTTCATCAAAATTTACTGATTCGGACAATGCGGCTAAAATATTACAACGTACAGTATCGTGCTTTGCATTTTTAAGAGCGAGTTTTAAGGAGTCAGTATTTTGCGCGAGTAAATTTAATTGTAATAAAAGTACCGCTAGGCTAAATAAGAAATATTTTAAGATTTTATTCAATGTCGACTAAGCTAAACCTTTTTATTCAATTGTTTCAAGCTCTTATCAATATACTTTTCGTTTGGCAATAAAGCAGTTTGAATACGTTTCGCATAATGAATAGAATCAAGAATTTCCTTTTGCTTCTCATCCACCAAATGTTTTTGTTCTTCTACTATTGTTTTTTGTTTTTCAATTACTAGTTTTTGTTTTCTTGTAATTCTTAGCGATCTAAATATAAATAGGGCAAATACTAAAACTAACAACAAACCTCCACCAACAGACATTGTAATAATTTTCTGCTTTCTGTTTTTTTCTTGCGCTACGCTTTGTTGATTTTCTAATTCTTTTTTATGTATCGCATTAGCAACAGCTTCTTGTTTTTCGTATTCATGATCCATTTCAGAACGCATTAATTTTTTTGAGTTTTCTTGTGAAAAAATGGTATCGCGCAAGGCAATAAATTTTTTGTAATGTTCGAGGGCTAAAGCAGGACGGTTGGTTTTTTCATACAGAGCCATTAAAAATTGATGCTGACTTTTTTCGAGATTTTCAGCTCCAATTTCTTTTAAAATAAGCACAGCTTTTGTCAAGTTCAGTTCGGCCTCTTTGTATTTGCCCAGTTCGGTATATAGTTCTCCTATGTTACCATAAATACCTCCAACAACTTGTTTGTCTCCAACTTCCTCAGCTAATTTTAAACCCTTAAAAAAACACTCAATTGCTTTAGGGTAATCTGCCTGATTTTTATACACGTTTGCTAAATTGCCATAAATTGTTCCAACGGATAATTTGTCTCCAACTTCTTCTGCTATTTTTAAACCTTTTAAAAAATACTCAAGTGCCTTAGGGTAATCCTTCTGGTTATTATACGCATTTGCTATATTATTAAGTACTTTTGTAACCCCTTGTGTATTCCCCACTTCTTCACATAATTTTAAAGCTTTTAAATTATACTCAAGTGCTTTTGGGTAATCGGATTGGATATAATACACATTAGCAATATTAGCAAGTGTTGATCCAACTTGTTTTTTATCTCCTAGATCTTCGCTCAATTTTAAACCCTTAAAAAAATACTCAAGCGCTTTTGGATAATCTGCCTGACTATTATAAACAGCTCCTATGATACTAAGCACTTTCCCAATCATTTTTTTATCTCCTAAATCTTCATTTAATTTTAAACTCTTAAAATAACACTTCAGCGCCTTGGGGTAATCGGATTGGCTGTAATAAAACATTCCTAAACTTGTAACCGTTATTCCTGTAAATTTTTTATCTCCAACTTCTTCCGCTAATTTTATGCCCTTTAAATAAGACTCTTCCGCCTTAGGGTAAACGAGTTGCTGTTTATAAGCGTTTCCTATGTTATTAAGCGTTTTTGCAGCCTCTAACTTATTGCCTAATTCTTCGCTTAATTTTAAACCTTTAAAATAAGACTCCAGAGCCTTAGCATAATCAGCCTGGTTATAAAAATTAATTCCAATTTTTCTAAACGAAATGGCAAGTTGAAGCACATAAAAATTTTTTAGAGGACCGCCATTTAAGATGTTTTTTTCGGCAAGGCTTTTAAGTTGTTCGCTATAGTTTTTAAGCTCTTCTGCTGGCGCCTTGTCGCACAAAATCCCTAACACATTACATCGAGTTGTATCATGCTTAGCATTTTTAAGAGCGAGTTTTAAAGAGTCAATCGTTGTAACCTGCCCAAATGCATTAGTTTGAAACAAAATAATTGTTAGGCTTAGTTTTAGGTGTTTTAAGATTGAATTCATATGTTTTACTAATCTAACTTTTTTTATTTAATTGCGCTAAATTTTTATCAATATATTTTTCACTCGGTAGTAAAGCCAGCTGTATTTTTCTGGCATAATAAATAGAATCTAAAATTTCTTTTTGTTTTTCGTCTACGAGATGTTTTTGATGGAGAATAATTGCATTTGCTTTTTGTTTTTGCTTGTAGCCGCGTAAAATAAATAATGCGAGAATTGCCACCAAACCAAAACCTGCAATAAAATAATTACGTTCGTTTTCTTTTTGTTTTAATTCTGCTTTTGCAATGGTATCTTTTTTATCCTGTTCGGCTTTATTTTCTAATTCTTTTTTCTCGTAGGTATATTGCATTTGTTTTTTGATGGCAGCTTTTTGAGTCTCTTGGTTATTAATGCTATCACGCATTTTAAGCTCCAATTCATACATTTCAAAGGCTTCTTTGTATTTGTTTTGTTTTTGGTAGATTAGCTTAAGTGTTGTCGCAGAATTTTTAATAGCTTCAGGAAATCCCAATTCCCTAGAAATATTTAAAGCTCTAGTAGTATAAGTGAGGCCTTCTTTTAAGTTACCTTGTTGGTAGTAAAGATAGCCTATACTGCACAAGGAGCCAACTACTCCACGTTTGTGCCCTACCTCTTCTGCAATTTTTAAACTCTTGCTATAGTATTCCATAGCTTTTCGGATGTCTCCTTGATTCTCGTATATAATCCCAATATTTTTAAGTGAAGCGGCTACTCCTATTTTATCACCTATCTCTTCTCCAATTTTTAAACTTTTTAAAAGGTATTCTTTTGCTTTGGAATACTCTCCCCGGTTTTTGTAAATAACCCCGA
The DNA here is from genome assembly GCA_002342065.1 of Bacteroidetes bacterium UBA2475. Taxonomy (GTDB): domain Bacteria; phylum Bacteroidota; class Bacteroidia; order B-17B0; family Aurantibacillaceae; genus Aurantibacillus. The sequence goes on along the minus strand of DDPF01000004.1, from coordinate 95,206 downwards.
TGTTGTTAAGTGAAATAGCTATTCCCTTTTTAATCCCGTTTTTTTCTTGTATTTTTAAACTTTTCTTAAAATATTCTAGAGCTTTAGAGGCATCTCCCTGGTTATTGTAAATAAATCCAATGTTGTTAAGAGATAAGGCTATTCCATTATTATCACCTATCTCTTCTCGTAATTTTAAACTCTTGCTGTGGTATTCTAGTGCTTTGGGTATGTCTCCTTGGTTATCATAAATTACGGCAATGTTATTTAATGATTTTGCTATTTCTTTTTTTCCCCCTAGCTCTTGTTTTATTTTTAAACTCTTGAAATGATAATCTAACGCTTTGGAAACGTCCCCTTGATCATGGTATATACTCGCGATGTTAAGCATCGATTTGGCAATGCCCATTTTATTTCCTAACTCTTCATATATTTTTAAACTCTTGAAATTGTAATCTAATCCTTTTTGGAAGTCTCCTTTATTGATATAGATAACCCCAATAGTATTTAATGCTGCGGCATAATGCACCAAATAAACTTTACGTTCTGAACTTGATTTTTGAGTTAATTTAATTTTACTTTCACTAAGTTTTAGGAGTTGTTCGTTAAATTTAGTCCCTTCTTCATCACTGGCAACTGCTGCAAGAACAGATAAAACATTACAACGTGTTGTATCATGCTTAGCATTTTTCAAAGCAAGTTTGAGGGAGTCTACATTTTGCGAAAAGCAAAATGAATTCAAAATTAAAAATGCTAAATTAAAAATTATATGTTTTAAATATTTTTTCAATTAAAAATTATTTAATTGTTTTAAACTCTTATCAATATATTTTTCGTTAGGCAACAATGCGGTTTGTATTCGTTTAGCGTAATGAATAGAATCTAAAATTTCTTTTTGTTTTGCATCCACTAAATGTTTTTGCGCGGTTATAATAGCGTTATCCTTTCGCTTCTGGCGGTAGCCTCTTAAAATAAATAATGCAAGAGCCAAAACAATACCAAAACCAAGAATAAAATAATTACGCTCGTTTTCTTTTTGTTTTAACTCTGCTTTTGCAATGGCATCTTTTTTATCTTGCTCTGCTTTGGTTTCTAATTCTTTTTTCTCGTAAGTGTATTGCATTTCTTTTTTAACAGCAGCTTTTTGTGTCTGCTGGTTATTGATACTATCGCGCATTTTAATTTCCAACGCATACATTTCAAAGGCTTCTTTGTATTTGTTTTGTTTTTTGAAAATTGCTTTAAGTGAGTTGGCTGAGTTTTTAATATTTTCTGGGTAACCTAATTCTTTAGCAACTTTCAAAGCCCTAACCCCATAGTTTAAACCTTCTTTTAAGTTACCCTGGTTTGCATAAACTTGCCCGATACTGCTTAAAGAATGGGCTATTCCTACCCTATCGCCAATTTCTGCCTGAATTTTTAAACTCTTGTGATAATACTCTAAAGCTTTTAAAAGGTTGCCTTTCTGCGAATAAATAATTCCAATACTATTTAGAGATGTTGCTATTCCCATTTTATCTCCAATCTCTGCTTTAATATTTATACTCTTGTGCCAATACTCTAATCCTTTTTGAATGTCACCTTGCTCAGAATAAATAATCCCGATGTTGTGTAAAGAATTTGCAACTCCATGTTTATCTCTTATCTCTTCTCTGATTTTTAAACTCTTGTTCCAATAATCTAAAGCCTTTGGAAAATCGCCTTGGTCTTTATATATAATTCCAATGTTGTTTAAAGCCATTGCAGTTCCTTTTTTATCCTCACTGATTTCATAAGTTTTTAAACTCTTGTGATAACATTCTAATGCTTTGACGATGTCACCGAGAGATTTATAGATGCCTCCAATATTGTTTAAGGATGTTGCTATTCCAACATTATCTCCAATTTCTTCTCTGATTTTTAAACTCTTTAGATTAAACTCTAATGCTTTTGGAGCGTCTCCCTGGTCTTTATAAACAGTTCCAATGTTGTTTAACGCCTTTGCAAGTTGTTTGGAATATTGCTTTTTAAGAGAACCGCTAGTAGGTAAATTCTTTTCCGCAAGGAACTGAGCTTTTTGCCATAAAATCATTGCGGTGTCGGGGCTTTTCAAATTTAAACGTTTACCCAACTTAAGGTAGATACTGATTTTTGTAGTGTCATGCTTAGCATTTTTAAGAGCAAGGCTTAATGAATCTGTATTTTGTGCTGAAAACACAAAGGGATAAAGAAATAACAATAATGCAATTTTTTTAAACCACATAGAGCACATAGTTTCATAGAACACAACTTTGCGCAAAAAGTTAAACAGAGAATTCTGCCAAAGGCAGAATTTGCTATGTATCCTTTTGTAATTAAAAGAGATCAGGTTAAACAAGTGAACTATGTGGCCTATGTGTTTCAAATCTTATTTATTTTTTGAAGGCTTTTATCAATATATTTTTCACTTGGTAATAAAGCCAACTGGATACGTTTCGCATAATGAATAGAATCTAAAATTTCTTTTTGTTTTGCATCCACTAAATGTTTTTGAGCTGTAATAATGGCATTATCTTTTCGCTTCTGACGGTAGCCTCTTAAAATAAATAATGCAAGAACTAAAACAATACCAAAACCAAGAATAAAATAATTTCGCTCATTTTCTTTTTGTTTTAATTCCTCTTTTGCAATAGTGTCTTTTTTATCCTGTTCGGCTTTTATTTCCATTTCTTTTTTCTCGTAGGTGTATTGTAACTCTTTTTTAATACTTGCTTTTTGCGTTTCCTGGTTATTAATACTATCTCGCATTTTAATCTCCAATTCATACATTTCAAAAGCTTCTTTATACTTATTTTGTTTTGCATAAATTGCTTTAAGGTTTGTGGCTACAAAGCGGATACTTGAAGGGTAATTTAATTCTTTTGCAATTTGCATTGCCCTATTACCGTACAAAAACGCATCGTTTGTTTTACCGGTTTGTAACATTAAGCCGGCAAGGCAATTTAAAGTTATACACAGCCCGTTTTTATCATTGATCTCTTCATAAAGCGCTAAACTTCTTTTAAAATATATAAGTGCCTCTGCCCGCCCGGTTTTAATACGTTCTTCTTTAGACGAGTTAGCAGATCCAAAGCCATGTGTCTGATAAATAGAACCGATCTTCATCAAAGCATTTGCTTCTCCTCTTTTATCACCAACTTCTTCTGCGATCTTTATACTTTTTTGAAAATGAATTAATGCTTCTGAATTTTTATTCTGACGGTTGTAAGCATTTCCAACATTACTTAAACTCGAAGCTACTCCTTTCTTATCATTGTTTTTTTCATTTGCCACCAAACCCTTTTTATAATATTTTAATGCGTTATCAAAATCACCTTGTTCTTCATAAATGTAGCCGAGGTTGTTTAATGAATGTGCCAACCCGTCTTTATCATTTAATTCCTCATAGATCTTTAAACTTTTGTGTAAATAATCAAGTCCTTTAATATTTCCCTGTTTTATATATGTGTAACCAATATTGTTTAAAGAATGCGCCGCACCATCTTTATCTCCCAGTTCTTCTATTATCTTTAAACTCCGCTCCCAGCATTCTAGTGCTTTTATAAGGTCGCCCTGGTAATCGTAAATAATACCAATCCTATTAAGAGAAGCAGCAACACCTGCTTTATAACCTATTTCTTCCTGGATCTTTAAACACTGAAGTAAAGGGTCTAAGCCTTTTGAAAGGTTGCCGTCTTTCTGATAAAAAAAGCCAAGGTTATTTAAGCTGAGAGAAAGGTATTTTAAATAAATATTTTTAAACTCTGATCCGGCAGTTATATTTTTTTCAGCGAGCGCTTTTAACTGCAAATTATATTTTGGCCAAAGTGCTTCATCACTTTCTGTTTCAACCATTGCATTTAAAATAGTACAACGGGTGGTATCATGTGTTGCGTTTTTAAGCGCCAGCTTCAAAGAATCCATGGTTCGATTCGGCTCACTACTTGTGTTTTGAGAGAAGGAGACAAAAGATAAAAGACAAAAGACGCAAGACGGATAATTTTTTTTAAAACACATAGCCAACATAGTTGCATAGAAATTAACTTTATTTAAAAAGTTGCACATAGTATTCTGCCTTTGGCAGAATAGGCTATGGCCTACTAAAAAAAGCGTGATTAACAAACTAACTATAAAAACTATGTTTTCTATGTGTTTCAAATTTTATTTAATTTTTGTAGGCTTTTATCAATGTATTTTTCGCTTGGTAATAAAGCAGTTTGTATGCGTTTCGCATAATGGATGGAGTCTAAGATCTCTTTTTGTTTTACATCCACTAGTTGTTTTTGAGCTGTTATGATGGCATTATCTTTTTGTTTCTGCCTGAAGCTTCTTAAAATAAATATGGCTAATACTAATACAAGTCCAAAACCAACGATAAAATAATTACGTTCTTTTTCTTTTTGTTTTAGTGCTTCTATAGATACGGCATCTTTTTTATCCTGCTTTGCTTTTATTTCCAGTTCTTTTTTCTCATAATCGTATTGTAATTGCTTTTTTACCGCAGCTTTTTGTGTTTGTTGGTTATTAAGACTATCGCGCATTTTAATTTCAAGTTCAAACATTTCAAAAGCTTCTTTGTATTTTTTTTGTTGAATGAATATCCTCTTTAAAATGTCGGCCGAACTTTTTATCCTTTCGGGGTATCCTACTTCTATAGCCACCTGCATACTTTTAGAGGCATAAGGCAGGGCCTCATCGTAACTTTTATTTTTTAACAATAGCGAAGCAATATTATTGAGTGTAAAAGCAGTGCCGCTTTTATTTTGGAGTTCGTCATGGATCTTTAAACTCATCTCAAAATAACTCAAGGCTAATGAGTTGTTGCCTTGTCGGTGATAAATAGAACCGATATTGTTGGAGGCATTGGCAATGCCAAGCTTATCTCCTAATTCTTTGTAAATTGCAAAACTTTTTTGATAAAACTCAAGAGATCGTATTCCGCCATCTGCATCGTAAATAGCGCCAATATTATTTAACGACTGTGCTATGCCGGCTTTATCATTTATACGTTCTCTTTTTCTTAAGCTCTTGTTGTGATACTCTAATGCTTTGTCTCTTTCGCCCTGTTTTGCATAAATGGTTGCAATATTATTTAAGGTGTTAGAAGTGCCAAGGTCGTTTTTAAGCACTTCATTGAGTTTTAAAGATTCGTGAAAATATTCAAGGGCAAGTGGAATGTTACCTTGTATATCATATACATATCCAATATTATTTAACGCTTCTGTTTCAAGGTTTTTATCCCCGATCTGTTTACTGATCGATAAACTTTCTTTAAAGTTCTGCAGCGCCTTATTATTGTCACCACTATATGTTGCACCAACGCCAATATTATTATGAGTAGAAGCAAGAAAATTCAAATAAATTTTTTTTAGCTCATCACCACTGGCAATATTTTTTTCAGCAATATTCTTTGCTTGTTTATTATATGCCTGCCATACTTTTTCCTCACTTTCAGCTTCTACCATTGCAAGCAAAATTCTGCAACGCGCGGTATCGTGTTTGGCATTGGTCAATAAAAGTTTGAGTGACTCAATTACACTTTGTTGTGCAATTGCCTGAAAAGAAAAAAAGAGGGAAATAATTCCCGGAACCAGATATTTCTTAATTAGTTCGATTTACTAATCTAATTATATTTTTTGAGAAGATATAATGAAAAGACGTTTTTGTGGCCAATAGGCTCTAAAGCACTATTAATTCACAAAAAGACACGATTTTTACGGATCAATTCAGCCTAAATTAAAACTCAAATTTGTAACCTACACCTTTTACAGTCTTAAAATAATCGTCGCCAATTTTTTCGCGGAGTTTGCGAATATGCACATCAATAGTTCTGTCGCCAACAACTACTTCATCGCCCCAAACAGTGTCTAAAATAAATTCGCGGGTAAAAACTTTACCGGGTTTGCTACTAAGTAAAGAAAACAATTTAAATTCTTTTTTAGGTAAAGCAATTTCTTCCTGACCCTTATACACCACGTGTTTTTCTTTGTCAATACGAATATTACCAAACTCTATAACCGATTCTGAAATATTATTTGCCTGCAACCTGCGCAATAAGGCTTTTACACGACTAATAAACACGCGTGGTTTTATTGGTTTTGTAATGTAATCATCAGCACCAACTTCAAAACCTGCAATTTGTGTATAATCTTCGCTGCGGGCAGTTAAAAAGGCAATTAAAACTTCCTGTAAATTTTTTTGTTCACGTAATTCCCTGCAGGTCTCTATCCCATCCATATCGGGCATCATTACGTCGAGTACTATTAAGTGGGGAATTTCTTTTTTGGCGATCTCTACAGCGTCTTTGCCGTTATTGGCGGTAAGTATTGTGTAGCCTTCTTTTTTTAAATTGTATCCTAAAAACTCTACAATATCCGGCTCGTCATCAACCAACAGTATTTTAAAATTAGAATTGCTCATATGTTGTGTTTGTGTTCGGGTTAAAATTACTACAATGGCTATTCCCCAAAGTTAACTAATTATTAAATTATAAACTAAAAACAACAATTAAGTTAAACTTTTGGTAACATCAAATTTAAGTAGCGGTAATTTAAAAAGGCTTTTTTTGTGGCGTATATTATAACCACAAAATGCAAAAATTATTCTTCTCTCTTATATTAAGTTGTACACTATTAGTGGGTTTTGGTCAAACGGGAAAGATCTCGGGTACAATTTTAGATTCAAAGACCGGTGAGACCCTACCCGGCGCTACTGCTCTGGTGGAAGGAACAGGCAAAGGGGCTAGTGCCGATTTTGACGGTAAATTTGTAATTACAGGCGTACCGGTTGGCAAAGTAACCATGGTTATAAGCTATATTTCTTACACCACAAAAAAAATTGCACAAATAGAAGTAAAAGAAAATGATGTAACAGAAGTTAATGTTCTATTAGATGCATCCTCATCACAAGATCTTAGCGAAGTAGAAATTGTGGTTACATTAAATAAGGAGAATAATACGGCCCTGGTGCTTCAGCAAAAGAATAATGCAAGCGTTAGCGATGGAATAAGTTCTGAAAGCATAAAAAAAACACCAGATAGAAACACGAGTGATGTAATTAAACGGGTTAGCGGTGCAACAATACAAGACAACAAATTTGCTATTATTCGTGGTATGAACGACCGTTATAATACGGCTTATTTAAATGGCGCACCATTACCAAGTTCTGAAAGCGATCGTAAAGCATTTTCTTTCGATATTTTTCCAGCTAATTTATTAGATAATATTGTTATCTTAAAAACAGCTACTCCTGACTTGCCTGGCGATTTTGCTGGGGGTATTATTCAAATAAACACAAAGAGCATTCCTGAAAAAAATTTTTACAGTTTATCTGTAGGCGGCGCATACAATACACAAACCACGTTTAAAGAATTTAAAACCTATAATGGCGGAAAAACAGATTGGTTAGGTATTGATGATGGTACAAGAGCTATACCTGCAGGCTTACCATCTACAAAAGATTATAACCTGCTTACAAATCCCGAAAGAATAGAGTATGCAAAATCATTTAGTTATGATTGGTCGTTAAAAAATATAAAGGCCATGCCAAATCTTAACTTACAGTATGCTATGGCAAATGTTGGTAAAATTTTTAAACGCGATGCCGGTAGTGTATTTGCACTAACGTATAATAATACCAATACACGATTATTTAATAGTAGAAGGGAATTTGAAGAACAAGGTGATACCGTGCAAAAAATAAAAGATTATACTGATACTGTTTGTAATACTAATATTTTAGCAAGTGCCATGTGGAATTTGTCATATAAGATAACACCAAATAATCAAATAGGATTTAAAAATTTATTAAGCGTTAATTCAGACGATAAAGTAGTAAACAGGAAGGGTATTTATGATGCTACCGGACCAACATATGAGAGATCAAGCGTAAGATGGTTTACACAAAACCAAATTTATTCGGGTCAGCTAAATGGCGATCATTATATTGACAAAGCAAAAATGAGAATTAAATGGGTGGGTGGTTATAGTAAAATTGAGCGTGATATTCCAAATTTAAGAAAAATGGTTTATCAAAAAACATCGGCATTAGAAACTGATTCTGTTCCTTATACCGCCTTGTTAGTTGAAAATACGGTTTATCCTAATAGTGCCGGCTCCATGTTTTTCGCAACAACACGCGAAAATATTAAAAGTTTAAGTTTAGATATTAGTAAAGCTTTTAAAATATTAAGTTCTAAACACGAAATAAAATTAGGAGGCTTAAATCAATATAGAGATAGAGAATTTATATCAAGGCTAATAGGATATACAAAATATAAAAGAGGTTCGCAGGTTTTGTTTAACGACAGCCTTTCATTATTAAATGAAAATCAGATTTTTGCGCCGCAAAACATGGGTATTATTAATGGCCCAGGAAAATACGATGGCGGCTTTAAACTATCAGAAGCAACAACTAATATTGATAGTTATGGCGCTTCTTCTAATTTATATGCAGGTTACCTTATGCTTGATTCAAGATTTTTTGAAAAATTACGTTTTATTTATGGTGTTAGGGCAGAGTCGTATTATCAGGAAATACGTGTAGTTGATAGTTTTGATGAGTTACAAAAAACAGATACAACCTACCTTGATTTTTTACCATCCATAAACGCTGTTTACTCTATTACCGATAAAATTAATGTTCGCGCAGCTTATTACAGAACTGTTGTAAGACCTGAATTTAGAGAGTTAGCGGCATTTAATTTTTACGATTTTATAACTGATTTTTCAGTATCCGGTAATGATAAATTAATTAGAAGTTTAGTTGATAATTATGATCTTAGATTTGAATATTTTCCTGGTGCCGGACAAATAGTTTCCGTGTCGGGATTTTATAAAAACATAGAAAATCCTATTGAGCAAATAAGTAACACTGCCAGCGCCATTAGAAGTTTATTATACACCAATGCTAACAAAGCAACCAATATTGGTTTGGAGTTAGAGTACCGTTTTAAATTGAGTACACTCTTTAAAAAAGATTCTATTAAATTTTTATCGAACACAACATTATATACAAATTTCGCTTACATACAATCAAAGGTAGATGCGGGAACCGCAGTGATCTCTTCCGAATCAGAGATCAGACCACTACAGGGCCAATCGCCTTACATTTTAAATGCAGGTATTCAATACCAGGATAATGAAAAAGGCTGGGGAGCAAGCGCCTCTTATAATATTGTTGGAAGAAGAATTTTAGTTGTAGGTTCAAGTGATGAGCCAACGTATTGGGAAAATCCAAGACACGTTCTTGACTTTCAATTAGTAAAAACATTTAAAGAGAAATTAGAAATAAAATTTAACGTAAGAGATGTGCTGGCGCAAAACCTTATTTTTTACCAGGATCTTAATAAGAATGGAAAATTGGATAAAGGATCGGAAGCTGCAAGTAAACAACAAAGCCATGATAAGAATTTTGATAACGTGATGATCAACACAAAATACGCGCCAACAATTTCTTTTTCTATCTCTTACAGATTTTAGAATGTTAATTCCCTGCTTAACGATTTGTTAACATCCATGTAATTAAATGGTAAGGTTGTTTTAAGATACACAACACAAAGACTCAATAAATTTGTGGAAACTTTTAAAACAAAAAAAATGAAAAAAATTTATTTATCAGCAATTGCAATTTTTGCATGTTCTGTAATGTCTGCGCAAACAGCATTCTGGACAAATACTTCTTATAAAGGCGCTTTCCCTATTACAGATAACACACCTGCTACAGACTGGACAAGCGGTTGGGCAAACTGGGATCCTGAAAATGTAAATTATGGTGCAACTACAACAACTATTTCAGCAAATATTGCTACAAGCACAACTTTAAGCGGTATAGTTCATTTAGTAAATAACGTTGCTGTTACAAATAACTCAACTTTAACTATTTTACCTGGTACTATTATCAGAGGAGATAAAGCAACCAAAAGTTGTTTAATTATTTCTGCAGGTTCAAAAATTATGGCACAAGGTACAGCTGCGCAGCCAATTATATTTACATCAAATGAATCAATTGCCGCAGGTCGTGCTGGTGGCGATTGGGGTGGTTTAATTATACTAGGTAATGGTATCATTAACACAGCTTGTGCTACATGTACTTCTTCTTCAATTAAAACAAATTACATTGAAGGTTTTGCAACTACTTTTCCTGAGATTTTATACGGTGGTAATAATAATGCTGATAACTCAGGTGTTTTATCATACGTTCGTATTGAATTTGCAGGTGTAGCTTTATCTGCTACTCCAAATTCAGAAATCAATGGGTTAACAATGGGTGGTGTTGGTTCTGGAACTAAGATCGACCATGTTCAGGTTTCTTTCTGTGGAGATGATTCTTTTGAGTGGTTTGGTGGCGCAGTTGATGCAAAATGGATAATTGCTTTTAGAGGATTAGATGATGATTTTGATACTGACTTTGGTCATGTAGGTCGTGTGCAATTTGGTTTAGCTATTAGAGATAAAGATATTTCAGATGCACCAGATGCTTCTAATTGCTTTGAATCAGATAATTTTAATCCTGGTTTAGGGCGTTTACCTTTAACAAGAACTATATTTTCTAATATGACTTCTATTGGTCCAAAAAGAGATGGTACTGTAGCTTTGCCTCCGGGAGAAAAATTTGAAAGAGCTATGTTCACTCGTCGTAATACAGCAATCCATATCCATAATTCAATTTTCACAGGATGGGAAAAAGGATGGGATCTAAACGGTGCTACTACAGCAGATAATTATGTTAGTACTACTGATACAGGTATTGTTCAAAATGTTATTATGTCTACAGACATTATTTATTCTTTCCTTGGACAACCTTTAGCTACTATGCAAGCATACGCTACTGTTAGAAATATTGATACAATAAATACTACAGCTCAAATTAACTTTGTTAACGGTTTTCCTTTAGCATTAGAAACTACCCCTGATTACCGTTTAAATACAGCATCAACTGCTGCTTCAGGAGCTTCATTTACAAACACAATTTTTGGTGGAACATTTGTTGGTATCAATAACGTAACAAATTTCTCTGATAAAATTGTACGTGTTTATCCTAATCCAACTGCTGATGTTACTACTTTAGTAATTGAAACACTTACTAATTCTTCATTAAATGTTAACATTTATGATATTAATGGTAAATTAGTTGCAAGCCCAGTGGTTAACCAAAACTTATCAATTGGCGAAAATACATTTACATTTAATACTTCAAACTTAAACAATGGAGTTTACTTTGTAACATTAAACTCTAATAACGGTAAAGAAACTGTTAAATTAGTAGTTAGCAAATAGTATTTAAACTATTCATGAAAAAACGCCTGCTATCTTTAGCGGGCGTTTTTTATTTATATATGACACAGAAAAAAGTAATAACTGAACTAAAAAAAATTGAAACAACTTCTAAAAAAGGATTTATACTTGAAGCATTACTTGCCAATTACCATTTAAATGTTGACCTCTTAAAACTCATCTATACAAGATCGGCACTTTCAGAATCGGCTAACGATAAAAAGATCAAAGCTATCATTACCGAACTTGCAGTTGAAATAGACAAGAATACCAAGTTAAAAACAGTGATCGCTAAAAAGAATTTAAAGATCGTAAAAGTGTGGGCCTCAAAAATGGATGTCTTCTTTAAAGAATTAAAACATAAGCATCCCGAAAATACCAAAAGCCTCTTTACCGAAACCCAAAAGATCTTTGCTGTTTTAAATATTTCGGCACATAAAATATTTTCTGCCTAGGGCAACTGAGTTCAACACATTACTCTCCCTGGGTCTATCGCGTTGCGATGGCTGCCAAAAATAAGTTTATCTAAGATTTATTAGCCCTCGGCTAAATTAACTTTCAGTTAATTATAAATTACCTTTAAAATTATTACTGTTCTGTTCCTTTGTCCTTGAATGACAACAGAACTATTTATACACGAAAATCCTTCTCACGAAATTTCGAAAGCATACCAGGTACTCGAAAGAAAGAACAAAGATCTTATTGATGGACTTTATTACGCTTCATCCGTACAGCAGGGTATGATGCCGCAGGAAAGACACTTTAAAAAGAACGGCCATCCTTATTTTGTTTTTTATAATCCTTTACAAATAATAGGCGGCGATTTTTTTTGGTTGGGTAAAAAAGATGGCTGGAGTTATTACGCTGTGGGCGATTGCACCGGCCATGGTGTTAGCGGGGCAATGTTATCTACCTTAGCTATTGGATTTTTAAATTATATTATATACTCAAAAAAGTATTCCGACCTGGGCGAGATCTTAAAAGAGATAGATAAAAAGTGGATAGAAACATTTAAACGACACGAAGATGATGCCAATTTGAATAACGATTGGATGGAAATTTCGCTCATAGCTTTTAATCCTGTTACACGCGATTTTCAGTTTGCAGGGGCCAACTCAAATATTTTAATTACCGGAAAGGATGCTGAACCCATTAACCTTTGTGGTAACAGTTTCCCTATTGGTGGCTGGCAAATAGAAACCGACCGCCAGTTTACCACCCAATATTGTAAGCTTAAAGAAGCCAGCAAGGTGTATTTGTATAGCGATGGTTTCCAGGACCAGTTTGGCGGAACCCATTCTAAAAAACTGGGTAGCCGCAACTTTAAGAACTACTTAAATTCTATTACCAATTTGTCTATGGGTAGTCAATTTTCAGAGGTAGAAAGCCACTTTCAACTCTGGAAAGGAATAAATGAACAGACCGACGATATTTGTTTATTGGGCATTGAATTTATTTAATATTAAATTAACTTTTGCTTGGCTTAGAGTTAAACTTAATAACCAAACTTTACGTTCTTGGTTATGAACTCTAATAATTATTCTATAGTATTTTTTGATAATTCTATCAATAAGATCTTTAAGACGATAGATCTTATTAAGAATACTTATACCAACGTTTTTATTTGTAACCAGGAGAATGAATTTTTTGAGACCCTTGAAAAGAACGACTGTGATATTATTTTTTTGAATTTAGATCTTTCGCCAAACGATGCAGTTTTAATTACGAAAGAGGTAAAACAACGAAATTTTAGTTCAAAGCCCTTCGTCATAATTTATTCTGAAAAACAAGATGATTTTGCGCAGGAAATTGCTTTTGCATCAGGTGCAGATTCTTTCATAAATTTTCATACAAAACCGGGAGTGATGATCTTGTTCTTAAAGAATTTATTAAAACGCAGAATAAAAGTTCAAAACGGCGTAACCAAAGAAGTAATATTGGATGACGAGAAATTTTTAATTTTTAATAAAGGTGTGCCCATACAATTACCGCGTAAAGAATTTAAAGTGTTTGAATTATTATATAATACCCCCGATAAATTTTTTAGCAAGACCGAAATTGCCGGCTTAATTTGGCTAGACGAAGAGGTTGCAAAAAAACGCACTATCGATGTGCACATTTATAACATTCGCCAGTTCTTTGGCAAGCGTATCATTCAATCTCAAAAAGGTAAAGGGTATCGTATCAATAAAAAGGTAATAGGGTAGGGCTTAAACTAATTTCTTTTCCATGTACACGGTTCCTCTTATGGGGTTATAACGATAAGAAGGAATTTCGTAAAAGCCGTTTGCTTTGTAAAGTTCCTGCGCCGTTAACATGTCTGGTAAAGTGTCTAATCTTATTTTTACATACTGTAATTTTTTTGCATGATCTACGATCATTGTCAGTAATGTTTTTCCGATGTTCTGTTTACGAAATTCAGGTAATACAAACATGCGTTTTAGTTCGGCGGTATCTTTATCCGATTCGCGTATAGCGGCGCAACCAATTGCGTTTGGGCCATTGTATGCCAACAACAAAGCACCACTGGGTTTGTTGTATTGCATATCTATCATCTTTAACTCTTTTGTAAAATCCTGGAAAGCAAGATCTACCTTTAACGAATTAGCATAATGCTGGAACAATTTTCTTCCATCTTCAAACTCTGTGTTTAAACTTGCAATTATGTAATCTATTTTCATTTTTCGGCTATCAAAATTAAGTCAGTTGTTTTGGTACCGTCTTTTTCAGGATAATCTTGTCGCTTAAGATCTATGACCATAAATTTATTTTCCTTCAAAGCCTGCGTTAAATAATCGGCCTGGTGATAATGCATAAAGATCTCTTCTCCGGTACTTCCTTTTTTAAAAGCAGACTTAGTATAATCATCTTCCATTGTGCTAATATAAATAATACCACCGGTCTTTAATAGTTGCGAAGCGTCTGCAATTAATTTCAAAGCTTCTTCTTTTGAGAGATAGGGCAAACAAAAACCGCAAATCACGGCGTCGTACTTTTTTTCGAGCTTAAAAATTTCCCTGCAATCCATTAGTTCAAATTCAGCTGTTGGATTATTTATTTTTGCCAACGCCACCATGTTGGGTGCAAGATCAGTACCTAAAATTTTAAAGTCAGGCCTTTTATTCAATAAATACTTTGTTATGTTACCGGGACCGCAAGCGAGTTCTAAAATTTCTGCATCTTTTTTTAATGTACTGCAAAACAGATCAAAAGATTTCCCATACAAATTTACGTCCATAAATTTGTCCTGGTATAAATTTGCGTTTTTATTAAAGATGCTTACAGCAGTTTGGTTTTTGTCCATTATTTATTTTGCGTGATATCGCAAAAACATATTGTTCTTACTAAATTAAAGTTAAACAATTTTTTTAATATGTTTCATTCGATTTTTTCGTCTTTAACTTTCGTCTAAACTAAAGAAGAAACCCCTGAACTTTACTGTTGTCCTCACTTTTTTGCTTGATGACGGCAACGCGAAGCGTTGAGCGAGATGGTGCGGGAGCAACCAAAAAATCAAGGCATAAATAATTTCTGAACCTTATTCTTGCCCTCACTTTTTGCTTGATGACGGCAATGCGAAGCATTGAGCGAGATGGTGTGTTGGCAACCAAAAAATCAAGGCTCACAAACAAATTCCTCGATTTGTAGTTTTAATTTTAAGCGGTCGCCCGCAAACTCGCCACATTAGAGAAATGCTGTGCGAGTGGCTCAAACAGCGCGGGCTCATAGGATTTTAAATGCATCAATGCTGCTCAAATACTTAAAACTATTTATGCATTTAAAATCTGTCACGAAAATTAAAACACAAATCTATCACAATTTCTTTGAGGCCGGACAACCTGTGTGTGCTTACGCGGACAGATCTACGTAAAATAATTCTGCGGTTAGGTGTTTGAGTTTTCGGCGCGTGGGCCGGGCAAAACGCTTGGCGTGCGGCAGGGTGAATTGATTTTTTTGTAGAAAGGCAATAAAGGCGCTTGTCGTTTAAAATTCTGTTCTTCCCAAATTAATACGAGGAACAGAATTTTTTACTTTATTAGCCTTTCAAAAAAAATCAAGAGTGGGAAGAAAGACCGTTTTGCCATGCGTTTTGGTTACTTTTGCGCTACAAAAGTGACAAAAGAAACATAATGAAAAGTTAAAATTTTTTATACTTTCATAGCACAAGCTGGCCTAAATATGCACTTTGTGAACCCCATTTTGCTTGGTCGCAAAATCCTGCGCCAAAAGTGACAGAAAAAATTTAAAAAATTATCTTAGAAGGTGCACGGTTTTTTCATTAAAGAAAAAAAATAAATGCAAGAACAGATTATTTATCTTTCTGCAACCTCTTTTAATTTATTAAGAGCCTTTGGCCACATCTCTTCCATCATAGTAGCCCATTCATCGGCGCTATCAAGCTCTGTGATGAAGCGCGTGCTGTTGTCGTTTATCTTTTCAAAAGTATAGTTCTCGTAAGAAGGTGCCCATTTTTTTACTTCTTCGCTGGTAGTATCTTCTTTGCCTTTTACAATTTGGCCATAATGTTTAATGGAGATATAAGAAGGATGCTCACTTTTTTCTATTTGGGAAAGCATGCCGCCAATTTGTCCTTCGGCGTCGGCGCCTATAAAGCGAATTTTATCGCTCTGGTTCCAGCCGCCTTCATAGTAAGAGCCCGGATTAAAAGGGGCGGTACATTCTGTGTAGGTTTTACTTCCTGTAACTGCTTGCCAAACTTTTTCGCGGTTGGCGTTGATGGTAATTTCGTAATGTAATTTTTTCATGATTTTATTTTTTTAAAACAATTAATAGCATCGTTTTGTTCGATGGAACGGATGAGGTAATTATGGAAAGGGCTGGGGTGCATATTGATTTTTGTCAGTTAAAAGAAATATTTGTGAAAACTTCATTATCTAAGTTTATGTTTTCGAAATATTCATCTAGGTCATTTTCGTTTTCAAAACTGATTTCAGGTTCAAATTTATCATCAAAGAAATTAATTACATCAAGAATATTATTAAACACTCGGAAATGCCACCCCTCATAGTTATATACATATAGAACTCTTTCTCTTGTTGCATTTTTTAATAAAATTGTTTCTATTGTTTTTGATGGACGTATGTATGACACATCGATTGCACTGTAATTGTTCATTTTTGCTATTTTAAATTCTTAGTTATCAAATAATTTCAAATCCAATTTCCTTTAGATAATCAAATGTAGGATTGTAATATTTTGGATTCCGAGTAAAGTCATCTTTATTACCTGATGGAATAACAATTATCATTCCTTGTCTAGCTCTTGTTAAAAGAACTCGGTAGGCATTTTTTAAATAAGTTTTACGTTCCTCTTTTTTGATATTTTGCCATTTTGTGCCAACAAAAGAAAAATGTTGCCAACCATCTTTCGAATGGCGAAAATCTCCATCCCATGTTACACAAGCCCAATCTAATTCTAAACCTTGAATATGAAATTCAGTAGCAACGTCTTCTAAATAGTAAGACGATCGAACATCATTTTTTTCATCTAAAAACCAATGGATGGGGTCCATAGGTGATTTAACATTAATTGCTAATGGCTTTAGTCTTTGAGCTTGCGATGAAGCAACGATTCCGTATCTTTCACTTCCTCTAGCTTTTTCTTTTAACCATTTTTTTGCTTTTTCCAAATCCCCTGTAATAACAATCGGATATTTATTTTTTATACTCTTATAGTTTTTTTGAGCTTCTTTTAAATTTAAGTCAAGAAGATTTTTCATTAATAATGAAAGATATTCTGCTCGAAACGAACGTAATGAAACTGAAAGATGTAAAGATTCATCATAAACAACGTGTTTATGTTTTTCTAATATTTTTAAAGCATTCCCCGCTGAATATTCACTATCTGTTAATTTATCGGAAACATAAATATTCCATTTAGGAAATGAAACGTTTAATGATTCAACCCATTCACTAATACCTGCCTCTCCTGTATTAATTTCTTGCCCACCTCCAACAAGACAAACAATTACTGCCCAGTCCTTATGTCGATCAAGACACGAAATAAGAAAGTTAGGCTCAGATTGAGAAAAGTTCGGATGATTTTTTTTGCGTTGCATAAAATTGGATGTTTGAACTTGATTCCATGCTCGTTGTGCTTCGTCAAAAATTGTTACGTGCTCAAAAGGTGCTTTATTTATATCTTTTAAACATTCATCACGAAAGTGATGTACATTTTGAATAACTGCTTTAACAGAACTTAAAACTTCACCTTTTTTTATTTTCTTATTTCCTTTTTGTTTCTCCCTTTTAACTTTGTCCCTTGTGAGAGCTTCTCTTAAAATTGCTACTAAAGGGCCATTGCCAGATAAAAAAACAGTCGAAGATCTCTCTGTTTTATTGAAATGTTTTGATGCTACATTAAGGCCGACTAGTGTTTTTCCTGCACCGGGTACACCTGTCACGAAACAAATTGCTTTTTCCTTATTTTCTTTCGCCTTTAGAATAATTTTTGAAATTGCTTCACTTGTATTTTTTAAGTTTTTTGCTGTTGCGTCTTTTCTTGAGATTTCAGAAACGGAATGCCCATTGTATAAAGCCATAGCAGCTTCAATAATAGTTGGAGTTGGCGAATAACTACCTTCTGCCCAATTTTCCAAATTAATATTTTCACCATCAGCAAATCTTAACACATCAGAAATAACTTGAGATAACAATTCGATATTTGTTTTTATTGGTAATAGGATATTATCATTATGATGTGTTATAGCAATAATGGGTAAAACGGCTTTTGCATTTGTAGCAATTAGTATTGGTGCAATCAAATGTTTATGACTTGTTTCATGAAAGTTTTTTAGGTCAAGCGCGTAATCTGAAACTTGATCAAGAGCGTTTAAAAGAAATTCTTTTTCGCCAACTTTAAACTCTAAAATAAAAATCACATTTTTTATAAGAACAACAACATCAATTCTTTTTCCCATCCTAGGAATAGAATATTCAAAAAAGATGGAACCCGAATAATTCTTTAAAACTTCTTTTAAAATTTTTATTTCTTGGTTCCAAGATTCTTTTTGAGTTTGTTCTAGAGCAAATTCGTTATTATCCGCAAGTATCCCCAAAATATCCGTTGAAGGAGATTTGAGAAAATTTGAAATTCTTTCCGAATAATAATGACGTTTCATTTTCTGGGCTGAGAAGCTAATTTACGATTTTATGTCACTTGGAATATTTTAAAATAAAAAAACCACTCCTTCCATTACAGAAAGAGCGGCTCATTTAAACAAATCTTTTTTACATTAGCCCAATGGCATCAGGGCCGCCAATAATTCAATTCTCATTTGAATTATTCTGCCGGCGCAGCTTCTGCTATTAAAGCAGCTTTAATTTTATCTTCAATCTCTTGTGCAAGATCGGGGTTCTCGGCAAATAAGGCTTTTACGGCGTCGCGGCCCTGGCCTAATTTTGTATCCTCGTAACTAAACCACGATCCGGCTTTTTTAATAATGTTCTTCTCAACGCCAATATCAATTATCTCGCCCACTTTGCTAATGCCTTCTCCAAAAATAATATCAAACTCAGCCATACGAAATGGTGGCGCTAATTTATTTTTGATGACCTTAACACGCGCACGGTTACCCATTACCACATCGCCTTCTTTTAACTGGCTTATGCGGCGAATATCTAAACGCACCGAAGCGTAGAATTTTAAAGCGTTACCACCTGTTGTTGTCTCCGGATTACCAAACATAATGCCGATCTTCTCGCGCAACTGATTGATAAAAATACAACAGCAACCTGTTTTATTAATAGTGCCGGTTAATTTACGTAAGGCCTGGCTCATTAAACGTGCCTGTAAACCCATTCTGCTATCACCCATTTCACCTTCAATTTCGGCTTTTGGCGTGAGGGCAGCAACGGAGTCAATCACCACAAGATCAACAGCACCCGAACGTATTAAATTATCGGCAATTTCTAATGCCTGCTCGCCGTTATCGGGCTGAGATATTAAAAGACTTCCTGTATCTACTCCTAATTTCTCGGCATAAAAACGATCGAATGCATGTTCTGCATCAATAAAGGCTGCAATGCCACCGGTTTTTTGTACACTCGCAATAGCGTGTATTGCTAAGGTTGTTTTACCTGACGATTCTGGTCCGTAAATTTCAACCACGCGGCCTTTTGGCAAACCACCAATGCCCAGGGCAATATCTAAACCTAAAGATCCGGTAGAGATTGCTTCTATGGCTTCGATCTTGGTGTCGCCCAGTTTCATAATGGTACCCTTACCATATGTTTTTTCTAATTTGTCTAATGTTAATTGAAGCGCTTTTAATTTTTCAGAATTAACGGTCTTTTTTTCCGAAACTTCCAGTACTTCTTCTGCATTTTTTTTTGCCATGATATTTAGTTTATTTGATTACGCTTTAAATAAAGTTAGGGTATGTTTTTTCTTTCTCCTTCACCTTTCTGCACTTTTTACCCTAACTTATACACAAAGGTATGCGCATTTTATAGCAATCTCTTGCTACAGATTGTAGTATTATAAAAAAATGTTATTTTAACAGTCAAAAGCCTTATATTTACTATATAAAATAAAGAAACATGACTAAATTATTTACTACAATTCTGGCCCTTAGCGCCCTTACTTTTAACGCACAGGAGCGCATAAAACCTACCGGCGTTATTAATATGAAAGAAAGATTGGCCTTAAAAAATAAAGGTGCTTTTGAAAAAGATAAACTTAGTATTAATAAAACTACGGTTGCAAATAACCCACTTTTGGGGCCTGTACAAAAAGGCAGCGCAAACGTTAGCAGCTTTAGTCCATTTTCGTCGTCGGCCAATATTTATGGGGTAACTATAAATGCAGAAAGACCATTACATTATAATGATAATATAAATGTGGTTTCTTTTATTCACCGTAAAAGTGCTTCTTATGTAGGTAACCCTGTAAATAATACAGGTGTTATAGTTGCTATGATCTCGGGCAACTGGGGAACAGGCTGGGACAGTACCTGCCTTTGGTCTGATGCCACTAACCCTGGCCGTTACCCGCAAGGTGCAGTTTATAACCCGCCGGGAAATACCAATGTAGCTAATGCTTACGTGGTAGCTTCGGGCCCATGTGTTACAGGCAGTAACTGGGGTGGAAGTTTTTTTGCAAGTAAACAATTAGCAGTGCCGGGCTCTACAGTATTTAATAATACAGCCAGCCAGGTACCGGGTGCACAACAATTTTTTAGTACAGCTGGCCCCTTTGGTCCAAACGTATATTCTAACGATTGGCCGGTGTATGGTTTTTCATCTACCGATGATGGTATTGTAAGATCAATGGGTCAGTTAATTCCTGATCCGGATGCTGCACCGGTTGATGCAAGAGGATGTGTGATACAAAAAGGAGTTTTTACTGCAGGAGTATTTAACTGGTTTACCGATTCGATAGTGCCACCTGTGGTTGCAAAATCCGATCTTTATTTACAAATGAACTCAAATGCTACTATGGCCTGGAACGAAGCCGGCACAGTGGGATACGTTGTGTTTTTAGGAAGCAGAACAGGCGCTACATTATCTAACAGAGGATGGCAACCGATAGTTTACAAAACTACCAACAGCGGTACATCGTGGACATTATTACCAGGTATTGATTTTAATACAGCGCAATACCAATTAATAAAGAACAGATTAGATCCAACAAATGCAAACCCGGCTTTAAAAATACCTTTCTTTAATCCATACGAAGGATTTGATCTTGCGGTAGATGCCAATAACAAATTACATATGGCAGGTGTTATTGCAAGTACTGCAAGTCCTGATGTGGATTCGTTAGCGTACACGCCTGGTTATACAAGCGAAGAATATACATGGGCACATGCTCCAAACCAACATCCTTACTTATATGATTTTTATGGCGACGGATCTGCAGCATGGGATTTTATAACAATTGATTCGCTTAATAGCGAAGCGCCAAGCAGCGTTTCGGGTAACCCCGGTTTTGCAGATAACCCTTGGGATGATGACGCAGGTAAAGTAACTTCAGACTCGCGTATAACATTAAGCAGAACACCAGACGGACAATTTCTTACTTATACCTGGGCCGAATCGGATCCTAATTTTACACAGGGTGCAAAATTCTGGAACAACATACCAAATGTAAAAGCAAGAATGTGGACTGCTACACCTATAAATGGAATAAGCGTTAGTCAGACCGAAATAAATTTAACTAAACCGCTTGCACCAATAGTGCCAAACCCGTTAGTTAGCAGTGCAGCATTTTTTCATTTCGCATCTCCAACCACAGGCCCTGCAATACTTACAACGTCAAGTAACAGCACAATTGCTCAGGTTAAATTGCCGTTAACGGTTACAAATAGTTTACCGTTAATACAAGGCAGTCCTAACACACATTTTTATTCTACCGAAGTATTAAATTTTAGTTTCATTGATCCAACAGGAATTAACGAGAACAAAAAAGATGCGATACAATTTGCATTATATCCAAACCCTGCAAGCGAAAAATGTACGGTTGCTTTAAATTTAGAAGGAAACTCTAATTTAGAGATCGCTGTTTTAAATTATTTAGGACAGGTTGTAAAACAAAATTCTTACAAAGCACAATATGGTGCTAACGAAATGGAAGTAGATCTTTCAAATTTAAAAAGAGGTATTTACTTTGTAAATGTTAAGAATGGTGGTTTGACTACAACTAAGAAATTGGTTATAGAGTAATTCTATATTTTTTTCTTTATAAAAAGCTCGCTAGAAATAGCGGGCTTTTTTTTATTAAACAAATAATTTCTGAACTTTTATTTCTTGCCGTCACTTTTTGCTTGATGACGGCAATGCGAAGCATTGAGCGAGATGGTGTGTGTGCAAACAAAAAATCAACTCTTAATTAAATTCTTGCCGTCACTTTTTGCTTGATCAAAAAGTAACCAAAAAATCAAGGCTCACAAAGGGCGAATAAGCTGTGCTTATTTGAGCCGGCTTGTGGGCAGTTTGATTTGTAGTTTTGCTTGCACACAATCTGGCTCATCACTCCAAATGTTTACTAAACATTTGTTCGTTCTGCCCTTTCGCCCGCAAACTCGCCCCATCATAAAAATCATTTACGAGGGGCTCAAACAGCGCGGGCTCGAATAATTTTAATTGCAGCTAGTCGCCTAAATGTTTTTGATAGGATTATGCACTTAAAATTTGCCAGAATAAAAAATTAAAACTCAAATCGTACGGAATTTCTTTGAGGCCACCCCATTGTTTGCTTACGCGTACAAATTTTGCGTACAGTAATTCTGCGGTTGGATGTTTGAGTTATCCGCGTGAGCAAACATAGGTTTCCGGCCTCATGAAATTAAACGTGAAAATCTTTATGGCTTTAAATGCGGGCACAAAAAAGTCTTCGATAAATAGGCGTTAAGAAGTTTCGTGTCGACTTTTTTGGGCAGGTTGTGTGGAGAAGCCATGCTGTTTGAGGAGGATGGAGCGTGAAGAAAATGTTTAGCAAACATTTTTAGCGACAGGCCAGCTAGTGCGTTAGTGTGAAGATTTTAGTTACTGCCACACTTGCCGGCTCAAATAAGCATAGCTTATTTGCCCTATGCAGCCTTGACTTTTTTGTTACTTTTTGTGTTAAGACAAAAAGTAAGGCAAAAAAATTATAAAAGATTTAAAAAAAGGTTATGTCTTTACCAAAAGGCTATAACCATTACCATGCAAATTATTAATTTCAATTGAAGGATCGGCAGATAAATACTTGCGGAGCTTAACGATATAAACATCCATGCTGCGGGCGGTAAAATAATTATCTTCTGTCCAAATTTGTTTTAGGGCTTTTTCGCGAAGAAGGACATCATTTTTATGTTGACACAATAAATTTAAAAGAGCTGCTTCTTTGGGTGAGAGTTTTATTTCCTGATCTTTTCTTTTTAGAGAACGGAGTTTAGCATTAAAATTAAATTCGCCAAGCTGATGCAAAAATTCGTTTTCGTTAACGGCGTTTGATTGATTATTTAAAATAGCTTTTATTTTTAATAAGAGTAATTCAGAATCAAAAGGTTTGGTAATGTAATCGGCAGCGCCCAATTTGTAACCTTTTATCATGTCGTCGCGCATACCGCGGGCGGTAAGAAAAAGTAAAGGAATAGTTTTGTTGATGGCTTTTATTTCGGTGCTTAAAGTAAAGCCATCTTTTTTTGGCATCATGACGTCGATAATGCACAGATCGAATTTAGAATTTTTAAATGCTTGTAAACCCTGTTCACCATCTTCGCACCAGTCAACAGCAAAATCATTCATCTTTAAATAATCTTTAAGGATGGCGCCAAAATTTTTCTCGTCCTCAACCAATAATATTTTAGTTTGCATAGCTGTTGAGTTTTATAATAAATTCACTTCCTTTTCCTTTTTCACTTTGTAAGGTGATGGTGCCGTTGTGTGCGGTAATGATGGAACGCACATAACTTAAACCCAAACCAAAACCTTTTGTATCGTGCAGGTTACCACTTTGTACGCGGTAAAATTTCTCAAATACTTTTTCGTGTAAAGAAGGATCGATGCCCATACCATTATCTTTAATAAAAATAGCTGTGCTGGTAGAATTTTGTGCGGCAGAAATTGTTATCACACAATTTTTGTCGGAATATTTTAAGGCATTATCAATTAAATTACAGAATACAGTTAGCAAATGATATTTATCGCCGTTGATGATGATCTCTTTTTGTGAAGGCATAAAATTAATGGTGGCGTTTTGTTCTTGCGCTTGTAATTTAAAAGTGTCGATCGCATTTTGTAGGATGGCCACAAGATCAACCGGTTGTTTATTTAATTGCAGTTCGCCTTTGTCGAGCATAGCCATTTGCAGCACGCGTTCTACATGAATATTTAATTTATGATTCTCTTCTTTTAAAATGCGTGTGTAATTTTTATATTTTTCATCATCGTTTTTTACCAGCGGATTATTTAAAGCGTCGGTAGCTAAGGAAATGGTTGCAATAGGTGTTTTTAATTCGTGCGTCATGTTATTAATAAAATCGTTCTTGAGTTGATGCAGTTTTTCCTGGCTTAACATACGACGGAAAATATGGATCATGACAAAAGCAATAAGCAATGTAATGAATAAAGATAAAGCGAGTAAACCTGCCATTTGTTTAATAACAAAGTTGGTGGTTGATTGGTTGTAACCTAGCTTAATATGAAGCGTGCCGCCAAATACATCGCCCGGAAAAAGTTCTACGTTAACCATAGCAGGTAATATTTTTTTATAGCCGGGCGTATTAAATACAATATGATAGGGAATAGAGCCGGGCTTATTATTGCGTGGAAAGAAAGAAACACCATATTGAGGTATAAGATCAATACCGCGTTCTAAAAGCGCATCGCGTAAAAGTTTTTTCAAAACTATAGTGTCAACTCTTGCATCAATATTTTTTTGTTCGTCTTTGGCATTAATGGCCATTTTTAAGAATATTTCCTCAAGGTCCTTTGCTTTCTTTTTTGGATTAAGGGTAAAGTGCGATTCGGAATGAATAATAACCTTGCGTTTTTTATCATCTCCCATTTTTACGATAGTGGTTGAGGTAGAACTATCGTCGTTTATAATACGAATCTCTTTATTGATGTTATTCTCAATATGAAGCGTGTCGTATTTTAATTTATCCTTGATCTTAGAAACAATAACGCGTAGCTCTCCTTTTTTCTCGTCACCAATTATGTTGTCGGTTAGCAATAAAGAATCCATATTGTTTATAATGAGTTTGGCATTCTCATCGCGTTGCAAACGGTTGCTTGTTTCCAGAACAGCCTCACGGGTATTGTCGACCAATTCCTGTTTTTTGTATTGATAAACAGAAAATAGCCAAACTATTTGCAGGGCAATTAAGCTTAACAAAGCAAGGCTAATTAAAATTGGGATATAACGTTTGGAGGCTTTCAATTGTACCAAATTTAGGAACTATTTAACTTACAGGGCTTGACTTTAACTTTTCCTTAACTAAGTTTAACCGGGCCTTAACCCTGTTGCGCTTGTGCCAAAGGTAATTTTGTATCATAATATTAACCTCTTAAAAATTAAATTATGAAAACAACTCTAATTGCAGCCGCTTTACTATTAAGCACAGCTTTGGTAACGGCACAAGAAAAAAAACAGGCAACAGTGCGCATTAAAAAAATTGAGAACATTAATGGCGTTGAGAAAGTGACGGATACCACTTACACCACCGATGATGCGTCGGCCATTAAAGTAGATAATGGTACTGTAAACATTGAAGAGATCTCGCATGGCAAAGATGGCGAAATGAAAAAAATAGTTATTGTTAATGGCAAAGAAGGCGAAGGGAAAATGACCGAAAGCGAAATTGATGCCTTAATAGAGAAAGCCATGAAAGAAGCCGGTGGCGATGAGAACAAAAAAGGCGCAAAAAAAGTAATTGTCATTAACGAAGATGGAAAACCATGCGATAAGAACGAAAAGGGAAAACATGTTTCAAAAATGGTAATGGTAAAAATAGATATGACAGATGCTAGTGCAGAAGATCTTAAATTAATTAACAAACAAACCGGCGCAACAGATGGTAAATTAGCGTTGAATAATATGAACTTCTATCCTAATCCAAGTAATGGTAAATTTAATTTAAGTTTTATTTTACCAGAAAAAGGAGATGCCGAAATAACTATTTTAAATATAGAAGGTAAAAAAGTGTACAGCGAAAATTTACCGAACTTTATTGGTGCTTACGATAAAGAAATTGATATCAGCAAAAACCCAAAAGGTGTTTATTTTGTTCGTATTGAACAAGGGAAACATGCGCAGGTTAAAAAAGTTGTGTTAGATTAATTTTTTTTGCCACAGATTTCACAGATGACGCAGATTATTTTTATTAAATATCTGTGTGAATCAGCGAAATCTGTGGCTTAATATTTAGAGCTTATCCCCCAGCTTTTTTCGCTTTATAACCTTCTTTTAAAAGTAGTAGAATAATTTTATCGCGATGATCGCCCTGAATTAAAATTTCGCGGTCTTTTACGGTGCCACCAACACCGCATTTTTGTTTTAATAATTTTCCGAGAGTTTCTATATCTCCCGTTTTGCCGGTGAAGCCGTTAATGCGCGAAACAGATTTTCCGCCACCTAATCTATCTAAATAAACTTTTAAAGGCGGTTGTCCTGTCTTTAAATTTATTTCGTCTTCTTCCTCTTCAAAATTATCGGGCGTAAAATTTGGATTGGTAGAGTAAACCAAACCGCCTTTGCTTTTATCTTTTTTGCTCATCGTTTATGTTTAAAAATAAATACTCCGCACAGTACTAATACGATCATCAATAAATTAAAATAGATCACCGAAAATCCGCCTGAAGTTTTTACTTGATTTAATTCTTCGGCTGAGGTTTCCATAAAATTATTCTCATCAATTTTTTTATTTGCTTTTGCAAGACTGTCTTTTAAAATAGTGCAGAGTTGTAATTGTTCTAAAGCTTTTTCGTAATTATGTTCCAACTCATAATATTCTGAATACGCTTTTAGCGATTGAATTTTAGCGGCGAGATAATTGAACTTTAAAATGATACTATCGGCAATGCGTAAATTTTCTAAAGCGAGCAACGCTTCTTTTTTCTTGATATAAGCAACGGCAATATTTAAATAAGAATCGGCCATTTCCATTTCGTTATCCATTAAATTTTTTACTTTAATAGAGTTAAGGCTGTTGGCAATGGCGGCATCGTAATTTTGCCGGATGGTATTTATTACCGCTAAATTATTTAAGCAGGAGGCCTGCATCTCGTAATCAAATCTTTTTTCAGAATTTTTTAAAGCGCGGTTAAAATAACTTTCGGCCACGTTTATCATCTTCAATTCGGCACTTAATACGCCAAGGTTTAAAAGACAATTATCTATTTGTTTGGCAATATTTAATTCGTTATTAATTTCGAGTGCGCTCAAATAAGCAGTTTCTGCTAATTTGTAACGGCCCAGCTCTGAATAAATATTTCCTAAATTAGTTTGACTTTGCGCAATTCCTTTTTTATCATTTATGATCGCTCGTAGTTTTAAAGCTTTTTTGTGATGCGATAAGGCTGCAATAAGATCGCCTTTGCGATAATATAAAATGCCTAACAAATTACTTGCTTTGGCAGAGTAAAAAGGCAGACTGGCTTTTTGTGCAAAATTTTCGGCGGCTTTAGCGCAATCGTAACTATATTGTGCGTTACTTGTGCGGTGAGAAAAACCTTCGTTGTAAAACAAATTAACCCTATCGGTATCGTTTGGTAATTTTATTGCAACCGTTTTAAGCGAATCAAGATCTTGTCCGCAAACGTTTAATAAGTTGAGTATAAAAAAAATAAAAAATATGCGTTTCACAATAATTCAAATATATACATTTATAAATAAAAATTAAGAGCCCGTTTAAGTTTTATGTTTTTAGAATTGTTATTCTATATTTTTGAGCGAAATGAGGCAAATTTTGCAGTCGAAGTTGGTTACTTCGGCGAAAAATTTAACGATATTGCAGCCAAAAAGATAAATAACAAAATAATTAGATAAAATTTAAACAGGCTCACAACCCGCTCTTAAAATGATAAAATATTTAATGTATCAAAAAAACCCGGCATCGCATTATGTGTATATTGATATGTTTATTGATGCCATTGCACAAGATACAGTTCAGTTACAGCTTCCGGTATGGCGCCCGGGCCGTTACGAGTTGGGGAATTTTGCCAGGAACATTAAACGGGTAGATGTTTTTAATGATAAGAACGAAGTTTTACCTTATAACAAACTCAACAAAGATCTTTGGGAAATAAATACGAAAGGCTGCTCGTCTATTAAAGTTACTTACAGTTATTACTCTGCTGAATTAAATGCCGGCGCCTGTTTTGCAGATATAAAACAATTGTACATGAATCCTGTACATTGTTGTATGTATGTGGTGGGTAGAATGGAGGAGGAGCACAGGGTAGAATTGAACGTGCCCGAAAATTATAAGATCGTTTGTTCCTTAAAAAAAGAGAAGAATGTTTTAATTGCGAAAAATTTTGAAGAGTTGGTAGATTCACCGTTTGTAGCTTCCGAAAAAATTCAATCTGACTTTTACGAAGTAAATAACATTAAGTTTTATTTACATTTTATTGGCGAGTGCAAACCCGATTTTAAATTAATGAAAGATAATTTCTCGGCTTTCACTCAAAAACAAATCGAATTTTGGAATGACTTTACAACTGATGAATATCATTTTATTTTTCAGGTACTACCTTTTAAATTTTATCATGGTGTTGAGCATGTTAAGAATACCGTTATTGCTATTGGTCCGGGCTATGCCATTAACTCTGGCGCGGCCTATGAAGATGTGTTGGGTGTTAGCTGTCACGAATTATTTCATTCGTGGAATATTAAAACTATTCGCCCAAAAGAAATGTTGCCTTACGATTACACTAAAGAAAATTATGCTAAGACCGGTTATGTTTACGAGGGTTTTACTACTTATTATGGCGATAAATTATTATTAAGTAGCAATGTTTTTACTTTACAACAATATTTTAAAACACTCGAAGAACGTTTAACAAAACATTTCCACAACTTTGGTCGCTACAATTTATCGGTGGCCGATAGCAGTTGGGAAACATGGTTGGATGGTTATGTGCCCGGCGCACCTTATCGCAAAACAAATATTTACGATGAAGGAAGTTTAATTGCTTTTATGCTTGACATAAAAATTTTGCAAGCCACACAAAACAAAAAAAGATTGCGCGACGTCTGCGTTTTATTATATGAGCGTTTTGGAAAAAAAGGAATTGGTTATTCTGAGAATAATATTATTGAACTGGTAAATGAAGTAAGTGGTTTAGATCTGAATGAGTTTTTTAAAAGCCATGTGTATTCACCGCAGGATTTTGAAGCAGAATTAAAACCTTGTTTTGATTATATTGGAATTGACTTTATAAAACAAGCCAATGCGCATGAGTGCGAACATAAGTATGGTTTTAAAGTAATGGATCATGGACAAAATTCTAAAATAATTTTAGTGGCCCCATATTCACCTGCCTGGAAAGCCGGTTTATTTAATAATGATGAAATTTTAGCCGTGAATGGTATTGCCCTAAAAAATAACCTGAACAACTGGCTGCAGTATTTTAAGGATGAAAACGAGATAATTTTAACAATAAATTCGGCTGAAAATATAAAAACAGTTAACCTCCAGGCTGATAAAAAAGGCAATACTTACCTTTTTAACCCAATTTTAAAAGCAAAAAACGATGAAAACGTTAATTTTAATATATGGAAAGCCTTATAATAGAGACTAATACAAAAAAATGTTAAAAACTTTTTCAAAATAGACTCTTGTAGTTTGAAAGAAAAAATTAATTTCAATCTAAATATTAACTAAAAAAAACTAAACAATGGAACAACAAACACAAACAACACCAACTACTGATGCCGCAAAAAGACCGGTATTTTTAACTGTTTTATGTATTTTATCATTTATTGCTGCTGGCTTAGCAATTTTAGGCTACATTACTTTAATTACTGTAATGGGCGCTGTAACAGCTGGAGCTTCTGCTTTAGAAGGAATGTCAGGCGAAGCTGGATCAGCTGGAGCTGCTATGTCTGAGGCAATGTCACACGGACCAAGCGCAGGTATGACATGGGCTTACATTGCAGTAGGTTTTGTTACTGTATTAGTATCTTTATTTGGCGTTATTAAAATGTGGAAACTACAAAAAATTGGCTTTTTCCTTTATGTTGGAGCTACTGTAGTATCTATCATTATGACAATTGTTTATAGTGGATTTGGTTCTGGTATGATGTCAATTGTTTTTGGTGCTTTATTCATTGTACTTTACGGTTTAAACCTAAAGCATTTAAAATAATCTTTTTCAATTTTAAAAAAGTCCCTTCTTATATAAAGGAGGGACTTTTTTTGTTAAAAACTTTACAGTTTCCTAACCCCAATTTCAATAAAAAGAGGCTACTTTCACTCATTATAAATTTAAAAAACTAAAAATGGAACAAAACAATACAACAACACCTGCAGCAAATAACGGAAAAGGTTTAGGCATTGCAGGTATGATCTTAGGGATTTTAGCAATTATCGTATCATTTGTTCCTTGCTTTGGCTGGTGGGCAATAGTTTTAGCGGTAGTTGGTGTAATTTTATCGGCAATTAGTATGTCGCAGGCAAAAAAAGCAAACGCCCCAAAAGGTATGGCAATTGCAGGTTTGATCTGTTCTATACTTGCTATCATTATTGGTTCTATCTGGATCTTTGTAATTGCAAAAGCAGTAACAGAAGGTGGCTCAATGTTTAAAGAAGCTATGGAAAAATCTGGCGCAATGGATTCTTTAACTAAAGCAATGGATCAGTTAAAACAACTAACCGATACTTTAAACGTTCCGCAACAATAAATGCGTAAAGCGCCCAGCTATGTAATAATAAGTTTGGTGTTTTTTATATTGATAGGAGTAGGCTTTGCTTACTCCTATTTTTTTTATCCTAACGATCATCCCTTAGATTGCGCCATAAAAGCTGCAACTGGTAAAGACTGTCCTTCTTGTGGATTTTCGCGGGCTTTTAGCAATTATACCCATTTTCAATTTAAAGAAGGAAGAGATTTTAACAATTTATCCTGGCCCTTCTTTTTATTTTTTTCATTTCAGTTTGTGTTAAGAGGCGTAATTGTTCTAATTTATTTGTTAAAACCTAAACTTATTCCTCCGGGTTTCGTTAAAATAGAACTAGTTATAAGTGTTCTGCTTTTTTTATCCGTAGTTCTTCCCTTAGTATTAACCTTTAAAATTTAAACAAATGGAAAGTAACATTGATCTAACAAACGACATTAAGCATGGCCGCCCTAAATTATTATCGGTTACATGCATATTAACCTGGGTAGCTTGCGCGCTACTATTGATCTCTTCTTTATCAGGATTAATGACCCAATCGCCAGAGAAGCAATTGGAACAGATAGAACAAATGCGAAAGATCAGCCCAGAGGCTGCTGAAAAAATGGAAGCTGCAATAGCGGCAGATAATGGTGGGGCAAAAAAAATAATGACCACTTTGCTTAATGTACTTGCAATTGCATTGTGTGCTTTTGGTGCAGTGCAAATGTGGAATTTAAAACAAACCGGTTTTTATTTTTACCTCATTGGTGAAGTGCTGCCTTACATAGGTCTGCTAATTGCAGGCACTGATGCAATGGCTGCTGCTAGTGCATTAGCCGGGAGTTTTGGTTCTGCAGTAATAGGTATTGTAATAACGGTCTTGATAATTTTTGACGCCGTGTTTATAGTGCTTTACGCTGTGAATTTAAAATACATGGTACCTCCCAGCCAATTTGATTAATTAATTTTAGAGACCATTTTTATTAGTATTTCATTGTTTTTATTAGCATTTTTACCTTTATTATAAAAGTAAAAGCTAATGGAAAACAGTATGAATAACGGGTTTCAAAATGATATTGCGCCCTTGCCGGAGAAGCCACAATTTTTAAAAGTTATTTGCATCACCTCTTTCGTAGCCTGCGGCTTAATGTTATTGATTTATGGTCTCGGTTCATTTTGCCTCGTTATAGGTGAAGATACAATTACCAATGTTTGGGATAAAATAATTGCGCAACAACCGCAGTTGGAAGAAATGGACCCCATCGTTTTTTTTAACGAGATAGGTAAATTGTGTTTGTATAATTTCTTTGCCAATATATTTTCGCTGGTTGGTGTAATAATGATGTGGCGCTTGAATAAAATCGGTTTTTTTATTTATGTAGCCGCTGAGTTGGTTACTAATTTTTTAGGATTAGACCTTGGTGTTTCAGCAGATGGTGGAAAATCTTATGGCTCATTGATCTTTTCAATTTTAATTGATTCTATTTTTATTATCATGTATGCAATTAATTTAAAGCATATGAAGGGAAGTCAAAATTCTATTTCTTAAATCTAATTTCAAAAATCTTAAATCTGCATGGAATCAAAATATCCTAAAGGACTTTTCTTTTTAGTGTTTACCGAATTTTGGGAGCGCTTTGGTTATTACTTAATGATCGGGATCTTTTTCCTTTACATGACCACTGATGGAAAAGATGGTGGCATGGGTTGGGAGAACGCAACGGCTTCAGATATTTTTGGAACTTTTATTGCTCTCGCTTATCTAACACCATTTATGGGTGGGCTTTTAGCCGATCTTAAATTAGGCTATCGTTTTTCAATAACGCTTGGTGGTATTTTAATGGGTATAGGTTATTGTATGCTGGCCATTCCCGAAAAGTGGGCCTTCTTTACGTCGTTAGCAGTAATGGTAGTTGGTAATGGTTTTTTTAAACCAAACATTGCTACGCTCTTAGGAAATCTTTATAACGATCCGCGTTACCGCGCCAATAAAGATACAGGCTATAATATTTTTTATATGGGCATAAACGTTGGCGCACTTGTTTGTAATTTTGTAGCTGCATTTATGCGCAACAAAATTGGCTGGCACGGCGCATTTATAACTGCAGGTATTGGTATGTTCTTAGGTGTAATTACGTTTTGGTTAGGCATGAAACACTACAAACATGTAGATGTACGTAAAGAACCAAAGCCTGAAGACAAACCGCTTTTAATGCAATTTATTAAAGTACTGTTAACGGGTGTTGCTTTTGCTGTTATTGGCTGGATAGTTCCTAACGCTATTTGGGGTAATGAAGATAAGTTGTTTACTATTATGGGAAGCCAAAGTACCGATGCTTTTTTTATGTTTTGTATTCCGGTAATTTATTTTTACGCCTCTATTTATAAAAAAGCAACTGCGGAAGAGCGAAAACCGTTAGGAACCATGTTTACGATTTTTATTATTGTTATTTTATTCTGGGCCATTTTTAAACAAAACGGTACCGCTCTTACAACTTATGCCGAATCATATACCAACAGAGAAATGCCTAAGGCAATAACTCCGGTAGCAACGTTTATGGGTTCTTCAAAACAGCTTGTTTATACTGAGCAGGAAGTAAATGTAGTTGATGATCAGTTCAGGCCGGTAAAAGACGAAAATGGAAAAGTACAAAAAACTAACGCTTATCCGCTCTATTTTAAAAACGCTTCGCCAGAACAGATTCCTGAACAAGGCAAGTCTGTTAATTTATTAAATTCAGAAATTTTTCAATCGGTTAATCCGGCATTTGTTGTTTTACTCACACCATTTATAATTGCGTTTTTTGCTTTTTTGCGAAAACGAAAGAAAGAACCTACTACCGCTACAAAAATAGCCTATGGGTTATTGATTAGCGCACTTTCTACATTAATAATGGTAGGTGCAGTGTATTATACAGATAATGGAATGCATAAAGCCAGTGCTATGTGGTTAATTGGCAGTTACGGTGTTATAACGGTTGGCGAATTGTTACTTAGTCCAATGGGATTATCAATGGTATCTAAATTAGCACCCCTGCGGCTTGTAGCCTTAATGATGGGCGGCTGGCAATTGGCAACTTCTATGGGTAATAAACTAAGCGGTGTACTCGCAAAGAATTGGGATAAGTTTGATAACAAAGCAAATTATTTTTGGTTGAATTTTGCTTTGCTCATGTTTGCCTTTATAATTATGATGCTTTTATTGAAACGCCTGAATAAGGTTTTTCATGAAGGAAAAGAGAATTGATTTTTTTACTCTCAATATTGAAAGTAAAAAAGTAATTTTAAGTTTTTATGTCACTTTTGGCGCGCAAAAGTAACCAAAACGCATTTGATCTTTTGAAGGAGATTTTTGCTTTCGCGACGTAGACCAGCGAAAGCAAAACCGCCGCCTCGCTAGGCTCATTTTCTGTGCGCCTAATCAACTAACCGCCTAGCTTAGCTCGCTGGCTATCTCTGCAAAAGATCAAGATCGAAAACTCAAACACCTAACCGCAAATCTACAACAGTAAATCCTTTCGCGTAAGCACACCAAGTGAGGTGGCCTTTTAAATTTTTTCTTTTAAAATCATTATTCTTCAAAAGCGTTTGCCTGTGTGAAAGATGATTTTGGCTGTTCGCGAAGCGCTTAAATCATCAGGCTTGAAGGATAATTGATTTTTAGAAAAAATTTAAATAAGCCTTGATTTTTTGGTTACTTTTTGGTCAAGCAAAAAGTGACTCCAAAAATTATTTTAAGAAAGATTTTGTTTACTATTCAATAAGTGAAAAATGAAAAAATTACGCCCATTCCCACGCAGTGCGATACGCCCCATGCTTCTCGCAATATTCTAAAAAGGAGTTATAAAATTTACTGGCACCAATAGTGGAGCTATCACCAATAACCACTAATTTTTTCTTAGCGCGGGTAATAGCAACATTCATTCTTCGCAGGTCGTTTAAAAAACCTATCTCTTGCCGTTCGTTACTTCTTACTAAAGAAATATAAATAACATCGCGTTCTTCGCCCTGGAAACCATCAATTGTTTTTATGCTTAATGAAAGCAATTTTGTTTTATCAAATTCAAAATCAGCGATGTTATCTTTTAACCATTCGCGCTGTTCTTTGTAAGGAGAAATAATACCAACACTCATTGCAGGTAAATGTTCGTGCTGTGCATACTCTCTTAAAAGCTGTTGCAAATGTTTAAATAACACATCACCTTCTTTCGGATTAAAATGACTCAGTGTTTCCGTATTCTGAATTTCATCAAAGCCACAGCCTGCCGTATCTATAAATTCTATCGACTTACTTAACATCGAATTCTCATCATTCAATAACACTTGTGCAGAAACAGATTCATCTGCAATTAATTCGTTCTCGTAAAAATAATTATTACTAAAACCCATAATAGCAGTGTTCATTCTATACTGCCGCGTTAATAACGAAACCGCTTCTTTAAATTTTATGCAGCGATCCAACAATGTTTCATCTAGCCCACCTTTTTTTGCCTCTAAACTTTTTACAACAGGCGGTAACTGAAAATGATCGCCGCTTAAAATTAAACGTTTACATTTTAATAACGGTATCCAAACCATCGGCTCTAAAGCCTGTGAAGCTTCATCAAAAAATAATGTACCAAATCTTTTCTTTGCTAATCCTCTGTGTGTACTTGTTACTGGTGTGCAACAAATTACTTTAGTGGTCTTAAATAGTTCGTCCACAATAAAATCTTCCAGCAAACGCGCTTCTTTAATACAGGTTTTCGCTTCGGTATAATAAGCGGTGCGTTGCTGCGCTTCTTCTTTTCCAAACACACGTTTGTATTTTCCGGCCATGCGAAAATATTCCTCTGCATTACGGCGTAAATTCTTTATGTCTTTATAGTATGGAGAAGAAGATATTTTTCCATCAATGCTGCTGTTCTGTAATTCATCTGAGATCCTTGCCGGATGTCCCATACGCAAAACGTCAACACCAAGTTCTAATAATTTTTCGGTAATAAGGTCAACCGCCGAATTGGTTGGCGCACAAACTAAAACCTGGCTTTCTGTTTGTAAAGTTAAACGAATGGCCTGTACAATGCTGGTTGTTTTTCCTGTGCCCGGCGGGCCGTGAATAACGCCAATATCGTTAACACTTAAAATATGGCGCACCGCTTTATTTTGCGAGAGATTTAATTGCGGAATTAAAACATCATTATTTATTTTTTCGAAAGAGAGGGGTATTGCACCTTCGACCATTTCACGTAATTCCTCTATACGGTTATTTCTCGCGTTGATGACCACATCCAATGCGTTTTGCATTTCGTTATAACTGTTGTCATCAAACTGGATGTTTATTCCCAGTTTTCCGTCGTAACACCAATCGGGCAATTCATCAGAATGAATAATTAATTTTAAAGAGTTCTTAGAAACAGATTTTATTGTTCCTGTAATTTCGTAGGTCTCTTCATTTTGATTAGAGAATAAACTTACATTTTTTCCTGAACTGAATTGATGTGCTTTATCAATTTGTGTGGTGCGTTCTATCTCCAAATGCAAAAGATCACCTGAACCTAACTCTTCATTATTTATTTTTATAGGATACCAGGTAACGCCGTTCTTTTTTCGTTGATCAAGAGTAACACGTAAAAATTGTTCTTTGTACAAACGGTAATCTTCATCACGCTCTATCTTTAATAATTGTTTTAAGCCCTTTAAACGTTCAATGGCTGAGGTGGTTGCCATTAGAGATTATTTTTATTTTTTAGTTCGGCGCGTAACTGGGTGCTGGTTTTTTTTGAACCATCGTGGCTCCAGCCCGGTGGACCAAACACGTACATTAGTTTAGCTTTAAAAGAGGATTCTTTTTTAAGATCGGCAAAAATATTTTTCCATTCGTGAAAGATCATTTTAATGGGATGATAAGTGCCAATATTTTCCGTTAAACCATATTTAACCGGATCAGTTTCTTCTTCGGGTTGAAAGGTGCCAAATAATTTATCCCAAAAAACCAATAACATACCCATGTTCTTATCAAGGTAACGTACGTTACTGCCATGATGTACACGGTGATGCGAGGGTGTAATAATAATGTATTCTAAAAATCCCAATTTATTTATTGTTTGTGTATGAGCCAGAATTCCGAAAATTTGCGTGGCGCTATAAATAAACATAATGTCAATTGCTCTAAAGCCAACCAAGGTTAATGGAATAAAATAAACAAAGCGGTAAAGCGGTTGAAAGACAGAAGATCGGAAACCAACCGTGAAATTAAATTCTTCGCTGCTGTGATGTGTTACATGCACAGCCCAAAAAAAGCGACAGAAATGATCGACACGATGTAACCAGTAATACATAAAATCTTCTGCAACCACTAATACTACCCAATACAAAACAGTGTGTGCGCCCCAATCAAAAAAGGCAAATTGAAAAAAATAATTCAGGATCAACAAGCATAATCCCCTCACCAAAATATCGAGGCCCATGTTTAAAGAAGTTAAATAAACATTAGATAGTAATCCTTTGGTGGTGTATAAACCTTTATTTTTAAAATAAGAATAGAAGAATTCAAAGCCAATAACAATGGCATAAATTGGTACAGAAATTAAAACTAAAAGGGATTCTCTAAACTCGTCCATCCGGATGCAAATTTACTTAGAATCTTTGAAATTTGTTGTGATTTATTTCCAGTCTTTTCGTTTTTTTAACGCTGTAATGTGCGCCAAATGATGGTTGCAATGCCAGGCATACATATCAGTACTTTCGTGCAATGATAATTCTCTTCCTTTTTCGGGATGGATAAAGCCACGCTTAAGATCGATATCTGTCATACTTTTAAGCAAAGTTGTCCATCGCGTATGCACACCTTCAATTATTTGAAAAGAAGAGTGGATAGGTAAATGTTTTGCGTCATCCATTTCGGCCCATAAAGCTTCGGTATATGGTTTAATAGTTGGCGTCTCTTCCGATAAAGCAAGTTTGAGTCTTATAAAAGCATTCATGTGACTATCGGCACAATGATGTACAACTTGTCTCACCGTCCAACCTTCGGGACGATAAGGCGTATCTAATTGTTCGTCGGATAAATTTTCTGTTTCCTGTTTTATTTTTTTCGGAAAATTTTCAATAACAGAAATGGCAGTACTTAGAATTTCTTTTGTGAAAGCTGCAGGTTTTATATATTGCCCTACAGGATATTTTAATTCTTCCATAATTAACGGATAATAGCAATGTGGCCGGTTTTAGTAAACACCTTGCCATTGTAAAGAGTATATGTAATTAAATAATTGTAAACACCAATTTCAACTTCTTGGCCACGATACATTCCATCCCATGTATCTGAAATGTCTTTCCATTTAAAAATTTCAGTTCCCCAACGGTCAAAAACAGAACCTTTAAATTGTGTAACACAGGTGCCGCCTAAAACTCTGTAATCTTCATTTAAGCCATCACCATTTGGTGTAAATGTGTTTGGCATATAAAAATCGCCTTTGCCACAACCAGCTTCAATAACATAATAAGATGTATCCATACAACCCATGTCGTTTTGCGCAACAAGAGCAACAAGGTATTTTCCTGGAAATTCATAAGATGCCGTTGTAACAGAATTTGTGGATGTTTGTCCGTTACCAAAATCCCATGCAATATTTGTAGCGCCGCTTGATGTATTTGTAAATGTTAAGGTTCCGGGATAATCTACATAATTACTTTCCGGATCGAATGAAGCGACTACATCACTTACATTAAGTAATGCACCTGATGTTGTAGAACAACCAAAGTTAGAACCAACTAAAGTAATAGTAGAATTTTGTGTAGCTACAATATTTAGTGGATTGCCAAAATAATAATTACCGTTAACATACCATTCGTAAATATTTGCACCCGTTGCGCTAAACGTTACAGGTGTATTAGGACAAACAAGAGCTGCACTTTGAGCGATAACTAAAACTGGTTTTGTATTTACTATTACTTGTGTAGTTGCAGTTGCAGGACAAGCTCCGTTTGCACTCATTACAACATAATTAGTTGTAACAGTTGGGGTAACGGTTATGGCATTGCCGTTAACATTGCCCGGGTTCCATGTATAACCATTTGTTGCACCTGCAGCAGTTAATGTAGCACTTTGACCTAAACAAATAGAAGCATTGTTTAATTGTATAGTAGGTGTTGGAATAACTGTAACATTTGAACTTGCTGTGTAACTGCAATTTCCTACAACCACCAATAAACTATAACTCGTTGTTGTGGCAGGACTAACATTAATACTTTGTGTTGTTGCACCGTTACTCCATAAATAAGAAGTTCCGTTTAATGTCGTTCCAATGTTTGCTGTTTGTCCCTGGCAGATGCTTGCGTTACTTACGGGCGCAGTTAAACCGTTAAGTACCGTAACAGAAACATTTGTTTGAGCGCTACACGATCCGTTATCACCTATAACGGTATAAGTAGTATTTATTGATGGGTTAACTGTAATAGAATTACTTTGTGTGCCGGATGGTAACCATGTATAATTTGTAGCTCCATTAGCTGTAAGTGTCGCAGTAGCACCACTACAAATAGTTGCATTAATAGCAGCAACTGTTGGGCTTGGAGTTATGGTTAAATTATAAACGGTTGCAACAGTACAAGAATTAACTTCACCAATAACGGTGTAACTTGTATTGGTTGTCGGCGTAACAATAATTGAAGCGGTATTACTCGAACCGTTAGACCACGAGTAAGTTGTTGCACCTGCCGCAGAGATAGTTGAAGTTCCACCGGCACAAATTGGGTTGGCGTTTACATTTACAACCGGTAAAGCATTTACAATTACATTGGCAACTATACTTCCTGTGCAGGCACCTTTACTTCCTGTGACTGTATAAGAAGTATTTACTATTGGATTTACAAAAATAGTTGGTGTATTTCCGCCATTGCTCCATACATAATTAGTTGCGGTACTTATAGCAGATAGAGTAGCTGTTTGTCCTGAGCAAATTGTGGGGGTGTTAGCTGTAATTGAAAGATTAGAGCCAATAACTATTGATGCAGTTGTGCTTGCGGTGCAACCATTGGTAGCGCCTATTACTGTATAAATTGTAGTTGCAGCCGGTGCATCTGTAAACGAAGGACTTATGACATTAAGTCCTGTTGGATCCCAAGTATAGGTTGTTGCGCCGTTGACAGTTAATGTAGCGGCCTGTCCTGCACATACAGTCATACTTGCTGCGCTTAATGTTGGTGTTGGAGTTACAAAAATAGTTGAAGTTGCAACAGACGAACAGCCTCCGGATGTTCCCGTAACAGTGTAAGCCGTTGTAACAATTGGCGAAAGAACATTTGTGGAAGTTGGAGTTCCGTCATTCCATAAATAAGTTATTGCACCGTTAGCTGTTAATGTAGCCGATTGACCAATACAAATGCTTGCGGTATTTGCAGTTACAGTTGGGTTTGGACTAATAGTTACTGTAGAAGTATTTGATACAACACAGCCGCCGGCTAAAGTAGCACTTACCGTGTAAATGGTTGTGG
Source organism: Bacteroidetes bacterium UBA2475 (assembly GCA_002342065.1). GTDB lineage: Bacteria > Bacteroidota > Bacteroidia > B-17B0 > Aurantibacillaceae > Aurantibacillus. Next base: position 55,154 of record DDPF01000004.1, on the reverse strand, counting down.
CTAATGGATTAACAGAAATGCTTTGTGTGTTAGCTCCTGTGCTCCAAGTATAAGATGTAGCGGCACCTGCGGTTAGTGTAGCGTTTTGGCCACTGCAAACTGTCGCCGAGTTAACACTTATTGTTCCGCTGGTATTAATTGTTATACTAACGGTTGCGGATGTTGTGCAAGTTCCGTTTGCACCAACAACAGTATAGGTTGTATTTATAATAGGTGAAGAAGTTATAGTGGGGCTGTTTGATCCCGTGCTCCATGTGTAAGTTGTTGCTCCTGCTGCAGAAATAGTTCCTGTTTGTCCAACGCAAATTGTTGCATCTGTTACTGCCAACACAGGTGCAGAATTTACTGTTACCGTTGAAGTACCAACAACATTACATCCCCCGGCGGTAAAAGCGTTAACTGTATAAACTGTTGTAGTTATCGGATTAACACTAATGCTTTGTGTATTGGCGCCCGTACTCCAGGTATATGTAACAGCAGCACCTGCAGTTAAAGTAGCAGATTGTCCGACGCAAATTGTTGGTGAGTTAATAGCAATAGAACCAATGGCTCCAACTGTAATGCTTGCGGTTGATGAAGACGTACAAGTGCCATTTGCACCGGTAATAGTATAAGTTGTAGATATTGGCGGTGTGGCAGAAATACTTGCTGTGTTTGCGCCGGTGCTCCAGGTATAAGTGGTTGCTCCTGCTGCAGAAATTGTTCCTGTTTGTCCCGGACAAACAGTTGTATTAATAATTGCTAATGTTGGTGTAGCATTTACGGTAACAGTTGATGTATTAGACGAGGTACAACCTCCAATTGTAGCGTTGATAGTATAAACTGTAGTAGTTAGCGGGTTAACACTAACGCTTTGCGTGTTGGCGCCGGTACTCCATGTGTATGATGCAGCTGCGCCAGCTGTTAAGGTGGCCGATTGTCCACTACAAATTGTTGCAGAGTTAACGGCAAGAGGCGCCACCGGATTTATCGTAATTGTTCCAGTAGCAGAAGAAGTGCAGGTTCCTGTTGTTCCGTTAACCGTATAGTTAGTTGTAGCAGGCGGGGTAGCAGTAATTGTTGCACTGTTGGATCCAGTGTTCCATGTAAATGTAGTTGCTCCTGAAGCAGAAACGGTTCCGGTTTGGCCGGCACAAACCGTAGCGCTAACCACATTAATTATTGGATTAGGATTTACTGTAATTGTTCCGGTAGTAGAAGAGGTACAAGTGCCATTAGCACCCGTAACAGTGTAAACCGTTGTAGCAGCGGGTGAGGCCGCAATAGTTGCGCTGTTAGATCCTGTATTCCAAGTGTAAGTTGTAGCGCCGGCAGCAGAAACGTTTCCGGTTTGTCCTGCACAGATGGTTGAACTAATAGTATTTAATGTTGGTGTGGCATTTACTGTAATCGTTGAAGTATTTGAAGCTATGCAGCCACCTGCCAATGTAGCATTAATGGTATAGACGGTTGTGGTTAAAGGGTTAATACTAATGCTTTGGGTATTGGGGCCTGTGCTCCAGGTATAAGTTGTTGCGGCGCCTGCAGTTAAAGTTGCAGATTGTCCTGTACAAATAGTTGGCGAGTTAACAGCAATTGAACCAACCGCATTAACAGTGATAGTTCCTGTTGCAGAAGAAGTACAGGTTCCTGTAGTTCCATTTACAGTATAAGTTGTGGTTACTGGTGGTGCAGCTGTAATTGTTGCACTGTTGGATCCGGTGTTCCAGGTATAAGTAGTAGCTCCTGAAGCAGAAACTGTTCCGGTTTGCCCGGCACAAACTGTTGCGCTGGTTACGTTAATAATTGGAGCTGCATTTATAGTAATTGTTCCAGTTGCGGAAGAGGTACAGGTGCCATTTGCGCCCGTAACAGTGTAAACCGTTGTTGCTGGAGGCGAAGCGTTGATCGTTGCGCTATTAGATCCGGTATTCCAGGTGTAGGTTGCTGCTCCTGCAGCAGAAACTGTTCCGATCTGCCCGGCACAAACTGTTGAACTAATTGTATTTAATGTTGGTGTTGTATTAACTGTAACTATGGAAGTATTTGTAACCAGACAGCCCCCTGCAGCTGTTGCATTGATAGTATAAATTGTTGTTGTTAAAGGATTAACACTAACAGTTGAGGTATTAGGACCTGTGCTCCAAGTATAGGATGTTGCTGCGCCAGCAGTTAAGATAGCAGATTGTCCGCTACAAATTGTTGGTGAGTTAACACTTATAGAAGCGCTGGCATTAACTGTAATTGTTGCTGTTGTTGCAGTAGTACAAGTGCCTATTGATCCCGTAACAGTGAAAACCGTTGTGGCTAATGGTGTGGCTGTAATAGTGGCACTATTAGAGCCTGTACTCCAGGTATAAGTTGTTGCGCCTGAAACAGAAATGGTTCCTGTTTGTCCTGCACAAACTGTTGCGGATACAGGTGTAAGTGTTGGCCCATTAGTAACAGTAATTACAACAGGGTCTCGATAAATACCACTAGGGCAAAAGCCTGCCCAGATGGTGTAAGTGCCAGGCGTTGTAAATACCGATGTAGTAAATGCACTACCAGTTCCAAGTAATGTTGGTCCGGCAAAATTTGTATACCAGCCAATTGTAGGGCCAACTATTCCTGTTGTTGTTGCTGTTAAATTAGCTGAATTATTTACGCAGATCGTAACATCCGGGCTGGCCGTAATTGTTGGAACTACTACTAAGGTTGATGTTACAGTTCCTGAACCACCAATGGTTGAACCGTTAGGAGGAAATAAATTATCGATCTGGCAATTCTCATTTCCGGATAAATATTGAACAATTCCATTGATACCTCCATTCACAAAAGATGTAATAGCCGCTGCAGTAGTACCAATGTAACCGCCGCCGCCGCCGCCGCCTGGGCCATAAGCCATTGAAGCATTGCCAAAAGCATAGCCTGATTTCATTTGTTGATTTCCGCCATTTCCACCTCTTGCAGACACAGTAATTGTGTTTATTGCGCCTATTGAATTAATAACAATAGCACCACCTCCACCAGCACCACCGGCACCATCACGACCATTACAATTATTGATAGGGGCCGCACCTGTTGTATTTGTATTAAAACCATTTTCACCATTTGAAACTATCTGACCTCCTCCAGAGACTGTTCCGTAACTAATAATATTTATTATTCCACCACCGTCACCGCCAGCACCGCCATAATTATCATTTTGATCACCCGCACCACCGCCACCGCCACTAAACAAACGGCCGGTATTATAATTAAGAGGCCTGCCGCCCATTCCTCCAACTGCGCGTCTAACGTCACCAACCCATCCCGCAACTCCGGGCGCATTAGTTAAAGGACTAATATTAGCATTCGAAAATGTGTAACCGCCTTTTCCTCCACCCGAAGAACTCGAAGCTGCAAAGCCCGCGGATTCTAAGTTCCAGGCCGTTATATAACCCGCTACGGAAATATCAGGATTACCAAAACCGGTATAAAGACTTGTGTCGCCTGCGTTAGCACCCCCACCACCGCCGGCATTATTACTATTAGCACCGCCACCACCATTGGCCACCGCACCTCTGCAATATTGCCCGTTAAAATTAGCCATATAAGTTGTTACATCACCAGCAATACTTTCTCCTTTACGCGCACCTTCTTGCGGATTATTATGACACCAGGCTCCCGCGCCAAAAAGAGCCCCTGTACTTAAAGTACCACCTCTAAAACCAAGCCCGCTGGCATCTATCATTCCTCCCGCATTAATTGTAGTATTTCCATCTATCTCAAGCGCAATAACCCCGCCGACTGTGCCATTCCAGGCTGGACAGGTAATAATACCACCAGCGCCGATAGTGAGTGTAGTATAACGCGGGACCTTTACTATCTGAACTTTGCCGGCAGCGGTATAACTATTTTTTAATGGACAATCAATCGTAATAACATTACCTGCAACCGATGAAACCTGCGCGTACTCATTGTTACCGGCATTATTGTAATTTGTGATCTTTCCAAAAACAGGAGACAAAGGTTCTGCGCTATTTGCATTTCCCCATGGATTAATAAAACAATTAACACTCGCGCCCTGCATTTGAATAATGTAAATAAGGTCGCCAACCCCATAACCTGCAGCATTTGCCACATTAAGAGTAGTGTTGTTAACGAACGCATCAACAGTTAAAGAAGTGTAAGCATTAACCACCGTGCTACCCACGATATTCCCCGCACCGTTTTTCCCTTTTTGCGAGAAAGCAGTTATAAAAGAAAAAAAGAAAAAAAGTAATAGAATATACTTTTTCATTTGTTAATAATAATCGAAACTAATATAAGGATTTAGATTTTAGTTTTTAATCTCTTTACTTAGTAAAAGGACCGTTTAACTCAGTAATTTGCCCTTTTTAAGATTTATTTAAAAAAGAGAAGCCATTAAATTGACTTAATGCAGTTAAATTTGAGCTAATATGCTTTTTGACCAAAAAGAATTTGAACACAAAATTGAGGAAACCAGGCTCGAAAAAGGTCTGAAATTATTCATTCACAATAAATTAGAGTTAATCAATAAAAAAGAAAGCACTTACACTTTTTTAATTCACGAGAAAATAACCGGAGAAATTTCTATCAAAATAAAAGCAGGCAAGATCCTTAATTATACATGTTACTGCAACGCTAAAAATTATTGTGAGCATTTAGCAGCAGCTAATTTTCATCTACAACAAGAGGTTTTAAAATTTGAAAGATCAACAAAGAAGAAAAAAACAGACGGAATAAAAAAAACGTCTAAAAACAAAACACTTCAAAAGTATCAAAACAGTATTAAAACAATTACAACAGCATTTGCAACCCTTCCTAAATTAAAACAAAGTCAGATCGCCGAGATATATAAAAGAATAAACTTTGAACTAAGCGGCGCTTCTGCGCTTAAGCAGCAATTTTATTTTCATCTTGCAATTATTTTAGAACTACCTAAACTCACTAATTTTAATTACTCAGAAAACGAAAATGTATTAAGTACATTCATTAAAAATTCACTAAAAGAGGTAGAAATTTCTTTTGCAAAAGGACTTAATGATGGTGAAAAAATAGCAATTACAGAAGCCGCTAACAATACGGTCCGCTCACAAGCAAATTTCAGAACCACTATTTTTTCTTTTTTAATTTCACGCGTTTCGGTTTTATCAAAAGATAAAAAAGAACTTGAATTTTTAAAGTCGCAACTAAAAAAACGCAAGCAAAACCGTAACCGTCTGGATCCAATTGACAGAAAGGTAATTGTAGAATTGCAACTTTCTATCATGTTATCGAAATTAAGTGATAAAATATATTCAACTAAAAATTACGAGTCAACTCTTGAATTACCAATTGCATTGGCGGAGTTAGAGTTTTGTAAGGGTAAAAATGAAAAAGGATTTAGAGTATTACAACAGTACAGTGAAAGCATAAAGCAGCTAAACATTAATAAATATCACGATCTTATAGATGAGATCTTAATTTTTGCGAGGGAAAAACACAATCAAAAAATAGAAGCCGAATACTTGAAGGAAAAATTTATTTATGGATTTGTAATTGAGGAGAAGGAATTGGAGCGCTATTTGGAAATAGAAAAGGATAAAGCAGAGCAACTTATTAAAGAACTAAAAACACATTCTGTTTTTTATACTTTCGAAAAATTAGCTGTTGTTCTAATACGTCAAAATATGCTGGATGAATTAATAGAAGAAATAAAAAAAGAGAAAAATAAATTCAGATTGTTGCATAAAGTCGTGATTCAAAAATTTCCAGACCACGATACGCAACTTATTACTCTTTACATTAACCATTTAGTACAGGCAATTACTGATGCAAAATTTCCATATTTTCAGGAACAGATCTTTAACATCGCAAAGCTATATTTCGATAAATTATCTTCTGATATAAGGCAAAAAACCCTTGAAATACTTAAACAAAAATTAATGTATGAAAGGCATATGCTGGTATATATTTCGCAGATATATTCGTAACTTATTTAAACCACATAGGCACATAGTAAAATAAATAAAGAGTGATTCTAATTTTTTTGAGCTTACATAGTTGCTTTTGCGATATTTATCGCAAAAGCAAAGCTCTGTATTTCTTTTATTTTTTAGTGAACATAGAAAGATAAGATCTATGTTTCTATGTGGTTAAATTTTTGAGTTTGGCCTCACTCTTCAAGTAAAAAAATAGCTTCGCCAAATTCGTTAATAGCTTTATTGTTTTTTATTGTTTTGGCTTTTTCTAAACCAAGCTTAAAAAAGTGTAAGGCCTCTGTGTTTTTTAATTGCGATTCAAACAATTTTCCTAATTGGTAATAAGCGGCAATATAATTTGGCTCCATTTGCAGCACTTTTTTAAATTGAAATTCTGCTTGCATAACATCCAACTCACCAACATATTCGGTGCCTAAAGCATAATTCAAAAAAATATCGTCAGGCTCTTTTTCGAGCATTGCCAATAACATGTCTATGCGATTTAGACGATCCATAAAAGTATAAACGTTATGCAGAGGTAAATTGTTTTAAGAAACGCACATCGTTCTCAAAAAATAAACGGAGGTCTTTAACCTGGTATTTTAGCATGGTAATTCTTTCAATACCCATTCCAAAAGCAAAACCTTTGTATTTGTTAGCATCAATACCACAATTGGTAAGCACCTGTGGGTCTACCATACCACAACCTAAGATCTCAACCCAGCCTGTATATTTACAAACATTGCAACCTGCACCTTTGCAAATAGTGCAGCTAATATCCATTTCGGCACTTGGTTCGGTAAAAGGAAAATAACTTGGTCTTAATCTTATTTTTGTTTCGGCACCAAACATCTCTTTCGAAAAATATAAAAGTGTTTGTTTAAGATCTGCAAAAGAAACATTCTCGTCAATATACAAACCTTCAACCTGGTGAAACTGGCAATGAGCGCGGGCGCTAATAGCTTCATTACGGTAAACGCGACCCGGAGAAATGGTGCGAATCGGCGGTTTTTGATATTCCATAATATGCACCTGCACACTTGATGTTTGTGTTCTTAAAACCATTTCTGGGTTTATGTTCACATAAAAAGTATCCTGCATATCACGTGCCGGGTGATTTTCCGGCGTGTTTAAAGCCGAAAAATTATGCCAGTCGTCTTCAATTTCTTTTCCATCACTCACCGTAAAACCAATACGCGCAAAAATATCAATGATCTGGTTTTTTACCAGCGAGAGTGGATGGCGGCTGCCCGCCTGCAAAGTAGGAAGTGCAGGTAAAGTAAGATCTATACCTTTTTTATCGTTAGCATCTGAATCTGACTCAAATTTTTCTTTGAGTTCATTTATTTTTTCCTGCGCTTTTGTTTTTAAAAGATTTAATTTTTGGCCAACTTCTTTTTTAAGATCTGCGGGTACATTTTTAAAATCATCAAATAAAGCAGTAACTTCTCCTTTTTTGCTTAGCCACTTAATGCGGTACTCTTCAACCTGTTCTTTGCTTTGCGCGCCAAAAGATTCAACTTCTTCCAACAACTTATGTATTTTTTCGAGCATATTTACTTAATTACTTGATAATCTGTACAAAAATAAACAATTTTAAAGATTATAAGATGAGGTTTCTTTTGCTGATAGGTTTTTTGCTAATTAATGCGCCACTAATAAAGGCACAATTGGTTTCTTATTCTATACACGATGGCGACACTATTAACGCTATTGATAAAGACAGCCTTAAACAAGGGGTTTGGCGCAGCTACTGGCCAAATGGCAAATTAAAGAACGAGGTTATTTATAGGAACAATAAAAAACACGGTTTAGAGATTAGCTGGTATCACAGCACTTGTGTTAAGCAGGAAACTTATTATAACAACGGACAACTTGACGGGCCGGTAACCTTTTACTCAAAAAATTGCGCTAAAGAATTTATTGAGAATTATAAAAATGGCGTAAAAGAAGGACTTGAACTTACTTACCACACAAACGGACGTTTAAAGGCGGAGGGTTATTACAAAAAAGGAAATTTAGATGGGGTTTATAAAGTATACACCAAGACCGGAAAATTTGATTTTGAGAGTCGCACCACTACAGGACCAATAGAATTTGAAGCCGATATAGAAGATACAGTAAACAACAGCGTTTATAAGATATTGACCCGAAACCCCAAATGGAAAAAAAATATTATTGTTACCGATCTTACTTCTAGTATGTACCCATACGCTAAACAAATTAATACCTGGTTAAAATTATTTTTTGTAAAAGATACAGCGCAACAATATTTTGTTTTTTTTAATGACGGCGACAATAAACGTGATGCGGATAAAAAATTAGGTGTAACAGGCGGTATATATATATGTAAAGCTAAAACCTGCGAAGATCTTGTAAATACAATGAAACTGACCATTAAAAAAGGATCGGGCGGCGATTCGCCGGAAAACGTGATAGAAGCTATTTTAACAGGTTTAAAAAAAGTTCGCAAACCCGATAACGTTATTTTAATCGCAGATAACTGGGCAAAGGTTCGTGATATACTTTTGCTTTCGCGAATTAAAGTACCTGTGAGGGTAATTTTGTGCGGTGTGTATGAAGGGATGGAAATAAATACCGATTATTTGAACATTGCTTATAAAACAAAAGGATCTATACATACCATTGAGCAAGACATTACCGAATTAATAAATCAAACCTCCGGTAAAAAATTTAATATAAATGGTTTTGATTATATTATTAAAAATGGAAGTATAAGAGCAAATTAAACACCTTATTTTAAAGTACATTTTTTGGTTTCACTTGTAACTGTATTCCCGCCAACTATTTCTGTTGTATATGTAACGCTTGAGTTATAGCAGGATTCTGCTTTTTTAAACTCTTCTTTTTTTTGTTTATTCTTGGTAGTTATGGTGTAGGTAGTAGTAGTTTCGGTATTAGTGGTTCCTCCAATTGTGGTGGTGCGGGTAGCAGTTAAATTGCAATCGCAGGTGCGTGATTTCCTGCAGGAGATACAGAAGACCAGAGATAAGAACAGGAATATTAAAAGTTTATTTCTCATTTAATACTTATTTAAGTTTGCAATCGTTGGTTACGGTTGTAATGCTGCCCTGGGCATTGGCTGTTACAACTGTTGATTTTTGACAAATTGATTTAGCTTCGCTCAATTTCATCTTTGAATAAGTTTCAGTTTTAGTGGGACTCGTTGAAGTGTTGCCTGAAGGACTCAAAGTAGTTGCAGTACACACGCACTGCCTGTCTTTTTTGCAGGAAAACAAAAAAGCAAGAATGGCAATACTCACAACTAACTTAATTTTTTTCATTTACTATTTAAAGCAGAAAGGTAAGAATTTTAAATTATTGAAAGCAAAGCTGGTGCCGAATCAAATAAAAGAACATAAAAAAAGCCGTTCATTAATGAACGGCTTTTTTATAATTGTGTATAATTAGTTTAATTTGCAATCACCAGTAGTCTCACTGCTACCACCTGTGAAAGAAGTAGTAGATTTGCTTGAGATACAGTTTGAACCAGCTTCATGTTTTGAAGCGTTCTCCCAAGTGTCAACAGATGAAGAAGTTGTAGTTTGAGACGTGCTACCAAAAGTTGATACAGTTGTGTAATTACAAGTACAAGTTCTTTCTTTGTGACATGAAGTAATGCTTAATGATGCAGCAATTACTAATAGAGGTAAAAATATCTTTTTCATTTTTTAATTTTTTTAAGGTTAATATTAGCTTAATTTGCAATCATTAGTAGTTGTACTTGAATTACTACCAGATGTATTTGTACTTGTAGTTTTTTGACAAGCGTCTTTAGCATCTTTCTTTTTCACTTTTAATAAAGTAGTAGTAGTAGTAGTAGTAACAGTAGGGCTACCGCTAGTGTTTGTACAGGTACAAGTTCTGTCTTTTTTACAAGACGCAAAGCTAATTGCTAAAGCAGCAACTGCTAGTAAAGTAATTTTTTTCATTTTCGAGTTTTTTAAAGTTTAAGCGAAATAACATATAATTAATCAGATGGCCAAACTTTTTAACGAAATGGGAATACCCAATGTAGGGTATTTTGCCAAAAGTGGGGTATTAATTGTATAAAAAGAGTTAAAATGTTAGTTTTCAGGCTTCAAATCAAGTAAAACGACGTTTTCAACGTGTGCGGTTTGGGGAAACATATCTACGGGCTGAACTTTGATAATGTTGTAGCGGCCTTCCATCAATGCAAGGTCCCTGGCCTGTGTGCTTGGGTTACAGCTAACATACACCACTTTTTTTGGTAAAACCTTTAAGATCACGTTAATTACGCCTTCAAACATACCTGCCCTTGGCGGATCGGTAATAATAACGTCTGGTTTACCATTATTTAATATAAAATTATCGTTCAAAACGTCTTTCATATCGCCGGCAAAAAAGCTGGTATTGGTAATATTATTGGCTTTAGAGTTTTCAATGGCATCTTTTATAGAGTCTTCAACATATTCAATACCAACAACTTGCTTTGCATTTTTTGCAACAAAATTGGCAATTGTGCCTGTTCCTGTATAAAGATCGTAAACTATCTCATTTCCGGTTAAACCTGCAAAATCGCGGGTTATTTTGTACAAATTATAAGCTTGTGGCGAATTTGTCTGGTAAAACGACTTGGCACTGATCTTAAATTTAAGACCTTCCATCTCTTCTAAAATATAATCGCGTCCATAATAGGTTTTAATATCCAAACCAAAAAAAGTATCGTTTCCTTTATTATTATGTGTGTATTGCAAAGAGGTTATTTGTGGGAAAGTTGTTTTCAAAAAATCCAACAAAGCAAAAACTTCTTTTTCCTGCCATTCAAAAACCGAAACAACCACCATAATTTCACCAATGCTGGTTGTTCTAATTAATAAGGTTCTTAATAAACCCACTTTATCTCGTATCCCAAAAAAAGAAAGATCGTTCTTAAACGCATATTCTCTAACTGCGTTTCGTATTGAGTTACTTGGTTCGGGTTGTAAATAACAATTATTAATGTCTAATATTTTATCAAACAAACCTGCAATGTGATAACCCAAACCATTTTTATTTTCTACTTCTTCTTTAGAAGCAATTTGCTCGTTGGTTAACCATTTTTTGTTTGAGAAACCAAATTCTAATTTGTTGCGGTAATAGTATTCATCGGCATTACCAAGTATAGGCGTAATTTCAGGAAAAGTTAATTTGCCAATTCGTGTAAAAGCATCGTAAACATATTTTTGTTTAAACTCTAACTGGCTTTTGTAACCTAGATTTTGCCATTTGCACCCGCCACAGGTTCCAAAATGTTCGCATTTGGGTTTTACTCTCAGATCAGAAAATTTTATAACCTTATCTACTTTACCCTCGGCAAGATTATTTTTTTTGCGATGTACCATTACATCCACTATGTCACCGGGCACAGCACCATCAATAAAAACAACCAGGCCATCATGTTTTGCAATGGCTTTACCTTCGGTACTAATATCAATTACTTCAAGGTTCTCTAATATAAAATTCTTTTTGATCTTGCTCATAGCGGGCAGTAAAAGTAGCAATTTTTTTGCCACGAAGACGCTAAGACTTAAAGCCGCACAAAGAAGTATTTCTGTGTGTCACTTTGTGCCGTCGTGTCTTTGTGGCAATAATTTAGTTGGCTTCTAAGTTAATTGTAAATTATAGCGTAATTTTGCAAAATGGCCCGTTACTTTTTAACGCTTTCTTATAATGGCACCAACTTTAACGGTTGGCAAATGCAGGACAATACCGCTAATACAGTTCAGCAGGTGTTAGAAGAAAAAGTGTCGATGATACTTAAAGAAAAAATTGAATTTTCAGGTTGCGGTAGAACCGACACCGGTGTTAACGCAAAAAATTATGTAGCACATTTTGAAAGTAATTGCAAAGACCTTATCGGAAATAAAGAGCACTGGATCTATAAATTTAATACTGTATTGCCAATAGAAATTGCGGTGCAGGATATAAGAGCTGTTTTACCCGAAGCACATGCGCGTTACAGCGCCAGATCAAGGACCTATTATTATTTTATACATCAAAAGAAAAATCCATTCATTGATAATTTTAGTTTGTATGTGTATGGCGATCTTGATCTTGAATTAATGAACAAAGCGGCAGCAATGCTTTTAGAACATACTGACTTTACCAGCTTTAGTAAATTACACACGCAGAATAAAACCAATAACTGCATTATAACCAAAGCTATCTGGCAAAAAACCGGCGATGGTCAATGGCGTTTTACAATTAGCGCCGATCGTTTTTTGCGCGGTATGGTAAGAGCAATTGTGGGCACATTATTATTAGTTGGAAAAAATAAAATATCGCTAAACAATTTTAAAAAAATAATTGAAGCTAAAGATCGTAACGCTGCCGGAGCTAATGTGGCACCAAACGCTTTGTTCTTAGTTGGTATAAAATATCCTAAAGAAATTTTTATTGAGTAATAAAGAAAATAAAGGATTAAACATTGGACTTCTTAAACGTATTTTAAGTTACACAAAACCCTACAACAAACTTTTTTATGGTGCCGTTTGCTTTACCTTAATGTTAGCGGCTTTGGCCATTGTTCGTCCGCTTTTAATAAGCGAAGCGTTAAACGAACATGTAACAAAAGGAAAAGATATTGACGGCCTGAATTTTATTTGTTTACTCATTCTTACTTTATTATTTATTGAAGCTTTTTTGCAAATAATAAATTTACGTATCACTAATTTGCTTGGTCAAAATATTGTGAAGGATCTTCGCAACCAGGTTTACAAACACATTATTCATTTAAAGAATTCTTATTTTGATACAACACCGGTTGGTACATTGGTAACGCGCGCCATTTCAGATATTGAAAGTTTAAGTGATGTGTTCGCACAAGGCTTTATAGTTATTGCGGGTGATATTGTTATGCTGATCATATTTGTGTGCGTGATGTTTGCAAAGAACTGGGTCTTAGCTCTGCTTGCCTTAAGCACAATTCCATTATTGTTTGTAGCAACCGCTTTATTTAAACGTGGTGTAAAAAAAACATTTACAATGGTGCGTAACGCAGTGTCTGCATTAAATACTTTTACGCAAGAACATATTACCGGTATGCGCCTTGTGCAATTATTTAATAGAGAAGAAGAAGAGTTTGATAAATTTAAAGAAATAAATAAACAACACCGTGTTGCCAACATAAAATCTATTTTTTACTATTCGGTTTTCTTTCCAATTGTCGAGATCTTGTCTTCGGTTGCCATTGCTTTAATTATTTGGTTTGTCGGCGTAAAAGGTCACGCTTATAATTTTGGCCTGGGTGATATCACTTTTTTTATCATGATGATAAACATGCTTTTTAGACCAATCCGTATGCTGGCTGATCGTTTGAATACGCTGCAAATGGGCGTGGTATCGGCCGAGCGTGTTTTTAAAGTTTTAGATACAGATGAAAAAATAAATAACAGCGGTACTATAAAATTTGAAAGCGTAAAACAGAACATTGAATTTAAAAATGTGTGGTTTGCCTATAAGGATGAGCATTTTGTTTTAAAGAATGTTTCTTTTTCTATAAAGGCCGGACAAACCGTTGCCTTGGTTGGCGCTACAGGTGCAGGTAAATCAACCATCATTAATTTGTTGAGTCGCTTTTATGAATTGAACAAAGGCGAGATTTTAATTGACGGAACAGACATTCGCAAAATTGATCTTGATACATTACGGAAAAATACCGGTGTTGTTTTGCAGGATGTTTATATGTTTAACGATACGTTATTGAACAACATTACACTAAATAATCCTGAAATAAAATTTGAGGATGTTGTAGCGGCCACAAAACAAATTGGTTTATACGAATATGTTATGTCGTTACCCGATGGTTTTGATTATAAAGTAACCGAACGCGGCCAGGGTTTATCGGCAGGGCAACGGCAGCTGGTGGCATTTATTCGCGCTTTTGTTTATCAGCCAAGTATTTTTATTTTAGATGAAGCAACCGCAACTATTGATACACAAACCGAACAACTTATTCAAAAAGCAGCAGAAAAAATTTCGGAGGGCAGAACCTCAATTATTATTGCACACCGGTTATCAACCATAAAACATGTAGATAAGATCTTTGTGTTCGATCATGGAAAAATTATTGAAGAAGGAAGTATACAGGAATTGCTAAGCAGCGATTCGAAGTTTAAAAAATTGTACGAATTAAATACCATAATCGAAGTATAAGATGCCTACCAAACTGGAAAAATTTGCAGAGTTCGAATCGTTTGATAATTGTGTTACTCTTTTTTGGGAGAACCTTAGTAAAGGTTTTGCCTTAAAAGGAAAATGGCACAACGAACATTTTAAGAACCAAAAACCAATTGTGTTGGAGTTAGGCTGTGGTAAAGGCGAGTACACTATTGGTCTGGCGCAAAAACATCCTGAAAAGAATTTTATTGGTGTAGATATAAAAGGTAACCGCATTTGGACTGGTGCCAAACAAGCCATCGAAAACAAGATGGAGAATGTAGCGTTTGTGCGCACCAAAATTGATTTTATTGATTATTGTTTCGATACAAATGAAGTAGATGAGATCTGGATAACCTTCCCCGATCCGCAACCGCAAAGTCCGCGGGCTAAACAACGCTTAACGCATAAATTATTTTTGGACCGGTATAAAAAATTCCTGAAAAAAGGCGGTATAGTACATTTAAAAACAGATAGCACCAGTCTTTACGAATTTACGTTAGAAGTAATTGCCGAAAATAAATTACCAATGATCTGGCATACAAACGATCTTTATAAAAATTGTCCGGCAGACAGACAGGAACTCGTTAACATTAAAACCTATTATGAGGCTATGTTCACGGCCAAGGGTGAGGATATTAAATACATTTGTTTTAAGCTGGATTAAGCTTTTTGCTTCTGTACATCAGTATTTTGGCTTTTGTGGGTCGTAAAAATAAGCTCATCTAATTTTACTTTTTAGTTCTAAAAATAAAGCGTAATTTAAACGCTTCGTAAAGCTATCTATGGAAAAGCAGCCCTTGTTGGAAGTTAAGAACCTGGTTACCCAATTTAAGACCGACGACGAATTTATTAAAGCCGTTAACGATATTTCGTTTACGTTACATAAAGGCGAAACAATTGGTATTGTTGGCGAGAGTGGGTCGGGTAAATCTGTTACTTCACTTTCCATAATGCAGCTTATTCCAAATCCTCCTGGTAAGATCACACAAGGAGAAATAATTTATCATACAAAAGATAACAAAGTAGTTGATCTTGTTAAGACCAAGAACGACGAAATGCGTCACTACCGTGGTAACGAGATAGCGATGATCTTTCAGGAGCCTATGACCTCGTTAAATCCCGTAATTACATGCGGCAACCAGGTAATGGAAGTATTGTTGCTGCATCAAAAAATAAGTAAGAACGAAGCGCGCGAAAAAACAATAAAATTATTTGAAGAGGTGCAGTTGCCAAACCCTACGTTAATGCTGGATAGATACCCGCATCAATTATCGGGTGGGCAAAAACAAAGGGTAATGATAGCCATGGCAATGAGCTGTAACCCTAATATTTTAATTGCCGATGAGCCAACTACTGCGTTGGATGTAACTGTTCAAAAAACTATTCTGGAGTTAATGAAAAAACTTCAAATGGAACACAACATGGGCATATTATTTATTACTCATGATCTTGGTGTTATTGCTGAGCTTGCAGATACCGTTGTGGTAATGTACAAAGGCAAAGTAGTAGAGCAAGGCCCTGTACTCGAAATTTTTTCTAATCCAAAACATCCTTATACAAAAAGTTTATTGGCTTGCCGTCCGCCTTTAGACAAGCGGTTAAAGCGTTTACCGGTTGTAAGCGATTTTATGGTGCGGGGCGATGATGGTGAAATTATTGAGTTGGATAAAAAAGTAACCGATGCTATTGCCAGCGTTACAATTAGTGCAGAAGAAAGAAAGAAAAATCATATAGAATTATATCAACGCGATAAGATCCTTGAATTAAAGAATGTAAAAACATGGTTTCCTTCTGAAAAAACCATATTTGGAAAAGTGTTGAGTTACACAAAAGCAGTTGATGATGTAACTTTTGATGTTTACGAAGGAGAAACCCTTGGGTTGGTTGGGGAAAGTGGTTGCGGTAAAACAACATTAGGCCGTACCATTTTAAAACTAACGGAAGCAATGGATGGCCAGATCTTTTATAAGCGCCAGGAGTTGTTGCGCATGAAAGAATCAGATTTCAGACATCACCGAAAAGACATGCAAATTATTTTCCAGGATCCTTACTCATCTTTAAATCCACGAATTACGGTTGGCGATGCAATAATGGAACCTATGAAATTCCATAATATTTTACCTACCAGTAAACAACGTCGCGAAAGGGTTTACGAACTCTTAAGAAAAGTTGGCTTGGATGAGAAGTATTATTACCGTTACCCACATGAATTTAGTGGTGGACAACGCCAACGTATTTGTATTGCACGTGCATTAGGATTAAATCCAAAATTTATTATTTGCGACGAAAGCGTAAGTGCGCTAGACGTTAGTGTGCAGGCACAGGTTTTAAATTTATTGAACGAACTAAAAGAAGAATTTAAATTCACTTATATTTTTATTAGTCACGATCTAAGCGTGGTTAAATTTATGAGCGACCGTATGGTTGTAATGCAGCAGGGTAGAGTAGAAGAGATGGGCGATCCTGACGAGATATACGTTAACCCAAAAAGCGAATACACGCGCAAGCTGATAGACTCAATTCCAAAAGGAAATATTGAGAACATAAAAGCTGCTATTGCCAGCAAAGAAAACAGTCAGCCTTTTTCTGACTGGATGAGTAATGTCTCAACCAAAGAATAACCATGTGGGACTTCTTAAAACAATTAACCGACCCCAACAGTATTATCGAATATGGGGGTTTATGGTTATTGCTGTTTGTGATCTTTGCGGAAACAGGTTTGTTTGTTGGTTTTTTTTTACCGGGCGATAATTTAATTTTATTGGCAGGCATTTTATGTAAAGCCCGTCCCGATCTTATTCATGTAAATTATTTTATGCTGGTTTTTTTAATGGCAACAGCCGCTGTTTTAGGAAACATTGTTGGTTATTGGTTTGGCAGAACCACTGGCGAAAAATTATATGCAAGAAAAGAAAATTGGTTCTTTAAAAAAAGACATCTGGAAGTAACAAAAACATATTACGATAAATATGGTGGAAATATAACCCTGATCATTGCGCGTTTTTTACCGGTTGTGCGCACCTTTGCGCCAATAATTGCAGGCGCAATAAAAATAGATTTTTTAAAATTTATGGCATTTAATATTGCGGGTGCAATTTTGTGGACGGTAAGCCTTAGTTCGATCGGCTATTTTTTAGTGCAGGTGTTTCCTCAAATAACAAATTATATGGGTTATATTTTTATTGCCCTAATAATTATTACTGCAATTCCTATTCTTAGAATAATTTTAAGAAAAAAACCAACAGTCTAAAAACCTAAAGGCTTGCCCTGGTAATAATCTAACACCTTTAATTTAAAAACGTAATCGTATTTAGCTTGTAGCAAATTACTTTCAGCAGCAAACAACCTGTTTTTTGAAGTGCTAAAATCAAAAGCGCTAATTACACCTGCATCAAATTTTTGCTGTGCGTATTTAAAAGATTCGTTGGCGGCTTCAACACTTGATCGTGAAGCAACATATTTATTTAATGCTGCTTTTGCGCTAACGTAAGCTTGCGAAATAGTTTTATAAAGATTTTGTTTTGCAAGGTCGAGGGTGTATTGGGCGTTGAGCGCATTTAATTTTGCATTCTTAATAGCAGTGTGAGTTTGCAAACCATTAAATAAAGGAATGTTTAAAGTAAAGCCCAAACTTTTATTGATGTTATTATTGAACTGATCGGAGAAAGAAGTTTTACGTGTTACCAATTCTGTTACCGGTGTATAAACGCTATCACCTTTATTGGTAATGCCGCTTACCTGATAACCTGTATAGTTTACACCTAAAATGTCTTTTGCCAAACCCGAAGTACCTGTTCCCATACTGGCATTAAAAGTAAGTGTAGGGCTCAATCTTCCTTTGCTTGCTGCTAAATTTCTTTCAGCGCTTAAAATAGAATATTCGCCACGTTTAATACTTGGTTGATTTTTTAAACCTGACTCGTAAATAAATTGTATGTTGTCTGCCAAAAGCGGACCTTCTGTTACATCCAACACCGGTCTTACAATTGAAAAATTTGTAACAGAATCTAAATTCATTAATTGCCTTAAGCTTAACATTGAGATGGCTAAATTATTTTCTGCATTTATAACATTTACCTGCTCGTTAGCTAATTGTGCTTTAATATCGTATTCAATACTTTTTGCTATTGCACCGGCGTTAACTAATTTTTGAGTACGCTCTAATTGTTCTTTGGTTATATTAGTTTGGTTCTCTGAGATCTTTAAAAGTTCTTCGGCAAAAATAACAGAGATGTAAGCGTTGGCAACATTTAAAGAAAGATCGTTCTGTAACTGTTTATAATTTTCAACACCACTTAAATAATTATACTCGTTGGCTTTTATGTTGTTGTATTGGCTTAAACCGCTCCACAAAACAACGCTGCTGGCGATGTAAAAATTTTGTGATAATACCTGTGTGTTCGCAAATGTATTCGTAAACCTGTCAATTGTTTGCCCGAAGTTATAATTATGTTGCGCGCCTGCATTTAAGGATGGCAATACAGATGCTTTGCTTTGAGTAGTATTGTTCTTATTTATCTCCGAACTTAAAGCAGCTTGCTTTAAAGTAATGTTGTGCTTTTCGGCATAAGCTATACATTGCTGGAGGTCCCAACCTGTTTGAGATCTAAAAGCCAACGTGGTTAAAAGCGAAAAAATTGTCAGTAAGGTTTTCATGTGTGGGATTAAAACATAAAATTAAATAAATTATTGCGGTAAAAGACTTAAAAAACCAAAACTTACACTAGCGGCAAATTTTAGGGTTTTGTGTGGAAAATAAAGGAGTTTTATTCGTTATTTTTTTTAACCGCCTTGTTGTTTAGAGTAATAACAAAAATTAAAAACACCAAACTTGTACTTACCACTGTTATTAAACCAAAAGTAGGTTGATTAAAAAAGTAGGTTAGTAACGAAGCGCCAATTGTAATAATGCTAAATGAATAAATGATAACAACTGTTTTCACATGACTATAACCACAATCAATAAGTTTATGATGTAAGTGAGTCCTGTCGGCATTAAATGGCGATTGACCTTTTAGAGCTCTTGTAATGAACACGCGTAATGTATCTAATAAAGGATAAATTAAAGCAGCAATAGCAAAAACAGGTTTACTTACATTAACCCAAAAATGATCTAGTTTTTGAATTGGGAACTCGATCATTTTAATAGCAAGGATACAAACAAATACACCAATAACGAGTGAACCAGAATCGCCCATAAAAATTTTAGCAGGCGAAAAATTAAAGATCAAAAAGCCCATTAAAGAACCTGCTAACGCAAATGATAAAGCAGCATAAGGAAAATCATTAGCGTAAATGAACCAAATGCCAAAACTGGTGCTGGTAATAAGGCCAATACCGGCGGCTAAGCCATCAACACCATCAATTAAATTAATAGAGTTAACCACAACAACATAAGTAAAAATGGAAATAAAAACACTACCCCAGTATGGAATATCGTAAACACCAAAAATACCGTGAAGCCCTGTGATGCGGATATCGCCCATTAGAACTAAAATTAAGGCTACAACTATATGGGCAAATAATTTTTTTACCGGTGCGGTGCCAATAATATCATCTTTAACGCCAACAAAAAATAAGATAAGACTAGTTGCAACTATTAATTTAAATTCTTTTACCGACTCAAAAATAGCCTGGTAATGTTCCATTTCATCAATGTTGTACCATAATGAATAAGCAAATAGAGTTCCGGCATAAATTATAATACCGCCAATGGTTGGCACCGAGCCTTTATGGATCTTACGGTCTTCTGTCGGAACATCTATCAAGCGCTTTAACACAGCTACCTTAATAAGCGCCGGAGTTGAATAAAGCACAACAATAAATGCTGTTAAAAAAACGAGTATCAGTACTGCCATTTAAAAATCGTAATATAAATTATATATACTGGTTCTAATGCCTAAATATATATAATTAGTTTGGTTGTTTAGATTTGTAAAGTTATTAAAATTTTGCCCTCTATAGGTCATTCCTAAATTTACATTAAAATTATAAGCTGGATTAACTAAATAACCTATTCGTAAGTTTAGAATATCATTGGTATAATAGTATTCTCCACTTTTAAGCAGATACTGGTAATTGTGCTTTAAGTTCACAAAAAAACGTTTCCATTTGTAATCGCCAATTATTACTATTTCCTGACCCCAGCCTGGTGTAAAAGCAATGTTTTGGTTGTAATGAGAATAAGATTGATTTGTTGTTGTGCCAAGCGGACTAATATAACTGTTTTCATTCACATTATTAAACTCGGCCTGTAAAAATAAATTTTTTACTCCAAAAGCATTAAAGTAATTTAAACCAACCTGGTAACCAACACCATTACCGTATTGTTTAGTGTTGCTTAGATCATCGGCCATTACCTGACCATATATATTTATTTTATTGGTAATTTTAATTTTAATATCGCCGCCAATTAAAATATTGTTTTTATTGTTTAACCGGTACTGGGGCAGGTTAGAATAAATTACCGGGTTAATATATTGCCAGCTAATATCCTGCTTATTACGATCATCGCCAGCATGCCACACCATTCCCTGGAAGAAACCAAAGTTAATTGATTTTGTAAGGTTTACACTTAAGTATTGAAAAGACGCAGCTTTTTTCTGGTAGAGTCTTTCGGCGTTGGGAGTAATTATTGCTGCTGCTTGATCAAGGTTCATTAAAACAGAATAAATGTTAGTGTAATTTACACGGCCTTTAAACCACTGCTGCGTAATACGTGCGTATGGATAATTAAATCCATTATCACTTAACAACAAAGAGCGGTAACCATTGCCAATCTTTTGTTTACCATGCCCAACTTGTATGTTTAAATTTTTTAATGGTTGTACAGAAATAAAACCGGATGAAAAAGCATAGTCATAACCTGTTGTTTTAAATGTTTTCCAGCGCCCTTGTCCCGGCACTATTTGAGTTGAACTTACATACCTTGAAAGATAGACTGGAAAAAAAGATTGATTCTCGGCAAACATGGTCTCAAAATAAAATTTGTCGCCAATATACCCACTGCCAATAAGACCACGTGTATTGGTGTTTAAACGGCTATTAAGCGTATCGCTAAAATCACGCCCTTCTTCAAAATTTAAAATTGGATCAAGTCGCAATTTAAAATTTTCTTTTGGTGGTTCAACACGAATAACATGTTTAAAGAACATGGCGTCTAGTGCAGGATCATCAGTTATATATTTAAAAATACGATGTGTATCGGCGAGGTGAACATATTTTGTATTAAAAAAATGAATGTATGGTTTTATTCCTGAATGTATTGTTGAATCTTTTGCGGCTAATGATCTCTCGGTAAGTAAAGAAAAATGATAATCGTTTGGCATGTTGTAGAACTGAGATCGGCCATTAAAGGATGCAAGAATCAAGACAGCAAGCATTAAGACATGATATGATCTGTATGAGAGGTTTGGCATTTGTCTTGTGTCTCTTTTGTCTTGTGTCTTGTGTCTTGGCTCTTCTAAGAATCACCACACCTTTACATTTTCTTTTTTCTTAAAGTCTTCGTAAACTAATTTTATTCCTTCTTCTAATTCTATTTTATGTTTCCAACCAAGGCTGTGAAGAAAACTTACGTCCATTAATTTTCTTGGTGTACCATCGGGTTTATTAAGATCATGTTTTATTTCGCCGGTATAACCAACAATTTTTTGGATCATGAGAGCGAGATCTTTTATAGAAAGATCAACACCTGTTCCAATATTAACATGTTGTACGTCATTATAATTTTTCATTAAATAAACGCAGGCATCTGCCATATCATCGGCATGCAAAAATTCGCGCATGGGCATTCCGGTTCCCCACATTTCTACAAAAGGTACATTACTTTGTTTAGCTTCATGAAACTTGCGGATCAAAGCGGGCAAAACATGAGAATTATTTAAATTATAATTATCGTTGGGGCCGTATAAATTTGTAGGCATCACCGAAATAAAATTACAGTTGTATTGGCGACGATAACTTTCACATAATTTTATCCCTGTAATTTTTGCAATGGCATAAGGCTCATTAGTATCTTCTAAAAAGCCGCTTAATAAATATTCTTCTTTTAACGGCTGAGGCGCTAGTTTGGGGTAGATGCAGGACGAACCTAGAAACAAAAGTTTAGTTACTTTATTTATAAAAGAAGAATGAATGATATTGTTTTGGATCATTAAATTATCATACAAAAAATCGGCACGATAAATATTGTTTGCATTTATGCCACCTACTTTTGCAGCGGCTAAAAAAACATATTCAGGTTTTTCTTTTTCAAAGAAGGTGGCTACTTTTACTTGGTCGCGAAGATCAAGTTCCGGAGAAGTTTTTAAAATAAAATTTGTATAACCTTTTTGTTGTAAATTTCTTAAGATGGCCGAACCCACCATGCCACGATGACCGGCAATGTATATTTTAGAAGTTGCTTGCATTATATTTTTTTCAATAAGATCTTATTTTTTTCTGTATCGTTATAATAATAATATTTTTCTCCCTGGTAATCAAAATAATATTTTTTAGTTACAGGTAATTTAAAAATGCGTTGACCTTTTGTTTCGATCGTTTTAAATGAAAGCATTTCGGTCTCATTAAATTTAATCATTACTTTGTTTGGCATGTCTAAAAACAAAACATGTTCTCCATTCTCTTCGTAAACAGTTTTATAGTCGCAGGGTTTTGATTTAAAATAATCGGTGTAGAGATTATATTTTTTTACGATCTTATTTTCTTTAATAAAATACATATTGGTATGGCAATAACCGCGGTTAAAATTATTTGGAATGTATCCGCTGGAAGAACCCATGCCTGACGAGGTCTCTAAAAGATCTGTTTGCTCGAGAAGTATAATATTCGAATTTATTTTTTTATTAAAGATTATTTTAGAGTTATAGCCATCTTCATTTTTCCACGACAATGCATCGGCCGAAAAGTTTCTGATAATCGCTGTATCAACTGCGTCTACCGATGAGGTCTGGTAAAGCGAATCGCCAAGAATATGGATCTGGTATTCGCCATTGGTTAATGAACTCGTTTTAAAATTTATGATCACCACATCATTCGAATCTTTATAAAGTGTTTTTAAAACAAAATTCTTCAACTTATTGTCTTCTTTTTTTATGAATGATCTTTTTACTTTATGATCAAAACCTACATAAGCTAATTCATAACCTTTATTTATTTTGGAAGAGTTTCTGAATAAAAGTAAAAGACCTGAAGGTTTATTTTTAGAAAGCCCATGAACATATTCTATTTCTTCCAACTCGGCATTGGTTTCTTCCGCAAAAAATAACGAATCAATTAGAATGGGATCTGAAGCTGTGTCTTTGCGATTATAGATCTTAAATAATTTTCCTTTAGTTGGGTCGTTCTTTTTTGTAAGCGAAAAATAGTAACCTTCGTTCTCATCAATCTCTTTCGACTTAACTAATTTTTCGTTCTTGCTAAATTTTATTGGTTTAAGTTCTATAGCGCTAGGCGGTAATTCTTCTGCTTCAGGTTTAACAACTTTAGCATTTTCTACATAAAAAGTTTTTAATGCGCCTTTTTTACTAAGCGAAGTGTAAATATCTTTTATCTGGGTTTTTTCTTCATCATTAAGTTCTGGTATAGTTTCATAATTATTTTGTCCGTAACTCACTTTCATGTCAGAACCAAGAATACTTAAGTCGGAATCTAATTTTGGTTTAATAATATATTGAACATCAGGTTTAAGAGATCGTAAGGCAATGCGAATAATTTTTGTTTCACTAACACGCTCGCCTTTATTATTAAATTGTTGAATAATGAGCAACATTAATTTGTTAGCATATTTTATGATCTTGTTATCGCTGCCAACTACTTCGCCGGTTGCTAATTTTTCGTCGCCCGCTTTAATGATACAGCCTAAATAGGTAATATATTTTGCTTCTATTACGCCATTGCCTTTATCTGTAACATTTAAAAGATAAAGAGGGGTTTTAGAACCAATACTATCTGTTGGAAAAATGATCTCGCTTTGCGAAGACACTCTTATAGCGCTTAAACTTACTATTGTAAAAAATACAATATGTGCATAGGTTGATAAGAGTTTTTGCATAAACTATTCTTTATAATTCAGGATCTTGTGACCACCCTCAAGCAAATATTTATCGCGTTTAAATAATTCTACATCTGCTAAAACCATTTCTTTGCAAAGTTCAGCAACGGTGTAAGTTGGTGTCCAACCCATTTTGGTTTTTGCTTTTGTTGCATCACCAACCAAAAGTTCAACTTCTGCCGGGCGGTAATATTTTGGATCTATCTCCACAACTGTTTTTCCTGTTGCGGCATTAATTCCTTTTTCATTTTCAGCTTTGCCTTCCCACTTTAATTTAATTCCTACTTCTGCAAATGCCATATTAATAAAGTCTCTTACTGTAATTTTAATTCCGGTTGCTAATACAAAGTCTTCCGGCTCGCTCTGTTGCAACATGCGCCACATGCCTTCTACATAATCTTTAGCATGACCCCAATCCCTTTCAGAATCAATATTGCCCATGAATAATTTTTCCTGTAGGCCTAAACTTATTTTTGCAACACCACGGGTAATTTTACGGGTAACAAATGTTTCGCCGCGTAATGGGCTTTCGTGATTAAATAAAATACCATTACAGGCAAACATGCCATAAGCTTCGCGATAATTTTTTGTGATCCAGAAGGCATATAATTTTGCAACGCCATAAGGGCTGCGCGGATAAAACGGTGTTGTTTCTTTTTGTGGGATCTCTTGAACTAAACCATATAACTCGGAAGTAGAGGCCTGGTAAAAACGTGTTTTCTTTTCTAAACCTAAGATACGGATAGCTTCTAAAATACGAAGAGTACCAATTCCATCGGCGTTTGCAGTATATTCCGGTGTATCAAAACTCACTTTTACGTGCGACATGGCTGCCAAATTGTATATCTCATCAGGCTTTACTTCCTGAACAATTCTTATAAGATTTGTACTATCGGTAAGATCACCATAATGTAATTTAAAATTAACGTGTTTTTCGTGCTGATCCTGGTATAAATGGTCGATCCTATCTGTATTAAATAGAGAGCTGCGGCGCTTAACGCCATGCACTTCATATCCCTTGCTTAAAAGCAATTCTGAAAGATACGCGCCATCTTGCCCGGTTACGCCTGTAATAAGTGCTACTTTTGCCATAATGTTTAAAGTAACAATATTACAAAAAATTAACGTATAAAAATCACCCAAAAACGGCAAATGATAAGGCTTTTTTTAAGTATATTTGACCTTTATTCAACTATAAACACGTAAATAGAAATACATGAAAACCACTTTCACAAAAAAGAACTACTATATTTTATTGGTAGGAATAATATTTATTGCACTTGGTTATTTACTAATGATAGGTGGTGGAAGTGAGGATCCGAATATTTTTAACCCTGCAATTTTCGATTTTCAGCGTATTACTTTAGCGCCCATTTGTTGTTTAATTGGTTTTGTTACTATTGTTGTTGCCATTATGTGGAGACCAAAACAAGAAGCTGAAGCTGCCAACTAATGAGCGAAGGGCAAGCCACATCATTACCTCCAAAAAAGAACAGCAGGTTTAAAAAATTTGCATTTATTACATTGTTATTTCTAATTCTTATCGGGCTTATTTATTATTTTATTTGTGGCATGTCTTATAGCGATGGAACGCGATCGGGCATATTGACAAAAGTTTCGCGCAAAGGATTTATTTTTAAGACCTATGAAGGGGAGTTAAATATTGGCGGCGTTAACCAGGGCGAAGGAACCATAATGCCATTAACTATTTTTAAATTCTCAACTACAAAAAAGCAAATCTACGATTCGCTGGAAATATACCAGGGACGTAAAGTGGTGCTTAAATACAGACAGGTAATTAAAAATTTTTTTTGGCAGGGAGATACCGATTATTTTGTTGATCACGTTTCGTTAGTTAAGTAAATTGTATGTCGTACTTACAAGCTTTTATTATTGCAATTATTGAAGGATTAACCGAGTTTTTACCAGTTTCTTCAACCGGGCACATGATCCTTGCCGATTCGTTAATGAAAATTGAGAACGCAAACTTTGCTAAAACATTTGAGATAGTAATTCAACTTGGTGCCATTTTAGCGGTGCTGGCCATTTATATTAAACGTTTTTTTGTAGGAATAAATATTTATTTAAAGCTCTTAGTTGCTTTTTTACCAACCGGAATTATTGGTCTTTTAGCTTACAAAACCATTAAACATTATTTGTTCAATCCAATCACTGTAAGCATCTCGCTAATAATTGGCGGTGTGGTTTTGATACTATTGGATAAATGGAGCGAAAGGAAAAAGAGTGAATATAAAAATGTAGAAGATATTAGTTATGGTAACGCATTAAAAATCGGGTTGATACAGTGTTTATCAATGGTGCCAGGTGTTTCCCGTGCAGCTGCAACAATTTTTGGCGGCGTATTTTCGGGTTTTGACAGAAAACAAGCCGCTGAATTTTCTTTTCTTTTAGCTATACCAACCATGTTTGCAGCATCGGGTTACGATCTTTTAAAAGAAAAAGATAATATCCATTCAGAAGACATTAAACTACTATTGTTTGGCGCTGTAATAGCTTTTATTGTAGCTATTTTTGCTGTTAAAGGTTTTGTTGCCTTTTTAAATAAATATGGCTTTAAACACTTTGGTATTTATAGGATAATTCTTGGTGTTTTATTTTTGGTTTACGCTTTGTATACCGGTCTTCAGCTTACTGCCTGATCTTAACAAACACCGTCTTGTTAATTAATCTTTTTGTATTTGAATTTAAGCATCGAATAAAAAAATAAATTCGCTTATAAATTATTTAAAGTGAGCGATAACCTAACAAAAAAGCGATTACGTACTTCCGGAATAACAGTGATCATTAGCTTGTCGCTTGTACTGTTTATGTTAGGGGCTTTGGGCCTGCTAGTAATTAATGCCAATAAACTATCAAAACATTTTAAAGAAAATGTTGGTTTTCAAATTTATTTAAAGGATACGGCCAGCTCTGCGCAAACAGATGGTTTGTTGCAAGAGATAAGCAATTCTAAATACGCTAAAAGCGTTAACCTGATCAATAAAGAACAAGCCGCGGAAAAATTGAAGGCCGATCTGGGTGAAGATTTTGTTTCTTTTTTAGGAAGTAATCCTTTGTTAAACTCAATGGAAGTTAAGCTAAACGCGAATTACGCGAATACTGACACGTTACTGATCATTGAAAAAAGTTTGTTGCAAAAAAATTATATTAAAGAAGTTGTTTATCAAAAAGACATGATAAATAATTTAAATAAGAATACAAAAGCTATTGCTTTTTTTATTTTAATTTTTAGTGGAGCACTCTTGGTGGTGGCCATTGCGCTTATAAATAACACGATTCGCCTCTCTATTTATTCGCAACGTTTTTTAATTAGAACAATGTATTTGGTTGGCGCAACACGTTCTTTTATTAGTAAACCTTTTATTTTTAAAGGTGTTCGCCAGGGTATAATTGCCGGTATAATTGCCAGTATATTATTGGTAGGTTTGTTGGCAATAAGTACACGATTCATTCCCGATCTTTTACAATTGCAGGACGAGAATTTACTGCTTATTTTATTTTCGGGAATTGTGCTGGTGGGTGTTATTATTTCAGCCTTTAGCGCCATGCTTGCGGTTCTACGCTTCCTTCGTTTAAAAACAAGCGACCTTTATTTTTAGTTATTCTTAACTATACGGTGTTACTTTATTTATTAAATTTGTAATTCAAAATTTTAACTATGAACACAAATTTTAGAAATACCCCCATTGAAAAAATGGAAAGCACAACTTTAACAAGTCAAAATACCGTATTGCGTTCGGCTTTTGCCTGGATGAGTTTAGCAATGGTGCTTACAACACTTTCTGCAATAGTATTTGCTTACGTTCCACAATTAACTTCTTTACTTTTAGAGCCAAATGAATATGGTGGTTTTACGCCGAGCACATTAGCTTATGTAGTAATGTTTGCGCCTTTACTTTTTGTTTTGGCCATGAGTTTTGGTATCAATAAAATGTCGTTACCGGTTTTAATTGGAACCTTTGTTGCATACTCAATTATAAATGGGATCAGTTTTAGTTTTATCTTTTTTGTTTATAATATCGGTTCTATTTACAAAGTGTTTTTAAGTACTGCGGGTTTATTTGCATTAATGGCTATTGCCGGTTACACAACCAAAACAGATCTTACAAAAATGGGAAGTTTGTTAATGATAGGTTTAATTGGAATTGTAATAGCTTCGTTGATCAATCTTTTTATGCGCAGTCCGGGTATGGATTATATCATTAGCATAATTGGTGTAATTATATTTACAGGTTTAACAGCATACGATGTACAAAAAATTAAGAACATTGGCGAGCAAGCTGGTGATTCAACAGAAAGTCGTAAATATGCTGTTATGGGTGCCTTAACGTTGTACCTTGATTTCATTAATTTATTTTTATTTCTGTTACGTTTATTTGGTGGCAGAAAATAATAAAGAAACAAATTTTAGAAGAATTAAAGGGTCGACATTTGTTGACCCTTTTTTTTGCTCAAATTGAACAAAACCGGCGTTAAAATGTTAAAATCTGCCAATGGGCCGTTTCACTTAGTGAGGTTATCACATAAATGAGTGAAAAATAGTTCCCTTTTTAGCTTATACATTAGTTTTACAATATCAAAATAGCATAATACATGAAAAAATTATTTAAAGCTGCGTTGTTTATCTCACTAACAATTAATTTAACTGTTAGTGCGCAAACTAATAAAAGTGTTGGTAATAATTCCAATACCCAAACGCAAGGTGAAGTTGTAACAGACGTAAAAAAAGGTTTTGTTGAGAATCAAGACTATTTAAACTCTGCTTCATCGTTTAAAAATTATGTTCATTTTTATGCTGATTCATTGAAAGGTTTTGATGAAAATACATTGAAAGCACAGCTTTTAGGAAGAGGCTTTTATGGCGCTGAATTTATGTATGTTATGAATACACAAAAACGTGAATTCATTAATGAAAAATATAAAATAGGTAGTTATATTGCTCCGGATCCTTCATCATATGGTAATAAACCTCCGGGCAGCAGCACTAACTCTGTTTTAGTTGCGCCTTGTGTTAATGAAGATTTTGAAGCAACGCCTGTAGGTGTTTATAATACAGGTTTAGCGGTTTCAGGATGGACAATTGGTAGTGGAAATAATGGTTTTCCAAATGGAGGTGCCTGCGTAACCCCAAATTATGGTGCAAATGGAAGTCCTGAATTTTCAATTGTAGCAACACCAGTGTTAGGAGTACAATATATTGGAACCGTTCCGCATTCACCTTTAGGTGGAACAAGGGTAGTCCGCATGGGCAATACAAATCCGGGTGTTCTCATTAACCAGATCAAACAAACATTTCCGGTTACAGCAGCTAATACATTATTTCAATTTGCTTATGCTGGGTCATGGGATGGTTCGGGCCACGCTTGTTGTGATCAACCTTTCTTTAAAGTAGACTTATATAACTGCGTCGGGGCTCCTCTTCCTTGTTCTTCTATCAGTTTAACTCCATCTGGTACAGGTTGTCAATCTGGTGTTGGTGGATATTCTGTTACAAGCGGTATTTCATGGACTAATTGGGTAGTAAAATATATAGATTTGACACCTTATTTGGGTAGCTGTGTTACTATCAAAGTTACCAGCGGAGATTGTAATGGCGGTGCACACCATGGTTCAGCTTATTTTGACGCGAAATGCGGCGGTAACTTAGTTGGAAGTGGTTTAGGTGGAAATGGCGGCCCAATTGGTGGTCCAGTAAGTTTCTGCTTTGGTTCAAACGTTGCAAGTATAGTGGCTCCATTAGGATATGCAACATATCAATGGAGCGGCCCGGCCGCAGTGCAATACACTCCAACATTAGCAAATGCTCCTACTATTACTGTTTCACCAGTAAGCGCAGGTCAGATATTTACTGTAACCATGGTTTCAGCTTCCGGATGTACATTTACTGCAATAGATACAATTAAAGTATCAAGTGTTTATATTAATGGTATTGCAACTGCTTCAACTTGTCCTGGTGGGGCCAGCGGCGCGGCAACAGTTTTTGCCTCCGGCAGTAGTTCTCAAATTACATATACCTATACAAGTATTTCAAACCCAACATTAAATTTAACGGCATCAACGGCCTCTGTCATTAATAATTTACCGCCCGGTTCGTATTCAATTGCTGTTCAAGGTGGCGGGGGGAACTGCGGTACAGCTACTTCAACGTTTGTTATTGGCACATCACCACCAAATCTATTTCTATTTACCAAACCTTTTTGTGGTAACCAGGCTTATTTAACTACTGTAGGGGGAACGAACTTCCAGTGGTATAATAATTTAACTCCTATTCCAGCTCCGCTGGGTACGGCTGCAAATTATACAGT
The DNA here is from genome assembly GCA_002342065.1 of Bacteroidetes bacterium UBA2475. Taxonomy (GTDB): domain Bacteria; phylum Bacteroidota; class Bacteroidia; order B-17B0; family Aurantibacillaceae; genus Aurantibacillus. The sequence continues at coordinate 24,663 of DDPF01000004.1, read as the reverse complement.
AAATAATCCTGTTAACAATGCTGTTTATTGGTTATCTTATACAACACCACAAGGCTGCAAAGACTCGGTAAAATATACGCTTCAGTCAACTCCTCCGGGTGCTGTTGCTGTGCCAAGCATTGGCGTTATATGTCCTGCAGCTACAAATGGTACAGCAGCTATAGTTATTACACCTGCGGCAAATACACCTCCAGGATTAAATTCATATTCTGTTTTTTCAACATCAGGACCGGTATATAACGCTTCGCTGCAACCAACATCTTCAAATACTTTTATTCCAACTGGTTTAGCGGGTGGTACCTATAGTGTTATTGCTTTTGACGGATCTTGTAAATACAGTACAACATTTACTGTTTCACCCTATACTTTTACATATAATTTAGCTCCGTTAACATCCACTATTTGTCAGGGTAATAATATTACCGCTTCTGTAAATCTTGTTAACCAGATCGTTGGTACGCCTTGTTCTAATACGGGTGTTGGTCCTGCTTGCGGAAATCCAAGCCAAAAAATACTTGGAACAGGAAATACAGTAGGGCAAGTATGGCAGTTTCCACAACCATATTCAAAGTATTATTATGATAACCATACGCAGATATTATACAGGGCGGCAGAATTAACTGCGATGGGAGTTCTGCCTGGCTATATAACAAGTTTAGCATTTGATTGTAGTGCCCCGAATGGCATTGTTAATATACCAAATTATACTATTAGAATTAAGTGTACTACTGCTTCTGTTGTAACAGTAATGGATAATGCCGGTTTTACTCAGGTTTATAATACACCAAATTATACCCCGGTTACCGGATGGAACCAACATAATTTTGCGACTCCATATTTTTGGGATGGAGTTTCAAATATTCTGGTAGATTTATGTCAGAATGCAGCAACATGGACATTTCAGGGCTCTACTTGCCGTTATACCCCAACAACCTATAACTCTTGTGCATTTCGTTATTCATTTAATCTTACTTCGAGTTGTAATACAAATTTAGTTAGCGGGTTTTCACCAAACAGACCAAACAGTAGGTTTGGTAATTGTCCAACAACCTCTGCTAATATGTTTACATATGCTTGGTCACCTTCAACATTCTTGTCTAACACTACACAAACAACAAGTGTTATAACGCCTACCACATTGCCGGGTACTGTTTCCACCATAAACTACTCGGTAGTTGTTACACCAACATTTGTAAACTGTCCTATCACAAATACATTTGCGGTAACAGTTGTTAATCCGGTAACGCCTACCATTACTCCAATTAACGAGTTCTGTACAAATGCAGGACCAATAACTATTACAGTAAATCCTGTTGGTGGAACATTTACAACAAGTGTACCTTCTTTACCAATAAATTTAAATACAGGTGTTATTACACCTTCGTTAGCATCTATTGGAACAAATACATTTATGTATGCTGTTGGTATTGGTACCTGCGTTGCAACGAATACCGGATCATTTAACGTCTCGCAGTTTAACACTGCTAACTTAACTGGGGCCGTTGCTCACTTATGCGTCACAAGTCCTATGGTCAATTTAAATGCAATAGTTCAAAGTACCGTTAATGGTAATTGGTCTGGAACAGGTGTTGTTGGTAGTTATTCATTTAACCCAATAGGATTGGCTACAAATATTTATCCTATAACTTATAATACTACTTCTGCACCAAATGCAACACTGTGTCCAGATGTTAGAACAATAACTGTTTCTGTTTTAAATCCGCCACAACCAACAATTGTACAGGCTGGTCCATTATGTAATAATGCACCTAGTTTCCAGTTGGCAGTTGCTCCAAATACCGGAACATGGACAGTTACATCTTATAATAATATTGCTGGAACGTTTAGTCCTGCACTTGCCGCAATAGGTGTTAATACTGTTCAATATGTTATTGGAACAAATACCTGTAACATTCAGGAAACAAAAACTATTTCGATCGAAGCGTATGTACCTGCTGTGATCACAGGTAGCATAGCTGATCAGTGTAATACAAATGCACCAATTAATTTAATACCAATTACAACAAATAACTTAGGTGTTTGGAGTGGTTCTGGCATTAGTGGAACATTATTTAATCCTTCTACTTCGGGTGTTGGAAGCATTGTTATTGCATATAACACTTCTTCATCGCCAAGTGGTTTATGTCCTGCTCAGGCAACTTTAGCTGTTAATGTGTACTCTTTAGCTGCGCCGGGTATTACAAAAATCGGACCTTTCTGTAATGTTAATGCTCCTGTGCAATTACAAGTATCTCCTCTAGGTGGTGTATTTAGTGGGGTTAACAACGGTGCAACAACACCGGTTGGAGGCTTCAATCCTTCATATGCGATTATCGGAGATAACTACGTTAACTACACAGTAACTTCAGGCCCTTGTATTGCTTACGCTACTACTACAATTACAATTGAACAATTTGTTTCTGCAGATCTTGCAAAATATGCAGGACCATATTGCAAAAATGATGCACCTGTCAACTTAAATAGTATCGTACAAAATCCAGGTGGACTTTGGAACGGACCAGGTGTTGTTGGAAGTATCTTTACTCCTGCAAACGCTAACATAGGAAACAACAACGTTATTACTTATTTAACTCACTCTATGCCAACAGCTAGTTTGTGTCCTGATACAAGTGCCATACGCATTCAGGTTAACGACCTTCCGGTTGTTTCGGTAGTAAGTAATCTTGAAAAAGGCTGTGCCCCTGTTGAAGTTACATTTAACACACCAAGTACAAATGTTGGAACTGGTCTTTGGAATTTAGGTGATGGTTCTGAGCCTCAATCAGGATTAAGTGTTACGCATTTATATACTACACCGGGTTCTTATACAGTAGTATTTAATTATCAGGATGAGATCGGTTGTTCTACACAAGCCTTCTTAGCAAATCCTATAGAAGTATACGAAGTGCCTAACGCTGCATTCAGCTATAATCCTGATGAGGTTACTATTGCTACTCCTGAAGTACAATTCAATAACTTAACTACTATTTTAGGACACAGCACTTATCAATGGCAAATTGGAAATCTATATCAGTTAAACGATGTAGATCCTAAAGTTATTTTCCCATCGGCTGGTGATTATGAGATCACACTAACAGCTACTACAATTCATGGCTGTAAGAGTATAGTTAATAAAGTGATCCAGGTTAAAAATGACTTTGGGGTTTATATACCAAATTCATTCACGCCAAACTATGATGGTTTAAATGATTACTTTATCCCTGTATTCTCGCCTTATGGCTTAGATCTTAAAACATACAACTTAGAGGTGTTTGACCGTTGGGGTGAATTATTATTTTCAACCAAAGATGCAACAGTGGGTTGGAATGGAACAGTTAAGAACAGAGGAGACGAACCTTTGAAAAGCGATATCTACGTTTATAAGATCAAGTTTAAAGATATAGATGGCAAGATCCATAACAAAACAGGCCACGTTACCTTAATGAAATAATAGAAAAACTAAAAAATCTAAAAATCCCTAACCACAAGTTGGGGATTTTTTTTTGCAGTTAAAAATTGAAAAATACCTAGTAAACCAAGGCTTTGGCTGAGTTAAAAATTAAAATTAGCCTTTATTTTTTCGTAACTTTATAGAGTAAAAATGTTTAAAATGAAAAGATCTATTTTTTTAACACTGCTTTTGATCTGTACATTACAGATATCTTTTTTTGCGCAAACAAATAAAAAAGCAAATTTGCCAAGCGATGCAACTACTGGTTACACCTACGATTTTGATAAAGCAAATGATTTGATCATTGACAGATTATCAAATCCAAATAATTCTAACGAGGATGCAAAGGTTATCGTAGAAGAAAAAACCTTTCCTAAATTAAATAAGGGAGAAAAAATAAATGATGATTATAAAAAGAGAGTAGCAATATGGATCGAAAAAAATCCGGCCATCATCATTTCAACATTAAAAAATAGAAAAGATATTGTTCACACTTATTAATATTAAAATGAAAAAATTAATTACATTTTTATTTATACTAAGTTTTTTTGTCGGTAACTCTCAAACGCAAATGCCCGTTGGACCTCAAAGCGGTTCTTTTTCAAGCATGGTTAGAGGTTATCACTTTACTTCTCCTGTAGCGTTTAATATTTGCGCTTTACACATTCCACCCGATGCACCTGGCGCAGCAGGTCAATTACAAAGTATAAGAGTAGTAAGGTTTAATGCTGCTGCTCCTCCAGCTTTTCCGGGTACAACAAATGCATTTGTGCAGTTATTTACAATTACCGGAGTAGCATCTAATGCAACTGTAGCGTGTAACATTGCGGTAAACGCAGGCGATATTATTGGTATTTACGGATCAAGGGCTGCCAATTGTATTAATAGTTATGATGGCGCAAATTTTGCAACTACTATTATGGGTAATCCAACTATTTTACGAAGAAGTGGTATGCAAGCTTGTATTGCAGCCGGAGCCCCAATGGCAAACATTTGGTCTGAGGTAAATTTTAGTATTGGAAGAATTTTTATGTATTACAACTGTTGTCCAACACCCACAATTACAACCGCTCCTTCGGCAACAAATATTTGTAGCGCATCAGGAACTAGCGTTGCTATTATTGGTGGTGGTGCAACAACCTATACATGGATGCCTGGTAATGTGAATACTTCTTCTATTAATGTAACACCTACTGTTAGCACTACTTATACTTTAACCGGCGAAACAGGTGGTTGCTCAAGCAGCAAAACAGTTGCAATAAATGTTAGCGCTACTCCAACAATTAATTCAGTAACTAATAACGGTCCTATATGTCAGGGCGCAGCCCTTAACCTTAATTCAAATGTCACCACTGCCGGTGTTGCATCTTATTCGTGGACCGGCCCTAATGGCTTTAGTTCCAATATGCAAAACCCTTCTTTACCAAACGCACAGCCAATTAATTCAGGAACTTATTTTTTAACCGTTACCAATACATTTACTGATGGCCTGCAATGCCAGGCAGTTGGATCCACAACGGTTGGCATTGTGCCGAGTGGCACTGTAACTGCTACTCCTAATTTTACATTATGCCAGGGAGCAAGTTTAAACCTTGTAGCTAATGCTAATCCGGCACCAACCTCTTATTCGTGGACTGGTCCGGGGCCTTTTAACTCTATTCAACAAAACCCTACAATAAATAATATGATGCCTGCCAATGCAGGAGCTTATAACGTTACTGCTTATTATACAAGTCCGGCAACAACATTAGTTTGTACATCAACTGCTGCGTCTAACGTTCAGGTGGTTGCCACAGCGCCAAATGTTGTAGCGGCAAATCCAAATAATGTTTGTCAGTATGCCAATACTAATCTTACCGCAAACGCACCCGGGGCAGTTGGTTATTCGTGGGTTGGGCCAAATAATTTCAGTTCAAATCAAGCAGCTTCTACCATCAATAATATTCAACCCGCTTCTGCCGGCATTTATTTTTCTACTGCAACTTTTGCAATAGGAACAGTAAGCTGCACAACAACAGGCTCTACACAAATAAACGTAGTGCCTGTAAATCCTGTAATTGTAACACCAACAGTTGAAACATGTCAGCCGGGTAACGCCCAACTATCGTCTAGTTCCAATGGTGCAACAGGCTATTCGTGGACAGGGCCAAACAGCTTTACATCTACGGTTGCCAATCCTGTATTATTTGCACCCACACCAGCAGCAACAGGAATCTACATTGTAACTACATCTTATAACAATGGTCAGTTAACTTGTTTTAATACAAACTCTGTACAATTAACTGTATATCCAAAACTGACATTTACATTAGATGCTTATAAACAAATGTGTTATAACACACTTTTAAATGTACCCGGCCCCGCAGGAGCAACGTCTTATACATGGACGAGTTCAACAGGCTTTACATCTAACTCACAAAACTTAACTATTCCCGGTATCCAACCAAACCAATCAGGAACTTATACTTTAAATGTTTCGTTAGGGCCTTGCATAACTACACAACACATACAAATAGATGTGCTTACTCCATTAGCTTTTACCTTAACCCCACAAAACAGAACTATTTGCAGAGGAGACAGTATTGCATTAATAGCAGGCTCAACAGGGGGTAGCCAAAATTATGCTTATGTATGGACCCCGGGCTCATTCCTTGGATCGCCAACAGGAAGCGTGCAATATGGCCACCCGGTAGGAACAACAATTTACAATTTGGCAGGATATGATATTGCTTGTCCAAACTACACTGTATTCCACACCTTTACAGTAACAGTAAACCAGCCACCGGTACCAAACTTACAATTAGACAAAGCAGAAGGCTGCGAACCGTTATGCTTATTTTATAATACTAAAACACAAAATACTGCAGCAATAACAACTTACGATTTTGGTGGCACAAACGTTATGCAATCCGACAGCTTTACGTATTGCTTAACAGAACCGGGAACCTACAACTTAAAAATAACCTCAATGGGTAAAAATGGTTGTAAGGGTATTTACGAATTCCCGGCACCAATTGTTGTATGGCCAAAACCACGCACAGACTTTAACTGGACCCCGGATGTTGTAACAACAAGCAACAACCAAATTACTTTTAATCCAATGTCACAGTACGGCCCAATAGCAAGTATGAACTGGATGTTCTCAGGAACAGGTATTGATGGTTATGATTCTACTAATGTAAAGAACCCACAACGCACTTTTGAGACAGCGGGCAAATACCCAATAATGTTAATACAAAGAACAGATAAAGGCTGCGTTGATTCAGTAATAAAAATTATTGAGGTGATGGAAGACATGAATGTATTTATTCCCAATTCATTTACACCAAACGGTGATGGAATGAATGATATATTTAATGTAAAAGGCCTTGGCTTTAAAACAGATGGCTTTAGTATGGAAGTATTCGATCGTTGGGGCCACTCAATGTTCTTTAGCAAAGATGTAACCAAAGGATGGGATGGAACTGTTAAAGGCCAGCCAGCTCAGGATGGAGTTTATATCTATAAGATCCGCGCTGTGGGTGTAAATGGCGAAGGAAGAAAAGATTATATTGGACATGTTACTTTAATGAAATAAAATATTTAGTAATAGATAAATAAAAAACCCGCTTAATATTTAAGCGGGTTTTTTTATGAATTTAAATTAAACTAAAATTTATTGGTTAACTAAAAGTTTAAATCCTTTACCGTGAATGTTAATGATCTCAACTTTAGAATCGTCTTTTAAATATTTACGAAGTTTTGCAATGTAAACATCCATACTACGGCCGTTAAAATAATTATCGTCTTGCCAGATAGATTTTAAAGCAAAGGTTCTATCCAACACATCGTTTTGGTGAACGCATAATAAACGTAACAGCTGACTTTCTTTTGTAGTTAATTTTTGTTCGATACCATCGTGCTGTAAAATTTGTTTTTCAGAATTGAATTGGTATTTACCTATTTTAAAATTAACTTCTTCGCTTTCAGATGAACGAATTTTATTGGTACGTCTTAACACTGCTGTTACACGGGCCAATAATTCTTCCATACTAAAAGGTTTTGTAATATAATCATCAGCGCCCGCGCTAAAACCTTCAATCGTATCTTCCTTCATGCTTTTTGCAGTCAAAAATATAATTGGTATGTTCTTATCGCTAACTCTAATTTCTTTTGCTAATGTTAAACCGTCTTTTACCGGCATCATTACGTCTAAAAGAAGAAGATCAAAAGATCCTTTAAAGAATAGGTCGGCACCCTTTTTTCCATCATCAGCCAACTTTGTTTCAAAACCCTTTGCATCTAAATATTCTTGCAAAAGAGGCCCTAAACTTGGATCATCTTCCACTAAAAGTATTCTTGTTTTAACAGTTTCCATCTTTCTTAAATGTTAAATTATTTACTTAAAGGTAAACACTTACTGTGCCATTTTAACAATTTTAACATTTATTATCAAATGGGTAAATGCACATTAAAGGTGCTGCCTTTTCCTAATTCACTATCAACAGAAATAGTGCCATTATGTTTTAAAACCACGGCTAAAACATAGGAAAGTCCTAAGCCAAAGCCTTTTACGTTGTGAACATTACCCGTTGGCACCCTATAGAACTTATCGAAGATCTTGCGCTGATTCTCTTTACTTATACCCAAACCATTGTCTTTTACCCTTATCATAATACCCTCGGCTGTATTGTTGGTAGAGATCAAGATCTCAGGAACCCCCTTCGAATATTTTATGGCATTATCAATTAAGTTAAAGATAATATTGGTTAAATGCACCCTGTCTGCCTGGAGCTTAAATTTTTTAGCGCTTAATTGCGTTTGAATTGAACCCTGACGCTGATCTATTAAAAGCTGCGTGTTATTGATGGCCGAATTAATTATTTCATGTACATCCACTTCGCTGAGCTTAAGAATAAATTCGCCTTTATCTAAAATAGAGGTTTGCAAAATACTTTCTACCAAAACGCTTAAACGTTTATTTTCATCACGTATCATTTTAAGATAACGCTGCTGTTTTTCGGGAGTTTGAGATATGCTGCCATCACCCAACATTTCGCTTGCTAATGAAATAGTACTGATGGGTGTTTTAAACTCATGCGTCATGTTACTGATAAAATCATTTTTAATGATAGAGAGTTTTTTCTGTTTAAGATTGTTGGCCATAATGTAATAGAAAGAAAAAATAAGAATTACGATCACAATAACAGATGTAATAATAAAAGGCCACATTTCTTTGAACACATCTTTATTTTGATTTGGAAAACGCACAATTAAATATTCGGGATCAACGAAACGGTTACTTGGCGAAAGATTTACTTTATAAGCCGGACCGAGCGAATCTATAGAAGCCTCGGCGTTCACTAGATCGGCATGGTGTGCGCTGCCAGGATGCAAGAGCGTTAAATAATAATTATATTTTGCTCTGATGTTTTGTTTGGTTAACTCTAAACCTAAAATAGAATCCAGTAAAAGTGTATCTACTTTTTGTTTGAAATCGGTATAATAATTTCGGGTAGATGTCTCATCAAAAAAACTATAACCCTTAAGCGGATTAAAAAGGTCGTTATTACTTTGTTGTAATCCGGTAGATTTTTCTTTTAACTCTTTTAAAAAACTTGCAGCGGCAGGATCTAATTTTAAAGAATCTGCTACAATATCTTTTGTAGCAAATTCGCTATGCGAATAACCGTTACTATCGACACTTGATTCTTTAAAAAGTTTAAAATTTATTTGATCAGAGAGTTTTCCGTTTATTGCAGGAACATTAAATGTAATACCTTGCGTGCGGGTCTTTATTTTTTTGTAAGAGCCTTTGGTGTCTAGTTTCTCTAATTTTGAAGCAGTGATATTTAAGGCGTCGGTAACGCGTTGTTCAAAAAGATCTTGTTTAACACGAAAATCATAATTGATCCAATACACCTGTATAAAGATCAATATTAAAAGTGCAACCGAAAAGGAAATAGAAATAATTAATAAAAGCCGTTTATTCATTGCCTAGCAAAGATACTTTTTAAATACTAAAATAATCTTTAAAAAATGATAAATCAGGTAATTAATTTTTGAAGCGCAGCTTCAACTATGTTTAACTAAAGATAAACACATCGGTAATAAAAAATCTATGTGTCTATGTGGTTAAATTTAAACCAAGCTCTCAACCGGAGTACAAACACCGCTTTCGCAGATGTAACATTTTAGGCGGTCCTTAAAAACATAAGGTTTGTAAATAGATTTATTTAAAAGCATACGTAAACATTCCTGCACGCCTTCAATAATACTTGGATGCGGGTGCATCATATCTGCCAGCTCACGAATGCCCTGATTGGTATGTATCAAATACGCCACGGCCTGTATAGCGCTACTGGCGTGCTCGCCAACAACACGCATACCTAAAATGCGCATGCCGTTATCGTTAGTTACAATTATTTTAAAAAAACCTTTTGTTTTGCGCATGGCAATAGCGCGTGCATTTGTAGTATAATCCAGTTTTACAACTTTATGCGCAATGCCTTTTGCAACGCACTCCTGTTCGTTCATACCCACTGCGGCTACTTCCGGATTTAAGAACATGATAGAACTTATATTTTTATACGATAAAGGTTTAACCGTCGGACCAAACATTCTTACAACCGCATGGCGCGCTTCTCTTTCGCCCACATTTACCAAAGCCATTTCAGTAGTAACATCGCCGGCCACATAAATATTACTGATGTTTGTTTGTGTATCATCATCCCAAACACAACCACGTTCATTTAATTTTATACCTACATTTTCTAATCCTATATTTTCAATATTTGGAATTCTTCCAATAGAAATTAAAGCTTTTTCTACATTATGAATTTCTGTTCTGCCGCCATAATATTCTAATTCATATTCAACCTTACCATTTTTAATTTCCATTCTTTTTAGAGATGCACCTTGGTGAACGTGTGCGCCATTGGCCTCTAAATTATCTTTAATAACATTTGCAATGTCTTCATCTTCGAATGGTAAAATGCGCGCGGCTTTGTCTATTAAAGTAATTTTTGTTTTTCCGAAGGATGAAAATATAGTCGCAAACTCGCAACCAATAACACCGGCTCCAAGCACAACCATACTTTTTGGGAACGATTTAAAATTCTTTATGCCGTCGCTGGTAACAATTATTTGTTCGTCAACAGTAATATTTGCCGGTACTCTTGGGCGACTACCTGTTGCAATTAAAATATTATCTGCAGTAACATGTTTTATTGTACCATCTTCTTTTGTAATGCGAACGGTGTTTCTGTCTTCTATAAACGCAGTACCTTTTTCATAATAGAATAAACGGCGTTCTAATTTTTCGAGAAGTTTTAAATGTACGGTCATTTGAGTTTTACGCTCAAACACAGCTTCATTTACAATATTAGAAATGGTCTCAAAATTAACATCGTAGTCGGGAATCATTTCTCTAATGGAAGAAACTTTTAACGCTTGTTCCCATAAGGTTTTAGAGGTTAATACGCCATCATAGATACCAGATCCGCCAACACGTTTTTTCTCGATCAATAAAACTTTTTTACCAAAATCAATGGCACGCATAGCCCCGGCATATCCGCTTGGACCGCCTCCAATAACGATCAGGTCGTATTGATCCATTATGCCGTATTGTTCCATAACAAAAGTTGAAGATACGATTTTTGTGAGTACTTAAAAGGGTACTTTTTTATCTGAATCAGCAATTTGTACAACAAAAAAAGTGTAACTCAATAAAAAAATCAGCAAAATCATCTTAATATTTAAAAACAAATAGTTCCTTATAGTTTTTGCCTGAGCACTGATTATCAATATATTATAAAATTTTTATTATTTTTTATTTCCGGTAAAATGCCTATTTTTGCAGCCCTATAAATTATAGAATTATGAACGAATATGTTATTTATTTAGTACCGGTTTTAGGTATTGTTGGTTTAATAGTAATGGCAATTAAGTCGGCCTGGGTATCCAAGCAGGATGCAGGCGACAAAAATATGCAGGAACTGGCTGGTTATATAGCCGATGGCGCGATGGCCTTTTTAAAAGCAGAATGGAAGGTATTAAGCATATTTGTTGTGTTTGCAGCTGCTTTATTAGCATATTCTGGTACAATTCATGAAGTACATGGTAAGCACATTCACTCAAGCTGGATCATTTCTATAGCATTTATTATTGGTGCTGTGTTTTCTGCAACTGCAGGATATATTGGTATGAAAGTAGCAACTAAAGCTAACGTTCGTACTACACAAGCGGCACGTACAAGCTTAAAACAAGCGTTAAAAGTTTCTTTTACCGGTGGAACAGTTATGGGACTTGGTGTTGCTGGTCTTGCAATTTTAGGTTTAGGTGGTTTATTCATCGCTTTCTTAATGATATTTGCAGATCTTGGCGCTGATACTGTAAAAACGGCAATTGAAGTATTAACAGGTTTCTCTTTAGGAGCTGAATCAATTGCTTTATTTGCACGTGTTGGTGGTGGTATTTATACAAAAGCTGCTGACGTTGGTGCTGACTTAGTTGGTAAAGTTGAAGCAGGAATTCCTGAAGATGATGTTCGTAATCCTGCTACTATTGCCGATAACGTAGGTGATAACGTAGGCGACGTTGCCGGAATGGGTGCCGATCTTTTTGGTTCTTATGTTGCTACAATTTTAGCAACCATGGTACTTGGACAAGAGATTACAATTGTAGATAAATTTGGCGGGATGTCTCCTATCTTATTACCAATGGTAATTTGTGGTTTAGGTATTTTATTCTCTATTGTTGGAACATGGTTTGTTACTATTAAAGATGATAAATCAAACGTACAAAACGCTTTGAATTTAGGTAACTGGTCTTCGATGATCTTAACTGTTATTGCTTCTTATTTTATTGTGGATTGGATGTTACCTGAAGGCGACATTTTTTTACGTGATACCAAGTTTACTAAGATGGGTGTTTTTCTTGCCATATTAGTTGGTACTGTTGTAGGTGCTATTATGAGCATTGTTACTGAGTATTACACAGCAATGGGTAAAAAACCTGTTCTCTCTATCATTCAACAATCTTCTACAGGGCACGCTACAAATATTATTGGTGGTTTATCAGTAGGTATGAAATCTACAGTTATTCCTATTTTAACTTTAGCAGCCGGTATTATGGGTTCTTATTATTTTGCGGGTTTATATGGTGTGGCAATTGCCGCAGCCGGTATGATGGCAACAACAGCTATGCAATTAGCAATTGATGCTTTTGGCCCGATAGCTGACAACGCCGGTGGTATTGCAGAAATGAGCCAATTACCTCCTGAAGTTCGCGAGCGTACAGATAATTTAGATGCGGTTGGTAACACAACAGCAGCAACAGGAAAAGGATTTGCAATCGCTTCTGCAGCTTTAACGTCGTTAGCTTTATTTGCAGCTTTCGTAGGTATTGCAGGAATTTCTGCAATTGATATTTACAAAGCGCCTGTATTAGCAGGTTTATTTGTGGGTGGTATGATCCCATTTATTTTCTCAGCATTATGTATCCAGGCGGTTGGTAAAGCAGCAATGGATATGGTGCAAGAGGTCCGTCGCCAGTTTCGCGAGATCCCGGGTATTATGGAATATAAAGCAAAACCTGAATACGAAAAATGTGTTGCTATTTCAACAAAAGCGTCTATTCGTGAAATGATGATGCCGGGTGCTATTGCTTTAATTACGCCTGTAATTGTTGGTTTTATATTCGGACCAGAAGTATTAGGAGGTTTATTAGCAGGGGTAACGGTTAGCGGTGTGTTAATGGGTATCTTCCAATCTAACGCCGGTGGTGCATGGGATAATGCAAAAAAATCTTTTGAGAAAGGTGTTTTAATTAATGGTGAGATGTTCTACAAAAAATCTGAGCCACATAAGGCATCAGTTACTGGCGATACTGTAGGTGATCCTTTCAAAGATACTTCTGGTCCATCAATGAATATCTTAATTAAATTAATGAGTATCGTTTCTTTGGTTATCGCTCCGTATATCGCAGTTGTTGGTGTTGAAGGTGGCCATGAAGGAACTGTAATTAAAGAACAATATAAATTAAACATCAATGGTGTTGAAATGAACTTTAATTCAAAAGCGCAATTAGATAGCGCTTTAGCCGCTAATGTAAAAGACATTGCCGAAGTAAAGGGAAATTTTGCTGTAGATGGCGCACACAGTTCTGTTGCATTCAGCATTAAACATATTGTAACTGATACACGTGGAACTATTAATGTAGATAGCGGTTATGTGAATTTTGATAATGCAAGCGGACCAAAAATTTTCATTCAAATGGATATGGCAAGTATCAGTACACAAAATTCTTACCGTGACTCACACTTAAAAGATAAGCCTGAGTTTTTTGATGTAGCTAAATTTAAAAAAGCAACATTTGAAGCAACAAGTGTAGAAAAAAATACTGCCGAGTCGGGTAAATATGCTTACACTGCAAAGGGTAAATTAACGTTGAAAGGCGTAACAAAAGATTGCGAATTACGCTTTAATTATGTTGGTACTTCAGCGCAAGAATGGGAAGGTAAAAAAGTTGATGTAGCAGGATTTGAAGGCGAAACAATTATTAAGCGTTTAGATTATGGTATTGGCGAAGGCGGCGGCTTAGGCGAAGATGTAAGAATTGAAATTACATTAGAGGCAGGGCAAGACAAAAAGTAATTCATAATACATAATATTATTAAAAGCCATTCAATTATCGAATGGCTTTTTTTATGGAAAGATTTACTACATTAGATTAATGAATGGCTTTAAAAAAATAGTAGTTTTCTCTTTAATGAGCTGTTATTTTTTTTCATTCTCACAAACGATAGTTCAACAGTCTGAATTTATTCAATTCAATGCACGCGAACTCGATTCGCTTACGAAGCATAAAAAGTTAGAAGAGCTTGGCGTAAAAACCAGTTCTCAACTCGATAAATATTATTTTAAATTGGCCGAAGCCGCTGTGTTTTATTCTGAAAATAATATTAAAGAATCAGTCTCTTCTTATTATGATGCAATAAGAGTTAGTGAAGAATTAAATAACGATAGTCTAAAAGGTGTTGCCTATGGTAGATTAGGAACAACATATTTATTTAGGGAAAATTTATCCCGCGCTTTAGAAAACATAAATAACGCTTTTAAATTTTTACCCGAGCACAAAACTGATTCCAATTATGTTAACCTGCGTTTAAAACGCACATTGATATTTTCTTTTTTAGATCAAACCTCTTCTTATAAAAGTAGTTTGCAATGGTTGTTAAGTGCGGCAACAGTTCAGCCAAGTAAAATACTTGAATCAAACATTTACAACCTCACAGGTAATTGTTATCTTGAACTTAATATGCCCGATTCGGCAATTTATTATTTTTCTAAAAGCCGCGAGATCCGAGAAAGAATTAAAAATTTGCAATGGATCGGTCAATCATATAACAATCTGGGCACTGCATATTATAATAAGAAAGATTATTCTGCGGCTTTAAAATATTATCAGCAGGGCGTTGCATGGCGTATTAAAGGTAAAGCCAACTTTACCGGAGTGGTAGAATCTTATATAAATATTGGTAAGACTTATTTTAAACTTCAAAATACTTCTTTAGCTCACTCATATCTTGATAAAGCTTATTTATTGGCAGATAGTATGAGGAATCTTTCTCTTAAACAACGTGCAGCAATGGGATTAAAGGATGTGTACACCGAGAAGAAGGATTATAAAAAAGCAATGACCTATCTCGAAATTTATTACGCAGTTAACGATAGCATGTATAGCGATAAAAAGAAAGAAGAAATTGCAACGCTTACATTAGATTATGAAACAGACCAAAAATTAAAGCAGGACAGTTTAAAAAGAGTACAAGCCGAGATAGCTGTAAAATATGAGCAGGAAAAGCAAGAGGCCATTTCTAAACGCACAACGGTTATTATTACTCTATTGGTTTTGTTTTTATCAGTAGTTGCATTTTTTGCTTACACATTCTTTAAAAGCAATAAAGAAAAACAGAAGCAAAACGAGATCATCACCAAACAACATTCACTATTAAAAGTTAAGCAAACCGAAATAAATGATAGCATCAATTATGCTAAGAATATTCAGAATGCCCTTTTGCCTGCCCGTGCTGTTTTTGCTGGCCGCGAAAAGGAATATTTTATTTTCTTCGCCCCAAAGGATATTGTAAGTGGTGATTTTTATTGGGCTCATACTGTTAAAGATGATAAGCGCGACCTGTTTATTTATATCACAGCCGATTGTACAGGCCATGGCGTGCCGGGCGCATTTATGAGTTTAATTTGCATTTCGTTTTTAAATGAAATAATTCACGAAGAAAAAACATTGGATGCGGCTGGCATTTTAAATGTATTGCGGAAAAAATTAATTCAAACACTTATTGGCGATAGCCAGGATGGATTAGATGGTTTGGTTTGTGTATTGGATAACAAGACAAAAATATTAAATTACGCAGGAGCAAACAGTCGTTTTTTTATTTCGCATAAAAATGAAAAAGTATTAACTGAATATAAAAGCGATAAAATGCCCGTGGGTAAAGGTCCGCGACAGGATGTGCCTTTTGCTAACTTCAATATGCAGTTAAATGAAGGCGATATAATTTATACTTTTACTGATGGTTATCCTGATCAGTTTGGCGGACCAAAAAACAAAAAACTGAAAGTAAAAAATGTAGAGCAAAAAATAAATGAAATCGTTGATCTGCAATTATCCGTTCAGGAAGAAGAAATAAAAAAATATTTTTTAAACTGGAAGGGCGATAACGAGCAGATTGATGATGTAACGTTTATTAGTATAAAAGTGTAAATAATATTTTATTATTTACAACCATTCTTAATTAACTCTTCTTCTGCTTTGGCATATTTTAATGACTGCGCTTGTTTTAAGTCTGCGCAAGATCCTGGAACATCGCTCATGTATTTTTTTAGTTTCCCTCTAAAATAATAAGCTCTTCCACTTTTCGGATCTAATTCAATAACTTTACTAAGATCAGCTAATGCTAAAGCATCTTTTTCGGTTTGATAATAAGTAACACCTCTTTCTAATAACGCTAATTTATAATCTGGCTTTATTTTTAACGACTCGTTAAAATCTTCAATAGCACCGGTATAATCTTTTAACATGTATTTACTAATACCACGTTGGTAATAGGTATCGTGCGATTTTTTTATTGCAAGGGCAGAAGTACAATCTTCAATTACACCCTTATCATCTAGCTGAGCATATTTAACGATGGCGCGGTAGTAATATGCCGTTTCATTTTTGTTATTTTTTTGCAATGACATGTTAAGGTCACTCATCGCCTCAGAAAATTTATCCTGGTAATAATAATTTACACCACGCCATAAATAATGTTTAGAATCATCGAGTTTAAGATCTATTGCAGCGTTAAAATCAGGCTCCGCTTCTTTGTATTTAAATAATTCAAATTTACAAAGCGCTCGGTTGTAATATGCTTCAGGTTTTGCGGCATCTAGTTCAATAGACTTATTATTATCAGACAAAGCTTTTTCGTAATTTTTTAATTCATAATAACTTATTGCTCTGTTATAATAAGCAGTTGCATATTTTGGGTCGTGGTGTATTACTGTATCATAATCTGTAATAGATTCTTTATATTTTTTTAAACTAAGATAAATAAGTCCGCGCCAGAAATAGGTATCATAATAAGAGTGAATAGATAATGCTTTATTACAATCTGCAAGACCGCCATCATAATCTTCTAAATAATATTTTATAATACCGCGATAATAATAAGCGCTTTCATAAGCCGGATCAGATTCTACTGCTTTATTTAAAACCGGTAAAGCCTCCTTATAATTTGCGAGTTCTTTTAATGCAGCCCCTTTAAAGGTAAGTGCCCTGGCGTAATCCGGCTTATATGATATAGCAGTGTCAAAATCTGCAATTGCTAGTTTGTAATTTTTTAATTTGTAATTACATAAACCTCTGCCGTAAAAGGCATCATGTTTTTTTCTACCGCTATAAATACTTTTGCTAAAATTAGTAATGCCGTCTTTATAATCTTTCATCTCGTAAGCGCACAAACCTCTATTATATAACGCATTATTATCGTTAGGTTTTTTGGTTAAGTAGGCTGTGTAATCGTTATACGATTCTTTGTATTCTCCTTTTTCAAACTTTTCAAAAGCGCTTGTAAATAAAGGATCGGTTTCATCTTTATCGCGTTGCGAAAATAGATTTTGACTAACTAAAAGAATAATTGTTGCAAGAAAATGCTGTGTAAATTTTTTCATGGATAAAAAAGTTGAATCATAAAAATAAATAAAATTTACTTAGCAGCCGTATATTTTACTGCAAAATAAGTTTGCCTTTTTCTTTTATTTCAAGTAAAATTGCAACAATACAATAAATGAGAATAATTACCTATAATGTTAACGGAATAAGAGCTGCCATGGGTCATGGTTTGCTGGATTGGATAAGGGCTACCAACCCCGATGTGCTGTGTTTACAGGAAGTTAAGGCAACCCCCGAACAGGTTGGTGTTTTTGAGTTTGAAGAATTAGGCTACCATCATTACTGGTATCCCGCACAAAAAAAAGGATATAGTGGCGTAGCCATTTTCTCAAAAAAAGAACCGAAAAATGTCGTGTATGGCTGTGGCATCAAGCATTACGACGATGAAGGCAGGGTATTACGTATTGATTTTGACGACATCTCCATTATGAGTGTTTATCACCCAAGCGGCAGTAGTGGTGACTTGCGCCAGGGTTTTAAAATGAAATGGTTATCAGATTTTAACCATTATATAAGCGAGTTAAGAAAAACGCATAACAACCTTATTTTGTGTGGCGATTTTAACATTTGCCATAAGGCAATAGATATTCATAATCCTAAGTCAAACGCCAATACCAGCGGTTTTTTGCCGGAGGAGCGTGAATGGATGGAGCAATTTATAAATACCGGTTTTATTGATACTTTCAGGCATTTTAACCAGGAGCCCCACCAATATAGCTGGTGGAGTTACAGGGCAGGTTCACGTTCAAAGAATTTAGGTTGGCGAATTGATTACAATTTAGCATCCAATAATCTTGCTGCAAGGCTTAGAAGATCGGTGATTTTGGCGGATGCAGTGCATAGCGATCATTGTCCTGTTTTACTTGAAATCGAATAAAAAATAAATTTTACACATTTTCGGCAAAAAAATTAGCAAAAATCAATCAAAAACCTATATTTGTTGTTCAAAACTTTGTTATTAAATCACTATGAATAAATTATTTCTATTTAGTTCTATCTCTCTCACATTATTGCTAACCTCTTGCGGAGGCGATAAAAAAAATAACAATAGTGATACTTCCGAAGCAAAAGGAGGAGTTTACATGGGTGGAATATTAAGGTTAAATGAAGTTGAAAACATTAAAAGCCTTATGCCCATTGCGATCAACGAGATAAACAGTTTCCATATAGGCTCACAAGTTTATGAAGGCTTGTTAAAATATAACCAAATAGATCTTACTTTAATGCCCGGAATTGCAAAAAGCTGGGAGGTTAGTGAAGATCAAACAGAATACGTTTTTAATTTAAGAGGTAACGCTAAATTTCATGATGATCCTTGTTTTCCAGAAGGTAAAGGCAGAATGGCAACCGCAACTGATGTAAAATATTGTTTAGATAAACTTTGTACACAAGATCCAAATAACAATCAATTTGATATTACTTTAAAAGACCGCGTGCTTGGAGCAAACGAAAATTTTGAAGCGTCGAAAACCGGTAAAGCTACTGGTGTTAAAGGTGTAACGGTTGTAAACGATACCACTTTAAAAATAAAATTAATTCATCCTGATGGAAGTTTTTTAAACCTGTTAGCAATGCCGGGCTGTTATGTTTATCCTAAAGAAGCGGTTACAAAATACGGTGCAGATATGCGCACAAAATGTGTTGGTACTGGTCCTTTCTTTGTTGAGACTGTGAAAGAAGGCGAAGTAATTATCATGAAAAAAAATCAGGCTTATTGGGCTTATGATGAACACGGAAATAAACTTCCTTATTTAGATGGAATAAAATGGTCATTCATTCGTGATAAAAAATCTGAGATCCTTGAATTTAAACGTGGTAATTTAGATATGGTTTACCGTATTCCTGTTGAAATGTTCCATGAATTTATGGGCGAATTAGGAAACGCAAAAAGCAATAATCCTGAATTTGATATCGTTTCTTCAACTGCATTAAATACAAATTTCTTTGGTTTTAACTTACAGGCCAATCCTGTATTCGCAAAAAAAGATGTGCGTTTAGCATTTAACTACGCTATCGATCGTCATAAAATAGCCGACTTTACAATTCAAGGCGAAGGAACTTCTGCGGATTACGGAATGGTACCTTACACTGAAGCATTTGAAAAAGAAGGTTACGATTACAAATCTTTAAAAGGATATACTTACGATCCGGCAAAAGCAAAAGAATTATTAAAAGCCGCTGGTTATTCTGATGGCAAAGGTTTTCCGGAGATAACATTAGAGATAAACAGTGGCGGTGGAGATAGAAATATCTTAATTGCCGAGGTAATTCAAAAAATGTTGAAAGAGAACTTAGGCGTTACTGTAAACATCAATACTGTTCCATTTGCTGAACATATCGAGAACATTCAAGGTGGTAAATCAGATTTCTTCCGTTTTGCATGGGTTAGCGATTATCCGGATCCGGAATCTTTCTTGACCTTATTTTATGGTAAACACGTTCCTGCAAACGCAACAGAAAAATCTTATATCAATTTCTTCCGTTATAAAAATGCAAGATTCGACTCATTGTTTATGGCTGCGCGTGTTGAGCCAGATAAAGCAAAACGTTTTGCGTTATTATCAAAAGCAGAGCAAGTTGTGTTAGATGACGCGCCTTTCATGCCAATTTTTTATGATGAGAATTTCAGGTTAGAGCAAAAGAACGTTCGTAATTTACCTGAAAATCCAATGAACTACATTAATGCAACTACAACCTATTTAATTCCGTTAGATAAACTAACTAAGAAATAAAATATAAAATTTCAAAAAAGATCCCGGCCAAAAAGGTTGGGATTTTTTTATTACTATAATTGTACTTAATTTTAATTTGTGGATCAAAAATTTGTAATAATAGTAGCAGGGGGCACCGGAACCCGCATGCAGAGTACCACACCAAAACAATTCATAGAAATTAACGGCGAAGCTATTATTATAAGGACCATAAATATCTTTTTAAAATACGATCCGGCCATTAAAATAATTATTAGTGTACATCGCGATTTTAAGACTTACCTCGATGAATTAATCGCAAAACATATTCCTGGTAAAAAAAACATTAGCATCGTTCTCGGTGGCGATACGCGATTTCAATCGGTAAAAAATGGATTGGCTTTGGTTAATGATGAAAACGCGATCGTTGGCATCCATGATGCAGCAAGGCCCTCAGTCTCTCTTCAAACTATTAAGAATTGTTTTGATGCAGCAAAAGAAAAAGGAAACGCAGTGCCTGTTGTTGCAATAAACGAAAGTTTAAGAACTGTAAGTGCCGAAAAAAATTCTGCTGTAAATAGGAGCGATTACAAAATAATTCAAACGCCGCAATGTTTTTTAGCTTCAAAAATTAAAAAAGCTTTTTTGCAGGAATACAATTCTTCGTTTACTGACGACGCTACCGTTTTAGAATCTATAGGTGAAAAAATAAATCTTGTGGAAGGCAATATTGAGAACATAAAGATAACCGATCAATTTGACCTGGCCATCGCAAAAGCCTTGCTGCACAATGAATAGCGACGATATAACAAACGCGTTAGAAGTAACCGCCAAATTGATGGAGCTTCATAATGAAAATCCATTTAAAATAAAATCAATTGCGGCAGCAGCCTATAAATTAGATAAATTAAGATACGATTTTCAAGGAAAAACGCAGGAAGAAATTTCTTTGGTGGAAGGAATTGGAAAAAGTATTGCGGCAAAAATTCATGAACTTTTAACTACCGGCACAACAAAAGAATTAACAGAGCTTTATGAAAAAACACCGCTGGGTGTAGTTGAAATGCTTGGTATCAAAGGCCTTGGACCAAAAAAAGTACGACAGCTTTGGTTAGAATTAAATCTTGAAAGCGTTGGCGAATTGTTATATGCCTGTAACGAAAATCGTTTAACCACATTAAAAGGTTTTGGCGAAAAAACGCAAGCGGCAATAAAATTGAGCATAGAATTTAAATTGGCTAACAATAATAAATTTCATTATGCCTCGTTAGAAAAACCTGTAAAAAATTTAATAGAATTTATTTCGGAGCGGCAAAATGAATTACAGGTGGCCGCAGTTGGCCAACTGGCAAGGAAATGCGAGATAATTGATAAAATTGAGATATTGGTGGATGGAGAAATTTCTGCAGATATTTCATCGTTTGAAAAAACAATTCCATTAAAAATAAATTTTATTTTATGCGAACCCGCCGAATTTTTTTACAAATATGTTGAACTGACATCGACGGCAGAGCATCTTGAAAAAATAAATTTTGTCGGTTTGGATTCAACCGAATTTTTTGATGATGAAGAAATTTATAGCGCGTTAAATTTGCAATATATTGAACCGGAATTGCGCGAAGGGTTGAATGAAGTTGATCTTGCTTTGAACCATGATATTCCAAAATTAATTGAAATGGAAGATCTGAAAGGTATACTTCACAATCACACAACGTACAGCGATGGGGTCCATACTTTATCAGAAATGGCGGGCTATTGCAAGGATCTTGGTTATGAATATTTAGGGATTTGCGATCACTCAAAATCCGCTTTTTACGCTAATGGTTTACCAATCGAAAAAGTTTTAGAACAGCAAAATGAGATCGACAAATTGAACCTAACGTTTAGCAACTTTACGGTTCTAAAAGGAATTGAAAGTGATATTTTAAATGATGGTTCTTTGGATTATCCGGAAGAAATTTTAAAAACTTTTGATTTTATTGTAGCGTCTATTCATTCAAATTTAAAAATGAATGAAGAAAAAGCGACAGAAAGATTGATCAAAGCGATCGAAAATCCCTACACATCCATTTTAGGTCATCCCACGGGACGCTTGCTGCTGGCTCGTCCGGGCTATCCTATCAATCATAAAAAAGTAATTGATGCCTGTGCTGCAAATAAAGTGAGTGTGGAATTAAATGCGCATCCCTATCGTTTAGATGTTGATTGGCGATGGATCTGGTATTGTCTCGAAAAGAATGTAAAAATTTCAATTAACCCGGATGCTCATCACAGAGAGGGTTTCCACGATATGTACTACGGCGTTTGTGCAGCAAGAAAAGGCATGTTAAGCAAAGAATTTTGTTTAAATGCATTAAGTTTAGCAGAGTTAAAACAAGAATTCGGGAAATAATTTTTTTCCTTTTTTTATTTCTGCATCCTTCATTATGGAAGAGTATTTCCCCATATATTTTCTATTTCGTTTTAGATTTTTTCGACAAAAAATTCATTTTAGCTACTACCAATGAGTAAAGCAAATTTCCATTTTTACAATTATTTGATAATCAATTATTTATATTTTTTATTTTATATTTCTTGTTGATTTTTTTATCTAAAAATTGCTCAATTATCCATAAAATGTTTTAGCTTTATAACTGTTAAAAATCAGAGTATCAGGCCGTTTCGCATATCTTCTAAAAAAAGAGGAATAGTATTCTATGCTATTCTGGTTTTCGCTTTTTTCAGTGTTTGCAATGCATTTGCTATTGTTCCCGGATACAATTATTTTAAAAAGCTTACTACACAGGAAGCACAGATCTCTGTTGGAACAACCAATCTTGTAAATTTTCCGGTACTAGTTCGCCTTACTGATAATGATCTTAGACATACAACTAGTGGTGGTAAGGTTACTAACATTAGTGGTTTTGATATTGTTTTCACATCATCAAATGGTACAACTCTTATTAACCATCAAGTTGAAAGGTACGATCCTGTTACAGGTGAGCTCGTAGCTTGGGTTCAGATTCCATTACTTAGTGCAACAGTCAATACAGATTTTTATTTGTATTTTGGAAATGGCACAGTATCCGTAGATCCTTCTACTACTTCAACCTGGGATTCAAATTTTATAGCTGCATATCATCTTAACAATAATAATTTAAATGATGCAACTGCAAACGCAAATAATTTTACAGCTACAGGAACTTTAAACGAAACAGTTGCTGTTGCGGCTGACGGACGTGATATTGAAACTGTAGAAAAGTTGCAGGCTCCAGGAAATGCAGGACTCTTAATTAATGGTGATATTACACTGGAGTCCTGGGTTAATTTTGAAACCGTTCAGCTTGTAGCAAATGATAATTTGTTTATTTCATATGGCGCTCTGGGAGAAGTTGGAGGCTCGGACAACCTGGCTTATTCATTCAACTACAATGGTGCCGGTGTAAGTACAAATACACTTCGAATGTTTTGGGAACATGGCGCAGGAGTGAATGATGTGGTTGTTTCAAATGTAACTACTACCTTAGTTGCAAACACATGGTACCACGTTGCAGCTGTAAGGGATGATGCAAACACATTGGTCCGGTTTTATCTGGATGGAGTTCAGCTCGGGACAGATGTTACTTATACTGTTCCCGCTGCTGCAGGAGGAAGTTTGTCCACATTGCAAATTGGAGAATCTCATGAAACCGCAACACGTGATATTGATGGGGATCTTGATGAGATCAGAATTTCTAATGTTATTCGCACTCCCGAATATATTCAGGCAACATACGAAAGCAGTAAGATCGGTTCAACTTTTATTACTTACAGTACAACTTCATGTGTTCCTCCTGATGTTTCTGTTGCAGGCGCTAGTCAAACTATTTGCGCAACAACTTTTACTATGGCCGCCAATACACCTACGGCTGGTGTCGGCACATGGTCATTAATTTCAGGTGGAGGAACAATTACAAATTCTTTATCACCAACAACGGGCATAACGGCTTTGGCTGTGGGTGCAAATGTTTTTGAGTGGACAATTACAAGCGGAACCTGCACTTCTGTTTCAGATGTAACAATAACAGTTAATGCAAATCCCACTGCAGCGAACGCTGGATCTAATCAAACACTTTGTATCTCTTCACCAACTACAACATTAAATGGTAATAGTCCTGCAGTAGGAACGGGTACTTGGTCCGTTCTATCGGGAACAGCTACAATTACAAATCCTAATTTAAATAACACAACGGTTACGGGATTGTCGCTTGGAACAAATATTTTACAATGGGAAATTGGTAATGGTGTTTGTGCTACTTCAACTTCAACAATGACCATCATAGTTGA
>DDPF01000013.1 GCA_002342065.1 Bacteroidetes bacterium UBA2475 | reverse complement strand
ATTTTGGGGGAGCTTACATCTGCTTAATACCCTTTTTAGGTCGCTACGAGTTGTCCAAAGTGTAATTATAGCAGGAAGAGGAAGTCTGTTTTGATCTTTAATTACAGTAAATAAAACTTCATTGTCTAGAGGTATGATGAAATAATTATAAGTACCTATAAAAGTTGAGCTGTCCGAGTAGCTTGCCATGTCTTTTGAGCTATTCCAACTTCTATATTTAAGTCGTGTGAAGTAGTCGTCAATTAGTTGTCGAGATTTGTCTTTAGGTAAATTCGTTTTGATTTTAAACAGCTTTTTTTCTGTCAGTTTGCGGAATACCACATATGAGAAAATTATGATGGCAATAATTTTTAGTATTAAGTATGTATAGTCAACCGAAACAGTCTTGTCGTGAAGTTGTCTATTTATTGAGAATATAAAAATGCCAACTAAAAATGAAAAAAATAAAATAATAATTAATGCGTTTGCGATATTTAAAAAGCTGTCTTTAAACCGCAAACTACCCGTCAAAATACTTTTTTTAGTGTCGATATGTGAATAGTCTCTTTCCAAGTTGTCAGTTTTATCGTCGTCTGGCTGGTTACCTATAACGTTTGGCAAGCTTGCGCAGTGCGCTAATGGAACACTGTCTGCCGAAACGTTTTTTTAAAGATATGTGTTTTTTAGTCTTTTGCAAAATGAAAATGTCAGTCCGCGAAGCGACCTTAAATTTGCAAAAGCCTTGCACGTCCGCCCGCATTGCGCCATGGCTTGCTGTTAGCAGGTCGTAACCGCCACACAGTTTTATGTCCGCCAAATATTCTCTTTTATAATGTCTGCGATTGTTGATTTGTCGACTTTATATTCGTTCGCTAATTTACTGTATGAGGTTGTCCCTGATTTATATTTAGTCCGTATTGCAATTACTTTTTCGAGTGTCAATTTAGCCTTAGGATTATTCTCACCCGACATTTTTACCGAATGATCAGGTCTTTTCTTTCCTTTGAATGCATTATTGTCACTAATTTTCTTTTTATGAGTTTCGGTCAGAATTTTACCAGAGTGAAATTCACTCATTTTGGAACGAGAAGCGTCATTATGTTTTTTGCCGAAGAAAGGATTTTTTTCTCCTAGCATACTTAGTTTTTGAAATTCACTAAATCTTTTTTTCGTTTCTTCTGTCCAATGTCCGCCCCCGTAATTTGGATTTTTTTCGCCAACCCAATTTCTTTTAAATGCATTTTCACGCATTTTTTCTAATGCTATGTCCGTATGTTTATAACCCGAAGAGCCTTCTCCTCCCTCTGTCAAATTACACAAATTGTCGAGGCCAAAGAATAAAATGGTTTCAATTTCTTTTATAAAACAGTCCGCTTCGCTTTCACTAATAAAAACCTTTGAGTATTTTACTGTTAGGCCAAGAGAAAGAATTTTAAGAATTGTATTTTCTAAATGTTTATTGTAGTGTCTTTTTTTTAGGGCTTCTGTTTTGTGTTCATACATTCGATTGCCCTTACCTTTTCCAACGTAAAAAACTTTGTCGGTGCGAGGGTCAATTAGGAGATATATATAAAACTCATGACTCATTGTCAACTTAAATATCTTAGGATTCGTCGTCTGCGGTTATGCCTGCTAACGTTTTGCAAGCAAGAGTAGGCGGGCTTTCGAAGCATCAACTTACTTTACCTACAAAAGGTTATTTAAAGATACTTACTTTATTAGTGAGCCGCAAACAAATTGTCTGCCGCTTTCTTGCGCGCGAACGATGACCGAGTCTGCCCGCTTACTTTTGCTTGCTGGTTAGCAGAAGGTGGCGGCACAAAGTTTATCTTATGATGTTCCTTGCAATTATTTTTCTTCTTCCAGTCAGCAGTCCAGTCAAACGGTCTCGAAGATCAAATTGAAGAAATCCGAACTCCGTGTTAAAGTAGCTTTTAAAGCTTTGACAATACATGCGCGTAGGATTATTTATATATTCAGTACTTGTGAATTGTACGGCGTAAGACTCACCAACTTTTTTGTAATACCGATCAAACACAAACAATGAATCCCAGGTCTTGTAGGTCGTGCCAACATTGAACGAATTAAATGCATATGGAAGTGGTTGTGCACCGGCGACCCAAAAGAAATCGTTGTTTAAAATGAAACCATCATTAGTAATTACGTAAGTGAAGTGAATTAGAACATTTCCTGTGTCATTTTTGAATACAGTTTTCATTGAAAGCCTTTCAACCGGACAATAGGAGCCGGGAATACCTGGAACGCCATTTGAATATGAACTAAGACTTTCAACCAAAAGCGTGTCGATGTTGTTTGTGAGGGAGTCCTTAAAAACCCAAAAAGTTCCAGCCTTGAATTTGCATTTCAGCATATTGGTGTCTGTTATTGGCGTAGGAGGGTTAGGACAAGCCGGAGGACAATGACAAGGAAGACCACCAGATGATGGATTATTATTATCCTTTTTACATTCTGAAAAAATGAAAATCGAAAGAATACCTATTATAATGTAATGCCTCATGTAAGTCGGTATAACTCAAATATACAAAATTTTAAAGTTAGCTCAGCAGTCAAAATACTTATGAGTCCGTCTGACTTTGTAACTGGTCAATTATTTTAATCAATTGGCCTTTGTCTGAAGGTCTTGTCTGTCGGGACCTGTCCCTCCACTTGCTGCTAACTACCTTATAGGACTGATTTTTTCATCCTTATCTTGCTGTTTTTGCAGGATAAGGATGGTTTTTCCATCCTTTTTGGTAATGCTAATTTAATCATTTTGGGCTTATTTTTTACCTATTCTAAAACCAATTCGCCTTTTAGTCTGGCTTTTTTTCTTTCCTTCAGCTAACTCATCAAAATAACTAAAAACAAGCTCAATGTTCTTGTCATGGTTGTCCACTTTTCGTTTTATCCTTTCTATCTCAAGCCGCAGCTCATCCTGGCTCATAGTTAATTTACGCAATTTAACAAATAGCTCTATTATTCGTATGCTAACGCTTATGGCTCTTTCACTTCTTAGAACGTTGGCAAGCATTAGCACGCCATGCTCGGTAAAAGCATAAGGTAAATAACCACCTAGGTGTTTTAATGAAGGTATCGCATTTTGCGATACCAACATCTCAGTTTCATGCTTATTCAATTGAAACATAAAATGCTCCGGAAACCTACCGATGTTGCGTTTTACCTGTTCGCGCAATCTGATCGGCTTAACACCATACAGCAAGGCCAGATCTTTATCCAACATTACTTTTTCTTTTCTTATAAAATAAATTTTGCTTAACAAAACCTCCTCAGGGACTATATTTTTATCATCTTCTTTCATCCTCAGTTTTTTTAAATTTCTACAAGCTGTCAAACGGTGAGATTACCTTTTGAATACTTTTATTACTTACATGGGTATAGATCTCTGTAGTTGTGCTTCGACTATGGCCTAAGATCTCTTGTATGTAGCGTAAGTCAGTTCCATTTTCCAACAAATGAGTAGCGTAACTATGCCTTAACCAATGCAAGGTTACCGGTTTATTAATTTTACTTTTTTCAAGGGCCTGTTTTAAAACGCTGGCCAAACTGCGCTCATCATATTGTCCAACACCGCTTTGCCCTTCAAATAACCACTCTTTTGGGCTATACGCAACAAAATATTCGCGAAGCAATACTAATATTTTTTCTGACAAAGGCGTAATACGGTCTTTTTTGCCTTTAGCTTGTCTTATTATAACAAGGCCGCGCTTAGAGTCAATATCTTTTAGCTTAAGGTTTAATAATTCGCTTCGCCTCAAGCCACAACTATAAATTAAACTCAACATGGTTTTATGTTTAATGTTTTTTTGTGCTGTTAAGATCAGCTTTATTTCTTGCTTACTTAATACATTTGGCAACACTAAGGCTCTTTTTGGACGGTGAACCAATTCTGTTTCCATACTTTTTAATTCAATAGTCTTAAAAAATAATTTGATAGCATTAACAACCTGGTTTTGATACGAGGCTGAGAATTTATTTTTTAAAATATATTCGTTATTAAAAATAATTACATCGTTATTATTTATTTCAGAAACCGCTTTGTTAGCATAAAAGCGCAAAAAAGTTTTAAGTGCATCTGTATAAGTTCCAATTGTACTGCTGCTGTATCTTTTAGACTGCATCCAGTTCTCAAACTCTTTTACTTTTTTCTGAGTGTCTTCATTTAGTCCTGCCAAAGCATTAACTAGTTGCAACTCTTTATTGGTTTTTGGAATTTCAATTGCTTTTAGGTCGTCTTTAAAGATGATAGAGTGTTCGTTATTTAATAATTTACAAACCTCGTTTACATGATGCTGACTGTATGGTAGTAGCCAGGCCTTGTGAGTATAACTCCAACGAGCAGCATCAAATTTCCTTATTTGATTTGCTATTACAACATCATATTTAAATTTCACAGCAAGGCAATCTTTTTCTTTATGCCATAAGCGCTCTAAAGTTACATTCATAATGTAAATGTAAATTCAAAATAAAAAAGGTGTGGCTACAATTTATAGTAAAGGGTTATTTTTATATCTCACTCAATAAAAAACTATCTTTTTTTCTAACGCCTCTTTCATTTTTCTCAAGGCTTACGCATTCAATTGTATTATCGTGCTCAAAAAATAATTTCCAATTGTTTTCTACGGCTTTATTTAAGATCAGTTCTTTTTCCTGCATCGTTGCCAGTGGGCGCATATCGTAAGCCATTACGTAGGACAGGGGTATGTGCGCGGCACTTGGTATAAGATCGGCCATATAAGCAATCGTCGTGTCTTTATAATTAACTATTGGCAACATCATGGCCTCTGTGTGTCCGTTAACTTCTAAAAAAGTTAGTCCGGGTATTAATTCTGTATTGCTGTCAATAAAATTTAATTGCCCGCTTTCTTGTATAGGCAAAATGTTCTCTTTTAAAAAACTTGCTTTCTCGCGTGGGTTAGGGTTTATGGCCCAGTCCCAATGCTTTTTGTTGCTGTAATATTTAGCGTTCTTAAAAGCAGGTTCTAGTTTCGTTCTGTCACTATTGTATTTTATACTTCCGCCGCAATGGTCAAAATGCAAATGCGTCAATACCATATCCGTTATATCATCGCTGGTAAAACCATATTTATTCAACGATTTTTCTAAGGTATCGTTGCCATGTAAATAATAATAACCAAAAAACTTCGCATCCTGCTTATTGCCCATGCCATTATCAATTAAAATAAGGCGGCCGTTATCTTCAATCAATAAACAACGCATGGCCCAGCTGCACATATTGTTATCGTCGGCCGGGTTTAATTTGTTCCATAACGATTTTGGTACCACGCCAAACATGGCGCCACCATCTAATTTAAAATGTCCGGTATTTATTGAGTATAGTTTCATAGTTTCTAAAGTTCGTTAACCAGTTTTTGCGCAATAAGCTGGCAGGCATTGGTTGTGTTATTATCATATAAAGTTACAAAATCTTCAACAAAGTTTTTTCTGCTTTGATAGTATTCTTTTTTTAAGTACAAATTTTGTATCTGCTCGCTTAACTCGCCTTGTTTAAGAATGTTTTGCGTGGTCTTATCTCTAAGTACATAATTTAATTTAATAAAACCAATGGGGTAATACATCTCATTTTTGTTGGTTGAGATCGTGAAACCGAAAAATAAGAACTGTACAGCAATAAAGTGATTTTTGTAACTATGATTAAATGCGTTTGGTAAACTAGTAAACGTTATCTCTAGTTGCTTGTTATCGAGCTTTTCATTATTACTCTCTAACAATTTATTTATTTCTTTATTGGTTGCGTTCACATAAATGTTTGGACTTACCTGGCAACGAATTACTTCTTTAGAAAAGAAATACACTAATAACGGCACTGTATAAAAGCGCTGATAGCTGCTTCTGCAATAACCGGGAATTCTTGGAAGCGCATCTGTATTAACGGTTACATTAGTATTGGTTAAAGGTTTTAAAGCTTCTTTTTTGGTGTAATGCTCTGTAACGATCTTGGTCATTTTACTTTTTAGCATGCAGCTTTGTAAAGCAACAAAGACTAAAAATAAAATCGTAATTCTTTTAAACATCATGAGTATGTTGAGATCTGTAAAACAAAAAACCCATCCTTATTGGGGATGGGTTTAAAGGTAGATATTAATTTTTTAACGTGTAATAATGATCTTCTTAATTACTTTTTCTGTTCCGTTAGATACTTCAATAAAATAGATACCATCAGCCCTGTTACTAAGGTCAATGTTTATCATATTATTAGTAACGTTCTCCAGCCTGTCGGATGAGATCTGTTGTCCTAATGGATTAAAGATCCTCACATTCACATCTTCCTGTTTTGGTAATGTAAATATTAAACTAAAGTTTCCGGTGCTTGGATTTGGCATTACAGTAATGTTAGAGTTAAATACACTTACATTTTCCTGTATCCCAACAATTGGCCTGCAGGTAATTTGTGGCAGGATAGCTAAATGTACTTTAGCATTTCTATTGTAACGCAACGTTCTCCAGTTATTTCCAAATTGTAATAACCATGCGCTAGAGTCGGTACTTGGACTTGTTTTTGTATTACAAAAGATGTGTATTGAATCTTGTAACGAACCATAAGGGGTTTGCACTGCTGCAAAGAAACCACTGTTAGGAATTTGTATTGGAGTAGCAAAGTCGTATTTAAATGGAATTATTTTTGTTGTTGTAAAAGTATAATTAGGAGTGCCGCAATATTTTATAGTAACTGTTTTATTTGTACTTGCAGCTATCTTTCCTAAACTATCGCCTTTTTGCACGATCAATGAATTAGGGCCTGAACCAACCGTTCCGCCATAGATCTTACAATAGATCTGTGTGCCAACACCGGTAGGACCCGCTTTTGTTCCTAAACTATCAAACAGAACGATAACAGAGTTTACCTGTGGTACAGGTGTATCGCTATAGGTTGATGCAGGAAAGTATTGTGCAAATTCTTTATCCTTATAACAATTTGTTCCGGTTAAGAAACCGGCGTAACCCGTTTGGCAGCCAATGATCAACGTATTATTTGGTGCAGAATAAGTGGTTAATGTATCATTATTTCCGATCATGTTTAACGTATCAATACACACAGCCGGTTTTGGGCAGGTAGTAAGTGGTCCTACAACAATTGATGTGTTAGAAACGTTTACTGAGTTAGTTGCAGTTAAAAATAATGTATACGTTGTTGGGCTACCAAAAGTAATTGCGGGAGCAGCTACGTTTGCATTTGGCGAAAATGTAACTGTGTTTGGAGAAGCACTCCATACAAAGGTTGGAGCTGGTCCACCGCTTGAAGTATTGTTTGGTGTAAGTGGTAAACCTACACAAGGGTTTTCTAAATTAAAAGCTGCAACAGCCGGTCCGGGGTTTGGGTTAGATGCTGCGCATAAACCATGTGTACCTAATAATGTACGGTAAGTTCCCTGGCTCATTGCTGTTTGCATGCGTGTTCTTTGATCAACAGTAAACATATACATACAAGGATCATCAGAGTAATCCATAAAATTCATTGTCATTTCACCATTAGGACTTGTGCCTGCACCGCATTGGTTAGTTCCGTAAGGATGTGTTTTACAACCAAAGTTGGATGTTTTTGCAGTAGGTGTATCGGCACAAAAATCGGTTAAACAATTTCCGTCTCCCCAGGTATGGCGTAAGCCTAACCAGTGTCCTAACTCATGTGTTGTAGTACGGCCAAGGTGGTAAGGCGCTGATGTGGCCGCGCTGCCAATACTTCCAAAATAATTATGTCCCATTACAACACCATCGTTTGTTGCAGATCCTCCACCGGTAACACCCGGTAAAGTAGTTCCTGCAGGAAAAGTAGCGTAACCTAATAAGCCGTTCTGTAATTTTAAAACCCACATGTTGCAATATTTTGTTGGATCCCAGATAGTAGCAGGTTTAATTGTACTGTTTATTGGTCCTGTAGCGAAACCGCTGGCGGGAACTGAAGTAATACCTGTAATAGAAGTTGCAAGAACACGGTCAATGCCCGGCTCTGTCATAGCACCACCTGTTGGGTTTGTAACAGCTAAACACCATGTAATATTTGAGTTAGCAATAACTGGTTGAAATACCGGAGGGCAGTTAGCAACAAAAGTTCCTGTACCTGCAAAATCTGCATTAATAATAGCAATTTGATCTTGTACCTGCGCCTGCGAAATATTATCGCCTACGCCAATAGCACCACCAGAGTGAATTACGTGAACCACTACGGGTATTGTGTAATTTGCAGCCTGAATTTTATTGGCAACCAAATACGCTTTGTATTCGGTAACTTTTTTATTGAACCACTCATCCCATTGTTGTGTAGGGATCTCGGTACCACAGGTACGATTTGGTGGCACAGTGTTTTTTTCGTTCTGTGCGGTTAAAAATGTGCAGCTTAAAAAAGCAAAACCTGAAATAAGTATTTTTTTGATCATGTAGTAGTTTTTTTCGATGGATAAATTTAGGTAAAAGCATCTGCATCGCAAATTTTTTCACTCATTCAAAATGACTTTTAACTCAATGCGTTGCTAAAATTTTAGATTTTGTGGGGAAATAAAAAATATGTGTAAAAAAAAGGCTCCTTATTTTTAAGGAGCCTTTTAAAAGAACAAAATTAATTATTATTGTTTTACAACCTTTAATACCTGTGTAGTATTATTGCTTCGTAGGTTAATATAATAAATACCGTTAGCTAAATTACCGATGTTTAAATTTATTGAATCGTTGTTGCTTGAAGTTTCAACAACTACGCGACCAGTAACATCAATCACACTGATAGTTTTTGTAAAACCGTTCGCCATTTCAATAGTGAACGCACCGTTTGTTGGATTTGGATAAACAACCAATGATGAAGTTGTACTTTGATTTGAATTTAAACCACTACAAACAGAAACTGCCTGATTAATTACATAAGTAGCTGTGCACCCTAATGCATTAGTACCTGTTACAGTATAAGAAGTAGTTACAGTTGGAGAAACCGCAATAACAGTTGTAGTTGCAGCTGTATTCCATGTATAAGTCGTAGCGCCGCTTGCTGTTAAACTTGCTGTTTGACCAACGCATAACAAACTGGTACTGCTTACCGCGTTAACTGCCGGACTTGGATTTACACTAACAGCTTGCACCGCAGTAGCAGTACAACCTCCAGCGCTTGAGCCTGTAACAGTGTAAGTTGTGTTAACTGATGGTGAAGGAGCAATACTTGATGTAGTTGCAGCAGTATTCCATGTATAAGTTGAAGCACCATTAGCTGTTAAACTAACAGGTGTTCCCGCACAAACAGTTGTTGTACCACCAGTGATAGAAACTGTTGGGCTTGGATTGGAAGTTACAGTATAAGCAGTTAAAGCATTTAAACAACCTAAAGTTGTGTATAACTCAACTCTTGAGATGCTTCCTGATGCCTCTGTCCATAAGCTTTGTGGAGCATTTGTAGATAAAGGAAATTGCATTCCCATTCGGCTTACAGTAACAGTATTAGTTCCTAAATTAGCTGTGTATGGACCAGTAGCGTATGAGTTAACATCGTTCCTTACACCTAACACACCAATAATTTCGCCGGCGTAAACAGGGATATTTACCATCATAGTACCAGTGCCAACAACATTTTGTGCTAAATACAATACATCAAAAGTATTTGTTACAGCAGAAAATAATGGCGGTGCTACCGGAAGTTTAACTATTGCAACACTAGCGTTACCAGAATTTGCATCCGTAGGAACCCTTACACCTGTAATTACAAAAGATACTGGAGCAGTAAAATAATACCCCCTTGCATTACCACTAAACGGACTTGCCTGTGGAGGCAAACTCAATGATTCAGTTGTTGTAGGTGCTAATTGTGCAGCGTAATAAACGGTTGCTCCTGTTAAACTTGGTGTAGCGTAAGTACTTCCTGTACCTACTGCATTACCACCAAACGCATTAGCATACCAACCGGTTTGCAATGTAGATGCACCTGTTGCTGTTAAAGTTGTTGTTAATGGAAAAGATCCACAAGCACCGTTACTTGTTATAGTTGGTATTGGAGGTGTTACGCACTGTGCCTTAACCGAGCTGGCAGTTAAAATAACAGCCGCGGTTAATGAAAATAATTTGAAGTAATTTTTAGTCATGATTTAATTTTATGGGTTTATAATTAACAAATGTAAAACATTTACCTTTCGATCTGACAGCTAATTTTATTTGTTATTGTTAAATCGATGGCCAAAAAAAGCCTCCGGAAAGGAGGCTTTAAATTAATTAGTTAAGATCAGTTTCTTTGTGACCTTTTCATTGCCATTGCTGACCTCAATAAAGTAAATTCCTGTTGGCCTATTCCTTAGATCTATATTGATAACATGATTGGCTACATTCTCTAACCTGTCGGAGGAGAGCTCCTGGCCTAATGAATTAATTATTTTAACGTTTATATTTTCCATTTTCAACAATGTAAATATCAAACTAAATTGTCCGTTGCCGGGATTTGGCATAACAGTAATGTTAGAATTAAAATCTGTTTTATGATCTTCAATACCTTGTATGGCCTGACAGGCAATAATTGGTAAAATAGCTAACTGTACTTTTGCATTGCGGCCATAACGTAAAGTTCTCCAGTTGTTGGTAAATTGTAAGAACCAACCGCTTGAGTCTGTACTTAGATTGGTTTTTGTATTACTAAAGATCCTTATAGAGTCAAGCACAGAAGAGTAGGGTGTTTGCACGGCAGCAAAAAATCCTGATGTAGGAACAACTATTCCTCCAAAATTAAATTTCCATGGAATTATTTTTGAACCGGTAAACGTATAAGTTGGACTACCACAGTATTTAACTGTTACAGTTTTATTTGTTGCACCGGCAATAGTTCCTAAAAGATCAGATACCTGATTGATCAAAGAGTTGGGGCCTGCACCCATTGTGCCGCCATATAATTTGCAATAAATTGGTACACCGGTTGAAGATGATCCCGGTCTCGTGCCTAAACTATCAAACAAAACAATTACGCTATTTACTTGTGGTAATGGTGTGTTGCTGTAACTCGACGGCGGAAAATACTGAGCAAATTCTTTATCCTTATAACAATTGGTTCCTGTTAAAAAGCCTGCAAAACCAGTCTGGCAGCCTAAAACTAAAGTATTGTTGGAAGCGGCATATTTTGCTAAAGTATCAATATTTTTTATCATCCTTATTGTATCCAAACAAGCAGGGCAGGTTGTAACACCGGTGATAGCCTGCGAATAACTGGATGTACCAAGAGAATTTGTTGCAACTAAAGTAATTGTATAATTTCCGGAGCCCAGAGTAATTGTTGGGCTAGCAGCAGTTGCTGAAGGAAGAATAGTATTGGTTGCAGGAAATATTGACCAACCAAAAGTTAATGTCGGACTTCCGGTAGATGTGTTTGTAGGCTCAAAAGCACCATTGATACAAGGTTGACCCGCTAATGTAAAACCTGCAACAGGAGCTTGAGCTTTTATAAATAAACAAGTAAGTATTGCCAAACAAATTAATTGTAATTTTTTACGCATAATAAAATTTTTAATTTTATTAAAGATATAAAAAAAAACAATAAAAATTACAATCAGTTTAGAGTTTATTTAAGCGCGCAAATTTTAAAAGTAAATTCTTTGAGCCTTCCTTTTCAAACTGAATAGTTGCCTTGGTTTCAGGCCAATTACCCTCTAAAAGAACAATTTGCCCCTTACCAAATTTTTCGTGCGAAACAAAGTCGCCTTGCTGTAAGGATTTATTCAAAGAAAGATCTACCGGGGTAGAAGTAGTAGTTGCAAATTTTGAATTTAAACTAATTAATTTTTTTTGCGGCGGATTAAAATTTAATGTAGATCCTGTTTTTGAAGCGGAATTAAAATTTTTATTTTTCCCAAAACCAATATCTTTTTTAGAACCATCATTAAAGTCATTTCTGAATTTATCAAAAGTATCATCACCAAAGATCGGTGTACTTTGCTCTTCGGGATAATCTAAAAATTTGCTGTCTATTTCATCAATAAAACGGCTTGGTTCGCAATATAAAACATTACCGTAGCGGTAACGCATGGTTGCAAAGCTAAGTGTGGCCTGCTTTTCGGCACGGGTAATGGCAACGTAAAATAAACGGCGCTCTTCTTCAAGATCGCTGCGACTGTTTAATGAAAGTTGTGATGGAAATAAATTCTCTTCTAATCCGACTACAAAAACATATTTAAATTCCAAACCTTTTGCAGCGTGAATGGTCATTAAACTTACTTCATCTGTGTTTTTATTATCGTCTTTATCTTTATCTGTAAGCAGGGTAATTTCCTGCATAAACTCATCCAGTGTTTTTAATTTCGTGTCTGTTTCTTCAGCAAATAAATTTTCTTCATCTTTTTGTAACGATGCTTTTATAACGTCGTTCAATTCTTCTTCCTGTGGCGAACGCGGTTGCTCAACAAAATCTTTTAGGCCATTTAATAATTCCTGTACGTTCTCGTAACGAGCTACTCCCTCGGGAGTTTTATCGGAATACAATTCTTTAACAATGCCACTGTTAACAGCAATTTGATTTCCTAATTCAAAAGCATCTTTGTAGGGTATCAATAAACTATAGGATTTTATCTGCGCTACAAAATCAACAATTTTAGAAGCGATGCCAGCATTTATACCAAGCCCCGAATTAAAGTCTTTTAAATTACTGATCACCATCCACATGCTGATATCGTGCTCTGCGGCGGCAACGCTTATTTTGTCGAGCGTGCTTTGCCCAATACCTCTTGCGGGATAATTAATGATGCGTTTTAAACTTTCATCATCACTATTATTTATTGTAAGACGATAATATGCCAATACATCTTTTATTTCTTTACGCTGATAAAAACTTAAACCACCATAAATTCTGTACGGAATATTTAATCGTAATAAAGATTCTTCAAAGGCACGCGATTGGGCATTGGTACGGTATAGAATAGCAAAATCACTATTCATAGCCTTTTCGTTCATGCGAATTTCCGACAAGCTTGCTACTATTTTTTGCCCTTCTTCATTATCCGTACTTGCTTTTATTATTTTTATTTTTTGTCCATCCTCGTTATCTGTAAAAACATTTTTTTTGAATTGTTCTTTGTTATTAGCGATGATGTGATTGGCAGCGCCTACAATTGTTTTTGTGCTACGGTAATTTTGTTCAAGCTTAAATGTTTTTAGATCGGGATAATCTTTTTCGAAATTTAAAATGTTCTGGATGTTTGCACCGCGAAACGCGTAAATACTTTGTGCATCATCACCAACAACACTAATGTTCTCGAACTTTGCAGCAAGTTGCTTAATAATTACATACTGCGAAAAATTTGTATCCTGGTACTCATCTACCAAAATATATTTGAATTTATTCTGGTATTTTAATAACACATCCGGAAAATCCCTTAGCAATACATTGGTTTGATAGAGCAGATCATCAAAATCCATAGCGCCGGCTTTAAAATTTCTTTTTTGATAATTTAAATACACCTGGCCAAGCATAGGTTTTCTGCTGGCTTGGTCTTCGGCTTGTGTAATGGGATTATTTAAATAAGCACCGGCAGAAATTAATTTATTTTTCGCGTCGCTTATTCTATTTAAAACTAAAGAAGGTTTATAGATCTTATCGTCTAAATTAAGTTGCTTTAAAATTTCTTTGATCACACTTTTACTATCATCGGTATCGTAAATGGTAAAGTTGTTTGGATAACCTAATTTCTCAGCCTCAATACGTAATATTTTCGCAAAGATGCTGTGAAAGGTTCCCATCCAAAGATTCTTTGCCTCTTTTTCGCCTACAATTCGGCCAATTCGGGCTTTCATTTCGCGGGCAGCCTTATTTGTAAAAGTGAGCGATAAAATGTTAAAAGCGTCAACCCCTTTTTCCATTAAATGAGCAATGCGATATGTTAAAACTCTTGTTTTTCCTGAGCCTGCGCCGGCAATTATCATTACCGGACCCTCAGTAGCAATAGTAGCGGCGCGCTGTGCGGGGTTAAGTTCATCTAGGTAATGGTCCATTGCGCAAAATTAGATAAACTTTTGCTGTTGTTTTATGTTTCATTTTTAGAAGATTTAAACAAATGAGTTTACTCAGTAAACAAAGGCTTTCAGTAAATATATCTTGCACTTTAAATTATATCAAAAATAAGCCGTAAAATTTGAGTTATTTTTACTAAAACATTTCCTTAAATGAAAAAGTCTCTCATACTCTTAATAATCTCGATCTTTGCTAATTGTTCAGCATTTAGTCAACCACCTGCCTGCCCTAACAATTCTATTTATATTCATAACGGAAGTTCAATTTCTCAACAAGCTGTTAGTCCTCCGGGTGGACCAGCCAGCGTAATATTAACTGGCTTACCGGCTGGTGCAAGCGGTTTAGCTGTTGGACCATCTTTTGCTTTTCCTGCTCCAAATCCTACATGGTGGACAACTTAAGGAGGAACTTTTTGGTATTATAATAATACAGGAACATGGTCAAATTCAGGACATAGTACTTCAAACGGAGCGGCTGTTAATATTGGCGGTGGCGGTGGTTTTATTTATAATTTAGTTGGAGGTACTGGTCAGGTTTATAGATACAATGGCACAGGTCCAGCTATTTTATTAGTTACCATTGGAACTTTTGGCGGTGGCGGTCCTTATGATCTTGTTGTAGACGGAAACGGTAATTTTTATGTTTTAAAATTAAATGGACCGCAAAACTTAACGGTTTATAATTCTAACGGTGTGCAGCTTTGCAGTTATAATTTAGCGAACGCACCTATTTCTTCTGCCGGTGGTGGTTTTGCCATTGTAAACGGTGTTTGTTATTACTCAAGCAGCAGTTCACATGCCGGTAACATTATTCCTGGTAACAGTACAATTACATTTACTCCACAGGCGTTAGCGGGTGGTGGTGACTGGGCCAATTGTTCATTACCTGTTCCTACAAGCAGTATTATTGCGCCACAGGGTGGTACATTAACTTGTTCTTTACCATCATTACAATTAGTTGCAATGATCAATCCTAACGGAGCTGTTGGTATGGCAAGTGTTGCGCCTGCATCTACATTAAATGTGTGTACTTATACATGGTCTGGCCCTGGAATTATTGCCGGACAATTCACACCAACAATTACGGTTAATCAACCTGGAGTTTATAGTTATACTACCTGTACTGGTAGTTGCCCATCTTATTCATTAAATAATTCTTACACAGTTGTTGGTCAGCCTTCGGTTCTTAATCCAACAATTACTGCACCAACCTGTATGTCGGGTAACGGGGTTTTATCTGTTATGCCAAACAATACTACAACAAATACAATTGTATGGGCCGGGCCGGGCATTACATCAGGGCAAGGAACACCAACAATAAATATTAATACCGCAGGTTTATATTCTGTTACAATAACTGCTAACAGTAGTCCATGTGCAGGAACTGCAACCGTAAACGTTTTAGCCAGTCCTACATTGGGTATTATTTATAGTAGTCCAACAGTTTGTGCGCAGAACTTGAACAATTCGCCTAACTCAATTACTTTAACTCCTTCTGGAGCAACTAATTATACTTTGCTAACCAGTAGTAATTATTCAACACCAACTCCTAATGGTCCAACTATGGTATTAACGCCATTGCCACCATATTCACCTAATGCTTCTGTTGCAACAAGTACGTTGATCGGTTCAAACGGTGTATGTTCTGCTACAATTACTTCTAACTTTTCAATTTTACCTAATCCAACAATAACGGTAGCTCCAACTGCAACAAGTATTTGCTTAGGAAATAGTTTTACATTTAATGCAGCTGGTGCTTCAGCTTATGCATGGTCACCTTCTACAGGTTTAAATACAACTTCGGGCCCTGCTGTAATTGCAAACCCAACGGTTACTACTGTTTATGCGGTAATGGGATCGAATTTAGGTTGTAACAGTGCAACTCAAAATGCAACGCTTACAATCTTACCAATACCAACAGTTAGTATAACACCAGCCACACCAACAATTTGTGCAGGAGGTAATATTAATTTAACAGCTAATAGTAATGCTACAACATTTAACTGGTCGCCTTCAGTAGGTCTAAGTAATACAACTAATGCCAACGTTAATGCAAGTCCGGCATCTACTCAAAGTTATACTGTTGTTGTAAGTTTGAACAATTGTACAAATACAGCTATGGTTCAGGTTTCTGTTATTGTTGTTCCAAATCTTTTAACAAGTAATTCTGACCCTATTATATGCGCAGGTAATACATCTAACTTAAATGTAAACGGTGCAAACGGTTATGTTTGGTCACCTTCTACAGGTTTAAATTCTTCAACCGGTGCATTCGTAATTGCTTCACCTGCTGTAACAACTAATTATACAATTGCTGGTAATAACGGAGTGTGTACTGCCTCAGCAAGTATTTTAGTAGAGGTTGTTCAACGTCCTAACTTAACTATCAGTTCGCCTGAATACCAGATCTGTTATGGTAACTCAACAACGATCTATGCAGCGGGTGCACAAAATTATACATGGTCACCAAGCACTGGTCTTTCAAGCACAACAAATTCTGTTGTAGTTGCAACACCAGTTGCTAACGTAAATTATACAGTTGTAGGTTATAACCAGCTTGGTAATGTGGTTTGTCCGCAACAAATGAGTTATTCAATTATTGTTGTTCCAATTTCTATTCCTGTAGTTTCGCCGAGTGTAACAATATGTGAAGGCTCAAAAGCCATGTTAACAGCCAGTGGCGGTAATACCGTATTGTGGACACCAACTGTAGGATTGAATAATGCTAGTGGTGGTGGAGTAGTTGCCAGTCCAAGTGTTTCAACAATGTATACAGTAGATGTTTCTTCAGATGGTTTCTGTGGAGCAAAAGAAACGATTTTTGTAAAAGTAAATCCAAATCCAAATGTAACTGCGGGTAGAGATACAACGATCAATTTAGATCAACCCATGTTCTTAAGTGCTACAGGTACGGGTACAATGACCTGGACAGATGGTGAAGCTATTATGTGTAGTGTTTGTCCAAATAGTCAGATCTTCCCACAACGCAACAGTTGTTATACAATTGAAACGATAAATGAATTTGGTTGTAAAGCAAAAGATGAAATGTGTATTGAAGTAACTATAGATTTTGGTATCTGGGTTCCAAATGCATTTACACCAAATGGTGATGGTATAAACGATGAATTCTTAATGTCAGGTTATAATGTTAGTGATGTGGGCATGGAGATCTTTGACCGTTGGGGTGAAAAACTTTTTACATCAAAAGAATTAACAACAGGTTGGCAAGGTACATTTAAAGGCCAACCATGCGAGCAAGCTGTATATGTTTACAAAATAACTTATAAAGGTTTAGATGGCAAGAAAGTAAATAAAACAGGTCATGTAACCCTAAACAGGTAAAAATTTTATAGCGTTCTGTGTGTTTAAAAGGTGTGGGTTTGTGTTCCCACACCTTTTTCTTTTACTAAACTTTCTATAACCTGCGCCAATAAACAGTTATAAACATTCTTTTTAACAATGTTTTTCACTCACTAAAACCCTTACTTTAATAAATACACAATGTGTTTTAAATTTTTGTGAAATACCACAGTAAAATATGGCTTAACTTTGAATAAAACACATTTAATGAAACTTTTACAAAAAATTGCTATTGCCATTCCTTTATTTATTGCTGTAGCAGGAACTTCACAAAATTGTCCTAGTTTAGGACCTGATCAAAATTTGCCCTGCGGAATAACATCCACTGTATTAACCGCAAATATTACAGGTTGTAATCCTACAACAATTACCCCTAACCAAACTACTACATATAGCGTAACAAATATTCCATTTGCTCCATTTCCAAATACAGGTACACCGGTAGTTTTAACTGATGATTCACAAGCAGGTCCATTTCCGATAGGATTTACTTTTTGTTATTTTGGAAATACTTACACTCAATTTTATATTGGCTCAAATGGTTGGATATCTTTTACAGCCGGACAACCAAATACATTTGCTTCTGCAAGCATTCCTAGTGGCGCGGCTAACGTTCCTAAAAATTGTATCATGGGTCCGTGGCAAGATTGGCATCCCGGTGTTGGCACAGGAAGTCCATACATTCGTTATCAAACTCAGGGTACAGCACCTTGCAGAAGATTAGTTGTAAGTTGGACAAATATCCCAATGTATTCTTGCACAAGTCTTTTAGGAACCTTTCAAATTGTTATTTATGAAGGAACTAATCTTATAGAGAATCACATCACTAACAAGCCAAACTGTCCTGCATGGTCGGGTGGAACAGCTGTTCAGGGTATTCATAATTTAGCCGGTACAATTGGTATAACTGTTCCCGGAAGAAATTCAACTCCATGGACAACTACAAATAATGCTTATCGTTGGTCACCCTCAGGCGCACCCGTTAACCCAACTTTAACCTGGTTTGCAGTTGGTAACCCGGTTCCGCTTGGAACAGGACCAACCTTAACTGTAAATCCACCGGTTGGCGGACAGCAATATACTTGTCATTTTGTTTATCCTGCATGTTATGTAGGTTTTAATAATTGTATTCCAAGTTTTGGTAATTCACCCGATACTG
Organism: Bacteroidetes bacterium UBA2475; assembly: GCA_002342065.1. Classification (GTDB taxonomy): domain Bacteria; phylum Bacteroidota; class Bacteroidia; order B-17B0; family Aurantibacillaceae; genus Aurantibacillus. The sequence goes on along the minus strand of DDPF01000013.1, from coordinate 395,955 downwards.
TTTTAGTAGTTCCGGGTTTAGCAGGTATTACACCAACTATTACAGCACCAACTTGTATTAATGGTCCAACACAAATTTCAGTTGCTCCCAATACTTTAACAAATACTATTCAATGGACTGGTCCTGGAATTGTAGGATCCAGCTCAACACCGACTATTACAGTAAATGCAACGGGTGTTTATTCGGTACTTATTAATAACTCGGTAAATACTTGTACAGGTACTGCAAGTGTAATGATCTCGCAAACACCAACTTTAGTTATTGCCTCTACTACAAACACGATGTGTTCTTTTAGCTCTAACGGTTCGTTGAACTCTGTGAGCTTGACCGCAAGTGGCGCTACTACTTATACGTGGACAGGCTTCTCAGGTATGACAAATACTGCGGGTTCTTCAAATAATCCAAACATTTCATTCACACCAATACCAGGTTTTACAACAGGTTCTGTTTCACTTGTAGGTGTAAATGGACCTTGTTCAAATACAGTTTCTTATAACATTTCCATAATTCCAAATCCAACAATAACTGTTACAAGTGCCAGCGTTTGCCAGGGACTAGGTAACCAGTTAGTTGCAAATGGTGCAACAAATTATAACTGGTCGCCTGCCACAGGACTTTCTGCAACAAGCGGTGCAACAGTTATTGCTAATACAAATACTACCAGTGTATACAGTATCATAGGAAATAGTTTGGGTTGTAACAGTACAACAGAAACATCTACATTAACAGTTGTGCCAAACCCAACGGTTACAGTTTCTCCATTAACAAATACAATTTGTGCAGGAGGTAATATGAACTTAACTGCAAATGGCGCAACAACTTATAACTGGGCTCCAAATACAGGTTTAAGTACTACAACAGGCGCTATTGTTAATGCAAGTCCGGCTAGTACCACAAATTATACAGTAATAGGTTCAGCTGCTTCTTGTACTGGTTCTGCTGTTTACCAGGTTTCGGTAATTATCGTTCCAAATTTAATAACTACTGTTTCTGAACCGATCATCTGTAACGGTAACACATCTAATTTAAATGCAAATGGCGCCAGCAATTATGTTTGGTCTCCTTCTACAGGTTTAAGCGCTCCGGTGGGTGCTTTTGTTGTAGCGTCTCCAGCAGTAACTACAAATTATACCGTAGCAGGCTTTAATGGAGTATGTACGGCTACAGCAACCATATTGCTAGAAGTAGTTCAACGTCCTAACTTAACTATCAGTTCACCTGAATACCAGATCTGTTATGGTAACTCAACACCAATTTATGCAGCGGGTGCACAAAATTATACATGGTCACCAAGCACTGGTCTTTCAAGCACAACAAATTCTGTTGTAGTTGCAACACCAGTTGCTAACGTAAATTATACAGTTGTAGGTTATAACCAGCTTGGTAATGTGGTTTGTCCGCAACAAATGAGTTATTCAATTATTGTTGTTCCAATTTCTATTCCTGTAGTTTCGCCAAGCGTTGCAATTTGTGAAGGTGTAAAAACAACTTTAACTGCTAGTGGTGGTAATACCGTATTATGGACACCAACTGTAGGATTGAATAATGCTAGTGGTGGTGGAGTAGTTGCCAGTCCAAGTGTTTCAACAATGTATACAGTAGATGTTTCTTCAGATGGTTTCTGTGGAGCAAAAGAAACGATTTTTGTAAAAGTAAATCCAAATCCAAATGTAACTGCGGGTAGAGATACAACGATCAATTTAGATCAACCCATGTTCTTAAGTGCTACAGGTACGGGTACAATGACTTGGACAGATGGTGAAGCTATTATGTGTAGTGTTTGTCCAAATAGTCAGATCTTCCCACAACGCAACAGTTGTTATACAATTGAAACGATAAATGAATTTGGTTGTAAAGCAAAAGATGAAATGTGTATTGAAGTAACTATAGATTTTGGTATCTGGGTTCCAAATGCATTTACACCAAATGGTGATGGTATAAACGATGAATTCTTAATGTCAGGTTATAATGTTAGTGATGTGGGCATGGAGATCTTTAACCGTTGGGGTGAAAAACTTTTTACATCAAAAGAATTAACAACAGGTTGGCAAGGTACATTTAAAGGCCAACCATGCGAGCAAGCTGTATATGTTTACAAAATAATTTATAAAGGTTTAGATGGCAAGAAAGTAAATAAAACAGGTCATGTAACCCTAAACAGGTAAAAATTTTATAGCGTTCTGTGTGTTTAAAAGGTGTGGGTTTGTGTTCCTGCACCTTTTTCTTTTTATTAAATCAAAAATTGGCTGTTAAAAACATTCTTTTTCTATTATTTCCGGCTTTTTTATAAAGGCTAAATTAGGAGGATGAATAAGCTCTCGATATTTTTTCTTTCTTTTATAGTTTTTGCCGCATTTTCTTTCCAGGATCCGCCTACCAAAATAAAAAAAGACCCTGATTTTTTAAGTTCACAAAATAAATGGGTCGATTCTGTTTTTAATTCTTTAAACCCAAATCAAAAGATCGCGCAACTTTTTATGGTTGCAGCATACAGTAACAAAGATCTTAAACACGCAAAAGAAATAAAAGACCTTGTAGTAAATTATAACATCGGTGGATTGATATGGATGCAGGGCGGACCCGTCAGACACGGTAAACTTGCCAACTATTATCAGAGCGTTGCAAAAACACCTTTGCTTTATAGCATTGATGGCGAGTGGGGTTTAGCCATGCGATTAGACAGTACCATTCGTTACCCAAAACAAATGACCTTAGGCGCTATACAAAACGATTCGTTAATTTATTTAATGGGAAGACAAATAGCTAAAGAATGTAAACGTATTGGCCTGCACGTAAATTTTGCACCGGTTGCCGATGTAAATAATAATCCTTTAAATCCTGTTATCGGAATGCGCAGCTTTGGCGAGAACAAATACAAAGTTGCACAAAAAGCCTACATGTACATGCAGGGCATGCAAGACGAAAAAATAATGGCTAACGGAAAACATTTTCCCGGCCACGGCGATACAGATAGCGACTCACACAAAACACTACCATTTATTGGTCATTCAAAAGAACGTTTAGATTCTTTGGAACTTTATCCTTTTCAATATTTGTTCGACAGAGGTTTGGCAAGTATTATGGTGGCGCATTTAAATATTCCAAGTTTAGATACAACAAAAAATTTGGCATCCACTTTATCTCCAAATGTAGTGAACGATCTTTTAAAAAATAAAATGGGTTTTAAAGGATTGGTTTTTACCGATGCATTGAATATGAAAGGCGTTTCAAAATTCTATGGTCCCGGACTTGTAGATGTAAAAGCACTTTTAGCCGGTAACGATGTTTTATTATTTAGCGAAGATGTACCAAAAGCCATTGATGAAATAAACAAAGCAATTACCGAAGGAAAAATAAACAGGAGTGATGTTGATGACCGTTGCAAAAAAATATTAATGGCAAAGTACTGGTGTGGTTTAAATGTAAAACCCGAAATAGTTACAAGAAATTTGCATAAAGAACTAAATACAAAAGCAGGAGAAGAACTTAATTACAGATTAGCAGAGGCATCAATAACTTTATTAAAGAACGAGAATGATTTTTTACCAATAAAAAAATCAGATAGTTTAAAAGTTGTTGAGGTATCTTTTGGTGTGGAAGAGGAAAATTCTTTATACACCACAATAAAAAATTACTCTTATATCGAACATATTGGTCTGTCGCACGACGCTAAACTTCCGGCAATCAATACTGTTTTCGAAAAAATAAAAAGAGCAGATGTTGTAATTCTACAATTAAATAAAGCTACTATGAAGGCTGAGAATAATTACGGCGTAGGAACACAAACTTTAAAGTTAATGGACTCTATTGCCATATTAAAACCAAGTGTATTGGTATTGCTAACTAACCCTTACATTTTAAATAAAATTACTTCTGTTTCAAATTACAAAGCTGTTATTTTAGGTTATGAATATATGCCAACCATATTAAAAGCAACCGCCAACGCTATTTTAGGTTTTGGAAAAGTAAACGGAAAACTGCCTGTAAGCACAAACATGTTTAAAGCAGAAACAGGTTTAACTTTAGAACCATCTTTTTTCCCGAAACAAAAATCGATAAAGGAAAATTTCAAAAAAAAAAAATTCGGCGCAATAGATAGTTTGGCCCTTTATGGAATAGAGGAGAAGGCCTACCCGGGCTGCCAGATAGTTGCTTTTAAAGATGGCGAACTGATCTACCAAAAATCGTTCGGCAATTTTACTTACGATCCCGATTCAAAACCGGTTGATGATGGCACTCTATATGATCTTGCAAGTGTTACAAAAGTTTCTGCTTCTGCATTAGCTCTAATGAAATTAAAAACAGATGGCCAGGTAGATTATAAAAAAACATTGGGCTATTATTTGCCCGAATTAAAAGGCACCAATAAAGACAGTTTAATAATTGAAGATGTACTTGCCCATCAGGCCGGTTTGCAGGCATGGATCCCATTTTATTTAAAGACACTTAAAAAGAATGATGAATATAAACCAGGTTTCTACAATAAAAAATCAACCGAAAAATATCCAACACGTGTTGCCAGGAATTTATATGTTGTAAAAGGCTTTAACGATTCTATTTATAAACGTATCATCAATTCTAAATTAGAAATACCTGGCAAATATTTGTACAGCGACCTTGGATATTATTTTATTCAAAAGATAATTGAACAACAAGCTAAAAAGAAATTAGATGAATATGTGAGCGATATTTATTTTAAACTAGGACTTCAACTTACTTACCAGCCACTAAAAAAGTATTCAATTACTCAAATAGCGCCAACTGAGAACGATTCAAAGTTTAGGAAACAAATAATACAAGGTTTTGTGCACGACCCCGGTGCGGCTTTATTAGGCGGCGTTGCAGGCCATGCAGGTTTGTTTGGTAATGCTTTGGATGTTGCTAAATTAATGCAGTTGTATTTAAATAAAGGAGAATTAAATGGCGTAAGAATTATTGACACGGCAGTTGTAAGGGATTTTACTTCCTGCCATTTTTGTCCAACCAACAGGCGTGGTCTTTGTTTTGAAAAACCTGAGCTTGATGATAAAAAGGATAGCCCTGTTACAGGCGAATGTAGTCCCGAAAGTTTTGGTCACAGTGGTTTTACAGGCACTTTTGTATGGGCCGATCCAAAAAATGGTTTGGTGTATGTGTTCTTAAGCAACAGGGTTTATCCTGATGTGGATCCTAACAAATTAGCGAAGCTGGGAATAAGGGGAAAGATTCACAAAGCATTTTACGAAGCGTTAAAAAATTAAATCATAACTTTATAAAGTTGAAGCTCCTTATCTTAACACAATATTTTCCTCCGGAAGTTGGCGCCCCTCAAAACAGGTTGTTTGAGTTGGCTGTGCGTTTGCAAAAACTGGGTATTGATATTACTGTGTTAACTGCCATGCCCAACTATCCGCAAATGGAAATTTATAAGGAGTACGTTGGTAAGGATTATGTTTACGAGGAAGTAGAAAGTTTAAAAGTTCACCGTTCTTCTATTTATGTTTCAAAAAGTAAATCCATCATTAACCGCTTGCGTAACTATTTTTCATTTGTTGTTTCAAGTGCAAAAACAGGTAAGAACAAATTAGGAGACTTTGATTTTTTATTGTGCGAATCGCCTCCTTTATTTTTAGGATACAGTGCTATGCGTTTGGCAAAACAAAAAAATGCAAAACTCATCTTTAATGTAAGTGATCTTTGGCCTGAGAGTGCTGAAAAATTAAATGTAGTAAATAATAAATGGCTTTTAAAGTTGGCCTATAATTTAGAAGCAAAATTGTATAAACGTTCTGTGCTTGTTACTGGTCAAACGCAAGGCATTTGCACTAATATAAACAACCGTTTTCCTTCGGTAAAAACCTATTGGTTGCCAAATGGTGTTGATCTTAATTATTACGATCCTTCTAAAGTTAATGAAAGCGATTGGCGTGAAAAAAATAATTTTTCTAAAGACGATGTTATTTTGTTGTATGCCGGTATTATTGGAATAGCGCAAGGCTTGGAAACCATTTTAACCGCAGCCAAGAACTTAAAAGAAAATTCAAAGCTTAAGTTTGTTTTTATTGGTAGTGGACCCGAAAAGGAAAAACTATTAAAAATAAAAGCAGATCTACAATTGGATAATGTGTTTTTTTTAGATGCTATCTCCAAAAAAGAAATGCCGGCAGTTTTAAAAACAGTTAATGCGGCTATTATTCCTTTGCGTAAATTAGAATTATTTCTGGGAGCTATTCCTTCTAAGATATTTGAGAACCTTGCCATGGAAGTCCCCATTTTATTGGGAGTTGATGGGGAGGCCCGTAAATTATTCATTGATAAAGGAAATGCAGGTATTTATTTTGATCCTGAAAATGCTGATAAACTTGCAAAAGCGATCTTAAAACTTGTAGAAGATAAAGACCTAGCTCTTCAAATGGGAAAAAATGGACGTCGTTTTGTGAATGAGTTCTTTAACAGGGAAAATATAGCGCAACAGTTTTTTGAGCAATTAAAAAAAATATAATGTCATTACAAAAAAATATTGAAGAACAGTATAAGAATCGTTTAGACAAAAGCGAGTTATATAATTCTGATTATTCTCGTTTTGCAGATGCCGAAAGATCCATTAAAACAAAACAACTTGTTAAAGAGTTTTTAAACATAAACAATAAAACTACTGTTTTGGAAGTAGGATCGGGTCAGGGTGGTAATATTAATTTATTGCGCGAAATGGGTTTTAATGATCAGACTATTTTTGTTAATGAATTGTTGCCCGAAAGAATTGAAGGTGTTAAAAGAAATTATCCAGCCATAAAGATCTTTGAAGGTGACGCTATTGAAATAAATATTGATCAAAAATTTGATTGTGTTTTTCAGTCAACTGTATTCACATCTGTTTTAAAAGATGAAGACAGAATTGCTCTCGCAACTAAAATGTGGGAACTTTTAAATCCCGGTGGTATAATTTTATGGTACGATTTTATTTATAATAATCCCAATAACAAGGATATTAGAAAAGTGGATGTGAAAGAAGTAAAAAAATTATTCCCTAAAAGTGTCAAAAGCAAAATCATTAAACTAACATTAGCCCCACCTATTGGCAGGCGTGTTGGTAAATTGTATAATTTATTTAATGTCCCTTTTCTTAGAAGTCATATCTTAGGTGTGTTTCAAAAACAGTAAATTATTTAATGGAATTACCACTTAAACAACGCTTATTTTATTTTTTACCAACGCTGTTTTGCTTTTGTTTGCCCTTTGGCTCACTTGTTTTGTCTGGACTGATCATTTTGTGGATGGTCGTATCGGTTTTTAATATTGATAAAGAACAATTCAAAAAGGGCATTGCCAACAAACATTTTTGGTGGTTATCTGTTTTTTTTATTGGCACAGTTATTAGCGCATTAATTTCAAACAATAAAAATGAAGCACTTTTTAGCGTTGAAATTAAAATGACTTTTGTGCTTTTTCCGTATTTGTTTTTCTTTTTTAAATGGCCAATACAGATCATTAAACGTTGTATTGTATCATTTGTTTCGGGTTGCTTTTTTGCATGTTTGATACTAATTGCAAGAGCTTGTTATTATGCCGCAACAGGTCATACTGAATACTTTTTTTATACGCAATTCTCATTTTTCATTCATGCTTCGTATTTTGCCATGTACCTTGTATTTGCCATTGCGTTAGTGGTTTTACTTTATCCTGCCTGGTTCAAAACCCAAAAGAATATAAAATATACTTTTTATCTTTTTGTGCTTATTTTTAGTGTCACCATATTTTTATGTTCGTCAAAATTGGGTTTAATAAGTTTTTTTATTTCAGCGCCGCTGATCTTACTTTACAAATACCGCAGTTTTTTAAATGTAAAAAAGGTAAGTTATTTAATTATCGGCATATTGGTACTTGGGTTCTTCTCTTATAAACTCTTCCCGGAGGCTTTTAACAGATTATCTTCTTTAACAGTGGTTTCTTCAACTGCATTAGATAAAACGTCTTCTGAAAGCACAACCGTTAGGATTTTGATCTGGGAACAATGTATGCAGATCATTAAAAGTAATTTTTGGTTTGGAACCGGGGTTGGCGACGCTAACGATGCGCTTTACGCAGCCTATGCCCAAAATGGTTTAACGGGGGCTTTGGATCATAGTTTAAATGCACACAACCAATATTTTCAAACATTTATTGGTATGGGAGTCGTTGGTTTTCTTATCCTTTTAGTACTTACTTTTGGTTATTTAATTAAAGGCATTCTTAAAAAACATTTTTTATTATTCTTATTTTCTTTATTGATCGTGCTTAATTTTTCAGTAGAAAGTATGTTACAGGCATCAGCTGGCGTATTATTCTTTGTGTTCTTTTTTTGTTTTTTTAATTTAGTGACTGAGGAGGAACTGTTGCGTGAAGAATAAATTTATTTTGATATTAGTTTTCATCAACCTGTTGTCTTTTTCACAGGAGAATGCTTACCGTTGGCCGATTGACTCACCGCATGTAATAACAGGTAATTACGGAGAATTGCGTCCTAACCATTTTCATACAGGAATTGACTTTTCTACCAATGGCTTAATGAATTTACCGGTTTATGCTATTGAGAATGGTTATGTTTCACGAATAAAGTTCAGTTCTGGTGGTTATGGTAAATCTGTTTATGTTACACATCCCAATGGAATAGTAAGTGTTTATTGTCACCTGAATTCGCTTAATCCTGCGTTGGCAGAAATTGTGAAAAAGGAACAATACGCCAAACAAAATTATGAAGTTGAGATCTTTCCAAAACCAAAAACTGTTCAGCTAAAAAGAGGCGAACATTTCGCGTTGTCTGGTAATACAGGTAATTCAACCGGACCACATTTGCATTTTGAGATCCGCGACGAAAAATCAGAAATGCCATTAAACCCATTGCAGCATTTTGAAATTACTGATACTGTGTTACCAACAATTCAGCATTTGGCGTTCTATAATTTAGCCGATACAGCATCCCCAAAATATTTAGTTTCATTTCCGATTAAAAAATTCAAGAACGATAGTATTGCCATCTCTAAAGATTCGATCATTTTAAAGAATTCTATTTTGGGTTTTGCGTTCTCAGCTTTTGATCAATGCGTTCCCAAAGGCAATCCAAACAATGTTTATAGTGCTAATGTTTTTTTTGATGGGCGTTTGGTATACTCGCATTCAATGAATGGCATTAGCTTTGATAACGCACGTTATGTAAATGAATTCAGCGAAACTGTTGAGAAAAGTAAAACGGAGAAAATAAAATTTCAGAAATGTTTTTTACCAACCTTATACCCTGAAGGCTTTTATGAGAATTGTTTTAATAAGGGTCGCATAATGTTGCTGGACACGAATTATCATAGTATAAAGTTGGTTGTGTTTGATGAATATGCTAATGAGCGTTCGGTTAAATTCTATTTCAAGACAAGAAAATTTAATTACTATTCAAAACCGTCAATTAACAGTGATGTGGTAGTGAATTGTTCAAAGGACTTTATGATCAGCAAAAATAAATTGCAGATATTTATTCCCGCAAAAACATTGAGCTATTCAACCGGATTGATATTTGAAAATACTATTGAGACAACCGGCAAACTTATTATTTTACCATCTGAGGCTAATCTCAAATCTACCTCTATTGTTGGGTTTGAGGTGCCTCAGAAATTGCTTAAATATAAAAGCAAACTTATTTTAAAAAGTGGTTCTTCAACTTTTCATCCTATCGTTAATAAAGATTCTGTTTTTTATTCGGTACGCAACTTCGGATGGTTTCAGTTAGAGGCTGATACGATCGCGCCAAAAGTAAAAACAAAATTAACTGCAAATCAAATATTAAAAACAAAAAAGTGGGATAATTTTTCGTTTGTGATAAACGATAATTTAAGTGGTATTTACAAATACAATTTATACCTTAATAATAAATGGGTGATAGGTGAATACGACTCTAAAGCCGATCTGCTCACCTATTATTTTGACACCGATACACCGCCCGGAAATTTACCTTTTAAGCTTGAAGTAGAGGATAGGGTAGGTAACAAAACCGTTTTTGAATATCTTTTAAAGCGAAAATAGTTTCTTTTGCATTTCCTTTTGAGTTCCTGCGTTTTTTTTGTTATATTTACTTATATATAACAAATCTCAAACATGAAAAAATATTTATTTTACACCTTATTATCATTCATTCTTGTTAATAATTTGAGTTCTCAAATTTTTTATAAAGATGTTGCGCATATTTTTTATGCCCGTTGTACGAGTTGTCACCACACAGGTCAGAATGATTACAGTTTTATGAATTATGCCGGAACTGCATATATGTCTAGCGCTATTCAGAATGCTCTTATCACAAATAAAATGCCACCTTGGAGAGCTGATACCCTTTACACGCGTTTTCAACATGAGAGGATCATTTCAAGTACTGAAAAAACACAAATTTTAAACTGGATAGCAGGCGGAACTCAAAAAGGAGATACTACACAAGCGCCGCCTGCACCTGTTTACACTTCGCAATACCAATTGTATGGTAATCCTGACCTAACGATTGGTATAGGCACATTTACAAGCACTTCAGCAACCACTGATAAATATTACTGTTTCTCTATCCCATCAGGTCTAACTCAAGATAGAATTTTAAAGGCCTTTGAAGTAGTTCCAGGCAATAAAGCTATTGTTCATCATGCTGTAATTACAGCTGATACAACAGGCACATATACCAGTGATCTTTCAGGTAATTGTTACAATATTCCTGGAAACCTTGGCATCGGTACTTATGCACCGGGTTCTAAAGCAACGGTATTTCCAGGGCAGGCACCATTAAAAGCGGGCATGTATATTAAAGCCGGTTCAAAAATTATTATTCAATTACATTATCCTGCCGGCAGTAGCGGCGAGGTGGATAGCACAAAGATCAGGTTATTCTTTTACCCGGTTGGCACTACAGGTGTTAGAAGGATCTATTCTACCACACCTCTGCAAAATTGGGCTATGGCAATACCTGCAAATTCTGTTGTACCATATGCTGCATGGTATCCATCATCAACAACAGGTTTACCTTCAACACTTTCTGCATTTGCAGTAATGCCACACTCTCATTTATTGTGTACAAGTATTATTTGTTATGCTGTTCTTCCAAACGTTGACACCATTCCTTTAGTTAGAATTAATAAATGGGATTTTGAATGGCAGGATTATTATACATTCAGAAAATTAGTAAAGATCCCGGCTGGTTATAAACTTTATTCTAAACACGTTTATGATAATACAACAAGTAATCCTAACAATCCAAATACGCCACCAATAACTGTTTATTCAAATACGGGTACGAACGATGAAATGTTGTTTGATGGTATGATGTATATGTATTATGAAACAGGAGATGAATTGATAGATATTGAATCTATCATCAACAGCGATCCGCTATTAGGAGTTAAAGAAAATAAAATAAATAGCTCAATTGTTACTTGTTTTGCTTTTCCAAATCCTTTTAATAATTCAGTAAGTTTACGTTATTCATTAACACAGGCTGCAGAGGTTAGTATTGATATTACCGATCTATTAGGCCGTAAAATTGTTTCTTACGAGCTGGGCAAACAATCTGATGGCACGCATGTTTGGGATTGGGATGGGAAAGATGCTAAAGGAACTAAGACATCATCAGGTATTTATTTTTATAAAATAAAAGCAAATAATTTTTCATTCGAAAATAAAATTATTAAACAGGATTAATAAAAAACAACTTCAATAAAAAAGGTTCAAAGCATTTACTTTGAACCTTTTTTTATTTGGGAGAAGAACTGTTATTTAACGATCAATTTCCCTTGTCTTACTTCTTTACTAGCATTTGTAACACGATACGTATAAACGCCTTTATCTTTCCCTTCAAGATCAATTAAAGTTGAATTATCTTTAGCAGTTGCTTCTAAAATTAATTTACCGCTAATATCAAACACTTCAATGGTATTTCCTTTTTCAATATTTGAGAAAGTAAATTTGCCTGAACTTGGATTAGGATAAATAACAGGTTGCTCAGCAATAAGTGAATTTTGTTTTATACCCACATCCATTAAAGGCGCAGCAGTTCTAAACTTCCAGGTAGGGGAGTAAACACTAAAATGTCCGCCGTTATTGGTCCTTACACGCCAAAAATATTTGGTGTTAGGTGGTAATACTCCCGAGCTAACAAATTGTAAGTTTCCTGTATTAAGTGTAGTGGTACCTGTTGCAAAAGTAGAATCCTGTGAAAAATTCACGGTATAAATAATACCATCGCTTTGCGCATTCCATTTTAAAATGGCTTGCGTAAGGGTATCTACATTTGTTGCACCATTAACGGGCGTGGTTAAGGTTGGTGGATTTGGAATTGTATCGTTCGTACCAATATAAGTAACAAACATCTCTATTTTTTGTAAGGGACGATCAACCGAGTTGCGTGGTGCATTTGCAATTGTATCTACATATTGTATACCCGATGTTACACGGCCATAAACAGAGTATTGTCCGTTAAGGCTTGCAGCGGTTGCGTGACAAATAAAAAATTGCGAAGTGGCAGAGTTAATATTTGTAGATCTTGCAGCAGATAAGATACCTCTAACGTGTTTTGCTGCAGAAAATTCTGCGTTAACGGTTGGTTGTCCTGCCTGGCCTTGTCCCCATGTTGATACAGCCCCATGCCTTGAGTTAGGATCGCCACCCTGGATCATAAAACCTGGAATAACGCGGTGAAAAGCAGTGGTATCATAAAAACTTTTGCTAACCAAACTATCAAAGTTACGCGTGTGCTTTAACGCGATGTTCGGAAATAACTCCACGTTTATAACACCTAATAAAGTGTTATTGCGTTTAGTTAAAATTTGAAATCTTGGTTTACCTGTATAAACTCCGGTGTAGGTATAAGATGTTTGAGAATAAATTTCTCCAAACAAAAATATGGCTACAATTAAAAGGGTAATTTTTTTTATCATGTGTTTTGTTTTAATGATAGTTAAATGTACAAAATTTGTTGCTTTATTACAAATTTTTACCACAGAGCCTCAGAATCTAAAAATTAACCACATAGGCACATAGATTATTTGGCTGTTTAAAATTCGCCAACAGTAAAACATAGTATTTTCTTCGCCAGCGAAGAAAATTTATGTGAACCTTTAAGCGTTTTGTTGAGCTCTTCTTCTATGTTTCTATGTGTTTAAAAACATAAACAATTCTAGTTAGATTTTCAGGTAATCAACTGTCTCCAACCCTTTGTTAAAAAGCAAATCGAGGATACTTAAATTGGGATGAAATGGAAATTTACTTTCGAAGGTTTGGTAGTAGTGTTGTTTTAACTTTTCAGCAACAATAATATCTTCAGTAAATTCAATTTTTGGGTGAATGTTATTTCTTAGATCAATAAAATTTGAAGGTTCTTTTTCAAATGTAGTGGTGAACGAAATATCTTTTTTTACTTTCAATAATTTCAGGATCAGTTTTAACTGCTCAGTGTTATAGTCAATTAAAAATTTAAATTCTTTGCTATAAAAATAATGTATCTCTTTTTCAAAGAATTCAAAATAGGGTGAGTTTTTGTAAGCGCTTGTAATGGCGCGCCAATGGTTAATTTGCCAGTTCTCGGTATAAAAAATTTCTACATCTCTAATTAATTCTTTTGTATTTAGTTTTTTTACAGGAATAGAAAGGTCCAATTTTCCGTTGGCAGTTAAAATTTGCGTGCGGTTACGGTAACTTTGTTTGTGGTAATTCTCGTAACTCTCAATAACAATATTCTCAGAATTTAAAATGTAATAAAAATAATGCAGGTTGGGCCAGTAAGCGGTACTTAATAATGCTTTCATTTTTTTTGTTGCTTAATTACCCAAATACTTTTGCCTATAATATAATTATCCGGTAAAAAGCCCCATTTTCTCGAATCATTTGAGTTATCTCGGTTATCACCAAGCGTGAAGTAATAATTCTTTTTAACGGTGTAGGTCTTTGCGTAAATATCATTTATAAAAATGCTATCATCTTTGATCCTTAATGTGTTTTTTTCATGATCCTGTATCATCTTTTTATAAAAAACAATATTGGTTGTATCTAAAATTAAAATATCATCTTTTTTTGGAATATATAAATTACCGTAATTATCCATATTCCATTTATAATAAATAGAGTGGGGGAAACAGGATAGGTCTGGGACGTTTGGCGTTTCAGTTTCCAGTTCTATGGTTTCAATACTTGCCAATCGTTTTAAACTATCGGCTTTATATTTTGTAAGCGAAAAACTGTAATCGTTCTTTTCAGAAATGGCGCTACCCTCGGTTAAATTATGCTTAGCACGAATGACGCTATCCATGTAATTCGCAGTTTTAACATGGTAGTTGTGTTTAATGGTAATGGTATCTTCAATTGCCATTCCATTTATATAAACAACTTTATCTATAATGGCAATGCTATCGCCGGGCAAACCAATTAAACGTTGAAAGAAGTATGTTGTTGGCACTGTAGAATCTTTACCCGGAAATTCAATGTAAATAATATCGTTTGTGCTTAAGCTAATGCCAAATTTTCTAAGAAGTAATACATCTCCTTTATGAAAGGTTTCCTGCATATCCATGCTGTTCACTTTCCGGATGTCGAAAACAAATTTTCTTAAAAGTATAAATGAAAGCAGGGCTATTAAAGCGGCAAAAAACCAGGTTTGTTTTTTTACAAATTCAAATATGTTGTTTATTTGATCGATGTTTTTTGTTGTTTAAGTTTTCGGCGGTTGTTCCACTTATTTAAACCCCAAATAAGAAAAATGGTTACAATAAATGGAATTTTTATTGAATGTAAATTCCCGTCGTCAACGTAACATAAAAAACGTTCCCATCTGAATTTTCCTTCTTTACTGTTCTTGAACAACGAACCAAGCACCGATTTTCCGCTAATAGGGTTATTCTCAGAATATTTCATACTAAACCACACAAAGAAGGGTGAGCCTACCACATGATCGTATGGCACCATTCCCCAGCTACGGCTATCGGCAGAATTATGACGGTTATCGCCCATCATAAAATAATAATCCTGCTTAAAAGTGTAACTTGTTATTGGTTTACCATCGTATAATACTTGTCCACCTTGTTTGCTTACCTGGTGTATGCCATCATCATAAGTATTTAATACTTTTTCATACAAACAAATATTGTGTGTGTCAATTGGTAATGTCATGCCTTGTTTAGGAATTACTAATGGACCAAAAAAATCGTTATTCCATGGGTAAGTTGTATTATGTGGAAATATACTGTTCTCGTATGCATCCTTCATATCCACTCTTTTAAATACCTGATAAACATTTGGATCGTTCTTAATTATAGCGGCACTTGCCGGTGTCATGTTCAAACAATACACAAAAGTATCTTTCGTTGTAAAAGTGTTTTTAAAAACAGAGTAATCGTAATTCTTTAATGGAATGTAACGCCCATTACCACCTGTAATTGGTTCTAAAAAAACAGAAGGCTTTTCGTCTGACAGACCCACAGAAGTTATTAAAGCTTCGGTAACATACACATCTAAATTATCCAAATATTCCATTGTGATAAAATTAGATTTTGCTTTTATAAAATAATGATGCTGTGCCTTTTCGGGCATGGTTTGTTGTTTGTCGTTTATAAAAACTTCACCGGCACGTACTTCTAATTTATCGCCGGCAATACCTACACAACGTTTTACGTAATGCTCGCGCTTATCAACAGGACGCGCAACTATATCGCCAAATTGCGAAGGTGTTGAGTTGACATAATCCCAAACCTGTTTTGTAACTACATTTCGGTTTAAATTTTTGTCTTTTGCTTCGGCCATTTCATTATCAACTATATCTCGTATAATTTGATAATAACTTTGGTTCTGTTGTTTTAAAGCAACCGTATCGCCATCAGGATAATTAAATACAACTATGTCATCATTCTTAACCGAACCAAAACCCGGTAACCTGAAGTAAGGAAGTTTGATCCACTCTAAGTATGATTTTTTGGTTTCACTTAATGGTAAGGTGTGATGCGCAAAAGGGAATGCCAATGGTGTTTGCGGGATCTTTGGTCCGTAAGCAAATTTATTTACAAATAAAAAGTCACCCACCATCAACGATTTTTCTAAAGATGAAGTTGGAATTGTAAATGCTTCGATAAAATAACCACGAATGATAGAAGCAGCAATAACCGCGAAGATAATTGGGTCTATCCAATTCTTGATCATTTTACTCGGTTCGATCTTAAATTTATCTAAGCCAACAAATTTAGCAGTCTCGTCAAATCCTAATTTGACAAAAAATATGTAGGGTAAAATAGAAGCAAAGAGCAGATCCTGATTACTTGGTTTATTAAAGGCGCGTGCCACATTAAAACCGTAAACACCGTACATTAAAATATTAACACCGGGTACGATCATAATAAGGCACCACCAGGATGGTTTGCCAAGAAGTTTGGCCAACACATAAAAATTATAAACGGGTATCCAGGCCTTCCAGCTTTCTAAACCGGCTTTTGTAAATAATTTGCTAAGGCCAAAGAATGAGGCAAGAACTAAAACTAAAAAAATGTAATTTCCCATAAATGTAAAAGGTAAAAATAAGGATTTATAGAAACAATAAACGATTGTTTTTTAAGCATATTATTTTATGGTTGTTAATATTTGTTAGCTATTTCTTTTGCCACAGATTTCACAGATGGCACAGATTTTATTATTATTAATTCAAATCTGCGTTATCAGCGAAATCTGCGGCTTTTTAACTATAACGCAAATAAAATTAATCTTTATAAATTAGTGTAATTAGTAGCGAATAACTATCTTTATTCCCGAAAATTAAACCTGCTTTGTTTGCAGGTAAATAAAAAATATGATAAAAATAACTCTCCCCGATGGTTCTGTTCGCGAGTACGAAAAAGGAACTTCATCAATGGACATCGCTAAAAGCATTAGCGAAGGCTTAGCCAGAAACGTATTAGCCGCAAAAGTAAACAACGAAGTTTGGGATGCATCTCGCCCCATTAACTCAGATTCCACCTTAAGTTTATTAACGTGGAACGATGCACTTGGTAAAGAAACCATGTGGCATTCATCTGCTCATATTATGGCAGAGGCTTTAGAGGCTTTGTATCCAGGCGTTAAATTCTGGGTTGGACCGCCATTAGAAAATGGTTTTTATTATGATGTTGATCTTGACGGACAAGTTCTAACGCCTGCTGATTTTGAAAAGATCGAGCAAAAAATGTTAGAGTTGGCAAGACAAAATAACACATTCGCCAGGAAAGAAATTTCTAAAGCAGATGCTGTAAAATATTTTGGAGATAAAAAAGACCTTTATAAATTAGATCTGTTAGAACGTTTAGATGATGGCGGAATTACTCTGTACACACAAGGTAACTTTACCGATCTGTGTCGCGGACCACACATACCAAGCACTGGTTTTATTAAAGCCGCTAAAATTTTAAATATTGCCGGCGCTTATTGGAAAGGCGACGAAAAAAATAAAATGCTTACACGTATTTACGGTATTACTTTTCCAAAAGATAAAGAACTAAAAGAATATTTGGTTCTGTTAGAAGAAGCTAAGAAGCGTGATCACCGTAAGTTGGGTAAAGAATTAGAATTATTTACTTTTTCAGAAAAAGTAGGTATGGGTTTACCGTTATGGTTACCAAAAGGTGCCATGTTGCGCGAGCGCTTAATTCAGTTCATGCAAAAGGCGCAATTAAAAGCCGGTTATTTGCCTGTTGTAACGCCACATATAGGGCAAAAAGAATTATACGTTTGTTCTGGCCATTATGAAAAATATGGTGCCGATTCTTTTCAACCAATTAAAACGCCTCACGAAGGTGAAGAGTTTTATTTGAAACCAATGAACTGTCCGCACCACTGCGAAATTTATAAATCATCACCAAAATCATACAAAGATCTGCCGCAACGCTATGCAGAATTCGGAACAGTTTACCGTTACGAACAACGTGGCGAATTGCACGGCTTAACACGTGTGCGTGGCTTTACACAAGATGACGCGCATTTATTTTGCCGTCCCGACCAGGTGAAAGAGGAATTTTTAAAAGTAATTGATCTAGTGCTTTATGTTTTTAATGCTTTGGATTTTAAAGATTATACTGCACAAATTTCGTTACGCGATCCTGAGAATAAAACAAAATATATTGGTACCGATGAAAATTGGGCTTTGGCAGAGCAGGCAATTATAGAATCTGCTGCCGAAAAAGGATTAAAAACGGTAACTGAATTGGGCGAGGCTGCGTTTTACGGGCCAAAACTCGATTTTATGGTAAAAGATGCTTTAGGTAGAAAATGGCAGTTGGGAACAATTCAGGTTGATTACAATTTACCTGAGCGTTTTGAGTTGGAGTATACAGGAAGTGATAATCAAAAGCACCGTCCTGTAATGATTCACCGTGCGCCATTTGGCAGCTTAGAGCGCTTTATTGCGGTTTTAATTGAGCACTGCGCCGGTAACTTTCCATTGTGGTTAACACCAGATCAGTTTGCAATTTTACCGATAAGTGAAAAGTATAATGCTTACGCCGAAAAAGTATCTGAGATCTTAAAAAACGCTGAATTACGCGGTTTTGTAGATGACAGGAATGAAACCATTGGCAAAAAGATAAGAGACAACGAAGTTAAAAAAGTGCCTTTTATGCTAATTGTTGGCGAAAAAGAAGCTGCAGAAGGTAAAGTAGCCCTAAGAGCCCATGGAAAAGGCGATGTTGGGGAGTTTTCGGCGGATGATTTTGTAAAATATGTGAACCAGATCATAGAAAATGATTTTAATCAAAAATTAAATTCTTAAATTTGTAATAATAAAATAAAGTAAAACTAAAAAGCGGAGGCATCTATCAACAACAAAAAACCAAACTTTACAAAACCTGCAACTACGAGTACAACAACAACTAATAATGCAGCAAAGCCAGTATTTAAACAGCCAAGAGGCTTAAAGGCCGGATTTAAACGTCCGGGTGTAAAAGAAGAACAACATAAGATCAACGAAAGGATCTACGCTAAAACTGTACGTGTTGTTGGCGATGGAATTGAAGCAGGGGTTTACCCAATTGCTGAAGCCTTAGCAATGGCAAAAGCAGAAGGACTGGATCTTGTTGAGATAGCGCCAAATGTTGATCCACCGGTTTGTAAAATTGTAGATTACGGTAAGTTTCTTTACGAGCAAAAAAAGAAAGCTAAAGAAATGAAAGCCAAAGCTGCGAAGATCGTTATTAAAGATATTCGTTTTGGACCGCATACCGATGACCACGATTTTAACTTCAAGAAAAATCATGCGATGAAATTTTTACAGGAAGGCTGTAAAGTAAAAGCATACGTATTTTTTAGAGGTCGTGAGATCGTTTTTAAAGTGCAAGGAGAGATCTTATTATTACGTTTTGCAAATGAATTGGAAGAGTGGGGTAAAGCAGAGCAATTACCTGTTTTAGAAGGTAAAAAAATGCAAATGGTTATAGGGCCGAGAAAAAAATAAAATATAATTTAAATATATTGAAGAAGGCAAGCTGAAAGGTTTGCCTTTTTTGTTTACCAGACATTTTTACCACTAAGGCACAGAGAACAAAAGAATTAAAAAATTAACCACATAGAAACATAGAAAAAAGGCTTAGCTAAACGCCTAAAGGTTCACATAAATTTTCTTCGCATGCGAAGAAAATCCTATGATTTACTTTTTGTTGATTTCTTGAGAGTCCTCCTCCGTCGCTGCGCGCCACCTCCTCAAGAGGAGGATAGAACTATGTGTCTATGTGGTTAAAATATAAACTGTTATTTACCCCACCTGAACGAATCCTGCTCAAGGCCTGCAAGGTCAATAACCCTGTCAATTACTGTTGCAGCAACTTCTTCGATGGTTTGTGGTTTTGAATAAAAGGAAGGTGTTGCAGGACAAATAATGCCGCCGGCTTCGGTAACGGTTCGCATATTGTTAATGTGAATTAAACTTAAAGGAGTATCGCGGGTAACTAAAATTAATTTACGGCGTTCTTTTAAAACAACATCGGCTGCGCGGGTTATAAGGTCGTTACTAATACCTGTGGCAATGCGTGCTAAAGTTCCCATGCTGCATGGACAAATGATGAGTGTATTATATTTTGCAGAACCCGATGCAAATGGCGCACTAAAATCGGTCTTAGAATAAACTTTAAAGGGATAATTCTTGTAACTATCATTTCCTAATTCATATTGCCAGATGTCTTTTGCATTATCGCTCATCACAATGCTTATTTCCTGTGTCTGCTCTTTTATAAGCACTAATTTATCCAATAATACTTTGGCGTAAATGCTGCCGCTGGCGCCTGTAACGGCAATAGCTATTTTATGTTTAGTCTGCGCTTTCAACTTTCTTTTTTAGGTCAATATTATAAGATAACATTAAAGTAAGGATATTGTTGTAAAGTCCTTTATTAAAAAAACGTGCCACCGGGTTAGGATAAAAAACAAGATTAGCAATTGTACCGTAATCGCGGATAGGTGTGATCGAGTTGGAGCAACGCACTTCTATGAAGAATTTTTCTTTTATCTTTCTTCCAAGGCCAATATTTACGCCTGTTTCAAAACTATTAAATTGGTATTGGCCAGTGAAATCAGTGTAATTAATATTCTCTTTATAGCTTACAAGATAAGCCACAGAAGGACCAAGTGTTATAAAATACCGTGGGTTGACATGAAAGCGAAATAACAAAGGCAGATCGATATAATTTAAATTTACATTATAGAATGAAAAGTCGCCTTTACCGGGATTTGAATTATGCCTGGCGCCTTTTTGAGAAAAATAAAAACCCAATTCAAAACTGGCGCGTTTCTTTAAACGCGCATTTACAGCAATGCCGCCAAAAGCACCAAGCTTATTGTAACCACTGTAAGTATCGCCGTGTATTTGGCAACCATTTAATCCTAAGGTGGGTTTTAAGGTAAATACCGAGCGGGAATTATCCTGCGCTCTGGCAAAAGAAGAAAACAAAAGAAGTATTAAAAAAAGTGATCTCATTTTACAAAGAATAAAGTTACGGCTTTTTCAGGGATGCAAGTCAAAATTTTAAACCACATAAAAACATAGAAAAAGATACACCTAATTGCCTAAAAAAAGGGTCACATAAATTTTCTTCGCTTGCGAAGAAAATACTATGTTTTACTTAAGAAATTTTTGGTTGTTTATGAAAAAACTATGTGTCTATGTGGTAAAAACATCATGGGTGTTAAATTAAAACTTATATCCAAAGCCTATGGCAAGGGTTGTAAGCATTTGCACTCTTGGTCCATAAATATCGTTTTCATTATCATACTTTCCATCCTTGTTCCAATCTCTTACAGTAATTACATCGTCATCATAAAGCATTTGTGAAATAACATTTACTGTAAAGAATTTATTGATCTTAATCGTAAGAAGATTATTAAACACAACATCTATATTGCCGGGATTGTTTCCGTAACTTGAAAAAAGATCTAAATACGAATCGAGGTTTACATTTTTAAAAATGTCTTTTTTAAACTTTAAAATTACCCGGCCTCCAAATTCTGCTCTTATTCTTTTGCCCTTAGTAACAACTGCCCCGGAACTATCTAAAACAGCTTTTTCAACACCATAAGCCCCTTCATCGGCTAAATATTGTCGGTTTACAAGAGTAACTTTTCCGGCGGCAGGGGCAAAAGTGATAGAAAAATAATTTGTAGGTTTAAAATCTAAACCCAAAGCTAATTGTATATATCCAGGAGAGTTAAAATCTGATCTTGCTGTTCCAACAATAGAGTCGCCTGAATAATTATAACCAGGTGCAAATTGGGTACGGTAATCGGCTTGTAAAGCATAAAACCAATATTTATGAAAAGCATCAAGATTATATTTTGACAATGCAAAGAGTTGATCAATATTCTTTTTAAATAATTTAGCATCACCGGCTCTTATCAAACCATATTGTGCATCTAATTTATTTATCCACGAATGTTTACCTTTTACATAATTAGCCTGAAGGTTTAATATTGAATTTATAGCAAAATTATCTTGTCCGCCACCTTGCCAGTTGCTTAATGCTGTCTGACTAAAATTCACACCAAAAAAACCGGAGGTCTTCCAGGATGTATCTTTTTTTTCAGGTACAATAGAATCTTTTTTAATAGGTTGTAAGATCAATGGGTCTTGTGCCTTAGTATTTAAAAATAAAGCAAGAATAAAAAGTGTAAGTGTTTTTTTCATATTTTTTACAAATAGCGTTTATCAGGCTGCCGTAAAATCTTTTACTACGTTGTAAAGAGTATCCCTTTCAACAGGCGTACGGCCAACCGCTTTTATCATATTAACAAGTTCTTCTGTAGATAATTTAGGGTTCTGTTCTTCAGAGCCTGCCATGCTGTAGATCTTGGTTGTATCATCAATAGTTCCGTCAAGATCATCAGTGCCAAAATTCAGCGAAAGTTGAGCGGTGTTTCTTCCAATCATAGCCCAATAGGCTTTTATATGCGGAAAGTTATCTAAATAGATTCTCGATATTGCGTAGTTACGCAGGTCTTCAATAACACTAACTTCAGGCACATCCGACATGGCATTCTCTTTATTCCTGAATTTTAAAGGAATAAATGCGTTGAAACCTTTTGTCTTGTCCTGCAAATTCCTGAGCCTGTCCATATGATCAATACGGTGTTCAAATGTTTCAATATGTCCGTAAAGCATAGTAGCGTTTGAATGTTTTCCCATCTTGTGCCAGATCTCGTGAATAGAAAGCCATTCCTCGGTACTACATTTTCCACCGGCTATTTTATCGCGAATGGCTTCATCAAAAATTTCGGCACCACCACCGGGTAAACTATCCAATCCGGCTTCTGTCATTAACTTTAAACCTTCTTCGTAAGTTACCTTTGCTTTTTTAAAGATGTAATGAAACTCAACAGGGGTAAGAGCTTTAATATGTAATTCTGGACGGTGTTTTTTTATCTGACGAAAAAGATCGGTATAAAAAGCGAGATCTTGTTTTGGCACAACGCCACCTGTTATATGAACTTCAGTAACAGCTTGTCCGTCGTATTTTTTTATAATATCTAATATTTGCTCAACAGATAATTCCCAGCCCTGATCGCGGTGCTTTATTAACCGAGAGTAAGAGCAAAAGGCACATGAATAAACGCAAACATTGGTTGGCTCAACGTGAAAATTATGATTGAAATAAACGTAATTGCCATTCTTTTTTTCGCGGATATAATTGGCCAGTGTCCCTAAAAAACCTAATTCTGCTTCTTTATAAAGTAAAACACCATCTTCAAAAGTAATACGCTCATCGTTAAAGACCTTTTTTGCAATGGCTTTTAATTCGTTAGAGTAAGATGAGTTATTTAAAATGGATTGCGGGTTATGGTTGGTTAAGATCATAGCAGCACAAATTTACGGGTTCTTTAAATAAGACAACAATTAAATCTCGTTAAAGTTTTGTGTTAATTCTAAAATCTAAATTCGGACTTCTAAAATCTACTCAACCCAAAGTACCATTCCTTTTAAATACTCACCTTCGGCAAACCAGGGCGTTACCGGGTGATCGGCAGGTTGTATCATATAATGCAGGATCTTTATGTTTCTTCTTGCCTCAATTGCTGCAGCTGTTATTGTATTATAAAATAGGTATTTATCAACCACACCACTACAACTAAATGTAAATATAATACCATTTGGCTTTATTAATTTTATGGCTAAAGCGTTTAAACGTTTATAGCCAATAACAGCGTTATGCTTACTATCGCGGCTCTTTGCAAATGCAGGCGGATCTAACACGATCACATCATACACATTTTGTTTATCCTTTAAAAATTCAAATGTATCAACGGCGTAACTTTCGTTATTTTGTACATTGTTCAATTCAATATTCTTATTACAAAGATCGATGGCACTTTGACTCGAATCTACCGAATGCACTGTTGTAGCACCTGCTGCCGCTGCATAAACAGAAAAGCCACCAGTGTAACAAAATGTATTTAATACAGCTTTGCCTTTACTATAATCTCCTAACAATTTTCTATTGTCGCGCTGATCGATAAAGAAACCCGTTTTTTGTCCGTTAATAAAATCGATCTTAAATAAATGGTTATTTTCTTTTACAATAATATCGCCCTCAAGACTTCCAATAATAAAACCGTTCTGTGTTTTTTCGGCATGGTGTTTATTTAATGTCTCTGCACTTTTATCGTACATGCTTTTTAAAGAAGTACCTAAAACTCTTTTAACTGCCGCAACAATATTATCTTTTTGCAGATATACGCCCCATGAATGTGATTGTAACACAACATGTCCGTCATAATAGTCCAGTATAAGGCCCGGTACGCCGTCTCCTTCACCAAAGAAAAGGCGGCAAACATTTGTGTTTTCATTTAAGATCCCTAAATGCAAACGGTATTTATAGGCTTTATTTATTTTTTCGAACCAAAAATCTTCGTTTACTATTGTTTTTTCAAAAGAAATGATCCTTACCGAAATGCTTCCCCCGCCTGAGTAGTAGCCAATTCCCAGGAATTGGTTTTGCTGAGAATAGATCTCAACAATATCGCCGTCGGCGAGGTTGCTATCCTTTTTTGCAATGGCCCCCGAAAATACCCAGGGGTGCATGCGTTGCAACGAAAACTCTTTTCCTTTGCCCAAAATAATTTTAGAATAGTCCATTACTGATGAAAGATTTAGCCGTAAAGTTAATTATTCTTTTTTTTAATCATTTTTTGTTTTACATTTATTTCTCAAAATCTCTTTTATGCTAGAAGTAAACCAAGTTTATTCACACGAATTCCAGTTCTCACAAGAAGAAGTTAATCGTTTTGCAGAAGTAACAGGTGATAAGAATCCTGTACACACTGATGCCGATTATGCTTCAAAAACAATGTTCAAACGCCCTATCATGCATGGTATGCTTAGTGCATCGCTTTTTAGCAAAGTGTTTGGTACCTTGTTTCCTGGTGATGGAACCATCTATTTAAAACAAACCCTTAACTTTTTAAAGCCAATGTATGTTGATACGAAATACGAAGCAACATTTAATGTAAAGGAAGTGCTTAAAGACAAACACCGCGCCATAATTGAAACAGTTATAATACATGTTGAAAGCGGAAACATTTGTACCAGCGGCGAGGCCACCGTTTTGAACGGCGATAAAATTTAATTCTATTCGTTAACCTGTTGTCAACATTAGGATAACAGCTGCTTTTTATTTTTACTAAAATTAAAAAACCTAAATATGGAAAAGGGAAATAATAAAAGAACGGTATTGGTTACCGGCGCTACTGGTGGTCTGGGGACCGCCATGTGCAAGCATTTGCATAAAGATGGTTATAGAGTTGTAGGAAATTATCAGACCAAAGAAAAAGCCGAAAAGTGGCAGGAAGCCATGAAGGCCGAAGGTTTTGACATTAAATTATTTTACGGTAACGTAGCCGATTTTGATAGTGTAGGCGAAATGATCAAAAAAATAGAAGCAGAAGTTGGGACTATAGATACCTTGGTAAACAACGCGGGTATTACGCGCGACGGACGTTTAGCTAAAATGAAAAAAGAAGATTGGTACGATGTAATTAATACCAACCTTAACTCTGTTTTTAATTGTACACGACAGGTTTTAGATGGTATGATCGAAAGGAATTTTGGTCGCATTATTAATATTTCTTCTGTTAACGGGCAACGCGGGCAATTTGGACAGACCAACTACAGCGCTGCAAAAGCGGGCATGCATGGTTTTACAAAATCCTTATCAATGGAAGTGGCAAAATATGGTATAACGGTTAACACTATTTCGCCGGGTTATATTGGTACAGATATGGTTATGGCAGTGCCTGAAAAGGTTTTAAACCAGATCATTGCGCAGGTGCCAATGGGACGTTTGGGCGGTACCCACGAAGTAGCGCATTTGGTAAGCTTTTTAGCAAGCGAAGAGACGAGTTTTATTACAGGCGCTAATTATAGCATTAACGGTGGACAACACGTTTATTAAGATAAGGTGATGGAACGCTGATGACGCGGATTAAACTGATTGTCACAGATTATATTTAAAAAAGAGCTTTTCAAGAGCTCTTTTTTGTTTTTGTAATAGTTATCATAAAAAAAATGCACGAATATAAATCCGTGCAAATCTGTTTGATCAGTAAGATCTGTGCTCAATCACAAAATTAAAACCCGGTACCAAAATGCACTAAACTTTCGCGCTTCATTGGTTGGATCGTCATTACAGGAATGTTACTGATATCAACGATACGCTGCGCATCGGTTCCACCAAAAAATTCGTTTACATTCAATCCCGGTTTGTTCATGATCATAATAAGATCGGTCTCAATTTTATTGGCGTATTCAACAACTGTTTCTGCTACATCTTTAGCAGGAATAGATTTGTTGGTACAAGAAATACCTTTGCTTTTTATGAATTGTTTTACCTGGTGCGAATAAGCTAATAATTGGTTCTCATAAGCAGCATCTGTAGGGTCAAAAACACCTAAAATACGAATACTGGCGCCAAAGTACTGCGCAAATTGTACCGCGGCATCAACCTTTTCGCGGGTTTCGGTAGAAAGATCCAATGGTAATAATATGTTCTCACAGCCATCGCGGTGATCGTTACCACGAATGGTAATTACCGGGCATGGTGCTTTTCTAATTAATTTACTGGCACTAGAACCAATGATATTCCTGAATTTCATGTGGCTTTCAAGACCAGCTATAATAAGCGTAGCCCCTAATTCTTCTGCCACGCGATCAACTTCATCGTATATATCGCCTTTAACGTTCATGAATTCGGTTGGAACGCCACTTTCCTGCTCAGTTTGCTTTGTAAGCTTATTTAAAGCGTCGTAGCTCTCTTCGCCCGTCTTGCTGTAAACATGCAATAAAACCAGCTTAGAATGAGTGTATTTAGCTAAATTATAAGATTGTTTTACCGCTAAAAGTGATTGTTTTGTGAAATCTATCGGAATTAAAATTATACCTCTTTCTTTAACTTGCATAGCTTGGTGTTATTTAACGCAAAATTATAACTTTTCCCCGTGCTGGCAATATTTTTGTGATTTTTTTGTTAAAACAGATTTTTTTGCGATATTTGCAGCCTTAATTTTAAAACTTAATAAAATGGCAGTAAAGATTAGACTACAAAGGCATGGTAAAAAGGACTCAGCGTTCTTTCATGTGGTAGTTGCGGATGGTCGTGCACCACGCGATGGAAAGTTTATTGAAAAATTAGGTGTTTATGACCCTAATTCGAATCCGGCAACAATTGACATTAACTTTGATTCAACATTGGATTGGTTAATGAAAGGCGCTCAACCAACAGATACTTGTCGTGCGATATTATCGTACAAAGGTATTATGATGAAAAAACACTTATTAGAAGGTGTTAAAAAGGGAGCTTTAACTGAAGCACAGGTTGAACAAAAATTCAGCAAGTGGTTAAGTGAAAAAGAAGGTAAAGTTGTTAGTAAAAAAGACAAATTGAAATCTGAAGGCACTAAGAAAATTGCAGATAAATTTAAAGCTGAAACTGCTTTAAAAGAATCAAAAGCAGCTAAAATTGCAGCGAAGAACAGCGCAGCAGCAGAAAAAGTTGAAACACCTGTTAACGATGCTCCTGTAACGGATGCACCGGCAACAGACGAGACAACAGCATAAAATTTTCTTTCTAAAATATTAAAAACCGCTTTTAGGCGGTTTTTTTTTGCTATTTTGTGAGCATGTATGTACTAATTGCAGATAGCGGTTCCACAAAAACGGATTGGGTTTTATTAAAAGGTTCTCAAATTATTAAGCGGATTAAAACCATTGGTTTTAATCCTTATTTTCAATCGATCGATCAGATAAGCCTCGAAATTTTAAATAATTTAAAACCTCATTTAATTGAAGACTTGAATAAGATAAAGATCATTCATTATTATGGCGCAGGTTGTTCTACTTTTGAAAATTGTAAATTAATTGAAGATTGTTTGACCATTACGCTGAACGTCCCTAAGATAAACGTGTCACACGATCTTTTAGCTGCGGCAAGAGCACTTTGTAAAAAAGATTTTGGTATTGCCTGTATACTTGGCACAGGCAGCAACAGTTGCTTGTATAACGGTAAATTTATTTTAGAGAACATTCCTTCGGTTGGTTATTTGTGGGGAGATTACGGCAGCGGTGCTCAAATAGGAAAATTCTTTATTAGCGAATATTTTGAAGATAATCTTCCTATTGAATTAAAAAAAGCGTTTGAAAAAGAAGGTTATAATCGCGAAGAGATCTTAAATAATGTATACAAAAAGAATATGCCAAGTCGCTATCTTGCTTCTGTAGCAATGTTTGTGGGCAAAAACAAAGAACATCCTTTTATTGAAAAAGTTTTGTTAGAATGTTTCGATTCTTTTTTTGTACAACTTGTAAATAAATATTCAGAATCCAAAACATACAAGGTGCATACCGTTGGGTCTATTGGATTTTATTATAAAGACCTGTTTGCCAAAGTAGCCACTAAACATGGTTATCAAATTGGTAATGTTATTCAGTCTCCTATAGATGGTTTAATTGATTATCATTCACAAGCTAAATGATCTATGTATTAATAGCCATTACATCACTCATTGCCTCATTCCTAACCTTCTTTTCAGGATTTGGATTAGGAACAATTTTATTGCCTGTTTTTGCTATTTATTACCCTTTACCTATTGCAGTTGGGCTTACAGCCTGCGTACATTTATTGAATAATGTTTTTAAATTAGGATTGGTTTATAAGAACATTAACTGGAGCATCGCTTTTAAGTTTGGTATCCCTTCGTTAATTGCTGCTTTTTTTGGCGCCTGGGCGTTAAAGAACATCGATCAGATAAATTCAACCATCACAACTTTTACTTTAAATAATAACCAATTTGTAATTACCTGGCCGGGCTTTTTAATTGGCTTGCTTATTATTTTGTTTGCAATTATTGAATTAGTTCCTAAACTTTCTGAATTATCATTTCCCGAAAAATATTTAATTCCCGGTGGTTTGTTAAGTGGTTTTTTTGGCGGATTCAGCGGCCATCAAGGCTCCATAAGAAGTGCATTTTTGTTACGTTTAAAATTAGAAAAAACAGTTTTTATTGCCACCGGTGTTTTTATTGCTTGTATGGTAGATGTTGTACGGATATCTTTTTACACAAGTTTTTCTGAATTAAAGAACGGAGGAAGTAATTACCTGCTATTGGCATTAGCGGTAGTTTCTGCATGGGTAGGGGCTTTTGCAGGAAATAAATTATTCAAAAAAACAAGTATGCAGTTTTTTAAATGGTTTGTTGGTATATTTATGTTAGCAATGGGTCTTTTAATAGTGCTAGGTATAATACGATGATAAAAAAACTGCTCTTCCTAAGTTTTATCGAAGGTGCTGTAGTAATGGCAGCTGAACTTTGCGGGGCAAAATTGTTAGCACCAATATTTGGAAGCAGTCTTTATGTATGGGCTTCGGTAATGGGTTTAACTTTAGCCGCATTAGCGCTTGGCTATTTTTTTGGTGGGTTGGTAAGTGAAAAATCTGATCGGCATCCAAAAAAATTATTTCATATTTTAATTTTCGCTTCTCTTTTTGTGATGTTCATGCCGGTGCTTAGTCGCTACGTAATTCCGTGGATCTCTTATATGCCATTTTTAGTTGCTGTTGTATTAAGCACGTTTTTACTTTTATTTTTCCCGGTATTTTTTTTAGGCGCTTCTTCGCCTTTATTTATTTTTATTCAGACAAAAGAAAATAATTTGGCAGGTAAGGTTAGTGGCACGGTGTACGCTGTTTCTACGCTTGGGGGTATTATTGCTACTTTTTTATGTGGTTTTTATTTAATACCTGTTATTGGTTTAACTTACTGTTTATTGGGCTTTGGCGCGTTATTGTTCATAAGCAGCTGCATTATTTTCAGATCTTACAAAATGGCACACATGGTTTTATTTGCTGCATTTATTTATTTGAACTTGCAGTTTACATTACTAAAGAACACGCAACTGTTTTTTGGTAACAGTATTTTAGGTCAGTTAGAAGTGCAGGATGTATTGAATGAAAAGAAAGAGACTATTCGGATCTTAAAGATAAACAGCATTATTCAAACAGAAATGAATTTAAAAACAAAACTATCTGTTTCTGAATATGTAAAATTACTAGATACACTTATTCTAAATTCTGCAACTCCTAAAAATGCACTGGTATTGGGTTTGGGAGGAGGGTTAACTGCTAATTTATTGCAGGAGAAAAATTATTTGACGGATGGGGTAGAGTTTGATGAAAGTATAATTGATGCAGCTGTTAAGTATTTTGATCTTAATAATAAAGTAAAGACAATTTGTTCTGATGCACGTTATTTTTTAAATCATTGTGATAAAAAATATGATCTTATTTTGGTTGATATTTTTAAAGCAGAAGAACAGCCCTCACATGTTTTAACCATGGAGAGTTTGGATAAATTAAAACAAAATCTTTCTGATTCTGCTTTACTTATCATTAACTGGCACGGATATATTCTTGGTGAAAAAGGAATGGGAACAGCAATATTAAATAATACGTTGAAACGGTCGGGCTATTCGGTTAATATTTGCACTTCTTCTGATGATGAGAATTACCGTAATTTATTATTTGTCTGTTCGCTTAAAGCCATCGGTTCAAACCCCTTCCAATTAAGCACCATTCCCGAAAAGACCGACCTTGTTAACACCGACGACCGGCCTTTATTTGAGAAGTACAACGCCCGTGCAAACAAGGCTTGGCGGGCTAATTATCTTAATTATTACCAATCTGTATCTAAATAATTTAATGCCACAGATTTCACGGATCAAGCGGATTTATTTTATTTTTAATCTGTGATATCTGCGAAATCTGCGGCTAATTAACGAATTATTAAAAAACTGCCCTCAATTCAATAAATTTTAAGAAAAAATGAAAAAAGGGATTATATTTGCTATCAAAATTTATAAAAAATGAACAAAATACTTTACGTAGCAGGTTTTTCATTATTAGCGATCTTGTCTTCATGCGGAGATAAACAAGCTGATGAATTTAAGGATACAAGTGATTCTTTAGTAACTGATAACACGCCAAAAGATACCACTCCAATAACTGTAAACGAGGACACAAAATTCAAGTTCGATTTTGCTATTGCAAATATTCCGTCCCCGGTTTCAAGTGTTAACGAATTATCAAGCTGGGGCGTGCCTTACAACACTGCTTTTTTAATTGATACTAAAAAGCCATTGTCAGGCGATGAGTTTTACAAAGCTATACAATTAGGTGCTTTTAATATTGATATGTCTTATGCCATGGTAAATAATGTAGGCGAAGATGTTTTAAAATATATGAAAGCAGTTTTAATTAAATCTGATGCTTTAGGTTTAAAAAGCGCGGTTGACCAAATGGTTGGAAAACGTGCAGAACAAAATATTGCCAATAAAGATTCGTTATTGAGAATTCTTGATGAGATCTTTGTAAAAAGCGATTCTTACTTAAGAACTAATGACCGTGTTTATACTGCTTCGGCTGTATTTGCAGGATCATGGATAGAAGCATTGTATTTAACTTGTAAAATTACTGAAGCCGCAACTGAATCTGCGGTAAAAGAAAAAGGATATAAAGAATTGTGGGACCAACGCTTTTATTTAAAAAACCTTGCTGAGTTATTAGATGAGTATAAAGACAAAAAAGAATCTGTGGCTTTAAATGATCAGTTTAAAGTTGTTTTAAACGAGATAACCGCTATTAAAGATCCAAAAGATTTTAAAGAAGCTAATTTTAAATCGATCTCTCAAAAGATCTACGCTTTAAGGGCCTCTATTATTAAATAGTTCGTAAATCGTTAAATTTTAAACCTCTCAAGTTTTGGGAGGTTTTTTTTTGCCATAACGGTTTTATTTTTTGTAATTTTAATAAGACTAAAAACAATAACACATGAAAAAAATTGTACTTACTACATTCTTGTTTATTTCGGTACTTGCTAACGCGCAATCGAATTATCAGCGTAAATTATTTCAAACGCCGGTTGCAGGTTCGGTTACTGATGTTGTTTATTCGAATGAGTATAATACAACTACTTACGTTGTCGAAAATTTAGCAGGCTCGTCACCATATACAGGTTTTGCTACCATAACAAAATTTACTACCACAACAGGTAATGTAACCAGTAGCAGAAGTTTTTCTATTGCAGGTTATGATCTTGCCATTAAACAGGTAATTAAAAAGAACCATATTATTTTCATGGTAGCCAGTTTAACCAACTCTGCCGGCGTTACAGGCATGATCATAAAATATAATTTAAGTACTAATGCAACAAGCTGGAGAAGAACAGTTGCCGTAAATACATCTCCTTATTCATTGAACGCTATTACATACGATAACGGTTTGTATCTGTATGTTTTGGGTGCTTATAATAATACAAATGTTGCAAGTGATCTTTTTGTTTCAAAAGTAGATACTAACGGTACGTTGATCTGGATCAAACGTTTGGGTGAAGGAACTTTGCAACATGTTCCGGCAAATATTTTATATAAGGGCAAACGAGAATTGTATGTAACAAGCACAGGTACGTTAACTACAAACAGTTATGCCATTACATTAAGATTAGATTCGTCAGGAACTATTTTAAATTCCAACACATTGTTTACAAATACATCAACCGGATTTAGAGCAAAACATTCAGCTATTCTAAAAGGAAAATTAACCACTATCGATCAAACAAAAGATATGATCACAGGAGATCCCGGTGCTTTTCTTGTAAGGAAACTGGATACTAATTTAACTTCCATTATTACCAGAACTTTAACAGGTGTTAACATCAAACAGGTGTATGCAAACAACGCTAATTTTTTAATTACAGGTTTGGCACCAACCAATTTAGGGTTGTATGGCTTTAGAACAATTAGATTGGATACCTCACTAGTTATTAATGGTTCGCGTTACTTTAAAAAAGTTAGCGCAACAAACAATAATAGCAGTTCAGCTTCTTGTTTTATAAACTCAACTGATAATTCTTTTCATTTTTTTAAACCAAATGGAAAAGATACGGTAACGTATGCTAGGGCTGATTTTTTTGAAGGTGTAGGTTGTAGAGATACCGCCTATTTACCAACAACACCAACGTTAACGTATGCAGTACAACCTTACACATATACTGTTACATCTATCACTGCAACTTTAACAACAATAACATTGCCCGTTGCTACAGAAACATATTCATCTAGTAGTTTGTGTACAGCTTTAACAACAGGTTTAAATTCGATTTCCAATAACGATGAATTTATTTCAGTATATCCAAACCCGGCTAAGGAGATGCTGAATGTTAAATTAGAAATGATAAATGGAGAAGAGAAACATATTAAAGTATTAAATTCTTTAGGTCAGATTTTGATCGATCAAAAGTCGTCAGATGATAATTTAAAATTTGATATTAATAATTTCACAACCGGAATTTATTTTATTTCGCTTTACAATACAAACGATCAGCTTATTTACATTAAGAAATTTATTAAAGAATAAGTCTTTTTTATTAAACAATTAACATCTAGCCCAATGAGGCTATTGATTCATTGTTCTTTATATCGCATTATCGCTTGATGTAATTAACGCATTTAAGTTCTTATCTTGAAATAATAAGTTTCTTAGTTAGCGTTGCCTCATCCACGGTTAATTTATAAAAATAAATTCCTGTTGACAGATTGCTTGTATTAAATGGAACGGAATGCCAGCCTTCGTCGAGGTTCATATCCATAAGGCTTAAAGTATGTTTGCCAAGCATATCTGTAATTTCCAATTTTACATGAGCGCAATAGTCTAACCTAAAGTCAAAGTTACAATTGGTATTTGAGGGATTTGGATAACAGGTAATATAGGTCTTGTTCTCTTTTTCAAACGCTAAATTTTTTATTCCTAATGCCGGATAATTTTCAAAGTGCAGAATAATATCGCCGGGAGTAAAGTTTGATTTAATGACGGTGATAGGATTTCCAAATTCATCTTCCGCTTTTATATGTGCTAACAGCTGACCTTTATCTACCACAAAACTAATAGCAGGATCGAGTGGAAGTAAGGCTGCCGGAACAATGATGGTTAAAGAATCGTTAGAGACCCTTGATGTAAAATTAACCAATTCTCTTTTTTTCCAATACGATGCAAAATTATCTAGGTTGGTAACATACACGCCTGTAGGTAAACCGGCAATAAGATTCTGTTGCGCTGTTAATTTATATTTTCGGGTTGGGTGTATCAAAAGAACATTGGGTGCATGATTAGCCATGTTACGATTAATTACATCCAGCCATGTAGCCACCTTTTGCGGATAATTTGTTGTTGAAATTGGATTGGAAGCAAACACATCCGAAATGGTCATTGGGTATTCCCACACATTGGTGAGTGCGCCTGCAGAGGACCTGTCTTTACGCTGCTGATAAGGAAAATTTGTTAGAATATCTGCTGCAGAAAACGTGGTACTGTTCGTATAGCCTGAAGTATCTAAAGCATTAATAAGCTTATCGTGAAAACATAAATAACCGGCACGAAAAGTTTTTACTACCACACCAAAATTATTCTCTAAAAGACCTTTAGAAACTTCTGTTTCGCCTAAAACAGAGCCGGCTGTTGTTGAGCCTGTACCAAAATTATACGGAAGATAGTTAGAAGAAGTATTACCCAACACACCCAAAGGAAAAACAGCCTCTTCATCAAAGTCGGGAAAGTGTCCAACAGAGTGACTTCCCGCCACGTGACCTTTACTTAATACATATTGAACTTTTGGAATAGTATTAAAATTATAAAAGTCAGACAACAAACCATCGTTAATATAGTGGGTTGTAAAAAAGTAAGAGGCTTTTAAACCTAAAGAGGCTTCATAATCCGCATAAAAGTGCATAGTATCGTAACCTGAAGTGGCATCCACATCATGTGTGATCATTAAAGAAGTTTTACTGTTATAGGGTGATGTATGTAACCACACAGAGCGGGGGGCATGTGCCTGGTAAATACCTTTTATAAAAAGCATAACAGCATCTGAGGTAGGCTCAAAACCGTTAGAATAAAAGCGGTGTGCATTATAATCGTTATTTTGCTGGTTGGTTTGGATCAGGTTTCTAAAAGAAAAACCAAGCGCATAAGCTGTACCCGTGCCATAAGGTCTTTTTGTAATGGCAGTAGAATTATCGTCAAAATTTGCAAGGGCTATAGCGCCTGCAACAGAATAACTACGCGAATTAATAATAGATGTGTAAGTAGTGCTTCCTAAAGATAGTGTTTGTTCCATCGTATCGTTCAACCATTTAAATGAAGGATCGTTTAAAAAATAATTAAACTTTACTAAGTAACGTGAGTTGCTGTTGGAGTTAGCCGAAATACCGAACAGCGTATTAAAATACGGGTCTTTTACATTAGGCGCCACTAAAACACCACCTTTGTTCACATAAGAGATCAACGAATCTTTTTCAGCTATTGTAAAGGTTGTAAGATCTAATTTTGACGAAGCTAAAATAAGTCCATAAGCTTTTGCAACATTAACATTACTTGTAACAATAAAAGGAATGCCAGCTGTTTTTAAAATGTATTTTGTTGAATAGATCTCCGCATCGGATGTTTCTGCATTATTTATGGAAAGATCGAGTAGGGCAACAGTACGTTTATTGCCCGTTGATGTAATTTGCGAAAAAGCAACAGTATTAAACAAGGATATTACCCCGATTATAACTATAGCCCTAAAAAATTTCATAAGGCAATTTACGAAATTTTTTGTGAGCACAAAAATGTCTTATAAAGGCTTTTATTATAAGGAAAAATACGTTTTAAAAGCCTCTTTTGCCTGGTCATACCTTTCAAGATCAAAATCATCATCATCTCGTATCAACTCCTCTAATTTATAATCAAAAAAGTCTATAACAACTTGTTTTTGTAACACATTAAGTATTTCATAATCTAAAAGCGGTTTTGATTTATAAGTGATGTCGGTTATTATTGGATTATTTCCTTTGTATTTTTCATCAAGGTCCTGTAACAAATAACAGGGTAAATGAAAACACTTACCCTTTGCATCCATAAAAAAATAATTGCTTGAATGTACTCGTCCACGAGATTGATCAGTTAAAAATAAAGGAAGAAGACTTTCCCAGCTCTCACGCTCATCTTTTTCTTTCCAACTGATGTATACAGGATCGGTAGGGATCAGATAATCATCGAGGCAATCAGCTTCATACAAACCAATTCCCTCTTCCAGCTTCACATCTTTAAAGGCGTTGTAGATGGAATTGATTAATTCCTCGCTTGTCATAATTTCTTATTATTCATTCAATTTATTTTGTTTCAAAAGTATATTTACTTAAGAATCTTATCTTTTAAATATACAAAGGCTTTATTGTTTTTGCAAAGCAATATGGGAAATTTCGTAGATATATTTCCCCGCACTCCAAAACCCCACATATCCCAACACCGCAGCCACGCTCATTTTATTGAAAATTTGGTTGAACTTACTGCTGGCATCAAATTATCAATTAAATGTGTTATCAAAAAAAACTTAAATATGAAAAAAACTACTTTATTAATTATTGCGGCTTTTGCATTTTGCATAACGTCGTGTAAAAAAGACCGTACCTGTGAATGTGTTACAACACACACCTCGTCTAACGGTAATGTAACAACTACTCCTAACGACAACATTACGTACAGGGAAATAAGAAAAGGACAGGCAAAGGATCTTTGCCAAAAGTCTACCCGCGTTTATGTAGGTTCATCAGGATCTACAACTACTGATGTTTATGATTGTAAATTAAAATAATTAAGAAAAATGAAAAAGATATTTATACCAGCTATTATAGCTTTAAGCATTGCTACGGTTTCTTGTAGAAAAGAACGTACTTGCGAATGTAAAACCACTTCAACAGAAGTTGTGAGCGGTTTTGGAGCACAAACAACAACAGATGTTTCACAAAGTAAGGTAACTACCGAAAAACAACGTAAACGTCCATTTATGTACAGCGAACATTGTTTTTCTGACAGTTATAGCTACACCGATGATGGTGGTGGTGGACCAACAGCCTGGTCATCTGTTACTACGGTTGAATCGGAGTGTGAAGTAAAATAATTGAGCTCATCATTGCGAGCGATAGCGAAGCAATCTCAAACACGGATTGCTTCGTCGCCATTTGCGAAAACGTAAAGCTCCTCGCAATGACGGTAGATTTTAAAGCACAATAACTTTTTAGTTATTGTGCTTTATTGTTATTACAACATTCCCTGTTTTTTCGCCGGCCTCAACATATTTGGTGGCTTCTATAATTTGCTCGAAGGGATAAGTTCTATCGATGATAGCTTTATATTTTCCTACTTCTATTAATTCTTTAAAGAAAATGATGTCTTCTTTTTTGTCTACCGGAATAGGGAAGAGCACCTTTTTACCGCCGAATAAAGGTGTGAACAATGCATAAAAAATGTTTTGCGACATATAACCCAACTCCGAAGAAATATAAATGCCTTTTGGTTTTAAGATCTTTTTACATTTGCCAAAAGAACTTTTGCCAACAGAATCAAATACCAAATCAAATAATTCGCCGCAGTTGGTGAAGTCTTCTTTAGTATAATCTATTACTTTATTAGCGCCTAATGACTTTACCAATTCCGCTCTCTTTGTATCGCACACAGCTGTAATATCTGCACCAAGATATTTTGCTAATTGCACGGTTGACGAACCAATAGAACCGGAAGCACCATTTACTAACACCTTTTTTGGTGTACTGAAATCTATCTTTTTAAGATTTGCATAAGCCAAAAAAGCACCGTCGCAAACTGCTGCGGCTTCCTGGTACGACATATTAGTTGGTTTTAATGCAATTGCTTTTTCTTCTTTTACACAAACATATTCTGCATGCGTACCAAAATTAAATGTACTTAAACCAAACACCTGATCGCCGGGCTTAAATGTTTTTACGTTCTTACCAATAGCTTCTACTTCGCCGGCCAGCTCTGTACCTAAGATATGTTTTCGTGGGGCAAAAAGACCGCCAACTATTCTTACAATAAAATACTCCGGGTTACGAAAACCACAATCGGTGCGGTTTACGGTAGTAGCATGAATTTTAATAAGTAACTCGTTATCTTTTGGACTAGGTTTTTCAACCTCTTTTATTTCCAAAACTTCAGGTGGACCATATTTTGTATTGACAGATGCTTTCATATTATAACAAAGCTATTATAATAAATATAATTGCTTGCGGAAATTACATGTACGGAAAAAACAGGACCATGAGAAGGTATTTTGACGACTATTCCTTCTCTACGGTTATTTTTGAAACCTAAGGATTTATTTTTAGTTTCTTTACAACTTGGTAAGATTTAATAAATCTATAATTTCTGCCGCAAGAAACTGCGACTGTTAAAAAATTCTGAATTTTTAGCGATATAAAACCGGAATTATTTGTTGCCCAATTTGAAAGTTGTGATGGCGATAAAGATATTACGTTTATGCCATTTGATAAGTTGTAAGTAACAGCATTTACGTTTGTCAAGCTTTGTGACGAATCAGCAATCACCAAGGTTCCTGCAATCACATTACTAATATTAATTGTGAAAGTACTACCACCTGATTTATTTATGCTGTCTGGAATGTTATTTACTGTAGAAACCACAGGAAAAGGAGTTCTATAAGTATAATTAAACGCCAAAATGCTGTCACCACTTACAGACCAATTATCGTTATTTAGGTTTATTGTATTTGTTGACCACGGTAAAAGATATGATGAACTGCATCCGGCGTTTCCGTAATAACTTAATGTGTGAGTATTGATCGAAACTTGATTATTTGTTATGTCATTACAAGGCCAGTACATTGGCTCTTTACAAAAACGCGCAATCGCAGATTGACTCGTAACCAGTAACCCACTATTTCCAAAATTATCAGAGTAAACACTATTTTCAAAAGCTCCCACCAAAGCAGTTGTATCATTATAAGCGCAAGGTAAAGTTGCTTCTGAATCCGGATGCGTATCTTCTTTTTTACAACTTGATAAAAAAACTGATAGGGCCGAACAAAATAATATTGCATTTTTCATATTCCTGATATTTGATCAAAAATAAGTAATTTCTGATCTATAATTTCAATAATTATAGTTAATTAGGTAAGTGGTTTTATATGTAATGCAAGAGGACCATTTTGATTGGTAACTGGTAAGGTTTCCTTTTAATTAAAGATTGCTTGCTTCTAATTTTCATATAAGGAAAGTGTCAAGCAATGAAATAATACTATACTTTCGCCAACTTCTTAATATCACTCACCTCCAACACCTGTTTATCATAACCTTTGTTGACAGCATTGATCATGGCTTGGCCAACTTCAATTAAGGTTAATACTTTAGATGCGAAGAAAGGTGATAGAATAGGGATCAGTATTCTAAAAAATGTTTTTACATTCTTTTGTCCTTTTACCGGTTTCATAAGGTCCGGACGGAAATTGTATTCTTTTTTAAAAGGCAGTTTCATAAGATCATTTTCTGTTTTGCCTTTTACACGTGCCCAGATTAGGCTTCCTTTTTCAGAACTATCTGTTGCAGCACCCGAAACAAATGTAAACACCATACCCTGGTTTAATTTTGCTAATATGGTTGCAAAATTTAAAGTAGTATCATAAGTGATCTTTGTATATTCATCTTCTTTTAAACCAACGGAGCTAATGCCGGCGCAAAAGAAACAGGCGTCATAACCTTTTAATGCAGTTTCGTTCTCATCCAACTTTAAAAAATCTTTTACAATAAGTTCTTTTAATTTTGAGTGTTTAAGATCATACGGCCTGCGGTTGACCATTAACACTTCTGTTATTTCTTTGCTATCTATACAATGCAGCAAAACGCCTTCGCCAACCATACCAGTGGCTCCTGTTATTATGACTTTCATAGTTTTATTTTTTATCCGCTATCTTCTTGCGTAAAAAAGCATAATACACTCCGGTAAGTATTTGAAAATTCATTAGTTCCCAATCCTTAGCTTGGTATTCTTTTACTTTTGAAATTAGAGGGTTTGCATTAGAGTATGACTTTATATGAATTGGTTCAATCTTTTCTTTTTTGAACTCAATTCCATCTATTGAAAGTGCTATTTCACTCGAGGTTCCAACGTACTCAATGATCATAAACTCATATTTATCCTGCGCATTCATAAACGCGATGGAAAAGAATAAGGCGATGGTGAAAAGGAGGTGTTTTGTTTTCATGTTACATTTAATTGTTTAGTTTATAAATATTCCGAAGGATTACACATTCTTCGGAGCTGAAAATTATCATAGAATCAAACTACTAATGCGGTAATTTATCTTTTAAATAACCATACATCCATGTGCCGAAAACAGCACTTAAAAATGTTACAATAACTACGGTTAATCCGCTTCCTATTTGGGCAAATAAAGGTCCGGGACAAGCCCCGGTTAGCGCCCAACCAAAACCAAATATTAAACCACCATAGATCTGTCCTTTATTAAATGTTTTTGGTTCGATCTTAATGTCATCTCCCGAAATGGTTTTTATTTTAAAACGTTTAATAATAAAAACAGATATTACGCCAACTACTACAGCCGTTCCAATAACGCCGTACATATGAAAAGAGTCGAAACGAAACATTTCCTGGATTCTGAACCAACTTATTATTTCGGCCTTTACAAAAATGATTCCAAAAAAAATGCCTACCAAAAGAAACTTTAGATTCTTAACTAAACTGAACTCTTTTGTAGAATTAATTTCCGCTACGGATTTAAACTCATCTGATACTTCTTTAGTAATATTATTATTCGTCATATTAAAAGTTTAAAATTAGAGGTAATACAAACCATGTAAAAAAAATGCCGCCTGTCATAAAACAAATTGTTGCAATCAATGAAGGCAATTGTAAATTAGAAAGTCCCATAATTGAATGCCCACTTGTGCAACCGCCGGCGTACCGGGTGCCAAAACCAACGAGGAATCCTCCAAGAACAATAAAAATAAAACCTCGCAACGTTAAAATACTTTCCCAACTAAAAATATCGGTAGGGGCAATATGAGAAAAGTCCTTTACATTATTTTGCTGTAAAACGGCTTTAGTTTTTTCAGCAACAACAAACGCATTTGGATCTTTTAAAAAAGTACTTGCAATCATGGCACCAATTAAAACGCCGGCAACAAAAAATAAATTCCAGGCTTCCTTTTTCCAGTTGTATTTAAAATAGCTAATGTTAGAAGGGAAACAGGCTGCGCAAATGTGGCGTAGAGAAGAAGAAATGCCAAATGTTTTATTTCCGAGTATTAATAATGTTGGAACGGTTAAGCCGATCAACGCTCCGGCAACATACCAGGCCCAGGGTTGTTTTATAAATTCAAGCATTTTAGTTTATTAAAGGGTTTGTAAACTCATACTTGTCCTGCGCATTCATAAAGGCGATGGTGAAAAGAAGGTGTTTTGTTTTCATGTTACATTTAATTGTTTAGTTTATAAATATTCCGAAGGATTACAGATCCTTCGAATCGAGGTTACACTCCTGTAAATTACTCCGGCTTGAACTTGTTTTTCCATTCTGGATTTTTCCAATCAAGCACATCACCTGTTTTTGAAGTAAGTACACCTTTGCTATTTAACCAGCCCTGCCAGAAATGATATACGGGATCTTTGCCCTCTAAAGGTTTTTCTGTTACAATATGCCCACGCATTTCAATTCTACCATCATTAAGGGTATGCACATAAGAAACTACAGGATTATTTAGCAGGGTATAGGTACCTAACATTTTATCCCATAACTGTACACCTTTATTATTTATACAAACTACGCGCTCACATCCGCCGCGATAACCTTTGGGGTTATAATTTAGCATGAACAAATAAGAATTTCCGCTACTGTCTTGTGCCACACATTGTGCTTCGGTCTCTTCAAATTGTTTTTTAATACTTTTTCTCCATTGAACCTTGCCGCTTTTATTAAGCTTAATCAATTCCAGGCCGTTATCGCCATGGCCAAAACCTGCGGCACCACCATCTTTTGTAAGATTGACACTTGCTCCGTAAGACCTTTTACGTTCAAAATCACTAAAATCAGTTGATGATCCTAAATGATATTTTTGTAAGGAATCTTTTGCCTGCTGAAAAGTAACCTGCGCATTCATAAAGGCGATGGAGAAGAATAAGGCGACGGTGAAAAGGATGTTTTTTGTTTTCATAGGGGTTGTTTTTATATTTATTTGAATTATTCGTAATGTTTAGGTATGATTTTCCAAGTTTTAAGATTCTTTTTTGTTGGTAAAATAAGGTATTCTTTTTGAGAAAAAGCAATGCCAAAGGAAATTGATAATATCATTACGCCGCATGAGACACCGGAAACTTTACTAAAACGATTACCATTAAATCCGCCTTTTTGTATTGAAATTAATGGAGAGACTATCAAAGCTGTAGCAAAAGATAATAATGATGCTCTTAAAGTAAAAGTTTTCCATTCATCTCGAGCATAATAGATTTTAGATATATCTTTAACTGAGATTTTCGCAAAACCATCCAAAGGCTTTTTAGAATAGCTATGTAAACTATCTGTATTAATCTTATAAAAGTCATGAACCTCTATTTCGTCCGTCCTAATAACCATTGAATCATTTATTATTCCAATAAAATCTCCTCTAACAGAGTATTCAATACTATCATTATATAATCCTTTTTTCTGAGAGTGAACACTTAGGTCGTTATACGATACAATCTCTCTAGCTTTTTTATTACGAGTAAAATAAAATGATTCATGTCTAGATTCATTTATTGTGTCGCAGGAACGGGTGACAATAAATGGTCGTATATATGAAAATTTTAATTTCTTGCTTTTGCCTAATCTTTCACCATATCCTCTTCCATAATAATCAGCAATACCATAATTAAAATTTACATTGAATGAAGTGCTATCCTTGTAAAATACACTTGCTAAACCATGTTTTTTATTTTGTTTATAGTTTATTGTTACCCTATCTGCACCTGCATACTCACCAACCCATAAACCTTCTTTGTAATTGAATTTGTAATTTGTGGTATCCAGTGGAGCAAAGTTTAACAATCTGTAAAAAAGTTTGATTTGTGTTTTTTTAACGGGAATAATGGTATCATACCAATTTTGAAAGTATTCACTCACTCGTATTTCCTCAGTACATTCTTCAAAATCATAACCTCTTATTATGTGGGAAAGAGGATAAACTGTATCATTTTGGAAGAAATTAACTCCTGATGAAATAATAGAAGAATATCCTGTGGATTTATTTAAGTTAAATTTTTTAACTAATTTGTAATTTCCATTATTATATAAAGTTATTTTAGTGTCTGAATCATGTGGAATGAACTTTAAGGTAGTTGCTTTTAAAGAGTACATTTTTTCATTATTAACTATAATATCCAACGTATCTATAAAAATTGTTGATGCAAATTGAGCTTTAATATAACTAAACAACAAAATGAAAAAGAGGACAAAAATTTTAACCCTCATAAGTTACTAAATGTTATAGAAAAAAACCATCCTCATTTTTCAATTCTAAGGATGGTTTTTAATTTTAAATTATTAATTAAATTAATTAAGCTTCCACTTCTGTTACAATACTTGGGAAGATCCTAACGTTGTTATTTTCTTCTCTGCGGAATTGGTAAGTGTATTTATAATGGCTCTCTAATCCTGATTTATTTGGGAGACCGTTGATCATCATAATATTCCGGTTCTTAGCAAAGCGCAATAATTCACGTAAGTAGTGGGCTGAGATCTGTCCAACCTCGTCAATGATACAATGTACTTTAAAGTCAGAGCTGCTACGGTGAGATGATTCTTTAATAAATACGTGTAACAATGTAATGTATATAATTGCTTTTACAAGAATGTCGGTTCCGGTACTGCCAATGCTGTCAATTTTATGTGTCCAGCCCGTTTCATTCATACCTTCTTTAATATTGAACTTCAATTCAAAAAGATCCTGTAAACGAATTTCTTCCTGCTCTTGTTCTTTAATAGCAGAACTTAACTGGTCTAATAATTTTACTGCACGGCCGCTGATCTCGCGTTTTTGGCCGGTTGCAAAGTCGGTATTAAATAAACCTTCGTTATAAACCAAGCCATTCTCTTCGCGGAATTCCTGTACACGTTTTAATAATTTGTAAACCTTGTTATCCGATTCTTCTAAACGAATTTTAATGAACTCAATTAACTTGCTTTCTTCAAATTCTGCTTTCTTAAAATCTTCAGCAATCAACGTAATAATGTGCTGGATCTTATCTTTTTGTCCGCTAAGCTCTTTTACTTTTGTTGCAATACTATCAGTCACTAAACCAATTTGCGTGGCTGTTTCTGCAATCGATAATTCAATTTTATTTTCGTTAATGAACGAGCGTAAGTTCTGCGCAAAACGTTCGTATTCACCTTGCGACGCATCGTTACGAATAACAAAGTTAAAGTG
Source organism: Bacteroidetes bacterium UBA2475 (assembly GCA_002342065.1). Lineage (GTDB taxonomy): Bacteria > Bacteroidota > Bacteroidia > B-17B0 > Aurantibacillaceae > Aurantibacillus. Next base: position 351,623 of record DDPF01000013.1, on the reverse strand, counting down.
ATTATCAATTTTAAATTTACCGGCAAACTCGTTCACATAACGTTGGAACGCACCGTACTCTTCGTTAAAGTGCGAATCATTCTTTAATAATTGTGTACAAAGGTCCATAATATTATAGTTGGTGCGTTTTGCTTCTGCACGTTCTATAATATCTGAATACTTGGTATAAACCGGAGTCTCACGGAAATTATTGCTATAAAAATTAATACCGTTATTAAAATCAATTAATTCTTCGTCGAACGCACGTTTTTGTTTATTCAACTCCATACGTTTTGAATTAAATTTACGTGTAGCTTCTTCAACCTGTGTATTTAAGTCGTTATTGCTTTTTACAAATTCTTCTTTCTTTTGAATAAAGTCAGGTAGCTTATCAAAGATCTCGCGCTTATCTTTTAAATAATCGCTTACAATTTGCGCGTATTGCTCAATTTCTTTTAAAGCTTCCTGTATCTCTTTCATGCGGGTCTCAACGCCTTTTAATTGTTTTGCGTCAACACCTTTGCTTTTAAAGTTCTTATCTTTTTCTTTAGAAAGTTCGTCTTCTTTATCTTCATAATCTTTTACCTGGTTCTTCTTTTCAACTTCCAGTTCGGAGATCTCTGTTTCTTGTCTTTCTTTTAATTCAGCTAAACGCTCTTCGTTATAAACTTTTAATTTATCGAACTGATTATTAAAATCGGCAAGTAAATTATTTTTCTTTTTATTTAAAAGCGTTAATTCTTCTTCAATAATATTTAAACGCTGACGGTTACCGGTTAACGATTGCTCAATTTCAACACCTGCTTTATGTCTCCATTCTTCCAATTCGCTGCCTAATTTATGTTCGCGTTTGTCGGCTAATTCTAAAGAGTAGGTAAGTACCTTCACATCTTCTTTCATTTCGCCTAATTGCTTACCGAATTTATCGGCAGCCAACATTTTTTCTTCGTTATTAGCTGTTTGAAAAGCATTTAACGACTCTTCAAGATCACGAATTGCGGCAAGACGTTCGTTCTTTTCAAATTGGTATTCTTCAATAGATTTAGAAACTACTTCAACAGTTTCTAAATTTAAACTGATACCATATAATGTATCGGCAGTTTCCTGTTTCATTTCAGGAGTAATATCGGTACGGAATAATAATTTTTCGTTTACTACTTTACCAATAGTGTTATGCCAGTTCTTTACATTTTTTTCTAAGAAACCGTAAAAGGCATCGTGTTGCACATTTAATTTAACTTCAATGTCTTTAATTTCGTTCTTCAACTTAATTATTTCATTGTTGGTTTGGTTAATGCGGTTGCTTAATGAGCTTTTTAATTTTTGTTCTAAAGCTTCCCACTCACGTTGCATAGTTTGTGCAATGTTCTGTTTAATGGCACGCTCACTTTTGTTCTTGTAGCTCACAGCGCGGAGTTCGGCTAATTCGCTTTCAAGATCTTTTATCTCTTGTTCGTAGAAGCGGGTAGTGCGGATAACTTTTTCCTCACTTTTTAATTCGTTGAACTCAATTTGTTTTGCTGTTACTTCAGAGTTTACTTCATTAAAACTCTCGTCGCGTTTTTGTTTTAATTCTGCGTCGCGTTTGTTGTATTCGTTCTTTTGAAGTAATTGTAGTTCGTTATAGTGATTAAAGATCTCGCTGGTGCGTGAGTTGATCTTATTAATGTAAGCGCTTTTATCGTTACGTAATTGCTCTATTAAAGTAGAGTATTTCATTTCGATGCTCGCTACGTTAGAAGTTAAACTTTCGTACTCACGACGCGCGATATTTAATTCAACCTGTAATTTTTCGCGTTCCTGATTTTTCTCAAGGGCTTCTTCAACGTTTTGTTCTTTATATGCTTTTAATTTTTTGTTAGCATCGCGAATGGTACGGTCGTAATAACCTATCTCTTCACGAATATCGTTTTGTTTGCTTTCAATATTTTCTTTTAAAGTATCGTGCTCGGTAGTTAGAGCATCCAATTCTTCTTCTTTCTTTTTAGCTGCTTCACGAATAGATTCGTTTTGTGTTTCAGCAAAACGTAAACTGCTTCCTAACTTATCGGCCATTTCCATTTGCGCGCCTTTAAGCATGTGCACCTGGTCGTATTTTTTATCGATCAATTCAATTAACTGCTGCGATTCTTTTTTCAAATAGGTCTCAATATCCGAATACTTCTCGTTGAACTGACGTAACTGACGTTCTACCTGTTCTAATTTAATAGAGCTGCTTTCTGTTGTTAACGAGTTGGCAATAAAATCTTTTATAAAACGAGAATCTACACTGCTTTTAGAAGATAAGAATACGTTTGTAATTGATTTTGGAATGTTTTGATATTTCTCGTTACCTTTTAATAAATGGAATTTCGATAATTGTTTGTCTGTTTCTGTTCCGTAAATAATATTACGGTAACGTTCAAATGTATCAATTTGGTTAGAGATATAAATACCACGTTTTTCGAAATTAGAAATGATCTCTTTTATTTTCATAGCTTCATCATTAGCCGTGAAAAAGAAATCAGGATTATAAGGTGCATCCACAAAACGAAAAACCAGTTTATTGTGACGGTATACTATTACAAAAAAGGATTTGTCCTCAGTTGCAATTTCATATATCAAATAAGAATTCTCGTAACGAAAGTAGTGTTCCTCAAATGGTTTTTGAGAAGCTGAGATCCCCAAGCCACGGCTATTAGCGCTGTAAAAGAACAAGATGGCACGCTGCAAAGAGGTCTTACCAAAGTTATTTGTCCCAACAAAACAAGTATTACCGCTTAGTTCAATATCGGCATACTTTACGTTGGAAATATTTATCTCAACAATTCTATTTAATATTCTACAGTTATTTTCCATTCTCTAAATCTTATTTCTCTTTTAACTTTTAAATTCTCAATTATTAATTATAGATAAGCCCCTGCGCATCATCACTTCCGCCGGTGGTATCTTCGTAAATGGCTACTGAATTAATTACATCCAATAAATAGGCATACGAATCCAATACTTTATACGATTCTGTTTTTTCGTCTTCCATTTCTAAGTATGAATCACGGCTCATAAGGTCGCAGATCTCACGTACTTTATTATGTAATGTTTCTGAACGGTACAATGGGATCTTTTGTAATTTTTGTTTCAAACGCACATTAGCGTTACATTCCTCCGCAATTTCACTCGGACGGAAACGACTGCCAATGGTGATCTTATTATCCATACTGGCTAAAAGATCAATAATATCGATGTAACGCTCAAAACGTTCTAATTTTTTTTCAAGCTCCGAATTTGGTTCATGCAATTTTGAGAAATAGAAAAAATTATTTCCACGTTCAATATTGTAACGGATCACGTTAAAATAAGCTTGCAACCTGTCGAAATTATCGGGATTATTTACAATGTCGTATAAACGGTTCATCCCGTCTTTAGAGCCATTGCTGGAAATAAAATTTCCACGGGCCATTATGCCGAAAATATCGTGGGTTTGTTTTGGTAAATTAAAATCTTCTGCTAACATTTTATCTATTAATTATTTTTTATTTCGTGTTTCGTGTTGGCTTCAGTCTTGCGTCTTGCTGTCTTGATTCCTTTATCTTTATTATCCTTCTTCCTTTTTAGCTTTCTCCTTTTTCTTCGCTTTGTCTTTTAGCGGAAGTATCAATGTGTAACCTAAACGTTTTTTTACATCGCTGCCTGTATCATTGTAATCGTAATATTGTAAACGGTATTTAAAATCAAGGTCATTTTGGTATTCCATGGCGATCTCAACAAACAACGAGAGCCTGTCTTCAAACGTAACGGTGCCAATTGCTTTAGGGAACTTGTAATCCATCAGGTACTCAAATAAATTAGCTTTTGTTTGTATTAAAAAACGTTCCACCAGTTTTTCGGTATCTAATTTTATTTGTTGTTCTAAACCTTTGTCCTTAAAATCGCCAGCCATTTTGCCTGCAATACCACGCACCATTAAGCGGGTGAGTTTGTATTTTTCGGCAATACGTTTACACAAAACGTGTCCGTCATCGGTATATAAAAATTCGATAGCGATCTTAGTTTTCGGTGTTTTGTGTCCGTTGTGTTTAAGTGTATTTATGTTTGAAACAATCTCTTTAAAATTAGTGCGGTAGTAAAGCGAACCGTGTTCTTTGATCTCTTTTAGTCGTTGTGCTTTTTTGTAAACGTCTATCTGGAACATGATCTTGTTGATGAAATCAGTGATGTCTGTTTGGATCTCGATCAGGTAATCTAAATTCTCAATTAAACTCGCTTTTAAAGCAGAAACAATTCCGTAAAGCTCCGAATCGTTAGTTAAGGTGAATAATGCTCTTGTGTCTTCAACAACATCAGAGGTTTTTTTAATGAACTCGATGATGGTATCACGCTTTTCCCTATAGTCTTCAAGCTTTTGTAGCTTGATACGGTAATTACTTTCGTTCTTGTAGGTATCATCTACATTTTTCTGAAGCTTAATGATCTCGCGGGTTAGCGTGGCATTGATACGTTTTAAATATTTTTTGATGCTACGCAGGAATCGCATTTCGCGGGCTTCCTGGTAGAAACGGATGTGACGGTTTAACTCGTTAATGTAATCGTTTATGAAGCCCGGCGTTACTTCACCGATCTCCATAAAATCTTCGAACATGGATACCACTGCGTCGTTTAGACTAACAATGTTCTCATATTCGTAAATAAGATCGAGTGATTTTAATTTTTGATATTGTTCCGCCGAAATATCTTCGCGCGACAATAATTCGTTAACCGTAATGTTCTCACGGTTAGCAAATAGAAACTCAACTACGCCACGTTGGTGGTAGAGTTGAGAGAGAATATCGTTAATATTGACCTGTAGTGCCATTTTTATACCTAATTACTAAAAATACGAATGCTTGGCTTTGTGGCGAAATGCCTTTATTAACAAAAAAAGAAGTAATTAACTTTTTTGGCTAAAAGCCTTGATTTTAAAGGTATTGGAGAGGGTTACCTGATAAATTAAAGTATTAACATGTGTTATAATGAATTAACAGGCTGTTGATAAGTATCTCTAAAACCACTAAGACACTAAGGGCACAAAGGGGCACTAAGATTAACACAATGTTTTTTAACCACATAGACACATAGAAAAAGATATAGCTAAACGCAGAACAGAAGCACATAGCGTTTTCTTCGCTAGCGAAGAAAATCCTATGTTTTACTTTGGAAAATTTAGTTTGAACTATGAAAAAACTATGTGTCTATGTGGTAAATTTTTTAGGATGTTCTATATAGATCAAGCAACACACGAATAAACTCTGTCCACTCATATTTTTTCTTTTCGAGTTTTACGTTTTGTGTGAACTCCGCTTCTTTATTTTTTGAGAAGTAATCAATTATTTTTTCTGAGATCTTTGGAACGGAAGTATCAACCACATAACCACATTTTTCGTTGGGAACAATTTCTGCCAGTCCGCCAACATTAGTAACCAGCATTGGTTTCTCATAAAAGTAGCCTACCATGGTAACGCCGCTGTTGGTGGCATTCCTGTAAGTTTGTGCTACTAAATTACTGGCGCAGAAATAATATCTTACATCTTCGTTTGCAATAAATTTATCGTGAAGTATTACCTGATCTTGTAAATTATGTTTTTGAATAAGATCCAAATAAGGTTGTTTGTCTTCGTAAAACTCTCCGGCTATCAATAATTTTATCTTCTCTTTTTTTATTTCAGTATGCGCCATGGCCTCCATTAAAATATCCAGTCCTTTGTAATGACGGATCAAACCAAAGAATAAAATAATTTTATCGTTACTATTTAAATTTAATTTTTTACGCGCTTCCTCCATAGTAACACTCGCACCGTATGTTTCATACATTGGGTGAGGGGAATAGGCTTTGTTTTTTGTATCAGAAAATTTTGAGATATCGTTTAAAACTGTTTTACTCATGGCAATAAAACCATGACAACTTTTCACAAAATAATTGGTAAAAGGTTTATCGCCAAAACGTTTTTCATGCGGAATGATGTTATCCGTTAGTGCCAGTACTTTTGTTTTGGATCTTACTAAACGTCCGATAGTTCCTAAAGCCGGACCAAAGAAGGGTAACCAATAGCGAAACAAAATAAAATCGGGCTTTTCTTTTTTAATGAAACTCGCCACTTTAAACCAGTTAAAAGGGTTTACTGTATTTACTATTGTGTGGATCTTTATTCCCTCAGGCGCTTTACCGCTTGTTTCAAACTGTGTAGAACCCGGAAATAAAAAATTTGGATATTGTAAGGAGTATGAAATTATTTGCGCATCATGTCCCGCTTTATTTAACTCGGCGCAAAGGTTCTCGTTAAATTGCGCAGGGCCACCACGAAGCGGGTAGGCGGGACCTACTATAAATATTTTTAAGTGTTGTTTGTTTTCCACCGCTATAAAAATACTTTTTTATTCTGTAAGAAATTGTTTCCTAGGTTAATATTTCCTAATTTTCAGTTATGGAAGATAATTTTAAAGAAGTAAGCTACTCTGCCACAACCGTTAGTGAATTAATGATACCGGCCTACGCTAATTTTGGTGGCAAGATCCATGGTGGTATTATTTTATCCTTAATGGATAAAGTTGCTTATGCCTGCGCTTCAAAGCATGCCAGCAATTATTGCGTTACTGTTTCGGTTGAGAATGTTGAGTTTATTGATCCCATAGAAGTTGGTGAGATGGTAACATTATATGCCTCTGTAAATTATGTTGGCACTTCCTCCATGGTTATAAGAATTAAAGTTATAGCTGAGAATTTTCTGATAGGCACTGTAAAACATACAAACACTTCTTACTTTACCATGGTGGCAAAAGATGCCAGCGGCAAACCAACAAAAGTGCCGGGTTTAATTTTAGAGACCAAGGAAGAAGTAAAACGCTTTTTAGAAGCCATTAAACGTAAAGAGTTAAGAGTAAGCTATAAAAAAGCTATGCAGGATGTACGGATTTCTTTACTTGTTGAACCAGAAGATAAGATGCTGGAAAATGAAAGATGTGTCTTAAGACTGTAATGGTATTAGCGATTTGACAAAACAAATATATTTTTTTAGATGTATTGTTTACAAATTCACTTCGTCATCAAACGTACTTAATGAACTGCCTGATGAACTTGAATAACCTAAACGTTTGCCTGTTCTTAATGCACTACTGCTTGATTTTTCCTGGATCTCGGCAACTGTTACATGTTTTACAGCATCAAAAGGAGGAGTGAACAGATCGAAAGTGATAGAATAAATAATAAGTTCGTTAATGATATCAGTTAACTGTTCTTTTGAAACAGGCTCTAAACTAAATGAATTGTATTTGTAACCTATTTGCGTGCGGGTCTCTAAAAAGAATTTTTTTTCGCGATTCACAAATATGCGCGCAATTAAATATCCGAGGTCGTTTAAACGATTATATTTATACGAATCGGCCAAAAAATTATAAACGCTAATAATACCGCTGAAAGAATTAAGATCGTTACTTTTAATATAACCGGTCTTATACATGGGGTGTGATTTATCGAACTCAAAAACATTGGAGTGCATCTGGAAATCTAAAATATCGCCGGCAACTTTTAAGTACATATCCTGCAGACTAACATCCTTGTAATAAATATGCACACGTTTATCTATTTTTGAGATCTCGCTACCTAATTCATCCGCTCTTGATCTTAAAATATCTTTCAGTTCGTTAAAAACATTAATGGTGTTTGTATACACATCCTGTTTCATTACAGATTTCTCTGACAATAATTTTATAATACTCTCATTCTGTTTTTTTTCCTGTTCGCTGCTCATGGCGTTTGGTTTTAATAAGCTCTGGCAAATAATACCCTTTGCGTGCTGGGTTTTCCACTGTAAATGCAAACGCCGTTCTCTAACGGGTTATTTAACGGAATGCAACGAATGGTTGCCTTAGTTTCATTCTTAATTTTTTCTTCTGTTTCAGAAGTACCGTCCCAATGCGCTAAAATAAAGCCAGCTTTTTCGTCCAACACTTTTTTAAACTCATCGTACGATTCAACTTTGTGCGTATTAGACTTTGTTCTTTCAAGTGCTTTGGTATAAAGATTCGTTTGAATGTCTTCCAGCAATTTGGCAACGTATGCTTCAACGTCTTCCATTTTAATGATCTCTTTGCTTAAAAGGTCGCGACGCGCCACTTCAACCGTTCCGTTAGCCAGATCTCTTTCACCAATAGCAATACGCACAGGTGTACCTTTTAACTCATGTTCTGCAAATTTAAAACCCGGACGTTGTGAATCGCGGTTATCGTATTTTACAGATATATTTTTTGCCTGAAGTTTTACTTTAAGTGAATTTGCAAATTCGTTTATTTTATTTAAACCCTCTTCGGTCTTATAGATTGGCACAATTACAACCTGTGTTGGCGCTAATTTTGGCGGAATAACAAGCCCATGATTATCGCTATGACTCATAATTAAAGCGCCCATTAAACGTGTACTAACGCCCCAGCTTGTTGCCCAAACGTAATCTAACTTACCTTCTTTATTAGCGAATTTTACATCAAAAGCTTTGGCAAAATTTTGCCCTAAAAAGTGCGATGTTCCTGCTTGTAAAGCTTTACCGTCCTGCATCAGCGCTTCAATGGTATAAGTATCATCGGCGCCTGCAAAACGTTCGTTTGGTGTTTTATAACCTTTTATTACAGGCATTGCCATCCAATTCTCTACAAAATCAGCGTACACTTCCAACATCTTTTTAGATTCTTCAATAGCTTCTTCTTTTGTTTCGTGTGCAGTGTGTCCTTCTTGCCATAAAAATTCGGCAGTACGCAAAAACAAACGTGTACGCATTTCCCAACGTACCACATTAGCCCATTGATTTATCAATAAAGGCAGGTCGCGGTAACTTTGTATCCAGCCCTTGTAAGTATTCCAAATAATAGCTTCGCTGGTTGGGCGAACGATCAATTCTTCTTCGAGTTTTGCTTCAGGGTCAACAATTAATTTACCCGGATTTTGAGGATCTGTTTTTAATCTATAGTGAGTTACAACGGCGCATTCTTTTGCAAAACCTTCTGCATTTTTTTCTTCAGCCTCAAACAAACTTTTTGGAATGAATAAAGGAAAATAGGCATTAACATGCCCAGTATCTTTAAACATTTTATCTAATGTTTGTTGCATTTTTTCCCAAATGGCGTAACCATGCGGTTTAATAACCATGCAACCTCTAACGGCACTATGGTCGGCCATGTCTGCTTCAACAACAATATCATTGTACCATTTACTGTAATCTTGCTCTTGTGGTGTAATAACCTTGCTCATAAATCAATTTAGTTCTGTGTAACATCTTATCTGTTTATAATTAAACTGATAAAAAATGTAAAATTTAAAAATAATAGCTTGTTTTTGCGTAAATTTACTTAAAATCTCCGCAATATTATTAACTATTAAAAAATTTGCGATGAAAAAATTCTTAGTCCCACTAGCTCTTTTTGCACTAATATTTAGTTCGTGTAAAACCTCCCAGATCGCTTCTTACAACGATGACATTTATACAAGTCCGTCGGAAGAAAAACGATTAGCAAAAATTGCTGCGGAGCAAAGAGCAAAAAAAGAAGCGGAGGAAAAACAAAAACAGGAAGAAGCTGCTTTGGCGGAAAAAGCTAAAGACGATGCTAATCCTTATTATCAAGATCCGCAATACAATTCAGACGATTATTATGATTATAAGTATGCATCACAAATGCGCCGTTTTAATAATCCGGTGTCGGGTGTAGGCTATTATGATAATTATTATACCAATGCTTATATGTATAACCAAAATCCATATAACTACGGTTCCAGTATTTATGGTTCTTACAACTATTTTATGCCATCAAACCAATTTAATAATTACAATAGCGGACTTTCTTTAGTGTTCAGCACCGGTAATTATTATGGTAATGGTGGTTATGGATACGGTGGTGGATTTGGAAATGGTTTTGGCGGTTATTACGGTTGCAACAATCCTTATTGGGGTAATCCATATTTTGATCCTTACTACAACCCCTATTCTAATTTTTGCGGTGTAGGTAATTACGGCTACAATCCTTATTGGGCGGGATATTATAATGGTTACAATAACGGGTATTACAATGGCTCAAACTGGGGTTATTATAACAGCTTCGATGTTAACAGTTCATACAGTCAGGGTTCATACGGTCCAAGAGGCAGTAATGGTGGCGGTAACGGAAACCGTAAAACCACACCGGGCATGTCGGTTGATGAAGCAGGTAGTGCTCGTCAACAATTCATTAATGAAGTTGCTATAAAACAAGAAACAACTCCAAAATTCACAGAAGTGCCTCGTAAAAAAGTAAGTAATTCTTCTGTAGAGAATTTTGGTAATAGTTCTATTAATTCGCAACCCGGATATACAACACCACGTGGAAATTCTACATCAGAAACTTACCCTGGTAAAACGGAAACAAATCCTGTAAAAAATACACCAAAAGATAATACAGGTTTTTGGCCAAATTTTGGATTGGGTAATACAAATACCAACACCAATACTAATCCTGTAAAAAATACAGGCAATGGTGGAAACGTAAATTCTGATCCAATTAAAACAGGCGGTGGCAGAAATACTACTAATCCAGGTAAAAATATTGGTACTTACGAAAATAGTAATTCCGGAAATTCAGGTTCAGGTAAGAATACTAATTATGATAATGGTGGTTCTAACTCTAATTCAGGTTCAGGTCGTAACCAGGGTAGTAGTTTTGAGAGCCCAAGTAATTCTAACTCTAACAGTGGTGGAAGCAATAATAGTGGCAGCGGATCATCAAGTCCAAGAAATTCAAATAGCGGAGGCGGTAACCGTCCAAGATAATTTTATGTATCGCTTTAAATTTTTATTCAGCCTTTTAATTTTAGGTTTGAATGTTCATTCTCAGAATGATATTGACGCAATCCGTTACTCACGTTACGGTACAAATGGATCTTCACGTTTTGTTGCAATGGGCGGGGCTTTTGGTTCTCTTGGTGCCGATCTTAGCTGTGCAGCATATAACCCTGCAGGTTTAGGACTTTACAGAAGAGGAGAAATAAATTTTTCGGGTGGTTTAAGAACTACCAATAACGAAGGGATAATTAACTCTAAATCCACAAGTATTTCAAACGCTGCTTTTGTTTTTAATAATTTCGGGATCCTTGGTGGCTGGGAAGCTAAGAATGATAAGGAAAGCAGGAATATTATCTCTTTTACTAATTCTCAAACGCAAAACTTCCTTAACAAAACTAGGATGGCTTCTTACACGAATAATAATTCTATTTTAAAAGATATGTCAGATATTGCCAATCAATCTTATGGTAATTTAAATAGTTTTTATGAAGGTTTGGCTTATCAGGCATATTTATTGGATAAGGATACCGTAAACAGACGATACAACTCTTTAGTAGACACAAAGCGAAGCGTAAAACAAACCCGCGACCTTGTAACATCAGGAAAAGTTAATGAACTTAATTTTTCTTATGCCTATGCATTAAAAGATCAGTTTTATTTTGGTGCGAGCCTTGGCTTGCCGAGAGTAGAATATACATCTACCTTAACACACAACGAAGTTGATGATAAAGATAGTATGCGTATAGGATATACATCTTCAACGCCTCCTTTAACTTATACTACAACTTATCTTGAGGCAATACCTAACCTGCATTCTGACTATCAACAGATGCTTGGTTTTAAAAGTCTTACATACACTGAATATTTTAAAACAAAAGGTAGTGGTGTAAATTTAAAGATAGGTGGTATTTTCAGACCAAGCGATCAGGTGCGTTTTGGTTTTTATTACCATACACCAACTATTTATACTTTAAAGGATGAGTATTATAATGCAATGGTTTCATCTTTTGATAAAGATCCTGCACAAACAGTAAGTGTAAAAGATCCCGAAGATGGCGGCTATTTTAATTATACAATTATTACCCCTTCAAGAATAAGTGCTAACACAGCATTTATAATTGGCAAATTAGTTGCAATAGGTGTAGATTATGAAATGGTAAATTATAAAACTGCCTCATTAAGTAGTGGCGATATAGGTGATTTTGCTGGAGTTAATGCAGTTATAAAAAAGAAATATAGTAACGGGCATAACGTACGCATAGGCAGTGAGTTTAACATTAAGCCTGTAATGCTGCGTGTGGGTTATAATATGCAGGGCAGCCCTTTTGGAGATGTTTTTGCAGGAGATTTTGTAAGAAACTCATTTTCGATAGGTGCCGGTTTTAGAACAAAAAATAATTTGTATTTTGATTTTGTTTGGGTAAAAACCTTGAGTACCGAGGTGTATGACCTTTACCAGACGCGTGACTACCAGGCCAAAATAAAATACAATGCCACCAATATTTCTGCTACAGTTGGGGTTAAATTTTAATTTTTTTGCCTAATACTATTTTTTTGAGCAATTAATCTTTACATTTAAATTCTTAATATTTATTAGGATTTAATTATGAGTAAAAAAATATTGGCAAACGATGGCATAGATGCTGTTGGAAAGGGATTGCTGGAAAAAGCAGGCTTTACAGTTGTTACCGAAAAAGTTGAACAGGATAACATCGCAAAAGAAATTAACGATAAAGGTTATGTTGCAGTTACTGTTCGCAGCGCTTCCAAAATAAGAAAAGATATTATTGATGCTTGTCCCGGCTTAAAGGTTATTGCCCGTGGTGGAGTAGGTATGGATAATATTGATGTGGAGTACGCAAGATCAAAAGGCATTAACGTAATTAATACACCGGCTGCCTCAAGCAACTCCGTAGCCGAATTGGTATTTGCTCATTTATTTAATGCAGCCCGTTTTTTATACGATAGTAACCGCCAGATGCCCAATAGCGGCGAAGATAAATTTGATGACCTTAAGAAAAAATACGCAAAAGGTATTGAGCTAAGAGGTAAAACCATGGGGATTGTTGGTTTTGGAAGAATAGGCCAAACCGTTGCTAAAATGGCTCTAGGTCTGGGAATGAAAGTTCTGGCCTTTGATCCCTTTGTTACAGATGCAAAAATAGATATTGAAATTGACGGCAATGAAAAAGCGGCCTCCGTAAGTATCAAAACCGTTGGTATGGATAAGGTCATTCAAAATTCAGATTATATTACTTTTCACGTTCCGGGTGGTAAATTAATTACACGTCACGAAATTGCTTCTATGAAGAACGGAGTGATATTAGTTAATACCGCACGTGGTGGTGTAATAAACGAAGACGATCTTTTAGAAGCATTGAACAGCGGAAAAGTTTCTCATGCCTGTTTAGATGTATTCGAGAACGAACCACGCCCATCAATAGCTATTTTAAAACATCCAAAAATTTCTTTAACACCGCACATTGGTGCTGCTACTAACGAAGCGCAGGAACGTATAGGTGTTGAATTGGCAGAAAAATTAATTGAAGCGTTAAAGTAGTTATTAGTAATTAGCGAATAGTTAATAGATTAAAACCTATAACTATCCTGATAACTAATCCCTATTAACTAATAACTAAATATGGCAACAGTTCTCCCTTTTAAAGGCTTAAGGCCAACCAACGATAAGGTACACTTAGTAGCTTCGCGTAGTGTGGATGGTTATAATCCTGCCGAACTAAAAGAAAAATTAGCAGGCAATCCTTTTACTTTTTTGCATGTTATTAATCCTGATTTTGATGATGGGGTTAGAACAAAACCCGGATCGAAGGAAAGATTGGTAAAAGTAAAGCGTCGTTTTAAATCCTTCATTAAAGAAAAGATTTTCCAACGTGATGAAAAACCTGCTTATTATATTTATCGTCAAATAAAAAATAATATTGAATTCATTGGTATCATTGGCTGCACAAGCATTGATGATTACATGAATGGTGTTATCAAAATTCACGAGCAGACCATTACACAGCGTGAAGAGAAATTAAAGGATTATTTAGAGGTGTGCGAATTTAATGCAGAGCCTGTTTTATTTTGCTATCCTAACGATACAGCTTTGGATAATTTAATTTCGGATATCTCAAAAGCAGTGCCGCATTACGATTTTACAACCACCGATAAAGTGCGCCACACCTTATGGGTATTAAGCGATACAAAAAATGTAGATCTTGTTTCAAAACGTTTTTCTTCAATTCCAAGTATTTATATTGCTGATGGGCATCACCGTTCAGCTTCATCTGCGTTATTAGGGAACATAAAACGTAAAGCCAAAAAAAATTATACGGGTAAAGAAGCTTTTAATTATTATTTGGGTGTTTTCTTTTCAGAAACACAATTAAAAATTTATGATTACAACCGTATTGTAAAAGACCTTAATAATTCAACGGTAAATGAATTACTTCAAAAATTAAAAGATAAATTCGAAGTAAAAGAAATAAAGGAAACTATTTACAAACCTGCAAAGAAGCACGAGATAAGCATGTATGCCGATGGTAAGTGGTATTCGCTTATTTGTAAAAAAGGGACTTACAATAGTGATGATCCGGTTGGAAGTTTGGACGCCTCTATTTTAACCGAACATATTTTGTCACCATTATTTGGTATACACGATCTTAAAATAGATAAACGTATTGGATTTATTCCAGGTATTAAAGGCCCTGAAGCACTTAAAAGATCTGTGGATGAAGATAAGGCCGAAGTTGCATTTGGCTTGTATCCTGTAACTATGGATCATTTAAAATGGATAGCCGATACCAACAATATCATGCCTCCAAAATCTACCTGGGTTGAACCTAAAATGAGAAGCGGATTGGTTATTTATAGTTTTGAAGATGAGTAAAAAGCCGCAGATTTCACCGATAACACAGATTGATCTTAAATAATTATCCGCGAAAATCAGCGCAATCTGTGGCTTAAAATAACACTGTAATGTCAGTTAAAGAAAATCTAATACAATTAAAAAACTCATTGCCTTCTAACGTTACTTTGGTTGCCGTTTCTAAAACTAAACCAAACGACATGATCATGGAGGCTTATGAAGCCGGACAAAAAGATTTTGGTGAAAATTACGTTCAGGAGTTAGTAGATAAACAGCTAGAACTACCCGAAGACATTCGCTGGCATTTTATTGGTCACTTACAAAGCAATAAGGTAAAGCACATTGTTCCGTTTGTGCATTTAATTCATGGAGTTGATTCTGTGAAATTATTGCAGGAAATAAATAAACAAGCTTTAAAGAATGGCAGAACAGTTAATTGTTTACTGCAAATATATATAGCGCAGGAAGAAACAAAATTTGGTTTTTCATTTGAAGAGTGCGAAGCCTTTTTGAAGTCGGAATTATTTAAGCAGTTAACGAAGGTAAAGATCCTTGGCTTTATGGCAATGGCCAGCAATACAGATGATGAAGGGCAAATAAGAAAAGAGTTCCTTTCGTTAAAAGAATTTGCTCTTAGTTCAAAGTTCTTTGGTTTTGATACCCATATTTTGAGTTACGGTATGAGCAGCGATTATAAAATTGCAATAGAAGAGGGAAGTAACATGATCCGTATTGGCAGCAGTATTTTTGGAGGACGAAATTATAAGAAGTAAGCAGTTAACAGTAAGCAGTAGGCAGTTTAGAACAAGAAACAAAATCAGTTAGCAGTTTACAGTAGGCAGTCAGAACAAGAAACAAGAAACCAGGAACAATAAATGTACGGCGAACTCATAGCTCTTTTAACAACAGTTTGCTGGAGCATTGGTATCTTTCCATTTACCGAAGCAGCCAACCGCTTTGGCACTGCTGCACTTAACCAATACCGTTTATTTTTAGCATGGATAGTTATCTCCATTCTTTTACTGATATTTTATCCAATAAATATTGCCGAACTATTCTCTCTGCCACAACCTTACCATTATTTGTTTCTTGGTCTTTCGGGTATTATTGGATTTAGTATTGGCGATTATTTTAGTTTTACCTCCTTCCGAATTCTTGGTCCAAAGTTGGGAAGTCTTTATACCACCATTGCTCCGGGATCAGCTCTGTTATTGGGATTTTTAGTGTTGAATGAAAAAATGAATTTCATTGGCATCATCGGAATTGTAATTACCATTGCCGGTGTAATTTGGCTAACGCTTTCTAAAAAAGATAAAATTGCTTCTGAAAATGCAGGTTTTCACCGAAATAAAAAAGGTATATTATTTGGTGTATCGGGTGCTTTATGTCAAGGTACCGGTTTGGTATTATCAAAATTAGGAATGGATTATTATTCTGAAAAGCTTCCAACCCTGCACGCTGTATGGATCCGTTTACTATTTGCTTTTGGCGCTGCTTTTTTTATCTCTATCATTACCGGCCGCATGAAAGCAAATTCTTTACCAATATTTAAAAATCAAAATAATGGTTTACCTTATATGTTCGTTGGTACTTTGTTTGGCCCGGTGTTGGGGGTTTCTTTTTCCTTAATAGCCATTCAGCATTTACCGGTTGCTACAGCGCAAACTATTTTTGCTTTATTACCAATTGTAGTGTTGCCAATAAATTATTTTTATTATAAAGAAAAAATAACCGTACAGTCAATTTTTGCTTGTGCTATTGCTGTTTTAGGTGTTTTTGTTTTAATTTGGAGAGATTCTATTTTAAGATGAATATTGCAAAACGATTAGAGCAGGAACACAGTTTAACATTGACAAATGTTATTATAAAGTATATTGGTGACGATAAAAAACGTTTCAAAGAGTTGATGGATGTTTTTTTGAACAGTGACTACCGTATCACTCAAAGGGCTGCCTGGCCTATGAGTTATGTGGCCATTGATCATCCCAAGTTAATTAATCCTTACCTGGGCAAGCTTATCAAAAAACTAAATGAGCCCAAAAATCATCCGGCTATCCCGCGTAATATTTTAAGATTTTTTCAGGAAATTGAAATTCCCGAAAAGCATGAAGGTACACTGGTTGATGCTTGTTTTAGACTTATCGTTTCGGCAGAAAGTCCAATTGCAGTTAAAGCCTTTGCTATAACGGTTGCTTCGCGTATCTGCAAAAAATATCCCGAGTTAAAAAATGAGTTACGCCTGCATTTAGAGCACATGCAAAATTACCCAATGACTGCTGCTATTAAAGTGAGGATACGAAATGCACTTAAATTATTGAACACTTAGTTTCTATGTAAACTTTTTCAAGCGCAGCGTCTTTTCTATCAATGTGTCTATGTGGTTAAAATTTGTCTCAACGGTAAATCCTAAACTTTAATTCTTTATTTTTGCGTGACTTTAAAACATGCAATTCGAGATCACATCTGAATTTATAGATAGTATTAAAGATGCTATAGAAGAGAAGAACACTGTTTTTTTAAAGGAGCAATTAAATGAATTTTATGCTCAGGATATTGCTATTATCATTAACCAGCTTAATCTTAATGAGGCAGCTTACATTTATGAGTTACTGGATGATGAAATTGCCCCTGATGTTCTTTTAGAATTAGATGATGATACGCGTGAAGACCTTTTAACCACTTTTAGCAGTAAGCAAATTGCCGAGCAGTTAGATAACATGCAGAGTGATGATGCTGCCGATGTTATTGCCGAACTCCCCGAGAACAGGCAGGAAGAGGTACTTTCGCACATTGAGGATATTGAGCAGGCCAGCGATATTGCCGAGTTGATCAATTACGAGGACGGTACTGCGGGATCTTTAATGGCAAAAGAGTTAGTAAGCATTTATGCTTTCGAAACTGTAAATGCCTGTATTGAAGAAATAAGAAGACAAACAGATAACGTAGATGTTATGTATGCTGTTTATGTTGTAGATAATAATGAACGTTTAATTGGAATGCTTTCATTAAAAAAACTTATTATTTCTCATCCTTTGGCCAGAGTAGAGGAGATCTACGAACCGGACATTCAATTTGTAAAAACAAGTACTACCAGTGAAGAGGTGGCCGAGATCATGCAAAAATATGATCTGGTTGTGTTACCCGTTATAGATCAATTGGGTAGACTCGTGGGCAGGATCACCATTGATGACGTGTTTGATGTGATCAGGGAAACAGCCGATGAGAATATCCAGCGTATGAGTGGTATCTCTGACGACGTAGACTCGAATGACTCCACATGGCGTTTATCACGTGCCAGGATCCCCTGGCTCTTAGTGGGAATGTGTGGTGGTATAGTGGGTTCGCGTATTATTGGCAGCTATGAGGAGCAGATCAAGATCCATCCAGAAATGGCATATTTTATTCCTTTAATTGGTGCAATGGGCGGTAATGTTGGGGTTCAGAGTAGTGCTATAATCGTACAAGGCCTTGCAAATAATACACTTTTAGGAGATAAGATCTTACCAAAACTGGCCAAAGAGCTGGGAGTAGGTGTTATTAACGGTTTAATTTGTTCTATTTTAATTTGTGGCTATTCTTTTTTAATTGAAGACTGGCAATTGGCAGCTACCGTTAGTGTGGCGCTTTTCACAGTTATTTTGTGCGCGTCTTTTTTAGGAACTTTTGTACCATTGACCATGAATAGGTTTAAAATAAACCCAGCGCTGGCAACCGGCCCCTTTGTTACAACCCTAAACGATATTATTGGAATAACCATTTATTTTTTAATGGGCAGATTGCTTTATACCAGTTTTTAGCTCTCAATCCCTTGCTGTTAGAGGTATTTATAACAAATCTTAAAAATTCTTATTATTGAAAATAATTTTTGATAATTTTAAATTAATTACTAGTTTTGCACTCCAATTAAATTTGGCCCGTTCGTCTAGGGGTTAGGACACGTCCCTTTCACGGATGAAACACGGGTTCGATTCCCGTACGGGCTACGAAAGTAGCAAAAGATCCCTCGCAAAGCGAGGGATTTTTATTTTCATGCATTTTCGGAGCATGAAAACTTGTTTTCACTGCGAATTAGTGGTATTCCTTATTAGGCAGTTTTCTCTGTAAAAAACATTTTTATAGCTATTACAACGAGTATAACACTAAATACCTTTCGCATAATGTCAGGCGAAAGTTTTAGTGCGAGCAGCGAACCAAAGTACCCACCGATCATAAATGCAGCTGCAATTATCATGGCATACTTAGTATTAACATACCCAGCTTTATAATAGTTGTAAACAGCAAATAAACCTATTGGCGGCAGCATTACCGCAATGCTTGTGCCTTGCGCTGTTTGTTGATCCAACTTCATAATTAGTATAAGGGCGGGTATAAGTATAATTCCACCTCCCAGGCCGATCATTCCTCCTAAACCACCGGCAACAAGGCCTATTATTATCAAGAATAAAATAGATGTCGTACTCATTTTCATTTTGGTTTGTGTTTTCAATTAAAGCAACCAGGTGCTTTTTCCAAAAGTTGTTGCAGAATCTCTAAGTTTAGTCTTTAAGCCTGAAGCTACTTCATGAGCAAAGATGAAAGCCTCATCTTTATTTTTTGTTTCCCGCACAATAATTCTTCGGGTATTATTATAAACAAGGCTAACCTGGAAATATGCGTTTGGGTTGTTTTCGTTTTCTTCAATCGAACAGGCTTCACATTTAGCAAAAAGGCTTCTGAATACAAGTACGTAATCAATTTTTGGCAAAGGTTTATATGTTCCCCATTTAAAGATGCCAAGCAAACCCTCCTGTAATTTATACATCCTTTTTTCAATATCAATTATTGTGACAAACTGCCTGAGCCAATTACTTAAAGCATCGCGTTTGCCAATTATTAAATTTTTCATAGCAAATAAATTTTAATTTCGTTTATCAATTCTAAACCTTTCATCTTGGCTTTCCTGTTTACCAATATTTTATAAAAAGTGTTTTGGTTTAATTCCTCAAATGTTTAAATCTATTATCTGCTTTAAATGGTCTGCCGGTACAACACCCGATTGGCGCCATTTTACATCACCATTTTTAAATAACATGAGCGTAGGAACTCCTCTAACCTGATACTTATTTGCGGCTTCGGGATTCTTATCAACATCTATTTTAATTATTGTTGCCGTGTTACCGATCAGTTTTTTTAATTGTTCAAGAATTGGTGTCATCATTTTACATGGTCCGCACCATTCGGCATAAAAGTCGATCAACACAGGTTTCTCCGAATTAATTATTTCATTAAAATTTGCCATATTAATTGTCGTTAGAAATTTTTCCAATAGCGCAGCTCACATAAGATTTTGCATTGGCCGCAAACTTATCAAAGCCTTCCAAAGTTCCTTTTTCCGGATATCCCATAGAACTTAACTTTTCTTTTAATTTTTCAATCGGTAAATCATCATTGTGAGTTATTTCTACCGATTCATTTTCAACATCCACTACTACTTCAGATACTTCGGTAAACGACTTTAAGCCTTTTTTAATTGAACCTGCGCATCCGCCGCACTTCATGTTGTCTATAATTATTTTTGTTTTCATTTTGTATGTTTTTAATTGTACGCTTTTCTACTATTAAGATCTTTAGAGTGATCGGTTACTTTATTTTTGTTAGAATATTTTTTATCAAATCGTATAAAGAAATTTAACCAAATGATTCTTGCAGATCTGAAAACCACAGGAAACAAAACCAGCATGGTTGATACAACTAGTATTGCTAATGTAACTGCGTCCATGTGTAACCACAGCAGATCGGATAGAAACCAAATAATAAAAATGCCCGACATTAATGCGTAAGAAACATAAAGCGCTCCATAAAAAAATCCAGGCTCACGCTCATACTTTAAATTGCAATCACAGCATGATTCGTTCATTTCCAAAGGTTTTTTAAAACTATATGGATTATTGTTCTCAAAAACCTTTCCGTTATGACAACGAGGACACTTATTAGCCGCTGTTGAATATATTATTTCAGGAATGATCATTTTATTTAATTTCTTCAAAAGTAGTTACTTCACCTGTTTTGCCTGATGATTTTGATCTTGACATACTATGATCTATATCACAACCTGAGGCGCCACAACAACCATAATTGAAAACTGCCTGAAATAATAAGAATCCCCCTAATACCGCAAATAGTATCTCATAACTAGTAACTGCTTGCACAATTATTATAAGGGCTAATGCCAGTCTTATAAAACGCATCAGGCCCCAACCCGTTATTAATCTATTCTTTAAATTGTTTAGCATATTTTTATTATTTACAATATTTATTCAAAGTAAACCAAGGACCAGCATTGTGCACGGTTTTAAAACCCTGCCCTTTTAAAAAACTTTTGGCAGAGGCACTTCTCATTCCGGAAGCACAACAGGTAATGATTGGATCTTCTTTGCTTTTTATTTTTTTCATGTAGCCCGACAGTTGATCAAGCGGAACATTTATAGATCCTTTTGCATGTCCTGAAGAATATTCGCCTCTTGTACGAACATCAATTATTGTAGCGCCGTTGGCGATCAACTCTCCTATATTAACTTTCGGACCAATTCCCAAAAGATTTTTTATCATTTGTATCATTCTTATTTTTTATTTATGGTTTAACAATAACAATTTACATCCAGCCATGAGCCAGCATTTTCGCACTCAATACCGTTTTGTTTTAGATAAGTTGTTGCTTGGCCACTTCGGTTGCCCGATGCACAGCACAAAACAATATTTTCCATTTTTTTGAATTCCGCCAATCGTGTTGGTATTTCCTGTAAAGGGATATTGATGCTTCCTTTAACGTGACCACCCATAAATTCTGAGGTGGTTCTTACATCCACAACTGTGGCTTTTCCTGCTTTTATTAACTTTTCTATATTTTTCATGTGTTCTGTTTTTTTTGATCTTGTTTATCTTTTTTCTTAAACATACTTCCTATGATTCCGCCCATAAATACACCATATAAGGTGCTATTAACAGGGCTTGAGGTGATGGCACAACTACCGGATGAACATCCTACGAAGTACCAGTAACACCAACCTGCAATTGAACCAAGTGCAGCTCCAATTATTTCAGGTTTATATTTTATAATTATTGCTTTCATTTATAGTACAAATTTCCGAAATCAATTAACCTTAAATTGGAACATTTGTTGGATAAACCCCATATTATAAAAAATAAAAAAGCAGGCAATGTATTTACCTGCTTTTTAAGCTATAGAGATGGCATAGATAAGGGCGTTCTTTCTGTAATTAGAATTTGACAGGCAATTTGTTAAGTAGTTAAAACCTCAATATTGTTTCTACCTAACCTAACCAATTTCTTTTGCTCCATGATACGAAGCAACCTGCTTATAGCTTCTCTGTGTGCGTGAAGCTCATCAGCTATTTCCTGATGGGTAATTTCTAATACTCTTGTGTTTAATGCTTTTGAACGCTCTTCAAGGTAATGTAACAATTGCTTATCCATATTACTAAATGCGATAAGATCAATAACCTGCAGTAATTCGGCAAAGCGATTGTTATAATTGTTACTTATAAAAGCTTTCCATTGGGGATACTGGTACCAATCCTCAGTTAACTTAACTGGAATTTGAAGTATTTCAGAATCAATTTCGGCAATTGCTTTGATCATACTTTTTTTACCCGACTGGCAACAGGTTAAAGACATGGCACAAGTTTGACCGGGATACAAGTGATACAAAAAAACTTCCTGTCCGTCAATATCCTGTCTGATAATTCTAATACTTCCTTTTATAACAATTGGAATAAAAATAATTTCATCTCCGGGCTTTATAAGAATGGCTCCCTTTTCAATTATCTTATGCTTTGCATTCTTTTCTATCTCCGAATTTAAATCGGGATCACTGAATATGGAATTGCTTTTTTTTAGCATATCTAAGAGCGTTCTTTTAATTATAACATTGAGTACAAATGTAACTACAAAAAAACTATATTAAATGACCAAAATCATAACGTTATGTAACAAAAGTTACAATTATTTCAGTTCTCAGTATCGATATTTGTATTATAAAGACTATACATATGAAAGTAGAACAAATTTATACAGGTTGCATCGCTCATGCAGCCTATTACATAGAGAATAATGGTGAAGCTGCGATCTTTGATCCGTTAAGAGAAGTTCAACCTTATATTGATAGTGCAAAAAAAGACAATGCTAAAATAAAGTATGTATTTGAAACCCATTTTCATGCCGACTTTGTAAGTGGACATTTAGACCTGGTTAAAAAAGCAGGTGCGCAAATTGTTTTTGGCCCAACTGCAAAGCCAGGTTATGACGCTATTGTTGCAAAGGATAACGAAATATTTAAAGTGGGAAATTATAGTGTTAAAGTAATTCATACACCAGGGCATACAATGGAAAGCACAACCTATTTACTATTGGATGAAAATGGTAATGAACACGGGATCATAACCGGAGACACTTTATTTATTGGCGATGTTGGCAGGCCAGATCTGGCTCAGCATGTTATTGCTGATCTCACCGAAGAAAAATTGGCCGGCTATTTGTACGAATCTCTTCGAAATAAAATAATGCCTTTAAGTGATGAATTAATTGTTTATCCAAATCATGGTGCAGGAAGTGCCTGTGGCAAAAACATGAGCAAAGAAACAACCGATACACTCGGACATCAAAAGCAAGTTAATTATGCATTAAATCCAAAATTAACTAAGGAACAATTCATTAAAGAAATTTTAACCGGTTTGGTTCCTCCGCCTTCTTACTTTCCCCAAAATGTTTTATTAAACATTAAAGGGTACGAAAGTATAGACGAGGTTTTAAAAAGAGGAACAAAAGCATTGTCAGCAATTGAATTTGAAACTATAGCTACCGAAACAGACGCAGTAATTATTGACACACGCGATGCAACTATTTTTACCAATGGTTTTATTCCTAATTCTATAAATATTGGAATAGATGGAAGTTTTGCAACATGGGTTGGTACCTTAATTCCGGATATTAAACAAAAAATATTAGTTGTTGCCGATGAAGGAAGAGAGGGAGAGGTGATTACACGACTTGCAAGGGTTGGTTACGATAATGCGCTTGGCTTTCTTAAAGGGGGCTATAAGACCTGGATAGATTCAGGAAAAGAACAGGACACTATTCCATCTGTTAATGAAGATGAACTAGCAGGGATAATGAAGTCAAAAAGTATTGATATTCTGGATGTACGTAAAGCCAGCGAATATGGAAGCGAACATTTATTAGAGGCTGAAAACGCGCCCCTTGATTTTATAAATGAAAGTATGCTAAAAGTTGACCGAAATAAAACCTATTACATACACTGTGCCGGCGGTTACCGCTCGGTGGTTTTCATTTCTATTCTGCAGGCAAGGGGTTATAGAAACCTTATTAATGTTAAAGGAGGATTTAATACTTTAAAAGAAAGTGGCAAATTCAAAATAACAGATTATGTTTGCCCAACTACTTTACTTTGAAATGATCTGATCGATTGATATGAAGCGATCTTAAGGAAAGCCGAAACTGATAAGCATTATGCTCATCACCGAGTCCCCTAATATTGGAACGGAAGAGGGTTTGTGTTTGTATCAGAAAGTCCAAGTAAAGGTTGAAAGCTAGCCCCTAAGGCTGGCTTTTTTTCGTGGTTTTTGCATGGATCGGTTTTATAATCTAATTAGCTTGATCCTTTTCTGCATAAACAGAGAAAATTTAATTAATTTTAAGGGTTAGATTTTGTTCGACATAAAAATGAGATTTGTTATTTCAATATTCCTGCTTTTGATCTTTTTCTCCTGTCAAAAAGGGCATGAAATGGATTGTTTTAAATCTAACGGTAGCGAAATAACTGAAGCGCGTTATCCAGGCCAGTTTAAAAATGTTGAAGTTCAAGGCAATATAGAGGTGAATATTCGCCAGGGCAATGAATTTATAGTAGAAGTAGTTGCTGGCAAAAATATTATTAAACATGTTTCTACCATTGTAACAGATACTTTATTAAAAATTGAGAACTCTAGCAGTTGCAATTTTGTTCGCGGTTATAAAAGAAAAATAGTTGTAAATATTACTATGCCATATGTATCTAAAATATTCAATTATGGAGTGGGTTCAATTATAATGGATCCTAATTTCAATCAGGACTCCATGCTTTATGTAAGAAATGAAAATACAGGCGATACATATATCAATGGAAAATTTAACCTTGTAAATACTTCCTCTCATGGCGCCGGAGATGTGTATTTAAGTGGCTCTTCAAAGATCCTGCTTGTATATTCGAACGGAACTAATTTTACATTTGCCGAAAAATTTACGGTTACAGATCAGATATTTATTTCTAGCTACAGTATTGGTGATGCTTACCTGAACCTGGAGGGAGTTGATAATTTTGATTACTATATCTGGAAACAAGGGAATGTTTTTTATTACGGAGACCCGCAATCCATTAATAATCTTGGTGCAGGAAAATCTGACGGAAAAGGTAAGTTAATAAAAAAAGGGTAGGCGAATACCGGATCATTCTTTCCTGTAAACAGAAAAAACTATTTCTTTGTTACCTCTCATAGCTTTGTTTGAAAAAATATTTACCATTCCCGGCATTGTTTCAACCTCTGCTTTTTTGATATTTGCATCATTCTCTGCAAATATATTTTCCCAAATAAGTATATCTCCGGGTTTCATTTGTGAGATACTTTCCCGTGAAATTTTTTTATTTTTTGTATCATCAAAAGGGTCAATATTCATACCGATACTTAATTGCGGATGATCGTAAATAAACAGATGTTGGGTATCTTTTTTCTCTAAAAAATAATTTGAGACTTCATTTGCCAGAATCTGATCTTTACCTAATTCCATGTCTTTTTGCCAATGAATTGCCGAAGGATTAGCCGTGAACGGAAAAATTACAACGTAAGTAATAATTAAAAATTGCAAAACCATATTCGCGGTTTTTTTAGTGCTAAATAGGTATTCGCTTACAATATTATACCCTTGTAATATAATGAGAGCTATAATTGGTATTATACCAATAAGAACACGTTTTAATCCATAAGAATTAAAGATGCCCAGATACCAGAACAGACTATGAGCAATAACAAAAGCGCTGAAGCCAAACAATAAAATAAAGACCTCCTCTGCCTGAGCTTTCTTTTTTAAAACTTTAAAGCAAATAAAAAGAAATCCGATCCAAAGCAAGATGTAAGAAGGAATGCCAACTACATTCATTAATTCTTCTACAAAATGTAAGATAGGTCCGCTTCCATATGGGCTTGATAAACTTGCGTATGGAATTTTTGTGAACACCCACAAGAGATCATGATAAACAAAATACCCTGCAATAGAAAAGAAGATGGATCCGCTAAGTAGGAACGGCAATACCCGCCAGGCTTTTTTAATTATAAAATACAAGGCAAAAACGCCAATAATAATTAAGCCTTCTGAACGAATATATGGGAGGAATGAAATAATAATACTTGCAGTAAGGTATTTTTGATTGGCGCAAAAGAAAATGGCAAGCACAGTAAACATCGCAAATAAAGGTTCTGTAAGTCCCGAAAAGGTAATAATGTAATTAAGAGGCGCAAACATCATTATTACAACTACCATAATAGCATTTTGCAATTTTAAACGCTCTGCTGTTCTATATGTGTAATACATAGTTATTAGCGAGATGATCGAATTAAACACCTTCATTCCTGTAAAACCAAATTGTGCAAAGGGTGAAGCTAATATAACATAAACCGGTTTTGCCCAATGATCAAAAAAGAGTTTTGGGTGGAGTGGAGCATATTTTGCAAATAAATAATGAACAATACTATCTGCCGGATCGCAGGTACCGTTAAAGAAAATTATAGTTAAAATGCAGATAAATGCCTGAAGTATGAGAAGGTAATAGATAAGATTTTTTTTCTCCATAAGGTAACTCTTCTCTGTTAAAATAAAGTTGTTTTAATGCTAAAAAACAAATTTAGAAAAAAAAAGGTAATGATGGAGTAGAAGTGATGATCAAAAAAATAAGAACAAGTTACTTTAAATAGATCAATTTCACCGGCTTCTTTGCCCGTGGCACAACCGACAGTGTAGCAGGGCTTACAGACTGTGATTTGGTAACAATGTTGTTAGTTGTTTCTACCGCACTTGTTGAAGGAATACTGATAGGCTTTTCTATTGCTATATCGATATTAGGACTGTTGCTGCGTTTACAACGGGTTAAATAAATAATACCAAAGATGATAAACCAGACTGTAAAAAATATTTTAATTATTTTAAAAAGGTCCATTTTACTTAAATTTTAATAATAGAACGAAAACTCGCTACTATGTAATTTCAAGTTTAATGCCAGTAAAAATGGGCCAATTCCCTGGCTTTTGGAGAGTAATTTCCTCTTAAATGTAGAATATAATTACCCTTTTAGCTGTACTCGCTAGGAGCAATACATTCCTGCCAGTATTCCATTATTTTTCTAATAGTATTTTCGAGTTTTTCAAAACTATGTGGTTTTATAAAAAAACCCTGCACCGATAATGCATATGCATCTATTACTGATTGTTTAGTAGAAGTAGTTGTGAAAAACAGATAAGGAATGCATTTTACGTGCAACATTTCGTTGGTATGCACTTTTGTTCTAAGTTCAAAACCATTTATTTTGGGCATATTAATATCTGAAAGGATCAAAAATGGTATGATATCTGTTTTATTGAGATACTCGAGCGCGGAATTTCCATCTTTAAAAAACACAATTGCATTTTTATAATTTAATTTTTTAAATATTTCACCAAGCATGTATTGGTCATCTTCATCATCTTCTATTACTACTACTGGTCCGTTTTTGTTCATATTACTTTTATTTAAAAAAAGCTTCAACCCAATTAAAGGTTGAAGCTTTTGTTATTAATTATTTTTATTATTGTGAGATCAATCGGCCGGTTTGAACGATCTTATTATTGTTAAGTATCTTGTAGAAATAAATTCCTGAAGCAAGATCTTTTATCTCAACTGTAGTTGTTTGTTTTGTGATATCTGTTGTCATTACTAACTCACCTAAAACATTGTACATTTTCATTTCGGTAGAATTACTTAATTCAGCATCAATAACTTTAATATTTAAAGATGTTGTAAAAGGATTAGGGTATATTTTTACAACCGAACTTGTAACAGCATACAACGGAATACCAACAGAAGCGCAGGTTGAGGCTGTTGCATAAGCAACTGCTGTTACCGCAGTAGTGGTTAAAGCGCCGTTAGTGGTAAGTAATCTGCCTTCAATGTTAACGCCTGTGTTTATTGCACCTAAAGCACCATTATGACAAATGATCGTTCCTTTAAATTGAGAGTAGTTGTTTAAGTTTACAGCGCCTTCAATTTTCCAAAATACATTTTTTGCCTGGGTTCCGTTAATTAACATCACTTTTGCGTAGGTGCTTGTAGATATAGCGCCATTTATTTTGATAACAAACACAGCGTTAGAATTACCTTGTCCATTTAAATAAAGAGAGTCTGTAAATACTGTTGCTGCATCTAAAAGATATGTATGTGGCGTTAAAACTAAGCTATTTCCAAATTGTGCCGGATATAATAATTCAATATCGTCTGTTAAGCCATTAAGATAATTATACGCAATCATAAGATCGGTTGCACACTGTGCTGTCGAGCCGTCCGGAACCAAGTGAAGGGTACCATTTATATTTCCAGCATTAAAACCAGTTGGCGAACTGCTGTTACTTCCAACATCACCGGTAACAGTTGTTACACCAGTATTTGAAACAGCACCATTACTAGAAAACAAAGCATAACATCCTGCAATACCAAGTAACGGAGCAGCAGGACCAGTTAATACAGGGCTACCACAACCAATTGGCGTGTAAGCAAATAAACCATCCAATGTAACAGCACCCGCTGTAGAAAGTGCTCTTCCTTCAAGTGTATCGCCAGTATTCATGTTAATGGCTGCATTGTTTGCAATAACGGTTCCTTTCATACTTGTTCCAGGAGCCATACTTACCAAACCCTCAACTTTCCAAAACACATTACATGCTTTTGCGCCGTTGATTAATTTAATTCTTGAACCAGCGTTAGTAGATAAGGGACCCTGGATCTTAAAAATAAATACTGAGTTAGCATTATTCTGACCATTTAATATTAACTCTAAGTTAAGTGTTGCCGCTGCACCAATAGAATACACACCCGGTACAAGTGTTGTTCCATTACCTAATAAAGGGGCAGGGAAAAAAGTTGCAACTGTTGCATTAAGTTGGTTGTATGCAATTAACAGATCGGTAGAAGCTTGTGCGCTAACCAGATCACCATCATGCATATTTCCGTTCACATTTCCAAAACCTGTGCTAGAACCATTATTGGTTCCAACATTGCCTGTAATTTGTGAAATACCTGTATTAGTTACGGCTCCATTTGTAGAGAATAAAACAAAATTAGCGGCTGTACCCAAAGTAGGGGCCTGCGCTAATGTAATAAAGGGCATTGTTAAAAGAGTAACCATGGTTACTGTTGTGAGTAATTTAATTTTCATGTTGTTTTTTTTATGTTTATTTTTTTTTGTAGGATAATTTTATTTGAACTCAGATATTATTTTAAGCAGATCTTCTTTTGTACGGCCAAGTTTTATTTGCAACTTTCCAAACATTTCTTCTTCTTTTCCTTCAATTAAGGTTAGATCGCTATCTATCAGAATACCAAATTTTTGTTTTAGTTTTTCTTTTGTTTCGTGCCAGTTTCCTTTTAATTCAGTTAGGTTCATAGTTTTAATTTTTAAATTAGTAATGAAAGAAAAATTATTAAGAAATAGCATTTGCGAAGTGTTCGTTTACAAAAGCCTGTTGTTGTTTGTCGGTCATCTTATCCGATTGTTTAACTTCTATTTTAATTTTTTCGAAATTGTGATCAGCTTTTAAAACATTGTACAGTTCGTCTTTAGCTGTAGTTGGTCCAAACAGAAGTACAGAATTATAGTTCCTTATACTTTCGCCTAATTTTTTATAATATTCTGCCTGTTGATGCTGTTCTTTATTATGCATTATATGTTCGCTCTTATTCAAACTTTCTTCTTTTGACTGATGAGTAAATTTTGATTCAATGGTCTTTGTTACTGTTATATCATTTGTCGATTCCATTAACCGTGCCGTTGAATGATCCATCCAGATACCTAATTTTTTCGTTGTTGTCATATTGTTTTTATTTTAATTATGTAAGCAGTAAATGATCGGCCCTTACTTATGCGTCTTTCAACATCAGAGAACCAACATCCTGATCTCTCAGGAAAATAAAAACAAAAAAGAGTGATTATATAACTTGTTATACGGAATGTCATGCCATCATATTTATACCTTTATTGGGGATTTTATACCCCTCTTATCCCACATTTATGATAGTTTCGGGTATATGCGCATTTATATTCCCAATATGCATATTAAACGCTGGCACTATTATTTCTTAGTATTAAATCATAAATATGAGAACAGGATCTAAAAAATTTCTTCTTTCGAAAGGACTTGATGAATATTTTATCGGCGTTTATAATGCTTATAAGTTTATTGGACGTTTCTTTAAAGAAGCATTTAAAGCGCCTTTCCATTTTCGTGAGATCATCAATCAATGTTTTGAGATCGGATTAAAAGCCTTGCCTTTAATTACACTTACAGGTTTTATTACCGGTATTGTTTTCACAAAGCAATCGCGCCCATCATTAGAAACGTTTGGTGCTACATCATGGTTGCCATCTCTTATTTCTATTGCCATATTAAGAGCTCTGGCGTCTTTAGTAACTGCACTTATTTGTTCGGGTAAGGTTGGTTCAAGTATTGGTGCCGAGTTAGGCTCTATGCGTGTAACAGAACAAATAGATGCTATGGAGGTATCTGCCATCAATCCTTTTAAATTTTTAGTTACTACCCGCGTTTTAGCTACTACCATAACGGTTCCCATTTTAGCACTTTATTGTGGCTTTGTTGCCCTTTTGGGCTCATTTGTGAACATAAATGCCCACGAGGCAACCAGCTTTATTAGTTTTTTTGAGCATGGATTTGATACGATCACCTTTCTAGACATTTTTACTTCTGTTACAAAATCTATCTTTTTTGGTTTTACAATTGGTATCGTTGGCTGTTATAAAGGTTATAACGCATCAAGCGGAACTGTTGGTGTTGGCAGGGCAGCTAACCAGGCAGTGGTACTTTCTATGTTCCTTGT
This sequence comes from Bacteroidetes bacterium UBA2475, assembly GCA_002342065.1. Lineage (GTDB taxonomy): Bacteria > Bacteroidota > Bacteroidia > B-17B0 > Aurantibacillaceae > Aurantibacillus. The sequence goes on along the minus strand of DDPF01000013.1, from coordinate 320,780 downwards.
ATTTATTGAAGAAGTTGTAATTGTACAAGTTAGCAATTGGATAAGATTATTTTAATATGCAATCAGATAACCATAACGATATTATTGATAGAGATGACGCGGTTATCTCCATTAGTGGTCTGTATAAATCATTTGGAACACTAGATGTTTTAAAAGGAATTGATCTTGATGTACACAAAGGCGAGAATGTTGCAGTGCTTGGCCGCTCAGGTACTGGAAAATCAGTATTAATAAAAATATTAGTTGGATTATTAAAACCTGATGCGGGTATTGTTAAAGTATTAGGACAGGAAGTTGATAAATTACAAGGAAAAGAATTAGATGCGCTGCGTTTAAAAATTGGTTTTTCGTTTCAAAACAGTGCTTTGTACGATAGTATGGATGTGCGCCGTAACCTTGAGTTTCCACTACGCATGAATTTTAAGAGCCTTACAAAAAAAGAAATTGATATAGCAGTGGAAGAGGTTTTGGATGCTGTTGGTCTGTTAGATAAGATCAACCAATTACCTTCAGATCTTTCGGGTGGACAAAAAAAACGTATTGGCATTGCACGAACATTAATTTTAAAACCCGAAATAATGTTATACGATGAACCTACTTCGGGTTTAGATCCAATTACCTCTGTTGAAATTAATGATCTTATAAATGATGTACAACGAAGATATCATACAAGCTCCATTATTATTACACACGACCTTACCTGTGCAAAAGTTACAGCTAACCGTGTGGCAATATTGCTCGACGGTGCCTTTTTAAAAGTGGGAACTTTTGATGATGTGTTTGCCACACAAGAAGAAAGAATACAAAGTTTTTTTAATTACAATTTTATAACATAGAACCATGAATGAATCTCCAAATAAACGTGCCATTATAGTTGGCGTTTTCGTACTGATCGGAATAATTTTTCTTATTGCGGGAATATTAATGATAGGTAATATCCATCAAACATTTTCAACTAAAATGCAGGTAACTACTTTGTTTGATGATGTAAACGGTTTGCAAAAAGGTAACAACATCTGGTTCTCAGGTGTAAAGATAGGAACTGTGAAGCGCGTAGAATTCTATGGCAAATCGCAGGTAAAGGTAATTATGAATATTGATGAAAAAGCGCAGGAGTATATCCGTAAAGATGCTAAGGTAAAAGTAAGTACTGATGGTTTTATTGGTAACAAAATATTAGTGATATATGGCGGAACTGCCAATTCGCCTGCTGTTACAGAAGACGATACTTTAGGTGTAGAAAAAACATTTACTACCGAAGATATTATGAATACCTTTCAAGAGAATAATAAAAATGTGCTGGCCATTACAACTGATTTTAAAACCATAAGTAAAAACCTGTTGGATGGAAAAGGCAATCTTGGAAAATTATTGAAAGACGAAGATCTTTACAATAACATTTCTTCAACCACTGCCTCTTTAAAGAAGGCTAGCGATAAAGCAGAATTACTTTTGAGTTCTCTTTCTGACTTTAGCGCCAAGCTTAATAAAAAAGGAACCCTTGCTAACGATCTGGTAACAGATACGCTTGTATTTAATAATATTAAAAAAACGGTAAAGGAATTAAACAAAGTGGCAGATACTGCTGCTGTATTTATTGCTAATTTAAATGAAGCTAGTCGTAACCCAAAAACTCCTGTAGGCGTATTATTACATGATGAGGCCTCTGGAGCCAGTTTAAAGACAAGCATAAAAAATTTAGAGAGCGGTTCTAAAAAATTGGATGAAGACCTTGAAGCCTTACAGCACAATTTTTTATTGAGAAGATATTTTAAGAAGAAGGATAAAGAGAATAACAAATAAAAATTGGCTTTTTTCGCCATTAATATCTAACTTTAAGTACATGATTATTGATACATAAATAATTTGAACCTTACATTTAATACTATTAAACTTTTACGGTTTCCTTTTGCAATATTCTTATTGCCGGTATCGCTGTTTGCTTTTTTTTATATACATCCCAAACTGGATTTCAATTTATTTTTAGTGCTTTTTATCTGGCACGTTTTGGTTTTCCCGGCAAGCAACGGTTACAATAGTTATAACGACCGGGATGAAGGACCTATTGGCGGATTAGCTGCGCCGCCTAAACCAACCAAAACACTTTTAAATTTATGTAATGTAATGGATGGAATGGCAATTGCGCTGTCGCTCATGATTAATTATTACTTTTTTATTTTCGTAGCTATTTATATCATCTTCTCGCGTCTGTACAGTTCACGATCAATTCGGCTCAAAAAGTTTCCGGTAATTGGGTTTTTAGTTGTTTTTGTTTTTCAAGGCGCATGGATATTTTATGCGAATCTTTTTGCTTTTTATTCTTTTAACCTATTGTTTAACCCAGCTGTTATTTTTTCTGCGATCGCTTCGTCGTTTTTTATTGGTACTATTTACCCGCTTACTCAAATTTACCAACACGATGCCGACCGCAAGGATGGTGTAAATACCCTTAGTATGCTGTTAGGAATAAAAGGCACTTTTATTTTTTCCGCCATCTCATTTTCTCTCGCCACTATTTTTGTTTACTTGTCGTTTGTAGATACAATAAGCACTTTTTTCCTGTTTAATTTAATAATGTTTCCTGCGACCCTCTTTTTCTTAATATGGGCGTTTCGGTCTTTTAAAAATAGTTCGCTGGTTAATTTTAAAAACACAATGATCATGCTCGTACTCTCTTCATTTTTAAATAATCTCTTCTTTATAATTTTACTCTTAAAATAACTTGTCATGTCGTATATCCTTAATATATCAACTGCTGTACCTGAATTTAAGATCGAAAAAGAAGAGCTTACTACTTTTTATTCAAAAGCTGTTTTAACTGAAGACCCCGCTAGGTTTGCCCAGAAAATAAATTTTTTAAGCAAAAAAACAAAAATTGAAACGCGTTATAGCTGCATACCAGATTTTAAAGGAGTGAATTACGAACTTTTTAATGACCACAATTACAACCAATCCGTTGAGAAAAGAATGGAGATATACAATAAAAAGATCCTTCCTTTAGCATCCTCGGCCATTGAAAGAATATTTGCTGAAAGTGATGTATCTCCAAACGAAATTACACATCTGATCACCGTTAGTTGTACCGGTTTAATGGCACCGGGACTAGAGTTTTTGATAGCAGAACAGTATGGACTTCAAAATACTGAAAAGATAGCTTTAAATTTTTTGGGATGTTACGCTGCTTTAAAAGCACTTAAACACGCTCACCACATTGCCACTTCCGACCCTAATGCCTGTATCCTTATTGTAAGTGCAGAACTCTGCTCGTTACATTTTCATCCTTCTGATGTGGATGAGGACATTATCGCCAATTTATTATTTTCTGATGGTGCAGCTGCAGTGCTAATGTGTGGTGATAAAAATAAACACATCGAAAATAATATCGTCTTAGAAATTGCTGATATAGGTACTGCCTTTATTCCTGATACTGCTAAGCTAATGACATGGGGTATTACATCTTCTGCATTTAAAATGTTCCTGAGTCCTGACGTTGTTGGGGCGATTAAAGAAAATATCAAACATGTTGTAACTGATTTTTTAGGAGATAACATGTTGGTGACAGATCTTTGGGCAATTCATCCAGGTGGTGCTAAAATTGTTGAAGCAGTACAACAAAGTCTTGAACTAAGTGATGAGAATGTTGCAGACTCGATCAATGTATTAAAACAATATGGCAATATGTCATCGCCAACTATACTTTTTATATTATCCAGTATGCTGAATAATATAAAGGAAAATAAAGGCCTGGAAAATAAAAAAATATTTGCCTGTGCATTCGGCCCGGGCTTAAACGTTGAGTTAATTAGTCTTTTATCGGTTAACCCTGATAATCATTATACTTTTCAACACTCAATAAAAAAACATTCGGTTCAAAATCATGCTATTAAGCACTAGGTCATACACAAAAGAATATTTGGATTTTGACAATATTCAAACGCCAGACCTGAACAGGAATTTGGTGGAGCTGGATATCATCAATAACAATCTTGGTGGTTATAATGCTTCTCTTAAGGGATTAAAAACTATTTTTAAAAATTCAAATTCAATAAATACTATCCTCGATATTGGTTTTGGCGGAGGAGATTCAATTAAACAACTTGCAAAATTAGCTAAACAACATCATAAAGATGTTTTTTTTTATGGAGTAGACCTTAAAAGAGATTGTGTTAACTATGCTGAGATAAACCTGAAAGAATTAAGAAACAAGAAGCTTATATGGGATGATTACAGGAATATTTCTGCTGATCTGTTAAAAAAAGTGGATCTGATACATTGCAGTCTATTCTTGCATCATCTTACTAATGAAGAGATAGTTGATCTTTTTAAATTTTGTAAACACCATAATTGTAGCATCCTTGCTAATGATCTACATCGCCATTGGCTGGCTTATTATAGCATTAAATTCTTAACAACTTTGTTTTCGCGATCGTACCTCGTTAAAAATGATGCGCCACTTTCTGTAATGCGTGGTTTTAAAAAAAACGAATTACTTCTCTTGCTTAAAGAGGCTGGGTATAAAAATTATTCCGTTACCTGGAGTTGGGCTTTTAGATATATTGTAATAGCAAGCGAATGATCTTTGACGTGGCAATAATTGGCGGCGGTATTGCCGGGCTTGCATTAGCAAACGATATAAATAGTCGTGGTTATAATGTTGTTGTGATCGAAAAAGGTAATTATCCACGACATAAGGTTTGTGGAGAATACATCTCTATGGAGTCTTATAATTATCTTCATAAGATCTGTCCTGCACTAAAACAACTAAACTTACCAATAATAACTAATTTTAAAATAACAACAGGTACTACAAAAGAATTTACAACAATACTTGATCTTGGGGGTTTTGGAGTTAGCCGCTATTTATTGGAAGAACTGCTTTTTGAGGAAGCAAAAAAGAAGGGTGTTGTTTTTTTGCTGGATACAAAAACAAAAGACATTCGTTATGAAAACGAAATGTATACCATTGAAACAAGTGCGGAAAACATTTTCTCGAAATTAGTTTGTAATTCTTCAGGAAGAAGATCTAACCTGGAAACAAAAGGTGGAGTAGAGCAACTAAATAGTACAAATTACGTTGGCATCAAATATCATATAAAACTAAAAAGAGATCCAAACCTTATTGAGATCCATAATTTTCCCGGTGGTTATTGCGGCATTTCTAATATTGAAAATGATAAAGCTTGCCTGTGTTATATAGTTAATTCAAAAAAACTAAAAGAAGCAAATAATTCAATTCCTGAATTGGAAAAAAATACTTTGTATAAAAATAGTCGGTTAAAAAAAATATTTAGCGATGCTGAATTTTTGTTTCAGCAACCTCTTACTATTAGTGGCATTAATTTTCGAATAAAACAACCGGTTAATAATGGCTCTTTTTTTCTGGGAGATTCAGCAGGCAGCATTGCTCCAATTACCGGTAATGGTATGAGCGTTGCTCTTCGCGCAGCCTCAGTGCTGGCAAGTCTTATTGACGATCATTTTTCCGGCAAAGTTAACAGTCAGCAGTTGGAAGAAAAGTATAATAAATTCTGGAATAAAGAATTTTCAACAAGGATCAAACTAAGTCGTTATTTTCAAAAATTATCCGAATTTTCTTTGTTAACTGGTATCACAATAAATTTATTCAAAGCTTTTCCTTCATTAGCAAGAGGCATTATAAAACTAACACATGGCAAACCATTTTAAGCATACAAATTTTTTCTTCTGGCAAAAATGGTTGTTCTATAGCAGCTTGTTATTTGCGTTTGCAGGTATTCTTTTTGCTTGTTGCGGACACAGCTTTTTATTTCAACCTTATGAAAAAATGTTGGCATCAACTATTTGGAACGATAATCAACTTCCAAAAGATGCGGCATTATTAAGCGGTTTTATCTATGGACCTTTTGGCGGTACAATTGCATGCTGTTATATTTTATTAGCCTTTATAGCCAAATATCCTTTTAAAGAAAAACAAGTTTGGGCGCGTAATTCTATTATTGTTGCCTTTGGTGTGTGGGTCGTTCTGGATTCTATGGCTTGTTTTTATTTTGAAGTATATCCACAAATCTATATTATCAACGCCTTTTCTATTATTACAAAAGCATTTCCCATAATTTTTACCTGGAAAGAATTTAGCCGGGAAGGAAAGACAAGATTATAACTTTGATCTGCAAAATTAAAATTTAGAAATATTAAATTCTTACATTTATTCTTCAAACCTTAAATATGAAGTATTTAATTATTCCGATTGCTGCATTATTATTTAGTTGTTCAAATACAAATACAGGAACAAATACAAACACAGATAAAAAAGATCCCGAAGAAGAACCTTTTGAAATGCCAAAAACATGGGAAAAGAACTTTAGCGTTACACTTTATTCGGGTGGAGGAATGAACTATGAATCGACCAACATTTTTTTATTTGCAGATTCGTGCAGGTATGTTGAAATGGAAAATGGTGTTGACAGTATAAAACGTTTTGTTTTAAGTCAGGCAGAAAAAGAAGAGGTGCTTTTAAAATTAAGGTCGTTTAGTGTAAGTAATATTAAAACCATTGAATTAGAAGGAACGGTATATGATAAAGAAACCAACCGCATTTGTTTTGCGCTTGCTCCAAAACAGGCATTTTGTATAGAAACAGGCGCCACTCAAGGAATTGAGGAAAAAGAAAAAGGCGATTTTCATAAGGCATATAATTACCTAGTGAGCCTTGCAAAAGAAAAGGGTAAGTAGAGAAATATTCTCTCTTTTATTACTACCTTTAACGCCCATTCACAATGAAATTTGCAGAATATCATATAGCCCCAGAAATTAAACAGGCCCTTGAAGAGCTAGGTTTTAAACGACCAACTGACATTCAATTCAAAGCCATACCTTCTATTTTAAAGTTAGAAGATGTAATGGCCATTGCGCAAACAGGCACAGGTAAAACAGCCGCATTTGCCATACCGGTTATTAATTTATTATTTACACGCAAAAAATTACACGGACCTGATGGTATTAAATGTGTGGTAATGGTACCAACGCACGAATTGGCCATACAAATTACCGAAGTGTTTGAAAGCATTGCCAAATACACCGATATTACAACTGTCGGTATTTATGGTGGAGTAGAGCAGGACCCACAAATAAAAAAATTACAACAAGGTGCAGAAATTATTGTTGCCACCCCGGGACGCTTGTTTGATTTAGTTAGTCAGAAACACATAAAATTACGTAGTGTAGATATTTTAGTGTTGGATGAGGCCGATCATATGCTTGATCTTGGTTTTTATAAAGACATTAAAGAATTAATTACCTATTTACCTCAGCACCGCCAAACATTATTTTTCTCAGCTACTATTAATTTACATATTAAAGATCTTGCATACACATTGGTAAAAAATCCAATTCGTATTCAAATTTCTCCTAAAGATCCGGTCTCAAAAAATGTAGATCACTCTGTTATGTTTGTGAGCATGGATGATAAACGTTTTTTCTTAGAACGTTTAGTGAACGAAAATCCTGAGAGCAAAGTATTAGTCTTCGTTCGTACCAAAGTGCGTGCAGAGCGCGTATTTTCAGCAATGGAACGCGTAGGTATAAAAACAATTACTATGCACGGTGGTAAAGAACAGGATGATCGTTTGCAGGTAATGAAACAATTTAAAAGTGGCGAAATAAAAGTATTAGTAGCCACCGATATTAGCGCCAGAGGTGTGCATATTGATAATGTGGATTACGTAGTTAATTACGATCTGCCCGACCAGCCGGAGAATTACGTTCACCGCGTTGGGCGTACGGGTAGGGGCATGCAAAAAGGTAATGCCGTTACATTTTGCGCTCCTGAAGAAAAAATTGTTTTAAAAGAGATCGAGACTTTTTTAACCAAACCCATTCGCGTGTTAGATGTAAAAAAAGACGATTACACCGAAACACTTTTATATACCGAAGAAACCACCGATAACTGGAAACTCTTAATGCGCGAAGCCGCTAAAGAAGAAAAAGAGTCTAAAGGAAAAAAGGTTAAGAAGAAAAAGAAGAAATGATCTAAGATAGCAGTTTGCAGTTACCAGTAGGCAGTTAGAACTATTGACTAAAATCTGTCGACTACCGACTTAGTAACCAGGTTTTTTCACCCAGGCATTCGGGCAAAGCGAATCTATTTTTTCAAGTCTTGCCATCGCATCTTCTTTCGTTGCAAAATCGCCATTGCTTACAACATACATACCTTTTGCGTTTTGCTCAGAGATAGTAGCATTAATATTCTGACGTTTTAATTTCTTCAACATGCGCTCGGCATTATCTAAAACAGAAAAGCAACCTAACACAACTTCAAAATTATGACGATTATGTTTAAATAATTTGTGGGTAGAGTGCTCAATTACCGGCGATGAAGTTGTTGTGGTCTCAAATACTTTAACAGCAAGTACTTTATCATTCTCAATTTCAAGCGGGGCAATACCGTTAGCGTCGGTCACGTATTCAGTATTTGTTTTTTTAGTTTCGGCTAATGTTAATTCAGGGTATGTTAAAGGAGAATAGATAGCAGTTTCGTTGCTTCCAAAAATTGTAGACTTTAATTGTCCGCTTATTTTAGTATTGGTAACAATAAGTGCAAGCAAGCTAAAAATAGCTACCATCAAGGCTAGTGGAGCAACCACGCGACGGTAATTACGCTGCTTTTTAATTTCAGTTACAATAGCATCGTTGCCAATTCTATCTTCAAGCACTAATTCTTTTTTAACTTCGGTAGCTGCTTGGGTAATTTCAATTAAAGAAACTTGTGTTAAACCAAAGCTATCGGCTAAAAAGTTAGTGTCTAATTGAGGTTCAAAACAAGTGTTGTTCTCAAAATCGAGGTAAAAAAACCCCACACCTTCAATACTTAAACGTTTGCGGGTACTTAAAACACTTTTACAATAATCGGCAAATTCATTCAGGTTACTTAAAGCTTCACTTGAAGTGCATTTTAATTGGTTTTGCAACCAAAGCGCTAAAATTCCATCGTTCTGCTTTAGTTGTGCATTAAAGCTTAATGTTTTAGAAGGAGGCATTAAACCCCCGCCAGTACTGGAAAAATGGGATGGATTAGAACGCAACACAAAGCCTCCAAAATTGGGCAGTACCAAATAGTTATTAAAGAACAATTGCTCTTTAATGCCTTTTATGATTATTTGTTGCACGTTCATTTTCGGGATCGTAAATGTAGTCTTCTTGCATAAATATAGCCAATCAATTTATAAGATATTTTCTTTTTTATTAATAATTTTTAAATAAAGTTATTTTACTGTTATCTTTTGGTGGATTGTGTTATTTTTGTGGTTTGATACGTACTAAACTAAATAAGGCCTATATACTTACCGCAATTTTATTTTTGCAGTTTTTTTCTTTCGCCCAAAAAACGGACTTAACTTGTAATGAAATAGTTACCAAGAGTTTAAAATCCATTAAAGAGGTAAAGGGCCTAAAATACCATTTAAAAATAACCGAAAGAGGCAAAAAAGGTTTCAATTTTTACGAAAGTAACGTTAAGTTTAGCCGCAATCCCAGACTTATATATCTGTATATAAAAGGTATAGAAGTATTATGGCTGCAGGGTAAAAACAATGGTAAGGCACTGGTTAAGCCTAATGCTTTTCCATATTTTAATTTAAACCTCGATCCAATGGGCGACCTTATGCGTCAGGACCAGCACCACACTCTTAATGAAATGGGTTATGATTATTTTGGCGCCATTATAGAATACAGCAAATATAAGATCGGCGATAAATTTGACGAATATTTTAAGTTAATGGGTGAAGAGAAGGTGAACAACCGCAACGCTTATAAAATTATTATTGAGAATAAAGATTTTGGGTATGTGGATTATACTGTTGGCGAACACGAAAGTATTACCACTATTGCGCGCAAATTTTTTATAGCCGAGTACATGATCCTTGAAAAGAACCCAAAATTTAAAGATTATTTTGATCTTCTTAAAAAAGGTCAGGTAATTAAGATCCCAACCTGGTATTGCAAATCGGTGGTAATGTATATTGATAAACAATATTTTTTACCAATAAGCATGAAGATCATGGATGATAAAGGCCTTTTTGAAGAATACAACTACCATTTTTTACAGGTAAACCCCACTTTTGAAGAAGGCGAGTTTACCAAGGATTATAAGGATTATAAGTTTTAATACCGGATATACATCCCTTGTAAAATTATCTGTCTTTTTTCTTATCTTTAACTGGTTGAAAAATTCCATATTTATAGCTGTTTGTTCATGTATCCTGTTTTTTTCCTGTGCAAAGAAAAAAATACCGGATAGCACCGCTTTATTGGGGCTCGATTATTATCCAACCACCATTGGTAAATATGTTATTTATAATGTTGACAGTACTATATACAATAGCCTTACACAGGATACCATCGTTTCAAAATACCAGATAAAAGAAAAAATAACAGATAGATTTACCGATAACGAAGGTCAAGATGCTTTGCGACTGGAGCGTTTCATAAAAAAATACAACCCAACAAAACCCTATGACAGTATTGCATGGACCATAAAAGAAGTGTGGCTGGTAAATGCTACCAGCAAAAGCATACAGGTGGTTGAAGGAAATGTACGATTCACAAAATTGATCTTTCCTATTCAACAAAGTGCAAGCTGGGATGGTAATGCAAAAAACACAATTGGCGAGTGGTTATATTCTTATGAATACATTGATAAGAGCGAGGTCATTGGAACTAAACAACTTGATAATGTACTTTCGATAAAGCAAAAGAATTATCGCACACTTATTTCTTATCAGAATTATGCAGAGAAATATGCAAAAGGCGTTGGCCTGGTTTATCGCGAGATAACCGATATACTTTCGAATAATGTAATTGCAAATGTGCCTGTAGAAGGCAGAATAGAAGACGGAGTAATTTATAAACAAACATTAGTAACTTATGGCTATGAATAAAAATAAACTTTTTTTAGTGCTTGCTCTTTTTGGAATTTTAAGTTCCTTAAATTCTCAAACAAAACACTGGGTAAGATTTAGTAACAAAACCGGTACTCCGTACACGCTTTCAAACCCGAGTGCTTTTTTAACACCGGCGGCAGTACAAAGACGCGCAACTTATGCAGTACCTTATCATTTTACAGATCTTCCTGTAACACCATCTTACATTAATCAGATCGAAGCTGTAAATAACGTTACGGTGCTTTACGCATCTAAATGGTTAAACGGAGTTGTGGTTTCAATATCTTCGGGTAGCGCAACTGCATTGACAACTATTAGTTCTTTTACTTTTGTATCAAGCACATCTTTGGTTAATAAATATAAATTAGATATGCCTGTAATTGAAGAGCCACCATTTTTTGCGCAGCAGGATATGCGCGCTAGTTCATCGGCCACATTTAATTATGGAGGTTCGTATTGGCAAACCAAACAATTAAATTTAGATTGTATACACTCACAAGGTTTTAGAGGCCAGGGAATGGTTATCGCAGTATTAGACGCAGGTTTTTTGAATGCTAACATCAATCCTGTGTTTGATAGTTTGTTTAACAGGGGAGGGGTTTTAGGTACCCGTGATTTTGTAAGTGGTGGAACAAATGTATATAACGATGACTCTCATGGCACAATGGTGCTTTCTTGCATGGCCGCTATTAAGCCAAATGCAATTATGGGTTCGGCACCGCGTGCAGACTATTGGTTACTAAGAACGGAAGACGCACCAACAGAAAAACTGGTTGAAGAATACAATTGGATAAGAGGAGCAGAGTTTGCCGACAGTGTTGGCGCAGATGTTTTAACTACATCTTTAGGTTATACAGAATTTGATAATCCGGCTCAAAATCATACTTACGCTACGTTGGATGGTAAAACAGCACCAATGAGTATAGCCTCTAATTTAGCGGCACGCAAAGGTTTGTTGGTTTTAAATTCTGCCGGTAATGGTAACGGAAGTCCTTGGTCAAAAATTGGTATCCCTGCTGATGCTGATAGTATTTGTACTGTTGGTGCTATTGATAGTTTAAGTAACGTTACAAGTTTTAGTTCTCTTGGCCCAACTGCTGATGGCAGAATAAAGCCCGATCTTGTTGCCCGTGGTGGTAACTCCTGGGTAAGCAGCACAAGTACGCTTGGAACTTGCTTTCAGGCAAACGGTACTTCTTTTTCTTGCCCTATCTTAGCCGGTGCCATGGCCTGTTTCTGGCAAGCACATCCTAATTTTAATGCATACAAAGTTATTGATACATTAAGAAAAACGGCTTCTAATTTTGCGACACCAAATAACTCAAGAGGTTGGGGCACGCCAAACATGTGCGCTGTTCCACTTACAACGGTATTTAAACATAACAGCATTGATGCAAATAACTTTATTGTTTCACCAAACCCGTTTAACAGCCTGATCTCTATAAAAATAGAACAGGCAATTCCCGGTGCGGTTACTATTCAAATTTATAATGTGCTTGGCGCTATTGTTAAGACCTTTAAAGAAAGAGATGCGGTTGGTAAATTTACTTACGATCTTTCTGAGATAAGTAATGGTGTTTATTTTATTAAGATCAGCAACGCAAATTCTGCCAGCCAATTGAAAAAAATTGTGAAGCAATAAAAACTTTATGAATCAACCGGCATCCCGTTCTGCTTTAAACAAATTAATTCTTGTTGCTGCTTTAGGTTATTTTGTAGACATCTATGATCTTTTATTATTTGGTGTTGAGCGTACCCAAAGTCTTAACGAAATTTTACCATTACAATTTCCTGGCATAAGTGAAGGCGTTTTAAAAATATTAAATGCCTCTTACGGTAAGTTATTGCTAAACTGGCAAATGGCCGGAATGCTTATTGGTGGCTTATTTTGGGGTATCCTGGGAGATAAGAAAGGAAGACTCTCTGTTCTATTCGGATCAATATTGGTTTATTCTATTGCAAATATTTTAAATGGCATGGTGCAAAGTACTGATTCTTATATCGTTCTACGTTTCATTTCAGGCTTTGGTTTAGCAGGTGAGTTAGGCGCGGGTATTACTTTGGTAAGCGAAAGTATGAGCAAAGAAAAACGTGGTTACGGCACCATGATAGTTGCCACTGTGGGTGTGTTTGGAGCTGTTGTAGCGGGTTTTATGGGCGAGGTAATAAGTAACTGGCGTCACTCTTTTTATTTAGGTGGCGGTATGGGCTTAGTGCTTTTAGTATTACGTATTGGTGTGTTTGAATCGGGTATGTTTGCAGCCGTTAAAAAAGAAACATCAGTTAAAAAAGGAAACATCCTTCAGCTGTTCTCAAGCAAAAAAAGCATTGTAAAATATTTATGTATCATTTTTGTTACCGTACCAGTTTGGTATGTAATGGGAACTTTGGTTCTATTTTCTCCCGAATTAAGTGAGTTAATGGGTTTACCCGAAAAGTCCATATCTGCCGGGAAGTCCATTATGTTTGCATATGCGGGCATAACGGTTGGCGATATTGCATCCGGATTGATCAGTCAGTTGTTGCGATCCCGAAAAAAAGCACTGGCCGTTTTTCTCATACTCACTGTGCTGGGTACTATACTTTATTTTTCGGTTGGTGGCACTTCTGTTACCGTTTTTTATTCTATTGTGGCTTTTATTGGTTTTGCTACAGGCTACTGGGCAGTATTCATAAGCACTGCATCTGAATTGTTTGGAACCAACATTCGCGCAACTGCTACAACTACAGCTCCCAACTTTGTAAGAGGTTCAACAATTCTTATCTCGATATTACTGAACCTGATTATTTCCGTTTGCGATGTAGATAAATTACTGGCTACAAAAATTACCGGTTGTATTATTATTGGTATAGGATTTGTGGCTCTTTATTTCTTAGAAGAGACCTTTGGTAAGGATCTAAATTATACAGAGTAATATGAAAAAGACAGTTGTTATAGGTGCCTCCGAAAACCCAGAACGTTATGCTTTTAAAGCCATGACGAGTTTAAAAAAACACGGACATGAAGTTATTGGCCTTGGTTTAAAAGAAGGCGAAGTGGCAGGATCTATGATCTTAACAGGCAAGCCAGAGTTATCAGGTATTGATACGGTTACACTTTATATTGGACCGGCAAAACATCCCGAATGGATGGATTATTTGATAGGCTTAAAACCAAAACGTATTATCTTTAATCCCGGAACAGAGAATGATGAGTTTGCTAGCAAAGCAAGTAAACAAGGTATTGAATGTATAGAAGCCTGTACTTTGGTTATGCTAAGTATTGGCAATTTTTAAAATGGAAATTATCCTTAAAGAATTTAAAGACCTAAGCAACACGCAACTTTTTGAAATTTACAAATTAAGAAGCGAAGTGTTTATTGTGGAGCAAAATTGTGCTTATCAGGATGTGGATGATATCGATCAACACTCGGCGCATCTTTTAATATCAGAGGCCGGAACCCTTGCTGCATATGCCCGCATCATCCCTCCCGGTATTTCGTACAAAGAACCTTCAATTGGTAGAGTAGTGGTGCGAAAACAATTCAGGGGTAAAGATCTTGGTAAACTTTTAATGAAAGAAAGCCTAAAATATATGAGCGCCGCTTTTCCTAATCGCGAAATTGTTATCTCCGCGCAATCTTACCTTATTAAATTCTATACCGAATTAGGTTTTAAAGCGGAAGGCGAAGAGTACCTCGAAGATGACATTCCTCATACTAAAATGCGCTTAAAGTAATGCTTTAAGTTATTGGTTTAAAACAATCTTTTGTTTAATAAATATAGTTAACAGGTTTAAAAAATTGCCTTAGTTTCATTATCTTTGAGTCTACCTTTTTGAAAAAGTACTGTTACATATTTTTCTTATTTACATGCATTAAAATAAATGCGCAACAACGCTTTGCCGACCAGGTGCCGCAAATTAAACGTTACCTGCAAAAAGACATTGTGGATAGCGTGGAAGGTATTAAAATTTACAACCGTTTAATTGCAGCTATTGGTGGCGATTCTGTTACCTACAATAAAGCAGGTTACAACAAACAGGGCTGGAACGAAGATTTTTATGTTAGCGGCAAATTACTGCACCGTGGTTATTATATTGATGGCCAGGCTATCGTTTTTAAGAATTTTTTTGAGAACGGCCAGTGCGAGCGCACGGTGGTTAATCCCGATCCTTTACATTGCAACATTGATATTTTTTACGAAAGTGGTAAACAACGCCGCCAGATAAACTATTATAACGGTTTGCCGCAAAAACGGTACGAATTTTATTCAAATGGTTTACCAAAGTATACCGAAGAGAATGAGAAAGAAATGAAATACATTACCTTAAAAAAATCGTGGTATGATAACGGACAGGTAAAAGATGTAATGGAAATAACAGACCTTAAGAATAAAAAATACAATCAAAAGACCTTTTACGAGAACGGGCAAATAAAAGGCGAAGGGCCGGTTGTATTGTCAATTGACGGTAAATCGTATGTAAAAGATGGTACCTGGAATTTTTACGACAGTAACGGTAAAAATAAACGCAGCGAAAAATACAATGCAGCTAAGTTAACTTCCAATTAACAGGCGTTAAATTATTTTCTTCAAGATATTTATTGGTTTTACTAAAGTGTTTGCTTCCAAAAAAGGCACCACGCGCTAAAGGCGACGGGTGTGCGGCTATTAGTATCAAATGCTTGTCCTTGTCTATCAATTCTGCTTTAGCAGCGGCATAAGCGCCCCATAACAGGAAAACCACGTGTTGTTTTTTCTCGCTTACCAGTTTAATAAGAGCATCGGTAAAATGTTGCCAGCCAAAATTCTTGTGGCTACCGGGCAGACCGGCTTGTACCGTAAGCACAGCGTTAAGTAATAGAACACCCTGTTTTGCCCAATTTTCGAGGTTTCCGGAGGTAGGGATCTCAAAACCCGGGATATCTGTTTTTAGTTCTTTAAAGATATTTTGTAGGCTTGGCGGGGTTCGCACATCATTGGTGACCGAAAAGCTAAGACCGTGAGCCTGGTTGGGGCCATGATAAGGATCTTGTCCTATTATTACTACTTTAATATCTTCAAACGAACAAAGCTGCAAAGCCTGGAAAACTTGATTGGCCGGAGGATAGATGGTATGCGATTTGTAGGCTATATGAACATGATCTTGCAGTTCTTTATAGTATGCTTTATCAAACTCAGAATGTAAGAGGTTATTCCATTCAGATGATAGCGATTTAATGTTCATGTTAGTACTAACGTTAAATTGTTATTAAATATTTGCCAAAGTAACCTTTTTTATTTCTTGGAGTAAAAAAGAATAATTAAATTTATAATCTATAAAAATCTTATGAAAAAATTAGTTTCTCTTTCGATCGTTGCAATGTTTGTTGCTATTAGTTTCAGTTCTTGCAAAAGCCACGAAAAATGTCCTGCTTACTCTAAAGTAGAGAAGAGCAATAAAAAATCAGTTTAATCTTTATAGAGAGGGCTTATTTCCTCTTTTTTTGCATATTTCTATTTAACATAATGTTAATTATATAATTTTCGTATATTTGCATATGACTATGCTAATCTACTTCAAATCACATAATTATCGTTATGTCGAGCCTTCGGTAAATAGCCGCCAATTGAGCGGAAAATTAAAAATGATTTTCGCTTCAATTCCTTCCCTGCGCCTTTCACTATTCGTATCGTCCATTAACAATCCTTTGCAAGCAAAGTCTTAGAACGTGCGAGATAATAAAATTATAAGGTATCTGTTTTTGGGTGAGATAAACTATCACTATGACTCTGTTTTACAGAAGTCGACAATTGTTGTTGCCGGGCTGAATCTTTTGCTTGTCCTCTACAATCTTTTAAAGTAGAAATAATTGTAAGTATTAAGGTTATTACGACTATAATAAAGCTCCATAAAGTCATTAACTTATTATTCTTCTCTTGTTTACGTTTACCAACAAACCCACCATTTTTTAAAAATCGTTTGCCCTTTTCTGAAATAACCAGCCCGACTATGCTTTGACCATTGTCCAGCATGATGCCATGACGTTTAATGTATCCTAACAAAAACAACTCATCATTCAGGTCGCTAGTTGACGGCGGAAGCCCTGAAAATTTACCGTTCCAATTATTGTATTTCTCTAAAAGCTCTTGTAAATCTTCTTCATATTCCATACTCAAAATTAACAAATTTCTCGTATCGTACTTGACTATCCTTTCCTTCGGAAAGATTAAGAACAAACACTATATTTGATTTATGGCAAGTTGGTTAAATATTATAGGATTGTTTTTTGATATAGTTGGCGTAATTGGACTATACTATATAACAGACGGGTTTATGACTAGAATAAGCATTGCAGACGTTAAAATACTTGCAAATGCTTTTGGGAGCGATCCTAAAAAAGCTAGCAATGAAATGTATGAATCGTTAACCAAGCGTTGGGAAAGTGGTGAAGAAGCAAAAAAAGATAATAAAAAACGTTTATTTTTTATTTGTGTTATTATTGGTTTTTTATTTCAAATTTCATCCAGCTTATATCCTTTTTTTTCCAATAAGATAACCAGCAATGAATCCAATAAATGCGCTACCAAAAACACAGGAAATTGTCATAATAAGAGCCATTGATAAACCCCATAATTTAAGCGGTATTTTTTTGAGAGTTTACTTCTTTTATTTTTTAAGGATACGCTCCTCACAAAGCCAACCCGACCCTCTCTCACATACCTAAGCTAGTTTAACATAACGACGGTTAGATGCCGGCTTCTTCTGAATTTTTTATATATTTATATAATTGAAACATCTTTTATTATACTTCTTTTTTCTTTTTGGTAGCTGCAACATTTTTTGCCAAACAGCTTTATCAAAAGACAGCGTTTTACATAACTATAAAAGAAATACTTTCTTTCTGGAATTTGGCGGCCAGGGCGGTTTCTATTCTATCGGTTACGATAGGATCCTTGAAATAAATGGAAAAATACGACACACCAGTTCTATCGGACTTTCTTATCTTTTTTTGGGCGTAGGAAGTAACACTGAATTAAGGCCCCAGATATTTTCTCTTCCTTATTCAAATAACATTGTTTTTAAGAACGGATTTGAATTAGGCATCGGAGTTACAATTGCATTGTATACTGAAACCAGAACAAGCTATTATCATGGTGGGTCCAGCACCAATACCGAGATAACTACTTATCTTTTCGCGGTTCCCAGGATCGGTTACAGGTATCAAAAAAACACAGGCGGTATCTTTTTTAGAGCTGCTCTCACGCCACTGGTAAAGTTGATCTCAGACGACCCCTCGTTTTCAAGGGTTTTTCCGTGGGGCGGTATAAGTATTGGTAAGTCGTTTTAAGATTTTAATGCTTAGCTTTACTCATGATCCGTATTAATGGTATAATAGACGAAATTAAAGAGCTTAAAAAAGAACCTAATCACCGCTCTGCTCTTAAAATTGTAAGTTTATTAGAAAGTAACCATAAATTATTCCAGGCTAAACTTGATGCGCAGGATTACAATTTTATGCTCCGCAATTTTGAAGAGCTTTCGCACACACAACCTAAAGACTACAATTCTGCCGGTTTTACCCGCGACTACGAAAAACATTTTGAATCGCTTTTATTCCATCTCAATAAGATCGTTTAAAATTTAATCCCCAAATTGAAGAATATTTTCAACAACTCATCTATAAAAGCCCGTATTTAGACGTTTTTACACAATTTCGGAAGTTGAAAGTAGTATGTACAGTTGTAATTGATCCAATATTAAATTTTAAGAAATGCTTTTATTTGCACTGCTTTTTAATTACATTTAGTATAAAATTAAATAGCCATGAGCAAAGGAACGAAAGATCTTCTTAAGACATTAATTTCTAATACGGAATTAATAATGAAGCATTTAAATATTAAAAAAGAGGCTGCGGTAGTAAAAAGCGCTCCTAAAAAAACAGCCAGAAAAAAAACTGCTAAACAAGGTGCCGAGAAAAAAGGTCCGCGTAAAAAACGCTAAGATCAAAGCAATTTACTGTTCTTAATAACATCTGCTAAACTGCGGTGTGCAAAGATACCGTTCTCAAAATTTGCATCTTCTTCATTCGCATCTTCGGTGTAACAAGTGGCATCATAGTCGCCGTTATCATCTTTGGTAACATCTATTGCCTTTATTACAAGTGTATCTCCGTTTGATGGAAAATAAATGGTCTTATTAAAATACTTGTCGTAATTTTTTATAATAAGGTCTTTTGCTTCTTCTAGTGTCATAACAGTTATATTTTAGATAGCCATACTTTCTTTAAGCACCGCGAGTAATTCATTTTTTGATTCTAAAAATATTTCTTCCTTTTGGCTTTTATGCCTATCAATACTTGCCAGGTTGCTTTTTACAAAGCTTAATCTTTTGCTGAACAGGTTTATGTGATGGTTCTCATCCAATATGATGTAGATATCATCTACCAGGTTTATTAATTCAGTTATTGTGCGATCGCTGCATTTTATATCACTTACTTTTTTTTCTATGGTAGCTAATTCTTTGTTTTCCATTTTTATTTACCTCCGTTTGCTTTAAGATCGTTAATACAATTTGCGTCAAGCACCGGAACGTTATTTCCTAAAAGGTTGTTTATCATATCACTTGTTTCAGCGGTATAATACATTAAACAGCTGGTGTTGTTGCAGTGTTTGCCATGTGGCTCATCCTGGTGTGCGGCTGTCATACCGGTGCCATTATTTACAAGGCCAAGCACATGTCCAAATTCATGTTCGCAAACGGTAGCTTCAACCGAGCTAACAGATGGCTGTCCTAACCCACCGCTTAAACTCCGAATGGTATTTTCAAAGATTACCATAGATGATGAGCCATAAGCAATGCCCAATGTTTTTAAGTTACCGTTGTTTTGCGAATACTCACCGTCTAAAAAAAGTATATAGGCTGTAATTGTTCTGCCCTCGTGCTTTACAGTTCGGTTAATACTTTCTATTGAGCGGATATCTTCGATCGTATACATCGATCTGCCCGGCGAATTAATATTACTATAGGTTACCTCTACCCCACCAGGCTTATTTAACCGTTGGTTTAAGAATGTTTTAAGGTCATCTACTGCGCCGGCAGATGGCTGCAGGCCGTTAACGTATTGTATCTGTATGATCAGTTTATCGTAATTGGCAGCGCTTAAATAACCTTTAGCGCTAACACTTGTTAAGCCGGGCGAATTGGGCGCTGTTGTACTATCTTTTTTACAACTAAAAAAGAAACAACCACTTAATAGAAGCATAAAAGCGCTTGTAGATAAAATTAAATTTTTCATGTAATAAGGTTTTTTAGTTCTCTTATTATATTTCAAGAATCAGACCAATATGTTTAGTTATGTAAACACGTATTGTTTACTATAAGTTAATGGGTATTTAAATGCGCACCTGAACTAAAATGCGGAAAATTATTCTCACTACAGATTGAGAAAAAAACACTACAATCAATTTTTGTTATCCTGTTTTTTAATTAAACTAATATACATCTCCTCAACTTTTTTTCGGGCCCAGGGTGTTTTTCTTAAAAAGGTTAAGCTCGATTTTACACTTGGGTCTTCATTAAAACAACGAATATTTATTTTTGTTCCCATATGGTCCCAACCATAATATTGCACCAAATGGTTTATTATCATTTCCAATGTTTTTCCGTGTAAGGGATCTTTTGATTCAGTCATTTTTTCCGGCATTCTCTCTTACTAAATTACGAACTATTTTATCTACTTCCCTGTTAAAATTCTCAGTACCATCGGGCTTTTGGTGCGCTTTAACTTTTACAAAATTAATGTTATGGCTACTAATTTGTGCTAATAAGGTTTGTACAAGATCTATATTTTGTATCGGTGTTCCCTTGTTACTGATAAAATTCTTAGCTTCCAGTTTTTCTTTTCTACCCCTTAAATTTATTACGTATTGGCTATCGGAATAAATGTTAAGTTCTTCATCTTTAAAACCATTCGCATCTATCATTTCTATTGCTTTTATAACTGCCATTAGTTCCATGCGGTTATGCGTGGTGCCAGTTTCTGTACCTTTTAAGACCAGTTTTTTTCCATCGGTAAAAACCAATGCAGCCCAAGCGCCAAAGAGCGATTGTGTGTGGCAACTGCCATCGGTATATACTTCAATAAAAGGTTTTTTCAACGTCTTAAATTTAATGCAATAAATGCTTGTATGATGTTAAATAATAGTAACAGCAAGGCTGGATAAAAATTTGAATAAATACTTTGATAGATTTATTAATTAATTACATTTAGTGTTTTAAATTAGTATGGAAACTCTAACCCCGCCCGAAACGGCACATGATCTTACGGTTTTTTGGACCTGGATGGGCGAAGATGGTATTTGTCGTACAAAAACAAAGCCCCAATCCGAAATTACTTTAAAAGAGGCCATAGAAAACTCTAACGTAGTTACTTCGCTTTATAAAGATAAAAAATTCCCTTTGTTGGTCGATGCGCGGGATATAAAATCAATGGCTAAAGAAGCCAGAAGACATTTTTCTACCAATGGCCGTGCTACAAAAATAAACGCAATGGGCATTATGGTCAGCTCACCACTTAGCCGTATTGTTGGAAATTTTTTTATGGGCTTAAATAAACCCCAAATTCCGGCACGATTATTTGATGATGAATTGGAAGCCATTGATTGGTTAAAAAAATATGTGGAATAAATGTCACGGAATTTAAAAGATAGCGGCCCCGAGCGTGTTCAAGAGA
Organism: Bacteroidetes bacterium UBA2475; assembly: GCA_002342065.1. GTDB lineage: Bacteria > Bacteroidota > Bacteroidia > B-17B0 > Aurantibacillaceae > Aurantibacillus. The sequence goes on along the minus strand of DDPF01000013.1, from coordinate 299,170 downwards.
TCCTTGAGGTGATTATGTCTTATGCACGTTTCGATTTTTCAAAAAAAACATCTATAATAGGGAATGAAACTTTGGATGCTATTGGTGCAGGCGTTAATATGCTGGGCGAAGAACTGGAATCATCTACCATCTCTTTAAAAGAAAAAGAGCAGTTATTAAAAGAGATCCATCACCGTGTAAAAAATAACCTACAAATAGTTTCAAGCCTGCTTAATTTGCAATCTGAAAATATTTTAGATAAACGTTACCTCGACCTGATCATTGAAAGCCGCAACCGCATTAACTCAATGGCACTGGTGCACGAAATGCTTTACTCCTCAAAAGACCTTTCAAAAATAGAGATAGGCCATTATGTTGAGCGTTTAAGTAAAGGCATAGAACATTCACTGTCAAAGAACGATTCGGATGTGAAATTTAATTTTAATATTGAAGAAGGTTTATTTTTTGATATAGACCACATGATACCTTTAGGTTTGATATTGAATGAAATAATAAGTAACTCGTACAAGTATGCTTTTCCAGAAAATAAAGGCAGTATAACTATTGAGATGCTTGATACGCAACAATTTTACAGGATGACCGTAAAAGATAATGGTATTGGATTTAAACCCAACTTTGATCTAAAGCGTGACTCCAACCTGGGTATGCAGCTTATTTATATGCTTGCCGAGCAATTAGATGGGAAAGTTGAAATAAATAACGAACTTGGCGTATCGTACCAAATACTTATTCCGCATTAATGCAGCAATATCACATATTAGTTGTTGAAGACGAAGAAAGCCTGGCAGAGACCATTGCACTTAATTTGCAGTTAGAGAACTATAAGGTTACAATTGCAAAAAGTGGTAAATTGGCATTGAATTTATTTAAAACAAATTTTAATACAATTAATTTAGTGTTGCTGGATGTAATGCTACCCGAAATAAATGGCTTTGAACTTTGCAAAGAGTTTAAAGTGCTTAACCCCGCTGTTCCTATCATATTCTTAACAGCAAAAAATCAAATAGCCGATAAGATAGAAGGATTAAAATTAGGAGCCGATGATTACATTACAAAACCATTTGATCTTGAAGAATTGTTATTGCGTGTAAGTAATTTAATTAAGCGTACACAAAAAGAAACGTCGGCTGTTTTTAGTTTCAACAACTGTACTATAAATTTTGAGACCTTCGAGATAAAAGATATAAGCGGCTCCCACTCTACTCTATCCAAGCGCGAGATAGGGCTTTTAAGATTACTTACCGAGAATGCCAATAAAGTTATTTCGCGCGATGAGATCATCGAAAAACTGTGGGATGTGAATGAGAATGCTTCTTCGCGTACTATTGATAATTATATTTTAAACTTTCGCAAATACTTTGAGGTCAACCCAAAAGAACCGGCCCATTTTCATTCAATAAGAGGTGTAGGTTATAAGTTTATTGCTTAAAGAATTGATTACCTTTGCATTTCATGTTCAAGGAAAAATTACATAAAAAACTTTCGCAGGCTTTAACACTCAACGGTTTTGAAGAGCCAAAAGAATTGCAATTAAAATGTTTGCCAAAAATAAACGGAGGTTTTGATGTGATCGGTATTGGTCCGTTAAACTCAGGCAGATCCACACTCTCTGTTATTACTGCTATTCAAAAATTACAAAACGCTTTCGAAGATCCACCAAGAGCATTGATATTGGTTGCAAATAAAGAAAAAGCATTAGCCATGCTGGAGCAGTTTAAATTATTGACCAGAGAAACAGATCTTAGAGCATTAGCCATTTTTGAAGAAGGTAAAATTGATGAACAAACAGTAGATATTTATGCCGGTGTTGATCTTGTAATAGGTACCGCAAATAGAATAATGGATATTTATTTTAAACGGACATTAAATTTAAATAAAATAAAACTCTTTATTATTGATGATGCCGAAAGTATGATAGAGAATCGTTGGCAGGGCCAGATAGACCGTTTGGCGCTGAGTTTGCCCAAGTGCCAGCATTTAGTATTTACAACAGCTTTAAACGAAAAAATAGAGAAACTGATCAGTAAATTTATTGTATCGCCCCAAATTATTGAAGTGAAATAAATTGATCCTTAGAAAAGCTCTCCTACTTCGGCTGCTTTTTAATAAAGTCGCTTAAAGACTGCTTCGAACTTCCAAAAGAGAACTGATCATCTAATTTGTAGTAATTCTTTTTATCAATACAATCGGCATAAGCCCATTTTGCAAAAGCCAATTTAGAGTCATCAAACGAAAACACTTTTAAAACTTCAATTATCTGGTTGGTGCTTAAGATCTCATCATCAAATACTTGTTTTGCTTTTCCTAAACGTTTATCATCAAAACTTGTTTTTTTAACTGCGCCAAGTCGCTCGTCAAATTCCGCAGCAGATATATTTGTTATAGCAATGGATGTAGTTGGTATTACGGATGGTGTATTTGTAACTGATGGAGTGCGCGGTATTTCTGCTACAGTGGCCGATAAAGGGGCTTCCATCTCATCCAGAATTAAAGATTTACTTTCTAATATAACCGTATAATTACCCACATTATCTTTTGTGATAACATATTTTGAAAGGTATTTTGGCTCGCTGGCAAGCGCAAATGTAAGGACGTTTGCGGAGCCTGCCTGCAACAATTTTAAACGATACGAGTTATCATCTAAATATGAGAACGTAGAAATAGAATTATAATCGTTCGATAAACGAATGCCATTTAATGATGCTATGAATTTTGGATAGTTATTAGATGCGTTTCTAATAATGATCTTACCTTCCTGGGCATCAAGACTTGAAGTGATAGCGATAACTACTAAGAGTTGTAAAAGTATTTTTTTCATATTTGGTTTTTATATTTTATTTCAAAAATGGTGCAGGATTTAGATCAAATTTCTTAAAATTTCTTAAATAACCTAAATAAAGATCTAAAGTTTAGGTTCTTTTACAAAAAATATCATTCGGAGAGATTCAAGTAATTATAACAAAAATAACAGATTAACCTAAACTAAAATACTATTTCTATTTCCTTGTAACTGTTAGACTTAGCAAGGGTTTGTGCAATAATTTATGTAAGCGGTTATTTCTCCTTTTTTAATAGATTTTTGAAAAGAATTGTACCGTTTATTGTTATATTTATCATTCAAATTTTATCTTAACTATGAACAAACTATATAATTATGCTTGCGGCCAATGGGTTGCCGGAGCAGAGAACGGACAAGAATTATTTAATGCTATTACTGGTGATGTACTTGCAACAACCAGCAGTAAAGGGCTTGATTTTGGAATGATGTGTGAATACGCTCGTAATGTTGGTGGACCAAAATTGCGCAAAATGACCTTTCAGCAAAGGGGATTGATGCTAAAGGCTCTTGCTATGCACCTTTTAAGTAAAAAAGAAGATTTTTATAAAATAAGTTGGGCTACAGGCGCCACCCGCGTTGATAGCTGGGTAGATATTGAAGGTGGCATTGGTAATTTATTTGCGTACGCATCTTTGCGTCGTCAATTTCCTAACGAAACATATTGCTATGATGGTGATGTAGCGCGCCTTTCAAAGAACAATACATTTATTGGCCACCATATTTGTGTGCCTAAAGAAGGGGTTGCTATTCATATCAACGCTTTTAACTTTCCGGTTTGGGGTATGTTAGAGAAAGTAGCCGTTAATTGGTTGGCGGGCATGGCTGCAATAGTAAAGCCTGCAGCGCTTACATCTTTTTTAACCGAAGCAGTTGTAAAAGAAATTATTGCCAGTAAAATTTTGCCTGAAGGTGCTTTGCAATTAATTTGCGGTAGTGCTAACGGTATACTCGATCATGTGCAAAGCCAGGATGTGATTACCTTTACAGGCTCTGCCAGTACCGGTAAAATGTTGAAAGCCCACCCTCGCCTATTGGAAGAAGCTGTGCATTTTAATATGGAAGCCGACTCACTAAATTGTTGTGTGCTTGGAACCGACGTTACGACTGCCATGCCGGAGTTTGATATTTTTATTAAAGAAGTTGTAAGAGAAATTACAACTAAAGCCGGTCAAAAATGTACTGCTGTTCGCCGTATCATCGTTCCTGAAAATATGGTGGAAGATGTGCAGATAGCTTTAGGCAAACGCTTAGCGCAAAATGTTATTGGCGATCCTAATGTTGAAGGTGTTCGTATGGGCTCATTAGCGGGCAAATCGCAATTAATTGAAGTAAAAGAAAAGGTTGAGCTGTTAAGCAAGACACAAAAAATAATTATTGGCAGTTTTGAGAATTTTGAAGTAAAAGGCGCTGATAAAAATAAAGGTGCGTTTATGCCGCCAATTATTTTTTATAATGATAGTCCTTTTAAAAATACCGATTGCCACAACATTGAGGCCTTTGGCCCTGTTAGTACCATTATGCCTTACAAAACTATGGATGATGCAATTCAGTTATCTAAAATGGGCAAAGGATCTTTAGTTAGTTCTATTATTACTGCCGATGCTAAAATTGCACGCATGTATACACTTGGCGCAGCCTGCATGCATGGCCGTATCTTAGTGTTGAATGCAGAATGTGCTAAAGAAAGTACCGGCCACGGTTCTCCTATGCCAATGTTGGTGCATGGTGGCCCGGGCCGTGCCGGTGGTGGCGAAGAAATGGGTGGCAAGCGTGGTGTGTTCCATTACCTGCAGCGCACTGCTATACAAGGCTCTCCAACAATGATAACAGCAATATTGAACAGTTACCAGGTTGGTGCTAAGCAAATAATTAAAGATGTTCATCCATTCCGTCAATACTTCGAAGACCTTGAGGTTGGTGAAACAACCATCACTCCTACTCATACCGTTAGTGAAGAAGACATTGTGAATTTTGCGAATATAAGCGGCGATAAATTTTATGCGCATTTGCAACCGGAATCTTTGGACGGAACTATTTTTAAGCGCACAGTTGCACATGGCTACTTTATTTTATCTAAAGCCGCAGGCCTATTTGTTGATCCGCCAAAAGGTCCGGTATTATTAAATTATGGTATTGATGAATGTCGTTTTACACGTCCTATTTATCCGGGCATGACCATTGGTGTGAAATTTACTTGCAAAGAAAAAATTGAAAATGATAAACCTTTAACTGCTGCAAATGGCGAAGAAGTAAAAGTAGGAATTGTAAAATGGGTAGTTGATATTTATGATGCGAGTACAATGGATGTTCTTGAAAAATATGATGCAGCTGACCAGGCAGGGCAAACGGTTGGTATAGCAACTATTTTAACGATGGTGAAATTGAAAGATCAGGGTTAATTTTATCAATTCCATTGTAATTTTTAAAATACACTAAGGAAATTTTCACGCATAAAAATTTTTACGATTTATTAAGAAATGTAAATTAGATAGGTAAATTTTTTATTGACAAAATTTTAATAGAATAGGTTGATAATGATTATATAATTCAGAATAAAATTTAATGATTAAAATAGTCATATACACCTGCTTTTTATTTTCCATTCTTATTGGAAGGCTTTATAGTCAAACTGCTTCTTTGGATCAAAATTCATTAGAAGATTCTATTTTAAAAATAATTGCTGCTGAAAAAATCGACACGATTAAAGCCAGATATTTTAATACACTCGGGTACGAGCTTAGAAGAAATAATCCTTCAATTGCAATAAAATATGCTAACAAAGCCCTTGCTATTTTTAAGACTTATAATAATATTTCAGGTGAAGCAAACTCTAACTTTTTCATTGGTACAGGCTATTTAAATTTGAGTAAGCATCAACAAGCATTAGCCTACTTCAAAAAAGCCATCGATCAGGGAAGCATAATAAATGATAAAAAGGTAGTTGGATCTTCTTACAACAACATTGGCATTGTGTACATAAATCAAGGTAACGGCGCCGAAGCGTTGAAAAATTACATTAAGGGGCTTCAGTTTCGATTGGAGTATGGAGATAGCACATTAATTGCCGGTTCCTACTTGAATATTGGAAATGTTTACTTTTACCAAAAAAAACACAAAGAGTCTCTAGATTTTTACAAACTCGCAGCGACTATCTTCGACTTGAAAAAGAATAGATTCGGCTTTGCAAATGCTTTGGGGAATATTGGAAACGGCTATTTAGCATTGGGTAAAACTGATACCGCGCTCACCTATTTCGAAAAAGCACTTTTAATCAATTCTCAGATAAAAGACAAAAGAGGCGTTTCGTCTGCCTACACCCATATTGGCACCTGTTACTCCGTGTTGGGAAAATTTTTACTAGCAATGGAATACCTGCAAAAATCACTAATTATAGAAATAGAATCAGAAAATGAATCAGGTATTAGCGAAACAAAGTTGCAAATAGCAAGGGTTGAAATGGCATTAAATAACTACAATAAGGCAGAACAGATTTTAGTTGAAAATAATAAAATTTTAAAAAAAATTAAAGCAATTGATAATTTAGCTGAAAGCTATTCTCTATTAAGCGATATTGCAGCAATAAAAAAAGACTACAACAACTCTCTCACTTACTATAGAACATCTATTGCCTATAGAGACACAATGTTAAATACACAAACTTCTGAGAAAATTCTGCAACAGCAACTCATGTTCGATTTTAAGCAAAAAGAGGATTCAGCTAAACAAGAACAAATAAAAATTGACATTATCCGTAAGGAAGAACTCAGGCGCCAAAAAACGGTAACCACAGTAAGCATTTGTGCTGGGTTGCTTGTATTTATATTTTTGATTATTGCAGTTCGAGCATTTTTGGGGAAGCAAAAAGCAAATCAGGTAATAAGTGAGCAAAAAAAAGAAGTAGAAAATCAAAAACAATTGCTTGATAACAAGCAAAAAGAAATAATTGACTCAATAAACTATGCAAAACGAATTCAATATTCGCTATTGGCACATAAAGAGCTATTAGCAAAAAATTTGAGCGAACACTTTATCTTATTTAAGCCAAAAGATATTGTAAGCGGGGATTTTTACTGGGCAACCGAACACAAAAATAAGTTTTACTTTGCAGTGTGCGACTCAACGGGACATGGAGTTCCGGGCGCATTTATGAGTATTTTAAACATCGGTTTCTTAAGCGAGGCTATTAACGAAAAGGAAATAGTGGAACCGAACTTAATCCTAAATTACGTAAGACAAAGGCTAATAGAAAGTATTAGTGAGGAGGAACAAAAAGACGGAATGGATGCTATCTTAATTTGTTTTAATAAAAACGATAGATCCATTACATACGCCGCTGCAAATAATGAACCAATTTTAATAAGTGGAAATAAAATAATTGAATTACCAAAAGATAAAATGCCTGTTGGCAAAGGTGAGAAAACAAATGACTTTGCTTTATTTACCATAGAAGCAACTAAAGGTGATATTTTATACTTGTATACCGATGGTTTTGCTGATCAGTTTGGTGGTCCCAAAGGAAAAAAATTCAAGTATAAACAGTTAAATGATCTTTTGTTAGCTAACTCTAAAAAAGATATGAATATGCAAGAAGAATTACTAGTTAATGAGTTTAAGGATTGGAAAGGTAATTTAGAGCAAGTTGATGATGTGTGTATAATTGGAATAAGGGTCTAATGAAAAGATCAAACAAATTGTAAATAATAAAAATGAGTCTCTTAAGCGTACGAAAAATAGGTTTATTCCTTCTATTGGCCTTAAGCGTTAATGCCTTTGGTTCCATTAATGTTGATAGTCTTATAAAACGTGCAGATACTGCACAAAGAGATAAAGAAAAGATACGCCTCTATAATAAAATTGGCGAGGCATACTTGAGAAAAGATATGCCCAAATGTTTTGAATATTTTACCAAAGCGGCAGAACTTTCAAAAAAAAATAATTACTCGTTGCAATATCTCTATTCAATTGAGAATCTTGCGGTGTACTACAGGTTAATTGATGAGTATCCTAAATCAAGAAAATTGTTTCTTCAATGTATTGAGCTATCAAAAAAAGAAACTGATGAAAATATTGTTGCAGATATCTATGAAGATTTTGCGAACTTTTACCGAAAAATAGGAGTTTACGATACTTCACTAATATACGCACATAAAGCGCTTAAAATCAATGAAAAAATAAAAGACACTCTATCATGCGTTTCATGCTTAGCAAACATTGGCACAATTTATACAGAGAGAGAGGATTTTGATAATGCACTTCTATATTACCAAAAATCATTTATCATGAGTAAAACTATTAATGCCCCAAGCCAATCAGGTGTTGCTTTAGTTGGACTCGGTATTGTTTATGGCTCAAAAGGTGAATTAAATAAAGCACTCGAAAATTTTAAAACTGCTTTGATATATTATGAAAAAGCGAAGAATACGCCCATGATTACAAGTTGCCTCTCCAATATTTCTACAGCCAGTTTACTTTTAAAAGATTATAAAACTGCACTCGATGCAGGGCTAAAAACAATTGATCTCTGCAAGCAAACAAGCAATAAAAGTGGTTTAGCGGATGCCTGCTGCAATATTGCAGATGTTTATGAAAAAAGTGGTGATATAAATAAAGCTATTGAATATGCTGAGATAGGATTAAAATTTGCTGAAGAAATTAAGAATCGTGATAGTATGAAATTCGCTTACCAGGTGTTGGCTTACATTTTTTCAAAGTCAAAAAATTATCAAAAAGCCTTCGAGTATCAGTCAAAATACCTAGCTATAATTAAAACAGTTTATGATGAGCAAAAACTAAAACAGATCCAGGAACTAGAGGCAAAATATCAAAATGAGAGTAAACAAAAAGAGATCGAGGTTCAGGAAGAAAAATTAAAGAATAAAGATCTTGTAATACTCCAGCAAAAAAGGGTAAATATCTCTATTGTAATTGGTCTTGTTTTAATTTCATGCCTTGCTGTATTCGCTATTATCAACTATCGTCAAAAGAAAAAAACAAATATTATCCTTTCTAACCAAAAAAACATCTTAGAAGGAAAACAGAAAGAAATACTCGATTCTATCAACTATGCACGACGAATACAAAAGACCCTTTTGCCCAGCGAGAAGTACATTTATAGGAGTCTAAAAAAACTGCAAAGCGAAAAAGAAAAGAATGTTTAGAAAAAATATATAATATGAAGAATTTATTACTTGTTCTCACCTTATTGTTCTTTTCATTTTCGGTTTATTCCCAGTCGGATAAAACGATCGATTCATTAAAACTGTTAATTGAAAGCGCGCCAAACGACAGTACCGGAGTACGAAAGATATTAAAACTTTCGAATAAATTGCGCCACAAGAATGTTGAAGAAGCAAAAAAGTACGTTAAACGTGCATTAGAACTTTCTGAAACTCTAAAATTCCAGCTTGGTATTGCTGATGCCAATAATCTTTTAGGGATGCTTTTAACTCAGGAAGGCAAATATGCCGAATCTCTTGAGTGTAATCGCATAGCAATACCTATTCAACTTAAAATGAAAGATGATTTTGGTTTATCGCGAAGTTATAACGGAATGGGATCTGTATTTTACATGACCTACAACCTTGATAGTTGCATCAATTATTTTTTACTTGCTACAACCCTTTCCGAAAAAATGAAAAACCTAACAGCCATGAAAAGTTTGTATAGTAACCTGGCTGTTGTTTTAGAGGCAAAACAGAATTTTCCCCGTTCACTCGAATTTCATAAGAAAGCGGTTGAGCTTGAGAAAGCGGAAAACGATGTGGTTGGACTTGCTGAATCCTATATCAATATGTCTGTTCTGTATACAAAAACAAATGAAGATTCTACTGCGCTTTGGTATCTTGATAGGGCTTTTGAAACACTTAATGAACTACATGATACTTTAAGATTAATAAATGTATACTCCAACTATTCTGTAATTTATGATAAAAGAAAGCAATATGATAAAGCGCTTGATGCGACAAAAACGGCACTTAATTACGCTATTGCCATAAATAACGAAGAGAACCTCGCGTATTCCTATCTTAACGTTGGTGACACATACATGAAAATGAAAAATTTGGAAGAAGCAGAAAAATATTATTTTCTATCGATTCCTCTTTGCGAAAAAATGGATCTCAAAAAATGTTTGATGGATGCTTATAATGGACTTTCGGAAGTTTATTCGGACAAGGAAAATTATAAAAGCGCTTTGTTTTATAAAAATAAGTACGTGGCCATAAAAGATTCTACTGATAAACAGCTTTATTCTGAGAACATGCTGGAGATGGAAACGAAGTTTGATGTAGAAAGAAAAGAGAGAGAAATTGCATTATTAAGTAAAGATAAATTGGTTGTAAATGCTGAGTTAGAGAAAAGAAAAGGTTGGATAAGTTTTTTTGCAGCCCTTGTTATTGCTTTTGTTGTCCTTTCATTATTTATTATAAGAACCAATATAAATCGTAAAAAGGCTAATTTGTTGCTTGTAAAACTAAATAGCTCTCTTACCGCGAGTAAAGACGAGATCGCTCTGCAAAAGGAAATTGTTGAAGAAAAACAAAAAGAGATCCTTGATTCAATTCACTATGCTAAACGCATTCAAAAAGCTTTATTACCAAGCGAAAAATATATAGAAAAGAACATAGAAAAGTACAAAGGTAAATAACGAAATGAAAAATTTAGACCAACATAGCTTAGTGACTAAAATCAAAAAATATAGTATTGAGAATATTTTTTTTATTTTTCTGCTGATCTATTCCGTTGCGTTAATTTGGAAGTATGATTTTTATTTAACTTTAGATGGTCCGGCTCATATTTATAATTCAGGGTTATTAAATTTATTTGATTCAAGCGATTTTCTAAAACAGTATTTTGAAAAAAACACTTTATTATTGCCCAATTACACTGATCATATTATATTTCAGTACCTTTTAAAGTTTTTTGATGGTTTTTATGCGCACAAAATATTTCTTAGCTTAATAATTATCTTTCTACCTATTTCATTTAGACATGCTGTTAGGTCAGTTTCTAATAATACTAGTAATTTTCATTTTATTATTTTTCCTTTATTGTTTAATTCTTTACTACATTATGGATTCTATAATTTTAATTTAGCATTTATTTTTCTTAATGTACAAGTAATATTAACAACTTTAGTGATAAATAGAACTAAAGGATATTATTTATTTCTAATTCTTATTATTCTTAATTCAGTTGTCTTATTCTATACCCACGCCTTTGTATTTGGCATCTCATTAATTATTTCATTTAGTTTATTATTAATAAAAGAATTTAAAAATCTTAAGAAACTTTTTTTAAAAGGATTGATTTTTTTTTTATTGTTTGCACCATCACTAATACTTTTTTATTTATTTAATGAAAAGATCGAGATACTGAATTATGATTACGATATGTCCAATTATGAAAAATTTAAGAATATCTTATTTTTCTCACCGGCAATTGTTTATATTACTGAGTTGGAGGCCCCTTCTGCAGGTTTATTAGCAATACTTTCGATCATTTTAACTACATTTCTTGTGATCAAAAAGAGTGAATCGCGGGAATTATTTAATTTGTCAGATGTGTTTTTAATATTCTCGATCATTGTTTTGCCGATTTTAATGTTTACAAAGAACGGCTTTTTAAGTGGCATGTTCAGTGTGCGATTATTACTGTTGTTCTATTATTTTTTATTTTTCTGGATCGCATCAAATCCAATTAAGAACAAAGTAATTATGCTTATTTCTTTTTTTATAATTTCATTTACATTTATTAATTTAGCTGAGATTAGGCACCCTATTTTGTCTGAGCAAAGTAAAGATGTTGCAGAGACGGTTAATGCTTCAAAGTATATTAAAGATAGGTCTGTGGTATTTCCGATCAATTTGCTTGAATCCCATCTTTCTTACGGTCATTTCTCAAATTGTTTAGGGTTTAATCGTGAAATCGTAATTGCGGAAAACTATGAGGCAGAATTAGGATGGTTTCCATTAAAATGGAAAAGTGGTATTAAACCTATACGCTGCGCATTGCACAATAAACATATCCAATTACCTGACTATGTATTTGTTTTTGGAAATTTTGATCTGTTGCAAAATGAAAATAATATCCATTTAAAAATGTTTATTGATTCGGCTTGCAATAATATTTACAATTCACCTGATGGTTTAACAAAACTATTCCTTGTTAATAAAACTAAAGCTGAATAAATGTAAAACGCGATCCTATCGAATGAAGAACTATACTTGTAAAATACTTATCATTGATTTCATATTTTTAATGGGAGGTTTTGTTTTTTCTCAAAATACAAAACTCGATACTTTATACACCAGTTTAAAAAATAATAAAGAAGAAACGACTAAACTTGAACTCTATAATAGTATCGCTTCAATTTATTATGACCGTGCGCGTTACGATTCAGCAATAGTGTATTATAACAAGTGTTTAGTTTTGAGTGAGAAACTTAACAATAAACTTAAAACAGCCAATAGCATCATGAATATTGGCCTTATTCATTATTCAATTGGCAATTACCCTAAAGCATTAGATCATTTTACAAAAGCACAAAAAATATATGAAGAGATAAAAGAGAAAACAGGAATAGCAAAATGTTATACGAATATTGGTCTTATATACGATTTTCAGGGTAGTTACGAACAAGCCTTGGAATACTATACAAAGGCTTTAAAAATTGATGAGGAGCTAAAAGATAAAGAAGGCATCTCAGCTGATCTTTTAAATATTGGTACTATGTACCAAACTCAAAAAGAACCTTACAAAGCTTTGCAATGTTATAAAAGGGCTTTAAAGTTAAACGAAGAACTTAATGATAAGGAAGGTATATCTTCTTGTATCACTAATATAGGCCTTATTTACGATGACCAAAAGGATTATTCAAAAGCGCTTGAATACTATTACCGATCGCTACAGCTCGACGAGGAATTAAATGATAAAGAAGGAATAATTTTGAATTTGATAAATATTTGTGATTTGAATATAACTTTGAAGAAGTATGCCTTAGCTAAGGAATATGCTCAAAAAGTTATTGCGTTATCAAAAGAGATAAACACTCTAAATAATCTACGCATGGGATATGAACTCATGGCAAATGCTGAAGTTGGATTAGGTCATTATAAAGAAGCTTATTCAAACCATGTAAAATTTAAACAGCTCACCGATACATTGTTTAATATTGAGAACAGCTCGAAATTAAGTGATACAAAAACAAATTTTGAAGTTGAAAAAAAGGAAACAGAATTAAAAGCAAAAGCTGCTATTCAGAAAGCAATAAGTTTAGAGGAGAAAAAATTACATCAATTAATAATCTATATCATTATAGGTATACTTTTAATAATCATTATTTTTACTTTCGCTTTATTCAAAAGATTTAAGCTAACCAATAAACAAAAACAAATAATTGAGTTAAAAGAACAACAGACCCAAAATCAATTGGTAATTATAGACGAACAAAAGCGTCTTGTAGAAGTAAAGCATAAAGAGATAACAGATAGCATTCACTATGCCGAACGGATTCAACGTAGTTTTTTGGCCAGCAAAGAGTTGTTAAAGAAAAATTTAAATGACCACTTTATTTTCTTTCAGCCTAAAGATGTTGTAAGCGGCGATTTTTATTGGTCAACAGAACACAATGGTAATTTTTACCTTGCTGTTTGTGATAGCACAGGACATGGAGTTCCCGGCGCCTTTATGAGTTTATTGAACATGTTCTTTTTAAGTGAAGCAATTAAAGAAAAAAATGTTTTAGAGCCTCACGAAATTTTAGATCATGTTAGGAATAGGCTTATCGAACATATCTCGCAGGATGGCGCGCAGGATGGTATGGATTGTATATTGATCCGAATAAACAATAAAAAAGTTACCTACTCTGCTGCCAATAATGCCCCTATCTTAATTAGTGATAATAAAATGATCGAATTACCAAAAGACAAAATGCCTGTTGGTAAAGGTGAAAAAATGGATCCATTTACCTTGTTTGAAATTAATGATCTGAAGAAAGAAGATACTTTATATCTTTATACTGATGGTTATGGCGACCAGTTTGGCGGCCCTGATATCAGGAAATTTAAGTCACGCCAGTTAAATGAATTTTTGATTACAGTGGCTAATAATCCAATTGCTAAGCAGAAAGATATTTTAAATAATAGGTTTCTTGAATGGAAAGGGCAACTTGATCAGATAGATGACATTTGTATTATTGGAATAAAAATATGAGAAACAAACTATATCTATTATTTTCAGTTCTTGTATTGAATTCCTTTTTCTGCATTTCACAAGATAAAAAGATAGATTCTTTAAAAAATGAATTAACTCTTGCAAAAGAAGACCTTCATAAACTTGAGATCCTAAATACGCTAATAGAATCTATAAATGAAGATAATGTTTGGTCACAATACAACGATATTTTAGGTATCCTCTCACAAAAATTAATGGTAAGCGGCGATGCTGAAACAAAGCTAAAAGCAAAAGGGCATTATGCCGATTTCTTAAACAACAAGGGTTATATCTATAATAATTTAGGTGATATTTCTGTTGCCTTAGATTACTTTCATAAAAGCATAAAGATCCAGGAGGAGATAAAAGATAAAAAAGGACTTGCTTACTCTCTTAATAATGTAGGCTTTATTTATAATAGCCAGGGCGATATTGTGCGTGCACTTGACTATTATGAGAAAAGTTTAAAATTGCGCGAAGAAATTGAAGACAAGGAAGGTATAGCACAGTCTCTCAGCAATATTGGAAATTTATTCGAACAGACCGGCGATAAGTCAAGGGCATTACGTTATTTTTATCAAAGCCTGCGTATAAGAGAAACCATTAATGATAAATTGGGCCAGGGATACTCTCTTCAAAACATTGGTAATATTTATGAAGAACAAAATAATAATGCAAAAGCTCTTGACTTTTTTACCAAGAGTTTAAAGATCCGTACAGAGATAAACGACGAGCAAGGCATTGCATACTCTTTATACAATTTGGGTCAGCTTTATTTAAAAGAAAATAAAATCAATCTTGCTTTGGAAAATGCACTTGCCTCACTCGAAATTTCAAATAAAATTGGATACCCCACTAATATTGGCGCTGCAGCAAACCTTTTACAGGATATTTATAAGAGCCAAAATAAATATGATAAGGCTTACGATATGCTAAAACTTTCCAATCGTATGAAAGACAGTTTAAATAATAGTGAGCTTCAAAAGATCTCTGTAAAAAAACAATTTCAATATGAGTTTGAGAAAAAAGAGAATGCTGCTAAAGCTGAACAGGAAAAAAAAGACATTAAGTATAACGACCAGCTACAGCAAAATAAAATAATCATTACATCAGTGCTTATTGGTCTTTTAATTGTGATCATCTTCTCTGTTTTCCTTTACAGGAGGATTAAAGTAATACAGAAACAAAATTTTATTATCGAATCTCAAAAGATAGAAGTTGATAAACAGCGTGAGTTAGCTATTAACCGAAGCATTGTTGCCGAAAAACAAAAAGAGATCATCGAACTTCATCAAAAAGATATTCTCGACTCAATTAACTATGCAAAACGTATACAATATGCTTTATTAGCCAACGAAAGGCTTTTAAGGGCCTCCCTACCCGGACATTTTGTTTTGTTTAAACCAAAAGATATTGTGAGTGGTGATTTTTATTGGGCTACACAACATAATGATAATTTTTACCTTGCAGTTTGCGATTCAACCGGTCATGGGGTTCCGGGAGCATTTATGAGTTTGCTTAACATCAACTTTTTAAATGAGGCGGTTATTGAGAAGAACTTAATTAAACCAAATGAAATATTAGACCATGTGCGTAACAGATTGATCGAACACTTTTCTCAAGAGGGTGGCCGTGATGGCATGGATGCCATTTTAATGTGTATAAACAGGTCTACAAACAAAATGACCTATGCAGCTGCTAATAACGCTCCTATTATCATTCGTGAAGGAAAAGCTTTAGAAATGCCAAAAGATAAAATGCCTGTTGGAAAAGGCGAAAAGACAAACGGTTTTACTTTATTTGACCTTGATCTACAAACCGGAGATGTTTTGTATCTTTATACTGATGGTTATGCCGATCAGTTTGGAGGTCCCGATGCTAAAAAATTCAAGAACCGCCAACTAAATGAGTTTTTAACATCAATAAGTGATCTTAAAATGCAGGAACAAATTAATATGCTTAATCTTACTTACGATAACTGGCGTACATGGACGAATGAAGCTGGTGAGAAATGTTATCATGACCAGGTTGACGACATTTGCATAATTGGAATAAAAATATAAATGTTTTAATGAAAAATAGTTTAAAATATTTTCTGTTTGTATTGTCTCTTTATACCTATACCCGTATTTATAGCCAATCGCAAAGGGCTATAGATTCTTTAACTATTTTAATAAATAAGGCACCCGAAGATTCCAATAAAGTGAACCTGATCTTTAATTTGGGCAGGCAATATGATCTGTACAAATCTAAAGAGCATATTACGCATTTTATGACAGCTCTTAAACTCGCTAAAAAAATCGGGTTTAATAATGGCATTAGAAGAACATCTGTTACATTAATAAATTATTTGTTCTATAAGGAAATGTACGATGTTTCTTTAAGTTTTTGTTTAGAGTATATTGCCTTTCTGGAAAGAGAAGGCTTGAACGAAGATAAATTCAAGATCTATAATATTTTAGGAAGCTTATATGTGAAGCAAGGAGAATTTGATAAAGCATATACCTATTACAGCCTGGCAAAAAATTATTTTTTAGAGCGCAACGATATGATCCGCTACGCAAATGTTTTAACCAACATCAATATTTTACACGTAGCGAAAAAAGAATACGATAGCGCTCTATTCTACAGTTTAAGGGCTTTAGAGATATATAAGCGAAATAATAGCAGTTCTTATATGGCCAACTCATTATTAGGCATCGCCGAAATTCATTTAAAAAATAAAGATTTTGAAGGCGGTAAAAAAAGGCTTTTAGAGTCGTTGCCAATTTACCAGACCATTAACGAAAAACATGGGATCTGCAATTGCTATTTTGTTTTGGGCCAATTATATTCATTAAATAACAATAACGACTCTGCATTAAAATATTTTAATATTGCTTTGGCTTATTCTGATACAATTAAAATGGATTTTATTAAGAAAGATTGTTACCAGAACCTTGCCACTACTTATTATGCTTTAAATAACTATAAAGCCGCTTACGATCACCATTTACTTTATAAAAAATACAGCGATTCAATATCATTTGATAATGTAAAAGGCAAGATGCTGGAGATGGAAGTAAAATACGACATCACCAAAAAAGAAGGGCAGTTAAAAGAACAAGAGTATGAATTATTAGCAAAGAGTAAACAACGAAATTATCTCATTCTTATAGTTGGAGTTATCCTTGTGCTCTTTTTCATTTCTTTTAGAGCTTACAATCAAAAGAAAAAGGCCAATTCTATTATTTCTGAGCAAAAAAAACTGGTAGATGATAAACAAAAAGAGATAATAGACTCAATTAATTATGCCAGTCGTATTCAAAAAGCTCTTTTACCAAGTGATAAATATATTGATAAGAACATCAATAAACTAAAACCTTAATAAAATCGGCAGGTGATCTTTATAGATCTTGTTTTCGTCTCAAATTCCTGCTTTTTACCCTCAGCTACACTTATTTATAGATGAACCACGCTAAAGTATCTCCCAAACACTTTTTTTAGTGGCTTATTTAAGTTATAATTGTGTATAGTGTTTCAATTTTACAAGATCAATAAAACCCTTTTTAGTGTTGCGTTGCAAATGCTTTTAGCAATTTCTTACTCACAAAGTAGAATTGATACGCTTCAACTTATTACAAAAAGCAAGGCTCACGATACAGTAAAACTTATTGCTTATAATTCTTTGATCAACCAATACTGGAAAATCGACCTTAGGCAAGCATTAAATTACTCGAAAGTAAGTTTGGCGTTAGCGTTAAAAAATAAAACGGATAAGTTTATTGCGGCGGCCTATAATAATCTTTCAGGCACTTATTATTTTATGGGCGATTTTGATAATGCCCTGCTATATAATTTTAAAACACTTGGGGTTAAGCAAAAAAAACAAAAAGATGGAACTACTGTGGGCTCCAAGAAGGCAATTGCCAGCACCTATAATAACATTGCGTCGTTGTATTTGAACCTGGCAAATTACACTAAATCCATCGAATATAATTTATTAGCGCTAAAAATAAAAGAGGAGATCAAGGATAGTATTGGTATTGCCCGATCATTTACCAATATTGGCAACGTTTATGAAAAAATAAACAATACTGTTATGGCGCTTAAATTCCAGGAACAAGCGCTTGACCTGATGTTGAAATTAAAGGACGAGTATGGCGCAGGCGCTGCCTACAATAACGTAGCTAACATCCAATTAAAATCTAATAAATACAAACAAGCCAGATCAAATTTTGAGAAAGCCATTGAAATTAGAAAACGCATCAATGATGAAGAGGGATTGTACTCTACTTACAATAATATGGGTGAGTTAAATTACGAACTTAAGAACTATAACGAGGCAAAGAAATATTTTGATCTTGCCTGGAAATATTTTTCAGAAAGCACCGATCCTTATTTAAGAACAAGTTTACTAATTAATTTAGGTGAAATATATAAATATGTAGGCGAAGAAAAAAAATCAGAAGAATATTTAAAGTTAGCTATTACCATTGCGCAAAAGAACAAAATGCCTGAAATTGAAAAAGGCGCTTACGATGCCCTTGCAGGCATGTTCTTTAAAAAACGTGATTTTGAAAAAGCCTATATAAACCTTAGAAAATATATTGAGATAAATGATACGATCTATAAAATAGAGAATTCTAATAAAATGGCAGAGATGCAGGCCTTGTACGATGATGCACATAAATCGAATCAGATCGAAACTTATAAAAAAGAAAAGGTTCAGTCAGAATTAGAGAGTTCAAAAAAAGAACTGGAACTTCAAAAACAAAGAAATTTCAGGAACTTACTTTTGTTGGGTATAATTCTATTGGGCGGTTTAGGTTTTTTATTGTTTAATAGGTATGCTATTAAAAATAAATTAAATAAGCAATTAGAATTACAGAATCACCAGATAGCTGAAAAGAATAATGATATAACCAATAGTATTAATTATGCAAAGCGTATTCAGGATGCTATTTTACCCCCTGTGAAACTGGTTGACAAGTTTTTTAAGAATAACTTTGTTTTTTACAGACCAAAAGATATTGTTGCCGGCGATTTTTACTGGCTCGAAAGATTAAATGGTATTTCTTTTTTGGCTGCCGCAGATTGTACCGGACATGGTGTGCCGGGCGCTATGGTTAGTGTGGTTTGCAGTAATGCTTTGAACAGGGCGGTTCTTGAGTTTGGAATTTCAGAACCAGGTTTAATTTTAGATAAAACAAGGGAATTGGTTTTAGAAACATTTAGCAAAAGCGACGAAGAAGTAAAAGATGGAATGGATATTTCTTTAATTGCTATTAGCGATAAGCAAGATAAAAATGGCCATATTAAAATTAAATGGGCTGGCGCCAACAATCCACTCTGGTACGTACAGGATGGGCAATTAAAAGAAATAAAATCTCACAAACAACCTATTGGTGTAACAGATAACGCTACTAATTTTCCTACACACGAAGTTACTTTAAATACTGGCGATTCTTTATTCTTGTTTACAGATGGTTACCCCGATCAGTTTGGTGGTATTGACGCTAAAAAATTTAAATTAAAGAATCTACAACAATTGTTTTTAACCAATGCGCACTTAAGCATGCAGCAACAAAAAGAGGTTTATATAAGTACTTTTGATAATTGGAAAGGCGATCTTGAACAGGTTGACGATGTTTGCGTAATAGGAATAAAAATATGAAAAAAAGCAAACGAGGCAGTTTATCCTGAGCCTTTCGACTTCGCTCAAGATAAACTTAGTCGAAGGGATGTTTGTATCATTGGTGTCGGGATATAATTGGTTATGTTCCAAAAAATCCCCTTTTTAGTTAAACAATTTAGCTTAAATAAGGCTTTTTTTTCTTATTTTAGGTTTTTAATAATAATTTGAAATTTTCCAGATTCATAATTCTACTTACCATCTTTTTTGGCCCTCAGCTTTATTCAGCTAATAGGGACTCATTGTTAAAAGTGGCCAATGATCCCGCTTACCCCGACAGTACTAAATTCTTTATCTATTACGATATGGCCTGGGATTATTTGTACTCTAACCCTGACTCCGCATATATATTTTCTAAAAAGGCTTTTACTTATGCAAAAAAATCCGGGTCTCCGCGCATCCAAACAAAGATCCTAAATTTGATGGGTTCTTATTTCCAGGTAAAAGGTGATTATGTAAAGGCAATTGATTATTATCAAAAATCGCTCAACCTTGGTGAACAACAAAAAATTGATGAAGCTGTTTTAGTTGCTTTGGGTAATATAGGTGCTATTTATATTACGATGGGGCAAAATAAAAAAGCTCTTGAATACCAGTTACGAAGCCTATCAATTGCCGAAAAATTAAACAACGAGAATAAACTTGCTAGTATTTATAATAATTTAAGTTTGCTTTATAATAATTTTGCAGATTTCAATAAAGCACTTGAGTATGGAAAAAAATCGTTGGCAATCTACGAAAAAGCAAATAGTGTTAATGGAATTTGTTCGGCTTATGGCAATATTGGCAACGCTTACATGGGCTTAAATAATTTAGATGAGGCCCTTTTAAATTTTATAAAGAACAATGAACTTTCTAAAAAAGCAGAAAATCCATTCGAAGAATGTACTTCATCTATGGATATTGGTGAGATCTATTTCAAAAGAAAACAGTATAACCTCGCCATTCCTTATTATCTAAAGGCCGAAAAAATTGCCAAAGAAATTGAGGATTACAGTGACTTACGCAATGTATATTTAAATTTATATACTATTTATAAAAAAACGAACGACCTTAAAAAGGCATTGGAAAGCCACGAGAAATTTGTTTTTGTTCTGGAAAAAATGAATGAAAGTAATTCTAAAGAAGAATTGCATAAAAAAGAAATTGAGTTTGAATTTAACCGCCGTGCTGTTAGAGATAGTATTAAAAACGCGCAAGAGAATATTATTAAAGATGAAAAAATTAAAGCAAATAAAGCGCAAATAGATAAAGATAAGATCTTAAAGATCGCACTAACTGTTGGTTTTATTTTAGTGTTTATTTTTGGTGTGGTTATCTTTAACAGATTTAGAATAACCCGTAAACAAAAAGAGATCATTGAAATTAAAAGTAAACAAACCGAGGAGCAAAAAGAGATCATTGAGAACAAGAATAAAGAGATCACTGATTCTATTAATTATGCAAAGCGTATACAATATACATTGCTGGCGCATGCTGATTTTTTAGATGATCATTTAGGCGCGAATAATTATTTTGCTTTATTCCACCCAAAAGATATTGTAAGCGGCGATTTTTACTGGGCTTGTGAACAAAACAATAAATTCTTCCTGGCGGTTTGTGATAGTACAGGTCATGGTGTGCCCGGAGCCTTTATGAGTTTATTGAATATTGGTTTTTTAAGTGAGGCTATTAACGAAAAACTAATTTTGCAACCCGATAAGATATTGAACTACACCCGCGAAAGATTGATCAACTCTATTAGTAAAGAAGAACAAAAAGACGGCTTTGACGGTGTGATCTTATGTATTGATAAAGCTTTAAATAAAATCACGTATGCTTCGGCAAATAATTCACCAATTATTGTTAGAGCAGGTCAGGTTATTGAACTGCCAAAAGATAAAATGCCTGTGGGTAAAGGAGAGCGCGAAGATGCATTTACTTTGAATGAAATAAAAATTGAAGCCGGTGATACTTTGTATCTGTATACCGATGGTTATGCTGACCAATTTGGCGGGCCGAAAGGAAAAAAGTACAAATATAAACAGCTAAATAATCACCTCCTCGATATCCATCAATTACCGGTTAAAGAACAAAACTCAAATCTTCTTAGTAATTTTCAGGAATGGAAAGGTGATCTTGAACAGGTAGATGATGTTTGTGTAATTGGAATTAAGTTTTAAACATGGCCCTTAGATCAAAAATTGTAGTCATATTTGTTTTTCTTATTTTGCAGAACACTATTATTTCTCAAAATAAAAAACTAGATTCTCTTAAAAAAATTGTAGCTACTACAAAAACAGATTCAACACTCTTAAAAAATTTAATTGAACTATCGCGTTTGTGCTCTAAACTGGAGGGCATGTAACTAACATTTTTGGTAATTTATGGAAAGGTATTGAGGTTGACGGCACGAGTACACAAAACCAAAATTACAGCGGAGATTATGCTCTTTATCAGGGTATTTGCGAATCGATAAATGGTGCTACAATAAGTAATGCTCAAAATGCAATTTGCACTTACACAACTAACACCAGTGGTGTAATGGATGCAAACAGTACTGGTGGAATTGTAATTAGCAATACAACCAACTTTATTAATAACGTGCGCAGTGTTGAATTCTATTATTACTATAGCCCAAATGGCGGAAACAAAAGTATGTTTACAAAATGTAATTTTAAAACTGCCTCACTAATACCAACAGGCGCAATACCAAGCCACCACGTTACCTTATATAATGTTGACGGTGTAAAATTTTTAGGATGTAACTTTGAATATGCCGCTGGATCAGCATATAACCCTGGCAATAAAGGCAATGGCATTTACAGTATTGATGCGCAGTACTCGGTAGATCAGGTTTGTAATAATACAAGCAACCCTTGTACCGGCGGTTTTACAAAAACTGAATTTAAAAATTTAGAAAATGGTATTTATGCGGATAACACAAATGTATTGCGTGTTGTTAGTGCTATGAATTGTAATTTTTACGACATCGAAAAGAAAAGCACTTACTTTAACTCTATAAACACGCCTGTATTTACCAATAATTATGTGCGTACGGTTGGCACAGGTTTAGGCGTTGGCCTTTACCTTAATAATTGCAAGTACTATAATGTAAAAAATAATACATCTATTGGCAATACCAGCAATGGTACAAAGCAGGACGTAGGCATTTATGTAAAAAACAGCCAAGCTGGTGTACATAAAATTTATCGTAACAGCTTTGCAAATTTTGCAATTGGCATTGGTGCTATAGATAACAATAGCGGTGTTAGCAATAATACCGATGGGTTAAAAATGAATTGTAATGATTTTACACCAATTGCTAATGGTTACGATATAACTGTACTAAATACAAGCACTAATGTGCCAACGGTTATGAAAACTCAAGGAGCAGTTTCGGGAATGAGCTCCGGTAATTTGGTGCGTAATATTTACGCCGCTACTTCAACCTGTGGTAACTGCGAAAATAAATTTTACATTGTGGCTACAAGTACTAAAACTATCGATCATGGTTCAAACTCAAATGCAAATACCCGCCCTACCCCGCAACCCGATAATAGCGATATTGCAGTTAATGTGGTAAATTCAGGTATTCCATTAACCTATTCTATAGATTGTCCTGCAACAGAAACTGTTTCTGGAGGCGGAGGCGGAGGCCGCTTGGCAAGCATTAATAATTATATCGTCAGTTTATCATCTAATAATATGACAAGTGCAAAAGGCACAAATCCAACTGAAACAAAACCATCGTTTGAAATGCAGGCTGCTGTTGCAGAAAAGCTAAATTATTTTTTATTGGATACTCTACCCGCAAGCAAAGATAGCGTAATTGCATTATTACAAAATAATCCTGGTGGTATGGCTGATGC
Organism: Bacteroidetes bacterium UBA2475; assembly: GCA_002342065.1. Classification (GTDB taxonomy): domain Bacteria; phylum Bacteroidota; class Bacteroidia; order B-17B0; family Aurantibacillaceae; genus Aurantibacillus. The sequence goes on along the minus strand of DDPF01000013.1, from coordinate 275,595 downwards.
CGATGTACAGTTAACTTATGCCTTTATAAATAAGGGAGATTATATTAGTGCGCAGCAAAATATTAATGCCTTAGCTATTAATAAGCCAGATTGGGCCGCTTTGCAATTAAAACTTTTAGCCGTGCATCAAAGTCCGCAAAAGGCGGCCTCGTTAAAAACAAACACAGCCGCAAAGAGTTTTTTGGAGGGTTTTGCAGCTATTGACGGTAAAAGCGGCAGGGGCGCTGCACAGGCTATGTTAAAATTTGCCTACGGGCAAAATTATTTTATACCACAACCCGTGCCTGTTATAGAAAGCGGAATAAACAAAAGTATTAATAACCTATTGGCTGAAGAAGAAACAGATATTACTAACTCAGATTTTAAGGTTTACCCTAACCCCGCTGCAAGCATTATAAATATTGCTTATAAAGGAAAAGATGAATCTATAATTCATATAACATTAACAAACGCACTTGGTAGTAAAGTGTATGATAATAATATAAGAGGAAAGAGCAATACGCAGATAGCGCTTGATAATTTTATTGCCGGTGTTTATTTGTTATCTGCTTACGATGGAAAAACCAAATTATATCAAACCAAGGTAGTATTAGTCAAATAAATTTTGTAAATTTAAATAAATAAAAAAATAGTGCAACGTTATATTTTATTTATACTAATTTTTCTTACCGCAATGTTTTACGGGCAGGGAGGCTTTAAACGTCAGTTTAAGCTTCCCGGCGCGTTAAATAATACAACAAAAAATGTATTTGAAACAACGGCGGGTAATTATCTTGTTTGTGGTATTATGGTAGAAACGGTTGATAATATACAAACTAACCGTTTGGCAATTATGGGACTTAATAGCCAAGGCCAGTTGCAGTGGACTAAAAAATATGGCAACAGTAAATTTGAATATCTTGATAATTCGTTAATTGCAAAATGGTTTTATAAACAAGGAAATTTTATTTACCATGCAGGCTGTGTTCGCGATAGTAATAATAAATATTTGGGTGTGTTAGTTAAATTTAGTTTTAACGGCGACACAATTTGGCAGAAGCGTTTTTACGATAGTGCAGGTGTAGATGTTATACCTCAAATGGTAAATGGCAGTGTTGATGGTGGATTCTTAATTACTGGTTTTTTTCAGGGAAATGGATATCGCAAAGCTCTATTGATAAAAACAGACATAAACGGCGTTGAACTTTGGCGTAAAAAGATAGGTAAAACTGGAGTAAATGTGCAAGATGGCAAGGCTATAGTGCAGGACTCCCTTAGTAAAAAAATTATAACCGTTGGTTACCAATATGTAAGCGGCACTACAAGTTATGTAAGCGTGCTTATACTTGATAGTCTTGGTAACAAATTGCACCACATGGGTTATACAGGAAAAGGACTGCTTGTAGATGTGATTCAAACAAAAGATAAAAAAATTGTTGCTGTTGGCGAAGAGGAAGAAAGTCTTATTATAGGTGCTTTAGAAACCCATAAAAGTTTTGCAGTTAAATTTGATTTCAATGCACCTGCTACACCACTATGGTATCTATATCATGATAAGACTGCTATTACCAATTTTTTTACTAGAGCAACCGAACTTGCTAACGGAAACATAATACTAACAGGTATTATAGATACTATGCAGCAAAATAATTTAGCTACTAATTGTTTACAAAGAATTACAAAAATTGATGCAAACGGTAACATACTTTCTAATAGGCATTACGATTATAGCCCAAATACTTTATCAGATAACAATCAAACTATTTTAAGTTATAACCCTACAAGTGATGGGGGTTTTATCTCCGCATTTCAAGTGTTTAATTCTTCACCCAATCCTTTTTTTATTGTAAAATATGATAGCACTGGTTGTGATAGCTCAATTGCTTATTGTCAAACAGTAGGCTTAGAAGAGTTGCGGTTAAACAAAGACCTTTTTACTGTTTATCCTAATCCAACTAATGGCATTTTAAATATCAGTTTTAAGGTAGATTTTGAAAAAGAGTTTACAACAATTGAGATTTTAAATAATCTTGGGCAAGTAATAAGAGAAGAAGAGATTTTATTTAAAAACAAAAACGCCGCCATAAAAACAAGTGAATTGCCAAGTGGCGTTTATTTATTGAATCTAAAAAGCGTCAATTCGCAAACCGTAAGTAAACGTTTTGTTATTGCGCGCTAAATAAAAAAACCAACTACCAATACATCATCGGTTTGTTCCTCATCCTGTTTCCAGTTTTTTAAAGCGTAGTCTAAAAAAGAGTTTTGCTCATCACCATCCATACCATTCAAAGAAAGTAATAATTCTTTAAATGCTTTCCTATTTAGTTTTTTATTATTGTTGCCACCAAACTGGTCTGCGTAACCATCTGTTGTTAGATAGATCCTATCGTTTTCATACAACTGAATTGTATTTAATAAAAACTCTTTTTTATCAAAATAATAACCTAAAGGAAATTTGCTTCCTTTAATTTCTATCATTTCATTTTCTCTTACTAAAAATAAAGGACGCATGGCGCCTGCAAAACTCAAAACATTTGTTTTTTTATTGATGGCGCACAAAGCTATATCCATGCCATCGTAACGGATCTCTTCCTGGTTATTCTTGTTCAACGAATCAAATAATAATTCATCCAATGCATACAAAATTTCATCCGGTTGCGTAATGCTTTTATTGTAAAACACCTCTTTTAAAAGTGAGTTAGCTATAACCGACATAAGCGCTCCTGGCACACCGTGACCCGTGCAGTCTATTACAGCTACATATTTGTTTTCATCGTTCTCGTAAAAAAAATAGTAGTCACCACTAACTATATCTTTTGGCTGATACAGAACAAAGCCATCCTTAAACCTTGTTTTTAAGAATGAATCATTCTGCAAGATCGCCTCCTGGATCTTTTTCGCGTAGCTAATACTATCCGTTATCTCTTTATTTTTCTCAGTTAAAACCCGGTTTATTTCCAGTGTTTTTTGCTCTGTCTTTTTCTTTTCAGTTATATCAATACCTATTCCTATAAGTTTATCATCAGACATAACTGTTGAACTCCATTTGAACCATTTAATTAGTCCGTTAGATGTTTTTAAAGCATGTTCAAAACCTTGCTCTACCTGGTAAGAATCGTGAAGCATAATAGAAAGTATCTTTTCTTTTACAAGATTGCCTTCATTAATGCTTTGTCTTGGTATTATCCACCAGTTATCGCCCAAAAGTTGTTCAGGTTCAAAGCCTAGAAGTGCTTTTGAAGAATTACTAACATACTCTACCTCGCCTTTGCTGTTTACAATGACTAATAATGTGTTTAACTTGTCTAATACAAGATCTGAGATCGTTTGCATGGTTTTAAAAAATAAATTGGAATTAAAATGAAATTTGAAATGCCCGAAAATTAATAGGGGCGCATAATACAAACCATAATGGGCCAGCAATTATTAAAATTGCGGCGAATAAAATACAAAGTATTGGTTTGATCTTTCATCTACTAAAAACAAAGAAACAAAATAGGAATTACAAATACAAGATAAATGTTCAAAATTACCAATATCCTGTTTCCGAATCTTTATTATATTTGTTACTATTAAACACTTAAATTATATGAAAAAGATCATAAATACTCCAAACGCTCCGGCACCAATTGGGCCATATAACCAGGCCGTTATTGTTGGCAATAGTATGTTTATTAGCGGTACCATAGCTATGGATCTGCAAAGCAAACAACTTGTAAAAACAACTATTAAGGAAGAAACCAAAATGGTAATGGAATATCTTGGTGCAATTTTAAAAGCTGGTGGCTGTACGTATGATAATGTTGTAAAAAGTACCATTTTTTTAAGTGACATGAATAATTTCGTGCACGTGAACGAAGTATACGCTTCATATTTTAAGAATGATTTCCCTGCGCGTGCAACCATCCAAGCAGCCCGTCTACCTAAGGATGCGAATGTTGAGATCAGCGTGGAAGCAATAATTTTTTAAGAAGTATTCTCGTTATTTTTAACAGTTTATAAAGATCAAAAGGTCATCGAATTTGTTTTCCCTGAGTTTTATAAGGGATACACTAAATAATAGTATTTTGTTAACTATTCTATGAAACCTATTTAATTTATTTTCCGTAAATTTAAATGCAAGTTGTTCTATCGCCATGGGTGCAAACTTATGGAGGAAAGTCCGGGCAACGCAGAGCGATCCGCCACCTGAAAGGGTGGGTGCAAAAACCGAAATGTTTTTGTAACAGAAAGTGCCACAGAAAACAAGGTAGCCAGTAACGCAAGTTACCGGTGATAGTGAAAATGTGAGGTAAGAGCTCACAAGCATGGTTAGCGATAATTGTGTTGGGTAAACCTCGGGTGTTGAAAGGCCAAATAGGTTGCGGTAATTAAGGCTGCTCGTCTTATCCTGATTTATCGGGAGCCGCAATGGGTAGGTCGCAAAGATAAATGATAGAATATATCGCGGGGTTAAACTCGCGATGAAACAGAACCCGGCTTACAGGCTTGCAAAATTATAAGAACTAAAAATTGGAGAATGATTAAACGCTTACTTTTCTTCTTATCCATAATCATTTCCTTTACTGGCAAGGCCCAATGCCCACAGGTGTTCGATTATTTAGGTAACCTCTCCCCTCACCCTTATTTTATTAGCTGTACCGGAACTTCATACAATTTAAATTTTCAATCAAATAGTAGCTGGGGTGCATATAGCATTAATTATGGTGACGGAAGTCCAACAGTTAATGGCGCATCTTACACTGCAAATACAATTCTTACACACAATTACGCTGTTGTAGTTGATACCTTCGTAGTTACATTAATTATTCCTGCTCTCAATTGTACTTTAACAGGTATTGTTGTAATGGAAAAGCCGGTTAACGCTTCCATTCAAATTCCAATTGGCGGTGTTACGCAGGCCTGTGCTCCAAAAACTTTGTCATTCACAAACTCTAGCACCGATGTTAGCCCTACGACTAATTTTATCTGGAATTTTGGTGATGGTTCACCTACAGTGGCTTTTACTTATACTAATGGTGGACAAACAATTACGCATACCTATTTAAAGAACACGGTCAATTGTCAGACACAGATCACGCTCCAAGCCATGAATTACTGTAGCTTCGGCAATCCAACAATAGCTAATTTTAATCCGATACAAATTTATGATGTTGACCAGGCAGCTATAACTCCCGATCTTTTAATTCGTTGCTGGCCCGATAACGTTTTTACATTCACAAATACAACGCAAAGAAATTGTTTAGCACAGGGTAATACGTTTCAAAGACAAGAATGGTGGAACTTTGGAATGTACTGGCCCCCAATAAATCATGATTCTATTATTGACTGGAAGCCATGGCCGCCAACAACACCAATAAGTATTGCTTACCCAGCTGTTGGCACCTATTCCGTTATGCTTCGCGATAGTAATTTATGTGGTGTTGACACTGCAATTATTAATGTTCAGATCGTTAATCCGCCAACAGCTAGTTTGGTTGCACCTCCCGGCCCTCTTTGTCAAAACGCACCACTTACATTTACAAATGCAAGTCCTACAGGTTTTTCATATTTATGGGATTTTGGAACGGGAGGTGGTTTTGTTAATCTTGGTCCCGGCCCTAAAACAAACATTTATCCTACACCTGGCACTTACACTGTGCAACTTGCTGCATTTATACCTGGTGCGGGTGCAGCCTGTACTTCAACGGTGCAGGTCGTCGTCACTATTTTACCTTCACCCACTGCCAATTTTGTAAATACACCAACGGTTGGTTGTAACGTTTTAAATAATGTTGTTTTTAACGAATCTTCTATCGGAGCGGTTTCATGGAATTGGAACTTTGGTAACTCCAATACAAGTAGTGTTCAGATCCCGCCAAATCAAAACTATCCTGGTCCCGGCAGCTACAATGTTTCGCTTTCTGTAACAGGTGCAAACGGTTGTGTTAATACCAAAACCGCTTCTATTATTGTGCATCCAAATCCTATTGCGAGTTTTACACCAACTTCAACTTGTGTTGGGTCTGTTACAAATTTTTCGAGTACATCAACAGTTACCGGAACAAATGCCATTAACAGTTACACCTGGAATTTTGGCGACACTTCTCCTAATTCAAATATTCAAAATCCTCCACACACATACACAGCTCCTGCAACATATACAGTAAAATTAATTGTTTCAACTGCTTTTTGTAAAGACTCCACAACAAATCTTGTTACTGCTAATATTAAGCCTACAGCAAATTTTGTGTTTACACCAACAGTTGGTTGTCCGCCATTTCCAGTGTCATTCACAAATACTTCTGTTAATGGTGTAAATTATTTATGGAATTTTGGTGTAACACCAACAGCTACATCAAATGCGGTAAATGCCAATTTTACTTATAGCAATACTTTGCAGGCAACGGTAAATTATACAGTTAGTTTAATTGCATCAACAGGCTTAGGTTGTAGCGATACAGCCAGGAAAGTTGTTTCTGTTTTACCAAGACCCGTTTCATCATTCACAGGTAATTTAACGCCTGGCTGTTCTCCACTTCCTGTTACGTTTACAAATAACTCTATTGGTGCCAGTACTTATTCGTGGACCTTTGGAGATAATACTTCTTCTACGATATTAAATCCAAGTCATACTTACACGAACAATACATTTTTGTTAATGACAAATACCATTACCTTGGTTGTTACAAATAGTGTTGGTTGCAGTGATACTTCAAAGCAAACGATCCAGATCTTTCCAAAAACATTTACGTCTTTTACAATGATCCCTGCCAGCGGCTGTACGCCTTTACTGGTTAGTTTTCCATCGGTGCCCGGTGTAATTTCGTATACGTGGAGTTATGGTGATGGTTCTCCATCTGTTATAACTAGTACAGCTCCGTCAACACATGTGTTTACAAATACCACAACAGCTACAAAAACATTTACAGTACGATTAGTTGCTAGTAACGGTTTCGGCTGTGTCGACTCCAGTTTTGGAAATCCGGTTGTGTTCCCAAAACCTATTCCTAATTTTAATGCAACGCCTGTTTCAGGTTGTTCACCCTTGGTGGTCAGTTTTTCAAATACAAGTACAGGTAATAATAGTAGCGCATGGTTGTTCAATAATGGAAACGCATCTATAACCACTAATCCTGTCGAGACCTTTACCAACGTGCCCGGTGGCGGCCCAATTACCTACAGCGTTAAACTGGTTGTTGGTACAGCAAATAATTGTTATGACTCAATAGTTAAACCTATAAGTCTATTTGCACGACCAAAATCTACATTATTGGTTGATACCCCTGCTTGTTCACCTGCTAACTTAACTTTTACAAATACTTCTTTAGGTGCATCGTCTTACAATTGGAATTTTGGAAATTCTTTTACTTCTACCCTAACCAGTCCATCACAGGTGTACACAAATATTTTTCCAACCAACCAGGTTTTTACTGTTACGCTGGTCTCTACTAATAGTAATGGTTGTAAGGATACTTTAAAAGTACCCATCAATGTTCACCCTCAGCCTGTGTTTTTTATATCTGCCTTGCCCGATAGTGGATGTACTCCTTTAAAAGTGTTTTTCCCTCCTATAGTCGGTGTGCAGCAATATCAATGGACCTACGGTGATGGAAACACAGCTTCAACAGGAAGCGTAAGCAATACTTTTGTAAATGTTTCATCTGTAAATAAAACATTCACTGTACAGTTAATTGCGAAAGATGGTTATGGATGTCCTGATACAACAACAAGGATAATAAAAGTATTTCCAAAACCATCCGCTTTCTTTAAGGCCGATCCTTTATTGGTGTTCGTCCCTAACCAGCCAACGCAATGTTACAATCTTTCAACCGGCGCAGTTTCCTATCAATGGAATTTTGGCGATGGCGGTACTGAAACAAGTTTTGAGCCCTCGCACACTTATATTCTTCCCGGTGAATACCAGATAACCTTAGTTGCTACCAGTAATAAAGGTTGTAGAGATACATTTGATCTATCATCTAAAATTATTGCCCTCGAAGAAACATTTGTGGAAGTGCCAAATGCCTTTACACCAAACGTTGGCGGCTCCCCGGGTAGCGCCTTTGATCCTTTAGATAAGAGTAATGATGTTTTTCATCCAAACATTAAAGGTACAGAAAAATACCTGTTAAGTATTTATTCACGTTGGGGTGAGTTGTTATTTGAAACAAAAAATCCTGCCGAAGGCTGGGATGGTTATTATAAAGGAAAGATGTGTACCCAGGATGTATATATATGGAAAATTACCGCTACGTTTATTGATGGAAAAGCCTTTAATAAAACCGGAGATGTATTACTGTTAAAATAATTGTATGTTGAAGAAGAATTGTATTTTATTTTGTTTGGTATTTTGCAGTACGCTTGTATTTGCTCAAACTAAAGAAAATAAAAAGCTAATAAAAGATCGATTAAAAGAAGCCCAATTAAGTTTTGATATTGAAGATCATTTAAGGGCCTGGAATAGTTACAGGCAGGTTTTAAACCTGGATCCAAAGAACGAAAAGGCCGGAGTTAATAGCGCGATCTCTTTTTTCAAATTAGATTACAGCTTGGATAGCGCGCAATATTTTTTACCGGCGCTTAATTCTTCAACATTAATAGATGCAAAATATTATTTAGCTAAAGTAAAACATCTGCAAAAGAATTTTGATGAAGCTATTCAACTTTTAACTGACTACAATAAAGAAAGTCCAAAGAAACGTCTTCACAATATAGAAGAAACTACTTATTTAATTGATGTGTGCAAAGCTGCAAAAATATTGATAAACCAGGCGCACAGGTCAGTCATAAATAATATGGGACCCGAAATAAATTCTATTTATGCTGATTATGTTCCGGTAATGGTACCTGATGAGAACACGCTTTATTTTACATCGCGCCGTGAAGGCAGTTCTAATAACAAAAAAGATGCTTACGGAAATTTTTATGAAGATGTTTATGTAGCAACAAAAGAAAAAGGAAAATGGAATAAAGTAGAGAATGTAAAAGCACCTATTAACTCAGAGACCAACGATGCCTGCGTTGCAATTAGTCCTGACGGGCAAAGCATGATCATTTTCAGAACTTCACCCGACCAGGTTACCGGTGATCTTTTTATAACAAAATTAGGCATTGATAATAAATGGGAGCCTCTACAAAAAATGTCTAAAGAAATTAACTCACAATTTATTGAGACCAGCGCCTGCTTTAGTAATGATACAAGCCAGATGTATTTTAGCAGCGATCGCCCGGGTGGATATGGTGGAAAAGATATTTACCGCATAAAAAAATTACCAAACGGTCGTTGGGCTTTACCTTTTAATCTTGGTCCAAATATAAATACTTTGTATGATGAGGATAGTCCATACCTGCACCCCGATAACCTTACTTTATATTTTAGCAGTAAAGGCCATAACACCATGGGCAACTACGATGTGTTTAAAAGCATTTTTAATCCTGAAACAAATCAATTTTCAAAAGCTGAGAATTTAGGCTATCCGATCAATAATGTTGGTAACGACATATTTTTTGTTTTAAGTGTTGATGGGCAACGTGGTTATTATTCATCGCTTAAGGAAGAAACAATTGGTAACGTTGATATTTACCAGATAGATACGCGCTTTGGTGATAACGACCTGAAAGTGAAGCATGGCATGGCTTTTAAAGATGATCTCCCATCAAAAGTAAAAATAACTTTATTGGATAATGAAGGTAACGCTGTTAACGGAACTTATAATTCAAATCCAAAAACAGGAAAATTTATTTTAGTGGTAAATCCTTTAAAGTCTTACAAAGCAATTGTAGAATCGGAAGGTTATACTACATTGGTGGTAGACATTGATCCTATTGCCTTTGAAAAAACAGATAAAGACCTTGAATTTAAAATTGTAAAAAAATAATGATCAAAAGGCTTTGTTCCATATTATTACTTTGTGTCGGTGTACAATTATTTGCGCAAGATCCGCAATTCACGCAGTTCTATGCTGCGCCTATGTATTTAAATCCTGCTTTTACAGGATTAACTTACGAGCATAGGTTTGCCGCTAATTATCGTAATCAATGGCCGGGTGTAAAAACAGCGTACAGTACTTACATGGCATCTTACGATTATAATGTTAGTAATATGAATAGTGGTATTGGTGGTTTTGTTTTGCAAGACAGGGCCGGTACTTCTAATTTGGTTACAACAATGGGCGGTATAAATTATGCCTACCGTGTAAAGCTTGGTAAATTCTCAGAAGCGAGAGGCGGGATAGCTTTGGTAATGAATCAAAAAAAGATCGATCAAACAAGATTAATATTTAACGACCAGTTCATTACAGGTTCATCTGTTTCGCAAGATGCTTTGGCTGCCGATAAGATCAATTTTTTTGATATGGGTATAGGTGCTTTATTTAATTCAACTAATTACTGGATAGGCTTTGCAGCAAGACATGTTAACCAGCCAAACGCAAGTATGGTGGGTAATATAGAGCCATTACCGATTTCAGGAAGTTTACATGGCGGTTACCGTTTTATTATTAGTGCAAGAGGTTCAGGAAAAACCAAACTCGAAGAATTTGTAAGCGCCAGTTTTAATATTCGTCACGAACAAAAATATGATCAGTTGGATATTGGCGCCTATTATTTTAAATCCTTCGTTAACGTAGGTTTATGGTACCGTGGTTTGCCATTTAAACATTATAAATTAGGTTATCCAAACCGTGAGAGTGTTGCTTTATTGGTTGGACTAGAAGTTCCTGATAAAAATTTCAGGGTTGGTTATAGTTACGACGCAACGATTTCAAATTTAAAAATAAACAATACACAAGGCGCGCACGAAGTTTCTATTGTTTATGAAATTGCTTCTAAACGCAAGCGCAATAGAAAAGTACTTGTTAGTTGTCCAAAATTCTAATTCAAAAAAAATATTATGATCGAGTTAAAAACCCCGGCGGATAAGATCGCATTTAAGAAACTGGTTAAAGCAGAATGTACTAAACAGATCAATCAACGCATCACAAACGCTAAGGCTGCAATCGCACAAGCACAGGATAACGCCAACAGCAATGATAAAAGCACTGCGGGCGATAAATACGAAATATCGCGGGCTATGGGTCAGTTGGATAGCGACATGAACTCAAAACAATTAAATGAAGCCGAACAGGAATTAAATTATTTGGAGAAGATCGATGTAAGTAAATTAGAAGATACAATTAAGATCGGTTCTGTTTTTGAACTTTCCGGAATTTTATTTTTTGTAGCAATTGGTTTGGGTCCGTTAAAGATCGATGATAAACGTGTAATGGTTGTTTCATCTCGCTCACCTTTTTACGAGAATATTAAAACCATGCAAGCCGGACAGGTATTTGAATTCCAGGATAAAATGGATGAGATAAAGATGGTTTTTTGATTTAGGATGATGGAACACAGATGACGCGAATCTAACAGATTATCGCGGATCTTTTTTAATCTGTGTAAAGTTTAAACTAATTCTTTGAAAGTAAATTTTTCATCATACTTAACTTCAAATTTTTCAAGGAGGTCAAGATACTCTTCTTTAAATGATCTTTTTTTATGATGAGCTTCCTAATCTTCAATATATGCTATTACTTCTTTAACTTGTGTTTGACTATAGGAAAAAGCGCCATACCCCTCCTGCCATTCAAATTTTCCTTTTACAAACTTTCTTTCATTGATCCATTTTGACGAACTGCCTTTTATATCTTGTAATAATGTGGATACCGATTGTTTTGGATTCATCCCGATTAATATGTGAATATGATCGGGCATTCCGTTAATACTGATCATCAAATGACCGTTGTTTTTAACTATCCCGGTTACGTATTTATATAATTCATCTTTCCAAACAGGCATGATCACTGCATCTCTATATTTCACTGAAAAAACAAATTGAATGTAAATTTGAGAATATGTGTTTGCCATTTTAATATATCGTCCCTACGGGACTTTGTTTATATCTATATTCAGTTCTATAATATTAAATCCCTATGGGATTAAAAAAGATAATTCTAATTAGTATTCAAAAATACATGGATAAATAATCATTAGTAGCTACAGTTTATAGTAAATTAGAAAATTATCAATTAACCATAAATCTAAGGTATACACTAGTCTGTCCCGTTAGGGACAATATTATAGAAAACCCTGCAAAAAAATGAATTAAGTCCAGTAGGGACGAAATAGAAATAACGTGCTATTTATCTATACTCTTCAATACATCGATAGTCCTTGCTAACATCGCATCATCAAAATCCAAATGCGTTACCATACGAATGGTATGTTTTCCAAAAGCGGCGATCTTAATATTATTTTCAGATAATTTTTTTTCAAATGCTTCACCGGTAATTTTTTCTGAGCGTAAATTAAAAATAACAATGTTGGTATATACAGGTAATATCGATTCTATATAGGATAATCCTTTTAATGTTTCTTCTATTTTTTTTGCACGTGCGTGATCTTCTTTTAAACGGGTAACATTATTTTTTAATGCATACAAACCTGCAGCAGCCAATATCCCGGCCTGACGCATGCCACCACCAAATATTTTACGGATCCTCCTGGCTTTTTTAATGAATTCTTTTTCGCCCAATAATAATGAACCAATTGGCGCACCTAATCCTTTTGATAAACAAATAGAAATGGAATCGAAATATTCGCCAATTTGCTTTGGCGTTTCATTCGATTCAATCAACGCGTTAAATATACGCGCGCCATCCAAATGCAATTTTAAATTATGTTTTTTACATAAAGTGTAAATTGGTTTTATCTGATCTATTGTATAATAACTCCCTCCTGCCCTGTTCACCGTATTTTCAAGAGATACTAAACTTGTACGTGTTAACCAGTCAAAGTCTCCATTAATTGCAGGCTCAATTAATTCAGCCGATAATCTTCCTTCTTTTCCAGTTAATAGTTTTGCCTGCACGCCTGAGTTAAACGAAATACCTCCTCCTTCGTAATTATATATATGTGAATTCACATCACATATTAATTCATCGCCTGGTTGTGTGTGTACTTTAATTGCAATTTGGTTGGTCATAGTACCACTCGGACAAAACAAAGCTGCTTCTTTCCCAAATAAATTCGCTGAGAATTTTTCTAATTCAATTATTGTTGGATCCTCATTAAAAACATCATCACCCACTTCTGCTCTAAACATGGCTTCCATCATGGCTTTTGATGGTTTGGTAACAGTATCGCTTCTTAGATCAATTGGTTGCATAATTTTATAGCTCTAAATAATTTTCAATTTCAATAATATTTAATTTGTTTGTATGTAAAGATTTAAAGTTCTCTAAATCATTGAACCATTCAATTACCTGCTCCCTTTGTAAACTTGTAAAAGTATCTGAAATTGATTCTGTATACGAACTCCATTTATAATTGATGTAATTTACAGAAGTTTTATGATGAACAGGGTTTGTATTTATATATAGTATTACATTTTTTAAGTAAGCTTCATTATCAATCAGTTTTCTTTTAAAAGTTCTTTGAAAAAGGCTACTGTTTCTGCTATATTTTTTATTTATTGCCTTTGTATAAGCATTAAATAAATTTGAGAAATATTGATGTGGTTGTTTTATTGGCTGCAATAAAATTTCATTTTCATCTTTTATTCTAACTAATAAATGAAAATGATTTTTCATTAAGCAATAAGCAAAAGTATCAACTATTGGATCTACATGAGTATTGTATAGTTTTAAGAAGTAGTTATAATTTTCATCTTCATAAAACAATTTAGAACCATTAATTCCACGATTATAAATGTGGTAATATTTTCCATACTGAAGTGGTTCTATCTTTTGCATAACACCTGTCAGGTTAATTTACGAAACACCTGTCAGGTTTTAAAAACCTGACAGGTGTGACGCGTTAATATTTCCAGAGTTTCATTAATTTCTGTTTGAACCTTTCTTTTGGTAAAAAATTATGCTCAAGGTCAACATTCATTGGCACAGGTGTATCCAAACTGCCTTCGCGCATTACCGGAGCATCTAAATAGTCGAAACAATTTTCAGTTATCAGTGAAGCTATTTCACCGGCAATACCACCGGTCAATGTATCTTCATGCATAACTATTACCTTACCGGTCTTTTTAACTGAGGAATAAATGGTTTCTATATCCAATGGTGCTAATGTTCTAAGATCAATTAGATCTGCACTTAGATCAGGATTTTCATTCAACGCCTCAATAGCCCAGTGAACGCCTAAACCATATGTTACAATTGTCAATTCACTTCCTTCTTTTACCAATCTTGCTTTTCCAAATGGAATTGTATAATATTCATCCGGCACATCCTCATTAATACTTCTGTATAAAGCTTTATGTTCAAAATACATTACAGGATTCGGATCTTCAAAAGCGGCTATCAATAATCCCTTTGCGTCTGAAGGAAAAGCAGGATATGCAATTTTTAATCCCGGTGTTTTAAAGAACCAGGCCTCATTACTCTGACTATGAAATGGACCCGCTGCAACTGCCGCGCCTGTTGGCATGCGCACTACTACATCGGCATGTTGCCCCCAACGGTAATGACTTTTTGCTAAATTATTTATGATCTGTGTCATGCCTTCGCTTACAAAATCTGCGAACTGCATTTCCACCATTGCTTTATGTCCGTTAATTGATAAACCAAAGCCCGAACCTAAAATAGCGCTTTCGCATAATGGTGTATTTCTAACTCTTCCTTTGCCAAACTCTTCAACAAATCCATCCGTAATTTTAAATACACCGCCATAATCAGCAATATCCTGTCCCATTAAAACAAGATTATTATGTTTTCGCATGGCCAGTTTCATTGCATCGCTAATAGCATCAATAAAACGCATATTTGTTTTTGTACCAGTTGGTGTAATATCCGATGCATTATAGGGTTTAAATAATTCCCTTAATTCTTTTTCTGTATTCGGTGTGGGGTTCTGTTCTGCAAAAGCAATTTCCAATCCACCTTCTATTTCTTGTTTTATTTCTGCTCTTGTCTTTTCAATTAACTCATCCGTTAAAACGCCTTCGCTAATTAAAAATTTCTCGAATGTATTTACGGGATCTTTTCTGCCCCATACGTCAAACAATTCTTTTGGTACATATTTGGTACCGCTGGCCTCTTCGTGCCCGCGCATACGGAAAGTAACGCACTCTAAAATAACAGGCCGCGGATTTTCACGAATACTTTCTGCTAAATTCTTAATTGTTTCGTAAACCTTTAAAACATTATTGCCATCTATACTTACACCTTCAATACCATAACCAATGGCTTTATCTGCAAAGGATTTACATTTGAATTGTTCGTTGCTTGGTGTACTAAGCCCGTAACCGTTATTTTCAATAATAAAAATTACAGGTAGATCCCAAACCGCAGCGGTATTAATACTTTCATGAAAATCACCTTCACTTGCTCCACCGTCGCCACTAAATACAACGGTTACCTTCTTGTCGCCCTTTAATTTGTTAGCTAATGCAATACCATCTGCTACGCCCAATTGCGGACCAAGATGCGAGATCATACCAACAATTTTATATTCGTTAGTTCCAAAGTGAAAAGAACGGTCGCGGCCTTGTGTAAAACCACCCGGCTTACCCTGGAACTGTGAGAACAAACGGTTTAAAGGAATTTTGCGGGTTGTAAATACGCCTAAGTTACGGTGCATTGGTAAAATGTATTCATCTTTATCAAGTGCAGATGCAACACCAACAGAGATTGCTTCTTGTCCTATTCCACTAAACCATTTTGCGATTTTTCCCTGGCGAAGAAGTAACAACATTTTTTCTTCTATCATTCGGGGTTTTAAAATATTCACGTAAAGCTCTAACAAAGTACTATCCTTATGTTTCTTACGGTCAAATTTAACGGGCATTTCAGCGGTGATCATCATTCTGTAATTATTCTTTAGTTTTTTTATCTAATAATATAGTGAATCCAAATCCAATATTTATCCAGTTCATAAAAGAACCATTTTTAGCGTCTTTTACTTCCTGGAAATGTGCGAAACGCGGGGCTTTAGGATCGAATTTGGATACCATGGTTGTGTGACTTAACATGATAGAAAATGCTAAATGTTTTTCTACAATAAAGTTAATGGATACTTCTGGTTGAAAATATGGTGCGGAAAAATCGAGAATGCCATAAGGACGGTTAGACAAGGCAGTGTCGGCGTTTACATTAAAATAGTTATTCAGCATTAAACCCGAATTTAGAGAAAATGTAGCGTAACCCTTATCTGAAAAGAATTTGTCGTAACCCAACTTAACAAATGTGCCATTGCATAAAAGCCTTGTGTTATAAGGAATACTGGCATTAAAATATTGAAATTTTAAGAATTTATTATTCTGGAACTGTGTATTTTGATAACCTACGCCTACAAAAAAATTACTGAATAACCTTACATTAAGCGATAAATTACCTTCATAAAGCCCGGCAAAACAGGTGCGGAACATTTGACTACCAACAACACGTGGTATTCCAATATTGCCTCTAATCGTAAACAAGGCATTCTCCTGTCCCTCTTTTTGTGAAAAAGTCAGTAGTGACGAACAAATGATAAGTACACTTAAAAGTCGTTTCATTTAAGCATTAAATATAGAGGTTTATTGTAGAAGATAAAACACCTAAAAAACCTAGTTATTAACGCTAAAAATGTTGGTATTATTGCAATTACACTTAATTATGCCTTAATTTTGATCTTTCCACTTTTGTAAAGATCAAGGCTTTGCTTGAGGATCAGGCGAATTGTTTTTACCGGGAGGTCTTTATTTGGATCGAATAAAATGATATTCATTCGTGAACGCTTTTCCTGGATAAGGTCTTTATGAAAGATATGTTTTCCTTCAACAACGCCAATGTAAGGAATGTTAGTCTTCTTTTGTACCCACAAATAACAAAACATTTTGTTGTTATAACAAAAGAATGGCATTCCATATTTTAAAGTATGAGTTATGTTCTTATCGTATGAAAGAATGATCTCGCGCAAAGCCAGTAAACAGCCTTTTAAAGGTTCTTCTTTCTTAAGATAAAAATTGTCCAGATCACTTAACATCAATTTAAAGATATTAATTTTTATTTTACCGGTTCTCTTAAAATAGTTTTTAGTTTTAAAGGTTCTGTTTTTCTAAAATCAGATAAATAGATCTCATGATGCAAACCGTTTCGTTTTAATCCTAACGAAGTTATAAATTCTGATATTTTTTGTAAGCTTTCGGGTTCTTTATCAAATGGTCCAACGTGGAGTATTTGAACAACTTTCCCTTCGTTCATGGTGTAAAATTCAACTGCTTTTGCTTTTTCTATCCCTTTTTTAAACGTAACTTTTTGCATTGCTGTGCTAATATCCTTTTCACCAACAAAATCGGGCAGGCGAATTAATAAACGGTATTCCCATTCGCTTCTCGGAATAAGTTTAGGTGCAGTAGCAATTGTAATGTCTTTATATTCTTTTTCATCAAACCACCACAATCCTTCTAATTTTGAAACTACAAAATCCTTATCTAGCACTTTAAAACTAAATTTAATAGTGTAAGCAACCGAATACAAAGCTTCAATATTTTCGGTAAATAATTTGTCAGAAGGGTCGCCTTTTCCTTTAATAGAAAGGTAATTTGCAGAACCGATCTCCGCTAACTCTGGTTTTGTCTTAGCAGTATAATAGTTTTTATATTCTTTTGTAAGGTCTAATTTTTTCATATTTATAATATTAAAAATGCAGATGCTAATTTCTCAGCATCTGCAATATTTTCAACTCAAAAATTATTTTCATCTGCACTTGGCCCATAGCTACCTGGAATTGGAACATCCAGTAAACGTAAGCAAACACCTAGTTGTGCTCTATGATGAATTATTTGCGAAAGTGCGTGACGTATAGTTTCTGCTTTGGTATCGGTACTATAAATTGCTTCACCGTTTCTTAAGGTCCAGATTTCATTCAACTTGCTTTCATTTTTAGCAACCAGATGCGTTTTTCCATCAACCAACGATTTCTCAAATAGCTCTAAAAGATCTTTGGTATTATTAATAACCACCGGATCGTATGGCGTTGTTGCAAAATCCAGTCCGTCGCTCGTTAATGCATAAGTTATCCAGCCCGGTAATTCGGCAATATGCGTGGCAAGGCTTCTGATATTCATGCTTTTTGGATGTGGTTTCCAATCGTATTTATCGTTTGGTACAATTGAAAGCATTTTTTTTGTTGTTTTGCTTTCTTCTTCAAGTTCCTTTAGGAATACATTTATCATTGTCATAATTTCTTTTTTTTGGTTTATAATACAAAGTAACTTAGGGTAAGTGACAGCCTTATGTCAGTAGTAAAAAATAATTTTATTTTAATGCAATTAAAATTTCAACCTTTGCATTTTCTGGATCCTTTGACTCTTGTCCATAGATTTCAAGATCAGCCGTAAAAGCCCTGTTGATGGGCGCTGTCCAGATCTTTAACCATTCGTTATATACAATGCCATCAGAGATATTTCCTTGCGCAATAAATGGCATGTAATTTCCGGTAGAAATAGATTTACCTACCATTCCTTCAGGAATATTATCTAAACTATCTACTTTATAACCAATAATTGTTGTGTAAGGTTGTGTATGATCCTTTACATAATCTGTGTAAATACAATAAATGTCTTGACTGGTTTTGTTGGTGATCTTTTTAGGAATGCTTTCAGAAAAGAATTTACTCCATAATATCGGAATATCTTTTGCTGCTTGCCCGTTGGTATTGGTAGTTCTTACTGAAATACCAATAATGCTAAATGCTTCAATTTTGTTTGTTTTCATTTTCTATGTTTTAAATTAATAAGACAAAGGAAATGAGGGAATGTGACAAGGGTATGTCAGCAGGAAAAAATTATTTTAATTTTTTGGAAATAGTTTGAACGATCTCCTTGATTATTATCTTTAAACTGGTTGGACTAATAATATCAGCGCTATCGCCAAACATCATGTACCAACGGGCAAACCCTTCTAAAGAGCAGGTTAAAAACGTCATTTCTATTTTGTCACCTGTTTCTTTTTGTGAAACGAAGCCGTTGTAATATTTTTGATCACCAAGATAACTTACACTATTTTTATTTACTGTCATTACTACTGTAAATAATTCTTTTTCTTTTGTGATCTGTTTTAAAAATGTTTTTAATGTGGGATGCACTTTACTGAACTTTGTTTCGGTAACTTTTATTCCCGACATCCTATCAATTCTAAAATTGCGATAATCATTTCTTAGTTGGCAAAAACCGATCAAATACCATTTGTTGCTTTGATAATAAATACCACAAGGCTCAACATTTCTTTTTGTATTTTTTTGATCGTGATTGGCGAAATAATTAATGGAGATTATATTTTTAAGGGAAATGCTTTGTAAAATTGTTTGAATGTGATCATTATCTTCACCTTTTGGTAAATATGGATTATCGATTACCTGGATATGATCTTCAATATTTTCAAGGTGATCTTTCTCGGTATTTCTTAATACAGATCTTACTTTAAACATTGCCGATCTGTAAGCCGTTTTTGTAGAGGCATCTGTTAATTTTTCAACTAATTTTTCTGCTGTTAAAAAGGCAGTAGCTTCTTCTAAAGTAAACATTACAGGTGGCAATTTGTAACCATCCATAATGGAATAACCAACTCCGGCCTCTCCTATCAATGGAATGCCTGCCTCTTCTAATGTTCTGATGTCACGGTAAACAGTACGTAAGCTAATGGCAAACCTGGAAGCTATGTCCTGCGCTTTAACTACACGTTTTGATTGAAGCTGTATAAGAATATTCGATACCCTGTCAATTCTATTCATAATACTTTACCTTATTTTGGCCAAAGATACTGCGTTTAAATAAGGGTGCAAATATGAGAGAAAATTATTATTCTACCGCAACAGGAGCCACTTTGCCTTTAATAATAAGCATGCAGTTAACTTTTATCTCATCTGCTGTTATTTTGCTTGTTGTCCAGCCTAGTGGATAATAGAGCATTTTATTATCAGCACTTTTTTCAATTAATAAATAATCTGCTAAAAAGTAATTTTGTAGAACTGAATTGGTTTTTATCACTTCAAAATTGCGTTGTGTTTTGGAGTCATCGAATTTCACAACAAATAATGCTTCCATTGCTTTTCCCTTAAAAGTTGAACTTTTTTCAACTATAATGTCGTTGGGTAAAACACTATTACATATCCCAAAACTTTGGTGAGATAATAGCGAGCAAATTACCAAAGCCAAAAGCCATATCAATTTTTTCATTGTATGAAGTTTATTAGAGGTTTATAATATTAACATTCATAAAACTGAAAGGTTTATTGGCCAATGAGTTTTAACATTTCCCTTTTTTTACTTTTTATAGTTTCCGGGTTATTTAATGGTCTGGTTTTAAATAAATTATCTTTGTAAAATTGCGGTAGAAACCGGATCTATATTAAGCATACCATAATTAAAGGTGTGTTTTGATCCATTATCCAGTGTTAGTATTACTTTTTTTTGAAAAAAATTCTTTGACACTTCTACATCAGTGATCCTCTCTTTTGGAATAACAACAAAATCCTCTGAACCCCATTTAACGAACAAAGCCTCTTCTATCAAACCTTTTGATGATACATCAAATTTTGCATCGTACAATAAATTTTTGTTTGTAACAGTTAGTTTGCCATTATACTTTCCACCATTGGGTGTTTCGTATAAAATGGTCCAGGTATCAATTACTTTTTCGTTAGGTTGCATTTCAATTTTCATAATTTTATTTTTTTAGTTTTTTAGTTTTATCTCTCTTACACAATGATAGTTTCTTTCGGTAAAATATATCTTACCATCTTTGGTAACGGTCATTGGTTTAACTTTATCAGAACCAATACACCCTTTACAATCTTCGCCATCTGCCATTTCTGTCATCGACCTGTAATCGCTGTCTTTGTGGCTATTGCAAAATATACCGGTATAAACAAAGTGTATGGTCTTTAGATCTGCGCTTACTTCATGAATACAACCTTTTTCTGTTCCTATCAAAAAGTTACCGTTGGCAAGTACGGTCATATCATAAAAAACATCTACATCACGCACGCCATGAGAATCTCCGTTATCTATCTCGTAAGTACTTTTGGTGTTTTTTATTAATTCATCAAATGGTAATGTGCTTACAGTTCCATCAGGAGTTATTTTTCTGATGCGTTGCGGACCATCTATCACATATAAATTATCAGCCTTATCAATAACCATAGTTCTCAAATTCCAAAATGTTGCTTTGGGACCGGGACCGTCTTTTACCTGTGTTTCGTATTGTAGCTGCGTATTTTTATTTCCTGCAAATGTACTTACAACCCCACCACTTATTTTTCGGATACAATTATTATTGGCATCTAAAATAAAGATCTCGTCTTTGCTGTTTGATACAATCGACTTTACATTGTCAAAATTTGCATCTCCAATTTCACCATCTGTGTAACCGGGATAGTTCTTTGCTTTAAAAATTGAAGTTACCTTACCTTCTTTATTTATTTTGCGAATATTGTTCCTGTCTTCTACAACATAAAAATTCTTTACACCATCGTACCAAATGTAAAATGGTTGGTCAAAAGCTGCCTCTTTACCTTCGCCATTTTTTGTATCACGCTCGCCTGAACCTGCAAAAGTAGTTACTCCACCCGTTGCTGTTATTTTTCTAATGCGATTATTGTTTCTATCGGCAACATACACGTTTCCATTTTCATCAGATGTAATTCCTTCAGGATGTTGAAATAAAGCGTCTTTCCCTTTTTCATCCTTAAAGCCCATCTCGTTGCCGGAACCAGATCCTGCAAGAGTGACAATTGTATTACCCGAACCGTTAAATGGATCTTTTCCTGAATGTAATATTTTAGTACCCGTTGAATTATCAGAAGTTGTAGGACTTTGCGTATTATTTTCTGAAGAAGAATTTGAGATAGCATTATTAGCTTTATCTTTTAATTTTCCCAGGTTGATCTGTGAGTATCCAGACAATGAAGCCCAAACCATAACGGCAAGGCAAAGTTTAATATGTTGAGAATGTACCATTGCTATAGAGTTAGTTTCTTATTTTTTTACTTTAGCGCCATCAACAATAAAAACATAATTAAAACCTGCTTTATCGCGTTGAACATCATGTGTATATTTTGCATCACCTTCCATCATTGGTCCGTCGGCTTTAATATAAGCAGCGCCATATTTTCCACCACCTGAATACGGTTGTATCAAATAACCACCGTTAGCTTTGTAATAACCATCCGCATCTTTAAAAATAAAGTAGAAACCAATATTACCCACTTTAGCAGTTGGTAAATTGTAAGAGTCTTTCTGAATAAAAAAATCGCCTTGTTCTTTATTTGGTCCGTATGTTAACATATACACTTCTGTCACTTTCAAATAATTTTTTATCATCGCAAGAATCTGCGCATCACTATAACCTGCGTAACCTTTTTGCGATGGTTTATTAAAAATTACAGGTAGTGGTAAGTTCTTTGCCATTTCTGCACCTTCAGCTGCAGCCATTTTATCAGCATTTTTAATTGCAGTTTCGCCAACCGCCTGGAATGACGTCCAAAGTGCGCCAACCTGAGTTCCTGTTAATCCTGTGTAATCTAATTCCAAAGGCCCAAAACCTTTTAAGCGGGCAAAAGATTCATTGTTATTTATGTCTTCTAATTCAATTTCAAAATTAACTACTTTATTTGGCGCGCTGTTGTTAGAGAATAAGCTATGATGGAAACCCATGTTTGAATCGTAAACATCTTTAGCATCAGCCGCAGCCGGGGTAACTTCAAAATCAATATAATTTTTATCAAGTTCTGATGCACGGATCTTTTTTTGGTGAGTTAATCCTATCAAGCCCGAAAAATTTTGACAACTTACTTTAATGTAAAGCCATTTCACATCATCAACCTTCATAAAGTCTTTTAAAGGTTTATCTAAAGTAACGCGTGCGTAAATTGGACTGCCTGCTTTGAATTTTGTTGCTACTTTGTGTGCAGGGTTTGAGAAAGGAAGATTCGCAAATTCGATGTTTGGTTTTTTTCCAACTTTCTTTTTGTTCTCTGCAACTACATCTTCACGATTTGCTTTTTCAAGTTGATCATTCCATCCGTTAATATCCAATTTAGGATCTGAGTAATCGATCATGAGCGATCCGCTGATGTTTTGATTTTCCACTTCCGACCCGTTGTCATCTATAAAGAATGCCAAGATCTTCATTTTTCCTTTTTCGCCTTCTTCTATGTAGGGATTAGGATTAGAACGACTAATAGGGCCTGCAAAACTTGTTCGGTACGAATCGCGCGATTTGTTCATTGATGGTGCAATGTCAAAGTCAACGTATGCATTATTTAACTCTGCGGGACTTAGTATTTTTTCAGCTGCTCCAAAAACAGTTTCGCCATTCTTTTCGTACTTTACTTTAAAAGTAAGTTTGGCATCACCTTCGCTGTTATTCACTTTTAATTTAGCGCCAGAAAAATAACCTTTGAAAAGATCTTTAAGAGGCTTATCAAATTTAATGCGGCCGAAAATATCATTTCCCGCTTTAAAATCAGTCATTATTTTGTTTGATGCGCCATCACCCATAAATGGTTGATCGGAAAAAACAATGGTTCCTTTTAATTCATCATCCTGTGCCAGCAGGATGCTATTAAAACTTAATAAACTTAAAATGGCAATTAGTAGTCGGGATTTCATATTATTTGTTTTTTTATGGTGTAAAGATTATTATTTATGTAGTGTGATGTTATCAATTTTAACCAGCGTATAGATTTTAGGAACTAACGTGGTGAATTATCATATTTTGTATATATCGTAGGATATCTTTTCATTTCTTTAATAGAATCGCTAAGGGTAATGTAAAGCATTGTACTATCGTCTGTTGGATATGCAGGAGCATATTGGTTAAACAAAAAGCGCATGCCAAGTTCTGGATAGGTAAAATTAACTTTAGTTGTACTAGCACCGCCATCAAAATGTGTATTGTGTTTTCCAAGGATCTTTTCAACATCAGAAGACTTTGAATATGACTTTAAACCCTTTGGTAATGTGCCTTTGTATAGTTTTGGTTCAATGATGATCTGATCGAGGTAAACGTATTTTTTAAATTCTGTAATTTTTACCGGAAGTTCGTTTCTTTGGAAAGAACCCCCGCCAATAAACACATATTTTAATTGCAAACCTTCGTAATCATAATAAATAAAAGCATCAGGGTTATATCGATTATCCACAGCATTTGCAG
This sequence comes from Bacteroidetes bacterium UBA2475, assembly GCA_002342065.1. GTDB lineage: Bacteria > Bacteroidota > Bacteroidia > B-17B0 > Aurantibacillaceae > Aurantibacillus. Next base: position 251,446 of record DDPF01000013.1, on the reverse strand, counting down.
GGTCGATGGATGTTGAAAATTTATAATGTCCTAATTGAGAAATTAAATTGCGGCTTGTATCTGACAGTAATTTAGTATTGATATAAGAGATCAGGTCTTTTCCTTCGGTACTTACCTTAAATTTAGAGCTTGCTTCGCCAATATTTATTTCTTTTTCTTCTTGTGGCAGTTTCGTTAAACAAGAGCACGAAATAAAAGAAACTATAAGGACCGAAAATTTAAGGATCTGCATTGTTTTTAAATTTACATTAAAGTTCGCTCGAAATGGGCTTGCAAATGAGGAATATTAACCATTGTAAACCTGCTTAGAACGAACGCATGCTAATTAGAATGAACGTTTTAAATGAAATAAATAGAATTGTGTAATGTTTGCTTAATTATTTACATTTATAACATAAAATGAAACGGTTTTTTAAAATCCTTCTTCTTTTGCTGTTTGTCCTTGAGCTGAAGGCTCAGGAAGACATTGTAGCGCTAAAAAAAGTAGTTGCTATCACCAAAAATGATTCGGTAAGGTTAGAAGCATATTGGCAGCTAGCTAAAAGTTATAGACCAGTTAATCAAAGTATAGCCAGAAAGTACATTGACACAGTTCAAAAAAGCGTTGCTGAGTATGAGAAAACACAGAAGAGATTACTTAATTATCATCTTTTATTTAAAGCTAATTCCTTAACAACACTTGCTAATATTGAAATTGATAACGATAATCTGGATGAAAGTATTAAGATCAATTTACAATGTGCAAAAATATACGAACAGTTAAAAGATCAACGCTTGCTAGCCGTATCATTAAGTAATGTGGGCGCTGTTTTTGTTATTAGTGGAAAGTTGCAGGATGCAGTAATATACCTTAAACGGAGTGTAAATATTTCGCAGGGAATATTACTGCAATATCCTGATAATCGCTCTATGCAAATCTCTGTAGCGGAATCTTTCATAAATCTGGGAGCCGTATATTCAAAAATAGCTGCAGCAGCTGTTGATAGTGCAATTAAAAAAAATACCGGTGTGGACAATGTTAAAATGAAAATAAGCACCATTGATAGTTGCATTCATTATTATAATATGTCTTTACAATTGTATGAAAAGAACAAGGATGAAGATGGAATAGCATTTTGTTATAATGGACTAACTACGGGGCACAGACTACGTAAGGATTTTAAAACTGCATTAGAGTATGCTAATAAAGCACTTGAAATATTCAGGAGGCATAAAAATGAAAGGGAAATGTCGCAAAACTACGTTAACTTTTCTGACCTATATTTCGATGCCAGGAATTTTGCTAAGGCGCTACTATATGCGGATTCTGTTGAACAGATATGCATTAGAAATAATTTATACGAAAATTTATTATATACCTACGAAACAAAAATGCTTGCATATGAACAACTGAATGATTTAAAGAATCAATTACGTTATTTCAAAAAATTCATCAATTTGAAGGATTCATTGAATAGAGCAAATAACACAGTAGAAATTGAAGAATTAAAGACCCAATATGAAACTGAGAAAAAAGAAGAAGAGATCGTTAAATTACATAAGGATAATAAGATCCAGGAATTACAGTTGGAAAAAGATGCAGAAACAAAAAGCAGGTTAAGAATAATTATTATATCGGTAGTTTTAGTTTTGTTATTGCTGGGCACTTTAACCGGTTTTTTAATAAAGACCATTGCCGAACGTAAAAAAGCTTATTTAAAATTGCAGGAAAAAAATATTGAGATCCAAAGTCAATCTGAAAAATTAAGCGAACAGGCAAAACTGATCTCAAGATACCAAAGTCAAATGAATCCGCATTTTATATTTAATGCTTTAAACAGTATACAGGGTTTTGTAATCAACGATCAAAAAGAAAAGACTATTCAGCAGCTACAAATCTTCTCTACCCTTATGCGAGAAACGCTTAATAATTCAGAGAAAGAGAATATTTCGCTAGATAAAGAAATAAATTATTTAAATAGTTACTTAACCTTTGAGCAGGAAAAATTTGCGAATAAAATTAATTTTAAATTAAATATCCCCGAAGACGCAGAGGAATTATTGATTCCACCAATGATGATACAGCCTTTTATTGAAAATGCCATTAAGCATGCAGGACTGCAAAATATTAAAGATGCTGAAATAGGTATAGAAATTAATATTGAAGACGATCTTTTAAAAATTAGAGTTAGCGATAATGGCAAGGGAATAAATTTAAAAGATGATGCGTTAGTGAAAAATTCACACGCGCTAAATATCATTCGTTCGCGGTTAAATATACTATTTGCCGCTGCAAAAATGGAAATGAAAGAGGAGTATTTTAAGATCACTTCTATACCTGAGATACAAAGTGGCACAGAAATAAAATTTTATTTACCTTTAATTTATAAATATTAGTATGACCTGTGTAATTGTAGACGATGAAATGAATTGCGTGGATGCCCTTTCGGGTATCATTAAAAATTATTGTCCACAATTAGAGGTGTTGGGCACTGCTAATAATATTTCTGATGCTGTAAAACTGATCAACACACAAAAACCACAAATGGTTTTTTTAGATGTTGAGATTGGTAGCGAAATGGGCTTTGATCTTTTTCAGTATTTTCCATTACCAAATTTTGAAGTAATATTTACTACTGCACACGAAAAATACGCTTTAAAAGCTATTAAAAGTTCGTGTTATGATTTTTTGCTGAAACCTGTTAATATACAAGAAGTAATTGCAGTAGTAACAAAACTTGAAAATGAAAAAAGAAGCGGGCAAAGTCAAAACGTAAATGTGTTATTGGATAATTTAAAAGCAAAAGATAATTTCCTAAAAAAAATAGCCATTCCCTCAAATGAAGGTTATGCTATTATTAATATTGATGAGATCGTTAGCCTTGAGGCAGATGGGAAGTATACTAAAATAATTACTGATGGTGGTTTGCGCTCTTTATCAACAAAGAACATTGGCGAGTTTGAAGAACTTTTAAACCCCGAGTTTTTTTTCAGAACACATAAGTCGTGGATAGTTAATGTGAACCATATTAAGAAATTTTTAAGGAACGAAAGCCAGGTATTATTATCCAACGAAACCTTAGCCGATGTTTCTTCGCGAAAAAAAGATGAATTCTTAAAACTGTTTGGTAAGGCTTAATCCTTAAGTATCAAATTCTAAAGTAATTTCTGTACCCCTGTTTACAACGCTATCCATTGCAACTTTTCCTCCAAGAGTTTCAACTTGCGTTTTCACCATGAATAAACCCATGCCTTTACCCTCTACGTTTAAATGAAAGCGTTTGTAAAGGCCAAATACTTTATCACCATGCTCTTTCATGTCTATACCTATACAATTATCGCTAAACACTATGAGTGTTTTTTTGTTCACACGTTTACTACTTATCCTTATCACCGGCGCTTCCGTTGCTTTGCGGTATTTGATGCTATTTGATATGAGGTTGTAAAAAATACTGTATAGATAACTTTTTAAAGTAAACATTTCATTTGTACTTGAAAAATCGATATCAATTTTTACATCTTCTTTTTTAATGAGGTGACTAATGCTTTCTTTAATATTATCAACTATACTTGAAAACTCAACAAGCTCCTTCTTCTCGCTTATTTCTTTTCTTGCCTGCAAAATGTAATTAAGATCAATGATCGTATTATCAAGATTTTTTACGGATGAAACAAAACCTTTCATGCATTCTTTTCGTGTTTCTTCAGTTATGCCCTCTGTATCCAGCAATAAGGAAAGACCCAAAATACTCGCTACTGGTGCCCTTAGGTTATGGGATACTATATAAGTGAACTGTTCAAGATCTTTATTCCTTTGTATTAGATCTGTAGTTATTTTTGCTCGTTCCAATTCCAAAAGTTTTCGCTCAGTAATATGTCTCGCTGCAATACTTAATCCAATAACTTCTTTATCCTCATTTATGATTGGTGTCATGCTCACATATAGCCATTGTTCTTTACCATGGCGATCAAGGTATGAGGTTTCATAATTTGCATTCTTTCTTTCTTTTAAAAGGAGATCAATCTTGAACCTTACATCCTCTTTCCTGTATTCAAGCATCATGTCAATGTAGTTAGACCCTTCTTTGATAGTCTTCCCTGTTTGCAGTTGAGAGAGTTCTTTAGCCAAATGATTAAATGAAAGGACTTTTGCATCATTATCTAATAGAACGTAAGCAGTATCTGTGTTTTCGAGAATGTTACGCAAGTTAGCTTCAGCTTTTTTCTGCGCTAATTCTGCTTTTTTTCTTTCAGTAATATCTTCAACTGTGCCTATCATTTTTTGAGGCTCCAATGTTACTTTATTTAAAGTGATATTTGCATGTTCTCTTACCCAACGTATCTCGTTGTTTGGCAAAACTATCCTGTGCTCAATATTATATTTTGAATTGCCTTTCAGAGCATTTTCCATAGCTTTCGATACCATATCTCGGTCATCCATGTGAACTGAAGCAAAGAAATTTTTAATGCTGGATTCATGTTGGCCCGGCTCATATCCATAAATACGGTACACTTCATCCGACCATTTAAGAGTATTTAGCGAGTTATTTTCAGATTCCACCAAGCTCATTTCCCAGCTTCCAAAATGAGCTATCCGTTGTGCCTCAGCCATCATTTCCTCGCTTTGTCTTATGAGCTCTACAGATTTTTTACTTTCACTTACATTTCTTGAAAAACACGAAACACCCGTAACTTCACTATTTTCAAAGATAGGCTGCATAGATATCTCGTTCCAGATCTCCTGCCCATTAAAATTACTATACTCTTCAAAGACCTGACCTTCTCCACTAAAAGCTTTAAAATAATGAGGTTCCCACCTTTTTATATTCTCTGCTGGTATTCCGGGAATATTATCCATAATATCACCCGATTTTAAAACAACACCAGATATTAATTCCATAATAGAAATAAATGCTTTATTAGCTTTTATTAATTTGCCTTTTGTATCAATACTCCACATTAAATCGTTAGTGCTATTTATCAATGCTTCAGAATTTCTTCTGTCAAATTCGATCTGTAATTCTGCATTGATCCTTTCCGTAATATCCTCATAATTAAAAACAATTGCTTTTATACTCGCTTCATTAAGCATGTTTGTAATGTTCGAATTTATCCAGCGCCATTCGCCCTTTTTACTTTTCATTCTATAAATTGCATCTTCCGTTTCACCATAACGTGGGGAAAGTTCCTGAAGAATCTTAACAAGTCTTTCTTTATCGTCAGAGTAGATATAATCTAAGAGATCTATCCCTATAAGTTCTTGCGGCAAATAGCCAAGAATATTAAAAGATGAAGGTGATACATAATTCAATTTTCCACTCGGGTCTAACAATGCTATACCGTCATGACTATTTTCTACTAATTTCCTAAATCTGATCTCACTCTGATGCGCTTTCTTTTCAGCCCATTTACGCTCGGTAATATCTGTAGATATGCCGTCAATTCTAATTAACTGCCCATTTTCATTAAGTGTAGGCGTGATCTTTGTTTCAAGGTAACGAAGATTTTTATCCTGGCGAACAATTCTATATTCTTGCGTAAATCTTTGGCCGGCATTCATAACAGGATAGTTACTCTGAATTATGTGTTTATCTTTTTCAATGACAACATCTAACCATAGATTTGGATTACTATAAAAATCTTCAATTGGGTAACCATACATTTTTTCACAGTTTGAAGACATTTGTAATAATTTATAATTTATCATATCAACTGTAAAGAACACATCATCAATATTTTCAAACAAGATGTTTAATTCATTATGTGTTTTTTTAAGTTCTATGGCTTCTTTTCTGAGTTTATCATTCAATTCAACAAGTTCTGTTGAACTGATTTCAATTGATCTTTCAAGCATTCTTCTGTCGCGCTCATTATGGTCATAAGACTCACTAATGATCTTTAAAAAGGCCAACTGTTTTTCCGGGATCTCATTCAGAGATCCATAAAATTTAGTGAGTTGGCGTTGTAATAATTTGTTAAACATAATTTCAGAGTTCGGTAAATGTTGTAATGGTCATTGTTTGATTGTGAAGATCGCATTTTAAAAAATTAAAGGAAGGCGAAATTTCACCATAGGAATAAAATCCGGTAATTGCTGTGTTGTTGCCATAGAAGGTTCTTATAACTTCTACTTCTTCTTCAACTCTTTGATCTAAGACCAGTTTTCTTCCAACACAGCTAATAAGGATGGCAAGGTCAGGTTTATTATTTTCGCCAGCGATCGTGTTGTGTGCTGCAGTAGAAGCGCCTTCGATCAGTCGGTCAAAATTTGCTTTCATCAATCTAGAATAGTATCCCTCAGGCACATTTCCTGCAAAGGTCAGGCTTTTTTCTTCTTCATTTATAGCTAGAATAGTTCTTACTAAAGCGTTACCATCTCCGTTTCTAATGCTGAGTGGAAATAATAGCCCCGAACTTGGTAATTCGCTTGCATAATCACCAAGATACATTTTGTATATATCAAGGGCAGGTTTTCCATCGAGCTCAAATAAAATATTTGCTTTTGATCTTGTAATCAATCTTTCCGGGCCAAAAGAGTCCCATCCACCATAGCTGCCATATTTAATCGAAAGACTTTCACCATAAAAGCCAATTGCTACAATTCTTCCTTCAACAGGTATTTCGTTTAAACCAACCAATGTTCTTTTAAATGATGCACCGTCCCCGGCCAGACCGCCGGTTATAATTGTACCCGTGGGTAATGATTTTTGTAATCCTAACACTAATTCGCTGCCGTTAACTTTTTGACCATCAGAAATAATAAATACATTTTTTAATCCATGACTTTCTAATCCAAAAGCAAGTTTTACACCTGCCTCATAGCTATCCTTTACTTCGTTTATATCTACAATAACAGTTTTTGTTTTTGTTTTTTCAAAGTAGATAGCTGTGAGTGATATGCTATTATCGTTTACCTGCGTATCAATGATCTCTCCGGCTGTAGAATTCATCAAAATTGCAGCATTAGGATATTGTTTTTTTATTGAACCATATATAGTTTCCTCACCAATAAGATCAGCACTTCCAAATACCAGAACCAAATTGCAAAGCTCCGGATCAAATCCGTCGTCTCTTAGAGTTTCCCATTCATTTAGATCTGAGAATTTTTTTTGAATGACTTTCATGAATACACAAGTAAAATTGGTTTATACTATTTGTTAAGTAAAGATATCGTAATGTACAAATCTAATAGAAGCATTAAATAATTTAAATAGACATTTGTAAGATTTTAGCAGAATTTGCGAGATTTTAATAACGAATTGATAATAAAAACACCAGTTTTTAGATAAATCATGGGGTCGATTAGCGTTTAAAAATTATTTATTAAATAAATTCAAAATCTATTATATTTAATGTGTGAATAAATAAATTTAAAAAATGACAAGGAGAGAATACTTAAACGCTTCTGTTGTTACATTATTTTCAACAATTATTGCCGCCTGCACGAAAAAAGTCGGGATGCTGCCCCTAACAAAAAAATTGGTCATGCTTAGTGTCGTGCCCGCTAAGGCTATTGCAAATGATCAATTAAAAGTATTTTGGAACTCTGAAAACATTAAATTATTGTCTGTTCATACAAGAGCTGTTGCCGGCAACTGGGATTTAATTGCAGAAAATATTGATGCGAAGTTGGGTGAATATATAATAATACTTCCAACCTCATTTCCCAGCTCCGCTGCCTTATCTGTTAAAATAAGTGGCGATGAACTTGAGGCCGTAAAAACAGGAATACCTACTCAAAACGCTTTTATAATTGAAACTTCGGTACATCCAGAGCTTGTTACGATTGGTGCAATGAAAAATTTAAATATGAACGGTAATGATGTGTTTGTTAAACGCGAGTCTGCAACAAGCATCAAATGTTTTTCGTCCAGTTGTACACATTCGGGTTGTCCTATAAGCTTTTTACAAACTAGTAATAAGTTTAATTGTTCTTGTCACGGCTCTGAGTTTGACGCAAATGGAGCTGTGTTGCAAGGCCCGGCCAGCACGCCACTAGGTACTTTTATTTGCGAGACCTTAGCTGCAGAGAAATTCAGGATCTTATATTGATTTACTGCAAAAGTATATTAGTTCGCCAGCCGGTAAACGATATCTGTCAACCGATTCAGGACTAAGCGTATTCACAAAATCATCAGCTTTAACTTTAAAGCCTGCTGCCGCTAATTTATCTTTATAATCGAGCCCAAATAAACGCACATGGTCTTTTTGCCAGAAATGGATCTCCCTGTCAGCTTCACTGGTAATAGTCTTATCTTCGTAAGTTGTAGCCCTTGTAGTATCTAACGGCACCTGAAAAATGCCCCAGCCGCCCGGTTTCATAATACGATACAATTCGCGCATACACTGGTCAGCATCCTCTACATGTTCTAAAACGTGGTTACAAAATATTACATCATAAGTGTTGTTCTCAAACGGCGCTTTGTGAAGGTCAAAATGTACATCGGCAATTGGGCTGTTATAATCGCCTGTTGTATATTTTAAATTTGTTTGCGCCTTAAATAATTTATAAAAACATTGTTCTGGTGCAATATGCAACATTACATGTGGTTTGGTAAAAAAATCGGTCTTTTGCTTAAGGTATAACCACAATAAGCGGTGACGCTCTAATGATAAGCTACCAGGACACAATACGTTTTTACGTTTTGCCTTGCCGCTGTAACCATAAGGTAAAAATTTGCGATAGGTCTTCCCGGTAATAGGGTCTTCATAACGTGTTCCATAATAAACAAAGGGAGCAATTTTACTGAAGATCAAACTTAATTGGATCAATATAGGACGGGGTATGGTTCTTAAAAGGAAATGGAACATTTGTATGTTTTATAATGATGGGTTAAAGATAATAAATTTAAATAAAAATAAGGCTGTTCATTTTAATTGAATGTACTGGTGACGATTAACTTATTTTAAAAGATACTAAACACACATCGTCTTTTTGCTCTTTATTTCCTTTCCAATTAATGAAAATTTTAAACAGTTCTGCTTTTTGATAATCAGCAGGTTTATAATGAAGCGATTTTAATTCAGCTATTAAATTTGCTTTTAAGAATTTTTTATTATTACTTCCTCCTATTTGATCGTAGAAGCCATCGGTTGTAAGAAAGACTTGGTCGCCGGGGTTTATTGCCGTTTCAAATAACGAAAATGAATAGCGTGGTAAATAACCTATCGAGTAAAGATCTACTTTTAATTCTACTATTTCCGAATTATTTTTTGCAAGTAAAATGGAGTTCTTTGCGCCCGCATAAGTTATTTTATTATTTTTTTTATCAATACAAACTAACGATACATTCATACCGTTAACGGATTGGTGGGGCATTTTTTGGGTATTAAAACTCGTATATATCTTTTTATTTGTTTCAGTCAGGAAATCGTTAACATGTATATCCGGAAATTTTTCAATAATGCTATTAAAGATACTATGAGATAATAATGTCATTAATGAACCCGCTACACCATGCCCTGTGCAATCTGCAACAGCAACATAAGTATTACCTGTTTGCTCGGAAGTATGCACCCAGTAAAAATCGCCGCCGATGGTTTCTTTGGGAATATTTATGACAAACGATTCTTTAAATTTTTCTGACAAGACATCTTCATTATGCAATATAGATTGTTGAATGATAGCTGCGTAATCTATACTTTCTTCTATTAAATTATTTCTCCGGGTTATTTCTTTATTGGTTTGAGAAATAACTGCATTACTTTGTTCAATAATTTCCTTTTGTTTTTGCAATGCCAAATTTGCATTTTGTTTTAACTTATACCTATTAACAAAAACTACAAGAGCTATAAGTGAAAGAATGGCAATAATTATTACACCCGCAATTACCAGCTTGTGTTGCCTACTTTCCATGTCAAATACTTTATTTTTTTCATTCAAAAGATCTATTTGCGCGTCTTTTTTTTCCGCATCATATTTTTGCAGCAGTTCTTGTGAGTCCATATTAGATTGAATATATTGGAGGGTATCTTTTATGGCGATAGACTTTTTATAATATAAAAGCGCACTGTCTGTTTGATTGATATTAATATAACAATCAGATAAACTTTTATACAATATTTCGAGATTGGTTTGCTCAGGAATTAAAAATTGGTTGGGCGAAAACTCATTTACACCCATTTTATAAAAATTAATGGCTTTTTCAGTATTTTTTTTATTATCGGTCAGGTCGCCAGAAACCAAACTGGTTTTATTTTTATACAAGTCGCCCGATAAGCCATAAATATTACTGATGGTGATCTTATCTAATGGTTTTGAATAAACACTCATAATGGTTTTACATCTTTCTAAAAGCACTTCCGCATCATTGAATTTATTTTTATTCAGGATCAGGTAATCGATCAAAAGCACATTATCACTTAAATACAAAGCAGTATCGCCAAAAGTGGTCAATGCAAACTCGGCAGAAGTATTAAAGCTTTCTATACAGGAATCGTTATTTAAATTATAATAAGCTACGGCAATGTTATGATAGACCTGGCTCAGGTCTTTATTTAATTTTTTTGCTTTAAACTCATTCACAAAAGGCTTTAAAACGGCTAATGATTTCCTGTATTGATTGGTGCGCTGGTAAACCCTTATAAGGCGCTGGTCAATAGCAAACAGGTTTTTAGCACCTGCTAGCATAAAATATTTCTTTGCTTCTAGGTAATATTTTAAAGCATTTTCAATATTATTATCAGTTTGCTCATCGCCCATCAATACATAATATTTTGCATTAAGCCGGTTGTTTTTTTGTGGAAAATGAGAATGGAGCTTTTTTATTAAATAAGTATTGGAATCTATACCCTCGCTAGAATACAAGCGATCGTAACAATAGTATTTATTAATGAGCGTTTCTAAATAAAGCGTATCGTTATGCGCAAGCAAGGCGTAACTTTCAGAAGCATTGTAATAACTTAACGCTTTTTTAAAGTCGCTTCGGTCTATTAAAAAACTGCGGCCGAGCTTAAAACAAAGTTCTGCTTTTTTGCTTTTGTCTATTGTTTGGGATAATTGATTTAATAAACTATCAATACTTGTTTGCGAAAAAGAAGTTAGACTGCTTAAAACAAAAAGAATTAAAAAAAATACGCTTATCTTCTTTTTATTTATCATTATGGTTTTGTATCTCAAATCAAGGTAAATGTATGAAAATTTATTACTTTATAATAAGATATATCGATTTATGGGAATATCAAACAAAGTAAATAGTTTAATAAAACAGGCTTAACACAGATTTAGATAAGAGTAGAAGATAGTCAAAAGATCATATGGCTAAGTCGCCTTTATAATGGATATATTTAATATTACTGCACTTTTTCTTGCAATTCCAGTATAGTTCTTAAAAGGAAATGAAACATGTTATTCTTGTATTTTTTTATCGCGTAATCTTAAAAAAGGTTTTTCTACTAAAAAATACAAGGCTATTGCCGATACAAAAGTAAACAAAAAGAAAAGCAATTTATTGTAATTTGGGTTAAAGGTAAGAATTACAAAATAAAACAAAGGATGTACCAAATAAAGAGAATAAGTTAATTTACTGATATTGGTAAACACAAAATGGATCACTTTTCCTATTGAATTATTAATGCCCGAAATACTTAAAAAGAAGAAACCCGGGATCATCAACCCAATAAAAATGGAAACTATTGAGTAATGAAAAACCTTTAATGCGGTCGAATTATCAAAATACTGAATGGGATCAGGGTTTGAATTTAAAAGATACAAGTAGCCTATCAATCCAAATAAAGCGGCAAAAAAGATGAGTTTATTATTTAATTTATTGAAGATGCTTACATAATTAATTTTTAAATAAGCTAAAATTACACCTATCATAAAAGAATCGAACCGTAAGAGCACATTACCGTTAATAGCAGAGAAATTTCCACCCTTTAATTGCACATAAATAAAACGTAAAGCACATTCGCCAATAATGAATAGAACAAAAAATAAAATACCTGTCCTTAATTTTGTGCCATTTAATTTTAAAAAGACCGTTAAAAAGAAAGGCAGCATAATGTAGAACCATTCTTCTAATACCAAACTCCAGGTTACATCGTAAAAATCTATCCCGTAAAAATTATTTTGAAGAAAGAGTAAATAATAAATAATGTTCATACCAATGGAATGATCAATAAAGATAAATTTGAACAAGATCATAAAATAATAGGCGGGTAAGATCCTCATCCAGCGCCTGATCCAAAAGGTTTTAATGCTTTTAAACGAGTTTTCTTTTTGTAACTGGTTTAAAAGAATGTTGCCTATCAAAAATCCGCTTAATACAAAAAAGAATTCAACGCCTAAACCACCCAGCCCTGGTCTTACTAAAAAAGGAATAGTTATTCCACTATGATGCAATAAAACAAGGGAAATGGAACAGGTTCTGAGTATATCTAAGCCTAGGTTACGTTGCATGATTCAGGTGGCGTAAAAATAGGACTTTTTTTGAAGGATAAAGGGCTAAAGACTTATGACAAACGACTTATATCTGTTAAACATCAAACAAACCCCCATCTTTTTTCCAGATGCTTTTACCAAGATGTTTGTAGGCTTTTTCTGTAGCCTCACGACCACGTGGTGTGCGGGTCAAATAACCTTCTTGCACTAAAAATGGTTCGTAAACTTCTTCTATTGTTCCTGTTTCTTCACCAACAGCAGTGCTAATAGTGCCAATACCTACAGGCCCGCCTTTAAATTTATCTATAATACACAATAAAATGCGGTGGTCCATTTCATCCAAACCATTCTTATCTACATTTAAAGCTTTTAAAGAATAAGAAGCCATCTCAATATCAATGGATCCGTTACCTTTTATTTGCGCAAAATCTCTAACTCTGCGTAAAAGTGCATTGGCAATACGCGGAGTTCCCCTACTCCTTCGGGCAATTTCATAAGCTGCTTCATCTTTAATAGCAACATTTAAAATTTCAGAACTTCTTTGAATGATACCTGTTAGTACTTTACTATCGTAATAATTTAAACGGCTGTTAATGCCAAAACGCGCACGCAAAGGCGATGTGAGTAAGCCACTGCGTGTGGTAGCACCAACTAAAGTAAAAGGATTTAATTTTATTTGTACTGTGCGGGCATTTGGTCCGCTATCGATCATAATATCAATTTTATAATCTTCCATAGCGGAGTATAAGTATTCTTCAACTATAGGACTTAAACGGTGTATCTCATCAATAAAAAGAACATCAAAAGGTTCTAAATTGGTAAGCAAACCGGCCAGATCGCCGGGCTTATCTAAAACCGGACCACTTGTTACTCTTAAATTTACACCCAGATCGTTTGAAATAATATGTGCCAAAGTAGTTTTACCCAAACCCGGAGGTCCGTGTAGCAGAACATGGTCCAGCGCTTCGTTACGCTGTTTGGCAGCGGCAACAAACACACGTAAATTATCAACCACAGATTCCTGCCCGCTAAAATCTTCAAAGGCTATTGGCCGCAAAGCACGCTCTATCTCCTTATCCGTTGTGTTCAGGTTCTCACCATCCGGGTTTAAATTGTCGTTCATAGCATAAAGGTAGATTAAAGATCAATGGCATCTTGCTACGATTTATAGAATTACGGATATTCGATATTTCGTCCCTACGGGACTTTATTTCTCTTGTCTTTTCCTTTCTATGATATTCTGTCCCTACGGGACAGTTGTGATATACCTTAATACTCTCCGAAATCCCGTTAGGGATTAAATATGATAGAAACAAGAAAAAAATATCTTTCTAAGTCCCTTAGGGACGAAACAATACACCAATTCCGTTAACAATTTCTCGCAATTCTTTTCTCACTTAAAGCGCTACTTTAAGTAAAAATGTTATTTTTAGGTTCAAATTAAGAAAGCATGTTATTAAACAAAATTAAATACATGGCCATTGGTGTGGCTATGACAGCGGGTGTAGTATTGATATATAATAACCGCGATGTTTTTAAGAACCTTACAGGGAGCAACAAGAACGGTGGCATTGCCAATAAGATAAACCCCGAATTTGCCAGCTATATCAGCGCATTCACCACTGGTTATATTTCAACCGGTTCTACTATTAAGATAAAGTTGAGCAGCGAGTTTGCCAGCACAACCCAATTAAACACGCCTTTAAAAGAAAGTTATTTTTCTTTTGATCCTAAAATTGAAGGGGAAGCCGTTTGGAAAGACGGGCAAACCATGGAATTTAAACCAACAGGGCGCTTGCAGCCTGGCCAGATCTATAAGGCTATTTTTCATCTTAGCAAGTTAATGGAAGTAAAAAAAGAACTGCAGGATTTTGAATTCCAGTTTCAGGCCATTAAACAGTCTGCACAATTACAGGTAAACGATCTTAAAAGCTACCATTCTAACGATGTTGATCTTTATAGTTTAACCGGAAATATTTCTACTGCCGATTTTGCTGATGGTGGTCTTGTTGAAAAAGCACTGGACGCAAAATTAGATAGCAAAAACCTGAATGTTAAATGGGTTCATAACGAAAAAGGAACCTTGCACAAATTTGTAATTGACAGTATCGAACGTGCGGGGAGCAGCACAGGTAAATTAATCCTTAATTGCGACGCTAAAGTACTTGACGTTACTTACACCGCTAAACAAACATATGAGATCCCGGCAAAGGGTGAATTAGCACTTTTAAATACCCGTGTTATTTCTGCAGATGCCGATCCTTATGTGTTAGTTAATTTTTCTAACCCAATCGATCAGAACCAATCTCTGGAAGGCCTTATTACTATTGCTAATTTAACCGAAACAAAATATATCGTCAATAATAACCAGGTTTTAATTTATCCTGCAAAAGCAAAAAGTGGTTCCTACGTTCTAAAGATCGAAGGCGTAAAAGATACCAAAGGCCAGTACTTAAAAGAGGCTTCAGAACACAATATTGTTTTTACAGAAGTAAAACCTGCGGTTAAATTTTCGGGCACCGGTAACATTTTACCTTCTTCAAATAACCTCTCAATGCCTTTTGAAACCGTTAACCTGCGTGCTGTTGACGTTAAGATCATTAAAATTTACGAGAACAACGTATTACAATTTTTACAAACCAACGATATTGACGGTAACGGAAGTATTGCGCAGGTTGGTAAAAAAATAATTGAGAAACGTATTAACCTTGGTATCACTAATCCTGCTGATTACGGCGTTTGGAAAAAATTCTCTTTAGATCTTGGTAGCCTTATTAAATCTGAACCGGGCGCTATTTACAAAGTGTACTTAAGTTTCAAAAAGGCTTACTCTACTTTTCCTTGTGTTGGTAACGGCGGTGACGAAAAATTTGAGATGGAAGAAATTAAAGCACCGGAAGATGAAGACAATACTTCATATTTCGGATATTATTACGATGAATATTCTTCTGGCTACGATTATGAATACGAAGGAGAATATGGCGGCGATGGTGATGAAGGCGATGAATACAGTTGGAGTAACCGTGATAATCCTTGTAAAGCTGCTTATTACCGACAATATGGACGCAATGTATCAAGAAGCATTTTAGCTTCTGACCTTGGTCTAACCTTGAAAAAAGGTAATGACGGCAGTCTGTTTGCCGTTGTAAACGATCTTGTAACTACTAAACCAATGAGCGGTGTTGAGATAGAACTTTACGATTATCAAAAACAACTCATCATTACTTCAAAAACAAATTCAGATGGCCAGGCATTTATTTCTCCGGGCCAAAAACCATATTTTCTTGTTGCTAAAAAAGATAAACAACGCGCTTATTTAAAATTAGACGATGGTGCAACACTTTCTTTAAGTATGTACGATGTTTCGGGTGATGCTATTAAAAAAGGTGTGAAAGGTTTTATTTACGGTGAGCGCGGCGTTTGGCGTCCGGGCGATTCGTTATTCCTTAATTTTATTTTGGAAGATAAACTAGGTTCTATTCCTGCCAACCATCCCGTACAGTTTGAATTAATGAACCCGCAAGGTCAATTATACAAACGTATTTTAAGCAATAAAGGTGTTGATGGTTTTTATAATTTCTCATGCGCTACCGATAAAAATGCGCCAACCGGTTTGTGGAACGTAGACATAAAAATTGGTTCTATGCACTTTAGCAAAAGCGTGCGTGTGGAAGCCATTATGCCAAACCGTTTAAAAATTGAAATTAATGTTGGCGATAATAAATTACTTATTGGTACAAAAGATAATATCGTTAAACTACACACCAATTGGTTAACAGGTGCTATGGCACGTGGTTTAGCAGCTAACATCAATGTATCATTAAGCTCGGCAAGAACAGAATTTCCAAAATATCCTGAACATAATTTTGATGATCAAACCATCCGTTTTGAAGCACAACAAATAACTATTTTTGATGGTAAGGTAGATGAAAGCGGAAACGCCAACTTTCCTTTAAAATTAGATCTTGGTAAAAATGCACCCGGACTTTTAAAAGCCAACTTTAACACGCAGGTATTTGAACAAGGTGGTGCTTTTAGTGTCGATCGCTTTACGGTTGATTATTCACCTTACGCTTATTACGCCGGTATTAAAATGCCTGAAGGTGAAAAAAATTCGGGCATCCTTTACACCGATAAAGAACATTTTATTGATGTGGCAACGGTTGATGCTTTGGGTAATCCCGTTTCGCGCGGTAACTTAAAATTTGAATTGTATAAATTGGAGTGGCGCTGGTGGTGGGATCAGTACCGTGATGAATTAGCGAATTACGCATCTGACGATTACCACAGAAGTATTCAACAGGAAACTTTTTCTTCTAAAAATGGTGCCGCAAAAATTAAAGTAAAGATCAAGCAGAACGAATGGGGCCGTTATTTAGTGCGTGTGATAGATCTTGATGGCGGGCACTCTACTTCGCAGGTTGTTTATTTTGACTGGAGTAACTGGATGGACCGTGATGGTGGCAGCGATAACAAGATCGTTTCTAACATGCTAAGCTTTACAACAGATAAAGCAAAATACAAAACAGGCGAAGAAGCCGTCATTACAATTCCTTCGCCACAAAACGGCCGCGCTTTAGTATCTATTGAAAATGGCAGCCGTGTGTTAGAAGCACATTGGTTAGAAACTGAAAAAGGAAGCACGGTATTTAAATTTAAAGTAACGCCCGAGATGGCACCGAATGTTTATGTACACGTTTCGTTAATGCAACCGCATGCAAGAACTAACGATCTTCCAATTCGTTTATATGGTGTAGTGCCAATTAGTATTGATGATCCGGAAACACATTTGAAACCAAACATTACCATGCCAAAAACAATTGTGCCGGAGCAAAACTTAAGCATTACTGTTGGCGAAGATAATGGCAAAGAAATGGCATTTACTTTAGCTGTTGTTGACGAAGGTCTGTTAGATATTACACGTTTTAAAACACCAAACCCACATTCTACTTTTTACGCTAAAGAAGCATTAGGTGTAAAAACCTGGGATGTGTACGATAACGTTATTGGCGCATTTGGTGCTGAACTTGAACGCATTTTAAGTATTGGTGGTGACGGCAGTGATGTTGGCGACGATGGCGCAAAAGCCAACCGCTTTAAACCAATGGTTAGATTTTTTGGTCCTTTCCATTTAAATAAAGGAGAGAAACGTACCATTACTTTTAAAATGCCAATGTATGTTGGTTCTGTTCGCACCATGGTAATTGCTGGCGCTAAAGGCGCTTACGGTATGGCAGAACAAACCACGCCTGTAAAAGCACCGTTAATGGTATTAGGCACATTGCCCCGCGTATTAAGTGTTACCGAAGAAGTAAAATTACCTGTCTCAGTTTTTGGCGGCGATAATAATATTGGCAACACAACCGTAAAAGTAGAAGTTAACGGTTTACTGCAAACCGTTGGCAAAAATTCTAAATCGGTTAACGTTGGTAAAAACGATGAGCAACTGGTAGTGTTTGATATTAAAGTAAAAAATCTCACAGGTATTGCTAAAGCAAAAATTACTGCAACCGGCGGCGGCCACACAGCTGTTTACGAAATGGAGCTGGATGTAAGAAATCCAAATCCTTACCAGACAGATATTAAAGATCTTTGGGTAGATGCAGGCAAGACCATAAAAGAAACGTTTAATCCACTTGGCTTGCCGGGCACTAATACCGGTGTGCTTGAGGTATCCACTATTCCACCAATAAATTTAGATGAGCGTTTAAAATATTTAATTACTTACCCGCATGGTTGTATAGAGCAAACTACTTCGCAAACCTTTGCACAATTGTATTTAAGTGATATTATGGAATTATCTCCTGAACGCAAAACAGAAATTGAGACCAATATCAAGCATGGCATTAGCGAGATCCGCAAATTCCAGATCAATGGCGGTGGACTTTCTTATTGGCAGGGTTTAACTACACCGGATGATTGGGGATCGACCTACGGCGGACATTTTATGATCATGGCCGAGAAAAAAGGTTACGAGTTACCAAGTGGTTTTAAAGCTGCATGGGCAAAATACCAAACCTCGGTGGCACAAAATTTTGAAATGAACAAGAACAAATATTTTAATAATGATGAGCCACAAGCTTACCGTTTGTATGTTCTTGCATTGGCTAACCAACCGGTGTTAAGCGCTATGAACCGTTTACGCGAATACCCTGCCCTCTCTAATCAGGCGCGCTGGTTATTGGCAGGAGCTTATGCACAAATTGGACAAACAGATGAAGCAGAAAAATTAATTTCTAAAGCAACTTCTGATGTACCTGTGTACCGTGTAAATTATTATACTTATGGTTCATCAGATCGCGACCAGGCTATTATTTTAGATGTGCTTTCGTTGATGAATAAAAAACAACAGGCCTTTGCACAATTAAAAAAGGTGTCAGATGCTTTAGGTTCTAAAAATTGGTTAAGCACACAAACAACGGCTTTTGGTTTGGTGGCTGTAAGTAGTTTCATTAAAAAATTTGGTGGTTCGTCGGCCATGCAGGCAGAAGTTACGGTGAATGGTAAAGCCATTAATTTAAAAGGCAAAGCAACCATTGCACAAATACCTATCGACTTTAAAAATAATGGTCCGGGTAATTTTACCATCGTTAATAATGGCAAAGGCAATTTATATGTACGTTTAATTAACCGTGGCAAACCGCCAATTGGTGAAGAAAAAGAAGAGAACGAAAATATAACTGCCAGTATAACTTATAAAGATATGAGCGGTAATATTATTAGTCCTGAAGAATTAGTGCAGGGAACTAATTTTATGATGAGCGTTAACGTTAAGAATTTAGGTTTAATGGGCGAGATAAAAAATATTGCGTTGATCAATTACGTACCATCCGGTTGGGAAATTCACAACGCGCGTATGGATGAGAACGAGGCCGTGTTGAAGAACTCTCCTTACACTTACCAGGATATTAAAGACGATAAGGTGTTAACCTATTTTGATCTTGGTACTAACGAGAGCAAAACCTTTAACGTAATGATGAATGCCAGCTACGAAGGCAAATATTATTTACCATCTGTAAATATTGAAGCAATGTACGATAATAGCATTTACGCACGCACCAAGGGCATGTGGATAAGAGTTGTGAAACAAAAAGGTGATGGAGTTGCGGGGAAATAATCGCCATCATTGCGAGCGATAACACACATAGTGTCCTCCTCTTGAGGAGGTGTCGCGAAAGCGACGGAGGAGGAATTTGTGTGTGTGTGATTACTTCGGGCGAAGGGCCCTCGCAATGACGGAGTGGATAAGAGTTGTGAAACAAAAAGGTGATGGCGTTGCGGGGAAATAGAGCAAAATTTATAAGAACAGTTAGCGCGGATTTGCATCCGTGCATATAAAAATGAAAAACCACTTCTATATAACTCTACTTTTTATTTTTATTGGGATGTTAAACATCAACGCCCAACCAAAAAAAAGTACTTATAAGATCTCAAGTTTTATGAGTCCAAAGGGTATTATTCGTAACACAGCTAAATTAACGGTAAGCTTTATTGGCCCTACAAAGCAGCCTGTTAAAAGCCATGTAAAAATGCTGGTGAATAAAGATACGGTTATTCCAAAAATTAATGCAAAAGGTATTTATGTTACTTATTTAGATACAGGCTTATACAAATTAAAATTCTTTGTCCCTACCTGGTACGATGTTGTTATTGATTCTTTAAGATGCGGAGAGAATGAAGACATTAACATAAACGTTTATTTTGAAGCTAAAGAGATAAGAATATACTAGAAATTCTTTATATTTAAAAACCATGAAAAAAATACTTCTTCTTTCCTTTCTTGCATTCGTTTCCTTAAACATACATGCACAAGCAAAAGGGCAACCCAAAAAAAGCAAGGTTGTAATTATGCGCGAATTAAACTCGGGCGGTAAAAGCGCAGAGAACCTTACCATAAAATTTGTTGGTCCATCAAACCAACCGGTTAAAAGCCATGTAAAGATGGATGTGAATGGTGAAATTATTTTTCCGGAGATGGACGAAAAAGGAGTTTATACCGATCGTCTGGAAGCCGGTACATACAACTTAAAATTCTCTGTACCCTATTGGTACGACGCAACCATTGAAAAATTAAAGTGTGGTAAAAATGAGAATATTACTATTACCGTTACTTTTATTGCACAGGATATTTGAAATAAATTTTTTCAATTTTCAAACAATTTGCCCATTATTTTGTTGATACCTTTACTATAAGATGTTCTCACCAAAAACATCTTACAATTTGTAATATTGGAAAATAAAGACTGGCTTTTACTTATTTTAAACTGCATTGTAGGTTTGGTCTTGTTCTTATATGGCGTATCAAACATGTCTGACGGATTAAAAGCCATGGCTTCAGATAAAATGAAGCAAATACTTGGTAAGTCATCCGACAATATTTTCATGGGTGTGTTAACCGGAACCATCGCCACAGCAGTCCTGGATTCGTCATCTGCAGTTATTATTATGATAATAGCAATGGTTAATGCCGGTGTAATGACCTCTAAACAATCTTATGGCATTATAATAGGTTCAAATATTGGAACAACCATAAGCAGTCAGCTCATTGCCTTTGATATTGGAGAGTTTGCTGCAATACCTCTGGTTATTGGTCTTATTTTTATAATGGTCGGCAAAAACCAAAAGTATAGAGATATTGGAAAAAGTATTTTGGGTTTTGGGCTAATATTTTTTGGATTATATTATGTTGGCCATTCGGTAGAGCCGTTAAAGAAACTTCCTGCTTTTGAAGCGCTCATGTCAAAAATAGAAAACCCATTTAAAGGAGCATCCGTTGGTGCCATAGCAACAGTATTAATTCAATCTTCATCAGCAACAATCGGCATAGTTATTTCATTCGCCAACCAGGGATTAATAACTTTGGCTGCTTCTGTAGGAGTAATGCTTGGCGCAGAGATAGGAACCTGCACAGATACTTTATTTGCCACAATTGGCAGATCAAGAGCTGCTTTAAGGGCTGGTATATTTCATTTATTCTTTAGTATAGTTTCGGCTATTATAGCATTAATTTTTATACGACCTTTTATTGGACTGGTTAATTTAATTTCCGGTGATTCTTCGTTGGCAAGGCATATTGCCAATGCACATGTAATTTTTAATATTTTAGCAGCGGCATTGTTTATAGGCTTTGTGCCTTTAATTGCCCGCGCACTTTTTAAATTAATTCCCGATAAAGGCCGGTCAAAAAAAGTGGCTACAGAATAAATTCACAAAAAAACATTGTATCTTTAACTAACATTTTTTTTATGAAAAAAATCACAGTTAAATTCATTTATTTTTTGATCATATTGTTTGGCAGCAATACGATATTAAATGCCCAAGCCGGTAAAGCGTTAGAGTTAAATAATGAGGCCAAAAAAGCCTTTGGAAAAAAAAGATACAGGGCAGCTGATTCTTTATATACCCTATCCATCAATTTAAAAGCAACCGCCGAGGCTCATATAAACAGGGCTGCCTGTAGAAAGCAATTGAACGATAAAAAAGGTTGCTGTATGGACCTATGGACCGCAACAAATATGTTCAATAAAGAAGCCATAGTTCTTTTTGGTGAAGAATGTTCAAAAACAGATACTGCGTATAAAGACGCCAACCTTAAAATAACAGATAAGAATAATTATGTTTTTAAAGAGGCTATTAGCTCATGCGAATTAATAGGTAGTTACGATTACATTAAGTATAATGCAAAAAATGAAATATTACTTTCTTATTATAAGACCGGAAATGATACTGTTTATAGGCAAGGCTCTGAAATGACAATGCCTGAATTTCCGGGAGGAGGCTTTAAAGAGATGCGTAATTTTATAAGCGCTAAAATGCAGTACCCAAACACGGCAAAAGAAAATGGAATAAGCGGAAAAGTATGGGTAACCTTTATAGTTAGTAAAACAGGAAAAATTGAGAAACCAAATGTTTTTGTCGGCATGAAAGATTGTGAAGAATGTAATGCCGAAGCTTTACGCGTTGTTTCGTTAATGCCTCAATGGATCCCAGCAACGTACAAAGGCAAGAATGTACAATCAAGTTTTAGGGCACCATTTACTTTTAAGGCACAATAATTACTTTTTAAATTTTTTTATATTCCTATTTTGAACAAATAATGACAAAAGCACTGTTAGAAACTGAGCGTCTTATTTTGCGGGAAATTGTTTCTGAAGATGAAGACGCTTTGTTTGAAATGGATTCAGACCCTGAAGTGCACAAGTTTTTAGGCAACTCGCCTGTTAAAACTATAGAACAAATACAAGGTGTTATTAAAATGCTGCAACAACAATATAAAGATAATGGTATTGCACGTTGGGCTGTTATCGAAAAAAGTTCAGGTAAATTTATTGGCTGGTGCGGTTTAAAATTATATAAGCAAGAAGTAAATAAACATATTAATTTTTATGAATTAGGTTACAGGTTCAATGAAAAATATTGGGGAAAAGGTTATGCAACCGAAGCCGCAAAAGCCTGTGTCGACTTTGGTTTTAAGAAACTTAATTTGACTGAAATTTATGCAATGACAGACAGCAGGAATTTAAATTCAAATAAAGTATTAGAAAAAACAGGATTTAAATACATTGAGAAATTTGATTTTGAAGGCGATGAAAGTGATTGGTTTAAATTAAACCGTGTTGACTGGGAAATATTAAATAAATTCTAAGCTGCCGCCCCGGCTTTTAATTCTAATGTAATTGGTCTTTGATAAACCGGGAACTTAACAGAATTAGCAATAAAACAAAAATCGCTGGCTTTTTTATGTAATTCATGGGCCTTATTTATCATTGAGCTATTTTGAACAATTACTGTAGGATTTAAAACTACCTCTGTAAAGTAACCTGCGCCGTTAGTAGTTTGTATCATCTTACCTTCTGCATTATCTACATAGTCCACTACAATTACGCCTTCCATTGCACAAAAGTGTAAGAACCAAAGCATATGACAAGCCGAAAGCGAGGCTAATAAAAGGTCTTCGGGATTATTCTTTGTCTTATCACCCTTATAATTAGAGTCTGATGAACATTTGATCTTCTGTTTACCTTTTACCGAAACTTCATGACTTCTTTCGTAAGAGTCTTTACTGGCGGTGCCATTGCCCGTGTTACCTGTCCACTTAACAGTTAACTGGTACTGTTGCTGTTTAGTTGTCATAATGTTGGAGATTTTGTTCAACTATGATTACGGACTAAAAACAATAAAGTTGCAAATAGGCTGATTATTTTATGAAGAACTTTTGTTTTAGGTTGGAAATAAATTCATTTAGCTCCTCACCTTCCATATATTCAGAGCTCTCTTTAAAGTTGCATGGAATGACCAATTTACCTGTTTTATCAGCGTAGCCGTAATTACCATTCTCTTCCGTTTGCACACAAGATAAACCCTGCACAAAATTACCCGCGCTGGCATAAATGGGTTGGCAGATCAATTCGCCTTTTTTATTTATATAACCATACTTATCGTCTATACATACAGGAGCTAAACCTTCTTTAAAATCACCCGAATCTTCAATACCCATATTAATTACAAAATTGCCCTTTTTGTCAATAAAACCATAATAATCTTCCTGGCCTTCTTCTTGTGCATATTGGGTGGCTGATGCAAGACCTTCCGAAAAATCGCCACAATAATCAAAAATAAAATCTATAATATTTTTTCCTTCTTTATCAATAAAACCTACCATTCCTTTTTCATGCTCAACCCAGATCAATCCTTCCGAAACTTCGCCCGTATCTAAATACTGAACGGGTATTGCGATACTTCCGTCAGTGCGGGCAAAACCATATTTACCATCTTTTTCAAGTCTATACAGTCCTTCTTTTTCATCATCAATTGTATCATATGTTGGAAGAATAAGATATTGTCCTTTATTATTTATCATTCCGTACTTATTCTTTGATTCAACAATACAGCGTCCATTTATAAATTCAGTAACACTATCATATTTAGCAGCAATTATTTTATCGCCATTCTCATCTTTAAAACCTGTTTTGCCATCTTCATCAAAAGTTTCCCAATCTTCTTCTATTGAGTAGGTTGGGGTTTTCTCAACAGTTGCTAATTTTTCATCAAAGAGTTCAATACTTTCAGGCGCTGAAAATGTTACAACAAGAGGTTCTTCAAATGGGGACTCATTTTTTATTTCTTCAGTGGGCTTAGTTTTTTTTGGGATGATATATTCTTGCGGAATATAATCTCCCTGTTCTTCTTCTTTAGAACCGCCAAATAATTTTTTCAGAAAATCGAACATAACTTATGTGTTTGATTTTTAAGTTTAAAACAAATTTAATAAAGAATTTGAATAAAAGAACAATTTGTCAATTTTCATTTAAAACTGTGTTAAGCAGCCTCATAATTGCTTAATTTTAAAGTCTAAGTGTGTGCCCAATTGTTATTTTTTAAAACCAAAATACTCCCTTTTTTTGCAAGACATAAAATAAAATTTATCATTTTATTTATAGTAAGTATTATTTATTGGTGGTGGCTGCCCGCCAAATTATTTACCAATTCATGCAGCACTGTGCTATTGGATGAGAATAACGAACTTTTAGCAGCGCAAATAGCTAATGATGGTCAATGGCGTTTTCCGCAAAGTGACAGTGTGCCTCAAAAATTTAAACATTGCATTACTATTTTTGAAGATGAGTATTTTGATTATCATCCGGGTTTTAATCCATTCTCAATAGCAAAATCCATTAAACGTAACTTTGGTGCAGGAAAAATAAAAAGTGGCGGCAGTACCATCACCATGCAAATTGCAAGAATGATGCGCCACAATCAAAAGAGGAACTATTATCAAAAGATAGTAGAAATATTAATGGCCGTGCGCATAGAACTTTCTTATAAAAAATCTTCCATTTTAAATATCTATTGCAGTAACGCGCCCTTTGGGAGCAATGTTGTTGGTCTCTCGGCTGCATCGTGGCGTTATTATGGTCGCAGTCCCGAAAAATTAAGCTGGGCCGAAAGCGCTTTGCTGGCAGTACTTCCCAACTCACCTTCTTTAATTTATCCAGGCAAGAACCAGGATGCTCTAATAAAAAAACGGAATCGTTTATTAAAAAAATTAGCGGATAAAAATATCATCGATCTTTCAACTTATAAATTATCAATAGAAGAACCTTTACCAAAAAAACCTTACCCCATTCCGCAACTGGCTCCTCACCTACTAAGCCGGTTTATTGTTGAACAAGGCGGTTCAAAAATAATTTACTCTACCATTAATAAAAATTTGCAAACTCAGGTTGGAGAATTATTAAATAAACGTGTACAGAATTTATCTGCTAATCAGATAAACAATGCCTGCGCTATAGTTTCTGAAACGGAGACAGGAAAAGTATTGGCCTATATTGGTAACAGTTCTTCATTAAAGAATGAGCATCAAAATTATGTCGACATTATTAATTCTCCACGTAGTACCGGCAGTATCTTAAAACCTTTTTTGTATGCGTTTATGTTGAGCGAAGATAAAATTTTGCCTGCGAGTTTATTGGAAGATGTGCCCACACAAATTGGTTCTTATGGACCAAAGAATTTTAATTTAACTTACGATGGCCTGGTGCCCGCCAATAAAGCCATTGCACGGTCGTTGAATGTACCGGCTGTAAAAATGTTGCAGGAATATAGTACGGCAAAATTTCATGCGCGCTTAAAGCAATTGGGTTTTAAAACATTTACAAAACCAACAACACATTACGGACTTTCATTAATATTAGGTGGCGGGGAAGCTACGTTGTGGGATATTGCAGGGGCATACTCTTCGATGGGAAGAGCTTTGATAAATTATTCTAACACTAAAAATAAATACGCTGCAGATAGTTACCGTTCGCTTACCTATTTAAAAAGTGAAGTGGTCAAAAATAAAACTGCAACTCAAAGTGATGACCTTTTAAGCGCCTCAAGCATCTGGTATACCTTTAATGCTATGACTGAGTTATTGCGTCCGCAAGATTATGTAGGTTGGATGCAATTCCTTTCTAAGAACCGCATTGCTTGGAAGACAGGTACTAGTTTTGGTTTCAGAGATGCCTGGGCGGTTGGTTTAAATTCTAAATATACTGTAGCTGTTTGGGTTGGTAATGCTGATGGAGAAGGTCGTCCGGAGTTGACAGGCACGGCTGCGGCTGCGCCATTACTATTCTCTATATTCAACATACTATCAAATAAGACCTGGTTCACAAAACCAACCAGCGATGTAGAAAAAATAAATGTGTGTAAACAAAGTGGTTTTAAAGCTTCAGAAGTTTGCAAAGATGTTGAAGTAAAGTATTACCAAAAAGGTTGTAATAAAACAAAACAATGTCCATACCATAAATTAATTCATTTAGACGAAACAGAACAGTATCGTGTAAACAGCAATTGTTACCCCGTTGATAAAATGAAACACGTACCCTGGTTTGTTGTATCGCCCACACAGGAATATTTTTTTAAACAAAATAGTTTGTTCTACAAACCTTTGCCGGAATATTTGCCTGAGTGTGCCAATGATATAAACCTCCATCAAATGGATATTATTTATCCGAGAGAAGGGTTTAAAATTTATGTACCAATTGATCAGAGCGGGCTGCGCAGTAAATGTATCTTTAAAGCAACTCATAAAAATGCAACAGTAACTATTTTTTGGCATTTGGATGGGGTTTATATTGGTAGTACCGAAAAATTTCATCAACTCTCTATTTTACCTGAAAAAGGTGTGCATGTATTAGAGTTAATGGATACGAATGGAGAAAGTGTGCAGTGTAAATTTGAAGTGATAGATAAATAACAAATAAAATTTAAACCACATAGACACATAGTTTTTTAAAGGGATTTCAAAACCCCAAATAGCACAACATAGTATTTTCTTCGCTGGCGAAGAAAATTTATGCGTCTCCCCTTGGCGGTTAGCAATATCTTTTTTCTATGTTTCTATGTGGTTAAAAAAATTGTATGATTAACCGAATTTTTTAATAAGCATCTCACCTACTCTTTTATCAATTATCAATGTAAGGTCTGAATCTTTTAATTGTTTAATATCTATCCAGCGTAATGCCTGTGCACCTTCTTTTTTATCGTAATTATGTGCGGTTAAACTTACCTTAAAACTGGCTTTACTTTTAGCTTTTACTAAATAATAGATACTAATTACCTGGCTATTTGTATGAAATGATGATGCAACAAAAAAATCGGTGGTGTAAAAGTGGTCCAGTATCTCGATATCAAGGTCAAGTTCCTCTTTAAATTCGCGAATGACACAATCTTTGGTGCCTTCTCCAAACTCAAGTCCACCACCCGGAAATTTGGTGATCTTATTGCCTTTAATGTACTCGTCAGACACTAAAACAGTATTATTTTGCATTAAAATGCCATATACTCTAACATTAAACTTTTTCACTATTGCAAAATAAGGATAATGCCAACTATAAAAGCGCACAGTTGCAAATTGTTTTTACAATATTTACAACAAAAAGCACAAAAAAAGAGCCGGAAAAGATCCCGGCTCCTAAAATTATGATAATTGAAAATTAATCAACAATTAACTTTTGAGTGCTTTGGTGGTTCTTGCTTTTTAATCTAATATTATATAATCCACTATTAAGCTCAGATAAATTAACTTTCTCGGTATGATCTCCTACAGGCATATTTGCATAAGAAAGATGTTTTACTTCCTGACCTAAAGCATTAAAAACAATTAATTCATAACTATCGTTTATTGCCGGCGAAAATTGTATCGAGATCTCTTTGTTAGCAGAAGGATTTGGGAAGATATTAAAGTTGGTTGTGTTATTGTTTTCACTTATCCCTGTAAAATACATATCCCCAACCTGAACTGATTTTCCATAAAATGTAGATGTTGTAGTACCTGATACCTGTGTGAATGTGAAAACATTTGTTGAAAGTATCGAAAATTTACTTGAAGCGTTTAAATATACATAACCT
Organism: Bacteroidetes bacterium UBA2475; assembly: GCA_002342065.1. Lineage (GTDB taxonomy): Bacteria > Bacteroidota > Bacteroidia > B-17B0 > Aurantibacillaceae > Aurantibacillus. The sequence continues at coordinate 223,188 of DDPF01000013.1, read as the reverse complement.
TTTATTGTTGCGGTAACAGTAGCAAAGGCTCCATAATTCTCTATTTGTGTAACCTGTAATTTAATACGTAAAACATTTGTGTAATTTTTATTACCCGGCATATTTAATGTTCCTGTTCCATCACCTGTAGTGCTAACAGTACCATTTCTTGATACAGGTGTACTATTTTCAGTATAACTGGCAGAATAGGTATCGGTACAAAAAGTACCATATGTAAGCGGCAAATTGGCAAGCAATTCGGGATTTTGATAAACGATAGATACAGAGTTGTTTGTTGAACCGTATTGAGTGATACTTGTACTACTGTAATTACTCATTTCGTATGTAATACCATCAGAGGTTGCTGCCATGTTAGCAGAACCATAAAGACTGGCGTTTGGTGCCGCAGAAACGGCAACATAGGTAGTAGTTAAAGGTGTTGTTGTTGGAGAAACAACTATGCCGCTAAAATTCCAAATTTGGTTTGTACCGCCAGCAGGATATAGGCCATTAGGGGTTAACGTATCTGCTTTCCACGTTTTTTCCATATCACCAATAATGGGATTTGAGGCACTAGTTAAAGTGTATTGTGCCTTTAATGAAAAAGCAGCAGTGGTTAATAAAATTAGCATGTAAAGTTTTTTCATAGGTTTGGTTTTATGTTTAATCAAATTTAGTCAAAAATGGAATTGCTTTTTGGGAAAAATGAAGGGTTTTTAACAGGCAAAAGTTCTTAAAAAGCCTCGCCAATTGTAAAGTAAGGAAGGACCTTGTTGTCACCTATCCCAATATCCACGCGTAAGTTGATCTTTTGCACCTTATCCATTGTTAATCGTAAGCCACAGCCATAGGTATAACGCCAGTTCTTATCATTAAAAGCATCATAACGTTTAGCTACCTGCCCGGCATCTGCAAAAACCGTGAAACCTAAAAGCCAGAAAAGATGCCTTCTGTATTCTGCCTGAAAGACCAAAAGATTGTTATCCCTGTACCTGCCCTCATAAAAACCACGCATTTTTTTCATCCCGCCTAAGATCCCCATCTGAAAAAAAGGAAGGTCTGAATCTGAATAAATAGTATAGAGATTAAGCGCTAAGATATTTTCTTTATAACTAAAATATTTTGTTGCATCAAATGCAATCCGTGTGTAATTAAACGAACTTCCGGTAAGTTTATCATCACGAAACAGAACCAATTCACCAAAAAAACCTTTTGAAGGATAAAAAACATAATCTCGGCTATCATAAACTGTAACAATGCCAAAGCCTGATACATAACCACCTTTAGAGCCTGGTATTTCTTTTTTTATCAAATATCCTGCTGTATCCAGTTTAAATAAACTAAAGTTATCAAAGGCATAGCGTGGCCCGACGTAAAAATGTTTGCTTATTTTTTTTAAGGCAGTAATTCTTAAACGTGGAAATTCTACGCCGTATTTTTCCACATAATCTTTTGGTATATCGTTACCTACTCCATAAAAATTGTAAGTGTATTTGTTGTATCCTACTTCGCCATACAACTGATAAGTGCGGTTTTTAAAGAATAAAGTAAAAGGTAAATAACATAATACCTGGTTGTTTTGTGTGTATGCAAAACCCAAATTAAAACTTGAGACTGGGGCACGCAGACTATCTTTTTTAAAATTAAAAGTGCAAATACCAGCAGCTCCAAAACCAAAGCGGGTCTCGGGTGTATAAAACAAAACCGGGAAACCTGAGATCTTATACCTTTTTTTTGGTATTATAGAATCAGCTTGAGAAAATCCGGAATTAGCAGAGAAAATTAGAACCAGCAAAACAAGAAGTTGTTTTGTATGTGTGTGTATAAAGTTCAAGTATTTAAATTTTAAAGCCGGCAATTGGTAAAATTATTTAAAAGAACAATATAATTGCTTTTTTTTTGTTACTATTTAAAAGCATTATAGTTATATTAGAGGCGTTAATGGGCAAGAATTTAGTAATAATACCTACATACAATGAAATTGAGAACATTGATAAAATGGTACGTGCCGTTTTTTCATTAACTCGTGAGTTTGAATTACTGATTGTTGACGATGGTTCGCCTGATGGCACTGCTAATAAGGTAAAAGAACTTCAAAAAGAATTCTCTAATAAATTACATATTGAAGAACGTAAAGGAAAACTAGGTTTAGGTACTGCTTACATTCATGGGTTTAAGTGGGCCTTGGCGCGCGATTACGATTTTATTTTTGAAATGGATTGCGATTTCAGTCATAATCCAAAAGATCTGGAGCGTTTACTTTCTGCCTGCGAAAATGGTGCTGATGTTGCTGTGGGATCACGTTATGTAAAAGGCGGCAACGTAAGTAATTGGGATATGAAGCGTATTCTTTTATCTTACTTCGCATCTGTGTATGTAAGAATGATCCTTTGGTTCAATGTTAAAGATACTACTGCCGGATTTAAGTGTTATAAACGAAAAGTTTTAGAAACTATAGAACTTGATAAGATCAAGTTTATGGGTTATGCTTTCCAGATAGAAATGAAATATCGCGCTTATAAAAAGGGCTTTAAAATTGTAGAAGTACCTATCACTTTTGTTGACCGTGTGGAAGGTGTAAGTAAAATGAGCACAAAGATCTTTAAAGAAGCTTTTTGGGGAGTATTCCAGATGCGTTTTAGTAAGTAAGTTTATTATCTTAATTTTAAATATAAAGCGTAGCGGAAATTATTTTTTGATCTCGGTTAATTCAGACTTACTTAAAAATTTCCCGTTTTCCTTGTAGCTCTCTGTTTTTACATTTCCTGCTTCAAAACTGAACCAGTTTATGGATTTAAAATTAGAAGTAAAAATACTTTTCATCTCAATGTCTTCGGTTATTTTATAACATTCAAAAGTACCGGCGGGGGTTGTTACCGATTCTTTTAATTCAACTTTACGATTTGTAATTTTAAGCGTTAGATTTATTGGTGGCATTGGCGATCCATCCTTTGAACTGAAAGAAAATTTTATATTAACATCCTTAAGTAAATCGCCAACTGTAAGTTTCGAAGGTATTTCCATATCCTCCCCCTCCATTTTCATTTCCATGTTTTTATAGGCATCCGTCTGATCGGAGGCTAATAATGTTTTTGAATCAAAATACAAATTGCCTTTACTACATTTAATTGTAAAGTCTCTGTTAGAATCCGCTTTTCCTTTTTTATCAAAATTTTCTTGATTGGCGGTAACAATTGCACCATCCCCACTTTTTGTTACAGTTTTGTATGTTGTTTTCACACTCCCGGTAACCTTGTTATCTTTATTATAAGATGTCATAACAGTGCTTGCGCCTTGTTTAAAAAAAAGCAGGCTGTCACATGGTGTTATAAATGCAAAACTTAAAAAAATACAAATAGTGATGGTGAGTGTGAGAATTTTTTTCATAGTTAAAATTTCAATGATAATTACTAAAATTAACGAAAAGTTTTGGAAATAGTAAAAATTTATTTTACCAGAGCTCCTGTTGCTCGCAAAAGTTCTGTTTCAGATATTTTAATAGCATATAATGCGTTGATATATCTTGTTTGCGCGTCTTCTAAATTTTTCTGTGTCTCAATAGTCTCCAATAAATTTGCTTTCCCAATTTTATATCTTTCTAAAGAAACATCCAATACTTCTTTTGAATCTTTTAAATTCTGAAGCTCAAGCGCTACAATTTGTTTATTTAATAAATAGGATTTGTAATTTACATAAACAACACCATCAATCACCTGCTGGGTTTGCTCTGTAAAATATTTTTGATTCAATGTCAGGATATTCCGTTCTTTTACCAAACGGCTATTTCTATTTCCGTTAAAGATCAACCAGCTGGCAGTAATACCTCCATTTAAACCGTTTTGTTGACTTAAAAAAATGATCCCGGCCTGGCTTTGGTTACGTGTAAAATTATAAGCACCGTTCAATTGTACCATAGGCAAGTTTGCAGACCTTGCCTCTTTAATACCCTGTGCAAATATTAATTCATTTTGTTTTGAAATAAGAATATTACTATTGGCTGTTGATGTACCTTTTTTTAATTCGTCTATTGCCGGATCGAAATTTATGATGATGGAATCGCTGGTTTTAAAATCAGTATCTACCGGTTTGTTCAATAAATTATTCAGAGCAACTTTTGCGTTCAATAACTGCAACTCTAATTGTATGATGGTACTTTTAGCTTTGTTCTCATCCGATTGCGAAAGTAAAAGATCGACTTTAGAATCAGAACCGATCTCTAACTTAATTTTGGCTAACTTTTTTCTTTCTTCGTAAATAGTTAAGTTTTGTTTTGCGGCTTTTATTAATTCAACTGTTCTTACAATATTATAATAGCTTACAATAATATCATAAACCGTATTTTCCATTTGCTGTTTTAATTGTATGGCAGAAAGTCCTTCATTCAATTCTAATCTTTTTTTAACAGCAAACATCCTTAAACCGTCAAATACCATCCAGTTGGCATTAACCGAAGCTGCCAGATTGTTTGTTTTTGCCCCTGTTCTATCCTGCACCACACCTGTGTTGAATTCCTGATGAGAATTTAGACTCGCAGCGTTTAAGCCTGCATTTAAACTAACGGTTGGCGACATACCGGCATTTCCAAAATTATTCTGTGCTTTGGCAATTTCCTGATTATTTTTTACGATCAAAACAGAATAATTCTTTTCAAGACCAATTTTGATGGCATCGTTTACGGTTAAAAGATCTTGTGCAATCAAACAATTACAAAAGCCAACAACAATAAAAAAACATTTAAATAGTTTCATCATCTATCTTTTTATCTTTTACTAAATAAGAATACATGGCCGGAATAACAAAAAGTGTCAATATCATTGATAATAATAAACCGCCGATTATTACAATACCCATTCCCATCCTGCTTTTAGAACCTGCGCCTAAAGCCATCGCAATTGGTAATGCACCCAAAACTGTTGCTAGGCTTGTCATTAATATCGGGCGTAAACGCGCAGTTGATGCTTCTATTAAAGCCTCTTTTACATTTAACCCTTTTTTGCGAAGTTGGTTAGTGAACTCAATGATCAAAATACCATTCTTTGTTACTAATCCAATTAACATAATCATACCAATTTGACTGAAAATATTTAAGGTCTGGTTAAAGTACCAAAGTGAGAATAAAGCACCAGACAGAGCCATTGGAACTGTAAACATAATTATCAATGGTTCCACAAAACTCTCGAATTGAGCAGCCAGCAATAAATAGATTAAAACCAAAGCCAACACAAAAGCAAAAATAATATTAGAAGAACTTTCTGAAAAATCCCTTGATGCACCGGTTAAAGCTGTATTAAAACTATCGTCTAACACCTGTGTTGCGATCTGGTTCATGGCATCAATACCATCGCCAATTGTTTTGCCGGGAGCTAATCCGGCAGAAACTGTGGCAGATTGATAACGGTTATAATGATAATATTGTGGTGGACTACTTTGTTCTTCAATATTAATGATATTATCTAACTGGATCATTTCGCCATTGGTATTTCTAACGTATAGCTCTTTAATATCTTTTGGATCATCCCTATTCTCACGGTTTACCTGGCCTAATACCTGATATTGTTTATCGCCTTTAATATAATAACCAAAACGTTGACCACTTAAAGCTAATTGAATAGTTTGCGCCACATCAGCAATCGAAACACCTAAGGTCTTAGCTTTGTCTCGAAGAATTTCTATTACCAATTCAGGCTTATTGAATTTTAAATTGGCATCAACACCCTGGAAGGTTGGATTTTTATTTGCCAGTTCTAAGAACTTAGGTAATTTTTCACGAAGCTTATTAAAATCATTTGTTTGAAGTACGAATTGAACAGGTAAAGTGCCTTTTGGTCCGCCGCCAGAGGAGATAGACTGTTCCTGGATAACAAATACTTTACCTTCCGGGAATTGCGAAATATTTTTAGTAATGTATGCGGCAATTTCTCCTTGTGTGCGTTTACGTTCGCCAGCAGGGCTTAAAGCCAAACGAACAAAACCTGTATTTACCGCACCGGAACCTGCAAAGCCCGGAGCCGTTACCGTTAAACAAACTCTTTTTTCAGGAACTGAATCACCAATAAAAGTAGAGAGCTTATCCATTAAAGCATCTGTAGATTCGAAAGATGTGCCTTCAGGGGCGCTAACAGTTAACCTAAGCCAGTTACGGTCTTCTAATGGTGAAAGCTCTGAAGGAAGTTGAGATCCGAAAATATAAATGGCTACACCAGATACAATCAGTATAACAAGTGCCCACCATCTTTTTTGTAAAAAGTTGGTAATGCTGTTCTTAAACCAAACGTCTAGCGCAACAAAGTAAGGCTCTGACCATAAATAGAATTTACTTTTTTTGGTTGGATCTTTTCTAACTAGTTTTGCATTTAGCATTGGTGTTAATGTAAGCGATACAAAAGCTGAGATCAACACAGCGCCGGCAATAACAACACCAAACTCTCTGAATAATCGACCTACAAAGCCTTCTAAGAAAATTACAGGCATAAATACTGCTGCTAAAGTAAGCGATGTGATAATAACAGCCGTTGTAATTTCTCTTGTTCCCTCAATAGCGGCTTGTTTTGGCGAGAGACCTTTTTCTATCTTTTTAAAAATATTTTCAGTTACCACAATTCCATCATCAACCACTAAACCTGTTGCAAGCACAATGGCCAAAAGCGTTAGTACATTAATAGAATAATCCATTAAGTACATAATAAAAAAGGCACCAATAAGAGAAACAGGAATATCAATTAAAGGACGAAACGCAATTAACCAATCCCGGAAAAATAAAAAGATAATAAGAATTACAAGAACTAATGCTATTGCAAGTGTCTCTCCTACTTCAATAATAGATTTTTTAATAAAGCGTGTATTATCCAAAGCAATATTTATGGTGTAATCTTTTGGAAGTTCTTTTTTGATCAGGTCATAACGCTTATAAAATTCGTTGGCAATATCAATATAATTAGCACCGGGCTGTGGCACCAAAGCCAGACCTATCATAGGAGTTCCTGATTCCTTTAGAATTGTTTCTTCGTTCTCGGCACCTAATTCTACTTTTGCAACATCTTTTAAACGCACAATATTGCTGGCGTCTTCTTTTAAGATCATGTTCTCAAATTCGGCTACAGAAGATAATCTGCCAATAGTATTAACGGTTAATTCTGTTTTGTTACCCTCAATCTTTCCGGAAGGTAAATTTACATTCTCACGATCTAACGCTTGTTTTACATCTAGAGGAGTTAACTTGTATGCAGCTAACTGATCAGGCTTTAAACGTATGCGCATCGAATAACGACGTTGTCCCCAGATCTGAATTGAACTTACACCGGAAATAGTTTGTAGATTTTGTGCGATAACATTTTCTGCATAATCACTTACATCTAATAACGAACGCGTGTCACTTAAAATGGTCATTGATATGATAGCATCCGAATTTGCATCTGCTTTTGAAACAACCGGTGGTGCATCAATATCTTGCGGTAACTGTTTTACAGCTTGCGAAACTTTATCACGCACATCATTTGCAGCTGCTTCTAAATTAGAACTCAGATTAAATTCAATTGTAATAACACTTGAGCCTTGATTTGAAGAGGCAGAAATAGAACGGATGCCATCAACACCGTTAATTGCTTTCTCAAGTGGTTCGGTAATCTGAGATTGAATAACATCTGCATTTGCACCTGTGTAACTTGTGCGCACCGTAATTACAGGAGGGTCGACAGAAGGATACTCGCGGATACCCAAATAATTAAAACCTATGGCTCCAAAAAGCACAATAATAATAGACATTACTATTGCCAATACGGGACGTTTTACACTTAGTGATGCCAGATCCATTTTAGTTACCTGCTTTTAATAGTTTTAATTTAGACTCTTTTCTAATAGATAAAAGGCCGGTAGTAACAACTGTATCACCAATACTTAAACCTTCCAATACTTGTATCTTGTCATCTGTACGAACACCAATAGTTACAAAAACATCGGTTGCAATACCATTCTTACTTACAATAACTTTTTGCCCTTTTAATGTTGGAATTACCGCTTGTGTAGGCACCATTAAGGTGTTTTTTGTTTCGCTAAGGTTAACAAACACTTTTACAAAACTTCCTGGATAAAAGGTCATGTTGCCATTATACATAGCCCGTGCTTTAATTGTTTTAGTGGTTTCGTCTATGCGCGGTTCTATAGCATATATAGTTGCAGAATATGTTTTGGCGCCATCTACATTATCGTTTGAGAACTTTACTGATATTCCTTTTTTAAAGAGAGAGATATATTTTTCAGGAACAGAGAACTCAACATATAAAGGCGTTACCTGTATCAATGAAGCAATAGCAGTAGTTGAATTCACAAAAGAACCTTCACTTATATTCTTTAAACCAATTACTCCGGTAAATGGCGCAGTGATATTTGTTTTGGCCAGTTGAGCTGTAATATAAGCCTGGTCGGCTTTGTAGGCATTTAACTCGTTTTCCTGAATATCCAATTCTTCCTGACTGATACCATTAACAGCCATTAATTTTTTTAGACGATCTAATTTTTGTTCAGATAACTTTGATTGCGTTTTTGATTTTAATAATTGTGCCTGAAGATCGGCATCATTTAATTTTATTAACGCAGAGCCTTTAGTCACCGTTTCACCTTCTTTAAAATAAATAGCTGTTACCTTTCCACTTACTTCAGGCATAATTTCTATCTGGTTCAATGCACCAATTTTGCCGGTGGTGAAAATATCATTACTTAAAGCAATAGGATCTAAAACATAATAATTAACAGCAATTGGCATGCTATTCTTGTTTTTGCCTGCAACACCCATCTTCTCTTCTTTTTTGGAGAAGAAAAGAAATTTAGAGCCAATTAACAGCGCAATTACTATAAGAATAATTATCCATGCGGGTATCTTTTTCATTTTAATGTGCTTTAGTAGAAGTTATTTTTTTCTTTCTGCCGGTTTTTTTATAATTAAAGAACAGATCATTGGATGGTAATGCCTTTAAATTAAGCGAAAGCCGATCCAATACTTTATTAAATGTTTCCTGGTCTTCTTTAGTAACGTTAGAAAAGATCTCAGCGTCAATAGCCATAAAAGACCTCACAACTTCTTCGGTTTGTTTAATACCTTTTTTTGTCAATTTTATAAAGTGCTCTCTTCTATCATCGGGGTTTATGACCCTATCAACCAGATCTGATTTTATTAAGTGATCAATAACTTTAACCATAGCCGTTTTATCAATTGCCAGATTATTACAAATGCATTGCTGGTTGCAACCATTGTTCTCGTTTAAAAAGTAAAGAACTGAATAATAGCGCTCCAGATCAAGGTTTTCGAGGCTTTTACTTAATACGCCGTAATAAAATTTTGATAAAATAAGCGCTTTTGTTCCTACAGGCAATTTCATTTCTTTCATGTCTTGCATTTAAAAACAGTTTATTTATACAATAGTTTATAAATGTAACTATTATTTTTTCGTACAAAGTAGTATCTTAACGGTTTTTAACGGCATTCTTTTATTATGACAACTAAACTTACCATTTTAACCGGGTTAATATTTACAGCAATTACAGCTATTGCGCAGGATGAAAAACATTTAAAGAACTTAAAAATGTTAACCCATGGTGGCGATAACGCTGAGGCTTATTTTAGCTTTGACGGCAAGTATGCCTCTTTCCAGAGCAACAATGCTAAATGGGGTTTAAAATGCGACCAGATCTTTAATTTAGATATTGAGAAAGCAGCAAAAGATTCAACCTACAAACCCAATATGATAAGCAGTGGCAAAGGCCGCACCACTTGTAGCTATTTTTTAAAGGATGGTAAACATATTTTATATGCTTCTACACATAAAAGTAACGATGATTGCCCGCCTGTGCCAGAAATAAAAGGAAAGTATTTATGGGCAGTTTATAAAAGCTTTGATATTTATATTGCCGATCTGGAAGGAAAAATCACTAAACAATTAACGGATACAGAGGGCTATGATGCAGAAGCTACCGTTTCACCAAAAGGAGATAAAATTGTTTTTACGAGTGACAGAAGCGGTGATCTTGAATTGTGGACGATGGATATTGATGGTAAAAATCAAAAACAAATTACTTTTGGTTTGGGTTATGATGGCGGTGCGTTTTTTTCTCCTGATGGAAAAAAATTAGTTTTCAGGTCATCTCGTCCAACAGAAGAAGCAGATGTAAAAGAATACAAAGAGTTATTAGCACAAGGGCTTGTAGCGCCAACTGCAATGGAGTTGTATACGTGTAATGTAGATGGCAGCGACTTAAAACAAGTAACACATTTAGGTAAAGCCAACTGGGCACCATTTTACCATCCGGGTGGAAATAAAATAATCTTTTCAAGTAACCATCACAGTAAAAAGGGTTACGACTTTCAATTATTTATGGTGAATGAAGATGGTACGGGCTTAGAACAAATCACCAATCAAAGCATCTTTAATGCTTTTCCAATGTTCTCGCCAAATGGTAAAAAATTAATTTTTTCTTCTAACAGAACCAACGGTGGCACAAGAGATACCAATTTGTTTATTGCCGATTGGGTAGATTAAATTTTAATGCTCAACAACTATTTTTCTAGTAAGGGAACTGTGGTTGTCAATAATTGTAAGAAAGTAAATACCTTGCGCTAGTTGAGATACATCTATTTTTAAATCTGATCCGAAAGTAGTTTTATTCACTTCTTCACCAAGACAGTTAAATAAGATCGCATTTTTCTCTCCTGCTACTTTAGATTCAATATTTACAAATGCGTTAGATGGATTTGGATAAATTACGAAATCATTAATATTTATTTCATACTGCTTAATGGTATTAGGAATAGATGTTATTTTTCTAATAACGCTATTAAAATTCTCAGAGATATAAAGGTTTCCAAACGCATCAAAAATAACCTGGTTCGGAGATTGAATTTGAGCAGCGGTTGGTGCACCTCCATCGCCGCTATAACCCATTATGCCTGTTCCTGCAAATGTGGTAATGATGCCATTTATACCTACTCTTCTCACCCGTTCATAACCATAGTCAGCAATATACATATTACCCACTGCGTCAAAAGCAACACCACGGGTGTTGCTTAATTGTGCATTGATAGCGGGTCCACCATCACCGAGCACTGCACAGTTGCCACAACCTGCAACGGTAGAAACGATGCCTGCTGAATTTACTTTTCTCACACGGAAATTAGCGCCATCAGCAATATAAATATCACCTCCGTAAAAACTTACAGCTGCCGGATCAAATAATTGAGTACTTGTTGCTTGCAAACCATCACCGTTAAAACCATCAACTCCGGTACCCGCAAAAGTTGAAATTATTCCTGAAGTATTTATTTTCCTGATCCTACTATTATTATGATCTGTAATATAAATGTTACCCGCAGCATCAACAGCAACACTATGAGGTTCGTCTAATTTAGCGTTTACTGCTTGCCCACCATCACCACTAAAACCTGCAACCCCTGTTCCAGCAATTGTTGATATTATTCCGGATGTATTTATTTTTCTGATACGATTATTACCAGCCTCTGCAATATATACGTTACCTGATATGTCTACCGCAACGCTATATGGGTCGCCAATTGATGCGTTTATTGCTAATCCTCCATCTCCTGCGCTATTTGTATTACCATTCCCTGCAAATGTAGAAATAATACCGGCTGTAGTTACCTTCCGAATTCTAGCATTAACCCGGTCGGCAATATAAGCATTGCCTGCTCCATCAAAAGCAACGTACATTGCTCCATATAATTGTGCGTTAGTAGCAGAGCCGCCATCTCCGCTAAAGCCGTATAACCCATTTCCAGCAAATGTGTTAATGATCTGAGCATTATTATTTACTGAAATAAAGAATAAAGCAATAAAGATGATTTGAATAAACAATTTTTTCATAGGAATCTTTTTTTGTTGTAGTTGGTATTAATAAATTTACAAAAAAAATATCTACAAAACAATCATTACTATACCTTAGGCGCAAGATCAGTGAAAATAAAAAGTGGTCACAAGGTCTCGGTGACCTGTTTGACTGTGGCAATTAATGCAGGTAAAAGGATTTCTATTTACACTATATAAAACTTCTTTATTGGGTTTTATCTCGCCCCAGAGCCAACTTCCAGATCGTTTATACATAAAGGCATAATATTTAATATTATTATTTCCATCGTAAACATCTTTTACAATTAAAGAGCCATTTGGCATTGATATACCTGTAGGCAATTTACCATTATCGGTTAAAGCATTAAAGCCAATTTTATTAAAACGTAATTTATAAGGGCCATGCGGACCATTTGTGCCGGGAAGAAATGTATTAGGATCATTCTTGTAATAGGTAAATCCGGCAGCGTTTATGCTATCTAACATGGCGAAGTCTGAATAAGCCAATTCAGGATTCTTCCCTACTTTTTTTGTGCAGGAAATTAAAATAATTACAATTGTAAAAAATAGAATTAAATATTTCATTATATGATTTTTAAAAAACGTTCAATTAAATTTTCCCAAACAAAATCTCGCTTGATCAGATCTAAGGCATTTTGCTTTTTTGAATCAATTTCATTATTTGTAAAGTTAATGATATTTACTAAAGTATTTTTTATTAATTCAGGGCTTGAATTACTAATTAAATAACCGGTTCTTTCATTCACTAAAACGTTTACTGCCCCAACATCTGTGGCTAAAACTGTTAATCCGTTTGCCATTGCTTCTAAAATTACATTGGGCATTCCTTCACTCCAGCTCGGACAAAGCAATACGTCACAATTTTTTATTAATTCAGTTAGTTTTACTTTATCACGAATCTCGCCATGATAAATAACAATTTTGTTTTGTAATTGTTTATCAGTTGGGATCGGGCCTATAAAATGAAACTCTACTTTTCGTTTTTTATCAAGTAACTGAATCGCAGAATTTAATTCTTCAATACCTTTTCTGCGCTCGTAACGCCCAAGAAACAAAAATTTCAATGTGTCGCCGGTTGGTCTTATTTCTTTTGAAACTGCTTGTGCCTCTACACCCGAAGGTAATTCAATAATATGTTTTGGATCAACACCAATTGATTTAATGATCTCTGTAATTTTTCCACCATAAGAAAAAACAAAATCAGCCTTTCGCGAGATATCTTTTACGGGTTTCCGTAATAAAAATTGATGCTGCAATTTAGTTTTCAGATCAGGTGCTTTCTGAAACATTTCGTACCCATGAAACTTCACTCCTACTTTACAACATTTTATTTTACCGGCATTCTTTTGCTCAATTAAATACCAGCCTGTAAAACCTTTGGTATAAATGAAATCATAGCTATGCAATTTATCTTTAAGCGCATCAAAAATTAATTTTGAATGTGTGTATGAATTGCGAATGTAATGTCCGGGTAAAGAAGAGCTTTTTGGAAAATCAACTACTGTTGAAGTAATGAAATGTTTTTCTTCCTCCGAAAAAAACTCCAATTTTGAAATATCGTAAGTACTTTGATTAAAATGATAAAGATCTACCCGTACTTTTTTTTGTGCTAAATATTTACAGAGGTAATACGAATGCTTTTGCATACCGCCTAAAACATAAGGCCAAATTCCATCTGTAATTAAAGCTATTCGCATGTACTAATGAAGTTTGCCTGTAATTGGCATAGCATCTAATATTTCGCCTTCGGCATTGTTTAATTCGTGTAGTCTTTTATATACGGAATCTTCATCAAAATAGTTTAAAGCCATTTTTACAAATAGATCGCCATGCTTTGCTTCGCTGGCCCACAATTGATGATAGAATTTTTTGAGGTCGCCTTCCTGTAAATGTTCATAGATCAATTTAAAACGCTCAGCTGCCCTATTCTCAATTACTGAAACCAAAAGTAAACGATCCATAAAATGTTCATCACGCCCTGTACGGCAAAGTTTTAAAAGTTCTTTTACATATAGATCTTCAGTGATCTCGTGTTGTAATTGAATGCCTTGGGCTTGCAATAATTTGTAAACATCTCTGAAGTGTTCCATTTCTTCAAGTGCTGTATCAATTAATTCGGGAATGATCTCTACCCTGTTTGGATATTTAGCAACAAGGCTCATGGCAGAGGCCGAAGCTTTACGCTCACAACCGGCATGATCCTGAAGAAAAAAAGAGAAATTTGCCATTACCGTCTCTATCCATTTTGGGTTTGAGGGCTTAACTACTGGCAAACGGTATTGCATCGTAATTTATTTATTAACGTACATAACTTCCTTAACGGCTTTAATTACTCGCGCAACGTTTGGTAAACTTGCTTCAATTAAAGTTGGTGCATAAGGTAAAGGTGTATCGGCAGTTGTAATTCTTAAAATAGGTGCATCTAAATAATCAAATGCATCTTTTTGTACTTTAAAAGCTATTTCAGTTGAGATACTTGCCAATGGCCAGGCCTCTTCTAAAACAACCAAACGGTTTGTTTTTTTAACCGATTTAATTACAGTTTCATAATCAATTGGTCTCACTGTTCTAAGATCAACTATCTCAACACTTATTCCTTCTGCTTCTAATTCTTTTGCAGCAGCATAAGCTACTTTTATTATTTTTCCGAATGAAACAATGGTTACATCAGTTCCTTCGCGCTTAACATCAGCCAGGCCAATTGGAATGGTGTATTCTTCTTCAGGCACTTCTGCTTTATCTCCATACATTTGCTCACTCTCCATAAAAATTACAGGGTCGTTATCGCGAATAGCACTTTTTAATAAACCTTTTGCATCGTATGGATTGCTTGGTACAATAACTTTTAAACCCGGGCAATTGGCAAACCAATTTTCAAAGGCTTGCGAGTGTTGAGAGCTTAACATACCTGCGCTGGCTGTTGGCCCACGAAATACAATTGGACAATTATATTGGCCACCACTCATACTATATATTTTTGCAGCACTATTAATTATTTGGTCAATAGCCACAAGGCTAAAGTTAAATGTCATAAATTCAACAATTGGTCGCAAGCCATTACAAGCAGCGCCAACAGCGATACCTGCAAATCCAAGTTCAGCAATTGGTGTATCAATTACACGTTTCTCGCCAAATTCAGCTAACATACCTTTACTAACTTTGTAAGCGCCGTTATATTCGGCAACTTCTTCACCCATTAAAAATATCTTATCATCACGTCGCATTTCTTCCGACATGGCTTCCCTTAAGGCTTCTCTAAATTCAATAACTCTCATAGCTTTAATTGTAATAGGTTCAAAAATAAGAATAAAAAATTAAGTTTAATAGCGGTTTTAGTTCATTTGCCTACATTTTACCTACCACGCACTCAATAAGGTCTTCTTCTTTCAGGTATTTGTTAGCCAGGTCGCGCAATTCCTTTGGCGTCACCGTTTTTACGGCTTTAAAATAATTGTCAAAATACGAGTAATCCAAACCAAATTCCCAAATACCTTTAAATTTATCGGCTAAAGAAAATGGACCATCTACACTTCTTAAAAAATGACCTAAAATATAATTTCTTACTGTTTCTAATTCATTATCAGAAACAAGATCTTTGCGTAAGCCGGCCAGTTCTTTATATATTTCTTCCAAAGTTTGTTTGGTAACATCAGCTCCAACTTCTGTAGAGATGGCAAAATAACCACCATTTACGAATGAAGCCAGTCCGCTGCCAATACCGTAAGTGTATCCTTTATCCTCGCGGATGTTTGCCATTAAACGCGAACCAAAATAACCACCTAAAATAGTATTTAATACCTGGAACTTAAAATAATCAGGATCGGTTTTGTTGAATAATAATCTCCCAACCTTAACGGCAGATTGAATTGCATCGGGTCTTTCAATAAAATGTTTTTGTTGTTTGGTTGTTTCAATGGCAACAGTTTTTGTATTGATCTTTGTAGTATTTCCCCAGCTATTATTTCCAAAAAAAGTATTTAAGGTATTGAGAATGTCGTTTGGAAGATATCCTGAAGCAATGATGGTACAATTGCCGGAGTGGTAATGATCGTTAAAGAATGTTTTGATGTCATCTAAAGTAATTCTCTCAAAATCGTTTTCTTTTACCTGCACTCCGTAGGGATGTTCTTTCCCGAATAACAATTCAGTAAATTCCCTGCGCGCTAATATATCCACCTTTTGAGAATTGATAAGATGCTTTTGCTTTTTATTGGCGAGATGGATCTTAAACTCATCGGCAGGAAAAATAGGAGATTTTATTACTTCCTCAATAAATTTTAAACTTTCATCAAGGTATTTATTTAAAGAATATAAAGTTACGATCGCAAAATCCTGTCCTACTTCCAATTCTAAAAAAGAACCAAAAAAATCAATGCCATCACTAATTTGATTGGCTGTGTATGACTTGGTACCACTTTCGATGAGCGTATTGGCCGTAGATGCAATTAAGGCCGCCGATTGATAATACATACCTGCTTTAAAAACAAATTCAATCTTTGTTATTTCCTGGCTACCGGCATTTATTGAAAAGAAATCAATTCCATTATTTAGTTTTTCTTTTTTTGCTTTAATGATATCGATCTTATCGATTGTTTTAAAGGCCGGAGTTTCTAGTCTGTTTAGCATATTATAAAAGAGATGTTTTTGTAATTGATTCAATTAAAGGATAGAATTTTGCAGGGATAGAAAAATTAACGCCTTTGCCGCTTAGTTCATGTATTTTAATATAGTTTAGTTTATATTCCACTTCCTGTTTATCAATATTCCAAATAAAGACAACAGCGCTAAATCCTTTTTTAGGAGTTACGCCTGTTGTAAGTTTAAAATATTTTGTTTCGCCACTAAGATCATCGGCCAACCAGTTTAAAGGTACTCGTTTAAAATAGATCTGTTCCTTTTTTTCATTCTCAATACTAAAAACTATTTGCCCATTAAATGGTTTTGGCATTTTTTTAAAGTTCACGCTTACTTCGGCCTCCAGGCAATTACCTGAGCTCACCAGTTTATCATTAAAACGCAGGAGATCAAAATACTCTTTATTGCCGGTATAACTGTTTGGATTATCGGTGACTGAAACTAATTCTTTTTTGTCTATTTTTTCCTTACGTTTTAAAAGCACTCTATCCCATGTTTTATCTTCTCCTATTTCATCATAGAACTGATCGTAATATGGTTTTTCTCTTTTCATAGCATAATAATAATCGCAGTTCATAGCCATTTGTTCAGACTCATCCATATGATTTAAAACGGCACCGCCACGGTAATTTAAAAAAGCATAATTCAATTCGCGAACCCGATGGCCGCCAACGGTGAAGATCTGGTTTGTTTTTTTGTATTCATCGGTCAGCTTATCAAAAAGCGCTTTTGGCATGGTGTGATAATATAACGATGTAAAATCTTTAAAATTTATAGTTGTAAAAAAATGAAAACAGGAAGCCAATAAAATACATGAAGCAACAATATTTGCAGGCATTTTGCCAAGGTGATCAACTAAAAATGCAAAACCTAAACCAAACAATAAATAAAAGAAAAGACCTGTCCTGTCTTCAGGAAAATTAATATTCAACAGTATTTTTTGTAAATAAAACGCCAATGCACAGGTAACAAAAACAACCGGAAAAAATAAAGTAGATGAAAAGATATTGAACAAAGAAAAAGGCTTTTTCAAAAATAAAATAAATGCAAATATTACCACAAATGCAATTGCAGTTATGCTTATAATTTGGATCCATAGTTGATCAGTTCCGAATAAAAAGAGAATAAGAGTTTTAAAGGTAACTGTCCAGTAGTTACTGCCAACACCATAATCCAACATACCTTGTTCTTTATAAAAGAAAGAAAATTTGATCCAGAAAACAAGAAGGGAAACGTTTACTAATTGTAGAACAATGTTCTTTAAAGTAAAAAAGACCTTGTTCTTAATTTGGAAAACAAAAACATAAAAAAGTAAAATAGTTAAAACCACTACTAATATTAAGTTTGCGGCCAGAGCCAATTGCCAGCATACAGAAAATAATAAAACGTAACTAAAATCTTTCTTTAAAAAATGATCCAGTAAGTATGAAAGTCCTAATGTCATAAAACCAAAAGACAAGCCATAACCACGGCATACTTCAAAGAAATCGAGAAAATTAAAGGTCAATAAAAAGAAGCTGATCAAAACTAATTTAGAAGGAATGGTTTTTAAATGTCTGAATAACCTGTAAATACCATAACACATAACTAAAAATGCAAGCAGATTGGGGATCCTCAATACAAAACGGTGCGAGCCTAAAATATGATAACAGACATTTGAAAGCGCGCTATTTAGTACATGATTGTTTGTGTAAACGTGTGCGTTGTATGGCAAATAGTTATCGCTTTGAACATAAAAGAAAAAAGTAGCTGCTTCATCGTGACTGAAAGGAATTAAAAAAGCACGAAGCGAGATAATAATAAAAATAACAGAACAGAGTAACCAAAAAAGCTTATTGAAATTTTTTTCTAAAACCAACATCTGTTAATCTAATAAATAAGATTGATGTTTGTTATATTTTTCTAAAGTTCTGATGCCTGAAGAACTGATATGTTCAAATTCTTTATCGCAGAAAATATTAATTATCTTTATCTGTGGCATTAATTCCTGGATATAACGGTATTGATTTTGCTCGTATTGAAAATCGGTTGAGTTACGTAAACCACGCACAACAATTACATCGTAACCATAAGATTCAACATGATCTGTAAGCAATCCTGAGTACTCTGTCAATTGACGATTTTTAATTGAATTTGGAATATCCCAGGTCCTGTCTTTTTTATCGGGATTTTTTCCAAACGAAATAATTACTTTATCAAAAATACGTTCCGCTTTTTGCAAAACATTATAATGTCCTTTGTGAAAGGGATTAAAACTGCCGCAAAAAAGACCGATCAGCGGTTTACGGTGAGCAACATAGTCAATTAGAGCATTTAATTTTCCATTAACATTTAAACTCTTTAAAACTTCAATACGTTTTGGCTGATAAACTTTGTAATCAACAAACTGGTATTCTTTAAAGATCTGGTGTTCGTATTCAATTAATTTATCAAGAGGTTGTTCTAGGATATTCAGATCAGCTTTAATTAAGGTCTGCGATTTGTCGTTTGAAGGTGAGTGCGTTTTTGTATCTAATATTAATTGGTTAATTGAATCTCTTTGTGCTTTAGAAAGTTTTGTGCTTTTTGCTTCTTCTAAAAATAAAGCGGCAGACTTTTCTTCATTATCATTTGCTAGTGGATCATAAACGGCATCATGGTAAACGGCTGCTAAAAATAACTCATCATCAAAATCCTGCACTTTTGAAAGTTGCAGAACAACATCCAATAAATGCGCAATTGTATGATAAAAGCGCTGATGTTCTTCATATCTATTTAAAACAGAATCTGAAAAGCCCAGTTTTTGTAAGCGGTTTGAAATATAGGTTTTGTCTATCATTTCTTTTTAGCTAAATAATATAAAGTAGTACAATTATTCTCGTTAATAATTATGTTGGCCTGTTCCTTAATTTTTTCGGCAGTAACTTTACTGTAGCGCGTTATTTCTTCGTTTATTAATTCTGCATTACCTAATAGCTCTGATATAGCTAGGTTGGTTGCTTTTGTCAACACATCCGTCTCACTAAAAGTTAAACTCGATTCTACTTTATTTTTACATTTTTGTAATTCAATTTCGCCAACTAATTCTGTTTTCAATTTTTCAACTTCATCAATAATGGCTTGTTCGGCATCTTCCATTTTTACATGATCCGGAATTTTACCGCTAATAACAAAAACACCTTTATCAAGGTCGCCCATTACGTAAGCGTTAATATCATTGAACAATTGTTTTTCCTTTATTAAAGTTTTATATAAGCGTGAGGAGTTGCCCCTGCTTAAAATATCAGAAATAATATCTACAGTGTGGTATTCCTCATCAACACGCGCGCACATATGATACACTTTATAAATAGAGCTTGCGGGAACATCTCTTTCAACTGTTAAACGTTTTGGTTTTGTTTGTTTTGGTTCAACCGGTAAATTTCTTACTGGTTTATCAGCTGCAGGAATTGGCTCGAACCATTTTCTCGCCAATTGTTTTACCTGATCAACATCCACATTTCCGGCAACAACCATTATAGCATTGCTCGGCGTATAATGTTTTTTGAAGAAACCTCTTACATCATCCATCGTAGCATTTTCTATATGCGAGATCTCTTTACCAATAGTTGCCCATTTGTAAGGATGTTTTTCGTAAACCAAAGGACGTAATATCAACCAAACATCGCCGTAAGGTTGATTTAAATAACGCTGTTTAAATTCTTCTATAACCACATTGCGCTGCACTTCCAAACTCTTATCTGTAAAGGCCAGACTCAACATACGATCGCTTTCCAGCCAAAACATGGTCTCAATATTTTCTGCAGGAACTGTGCAGTAATAGTTAGTAAGATCGTTGGTAGTAAAGGCATTATTTTCTCCTCCAACCATTTGTAAGGGCTCATCAAAACTTGGAATATTTACACTTCCTCCAAACATTAAATGTTCAAACAAATGTGCAAAACCTGTTTTGTTCTCATCTTCATCCCTTGCACCAACATCATACAAAATATTTAAACAGGCCAATGGCGTGCTATTATCTTTATGAACTATAACCCGTAAATTATTCTCTAATGTGAACTTTTCAAACTCAATCATACCCGCTTAAGATCAGTGTTTATCTGTTAAATATCAAAATTACTTCTAAAAAAATTATAAAGCTAAAGATTTCATAGCTTCAATTGTAGCTTTAAAATCGGTCATTATTTCATCCACAATTTGTGCAGCTGGCTTAATTTCTTTTATGGCCGAACTCACCTGCCCTATTTCCAATTCACCTTCATTTAGGTCCCCTTCAAACATTCCTTTTTTGGCGCGGCCCCTGCCTAAAAGTTTCTCTAGTTCTTCTTTAGAGGCGCCCTCTTTTTCAGCTGTTTCAACTTGTTCAAAGAATTTATTTCTAATTAATCTAACAGGCGTTAATTGTTTTAATGTTAAAACAGTATCACCCTCATTAGTATTTATAACGGCGTCTTTAAAATTTTGATGAGCGCTGCTCTCAGGTGTAGCAACAAAGCGACTTCCAACCTGAACCCCTTCTGCACCTAGCGCAAAAACAGCTGCCATCTGACTTCCCGAACCAATTCCACCTGCGGCTATTAAGGGTAGAGTAACTGCTTTTCGTATCTGCGGTATTAAAACAAGGGTGGTTGTTTCTTCCCGCCCATTGTGTCCACCAGCCTCAAAGCCCTCTGCTACTATGGCATCAACACCTGCTTCCTGGCATTTTAATGCGAATTTTACTGCGCTTACCACATGAACCACAGTAATACCATGGTCTTTAAGGTGCTTTGTCCATGTTTTTGGGTTACCGGCGCTTGTAAAAACAATTTTAACACCTTCTTCAATAATAATTTTAATATGGTCCTCAATATTGGGG
The DNA here is from genome assembly GCA_002342065.1 of Bacteroidetes bacterium UBA2475. Classification (GTDB taxonomy): domain Bacteria; phylum Bacteroidota; class Bacteroidia; order B-17B0; family Aurantibacillaceae; genus Aurantibacillus. The sequence goes on along the minus strand of DDPF01000013.1, from coordinate 201,867 downwards.
TATAAAAGTGGCACATTTACCCCAAAAGGCTTGTTGGTTGCTTTCTTACATTTTTGAATTTGATCCCTTAAAATATCAGGATACATACTACCCGATCCTAACAGCCCAAGTCCACCTGAATTGCTCACAGCACTAGCCAGTTCCCAACCGCTGCACCAGATCATACCAGCCTGGATAATGGGTTTTTCTATTTTAAACAATTCACAGATCCGGTTATTTTTCATGGCAGCTTTTTCTTGTTAATTTTGGCATAAAATTATGTTTTTAAACTAAAACCTGGCAACAAAGTTATTCGTATATTAAATGTTGCTTATTTTTAATAATTTTTTACTATATTTGGATGGTATTTTAGAGCTTTGAATTAATACATGAAAAAACTTATATTATTACTTTTTATTATTTCCTCAACTTTTACTTTAAAGTCACAGTGGCTTTGGGATTACGGTGGATCTGTTGGTGCTTCTAACTACCTTGGTGATATTGGTGGTAAAGAAAAAACACGTAGAGATTTTGTTGCAGATATGAAGTTGGCTAAGACCCGCTGGAATGCTGGTGCTTTTGTAAGATATAAGTGGAGACCAAAACTTTCTTTAAAATTAGCTTTTGATTATTTAAGAATTGAGGGTGATGATAAATTATCAACCAATCCTGGTCGTAAGTACAGGAACTTTAATTTTAGGAATGATATTTTTGATCTTGCATTTACAGGCGAGTGGTTTTTTTACGAGAATAATGACCTTGGAAATACTTACCGCTACCGTAATGGATTTAGAGCTTACGCTTTTGCCGGTGTTGGTGGATACTTTACAAACCCAAAAAGTCTTTATAAAGGTGAGTATGTGAAAATGCAGCCTTATGCTTCTGAAGGAGTTCAGTACAAAAAGATAGGTTTAAATATACCAATGGGATTAGGTTTTTATTTTACATTGGATAAAAAACACCGCATCGGTTTTGAAATGAATTACAGGAAAACCTTTAGTGATTATTTGGATGATATCAGCGGTAATTACCCTGATACGCCTCCAGGTGATGCTTACACTCAAGGTTTGATCTTACGAACTACTGAATTAGGACAACAAGGCCTTTCTGATAATGCCGGTGCTTATAATTCACACGGTTGGGGACAAAAAAGAGGAGATAAGACTCACAAAGATGGATACATGACGATGAGCGTAAGCTACAGTTATGTTATAAGAGGAAAAAGTAGTTTTTACCGTGCCAGACATGGTTTCTTCGGAAAAGGTAAGAAAAGAAAAATGAGAAAGATCAGGGCTAAATTCTAAGCCAAACAATTTTATAGAAATATTAAAAAAAATCCCAGGCAATTGGGATTTTTTTTGTTTTAAAACCTCTTTAATGTGCTTATATTTGCCACCTGTTATGAAAAGAATACTAATCGCTGCTTTTATAATTTCTCTTTGTGCCTGTACCTCTAAAGATGATGGTACAATTGGATCGGATATTGTAAATAATACGGCAAGTGCTGATGGTAAAAGTAATTCAGATCTGCCCGAAATTAAATTTGAAGAAGAGGAATTTGATTTTGGAAAAATTACTCAAGGCGAAATAGTTAGCCATGCATTTACGTTTAAGAACACAGGATCTAAGAATTTAATAATTAGTGGTGCCAGCGGAAGTTGTGGCTGCACAGTACCACACTGGCCAAAAGAACCAATAAAAGCAGGAGAAGAAAACAGAATTAACGTTGTTTTTAGCAGCGAGGGCAAAAGTGGAATACAGGATAAAACAATAACTATAATTACAAATTGTGAACCCGCAACCCGAATCTTAAGAATAAAAACAGAAATAATAGTAGCAGAAACTGCAAAATAACCAATGAAGTAGATTAATATCACTTCATGATAAATTTAAAAATAAACCGATGAAGCAGATCTAAGATCGCTTCATCATAAACTAAAAAAACAAAACATGAACCAATTAGTAATTTTAATGGGCGCACCAACACCGGGTCAAAATCCCATAATGCAATTTTTACCTTTAGTAGCAATTATTGTTGTTTTCTATTTCTTTATGATCCGTCCTCAGATGAAAAAAGCAAAAGATCAAAAAAAATATATTGAGGCTTTAAAAAAGGGAGATAAGATATTGACCATTGGTGGTATTTATGGAAAGATTGCCGACATAAAAGAAGACGGAACAATTATAATGGAAGTTGAAGACGGTAGTAAAATGAGAATTTCAAAAAATGCTGTTTCGCAAGATGCTACTGCAACTTTAAACCAACCATAATTTTAAACGTTTGAATAATTCAAACACTGCATATTTAAATAAAAAACTAAAGCCTGGCAAAGCCACGGCTTTTTTTATTTGCGTTGGTATAGCCGCAATGCTTTGGATATTGCAGGCATTAAATACAGTTTATACATACACAGTAACTGTACCTGTAATATTTAAAAATTTGCCGCAGAATAAAAAACCACTGGCGCAAGTACCTAACCAACTTACTGTGGATATAAAAGCCTCTGGCTTAAAATTATTTTTGGTGTTGGCCAGTAAGCCGTTTAAACCTCTTGAAATAGATTTCAATAATTTAAAATCGGTTAACAAACAGCAAAACTACATTTTAAGTAGCGGTACAATTAATTTTAAAAACAGTTTTAAATTTGAAACGCAAATAAAACATATTAGTCCCGATACGCTTTATTTTTCTGAGAAAAATGGTCACCAGAAAAAAGTGCCGGTAAAGGTGCCCTTATATTTAAAATGTTTGCAAGGTTATGGTTCAAGGCAACCAGTTATTACACCCGACCAAATAACCATATGGGGAGATACAGCAGATATTAATAAGATAGATACCGTTTATTCTCAACCATTAAATTTAGTAAGTTTAAATAAAAGCTATACTGCAAACCTTGTCATTATCAAACCTAACGCATCTATTAGTACATCAGATGGCGAAGTAGAAATTTATATTGAAGTAGATAAATTAATTGAGCACACACTCACTTTGCCTATTGCGGTACTTAATAATCAAAACTACAAGCAAATAAGTATTTTTCCTGCAAAAGCAAATGTAAAATTCACTAGTATACAAAATGCCTTTAGTATTGCAGATACATCTTTGCTTAAAGTAAGTATCGATCCTGGAAAAATAAATTCGAATAATAAATGTAATGTGTTCTTAAGCGCCTTACCACCGGGTGTAAATATTTTAGGTATTGAACCAAGGGAAGTGGAAATTTTAATTATTAAGTAGTAACATGGTTATAGGTTTAACTGGTGGCATAGGAAGCGGTAAAAGTACAGTGGCAGCGTTGTTCGAGTTATTGGGTTGCGCTGTTTTTTATAGTGATGATGTGGCGCGTGAGATCTATTTTGATAAAGATATTAAAGCACAGATAATAGACCTTTTAGGAAAAGAAACTTACAGTTCAGATACTGAAATAGATAAAAAATATATTAGTTCTAAAATATTTTCTGATACCATTCTGCTTCACAAACTAAATGCCATTATTCATCCTGCGGTTATTGAAAGGTTTAAAATATTTAAAGAACAGAATAAAGGCAAATTAATTATTAAAGAAACAGCCTTGTTATTTGAAGCTAAATTAGAAGCTCAGGTAAATAAAATAGTTTTAGTAGCTGCTAACGACGATCTGCGTATTAAACGTGTGATGAGTCGTGATGGTTTGACTGAAGAGGAAGTTATTCGTAAAATGAAAGCGCAATTACCCCAGGAAGAAAAAATAACGAAATCAGATATTGTTATATATAATAACGAGGAAGAATTTTTAACTACACAGGTACTAACTGTTTACGATAAATATAAAAATGCTTAAGAAGGATTTCATATTAAGGCAACTTGAAGAGTTTGGAAAAGTAATGGCCGTTATTTTGGGTTTTAAAAAACTTCAGAACTGGGAAGAGTTCGAAAAAGAAATTCATAAGGCTTCTTTAAAATTTACTTCACTCGAAATAAACCATGTTGAAAGTCTAAATAGCGAGGCTTTTGAAAAAGAAGTATTTAATAACCCTACCCTAACCCTCGATCAATTAAAGATCCTGGCCGATCTGCTTTTTGAGAAACTAAGTTATTATGCTTTGCAGAATGAGGAAGAAAAATACAAAGTATTAAAAATAAAATGTATAAACCTATATCAATTCATAAAAAACAATCACACCGAGAATGAGTTTGATATGAATGTGCATTATAAACTGGAGATCTTAAAAAAATAACCGTACGTCATTGCGAGGGTTTTTAACCCGAAACAATCTCAATCATGAATTAATATTATAAAATACTTTGCACAAGATTGCTTCGCTATCGCTCGCAATGACGGTTTACTTCTTTAACTCCTTAAAATTCCTCTCGATATATTTTTCTGAGGGCATTAACGATTCTTGGATCCTTTTAGCATAGCGAATACTGGCTAAGATCTCTTTTTGTTTTTCTTCCACCAGATCTTTTTGTTTTTGTGTCTCTTTTTCTTTAATCTCTATCAGTTGTTTTTGATTACGAATTATCCTGAAACGATTAACCATGAACAGCGCGAACAGTCCGATCATAGTTAGACCACCATATAAAGCATAACGCTGTATTTTTTCTTGTTTAAATTGTGCTGCAATAACTTTCTTTTCTTCAACTGTTTTTACACTATCGGCAATAATTTTCTTTTCGTATTCAAATTGATATTCCTCTTTTATACTTTCGTTTCTATCACGCATGTGTAAAAGACTATCTCTGTAAAAGATATACTTCTCATGCATTTCTAAGGCATTAGCAGTGTTATTTTCTGCTTTGTAAACATCGTAAAGAAGTTTTGTTGACTGCGATAGTAACTCCAAATTACCAATTTCTTTGTTCAGTCGGTACGCTTCTACACCATGTTGCCGCGCGGTGGCATAATTTTTTTGTTCAAAATTTACTTTGCCAATGTTTGCGCGCACGGTTGCGATACCAATTTTTGACCCGGCATCGGTAAATATTTTTAATGCTTTTTCATAATACTGCAACGAAATGGGTAATTCATCTTTACTTTTATAGGTTGCGCCAATATAGTTAAATGCGCGACCCACACCCATTGTGTTGTTTGAAGCTTCAAATATCTCTAACCCTTTTAAATAATAATATCGGGCATTTACAAATTTCCCTTTGTATTTATAAACACTTCCTATGTTTAATAGCACAGTACCCATTCCGTTTTTATTATTTTTTTCGGTGTATAGTTTTAAACTTTTAAGAAAATAACTCAAAGCTTTCGGGTATTCTCGCTGAGTAAGATAAACGTTGGCAATACTATTTAAATCAGAGGCGAGTCCGGTTTTTTTATCTGTTTTTTGCCAAATTTTATAACTTTTATGAAAATGTTCTAATGCTTTTGGCAGGTTACCTTGTCCTTCATACATAACACCTATGTTATGCAACGAATGAGCTTCGCCTTCTTTATTGCCTAGTTCTTCACTTATCTTCAAACTTTTAGTAAAATAAGAAATTGCAAGGTTCATATCGCCTTGATAGTGGTAAGCCGAACCAATATTATTATAAGTGGTGGCAATCCCTGTTTTGTTAGCATTTGTTTCGTATATTTTTAAAGCTTTATTAAATTTTGCCAGCGCGCCATCAATATCGCCTGTTTGATTAGCATAGCTACCCAAGCTGTTTAAATTTGCTGCCAGGTGGATTGAAAAATTGTTTCTTTCCAACGATGTCAAATTATTGGATGAAAGATTCTTTTCAGCTATTTGTATTACTATACTAGAATAACTTTGCCAAATAGAATCGTTGTCCTCTATTTCAATAAGATCATTTAAAAGATTGCAACGCGTTGTATCATGCATTTTCCCTTTTAATGCCAGTAAGAGAGAATCTTTTGTTTTATTTTGAGAAACAAAAATTAAACAACAAAATAAAAATACGATTAAGAGTAATTTTTTTTTCATTGTATAACCCCCATTAATAAGAAACTAATTAAAAAACGATTTACTGCCGTTAACCATTCCTACCACTTTGCCGGCAAGCGTTTTCCCGAAGAAAGGTGAGTTCTTTGACCTTGAGAAATTTGTTTTTTCAGTTAAAGTAGTACTTTCAGTAAGAGAGAAAACCGTAAGGTTAGCATCGTTGCCTTCTGCAATTATTGGTGCTTTTATTCCAAGGATCTTATAAGCATTGTCAGACATTGATCTAACAATAGAATCAATGTTTTTATCTTTTAACGCTTCCATCGCGCATGAAAAGGCCGTTTGAAGGTTGATCATTCCAAAATCGGCCAGATCAAATTCAAGATCTTTACTTTCTACATCCTGCGGAAAATGGTCGCTTACAATTACATCTATTACACCACTTGTAACCCCATTTCTTAAAGCCTGTACATCTTTTTTAGAACGTAATGGTGGATTTACTTTGTAATTAGTATCAAATTCGGTTAAAGTTGTATCGTCTAAAAACAAGTTCACGGCTGCAACGCCGCAGCTTATATTTAAACCGGCGGCTTTTGCTTTCTTGATCATTTCTACGCTTCCTTTTGTACTAACTGTTGGAATATGTAGTTTACCACCAATGTATTCTAAAATGGCTAGGTTCCTTTGTAGATTAAGTTCTTCGGCTAACACAGGAATACCTTTTAAGCCTAAAGTTGTAGATACTTCTCCTTCGTTAATCTGCCCACCGTTTGAAATGCTTTCGTCATCACAATGTGTTACAATAAAAGAGTTAATGTTATCTGAATATTGCAAAGCGCGCATGATCATGCCGGCATCTTTTATGGCGTGTTTGTAATCGCTAAAACCAATAGCACCCGATTTTTTCATGTCGTGCATTTCGGCAAGGTCCTTACCTTTTACGTCTACAGTAATAGTTCCAAAAGGTAAAATGTTTACCAGTTTATTTTCAGTTTTATTAATTACGTATTCTATCTGCGATTTGTTATGTAACGCCGGGTTGTTGTAGCTGTGAATGCATACCGAAGTAAATCCTCCTGCTGCCGCGCCTTTAATAACCGATTCAAGAGTTTCTTTATGTTCAAAACCCGGATCGCAGGAAACAGCCTGCATATCAACCCAACCGTTAGAAACCTGTAGATCGCTACCTTCTATAGTTTTTACGGTGCCTTTAGTTGTAATGTTCTTCTTAATTTCAACAATAGCGCCGCCTTCAATTAAAATATCAACCGTTTTATCGTAAAACGGTGAATTGGTTGCTAAGATCCGTGCTTGTTTAATTAATATGTTCATTTTCTATTTTTTATTATGATGAAAATTTTCTTCATCGGTTATTTTAAAAATCGTAGTAAAGCTATTTCAATTCCTATAAACAACAAGGTTAAGATAATAAATATTTTCCACAGTTTTTTACCCTCGGCCCCCTGCTGGATCTGGCTGGTTATATCTTCACTCGTATCTTCAATTAACTGTATGTTCTTAAAGGCTTTATCGTCAATTATCTTCTTTAATTGTTCAATATCTCTGCACTTTAAATTTGATTCTTTCCGCGAATAATTAAAGGCCAAAGGCAATAATAAGGTGTTGTTACGCTGCACTTCAAAAAAGCCGGGCGAATTTATTTGGCGTTGTGTGTACAAGGCCATTCCGTTATTTAACGCTCTTGATTCAGGGATAACATCCAACAAACCACCAACTTGTTTTATATGTGGTGGTTGATCAACAGAGGCCATGTCGTTCTTAATATTAATTACAACATTGGAACTTGCCTGGTAAGATAATGGCACCGATTTTAGACTATTAAAACATATTTGGTAAAACGTTGGTACGAACAGCGCGTGCTTAGGAAAATTAGTACACTTCTCATTCAAAGGCACAGTGAACAAATAAACCAAAGCATTATCCTTCCTGCTCAGGCCAAATAAAGCATCTGAGTTTTGAAGCATTAAAATAGTTTCAAAATCCATATTGTTTGTTCTTGTCACTTTAAAATGATTTGTAACCACGGGTAAATTCAAACGGTCGCTTACTTTCTCGAAAACCCCGGCGTAAAATTTAGAGGCCAGTTCTATTTTATCAACTTTTAATTTGCTGCTATCCAAAGCCACTAAATTTGGCATTTGCAGCATGTTTAGTCCCTGGTTGTATGAAACTATATTAGCATTTTGTGAAGGAATAAAAACCACCGAACCGCCTGTGCCTGTAAACTTTGTCACTTCTGCCATTAGGCCGCTGCTAAGCTCTGCCAGCTGGTTTAAAATAACCACATCGCTGGTTTTAAAAGCGCCAAAATCGATGGCTTGTTCTGAGAAAGAATTTAGTTTAAATAAACTATCTGTTTTAAAGAGGGTGGCAATAGCATTATCCTGTGTTTGATCTTTACCGCTTATTAAACAAACAGACACATTTACTTTAGAATTAAAAGCAAAGAACAATTCGTCATCAAAGGTTATTGGGAAGTCCTCAATTTTTATAGAACCGTAATTAACGCCTTCTTTTTTGCACTCAAAAGTAAATTGGATCTCTTTTTTTGAATTTGCTTCTACAGAAAAAGAGCTGATGGCAATTTGTTGTTTATTTAAAAATAGTTTGGCCGAACCTATCTCAAGGTTAGTATTACCATAGTTTACAATGTTGGCATGTAATTTTTGAATGAAGCCTTTTTGCTGTAAAGGTGTCTCAAACCAACAGGTATCAATATAAATATTGTTTACTTCGTTAGCATTTAGAGGTACAATAGTTACTTTAACCGTTGTGTCGTTCTGTATTTCGTTTAAATTAAAAGTTGTTTCCTGCGCATCGCTTAAAGCGTGAATCTTTTGATCTGCAAGGTTCGAGGATCTTAAAAATTCTGTCTGACGTTTTAAAACATCGCTATATAAACGTGTGGCAGAAGATATCTTTACTTCATCTATAACATTAATAGCATCTTCTTTAGAATTAAAACGCTGGTGTTTGCCTTCAAAATCGTTGGTAATTACTTGGAATTTATCACCGTTACCAAAGGCTTTAATGATCTCTTTTGCTTTGTTCTTTGCAATTTCTAATAACGGACCTTGTTTATTAACGTTCTCCATACTAAAGGAGTTGTCAATGTAAATACTTACCGCTTTTGCGCCTGTATTGGTAATAACGGTGTCCTTATCAAAAAGTACTGGCTGGCAAAACGCCAGAACAAGACAGGCAATGGCCAGGCAACGGGCAATTAGAACAAGGATCTCTCTTAAACGTGATTTGGATTTACTTTGATGCTGTAATTCTTTTAAAAATTTGACGTTAGTAAAGTAAACCTTTTTATAACGCCTGAAATTAAATAAATGAATTATAATTGGAATTGCAACCGCCGCTAAAGCCCATATAAATGCGGGATAAACAAACATCATAGACCATAAAGTTACAAATTTGCTGCGGTTTTACAAGGAAGAATTCTTGATTTTTCTTAAATAACCTTAAAACAGTGCTTTGCTTTATTGACAAAGGATGCAGGACACGTGACTCATGACCTAAGCGCTAAAAACTTTAAACTTTCCAAACTTTGAACTTAATTAATTCGTAAGTTTGCGCCAATGAATTCAGCACTTGCCTCTATAGGAAAAAATCTACTGCTTATTGCCATTGTTGTACTATCGGCATTTAATTTTTTTTATAGTTGGTTTAACTGGAAGGAGCTTTTACAAATACAACTCATTTTTGGATTAGCTTACATTTTTTTAAGCTGTTACGAGGTTTTAAATGCAAGTTACAAAGCAGCTTTACCGGTGCAACGTTTTTCTTATTTTACATTTAGCCTGGTTGCCATACGTGTTTTAAAAGCCAGCATATTTATAACCTTTGCATTAATGCTTTATACAAGTGGCAGTAAAGCAAAATACCTGTACGTTATTTGTTTAATTATAGCTTTAACAGAGTTAATTGTATTACTTATTAAATACAAAAAAGGCTTATGTTTTATTAGTATTTATGCCAACTATTTATTGTTTGCCGAGAGCCGTTTAAAAAAGATCTTTGCATCCGAAATTGAGATCATCGAATTCAGGCACGAGATATTTTACTTTGTAAAAAAAGATAAGAAAGCTTTTCAGGTAAAATTAATTCACATTAAAGATAAAGCAGCATTCTTAATTGCCATTAACGAATGGATAAGCCGCAATAACGCTCCCGTAAGTAAGGAATCTAAAGAGAAGATCGTTAAGGCGTTGGGTTAATTTCTATTTATTTGACAAATTATAATAATTTGTTATATTTATTAAAATAACTGAAGCAACTTATGAAGACAAAATATCAAATCTTTGTATCTTCCACTTACGAAGACTTAAAAGAGGATAGAGATATTGTTATCAAGTCTATTCTTGAAATGGGACATATTCCGGTTGGTATGGAAATGTTTAGTGCTGGTGATGAAGAACAATGGAGTTTAATTAAAAAACAAATTGATGATAGTGATTATTACATTGTAATTGTTGCACATCGTTATGGTTCTCTTGATGGGAACATCAGTTATACCGAAAAAGAATATGATTACGCTTCATCCATTAATATACCAACTTTAGGTTTTTTAATTAACGAAAGTGTTTCTTGGCCGGCATTCAAAATAGATAAAGAACCTAAAAAAGTAAAGGCCTTAAAAGCTTTTAAAGAGAAAATTAAGAAAAAGATTATTGCTTTTTGGGATAACAAGACAGATCTTTACGGTAAAACTTCTATTGCTCTTATGAAGCAATTTAATACAAATCCAAGAGTTGGTTGGGTTAGAGCAAATAAATACAATGGGCCGGAAATACTTGCCGAAATTTCTAGGCTAAGTAAAGAAAACTCCGAGTTGAGAAATGAGATTGAAAAAGCAAATACTCAATCTAATTTAGATGAAAAGAAAGAAGAAAAGAAAATTCTTACTATACTAAGACATAATAAAAGGCAGTTGCAGTTTTTTTATATCGGTGAAACTGACTGGAAGGATAGAACTGAATATACTTTGTTTCAAATTTTTAATGTTTTAGCGCCAGAAATGTTAATTGAGAATTCTCTTGAAAAATGTTCAAGAATATTAGGAATAGTATTCAATCCAAGAGATACAACGAAGGTAAGAGCTGAATGGGCAACACCGTCAAATACTGTTCGGAAAATTCTTGCGGATTTGAATGTTTTGAATTTAATCGAACCGTCTAATAAACAGCATAAAGTAGCTGATAATAACGAATACTGGACTTTGTCAAAAAAAGGAAAACAGATTTATAAAATTGTACGAGAAGAGGTTATGGAAAAGAATCTTCCAATAGACAAAGATTTATGATGACTATAAAAATCAGATCGTAGAGGTGTTCGGTTGATTCCAGATCAAGAAACTATTCTCTTCAACGTCCTTAAAATAATTTTAAGATCAGTCCCCAAACTCATTTGAGAAATGTATTTTTTATTGAGCTCTAGTTTAGCGGGCATAATTTCTTTAATATAAGTTTCTTCGGGATTGGCAGACTTAGCTAACAATTCATTCTCGCTAAAATATTCTAAAGAAGCAAGATCGGTAATACCCGGTTTTACAAGTAATACTTTTTTTTGTTCGTCGTTGTAAATGTTAACGTACTTGCGTACTTCAGGGCGCGGACCAACCAGGCTCATATCGCCCATAAACACATTTAAAAGTTGTGGTAGTTCATCGAGTTTATATTTACGTAAATAATAACCAATTTTTGTAATTCGGGGATCTCTTCCGCCAACTGTTAACAGACCAGCTTTTTCTGCATTCATTTTCATAGTGCGAAATTTGAAGAGCCCAAAATCTTCATTACCCCTCCCTACTCTTTGCTGAATATAAAAAACCGGAAAACCGCTTGTAAGAGCAACTAAAAATGCAATTAAAAAGAAAAATGGAAATAATACGATCATCCCGATGACAGAACAAAAAACATCAAATATGCGTTTTGGTTTTGAATGTATCATAGCTTCCAAAGCAAATCCTGCACCCTCTGCCACTATTTCGTCAAGCATTTATTTAATTACTTTATTTACTGCGTTAATTAAGGCGTTCACAACAGTTTTAATTTGTTCATCTGTAAGATCATAAAATATTGGTAAAGAAATTTCGCGGCTCGAGATATCGCAGGTTGTTTTATAATCTGTTACGTTATATCCAAGATTTTTATAAAAGGTCATGCCCGGTACCGGCAAAAAATGTACGTTCACACTTACATCAGCATCAAAAATATGCTGCATAATAGCGTCACGTTGCGCTTCTGTTGCATTTTTTATTCTTAATGGATATAAATGATAACAACTCGTTTTAGTTTCAGTTTCAAAAACAGGAAGTTCTAAGCGCACATCATTCTTTAATAAACTATTATAAGAATCTACAATGTGTTTTCGTTTTATTAATGTGTCGCTATCATAACGCTCTATCTCAATAAGACCAATAGCAGCGCAAATGTCTGTCATGTTGCATTTGTAACCGGCCTCAACAATATCGTAGCGCCAGTTACCTTTTTGTGTTTTTGCAAGCGCATCTTTATTCTGACCATGTAAGGTGGATACACATAATTTTTTGTACTCTGCCTCATTATCAAATGGTGCGGGTAAATTTAAAGCTACTGCACCGCCTTCGGCTGTTGTTAAATTCTTCACTGCATGAAAAGAAAAAACACTGATATCAGTTAATGAACCTGTTTTTTTACCATTGTAAGTTGCTCCATAAGAATGAGCAGAGTCACTTAAAATTAAGATCCTTCCTAATTTTTTTTGGTTCTCATTATCACCGGCAACAAATTTACTTTTGTGTTTTACAACCAGTTCGTTCATCTCATTGTAATCACAAGGCCAGCCGGCAAAATCTACAGGCATAATAACTTTTGTTTTTGATGTAATAGCTTTTTCAATGTTTGCAACAGAAATATTAAAATCGTTAGCATTTACATCTACAAAAACAGGTTTAGCACCAACGTGAATGATCACATTTGCTGTAGCTGAATAGGTATAAGCCGGTAAAATAACTTCATCACCTTCTTTAACACCAAACCAGCGGAGCATGATCTCAAGACCAGCAGTTGCAGAGTTTAAACATAAAGTACTTTTATTACCACAGTATTCTGTTATCTTTTTTTCGAATAATTTTGTGCGTGGACCTGTTGTTATCCAACCGCTTTTTAAAACGGCAACAACTTCGTTACAAATTTTATCGTCGATGCGGGGTGGTGAAAATGGGATCATATATGAAATTATAGATTAAAAATTTTAAATTATAAAATATTTACTTGTGTTGCACCAAAGCCGTAATCTTTATACGAGCCATCGTGATACGTTACTCCTTTTGTTTTTTTTAAGCGTTCAATAATTTCCTGCTTTAACCTGCCATTGCCAACACCGTGAATAAAAACAATTTTTTTCATGTTCTTTAAAATGGCGTTATCAAGCTCGTTATCAAATTTCTCTAACTGGATATTTAGCATCTCAAAATTACTTAAACCTTCCGGATTTTCGATCAATTCTGTAATATGAAGATCAACTTCTTTTTCCAGTGACTTAAGGTATTCTTTATTTGATTTAGAGGTCTTTGCGCGCGAATTAAATTCTTTAATACTTTTTAATTTAGCAATATCAACCAGGCTTAGCTCCTGCTCTACATTGGTTTGCATCACAAATTCTTCTTTTAATAAAAAACCATACACAGGGAATTTAAATTCATCGTGCTTAATGGCTTTCGATTCTGCAAGGGTTCTTGGACTGATATTTACAATTTCTGCAATTGGCATTTGTGTTTTAAAATGTGTGTTCTTATAAAACAAACATTCTATTTTATGGTAACTGTAATCTTTAAAGAACTGGATCTTTACTTGCTTTAGTAAGATCTTTTGGTACGCGCCCAACTCGCCATGTTTAAGCGTTTGAAAATATTCTTCATCTTTTATAGAATAGGAGAACAAAACATTGTAAGAAGAAGAGTTAAATAAATAGATCTTATAATCATTAATTAGTGTGGGTAATTCATGATCGGTCTCAATAATTAAATAAACGGCGTCATTTACATGAGCTTCAGGGTTCAACTCAATATTATCGGCATCTTTATCAATTATCAGTTCGGTATGAATAGGAACTAATTGAGTGGCTAAGTATGGAATCTCGAAACCATCCTGCATTTCAACAAACACCGAGAGTTTATCTTTTATACGCGAAACAACACCTTCGCCGGTCTCATTCAAAAATCTAACCTTATCACCAATTCTGAGTTTCATTATAAATTAAGGATATAGGCTCCCCGCTGTTTTGTCTTAATTAATTCAATATCAAATTTACGACATAATTCCTCTATTTCTTTAATAGAAAAATTATTATTTGAACCATCAACTACTATCGTTTTAAGGTCAGTAAAAGCTTCAATATCATTAGTTCTTAGCCTGTAATTGTTGGCAAGCACCAATAAATCGATCTTTGCTAAAGATATATCCGGCCAGTGGTTTGGTTTATTTAGAATTAAGATCTGTTTATCACCCTTTTTTACATAATTAAATTCATTCACGTTAAGTTTTGTATTGTTGAATGAAGTAACGTGCGGCTTAATATGGAACATAAAGTTGGAAGAGTCTAAGGCATTAACCGTTGTCTGCTGTTTATTCTTTACAACTATAGTTTGGTGTTTACTTATCTGATAAATGGTTAAGAGATCCTCTGTCTTCGAATTAAAAGACAAAAATAAAGCAGAGAGCTGCCACCAGATAAGTAAGACGAGGCAAGCAACAGATAAACGATATGAGCGGTTTTGAATAGAAAGTGTTACTACAATAATGAAAAAGGATAAGAAGATGGCATCGTAAAAACTAAAATCAATGCTGTCAATAAAACCATATTCAGCAGAATTAAAAAATGTAATAAATGCAATGAGTCCTTTAACCAGGTAATTGACCAATACAGCAACAAAGCCCATTTTAAAAACAATTAAAGCTGCCAGTAATAAAATAACAAAGCTGGCAGGCACAACCAAAATATTACAAATAAAGAACCAAAGTGGGAATTGTTTGAAGAAAAACAGGGTTAAAGGCAATGTTGCTATGGTTGCAGCAAAAGAGACCGTTGTGGCCTGCCAGAGTTTTTTCAGAAAATAATTTTCGGGTTGCCAGTTGGCTTCTAATTTCGGTTGAAAGTATAACAAACCAAACACCGCAAAATAGCTTAATAAAAACCCAACATCCGTTATAAAGAAAGGATCGTAACACAATAAGATAAAAGCAGAGACTAGCAATATATTTATCTGGTTACGATGATCAGTCCGAAAGAAGATCTTTCCAAAACCTAATAAATTGAACATAATTACTGCTCTTAATACTGGTGCCGAAAAGCCGGTGATGAGCGCAAAGGTCCATAATAAAAAAGTGATCAAAGAAAATTTAAGGATCTTGTATCTTCTTTTCTTATCAATAAGGTCAAATAAAAAACTTAATACCAAATAGATCAAACCTGTGTGTAAACCCGAAACAGAAAGAACATGCAGCGTACCCGAATGCGAGAAGGATTCTACCACCTGTTTATCAATTTCATCATCATAGCCGGTTAACAATGCAGCACAAATGCCGTAAGCATCGGCGCTGAGTTCGCTATTCTTTAATTGTTGAAGAATGTGATCTTTTATTTTTAAACCATAATACCAAATTGGATTTAGCTGAACTGGTACATTTAAAACTTCATAAGCGTCTTTATCTATAAAAGCAGTATGATAAATATGTTTGTTGTATAAATAGTTTTGATAATTAAATTCATAAGGGTTTTGTGGTCCGTTAACAGCCAACAGTTTTGTTTTTATAATAAAGGTCGCGCCTGCTTTTAATTTTTGATCAGAAGTAGAGCGTTTAAAATAACCAAAGATCGTTCCGTTTGCTTTTTTATAACCTGTTTTGGTTTTAACCTCGTTTACCTGTAAGCGGCATTTTATGAATTTTTCTTTCTGAACCGGCAGTTCGTTAAGAGTAACCAGCATGTTAACAGCCGAGTCAGGTTGAATATAATTGCCATAATATTTTTTTTGCTCAATAACGTTTGCATGATGAACTAAATTGATAGCCAATAAAAAGAAGAAAATATCAAGACAGATTAAAAATGTCTTTTTTAAATATGTCGTTTGGTTTTTAAAAAATCGTAATGCAACTGCAAAAGCAATAAGGATAACAAAAAATAAAATATTTACTTGTTTGGGATAATATTGAAGACTAAAAAGAATACCAATTACAAAAGGAATAAGTATCCTGAAAAAAGGAATATTTGTAAAGACCCTTATCACAATGTAAAACTAAAAAAAAATCCCGTTCGGCATAAAGCTGAACGGGATCTGTTATAAAAAAGATTGATTAGTTGATCACTAACTTTTTAGACATTTTAGCGCCATTTACACTAAGGTTTACAAAGTAAATTCCTTTTGATAATGTGCTACCTTTATTAATTGAGATAGCTTGCTCACCTGCACCGTAATTGTAGGTTGCAGCAGGAATAACATTTTTTCCTAATACATCAACAACATTCATATTTACTGTTGCAGCATCATTTAAATTAAATTTAACGGTCACCTCTCCATTTGATGGATTAGGGAATAAATTTAGTTTGTAGCTTTTTGTTAGTTCATTTATACCATTTGGAGTTCCCCCCTGAAATTTAATAGCATCCAAAAATATTCTGTTACCTAAACCATTTAATGGATCTTCTGTAAACACAAAACGGAAAGTTGCGCTTGATGAAGTTGTAAAATTAAACCAATAAGGATATTGTGAAACGTCAACTTCTTTCCATTGCGCTAAGGTTGGGGTAAATGGAGTTGTTGTTGTTCCACCTGAACCTGCTGCCATTGTTGCTGCAGATAAACTTACAACATCTATCCAGTTGCCTCCACAATCAAGAGAGCCTTGTAATACTAATTTGTCGTTGTGTGAAGAATTTTGACGTGCATATGCATAAGAAAATTTTAAAGTATCGGTTGGATTATTTAACACATCCATTACAGGCATTACAAGAATATCTTGTTGGCCAAAACTACTTTGTGGACCATCTATATAAAAAGAGCCGGTACCATCTTTGGCTGCCATGTTTGTTTGCTCCCAGGTTACACCGTTTGTATTAATAACGCTCCAGTTTGGCGGAGTTACGTTAGGCGTCTCAAAACTTTCCATATAACCTGAAGTTATTACTGCTGTTCCATTTAAAACATAAATTATTTTCACAACAGTATTACTACCCTGTCCATTAGTTGCTGTTAAGGAAACATTTGTTATTCCTTGCACAGGAAATGAAATTGAAGTTACAGAGGTATTAGGACTGGCCACAACAGCACTATTATCGGCTGTCCATGCGTAAGAGGTAATTGTTCCGTTATAAGAAAAATCTTTAAAAGTTAAAGCGCCGCCCGAACATACACTATACGAAACTGTTGAATTTAGGTAAGGAATAAAATTGGCTATTGGTGCGCAGGGTGTTGTACTATTAACATCTGTAAAAGCTAAATTTGTTGGCGACCACAAGTTAACCCTGTTGCCAGGCGAATTTTGCAAGCAAGTTCTCATGCGTTGTGTTTGACCATTTGTGAAATTTTTAGGGCAAGAAGAATAATCCATAATGTTCTCTACATTTTGATAATAATTAGCAGAGTTGGTTGGATTTGGTGATGTACAAGTAAAAGCAGTATTTGTAGAACTTGCAGGACAAGTGCTAAAATTACCTTTTGTATCAGGAGTATCAGAAACACCGTCTCCACCAGCAGTTGAACCACAAACTACTCCGGGATTATTTGTATTTCCGAAAGTATGCGAAAGATTTAACCAATGGCCAATTTCGTGTGATAGTGAGCGAGCGTTTATGCCGGTTAAAAAAGAATAGTTATAAATGATAGCATCCTGTATAGCGCCCGGTCCAAAAGTCCCAGGTAAAAAAGTGTATCCAATAACAGTTCCATTTTGATTTGGAGCTGCAATAATATCTTTTACAATAATTATATTTAAATATTTAGTAGCATCCCAGGTTATACCTGCAAACAAAGCAGGATTGGCACCTGAAGACGGTGGATTACGATCCCAGTTCGCTCTCGTATCATAACGGTGAATGATGCCATTAGTACAGTTACCGTTCGGGTCTTTTTTTGCTAACATAAATTTAATGTCAGAGTTTATGTATAATGACTGGAACGGAGCAAAAATGGTTGAAAAATCAGACCCAGCTGCGGCAAAATCACTATTAACAGATGCAAGAGCAGTGTTAACAGTAGCATCACTAATATTTTCAGCACCACCTAAATGCAAAATATGAAATACTACAGGAATTGTATACTGCACTGCTGCACTTTTATTAGCAGAAGAATTAGACATATTTTGATCATATTGCTTTTGAAAAGAGGCTTGAGATGCCTGATAATTCTTTAATGCTTCAGGATTAGCTTTAAAATATTCTTCCATTGCCGCATAAGTATTACACGGTTGAATTTTACCCTCCTGTGAGAAGCCTGTTAACGCAGATAGAAAAGCGAAACAAAGTGCTATTTTAGATAATTGTTTTTTCATTTTATTTATTTTACGTGTTTATTTTTTTGTAATAGAATTTTGATTTATCTGGTTCAAAGCCATCATATCTTTCATGGTCTTTTGCATTCCCTCTACGCTACCGTCAAGGAAAATAACATTTCCTTTGCCCTCTTGCGCAAAGTTTTTAACGGCTTCCGTCCACATACTAAATAAGATCAATGAAGAATCAAGGTTTGCATCCTGCATTTCACGTGCAGCACCAGCCATACCTTTTGCAACTTCCTGACGAAATAATGCAATACCTTCACCTTTTAACTGCGAAGCATCTTTTTCGGCCTGGGCAGAGATCTTAATAAAATTACCTTCAGCCTCTGCTGCTTTTGTACGTGTAATTAATAATGCTTGTCCTTCGTTCTCTGCTGCAGATTTTAGGTTATTACTTGCCACAACTTTTGCCATAGAACGCATAACCTCCTCATCAAATGTTATATCGTTCAATTGAAGATCAATTAAATGATAACCCCATTGTTCAAGGGTTTGATCTAACTGTTCTTTTACAGCTTCTACTATATCTCTTCTTAAAATTAAAACCTCCGATTGCTTTTTTGTTGCAACGAATGCACGAACCGATCCTTCAACAGAACGAACAAGGGCTTGCATAAAGTTACGCTCATCAACAAATTTAAAAGCAACGTTCTTAATAGTTTCTTCATCGCTGTTTATTACAGAATATAATAACATGGCAGTGAAGTTTACATTCGCCTGATCTATTGTAACAGCCTGAAAACCAAGTTCAGAGCTACGATTTTGAACAGAGATCTTTTTAAATACTTTTTCGATAAAAGGTATTTTTAGATTTAAACCCGGACGTAAGATACGACTGAATTTTCCGAAAATAGTAGTAATAGCAATGGTTCCCTGTTGAACGGTAACAAACGATAAAAGAATTGTTAATAAAACAAGAACCAGAATAATAATTAAGCCAATTGGACCCATAAAGATTTATATTTGTATAAATGTATGAAATTTTTTCCCTGTTTCAAAATCGTTTTTAAAGGTGGTAAAAAACACATATAAGTGGCTGTTTTTCGTGCTAATCTGGACAGTTTCTACTAGTTTAAAGTGTCAGGAAGTAGCCGTTGACTCCGTTCCGGAGTACCAAAAACTATATAATAAGGCCGTTAAATTAATAGATTCCGCAAAATACGATGAAGCCACTCCGATCTTAAAAACAGCTTTAAAAGAAAAGAAAGATTTTTGGCAGGCCTACAATAAATTAGCCTACATAAAAGTTCAGCAAAAAAATTATAAGGGTGCGGAAAAAGATCTTGAAAAAGCAGAAGCTATACAACCCATAAATTTTGAGACCTCTAAATTAAAAGGCATTAATTTTTACTTAAACAATAAGTTTAGCGATAGTAAAGGAGCAATTGATACTGCCGTTGAAATTGCCAAAGATGAAAAGATAGATGATTGGGAACTTTTTTATTACCGGGCCCTTTTAATGTATAAAGGAAAAAGTTATAAACCTGCTTTAGGAGCGCTGGAATCAGTAACTGAATTAGAACCAAAATGTATTAAGGCAATAGTGCTAAAAGGCGAGATACGCTTTGTTATGAAGGAATATAATTACGCTATTAAAGAATTGAATGATGCCATTAAAAAAATGCCGGCCGAAAAACCCGATTATGCGGCTTACAAACTCCGGGCAAAATCCAAATTTGAAGTAAAGGATTTTAAAGGCGCTGTAACCGATTGGAACGTTTATATAGATGCAATTCCCGGAGAAGAAGAAGCATTAATATCAAGGGCATCAGCAAAGATCGAATCGCGTGATAACACTGGTGCGATCGTTGATCTTGATGAAGCTATTAAGTTAAATGGAAAGAATGCGGTAAGTTATTGCAAGCGGGCAATTGCAAAGTCCGAAAACAAAGCATTCCAGGAAGCATTAAAAGATTATGATATGGCACTAAAACTTAAGTTTGATTATGCCGATGTATTCTTTAACCGCGCCGCTACTAAAATGGCTATTAAAGATAAATATGGCGCCTGCGAAGATCTTAATAAAGCCGATGGTTTGGGCAACGAGCAAGCCGCTCGTATTATTGATCAATTTTGTAAATAATCGTAAAACAACCACCACATAGACACATAGGTTATTATATTAAGCAGCAAAAACTTAAAATTTTAGAAGTGAACATAGTTGCTTCGTCTATGACGAAGCAAGAATTCTATGATTTCTTGCTTATGTTTGATCTTTGAAAAAGAAAATTCTATGTGCCTATGTGGTTAAAATTTAGACTTAGTTAAGCTTCGAGGGCACAACTAATTCAAATCTCGGGATCTGAACATTAAATGCAGTTTCGTCAATTAAGCGGGTCATCGCATAAAAACCTTCCATATATCCTAATTCGCTGATTAAATTACAACCGCTGTTGTATTCAAATTTTTGACCAGGTTCAATTATTGGTGTCTCGCCTATTACACCTTCACCGTCAACCATACGTTTTTCGCCAACACTATCAAAAATATCCCAGTGACGTTTTAATAATTGTACAGAAAAATCGCTTTTATTTTCGATAGTAATAAAGTAAATAAAAAAATAATGGTTCTCTCTTGGCACACTTTGATCTGCCAGGTACCTCACATCTACAGAGATCTCGATATTATGTGTTGTGGTTTTTACCATTTGATGCTACAATATTAAACCGTTTTTTTAATAAAAGTTGTGGACTTCTAATAATTTAACAATTTTATGCTGGCACAGCCTGGTTTGAGACCAATTGCTGGTAAAGCTTTTCGTAATGTGGTAATATATTAACGATATCAAATTTTTTTGCCTGCGCAAAAGCATTTTCTTTAAACTGGTTAAACAATTTTTTATCGCTCAATAACTTTATAGCGTTAGCTGACATTTCTTCTACATCACCAACGTCACTTAAATAACCTGTTCTACCGTTTATATTAACTTCCGGTAAACCACCACTGTTAGTGCTAATTACAGGTACTTTCATAGCCATGGCTTCAAGTGCAGATAAACCAAAGCTTTCTGTCTCAGAAGGTAAAATAAAAAGATCGGCAACACTTAATATCTCTTTTGGATCAGCAATTTTTCCAAGATTAATAACATCATGACTTAAGTTTAATTGCCTGCACAATTGCTCAATACCAGACTTTTCGGGACCATCGCCCACTAAAATTAATTTTGCAGGAAATTGTTTTTTTACATTATCAAAAATTTTGACAACATCTTCAATCCGTTTTACTTTTCTAAAGTTACTAATGTGTACCAGTATCTTTTCTCCGTTTGGCGCGTATTTGGTTTTAACGCAATGTTCGTGCGGTGTTTCGTATTCTTTAATATTTATAAAATTGGGAATAACGGTTATCTTATTATCTATCTTAAATGTTTTTAAAGTATCCTTTTTTAAACTTTCAGAAACAGATGTTAACGCATTACTATGATTCAAAGAAAAACGAATAACCGGCTCAAAAGCAGGATCACGTCCCACTAAAGTTATATCTGTACCGTGTAAAGTAGTAACATATGGCAAATTTATTTTTTTCGATTTTAAGATCTGCTGCGCCATATAAGCCACAGAAGCGTGCGGAATGGCATAATGCACATGCAACACATCTAACTGTTCGTACATGGCCACATCTACTATTTTACTTGCTAACACACTTTCGTATGGTTGGTATTCAAATAAAGGATAATCGTTTACGTTAAATTCGTGATAAAATAAATTCTCGTCAAACAGGTTCAAACGAAAAGGTTGGCTGTACGACATAAAATGCACCTTATGGCCTTTTTTGGCTAAGGCTTTACCTAATTCTGTTGCTACAACCCCGCTTCCACCATAAGTTGGAAAACAAACCATTCCTATATTCATAAAGAGATCAATTGATTATGCTATAAATTTACGAATTATTAGGCTGGAATAATGTTATACCAAAGTTAAAAAGTTAGAAGGTTTAGAAAGTTTAAAAGTTCAAAAATGAAATTTGTAACTATCTTTACAACCTTGAATTACAAATTACATAGTCTTACTCCAAGTGACGAAGCTCTTTTAAACGAAGGCAAATTATTGCCTTTAATGGAAGAATTCTACACCATCCAGGGTGAAGGTTTTAATACCGGCAAAGCCGCTTACTTTATACGTATTGGTGGTTGCGATGTTGGCTGCCATTGGTGCGATGTAAAAGAAAGCTGGGATGCCAACATTCATCCTTTAACCCCAATTGAAAAAATTATCACAAATGTGCAGGAATGGAAAGCGCCAAGTGTTGTTGTTACCGGTGGCGAACCGTTGATCTATAATTTAGATGCATTAACAGCACAGCTAAAAAGTAAAAATATTGAAACTTTTATAGAAACATCTGGTGCTTATAAATTAAGTGGTAATTGGGACTGGATATGCTTAAGTCCAAAAAAAACAATGGCACCTTTGCAAGAAGTTTATGAAAAAGCAAACGAGTTAAAAGTAATTGTGTTTAACCAACACGATTTTAAATGGGCCGAAGAACAAGCTGCAAAAGTTGGTAAAGACTGTTATTTATATTTACAACCCGAGTGGAGCAAACATGCTGAATTGATCCCACAAATTATTGAGTATGTAAAAACAAATCCTAAATGGATGATAAGTTTACAAACGCACAAGTATATGAATATTCCTTAAAAAAATTACAGTAAAATAATTTCCATATCTGTTTTGCTTCCAAAACCACCCCCGCAATTATAACAATCATACCGCTTACCATAACTTCCACTATCACAATTAATACTTATTGTACCCAAAAACTGATTACGACGAAGTCTTCTATTAAAAACAAAGGAACCATTTGCGTCTGTTTGCATTTTATAATATGTATCTGTTTGGTCTTTACCCCCATGTCCAAAAGCAAACGTTATAGTAGTATTTGGCATAGGTATATGATTGCGAGAATAAACAGTCCCACTATAAGTTACTTTCTTTCCACATGAGATGAGAAAAAAGATAAAAATAATTATCTGAAAGATTTTAAATCTAAAATTCATTAGTTATAATCTTAAAATTAAAGATACTAAAAAAAGGAGTCAATCGAAACAATTTACGTTATAAACCCCTTATCCAGCGCAAACTTTACAAGGCCTATTACGCCTTTAATACCGGTTTTTCTAAAGATATTTTTACGGTGGGTCTCAACAGTGCGCTCGCTTATAAAAAGTGCTTCGGCAATTTGCGCATTGGTCATTTCTTTGGCAATACACTCAATAATATCTATTTCGCGTTCGGTTAAATTAATGGTGTTTATTTTTTCGTCATTTACAGGATTAGATTCTATTACCTGCTCTACTTCTTCACTAAAAAATTCGTGGCCCTGCATTACCAAATTAATAGCCTTCACTAACTCTTCGCGGCCTGTGTTCTTTAAAATATAACCGCTAACGCCTGCCTGCAGCATATCTTTAATATAGCTGCGCTCACCAAACATACTTAACGCAATAAATTTTGTATTACTAACACGCGGTTTTAATTTACGCACTAATTCAATGCCGCTTAGTTCGGGCATATTAATATCCGTTAAAACAATATCAGGTTTTAATAACTGAATTTGTTCAAAAGCCAATAATGGCAAAGTACATTCGCCAACTATCTCAAAATCTTTTTCGCTAGAGATAATTGCTTTTAAACCATCTATCAGCATTTGATGATCGTCTACTAAATATATTTTTACTTTGCCTGCCATTGATGACCCTAATATACTAGTTTTTTAAAAACTTCAAAACGGCCTCGTAATAACTTTTTGCGACTTTCAATACCCGCTCGTTTGTTTTAATGCCTTTATAATTGCTTTCCTTCTTCATTAACTCTTCACATTCCTTTTCACAATCCTGGTACAGACTCTCACCATAAACTAGCGGCGAGTTAATTAAACGACACAAATTTAAGTTCCTCGAAAATACACCCGGACTTTTGGTAAACAAACAATTATCTTTTAAATAAGTAGCATCAAACTGCGTTGCAACCGGAATACTAAGGTTCTTGCTAAAATTAGTTACAGATAATGAGGCGAGTTTTTCTGATTGGTTCAATTCATCAGTCAATAACAATCGCAAAAAATGTGTCATATTTTCCGGCTTATCTAAATTATCGCTGGTAAAAGCCCCGCCAATAAAGGCCATGGTAAAATTACGTTTCGTGGTTTGTTTCCAGGGCTCATTCTTTTCATCTACATTGTAATGAATGATCAAACTGGCGTGTGGTTCAAATTCATTCATTAACCTTGCACGGTTATTAAGATCAAAATCCCTGAAAAACTCCCAGAAAAGATCTCTGTCGCTCATATTAGAAAGCTTTGTGTACTTGGCCTTTGGTAAAACTTTATGAGAAAATAAACTATCAAGGGTTCTTGTTTTATGTTTAAAGAGCCATTGTGTGTAAGTAAGGTTAAACGAATTAAAATTACTTTGTGAACGGGTTATTAAAACCTTTGCCCCCTGCTCCTCAAGCATTTTTTGTACTAATTGCGCTGTATTAAAGGTTAATTCACTTTCAAATAATTTAATAGTATCATTGGGATGATTGATAGAATCTTTTACAAAATACAAGAACTTCTGCTCTATTTGTGCGTCAGTTAAATTAGTGCCGGTATGCCCTGGATCAATGGCAATGCGGTAACCGCTAAGTGGCAGACTATTATCCTTCTTGGCAATATTTCTTTTATCAACTATCTTTTTAGAGATGCTATCTCTTTGCGTGGCAGAGAATCTTTTTAAGCCTTTAAATTTTAAGAATTTTTCCTGCTTGGCAAATGGATTATTGATCAAATATTTTGCCACTAAATCAATTTCATTCTCATTAAAAGCAAAGATCTTTTCGCCTTTTGCATCTAAAATAAAAATAACTTCTTTCTGAAATTCGATACGGTGGTTTAACGAACCTTTAAAATTTAGGTAATTATCAAACCGGTATTTACAGCGCTGCACCGGAGTTTGCGCTAAAAAGATAAAAGACGCAAGACACAAGACGCAAGACAGAACACATTTATTGATCATATTTTTTATCATTCGTCCTAAATCATATATCTTAAATCAATAACATTGTTCTGAGCATCATGTTTATAAAATTAAAATTATTCACTCAATTTTTTTTTGTACTTTCAAATTGTTATCAAAACCATCATGTTAACTGAAGAACAGGTAAATACTATACTTACAAAGGAAATTAGCTTTAAAACTTCCCGCTCCGGCGGCAAAGGAGGCCAGAACGTTAATAAGGTTGAGACCAAAGTGGAACTTGAGTTTAACGTACAAACTTCTGCTGCTTTAAAACCCGAACAAAAAAAGACCCTCTTTAAAAAGTATCCCGACTTTATTGAGGGGACTTTGATAAAATTGATCGGCAATACAGACCGTTCGCAGCTAGGGAATAAAGAAATTGCTTCAAAAAAACTCATCATTCTCCTCAATAAACTTTTAAAACCGGTTAAAAAACGACTGGCAACAAAACCAAGTAAAGGGTCTATCAGAAGAAAAATTGAAAGCAAAAAACATAAAAGTGAACAAAAACAATTAAGGAAAAGGATAATCTGATTTGTTATTTAACTCACTCATATTTACAGTTTTTTTACCCATAGTTTTTATTCTTTATTGGATAACGCCGCCAAAATTCCGCAATTACTTTTTATTACTGGCTTCTTATTATTTTTATTATAGTTACAATCCCTGGTTCTTGTTACTACTCATCGGTACTTCAGCCGTAGATTATCTTTTGGCGAGAAAGATCACTTCAACAGATAACAAAAAAAGAAAGAAATTGTTTTTGGTTTTAAGTCTTGCCAGTAACATGGGCGTATTATTTGTTTTTAAATATTTGGTTTTCTTTTATAATTCATCTATAGAGATCTTAGATCTAAATTCTAATATCCTAAATAACTTCATTATTCCTGCCGGACTTTCTTTTTATACTTTTCAATCACTCAGCTACACCATTGATGTTTACAGAGGAAAATACAGGGCTGATGATAAATTCTCAGACTTTTTATTATTCGTTTCTTTTTTTCCGCACATGGTGGCCGGACCAATTGTTCGGTATAATGATCTTATGCCGCAGTTTAAGATCATCACTTATTTTAAGAATATAAACTGGCAGTCGTTTGCAACATTGGTTATTTGGGGTTATTTTAAAAAACTGTTAATAGCCGATAATTTAAATCTGATAGTCACCCCCGTTTTTAATGATGTAACCAAGTTTAGCGGTTTTGAATTATTGCTTGCTGGCTTTCTATTTGTGATACAGGTGTATTGCGATTTTAGCGGCTATAGTGATATTGCGACAGGTGTAGCCAAGTTGTTCAATATTAATTTAACATTGAACTGGCGCAGGCCCTTGTTCTCAAAGTCATTACACGAATTCTGGAAGCGCAACCATATTAGCATTACCACCTGGTTCAGAGATTATTTATACATAGGTTTGGGTGGCAGTCGCGCAAACTATAACCGCTGGTTATTGAATATATTTTTAGTGTTCGTCATAAGTGGATTTTGGCATGGTGCTAATTTAACCTTTGTCATTTGGGGTACTTTACACGGACTCTTCTATATTTTAGAGATCTTGCTCATGAAAAAATTTCCAACTACAAAATTACAACCGTTCGTAGGAAGACTTTATTTATTGAGCCTCCACACCCTAACACTAATTGCCTTCAGGGCAAATAATGTTACGGATCTAAAATATATCTATAAAAGTATTTTTTCAGCAGACGCACGGGGTTTTTCGATAACAACATTATTGAATTACCAGGACAGGCTTTATTTTTTAATCATGTTCATAGCTATACTTGTTTTGTTCTTTAAAGAGTTGAATGAAGAATATGCTATCATTAACAAATACAAAAACGCCTATTCATTTTTAAAACCCTTGGTATACATAGCTTTTGTTGTCCTCATTTTTATTTTAGGGAACTTTTCGGCTAACACATTTATTTATTTCCAGTTTTGATAAAAAAGGTAATTACATATTTTTTGATCACCACTGGCCTGCTCTATGGCTTAAGATACCTACATTACAAAGGTTTGCTTAAACAAACCGCAGGCTATTACGATAAGTACAATACAGCTTTTTTAAAGAAGAACGATTTTAATGTACTTTTCCTTGGTTCGTCTCGCGCCGAAATGCACTACGATACAAAACTGTTTGATAGTTTAACCGGTTTAAATTCTTTTAATTTAAGTCTTGCCGGTGCCAACCCACAAATAGCCTTTGCAGCGCTTAAAACCTACTTACAAAAAAGTACAGCGCCAAAATATCTTATCTACGAGGTAGATTATCATTACTTAAAATATAAAAGCGATCAAATTAAAGAATTCAATAATTATTTTCCCTATTTATCCGAACCTGAATTGCGAGCACAATTCAGTAAAGTTGATGCGCGAATAGATCATTTTTATTATAACCCGTACTACTCTTTTCCCTTCACGGGCCTTAAAAATTTAAGTACCAGTCTGCATGGTTGGTTAAATATCCCAAATCAAATAGACAGTTTATATTACAAAGGTTATTTTAAAGAGTCATTAAGGCCAAGTCTTGTATTTAAACACGTTACGCCTTATCAAACATTTTTTAATATCAGCGATCGTGCTTATTTGGATTCTATTATTATTATTTGCAAACAAAATAAAACTCAGATTACACTGGTAAGTTCGCCTATTTTTGCCGGTGGTAAGGTCGATCTAAAAAATAAAGATCAGATAATTTCACAACTTCACAACATTGCCAAAAGAAACAATATTCCCTTTTACGACCTCTCTTCACTAACCTTTTGCAATAACAGGAAATTGTTCATTGACCATTACCATTTGAACTATTTGGGAGCCACCAAATTCACCACTTATTTTTGTTCATTATTCAACAATAAAATAGCTACTATTTCGTTAAAATAGAGTAGAATTTCATTTTTTTAGCTTAATTTTAGTAATTGGATATGCAAAAGTCTTTTATTCTCTTTTTGGTAGTGTTTTCGCTGGCTGCAAAAGCCCAATTTCGTAAGTACAGTAACGAATTCTTAAATATTGGCGTAGGTGCCCGCGCTTTAGGCATGGGCAATGCAAATATTACTTCTGTTGAAGGTGTTAATTCGGGCTACTGGAACCCTGCGGGATTATTAAAACAAAAATCTGATATTGAAGTTAGTTTAATGCACGCCGAGTACTTTGCCGGCATTGCAAAATACGATTACATAGGTGTTTCAAAAAGAATTGACAGTAACAGCGTTGCAGGTATTTCTATTTTACGTTTTGGTGTGGATAATATTCCAAATACACTTGATCTTGTGGATGCTAATGGCAATGTTGATTACAACAGGATAACCACTTTTAACGCGGTAGATTTTGCGGCTTTATTAAGTTACGCCCGCAATATCCCTCAATTAAAAGGTGTTGAAGTTGGCGGAAATTTTAAGATCATTCGCCGTAAACTTGGCCAGTTTGGTGGTGCCTGGGGTTTTGGATTAGATGCCGGCGCAAAATACAATTACAAGAGCTGGAAATTTGCCGCAATGGCAAGAGATGTTACAGGAACATTTAATGCCTGGAGTTACAATTTGAGTGATAAGGACATTGCAACTTTTCAGCAAACCGGTAACGAGATCCCTTCATCATCGATTGAAATAACAGCACCAAAATTAATTTTAGGAGCTGCGCGTAGTTTTTCATTCTGGAAAGACAGGATCTCTGTTTTAGGAGAATTAAATTTAATAAACACGTTTGACGGAAAAAGAAATACAGTGGTAAAAACAGATCTTTGGAGTATGGAGCCTGCTTTAGGAACAGAAGTAGGCTACAAAGGCTTTGTTTATTTAAGAGGTGGTATTGGTAACATTCAAAAACAATTAAGCGACGATGCTACAAAATACATTACTACTTTTCAACCCAATTTTGGTGTAGGTGTTAAGTACAAGATCTTTACTTTAGATTATGCCTTAACTGATATTGGCGACAGGTCTATTGCTTTATATTCAAATATTTTTTCATTAAAGATCGATATCAATAAAAAAATGAACAAGTGAGAAAACTACTCGCAATAAGCATATTCTGTTTTGTTGCATTTACCATTAAAGCCCAGAGTTATGGTAATGAGTGGATAAACTTTTCTCAGCAGTATTTTAAATTCCCAATTGTTAAAGAAGGTATTTACAGAATCGATTCCCTTACACTTTCTACCCGCTTTAATTTAAGTACTTTAAATCCAAAAAATCTTCAGCTATTTATTAAAGGAAAAGAAAAACATCTTTTTATTAATGGCGAAAGTGATAACCAAATAAATATTGGCGATTATGTTGAGTTCTATGCCAGTCCGGCTATGGGCGATGTGGATTCGCTGCTTTACACCGGTATCAATTATCTTCCCAACCCTTATGCTCCCATTTTTAATGATACGCTTTATGCTTTTATTACTGTAAATAATTTAACCAATAATAAACGCTACATTCTTGAAAGTGATACGACGGCGGCACTTTACCCTACCGGTAATTATTTTTATTCCGAAAAAATATTAACAGGCAATTCGGTTTACAATCCGGTGGCGGAATATAACTCCGGGGCCAGCAACCCATGTTATACACAAGCCGAAGGTAAAGGCCTTTCGTTTGTAAAAGGAAATACAGTTACTACTACATTCTCAAATTTAAATACCTATACGGTTGGCAGCTTGCCGGCTTTTGTCTCTATAAATTTTTCAGGTTTAAGCGTTGATCTTACTTTTTATAAAGACCACCAGGTAAGAACATTTTATACCGATCAAAATAATGCCAGCGTACAATTAGCTGATACCGTTTTTACCGGCTATTTACCGGTGAGGCGTACCTATACTTTAAATACGCAAAATACAAATAACACAACCAATATTTCCTTGCAGTCAGTTGCTGTGCCATCATTGGCGTCCATAAGTAACAATACCATGTTGCATTACATCAACTTTTTTCATCCACAGATCCCCGATCTTGATAATAAATCGTTTTACAAATTATTTGTAGATAACCACGCATCATTTCCTAAGACATTCTTTAATTTCTCTAATTTTAATCTGGCGACTTCTTCAAGCGTTTTATTGTATGATATTACTAATAATAAAAAGATAACTACAAAACTTACGCTCACACCACAGGTAAGGGCTGTAATACCAAACGGTACTGGGCGCAAATTATGTATCATGGCGGCAGAGTCTCAAACTATTTCTGTTCCGGCTTTAATACCGGTAAACCAAACAGGTACATTTACCAATTATAAAAATTCACCTTCAGGTAATCCATTTGTAATTATTTATCATAAAAGTTTGCAGTCAGGTGCAATGTCCTACAAAAATTACCGCCAAACAATTGCAGGTGGCTCATACAATGTTATTTCAGCCGATGTTAGCGAACTATACGAACAATTTTGCTACGGCATCAATAAACATCCTTTAGCTATAAAGAATTTTTGTAAATTTTTAAAAGATAGTTTAACCTCTGTACCAAAATATGTTTTTCTAATAGGGAAAGGTGTTGGTTGCGATGCGCTTGGCGCAAGCTCACAATCATTGAATCTGGTGCCAACAATGGGCATACCAAGCTGCGACAACCTATTAACTTCTGTTTTAACGCCAACCAACACAAATATATTCGCTCCTGAAATTCCAATTGGCAGGATCGCCGCTTTATCAAATACAGATGTAAATGTTTACCTGGCAAAAGTGCAGCAACATGAAAGCACTGCACCGGCCGATTGGAAAAAACGTGTTTTACATTTTGTTGGTGGCGATGAAACCAATCTTGCCAATCTACTATCATCTTACATGGCAAGCTATGAGCAAATAATTAAGGACACACTTTTTGGCGGGGAGGTGTTTACTTTCAAAAAAAACACTACAGCTCCAATTCAAACTGCAATAAGTGATAGTATAAAAGGAATAATAAGTAACGGTACAGCGCTGATAAATTTTTTCGGTCATGGTTCTGAGCAGGGATTTGATCAGGCTATTGATGATCCTGAGGTTTATAATAATACAGGTAAATATCCTTTTGTAATTGCTAATTCATGTTACTCTGGTAATATTCATATTCCCGGTAGGCAATCAGTAAGCGAAAAATTTGTTTTCTCTAATCAAAAAGGAAGTATAGGTTTTTTAGCGGCAACGTCTTTAGGCTTTGTGCATGCCTTAAATACATATAACAATTGGTTCTATAATGCCTTATCAAAAACCCATTACAATAAAGGCATTGGCGATATTATTAAAGAAGCAGCCATAAATAACGCTTTGTCTTTTGATAAAATAACACAGTTTACCAGTTCAGATATGACGCTTCACGGTGATCCTTCTTTAAAAATAAGTGTTGGTGCCCTACCCGATTATCAAATAAAAAACAGTGATGTAGTTTTTAATACAAAAAAATATACCGATTCTTTAGGCCTGGTAATTAAAATGAAGAATTTAGGGAAAGCAGTAAACGATTCCATTTTTGTTAAGGTAGAACGCTTTTTCCCTAATGGCGATTCAAGCACCATCTTTAAAAGAAAACTGGCACCATTCTTTAAAGACAGTTTAGTGTTTTTTACGCAGATAGATTTTAACCGTGGTATTGGTTTAAATAAATTTAAAGTAAAGCTCGATGAATTTAATGAGATAGGCGAAAGTATAGAAACCAACAATAGCACATTAGGAACAGTTGACATTTTTATTCCCGGGGGCGATGTAGTGCCTGTGTATCCTTACAAGTATGCAATAGTGCCCAAAACAAGCACTATTACATTAAAAGCTTCAACAACTGATCCTTTTGCGCCAACTGCTACATACCGTTTTCAATTAGATACCTGTGATAAATTTTTGAGTCCGATACAATCTACTTTAATGACCAGCAGTGGTGGTGTTTTAGAATGGAATGTAAATTTACCATTTGCCGATAGTACCGTTTATTTTTGGCGTGTAAGCAGGGATAGTACTATGCCCACAACGCCTTTTATATGGCGCGAAAGCTCTTTCCAGACCATTGGTACCAAACGCGGTTGGGCTCAGGCACATTTTCACCAGTTTAAAAATGACAACTACCAGTTTGTGAATTATAAAAAAACGATTAGACAATTTGTTTTTGAAAATACTAAACAAAGTATTGCCTGCCGTAACGGTATACAACCTGCCATATTTCCAACTAACATTAATTTCTTTTTTAATAATATAACACTCTCAAGTTGGGGTTGCGCACCCGATGGCTGGAATTTTGCAGTTTTTGACTCTATTAGCGGGCAACCCGATGATGTGATAAGCGTTAACTGGCCTGCAGCAGGTCCGGGAACATACAGTAACTGTGTTTGTGTGCCTAACCAGGTTTTACGTGTTTATTCATTTGGCGCTGCCAATTATTGTGGCTTTGGTAATTGGAAAACAAGTATGGAAAATTTTCTGAATACGATTCCAACTAATAATTATGTGTTAGCTTATACCATGGGTGCTCAAAACCCAACCTATGCAGAAATAACTACTTATAATAATTCATTATATAATGCATTTGAAAGTATTGGTGCTGTAACCATACGCACAACTGCTGACACTGTGCCGTATATCTTATTTGGTAAAAAAGGAATGATTGCCGGACAAGGCCATGAAGTAAAAGGCACAAACAAACAATCTATTATAACTTTAAACGATAGTATTAAAACACGGTGGAACAGCGGCTACATTGCCTCCGAGATCATTGGTCCATCATACAAATGGAACAGCCTACACTGGCGCGTAAAAAGTATTGATGCTTTGGCAGGAGATACAACCATTTTAAAATTAGTGGGTATAAGAAATAACGGGCAAATAGACACTTTGCATACTTTTATCCAGGATAGTACGGATATTTTAGCGTTATATAATTATGCAGATGCAGCCATACATCCATATTTAAAGATGGTTGCTTTTATGAAGGATAATATAAACACAACATCGCCACAATTAAAAAAATGGCAGGTAATTTATGATGAAGCGCCTGAATGTGCTATTAACCCTTTAAAAGGCTTTCAAAGTATAAATGACACCTTACAGGAAGGTGATGAAGTGACTTTTAAATTTCCGATTGAGAATATTGGCGTTAAGAATTTTACCGATAGTTTGGTTGTTACTTATTGGATAGAAGATAATAGCCGCAACCAAACGCCGCTGCCACAAAAAATGAAATCGAAACCATTTGTGCCGGGGCAAATATTTATTGATACGGTGAAAATAAACTCTTACCAGTTTGTAGGTAATAACGCCTTGTGGATCTACGTAAATCCTGTAACAAACTCTAAATACCAAAAAGAACAAACGCAGTTTAATAATATTGGTAGGTATGCCTTTAAAGTTTCTAAAGACATTACTAATCCTTTATTGGATGTGACATTTGATGGGATACGAATTTTAAACGGAGACATTGTTTCGGCAAAACCTTCTATTTTAGTGACCCTAAAAGATGAAAATAGATTTTTAGCATTAAACGATACAGGATCTTTTGCAGTGTTTGTTCAGGCGCCCAACCAAAGTTTGCAACAGCGTATTTATTTTGCGCAAGGTTTACAATTTACGCCTGCCAGTTTACCGAAGAACAGTTGTAGTATTACATACAACCCCACCTTTGCGGTTGACGGAAAATATATGCTCATAGTTCAGGCAAAAGACCGTAGTCGTAATAACTCAGGTTCGCAGGATTATAAGATCCAGTTCGAGATAAATAATAAACCTACAGTTACCAATGTGTTGAACTACCCTAACCCATTTAGTACAAGCACAAAATTTGTGTTTACACTAACGGGTAGCGAGGTGCCGGAAGTCTTCACTATACAAATTATGACCATTACAGGTAAAATTGTAAGAGAGATACAACGATCAGAATTAGGCAATGTGCATATTGGTAGAAACATTACTGATTACGCCTGGGATGGAAAAGACGATTATGGAGATAAGTTGGGCAACGGCGTTTACTTGTACAAAATAGTTACCAAACTGAACGGTAGCGATATTGAAAAATCAGGTAATGTTGCAGATAAATATTTTGTGAAGGATTTTGGAAAGATGGTTTTGATGCGATAAAAAAATACTAAAAAAATATTTATTGTTAAATTCTTATTCCAATAATACAAACATCGTCAATCTGGTCTAACTCACCTTTCCAAGCATTAAAAATTTCATGTAACATATTACTTTGAGTTTCCATTGGATTCATGTGGATAGATAAAATTAAATCTTTAAGCTGTCTAGATAAAAACTTTCTTCCTCGCCGACCTCCAAATTGATCTTGAAAATCATCCGTTACAGTATAAATAACATCACCTTTATAGATATCAATAGAATTCAAAGTAAAAAGTTCATTTTCTTTTTCGCCTCTACCAAAAGACATGGTTGTTGTTAATTTAAAATCCCCGTTTATTTAAAATAATAAACGGGGATTATTATTTATTTTTTTAATGCATCTCTAATTTCCATTAGTAATTTTTCTTGTGCTGATGGTTCTGGAGCAACTATAGGGGCAGCCTCTTCTTTTTTCTTTGAAGCATTCATTCCTTTTATTATCATAAATAACACAAAAGCAATTATGATAAAATTAATAACCGCAGATAAGAAACTACCATATTTTACAGAACCAAAAATTGTGAGCTCTCCGATATTCTTGAGGTTTGCAGCATCTAAGGCTGGTTTTAGCAATAAAGGTGTAATAATATCATCAATTAAAGAGGATATTATTTTTCCAAATGCGCCGCCGATTATAACACCAATTGCTAAATCAACTACATTGCCTTTCATGGCAAATTCTTTAAATTCTTTAATCATTCCCATAATTTTTTGCTTTTTTAGTTGTTTTTAATTTATTTACTTATTTATTTTTTATTTCTTAAAAGGTTGTTTAATTTATCTACAAGACCATCTCCAGTATCATTTGAGTTTGAAGTGGATTGATTTTTCATAAATGATTCAACTTGTGAACCAATGCCTGCGGGCATTTTGTCTTTTAGGAAACCCATTACTGTTTCTACTGATTGTTTTGCTTGAGTTTCAGAAATCCCTACTTTCTCAGTTACTAGTTTAATTAATTGTTCCATTTTTTTATTTTATTTGTTTATGTTTTTTCAATACGTTATTTATCTCATTATCCCCATGAGACTATATTTTGGTTAATTTTTAGCTTCATTTAATTTATTAAAATTTATAAGAAAACCCTACCGCTAAAATTTCTTTTAATTGTAAGCGTGGGCCAAAACTTTCTTTAATGCCATCGCCATCTCCATCTACAGGTACGGTAATATCATCATCATATACTAAAGTTGTACTTATTGTTGCAGAAATAAATTTATTTACTTTTAATCCAATAATTGTTTCCCAATTCACATCAATATTTTGTGGATTGTTTAAGTAATTTGAAAACAAATCCATTTTTGACAATAGGGTTACACTCTTATCTTTAAACAAAGTTGTTTTATAAACTAGTCTAACATATCCTCCAAATTCACTGCGGTATTTTGCTCCATGTTTTATTACTTTTCCAGAAGTATCAAAAGTTGCTTTTGTTACACCAAAAGCCCCTGCATCTGCTAATTTTTCATCATTTACTATTGTGCTTTTTGAAGTGAGAGGAGCTATAAAAGCACTAAATTTATCGTTTGGTTTATAGTCCATTCCAATTGCGGCTATAACATATCCAGGAGCCAGAAAGTTTGAAATAACTACTGAATCATTCGGATAATTATAACCAGGGGCCATCTGGGATTTAAAATTTATTAAACCGGCGTAATACCAATTTTTACTTGCTTGCCTTCCGTATTTAGAATTTAATTCGATTTTATCATCTGACTTTATAAATTTGCCTTTATCACCTTGTCTAAATATACCGTAACCTAGAGTTAACATATTATCCCAAGTATTTTTACCTTTAACTAGGTTAGCGAATAGGAATAGAGATCCATTAACGTTAATTGAATTTTGGCCACCACCGGCCCAATCTGAAAAGGCAGCCTGAGATAAGTTAAGACCAAAAATCCCTCCTTTTTTCCATCCATTAATAGTATCTGTACTTTGAACTCTTAATTTAGCTTCCTGATCAGAAACTTGAGCGAAAGTGTTAATACTTAAGCTGAAAAGCACACTAATAATTAATAATTGTTTTTTCATAGTTGATCGTTTTAGTTTATTATGGTTTTTAATTTTTTAAAATTTTCATTTGATTTTGTTAAATAATAAGATGCTCCAAATTTTAATAATTCAGTTGCGGTAATTACATCGGTTTGACCAGAGAACATTATAACTATTGTATCAGGGCTAATTTGCTTAAGTTGCTTTAATACGTCACAGCCTGTAAGCGACTCTTCAAGGTTATAATCTAAAACAACAAAATCTGGTTTAGTAATCTCAACCTGAGAAAAAAAATCTTTAATTTTGTTGAATGAAAACACTGTATTTTTTGTTTCATTTTGCAACAAATGCTCTATCGAAAAGGAGGTTGTTAAATTATCATCCAAAACATAAATTAATTTAGACTTTTTCCCTTGCACTTTAGGAGTTTTAAAAACTTCAATAATTGAGTCGTACCAATTTAGACTTGAATTTTCTATATCTTTTTTAATATAATCCACTACATTATGAAAAGCCAAACCATCTTTTCTGTAATATTCATTTGCTCCATACAAAAAAGCATTTTCAAAAGTTTTAATATCATTTTGAGAGGAAAGGACAATTATTTTCGTATCGGCTAAATATTCTCTAAAAATCGGTATACAATCTATGCCATTATTTTTTTTAAGAAAATGATCTAATATAATGTAATCTGGTTTTTCGTTAACGCTGCCTAAAGCTTTTTCTACGTTATCAAAATTATAAATAATGCTAGATTCAAGCGATTTTGAAATAGTTTCAGTTAACATTTTGCTTAAAGCTGAATTATCTTCAATAACGAATATCTTTATTTTATTGCTTTTCATACGTCAAAAATACTACGTAACAAGCGCGCTTTCTTTAGTTTTCGTTGGGCTGTAAACATCTCCCGATAATTGGTAAAGAATGAGGGATAACAGAAATTAGGATTAAAAAACACTTATTGCATGTATGAATTAGAAATCTTTTAAAAAAACCTAAAAAACCAATAAACAAAGCACTTACAAGGCAAAAAAATAAGTAAAAAAACTCTATAATTAGATTCAAAGAGCGTTACTAGCTCAAATTAGGAGGGGTTGTAGTTAAAAACACGTAAATATTAAAACAAACCTGTCTTTAGGATTTTTATGAAGAAATATTTTGGTGCTTTAATTTTATAAAACACAAAACATACGATCTAATTTTTTAAAAAAATAAGGCTAGTCCGTTAATTCTTTTGCAAGTTCAAGAGATATTAATTTAGAATCATAAGATATAATTTTAGCATAATCAATAATATTATTCATATCAACTTCCATCTCTATTTTATTACATAAAGAGGCTAAATCAATTGCTTTAAACATTGAAAAAGTAGATTTTATTTTATGTGCTATCCTTTTAGCTTCTGATAAATTACCATTAATAATTGCATCATTTAAGCCTTTTATTTCAAGTGGCACCTCTTTTAAAAATATTTTAATCATTTCTTTAACAAAAACATTATCGCCATTAGCTAGTTCAATAATATCACCTAAATCATACAGTCCCTGCGTACTCTCAAGATTACTTATTTTTGAAGGGGGTATCACCAAATCAACTTCTGAACACAAATTATATATTTTATCAATTAACTCCTTAGCTTTATATGGCTTAGATATATAATCGTTCATGCCTTGCTGAATACACTTTTCTTTTTCACCTATAATGGAGTGTGCTGTCATGGCAATCATTGGTGTTTTTAATTTTAAAACATTTCTAATAAACGAAGTTGCAACATAACCATCCATTATTGGCATTTGTAGATCCATTAAAATAATATCGAATGTTTTTTCTTTTAAAATATCCACAGCAATTTGTCCATTAGAAGCTATCTCAACATTCATATTATTTGCTTTTAATATATGCTTCGCTAGTTTTTGGTTAAGCTCATTATCTTCGGTAAGTAAAACATTAAATTGTTTTTTAGACGAAATTTCTTTGGTTTGTATTTGAGTTTTTGGCTCTACTGCTTTTCCAATTTTAAAAGGTATTAACACACTAAATTCTGACCCAACATCTAATTTACTTTTTACGTTAATACTACCTCCAAATAATTCAACCAATTTTTTAGTTATGCTTAAGCCTAATCCAGTACCGCCGTATTTACGAGTTGTATTATCATCAGCCTGTTTAAAGCGTTCAAAAATAACGTCTAATTTATCTGCAGGAATTCCAAGCCCGGTATCTTTTACAATAAATTCTATTTCACAAACGTCGGAATGTTTACTATGTAATTGACAATAAAGTTCAACTTTACCAATTTCGGTAAATTTAATTGCATTACTAAGTAAATTAATTAAAATTTGATTAATTCTAACACTATCACTAATTACAAACTTTGGTATATCGCTTTCTAAATAAAAATTTAATCCAATATTTCTATCTTTAGCTTTTTGTAATAAAAGTTTTTTAACATTATCTAGTACTTTTTCAAGATCTACCGGCTGATTTTCTAAAGTTAATTTACCGGATTCAATCTTAGAAAAATCAAGAATATCATTTATAATTACCATTAAATTCTCGCCAGAATTACTAATTGCAGATAAATACTCTTTTTGTTCATTATCTAACTTTGTTGAATTTAATACTTCAGTAAATCCAAGTATAGCATTCATGGGTGTTCTTATTTCATGACTCATGTTTGCCAAAAACATATCTTTAGCATAAACACTTTTTTCTGCAAGAATTTTTGCTTTTTTTAATTCTCTTTCTGTTTCAATTCTTTCAGAAATATCAATAGCATTTCCTATTGCAATTTCTTGACCATTAGTATCCTTAATTAAAACATTTTTGTAAAACCAAACTTTTATACTACCATCTTTATGAATAACTTTCATTAATCCTTCATCCTTACCTTTAGAAAAAATATTTTTTAAATACAATTCTATTTTCTTTTTTACTTCTTTAGGTGTAACATCAAATAAGGACTTGTTTATTAGTTCATTTGGCTCATATCCAATAAGGGCTGCGCCGGCATTATTCATACTCAAAAATTTACCCTCTTGGTTATGAGTGCACATTAAACCTTGAGCGTTCTCAAAAAATAAACGGTGTTTTTCTTCGCTTAATTGTAAAATTTCTTGGTTCTTTTTAATTTCAGTAATATTTCTGGCAATACCCAAATACCCGTATATTTTATTATCTGAATTAAAAAGTGAAGTAACAGATAACTGAACAGTAAGTTGTTCGCCATTTTTAGTTACATAAGTCCACTCATTTACATCGGGCGTGCCGTTTTTAGATTTAACTACAAAAACTTCAAATCCAGGCTCAATTAAAGTTTTTAATTCAATTGATAATACTTTTGCTCTTTCAACAATTTCATCAACTACATGAAAAATGGCCGGAGAAGTTTTACCAACAATTTCTTCGGCTTTATATCCTAACAATTTTTCAGCACCTTTATTAAAATTAACTATTAATCCATTTAAATCTGTCGCTATTATTGAATAATCAGTTCCATTTAAAATGGCATTTTGAAATTCAGCTAATTTTTTTATCCTATCATCATCCCTCTTTTTTTCTGTAATATCTCTGCCTATTGCATAAATATTCCCAGTATAATTATCCGGATTTGAAACCCAATCAAGAATAAGATATTCACCATTTTTCTTTCGATAACGATTGGTGAAATTGACAGTTTTTATACCTTTTGACAATTTCACTACTTCTTCGTAGGTTATGGCAACATCATCGGGGTGAATAAAATCCGTGAATGGTTTAGACATTAATTCTTCTTTTGTCCAACCAAGAATTTCGGAAAATGCGGGATTAATCCGTTTAAAATAACCGTCTGTACCTGCAACACAAACCATATCGACTGACGTAAGAAAAAGATTAGAGTAATCATGAAGATCTCTGCGTTCTTTTCTTGAAATAATTTGCGAAACAACTTCATGGCCAAGAATAGTTAAGGCCCTGCTTTGATCTGCAGTTAGTTTTTTTGGAACTCGGTCAATTACACAAAGCGTTCCTAAGGCATAACCTTTATCATCTATTAAAGGATAACCAGCATAAAACTTAATGTCAGGGTCGCCGGTAACTAAAGGGTTATTTTTAAATCTAACATCTAAAGTTGCATCATTAACTTCAAAAATAGCATCATCCATAATTGCAAACTGACAAAAAGAAATATCTCTTGGCGTTTGTGGGGTGTCCAATCCCACTTTTGATTTAAACCACTGACGATCTTTATCAATAAGGCTTACTAACGCTATGGGCACACCACATATTAACGAAGCTAGTTCTGTTAATCTATCAAATTCTATTTCATTTAAAGTATCTAAAAGATTATAGCTTTGTAGGGCTTTTAATCTTTCGGCTTCATTTTGAGGTATTGGAATTATATTATCCATAATATATAATTGTAATATTATTAATTTATTTAAAAGAATTTAAATAAAACCGATAAATGGTAAATTTTATCCGATAAGCAGTAATTATAAAAAAACTAAAGAAGATTTATTTGTTTTAGGAATGAGTCTTTGTTAGAACGACTAACAGGTAAGAGTTTTCCACCAACCGAAATAGTATTGTCTTCAATTTCTTTTATTTTATCTAGTCTAACAATATAAGACCTATGAATTCGCATAAAATCTTTTTTTGGCAATTGGTTTTCAACGGCTTTCATCGTTGAAAGAATTGTAAAGCGTTTTTCTCCTGAATAGATATTTACATAATCCGCCAACGCTTCAATATAGGTAACATCTTTATACATCATTTGAAGCATTTTGTTATCTTGTTTAATAAAAAAGAATTCTTTTCCTGAAGATTTTAAATTTTCAGCTACTTTTTCCACTTTTGAAATTGCTTTTTCAAAACGATCAAATAATACCGGTTTTACAATGTAATCAACAACATCAAAATTAAAAGCTTCTGCAGCGTATTCAGATTTTGCCGACATTATAACTATAAACGGAATGTTATTTAGT
Source organism: Bacteroidetes bacterium UBA2475 (assembly GCA_002342065.1). Lineage (GTDB taxonomy): Bacteria > Bacteroidota > Bacteroidia > B-17B0 > Aurantibacillaceae > Aurantibacillus. The sequence continues at coordinate 160,425 of DDPF01000013.1, read as the reverse complement.
TTTCTAATTAAATCAAGACCACTCATCCCTTTCATTTCAATATCAAGAAATAATATATCGCAGGATTCTTTATTTAAATATAACAAAGCATCTTCCCCACTATTAAACTCTGCAATTAAGTTTAAACTGCCGTTTCTCTCGATACACTTTTTTAAAGCTTTTATAGCTAAAATATCATCGTCTATAATAATACAATCCATTTAATTTCTTTTAAGTAAATATAAAAATAAACTTCATAATATTTCTTTTTTGGTTTAAAAGCTTCTCTTAATTATTTCTTTTACCTATATATTATTATTTTTTTGAATTTTCTAAAATAAAAGTAATCCAATTAACTGATTAAATATGTATTTCAACCTCATTTTCTAACACACCAACGAAAACGTAAAAGTACACTTCCTTAAAAATAATATGTTTGCTAAAACTTTAAAAATTATGAAAAAAACAATTACAACATTAGCAATTATTAGCTCTTTAGTGCTAGGGGCGCAAACAAAAGACAAAAAAGTTGGAATACAGTTAGGTGGTGGATTAAATCAAGCTTACAGTGAACTTGGTAATGGTTTTTTTGATTTTGGAATAGCCAAATACGGTTTCGCAAGTGCAAATATTGGTTATTACTTAAATAAAAGCTTTGATGCTAATTTGGGAGGTTCTTATGGTGAAACTGGTTATTATACATCAGATTCAAGTAAATTAAACATGTTTGGTAGAATGGGTCAAGGTCAATTAGCCTTAAAATACAAATTAGCAAATGGCTACCTTTTAAAAGAAAATAGCAAAATTATGCCATACCTATATATTGGTGGTGGTTTATCAAATTTTAAAGATGTTAATTCGGTTATTAATAGAATTAAAAATGGCTCTTTTGCTACAGCTAACGCGGGAGCAGGAATAAGTTTTATGTTAGCTAAAAATTTATACTTAACTTATAATTTAGGTTACATATGGAACAATACCGATCTTTTAGATTTTAATTCAAAAGGTTCTTCAGATCAAAATTTACAACATGGTTTAACTATTGGATTTAATTTAGGAGCTCCAAAAGATGATGATAAGGATGGTATACCAAATGCAATTGACAAGTGTCCGGGTACAGGAACTGGTGTGCGTGTGGACGCTTTAGGGTGCCCTGTAGATAAAGATAATGATGGCGTTGCAGACTATATGGATAAATGCCCTGATATAGCCGGAGTTGCGAATTTAGCAGGCTGCCCAGATAAAGATGGAGACGGAATAACAGACGCAGAGGATAAATGTCCATCTATTCCAGGTATTGCAGCTTTTAATGGTTGTCCTGATTCTGACGGAGATGGCATTACGGATGCAGATGATAAGTGCCCAACAGAAAAAGGATTAGCCACTTTAAGTGGCTGCCCTGATGGTGATGGAGATGGCGTTACTGATAAAGACGATGCCTGCCCCACAATTAAAGGTTTAGCAAATTTAAATGGCTGTATTGATACAGATAACGATGGTGTTGCTGATAATTTAGATGCTTGTCCTAAGGTTGCTGGAACGATCGCAAACAAAGGTTGCCCTGAGGTTAAAGAAGAAGTAAAAAAATTATTTTCTCAGGCCTTAACTGGTGTACAATTTGAAAGTGGAAAAGACATTATTAAGAAATCATCTTATGGTATTTTAAATCAAGTTGTAAAAGTAATGCAGGATAACGGTGAGTATAAATTAAACATTGCCGGGCACACAGATAGCCAAGGAGATGATGCCAAAAATTTAGATTTATCTCAACGCAGAGCTGATGCCGTTAAAAAATATTTAACTGATAATAAAATTGACGGTGTTAGAATATTAAGTTCAAAAGGTTATGGCGAAACTGTGCCAGTTGCAGATAATGCTAAACCAGCTGGCAGAGCATTGAATCGTCGCGTAGAATTTAAAGTTGAGTTTTAAATAATAGGTCTTAATAAGTAAGTTATTTTCCTTAATCAACCTCGAAAGAAATTCTTTCGAGGTTTTTTTTGCTTTTTATTTTATATATTCGAGGTAGAAAAAATCCTAAATGATAGACAACGAAGTGATATTAAACAAGGCAACTTTTAATCCGAAAGTTAAAACCTATATTTTTTTAATAGTGTTGTTTTACTTATTCGTTTCTGTAATTGGATGGTTAATTCTTCCATTTTGGTTGTGTGGCCTCGGACAATGGATCAGTAATAAATTCTTTCATACCTTGGAGTGTCAGCTGACCACAAAAAATCTAAGGTTCTCAAAAGGCATGATCTTTCACATCGAAAAAACAATTCCGTTAGAGAATATACAGGATCTTTCTTTTTACGGAGGACCCATCCTCCGCTCTTTTGGCTTAACTCTTATTCGTATTGAGACTGCAGGTGGCGGCGGTGCGCATGCTAATAATGTAATGAGCATGTTAGGAATAAATGATGCGGAAAAATTTAAACTGGAGATCTTAAATCAACGCGAAAAAGTAATGAAGGAAAAATACCAGTTTACTTCTGTTGCAGCTGATGCAAATAGTTCAACCATGAACGATGAACTACTGCGCGATATTAAAAATGTGTTAGTAGAAATAAAAGAGGCTTTGAAAAAGTAATAATTTATTCAGGCCAAAAAACTATAAGCCATTTAAATATTGACGTTGCAATAATTCTCTTTGTTCTGTAATAACCGGCAAAGGATTACTATATGCGTTATTGTCCTCATCCACAGAATATGTCTTATTCTTAGTGTAGTCGATTAGTACTCTTTGATTTATAAAAAGTGACTGTTTACAACACTCAATTGCATAAGCAGTATCCTGTTTAATATATAAATAATACCTTTCACTCGAAAATCTTAAATCATGGTTCTTTGTATTAGCGGTATCGATAAGTATCTTAATAAAACAATTTCTTGAATCAATATCCTTAATGCTAACTATCTTACCAGTAAGTTTAATTCGATATTTGCTATAATACTCTAAAGATGATTTTTCAATTTCATAATAATGATCATTATTACATTTAAAATTGATAAAGATTATACAAAGCAGTAAAATAAAAGTGCATATTCTCAACATGATTTTATTTTTAAATAATATAACTTTTTACCTCTTCCTATCCTTCTGATTAAAACGTCCTTTTGGTTTGCTGCCGAATTTTGCCGGTTTTTTTACAACTGCATGTGGATCGTATACCGGGCCATCGCCTAAACCTTCAGGCAAAGGCATTTTCGTTACATCATAACCCATTAAGGCTTCTATACGACCAAATTTTTGTTGATCGTATTGATTGATGAAAGTAATAGCAACACCGGCCTTAGAAGCACGGGCTGTGCGGCCAATACGGTGAATATAATCTTCAGGATCACCGGGTGCATCGTAATTTACCACCAACGAAATTCCATCTACATCAATCCCGCGTGATAAAATATCTGTTCCAATTAAGATCCTTAATTTTTTTGCTTTAAAGTCGCGCATGATCTCTTCCCTTTCCGGTTGCTCAAGATCTGAGTGAAATGCTTTGATCGATCCGTCAACACTTCTCAATGTTTTTTCAAGCAATTTTACATTTTCTTTAGTTGAAGAGAATATAATTACCGATTGATAATCGTCATTCTTTAAAATACTTTTTATTAAAGTTTCTTTTTGATTATCAAATACCAAATAAGCCTGTTGAACAATACCTGCAGCAGGTTTACTAATAGCTATGTTTATTTGCTCAGGATCATTAGAGATCTCTTTCGCCAACAAACGCATTTTAGGCGGCATAGTAGCCGAAAATAAAATGGTCTGTCTCTTTTTAGGTAAATAACTTATAATAGCTTTAATGTCGTCAAAAAAGCCCATATCAAGCATTCTATCGGCTTCATCTAAAACCAAATGCTGTAAATGCTCAAAATTAATATCGCCTGCCTGCAATAAAGAAATTAAACGGCCGGGTGTTGCAACCACAATGTCTACGCCTTCTTTTAAAGCGTGTTTTTGTTTTTCCCAGGTCATACCATCACTCCCGCCGTAAATAGACATAGAGCCAACCGAACAAAAATAACCCATACCATCAATTTGCTGATCTATCTGAACAACTAATTCGCGTGTGGGGGCAATAATAAGGGTATTTAAATGCCTTGTAGGAGCGTGTAAAATATGGTTTATGATAGGTAAAAGATAAGCAGCAGTTTTACCTGTGCCGGTTTGCGCGCAGGCAATAAGATCTTTATTATCTGTAATAACGGGTATTGCTTGTTGCTGGATGGGAGTGGGTGTTTTGTAACCCATGCTGTAAAGTCCTTCAAGTAAAGAACTTTCAAATTTAAAATCGTCGAATGTCAATGTGTGTTTTATTAATTATTGCGCTAAGATACGCTTTTGAAGGGATTTATACATTTAATTAAGGGTTTAACGGATTAGTTAAACCCACAATCTTCCATCCTTTTGCTGTTTTGCGCAACATAAGGATGTATCTGGAGCTAATTCTGTTCTCGTATTTTTTGATAGTTGGCATATCACCGATTATCAAAAAATCATTTTTAGAATAGATCTTTTTATTATAATTTACCGACGAAAGAACAATACTGCCAACAGATCCTCCATCCCCTGCATCTATCATATAATCATTTATAAATTTTGGTGTGGCGGTAGAAAACTCTTTGTAAGAAAAAACGTCTATATCATACTTCTCAAGGTAATTTTCTTTTGTTTTTGTTTTTTGTATGATAGAATCAAATTTGGTGCAGATATCTTTTTTTACAAGCATTTTTTTGGTTGTGATAAAATAGCTGCCAAAAAAAGTTACCGAGTCGCCAAAATAAGAATAAAATTTATTACAATCCTTCTTAAAATAGCATTCAATGATCTCCATAAAAGCGGCTTTTGCATTATCTCTATCCGTTTTTTGCGAAAACGAAGACAATTTTAAAAAGACCAAAAAAATGATCGTTGTTTTCTTCATTAATTAAATCTTTATCAGACTAAATTTACAAAAAGATCGAATATCTTTTTATTCCGTTTAGAAAATTCTTTTATTATATTTATATTCAAATTAACTTTCATTTTATCTATTTACGTGTATGAGGACAAAATTCGCTATCATTTCAATTATTGTATGCTTAATAATTGGCACCTTAGGTTATTTCTTTAACTGGGTCTGGTGGACCTTCGTGTTAGTTGGTCCAATAATATTATTGGGTATAAAAGACCTTACACAAACCAAACATTCCTTAAAATACAATTTCCCGGTTATTGGTCGTATGCGATGGTGGGCCGAATGGATGCGACCAAAGGTCTATCAATATTTTATAGAATCGGATACAGACGGCGCACCTTTTAACCGCTTGAGCAGGAATGTAATTTACCAACGTTCAAAAAAAGTAAATGATACTACACCTTTTGGAACCCAATTAGATGTTTACCAATCAGGTTACGAATGGTTAAATCATTCTATCAGTCCTTTACATCATGATAAAGTTAACCACGATCCACGTGTATTAGTTGGAGGTCCTGATTGCAAACAGCCCTACTCTGCCAGTATCTTTAATATTTCCGCTATGAGTTATGGTTCTTTAAGTAAAAATGCTATTATGGCTTTAAATGGCGGAGCTAAGCTTGGAAAGTTTGCTCACAATACCGGCGAAGGGGGATTAAGTCCTTACCACTTAGAACCGGGAGGAGATGTGATCTGGCAAATTGGAACAGGTTATTTTAGTTGCAGGAATTCTGACGGTTCATTTAATTACAAAGCATTTGAAGAAAGAGCGCACCAGCCAAGTGTAAAAATGATAGAGATAAAACTATCACAGGGTGCAAAGCCGGGGCACGGTGGTATTTTACCTGCCGCAAAAGTTACAGATGAAATTGCAAAGATACGTTTGGTTGAAAAAGGAAAAGATGTTCTATCACCACCCTATCATACCGCATTTAAAACACCAATTGAATTATTGTTGTTCATTAAACAATTACGCGACCTGAGTGGCGGAAAACCAATTGGATTTAAATTATGCATAGGTCAAAAAAGCCAGTTCATTGCTATTTGTAAAGCCATGATAAAAACACAAATTATGCCCGACTTTATAACTGTAGATGGCGGCGAAGGTGGAACAGGTGCTGCACCATTGGAGTTTAGTAATTCTGTTGGTATGCCTTTAAGAGATGCATTGGCTTTTGTTTACGATGCCTTACATGGATTTGGTTTAAAAAAGAATATTAAAATAATTGCTTCGGGAAAAGTGCATACAGGTTTTGATCTTGTGAAAAATATTTCACTTGGTGCTGACATGTGTAACGGCGCGCGCGCCATGATGCTAGCCGTTGGCTGTATACAGGCTTTAGAGTGTAATACGAATACGTGCCCAACAGGTGTTGCTACACAAAATCCGAAATTATATAAAGGATTGGATGTAAATGATAAAAAGGTGCGCGTGGCTAATTACCAGCATGAAACAATAAAAGCTGCAGTTGAATTAATGTCGGCTGCAGGAATTGATCATCCCGAAAAATTACACCGCTCACATATTTACCGCAGGGTAAGTGCTAACCAGATACAAACTTATGCAGAGATGTATCCGTATCTATTAAAAGGCTCATTGCTTGAAGCACCGTATCCAAGCGGTTGGGAACTGCAGGTAATGCATAGCAACGAAGAGACCTTTGATAACGCTATTAGATATACTTAAAATAAAATAACGCTTATAGAATTAATTCGTACATCTTAAGTAACCCTGTCGGGGTTGAAGAGAGGTATATTTTTGAAACACTATTTCTTCCTTACAAACGGAAACTGTTCTGATCTGGTTTTACCTTCTATTACGCCCGATATTTCGGCAACCATAGAATCGTTAGTGATCTTATTGTAGGTGATCTTAGTTGGAAAATCGTGTGAAGGATTTTCAAAAACAATTTTATTACCGGTAGAACTTGTTAAAGTAAATTTTACAGGTTGAGCGTTGTTCTGCTCTTTTACAGTTGGTATATAGTATGTTGCTTTTCCATTTTGCTCCAAACTAACCGTTTCATATGAAACAGTATCCTTACCAACAATTGCAAAACTTATTCCTGCTAAAGTAGAATCATTTTTCTTTTCCCAAACCTCGGTAGAACTAACTTCAGGTGATGTATTATGCCACGAGCCAACCAACCAGTTTATTTTTTCAATTTCAGAATAGGCACCTATTGCATTTACTGTAACAGTTTCTGAAGTTGGTCCTGAACAATTAAAAAATGTAATTACAATAACAAGAGTAACAAAATAACTATAGAATTTTCTCATATTACTCTTTTATAATTTTAACCATTTTACTTCCTTCTGTTGAGCTTAGTTTCATGAAATAAATTCCCGCCGGGAAGTTTTGAATATTGAAAGATAAATTTTGTCCAAGGTTTTCATCAATTAAAATCTGACCAAGTGAATTTAATAACTGAACTCTTAAATTTTTATCGTTTATCATTCCTAATTTAAAATTCAACATACCTGTTGTAGGATTTGGAAACACCTCTACTCCATTTAAAATAGAATTATTTTCTTTCACACTAACAATACCACTAACATTTATATCGTCAATAAAAACATTGTTACCCGGACCTGAAGCAAACGGAGTAAACTCTATTTTAAAAGCTACTGTTGGGTTACCAACATAACTTCCTAAACTTAGCACCTCAGTAACCCATTCAGATGGTTGTGGTGCTAAATAGGCTGATGTAATTACAGTACCTGTTGTACTAAGTTGCGCACCACTTTTAGAAAAAAGTTGTGTCCAAGTATTACCACAATTAATGGAGGCAAATACTTTTAAAGCATCGTTATTACTTGCATTTTTTTGTGCATACGCATATTTAAAAGAAAATTGAGGTACGTTAATGATGTTTTGTAGATCATACATAGGACTATAAATGCTTACCGCCCCATTTGGGTTATCGAAAAAATTATTTACCCAGGCACAATTTGTACCTGTGGCAGCAGTAACCGTATTGGTTATAAAACCTCCTCCATATTGTGGTATAGTTGCTATCCAGTTATTATCAGGAAAAACGGTTTCAAAACCTTGTGTAATATTTAATGTGCCACTATTTGGACCAGCTAAAACTATAAGTACTTGTTTAGTGATTGAATCTTCACCAAAAGCGTTGCCAACTTTTAATTTTACAGATGCAATACCTGAAGCAGTAAAAGATAATGTACCGTTTTGCAAAGTAGATGTATTTGCTGCCGAAGGACTACTCCACAACCAACTTGTTGCTGTGGCATTATAACTAAGATCAGTGAAACTAAAATTATTGCCAACACATGTAACAGGACTGTGATTAAATTCAGCCTTTGGTGCACAGTTTGGATTTGGATTAATTACACCGGTTGCAATTAAATTGGCGTTACTGGATAGATTATCTCTACCTGCAGTGCCGGCAATTATACAGTTGTGCATTCTGGTTTTTTGACCTTGTGTGAACATTCTTGAGCAATAAGCATATTCCATATAATTCTGCACATTCTCAACAATACCAGATGCGCAAACAGCCGAATTTAGCTGGCAGCTTGAATGTCCTTTTGTAACAGGCGTATCACTTACACCATCGTCGCCACATGCAACTCCCGGATTGTTAGTACTACCCCAAACATGCTGCAAATTGAACCAATGACCCACTTCATGCGTTAAAGTTCTGGATGAAAAAGAATTGGATGTTCCAATATTACCAACATAATTATGTAACATTACAATAGCGTCAGAATTAGCGCTTGCTGTGCCTGGTAAAAATGTATAACCAGCGGCACCACTTTGCATTGTCTTTACTACATAAATATTTAAATATTTGGTGCGGTCCCAGGTATACAAATAAAACCCACCGCTGGGCGACCAATTTGTGTTGGGTGTGTAATGACGTGTAATACCATTTGTACAAACACCATTTTCATCCAAAGTAGCTAACCTGAACTCCATTTCACAATCAGCCGCTAAAGGCTTAAACTGCGCAATAATACTGGTAGTATCAGCATTTAATTTTTTAAAATCCCTATTTAAAATTGTAATTGCGCTATTAATTTGCGCATCGCTAATGTTTTCTGAGCCACCTAAATGTAATATATGAAACACTACCGGAATAGTATAAGTAACTGCAGCAGTTTTTAACTGAGAGGTATTATTAGCCTGATTATTAGCTTCCTGTATTAATCTTTCAAATCTTTGTTTAGCTGTTGGATCTTCCTTAAATAAATATTCATTTGCCTCAAGAAAGCCGCATTTAAATCCGTCTTGTGCAGCTGCAATTCCAACAAAAGACAAAAGAGTGACTAGTAAAATTTTTTTCATGTATTTAATAAGTTATTTAAAGGTATCAATTTTAGTTTAATTATCTTTACCAATCAAATAATTGATACATGAATAAAACCATTCAACAAATAAATATAGGCATTTTAGGTGGTGGTCAGTTGGGAAGAATGCTTATTCAAAACGCTATAAACCTCAATTTAACCATATCTGTACTCGATCCCGATAAAAATGCTCCTTGCAGGCATCTTGTAAAAAAATTCTCTCATGGCAATTTAAATGATTATGAGACCGTTTACGATTTTGGAAAAGATAAAGACCTTATCACTATTGAGATCGAGAATGTAAATGTAGAAGCACTTAAAGACCTTGAAAAAGAAGGAAAAAAGGTTTATCCACAACCTCACATTATTGAAATGATACAGGATAAGGGTTTGCAAAAGATGTTCTACCAACGCAACAATATTCCAAGTCCGGACTTTTTTTTAGTGGAAGGTAAAGCGCAGATCTCAAAATACGCTGATTATTTTCCTTTCTTTCAAAAGCTACGCAAAGGCGGATACGACGGCAAAGGTGTTGTAAAGTTAGTTAATCCACATCATTTAGATAAAGCTTTTGATGCGCCTTCTGTTTTAGAACGTTTGGTTGATTTTGACAAAGAACTTTCGGTAATTGTTGCCCGCAGTGCTAGTGGAGAAATTAAGTGTTTCCCTGTGGTTGAATGTGAGTTTAATCCGGAAGCTAACCTTGTTGAGTTCTTATTTAGTCCGGCTAACATTAAAAAAAGTGTTGAAAAAGATGCTCTTAAATTAGCTTCTGATATTGCTGAAAAGCTTGGCATTGTTGGTTTGCTGGCTGTTGAGTTATTTTTGACCAAAGACGGAAAGGTTTTAGTGAATGAAATTGCACCACGTACTCATAACTCCGGTCACCATACTATTGAAGGAAATATTACCTCACAATTTGAACAACAATGGCGTGCAATTTTAAATCTGCCTTTAGGCGATACGGCTATTATTAAACCTGGTGTAATGATAAATTTATTGGGCGATTTTGGTTATTCAGGAACCGCTATTTACCAGGGATTAGAGGATGTTTTAAAGTTTAGTGGTGTTTATGTTCATTTATACGGTAAAGCAACCACAAAACCTTACCGCAAAATGGGTCACGCTACAATTGTTGATGATGATATTTTAAAAGCAAAACAAAAAGCCAAATTAGTAAAGAACACATTGAAAATTATAGCTTAATTATGGAAAAACGCAGTTGTCCTGAATGCGGCGAAATTATTAAGGGCCGTATTGATAAGAAATTTTGCAGCGATATGTGTCGCAATGCCTTTAATAATAAGGTAAATAGCGATACAAATAATTATGTGAGGAATATTAATAATTCTTTACGCAAGAACCGCCGCATCCTTGAAGAGAGCTTACATGGCGACACTACAAAAATTGCAAAGCAAAAATTAATAGACAAAGGTTTTAATTTTAATTTTTACACTAACCAGATCACTACAAAAAATAACCACACCTATATCTATTGTTACGAATTCGGTTATTTACCACTTGAACAAAACATGGTTTTGATTGTTAAAAAGAAAGCAGAGAGTTAATGCTGCTTTAATTTTAATTAATGAAACTGATCTTAACAGCCCTGTTAAACATAGTTGTTTTTTCCATAGCTGCTCAAAGCGGTATCAAAGACATTACCTGGGTCTTAACCAAAATTGAAGATAAACAAGAAAAGACCACCGTTACTTTAACCCACGATCACTCTATCTTACGTTTTAATGATAGTACATATTCGGGTTATGGCTGCAACGCCTTTTCGGGTAAATACAAAATCAGTGGCAATAAAATAATTTTTTTGGGAGGTATGGAAATAAGCGATAATATATGCACACAGCCTGAAGACCTTAAAGCAGAGGCATATGTTTTGAAAGACTTTATACAATTAGAGTTTAAACAAACTGGCGACGCGCTCATTTTAACCAAAGGCGCAACAACAATTTTTACTTATCGTAAAAAGAAAGAGAAGGATAAATAAGCTTTAACCCTGCTCTTCGTTTACATAAAACAGCTTATAATATTTTAAACCTTTCTCGTCATCGTAACCACGCTCAACATAATCGTGGCGGGCATGAATATAAATGTGAAAGTTCTTATCCAACTTAACAACGCTTCGCATATACTTCTGATTCTTTTTTACAGCAGTTTGCGAAACATCAAATTCGTCAATGGCAGTGAGGTCCATTTTTTTACTAAAATCTTTTCGGTATTCTTTAAAAGCGCCAATTAATTGTGGTTCTACTAACACTTCCTTTTCAAAATCCTTTAGATCGAACCTGTCTTTTTCCTTAAAGTAAGAAGTGCTTTTGTTCAGCATCATCATTTGATCCTGTTTGTTCACGTTATTCTCTTCAGTCAAGATCTGCTCACAAAAGCCACGAGAAGTATCAATAAAGTTTTTAGTATGGTAATAGCCATTTGGCTTAATAACTGCATTTAAAAAGTCTTCTTCCCAATAAAGAGCACATTCAGCATTACGATTATTCGTATCAATTATGCTAAGTTTATAACCGCTCTTTTTATCGGTTTCAAATACCAAACAACCTTTATCGAGCTTATTAATGTTTATGCCATTATCGCAGTCTATGTCAAAATTGTCAACATGCTGATAAACTTTCAGGTAGGTCTCTTTATTCTCTGTCTTAAAAAATCCTAAAGCGTTGCATAATTCGCCATCCACAACTGCATCTTTAAAGAAACAGGTATAAAATTCGCCGCCTTTTATCTTAGGGTGTATACTTTGATCATATAGTTGCTTAGCAACCTTTTTGCTTTGCTTCACAAAATCTTTTTGGTCGGTGAACAGGTCCTCGCAAACGTTAGCCACACTAGCCAAAGAAACATCCACTTTACCTTTGAACTGGTAGTAGATATCTGTTTTAAAAGGACTTAAAAAGTAGCGTAAAATAGTGTCCTTTACAAAATCATCTTTAAACTTAAATACCTTGTCGCTTAAGGTCAACTCTTCGCCCAGCCCTTTGTTACCAACAAAATGCACACAAAAATGAGTTAGTTCTGCCCGTGAAAAATCTATCATAATTATCTTTATTACCCGCTAAATATAGCATTCCTGCGTAATTTACATTTAACAATATTTAAACAAGTTTTTAGCAAGTATGGCAAAATATGTGATTGTACAATATGATATTACGTATTAAAAATTTAAATTTGTACATATGCAAAAATTAATAAATAAAATAACCACTAAAACAGTTCTATTTGTTGGGGTTATTATTCTTTCATCGTTTACGGTTGTTAAGTACGTATTTGATAAGAACGATGTTATTTTTGAGTTACTTTTCGGAAGCCTTAACCAAAACCACTATGCACCCGTAAAATTAGACGATGCTTTTAGTGAGAAGGTATTTGAACTTTATATTAAACGCTTAGACTATAATAAAAAATTCTTACTTCAAAGTGATATTGATGAACTTGCCAAGTCACGCCGAGATATTGATGATCAGCTATTGAACCAACGTCATGATTTTTATGCAAGATCGGTTGATATTTATAATAAACGTTTAAAAGAAAAAGAAAGCTGGAGCAAAGAGATCTTATCAAAACCAATTGATTTTACTGTAGATGAAGAATATGAAACAGATTATGAAAAAACTGTTTATTCAAAATCAGAAGCAGATCTAAAGAACGAATGGCGTAAGATGGTAAAGTATCAGGTAATACTGCGCCTGGATGAAATGCTTGAGAGACAAGATAAAGCTATTGAAAAGAAAGATACAGCCTTTAAAATAAAATCGTTTGATACTTTGGAGGTTGAAGCAAGACGCAAAACCTTAAAAGCAAATGAAGATTGGTTCAAACGTTTAAATAAAATTACACCACGCGAACGTTTTTCTACTTTTGCAAATGCTATTACAGGTGTTTACGATCCGCACACTGAATATTTCGCGCCAAAAGAGAAAAAGAAATTCGATCAGATAATGAGCGGTCAGTTTGAAGGTATTGGCGCACGTTTACAATCTAAAGACGGCGCGTTGATGGTTGACGAGGTTATTGTTGGAAGTCCAAGCTACAAGCAAGGCGAGTTAAAAAAAGGCGACCAGATAATTAAAGTTGGTGAAGGCACTAAAGAACCTGTTGATATTACCAATATGGATATTGATGAAGCCATTGAACATATTAAAGGTAAAAAAGGAACTGAAGTAAGATTGACCGTTAAAAAAACAGATAACACTATTAAAGTAATTCCAATTATTAGAGATGTTATTGAAATTGAAGAAACATTTGCAAAGAGTGCTGTACTTGAAAATAAGAACAAGATCGGTTATATTTATTTACCGTCGTTTTACACAGATTTTACGCGTACCGGTGCCCGCGGTTGTTCTAACGACATGCGCAAGGAAATTGAAAAATTAAAAAAACAGAATGTAAAAGGTATAATTGTTGACCTTCGCGATAATGGGGGTGGATCTTTACAGGAAGTTGTAATGATGGCCGGTTTATTCTTCCCTAAAGGACCTGTAGTTCAGGTGCAAGGCAAGAACAATATGCGTAATGTAATGGAAGACAGAGCGCCTGATGTAGTTTGGGATGGTCCGTTAACCATTATGGTAAACCATAATAGCGCCAGTGCCAGCGAAATTTTAGCTGCTGCAATACAAGATTACAAACGCGGCGTAATTATTGGAACACCAAGCTTTGGAAAAGGAACCGTACAATCGTTTGTTGACCTTGATAATTTTTTACTACCACAATTTGATACTATCAAACCTGTAGGACAAGTAAAGATCACACAACAAAAATTCTATCGTATAAATGGTGGCGCCACACAATTAAAAGGTGTTATTCCTGATGTTTTGTTACCAGATCCTTATGCCTTCATAGATCTTGGTGAAAAAGAAATGGATAATCCAATGCCTTGGGATGAGATACCGAAAGCAGATTATACAGAATTTAAAAATATAAACTACTCTTCTGTAATTAAGAACAGCCAGTCACGCGTTAAAAAAAGTTCGCAGTTTAATTTAATTGAATCACAGGCAAAAGAAGTAAAATCTAAAAAAGATGATACAAAATATAGTCTGAATCTTGAAAAATTCAGGATAGAGCAAAAACAATTACGTGAACAAAATAAAAAATATGAAGAACTGAGAAAAGAAATAAAAGGTTTCTCAGGAGAATTATTAAGCGATGATGTTGCCAAATTTGGAAGTGATACAACCCGTTTGAACCGCGAGAACAAATGGGTTAAGAATATCTCAAAAGATATTTATATTTACGAAGCAACCAATGTAATTAACGACATTAAATAATACCCAGTTATTTTTTATGAGCGAAAAAGCATTTATACCAGGCAAAGGCGTAAGGCTTTTATCTTTTGAAGATCAACAACCCAACTGCGAATACGATGTAAATGTTCAGGCTTATGATCTTGCGACGCTTGTAAAACAAGGTCACAAAAAAGTAGTGGATATTGGCTGCGGTTACGGAAGAACAAAAAAGATCATTGAAGATGCCGGTGGAACATGGGAGGGTGTTGAGCCTTTTGAAGGTGGTGCACATACAGTAGTTGCAGCGGCAGAAGATCTTCCTTTTAAAGATGGCAGTTTTGATCTTGTAAATATGTCATCTGTTTTAGAGCACATTCCCGATGTAGAAAGAGCAATCGCAGAAGTTAGCCGAATATTAAGACCAGGTGGTTTATTTGTTGGTTATGTAGCTTTTATGGAGTGTTTTCACGAGATCTCTTACAACCATATGTCTTATTTTTCTTTAGAGTTCTATGCCAACAAACATGGTATGAAATTAGAGAAAATTACCGGCGGCAGAAGGTTTGGAATTGATTATCATAAAATGGTATTGTGGAGTCCTGTTCCATTTAATACAATGCGCGCTTTTATTGCAACACGTATAAGGACCTGGAACAAATTAAAATCTAAACTTATGTTCCTTAACATGAGGTTCCGAAAAAAAATGGACAGTAAAACGGCTAAGCAAAAAGCTGAGATCTATTATAAAGTAGAATGTTTACGTCAATCTAACGGATATAACTTCGTTATCAGAAAACTTTAAAAATAATTTAATATTAGCCACAGATTTCGCTGATTTACACAGAAAATTTAAATTTCAATCTGTGTCATCTGTGAAATCTGCGGCTTTTTAAAACTTTAAACTAATTCCTCCTAAAAAATTAATAGGCGCCGATGGTGCTTTATAATTAAAGGTATTCAGGTCTGCATCTGTATAATAACTAAATGTATAACCGTTGGTCTCGTATTTTGCGCTAAACAAATTATACACTGCAAACATCAATCCAATTTCAGGGATCAATTTTGTTTTAATGGTATAATTAAATCGTGCATCCGTTACATAATATGGAGAAATGCTACGTTTAATATTAGTTGTATTATCTAGGAACTGGCGACCAACATATTTATTTGTAAAGGTGATCTCCATATTTTTTACAGGTTTAAATACAACTATAAGTGCCGAAATTTCGTTCGGTGAAAAAGAAATATCAGTATTCTTATATTCTTTTTTGTATTGGGAGAAAACTGTGTAAGCCGCATCACTGCTATCAGTATAATCAACAAAATTATTTATTTTATTTTGTGATATGGTTACATTACCGCCAATGGCAAAGTATTTACCAATATTAGCATTAGCTTCTAATTCTATGCCCCTTCTGTAACTACTTGTTACATTTACCCGGTTGTATGCCCCAACGTTATTTACTTTGCCGTTTAAAACCAGTTGGTTCTTATACTCCATATCATAAATATTTGCTGCAAAATAAAAGTTCTTCACAGTGTATTTTGCTCCGGCCTCTATATCCATTAATTGTTCAGGTTTTGGGCGACTATTTGGTGCACTCTGCACAAAATCGTTACGGTTAGGTTCTTTATTTGCAATAGCAAAAGATGCGTAAATATTTAAATGCGTATTAATATCATAACTTAAACCAAGTTTTGGATTAAAGAAAGTATAAGTCTGGTTTTGCAATTTAGTTTCCGTTGCTAACGAATCAACAAAGCCTAAAAAGCGGTGATCGACATTTCTAACCTGCAAGTCAACAAAAACATTAAAATTTGATGTTGGTTTATAATTTGTTTTAAAATAAATATTACCATCGTTCTTATTTGCAGTCTGGAAATAATACTGATGATCAATTTCAGAATTAGAAGCGTATTGTGCCCAGATCACTCTTCCAAAATGCTTTCCAAAATAGGAATTATAACCACCACCAATTGTAAATGCCAATCGCGAATTGGGTGTATAATTAAAATTAAATATCCCGCCGGCAAAATCATTATCTAACCATAAACGGCGAATAAGATCTGTTGATGTGATCGTTAAGTTGGTAGAGTCGTTAACTGGCAATACAGGTTCTTCCATATTGTAGGTTGCAAAGCTTTGACCTTGTTTGTATTGCTCGTAATAGCCTTTGCCTTTGGTGTAATGGCCGGTAAGATTAAAACTAAGTTTTGAATTTACCTGATGTATAAAATGCAACTGAAAATTATTTTGTTTATAGTTATCAGTCTCATTCTTATAATAATGTACATTTCCATTAGCATCATAATATTCTCCGGCAGGATTATAAGTTCTGTTTCCTTTTTTTATCGAATCTTCAGGCACATAATACCAGGCCTGGTAAGTTTTTTCCTGGCCAAAAAAATTAATGAATTTTAAAACGCTTTTTTTACCATAATATCCAGCAGCCAAATAATACGATTGTAAATTTGACTTTGCCCTATCAATATAACCGTTACTGCTAATGCTTGAAGCCCTTGCGTCCAGCGTGAATTTATCGTTTAATAAACCTGTTCCGGCAGCTAAAGTATTCCTGTAAGTATCAAAAGAACCTGCCGTTGAAATTACATTCGCATAAGGCTTATCTTTTAATTCGTTGGTTTGAAAATTAATACTCGCGCCAAAAGCTCCCGCACCATTACTCGAAGCCCCTACTCCACGCTGCACTTGTATATTATTGGTACTCGAAACAAAATCGGGCATGTTCACAAAAAAAGTTCCTTGCGATTCTGCATCGTTTACCGGGACGCCGTTAATGGTAACATTTATTCGTGTTCCGTCGGAACCTCTTATTCTTATACCAGTGTAACCAACACCTGCACCGGCGTCTGAGTTAACCACCACACTTGGTAATAAGTTCAGCATGTACGGCGCATCCTGTCCAAGGTTTTGTTTTTTTAAAGTTTCGGCATCAATATTACTAAAGGCCATACCGCTATTTTTATCTACACGTGTAGCGTTTACAACTACTTCATCTAATTGTTTGTTTGATCGCGTAAGTTGAGGATCAACAACTACATCGCCGTTAACCAATACAGTATCCATACTTTCACTAAAACCTAAACATCTTGTAATAAGGATGTAAGTTTCATCTTTTAAATTCTTGAATTTAAAAGCGCCTTCCGAATTGGTGGTAGCAGAAAGTTGTGTATTCTTTAAACCAACTACTGCAAAAGGTACGGCCTCACCTTTATCGGTCTTAACAGTGCCCGAAAGACTGTGTTGCGCGTTGAGTTTAGCCAGGCTAAAGAACGCGGTCGCAAAGAAGATCTTTGCAAATACTTGTTTGTTCATTTTTTTATTTTTTTTAATTAAACATAACAACACGTGGGGCATGTGTTATTTTTAATTGTTTTCCCTCCGCAGGCATTATCCTGTTCAGGTGTTTAACAGCAGCGTTTGGCGCAAATCTGTTAACGGGTTTAATCTCAGCCTAATGAAATTTTAAATGTTGAATGATAAATTTTAAATGAGCTAATTCATTTATCATCTATAATTTTGCATTTAAGATCTCAAAAAGCACCCCTTAAGACAGGTCAAATTTACAATTGATTATTCATTGTGCAAAAAATAGTTTTAACAGCTAAAAAAATTTGTTGATTATTGCAGTTGAATTGGAAAAAAAGAAGAACATAGCCATTATAGGTAGCACCGGAAGTATTGGTACACAGGCCCTGGAAGTTATAAAAGAAAATCCCGACCATTTTGTGGCAGAGGTTTTAGTTGCTAACGGCAATGCCGAACTTTTAATAAAACAGGCTTTGGAGTTTAATCCAAATGCAGTTGTTATTGCCGACGAAACAAAATACAAACAGGTAAAAGAAGCGCTTAGCTCAGCCGATATTAAAGTATTTGCAGGCGCAAAAGCAGTTGAACAAATTGTTGAGATGGAAACCATAGATCTTGTATTGGCCGCTGTTGTTGGTTATGCGGGTCTTGCTTCTACCATTAATGCCATTAAACATAAAAAACAAATTGCCCTTGCCAATAAAGAAACATTGGTTGTGGCAGGAGAACTTGTAACACGATTAGCTTTAGAAAACGCTGTAAATATTTATCCTGTAGATAGCGAGCACTCCGCCATTTTTCAATGCCTTGCCGGCGAATGGGAAAATAAGATCGAGAAGATCTATTTAACCGCTAGTGGTGGACCGTTTAGAGGAAAAACACGCAAAGATCTTATACAGGTTACAAAAGCTCAGGCTTTAAAACATCCCAACTGGACCATGGGTGCCAAGATCACTATCGATTCTGCAAGCCTTATGAATAAAGGTTTAGAGGTGATAGAGGCAAAATGGTTATTTAATCTGGAGACTTCAAAAATTGACGTTATTGTTCATCCGCAAAGTATCATTCACAGTATTGTACAATTTGAAGATGGCAGTATGAAAGCACAAATGGGATTACCTGATATGAAATTGCCGATACAATATGCCATAGGTTTTCCGCACAGGATAAAAAATAAATTCCCACGTTTTGATTTTTTAAATTACCCGCAATTAACCTTTGAGAAGCCCGACCTGGATACATTTACCAATCTTAAATTAGCCTTTAGTGCATTAGAAAAAGGCGGCAATATGCCTTGTGTGTTAAACGCTGCCAACGAAGTAGCTGTGCAGGCATTTTTAGAAGATAAAATAGGCTTTTTACAAATGAGCGACGTAGTTGGCAATACAATGGAAAAATGCCAGTACATTAAAAACCCTGACTACCAGCAATATATTGACTGCGACAAGGAAGCAAGGGTTTTAGCCAACCAACAGTTATAAGTTCATAATAATACTTAAAACGGCCACTTTTTCCTTTAAAACCCGCCTAAATTACTGTAACTTTAGCTGCTTAATTAATTACAATTAAAGGTGTAATTAGTTACTAAAATTAAAACCATACTATGTTTATTAAAATTGCTCAGTTATTTTTAAGTCTTACAATACTTGTAACCCTTCACGAATTTGGTCACTTTTGGTTTGCCAAAAGATTTAAATGCCGTGTAGATAAATTCTATTTATTTTTCGATTTTTTATTCCCCTTTGCTAACATCATGAATTTTGCATTGATCAAAAAAAAGATCGGTGATACAGAATATGGTTTAGGATGGTTCCCTTTTGGTGGCTATGTTCAAATTGCCGGTATGGTTGATGAGCAAATGGATAAATCTATTATTGACAAGCCTGCTGAGCCATGGGAACTTCGTAGCAAACCAGCGTGGCAACGTTTATTGGTAATGATGGGCGGTATTATTGTGAATTTTGTTCTAGGTATTTTAATTTTTTGGATGGCTTTATTCGTTTGGGGAAAAGATACTTTGCCTATTACAAATATTCCTGATGGTTTAATGGTAGATAGCTCCGCTTACGAAATAGGATTAAGAAATGGAGATTTTATAACATCTTTAGATGGTAAACCAGTAAAGTCAATTCACCGCATTCCTTTAGAGATCATCATGAACGGTGTTACAACTATTGAAGGTGTTCATGCAGATGGCAAAAAATTCTCTTTACCTGTTAACGATGATGATCGCTCTAAGATCTTAAAACGTATTAAAAAATCAAAATTTGTTGAACCAAGATTTATTGCTACTGTTGCGGGTATTGATAGTACAAGCTTTGCAGCCAATTCCGGCCTTAAAGTTAAAGATCGCATAATTGCAGTAAATGATGTTCCTGTAGTTTATTACGATGAATTAAAAACGCAATTGGTACTTAATAAAAATACCAAAGCCAAGTTAACCTTATTAAGAGGTACCGACTCAGTTAAAACAACTTGCCAGGTAAGTGATATTGGTACTCTCGGTTTTTGGCCGGGTTCTGTTAAGGAACTGAAGATTGAAGAACAAAAATTTGGTATTGGCGAAGCATTTATACAAGGTGTAAAAGACGGCATGGAGCAAATAGTTATGCAGGCAAAACAATTTGTAGTAATATTTACAGTTAAAGAAGCACACAAAAAAGTTGGTGGATTTTACACAATGGTACAACAAATGAATGCTACCTGGGATTGGCAGAGCTTTTGGATGTTCACAGGCTTTTTATCTTTAGCATTGGCTTTCATGAATTTCTTACCGATACCTATGTTAGATGGTGGTTACATTATGTTTATTTTATGGGAAATGGTAACAGGTAAAAAAGTATCTGATAAAGTTGTTTATTATGCCAATAATGTTGGATTATTTCTTGTGTTAGGTTTAATGGTTTGGGCAAATACAGATTGGTTGAGAGATTAAATTTGCTCTTAAAAATTTAATTAAAAAGAAAATTATAAAAGATGAAAAAACTTATAATCTTTTTAAGCTTGAACTTTTTCGTCCTAAATTTTATTGGGCAAAACACCACAGTCTCGGGAACTAAAAATGAGAAGGAAACTGCTGCTTCACACAAAGTAATGCTTATTCCTTTCGAGACGCGTTTATACATGGGCGAAATAGACCAGAATATTAACGCAGAGACCAAACTAACCGCTAAAGAAATAAAATACAAGTTCAGGGATGGTTTGAACGAGCAATTGCTTAAAGCCTTTAAAACAAATAAATTTAACGTGGTAGATCTTATGGAAGATACCACTAAGTATAAAAAAGATCTTGATGGCATTTACCAATACCTAACTTACGAATTTCAAAAGGTGCCCGACCAGGAAAATTATCAGCCACCAAAAAAAGAAAAAGAACAAAAAAAAATAGAAAAAGGTCAGTTAAACGTAGAAAGTAATTCGGATACACGTTTTATGAATGCGAAAATTACTAACCCAAAAGTAGTTCCTATACTTTATGGTAAATATAAAACTGATCTTTTTGTATTCATCAATCAACTGGATATTAAAGCTGGTGGTTCTAAAGGTCCCGCAGAATTGGGTGATGGTAACGCCAACAGAAAAATTACAGTACACTATACAGTTTATACTTATGATGCCAAAGAAATAAATTCTGGTATTGCCGAAGAAGAGTTTGCAGTGAATTTAAACAACCCAAAAAAGATCATCGATAAACATTTCTCAAAAATTGCCGCTACCATTGTTGAAAGGGTGAACAAAGGATTAACTCCTGCCACAAAAAAAACTAATTAACTTATTTTAATATTAACGCTTATCTTGCGTTAATCAAAGACATGGCGAAGAGTTTACTCTGTTTCTTACTAAAAAAAGGGCTACGTTAGTTAAAATTATAGTATCTATTTTGGCGAATATTGTATATTTATCCTAACAAAAGCCAAACCTTATGGAAATTTTTTTATTGTGTGTAATAATTATACTACTTTTTATTTTTCATATAACTAAGAACTCCAAATTAAAAAAGACAGAAGACCGACTAACCAACATAGAGAACTATCTTAAAACTGTTAAATTTAGTCAGGCTCCAAAAACAACTACACAAACTACTACTACAACCGAAACAGTTAAAGAAGAGCCTGAAAAAGTTGTTCCACCGGTTAAAACAACCATTGTTCCTCCAAAGATCATTGATCCACCTGTTGTAAAAGACGAAATTCCGCCTCCTGAAAAAGAGGTAGAAAAAGTTATAGTTAATCAGGATGAACCAATTAAGGTACAGGTAAACCAACCACAAAAACAACCAATAAAACCTGTGGTACCAAGCGAAGGCTGGTACTCTAAGTTCAGGAAGAACAATCCCGATCTTGAGAAATTTATTGGTGAGAACATTGTAAGCAAAATTGGTATAGCCATTTTAGTAATTGGAGTTGCCTTCTTTGTGAAGTATGCTATTGACAAAGAATGGATAAACGAAATTGCACGTGTGGGTATTGGTATTTTATGTGGTGGTATTGTTTTAGGCTTTGCGCATCGGTTACGCAAGAATTTTAAAGCATTTAGCTCGGTGCTTGTTGCAGGTGGTATTTCCATTTTCTATTTCACTATTGGAATTGCTTTTCACCAGTATCACATTTTCGATCAAACCACAGCCTTTATTATTATGCTCTTAATAACGGCTTTCTCTGTGTTCATCTCTATTGTCTACGATCGTGTGGAACTTGCAGCATTATCAATTATTGGTGGTTTTGCAACACCATTTATGGTAAGCACAGGGCAAGGCAATTACCAGGTATTATTTACCTACATCCTAATTCTTGATATTGGCATGCTCATACTAGCATATATGCGTAAATGGAATCTTATTAATATTTTGGCTTATTGCTTAACTATGATCCTTTATTTTGGTTGGTTACAAGCAAAATGTATAGGACAAGAGAGTGCTCCTTACAAAGGCGCTTTAATATTTGGTGCTATATTTTATGTGGTGTTTATTTTAATGAACATAATAAACAATATTAAAGAAAGAAGAAAATTTGCGGCTTTAGATCTTACTATTTTAATCAGTAATACATTCTTGTTCTTTGGAGCGGGAATGCAAATTTTAAGCTATTATCACCCTGAATTAAAAGGAATTTTTGCGGTATTGCTTGCCGGATTTAATTTGATCTGTTCATTCCTACTCTACAAGAAATTTAAAGCAGATGTTAAGTTGGTTTACTTAATGATAGGTTTAACCTTAACGTTTATAACTGTCGCAGCGCCAATACAGCTTCATGGCAATTACATCACACTGTTCTGGGCACTTGAAGCGGTGCTGCTTATTTGGTTAGCACAAAAATCACAAATTATATTATTCCGTTTTGCGTCGGTAATAATTACATTTTTAATGTGCATTAGTTTGTTTATGGATTGGATAAATGTTTACGGTACCTACCATGAAGATGACGTTGCTATCTTATTCAACAAAGCATTTATAACAGGTATTGTTTCATCACTATCATTATTAGCCGTTGCCTTATTATTAAGAAAAGAAAATGAAACAATAAAATATCTTGGTATTCCATTCAATCCAAAAAATTATGCGGCTGTTTTAAAAGTTGGTTTTATTGCATTGCTTTATATTACAGGCTTATTAGAAGTTGGATATCAGGTTGGCGAATGGTTCAGCGGTTCGTTAAATGTGGCTATACTCATACATGTGTATCATATAGTCTTTTTAGCGATCTTAAATATTGCTGCTGCTAAAATTCAAAATAAAGGCACACAAGTGACTTTGTATATCTTTAATTTTATAAGTCTTGCTGTTTTCCTTTTAGGTTTTACATGGTTGCCAATTGCAGAATTTACAGACCAGTTACTTACAACAGAAATGTATAATGTTGGTTTTATCTTTCATTATGTTTCTATTGCCGCTGCAATATTCATCGCAGTCAGAATGTACAAGACTATCCATAAAAAGGATTCGTTCATTTCAAATACAAGAGTATTGAATAGCATATTGTCTTCTATTGCCATTGTTTACCTGGCAAGTGTGGAACTTATTTTACATGTTTTAAAACTGAACCTCATAAATGTATTTAATACCAACGATTATGAATACACAAGTAAATTAATGGAAATAGACTCGGTTGAGACCCATATTGTAAAGATAGGCTTTCCAATATTATGGGGACTGCTTGCGTTTGTGTTTCTTTTTGTTGGTATGAAAAAATACAACAAAACGTTTAGGGTGATGTCGCTGGTATTAATTGCTATTACGCTTTTAAAATTATTTACTTACGATATAAAAGATGCTTCGGAAGCCGGAAAAATAATTGCATTTATTATTTTAGGTGTAGTTCTATTGATCATTTCATTTATGTATCAAAAAATAAAAGCTTTGTTACTTGATGATGGAAAAGAAAAAACAATTGAACCACAAACAGATCCAACAGATACAGATACTAAACAGGAATAGAATTTTAAAACAAAGAACATGAAGAACATATTATATATTTTAATTTTAATTACAGGTAGCATTTGTAAAATTAACGCGCAATCCTATTCGCACCAGGCTGTAATTGAGAACATAAAAACGAGCGGACTGTATAAGATCCCGCTTAACCCGGATATAAAGCAATATATGACTTCTGACCTTCATGACACACGAATTCATGATTCTTCGTTGCAAGAAGTGCCTTATGTAGTTTTAAGCGAGCCGTTATTAAAAGCAAAATCTGATTTTGTTGAGTACACAATTGTATCGCAAAAACATTTTAACAGCTATTCAGAAATAATCATCCATAACCCGAATAAAGATAAGATCAGCAATATTGCTTTTAACATCAATAATTCAGATGCTTATAAATATTGCGCTATTGAAGGCAGCGAGGACATGAAACAATGGTATAGCGTAAGCGCATCGCAGGAATTGACCTTAGCCTATAATGAAGTGTATACTAATACATACAAGTGTATTTATTTCCCAATGAATAATTATAGTTACTTTAGGCTTTTAGTAGATGACTGGCATGCACAACCTTTAAAGATCAATAAAGCAGGTTGGTTTAGAAACTCAGTTATTGCAGGTAAACATAATGAAGTTGTTTTTACAAAATCAATTACAGAGGATAAAATAAATAAAAAAACAATTGTTCAATTATCTTTCTCAAATAACCAGGAAGTAGACAGGATCGATTTTAGAATAAAAAGTCCTAGATTATACATGCGTCACGCGGCTATTTATGCGAACCGTGAGCGTAAATTAAAACATGATAAGGTTGAGAAGTATCGCGAACTGTTATTTGAATTTAATTTAAGTTCAGATGATCTTTTATTTTTTGACGTACCGAATTTAAATGAAAAGGAAGTTTTTATTGAAATTGAGAATAAGGATAATCCTCCTCTAGAAATTGAAAGTATAAGCTGTAAGCAGTTGGCTAGTTATATTGTGTGTGACTTAAACGCAGGTAACAAATACCATTTACGTTTTGGAAACAGAGCTTTAAAAGTACCTGAATACGATCTTAGCAATTTTGTTTCGAGTATACCTCAATTATTACCAGAAGCCTCAATTGGTTTTATTAAACAAGTTCCTCAGTCTACAGTTAAGGTTGAAGAAAAACAAAAATCTTTTTTTGAGACCAAACAATTTTTATGGTTGTGTTTAGGGGTAGGAACGATCGTTATCTTTTTCTTCTCTAAAAGCCTATTAAAAGATATGGCAGCAAAGAAAGACGAAAATTTGTGACGCACTACACTTTTAGCCACTAAGACACAAAGGCCACAGAGTTACACTAAGTTTTTTCAAGCCTTGTTATCCTTTTTAATAAAAAAAAATTCATAGTGATCCTTGGTGTTCTCAGTGTCTATGTGGTAAAAAAAATTAAACTTTTATTGCCATTACAGTAACATCGTCTACCTGCTCAAGGCTGCCTTTCCATTTAATGAATTCCTCATCCAGCTTTAGTAATTGCTTATTTAAGGGTTGTTGATGAATCAGAAGCAATAATTCTTCTAATTGTTTATACTTAAATTTTTTGCCTTTTGGTCCACCAAACTGATCGGCATAACCATCGGTTATTAAATAAAATATTGTACCCGTTTTATAATCTATTTCTCGTGTTGTAAAAGGTTTCCTGTTATCGCTTTTACCAATAGGCTGCTTATCTGCTTTTATCTGGGTCAATTCAGTGGCACCTGGCAAAATAAACCATAAAGGATTATTTGCTCCACTCCAAATTATTTTCTTAGCTTGTTTATCAATACAGAGTAACGAAATGTCCATTCCGTCTTTAATCTCATCTCCACTCTTCGCAAAAGTTTCTAAAACAAGATCGGTTGTTTTATCCAATATCTTTCCGGGATCCGTTAATCGGAATTCTTTTACTGCCTTATCCATAGCATTGCTACAAACAATACTCACCATTGCACCCGGCACACCATGACCGGTAGAATCAGCAGCGGCAATGTGTATCAATCTGTCTGAAGCATGCATCCAATAAAAATCGCCGGCAACAATATCTTTTGGTTTATAGAATACAAAGTTATCAGGCAAAAAAGCATCAATAAAATGTGCCGGTGGCAAAATGGCTTGCTGTAAACGCTTTGCATAAGTGATACTATCCGTGATCTCTTTATTTTTTTCTTCAAGTAAATGCTTTTGTTGTGATAATACTATGTTGTTCTTACGTTTTTGAACAAAACCAATCGTAAGCAGGACTGCAATTATTAGAACAAACGAAATTCCGAAAATAAAATAAATGCTGCGTTTTTGTGAAGCCTCTTTTTGCTGCTTCAGTTCACTCTCCCCTAGTTTTCTTTCATAAGAAAGTTTTAATATTTCTCTTTCTTTTTTTTCGGTGTCATACTTTGTTTCTAATTCATTTAAATTTTTTAAATTATTTTCTGAAAGTAATGAATCTTTTATCTCAGTATGTTTAGTGTAATACTTTAAGGCCAGTTCAAATTTATTTTGCAAAGTGTATATATTTGAAAGGATAATACAGGCTTCTTTAACGCCTTGCAGATAATTAATTTCATACGACAGAGCTATAGCTTCCTTTAAAACCCGCTCAGCATTTTTATAATCTTTTAATTTTCCATAAACCAAGCCAAGGTTTGATAAACATGCCGTGATTCCTTTACGGTTATTTCTTTTCCTATCTATTGCAAGAGATCTTTCAATATAATCCTTAGCTTTAGCATTATCTCCCCTGTCTTTATATAAATTACCAAGGTTATTGTAAATGATACCTAATGCCTGTATGTCATTTGTTTTTTCAAAGGTAATTTTTGCTTTGCTGTAATACCATTCTGCAGAATCAAGATTGTTTACTTCATAAAACACAAGCCCGATCTTACTGTATACAGAGGCTATGGCGTCTTCAGAATGAATATCAATAGCTACCTTTAAACCTTTAAGATAATATTCGTTTGCTTTTTTGTAATCTTTTATCGCCAGATAAACATTGCCAATATTTTCATAAGAAGAAATAGAACTCTTGGCTTTTTTGGTAAGTTCTTTTATTCGCAATGCTAAAAAATTATATTTTAATGCGTCTTCATATTCGCCTAAATTTTTATGATACAAAGCCATGTTATTATAGGATTTAGCCATGATAACAGAATCCTTCATTGATCTGCTATAATCAATGGCTTTTTGAAAATATTCCCTACCCTTTTTCATTTCTGACTGGCGTAAATAAAAAACACCAATATTTAAAAGAGTATTACCTACTGCACCCGTATCATTTAAATTCTGTTTATGTTTTAACGATGCTAAATAACAAACTAGCGCACTATCATTGTCAGATAGCTCCTCATAGACCATTGCTAAATTGTTATATGCTTTTGCCAAAGCTTTTTCATTGGTCTTTAATGAAGAATTGACGGCAATTGACATTAAAAAGTAACGTTTGGCGCCGGGATAATCTGTTTTTAAACGAAGTATATCAGCAACATTAAGATAGGCCTTGGCCATGCCTCTTTTAAATTTTAACTGCTCTGCTAAAATTTTACTTTGATTTAAATAGGTAAGTGCTTTTTCTTTATCATCCTCAAGATATAGAAAAGCGATCTTTTGAAGCGTGTTTACCTTATTGGTATCTTCGTTTGATTTTCCTAATACAGCAATTAATGAATCTAGTTTTTTATTTGATTGCCCATAAAACGTATTGCAAACAAAGAACAAAAAAATAAATAACCAATTGAATTTCATTGTATAAGATCTTAAAGGTTATTTAAAAATATCTTTTACAAGGTTCTTGGCTTTAGAACTCAAACTATCTGTATTCAAAGAGTTTCTGGCGCTTTCAATATATTGCATTTTATCATTTATCTGTTGATGCACTTCAACCAGTTTTTTACCTTCTTTACTTTTATCAAGATCTGTCATTTGTTTTGAAGCTTTTAAACGCTCTGTCATTAAATGAAAAGCGATCTTACCAAAGGCTAATTTATCATTGAACATATTCAATGCACTATCTTTTTTTCTTGCTTTAATAAATACCAATAACTCTGTAATTGCTTGTTTTTCTGGCACATTGATCTTATCGCTCTTTTCTAGTTTTTCTAGTGCCGGAATGGCTTTATCATATTCTTCTTTTTTAATGTGAACATAAGCATCAACTAACCAGGTTAATTCATTATCAAGTCCACCCTTTTGCATATCAGATAAAAAAAGTTCCATGTCATTTAAAGATTCTTTTTCTTTTTTCATTTTGTCTTCATCCAAAGCGCGAATAATAACACCCATTCCATGAAACTGATAATAACTTTGTTCACTTGGGCCAAAGCCCTGGTTAACCATGTTTATCATTGGGGTTTTAAAAATAAGATCTTTGTTATCTTCCATAAATTTTAAATATTCATTGCATTTATCAAACGAATGATAATAGTATTCATTCTCCAAAAGCACAAATGATTTTGTAAGTTGATAAACCAATCTCAAATTAAGATCTTCTATGCCCTTTTCATCAGACTTATAAACTTCGTATAACGCAAAATCCTTAGGTGCCGAGGGTGTGGTTTGCCATAAGAGTGAAAGAATAATATGTTCATGGTTATTGTTATAAGCGAGAGGGAAAAAAGACGATTCTATTTTTGAAGTGCCTGTGAATACATAAAAAATATTTGCTAATAAAGTTGGTAACGAATCTTCATCTGTTTTTAAAAGTACTTCTTTGGTATCATACACTTCTTTTGCAAGAGTTATTAATTCTAAAGGATGGATCTCGACTGGTTTTGATTTATCTAATAAAGAAGCCCCTTCGTTTAAAACAGCACCAACCAAAATGAACATACTTTTTCTTGCACTGTCTAACTCAGGATTTTGTCCCACAGTAGCTGTTGAACGCAAAGCAATTTTCATAGATTTGTACAATTGAATTTTTGGGTTATTCAATTGTTCCTGCATTTTTTTCTGTTCTTTCTTTCGCATATCCTCATCACTCTTTCCACATGAAAAAAGTAAACACATACACAAAATGGGTAAGTATAAGCTGGCCTTCATAATTTTTATTAAATATACTAAAAAACAAAAAAACCAATTGTATATTGGATAGTATTTGTAATTTTATACTACTTTTTAATTTATGACCATCTCGAACCCTAACAGTATTGAATTTAATTTCATAAAGGATCACATCTGCAAATTTGAATTAGATAACCGCGAACTGCAAATGGAGCAGTTCTTAATTGCAAAGAACAGAGATAATGAAATTTTAGCGTTTGGAAGAATAAGGGTGCATAAAGACTGTGATGAGCTTTGTTCCCTTGGTGTTATAGAGAGTGAACGCTTAAAAGGTATTGGCCATTTATTATCCAATAATCTTATTAAAAACTCACAACAGCCTCTATACCTGGTTTGTATCATTCCACAATTTTTTGAGCCACTGGGCTTTAAAATT
The DNA here is from genome assembly GCA_002342065.1 of Bacteroidetes bacterium UBA2475. Lineage (GTDB taxonomy): Bacteria > Bacteroidota > Bacteroidia > B-17B0 > Aurantibacillaceae > Aurantibacillus. The sequence continues at coordinate 130,724 of DDPF01000013.1, read as the reverse complement.
GTCAGCAATTTTCCAAAAGAATTACTCGAAAAATTAAATTATTGCACCGGCGAATTAGTTGTGCCGGAAAAATACGTGGTGATGAAGTATTTTAAAAATTAAAAAGTTTCGTTTATTTTAACTCACAAACATCTTTTGTATTAACCGTCATTACATACTGAGATGCTGTAGTTGATGTAAACGATGTGTAATTATACGTGTAAGTATTTAATTGTGTAACACATGTTTGAGCCAGAACATTTTTCTTTTTAACGTTAACGTAAGTGGCCTTACTTGTTGTAGGAGCTTGCGGTGTGTAAGTATAACCGGGCTCTGTAGAGGTTTGAGAAATTGTGCTGCTTGTACATTCACAAACCCTGTCTTTTTTGCAAGCAATAAAACTTATACCAGCAATTGCCGCGAACAAAATTATTTTTTTCATTTTTATTTTTTTAGAATTTATAGAATAACGCAATTCAATTGAATTTATTATAAATAAAAAAAACCTCTATTTTTTGAATAGAGGTTTTTAGATATTTTTTAATTTATAGATCCCGAGGCAAGCTCGGGATAACACATTTCTAACTTTTTGCTAAAGCAAAAACTAAGAACTGCGTTACATCATGCCACCCATGCCACCCATATCAGGAGTGCCACCCATGGCTTGTTTCTCTTCTTTTTTCTCAGCTAAAACACAATCAGTAGTTAAAAGCATTGCCGCAACTGAAGCTGCATTTTCTAAAGCAACACGACTTACTTTAGTAGGATCGATAACACCTGCCTTTAATAAATTCTCATATACTTCAGTTCTTGCGTTAAAACCAAAATCATCTTTACCTTCTTTTACTTTTTGTACAACAATAGATCCTTCGATACCACAATTTGTACAAATTTGACGTAAAGGCTCTTCTAAAGCACGTTTTACAATGGCAATACCTGTATTCTCATCTTCGTTAGCACCTTTTAATTTTTCTAAAGCTGTAATTGCACGAATGTATGCTGTGCCTCCACCCGGTACGATTCCTTCTTCAACAGCAGCGCGTGTTGCAGCTAAAGCATCATCTACACGGTCTTTTTTCTCTTTCATCTCAACTTCACTTGCAGCACCAATGTACAACACTGCTACTCCACCGGCTAACTTAGCTAAACGTTCTTGTAGTTTTTCTTTATCGTAATCAGATGTAGTAGACTCTATCTGAGCTTTAATTTGATTTACACGAGAAGTAATATCTGCTTTTTTACCGGCACCATTTACGATCGTTGTATTATCTTTATCAATAGTGATCTTTTCTGCTTTACCAAGGTCAGTTAACTGCATATCTTCTAATCTGCGACCTTGATCTTCGCTGATATAAGTTCCACCGGTTAAAATTGCGATGTCTTCTAACATAGCTTTACGACGATCGCCAAAACCCGGAGCTTTAACAGCACAGATCTTTAAGTTAGCGCGTAAACGGTTAACTACTAATGTTTGTAATGCTTCGCCATCTAAGTCTTCAGCAATAATTAATAAAGGTTTTCCTGTTTGTACTGCTTTTTCAAGAATTGGCAATAATTCTTTCATTGCAGAAATTTTCTTTTCGTAAATTAAAATGTAAGGGCTTTCCATTACAACTTCCATTTTATCTACGTTAGTAACAAAGTATGGAGAGATATAACCACGGTCAAATTGCATACCTTCTACTACTTCAACAGTTGTATCAGTTCCCTTTGCTTCTTCAACAGTAATAACACCTTCTTTTTTTACTTTGCTCATTGCTTCTGCAATAAGTTTACCAATAGTGCTATCGTTATTTGCAGAGATAGTTGCAACCTGTTCAATTTTTTTGTTCTCGTTACCAATGTTCTGAGACTGTTTTTTCAAATTCTCTACAACAGCTATAACGGCTTTGTCTATACCGCGTTTTAGATCCATTGGATTTGCACCTGCGGCTACGTTCTTTAAACCTGCAGTTACAATTGCTTGTCCTAATACAGTAGCAGTAGTTGTTCCATCACCTGCTACATCAGCGGTTTTAGAAGCAACTTCTTTTAATAATTGTGCGCCCATGTTCTCAACCGGGTGACTTAATTCAATTTCTTTTGCAACGGTTACACCGTCTTTAGTAATTTGCGGTGAGCCAAATTTTTTATCAATGATAACGTTACGGCCTTTTGGACCTAATGTTACTTTTACTGCATTTGCTAATGCATCTACACCGCGTTTTAAAGCATCGCGGGCTTCTATATTAAAGGTGATATCTTTTGCCATTTTCTTTTGGTTTAAGGTTAAATATTCAAGATTCAAAGTTTTTGAATCTGTTGTTTTTTGAACTTTTTAATTTGAATTTTGAATTAAATAATTGCGTAGATGTCGCTTTCTTTCATAATAAGGTATTCTTTACCTTCAATGCTTAATTCGGTCCCGGCATACTTACCATAAAGAACTATATCGCCAACTTTAACGGTCATTGGTTCATCCGGTTTACCATTTCCAACTGCTACAATTTTTCCACGCATTGGTTTTTCTTTTGCAGTATCAGGAATAATGATTCCCCCGCTTGTTTTTGTTTCTGCCGGTGCAGGTTCTACAAGAACTCTGTCTGCTAAAGGCTTTACATTTACACTTGATTTTGCCATACAATTTTAATATTTAAGGTATTTTTCGCAAAGGTAATTGCATAAACCGTACCAAGCCAATTTTTTAATAGAAATTGGTCAAAATGTGCATAAGAATAAGATTTTTGACATTGTAAGGTGACAAGGTGGCATTTTAGAAAATGGGGCTATTTTACCCTTTGTCCATTCTGGTATTTAACCAAAAAGCCATTGTAGCCTTTGGTAACAAGTTCCTCACGCTTTTTTAAAGCTTCTTCTTTGGTTGGATATTCGCCAATTAAAACCTTATAAACCGTGCCATCCTTTTCTACAGTTACTTTACCAAGATCACTGTATTTTGATTTGCCCGGATCAGCTCCAAAAGTACCGATCTGAACCAGATAAGATAGTCCGGCTTGAGTTGCAGTTAAAGTATTACTTGAAGTAATTGCGATTGTATTAGCAGATGCTGCTATACTGGATGTAGTAATTGCTGATGATGTTTTTGTAGGAATAGCTTGCACCGAATTAATTACTGTTACTGGTACATATGTATTCGTAACAGCAACAACAGTATTAGTAACAACAACGGGCACCTCAGGCACCTCAGGAAGATAACTTAAGGTCTTTGTAGCACCAGTAGCTTCTACTTTTACATCAATTTGCTGGCCAGCCACTTCTTTTTTTGTACCGTTCTCTATGTAAAAGAATTTTTGATATAAAATATTTGGGCCCGTGCTTGAGGGCGTTTTTAATTTAAAAGAAACTATAAATTCTGCCTCTGCTGGAATGGTAACCCATACAATTTTTACACGGTTCTTTTCAAAAGTAAAATAACCTGTTCTGCTTTCGCCTTCGGTGGCAGTAAAGCCTTCAGGCACTTCTATTTCGTATTTAGAGAAATTACCAATTGTGCCTTTATTTATTTTTACCTCAATATTTAAGTTTGCATTTGGAGCAACTGATGGAGGCATATTGGTTACCATTGTAACCTGTGCTTTTAAACCAAAACTAATTGCCAATAATAAAATAATAAAATAAAAATGTCTCATGCCGGGATTTTAAACAAAGGTATAAAAATGAAGTAAATATTTCATTTATCTTAATAAATTTGGACTCCAATAATGAGACTGCTTTTTTGCCTTTTTTGTTTATTCTTTTTTCAAATTAAAATAACTGCGCAGGTTATAAATATTGAAAGCAAACGTTTTTTGCAGGATACGAACGGCTTTATTGGCAAGGCCGACCTTAATTTTAACATCAACCAAAATATCAGTCAGGTTATTTCTTTAGGTGTTAATATTCACAGCCAGTACGTACATAACAAGCACCGTATTTTAGCAATTGGTGATCTTGCTTTTATTAAAGCCGGTAAGCAGGATTTTGTTAATTCGGGCTACCAGCACTTTAGGTATAATTATAAGCTTTCGCATATTTTAACCTGGGAAGCTTTTGTTCAAGCCCAGTACAACCGCATTTTGTTGCTCGACAGGCGTTATCTTGCCGGCACAGGCCCAAGGTTTAAACTTATCAAACAACCCAATTTCAGAGCTTACACGGCGGTTTTGTACATGTATGAATATCAAAGTCAGAATAACGATTCTATAGAAGCCTACAACAACCGTATAAGTAGCTATCTTACTTTAAGTTTAAGTTCAAAAAAAGTAGAATTTACTTCTACTACATTTTATCAACCTAACCTTGCAAACTTTAATGATTTCCGTATAGCAAACGATACCGCTTTTGAAATAATAATTACCGGACACTTTAACTTTAAGGTTGGCTTTAATTTACTGTACGATACAAAACAGCCGATTGGCATCCCGGATCTGACCTATATCTTAAAGAATGGCTTAAGCTATAAGTTTTAATCATAAAAAAAGCCGCTCTTGTGAAGCGGCTTTTTTAAGTTATAATATTTTAAGGATTATTTCTTAAAGTCAACTTTATACTCAATACCTTTTATTGTAATGCTACCGCTGTTGTCGCAAGGAGATATAGCGTCTGTACCATTATAATCAATTAATCTAGGGTCTTTTTCAGCTGTAGTAAATGATGCTACACCACTAACGAATGGGTGAAACTCTGAGTTAACAGGTGTTGGAGATGGAGTCAAAACAATACCTAAAACTTTGTCAGATGAACATGTATAATTTCTTACCAATGGTTTTTCAGGACCAACAGTATAAGTGTACGGTACATTACCAGGAGTAATTCCTTTAAATTCACCATCGTATTCAACAACTGCCATTGTCCATGTAATAGGAGTTAAATTGTTTGGAGGAGGCAATAATGATGAAGTGTTAGAAATGGTTTTATTTAATTTTCCATTCCAGATAATTACTTTAGAAGGGTCTGCAACATTTGTTATTTTAAGACAACCTTCGATACTCCATTTTAACTTTGTAGTAGCAGGGTTTGGATTAGCTGAAGGAGCTAAACTTGTGATCTTGAAACGAGGAGCTGCATTACTTAAAGGAGCTGTTGTAGAGTCATCAACCATCCAACCATCTACAACATAATTATTTAAAGTTACTAATGCGCCAAATCCATAATCACGATAGTATGCATTTGCAACAGTAGATGAATAAGTTACAACGATTGTACCGCTACGCGTTTTACCGTCAGCACATTTAACACCTGCCGAAGGCCAGGTCATTGAAGTTTGTCCTACTACTGAGTTATCTACTGTAATAGTTGGTTGTGAAGTTCCGGGAGCTACGTTAAAAAATTTTGGATAAGAATTTTCAGCCATAAAACCAGTAATCGCGTCAATATCTGTAGCTATAGTGTTAGCATAAGATGCATCAACAGCGCTTTCAAATTCTGTATCAGCCACCGGAGCTGGGGCTTCCTTTTTATTACAGCTTGTTAAGAAAAGAGCCATAACGGCTAAAACTGATAAACCTAAAGTAATTTTTTTCATTTTGATAAATAGTTTTGAAATAATTTGTTGCAATTTAGCAAAAATATTTGAACCAACAAAATATGTTAAAAAAATGCTAGTTTTTCCAAATAGTAAAATAAATCTTGGACTTAATATCACCCAAAAAAGGGCTGATGGTTTTCATAATATTGAGACCATTTTTTACCCCGTTAGCTGGCGTGATGCCCTTGAGGTGATTGAGAATCAGGATTCTAATGAACTTTTTACTTTCTCACAAAGCGGCATTTTAATTGAGGGCAAAAAAGAAGACAATCTTATCTATAAAGCATGGCAACTTTTATCAGAAATAAAACCAATTCCAGCTATAAAAGTACACCTGCATAAGAACATACCTATGGGTGCCGGACTTGGCGGTGGCAGTGCCGATGCAGCCTTTTTTATAGAGCTTATTGATAAAAAGTTTTGTTTTAACCTAAGCTATGGGCAAAAAAGCAGCCTTGCAGCTAAATTAGGAAGCGATTGTAGCTTTTTTATAAAAAATTCCCCGGTTATGGCTACCGGTCGCGGCGATTCTTTTATTGATGTAAACGTTGATCTTGGAAAATATTATATTTTAATAGTTTATCCCGGCATACACAGCAATACTAAAGAAGCCTATGGCAATTGTATTCCTAAGCAACCTGAAAAAGACCTGAGATCTGTAATAGAAAAAATGCCAATTAACCAATGGAAGGAGCACTTAAAGAATGATTTTGAAGAGAACTTGTTTATAAAGTATCCTCAAATAAAGGCATTAAAAGATACACTTTACAAGGCCGGAGCAATTTATGCCTGCATGAGCGGCAGTGGTAGCAGCGTTTTTGGGATCTTTGATAAAAAGCCAACTATTTATTTTAATTCGAACTACAATTTTTATTTACAAACACCGGCCTCAAAAATTTTGTAAATCTTAAAGATTTTTTTTCCTTTGTTACCCGAAATGAAATTTAATTTTAAGATAAAGTGTAAATGTAAATGGCCTCATGCCATTAAATAATTATTTGAGAGCTACGGTCTCTCTTACACCCGAAATTAAATTTATCAATCATCTTATTAAAAAATAAACAACTATGTTACTTGTATTAAAATTTGGTGGCACAAGTGTGGGTTCTGCCCAAAGAATAAAAGACCTTGTAAAATTAACCGTTAACGATACGCCAAAGATCGTTGTATTAAGCGCCATGAGTGGTACAACCAATTCTTTGGTAGAAATTTGTAATTCACTTTATGGTAAAAATGTAGAACAGGCAACCAAACAAATAAACGCTTTAAAAGAAAAATATTTTACCGAAATAAAAGCACTTTACAGCAAAGAAACAAGTTTAGAAAAAGCCAAGAACTTAATTGAAAATCACTTTAGCTACATTACTGCTTTTACTTTAGATATGTTTACCGCCAACGAAGAAAAAGCAATTTTAGCACAAGGCGAATTATTAAGCACTGCCCTCTTCCATTATTATCTCGAAGAAATTGATATTGAGTCAGTATTACTACCTGCACTTAATTTTATGCGCATTGACGAGAATGATGAACCAAATATTGAATACATAGAAAAATATATTCTTGAAGAAATAAACAAACACAAAGGCCAAAAATTATTTATTACACAAGGTTACATTTGCCGTAATGCTTTTGGCGAAATTGATAATTTAAAACGCGGCGGCAGCGATTACACAGCCTCTATTATTGGTGCAGCCATCAGAAGCCCCGAAGTACAGATCTGGACAGATATCGACGGCATGCACAATAACGATCCGCGCATTGTAAACAAAACACATCCTATTAGCGAATTAAGTTTTGACGAAGCTGCCGAGTTAGCTTATTTTGGCGCAAAAATCCTGCATCCAACCTGCATTTTACCCGCACAAAAACGTAATATTCCTGTAAGATTAAAAAATACCATGCAGCCCGAAGCAAACGGAACATTGATAGCAAACTTAAATACTAAAGAAGGAATAAAAGCGGTTGCCGCAAAAGATGGTATCACTGCCATAAATATAAAAAGCGACCGCATGCTTTTAGCCCACGGTTTTTTGCGCGCCGTTTTCGAAATTTTTGAACGCTACAAAACCTCTATTGATATGATCACTACTTCTGAAGTTGCAGTGTCTTTAACAATAGATAATTCGAAGAACTTAAAAGAAATTTTAAAGGACCTTAAAGAAATTTCGCAGGTAGAAATTGACGAGGATCAAACCATTATTTGTATTGTTGGTCAGTTACCAAAAGATCAACCCGGCTATGCAAACAAGGTTTTAGAAGCGCTAAAAGATATTCCTTTACGAATGGTTTCCTATGGTGGAAGCTCGCATAACATTTCTGTTTTGGTAAATGGAAATTTAAAGAACGATGCTTTAAAAGCGTTAAATAAAGGATTGTTTAATTATAATTAATACAAAATGTTCACTCAAAAACATATAGATCATTTTAGCTCACTCGAAACACCTTTCTATTTCTACGACCTAAGCCTTTTAAAGAAGACTCTAGAGGAATTACAAAAAGCGGTTCCGGCACATTATCATATTCATTACGCATTAAAAGCAAATGCGCACCCTACTCTGCTAGAAATGATCAGAAATGCAGGATTAGGTGCAGATTGTGTTAGTGGAAACGAAGTGAAACGCGCGCTCGAGTGTAATTTTAAAAATACTGATATTGCTTTTGCAGGTGTGGGTAAAAGCGATAAGGAAATAAATTTTGCCTTGGATAATTCTATCTTTTGTTTTAATGTAGAAAGTATTCACGAATTAAAAGTGATAGATCAATTAGCTAAAAATAAAAATACCAAGGCCAATATTGCTTTGCGTATCAATCCTAATGTAGACGCTTACACCCATAAATACATTACAACAGGTCTTGAAGAAAATAAATTTGGAATTAACCCTTACGAGTTTGACGCAGTTTTAGAAGTTTTAAAAACTTTATCAAATTTAAACTTCACTGGCCTGCATTTTCATATTGGATCGCAGATACAGGATCTTAACCCGTTTAAAAATTTATGCATTCGTGCCAACGAAATAAATAAATGGTTCATACAAAAAGGATTTTTGCTACCACATATTAATTTAGGTGGTGGTTTGGGTGTTGATTATCATCAGCCCGAAACAAAGGCAGTTGTTGACTTTAACAGTTATTTCGCTATTTTTAAACAGTTCCTGGAATTAGAACCTTCTCAACAGATACATTTTGAATTAGGTCGTTCTATTATTGCCCAATGTGGCAGTTTAATATCGCGTGTGCTTTATATTAAAAATGGCATCAATACCAATTTCGCTATTTTAGATGCAGGCATGACCGAATTGATCCGTCCGGCGCTTTACCAGGCTTATCATAAGATCGAAAATATATCTAAAGTAGGTCAGCCAACTACTACAAAATATGATATTGTTGGACCTATTTGCGAAAGCAGCGATTGTTTTGGAAAAGCAGTTGAATTACCATTAACCGAGCGAGGCAATTTAATGGCGATCAGAACTGCCGGGGCTTACGGCGAGGTAATGAGCAATCATTACAATTTACGTGAGCAGGTACAATCGGTTTTTATGTGATCTTATATAAGGAAATAAGACTTCAAACTGCCTCTTTTTTCTTCATAGATTTATAACTATCTTTATTTGTTCAAATAATTAATTGAAACTAAAGATCTCCATATTATTTCTCCTTATCATAGGCTTAAGCCAGCTAAGGGCCCAAAAAAGCAAAACAGAATTTGACCTTTTTTTAGGAGACACTATTAATAAAACTGACAAGAATGGTGATAGACAAGGTCGCTGGATCTATTTTGGGAGAGACAGCAAAGGCATTAAGAACAAATTATTAAAGCATAACCAGATAGTTGAGGATGGCTTTTTTAAGGACAACTTAAAAAATGGCCTTTGGAAAACTTACCATACCAATACCAATAAAATTAAAAGCGAAGTAACTTATGAGAATGGAATTGCCAATGGTAAAACCAAATTCTATACCGAAAGAGGTAAACTAAAACAAGAAGGTACATTAAAAGATAATCAATGGCGTGGTAAAATAACTTTTTACAATGATAAAGAAGAGTCCTTTTCTAAGGATGCAGAAGATACAAAAACTTCAGTTCTCAACTTCTCAGGCCAGGTAACAAGGAATGGCAAGCCTTTAGAAGATGTTGAAGTAGTTATTGATAATTACGACCTTACAGTATCAAAACAAACTTTGGGAGCTGATGGTACTTTTAATTTAAAATTGGCGCTTCAATCAGAATACATTATCCATTTCAATAAAAAGGGTTTTCTTAAGAATTCTATTCTCATAAGTACTAAGACAACTAACGTTTCCGATCCTGTAGCTTACAATTTAAATAACTGGAAGGTTTCGTTAAGCGATAACTTTGCCACAGGTGCAACAAAAGACGTTTTGGGTTTCATTATTAATAAACCTTCTAACAAGATCTATTTCAATAAAAAGAAAAAAGAATTTAACGCTGATGGTTCTTACGAACATTTGTTTAAAAAACAATTGAAGGATATAAGCGCTACTACACAGTTGCTTGTGGCTTCTACCATGGAAAGCAATAAAAAACTTGAAATAGATAATTTAAGGATGCAGTCTGAAAATAAGCTGAAAGAAATTGAAATGCTTAAAAAAGAGCAAGACCTGCAACAAGCATTAATTAAGGAAAAAGAAAATGAATTGCTTGCCAAAAAATTAGAGGCAGAAAAAAAAGCGAATGAACTCGCATTGTTTGAACAGGATAAAAAAATAAAAGGTCTCTTATTTATCGAAAAAGAAAAAGAGATACTTGAAAAAAAACTCGAAGCAGAGAAACGTGCCAGAGAAATTGAGAATTTAAAGATCATTACCCGCCAACAGCAAATGGAAGGTATTTTGCAGGAAAAACAATTAAAAGATGCAAAAGAAAAGATCTTTAAAGAAAAATATCTAACAGAAATGTCGCAAAAAGAATTGAACGTTGCCAATAAGGAAAAGAAAATAAGAGAACAGGAAATTGCTGAGCGTAAAAAAGTATTTAATTATTTATTGGGAGGTTTTTTCGTAATCGCCCTCTTCTCTTTCTTTTTGATCCGCAACATCATGCAGAAAAAAAAGGCGAATGCTTTACTGGCTAAACAAGCCGTTGAGATCAATCTGCAAAAAGGTGAGATAGAAGAAAAAAGCCGTTTAATTGAAGAAAAGAACCAGGAGACCATGCAAAGTATTATTTACGCAAAGCGTATACAGAATGCTATTTTGCCTCCTAACTCAGAGATCGATCCCTACTTAAAGGATTATTTCATTTTTTATAAATCAAAAGATATTGTGAGTGGTGATTTTTATTTCTTCTCAAATAAATATGCTAAAGACCAGAACAAAATAATTTTTGCAGCGGTTGATTGTACTGGCCACGGTGTACCAGGTGCCTTTATGAGTATGATAGGCATGGAGAAATTAAAAGATGCCATCGAAGAATCATCAACACCTGGAGAAATATTAAAGCAATTAAATCTTGGTGTAAAAGGTGCTTTACGTCAGTCAGGAGATAATTTAAATGCCACACGCGATGGTATGGACCTATCGCTTTGCACCTTGCCGATAATTAAAGATGGCGATAAAAAAATAACCATTGAATATGCCGGCGCCAACAGGCCGTTATGGGTAATAAATAATAGTACCAAAGTATTAACTGAACACAAAGCTACCAAGTGCTCTATTGGCGGCTTAACGCCCGATGAACAGATATTTGAAAATCACCAGATAGAATTACAAAAAGACGATATCTTCTTTTTATTTAGTGATGGTTTTGCCGACCAGTTTGGTGGCGATAATTCTAAAAAATTAATGACCAAAAATTTTAAAGACCTTTTAGTTTCTATAAACGAAAAAAGTTTAAAAGATCAGAAAAATTATCTTGCTGATTTTTTTGATAAATGGAAAGGTGAGAACGAGCAGATAGATGATATTTTGGTTATTGGTGTTAAGGTTTAATAGAAATTGAGAGTAGCTAAAATGAGAAAATTACTTGCTTCAATATTTATTATTACCTCTATCTTTTTAAATGCACAATCAAATATACCAGACTCTACAAAACTTTCTTTTAAAAATAAATATTTAAATTTTCTTCTTTTACCAAATAATACTTCGCAAGCAAGATTATTTACTTTTGGTTGGCAATATTTGCATTGTCCCTGGATAAAATCCTTTAAAACAGGAGGGCTACATCCTTCAGCAGGGTTTAATCTTGCCAGATTCTTTACAAATAAACATATCCTGGGCATTTATGTTGAACTTAAAGGTGTAAAAGGCTTTACACAACAGAATTTTTCAAGTGTATTTCTAAAAGATTTCAACGACAATTTTATTACTGAATATCCTACTACAAAAGATTCCGTTCAGGCCTACGCTGTAAGAGATGCATTTAATAATGTAACTAGAAAAGGTTTTTGGGGAAATTATTATGGTAATATTGGCGTCATGCTTTCTCTTTTTCCACAAAAGTATGGAGGTGTTTTTGTTACATTAAAAAAGGGATACCGCGGTTATCCAATCTTTGGGACTTATGGAAACGAATATATTAGTGAAGGTAAAGCAGAAAACGTATGGTTTCATTTAACATCAAACTATTCTGCAGATATTTCTTTTAAGCCATATGCACTTTTTAAAAATTCATATATGGACCTGCAAAATCCAGTTGAAAAAGATTTTTGGAAACTTATTACAATAAGTTTTTATTATGAACAACTCAATCTTAAAGATGCAGAATTTGATGGCAAGCGTTTTGACAGTATGGTAAAAGCAGATTTAATTACAAAATATGGTGTAAGCAATAGTTTTGGGATTAAACTTGGATTAGCTTTGTACTAATCTTCCAATTTTATCTTCTTAATCAACAAATGGTTTATACTCTATTTTTTAAGATACAATATCGTAGTTATGAATATCTGTTACATTTAGTCGCAATTGTCCGCGTTTATTTACTTCTGGTACCAAAGGTTTAAATTTAGCGTTCTCCACAATATCTTCTGCTTTGTATGAATTACGAGAATAAACGGTTTGCGAATAGGTATCGTTTATAGCTTTCATTAAAATAATAAACTCAACATCTCTTTCTTCAAAATCTTTTCGTGTCAAGCCATACAAAGGACTCTCTTCGTCAACAGGATGAACAATTGTCCAGCTTAACGATAAAAAATTAATGCGGCTTATTTCCAGTTTTAAATTTATGAATTCCCGTTTTTTTGTTTCAGGGTTGTTTAGTGTAATAGTCACACTTGCTTCAGACTCTATCAGCTCGTATTGTTTGCGGTTTGCGATCCTGAACATTATGCCTGTTATATTTTTGTAAGGAGAAATAAGAATATTTTTACTATACAAAAGATGCGCCTGTGGTCGCGAGAAACGTCCATACAAAACCCCTGTCGCCAAAGCAAATGATAATAATCCCAATAAAGATTCAACCGCGGCCGCAATACTGGCAGCATTTCCCACAGGATAAATGTGACCATAGCCCAAAGTGGTAATAGTTTGCGCGCTAAAAAAGAAAAGGTTCATAAATTGTTGCGCAGAGGTTACAGCGTCAAGTCCTCCAAAATTCTCTGGTCCCACCATAAAATAAACAATTGCGAAAATTAAATTCACTAAAATGTAACCCGAAATAATTACAAGTACCAGGGTTGTTTTTGAAGTAGTAATAAGCCAATGGTAAACATCCACGTTTCCAATGCCTAAACCAGCGCGGTGGACGTTTATCTTCCCGTCGCTGCCTAAAAACCTAACCCGGTTGTTATAGTTCTTCGAACCAAAACCTAATTCACGTTCTTCTTTATTTTTAAAAATTGCCATTAAATTCCTTTATTATGTAACTTTGCCAAATGAAAGGTAAATTTAATTATTATTGGCTGTTAATTTTAATTCCTTTAATTTTTATTGTTTGGTTCTTTTTAAGGGAGAAAGATAATGCGCCTTTGAGGGAATTGCCATATTTTGGTCCGAAAAAGGCTTTAAAAGTTAACGATACTACCTACCATTCTATTCCCGATTTTGAGTTTACCAACCAGTTTAATGAAAAAGTTACCAAAAAAACGGTCGATGGCAAGATCTATGTGACAGAATACTTTTTTACAACCTGCCAAAGTATTTGTCCCATCATGAATACCAATTTAGAGCGCGTTTACAAAGAGTTTAAGAACGAACCTGAGTTCATGATCCTTTCGCATACAGTAGATCCGGAAACTGACAGCGTTGCGGTATTAATGGAATATGCTAAAGTGCATGGAGTAACCGATAAAAAATGGTTGTTTTTAACAGGAGAAAAGCCTAAACTTTATGAGTTGGCAAGGAAAGGATATGTTTTAAATGCAGAGGAAGGTAACGGCGATGGTGAAGATTTTATACACACTCAAAATTTTGCTTTGATAGACGACATGGGCCATATCCGAGGTTTTTATGATGGCACAGATAGCCTTGAAATTAACCGCCTTATAATGGAAATAAAATTATTAAAACAGGATCATGATTACCGGCTTCAGAAACTTCATAATCCTTAGTTTTATATTTTTTCTGTTTAACGGCAAAGCACAAACCGTAAGCAGAGTATATAAAATAGACGGATTAGTGAACAGGATAAATAATCCTGATACAACTTATATTATAAATTTTTGGGCTACCTGGTGCAAACCTTGTGTTGCAGAACTACCTTCGTTTGATAGCTTATCAAAGATCTCTAAAGTAAAAATACTTTTGGTGAGTTTAGATTTTAAAGAAGATATTGAAAAGAAAGTAAACCCTTTTTTAAAGAGCCACAATATTAAAATGGAATGCGTTTTACTGGACGAGATAAACGGTAATGATTTTATAAATAAGATCGAAAAAAGCTGGACTGGGGCTATTCCTGCCACCTTATTTAAAAATAAAGACGGTAAAGTTTTTATAGAGAAGAAAATGCATCTTGCCGAATTACAAAAACATTTGGCAGATGTAGAAAGAAAATGATAGAATGTTTTTGTTGCCCCAGCGGGGCAAGATATCATTTAAAAAGGCAAGAAGTAAAGTATAACGGCTCCGGAGGAGCCGAACATTAAATTGTTTTACCCTTCCAGGGTAATAAAACTATAATGTAATTTTTCTTTAATTGTTTGGTTCCTCTGGAACCAAAATAAACTAAATTTCGAGTAACTTAAAAGCGTCGGCTTTGCTTTCAGAAACCTTGAACAATGTATTTAATTTTGTAATTAAGATCAGTTCACTTATTTTTTTATTCATGTTAAACAGAACAGCCTCACCGCCTGCTACGCGAGCCTTGGTTAAAAGCTGGATCAACGTATTTAATCCACTACTGTTCATATAAATTAGTTTTTCCATATCAATGGCCCATTTGGTACAACCTTCGGTTACTAATTCTTCTGCCTTTTCGAGTAAAGGTGTGGCCTGACCTTTTTCTATTAGATTACCAACAATTGTAATAACTGCGTGATTCTCTTTTTTGTCAACTGTAAAATCAAAAACCATAATATTATTTTTTTAAATGTTCACAAACGCCTTTTTCTTTTAGATCTCTGCACTTTGCAAAAAAATTGAGCGAATGATTAATTATATCAAAATTGAGCATATCCTGCGCCGAGCGTTGTATCTGCTGGATCCTGGGATCACAAAATTCAAATACTTTTTCGCAATCGGTACAGATCAAATGATCATGTTGTTTGTATTTATAAGCTTTTTCAAATTGAGCCATGTTCTTACCAAACTGATGTTTAATAACCAATCCGGCATCTAAAAGAATCTCAATATTGTTATATAAAGTTGCCCTGCTCACCCTATATTTTTTATTTTTCATCATCAGATAGAGTTGTTCAATATCAAAATGTCCGTCGTGCGAATAAATTTCATTTAAAATGGCAAAACGTTCAGCGGTTTTACGGTGCTGTTGTTTTTCCAAGTATTCAGTTAAAATTTTATTTACGGCGTCTTTTGTCTCCTGGCTCATATCTGCGATTCTAATTTAGACATTTTAAAAGTTTATTACAAATAAAAAAATAGGTCGACTGTTTTTAAAATTATATCTCATAAAAGGCAGTGTTCGTCAAAGGTCCAACATAAAAATTTAACCACATAGAAACATAGGGTTCATAGTTTTTATTTGAAAAATTTACATTTCAAATAAAAACATAGAGTTGAAGCGTCGCTTCAACCTATTGTTGACCTTATTTTCCTTCATTTTAAAACTATGTGACCTATGTGGTTTAATCAATATGCGGTTTTATGTGATGTGCCGGAATTTAATTACCTTTACACCCATGCAATATGGCATTTGTTTATTGAGTGTTGTTCCCTGTAGAAAAGAAGCGAGCAATACTTCCGAAATGGTAACCCAGCTTTTGTTTGGCGAACATTACAGTATTCTTGAGACAGGCGACGGCTGGATAAAAATAAAAATAGCTTACGATAATTACGAGTGCTGGATAAATGTAAAACAACATTCAAAGATCTCTGAAAACACATTTAATACGTTGCAAAAACAAACACCTGCCTATTCAAGCGAACTTATACAGGTTATTACCAATAAACTTTCAAAAACCACTTTCCCAATAACTATTGGTGCTACTTTACCGCTTTTAAAAGATAAAACATCAGCCTTTGAGTCGTTTGAATTTGGTTTTGAGGGACAAGTTGCTTCCAACAAAAAGAAAACAGCGCAGGATATTATTTCAACAGCTTATTTATTAATTAACGCTCCGTATTTATGGGGTGGTAAAAGTCCGCTAGGTATTGATTGCAGTGGCTTTACCCAAACAGTTTATAAATTGAATGGTTATAAATTGCCTCGTGATGCCTCGCAACAGGTTGAATTAGGAAGTCCATTAAGTTTTGTGGAAGAAGCGGAAGCAGGTGACCTGGCCTTTTTTGATAACGAAGAAGGCAACATCGTACACGTTGGCATTTTAATTGATAACCAGCAGATCATTCATGCCAGTGGCTCCGTACGTATTGATAAATTTGATCATTATGGTATTTTTAGCTCTGATACTAAAAAGTATTCGCATACTTTGAGAGTTATAAAGAAAATACTGTAATTTTTCAGCCACTAATTACACCAATTTCACAAATCTTAATTATTAAACTATCAAGTGGGTCACGAATTAGTGCCTTGTTCTAAAAATAAATTTTTAGAACAATAATTTCACAAATTTGAAATAATAGTTCTAAAGAATAAAATTGGAGCAATTTGTGAAATTCGTGGCAATAGTTTTATTTAGATTTAACATAAAAAATATCCTCGTGCTGCAATACCCTGCCGTCATCCACTAATTCATTAAAAGCTTTTATCCAGGTCTCATCGTTTACAGAATACATTTGTTCCTTTAGGTCCTCTAAAGTTGAAGCCTGTGCTTTTAATATCTCCAGCATTTTTGCTTTTACTTTTTCATAATCTTTCGGACGTTTACTTATACAAACATCGCAGTGCCCACAATCACTATAATTAAATTCATTAAAATACATTAATAATTGTACCTGCCTGCAAACCTTGTCCTCCTTAGTATAATCTATCACTGCGTTAATGCGTTCGAGATAACGTTGTTTTAATTTTTTGTAGTTATCAGGATTAAATTCTAAATATTTTGTGTTGACCCTATCCTGCACAAAAATTAATTTTGGTAAGGCAGACTGCGGAACGTAAGATAATAATCCCGTTTTATCCAAAAACTTTAATTGCTCGGTAAGCTCTGTAGCATTGGTCTTTACACGGTAGGCAAGATCTTTTTCGTTGATGAATACATAATCTTCAAATAAGCCACCGTAACTTCTTAAAAGCGTTTTTATTACCGGTTCATACTTTGGAAATTTTATCTGGAAACTATACAACTCTTCCTTATTGCCTAACATCAATACTTTTGACGCTTCGAAGCCGGCATCAAGGAACGATAAATAATTTTCTTTCTCTAAAAATTTAATACTGTTATAAACTAAAACAGGTAATAAATTATAACTGTTGCAAATTTTATCAATATCAAACTCAACGCTAAGGCCTTGTCCCGACTCGATTGCCACCTGGTAATAATTACAAATAGCCTGGTAAGTTTGTTTTATATAATCCAATTCAGGAAATGCGAAACGAAAATTATCTATCAAACGTAACTGATCAGCAGTAGTATAAAATATTGTAGAATAAGCTATCTTTCCATCTCTACCGCCTCTGCCCGCTTCCTGAAAATAAGCCTCCAGACTTTCAGGTAGATCCATATGGACCACAAAACGCACATCCGCTTTATCAATGCCCATTCCAAAAGCGTTGGTAGCGCAAATAACCTGTATTTGATTCTGCAACCATTGTTCCTGTACATTTTCCCTGTCATCAAACTTTAAACCCGCGTGGTAAGCCAGTGCTGAGATCTTTTTTGATTTAAGGATCATAGCCAATTCTTCTGTTTTTTTCCGGTTGCGCACGTATACAACACCCGAACCACCAATGTTTGCAATGAGCTTGAGCAGGCGTGTAATTTTATCTTCTTCCTGCTGCACTACATAACGCAAATTCTTTCTTGCAAAAGACTGCCGAATTACATTCTGATCTTTAAATTCCAGTTGCACTTGTATATCTTCTACCACGTGCTTTGTAGCACTTGCGGTTAAAGCAATTATTGGCACATCGGTAAAGTAAGAACGGATCTCGGCTACTTTTAAATAACTTGGCCTAAAATCGTAACCCCACTGAGATATACAATGGGCCTCGTCTACAGCAATTAAGGTAATTGGCAAATAAGCTAATTTTTGCCTGAAAACTTCATTCTGGATCCTTTCGGGTGAGAGGTATAAAAATTGTACATGTCCTAATGCGGCATTGTTAAGCGCTACGTCAATTTCTTTAAAGTTCATGGCCGCACTTATAGCAACTGCTGAAATGCCCCTGCTTTTAAGGTTTTGAACCTGGTCGTTCATTAAGGAAATTAATGGGGAAATAACCAGCGTAGTGCCGCCCATCACTATGCCCGGCACCTGAAAACAAACCGATTTACCGCCACCTGTTGGCAAAAGCGCCAATGTATCGTGCTTCCGTAATACAGAGAGGATAATATCTTCCTGCAAAGGCCTAAAACTATCGTAGTTCCAGTACTTTTTTAAAACTTGGTGAATATCTTGTTTTATATTTGTGCTCAATATGGTACTAAATTACATTTTTTTGATTTTACTGTGACCTTAAATTATATAAACCAATTATTATTTTTACTAAAGCGGCTGCTTATATGCTATCTGCTATATTTTATATGCCGGGTATTGTTTTACGTTTTTAATGCAAGTCTCTTCCCGTCGGTAAATTTTTCAGACTTTGTGCAGGATGCTTTTTACGGTTTGCGGTTTGACACATTCAGTATTTTTATAAGTAATTCCCTTTTTATACTTCTGTCCTCCATTCCATCCAATTTTTATCATAAAAAGAGCTACCAAACTATTTTAAAATGGCTTTTTGTCTTTACAAATTCCCTCTTTATTATGGCCAATTGTGTTGATATTGGTTATTTCCCTTTTATAAAAAAACGTTCTACTTCCGATCTGTTTGAGCAAATTGGCGGCCAAACCGACATGAGCAAATTACTTCCACAGTATATTAAAGATTTTTGGTGGGTGCTTTTGATCTACATCATATTGGTAATTACCCTTATTAAATTATATAAACGTTTAAAACCGGTAGTAATTCAAAAATATGTTTTTACAAATTTAAAAGATGTAATTGTCACCTCTTTATTGTTTCTGGTCTTTAGCGGTTGTATTGTTATTGGCATTCGCGGTGGATTGCAACGCCGACCGATAGATATTGTAAATGCGGGTTCTGTTACAGTTCCGGAAGAAATTCCAATTGTTTTGAATACACCATTTACTTTAATAAAATCGGTAAGTCAAAAAGCATTGCCAAATTATGCTTTTTATGATAAGACATTTTTAGAAGAACATTACAACATCATTCACCTTTACAAAGATTCGACTTTTAAAAAACAAAATTTGGTTGTTTTAATGTTAGAGAGCTTTGCAAAAGAATATACAAAGATCGGAACTGACGAGAACCTGACACCTTTTTTAGACAGTTTAATGGATCATTCGTTGGTGTTTACAAATGCGTATTCAAACGGCACAAAATCTATTGAAGGCATACCTGCTATACTTTCCGGACTTCCATCTTTAATGGAAAATCCTTTTATTAATTCAATTTACGCCAACAACATACAAACTTCTTTTGCTTCAATTCTCGGTAAAGAAGGTTATTCAACTGCTTTTTTTCATGGTGGCATAAACGGCTCAATGAATTTTGACGATTGGGCACCGTCTGCCGGTTACAGCAAATATTTTGGAAAAAATGAGTACGGTAATGATGCTGACTTTGATGGTTTCTGGGGCATCTGGGATGAACCCTATTTGAAATATACAGTAAAAAAAATGAGCGAATTAAAAGCACCTTTTCACTCTGCTATTTTTACTATAAGTTCGCATCACCCATATTTTGTACCTGACAAATACAAAGGTAAATTTAAAAAAGGTCCACTAGAAAATTCTGAATCTATTCAGTATGCCGACTATGCTTTAAAACAATTCTTTATTGAAGCAAAAAAACAAAGCTGGTATAACAATACGTTATTTATTTTATGTGCAGATCATGCAAGTTTATCTGATCACCGGTTTTTTAAAAATGTGGTGGGCAATCAAAGTATTCCTATCGTTTTCTTTAAACCTGATAATTCTTTAGCAGGAAAAAATAAAGCGGTAATGAATCAAATGGATATTTTACCAAGCGCATTAAATATTATGGGTTACAATAAACCCTTTTTTGCATTGGGAAGATCATTTTTGGATACAACTGATCGTAAAAGTTATTTCTACGCCAATAGCACTCATTATGTTTACAACGATTCTATGGTGTATTCTTTCTCGTTACCGGATCTTAAAATGGTTTATAATTATAAACGCGATAGTACTTTAGACAAGCCTATTCTTAACAAATACCCCGAAATTGATAAAAAAATAAGCGAAGAATTTAAGGTATTTATTCAATTGTATAATCAAACGCTTATCAACAATTCTGGAACTGTAAAATAATGGTTTTTCTTAATAATAATATCTCTGTATATTCGTTATCTTAATTAAATTCTGAAAATCTTTAAATTCCATATTGTTTTAATTTTGCTTTTTTATGCAGCTGCATTTAACTCGCAAACCGCTACCATTTCTGGTATTGTAAAAGGCAGCGATGGCGATCCGGTTGAAGGCATAACCGTGGGTGTAAAAGAGAACCAGGATAAAACCGTTATTTCGGGACCAAATGGTTTTTACAGCCTTACTGTTGAAGCCGGAAAACCAATTACCCTGGTCTTTTTTAGCATTAACTTTAGTACAGTCAATCATACACTTACACCAAAGGCAGGAGAAAATATTACTTATTCGCCCACATTAAAATTTAAAGGCAATTTAACAGAAATAGAGGTTATTGAAAATAAATCACGTAAAGAGGAAATTGTGCGTTTAGATCCTTATATCTTTAATCAATTACCTAGCCCAACCGGTAACATTGAAGATATTATTAAAACACAAATGGGCGTTAGCAGCAACAACGAGTTAAGCAGCGGTTATAGCGTACGCGGTGGTAATTTTGATGAGAACCTTGTTTATGTAAATGATATTGAAGTTTACCGTCCGTTCTTAGTGCGTAGCGGACAACAGGAAGGTTTAAGTTTTGCAAATCCTAATATGGTGCAGAGTATTAATTTTTCTGCCGGTGGTTTTGAAGCGCGTTACGGCGATAAACTTAGTAGTGTTTTAGATATTACTTACCGTAAGCCTTTAAAATTTGCAGGTAATGCCTCGGCTAGTTTTTTAGGGGGTAATGTGCAGGTTGAAGGTGTAAATAATAACCGCTTAATTGCCTGGAGCATTGGTGCCCGTTACCGTACCAATTCGTATCTTTTAAAAGGCCTTGATACCAAAGGTGAATACCGCCCTAGTGCGCTGGATGTGCAAACATTTTTAACCTTTGATGTGAACCCAAAATTAAAGATCGAGTTTTTAGGAAATATAACCAGCAATAGATATTTGGTAATACCAACCAACCGCCAAACGAATTTTGGAACAGTTAATAACGCTTTGCGCTTTACCGTATATTTCGACGGGCAGGAAGTAATGAATTATATGACCTTTATGAGCGGACTTTCGGCCACTTACAGACCTAATAGCAGAACTAAATTAAAATTCATTTCTTCGGCTTACCACGCAAAAGAAGAAGAGGTTTATACAATACAAGGGCAGTATTATATTGATCAGTTAGAAGCCGACCTTGGAAAACCAAATTTTGGACAGGTTTCTTTTAACCGCGGTATTGGCACATTCTTAAACAACGGAAGAAATTACATGGACGCGACTGTAATTAATTTCGAACACAAAGGCACGCGGTACATTAATAACAACAATGAGTTTTTGTGGGGCGCACGTCAGCAAATGGAAAAAATAAACGACAGGCTCAGCGAGTGGCGCACTGTTGATTCGGCGGGGTTTATAGTGCCTTACAGCCCAACTGAAATTAATTTAATTGATGTTTACAAAACAAAGATCTCTTTACCAAGTTACCGTTCGCAGGCTTACATGCAATATAATTTTACGAAGCAACTAAATGACTCGTCTGTATTTACGCTTACTGCAGGCACAAGGGCTAATTACTGGACGGTGAACCAACAATTATTGATTTCGCCGCGTGTTACAATTTCATTTAAACCAAACTGGAAACGCGATTGGTTATTTAAATTCTCTTCCGGTGTTTATTATCAACCACCGTTCTATCGTGAGTTAAGGGGCATTAACGGCGAACTGAACAAAGATCTTAAAGCGCAACAATCTGTTCATTTTGTGTTGACGGGTGATTATATTTTCAGGATGTGGGAAAGGCCATTTAAACTGATCCTATCAAGTTATTACAAACAGTTGAACAACATTGTTCCATACGAAATTGATAATGTGCGCATTCGTTATTTTGCCAACAACAATGCAAAGGGTTATGCTGTTGGTACAGATCTGCGTATTAACGGTGAATTTGTAAAAGGTGTTGAAAGCTGGGCCACTATTGGTTTTTTAAGGACCTACGAAAAATCTCCCGATAATATTCATTACGAATATTTTAATAAAGACGGTGAAGAAATTATTAAGGGTTATACATTTGATCAGGTTAAAGCTGATAGCAACCGTGTTGACCCGGGCTACATCCCACGTCCTACCGACCAGTTAGTTACCTTCGGATTATTTTTTCAGGATTATTTACCAAAATATCCTGCATTTAAATTCAATTTAAATTTACAGTTTGGCAGCGGTTTACCATTTGGTCCGCCAACGCATTTACGTTACCAGCAAATTTTGCGTATGCCGCCGTATCGCAGGGTGGATGCAGGTTTTGCTTATAATTTATTAAAACTTAACCGCGAGATAAAACGAAAAAATGTAGTTAATTATTTAAAAGAAAGCTGGATCTTTTTAGAGATATTTAATTTATTGCAAGTACAAAATACAGTTTCATATACCTGGATCCAGGATGTGACAGGCAATCGTTACGCCATTCCAAATTACTTAACCAACCGACAGGTGAATGTTAGGTTGCAGATAAAGTTTTAAACTCATTTGTTAAGCACACGATTGTCTCCCTCTTGAGGGAGTACCCGAAGGGGGAGGGAGGATTTGCAACTAAGTAAAATGATAGCTCAGTACCTCCTCCTCCGTCGCTTTTCTGAAACCCATTTTGCTTCGCAAAACCTCTAAAGGAGGACAGAAGTCATGCAAAAAATCCTTACCTTTATTCAAATGAAAAAAACACTTTTCATAGCCTTACTTTTTGTAAGCATTTTTGCATGCAAGAAAAAAGAAACTGATCCTGATCCTTCGGGAACAGAGGTTCCGAATGTTGTGCCTAGCGATTCTTCAAGTTACCAGGCTTTGTTTTCGTGCTTAAATGTGTATTCAAAAATATCGGGTTCGTTCACGCCAACCGGTAAACAAACTGCTGCTTATTACTCAAGTCAGTTAATTACAAACGAAATATACACTGCCACAAACCTGCAGGACATGGGCATTGTAAGTCTTGACTCTGTTCTTTTTAAAAATAAAAGCACCATCACCAATTTTTATTATAACGATACTACCGGCACACAATTTACTTTACCTTATTTATGGATCGTAAGCGGCGCGGGCTCTATAGCCACTTTTTCTTTCTCCAATAATAATCCTCCACCTACATTTACAGCAAGTGCAAACATCCCCGACTCTATTAACCTTAGCACAGGTTTCAGTTTTAAAATAAAAGGTACAACCGGTTGCAGTTTAATTAAAGTATTTATTTTTGGAGGAAGCGGCAGTACGGCTTTTCCTAACAAATTAATTGCCGGAACGGATAGTATGATCACTTTTAGCGCGAGCGAATTACAAGGCTTAAATACAACAAATGCAGGTTATATTTCTATACAACTTAATAAAGACCATTACCGTACCATTGATGGTAAACGCATTAATTTTAGAACGGGTTTGCAGTATGTAAATTCAGCTTTCAAGATAAAACCATAAAACTAATGTAAAATGTAAGAGGGAAAATGGAAAAGGTATAACTATTTAACTCCATCTTCCATTTGCCATATTACATTTTCCATTTTAATAACCACATTTCAGCCAATTATTAACAATGCTTCTCAATGTTCACCATTTTAGTAATTTTGGAAGTCTATGCTATCATTAGATCCTAAAGAATTAACCATACCCGTTCTGCAAAAATATTTGCAAAATGCAATTGCCCCCCGCCCTATTTGTTTTGCTTCTACAATAAGTAAAAGTGGCGAAGAGAACTTAGCGCCTTTTAGTTTTTTTAATATATTTTCATCTAACCCACCTATTGCTGTTTTTTCGCCTGCGTATAGCGGTCGCACAGGTGCTGCAAAAGATACGTTATTAAATGTTTTAGAAGTGCCGGAGTGTGTTATAAATGTGGTGACTTATGACATGGTGCAACAAACAAGTTTGGCCAGCAGTCCATTCCCTAAAGGCACTAGCGAGTTTATGAAAGCAGGCTTTACACCAATCGCATCAGAATTAGTAAAACCTGCAAGAGTAAAAGAAAGTCCGGTGCAATTAGAGTGTAAAGTAATTGAGGTAAAAGAACTTGGTAAAGCCG
The DNA here is from genome assembly GCA_002342065.1 of Bacteroidetes bacterium UBA2475. Lineage (GTDB taxonomy): Bacteria > Bacteroidota > Bacteroidia > B-17B0 > Aurantibacillaceae > Aurantibacillus. The sequence continues at coordinate 106,098 of DDPF01000013.1, read as the reverse complement.
GCGGCGCAGGCAACCTGGTTATTTGCGAGATCATTAGAATACATATTTCGGAAACAATATTGAACGAGGCCAACCAAATTGACGTTAATAAAATTGACCTTGTAGCGCGTATGGGCGATAATTTTTATTGCAGGGCTGCGGGCGATGCCTTATTTGAAGTGCAAAAACCTATAACCAGTATTGGCATTGGCTTCGACCATATACCCGCTGAAATTAAGAACTCAAAAATATTAAGTGGTAATAACCTTGGTCTTTTAGGCAGCGTAGAGCACTTGCCGCCTGCAGAAGAGATCGTGGCCTACAAAAAGAGCATAAAAGCATTTGCATCCAAGGATGAGCAGCATCAATTTGCGAAGAGTTTATTAGAAGCCAACAAAGTAAAAGAGGCCTGGATGGTGTTATTATAATTTTACCTTCAATTATAAAATAAAAGGCTGCCTCAAAAGGTGGTCTTTTTTGTTTTTAGCCGATTTTTAAAGGATTTTGTTGAATAAAACACAATAACCCGCTTGCAAATAATTTTAAAATTTAGTAGAATTTTTGGTAATTTGTAGATTACCGTTCCTAAACAGGAAAGGCGCTAAAATAGTAATCAAATAAAATAAATATATAATGGAAGTAGTAGGAACACTAAAAGCAAAATTCGATACTCAAAAAGTGAGCGATCGTTTTCAAAAACGCGAATTTATCTTAACCACAGAAGCAAACACGCCTTACCCGCAACACGTTAGCTTTCAAGTAACACAAGACAAATGTACCATCTTAGATCAATTCAGCGATGGAGAAGAATTAAAAGTGCAGTTCAATTTACGTGGCCGCGAGTGGAATGGTCCGCAAGGCATTAAGTATTTTAATACGTTAGAAGCATGGCGTATTGAAAAAGTAACAGGTGGTAACACATCTAGCCCAAGTACTCAAAACACGAATACAGCATCAAACAACAATAACATGAATACTTCTACAACACCTGTGTTTACAGGAAATGTAGGTGATAATGATGATCTGCCATTCTAACTAAGACGCAGGACTAAAGGGAATCAAGAGGCAAGACGGATCTGTCTTGTATCCTGGTTCCCTTCTGTCTTGATTCCATTATGAAAAACCCAAAAAGATCTTCTGTACTTTTAATTTATACCGGTGGCACCATTGGTATGATGCAGGACGTAGTTACCGGAGAACTTAGGCCCTTCGATTTTAAAACTCTTACCAAACAAATTCCCGAACTAAATAAATTTGATATCGAGTTATCTTCTTTCGCGTTCCAAAAACCGATAGATTCTTCTAACATGCACCCAATAGTGTGGATAGAGCTGGCAAAAATTATCAAAGACAATTATTCAAAGTACGATGGTTTTGTGATCCTGCACGGCTCCGATACCATGAGCTTTACGGCAAGCGCCTTAAGCTTTATGCTTGAGAATTTAAACAAACCCGTTATTTTAACCGGTTCGCAATTACCTATTGGTATTATTCGTACGGATGGTAAAGAGAATTTAATTACGGCTATTGAAATTGCAGGAAGCAAAAATAAGGGCAAACCGGTTGTGAACGAAGTGTGTATCTATTTTGAATACAAACTCTACCGCGGTAACCGTACTTTTAAATATAACTCTTCGCACTTTGACGCATTTAAGTCGCCTAACTACCCTGCTCTTGCAGAAGCCGGTGTGGATATTAAATACAATAACAGCGCCATACTAAAAGCCAATAAAAAAGCATTAAAGGTTCACACACATTTAGATAATGATATTGCCGTATTAAAATTATTTCCGGGCATCAGTAAAAAAATAACCTCGGCCATTATTAATACACCCGGCACTAAAGCTATTATTTTAGAAACCTTTGGCGCGGGCAATTCTACAACACAAGATTGGTTTACCAACGAATTAAAAAAAGCCATTGATAAAGGCATTATTATTCTAAACATCACACAATGCTTGGAAGGTAAAGTAATACAAGGCATGTACGAGACCAGTTCGCACCTTAAAAAGATCGGTGTTATTGGCGGCGCCGATATGACCTTTGAAAGTGCCATAACAAAACTGATGTTCTTGCTTGGACAAAAATTAACTAACACACAAATAAAAAAACAACTTCTTAGTGATTTAAGGGGTGAATTAACTATATAGTCGTCCTGAGCCCGTCGAAGGATGCTTCGAGAAGCTCAGCATGACATTACACAAAAAAATTAAATAAAAATTATGAAAGTTTGCAAAACAATACTCGAAACAATTGGCAACACGCCAATGGTAAAAATAAATAAGATCACTAAAGACCTGCCTTGCGATGTTTACGCAAAGGTAGAGACCTTTAACCCCGGCAACTCTATTAAAGACCGTATGGCCATTAAAATGATTGAGGACGCCGAAAAAGACGGACGTTTAAAACCAGGCGGAACCATTATTGAAGGCACCAGCGGTAACACCGGTATGGGTCTTGCTATTGGCGCGGTAATTAAAGGTTACAAATGTATCTTTACTACCACCGATAAACAAAGTAAAGAAAAAGTAGATGCCCTGCGCGCTTTTGGTGCAGAGGTTATTGTTTGTCCTACCGATGTGGAGCCGGAAGACCCACGCTCGTATTATTCTGTGTCATCACGTTTGGTAAATGAAATTCCTAATGCATGGAAACCTAACCAATACGATAACTTAAGCAATACACAAGCGCATTACGAACAAACAGGTCCTGAAATTTGGGACCAAACAGACGGAAAAATTACGCACTTAGTAGTTGGTGTTGGTACCGGCGGTACTATTTGCGGAACAGGAAAATATTTAAAAGAAAAAAATCCGAATATTAAAATTTTAGGAATTGATACTTACGGCTCGGTATTTAAAAAATTTAAAGAGACCGGTATTTTTGATAAGAACGAAATTTACCCGTATATCACCGAAGGTATTGGCGAAGATTTTTTACCTGCTAATGTGGATATGAACATTATTGATCATTTTGAAAAAGTAACTGATAAAGATGCTGCTGTAATGACACGCCGTATACCAAAAGAAGAAGGTATTTTTGTTGGCAACAGCGCAGGCTCTGCTATGGCGGGCCTACTGCAAATGAAGAACATGTTTAAAAAAGGTGATGTGGTTGTGGTTATCTTCCACGATCATGGTACCCGTTACATGGGTAAAATGTTTAATGATGATTGGATGCGCGACCGTCACTTTTTAGAAGTAACAAAACCAAAAGCAATTGATTTGGTTGCCAACCATAAGAACCAAAAATTATTAACGGTTGATGTTAATGCTACAGTGCAAGAAGCGTTAGAGACCTTAAGCAAATTCTCTATCTCGCAAATACCGGTAACTGATAATGGCGAATATGTTGGCTCTATAAACGACAACTACATTTTTGGAAAATTAATGGAGAACAACGATGTAAAAAGTTACACCGTAAAATCCGTAATGCAGGCCCCCTTCCCTATTGTTGGCGAGAAAGCCCCAATAGAAGAAGTAAGTAAATTAATTACCAAAGATAACAACGCTGTTTTGTTACGCGACCTTGGCGGCAATATGCACATTATTACCAAGCACGATATTATTGAAGCTGTTGCGAAGATGGGGAATTGATAATTTCTAATTAATGGAAATCGAAAATGAAATATTATTGACCAGTGAAGATATCTGTTCAATTGAAAATTTTGCCGAAAGAAATCCATCACTTAGAAATGAATTTACAAGCGGTGTTAGTAGGAACTACCAATCAGTAATAAAAATTTCACCTAAAAAAGGCTTAATCTTTATTAAAGGAAATGATCACACAGGCTTTGACCATATTCATCTACGTCATGAATTCTGGTCAACAGCACCGTATTGGATCAATAAAGGAGAAAATGTAATTGATCCAAGTAGATTTAAGAGAAGTTCAAAAACTGTTTTTGATTATGTCAAAATAGTAGATGCGATTTTTGATCCGCAAAACTTACAAAATACAAAAAAAGGCAACCCTGATATTTTTGATTGTTACGTAGGCGAATTTATTGATGAAAATCAAACAAAAGATTTTTATGTTTTAGTAACTTATAAAAATTCAAAAGTCGTTCATACGTTGTATCCTAAATCAAAAGCAAATAATACAAAAAGGTCTAAGAAATTAAAATATTATCGAGGAGAAGTTTCTATTGAAGAAGTTCACCCAGGACAAATTGTTAATATTAGAATTCCATATAAGAATGTAAATAACCAAACTAAATATACTGTTTTTCTTCAGAAAAGTTTAGAATTAAAATTAGAACAAGCATTTATTATCGTGCATGATGAATTAGAGAATCAAATTGGTTTTATAGAATTAGGTGAAAGACCTTTAGAAGAATTTGAAAGTATGGCTCATTTACAAATAACTTTTCAGCATACTGATTTAAGAGGATTTGAAAGCTATATAATTAATTTGGATAAAAATGGAAAATGATACTGCTCGAAGGCCAATGGATAGGAATTATTACTTATGGTCCCGAATATGGAGAATGGGAAGGTGAAGAATTATATTTTGCTGCTAACTTTATTCAAACAGCCGATACCTTTACAGGAACAGCAATAGATACCGGTGGGGCATTTCCAAATGAAGAGGAAGCAACTATTTCAGGATTTATAGAAGAAGAGCAAATTAGTTTTGTAAAACAATATCCTTATGAAGGATTTATAGAAGAAGATGGTACAGTTACCACTAACAAAGATAAACCCGGACCCGAAATACACTATAGAGGAAAGTATAATCCGTTAACCAATAGCTTTGAAGGAATATGGGAAATTGCCATGGATGCCTTTCAATATGGCGATGGATGGTTTGAGAATATTGCTACCGGTACCTGGACAATGAAACGCAATTAAAATAAAAACATGAAACGAACATTTATCCATAGGCTTTATTTTTGTAAAATAATATTAATAGTATTTCTTTTTCCTTTATCAAATATTAAAGCTCAAAAAAATCTGGACTCCCTTTTTGCAAAAGATCTATGTTTTTGCCTCAATAAAACAAAAAAAATTATAGATGGAGACCTTGAAAGATGTATGCAATATGCATTAGAAGAAAATACTGAAATAGTCAATGAAAAAGTTTTGGAAAAAGCGCTTGAACTAGGTGAAAATGCGACTGAAGAAGATGGTTATAAATTCGGTTATGCGCTTGGGGAGAGGGCTACGGTAATTATGATAGGAACATGTGATCTATTCTTCCATTATATTGATTCTATAAGATATGATCCATTTATTAATCTAAATAAAGATTCACTAAAATCCGAGCTCATAAAAATAAATCATCAGAAAGAACTAAACAAAGATTTCTTTACAAAAAGAGCATTATTGTATTTTCAAATTAATGATATAAAAAATTCTTTGAGTGATTATAGAGAGGCTCTTAAACTAGATCCATATGATCTTCAAACAAATTTAATGATTGCGTGGACATTAGAGAGAAATAAAAATTATGATGAGGCTTATCTTATCTACAAAGACTTAGCAACCATTTCAAACAAAAACGTATTTAATCTTTTAATGGCGACTGTTAAACGAAAGAGAAATAGTACAAATTAATTAATATCGCTTTGGAACCCTCCGTAAAACCACATGAATTTTATTATCTGTACAGTCCTATGCGGGCTGACGGTGTTGAGATGTTGAAGTACACTTTTCAACACCTGGTTATTGAAGGGCATGTGAAGATATTTACGAGGGCCATACAACTTACAAAGAACGATTGGCGCAAACGCCCGCGCATCTTTTTTAAATTATCTGACCAATACAAAGAAACAAATACCTACACGGTGGCAGAACAATTTGTAATTGATATTTTAAAAACAAAGGACGAATTAAGAATTCACGAAATAAAAAATAAAGTTCTTGAGTTATTGGACAAAGACATTCGCAAGTTTAAATACGACTATGTTTTTAAAGATGTAAAAAAATTGGGTCTCTGCACTTACAAATACTTTCTCAACTCTAAAGGCAGAGAAGTAAGAAGATATTATAAGAACGTTATTGATCTTTTAGAAGAAGACGTAGATACACTGGTAAAAAACAAAGCCATACTTGATTCGCATTTAAAATATCTAAGTAACGGCATTATTTTGTTAGATGATGAAGTTGTAAAAAAGATCGGGCTAAAAGTCCCAAACCTTGATGAGCTTTCTGCTGCATTTGAAATAATAATAAACGGTAGCAGTAATCGTATTACGTATGGCGGCTTTGGTTATGGTGGTTTTTCAGGAGGCGGTGGCGGTGGTGGAGGCTTCAGTGGCTTTGGTGGCGGCATGTCGGGCGGCGGTGGATCGGGAGGTTCGTGGTAATGAATTTTTTGTAAAACCCAAAACCCTTTGTATCTTTAATTAAGTTGAAAATAATCCATTTAATATTCATTTTGTTTTTTGTTTCCTGCCAACCGGGACTAGATAGTACATTAAAAACTAAAAAAGAAATTAAACTAAGCGCAGACCTTAAGCCAATAGTAGATTCTTTGGTTAAATTTAATGTAGTACACGACGATGCTATTGGTTATGCAGCTGTGGAGTCAAACGTGTATTTGAATTTTAAAAAATTTATGGCCACAGCAACTGATGATGAGTTGATAAACTTAACTGATCACGATTCTGCAACAGTAAGAGCCTATTCATTTTGGGTATTGGCTAAAAGAAAGAATACAAAAGTAAAAGACCTTCTTTCTAAACATTTAAATGATTCTGCCAATTTTTTTTATTTGTCGGGCTGTACTGGCGGAGAAGAAAAAATAAATGAATTCTACCTCAATTTATTAACACCAAATTATGTAGATTTATCCACGTTAAAATTAACACCAGAAGAAGTTGCAAATTTTCAAAAAAAGATTGGTCATTAATAAAAACAATGCAAAAGATAATTCACATATTAATTTTAGCATTATTGCTCTCCTCCGTCTTTATTCAAGATCCAAAAACTATTGCTACCTATAAAAGGCAAACCAAAAATGCACCGCAAAATGGTACTATTATTTTAAAAAGCAATGGTACTTTCTTAACCCAGTTCTTTGGTGGTTGCGATGGCATGCTAGAGTCGCAAGGAAAATGGAAGATCAATAAAGACACGCTTCATTTTACAGATATAGAAAACAGGATGATGAACGATCCCTGGAAAAGATCGAACGCCGATCAAAAATATTTAATAAAAAAACAAACACTTACTTATTTTTGGATGGAGAATAATAAGATCCATCTTGACTCAACTGAATATTATAAAAAAGTAAAGAATAAATAATGGCTTACGATACACAATTGGCGGACCGGATAAGAGAGTATCTTTTTAATTTTCCCAAACTACAAATTGAAGAAAAGGAAATGTTTAAGGGACTGGTTTTTATGGTGAATGAAAAAATGTGCGTAAATGTAAGTAATGATAATATTATGTGTCGCTTTGACCCAACATTACAGGAAGAAGTTGCAGAACGAAATGGTTACATACCAATGATCATGAAAGGAAAAGAAATAAAAGGCTATTGTTATGTAGAACCTTCTGGATTTAAGTCAAAAAAAGATTTCGACTATTGGTTGCAGCTTTGTTTAAGTTTTAACTCAAAAGCAAAAGCTTCGAAGAAAAAAAAATAGTTCCGAGTAACAAAAGCAATAAAAGCCACTGCTTCTCGTTATCCTAACAACCTTCAAACAATAACCTTTTAATTAATGAGATCAACTCTCGTAGCCCTAATTTTCCATTTGGCCTTACTACAGTTTGGCCAAATAGAAGTAAAAGGTCCGTGGACCTTTGAAGTTGGTGCGAGCTCAAATAATTTTTTTAGCGATACGGCAAGTTTAAACATCAGATATATTTCACCGCGTTTTAAATGGTCGGAAGAATGGAATGAAGACGAAGAAAAATATCCCGATAAATTCAGGAATACACGTATGATGCTGGAGATGATGTACAGGCCGTTGAAAAAAGTCATCACACTCGGCTTTATTGTGCAATCGCGCCTTTTAGGAACAAGAAGATTTAGTTTGAATATGTATGGAGGCATTAAGTTTTTTATCTTCCCTGGTAAAGATTTCGTGCAAATTCCTTATTTAAAAGGCGGCAGAGAAATATGGTACATGACAGCAGGTTTGATCTGCCAGTATAATTTGGGCATTATTGCGCCATTTGCCGACCTTGGCGGAGATGGAATAGTTACAATAGGCACAGAAATTAATTTGCATAAAATTCACCGTAAAACTAAAAAAAGATATAAGTTACGTAAAGGACATGGAAATCTGTTAATTCCAAAAGAATGATTATTTTTAAGTAAAGAAAAAACTTGAATCTAATCTCCAAAATAAAAGGTGTCTTCACAAAGTTCGATAACAATAACAAGTCGGCTTCTGTATCATTTTATCCAACACAAATTATTATTGTAACATATGATAATGCCACAACCGGAGTTTGGCTTTCTTCAGCTAAACTAACAAAACTTGGAATCGATGTGACGCCGGAAATTTTGGGTCAAACGTTGAGAAAACATTTCAATTTAACGGAATATGAAGTTGAACATCCAACTGACTTTAAAAAACACTGGAATACATATAAGATGGCTGCAGGATTTAAAACTAATAAAGAAACATATAAAGATTCGAAGCAAATAGGCTGTACACAAACAAAAACACAAATAATATTAACACCAAACGAAAATCAATATAATACCGGATACTTACCTATTACTGAGTCAGAAATAGTTTTACCCTCAGCAGTTTCTGATAATGATCTAGGGATTCAATTAATAAAAGCAAGGGATTGCTCTACCGGATAAAATTAAATGATCATTAAATTGAGAAATAGGTCATGAACAAAATTGCATTAAAAATACTTTTCGGCATCCTCAGTATACTCATTGGCATCGTATCAATTCCATTATTGTTTGTTTATTCGATGACACAAAGTCCCGACCTGGATATTTTATACTACTTTTTTGTTGCTTTAATTATATTTGGCCTGGGGTTATTGATCAGTATCAGAGTAAAACCGAAGAAATAAATTTATGAGATATTCTTACTTAAATATATTATTGTTATTGTTTCTAAATTGCAACGCATTTTCTCAAACAACAGATTCGTTAAGGCAAAAGATACAGAAAGTGCTTTCTACAAAAAAAGCTACTGTGGGAGTTTCAATTATTGGTAACAATGATGATAGCTTATCAATAAACGGTACCATGCATTTCCCGATGCAAAGTGTATTTAAATTTCACATAGCCATTGCAGTTCTCTCACAAATTGACAAAGGAATTTTTTCTCTCGATCAAAAATTAAAAATTGAGAAGAAGGATATACTTCAGGATCTTCACAGTCCGCTCAGGAATAAATACCCAAACGGTGGCAATATTGCTATATCTGAAATTTTAAAATATACGGTCTCAGAAAGCGATAATGCAGGTTGTGATATTTTGTTAAGATTAATTGGTGGTCCGAAAGTGGTTGAAGAGTATTTCGTAAAAAATAATTTTAAAGATGTTTCCATTAAGATCAACGAAGAAGTGCAGCAAAAAAATTGGAGCAGGCAATTTGAGAACTGGACCACACCAAAAGCGACAAACGAGGTGTTGCTTCAATTTTATAACAACAAAACAAAACTCTTAAGTAAAAGAAGTTATGACTTTCTCTGGAAAATAATGAAGGAAACTTCAACCGGCAAAGCCAGAATAAAAGGTCAACTACCGGTTAATACTGTTCTTGCTCACAAAACTGGAAGTTCAGGTGCCAATAAAGAAGGAATAACAGCGGCGGTAAACGATATGGGAATTGTATTCTTACCAAATGGAAACTACTTTTATATATCTGTTTTTGTAACTAATTCCACGGAAAATTCAGACACGAACGAAAAAACAATTGCAGACATTTCAAAAATAACCTGGGACTATTTTAGTAATGCGAAAAAATAAAAGTAATTTAGAAATATGAAACAACCCATCATCGATATGCACTGCGACCTGCTCTCTTACATGGAGTATGTAAAAGGAGCCCATCCTTTCTTCCCGGGCATTGGCTGTAACTTTAATGCTTTAAAAGCAGGCAATGTAAAATTGCAGGTAATGGCCATTTATACCGGCACCGAAAAAGGAAGCTCTGAAACAGGTTTAAAAGAAAGCGAGATCTTTAAAGAAATACAGACAACTCATAAAGAAAATGTTTGTCTCGTAAAAGATATTGTCTCTTTAAATGCCGCCATGAATTCAGATAGAACCGGTATGGTAGTGTCTATAGAAAATGCTTCGGGTTTTTGTGAAGAAGATGAACCTATTGAAAATGCTTTTAAAAAATTAGAAAAGATAATCAGCAATGTAGAGCGTGTAATATATATTAGCTTCACACACCATGGCGAGAACCGTTTTGGTGGCGGTAATTATACAAAAGCCGGTTTAAAAGATGACGGTAAAAAATTACTCGACTATATGAGTGGTAAAAAAATAGCACTCGATCTTTCGCATACCAGCGATGCTTTAGCTTACGGACAATTAGAACATATTGCAAAACACAATTTAGATATTCCTTTAATTGCAAGTCATTCTAACTTTCGCGCCATTTTTGATCATCCACGTAATTTACCCGATGATCTTGCAAAAGAGATCATTAAACGCAAAGGCGTTATTGGTCTTAATTTTTTACGCGCCTTTTTAAATAACGATGAGCCGACTGTTTTTTACGATCATGTGCTTCACGGTATAAAAATTGGCGGAGAAAATACAATGTGTTTTGGCGCCGATTATTTTTTCGCCAGCGAACCCGATCCAAAACGTTTGCCTTATTATCATAAAGACAAAGAAGATGCCAGCTGCTACCCTGCCCTCTTAAAGCATTTAGAAGGAAAAGTGCCGGCAGGTTTTTTAGAAGGCATGAGTCATAAAAATGTAATTGAATTTTTAAAAAGGACCTGGAGTTAAGCCGGTTTATTTTTGTAAAATAATAAAACATTGTATATTTAAATTCTGATTGGAGTCCAGAAACCATCCAAAAAAAAACGGAGCGGAACCGAAAAGCCAGAAGAGTAGGAAAACAATAAAAGCAAATTTTATGAAAAAACTGTTACTTATTTGCGCCATTACTTGTTCTATCAAGGCACTTGCGCAGCCAACGATCTCAAATGGAAATAATGTTCCTGCGCCGGGGCTAACAGCGCCATTTTCAATTGCCTCCCTAACTAATGCTGGTTCTGCGGGTGCAAATCAAACCTGGAACTTCAGCAGCCTTACCTATACTCCTGCGGGTCCATACACAGTTATTACACCTTCAAGTTCGCCAATTGGTTCATCGTTCCCAACAGCTAATTTTGCCTACACATTTAGAGGAACAACTAGTTTCTTTAATGTATCATCTACAAAGATGGAAGTTCAGGCCTATGGTATTACAACTCCGGGCACCGGTAACGATTATACACCGGGGCCACGCACTAATTTAAAATTTCCTTTTGCTTATTTAGATACACAAGTTGACAGCTGGCAAAAAGTAAGTAGTTCGGTTAGTTCTGTTACCTTAACGTACGATGCTTATGGTACGCTTATTACGCCCTCAACTACTTTTACAAATGTTGTACGAATAAAAGAAGATTATGGTCCGGCAGGTGCCGATTACCAATGGTATATTTTAAATCCACTAATGGCAATTGCTGTTTTTGATCATAATACTAACACTTTATATCATGTTGCGGCTTCTCAAATTACTGGTTTAGCTAATAATGCAAATACTTCTTTTTCATTTAATTTATATCCAAATCCAACTAAAAGTGATTTTGTTGTTGAATTAGATAACTACAACTTTCAAAGCAGTTTAAAGTTAAATGTTTTGAATGTTTTAGGGCAAGTAACAAAAGTAGTTTCAATTAATAGTAATAAAACAATTGTAAATACCAGCGACTTGACAGAGGGTGTATATTTTTATCAATTACAGGATGAAAACAAAACTTTAAAAACGGGAAAGATCATATTAGAATAATTAACCACCTTTATATTAGCAGGTAATGACGAGTCTGTTTTGTTGTTACCTGCTTTTTTTTGAATAACCATGAAACCATTTTTCTTTCCAAAACCAACCGACTTTAGAAAATGGTTAACAAAGAACCATAAAAAAGAAAAAGAATTAGTAGTGGGCTTTTACAAAGTTGGCTCCGGTAAGCCAAGTATTACCTGGCCGCAGTCGGTAGACGAAGCCTTGTGTTTTGGATGGATAGATGGTATTAGGAGAAGTATTGATGAAGAAAGCTACAGTATTCGTTTTACACCGAGAAAACCAAAAAGTATTTGGAGCAGCATTAATATTAAAAAAGTAGAAGATCTGACCAAAAAAGGTTTAATGAAACCGGAAGGCCTTGCAGCTTTTAAATTACGAACAGAGAACAGCTCTAACATCTATTCTCACGAGAACGAAATAAAAAAATTGTCACCGGCCTATGAGAAAAAATTTAAGGCCAATAAAAAAGCCTGGGAATTTTTTACAACGCAGGCGCCTTCTTATAAAAAAGTAATTATTCATTGGATAATGTCCGCAAAACAAGAGAAGACGCAACTCTCAAGGCTTGAAAAAACCACTGCAGAAAGTGCTAAGCAAAAGCGCGTCCTGTAAGGATTTAGGAACCTAAAACCTACCACTTATAAAAGTAAAGTGCACAGCTGTTTAGTTGTGCATAAAAAAATCCAAATAAAATTTAGCTTTAGGAAACATTTGGCTCAATGAAAAAAGCAATTTATATATTTACATTATTAGTATCCTTTGTTACCTCAAATGGGCAAGTAACACTAAACAATAGAACAGGAATTCACCTTGATGCTTTGGAAATAAGCTGTAGATATATCGGCTTTTTAGCAAAAGACAGTTCGATAACTATCAACGAATGTAATGACGCAACTCTCATACAATGTCTTTATAGCAGAGAAAGAATTGCAAAAAAACCTGGGTTCTGGTGTGGAACTCTCCCACATCACTGTACCGAACCTATTACCCTCCCAAACATCAAAGCAGAATACGATATAGTTTATTTTGAACACTTACAAGAGTTTGGATTGATCTATCAAGAAGAACTTAAAACCGACGTGAAAAAGTCGTACGCGTTTACCGGCGAATATTTGCCAATGAATGATGAAGGGGATAAACTGGCCGCAATTTGCAAAGAAGGTTTGTTGAGTATTAATGATGATTGTACATTTAATTATATCCTTACAACTGACAAAGTTTGGTGCCCGGACCAGAAAGATTCTACTTACGATGGCTCATGGACAGCAAAAAATGACACATTGTATTTACAAGCAAAAGGAAATAAACAATTAGTAGAGCCAAAATTTAATTTCACGGAAACTGATCTTAATAATGAGATCACTATTTCGCTTTACAATGAGACAGGAGAACTAATTGAGATAGAAGACGCGCAAAGCATTTCTTCAACTAAAAATGATATGAACCGCAATAGCTTTAAAATTCCTTTTAATAAGAACTATATTAAACTAAATGATAAACGAATACTTGGATTAACCGTTTACCCAGTTGGTTACCCTGAAGTACAAATTGTTTTGAAAAAAATTAAAGCAGGCGCAAAAATTAATGTAACTTTATTTAACAACTATTACGATACCTTTTTTAGTAACCGAAAATTTGTTTACAGTTATAATGTACTAACAGAAGTAACTAGTGCAGGCAAAGTGCCTGCTAATTACATAAAAAATAAATAAACATGTTTAGTAAACTTATATTTATTTTATTTCCATTATTTTTTTTAGGTTTTGATATTAAGAAACCAATTGTTGCTCCTAAAACTATTCATGTGTTAGTGGCGCTCTGCGATAACAAGTATCAGGGTATTGTGCCCGTACCTGCTAAAATTGGTAACGGCCAAGATCTTAATAATAATTTGTACTGGGGCTGTGGTTATGGCGTGCGCAGTTTTTTTAAAAAAAGTACAGAGTGGAAATTATTAAAAACCTTAAAAGTAGATTCTATAAAATTAGAGCGTCTGGTATTTAAACACACAACAAAAAATTATTATTTAGTAGCCGATGCTTACGATGGTAAATACATTAAACAATGTACTAAAGAATTTTTATACGCCTGTTCGGGCAAACTAAAAGATTCTATTCAAATAAATAATGTTTCTATTGGTCTTTACGGTAATGCAACCATGCTTGCGTATACAGGTCACGATGGTTTAATGGATTTTGACCTGGCAGAATCGTTTGCCAGCTCAGATTACAAAACCCGTGACTGTATTATTTTAGCCTGTTACAGCAGATCGTATTTTAAACCGCATTTACAAGCAGCAAAAGCAAATCCGGTGGTGTGGACAACCGGTTTAATGTGTCCAGAAGCATACACTTTGCACAACGCGTTAACTGTGTATGTGAACAGCGGCACTAACGAACAGGTAAGAAGCAAAGCGGCCCTAACCTACTCTTCTTATCAAAAGTGTAGCGAAAGGGCCGCGAGGAATTTATTGGTAACGGGTTGGTAGCCGGAAGTGTAATGTTAAAAAAAATCAGGAATCGCAGTTAAGGATTTATTCACCAAAAGTTACTAATACAAAAACAATTCAATAACCTTCAAGAAACTTGTGTAGCAAAAAAATAATTTAATTTTGTTACATGGAAAATACATTAAGCAATTTAGAAAAACTTTCTGATGGTCTTCTTTTTATAAGCGAATCAGAACATCCCCTACAACCTATTTGCTTTGAAAATATGCGGGCCTTCCAGGATCATATTCCAAAAGAAACAAAAATAGAAACACAGCACATTGATCAATTTTTTCGCGACGCCGTTAAAACCGATCCGGAATATTCCGGTGAAGAGATCGAGATCTCAAAAAAATTCCAGGAACTTTTGAGTTATATAAAAGAAAAAATTGAAAATGTTATAGTTTACAGGTGCGGTGAAGTGAGTGTTAGGGCATTTATTTTAGGAGAAACTGAAGAAGGAAAATTTGCCGGACTAACTACAACACTTATTGAAACCTAGAAGCACAAAGGCTATTTTTAAAAGGATCCTCAGCCATGAGGTTAAAACTAACACTGTTTTTATACAGTAATTACCTAAGAAACCACGTCATAGATGTGAATATAGTGTTAAAATAGGAAAATAGATGATTCTACTTAAACATACCTTCCTAACACTTATAAATACCTATTTCCCCAAAACGGGATATTATTAATCCATGAATACTTCTTCAATTAAAGAGAATTTAATTTTTTTACTGGTTTATTAAGGTTACCTTTCCTTATTACCTGATTAAGATATTCCCTATATCAATTTGATATTCTTTATATTCTAATTACTTAATTAACCTGGAATGATATTGATATAATATTGTTCTATAAAAATTTTAAAATGCTAAAACACTTAGTTCTCTTATTGGCAGATGATGATACAGACGATCGTTTCTTCTTCGACAAAGCATTAAAAATTTTACCTATTACTTCTGATCTGATAACCGTTGAAGATGGTGCCAAATTAATGTCTTACTTATCTGAGAATTCCACCCAATTACCGGATGTTCTTTTTCTTGACCTTAACATGCCACGCAAAAATGGTTCAGAGTGTTTAGAAGAAATAAAACGCAACCCTTTACTAAAAGATCTTCCGGTTGTTATTTACTCTACTTCACTGCACGAAGATGTGGCCGATGTACTTTATAAAAGTGGCGCCCACTATTATATCCGTAAAGGCGGGCTGGCCGAACTTGAAAAAACGCTATTGAATATCCTTACTATGATCCAGGACAAAAAATTTACCCGTCCCCCAAGAAATAAATTCATATTAAGCTTTATGGCTTTCTAAAAAATCGCTATAGGCTTTTAAAAATAAAAAATGAAAATAAATTTAAAAGCCACAAAAAAAAAGGCGGTCACCACAAAAAAAATTTCAAAGAAAAAATTTCCAATTGTTGCAATTGGTGCTTCAGCAGGCGGCTTGGAAGCGGTTTCAGTTTTATTTAAGAATTTACCTTCCGATACTGGTATGGCATATATCTATGTGCAGCATCTTAATCGGCAGCATAAAAGTATGCTTACTCCACTCTTATCAAAGGCCACTAAAATGAAGGTGCAGAAGATAGAGAACATGGAAAAAATGGAAGCAAATAATGTATATGTTATTCCGCATAACAAAGATATTAAAGTAACAGATGGTCATATACAGTTAATACCCCGTCCAAAAAATGTCTCTTCAAATTCATCTATTGATGTGCTTTTTTCTTCGCTTGCATTAACGCATAAAAAAAATGTTATTGGTATTATTCTTTCGGGAAACGCTCACGATGGTACCAAAGGATTAAAAGCAATTAAAACCGCGGGCGGAATAACGTTTGCGCAAGACGAAACAGCGAAATACGGCAGTATGCCCGAATCAGCTATAAACGAAGGCATTGTTGATCATATACTTCCACCAGAGGATATAGCAGTTGAGTTAATTGAGCTAAGTAAAAAAACTTCATTACATAGTGTTGAGACATCCACGATCAGCGAAGATCCGATCCAGGACAATGATTCCGACATGAATACAATTTTCGCGATACTTCATAAAAATCACAATGTTGATTTTGGACATTATAAAATGTCGACCATTAAACGCCGCATCGAGAGCAGGATGCTTAAAACTGAGCTAAAAACAACAAAACAATACGTAAAATTAGTTAGCAGTAATAAAGAGGAGGCTGAACAATTATATTCAGATCTGCTTATTAATGTTACCGGATTTTTTAGAGACACCGAATCGTTTAAATATTTAAAAACAACTTTATTACCAAAACTTTTAAAAGATAAAAAAAAGGGAGAAACGCTTAGGATCTGGGTAGCCGCCTGCTCAACAGGACAGGAAGCATATTCTATTGCTATGCTCATAACCGAGATACAGGATAAGCAAACAAATAAAATACCTGTACAGATATTTGCATCCGATCTAAGCCAAACAGCAATAATGGGAGCACGAAGTGGCGAGTATACCAAGAACGAGCTCAAAGCTGTTTCCGCTTCACGTATTGATCGGTTTTTTTCTAAGTCTAATGGCAAATATCGCATAGTTCAGAATCTCCGCGATATGTGCATATTTGGCACATCGCACAATATTTTACGCGACCCACCTTTTTCGCGTATGGACTTTATAAGTTGTAGAAACCTGCTTATTTATTTTGATCATGCTGCACAAAAAAAAGTACTTACAACCTTGCATTTTTCATTAAATGAAAAAGGTTATTTAATGCTTGGCAAATCTGAAACCATTGGCTCTTCATCATCACATTTTGTACAAATAAATAATCAATTCAAGATCTTTTCCCGCAAAAAAAATTCAGGTATCAGAAAGATACCAGAGCTATTACCACGTTTTGTAAAAACAACTGTAACAGAAAAGAAAGTAAAAAAGGCAGTACAAAAAAACACTTCTGTCAACTCTGTAAAGTTAGACAGTGTTATTGATTCTTTGCTTTTATCAGATCATATGCCGGCATGTGCCATTATTAATAAGGATATGGAGATCCTGCAGTTCAGGGGTTCAACATCTTTATTTCTTCAACACCCTTCAGGAAAAGCCACATTGAACATTTTAAAAATGACAAGGCCAGAATTTTCGTTCGAATTGCTTAATGCCATTAGAAAAGCAATAAAAACAAAACAACCTGTGCGTAAAGCGGAAATTGAAATAAAAATAGGTTCGCGGTTCAGGTCGATGTCATTAGAAGTTTGTCCTTTAAAAATAGAATGGGACGAACCATTATTAATGATCGTTTTTACATTACAGGAACAAATAGAAAAATATATTAAAGTAAACAAAGGTGCCAAAAATACCGTACTGGCGACCCTGGGCAATGCGCAACGAGACCGGAAAATAGAAAAATTAACGGCGGAGTTAATTACAGCAAGAACAGAGATACAGGCGGTTATTGAATCACAGGAAAATGCCTATGAGGAATTGCAAACTGCCAACGAAGAGATTGTTTCAAGTAATGAAGAATTTCAAACACTGAACGAAGAATTGGAAAGTACAAAAGAAGAGATCGAAGCCAGTAATGAAGAGTTAATTTCTATTAATAAAGATCTAAAAAAACATAATGAACTTTTAAACGAATCTTACAATTACTCACAAACCATAATTGCCACCATACACGAACCAATGTTGGTTTTAGATGGTGAATTGAAAGTAAAATCGGCCAACAAATCCTTCTATAAAAAATTCCTTGTAAATAAAGAAGCTACCGAAGGCTTACCGTTATTTGAATTAGGTAATAAACAATGGAATATTCCAAAACTTCGCGAATTGTTAGATAGTATGCTGGCTAAAAACTCGCACTTCTCTAACTTTGAGGTTACACACGTATTCCCGGATTTAGGTGAAAAGGTAATGGTGCTTAATGCCAGCAGGATCATACAAAAGACCCATCGCGAAAAATTAATTTTGCTAGCATTTAAAGATATTACCGAACGTTCAATTCTTCAAAGAAAAGCTGATGAAAAGAACGAAGAGAATATCAGGATCCATAAAGAAGATAATTTACAGCTTGAAAACTCAGTAAAGGAAAGAACAAAGCAGCTAGAACAAAAGAACATTGAACTTGAAACTGCAATTAAAGAACTCATCTTTCAAAACACTGAAAAAGAAAAGCGTGCAGCAGAATTAAGCATAGCTAATAAAGAATTGGCTTTCCAAAATAATGAAAAAGAAAAACGTGCTGAAGAACTGAGTATTGCTAACAAGGAACTTGCATTTCAAAATGCGGAGAAAGAAAAGCGAGCTGAAGAATTAAGCACTGCAAATAAAGATCTAACAGCCTTCACCTATATTTCAAGTCATGATCTACAGGAACCTTTACGTAAGATACAAAATTTTGCATCCTGCATTCTTAATGAAGAAGAAAAGAATTTAACGGAAACAGGCAAAGGCTACTTTAAAAGAATGACCAATACTGCCATGCGTATGCAGGAGTTAATAGAAGACCTCCTTACCTATTCACGTACAAAGAACAGTGAGCTTATATTCGAAGATACCGACCTGAATACAATTGTATATGAACTTGAAAAAGATCTCGAGAATGTAATATCCGAAAAGAAAGCAGTTATAACAGTTGATCTGGATACTGTAAAAGTTATTCCTTTTCAATTTCGTCAGCTCTTTCACAACCTTGTTGGAAATTCTTTAAAATTCGCAAAAAAAGATGTGCCACCTCATATAACCTTAAAAAGCGAAATAGCGATCGGAAGTAAATTAAATAATAAATACCTGGTAGCTGACAAGAAATATTGCCATATTATATTAAAGGATAATTGTATTGGATTTGAGCCGGAGTACAATGAAAAGATCTTTGAGGTATTTCAACGTTTACATAGTAAAGAAGCATATCATGGAACAGGTATTGGCCTCGCCATTTGCAAACGTATTGTTGAAAATCATAAAGGAATTATAAAAGCTAATGGCGAATTAGGCGTAGGTGCCAGGTTTGATATATACGTCTCTGCCGAGTAAAATAAAATTAAAAAAATAGCATTGAAAATAGATAAAAAAACGAAATCAGACGAATTAACCATAGCCAATAAAGAACTTGTTTTTCAAAACAACGAAAAAGAAAAACGGGCAGCGGAATTAGTCGTTGCCAACTATGCCCGTAGTTTGATTGAAGCAAGTTTAGACCCGCTTGTTACCATCAGTGCAACCGGAAAGATTTTAGATGTGAACGAGGCATCGGTAAAAGTTACGGGTGTTCCCCGGGAAAAGTTGATAGATACAGATTTCTCCAATTATTTTACAGAGCCCACAAAAGCACAAGAAGGTTATCGCCGGGTTTTTGAAAAAGGTTTTGTGGCAGATTATTCACTAACGATAAAACATAAGAATGGTAATCTTACCGATGTGTTATACAATGCTTCAGTTTACAAAGATGATAAAGGCAAAGTGCTTGGAGTTTTTGCAGCAGCCCGGGATGTTACAGAGCAAAAATGGGCAAAAGATTTACGAATTGCCAACAAAGAGCTTGCCTTTCAAAACGATGAAAAAGAAAAAAGAGCTGCAGAGTTGATAGTTGCCAACAAAGAGCTTGCATTTCAAAATGATGAAAAAGAAAAAAGAGCTGCTGAGTTGATAATTGCCAACAAAGAACTAGCCTTTCAAAATGACGAAAAAGAAAAAAGAGCTGCGGAATTAAGTATCGCCAATGATGAACTGGCTTACCAAAATAACGAGAAAGAAAAGCGAGCAGCTGAATTAAGTATTGCCAATATTGAACTGGCTTACCAAAACGAAGAAAAAGAAAAAAGAGCGCAGGAATTAACTATTGCCAATAAAGAGCTGGCATTTCAAAATAAAGTAAAAGAAAAAAGGGCAGCAGAGTTGGTTATTGCCAACGAAGAACTTGCATTTCAAAACGAAGAAAAAGAAAAACGAGCTGCTGAATTAATAATTGCCAATAGAGAACTGGCATTTCAAAATAAGGAAAAAGAAAAAAGAGCTGCTGAGCTGGCAATTGCCAATAAAGAATTAGCTTATCAAAATAAGGTAAAAGAAAAAAAAGCTGCTGAGCTGATCATTGCTAATAAAGAGCTTGCTTTTCAAAATGATGAAAAAGAAAAGCGAGCGGCAGAGCTCGCGATTGCCAATAAAGAATTAGCTTATCAAAATACCGTAAAAGAAAAAAAAGCGGCTGAGCTGATAGTTGCCAATAAAGAATTGGCCTTTCAGAATGATGAAAAAGAAAAAAGAGCTGCCGAATTAATAATTGCTAATAAAGAACTAGCATTTCAAAATGACGAGAAAGAAAAACGCGCGGCTGAATTAATTATTGCCAACAAAGATCTTACTGCCTTTACCTATGTTTCCAGCCATGATCTGCAGGAGCCTCTGCGTAAGATCCAGAATTTTGCAACTATTATTCTTAAAGAAGAAGAAAAAAATCTTTCAGAGAATGGAAAAGGTTATTTCGAAAAAATGCAGAATACAGCCAAACGCATGCAGGAACTTATAGAAGATTTGCTTACTTACTCGCGGGCCAAAAGTACAGAACGCAATTTCGAAAAGATACACTTAGGTATAATAATAGATGAAGCAAAAAGGGACCTTGAAGAGCTTATACTAGAAAAAAAAGCAATTATTGAAAGTGAAAATTTAAGTGAAATGAATATTATTCCTTTTCCATTTCGTCAGCTTATGAATAATCTCATAAGCAATTCACTAAAATTCTCTCTCCCAACTATTCCACCTCATATAATAATTAAAACTAAAATAAAAGAGGGCAGTAAATTTAATAACGATAAATTATCGCCTAAGATCTCATATTGTCACATTACATACACTGATAACGGTATTGGTTTTGACGGTCAATACAACGAAAGGATCTTTGAAGTGTTTCAGAGATTAAATAGCAAAGAACAATACGCAGGCACAGGTATGGGCCTAGCTATCTGTAAAAGAATTGTGGAAAATCATAACGGCATAATTGTAGCTACCGGTGTTGTTAGTAAAGGAGTAACGTTTGATATTTACATTCCAACAGAAACTACTATTTAAAGCTCAACAACGCATCCAGGCTAAATTGATTATAGCTTTCGGGTAATAACAATAGTAGCACGATCAATAAAAATCTTGGGAAAACATGTTTCATATCCCACATAGGCTGCATATAGGTAAATGCAAAACAAACCAACAAAAGATCAAAACCTAAAGCATACAAGGTGAAGTTTGTGAATAAACCCAGCATTAAAAGTAAACCACCGGCAAATTCAGCTATACTTGTATAATAAGCTATTATTGCAACAAATCCACGTGGAATGTTTTGGCGATCACTATCTATTGTAAAAGAAGAGATTACGCCTTTCATTTTAACTTTAAAAAGTTTGTCATAACCCTGAAAAAGGAAAAGTATTCCTGCAAAAAGCCGGATGAGTAATTCTGCGATCTGAAATTTATAGTCTTCCATTTTTATTTTTTACTTTAAATTATAAGGATAAATAACAAGATAAAGGTAACAAATTACTACCATTCTACTATTTACTATGGGCAAAATTTTCCTCAAATAACAATTAGGCTATTTAATTCATGCTGTTTTACAGTATTTGTAAGCCTATAAACGTGGCATAAAATTCTCATAATTATAATGTATAAATTAAATATTTATGAAAAAGAGAGAAAAGAAAGACGAAGAAAAAGAAAGTAAACGTTCGGGCGATTTTACCAGTCCGGAAACGGATACAGATAAAACAGGAATTGATCTTGACTCTGATAAGACCGTGAAAAAGAAAAGCGAGCAGAAGTCGAAATTAGAAGTTGATCCTGATTCTACTGAGATCGATACAGATGCCGATAAAACAAAAAAAAAACCGAACAACCTTTGCCAAAGAGGAAAAGGAAAGATTAGTTTATTTATTTACAATTACTTTTGTAGTGTAATTACTATTGTTTGTTTTATCAATAATTGTAATAAAATAAATACCGTCATTTAAGTGCGAGATATTTATTTGCTCCGAAAAAACAAACTCCTCTACTCTTTTTCCAAGAACATCAGAAATGAAAATTTTACCGGCTGTTACATTTGGTAATTGTATGTTTAATACATTTGCAGCGGGATTTGGAAAAACTGAAAGAGTAGTAGTCTTTAGGTTGCTTTCAATAAAAGTCGGAATAAATATATTCCTCGAAAACACACCGTACCCGAGCGTTCCGGCATATAGATTACCGTTGCTCAGATCAAAATCCATACTCATTATTTTTGCTTTATGACTATTCATACCTAATGAAAAATCTGTCCATGTACCCGCATTTCCCTGGCTGTTGCTTGAATAAACTCCCATGTCACCCCCTGCATAAATAATATTTGGATTTACAGGGTCAGCAATTAAACATTGAACGATCTTACCAGCAAGATTAGTGCTCACATAATTCCACGATGCGCCTCCATCTGTACTTTTTAATATACCTGCAGCATAGCTTCCTGCAAAAAGGATTTGAGGATTTGTTGGAAGCTGTATCAAAGAAAATATGGCATTTGAAAAAGTTGGTAAAGCTGCCCATGATAAACCTGAATTAGTGCTTGTAAAAACACCACTCCATGTGCCCGCATAAATAACATTTAACGAGGCGGATGAGATACAAATAGAAGTAACATTTAAATTATTTAATCCTGTTAAACTAAACGTTGTGCCGCCATTTGTACTTTTAAAAATTCCTTTTGCATTACCAACATACATTATATTTGTATTTGAAGGATCAATTTTTATTGCCTTTGCATCAACCGTGGTATCCAAACCGCTTCCAACGTTTGCCCATGTTGAGCCACCATTAGTAGATCTTAATAATTTATTATGCGGAACAGGCAGAAAAAAACCATAGTCTACTTTTGAAGCAAACATAACGTTTGTTGCACTGGGCACCGATGTTACTTTTCCTATCCACAGATCATTCAGTCCAATAGAATTCCAATTTGTACTATTCAGTTTCTTTACACTGGCATAATTATTACCAGCTTCGTTATACAAAGCGCCGTAAAGTCCGGAAGAGTTATAATGCAGATCGGTAACATAGGTACATTTAAAGCCGGTGCTTGAATTTTGCCACTGCCCTGCCCCATTTGTACTTTTCCAAATGCCAATACCCTGCTGTCCTAAAAAAACTTCGTTTGCATTTGTTGGATGTGTTGCTACTTCCCAAACCCTTGTTGCAGGTAAGCCTGTATTTAATGCGGGGCTCCAGGTTGCTCCTCCATCAGTGGTTTTAAACATTCCTTTATCTAAAGAACCCACGTAGACAATATTATTATTGCTTTTTGAAACTGAAATTCCAAAATATAAACCTAATGGAGCATTACTTGCAATATTCATAGTTGTCCAGTTACTGCCAAAATTTAGGCTTCTATAAACACTATCCTGCGTTGCTGCATAAATAATGTTTGCTGAACTAGAACAAACTGCCACTTTCCAAACATCCTTATTTGCCAAGCCGGCGGCAAACCATGTGTTACCGCCATCCAAACTGGCATACATTCCTTTTCCATTACCAAATACGCCCCAAACACCAGCATACATCGCATTTGAATTTGATGGATTAAATGCAATAGATTGAACACTCATATTATCCATTAAACCTGTAATGATCTTATTCCATGTAAAACCGCCATCAGTGCTTTTCCATATTCCTTCACCATGTGTGTTGCCCTGGTAACCCGGCCAGTAACCCGCAGCGGCAAAAACAATATTTGGATTTGTTGGGTGCACTATTATCTGTGAAATAGATGGCCATTTTAAAGTTGTTTGCCATGTAGTTCCACCGTCTACCGAAACACGGATACCAATACTGTCATTTTCATTCATCATGCTTCCTGCATAAATAGTATCAGGACAAATTGGATTCACCTCAAAACACCAGGCATTGTAGCAACCATAGCCACTTAAATTATTCCAGGTAGTTCCGCCATCTATACTTTTATAAATTCCACCGTGTGTATCACCACTACTAAACATAACGTTTGTCTGGGTCGGATGGTAAGCAATATGATCTACCCAACCGCCTTCGGGACCAATAGATTGCCATGTTTGCGATTTAGCAACAGTTATAACAAACAAAAAGAAAAATGAAAGAAAAAATGTTTTCATAATTATAATTACTCTTTAATAAATTTTTGAGGTGAAAATTCATTTGTCTTTGAAACAATAAAATAAATACCCGGTTCAAGTTTTTTAATATCAATATCATCTGAACCATCGATCTCTTTTTCAATAACTAACTGCCCTCTTATATCCACTATACTGATAGTATTATTCGATCCATCATTAAATTTTATTTTAATAAAATCGGATGTCGGTACGGGAAAAATTGAAATATTGTTTTTATCTATTAATTGATCTTTTATTCCTGTTATGGTTTGATTTATATAGAATGGATGCAGGTAATGAATAGAAGACGATGTAAAAATAGATTCAACCGAGTTTGTATTACAATTAAAATCATCAGCCATAAAATTTGTAAAAGTGCTTACATAAATGCTGTGGTAATAGATCTTATTATTTGTTCCCCAGTTTACATTTCCGCCATGTGTTCCATTATCATCCACCACATCTGTTCTATTGTTTCCACTGGTATCAATGGTTACAATGTTTGCATCATATAAACTGGCATTGCCTGCGCAAAAAGCGATCTTATCTCCATTAGGAGAAAAACAGGGGTCATGATTACGGGTGGTATCGTTGGTTAATTGCACAATATTTGAAACCTGATTGGTTGCATAGTTATAATTTGCTTTAAATATTTCAAGATTTAAAAGACTGGGGCCAACTAAACTTACAAAAACAATTTTATTACCAAGTGGCGACCAGGCAGCGTCTATTGCACCTGTTGTAGTTATTTGTTGTGGATTGTTACCAGACATGTCTACAGTAAAAAGATTCCATTGTGCAGTTGATGTTGGCTGCACAAGCAATAAAATTCTGTTACCGACTGGATGAACACGCGGGTTACCAAAACCATGCCATCCATATTGGTTATTAGCAAGTATAACCTGCATACCTGTTCCATCGGGATTACATTTTAGAATATCACAATCAATATAATTTTCCTGGTCAGGCGAAACGTTTGCCGGACTCCGAACGATCAATAGTTTAGAATTATCCGGCGATGGTTCGGCTCTCCAGTAATTATAATTAGGGTCGTTTGTAATAGTTTGTGTTAATGAAGTAGTTAAATTTTTTCTATACACCTGCCAGGTAGTGTTTGTTGGTGTTGGCCTTGAACAATAGTAAATATATTCTTGTGCAAACAATCCGGAAATATTTGTAAATAAAATTATAATAATGAATTTTAATTTCATGATAATTAACTTTACTCTTTTATGAATTTAATTTTATGCGCTTCGTCTCCTTCTACATTCAGAAAATAAATTCCTTTTTCTAAATTACTAATATTAATAATTGAATTAATGATCTCTGTTTCTTTTATCAAAATTCCTAAGTAATTATATATTAGTACTTTTTTAAAATTGGTAATATTAGAAAATTTTATGGTTAAGTATTCTGTTGCCGGGTTGGGGTAAACATAAAATGCAGATTTTTCTTTTTTCAAATCATTCATTCCTAAAGAAGTAAATGAACTTTCGGCATAGCCTATATCCCAATAATAACCGGTTAATGCTACTATTGTTGCGGTATCTCTGCCGGTATACCACATTTTAAATTTATTGCTTATTGAATCATACATAACGGCGGGATGCGAAGCCCAGTAGCGATCCCATTTTCCCGCCGTACCAATTTTTAAAACCGGGTTAGTTGTTGCTTTTGTCCAATTAATACCATCCATCGAGTTGGCATATCCCACCTGGAAATTTTCTACCAACCATTTATCTAAAGCAGAATAAAACATGTGGTACATATTGCCAACTTTTATAACGCTTGGTTCTGCTACAGTAGCAGAGTCCCAATTATTTTGCGAACCGGCTAATATAACAGGCGCAGGATAAACCGACCAATTTATACCATCAGGCGATGTTGCATAACCAATGTTTCCCTTGCCATCTGTAGGTTGGCTATTGGCAACAGCATCCGGAGCAGTAAACCACATTTTATAAATATTATTTTCGAAGATAACACTCGGGTTTGAAATAAACGTGTTGTACCAACTCGAGCTATTACCAGCCGTCATTACAGGATTCCCTGAGTATTTTGTCCAGTGAATACCATCGGGTGAATAAGCATAACCGAATTTATGATCAAGTACAGTTGAACATTTTAATTTTCTCCCTGCGTACCAAAGCTTGTAACGGTGGCTTGGCGGTGCACTCAGATCTTTAATTACAGTTGGTGTTTCTATTCCATCCGAATCAAACATAGACGTATCGGTGCTAATATTTAGAACAGGATTACCGGCGTATTCAGTCCAATTTGTACCGTTCAACGACCAGGCATAACCCATGCGTACATGCACACAATTATCACTTGAAGTTAACCAGCCACTACCCGAGTACCACATTTTAAGCGTGTCATTGTCTTTCATCACAAAGGCATCGGCTGTTGCCAGCCCTTTCCAGTTAGGAAATACAGCAGAGCGCGATAATACCGGTAGAGGCTGTTTTGTCCAAATGAGTTGGGCATTTATATTCTGAAAGAACAGAAATAAAAAAAATATAACGATAGACCTTTTCACTTAGTTTATTTTGATGATCTTTTTTGGTGTTGAATTGTTTTGTGAACTCATAAAATAAATACCTTCCGAAAGATCAGAAAGATTAATAACAGAGCTTTCGGTGATTTCGATTTCTTTTACAAGAACACCAAAAGCACTGTATATCTGAAATTTTTCGGGCTTGTTTGTATTAATAGTTACTCTATCCGCAAATGGGTTAGGGTAGATAGAAAAATCTTGAGTTAAATTATTTTTGTTTAACGATGTAATTGTTGCATGTGGTAAGAACCATGCGTCTGCATCAAATTTATCGGTTGTTGTACCATTAGCATCTTGATAAACAACTACAAACGAAAGATCACCATATTGTGTTAAGGTTGGCTCACCAATACCTGCCGAGTTTCCCGGTCCAACAACTAATTGTTTTGGTCCCCAGCTGTTCCAATCATTTAAAACAGTTTGTTGCGATCTGTAAATAGCATATTTACCGGATACATCAGGTGTGGCATAATACATCCACCACTGATTAAAATTATCTTTATACAAATGTGGCTGATGTTCATTTTGCAAGGTATTTAAAGTGCTTACTTGCTGCGGCGCATTCCATGTACTTCCGTTATCATTGCTCACAGCATACCAAAGATCCAATCCTCCTACTCCACCCACTCTATCCGGCGAATCGAAAAATAGCACCAATTGATTTGCACTCAATCTTTCAAGATGCGGATTATCTTCGGTAGTTGTTTGCGTTACAGGCGCAGGCAAAATTGTACCTGTAGCTGAAGGATTAATAGTAGAGTTTTTTATTAAATAAATATCGGTATTATAAGGCGGCAGTTGATTATTGGTATATACCACAAGATCTGATACTGTTGCATTTAGCATAGAAATTTGTGGCGCTCCTTCACTATATATTGGTCCGCTTAAATTAGAAAGCGTCCATGCCGGAAAAGGAACTGCTGTTGATGTCCTCGATGAAATTAAAATATCGCCGTGTAACCACATAGGACATGCTGTTGTTGGCGATGTGGCAAGATCCATACCATATGTTGGCCCTTTTTGGTAAGGCGTAAAAACACAGGGTGCGCCATTGCTGACCCATGATAATGCATCTGCCGGAATATAAATACTATATAAATTTAAACCGTTGCGTGAAATAAAAATACCATCTTCCCAGCCATTAACACTTATGGGTTGCATAAATGGAGTGCCAAACTCTGCAGGAATTACTACCTGCAGAGTGGTGTTACTTTTTGTTAGTGGCCAGTTAGGTTGAGACTTTAAAATACAACTCAACAAGATGCCGATAATTAAAATAAAGCTTTTCATCCTGTTAAAGATAATTTAATTAATGTTATCTTGTTATTGGTCCGTTTATAGGCGTAGCTTTTGTAACGTTTCTTGTTGGTGTTTTAGTTTTTGATTTAAAAGCAGCAGTTCTAAAATAATAAGTTAATCTTAAACCAACATAATTTCCTTTATTACTAAAGCTATGTGTGTAGTTTTGATTATCAACCGTATAATTTACAGTAGCTTTTGCTATTTCATCCATACCTGCATTAAATACAAGACTGGCATTAAGCATGCTTCCTCTTTTAAATACTTTTTCGCGACCAACCGCAAAACGTAACATAGCGTGACCGCCATTATTTGAAGTCGAAACAGAATTTAAGTAATCCGAACTGGCAACGCCATCGTTATTTTGTACAAAGTTTTTTGAAACCGTTTTACCATCTGTAAAATTAGCAGCAAAACCACCACCAATTAACCAACGGCTATTTTTGCAATTCAAATTAAATTTATAAAAAACCATAAAAGGTATTTCAACTCCTGTATAAGAAGTTTGTATTGAAGAGAAACGATCTTTTAATGTGATAAGAGAATAATTCTCAGCTAAAGCAAAATTAAACCCAAAGCTATTAAAGCCAAAACCGGTTGTTGCCATCCAATGCTGATTTAAATCGTATCTGGCAACGAGATTAAATGAACCGCCACCAAATTCGTTATGGTGAAAACGTGCGTTAGCATTCGGCGAACCACCGCTGAATTTAGACATGTTATCGTGTCCGCCCCATTGTAAACCAAGGCGCCAGGTTTTGTTTTCCTGTGCAGTTAGGCCTAACCCTGTTATGCCCATAACTAATAGTAAAATTGCTTTTTTCATAATTTGTATTTTTAGTGTTTTAGTATTTGCTTTTATACCTATATGTCGGTTAAAAAAGAAGATACCCTACCCAAAAATGAAAAAATTATGGTTTTGGCCTGTTATAATAGTTAAAATTCAATTTTAGGCCAATATTGAGGTCGAAAAATTTCCTATATACGTTTGTAACCGAAAGAGAGCCTGTTGCAGGATCTATTTTATAAGAACGCTCTGCCAGATTAGAGTGGCCATAAATGTTCCAAAAATTGAGATAAAACTGCACCATATGGCGTTTTCTTTTGCCAAAAGCCCTGTCGTGCCATTGACATTTTATATTTAAAGTATTGTAATCTGGGTTTCGTGCAGAATTAATATTGCCGGTAATAAATTCATATTTACCTGCAAGCGAATCAACTCCGGTTATGGGAGTATATGGCTCGCCGGTGGCATATCTAAAATCAAAACTATACGAATGAGGAAGGAACCACTTGCGTTTAGATTCTTTTCGCGTAATACTTAAAACAATGTTCAATGATTGGCGCTGATCAAAATAATAAGGGTACACTTTATCCTGCAGACTTCTTTTTTTATCGGACTTGGCTATAGAATAAGATATCCATCCATTTAAACGACCAGTTTCTTTCATTAAAAAGAATTCAACGCCCTTTGCATCGCCATAACCTTTGTTGGAATAAGCAAAAGACGTATCAAATATAACGAGGTTGGTATATTTTTTATAATAACCTTCTACCCTTGCAGAAATAATGGGCGTTAGTTTTTGTTTTACCGAAACAATAGTATGTTCGCTATAATTGGATATTAAATGTTTGTTTTGAAGGATCTGATGTGTTGTTGGCGACTGTCTGAAAATTCCCCAGCTCGCAGAAAGAATCGTGGTTCGTGTAATATCATAGCCAAGGGTTATGCGTGGTGAGAGATCAAATGTATTAGCTAATTGATTATGATCTAACCGCAGACCCGCGTTAAATTTTATTCTTTTAAAAATAGTTGCATCATAAATTACATATGCAGAAGACAAAATATTTATAGTATTTACTTTGCGGCTATATATCAATGCTGCCGTATCTGTAATTGGAATATCTGTTGTTTTATAAAATTCTGTAATATTTGATCGTTCATCTTCCAAACTACTTTCAATACCCATTTTAAATTTTGTATCTGGTTTTGGATAAAAGGTAAGATCCTCACGCAAAGTATAACTGTTATAATTGATGTGACGGAAACCATATTTCTCAGGATCGATATTTAAACGCCAGCCAGAATGTAAAAAGGAGGTCTTACTGTAGCTTTTATCAGAAATAACACTTTGTACCTGGAAATTTTGTGCATTGATCTTACTTAACGCATTTGCTTTTGGAAGGATCTTTTGAAAACTGGTATCGGTATAATCATTAACATTTAATGTGGTGAAATTTATTTTTGTTTTAGCGTTTACTGTATAGGTGATTTTAGAAGTAAGATCGGCCCGTTTTTCAATGGGTGATAAAAGACTAAGAATAGATCTTAGGCCAACAATAAAAGCGATCTTGTTTTTTTTAAGCGGCCCTTGAAATAAATATGAAGGATTGGAAGTATTAAGATCAACGTTGCCGCTAAAACGTTCGGCATCGCCACTCTTTGTAGTTAAGTTAAAAACAGATGACATGGCATTACCGTAATTAGCGGCATAACCTCCTGTCAATACTTCTGCCTTCTCTAACATTTCGGGATTAAAAACAGATTGTCCGCTAAAGTGAAAAGGTAATGGCAATTTTATATTGTCAATTAAAAAAAGATTTTCAGATGACTCGCCACCTCTTACATGAATTTCGGAAGAGCCATAAAGATCGGTTTTGGTTAACACTCCTGGCAAAGCTGTAAGGGATTTCATAGGATCGTTAGAGATGCCTTTAACAGCATCTATTTGCACATGTTTTATCTCCATCTCAGAAACCGAAACTTTTTCGATAATATTATCGGTAGTAATAATTGTTTCAGAAAGTGTAATAGCTTGTTGACTAAGTTCTAATGAAACAGAAATAGGTTGGTTGTTTATTTCAATAATTTGCTCGCTTACTTTATAACCAAAAGCATTTACACATAATGTATAAGTACCTTGTGGGATGTGATCCAAATAAAATCTGCCATTAAAATCGGTGGAAGCGTTAAATGTTTCGCCTTTTAAATAAACAGTAGCAAATTCGATCCCGCTTTTATCGGAACTATCCTTAAGGGTTCCGGAGATCTTAAAAGTTAATTTTTTTCCGGGTGCTAAAGCAATTTGGTCGCCAATAATTTCCCAACTTATTTTTAGTGGATCAAATATTTTATTGAGCGCTTCCTTAAAAGAAACATCCGAAAAATTAAAATTTACTTTTTGTTTAAGGTCGATGGTATTGCCGTAGGTAAAGCGGGTGCCACTTTGTGTGGTGAGTTGGTTTAAAGCTTCTTCTAAAGTAATGTTGTTTGCCGAGATGGTGATCTTTTTGACCAATAAACTATCCTGAGCTAAAACAACAACATTGCATAGCACCAAAATAACAATGGCAGCAAAAAGCTTCATATAAAAATTAACATCCCTGACCTGTAATTTCTACATTTTTTTGGTTAACTACAGCTTTAATATTCAATGTTTTTTCCAATACTTTTAACACGTCAGGTAGTTTTGGGTTTTCGAAATACCCGGTAAAGGTGCAATTCAAAATATTTTTGTCTTTTACAAGAATATCAACTGCAAAATATTTTTTTAATGCAGCGCAAACCTCTGTAAATTTTGTATTGGTAAATTCCAGTTTTTTGGTCTTCCAGGCCAGGAAATTAAAGTTGGCGTTGGTTGACTTAAAAAGTTGGTGGCCGGCTTTATTTAAAGTACCCACTTCGTCTTTAACTAAAAGTACCGAACCACCGTTTTTATCTGCAAAAGCCACTTTACCTGTAACAACAGTAACTGTAGCATTTTTATCTTTTTCGTAAGCTAAAATGTTAAACGAAGTGCCTAACACTTTTACATCAAAATTTTTATTGCCAATTATAAAAGGCTTTTGTGGGTCTTTTGTTACTTCAAAAAAAGCTTCGCCTTCCAACTCAACATAGCGTTGATTGACTGCAAATTCTTTTGGATAAGAAAATTTACTGTACTCATTTAAAATAACAACCGAACTATCCGGTAATACGATCGTTCTTCCTTGAGTTGTAGTTTGCACCAAAATTATTTCCTCTTTGTTCCCTGTTTTTAAAGCTAACCAGGTAGCAAATAAACCAACTATCAATATAGCGGCAGCTCTTAATATCCATGTATTGTAAGCAGGGGCTTTGCGGGTTATTGGAATAACTTTTTGTTCTTCTTTTATTTTTCCTTGAATAGAATTCCAGGCCTTTGCTTTGTCAATTTTAATATGCGCGTTCAACTTTCCTGAAGTTTTCCAGGTAGCTTTTATCTCCTCTAATAAAACAGCATTTGCACTATCGGTCTTTAGCCATTGCTCAACAGTTATTCTCTCCTCTTGCGTGGCTTCACCTTTAATGTACTTTGCTATTAACTCCCAATCCTGCATATTATATCTAAAACTAAATTACCAATTCGTTGGTGCAACCTGATAATGTGTCCTTTTACATGTCTCATTTCTACTATATGTCGTACCAAATTTCATTTACCCTATCCTTTATTTAAAATAACCGTGTAATAACCAAAATACAATGGCGTGAGCGCTTGTTTTTAAGAAAGGCTTTAAATGCTCGTGCATAAGCTTCAAAGCCTTACCCATATTGCTTTCAACCGTTTTAATGGAAATATCCAATTGCTCAGCAATTTCCCTGTTTTTTAGACCGCTAAACCTGCTTAACTGGAAGATCATGCGCATATTCTCCGACATTTTATCCATGCCAACATTTATTGCCTCTGTTAATTCTTTTTCTTCAATACCTGCTTCAACATCATTATGCGATTGTGGATAAACCGCTTTTAATTCGTCTGAAGCTTTTTGCGCATTCTTTTGCTTTCGTAAATGATCAAGGGCTCTGAAAACAACCGCTTTGTATAAATAGGCTTTAAAGGTTGTGTTAACTACCAGCTCATCGCGCCTTACCCACATCTTTACAAAAACATCCTGCACTACATCTTCTGCCACATCCGCGTCTTTTACAACGGGCATAACAATCCTGCACAACTCTTCGTAGTACAGGTTGAAGAGCTCGTTAAATTCAGCTTCGGTGCAGATCTTTTGCGACATGATATTACAAACATACAAAAAACGATTAAAAAATGTATATTTAATCAATCCACCTTATGACCATTTTATGAAAAAGAATTTTATACTGTATTTATTCTTCTGCTTTACATTTAGCTATTACAGCCAAAAATACCGTGGGGAATTCACGAATGCTGAATTTAATTTATCTGTTGACCGGATGAGTTTTTTTGCAGACATGTTTGAAACAAAAGAACAGCTCATCGATTTTATGGAAATAAAAAAAGGCGATGTTATTGCCGAGATAGGTGCGGCTGAAGGTTACAATATTGGGATGCTTTCTGCTATTTGCGACAGTGTTACCTTTTACTTCCAGGATATAGATCCAAAGACCTGCTCACAAAAAAAGATCAATAGTACCATAAAATATTATTCAAAACGTAAGCGTTCAAAGCAGACAAATAATTTTGTGCGCGTAATTGGTACAACGCGTGAAAGTAAACTGCCACAAGACAAATTTGATAAAATACTTATCATTAAATCTTTTCATGATTTTGATGAAAAAGATAAAATGCTTAATGATATTGAAACGAAATTGAAGTCTAACGGCAAACTTTTTATTTTAGATGGATTTTCTTATCCCGAAGACGTTCAGATCTGTCTGGATTATGGACCACACGTTTTAACTACTATGGATATAGAATTGGAAAGATTTGAAAAACATGGATTTTATCTTACAAAAATGAGGAATCCTTATTACAATGCCACACATTATGGTCATGCGCTAGTATTTGAAAGAGACAAGAAAAAATCTGACCAATTTTATGAAAAGAAAAATGAAATCGATCCACTGGTTAGTCACTCCTTTCGTTTTAAACAGGACAAGATCGCATCAGATTCACTAGTCATGAAACAAATAACAGATTCACTACTACCAAAAATAAATGAAATTACAAACGTGTATAAAGAATTTGAAGTTTGGATAAAAGACATTGGTGTAAAACATCTTCGAAAATTAGAATATCTATCTGCCATAAATATCTTTAAAGCAAATACACTTTTTTATCCGAAATCTTACCAGGCTTTTTACTGGCTAGGTTTAGCCTATGAAGAAAATAAACAATTTGCTTTGGCCAGAAAAAACTATGAACTTTCTTTAAAGATCAAACCAAATAACGCAGTATGCGTTTCAAGAATTAAAAAGTTAAGATCTTAATTGAATAATTTAAATTCTATCTATATCAACACTTCTGCAGAAAAAGTTAGCCACGAATTTCACTAATATCATAAATTAATTCGCTAAAAATTTCACCACTAATTCGTGTAATGAATTTTGAAAGTATACTTTCAAAATTCACTAATTTGTGGTTTAAATAATGTTAGTGTTAATTCGTGAAATTAGTGGCAAAATCATATACGACCCGTTTGGGAAAAAGATCAATCGAACAATTTAAACTCTGAAAGATCAGGCAAATTTTCTTTTGGACGTGTTCTCTCAAAATTATAAATACTCCAGCTAAGATCCCTTAAAAATGGTAAACCAATAAGGTCATACTCATACTTACCATTACCTACCACATTTTTTTCGTTAACATAAATAGATGCAGTTAATAAATACTCTATTTTATTTTTATAATCTACAATATAAGCGCAGTCAATTAAAAAGCCATAAGCCCTACCAACTATATTAAACATACGGATGCTGTCTTGTTTTACAGTTGCAACCGCGCTGGCATATAAAAAATATTTTTTGTAAGTATCGTAAAAGATCTTTTTTTCGTATTTAGGATGCTCACTTTCTTTTGGATACATACCCAATTGCTTTAACATGAATTTTCTATTGTCGGTACTAATGGGTAGTTTTTCTTTCTCAGAAAAAAAATCATTAAAAACAATTTTCTTCATGAGGTTATGCAGATCATTTGGTGTTAAATAATTATGTGTAGAAAAATCTTTTGGTCCCGCAATTCGTTTTCCGCGGCCGTCAGTATGTGCCCAACCAACTTTTGAATTAGGGATAGGATGAATTAATTTATCTTTAAATAAAGTAAGCGATTGTTTGTAAACAGTATCATAGTTCTCACTCAAAAAATAAATTGGCGGTGTTACTTTTGCAGTATCACCCGGACAAGAACCATCCAAACGATTGAACAGGCGTACATTCTTAAAACCTAATTCACCTAATTTTTTATGCGCGTAATCGTGCCCAACAAATTCGTAAACGCGCGCGCAGGAATAATTATCACTCACCAAAAACATTTTTTTAATGTAATTTTCAATCGTTGGTTTGTGGCTTGGAGATGTTGTATCTGAACGGATCTTCTTCTGACAATAATAAGCGCTGTCGGTGATCATGGCTGTTGCGCGGTTCAATCCTTTTACGTTTAATTCTTCCAGTTTAATTAAAGCCAATGTACTAATAGGTAACTTAACTGTGCTTGCAGGGTAAAAATAATTCTTGTTCACATGAAATTTAAAATCCCTAAAGGTTGGTTTATTATTCTCGTTACGATTAATGCGCGAATAAATTACCTGCAATTTATATTTATTGGGATTTTCTAAAACACTGGCAAATTGCGGTAGACTGGCTTTTAAAAGGCTATCTAAAAAAGGAGATGTCTGGGCACGGCTTATTGAACTTAATGTTACAAGAAGAACAAAAAGTATATTCAGGTTAAGACGACTGAACTTTGTTAGGTATTTCTTCGACAGTATTATTATCTTTTTTATTAGTTACGAAATAAATAAGCAAACCTAATACCACAGTTCCCAATCCGTATAATGATTCAACCGGTTTTTCCACCATTATATAAGATAAGATGAAAAGTAGTATCCCTAAAAATAATAAAGGCGTTACAGGATATAAGAACGTTTTATAAGAAGTTACAATATGTTTGTGTTTATAACGTAGAATAAAAATACCGAGCACTGTTAAAAACGTAAAGAGATTCAATGTAAAACCAACATAAGTAATTAAAGATTGGAATGAAGAGGTTAATACCAACACAATAGCAATAACCGATTGAAAGATAATGGCCACATAAGGCACATTATTTTTATTGGAAGTAGCAAAGAACTTTAAGCCTTTAATATCAGAACCCATACTTTTCATAACCCTTGGACCGGCAAGGATCATAGCGCTAATGGTTGAAATTAAAAGGAAAGCAATGATTAGACTCATAAATTGGCCAACCTGCACGCCAAAAATTTTATTGGCACTTAAATAACCCACTTCCAAAACGCCCTTTAATTCAGGTATTGGAACAGAATATAAGAACACATAATTTAAAAGTGTGTAAATTACCATAACAACTAAAGTTCCTACAAAAAGTGCTCTTGGTAAATTGCGTTGCGCATTTTTCATTTCACCGGAAATATAAGAAGCTGCATTCCAGCCGCTATAGGCGTAGGTTACGTAGATCAAAGAGATCGCAAAACCTTTAGAAAAAATATCATTCCAGGCATTTGTATCGGCGCTAAAATTTACAGTATGCTGCGGCACATGGAATAAACCAAAACCTACAAACATTAATATACAAACCACTTTAACAATAGTAAAAATACGCTGGAACAAACTACCCGCTTTTAAATTAATAGAATGGATGACCGTAATTATTGCAATTACACTTAGCGCTAATAACACCGGATTAACAGTGCCATAAACTTTATTTACATAACTGCCCAATGCCATAGAAGCTGCTGCAATGGGTGCTGCAAAGCCAACTGTGACACTTACCCAACCACTAACAAAACCAACAGCCGGATGATATAATTTTGAAAGATAATTGTACTCGCCACCACTTTCGGGAAAGGCGGCACCGATTTCACCATACGTTAAAGCGCCGCATAAAGCTAAAACACCTCCAACAACCCACAACATAATAATTGCAAAACCACTTTCAATACCCAACACCTGGAAACCAAGACTGGTAAACACGCCTGTGCCTATCATGTTGGCAATAACAATAGATACGGCTGTATTAAATCCTATTTTGTGTGAACTCATATGTTTTAGTCAAACGACTGAGAAGATTTTTTAGATAGCTCAACCATCATCTGGTATTGCTCAGGAGAAAGATCGTTAAAGTAGAAGTTAATAGGATTTACTTTTTCCTGATTCTTAATCACCTCGTAATGCACGTGTGGCGCGGTACTTAAGCCTGTGCTGCCCACATAACCTATCAACTGACCACGGGTAACTTTTTGTCCAACTCTTGCTGCTATTCGGCTCATGTGTCCGTACAAAGTTTGATAACCAAAACCATGATTGATGACCACGTGATTACCGTAACCTTGTGCTAAATTATCGGCAATTTCAACAACACCATCGCCTGTGGCATAAATGGGAGTACCTTGTTGCGCTGCAAAATCCATCCCGGGATGGAATTCCTGTGTTTTATAAATGGGATGCGTTCTCCAGCCAAAACCGCTGGTAACAGCATGCGAAAGGTCTTTTTGATTAATAGGCATAATGGCCGGAATGGAGACCATTAATTTTTCCTTGCTCTTTGCCAATTGCACCACTTCGTCAAACGAACGTGATTGAATATAAAGCTGCTTGGCAATCCTGTCCATACGCTCGGTGGTATATTTTAATATCTCTGCGTTATCATAACTATCAAAAGCCGAATATTTATCGCTTCCGCCAAAACCCGCATAGCGAACACTTTTTGGCAAGGGATCAGCCTCAAAAATAGTACGGTAAATATTATCATCGCGGTCTTCAAGGTCCTTCAAAACCCGCTCTATCTTTACCATTTTACTCTCAAGCAATTCGTACTGTAATAACACGGCCTCTAACTCACGGTCTTTCTTCTTTTCGGTTGGTGATGGCAAAACCTGGCGGGATATAAGAATGGTAATGGTTGCAAACACTAAACCTGTGCCCACATAAGATAAGAAACGCCAAAAGCGCTGCTTAAAAGTAACGCGTACTTTCTCGTAGGTGAGCGATTTGGTATTGAACTTATATCTTACTTTCGACATTTTATGAAAGCACTAAATATAAGAATTTCATAGGGAAAAATGGGTAATTTTTTCCATAAAAAATGTCAATTTGTGTGAAACAAAAATTTCTTCAAACTCTCAATTTTCTTATCTTCGCCATTCATTTTAAAAGCATATGGAATCCAGTAAAATTCGCCAAACATTTTTAGATTTTTTTAAAAGCAAAGGCCACCAGATCGTACAAAGCGCGCCAATGGTGGTAAAAGGCGATCCTACCCTAATGTTCAACAATAGTGGCATGGCGCCATTTAAAGATATTTTTTTAGGAAATGCTCCTATAAAATATCCCCGTATTGCAGATACTCAAAAATGCCTTCGCGTAAGCGGAAAACATAACGATCTTGAAGAAGTTGGTGTTGATACTTACCACCACACCATGTTTGAAATGCTTGGTAACTGGAGCTTTGGCGATTATTTTAAAAAAGATGCTATTAACTGGGCATGGGAATTATTGACCGATGTTTACAAAATTGATAAAGACCGTTTATACGTTACCGTATTTGAAGGCAGCAAGGAAGAAGGTTTAGCATTTGACCAGGAAGCTTATGATACCTGGAAACAATTTGTTCCGGCAGAAAGAATATTGAACGGAAATAAAAAAGATAATTTTTGGGAAATGGGCGACATGGGGCCTTGCGGACCATGTTCTGAAATTCATTACGACGGAAGATCTGATGAAGAACGAAAAAAAATTGCCGGAGCAACATTGGTAAACAATGATGATCCTCAAGTAATTGAGATCTGGAACAATGTATTTATGGAGTTTGAAAGAAAGGCAGATGGCTCTTTGGTAAAACTTCCAAAACAACATGTTGATACAGGTATGGGCTTTGAACGCTTGGTACGCGTGCTACAAGGCAAACAAAGTAATTATGATTCTGATGTTTTTACACCTATACTTCATAAAATTGAAGAATTAAGCGGCTTAAAATATAACGTACACGAAGAAGAAAAACACAAAAAGCAACAATTAATAAATATTGCCATGCGTGTTATTGCAGATCATATCCGCACCATTTCTTTTAGTATTGCAGATGGTCAGTTACCCGGTAACACTGGTGCAGGCTACGTTATACGCAGGATCTTACGTCGCGCTATCCGTTATGGTTATCAGACATTAAATTTAAAAGAACCTTTTATGTTTCGTATCGTTCCAACCTTAGCGAATCAAATGGGCGAAGCTTTTCCTGAGTTACACAATCAAAAGATATTAATTGAAAAAGTAATTCGTGAAGAAGAAATTTCTTTTTACAAAACACTTGAAGTTGGTTTAAAGCGTATTGACCAGGTTTGTATTGATACCAACGGCGCCGGAAAAAAAGTAATTGACGGTAAAGTTGTTTTTGAATTGTACGATACCTTCGGTTTCCCGGTTGACTTAACCTCGTTAATTGCGAGAGGATATAGTTTGAGTATTGATGAAACAGGTTTTGAAAAATATTTAAAAGAACAAAAAGACCGTTCGCGGGCGGCTACAGCTGTAGATACAGATGACTGGATCTATGTTGAAGAGAATAAAAAATTAATTGAGAACGCAGAAAAAGAAACTGACTTTGTTGGTTATACAGAATTAGAATCCGATTCGAGTATTATTCGTTACAGAAAAGTAAAAGCAAAAAATAAAGAGCAATACCATTTGGTGTTAAACAAAACTCCATTTTATGCTGAAAGTGGCGGACAAGTTGGAGACTCAGGTGTATTAGAAAATATAAATGAAACTGTATATATTACCGATACTAAAAAAGAGAACGGCGTCATTATACATTACACCGATAAATTGCCGGAGAAGTTAACTGCAAGCTATACTTCAAAAGTAGATAAAGATAAACGTTTACATACATCCAATAATCACTCGGCCACTCACCTGCTCCATGCTGCATTAAGATCAGTGTTGGGAACACACGTTGAACAAAAAGGAAGTTTGGTGAATGATGAACATTTACGTTTTGACTTTTCGCATTTCTCAAAAATTACAGAAGACGAGATCAATCAAATAGAAAAAAGGGTGAACACAAAAATTCGCGAGAACATAACTGTGCAAACCGATCTAATGACCATTGAAGACGCTAAAAAAACAGGAGCGATGGCTTTGTTTGGCGAGAAGTATGGCGATGTTGTTAGAGTTGTTACTATTGATAAAAAATATTCTATTGAACTTTGTGGTGGTACGCATGTAAAAGCAACCGGGCAAATAGGTTATTTTAAGATAATGAGCGAAGGCGCTGTGGCTGCCGGCATTCGAAGGATAGAAGCTATCTCTTCTATTAAAGCAGAAGAATATTTTGACGGACAAACACAATTAATGAACGAAATGAAAGCCTTGTTAAAAGGCTCAAAAGATGTTGTGAAGAGTCTGACGAATTTAGTAGAAGAAAATAATGACCTGCAAAAACAATTACAGATCCTTTTAAAAGAAAAAGTTCAGGAAATAAAAAAAGAATTAATAAAGACCGTTGAGAAAAAAGGTGACATTAATTTTATTGCACAAAATATTAAGTTTGATAGTGCAGAAGAAATTAAGAACATGCTTTTTGAAATGAAGAACGAAGTGCCTAACCTACTCTGCGTAATTACTGCCGAAGTAAAAGGCAAGCCAAGCATTTCGGTTATTATTAATGATGAGCTTGTAAAAAGCAAGAATTTAAACGCAGGAAATATTGTTCGCGAATTAGCAAAAGAAATTAACGGCGGTGGCGGCGGGCAACCATTCTACGCACAAGCAGGCGGTTCTAAATTAGAAGGATTACAAAGTGCTTTAGAAAAAGCAAAAAAAATAGTATGAGCGTAAATTCTATTGCAATAATTGGTGGTGGCAATTTGGGTAAAGCAATTGCCGAAGGTTTAATAAGCTCGGGCTTTACAAAAGCAAAACAAATTACTGTTACCAAAAGAAATACGGCAACTTTAGATGCGTTAAAGAAACAAGGCGTAAACATTTCTTCAGATAATAAAGCTGCGGTGAAAAAAGCAGATATAGTTCTGTTGTGCGTAAAACCTTTCCAGGCAAAAGAAGTAGCTAAAGAGATCTCGAAAAACCTCAACTCAAAACAAATTATTATCTCGGTTATTTCAGGGGTGAATATTGAAGAGTTAGAAAGTCATCTTGGAAAAAACATAACCATCTTCAGAGCCATGCCCAATACAGCTATTGCTATTCGTCAGAGTATGACCTGTATCTCTTACAAAAATACAAGCGCAACAAATATTAAAACCGTTGAGAATTTATTTAATGCTTTAGGAAAGACCATTACCATTGACGAAAAATTAATGGATGCTTCTACCATATTGGGTGCATGTGGCACCGCTTTCGCTATGCGATACATTCGTGCAAACATACAGGCAGGTATCGAAATTGGATTTGATGCTGTTACAGCTAGTTTAATTGCTGCACAAACAGTAAAAGGCGCAGCGGATCTATTAATCCAAAACAATTCTCATCCCGAAGCGGAAATTGATAAAGTAACCACTCCAAAAGGTGTTACCATTACCGGCTTAAATCAAATGGAACATCACGGACTGAGTTCTTCTGTAATCAAAGGAATTACTGAAGCGTACAAGAAAATGAATCCGTAGAGTTTAACCACTAAGGCACTAAGAACACTAAGTTTCACTAAGATTTATTTTGTTCTTTTTATTTATCAATCAATTGAATTTTCTAAGTGTTTCTTCGTGCCCTCAGTGTCTTAGTGGTAAAAAGTATAGCAAACAAAAAAGCCCCCAATTTCTTGAAGGCTTTTAATTGTAAAAATTAAAAAATTATTTTTTTGCTTTTAAATAAAGTTCATTCACTTTATTCCAGTTGATCACATTAAAGAAAGCTCCAATATAATCAGGGCGACGGTTTTGGTAATCTAAATAATAAGCGTGTTCCCAAACATCCATTCCTAAAATTGGTGTCCCTTTGCATTCAACAACATCCATTAAAGGATTGTCTTGATTTGGTGTGCTGCAAACGCATAATTTGCCATCTGCCTTAACGCATAACCATGCCCAGCCACTACCAAAACGGGTAATACCTGCTTGTGAAAAATCTGTTTTAAATTTTTCGAAACCACCAAGTTCTGCTTCAATAGCCTTACCTACTTCGTTTGTTGGAACGCCACCAGATTTTGGTCCCATTATTTCCCAGAACAAGGTATGGTTATAATGTCCACCACCATTATTCCTAACAGCCATTGGATATTTAGAGATGTTCTTGCAAATATCTTCAATACTCATTTTTTCCATTTCAGTTCCGGCAATTGCGTTATTTAAATTGGTAACGTATGCCTGGTGATGCTTGTCATGGTGAATTTCCATGGTGCGTGCATCGATATGCGGCTCTAAAGCGTTATTAGGGTAGTTTAATTTTGGTAATTCGAAAGCCATAAGTTTTAGTTTTAAGTTATTAGTTATAACACAAATTTAGCATTTTTGTTTTGGTATAAAATAAAAAAGCCCCCTGAAAACATCAAGAGGCTTTTTAAATATTAATTTAATATTATTCTTTAACGATCTTGATCACCTCAACAGCGTTATTAGATTGAATTCTAACATAATAAATACCATTTGATAAAGTATTGATATTAACATCTATCTTATCGTTTGAAGTTGTTTGAGAAAGAATAATTCTTCCTGTTACATCCATTAACTCGATGTTTTTAGATGAACCGTTTATTAATTCAAGTGTAAATTCACCTGTATTTGGATTTGGATAAAGTTTAACATTGCTGGTAGCATTAACATTATTATTAATTCCGGTACAAGGAGAAACCGCTTGTGAAATTGTAAATGTACCCGAGCAACCATTAGTTGTACCGGTAACAGTATAAGATGTTGTTACAGATGGCGTAACTGCTAATACAGTATTAGTTGAACTGGTGTTCCATAAATAAGTAGAAGCACCACTAGCTGTTAAGCTTGCTGTTTGGCCTGCACAAATTAAACTTGCATTTGAAACTGCAGCAACAGTTGGGTTTGGATTAACAGTAATTGTTGAAGTTGCCGTATTGGTACAGCTACCAACACCACCAACAACCGTGTAGCTGGTAGTTACGCTTGGGGTAACTATTATAGTTGTGTTAGTTGAACTTGTATTCCATAAGTAAGATGAAAAGCCATTGGCGGTAAGCGTTGCTGATTGATTAGCACAAATGGAAGTTGGGCCAGCAATTGAAATTGTTGGTGTAGCTATTGTCTCATTATAAATGGCTAAAACTGCGGTAGAGGTTAATGCAGAACCATAAACTCTAAAGTCGCCTAATAACCCCCCTGCATTCATACCAACATTAGTTCCATAACCAATAACTTTAAAAGGCCCTGTAGTACTGGTAATAGCAGGAGTGCCGGTTTGAGCAACACTTACAGTTTGTACACCATTAATATAACCGGTTATAACCGACGCCGTTTGATTATAAACATAAGTTACCATGTTTGCCGTTGTTGTTGCGGCACCTAAAATATTAACGTCTGTAATTCCTGTACCTCTTAAGATCCAATTATTTGGCCCTGCTACTCCATTTGTAAAGCAACGAAAAGAACCGGCTGTATTATCTCCAAAAATGTAATACAATGTAGTAGTAGGTGTTACGTTGGAAGACCAGAATGAAATTGACCAGCCAGTTGAAGGAAGATTTGTAACCCACCCGGTATTTAAATAATCTGTACTGGCACTAACTCCAGAACCAACGCCAGCACCGATACAGCCAATAGAACCGGTTTGTGTAATTGCACCCATTAACGTTGCTGTTGCAGCACCAACAGGTGGTGTGCTTGCATAGTTTGTAACTAAAGAACCTGTCCCATTAAATTTATAATGAATAAGGTCCGGAATTGGGGCTTGTGCTTTTGAAACAAAAACATTGATACTTAATAAGCACGCTAAAATAA
This sequence comes from Bacteroidetes bacterium UBA2475, assembly GCA_002342065.1. Taxonomy (GTDB): domain Bacteria; phylum Bacteroidota; class Bacteroidia; order B-17B0; family Aurantibacillaceae; genus Aurantibacillus. The sequence continues at coordinate 61,839 of DDPF01000013.1, read as the reverse complement.
AAGTGTAATTTTTCTTCATATTATTATTATTTTTTGTCAAAGTTAGATAATTTTTAGACTGTTTAATTAGGATTTTATCAATAACCCGATCTTCATAAATCAAAAAAGCCCCCTATCAATCAATGATAGAGGGCTTTTGAGAAAGAACTGTTATTGTTTTATGACTTTAATCACCTCAACAGTTTTATCTGATTGAATTCTAACATAATAAATGCCGTTTGCTAAAGTATTAATGTTGAAATTAATTTTATCGGTTGATGTTGTTTCTGATAAAATAACCCTTCCAGTAAGATCCATTAACTGGATATTTTTAGTTGTACCATTGTTTAATTCAATTGTAAACTCACCAGTATTTGGATTTGGATAGATATAAGCCGTATTGTCAATAACCGCATTAGTACCTATACCTGTACACACAACCACAAACACAGTAACGTTTGAGTTAGTTGTACAACCAATACTGTTTGTTCCCGCCACATTGTATACAGTAGAAATTGCCGGTGTTACAGAAATAGCTGAAGTGGTAAAGCTTCCCGGATTCCATGTATATGTATTAGCGCCACTTGCTGATAAGCTTGCTGACATGCCAGGACAAAGTGTTAACGACGGTGCCGCTGATACCGCAATAGTTGGACTAGGGTTTACGGTAATTGTAATTGTTTTTGTATCAGGACAGCCAGGTGCATTTTCTCCCATAACAGTATAAGATGTAGTAACCGATGGTGTTACAGAAATAGAACTTGTTGTTGCTGTTGTATTCCATGTATAGCTTGTAGCGCCACCGGCGGTTAAATTAACCGAACTTCCATTACAAACAGTAGTTTGAGAGGCAGTTAAAGTAACGTTTGGAACCGTACAACCTGTTGTAATGTTTATACAATAATCTTCTGTCTCACCCCAGGTATAAATAGCGCAATCCAACGTACCAATGTTAGATTCTTCGGCAATTACCCTCATACGCGTTGTACCAAGTGTTGCAGTTGCCGGAATAGTTATTACAGTGCTTACTAAAGTACCGGATACTGCCCATAAAGTACTTGCTGATACAAAAACCTGTTCGCCCGGATCTGCAAAAGAACCATTTTGATTAAAATCCATGTATACAGTAACACCGCCCGAATAAGGAGAACCACTACATTGACCTACTGTTACATCTAATGTATAATTGTTTCCAGCAACAAGATTTGGTGCAGTAATAATACCTGCATAATTAGAATACAAATTTAAAGTAGATGTTGGCGCACTTCCGGTTTGACTGCAACTTGAAGTGTTATTTAAAGTGCCAATTGAAACATTAAATATTTCATCATCGGCAGGGCTGCTTGCAGCTGAAGCGCAGTAGGCAGCGCATTGGCAAGAGCTACCTCCTACCATTACTTGTACCGGCGTTGAAGTTGTGCTTGCAGGGCCATTAGTACATGTAATAACACATTGATACCATGTTGCTACAGCAATGTTAGGATCTGTATATGAACTTAAAGTTGCACCGGATACCGAAGTATAAGGTCCAACCGAACTTGTTGCTGTGCTCCATTGGTAAGTTAATCCACCAATAGTATAAGATGTTGCTAAAGTAAGATTAGCCGAGCCATTAGGACAAACATTTGTAGCACTTGTAACGGCTGAGTTAGCAGGCGGTGCGCCAACACAAGGTGTACTTCCAATTATGTTTATACAATAATCTTCTGTTTCACCATAAAAGTAGGCAGCGCATTCGCCGGTACTAGTATTACTTTCATCTGCAATAACCCTCATTCTTGTAATGCCGGGTGTTGCGCTTGCAGGAATAGTTATAACAGTGCTTACTAATGTTCCTGCAATAGCCCATGAAGTTATAGGTGAAGCAAAAACTTGTTCGCCCGGATCTGCAAATGAACCGTTATTATTAAAATCCATATAAACTGTTACACCACCCGAATAAACCGCAGCATTACATTGGCCCACCGTTACATCTAAAGTATAGTTGCTACCAGCTATAATATTTGGTGCTGCAACTATACCGGTATAATTAGAATATAAATTTAAAGTTGAAGTTGGCCCACCTGTTTGAAGGCAAGAAGATGTATTATTTAATGTGCCAATAGACACATTAAAGATCTCATCATCAAAAGTAGAACTTGGCGCTGATGTTGCGCAATACGTATTACATTGGCAAGCATTACCTCCCACTAAAACCTGTGTTGCAACCGCAGTAGTACTTGCAGGGCCATTTGTACATGTAATAACAGCCTGGAACCAAGTGGCCGAAGTAATATTAGTTGCTGTATAAGCACTATTTGTTGCACCTGAAACTGCTGAGTAAGGACCAACCGAACTTGTAGCAGTGCTCCATTGATACGTTAAACCTATAGTTGTATAGCTTGTAGCCAAACCTAAATTAGCGGAACCACCAGTACAAACAACCGTAGCATTTGATGTTACTGAATTAGATGCAGGTGTACCTGAACAGAATGATGAACTTGTTGCCCATGCAAAATACTGATCGCCATTATTAATTGGTCCTGGTGTTGCAGAGTTGGTAGTTCTTGTGCCTGGCGTATTTTGTGTTATTAAACCAGTACCTGTACCAAGAGATCTTTCAGTCCACGGACCGTTTAATGCAGGTGCCTGTGCAATTTTCAGATCCTGGTTAAAACCGATCAGGTTATCAGTTGGGCCAAAAGTAGTATTATCATAGTTTAATAAAACTGTATTATTAATACCTAAACCCGGTCCGCCATTAGTATTTAAACGATAGGCCCTTGAACCCATAATGGTTGTGAGTGTTGGGTTGGCAGTTCCTGTTGGTGGGTTTTCAATAGTTGCTGTGATTGTTTGGCTATTCCATGCTAAGCCACCGGCACTAAGAGTAACGTATCTTCTTAAGTTGGCTGAAGGATTATTGTTATGAAAAGCATTACCAACACCTAAGGGAAAATTACGATTAGTTGTAGTTGTTGCAGGAAAAAAGATCCTTATTGGTCCTGAAATATAAGATCCATGATTACCTGTAACGGTTCCCGTTGTTACTACAGTAGATGGTAAAGTTCCAAGTGCACCCGTAACAAAAGTGTTTAGGGTCAATAAATTTAAAGTAGTAGTATTAATAATCCCTCGTGTTAAAGTTAATCCTCCTGTGGTTGTAGTGCCTACTAACAATGGGTAATTTAACTGAAGATTATTATAGGTATTCATACCAAGTACACCAGTAAGTTGGCGGTTAGTAGAAATTACCTCAATTTCATCACCGGGTATAATGTTCTGCGGAGCTTGCACATAATAAACATTGTTGGTGTTGTATGCTGTTACATAATTTAAATTTCTTCCTGTAATGTTAGTGTTGTTAATAGTTGGCAGTCCGCTAAATGTACCAAATGCCCTGTTTGTAGTAAATGCAGCTGAGGCTCCTGAATTACCAAGTGTTAAGTTAGCAACATTTACTGTACCCAAAATAAGATCAATGTTATTTGAAACAGTTACTGGGTTTAAATATTGAACACCACCTGCACATATATGTGACACAACCGGAATTCTTCCACTGGTTAATGTTCCCGCACCAGAATAAGATCCGGTGTAACCTGTCCAAAACAAACCGCCAAGTGCACTTGTTCCATTTGCAAAATTAGCGGTACCGGCATTTACAAAGTTAGATCCAACGTATGTTCTTTTCCCTACAGTGCCTGTGCCGGATGTATATGAACCTGTAGCATTAATTGAAAAGTTATTTAAAACCTGCAAAACATGTGCAGCTGTTGTTGTAGAATAATTTAAACCGCCATTAAGAGTAAGGTCCTGAACCCTTTCTACATTCATGTTCATGCTAACAGTATGTGATGTTGCAATTACAACATTATTATCAGCAGTTGGTACTATGCCACCAACCCATGTAGTTGGCAAAGACCACGCGCCTGATGCAGCAGAGGTTATTGTGGTTGGTGTAAATTCTTCAACAGAAAAATCATCAACAAAAAGCAAACTATTAAAACCATTTGATGGTGTAAATTCCAATGCAAACTTTGCATTGGCTACTTTATAAATTGCTGGAATCTTTACGTTAACAGGTTCCCAAAGCGTAGAGCTTGTCATAACACCAACCTGACCTGCGTTTGGATAAACCGACATAATTGGTGCCCATGTAGTTCCGCCATTATTAGAAGCCATTACACGAAACTGAAGGTTAGCGGCCGTTGAAGAAAAGAACATTTTAAACCTAACATATGGGTTGGTTGATGCTCCAATATTTACAACGGGTGTTTCTACCCTTCTGTTTCCTAAACCGGCAAATCCAAAGTTAGCGTCATTCATAAATAAAGCTGCGGTGCCCGTTGCAGGAGCGCTCGGATAAATTCCGGAAGAGGCAGTGGTTGTCCAGATCCCAAGCCCTGTGCTTGTATTTCTTTCCCAGTCTTTCTCACCTGTTGTTGTTGCAGGTTCGGCAATACCATCACCAATTAGTATCAATTGGGTTTGCGTCCATCCGGTGGGAGCTGCTGGTGATCCTGTAAATGGATTTTCAAACCCTTGAGTTAAATATACCTGGGCGGTAGCCGTAGTGGTAATTAAAAAAGCTATGCAAATAGCAGTTTGTAAAATTTTCTTCATCGTTTTTTTTGTTTAACTATTGATTTAATTTTTTCTTAACTATTCATTTAATAAGAACGATCAATTGATAATATTGTTTATCTCAATAATTCTATATACGTAATATTGCGTTCTTTCGATTAAAGATAGTAAAGTGAAGGTTAACCTTATTAACATTCAATTCACAATACCTGTAAAATTAACAATTAACAGATGTTTTTAACTAAAAAAGCCCTCTTCCGAATGGAAGAAGGCTTTTTAAAATAGTATTACTAAAATTTATTGTTTAACGATCTTAATTACTTCAACCGTGTTATTAGATTGAATTCTAACATAATAAACACCATTTGCTAAAGTATTGATATTAAAATCAACTTTATCATTTACTGATGTAGATGATAAAATAATTCTACCAGTAAGATCCATTACTTCGATGTTCTTAACTGAACCATTGTTTAATTCAACTGTAAACACTCCTGTGTTTGGATTTGGATAAACTAAAACGCTACTTAAAGAAGCAGTGTTCCCGTTAATACCGGTACAAGGAGAAACAGATTGCGAAATAGTAAATGTATTTGAACAACCGTTAGTACTTCCAGTAACTGTGTAAGAAGTTGTTACTGTTGGGGAAACTGCAATTACTGTAGTAGTAGCTGCTGTATTCCACGTATAAGTTGAAGCACCACTTGCTGTTAAAGTTGCTGTTTGACCAGCACAAATTAAACTTGCAGAGCTAGCTGCACTTACTGCAGGCGAAGCATTTACTGAAACAGATGCAACTGCCGGTGCAGAAGATACACAACCCGCAGCACTAGTACCCGTAACTGAATAACTTGCGTTAGCAGTAGGTGTAACTACTGGTCCGCTTGAGAAAGTATACGTTGAAGCACCTGAAGGGCTTAGAGTAAATGAATTACCTGAACAAATTGTACCACCTGCAACTGTAATAGTTGGAGTTGAGTTAACAGTTACAGATGAAACTGCCGGGCTTGTAGATATACAACCTGCTGCACTTGTTCCTGTAACAGAATAAGATGCATTTGCAGTTGGTGAAACAACCGGACCAGCTGGTAAATACGTGTAAGTTGAAGCGCCAGTTGGGTTTAAAGTAAATGAACCACCAGAACAAATTGCACCACTAGCAACAACTACTGTTGGAGTAGTATTAACAGATACTGTAGCAACAGCTGGAGCTGAAGAACAACCAGAAGTTGAACCTGTTACAGTGTATGATGAAGTAGCAGTTGGTGTAACAACCGGACCTGTTGAATAAGTATAACTTGTGGCACCAGTTGGGCTTAATGTAAATGAATTACCAGAACAAACTGAACCATTAGCAACAACTACTGTTGGAGTAGCATTAACAGTAACACTGCTAACAGCTGCATTAGTACAACCTGCTGCATTAGAACCAGTAACGGTATAATTTGCATTAGCGCTTGGAGTCACAACAGCCGAACCACTGCTATAAGTATAAGTTAACCCACCAGTTGGAACCATTGTAAATGAACTACCGGCACAAATAGCGCCGCTATTTACGGCAACTGTAGGGCTTGCATTAACTGTAACACTGCTTACAGCAGTATTAGTACAACCATTAGCAGCAGAACCAGTAACAGTATAGTTTGATGTTGTAATAGGAGTAACAATAGCAGTTCCACTACTGTATGTATAAGTTACACCACCGGTTGGAACCATTGTAAATGAATTACTTGAACAAATTGCACCACTATTTACAGTAACTGTAGGATTTGGATTAACAGTAAGAGTTACAAAAGCAGCTGGAGCCGGGCAACCACTTGCAGTACCTGTAAGTGTATAAATTGTAGTTGCTGCTGGGGTTACAGCAACAGCTGCACCAGTTAAAGCACCTGGATTCCAAGTAAAAGTTGTATTACCTGTACCAGTTAAAGTTGCTGTTTTACCCGCACAAATTGGGTTTTGAGAAGCGGTGATAGTTGGAGTTGCGATCACAGTTTGTGTAGCAACCAAAGTAAAAGCACTTGGTCCGCTAAAACCTGCAACTAAAATACGGTATTGAACACCAACTTGAGAACACCAAGCAACAGATGCCGCAACACCAGTACAAAGTACACCATTATCATCATTACCTGTTACACAAGTATTTGTGCCACAAGCGCCAGTATATACCCAAATTTTTGAATCCCAAGCACTACCACAAGTTGTAGAAAGGCCAATTCTGTTACCATTACCGGTAACAGTATACCAAACACCACCTTGAGAAGGCGCTGAAGTAACACAAGCGGGAGGAACCGGAGTTTCTAATGCAGCACCAACTGTTGTACCTGGATAGGTACCAGTTGGCAAAATAGAAATAGCATTTACACAAGGGTCATTTGGAATACCCGCTGGATAACAACCGAATCCTAAAGTTCTGCTAGAATTTTGAGTTCCACAAGCAGAATTTGTAGTAATATGGCAAAAGTACGTTCCTGCAATTGGTGCAATCCAACTTATAGGACTCGTACCAAAAGCAACAACAGGTCCGGTGGCTGTACCAGAAGTGATTGTAATAAAATCAGTACCAACCGAAGAAGAAGTTGAATATGTATTGCCAGCAACAACACCCGTTATTGATGAGTGTTCGCCCGCCCATTGTCCAGCAATTGTTATTGAAGCGCCTGGCGCTGGTGCGGCGCCTGTACTCCATAATACGGTGCCAGTACATTGTGCGCCAATTTTTCCTGCTATCAGGACCATTAGCACAACCATTGTTTTAATAATTGAGTAGTTTTTTTTCATTTTTTTCTTTTTTTGGTTTATTTGTTTTGTTTTTGGGTTTACTTGTTTTGTTTTTGATCTATATTAATTTACGTGAACTATGATTTAAAAGTTGGGTCATTTTTTCATTTAACTGTTAAAATAACTCGCTTAAACAATAGTTTTACTCGCTTAAATAGTCAGATCAAAAGCTATTTAAGACCGCGAATGTACAAAATTGTTAGTTTTGATTTATTAACAATTCATCAACAATTTGTTATTTAACATTTGCTTGGTTAATTCGTAATTAAATTACTAAATATTTTAGTTTTGAAAATTATATTAAACAAAAAAACCCCTCTCATTTCTGAGAAGGGTTTTAAATAAAAAGTAATTATTATTTAGAAATAAAAATTTAAACGTAAAGAACCTGTTGGACCCCAAATAGAGTTGTTTCCATCAGTATCTAAAGAGAATCCACCATTTTTAGAACCTTCAATTTCAGTAGTACCAATTGCATCAGTTGCACTACCACCATTATTACCAGTAGCTTCGTAAGAAGTTTTAGATTTACCAGTACTTGATAGACCAACGCCCCAACCAAATTCGCCACCAAGACTCATTTTAGGTAATACAAAATATTCCGCACCAATAAATCCACGAACTCCAAAAGAGAATACAGTACCAAATTTGCGCTCAGTCATACGAGCTTGATCACCAGCACCAGCACCTTGAAAAATACCAACAGCTGAAACAACGTTTCCAGAACTACCAACTTGGTCAGCACCAGTTACAACAACGTTTTGATTTTGAGCAGGTCCAGTAGGAGTTAAATTTACAGCTAAAGTATTGCCATAAGTATATTTATCTTTTTGCATACTTACATAAATTCCAGCTTCTCCACCATAATAACCTTGTAAACGGGTTTTACCTTTGCGCATTTCAATACCACCGGCTAAACCAATATCAGTATTAGAACGCTTCCAAGTATTTTCAACCTGAGTTACAGCAGTTGGAAATCCATTTGCAGAAAAAGAATTAGCAGTTAACATCCTGTTGGCTGATTGCTCTCTAGTTGTGTTGCTACCAAATCCAATTCTAACAGATCCACGGTAAACATTTTTGGCATCTTTAAAATACCTTCCAGTAATAGTTTGTACTGAAGTTAAGAAATTCCATGTAGGTGCAGTGTTGTTTGCTGTTTTTCCAAAGAAGTTACCAGCATAATTTAAAAATGGAGTAGCGTCTACCGCTAGACCCCAGTCTCCGGCTTCAGGTAAAATTGGCTCACCTTTTTTTGAGGTTAAATCTTGTGCAAATGCGCTGGTTACCCCAAACGCCAATGCAACTAGTGCGATTGATTTTTTCATAGTTGTTTTTTTAAGTTTATTGTTTAAATAAAAACTAATACAAAGATAAATACTTTCGTTTTATCTTAGGTTTTCTTAAAACTGATTATTAACAAATTAATGTTAATTGCCTGACTTATTCTGTAGTAGCGGTACAAACTTAAAATTACCTAATACTTTTTTATCAAAATTACTCTCGCTTATTTTTTTAAGCCAGATCATTTCCTGCGTATCCCCCTCGCCTAAAGGTATAAGCATAATGCCACCTACTTTTAATTGACTTAAAAGATCATTAGGGATATATGGTGCACCCGCAGTTACAATTATCTTATCGAATGGTGCAAATTGTGGTAAACCTTTATAACCATCGCCATATATCAGCTTCGCACTGCTATAACCAATGTAGGGTAAAAACAATTTTGTTTTATCAAAGAGTGTTTTTTGTCTTTCAATACTATATACTTTTGCGCCCATCTCAAGCAACACAGCTGTTTGATAACCACAGCCCGTGCCTATTTCCAATATCTTTTCTCCTGGCTTAAGATCTAATTGTTCGGTTTGAAAGGCTACTGTATAAGGATGCGAAATGGTTTGCCCCGCCCCTATTGGCAAAGCTTTATCACTATAGGCATGATCCAGCAATGCCGGCCTACCCGTAGTAGGATCAAAAAATAAATGGCGCGGTATTTTTTCTATGGCATTAAGAACCCTATCGTTCTTAATACCCTTAAAACGTAACTGCTCTACCAGGCGCTTGCGCTTGCCTTTAAACAAATACTCATCCTCTTTAGAAACGTTATAAAACAAAATAAAATTAGTTAGATTGTAAAGCTAGCGCTATTGAACAGCGATTGTTAATATTTAAAATTAAATTACTAACATCTGCTTTTTTAAAACCGGTAGTTTTGAAAGTTCTATATGATAAATAAAATTGCTCTTGTTGGTTTAGGTTATATTGGTAAGGTTCACTTAAAACTTTTAAACGATCATCCAAATTGGGACCTTGTTGGCTTGTACGACACTGATACCAAACTCTGCAAAGACCTTGCGGCGCAATACAATATAAAAGCCTTCTCTTCTTTACAGGAAACCATTGAGAATGCAGACGTATTAGATATTGCCACACCCAGCAGCACCCATTTTGAAATTGCTAAAACTGCTATGATCAATGGTCGCCATGTTTTTATTGAAAACCCGGTAACAACAACTATTAAAGACGCTAAACAATTGCAAAATTATATTAGCGAGAGTGGCGTTTGTTTTCAGGTTGGACATGTTGAACTTTTTAATCCCGCTTTTATTGCTGCAAAACCTTATCTGCTTGATCCTAAATTTATTGAAGTGCATCGCTTAGCGCAATACAATAATCGCGGTACCGATGTTTCGGTAGTATTAGACCTAATGCTGCATGATATTGAATTGATATTAAGTATTGTGAAAGCAAACGTAAAACGAATTACAGTATCGGGTTGCAAACTGGTTAGTAAAACGCCTGATATTGTTAATGCACATATTGAATTTGAGAACGGTTGCGTTGCTAATATTACCACCAACCGCATGGCCTTTAAAAACACCCGAAAATTTAGGGTCTTTACTAAAGATCACTTTGTAAGTATTAATCTTTTAGATAAAATTACCGAAGTAATTAAACTACAAAATGCCCCTGTAAATTCGCGCAATTTGATCATAGATCCGGGTAATGGTCTGCCAAAAAAAGAGGTAATATTTGAACATCCAATAATTTTACCAACAAACGCAATAAACGAAGAACTTAATGCGTTACACAAGAGTATCAATTCAAATAAAAAAGCAATTATTGGTATCGAAGAGGCCCTACGGGCGCTGGAACTGGCCTCAGAGATAGAAGAAAAACTAAAATTGTAAGAATGTTTCTGTTTGAATGGTTTTATTTCATATTTTTGGTTAATCACATAGAAGGGTTAAGATAAGGCATGAGGTTACTTTTATTTTTCGTATTGTTAATAAATCTGTTTTTACTCCCTTCCTGTAAAAAATATGTGGCTGCGGAAGCTGCTTTCTTTATAAAACCTGAAGCTATTACTGTTACTCCAACAAGCACAACCCAAGGCTCTGGTAGTCACAAAATTACAGATCTTTGGTTATACGTTAACGGGAAATTCCAGGGCGCCTACCCTACCGGTAATCTAATGCCCATCATCACTAAAAATGAAAATGTAAAGATCAATATTCTTGCAGGTATTAAAAATAATGGCATTAGCGACACCCGAATAAGTTGGCCCTTTTACGATTTAATAAACATTGATACCCTCGTAGAAAGCGGTAAGACAATAAACAGGTCCATAACTTTTAAATATAACCCCAACACCAAATTCGAATGGATGGAGAATTTTGACGGATCGGGCTTCACACTTGTAAAATCTATTGGTACTGTAAGTGGTAACGGAAATAGCGATGCTAACTGGAGCATATCGCCAACTTCTGAGGCATTTGAAGGTAAATCTGCTGTAATTGATATGTCTGGAATGTTTACAGGTGCCATAGCTCAAGTCGAATCTGCTGCTACACATACATTGCCATTAGCCAATGCCAATGTGTATCTTGAAATAAATTACAAATGCAACGAACGTTTTGAAGTGGGTGTTATTTCAGGGTCTACAACCAAGTCTACTGTTTTTGTAACCCCATCCGAAAACTGGAATAAAATATACATTCATTTAGCCGATGCCCTTAACCGCGAACCAAATTCTACTGCTCAAAAAATATATTTTAAAATGGTTAAAAATGGAGATATCCCTAACCAAAAAATGTACCTGGATAATATTAAAGTAGTGTATTTATAAATGAGTTTACGTTTACGCACATTATATTACATCCTCTTCGATTTTTTATCGGCAGGTTTAGCGTGGACCTTATTTAATATTTATCGTAAAACACAGATCGATCCGCTTAAGACCGGTGCCTTATCTGCAGAAATATTCGATAGCCAGTTCTTTATAAGTGTTATTATTTTACCACTCATTTGGGTATTGGTTTATTACCTCTATGGCTCTTATAACAATGTTCTCCGGAAATCAAGGATCAACGAGTTCGTGCAGATCTTAAGCACATCCATTGTGGGTGTAACGGTTCTTTTCTTCGTAGTGTTGTTAGATGATAATGTTGCATTTTACAAATTGTATTACAAATTATACTTTGTGCTTTTTTCTGCGCACTTCGGTTTTACAGCTATTAGCCGGTTCTTTTTATCATCGCACACCAACCGTAAAATTCACAGTAAAAAATTTGGTTTCAATACATTGATAATTGGCAGTAACGAACGTGCCCTTAAAATGTTTAAAGAGATAAATGCTTTAAAATATGGAATTGGTAATGCTTTTGTAGGCTTTGTTCATATAGAAGGAAAGAATGGTTACTCTGACGTTTTAAAAAATGAATTGCCACACCTTGGCGAATACGAAGACATTAAAGATATAATTGAAAAATATAAAGTTGAAGAAGTAATTATTGCTTTAGAAAGCTGGGAACATGAATACATAAAAAATATTGTAAATAATTTAAGCGATATGGGTATCATCATTAAGATCATTCCCGATATGTATGATATATTAAGCGGCCATGTAAAAATGAATACCATTTTAGGCACGCCATTAATAGAAATAAAAAATCAAATAATTCCTGAGTGGCAAATTTCTGTTAAACGTTTTATTGATGTGATCATTTCTGTTTTTGTATTGATTGTATTTAGCTGGTTGTATTTACTTCTCGGTATTTTAGTTAAACTCGGTTCCAAAGGCCCAATGTTCTTTAGGCAGGAACGCGTTGGTATACATGGTAAACCATTTTACATTATTAAATTTCGCACCATGTACCAGGATGCAGAAAAAATGGGCCCTGCTTTATCAAGTGCCGACGATCCTCGTGTTACACCAATAGGGAGATTTTTAAGAAAAGTACGTTTAGATGAGATACCGCAATTTTTAAATGTATTGATTGGCGATATGAGTATTGTTGGTCCACGCCCTGAAAGACAGTTTTACATTGATAAAATAGTTGAGAAAGCGCCGCACTACAAACACTTACAAAAAATTCGTCCGGGTATTACCAGTTGGGGACAAGTTAAATTTGGTTACGCCGAAAATGTTGACCAAATGATAGACCGTTTAAAATTTGATATTTTGTATGTTGAAAATATGAGCCTTCTACTCGACTTTAAAATTCTGGTTCATACTGTTTTAATAGTATTGCAAGGACGTGGAAAGTAATTTAATTATGGAAAATGTAAAAGGGAATATGGAAAATGTGTGTTACTCCCCTATTACATCTTACATCTTACATCTTACATTTTAATATGTTCTCAACTATAAACAAATATCTTTCTTTAATAAAATTTAGCCACACTATTTTTGCTTTACCCTTTGCTTTAATTGGTTTTTGTTTAGCAATAAACTCAGGAAACGCTGTTTTTAGTTGGCAAAAATTGCTGTTGGTAATTCTGTGTATGGTTTTTGCCCGCAGTGCTGCTATGGCTTTTAATCGTTACATTGACAGAAAATTTGACGGAAAAAATCCTCGTACTGTTATTCGTGAGATACCCGCCGGTAAAATTTCGCCAAGCTCTGCTTTGTTATTTACAATTATTTGCTGTGTTGGTTTTGTTGTCTCCTCATTTTTAATAAACAAATTATGTTTTTATTTATCACCCGTAGCGTTAATGGTAATTTTAGGTTATAGTTATACCAAACGTTTTACAGCACTTTGCCATTTAATTTTAGGTGTGGGTCTCTCGCTTGCCCCTATTGGCGCGTATATAGCATTAACCGAACAATTTGCCTTATTGCCAGTATTAGTAAGTGTTGTAGTGCTTTTTTGGGTAAGTGGTTTTGATATTATTTTTGCTTTACAGGATGATGAATTTGATAAAAGCGAAAATTTAAAATCCATTCCTGTTTATCTTGGCCGCAAAAATGCGTTACGACTTTCGGAAACGTTTCATGCAATTGCGGCATTAATAGTTATTGGAATTTATTTTTATGGTCATTTTGGTTGGTTATACATTATTGGCATGACGGCTTTTATTGGTCTATTAATTTACCAGCATATAATTATTAAACCAAACGATCTAAGTAAAGTTAATCTTGCATTTGGTACAACTAATGGTATTGCCAGTGTGGTATTTTGCGTTTTTGTTTGTAGTGATCTTTTTTTTAGAAGCTAAACCATGATCTTTCTACTAAAAAATTTATTCAAGATCCTATTTTATTCTGCTTTAGCAATTATTCTTACCTGCTCTGTATGCCACATGGCGATTGCAAAAAGCACTAAAGCACAACTGCATGATTCGGTTAAAACAATACCAAAAACAAAAGTGGGCATTGTATTAGGCACTTCGCGTTTACTAAGGAACGGTACAAAGAATTTATATTTTGCATATCGCATACAGGCTGCTAAAAAATTGTTCGATTCAAAAAAAGTAAGCTATTTAATTTTAAGTGGCGATAACCGTGTTAACGAATACAACGAACCCAAAGATATGCACGATGCTTTATTAAAAGTTGGCATCCCCGATTCCTGTATGGTTTTAGATTATGCGGGCTTAAGAACTTTTGATAGTATGGTAAGATGTAAGGAGATCTTTGGACAGGATAGCGTTATTATTATTTCACAGGAGTTTCATAATGCGCGGGCTGTTTATATTGCTAATAAAATAGGACTAACGGCCTTTGGATATAACGCTACCAAAGTAACTACACAACAAACCACAAAAATAAAGATCAGGGAATTTTTTTCCCGAACTAAATGTATTTTAGACCTTTACGTGTTAAACACAAAACCCAAACATATGGGCAAAAAAATAAAGATCGGCTAAGCCATTTTGTGAAAAACTTTATGTGTTTATTTAAATTAATTTTTTATATCTTGTTCATGCCTTAGTACTTGAGTTCATAGCATTCCTTTTAACGGGAGCTTTGTAAATTTCAAATTCATAGCTAACTGACATTAGAAATTTATAAAGGCTATGAACTCTGGCTAAGGACAATCTTACGGAATTCGTAATATTGCATATTAAAATTTAAAAAAAGTAATTAAGCATGGACCAATACGCAATTGAAGGGACTCAAAAGAACCCAACAATTAAATTCGATCTGACAAAAGGAGAGCTACATGTTTCAGGTAATTCTATCCCTGAAAATTCAGTTGATTTTTACAAACCATTATTAGCGGCTATGGAGGAGTATGCAGCTTCGCCACAACCTACTACCACTGTTACTTTTAACATGCGTTATTTTAATACCAGCTCATCAAAAAGAATTTTAGATATTTTCAAAAAACTTGAAACGATAAACAGGGGCGGCAGTGCCGTTACCGTTAACTGGGTTTACGAAGATGATGATGATGATATGTTAGAGGCCGGTGAAGATTACCAATCTGTGGTTGACCTTAGCTTTAAAATGGTTCCCATTAAAGCTTAATAAAAACTATTTCTTAGTGTCTATTTTTATTCCAATGGTAGCGGTTAGCTGTCCTGCAAAAAAATGATGTCTTACTTTACCATTACCTTTACCTAATACCAAACTATTTACGTAATCGGCATAAGAACCTTTACCAACAAACTCAAAAAAGCCATGTTTAAAAAATTCCATTCTTAAACCGCTTTCAAATCCAACTATCCAACCGGCAACATGCCAATCGTTATTTAACCTCTCGCCAAACAACGTCACATCTGTTCTTGGAAAAACAATTCCTGCTCCGGGCTTTAATACCCACGAAGCTTCAAAATTCTTATTAGGTTTTAATAAACTTATTTTTCTTACTGCATTTATCATCCAAAAATTGGCACCGTCAGTATGCTCAAAATGAAGGAAATTAGATGGATCTAAAATTGTATCCTGATCAAAATAATTATTATTTACATGACCCTTTACTCGTACTTTTTGATAATCGTTTACAACATATTTAGTATGATCGTAATTTATTTCAATGCCCCATTTGTTGTTAAAACTATATCCCAGCCTTGTTACAAATTGCGGAATAGTAATATTTATAATATCAGAGATCTGATGAAAATCAGGTCTATCTTGCGCTACAGCATCGTACACAGTAAAAGCATAATTATCGGTTTTACCTGTAAACTCGTTATATTTATTTGAATTATTCTGGAAATGAAGATCGCTTTTAGTGTAGGCCGCGCGCGTATAGCCCCAGGAAAAATACCATTGTTTATTTTTCTTTTTTAAAGAGTCTGTTTGTGAAGATCCGGTAAAAAGGATTCCCACAAAAAGAAACAGGAAATAAAAATAACGCATTAAACTTACTTATTGATGATGCGAAGATAACGAATATTTCCGTTCACTTCTATCTCAATTTTCTTGTACCTGATCTTAATCATATCTATTACCAGCTCAGGCCACTCAAAAATGCAATAATGCCCTGAGTCAAGATACTCCTCAATGCCAAGGTCTAACAGTTCTTCTTTATTCTTTAAACGGTATAGGTCAAAATGATAGATCTTACCACCCGGATAAGTATATTCGTTTACAATAGAATAAGTTGGGCTACTAAAATTATCGGTACTTCCCAGCACAGTGCAAAACTCTTTTATAAGCGTTGTTTTGCCTGCTCCCATTGGTGCATCGCAAAGAATGATCTTGTAATCACCATACAATTCCAGTATATATTTTGCAAGGCCGGTCTTAAGCTCGTTTTGATCGGTAACCGTTATGTTTAATGTTGAGTTCATAATAAGAAGTTTTAAAGCTATTTAGCTGTTAAAACTATATACGGAATAATGATCTCTTCCAGACTTACGCCGCCATGCTGAAATGTATTTTTATAATAATTTACGTAATGGTTAAAGTTATTTGGATAAGCAAAGAACCTGTCTTCACGCGCAAAAACAAAGCGCGAGCTTGGGTGCTGCACCGGTAAAAAAGCATCGGAAGGATTTTTGATCTCAAATACTTCTTTATAATTATATTCTAAAGCCTTACCCTGCTTGTAACGCAAATTGGTATTGACATTTTTATCGCCTAAAATTTTAGTAGGCTCTTTTACATGCACTGTGCCATGATCGGTTGTAATAACCACCTTTATTTTTTTGGCCGCTAATTGTTTAATAATATCCAATAACGGCGAGTGCTCAAACCAACTATGTGTAATACTACGATACGACGTTTCGTTCTCGGCCAACTCACGAATTACTTCCATCTCAGTACGGGCATGACTTAGCATATCTACAAAATTATAAACGATAACGTTTAATTTATTTTGTAATAAATTACTTAAGTTATCGGATAGTTTTTTGCCGGCATTAAAATTGGTGATCTTGTTATAACTTATTTTAATATCTTTATTTAAACGTTTTAATTGCGCTTGTAAAAAAGCCTCTTCGTGTAAATTCTTTCCACCCTCTTCTTCATCATTCAACCAAAAATTAGGAAACATTTTTTCCATCTCGCTTGGCAACAAACCGCTGAAGATAGCATTACGCGAGTATTGTGTAGCTGTAGGTAAAATACTAAAAAATGCTTCTTCACTTTCTACATGATAATAATCCTGAATGATAGGCTGAATAACTTTCCACTGATCTAAACGTAAATTATCTATTACAATTAAAAATACAGGCTCATCTTTTACTAACTCTTTTGCGAATTTATTTTTAAAGAGCGTATGGCTCATCGTTGGCGGATTAGGGGTTTTACCATTTACCCAACCAATATAATTTTTCTCAACAAATTTAAAGAACTGAGCATTGGCATCTGACTTCTGCATTTTTAAAACGTCCAGCATGCTTTTATCCTGCAGTTTGTCCATTTCCAGTTCCCAATAAATAATCTTTTTATAAACCTCTATCCACTCCTGCCAGCTTAGGTTATCGTTAATGGTCATACCAATTTGTCCGAATTCTTTACGGTAATCGGTATTTGTTTTTTCGCTCACTAAACGTTTATTGTCTAATGCTTTTTTAAGCGATAGTAGTATTTGGTTTGGATTTACAGGTTTAATAAGGTAATCGGCAATTTTTCCCCCAATTGCCTCATTCATAATGTGCTCTTCCTCACTTTTGGTGATCATCACTACCGGCAGATCGTTATTAACCTGTTTTATTTTTAATAATGTATCTAAGCCCGAAAGTCCGGGCATGTTCTCATCTAACAAAACAGCGTGTAATCCTTTATTTTCTTTTACAATATCCAGGGCCTCATCCCCACTCATAGCCGTTATTACTTCGTAACCTTTATCATTTAAAAATAATATGTGTGGTTTTAAGAGATTTATCTCGTCATCTGCCCAAAGAATTTTAATTTTGTCCATATAAATAGCGGTTTATTACAAATAACGTATTAAATTTAGCTGTATTATTTAATTTAACGAATTTTAATTATAAGTTATCAAACCTAATGCCAATAAATAAACGTAAAATAATTAACGACCCTATTTATGGTTTTGTTACCATACCTAACGAATTAATTTACGATCTGCTTAACCATCCTTATTTTCAACGTTTACGTCGTATAAAACAATTAGGTTTAACCAATTTAGTTTATCCCGGCGCACTACACACCAGGTTCCATCACGCTATTGGTGCTATGCATTTAATGCAGGAAGCAGTACTAACATTGAGGCAAAAAGAAATTACAATAACCGATGAAGAAGAAAAAGCGGTTTTAATAGCAATTTTATTGCACGATATTGGTCACGGTCCTTTTTCTCACGCCTTAGAACACAGCATTGTAAAAGGCATTAACCACGAAACACTTAGCAGCTTGTTTATGGATAAGTTGAACAAAGAATTTAAAGGTAAATTAAGCCTGGCCATTAAGATCTTTAACGATAAATACAAAAAACAATTTTTACACCAGTTGGTAAGTTCGCAATTGGATATGGACCGACTTGATTATTTAAAGCGCGATAGTTTTTTTACCGGTGTAAGCGAAGGTGTTATTAGCAGCGATAGGATCATAAAAATGCTGAATGTGGTAAATAACGAACTGGTAGTTGAAAATAAGGCCATTTACAGCATTGAGAAATTTTTAATTGCCCGCCGGTTAATGTACTGGCAGGTGTATTTACACAAAACCGTCCTAAGCGCCGAAACGTTATTGGTAAATATTTTAAAACGCGCCAAAGAATTATCTGCGCAAGGCAAAAAACTATTTGGCACACCTACACTAGTGTTATTTTTAGAAAACGATTTTAGAGAAACGGATTTTGAAAAAGACGGTTCGTTATTAGATAAATTCTCGAAACTGGATGATAATGATATTGTAACATCTATTAAGGTTTGGACAGAACATGAAGATAAGATCTTAAGCAAATTATGCTCAAACCTGTTAGACAGAAAATTATATAAAGTAGAAATCCAAAATACAGCTATTGCAACTTCTTTTAAGAACAAATTAGTTGAAAAAGTGTGCGAACAATATAAAATTACCCGTAAAGAAGCGTCGTATTTTGTATTTACCGATACGGTGAATAACAGTGCGTACAACGCAACAAATTTTAACATCAATATTTTAATGGGTAATGGTAAATTGGTAGATGTGGCTGAAGCCAGCGATCAGCTTAACATACAAAGCCTTAGCACCACCGTAACCAAACATTTTATTTGTTACCCCAAGGACATTAAAATTTAGGTTTTTCTATTACTACCGTCGAACACATTTTTTTGCAAAAAATGTAAATAAAATGTAATCTTACACCCTATTTCAAACACTATGAACAATTATATTAAAATTGCTGCCTGCTGTCTTGTATTAAGCGCTTGTCATTCGTCAGATAACGAATTAAATAATCTTGAAGCGAAGGCTAAAAAAGATACCATTGAATCTATCGCGCCGACCACGGAAGAGAAATTTGAATATGTTACCGAGCAATTTGCCGATCTGCGTGTGTTGAGGTATAACGTGAAGGATTTTGACCAGATCCCCCTTCAAACAAAAACATTATTATATTATTTATACGAAGCTGCTTTAAGTGGCCGTGATATTATTTATGATCAAAACTACAAATACAATCTAGCTATTCGTAAAACATTAGAGGCTATCGTAGCCAACCATAAGACTGGCGGCGACGAAGAACAATATCAAAAATTGCTTGTTTACGCTAAGCGCGTTTGGTTCAGTAACGGTATTCACCACCACTACAACATGGATAAAATAATGCCTGAGTGTACTAAAGAATTCTTTTTAGAAGAAGCTAATGAATTAGATGCGGCTTTTCTTCCACTATTAAGCGGCGAAACAAAAACGAATTTCTTAAATAATATCGCAACGCAGATTTTCGATCCAAAAATTGCATCTAAAAAAGTTAGTCTCGATTCTAAAACAGATCTTGTTAAGTCATCTGCTATAAATTTTTATGAAGGCGTTACACAAAAAGAAGCTGATGCTTTTTATACCGCGCAAGTAGATAAAGCAAATCCTACAAAACCAATGTACGGCTTAAACTCTAAGCTGGTAAAAGAAAATGGAAAGATAGTTGAAAAGGTTTGGAAGGTTGGTGGCATGTATTCTGCCTCTATCGAAAAAATTGTTTATTGGTTAGAAAAAGCACAGACTGTTGCTGAAAATGATGCGCAAAGAACAGCACTTGAAAAACTGGTTAAGTTTTACAGAAGCGGTAATTTAGTTGATTTTGACGAATACAACATTGCCTGGGTACAGGATACAGCAAGCGCTGTAGACGTTGTTAACGGTTTTATTGAAGTGTACCAGGATCCTTTAGGAAAAAAAGGTTCGTTTGAATCTGTTGTTTCGGTTAAAGATTTTGAAGCCAGTAAACGTATTGCTACTATTGGTAAAAATGCACAATGGTTCGAAGATAATTCTCCATTATTGCCTCAACACAAAAAGAAAAATGTAAAAGGAATTTCGGCAAAAGTAATTAATGCTGTAGTTGAAAGCGGGGATTCATCACCAAGCACGCCAATTGGTATTAACCTTCCAAACAACGAATGGATAAGGGAAACAAAAGGGAGTAAATCTGTAAATCTTGGTAACATAGTTGAAGCTTATGACCAGGCCGCAGGTTCAAATGTTGTAAACGAATTTTATTATAACGACGAGATAAAAGCGCGGGTAAAAGAGTATGCTTCTTTAGCTGATAAATTACATACAGATATGCATGAGGTTATTGGCCATGCCAGCGGTGTTATTGAAGAAGGTGTTGGCCAACCGGCAGAAACTCTTAAGAACTACGCCAGTGCCTTAGAGGAAGGTCGTGCAGATTTAGTAGCACTTTATTATTTATTAGATCCAAAATTGGTTGAATTAGGTGTTATGCCAAATTTAGAATGTGGTAAAGCTGCTTATGACGAGTATATCACTAAAGGTTTAATTGTACAATTATCGCGTATTAAACCAGGCAAAGAAATTGAAGAAGCACATATGCGTAACCGTAAAATGGTGGCTGCCTGGGTGGTTGAAAAAGGCGCTAAAGATAACGTTGTTGAGAAAAAAGTAGAAAATGGAAAGACCTATTTTGTGGTAAACGATTATAATAAACTTCGTGTTTTATTTGGAGAGCTTTTAAAAGAGATCCAACGTGTAAAATCGCAGGGTGATTATAAAGCCGGCCACGACCTTATTGAAAATTATGGTGTAAAAGTAGACCCTACCTTACATAAAGAGATCTTAGAGCGTTATTCGCACTTAAATATTGCGCCGTACGCAGGCTTTATTCAGCCTAAATTGGTTCCTGTAATGGAAGGCGATAAGATAATTGATGTGAAGATCGAATACCCAAAAGATTTTACAACTCAAATGCTTGAACTCGGAAAAACCTACGGTTTGCTCCCTGTTATAAATTAATTTAAAAAATAGCTTCTTGATGTTAATTTTTTACTTAACTTTATTAGGTTAAAAATTGTTGTTGCAAGCTAAAAAAAAAATACTCTTACTTCTTTTTGTCGTTTATATTAACGCGTTTATCGCTCAGGTAAATGCGTTTGTCTTTGAAAATGCAAAATTTGGTTTAAACCCACCGGATCAATTAAGACTATCAAAAGCAAAAATAAAATTCGAACAAAATCTATATCTGGAAGCGCTTCCTATTTTTGATTCAATAAGTGAGAACAATAAAAATCAACCTTACATCAGTTATTTATTAGGCATTTGTTATTCTTACGACGTAGATAATTCCTTTAAAGCGATCACTTATATTTCCCTCTTAAAAAATGAAGCTTATGCTATTGACGGTTACAATTACAACCTTGCTTACGCTTTCGAAAAAAACGATAGTATTGATGCCGCGCTTGAAAATTATAAAATAGCTTTAAGCATTGAAGAAAAAAAAACAATTAAACAACCCTTATTATTACGTGATATTAATTTCAGGATCAATCGTTGCGAAAAAATAAATGAGAATAAATTCAAAAATAATAACGTAACCATTAAAAACCTTGGCAAGCCAATAAACTCGGGTGCCAGCGAGTACGGCCCTTTAATTCCCTCAGATGAACGCTTCATGATCTTTACCTATCGCGGACCAAAATCAAAAGGAGGAAAACAGGTTGTGAAAGGTGATAAAATTTCGAATACCGAAGATGTTGAACTTTTTTACGAGGATATTTTTATTTCGAAAAAAATAAACGATACGGCCTGGTCTGAGCCAACACCTATTGAAAATTTAAATACTAACCTGCACGATGCTGCCGTAAGTGTAAATTTTGACGGCACACAAATGTTCATTTATAAAAACACAGGTGGCGGCAATGGCGATCTTTTTATGAGCAGGTTAATTGGTAACAAATGGACCAACCCAATCTATCAGGTTGGTATTAATACACGAGCGTGGGAAGGCAGTGCCTGCTTTATTCCAAATAAGAATAAAATAATATTTGCCAGCGAAAAACCAGACGGACTTGGAAAAAGAGATCTATACGAGGCAGAACGATTAAAAGATAATTCCTGGGGAAATATTAAAAATTTAGGTCCATTAATTAATACTAAATACGATGAAGATGCGCCTTTTGTAACGGCAGACGGCAAAACGTTATTCTTTTCATCTAATAATAGTAATAGTATTGGTGGTTATGATGTGTTTAGGAGCGACTTTAAAAAAGGTAAATGGCAAACTCCTTACAACCTTGGTAAGCCCATAAACACAAAAGATGAAGATAAATTTTACACTGTAAGGGGCGATGGAAAAAAAGCTTATTACTCTTCATTTAAGCAAGGTGGCAAAGGTCAGCAGGATATTTATATGGTTGAGCCCGGCATGCCCGGTAAACCTATCTCATTATTGCAGGTGGATGGTTTGGTAATGATAGACGGTAAACCAACACAAGCGGATATTGAGATCTCTTCTATTTTAAAGAACAGAAAATTTAAGAGCACGATGTCGTCAAATGCTTTGAACGGGAATTTCTTAGCAAACCTACCGGTTGATGATGAATACGAGATAGTAATAAAAGTAAACCAATTCCCACAGCAGGTTGTAGAATTAAATACAGTGGGTATTGACTCTTTTATGGTAATTAATGTTTATGCTGATTTTACTTCACCGGAGTATGACAAAAAAATAAGTGAGTTGAATCTTTCTATTGATGAAAAGAATAAAAATCTATTCGATAAGTTTGATAAGAAATCGTACGCGGGTAAATTTGGCGATACCAAAGTGGATGGGTTATTCTACAAAGTACAAATAGGTGCTTATAAATTATTCGAGAATTTTAATTACAATAACGTTATTGGTATGCCAAAAATAATCAGGCAAACCGATGATGATTATATAACGCGTTTTAGCATGGGTAATTTTGAGACCTTTAACGAAGCCCAGGCCCTGTTAGAGAGAGTATTGGTAAATAATTTAAAAGATGCTTTTATTTACTCGGTTTATAAAGGTCAGAAAAAATTCCTTCACCAGTTACTGGAAGAGAAAATAGTTAAATAAAAAAAATTAAAAGCCTTATGACCTTTAATTTTTTTTAGAAATATAAGTTGATTATTTATTTATATTTTAACTCCAATTGTACCCTGGAAATATGTGTTTTTGTAACGCGGTGTAAATGAAGTACCGTCCCCTCTATTTTCCTGAAGATCCCATGCTACTCTTGCTCCTATTACAAAGTGTTTTATATTAATATTTAAACCTCCAATAACTCCTAAAGTATTTTTATTGACCTTATCATTTTTAAATTGCTGTTCTTGTTCAAAGCTGTTAGGTGTGCTTGTAAAAACATCTTTTTGACTGATCAAGTATGAGAACTGCGGACCTACAACTAATGTTACAAATTCGCTTGGTTTAAATGCAAGCTGCACAGGAATATCAATATAAGTAGTAGTTCTTGTAAAATGATATTTACTATTTAAGAATATACCTTCTCCTTTAAATCCTTTTTGTGAATATAAAAGCTCAGGTTGAAGACCAAAATACTTTCCGAAAGGAAGTTCGAAAAACAAACCGCCTACAAATCCTACTTTTGCATCAGCCCTGAATTCTTCTCCTTGCTCGTCATAAACGTTTGAATAATTTGCGCCGGCTCTTACACCAAATTGAAATCTTTCGCGATTATCGGTTTCATCAGAAATAAGCTGTGCAACATTAATATTGATGAAGAATAAAAATAGCGCTGTACTGAAAATAATTTTTTTCATTTTAATTGGGATAAGGTTAATAAATTACGTGAAGTTTTATACACTTATAGGTTTGCACAAACCGTGCCCTATTAAAACAGGCAATTGAAAACATGGTCTGTAAGTCATTAATAGCAAGCCGCCAAAGCCTTTTTACAACAAAGTATTTTTGAATATACCTGAATTAAAAACTGGGAATATCCCGTTTTGAGCAACCGTTTTTTTCCTCAAAGCGGGAATTTATATTTTTAGGGTAGAAAAAATTCAGATCAATACCCACTCTTCTTGTTATCGCAATTCTTACAATCCGGGAACCAGGTTTCAACCACGTCGGGCAATTTTATTTGATGTTCATCATCATCTTTTACATTTATCTCTGTAAAAAATATTTTAGTGGCCTTTTTTAATTTATTTAATTCCTTTACCATTTCGGCACTTAAATTATTATTGAAGCCTGCAAACATTTTAGTATCGCCTTTGCCTTTTATCCATAATTTGTAAGAGGTTATTTGGTTCTCACGCGGATTACCAAACCTATCTACAGCCATTAATTTTAACTCGGTATTATCAAACACTACTTTAACCAGGTTAGATTCTTTTTTAACCTTAATAACACCCGGCTGTTGCGCATTAGCTGTGTTATAAACGAACATTAAAGAAAAGACAATAAAGAGTTTAGCTAAAGGCGTTTTCATCTCTTAAAGGTAAAATAATTATTTATCAGAAACAAAGATTAAACAGTAACAGCTTCTAAATAAATATCAAACTCTTTATATGAATACAATAAGAGTTCATCAATTTCCTTAGCAATCTCAAAATACTGTTTATCCTCTATTTTAAATGGTGAATAAAAATTTGGATCACCTGCAACTTCACTAAATAATGTTTTAACTAGTTCAATTTTTAATTTATCAGCATTAACTTCTTTAACTAACGTGTCATTGTTTTTATTAAAAACAAATATAACTCTCTCTATATTCATCAATCCTGAATTACTTTAGGGTCTGCGGAAGGATCGGTTATTGGTTTTGAAGATAAAAAATTATAGTACACTCTTAAGCCAAGTGCATTTTGCAATTTCAATTTTGGGCCTGTGCCAATATTTACTTTTTCGTAAGAAGGATTGTACAGTAATTGCAAAGTGAATTTAGGATTTATATTTACGTTTGCACCAAAGCCCGCAAATGCGCCAACACCAAAGCCAACAGGTCTCCTGGCCGGACCGGGTGCAGCATACTGTGTTTGATTAAGGTAATAAGTAAGATCTATTTGCAAATTATTAATATAGATCATATTTCTGTCAAACTTTGAAAGTGTTCCTACAAAACCTGCTTCTAAAAAAAAGTTTAGTTTTTCATCATCTCCCAAAAGATGTTGAAAGCCCAATTGAAACATTAATCGTTGCTCTGCTCCCTTTATTGGAAATGTTTGAATGTTATTATTGTTTGCCGGATTGGCTGTTGGTGGTCTTAAAGTAGTAATGGTAAAATTACCTTCTACTCCAATTTTAGAACCGTTTACGTTAAATAAAAAAGCGCTTTTACTATCAACGGGTACCTTAAAATTAAAACCCACCATAATACCGGGCACATAACGCATATTAACCGGCATATCGCTTTCAGCAAACACCCACTGCCTTTGATCAACTCCTATGGCCTCAGCTATGTAATCGTAATTTCCTCTACCGTAACCATACTCCAGGTTTATTTTTTGATTCATCAAACTATTCTCAAACGAATATCGGTTCCCTTCTAAATCAAAGCCATAACCGTTATAAGTACTGGCACTGTATTTATTGGCAAAATAAGATCCAACATAAAATCCGGTTAAAAATTTACTTTTACGGCCTGGTCTAATTTCTTCTTCATCCTGATCATCCTGAGAAAAAGCATTAGAGCTAATTATAAGCAATATAAAAACTGAGAGAAATATTTTTGTCTTGCTTATTAATTTCATTGAGATAAATATATACATTTTTGCCGCAGATTTCACAGATCACACTGATGTATTCTGTGGAAATCTGCGAAATCTGTGGCTTTAATTTCGCAAATAGCTCGCAGCTGCGCTGCGTATCATGTTACTCATCTTTAAAGAAACTAAGTTTGTGAAGATCTATTAACTGAATATTCTTATAATAAAAATTTAAGATCTGGGTATACGAATAACCTGTTTTACTCATACGCATAGCACCTTCCTGACACATACCCAGTCCGTGACCATAACCACGGCCTTTGAACAAAACACTATCTTTATTTATTTCGGTGATGCTGAAAAAAGTAGATTTTAATTGAAGGTCCTGACGGATATTCTTTAAAGGCACACGAGAGTTGCTACACTCTAAAAAAACTTTACGATGGTCTTGTTTAAAATTTAATGCTATCGATTTTGCTTCAGGTTGATCAGTTGGAAAACCATGTTTTAGTTTTAAATACATTAACCAATCGTCAGTTAACATTCTGCGTTCCCATTTTGAATTAGGCATTTTTACGCTGAAGGTATCGGTAATACTTCTTAAATAAGTTGTATGAGATCCCCAAACATCTTCGCTGTTTGCAGTTTGTCCGCCACTGTTACTGTGAAAAGCTGCAACAATTAAATTTAAATTATCATCTACTACCACTTTACCTTTTGTTTCTTCAATAGCTTTAAAAATAATACCATCTTTTGGTTTACCGTAATAAGCCTGGCAATGCACCTGATCGCAAAGACTAAAACCTTCGGCAACATGTTTATTAATATGTGCTAAAGCAAATGTTCTTGCTAAAATTGCCTGTACTTTATAAAATTCTAAATTAGATCGTGAGCCCGCTTCGGCTTCTGTAACACCGGCAATGTAATTATCAAGTACTACATCGTTTATAATTCGAATGTATTCTTCGCTCACACTAAAACTTACGTTGTTTTGATAAATACGTGGTTTTCTATCTGGATTAAGTAATTTTATTTTTATTTCATCGGTTTCGTTACCAACAAACTTCAAATATTTGAAATTGCCAATTGCTTTATCGTTGTGATATAATAGAATACTATCTCCTTTCAAAAACAGTTTAAATTGAGATTCCGTGCCGCCTTCTGCGATCAAATTGCCATCGGCCAATATTTTATAGTTTCCTACAGTTACATTCAATAAAACTGAATTTACTTTTAAATGTGCATATAAACGTATCTGCAAACTCTCGGCAGGTACGTAAAAAGAAGTAAAGCTTGTAAACAAACTTAGTCCAATTAAAACTGCAATAATAATTTTTAGTCTCTTTTTCAAATTTAATTTTTTGTTGAAGCGTCCTTAACCAATTCTATCGCTAAGCGTTTAGAAGCACCTTGTCCGCCTAATTGTTTTGTTAATTCAGTATAATCGTTCAATATTCTTTGACGATACTGTTTATCGTTCAATAATTTTTCTAATTCTTCAGTAATGCTTTTTACGCTAAAATCATTTTGTATTAATTCTTTTACTACCGGCTTATCCATTATTAAATTTGGAAGGCTAATGTATTTTACATCCACCAACAATTTTGCGATCTTAATAGAAAGTGCTCCGCTTTTATAACACACAACCTCTGGCAAATTAAATAAAGCGCTTTCTAAAGTAGAAGTGCCCGATTTAATAATTCCTGCTTCGGCATAAGTCATTAACTCATAGGTTTGATTAAAAACGACTTTAATACCATATTGTTTTAAAGAAGCATAATAACTCTCAGGCAAATTGGTAGAGCCACCAACAACAAATTGGTAGTTGCTAAAGTTTTTGGTTACTTCCATCATAATTTGCAGCATGTATTCTATCTCTTGAGCTCTGCTGCCCGGAAGTACTGCAATTATTGGTTTTTCATTTAACCCGCTATCTTTTATAAAATCTGTTTTACTTTTTAGTGTTGGCTTTTTTTGTTCAATAGCATCAATTAATGGATGGCCAACAAAGTAAGCTTTATAATTATGTTTTTTGTAGAATGCCTCTTCAAACGGAAGAATAACAAATAATTTGTTCACGTATTTTTTTATGATCTCTACCCTTCCCTCTTTCCAGGCCCAAACGGTTGGCGAAATATAAAAATCGGTCTTAATACCATTTTCATGTGCCCATTTGGCCATACGCAAATTAAAACCGGGATAATCTACCAACACCAAAAGATCGGGTTTGTAGTTTAAAATATCCTGTTTTACAATTTTAAAATTCTTTTTAATGGTAAAAATATTTTGCAACACTCTTATAAAACCCATAAAAGCCATTTGCTTAATATGTATGGCCGCTTTTTTTCCGGTAAGTTCTTGCATTAAGTCGCCACCGGTAAAAGCAAAATCTGCTTTACTATCCAGTTGCATGATCTCTTTCATACAATTACTTGCATGAAGATCGCCGCTTGGCTCGCCGGTTAAAAAGTAATACTTCATTTTATTATAACGCAGGTTCCATGTAATAGGTTACATAAGCAACTAAAGCTACATAAGCAAACACGCTAACAATAATTCCTTTACTGAAGTTGTCTATCTTCTTGTTCAATCCAAAATAAAACAACAGCAAATTACCAATACCGCAAATTTTAATAACGCTGCTTAATAACACGCCATTAAAAAGGTATCTGTAAAAGCCTCTCGGAAAACTTAAATAATTATGAAAAAATAACCAGTATAAAAAAAACATGATCATTGGAAATATAAGACCAATAACGAGTCCGATCCAAAATTTATCTAAACGATATGCCCAATTCATAATTAACTAAAATTAAATTCTTTTAATGCGCTGTGCGCTGTAAGATCTGCTTGCGTTGGTACAACAGAGATGTAGCCATTGCTCAATGCCCACTCATCTGTATCTAACGATTCAGGTTCAAAGTTAACGAACTCACCTGTTAACCAATAATATTCTCTTCCATAAGGATCTTTTCTTTCATCAAAACGCTCTACCCAATTTGCTTTTGCCTGGCGCACCACTTTTATTCCTTTTATTTCATCAGCATTTAACTTCGGAATATTTACATTTAAACAAACACCTTTTGGCATTTTATTTTTTAATATTTGTGCGATTATTTTTTCAATGAATATTGCCGCCTGACTAAAATCGGCTTCCATAGCGTAATCACATAAACTAAAACCAATACTTGGCGTACCCTCTAAAGCCCCTTCAATAGCGGCGCTCATAGTACCACTGTAAATAACATTTATAGAACTATTGCTGCCGTGATTAATACCGCTGATAACAAGATCGGGACGTTTTTTTAAAATATGGTTAACGGCCATCTTCACACAATCTACCGGTGTACCCGTGCAGGAAAATTCCTGCAAAGCATTATGGAAATTTGTTTTTTGAATTCGTAAAGTTGCGTTAATAGTAATAGCGTGGCCCATTCCACTTTGTGGTTTATCGGGAGCAACAACAACAATGTCGCCAAACTTTGACGCAATTTTTGCAAGTGCTTGTATACCCGGTGCAAAAATACCGTCGTCGTTGGTTACTAATATCAAAGGCTTTTGTGCCATATTTAATTTTTACTAAAACTAGTTGAAAGTTTTAAAGACAAAGGCTAAAAAAAATTAAACTTACTAAAGTTGGTTTGTTAATTTAATTAACAAGGCGGCCATTATTTCAAGGATTTAAAGGCATTTCATGATATTTTGACATAAAACTAAAATGGCATTTGGTTTGCTGCACTTACATAAAAATAAAAATATGTTTGATATAGGATTATTGATAATAGCTGTAGTGTTTATGCTGATAGGGCTTTTAGTGAGTTCGCGGCTAAAAAGTAAATTTGCAAAGTATTCTAAAGAACCTCTTTCATCGGGTCTTAGCGGGAAAGATATTGCAGAAAAAATGCTGAAGGAAAATGGCATTTACGATGTTAAGGTGTTAAGTGTTGAAGGCAGATTGACCGATCATTATAACCCTGCCGATAAAACGGTTAATTTAAGTGAGGATGTATATAACGGAAGGCACATTGCAGCAGCAGCCGTTGCAGCCCATGAATGCGGGCATGCAGTGCAGCACGCAACCGCGTATCAATGGTTAACTATGCGCAGTAAGATCGTTCCGGTGGTGCAGTTAGCAAGTAACTTAATGAGTTTTCTAACCATCGGTTTAGCTTTTGCTGCTTATAGTATGCAGGGCATGATGAATTCTATGCTTTTGATATTCATAGTTTTACAAGGCGCTATTACATTGTTTAGTTTAATTACTTTACCAGTAGAGGTAGATGCAAGCAAAAGGGCATTAGCTTGGTTAGATAATTCGCGATTAACCCGTGATTACGAACATGCTGAAGCAAAAGATGCTTTAAAATGGGCGGCCTACACTTACTTTGTAGCTGCTTTAGGCTCTATTGCCACTTTGGTATATTATATCTGGCGTTATACAAGTAACAGGGACTAAAAAAATAAAAATTAATTAGTAGTATTCAATAAAATAATACTAATTTTGCCTTGGGTAAGTCTTTCACGACCAGCTCCTACAGAATCCCCCAGGTTGGGAACAAAGCAAGGGTATGCGGTTGAGCGGTGCGATGGAAGTAGCTTACCCTTTTTTTATGCCTTTTTTTCAGGTTATCAGATTCATTCACTCAGTCAAAAGCATGTTTCGCTCAAAAATTTAACGATTTTAACATTTCAATTTTAGGCATTCGTCAAATTAGTCTATATTTGCTTTATTAATCATTTAAAACCAAACGCCAATAGAATAGACATTTACTAGATCTCCTTAATTAAATATAGTAAAAAACATGTCTATTCAATTATTAAATGATAACGAGTTAGTGCAACTCTATATTGGCGGAAACGAAGATTCCTTATCAATTTTACTTAATCGTCATAAAAGAAAAATATTTTCTTCTATTATGGTAGTTGTAAAAAACAAGGCTTTGGCCGAAGATATTTTTCAGGATACCTTTTTTAAGGTTATACAAACCCTAAAACGCGGTCAGTATAGCGAAGAAGGCAAATTTTTGCCCTGGGTTATTCGCATTGCCCGTAATTTGATCATCGATCATTTTAGAAGGATCAAAAAAATGCCGCCTGTGCCTGTTTATATTAACGAAGAAGGTGAAGAAGTGAGCGTGTTTAATACCCTTGCCAGCGATCAGCCTGCCGATGATTTTGATGAAACATCGAAATTCAAAAAAAGTATACGCGCCATTATAAATGAGTTACCGGCCGATCAGCGTGAAGTGGTGATCATGAGAACATATTACGATATGAGCTTTAAAGAAATTGCTGATTTTACAAATGTTTCAATAAACACCGCTTTAGGCAGAATGCGTTACGGCTTATTGAATTTAAAGAAGTTGATCGAAGAAAAGAACCTGGAAGTATCTTTCAGATAAAAAATTCTTCAAATAAAAAAGGCTGCACTAATCATGCAGCCTTTTTTATTTTAAATAATACTAAAATTATTATCCTTTTATTTTTTCTTTATGCTTCATAATTTGATTTCTTAAAGCTTCGCAGGTAAGATCTGTTGATTCTTCAAAACTCGCCGATTGTTTTTTAGCAAAGAATTCGTGCCCCTTACCCGACATCTTTATCTCGGCTATTTTATTTGCACTATTGCTGCTCTTATCTATCTTTAGCGTTATTTCGCTATTAATAATACCATCATAATACTTGTTCAATTTTTCTACTTTCTCATTAACAAAGTCAAGTAACTTTTTGTCTGCATCAAAGTGCACTGATTGGATGTTGATTGTCATAACTTGTTTCCTCCTATTTTTTTTTGTGTTATTAAATACCCGAATGCGGGTGTGCTTGATTATATGATCTTTTTAATTTTTCTATTGTGTTATGTGTATAAATTTGTGTTGCTGCTAAACTTGCATGGCCCAATAATTCTTTTACGGCATTAATATCTGCACCATTATTTAATAAATGAGTTGCAAATGTGTGTCGTAAAACGTGTGGACTTTTTTTGGAATTGGTAGTTACAGCCCCTAAAACTTCATTCACAATTTTGGTTACTTTTTGGGCGGTGAGTTGCGTATTTTTTATTGTAACCAATAAAAATGGGTTTAGGAGATTGTGATCTTTTTTTACGTTCAAATACATTTCAAGGTTGCGTTTTAATCCAAGATCAAATGGTATGATCCTTTCCTTATTTCTTTTACCCAAAACCTTTAACTGACTTTCGTAAAGATCAACATCACTTTCTTTTAAGCCCAACAACTCTGCCCTTCTTATGCCGGTTTGATAAAAAATATCAATTACCAGTTTATCCCTAATTCCTTCAAAGCCAGGTTTAAAAGTATAACTCTCAAAAAGCTTTTTTGTTTGCGCTTCGTCAATAAAAACCGGCAATTTTTTAGCAACTTTTGGTCCCTGCACTTTTTGCATGGGATTAATAATTAAAACATGACTTCTAACAAGATATTTAAAAAATGACTTTAAGGTGCTTAATTTGCGGTTAACGCTACGTGGAGACTGCTTTTTATCCATTAAGTGAGCCATAAAGCCCCGGGCATGTTGATGAGTGATCTCTGAAAGTTTTAAATTGAGTGTTTCTGAGTCCAGGAAGCTGAAAAACTCTTTTAGATCGAGGGCATAATTTTTAACCGTTAAAGCACTGGCCCGCTTTTGCAAGCTCAAATAAGAAATAAAGTCTTTAACCGCCACTTCCCTCATAAAAATAAAAAAATCCTAAACGAATTTATGCAATTCAGTTTAGGATTCCAATATAAAAAATTGTAAATTTTATAAAGATATTACTTCTCGATAGCGCCGATCTGTAATTTTTGCTTGTAAGCAGCTTTGATCATCTCTTCGCGACGGCGAACTGATGGTTTTGTAAATTTAGTACGCTCGCGTAATTGTTTAACTACACCGGTTTTTTCGAATTTCTTCTTGTACTTTTTTAAGGCTTTTTCAATGTTATCGCCTTCTTTAATTTGAACTATTAGCATTTTTAAGTCTATTTATAATTTAAGAGGTGCAAATATAACGAAAATTTCAAATACCCTAAAATATTTTTTAGACGATTTTAATGTATTTAAGGGGCAAATACCCTAAATTTACTGTTTTCCACTATTTATGCAAAAAGACAGCTTTTTAAAGTTCAAAAACACAATAAAAAAGGCCAATAACATTGTTATTACCACACATTGGAGCCCCGATGGCGATGCAATGGGAAGCAGTCTTGCCCTATATAATTACCTTTTACAACTTGATAAGAACGTAAAAGTGGTTGTACCTAACGCCTACCCTGAGTTTTTGGACTGGTTACCGGGCAATAAAAATGTAATTATCCATCAAAAGAACGAAGCTAAAGTAGAAAAACTCGTAAAAGCGGCCGATCTTATTTTTACACTCGATTTTAATTCTTTTAAACGCATCGAAAAGCTGGGCTTATTACTTGAAAAAGCCACCGCTCCTATTGTTCTTATTGATCATCATCAACAACCGGATAATTACGCCACTTATTATTTTCATGATGTAGCTGCATGCAGCACCTGCGAATTGATATATGAATTAATTGCAGGAATGGGCCATAAAAAACTGATCGATAAAAAAATTGCAGCTTGTTTGTATACTGGTTTAATGACGGACACCGGCTCATTCCGTTACCCAAGTGTAACAGCAAAAACACATCTCGTACTTTCTGAACTCTTAAAAACAGGAATGGTGCCGGCAGATGTTCACAGTGCCGTATACGATACTTATAGTTATGAGCGTTTAAAATTATTAGGTTATTTATTAAGCGAGAAAATGGAATTGGTAAAAGACTTTCCCGCAGCTTACTTTGCAATTACAGAAAATGAATTAAAAAAATTCAACTATCAAAAAGGAGATACAGAAGGCATTGTCAATTATCCTTTCTCAATAAAAGGCATTAAAGTTTGCGCCATGTTTAACGAATCAGAAGAAGGTTACATAAAAGTGTCTTTCAGAAGCAAAGGAAAAATTGATGTAAATAAATTTGCAAGAGACCATTTTAATGGTGGCGGACATATAAACGCTGCCGGCGGCAAAAGCACGCAAACACTAGAAGAAACAGTAAACAAATTTACTACGCTTGTAAAAACATTATTTTAATAATGATAAATAAGTTAGCTGAAATAACTTTAAGATCGCAGGTCGCAAAAGATAATTTAGCGCTTCCAAAATATTTTTTATCCTGGGATAAAATTGAAAAGATTGCCCTTGTTATTAGTAAAGATGAGACAATAAACAAGAGCGCTCTGGATAAATTTATTACCGATTCACAAAAATATGTAGAGGTCTTTTTTATAGAACTGAATTCTAAAGAACCTAGTTTTGGCGATTGGAAATGTTTTACAAAAAAAGATAAGTCGATACTAAGCTTGCCAAAAAAACCAATAACCAACGATCTTTTAAATAAAAAATTTGACCTGGTAATAAATGCTTCAAACAACTTTCCGCTATTTGCATCTGCAATAACCTCTGCTATAAAGGCTCCGGTTAAATGCGGGCAGACCAATGGTTTTAACGAAGTGCAATTAATTATTCAAAAAACAGTGCCCTTTAATTTGATAAATTATTTGAACGATGTTGTGAAATATTTAAAAATGATAAAGACTTAAAAAATATTATATAAATTTAAAGCATTAACAAAAACAGTATGGACTTAGAATTTAATAAGAACGATGATAAAATGCGTTTGCTCATTAGCCAAATGGAGCAGCGTTTGCAAAAAGTTTATTTAGGCGGTGGTAAAGCGCGTATTGATAAATTACACGAACAAGGCAAAATGAGTGCGCGCGAACGTATTGATTTTTTATTAGACAAAGATACACCACGTGTTGAAATGGGTGCTTTTGCAGGCTACGAAATGTATGCAGAGCATGGCGGCTGTCCCGGTGGCGGTGTTGTTATTGTTATTGGTTATGTTAGTGGTAAACAATGTATAGTTGTTGCTAATGATGCAACAGTAAAGGCGGGAGCCTGGTTCCCTATTACAGGAAAGAAGAATTTACGTGCGCAGGAAATTGCAATGGAGAACCGTTTACCAATTATTTATTTGGTAGACAGTGCCGGTGTTTATTTGCCTTTGCAAGATGAGATCTTTCCCGATAAAGAACATTTTGGAAGAATTTTTAGAAATAATGCAGTAATGAGTAGCATGGGCATTTTACAAATTGCTGCTGTTATGGGCAGCTGCGTTGCAGGCGGGGCATATCTTCCCATTATGAGCGACGAAGCAATGATCGTTGATAAAACAGGTTCTATATTTTTAGCAGGAAGTTATTTGGTTAAAGCTGCAATTGGCGAAAGTATTGACAACGAAACATTAGGTGGCGCCACAACACATTGCGAAATTAGTGGTGTAACCGATTACAAATGTAAAGATGATGCTGATTGTTTAACACGCATTCGCAACATTATGAGTAAGGTTGGCGATTACGATAAAGCAGGTTTTAACCGTATTGCAAGCACAAAACCAAAAAAAGATGAGAAAGAGCTTTACGGGATCTTTCCGGTAGCGCGCGATAAACAATACGATATGTATGATATTATTGAGCGTTTGGTGGATGATAGCACACACGAAGAGTACAAAGCAAATTACGGACAAAGTATTATTACGACCTATGCACGCATTGATGGCTGGGCCGTTGGTATTGTTGCCAACCAGCGTAAAGTGGTAAAAGCAAAAAAACCGGGAGGAAGTAACGAGATGCAGTTTGGCGGTGTAATTTATAGCGATAGCGCCGATAAAGCCGCACGCTTTATTATGAATTGTAATCAAAAGAAAATTCCTTTAGTGTTTTTACAGGATGCTACAGGCTTTATGGTTGGCTCACGCAGCGAGCAAGGTGGTATTATTAAAGATGGTGCTAAACTTGTAAATGCAATGGCTAACTCTGTTGTACCAAAATTCACAATTATTTTAGGAAACAGTTATGGCGCTGCGAATTATGCTATGTGTGGTAAAGCATACGATCCGCGTTTAATTGTCGGCTGGCCAACTGCACAGGTAGCAGTAATGGGTGGTGCACAAGCAGCAAAAGTTTTGGTGCAGATAGAAGTAGCTAGTTTAAAAGCAAAAGGTGAAGAAATTACGCCTGAAAAAGAAGCAGAGTTATATAACAAAATAAAAGACCGTTACGATGCGCAAACAACACCTTATTATGCGGCAGCACGTATTTGGTTAGATGCTATTATAGACCCATTAGAGACAAGGAAAGTAATAAGTATGGGTATTGAAATGGCCAACCACTCGCCTATTACCAAACAATACAATGTGGGAACTATACAAACCTAAACGCTTTAGGTAAAATATATATCTTGTCACAACCAGTCGCAATAACTATCTGGAGACACAGATATATGCTTCCCAACTAAGATAGATAATAGAACTTTAATATTTCGTCGAAATTTAGCATCTATTATTACTTTTCTTTCGTATTTTAGAATCTTAATGGAAGAAACTACCATACCTGAAAGTATAGTAAAACAGGAATTTTATAAGTCGACAGAAAAATTTCATGTCATTACCTGTTGGGTTGGTATTGTTTTAAATATTGTATGGTTTATCAGCGATATTTTTGTTATTCCTGAATACTGGCTGCCTTTTTTTATTTTCAGGGTTTCGGTTTCATCTATAAGTATTATAGCATTACTAACAAGAAAAATTACAGGTATAACCATTTATACTTGTATGTTTTCACTTGTTCTTGGCATTGTTATTCAAAATGCTTACATGTGGAGCGTTATGGATATTGCCCATTTTCAAAAACATGCTTTTGCTTATATGGTATTGTTTATTGGTGTTGGCATGTTGGTGTTATGGGAAATGAAATTCTCTTTAATAGTGTTAGCTGCAACCATTATAAGCAATGTTGTTTTTTATGTATTGAACAGTAACCTTACCGTGGATGAATTTATAATTAATGGTGGCTTGTTAACCCTTACGGTTGCTATCTTTTGTGTGTTCCTTATTCGTACGCGTTACAATTTAACTTATAGTGAAATTCGAAGTAGATTAGAGTTAGCAAAATCAAAAGAGATCATCGAGCAAAAACACGAAGAGGTTGTTAACCAGAAAAAAGAAATTACCGATAGTATCAATTACGCACGAAGTATCCAACAATCTTTAATTCCATTAGAAGCTCATTTTAATAGCCACTTTAAAGACAGCTTTGTATTATTTAAACCAAAAGATATTGTGAGTGGCGATTTTTACTGGATACACGAAAAGAACAATGTTGTTTT
The DNA here is from genome assembly GCA_002342065.1 of Bacteroidetes bacterium UBA2475. GTDB lineage: Bacteria > Bacteroidota > Bacteroidia > B-17B0 > Aurantibacillaceae > Aurantibacillus. The sequence continues at coordinate 24,503 of DDPF01000013.1, read as the reverse complement.
TTATGCTACCGGCGATTGCACCGGACATGGAGTTCCGGGAGGATTTATGACTATGCTTGGCTTGTCATTTTTAGATGAGATAGTTGAAGTGAAAGGCATTAAAACACCATCTGAGATCTTAAATTTAATGCGTGATAAAATTGTAAGTACCTTAAAACAACATGGCAATTTTGGCGAGAGTAAAGATGGAATGGATATTACAGTTTGCTGTCTTGATAAAAATAAAAGAGAATTACAATACGCTTCAGCAAATAACGCACTTTATATTGTTAAAGCACAGCAAGAAGGTCATGGACAGGAATTACAAATTTATAAAGCCGACAAACAGCCTTGTGGTTTTTATCACGCATACAAACCATTTACAAACAATGTAGTTAAACTGGATGAAGGCGATTGCATTTATACCTTCTCTGATGGTTTTCCAGATCAATTTGGCGGACCTCACTTTAAAAAATACATGCACCGTCAATTTAAAGAGGTGATATTACAAAACTGCCATTTAAATTTTGCCGAACAAAAAAATCTATTAAACTCTTCTTTCGAAACATGGCGAGGCAAACAAGAACAGGTGGATGATGTGCTGGTTATTGGCGTGAAAGTGTAACACTGGATGATTAAACACGGATACAACAGATTTAACAGTTATTCACAGATAGTTTAATAAAAAAAGTGTAAATCTGTTCAATCCGTGTCGTCTGTGTTCCATCACGGAAAGTTATTTATAAAACAACCACTTCCCTATTTCTCTCCAACTGGTTTTTTTACCATACATTAAAATACCGGTACGATAAATTTTTCCGGCCATCCAGGTTGTAAAAATAAAGGAAACAAATAAAATGCTTAATGACAAAACCAGCTCCCATAAAGGCACACCGTTGGTTATACGCGACATCATCACAATGGGAGATGTGAACGGAATAATGGAGCCCCAGAAGACCGTGGACGAATCAGGATCCATAATGGTTTTGGTGGCAATAAAATAACCTATCATTAATGGGATCATGACGGGTGTAATAAATTGCTGGGAGTCTGATTCGGAATCGACGGCGCTGCCAATAGCCGCCATTATTGAGCTGTAGAACAAATAGCCCCCAATAAAATAAAGTATGAAACAAATAAACACTTCCATAAAATCTATTTTTTGAAGTTTTTTCAAAAGATCAAATAACTCTAATTTATCATCAAATTTTTCGAGTTCATTAAAATTAACATTAGTGCCGTTCTTCTTTACCAACTCCTGTTGTGTTTCAAATACTTTTAATTGAGACGATGCATCCTTTAAAAAAATAGCAGATAAGGCTGTAGTTAAAATAAAAGTGATAAGACCCATTATTAAGAATTGGATAGTACCTAATATGGCCACACCAATTATCTTTCCAAGCATCAACTCAAATGGTTTTACCGAAGAAACAATTACTTCTACGATCCTGTTAGTTTTTTCTTCCATCACAGATCTAAACACCATCATGCCATACATTAAAATAAACATGAACATTAACGCACCGGTTAAAAATCCGAATAGACCAAAACTTGCTTGTTCTTGCGTGCTGCCTTTATCATTTACTTTTTCTAAAATAATTTTAATGCTTTGTTTTGAGTTTGAAATAATATTTGGGTCAATATTATTTGCTTTTAATTTACTTTCGTAAATTATCCTTTCCATTTGGTCTTTTACATACGTTTGAAAAGCAAAGCCCGGAGATTTTTTATAGAATAATTTAATGGCCCCTGCCCCACCTTCCACAATGGTTGGCGAGATCCATAATAAACATGAGTAACCTTTTTCGGTAAACTCACCAACTGCTTTTTCTAATTTTTGGTTTGTGAATGATAGAGAAATATAATCGTTACCCACTAATTTATCTTTAAATAATTGTGAATCATCTATCACCAAAACATTTTGTTCGGTTTTTTCAGATTGCGTCATTTTTATCATGAACGCCAAAAAGCCCGTTATTAAAAGCGGCGCAAGTATCGTCATAATGATGAAGGTTTTATTCTTCAGCTTCGATTTTATTTCGCGACCAATTATTAATCTAATTTTTCTCATTTCAATTTTTTATTTACTCTGTGTAATTACTTTGTGTACCAACGGCCTCGTTGCCCTGGTTTACTTTCATTATAAAAATATCGTTCATGCTTGGTATCAATTCATTAAATGAATGAATTTCGCAAATGGGTAAAACAGCTTGCAAAAGCTGGCTACCCGTAACGCCGTTAGATAATTTTAAAGTAACTGAATGAATTTCATCCTCAGTATGTTTTTCCAGGATCTCGCCGCCTGTCCACAACGCATTTGTAAATCCTAACAAATTTCCTTTAAAAGTAATTTTGTAAGTATTGGTACGATTAGCTTTACGGATCTCTTTTACAGAGCCATCCAATATTTTTTCTGATTTATTAATGAGAGCGATATTATCGCAAAGCTCTTCTACACTACCCATGTTGTGGGTTGAAAAAATAACGGTTGCTCCTTTCTTGCGAAGTTCTAATATCTCGTTCTTTATTAATTGTGCGTTAATAGGGTCAAAACCACTAAAAGGTTCATCTAAGATCAACAATTCAGGTTCGTGAATAACAGTAACAATGAACTGAACTTTTTGCTGCATACCTTTACTCAACTCTTCAATTTTCTTTTTCCACCAGCTTTGCATTTCAAATTTTTCGAACCAAAAGGTTAAACGCTTTTTAGCTTCCGCTTTGCTTAAACCCTTTAACTGTGCCAGATACAACACCTGATCGCCCACCGACATTTTTTTGTATAGCCCGCGTTCTTCGGGTAAATAACCAATACGTTCAACATGTTTTTGTGTGAGTTTCTCGCCTTTAAAAAATATTTCTCCGCTATCCGGTCCAGTAATTTGATTGATGATACGGATCAAAGAAGTTTTACCGGCACCATTTGGGCCAAGCAGTCCAAATACAGCTTTCTCGGCAACGTTTAAAGAAACATCGTTTAAAGCAACGTGGTTGCTGTATTTTTTTGAAACATTTTTTATCTGAAGAATATCCGGCATTTTATTTAAAATTTCAAAATTTAAAAAATCTTATTCGTCTTTTTCGGTAACCCCGCCACTTACAACAAACTTCATGGTATCAGCAGGATCGGCATTTAAAGGTTTTACATTTTTAATGGGAACTATAACCAATCTGCCGGATAACGAATATGACATTGGCAAATAAACAGAAACTTTATCAACAATATGTAGATCCTTAAGATCTTCTTGTGTAATAAAACCTACCTCTTCTATCTCTGCTGCAGGGTTTGTTAATACAAGTACGGGTTTATTAAAACGTTTTTTGTTGCCAACAAAAGCATTTGTAAAATCTTTTATAGGTGAATAAATATGGCGAATAAAAGGTGCGTGCTCTAATTTATCCTCTAAAAAATTAAAGAATTGTTTAAATACAAATGAAGATGCTAAAAGACCAACAAGCGAAATAAAGACCAATGTAACCACCAAACCTAAGGCGGTATTTAAAAAAGTATTATCGCTAAAACCGATAAATGAGAACAGGCCTGCAAAAAAATTAAATAATTTTGAGAGAATTGCTAATGTAATTATGAGCGGAATAAATAATATTAGGCCCTGGATAAAGTATTTTAGGAATTGTTTCATTTTTAAATCAATACACAAATTTATAGTAAAAAGCCCGCTGAATATTAATTTATATCATAAACATTTAACAAGCCACCACTCATAAAATGCCCTTTTAACAAATAAACATCTATATATTTTTAATATATTTGATTAAAAATCAATCTTATGCATATTAATTTTTTAGGCTTTTTAATAGCAACGTTAATACCAATGGCTTTAGGCTTTGCTTGGTATAACCCAAAGGTATTTGGTACTGCTTGGATGGCTGCAAGCGGTATGACGCCTGAAAAAGCAAAAAACTCGAACATGGCAGTTGTGTTTGGCGTAAGTTTTGTGCTGGCGTTTTTTCTTGCATTTGCTATGCAATTTATGGTTATTCATCAGTTTCATGTTACTTCTTTGTTTTACAAACAAACCATCGAAGACCCAAACTCTGAAATGGGAGCATTATACAAAACCATTATGGATCATTTAGGAAGCAGTTATCGCACATTTAAACATGGCGCCTTACACGGTACAATTGGCGGATTTATGATTGCCACCCCCGTATTAGCTACCAACGCGCTGTTTGAAGGAAAAGGCTTTAAATATATTGCCATTAACTGTGGTTATTGGATAGTTTGCCTGGGTTTAATGGGTGGTGTAGTAAGTGCATTTGCTTAAACCTTTAAACTATTTGTTGGTCTTAGTAAAACGGTATTACTAATTACAATATTTAAATAATATTACCGTTACACTTTTAATGATGTTTAATATGCAAAAACTACTTTTAATACTTCCGTTTCTTATTTTGTTTTCATGCTCTGTGCAAAAGCGTAAGTACCAAAAAGGGTTTTACGTAAGCAATACAAAGCATGCAAAACAGGTACAGAAAAATGACAAGATTAAAAAAGATCTTGCAACCGAAACACTTGTTTTAAAACAAACCGCTATACCAGTACCTGAAAAAGAAGAAAGTATTTCTGCTTCTGTAGATACAAAACCGGTCCTTTTATTATCATCTACTTTTATTGAAGAACTAAAAGCCGGCGATTCTCTTTGCGATCTGATCACTTTAAAAAATGGCGAAGAAGTTAGTGCTAAGATCCTTGAAATTACACCTACTGAAGTAAAATACCAAAAATGCGGTGTAACTGATGGGCCGCTTTATATTGTGAAAAAGACCGACGTATTTATGATAAAATACGCTAATGGTACAAAAGAAGTTTTTAAAGTTGATTCAACAGAACCTATTAAAGCGAACGAACCCGGCAGCAAAAAAGACAAATACAACGGCCCTAAAAAAATGCACCCCCTAGCCATTTTAGCATTTGTGTCTGCTATTTTAGGAATATGGCCATTAAGCGGACTTGCCAGTATTGGAGCCGTTATATTTGCCAATATAGCTTTAAAAGATATTAAAGAAAAACCAAACCAATACAAAGGTGAAACGCTTGCAAGAGTAGCAAAAGTAATAGGAATTATTATGTTAGTACTTACGGCTATTATATTGATAGCTGTAATAGCAGTTATAGCAGGCCTTATTTGATCATGAAAATCTTATTCTAAAAAGATGAAAAAAATAGCTTTTATACTTCAGATTTTAATTTTCCTTTCAGGCTTATCTGCTTCTGCCCGATCTTCTACTTTAAACCCTGACTCACTTTGCGATGTTGTTATTTTTAAAAATGGCGATGAGGTTAAAGCTAAGGTTTTGGAAATAACCCCTATTGAAATTAAGTATAAAAAATGTTTATCGCCAGATGGACCTTTGTATGTTGTAAAAAAATACGATGTATTTATGATCAAGTATGCCAATGGAACTAAAGAGGTTATTAAGGGTGATAACCCTATGTCAAGTAACAATAACAATACCGACGAAGCAAAAAAGACAAAAGAAGAGCAAGAACACATAAAGCAGTGTGAAGCAAATTCGAGATGGGCACATAGAATAATTTTACCAATAGGAGCCATCCTTGCTGCTTTATACATCACAGGGATCGTTTTGTCGGGCTTATAATAGCTTAAGAAATGAGACCTTCCTTTATTTTCTAATTCCTGAGTTCTTTGGGCTTTTTATTTAGATATTTTAATCTGCCGTAATATTCCTTTTGATCTAAGGCGTTTCTCTTACAAAATAATAAATATCATCATCCTGCAAATTATTTTTTCGGTTACTGCTAAAGTAACCGCTTTTTCCACCTTTCAAAATATAGATACTGTAATCGTCAAACTGTGTATTAATCGGGAAACCCGCATTCTTCGCTGTAAAAAAAGTACCGTCATCCTTATTTGGTTCTGCATAAAATATATCAAGGCCGCCTAAGCCCGGTCTTGCATCACTAGCAAAATATAAAACTCCTTCTTCTGTAATATGAGGAAAAACTTCATCGCCCGGTGTGTTTATTAATACGCCTAAATTCTTGGGCTCACTCCAGGCACCATTAACAAATTCGCAAACAAAAATATCCTTACCGCCTAAACTTCCTTTCATATCGCTTGAAAAATAAAGCTTTAAACCATCTTTACTAATACTTGGGTGCAAGTAATCATAGCTTGCAGAATTATGCACAAAGGGTGTTGCTACTTCGTTTTTTTCAGCATGTGGGTTGGCACTATAGATCTGAAATTTATATCCTGCTTCACTTAGCTTATTTATTTCTTTTGCTGCAACAGAGCGACTGTAATATATTAAACTTTCATCAGCATTTAAACTTACCTGACTGCAAATACCTTTGCCTTGAATTTTTTTTGCAAAAGGTTGTCCGTCTGAAAAATTAAGATCATCTTTTTTTGTGAAAGCAGTGATCACACTTTTATTATCGTGTCCTGTAGCTACAAAAACTTTAGAAGTCTTATTTTTTTCGGAAATAAATATTAATTTGTTATTTGAAACAATTGGACAATCTTCTGAAGCAGTTGTATTAACACCAATAACTTCGTTTACTTTTGTTGTGGCCGAATCCATATAGAACTGCGATGTATTTAAATACGCCATACCCCATGCCGCTATTGCTTTATCGGGACTGGTCTTTAAAAAATTAATCATCATTGAAGCATCTTTTGTGCGGTAATTTGCCAATAAACATTTCGCGTAATCCAGCCTGTCGGCATCTGTTACTTTACTACTCTCAATTACGTTTGGCCAATGATCAATAGCTTGATTCTGGTTGTTGGTCTTTTTATAACAAATAGCTGCCTGACGCGAAGCATAATAATCTTTTGGAAAAGATTTTAAATAACGTTCATAACCCTTAGCGGCATCAGTAAATTCTTGCTTAATAAAAAGTTTATCGGCTTTTATTAAAGTACGGTTAATGGTTTGAGAGAAAGAAAATTGTATGGTTCCTAAAACAAGGAAAAAAAGCAAAGTTATTTTTTTGATCATAAACAAAGGTAATTAATCACTTTTAATAAATTGAAATTTTAAAGTACTGATATCGTTATATATTTTTAAGTTATATAAACCATTTATAAGATGCCGGATATTTATTATTTTACTGAATTGACCTTCGTATACAGTTTGTCCTAAAATATTTTTTATTTCGATACGGGAATTACTGTTCTCAAAATTATCAGCCCCCGTAATAAATAAATTAGTACGCGCAGGATTAGGATAAATAGAAACAGGCGTGTTCGTATTATTTGTTTGAATGCCAGTTGAACTTATATTAACCTGTTTTAATATTGAATCTGTTTTACAATTATTACTCACAATATGTTTTACAGTATACGTTCCGTTTGCAGGATAAAAATGATTGGTTGTAGGCACTACAGAAGTTCCGCCATCGCCAAAATACCACATATTTGTAAAAAATTGCGAGTTGCTAACAAAATTGTAATTTAAACCTGCTACCCAGTTGTACGAAAAATCGGCCCAAGGATGATTTATTCCAAGGTTCCAAACTGCCAAACTATCTGTAACAACTGTATGTGCCACCTGTTGCAAAAATGTAGCAGTTGTAGAATTAACTGACGAAATAAATGTATTAGACAACACACTTTTTTGAAACAATACTTCATAAAAAACACAAGCCGCAAGGTAAGAACCTTCTAACGAAGGATGGCTTTCATCGCCTTGATACAATTCAAGATTAGGATCTAAAGCAATTGATCTTTTAAACGCTTCGCCAACCGGCGACATAATGGCGTTGCATGTATCTGCAAATTTTTTGTAGGATTGCCTTAACCTGTTTTGCATTCCTAAATAGGTACACACTGGTGGATAAACCGCGCAATTACTTGCATCGCCGTTCTTGCGTCCCCATGTCTCGTAAAATACTGTATTGGTGCAACTGTTATTTTGTTTAATTAAACTATCCAGTTTACGGGCATAGGGCAATGTTTGGCTGTAAACCTGTGTTGGCGAAAAAGAAGGCTCCTGGCTTTGAGCTTGCACAATAACATAATCCCAGGCTTTTGAATTTATTTTTGTATTGGTAACAACATTTGTAAAATGGTTATTAAGTGTGTAGCCCCCGGGGGTATTATCATCATATACCAAAGTGTCGGCATTTGCTAGCGCAAGGTTAGCACAAAGCAAAGGCAGGTTGTTCACATAAGTATAACTATTACCAATAAATAGTGCTGATACTTTTTTATGCACAGTTTGAGCCATAATAAAACATGGCAAAAACATCGCTATCCATAAGGCTTTTTTCATTGATTAAATTTATTAAAAAATCGGCTTGGTTTTATGGAAAAGGAAAAGATCGTGCATCTAAATAAAAAAAAGAATGACCCTCTCATCATTAGCCGTAAAGGCCCTAATAGGTTTTAGCCTGGGATTAAGCGCAAATACAGCGCAAAGCCACGTTATAAGCGATACTTTAAAGATAAAAAAGGCCAAACCTGCAAAACAGGTGAAACAAAACAAGTTAAAACCCAATGATTTTGCCCAAAAAAAGCAGCCTTTGCCCGATGAAATAAGCTCTTGCGGCAAATGCGGAAAGGGATAAACAGTCGTCAGTCGGCAGTTGCTAGTTATTAGTTGGCAGTTTTATACCTATTAACTAATCCCTATTTACTTGTAACTTGGTTTATGGAATATTACAAAACAAAGCATCTAAATAGAAACACGGCGAAGTAGATCGCAGATCACTTCACCATAAATTAAAAGAAAATGAAATTATCAACTTTAGCTCTTGGAGCCCTGATCAGTTTTAGTGTAAATGCTTTAGCGCAGGATACACCTAAAACAATTAAGAAAGTAAAGCATACAAAAACAGTAAAAACAAAATGTGTCAATCCAAAAACACTGGTGGCCGTTAGCGATTCAACTTTATCGGTTGAACCTGATCACTCTTTAAGAATTTGTGAAGCCTGCGGAAGAGGATAATAAATTTAAAATTAAAGATCATGAAAATATCAACTTTAGCCTTAGGTGCCCTGATATGTTTTAGTACTGCTTCTTTTGCACAGGTTAAATCTGCGCAAAAAGATAAAACTGCAAAAGCTACAAAGTGCCATAAACCTAAAACTACAGCAAAAAAAGACTCGTCAAACTCTCAAATAAATAAACCTAAACGTCACTCAGCAAGATATTGTCCGGGTTGCGGGATGGGGTAAACAAATGGAAGATGGAAAAAGGAAAATGTATCCATTTTACATCTTCCCTATTACATTTTACATAAATAAAAATAACATTATGAAACTATCAACTATTGTTTTAAGTGCCATGATCAGCTTTAGCGCTATTGCACAAACGCCAAAACCAAAAGAAGGTGACAAAACAAAAACAAAGACCGGCACTGCCATTAAGGTTAAAAAAAACGAACCCGCTAAAAAAGATTCTGTAAAAGTTTCTAAAAATCACAAAGACAAAGTTATTGGTCCTGACTATTGTCCGCCTTGTGGAATGGGTTAATTACAAAATTTAACCACATAGGCACATAGGGTTAAATAACCACCAAAATCTAAATAAGAATACATAGTAATTGAAGCTTCGCTTCAATCTATGATTCACTTAAAGTATTGTGGTAAATCTTAATATTTAAAAAACTATGTTTCTATGTGGTTTTAATTAATTTTGGAGTATGAAACCCTGGGTTGGAATATCTTTAATGCCCGAAGCCGATTTTATTGAATCTGCTCTTCCACTTTTTCAGAATGGTGATGTTGATGTGATCGAATGGTCTTTTGATACTCTGCGCTCAACTTCTAAAGAACCGCAATGGCTTAGTTTGCTTTTAAGCGAGTATTCTAAAAGCGGTAGATTAATTGGTCACGGTGTTAGATATTCTTTATTAAAAGGTCAGTGGGATAGCAATCAGGAGAAATGGCTCAAACAACTTTCTAAAGCAGTAAAAAAATATAATTACAGGCATGTAACCGAGCATTTTGGTTTTATGAGCTCCGACGATTTTCATAAAGGTACTCCTCTACCCGTACCGCTCAATAAAATAACTTTAGCAATTGGACAAGATCGTTTAAAACGTTTACAAAATATTTCGCAATTACCTGTTGGAATAGAAAATCTTGCTTTTGCTTTAAGTACTGAGCAGGTAAAAGAACAGGGCGAGTTCCTTGAAAAATTAATTGAGCCGGTAAACGGTTTTTTAATATTAGACCTTCATAATATCTGGTGCCAGGCTAATAATTTTGAAATAGACCCTCTACTCCTGGTACGCTCTTATCCGTTAGACAAAGTTAAAGAAATTCATGTTTCGGGTGGCAGCTGGGCAGATGTTAGTACCAGCAAAAATAAAGTAAGAAGAGATACACATGATGAAGCTGTACCAAAAGAAGTTCTTGCTTTATTAAAAGAAACGTTGCCGCTTTGCAAAAATGTTGAATATGTAATTTTTGAACGGTTAGGAAACACTATTAAAACTGAAAAAGATAAATTACAATTTGCAAAAGACTTTCTGCAGATAAAAAAAATAGTCGCTACACAAAGAAAAAACGAAACAAGCCCAACAGAAAGTTTTACAAAAAACAAAATAAAACACTCGGTTCCAAAAGAACCATTACAGAACGAGGTTTTAAGAAAGCAACAACAATTTATTATTGAAACACTTTTTGCACACAAAGATGTTTCTAAAGCTACAGAGCTACTTATAAAAAACAAAGCACTTAAAGATTGGGATCCTTATTTATGGAAAGACTACATGGTTGAAACGGCAATGGTGCTAATAAAGAAGTGGAATTAGAATTGGATAAAAGATAAAAGACCTATGATAAAAGAGAAGTAGTTCTTTAATCTTCTATCATAGATCATTGATCAATATTAAAATGCTGCCCTTACTTTGCGCATTTTCTTTTCGGTATCAACATTCCTGTTCTTAGGATATTTTATTGTGTACGTATAAATTATTTTTTGCGATTCGCCCGGTGGAATTAAGAACTTCCAACTTACTTTTCCGTCATCAGGATTTACTTGTCCCTTTGATAATTCGGTCACTTCTACAACTATCTCATTACTTTGTGAAAGTGGTTTCTGATCTTCAAGATCAATATTTATTGCAGTCTTCCGGTTATTTTTAATGATCATTTCGTAAGAGTAGGTCATCTTACGATTATTGCCCATTACTTTTTCGTTATTAAAATCCTTAATTTTTGTGCGCGTCACAATTACTTTGCTGTCGCGACCAAATGAAAGATCCAGCGTATCATTTACGCTGCGTGGATTAACGTACGACTGACCAACAAAAGTTCCTCCAAAATAAACATTTGCAGGACCTTCAATAAGATCAAGATCTTCCCAGCCTGTTATGCGCGCCAAAAGAAAAGCATCTTTCTCTACTTTAGGAAGTGAATAATGTTTAAAGGTAGCATCAAGACTGTAAGTCGTAACTTCTACAATATATGGCTTAGCATCTGATGGAATAGTGTAAGGTTTTTTAATTTCAAACTCCGCGCTTAATTCAGAAACCTGAACTTCTTCGTAGACAATTTTTTTAGTGTTATTAGCTTCATCGCGTTTATTTTTTACCTGGTATTCATTCCAAGATTTAAGCTCTACTTCGTTTAATTGTTGTTTAGCACCGAATTGATTTTCTAAATTACCATCGTTTATTTGTGATTTTTGATAGTACGATTTATTAGCGTTGTTACTTATATAACCATTTGACTGACCATAAACATCTCCACTAAAATTTAAGAACCATGGCATAACCATCGGTTTTGAAGCATTTCGTGTAGGATCTGACGTTGATAATTTTAATTTTACATCGGCCCAGTTAATGCCGGTATTATTAAATGCGCGGGCGCGGTATACAAGAGTAATTGGTTTTCCAATATCCTCTGCTTTTAATTCGTAATACGGTGCCCAACCTGCATCAGATACAACATACTTAAGATCGATGTTAGCAGCTACTTTTGTATCGGACTGTAATAAAATAATTATCTCGCCGGTTGGTTTATTTTCGTTGATGTTCAGTTCATTTAATTCGTTTTGCAAACGGTTTGTTACCGCATACATCTCATTTATTTTTGTATCGTATTTTAAGATCTCACTATTAATTTCTTTTATTCGTGAACGATAAAAATCTGCAGCTAGTTTTAATTCTGCAATTGAAACACCTTTATCCTGGCCGCCAATACTATTATTTTTTGCAAGCAATTCTTTTTCTTTATCATAAGCCTCTTTATCGTAGACTAATTGCTGTGTTTTGTATTGATTGGTCTTAAGTGAATCTCTTAACTGTTTTACTTTTGCACTTTCGGCGTTAAGACTTAAAAAATTTAATTTCTCTGAAACGCTTAACACGCTAATACTTTCGCCAACATTAACCTGTATACTTTTTGGAATTAATTTGGATGAGAGGTTCGTGAAAACCACTTGTGTAATACCAGCATTTAAATTAACCTGTTTTTGCTGGTTAACTTCGGCGCCATCTAAATAAAGCGTTACGGCTTTAATAGGTGTTTCAATTCTTTGTTCAGGGTTTTGGGTTTGCGAAAATCCTAAAAAAGGAATTACTAATAAATAAAAAATGTTTTTCATGTGGGATAATTTATAGCTCTAAATTAATATAATTGATCTACTAATAAGATGCGCTATGGTACCATATTCCACAAAAAATGTGAAGGAGTATGTAAAAAAGTCTTTTATTTCAAATTCTCCAAAAATCTTACATATGAAACCTGAGAGGTTTTATGGTACAAATTAACAGCTACAATACCTGTTACTTTGTAATGATAAAAAATGAAAACGATGAAAACTATTAAAAAAGAAACAGAGCTAACATTCCATGGCCTAAATGAAGATAAGATCATATTTATCATTAAAGTAACCATCATCTGTTTTTTACTCTCTTTAAGTGGAAGCGGTTTTTTGGCTCAAAATTCAAGTGAAAAAATTAAGCCTTTATTTAGCACCGGCATTTCTTCTACCGGCAACGGGCATGGTGCTTTTTACTCTCTTAATTTGGGAATTTCTAAAGGTAGAAATGCTTTTAGTGCGGGGCCGGTAATTCAACAATGTTCAATGAAAACGCAGGGCATTAAGGTTGAATATAGCCGCGTGCTTACAGTTGACACTAGTTACAAACACGAAAGTGGAATGAAGGATCTCTTACAACTTAATTTTTTCTCATCTATACAATACACTAATAAATTACAATTATCAAACTCGGTGTTAAGAGAAGAAAATTTAATATGGGGCGACAAAAAACAAGATCTGAATAAGATAAGATTGTCAACCGGAGAATTAATTATGGGTTTTGAATTTTATGTAAACATAACTAACCAAATTAGCTGGAAAAATTATGCAGGCGCATCAGTGTATTATCATTTTAATTATTCTGAAACGCTGGATCACCAAAGGATGGCACCTACTTTAAGCTTAGGCACAGGCATTTGTTTTTTTATTCAATAATTTTTAAATCCTAAAATTGCAAGTAGCCTTGTAATATAAGTCACTCCATTTTCTTTTGTATACAATAATTCCGGCCCTGGAGCCGGAATTATTTTTATAAGAAAGGGTATAAAAATTAACTCTTTATCACTTCAACAGTATCAACAAATCTTGACTTTTTAACTTCAAGATTTTTGCTAAAGTTTAAAATGTTATCGATAACATTTTTTGAAGGTTCTGCAAATTCAGGCAATTGATCTCCATGATCTTTCGCTGGTTTAATGGCAGTTTCATTAAGGTTAGAAGTAAATGTTTGTGTCATAGGCAATTTAAGCTGTGTTTTGTGTTTAGTTTATAAATAAGGTCTGTGTTATAATAATAACGTACGACATTTTAATTTATTGTGTAACTATTTTAAAAAGCCAAAGCCCACAAATAGCAAAGAATTTAAGGCATGGTGCCCTGCCCTGCCCAGGTTTGGTGAATAACCCAGGGGTATAAAAACCAAAAACCCACAACTAGTGTGGGTTCCGGCTCTCAAAAAACTAAAAACCATGGCGTGATTTTTAGTTGCCCTTAAAACGAACTCGTCGTTTGGGGAGTTTTATTAAACAGCTTATTTTTTAGCGTCCAATTTGTCTTTTAGATCAGATAATGCAGAGATATCACCTAAAGTGGTTTTCTCTTGACTATCTTTTACTTTTTTAACTGCTTTTTTGCTTTCGTCAAAATCAGCTTTCTTAGTAGCTTTTTCTACTTTTCTTGCTTCATCTTTCACTTCTTCGTGTAAACGAGCGTGAGATACAACGATACGCTTAGCATCTTTGCTGAATTCAATTACTTTGAAATCTGCAACCTCTTCTGATTTTAAAGAAGTATTATCAGCTTTATTTAAGTGACGAGCAGGACAGAATCCTTCAACACCATAAGTTAAGCCAATAGTAGCGCCTTTATCATTTACATTTAATACAGTACCACTGTGTACTGAATCTATTGTAAATACAGTTTCAAAAACATCCCATGGATTTTCTTCCAATTGTTTGTGTCCTAAAGATAAACGACGATTCTCGCCATCAATTTCTAAAACAGCAACATCCATTTTATCTCCTACTTTGCAGAATTCACTTGGGTGTTTAATTTTTTTGCTCCAAGAAAGATCAGAGATATGAACTAAACCGTCAACACCTTCTTCTAATTCAACAAACACACCAAAGTTGGTGAAGTTGCGAACTGTTCCTGTGTGTTTAGAACCCTTAGCGTATTTATCTAAGATAATATTCCAAGGATCAGGCGTTAATTGTTTCATACCTAAGCTCATTTTACGCTCTTCACGATCAAGAGTTAAAACGATCGCATCAATTTCTTGTCCGATCTTTACAAACTCCTGTGCGCTGCGTAAATGTTGACTCCAGCTCATCTCACTTACGTGAACTAAACCTTCAACACCTTGTGCGATCTCGATAAATGCGCCGTAATCGTTAATAACAACTACTTTACCTTTTACCTTATCACCAATTTTTAACTCAGAGTTTAAAGCTTCCCAAGGATGTGGGGTTAATTGTTTTAAACCTAAAGCAATACGTTTTTTATCATCATCAAATTCAAGAATTACAACCTGAATCTTCTCATCTAATTTAACGATCTCTTCAGGGTGGTTAATACGACCCCAAGATAGATCTGTAATGTGAATTAAACCATCAACACCACCAAGATCAATAAACACACCATAAGAAGTAATGTTCTTCACAGTTCCTTCTAATACTTGTCCTTTTTCTAATTTAGAGATGATATCGCGTTTTTGTGTTTCAATTTCAGCTTCAATTAAAGCTTTGTGAGAAACAACTACGTTTTTAAATTCATTGTTGATCTTAACAACTTTAAATTCCATTGTTTTACCAACGTAAACATCGTAATCACGAATAGGCTTAACGTCAATTTGTGAACCTGGTAAAAATGCTTCAATACCAAATACATCAACAATTAAACCACCTTTAGTACGACACTTAACAAAACCTTTAATAATTTCATCAGTATTAAGTGCTTCATTAACACGATCCCAGCTTTTGTTGGCACGTGCTTTTTTATGAGATAATACTAATTGACCATTAGTATCTTCAGTAGACTCAATAAATACTTCTATTTTATCTCCTAATTTTAAATCCGGATTATAACGAAACTCTGAAAGAGCAACAACACCATCTGATTTATAACCAATATTTACAACTACTTCGCGGTTGTTTTTAGCTACAACAGTACCCTCAATAATTTGAGCATCTGTTATTGTGCTTAACGCTTTACCATACAATTCATCCAACTTCTCTTTTTCATCTGTTGTATAATTGTCTTGTTTTTTACCAATCGAATTCCAATCGAAATCCGCATTACCTACTAGAACTTTTTCTGACATTTTTAATTTACTTGTATCAAACTACTAAGACTTAGTTTGAGGGGTTAAACATAATTGATTAATTAAACGCTTTTGTCTTACTAAAACGGACTACAAATATAATTACAAATTGAACCATTTTAGGTATAATTGATTTATTTTAATGTATTGATAATCAATATTTTAAAATATTTAACAGAAAGGTAATTGTTGATAGTTTTGTTAATATTGGGTTAACAATAATGGACCCTAAAATGTAAAGATTTCATTCTCTGTAAATTGGCTTTTAATTAACAAAAACGCTATTAACTATCCAGACCTTCAAGGTTTATAATTAAATCTGTTAAAACCTTAAAGGTCTGGCGGCATTATTTGCTTACTTTTACGCCTCTAATAAAAATAACATGACCGAAGAAGCTAAAAAACAATTAATGCAAAACGTTTATAAACTGGCAGCGCATTACCAAATACCAAACGCTGAACTGGTTTCTTTTAAAAAAAGAAGTTTATTATTAGATCTTATAAATAGCAAGAACGAATTGGCTTTTAAATTTGTGAACGAGGTAATTGAAACTGAAGTAAAATTAGATCGTATACAAAACGATAAAGAAAAACAAACAAAAAAACCAGAACACTGGAGCGCTGAAGTTTTTACAACTCAAAAAGCAAAAGAAAAAGCAGAAGAGAAATTAAATAGGTTTTTGGTTGATAATAAGATAATTTGATCATAAAATTGATTATCTTAGACATAAGTATGCAATTCAATTATCACCTAAAAATAATTTTATATTTTTCTATTTTGTTACTTTTTAGTTGCAAAAAAAAAGACAAGATCAATCATGAAACATTTCGTGGAACGGTTGTAAATACTGCTTCTGGATTACCCTTAAAAAATTATCCAGTATATTTTGTTACATATGGTGATGCGAGCAAAAAATATTCAACTTCAATAACCACCAGAACTGATAATAACGGGGCATTTATCTTTGAAAACGTAGAAGTTAATCAAAGCATAGATTATTCATATGAATTGAGAGTGAAACGTTCTGAAACAGAAGGTTACAGCTCTCAGCCTTCTGTTTCAACAATTAATATTGGAAAAAATAATACCAGTAATCCAAATTATCAATTAAAAACTCTTCCTTGGGTATATTCATTTGCAGTAAAATTAGATCAAGCTACTTCAATAATTTATCCGGATTCAATTTCAATTGATATTAAACATGAATTATGGGATACAAATGATCCTTTTAACTATCTTTTTCAAACAATTATAACCTCAAGGGAGTTGCGTAACGGTTATAAATCATACCTGGGATCACAAAAAGCAATGGGATTATGGCGAATGAATATCTTAAAAATAAAAAACGGAATTACAACAAATACATTAGATAGTGTTTTTTTGGATTTTGAAACTCAAACAACTTATACTTTAAGTTTTTAAAGCTTACTTACTGAACAAGCTATCCACAAACTCCTTTGGATCGAATACCTGCAGGTCAGTCATCTTCTCGCCTACACCAATATATTTTACGGGAATTTTAAACTCGTCAGATATACCTATAACCACACCACCTTTAGCGGTACCATCTAATTTTGTTACTGCTAATGCTGTTACATCAGTAGCCGCAGTAAATTGTTTGCATTGTTCTATTGCATTTTGTCCGGTACTACCATCCAGTACTAAAAGTACTTCGTGTGGTGCATCGGGCAATACTTTTTTCATCACGTTCTTAATTTTGGTTAACTCGTTCATGAGATTAACTTTATTATGTAAACGTCCCGCAGTATCAATAATAACAACATCCACATCTTTTGATTTAGCGCTGCTTAGTGTATCAAAAGCAACACTTGCCGGATCGGCACCCATACCCTGGCTAACGATTGGCACACCTACGCGTTCGCTCCAAATGGTTAACTGATCAACTGCTGCTGCACGAAATGTATCTGCTGCACCTAGTATAACCGATTTGCCGGCTTGTTTGTATTGATATGCTATCTTTCCAATAGAAGTTGTTTTGCCAACACCATTAACACCCACAACCATTATTACATGTGGTTTATTTTTTAATGGCTCCGAAAAATGTGATGAGTTGTGGTTCTTACTATTCTCTAAAAGTAGCCCCGAAATTTCTTCTTTTAATAAAGTATTTAAAGCATCTGCACCAACGTATTTATCTTTTTTTACACGCTCTTCAATACGTTTAATTATTTTTAATGTGGTGCTTACACCAACATCGCCTGTAATTAAAACTTCTTCAAGGTTATCCAACACATCGGCATCAACAGAACTTTTACCTGCAAGTGCTTTGGTAATTTTACCAAAAAAACTTTCTTTGGTTTTGGTAAGGCCCTGGTCTAAGCTTTCTTTATTTTCTTTTGTAAATAATTTTGAGAAAAAACTCATTTTATATTAGTTATTAGGAATAAGTTAATAGTGATCAGGATAAGTGTTTAGTTATAATATGGTTAAAACAAAAAATTCTTTCCGGTTTAAAGGAAAGAATTTCTTTTAATAACTAAATAAAATGTTTGTTAACTTATTTATCTTTTAAGAAATCAGCAACGTGATCGTTGTGTACAATTTCTTCTTTGAAGCTATAAGCACCAGTTTTTGGTGATTTAACCATTTTAATAACTTTCGTAAAATCTTTACCTTTTCCGCTCTTTAGCGTTGCAACTACTTTCTTTGCCATGTTTTCTTAAACTATACGATTATTTAATTTCTTTATGAACTGTCATTTTCTTTAACACTGAGTTGTATTTTTTTAATTCAATACGCTCTGTAGTGTTCTTTTTGTTCTTTGTAGTAATGTAACGAGAGGTTCCCGGCTTACCGCTTTCTTTGTGCTCTGTACACTCTAATATTACCTGTATTCTATTTCCTTTTTTAGCCATTGCTATTCTTTTTTAAAAATTATGCTGCTAAAATGCCACTTGCTTTGGCTTCTTTTATGCAGGCACTAATACCTTTTTTATTAATGTTCTTTAATGCTGAAGTAGAAACACGTAATGTTACCCACTCTCCTGTTTCAGGAATAAAAAAACGTTTACGTTTTAAGTTTACTTTAAACTGACGTTTAGATTTAGCGTTTGAAAAGGATACTTTGTTCCCACCCATTGCTTTTTTTCCGGTTAACTGACAAATACGTGACATGATTTATTATCTTTATTTCTAATTAAATTTCCCTTTTTAAAGGGACGCAAATATACGAGAAGAATATTAATTTGCAAAATTTAAAACCAAATATTTCAACATTTTAGACCCTAATATCTCTTAATTTGACCTTTAAAGGCTTTTTAGCCCAAAAATTTATATAATTTATCCTCTCCAATCTGGTCAAAATGGCCTACTAAATTCATCTGAGGGGCTTTTCTTCCGGTTCCGAATTTTAAGTTGGGGTTCTCAAAGACCAATATCTCGTCAAATATATTTTGCTGTATAAAATCGTTCAATAAGGTCGTTCCTCCCTCCACCAAAACACTTTGGATCTTAAGCTCAACCAATTTATCGGAGATCTGTGACAAAATATTTACCTCAAAATTTAATTTTATGAATTGAATATGATCCCTTACTTCATCTTTAACACCATTAAACACAATGGTTTCGGCATCTTTAGCATAAATATTAAAAGCATCCTGTACCTCTAAATTCTTATCAATAAAGATCCTGATCGGGTTCTTTCCTTCTACTAAACGCGTAGTAAGACTTGGATCGTCCAATAACACTGTATTTTTGCCTACCATAATGGCCATCTCGCTGGCCCTTAAAGCGTGAACCATTTTCTGGGCTTCTGGTCCGCTTATTTTATTATCGGCTTTATTAGCAGGTAAAGGGTCTCGACTCATAAAACCATCGGCCGTTTGCGCCCATTTTAAAATATAATAAGGTCTTTTCTTTTCAAAAAAAGTAATAAAACGTCTGTTCAATTTGTTTGCTTCCGGTTCCAAAATACCTTCAATTACATTAATGCCAGCTTGTTTTAATTTGGCAATGCCGTTACCGGAAACCAATGGATTTGGGTCTTTACAAGCCACTACAACCGTTTTAAATCCCTTATGAACAATAAGATCAGCACATGGCGGCGTTTTGCCCTGATGCGAGCAGGGTTCAAGGCTAACATATAAGATACATTCTTTTGGATCTATCTCTGTATTCAGATCATTTATAGCATTTACTTCTGCGTGTTGTAAACCATATTGTTGATGGTAGCCTTGTGCCACCACCGTATTATTATGCACAATTACACAGCCCACCATTGGGTTGGGTGCTACATTAGGCCAACCTTGTTGGGCAAGGTCTAATGCTAATTGCATATAATGTTCGTGGTTCATTTTTTAATCATGTAAAATTACATTCAATTTCCTAAATTTGTATTCTATTTAAAAAAAGTACCATGTTTGATAATTTGCAGGATAAACTCGATCGCGCTTTAAAAAATTTAAAGGGCCAGGGTAAAATTACAGAAATAAACGTTGCAGAAACCATGAAAGAAGTGCGTAAAGCACTCCTTGATGCCGACGTTAACTATAAAGTTGCTAAAACATTTACCGATACAGTAAAAGAAAAGGCTTTAGGCCAAAACGTGCTTACATCTGTATCTCCCGGACAATTATTAGTTAAGATCACCCACGATGAGTTAGCCCAGTTAATGGGTGGTACCAAAGAAGATATTTATTTAGGTGGCAACCCTACCATTATTTTAATGAGTGGTTTACAGGGTTCGGGTAAAACAACTTTTACCGGAAAATTAGCCAACTATTTAAAAACTAAAAAAGGCAAAAAACCGTTGATGGTTGCTTGCGACGTTTACCGTCCGGCTGCTATTGACCAATTACATGTATTAGGAGAGCAATTAGATATTGAAGTATTTAGTAACCGCGAAGAAAAAAATCCAACTAAAATTGCAGAGGCTGCTATTAAACAAGCTAAAGAAAATGGCAACTCTGTTGTATTAATAGATACAGCCGGTCGTTTAGCGGTAGATGAGGCAATGATGAACGAAATTGCTGATCTTAAAAAAGCAATTCAGCCAAACGAAATTTTATTTGTGGTAGATAGTATGACCGGCCAGGATGCTGTTAATACTGCAAAAGCATTTAACGACCGTTTGGATTTTGACGGCGTTATTTTAACCAAATTAGATGGCGATACCCGTGGTGGTGCAGCTTTATCTATTAAAAGCATTGTAAACAAACCTATTAAATTTATTGGTACAGGCGAAAAGATGGACGCATTGGATGTGTTTTATCCCGAACGTATGGCCGATAGGATCTTGGGTATGGGTGACGTTGTAACGTTAGTTGAACGTGCACAAGAACAATTTGACGAAGAAGAAGCAAGAAAATTAAGCAAGAAAATTGCTACTAATAAATTTGATTTTAATGACTTTTTAGGTCAGCTACACCAGATCAAAAAAATGGGTAACATAAAAGACCTGGTTGGTATGATCCCTGGCGTTGGTAAGGCTGTAAAGGATATGGATATTGATGACAATGCTTTTAAAGGTATTGAAGCCATCATCTTTAGCATGACACCCGAAGAAAGAAGCAAGCCTGAATTAATAAACGGATCGCGCAGGCAACGTGTTGCAAAAGGCAGCGGACAAGGCATACAAGAGGTTAACAAATTATTAAAACAGTTTGAAGATACCCGCAAAATGATGCGCATGATGAACGATAAAAATGCTATGAGCAAATTAATGCGTAACATGCCAAAGGGAATGGGTAATGGAATGCCGAAGTAATTTGACAATTAAGATACACTTATCAGAAAAATAATTTCCATATTTATTTTATTTGTTTTATGCTTTACAAATACAACCTGTAAAAAAATATCCAAATATCCGGTAAACATGTTTGGTGTTTGGTTTGCCCCTTCATCAAGATGTCAGATGTCAATTGAAATTACAAAAGAGCAACGCGGCACTTACAAAAGTCACTCTCCGGATAAAGGGTGTGGTGCATTATTTAAAGGTAAAGTAAGATTTACTAAATCACATTTATATGTTGGTAATACTTCTTTTAAATTTATAGCAAAACCCGAAATGATAAATGGCGACTCAATAAGTACCGCCAGATATTCTGGCGATTTTTATAGTAAACATAAAATTTCAGCAACAATGACCTTACAAAACTCTAAATTGCATACTGAAGAAATAATTCAATACTACAAAATAATAGAATATTAGAATGCAACTCATAGACGGAAAAAAAATATCACTCGAACTACAGGAAGACATAGCCGTTGAAGTTACACAAATGATGGCTTCGGGTTTAAAACAACCACATCTTGCCGCTATTTTAGTGGGCAATGATGGTGGCAGCGAAACTTATGTAGCAAGCAAAATAAAAGCCTGCGAGCGTGTTGGTTTTAAATCAACACTTTTGCGTTTTCCTGAATATGTTACAGAAGAAAAATTATTACAAGCCGTTCACGATCTTAACAATAATAATGATGTGGACGGATTTATTGTACAGTTACCTCTACCCCGCCACATTAACGAACACAAAATTATTGAAGCCGTTAAACCAAGTAAAGATGTGGATGGTTTTCATCCTATTAACGTTGGACGCATGGTATTGAATTTACCTTGTTATGTTAGTGCAACACCTTATGGTATCGTACATTTATTATCTGCGTACAACATTGAGACCAGCGGAAAGAACTGTGTAGTTATTGGTCGCAGCCATATTGTTGGTTCACCAATGAGTATTTTGCTTGCAAAAAATACAGCATTAGGAAATTGCACGGTTACACTTTGTCATAGCAAAACAAAAGATCTTATTTCTCACACTTTAAAAGCAGATATTATTATTTGCGCACTGGGTAGCCCCGAGTTTTTAAAAGCCAACATGGTAAAAGATGGTGCTATTGTTATTGATGTAGGCACAACCCGCGTTGCCAGCACCGAAACCAAAAGTGGTTACAAATTAAAAGGCGATGTACTGTTTGATGAAGTAGCTCCTAAGTGCAGTTACATAACTCCTGTACCCGGTGGTGTTGGACCAATGACCATTGCTTCTTTAATTAAGAATACGTTGCTAGCTGCTAAAAAGGAAATCTACAAATAATGGAAAATGTAAAAGGGACGATGGAAAATGTACACTCCATTTTCCGTTTTACCTCTTCCATTTTACGTCAGCCTTTGCCGTTCAAAAATTCCTAATGCTTCTCATCCTTTAATTTCTTTTCACAATTAGTTATTGCTTAACTTTAAGTATTGATCTACGTTAAAGAAAATATTTCCATTGCACTTGATTCTATTAAAGCTAATCGTTTGCGTGCTATTATTACTATGCTCATCATCGCCATTGGTATTACGGCCCTGGTTGGAATACTTTCTGCTATTGACGCGATAAAGAATGGCATCAACAACAATTTTACAAGTATGGGCGCCAACACCTTTACCATCCGTAATGCGGATATTAATATTCGTGTGGGTCAGCGTGGAAAAAAAGCTAAGACCTTTGATAATATTAAATTTAAAGAGGCCCTTAGATTTAAAAATGAATTTAATTATCCTGTAGTTACTTCTGTATCTACCATGGCAAATATGGCAACACGAATAAAATACGGGAGCAAAAAAACAAACCCCAACATACAGGTTTTTGGTAGCGACGAGAATTATATTTTAACTGCGGGTTACGATCTTGAGCGTGGACGAAATTTTAATGCTTACGAAGTAAACAGCGGCGCACCCATTGTTATTATAGGAAAGGATATTGAAAAAGTCTTGTTCACAGAGAATGAAAGTGCTATTGATAAAACAATTAAAATTGGTGCTTCGCGCTATAAAATTGTTGGTGTACTAAAAAGTAAAGGCAACAGTGCAGGTTTTGGTGGTGATAAGCTATGCATTATTCCACTTACAAACGCACGGCAATATTTTGGAAGTGATAATATGAGCTTTACAATAAATGTACTGACCAAAAGTAGTTCTATGTTGGATAATATTTTGTACGAAGCAAGAGCGGTCTTTAGAAAAGTAAGGAAGATCCCAACAACAGCGGTAGATAATTTTGATATTGTAAAATCAGATAACCTGGCTTCTATCTTAATTAAAGATCTTAAAACAGTAACGCTTGGCGCTACTATCATTGGCTTAATAACCCTTCTGGGCGCGGCCATTGGACTAATGAATATAATGCTGGTAAGCGTTACCGAACGTACAAGAGAGATTGGAATAAGAAAAGCATTAGGCGCAACACAGAAAGCAATTAAATACCAATTTTTAATTGAGAGCGTTGTAATTTGTGTAATGGGTGGTTTGTTTGGGATCTTGCTCGGCATTATTATTGGCAACTTAATAAGTTTTGCTTTGGATACCGGATTTTTTATTCCATGGTTTTGGATAATTACAGGCGTTATAATTTGTATTGTGGTTGGTTTGTTAAGCGGTTACTTACCGGCCAATAGGGCTTCTAAGTTGGATCCTATTGATAGTTTAAGGTTTGAATAAAATATAGTAATTAATCATATTTAATCCTATATTTAAAAAGGAAAACAGTAATATTTTTAATGAAAAAATTTTATACAAAAATAATATACTTAGGTATACAACATGCCAAAAATCAAAATGATGTAAAAAACATTAAACTCATTAATCAAATGAGTTTAATACTTGCCATTTTAATGCTTTCCTTTTGTATTCTTAGCCCGTTTCTTAATTTATTTGCAATTTTATATTTTGCCATACCTTTTGCTTTTGCTTTTAGCTTAACTACCTATTTTAAT